>JABTUC010000002.1 GCA_015075545.1 Ideonella sp. | reverse complement strand
CCACTCGCGCTCGCAGCGCGGGGTGCTGCGCGGGTTGCACTACCAGTTGCCACCGCATGCGCAAGGCAAACTGGTGCGGGTGGTGAGCGGCCGCGTGTTCGACGTGGCGGTGGACATGCGGCGCAGCAGTGCGACTTTCGGCCGCTGGGTCGGCACCGAGCTCGATGCTGGCACACACCGGCAGTTGTGGATCCCGGCCGGCTTTGCGCACGGCTTTCTGGTGCTCAGTGAGACGGCGGACTTCCTGTACAAGACTACCGACTACTACGCTCCGGCCGCAGAGCGGGCCGTGCGCTGGGACGATCCGCAATTGGCGATCGTATGGCCTGATGCAGAGCTAGAGATCAGGCTCTCGGAAAAGGACCGCGCACCGCCTTCGCTCGCCTTGGCGGAGACATTCGGATAGGCGTCGGGGCGCAGGCGCGCGCCGCTAGGCACGATCGAATACACTGCGTTCACGTCATGAACGCACCCATATCACCTCTTGGCATGGCCACCGAAGACACCGACAGTGCACGCGCACTCGAGGCACTGCGACTCTTGGCCGCACGCCCAGAAGTGTCACAGCGAGAGCTGTCGCGCGCTTTGGGGCTCAGCTTGGGCAAGACGCACTACGTGCTGCACGCCCTGCTTGATAGGGGGCTTGTCAAGGTGCGCAATTTCAAGCGCAGTGATAGGAAGATGGCGTATGCATACGTCCTGACTCCGGCAGGATTGCGCCAGAAGCTACGCTTAACGCGAGCGTTCCTCTCCCGTAAGGAAGCCGAGTATCAGGTCCTGCGGAACACCATTGCCATGCTGCGGAACGAGCTCGACGCACCCCGTCAGTGATGCGACACGGTTCACCGGATTCTCGAATCAAACCAACGCCCCATGCTCGACGACAAAGCAATACTCATTACCGGTGGGACCGGTTCATTCGGCAAGGCATTCGTCGGAACGGTTTTGGCGCGCTACCCCGGCATACGACGCCTGGTCGTGTATTCGCGGGATGAGCTCAAGCAGTACGAGATGTCGCAGGTGTACTCCGACCGCGTGCATGCTGGCCTGCGCTATTTCATCGGGGACATCCGCGACGAGGCGCGTCTGCGTCGCGCGCTCGAAGGCGTCGACTACGTGGTACACGCGGCTGCGCTCAAGCAGGTGCCGGCAGCGGAGTACAACCCATTCGAGTGCATCAAGACCAACATCATCGGCGCCCAGAACCTCATCGAGGCCTGCCTTGATTGCCACGTCGAACGAGTGGTTGCCCTTTCCACCGACAAGGCCGCCGCGCCCATCAATCTGTATGGTGCCACCAAGCTGTGCTCGGACAAGCTGTTCGTCGCTGCCAACAACATCAAGGGCAAGCGCGACGTTCGCTTCAGCGTGGTCCGCTACGGCAACGTGATGGGCAGCCGCGGCTCGGTCATTCCGTTCTTCTTGGAGAAGCGCAGATCCGGCTCGCTGCCAATCACAGACCCGCGGATGACGCGCTTCAACATCTCTCTGCAGGACGGGGTCGACATGGTGCTGTGGGCGCTCGAGCACACGTGGGGCGGCGAGGTACTGGTGCCAAAGATCCCGTCGTACCGAATCACCGATGTCGCACGCGCGATCGGGCCCGAGTGCCGCCACGAGATCGTCGGCATCAGACCGGGCGAAAAGATCCATGAGGAGATGATCACCGCCAGCGACAGCTTCAACACCGTCGACCTGGGTCGTTACTTCGCCATTCTGCCGGCTGCCGGCAACTATTCGATCGAAGAGTATTGCGAACGCATGGGCGCGACTCGCGTCGACCCCGGATTCGCCTACGACAGCGGGCGCAACAGCGATTTCCTGTCAGTCGAGCAACTGAGAACGCTGATTCGATCATTCGAGGCGAATAGCCCTGCCTGCTGAGCGCGCCATGTCGCACATCCCGTACAGCCACCAGAACATCGACGACGACGACATCGCCGCCGTTACTGCGGTGCTGCGCTCCGAATACCTGACCCAGGGGCCGATGGTGGCCCAATTCGAGGAGACGTTCGCGCGCCGCGTCGGCGCAAGGCACGCTGTCGCGATGGCCAATGCGACGGCGGCGCTGCACGTGGCCTGCCTGGCGCTGGGCGTCACCGCCGGCAGCCGCGTCTGGACCTCGCCGAACAGCTTCCTGGCGTCGGCCAATTGCGTCCTGTACTGCGGCGGCGATATCGACTTCGTCGACATCGACCCGGTGACGCGCAACATGTCGGTCGCGGCCCTGCGCGCAAAGCTGGAGCGCGCCGCGGGACGCGGCGAGTTGCCACAGGTGGTCATTCCGGTCGACTTCGCGGGCCTGCCGTGCGACCTGCGCGAGATGCGCGAGCTCGCTGACAAGTACGGCTTTGCGCTGCTGGAGGACGCCTCACACGCGACCGGCGCCAGCTATCAGGGCCAGCCCGTGGGCAGCGACTACGCCGACGCTACTGCTTTCAGCTTCCATGCGGTGAAGATCGTGACCACGGCCGAAGGCGGTGTCGTCACGACGCGCGACGCGGCGCTGGCCAAGCGCTTACGTCTGCTGCGCTCGCACGGCATGACGCGCGAGCCGGAGGACCTGCAGCACGAGGTCGAAGGCCCGTGGGTCTACGAGCAGCAACTCTTGGGCTACAACTACCGGCTCACGGATCTGCAGGCCGCGCTCGGCTGGTCACAGCTGAAGCGGCTCGACGCGCTGCATGCTGCGCGCGTGGCGCTGGCCGACCGCTACGACATGCTTCTGCGCGACCTGCCTTTGCTGCTGCCAGCGCGCGTGCCCGACCGAGTGTCGGCGTGGCATCTTTACGTAGTCGAGATCGATGGTGCACGCACCGCCTGCCGCCGCGCCACTCTGTTCGACGCGCTGCGCCGCGCGCGCATTGGCGCCAACGTTCACTACATCCCGATCCACACCCAGCCGTACTATGCTTCGCTCGGGTTCAAGCGCGGTGACTTCCCAGCCGCCGAGCGCTACTACGCGCGCGCAATTACCTTGCCGCTGTTCCCGGCGATGACCGGCGAACAGCAGGATTTCGTCGTGCGCACGCTCACCGCCGCCTTACGCTGAACATGATCGTCGTCGTCATCCAGGCACGCATGGGGTCGACGCGGCTCGCTGGCAAGGTGCTGGCGCCGATCGCCCGCCGGCCGATGCTGTCCTACCAGATCGAGCGTCTGCGCCGCTGCCGGCAGGTCGACCGTCTGGTCGTGGCCACGACCGCCCAGGTGGCCGACGACGCTATCGTCGCCTTCTGCGAGTCGGAATTGATTGCCTGCACGCGCGGGTCTGAATTGGACGTCCTGTCCCGATATGCCCAGGCGGCACGCGCCTTCGACGCCAGCATCGTCGTGCGCGTCACTTCCGACTGTCCGCTGATCGAGCCGGCGCTCGTCGACCTAGCGGTGACGACCTTCCGCACCGGAGAGCCCTGCGACTACCTGTCGAACATGATCCAGCCCACGTGGCCTTACGGCATGGCAGTCGAGGTGATCACGCGCGAAGCACTGCTCCAAGCCGACGCCGAAGCCACCGACGCGGCCGAGCGCGAGCACGTCACGCCGTTCGTCTACTGGCAGCCCGAGCGGTTCCGCCTCAAGTCGCTGACGATGGAGCCCGACCTCAGCGCCAACCGATGGACCGTGGACACGCCAGAGGACCTGGAATTGGTTTCGCGAATCTTGACCACGCTGTACCCCCGACAACCCGACTTCGGCATGGCGGACGTGCTGGCCCTCCTGGACGAGCACCCAGAGTGGGTGCAACTCAACCGTCACGTCCGGCAGAAGACCGTAGCGCGGACGACCAAGGAAGAATGATGCCCTTCAAGACCGAACAGGAGGCGTTCTGGGCCGGTGCGTTCGGCACCCAATACATCGGCCGCAACGAAAGCAGCGGCCTGCTGGCCTCGAACCTGAACTTCTTCGCCTGCGCGCTGCGGCGCGCCGCGCGTATCGGATCCTGTGTCGAGTTCGGCGCCAATATCGGTATGAACCTACGCGCGCTGAAGCTGCTCTACCCGGGCCTGGCGGCGCGCGGCATCGAGATCAACGCCGACGCTGCTGCGCAGTTGGCGCAGCTGGTCGGGCCGGAGAACGTGTTCCTGGGATCGATCTTCGATGCCCCGGATGGGCAGCAGGCAGACCTGGCGCTCATCAAGGGCGTGCTCATTCACCTAAACCCCGAGATGTTGGCCCACACCTACCGCAAGCTGTACGACGCCACCCGGCGCTGGCTGCTGGTGTGCGAGTACTACAACCCGACGCCGGTGGCCATTCCCTACCGCGGCCACTCCGACCGCCTCTTCAAGCGCGACTTCGCCGGCGAGATGCTGGACATGTTTCCCGCGCTGTCGCTGGTCGACTACGGCTTCGCCTACCGGCGCGACCCGGCATTCCCGCAAGACGACGTCACCTGGTTCCTGATGGAGAAGAGGGCATGAACATGCTCAAGTACTGCGTCCGCTGCGTGATGCCGCACACCAAGCCTGACCTACACATCGACGAGCAGGGGGTCTGCAACGCCTGCCGCGCCTACGAGCAGCGCAAGGCAGTGGACTGGAGTCAGCGGCGCGAGGAACTGCTCGGTGTCCTCGATCGCTACCGGCGACACGGCTCGAACTGGGACTGCATCGTGCCGGTCAGCGGCGGCAAGGACAGCACCTACCAGGTGGTGCGCATGCTGCAACTGGGCCTGAACCCGCTGTGCGTGACCGCAACCACCTGCGACCTGAGCGACATCGGGCGCGAGAACATCGAGAACATCAAGCGCCTCGGCGTCGACTACGTCGAGTTCTCGCCCAACCCGCTCGTGCGGGCGCGTCTGAACCGAATCGGCCTCACGGAGGTGGGCGACATCTCCTGGCCCGAGCATGTCGGCATCTTCACGATCCCGGTGCGCGCCGCGGTCCAGTTCGACGTGCCGCTGATCGTCTGGGGCGAGAACTCGCAGAACGAGTACGGCGGCCCGGCCGCGGCGGCGCAGAACAACGTGCTCACCCGGCGCTGGCTGGAGGAGTTCGGCGGCCTGCTCGGCCTGCGCGTCACCGACCTATCGCAGACCTACGGCATCGAGCCGCGTCACCTGCTTCCGTATCAGTACCCCAGCGACGAAGCGCTGCAGCGCGTCGGCGTCACCGGGCTCTTCCTTGGCCACTACCTGCCCTGGGACGGCCTGTCCAACGCGCTCATCTCGCAGGCCAACGGCTTCACGTCGCTGGACCGTGCCGTCGAAGGGTCGATGGTGAACTACGAGAACCTGGACAATCACCAGACCGGCATCCACGACTACTTCAAGTTTCTGAAGTTCGGTTTCTCGCGCGCGACCGACATCGCCTGCCTGCACGTGAGGCGTGGTCGCATCTCGCGCCAGGACGCACTCGAGATCGTCCGCAAGCGCGACGGCAAGTTCCCGTGGACCTATCTGGGCAAGCCGCTGGCGGACATCCTCGATCCGCTGGACATGACGGTCGACGAGTTCGTCAAGGTCTGCGACAAGTTCACCAACAAGAAGATTTTCAAGCGCGACGGCGCCGGCGCGCTGGCCAAGGACAAGCACGGGAACCTCGAGAAGCTGAATCACGACAACGCATGAAGGTCGGCATCGTCAACTACGGCATGGGTAACCTCGGCTCGGTGCGCAGAGCGCTCGAGGACCTGGGTGTGCAGGTTTTCGTCGCTGAGCACCCGGCCGCGTTGTTCGAAGCCAACCGCGCCGTGCTGCCAGGCGTCGGCGCCTTTGGTGAGGGTATGGCTCATCTGCGCGATGGCGGCTGGGTCGAGGTGGTGCGCCGCATAGTGCACGAGGGCAAGCCGCTGCTCGGCATCTGCCTGGGCATGCAGATGCTGGCCAGCGCCGGCGACGAAGGCGGCACAACGTCCGGCCTGGGCCTAGTCCCGGGCCGCGTGCGCCGGCTCGATGCCATCGGCTGCACCCTGCGCGTCCCTCATGTCGGTTGGAACGAGGTCCGATGCCAGGCATCCGACCCGCTGTTCGGCCACATCCCTTCTGGCTCCGACTTCTACTTCGTGCACAGCTTCGCGTTCGAACCCGAGAGCCAGGAGTTCGTATCAGCCACCACCGACTACGGCGTGCTGGTGACGGCGGCGGTGCGCCAGGGCAACGTCTTCGGCACCCAGTTCCACCCGGAGAAGAGCTCGAAGGCAGGGCGCCAGTTGCTGCGCAATTTCCTGGATTACGTACCGTGCTGAAGGTTCGCGTCATCCCGACCCTGCTGTGGAAGAACCTGGGCCTCGTCAAAGGTGTGGGCTTCGACAGCTGGCGCCGCGTGGGGCCGGTGCTGCCGGCGCTTAAGGTTTACAACACGCGCGACGTGGACGAACTGGTGTTAGTCGACATCACCGCCACTTCGACAAGCGAGGCACCCGACCATGAGTCGGTGGCGGACTTCTCCGACGAATGCAGCGTGCCGCTCACCGTCGGCGGTGGCGTGACCACGGTGGCCCAGATCGCCACCCTGCTGCGTGCCGGCGCCGACAAGGTCAGCATCAACAGCGCCGCCGTCGAGCACCCGGCATTCGTTGAAGAGGCGGCAGCCCGTTTCGGTGCGCAATGCGTCGTTGCTAGCATCGACGCCCGCCGCCACGCGGACGGGCGCTACTCGGTGTTCAGCCATTCGGGCAGGCGCGACACCGGCCGCGACCCAGTCGAGTGGGCCCGCGAGGTGGCATCGCGAGGCGCAGGCGAGATCCTGCTCACCTCGATCGACCGCGACGGCACGATGCATGGCTACGACATTGAGCTGGTGTCGCGCGTCGTGGCCGCGGTCGACATTCCCGTCATCGCCTCCGGCGGCGCCGGCAGCTACGCCGACCTGGTCCGCGTGGTCAAGGAGGCCGGCGCCTCTGCGGTGGCGGCGGCCAGCATCTTCCACTTCACCGAGCAGACCCCGGCCGGCGCCAAGCAGGCCATGCATGCCGCTGGCATCCCAGTGCGGATGAACTTCATCGCAGTGTGAGCATGCCCCCCCTTCGCGTCGCGCTGCGGGCTGATGCCTCGCAGGCATCCGGGACCGGTCACATTGTGCGTTGCCTAGCGCTCGCCGCCGCGCTGCGCGACTGCGGCGCGCAGATCCGGCTAGTCACGCGGCAGCTGGATTTGGACACGGCCAGCCTAGCCCGCGCCGCTGGTGTCGAGTCCGTGCTACTGCCAGCGTCGGTACCCGGACTGAGCGTCGCCGACGACCCGGTGGCGCACGCAGGCTGGGCCGGCGCGCGCTGGTCCGACGATGCACGGCAGACGGCCGAGGCGCTGGCGGGTTGGCACTGCGGCTGGGTAGTCGTCGACCACTACGCCTTCGACGCGCGCTGGCAGCGCCAAGTGGCGCAATCGTTAGGCGTGCGCATGGCGGCCATCGACGACCTGGCCGACCGGCCGCATGAGGTCGATTGCCTGATCGACCACAACCTGCACGCCGATCACCGCAGAAAGTATGGCGCGCTCGTCGGTGCCGCGACGGCACTGCTCGGCGGGCCCCGCTTCGCGCTGCTGGGGCCGGCCTACGCGGGCCTGCAGCCGGCGCGGATCGACGATGCAGTAGCCAGCATCGGTATCTTCATGGGTGGCGTCGACTCGACGGACCTTGCCTCACTGGCGCTACGCGCGTGCCGGGAGCAGGCTGGCTTCAGCGGCCCGATCGAGATCGTCGCCACCGGCGCCAGTGCGCACTTGGCCGGCCTGCAGGCGCGGGCCGGCCGCTGGGCCGACCCCCGGGTGTCGGTCGACCTGCCCGACCTGGCAGCGTTCTTCGCACGCCACGGCCTGCAGATCGGCGCTGGCGGCGGAGCCACGTGGGAGCGATGCTGCGCTGGCGCA
Organism: Ideonella sp.; assembly: GCA_015075545.1. GTDB lineage: Bacteria > Pseudomonadota > Gammaproteobacteria > Burkholderiales > Burkholderiaceae_C > JAEUPI01. The sequence continues at coordinate 725,975 of JABTUC010000002.1, read as the reverse complement.
CCGATGCTGTTGCTTCAAGCGGCCGCGAACCAGCAGGTGGTCGTGCGCGAACTGGCTGTCATCGGTGCAGCTGCCGCGCTGGCCGAGCATGAAGCAGCTTCGGTTACCACCGTCGGTCGGGCCGTGGCCGACTTGCTCGCCGACGCACCCCGCCGCCGGGCGCTCGCGCAGCGCGCGCGCGCCCTTGTCGACGGCCTCGGGGCGCGCCGGGTCGCGGTCGCCTTGGGGGCCGACACGCTGGCCCTGCGCCCCGCGCGAGCCGAGGATGCCGAATGTAGCTTCGCCTGGCGCAACGACGAGTCGACCCGCCGCCACTCGTGCGACACACGCGAGATCGATCCCGTCGACCATCGTCGCTGGTGGTCGGGCGCGCTAGCCGATCCAGCGCGCCGCCTCTTCGTCGCCCACATCGGCGGGCGCAACGTCGGCGTGCTGAGGCTCGACATCGAAGGCACGCAGGCCGAGGTGTCGATCTACCTCGATCCGGCGTTGACCGGCCTAGGCCTGGGCCCGCGCCTGCTGCGCGCAGGCCAGCGCTGGACGCGAGAGAACACGGCGCTCGAACGGCTGGTCGCCACCATCTTGCCCGCCAATCGGGCGTCGATGCGGGCCTTCGAAGGCGCTGGATTCGTGCGTGGCGGGCCGCAGTGGAGCTGGCCTGTGGCGCCCGAGAGAAGCTCGCTGCAGGGGATGCACCCATGAAGATCGCCGACCGTGCGCTGGGCCTGGGCGTCAAGCCCTATCTGATTGCCGAGATGTCCGGCAACCACAACCGATCGCTCGACCGGGCCCTCGAAATCGTCGACGCGGCGGCCCATGCAGGCGCCGACGCCCTCAAACTGCAAACCTACACCGCCGAGACGATGACACTCGACGTGCGTGTGCCTGGCTTCGTCATCGATGACCCCGGCAGCCTGTGGGCCGGCCGGCAGCTGCACGACCTCTACGACGAGGCGCACACACCGTGGGAATGGCACGGGCCGATCATGGCGCGTGCGGCGTCGCACGGGCTGCACTGCTTCAGCACGCCGTTCGACGACACCGCGGTCGACTTCCTCGAATCCCTCGACGTGCCGGCCTACAAGATCGCGTCCTTCGAATGCACCGACCTGCCTCTGATCCGCAAGGTCGCGCGCACCGGCAAGCCGATGATCATCTCCACTGGCATGGCCACCTGCGGCGAGATCGACGAAGCAGTGCGCACCGCGCGCGACGCTGGGTGTCGCGACCTGGTGCTCCTCAAGTGCACGAGCACCTATCCCGCGACGCCGGAGAACAGCAACCTGCGCACGATTCCCAACCTACGAGATGCGTTCGGCTGCGAGGTCGGCCTGTCGGACCACACCATGGGTTGCGGCGTCGCGGTGGCAGCCGTCGCGCTGGGTGCCACGGTGATCGAGAAGCACTTCACCCTGCGCAGGGCCGATGGTGGCGTCGATTCGGCGTTCTCGCTGGAGCCGCAGGAGTTCGCGGCCTTGCGAGTGGAAACCGAACGCGCGTGGCAGGGCCTCGGCCACGTCAGCTACGGCGGCACCGCTGCCGAGGAAAAGTCGCGGGTGTTCCGCCGCACGCTGTACATCGCACGCGACATGAAGGCCGGTGACGTGCTCAGCGAGGCCACGCTGCGCATCGTGCGGCCGGGCTTCGGGATGGCGCCCAAGTACTACGACACGATGCTGGGCAAGCGCATCAATCGCGACGCCCCGGCGGGAACGCCGCTCACCTGGGACCTGCTGGCGTGACGGCAGTAGAAGTTTCGGTAGCGGTGCCTGCGTACAACGCGGCACGCCACCTGCCGGAGACGATCGCATCCATCCTCGCGCAGGAGGAGGTGGCGCTGGAGCTGCTCGTCGTCGACGACTGCTCCAGCGACGACACGGCAGACTGCGTGGCGCAAGCGGCGCAGCGAGACCCACGAGTGCGCTACTTGCGCACGCCAGCCAACAGCGGCGGCCCGGCGGCGCCGCGCAACCAGGCAGTGCGGGCCGCGCGCGGCGAGTGGGTCGCACTGTGCGATGCCGACGACCTGTGGCACCCCCGCAAGCTGCGCGTGCAACTCGACCTGGCGCGACGCAGCGGGGCCGACCTGGTCTGCAGCGCGATCGAGGACTTCGTCGACGGGCAGCGCCCGCCGCTGCGCCAGATGCGTCTACCAACCGATATGCCCGCACACCCGCTGCCGTACTGGCAGATGCTGATCAAGGATCGCATCGCCACCTCCAGCGTCCTGTGCCGGCGTGAGCACCTGTTGTGCGATGGCGCCTTCGACGTCGCGCGCGAACTGGTCGCAGTGGAAGACTACGACCTGTGGCTGCGCCTGATGGAACGCCCCGGCTTCCGGGTGCTGCGCATCGCGCTGCCGCTGGTTGCCTACCGCCGGCTCTCCGGGTCGCTGTCCGCGAGCAAGTGGCGCCACATGCGCAAGGTGATGCGCGTGATTCGACTGGCCGCCGAGCGCGGCGGCTGGCGCTGGGCGTTTCCGGTCGCCGCGCCGCTGCTGCTGCTGGGCTACGGTGGCATGTCCGTGTACTGGCGCGTGCTGAAGGGCAAGCTCTGACTCATGCGTATCGGATTCACCAGCATCTACGCCTGGCGGCCCCACGTCGAGCATCTGTCCTACTTGGCAGGCTTGGCCCAAGCGGGGGGCCACGCGGTTTCGTTCCTGACCTGCGACTCCGACCTGGAGCACTGCTACACCAAGGCGCTGCGGCCAGAGGTCAGCGACTTCGTCCATTGCACGCGCTGCCGCGTCGGCGGCGTGCGCTCGTATGCGGGCCGTGGCGTGCACTCGATCGGCTCGCTGGTGGATCGCACCGTCGCGCTGCCGGCGTGCGCGAGCGAGTGGAGCCGCTCCAGCGCCAGCACGCTCGGACGGTTCGAATCCGACGAAGAGTTCGCCAGCGGCGAGTTCCTCGACCTCGCGGCACACCTGGACCCGCCGACGCGCGACGCCTACACCGCAGCGCTGCGCTGGATCGAGCGCGCGCGGCTCGACGCGATTTGCCTCTTCAACGGCCGCATGGATGCCACCCGCGCCGTACTCGAGGCAGCGCGCGCTGCCGGCATTCCGTTTGTCAGCCTGGAGCGCACCTGGTTCGGCGACGGACTGCAGCTGCTGCCTGGCGAGAACTGCCTCGGGCTACAGAACGTCGACCAGTTGGTGCGCGAGTGGCGCAACCGGCCGCTGACCCAATCGCAGGCGCTGCGTGCCGCCGGCCATATCGCTTCGCGCTTCCTGCGTCGCAACGGCAAGGAATGGCGCGCCTACAACATCGCGGCCCGCCAGGCCGACTGGCCGCGGCCAGCCGCACCTCGGCGCGTACTGCTGGTGCCTGGCAGCCGCAATGAGGTGTGGGGTCACCCCGACTGGATCTCGAAGTGGCCACACCACACGGTGGCGTTCGACGCGCTCATCGACCAACTCGGGCTCGACGCCAGAGAGGTGGTGCTGCGCTGCCACCCCAACTGGGGCGAGCGCATCGGCACCCAGGACGGCCACCGCTCGGAGCAGCACTTCACCGAGTGGGCGCGCCAACGCGGTATCCACTGCATCGCCAGCACCGATCCCGCGAGCACGCTCGGGCTGATCGAACAATGCGATGCCGTCGTCGTGTGCGGGGGTAGCGCCGCGCTGGAGGCCGGCGTGCTGGGCAAACAGGTCATCGCAGTGGCGCCGTCGAACTACCAACAGGCGGGGTTCCAGAGTGACGCTGACACGCCGGCCGCGATGCGCGACGTGACCCTACACTGCGAACTCGACCGCCAGACGCAGGCGCGTCGTGCGGCCGAGATCGCGCGCCTGACGCTGCGCTTCGCCTACACGATGATCTACCGCGTGCCCCAGTTCGTGGACCAGGTGCGCTGCATCACGACCACTCGCTACGAGTACCGCGAAGGCGCCGACCCGGCGCGCCTGACCGAGCTGTTGCGCAGCGCGGTGTTGACGGCCGACGACAGCGGCTGGAGCGACGATGCATCGGGGGAGGACGCGGTGCTCGAGCGCATCGCGGCACGCGACTGGAACTCGCTGCTCGACGGAGCGACCGCGCCGTCTGTCACTGCACTTTCGCCAGTGAAGCGCCGCTGGCTGTTCCGCCCGATAGACCGTATCCGCGAGGCGATGCCGCGCGGTGACCTGTAGCCGCTGCTGCGAAGAAGAGATGTGGCGCCTTCGCATCGCTTGGCAGGGCGCCCTGCGCGAACATCGGTGCCCCACCCAGTTGGACATTCTGGCTTGACCTGGCCCGGCGCAAGGACTCCGCGGTTGCCGTCGACCCTGAGCGGCGCGCGATTGCGTCAACTCTGGTACGCACCGCTTCTGTCGACAGCGATGGGCCTGATGTTGCTGCGGATTCTGGTGATGGCGCGCCTGCTCGATGTGACTGGCTTCGCTACATACAGTGCCGGGCTGCTGGTTTCGAGTAGCTTTGGGATGCTTGCCTGTCTCGGCTTGCACAATGTGCTCCAGCGAGAGCTACCGGTGATGCTGGTACGACGCCGCGAACGGGCAGGCGCGGTGTTGATGACGCAATGCGTTCTGGCGGCCATGGCATGCGCAGCCTGCGGGCTAGTCGCTGCAGTGGCTGGCTTGTCGCTAGCGGGCCTTTCACCGGGCCTGCTGTCGATCGGACTGATCCACGGGCTGTCACAGCAACTCTTTCTCTCGGTCACTGTCGAGAGCCGAAGCCGCGGCGATCCGCTGCGCTTTGCACGCCAGAATCTGACTCGTGCAGTCCTCGTTCTGCCGATCGGTATCACTGCGGCAGCAGGGCTCCACAGCGCCGGCGCCGCGCTTCTGAGCGAGGCAGCAATTTCTCTGGCGTTGGCCGCGCTGGTGCTCAGGCGACACCTGAGCGCAGTCCGCATCTCCTTGACCACGACGATGCAATTGGCAGGCAGGAGGCTCCCCCAAGTAAAGTGGCGCAGCGCGCTCACGCTGCTGGCAGCAACATCTCTGAGCTTCTTGCTTATCAATGCTGATCGCTGGATTGCCGCGCAGTGGCTGCAGCCATCAGCCTTCGCCCAGTACGCCTTCGCCTGGACTATCTTGATGATGGCCCAGGCAATTCAGGTCGTGGCGAATGCGTCATTGTTCCCTTTGGTGGCGCGTCGTAGCGCCAGCGTCGGAGCTATCGCAGCATTCCGCATCGGGGCCTTGGCTTCGCTGGGCCTACTCGGCGCTGGCGCCGCACTGGCCTGGCCGCTCTGGTGGCTGCTGGCATCGACCATCGACCTTTGGTTCCCGGCCTACGCGGATGCACGGTCATTGCTGCCGATGCTCATTGTCGTGGCGTTGTTCCGCGTGTCCGACTTCTGGACCACCTGCCTGATCGTCTTCGGACGCGAGTTGCGACTACTGACGGTCCAGGGAGCGGCGGCGCTCTGCGGCGGTGCAATCTGGTGGATCTTGCAGCCAAGCGGCCGCGCGACCGAGTTGACTAGCATCGCGGTGCTCGCGCTGGTACTCGCGTCGACGGGCTACGCTGCGACGGCTCTCGCAGCCTGGCTGTCTGTCCTGAACACTGATCGAGTCTGGCGCAAGACGAATTGAATGAAGGCGCCCGCGCGTCTCCGCCGACCGTTAACGCGCACAACGCCGCCCCCGCCACATTGAACCCATCACAGGGGCTGAGGGCTAACCGCCGGTGTCTGAGTGAATCGCCTGCGCGCCCGCTTGAGGCTGCGCAGCCAGGCGTCGACGAGCGCCAGTTGCAAGAATGAACCTAAGACAAACGGGGAGCTAAGAAAGTCTCCCGCGAAAAGTACCGGAGTCAGTATGAGTGTTGCATAGGCCATGACAAAGGCACCAAGCGGGAGCAAGCGCCTGGGGTGCCGGGCGGCCCAGATCCGACAGGCTTCTGCCGCCATGCCGATGAGCCAACTCCCGACCAGGAAACCGGCTAACCCGAACTGATGCCACAGGGAGCCCGGAACTGAGGGTAGCCGCCCCGACAGGAACCAGTCACCGTCTGGCTCGCCGGTGACGCCGAGCTTGGACAGCAGACTCGCGACGTGAAGAAAGATGATGGTCTTGTGCTCGTTTGGGGCATCTACTATTGCGGCCACCGTGGCGAAGCTATGCGTTACGTAGCTGAACGTCAGAACCAACAAGGCCGACAAGGAACTCAAGACGCCACCGTTTAGGCTGTCGCGATACGCCTGGGACGGCTCAAGGCCGAGGAACGGTAGGAATTCGATTGCGTACTCCAGCACCTCGACTTCACCGGCTCTTGCTCGCTCGTAGAAGATGAAGACACCATAGGCGAGACCGAGTAGCACGACTACCTTGATCATTCGTCGCGCCATCGCCACCGGAACCACCGTGGAGAAGGTCAGTCCGCGCCTCGACACGAATGCTCCGACCACGAAGGCTGCAAGCAGCAGCAAGTTCGAACGCCCGCCAGTGATGATCGAGTTGCCCATCATGAGGCCGAAGCCGGCCAACAGTGTCCAGAGTCTTTGGCGCACCGTTAGTGCACCCGGCTGGGTGATAGCCAATACGATGGCCACGTAGTATGCGCTGCCGATCAGGTACCCCAGAACGCTAAAAGCTGACGAGACGTGCGCCCCGCGTTCCTCACCCAGCTGCCGCCATTCTTCCCGGGCGACAGCGACCCCTTCCGAGTAGTCGATGCCCTGCACATAGGCCTTGTCGTAGATCAGCGAGACAAGCCCGATCACCGACATCGCGATGGCAATTCTGGTCAGGTCCCTTGCAGCCGGGATGTCAAACCGACCGGCGGGCGGCATCGATCGCACTTCGACCATGATTCGCAGACAGGCAATTCCGAGCAGCACAAGCGCGACGAATCCGGCCTGCAAGAAAGCCGCGGCAAAGGTACTGGGATATATCGAGTGAACTGGCAGCAGGAGCACTGCCGCCCAGTAGATGAGCCAGATTCCGATGAAGTGCTTTGCCATCGAAGTCACCCGTGGGGGGTGCTTTGCTATGCCTCAGCGGCCCTCCAGGACCGTCTTGAAGTAGGCGATAGTGTGCTTGAGCCCAACCTTGAGCTGAACCTTCGGCTCCCAACCTAGCCGTTGGATCGCAAAGTGGATGTCAGGTTGTCGCTGCCGAGGATCGTCGGTCGGTAACTCGCGATAGGTCAACTTGCTGCTGGATCCGGTACCCTCGATTACAGCCCGCGCAAGCTCCAGCATCGTGAACTCGTTTGGGTTGCCGATGTTGACCGGGCCGACCAGTCCGGACTCGTTGTGCATCATTCGCACAAGCCCGTCGATCAGGTCGTCCACGTAGCAGAAGCTACGAGTCTGGGTGCCGTCGCCGTAGATCGTGATGTCGTCGCCGCTCAGCGCCTGCATGATGAAGTTGCTGACGACACGGCCGTCGTTCGGGTGCATGCGCGGGCCGTAGGTGTTGAAGATGCGCACGACGCGGATCTCCACATCGTTCTGGCGGTGGTAGTCGAAGAACAGAGTCTCGGCGCAGCGCTTGCCCTCGTCGTAACAACTCCTCGGCCCAATCGGATTCACGTTGCCCCAGTAGCCTTCTGGCTGTGGATGCACGCTTGGATCGCCATACACCTCGCTGGTCGACGCCTGCAGGATCCTTGCTTTCGTGCGCTTGGCCAGGCCCAGCATGTTGATCGCACCGATCACACTGGTCTTGGTGGTCTGTACCGGGTCAAACTGGTAGTGGATCGGCGAAGCCGGGCAGGCCAGGTTGTAGATCTCGTCGACCTCCACGTAGAGCGGAAAGGTTATGTCATGGCGCAGCAACTCGAACCGCGGGTTGCCGATCAGGTGGGCAATGTTGTCACGCGCGCCGGTGAAGAAGTTGTCGACGCATAACACGTCATGCCCGTCGGCGACCAGGCGATCACATAGGTGGGAGCCTAGGAATCCGGCGCCCCCGGTCACCAGCACTCGCCGCCGCAGAGAGTAGTTTTTCATACCTTCATTATCGTCGCGCGCATATCGGCGCCCACGCGCGCCGACGACTCCTCCACGCGGCTGTTGAGCTGGGTGGGCAATCGCCGCAGCACGTCGTTGAGGTAGACAAGGGATCGTAGCCGTCGATTCCAAGCAGATACGACATCAGACCCGGCGCACGCTGCACCTCGTCGAGGACGGCATCGGCATGCAGATCGAGAAGGCGGCGCGGGTCAGACAGCCCGCGGTCGTACCTGTCCAAGTCTTCGAGGGTCACGTACTGCAGTTCGTGGAAGGCCTGCCGCACCAGCCTGATCTTGCCGGATTGCCGCGTCCCGGTGACCACGACGATCGGAAGACTGTGCGCCAGCCGATGCAGTGCTGCGGAGGAGTCGCGGGACAGCATTCCGTACAGATTCAAAGAACGGCTTTGAATTTGTACAACCCTGCTCCACAGCCACGCGAGACCCTGCTTGTCAGGGGCCGTGACCCCGAAGCCGAGATGGCACACGACTGTTTACGGGCTTGTCCAGTTGTCGCTCGTCTGGTCGGGGCGAAACCATGGCAGCGCCTGCGGTTCGTCCAATGTGCAGAGCCACTGCATTTTGGACGAGAGACGCAGTCCATCGCGCGACGCGCTGTGGGCGCCATTTCACCATAAGGTGGTGGAATCGCGACCTTACCCGCGCCCGATGCCGTGGTACTCAAGCCCCATTTCGCGCACCAGCCTCGGATCGAACAAATTGCGCCCGTCGAAGATCACAGGCTGCCGCAGCGTCGCCTTGAGCGCATCGAAGTCCGGGCTGCGGAACTCCTTCCACTCGGTGACGATGATCAGCGCGTCGGCGCCCGCAAGCGCGGCATCGCTGCTCGACGCGTAGTCGAGTGACTTGACGTCGGCCAGGTGCCGCCTGGCCTCGGCCATCGCCACCGGGTCGTAGGCCGCCACCGACGCGCCGCGCTCGGTGAGCCCCTGGATCACCGCGATGCTCGGCGCCTCGCGCATGTCGTCGGTGCCGGGCTTGAACGCCAGCCCCCACAGCGCGAAGCGCCGGCCGGTCAGGTCGGCGCCGAAGCGCGCCACCACCTTGTCGACCAGCACGCTCTTCTGCCGCTCGTTGGCGGCCTCCACGGCGCCGAGCACGCGCAACTGCAACCCCGACTGCTGGCCGGTGTGCATCAGCGCCTTCACGTCCTTGGGAAAGCACGACCCTCCGTAGCCGCACCCGGGGTACAAGAACTGCGTGCCGATGCGCGGGTCGCTGCCGATGCCCTGGCGCACCAGCTCGATGTCGGCGCCGATGCGCTCGGCGAGGTTGGCCAGCTCGTTCATGAAGCTGATGCGCGTGGCCAGCATCGCGTTGGCCGCGTACTTGGTGAGCTCGGCGCTGCGGCGGTCCATCACCAGCAGGCGGTCGCGGTTGCGGATGAACGGGGCGTACAGCGCGCGCATCAGGTGGATCGCCCGCTCGTCGTCGCTGCCGACCACCACGCGGTCGGGCTTCATGAAGTCCTCGATCGCGGCACCTTCCTTCAGGAACTCGGGGTTCGACACCACCGAGAACGCGACGTCGACGCCGCGCTCGGTGAGTGCCGCGCGGACGGTGGCTTCCACCGCGTCGCCGGTGCCCACCGGCACCGTGCTCTTGTCGACGATCAGCTTGTAGTCGGTCATGCGCTGGCCGATCGAGCGCGCGGCCTGCGTCACGTAGCGCAGGTCGGCCGAGCCGTCTTCACCGGGCGGCGTGCCCACCGCGATGAAGATCACCGTGCCGTGCAGCACCGCAGCGTCGGTGTCGGTGGTGAACTGCAGCCGGCCCGCGGCGGCGTTGCGCTGGATCAGCGGCTCGAGACCGGGCTCGTGGATCGGCACGCCGCCGCCTTGCAGCAGCGCGATCTTGCCGGCATCGACGTCGAGGCACACCACGTGGTTGCCCATCTCGGCCAGGCAGGCGCCGGTGACGAGGCCGACATAGCCGGAGCCGACGAGGGTGATCTTCATGGTGAGAGGGCTGCTGCAGGTTGCTGGTGGGCGAGGACAGACCGCGCATTCTCGTGGATCGCGCCAGAGCGGCGGTATCCGACCGCTCCCTCAACCAAGGCCCCACTCCGACACCCTCGCACGAAGGGCGTCATTTCCCCGCGGGTGATAGGCGCAGCACCGCAAGCCCGGCGAAGCGCTCGAAGTCACGATCGAATGTCACCAGACGCAATTGCGCTGCCTGAGCGAAGCAGCCCAGGTAGAGGTCGGTCAACAACCGGCCGGAGCTCGGCGCCATCGAGCGCAGCGCAGCAGCGAAGGCCGGACCACAGGCTGGCGGCTCGTCCATGAAGCCCACCTCGGGCAGCGCCTCGAGGTGCTCGTAGACCTCCAGCGCCCTGGTCGGCGACAGCTTGGCCTCGCCCATGATCTTGGGCTCGCACAGCAGGCGCACAAGGCCGAGCATCGTGATGCGGTTGAACCACAGCCGCGGCAGTACGGGCTGCATCCAGTAGGCGCGCGCCGCGCCGTGGTGCACGTGTGACGGCGCAGCCAGCGCCAACCAGGACGTTGACGTCGAGCAGATCGCCTGCCTCAACGCGCACGCCGTCTGCCCGTGGCGCACCGCGCGTCGGCCTCGTCGAGGGCGGCGAACAGCGCGGCGTTCTTGGGCCGGCGCAGCGCGAGCGGCTTGTTCGGCACCAGGTCGGGCAGCGGGCTGCGCATGACGGCCTGCGCCGGGGCTGGCCGCCGCGCCAGGCCGTGCTGCACGTACCCGAGCACCAACTCCTTCATCTGCACACCCTCCAGAGCGGCTCTGGCCTTGAGTTGGCGCAGCGTCGCCTCCGGCAGATCGATCGTTGTTCGCATTTTGTCATCTTAGCATCTTGATGCACCAACCCATGGCAGTCTTGAAGTGGCGATTCGTTTCTGCACGGAGGCGTCGGGCGAGCGGCGTCTGCGCTGCCCACGCATCGCGGCTCGTGGTGCCATCGCTGACAATGCGGCGTCTCGTTGCGTGCCACCGCCATGCCCGACCCTGTCATCCTCGTCACCGGCGCCGCCGGCTTCATCGGCTCGTTCGTCGCCGCGCGCCTGGCGGAGCAGGGGCACACGGTGCATGGTTGCGACAACTTCAACGACTACTACGACCCGGCGCTCAAGCGCGCTCGTGTTGCGCACCTGCTGGCGCCGTGCGGCGTGCGCTGCGACGCCGTCGAGCTCGCCGACGCGGCTGCCGTGCGTGCGCTGTTCGAAGCGGTGAAGCCGGGCGTCGTGGTCCACCTTGCCGCCCAGGCCGGCGTGCGCTACTCGATCAACCACCCCGAGACCTACGTGCAGTCCAACCTGGTGGGCTTCGCCAACGTGCTCGAGGCCTGCCGCCGCCACAGGGTGCAGCACCTCGTGTACGCCAGCTCCAGCAGCGTCTACGGCGACCGCACCGACCCGCCCTTTCGCGAGACGCAGAACACCGATGCGCCGGTGTCGCTGTACGCGGCAACCAAGAAGGCCAACGAGCTGATGGCGCACACCTACAGCCACCTTTACGGCCTGCGCGCCACCGGCTTGCGCTTCTTCACGGTCTACGGCCCGTGGGGCCGGCCCGACATGGCCGCCTTCAGCTTCGCCGAGAAGCTGCTCGCGGGCGAGGCACTGCCGGTGTTCGGCCATGGCAAGCTGCAGCGCGACTTCACCTACATCGACGACATCGTCGAAGGCGTGGTGCGCGTCGCCTTTGCATCGCCGCCGCCGGCGACGCCGCCGCACGAGGTGTTTAACATCGGCAACCACGCGCCGGTGACGGTGCTCGAGTTCGTCGAGACGCTGGCCTCCGCGCTCGGTGTTCAGCCCAAGCTGCAGATGCTGGGCCCGCAGCCAGGTGACGTGACAATGACCTGCGCCGACGTCACGCGGCTGCGCGAGCGCGTGGGCTTCGAGCCGTCGACGCCGTTGAGCGAAGGCCTGCGCCGCTTCGTCGCCTGGCTCAGGCAGTGGAAGGCCGGTGGATTCGGCTGAGCGCGCGACGCGAAATCATCGAGGCGCGGCCAGCAACGCCTCGAGCCGCTCGACAATGCGCTCGCCCGTCTTGCCGTCCCACAACGGCGGCACGCTGCCGGTCTTCCAGCCACCATCGAACAGGCGATCGAGCGCAGGCTTCAACTGTGCTGGATCGGTGCCGATCAGCTCGTTGGTGCCCAGCGTCACGGTCTCGGGTCGCTCGGTGGTGTTGCGCATCGTGATGCACGGAACCCCCATCACCGTGGTCTCTTCGGTCACGCCGCCGGAGTCGGTGATCGCGGCCTTGGCATGCTTGACCAGGTAGTTGAACTCCAGGTACGGCTGCGGGTCGACGAGCAGCAGGTTGTTCGGCAGCTCGCCCAGCGCCGCCAGCGTCTTGGCCGTGCGCGGGTGCACCGGAAACACCACCGGCATGCCGCGCACGCCGTCGCCGATGGCCTTCAGCACGGCGGCGAAGCCTTGCGCGGTGTCGACGTTGGCCGGCCGATGCATCGTCATCACGAAATAGCCACCCGGCTGCAGCCTGGCCTCGCCCCAGAACGACGGCGCCCTCAGGCGCGGCAGGTTGGCCAGCAGGGTGTCGATCATCGTGTTGCCGACGAAGAAGATGCGCTCGTTGCGGACGCCGGCACGCCGCAGGTTGTCGTTGGCCACCTCGCTGGTGGTGAAGAACCAGTTGGTGATCGCGTCGGTCACCATGCGGTTGATCTCTTCGGGCATCGTCCAGTCGCCCGAGCGGATGCCGGCCTCGACGTGCGCCACCGCGACGCACAGCTTCTGCGCCACGATGGCGCACGCCATCGTCGAGGTGACATCACCCACCACCAGGCACAGCGCGCTGCGCTGCTTCACCAGCAGCGCCTCGTAGCGCACCATGATCGCCGCCGTCTGCTCGGCCTGCGTGCCCGAGCCGACCTCGAGGTTGACGTCGGGCTCCGGGATGTCGAGTTGCGTGAAGAAGTCGGCCGACATGCGCGCGTCGTAATGCTGGCCGGTATGCACCAGGCGCCAGCGCAGCGCGCTTCCCGCCTTCTGCCGCGCCTCGATCGCGCGGATGATCGGCGCGATCTTCATGAAGTTGGGTCGCGCGCCGGCGACGATGTCGATCAGGGGGCCACTGTCGTTTGCGCTCATCGGTCGAAAGTCTTCGGGTCGGAACTCCGGTACTCCGGTACCGCGCGCCGCAGCGCTGCGCGCACGGCCGCATCGCCGGCATGCGCCGACGCCGCCGCCAGCGCGAGCAGTTCGTCGGGCAGCGACCCGTGCTGCGCCAACCGCGCCACTCGAAGCTGCGGCACCGCGGTGGCCACCGTGGTGTCGGCGTCGGCCAGCAGCTCTTCGTAGAGCTTCTCGCCAGCGCGCAGGCCGCTGAACTCGATGGCCACGTCGTCGGCCGAGTGGCCCGACAGGCGGATGAGTTGTCGCGCCATGTCGACGATCTTCACCGGCTCGCCCATGTCGAGCACCAGCACCTGGCCACTCTCGCCGATGGCCGCCGCCTGCAGCACGAGGCGCGCCGCCTCGGGGATCGTCATGAAGTAGCGGATGATCTCCGGGTGCGTCACCGTCACCGGGCCGCCGCGCGCGATCTGCTCCTTGAACTTGGGGATCACGCTACCGCTGGAGCCCAGCACGTTGCCGAAGCGCACCGCGACGTATCGCGTGCCTGGGTATTGCGCGGCCAGCGCCGACACCACCATCTCGGCGGCGCGCTTGGTGGCGCCCATCACGTTGGTGGGGTTCACCGCCTTGTCGGTGCTGATCAGCACGAAGCGCTCGACTCGCGCCTCGCCTGCGGCCAGCGCCGCGTGGTACGTGCCCAGCGTGTTGTTGCGCAATGCCGCCAGCGCGTTGCCTTCTTCCATCAGCGGCACGTGCTTGAACGCGGCGGCGTGGAACACCACCTGCGGCGCGTACTGCCCGAGCGTGTGCCGCAGGTGATCGAGATCCTTCACGTCGCCGATCACGCGCGCCAGCGGCAGCGCCGGGAAGCGCTCGCCCAGGTCCTGCTCGATGTTGTAGAGGTTGAACTCGCTCAGCTCGTACAGCACCATTCGCGCCGGCTGGTACTGCGCCACCTGGCGGCACAGCTCGGCGCCGATGCTGCCGCCGGCGCCGGTGATCAGCACTGTCTTGTCGCGCAGCGTCGATGCGATGCCGGCCTCGTCGAGCTGCACCGGCTCACGGCCGAGCAGGTCTTCGGGCTCGATGTCGCGCAAGCGGTCGATTCGCTGGTTGCCGTCGCGCAGCTCGTCGGCCGACGGCACGGTGACCACCGGCAGGCCGGAGCCTGCAGCCAGCTCGAGCAACTCGCGCCGGCGCGCCCCGCGCACCGACGGCATGGCCAGGATCAGGTGCGTCGCCGAGCCGACGGTGGCCTTGTCGCGCAGCGACGCAAGAGGCCCGAGCACCGGCACGCCGGCCACGCGCGCGCCGCGCTTGTGCGGGTCGTCGTCGAGAAAGCCGAGCACGATCCAGCCTTGTTGATGTATGCCGGCCACCAGCAGGCGCGCCGCCTCGCCGGCGCCGAGCACCAGCGCGCGCCGCACCTCGCTGTCGCTGCCGGTGATGCGCGAGCGCGCGTGCTCGTACAGCATGCGGTACGCCAGCCGCGCCAGCGCCACCGCCATCAGCGTGATCACCGGGTGCAGCGCCAGCACCGCGCGCGGCACCTCGCGCAGGCCCAGCAGCATCACGGCCGCGCCGCTGAGAGCGCCGGCCACCGCGCACGCCAGCGCCAGCCGCTGCACCTCGCCGAAGCCCGAGAAGCGCCAGATGCCCTTGGGCACGCCGAAGACGCGGAACAGCACCGCGTAGACGCCGACGATGCCGAGCATCACCCAATGGTCGTAGTCCGGGCGCACCCTGAACCAGCGCTCGAAACCGAGGCGGAACAGATAGGTGGCGTTCCAGGCCACGGCCACCAGCACCGCGTCGATCAGCAGCGCGGCCCACTCGCGGTGCGGGCGCAGGCGCGCCAGTGCGCGGTCGAGCCGGTGCCAGATGGTCAGGCCAGCGGCCTGCGGCTGCGCCCGCTCGGTGCCCACTCCCTCCCGAGTCAGTGCGGCCAGGCCACTCGACTCAGCCCCCTCGCGGGGTGACAGCGCTTGCGCCGCCTGGGGGCGCGGTTCGGGACGCTCCGTCATGGCCGGCATTGTCACCGCGCCAGCAACACGCGCAGCGTGCGCGCCATCACTGCGAGGTCGGTCCACCAGGTGGCGCGCTCAGCGTACTGCACCTGGCGTTGCAGCTTGCGCGGCAGGATGGTCTCGACGTAGGTGCGCTCGGGGTCGGGGCTGCCCGCCAGCAGTTCGCTCTCGTCGACGAACTCGAGCGACGCCGGGTCGGTGATGCCCGGGCGCACGGCCAGCACCTTGGCGCGCAGCTCGGCCGGATACAGCGCGACGAAGCGCGGCAGCTCGGGCCGCGGGCCCACCAGACTCATGTCGCCGCGCAGCACGTCGATCAACTGCGGCAGCTCGTCGATGCGGTAGCGGCGCAGCCAGTGGCCCGCGCGCGTGACGCGCGCATCGGCGTGCGCTGTGATCGCCGGGCCGACCGCCGGCGCGTCGGCGCGCATCGTGCGCAGCTTGTGGATCCGAAACAGCCGCCCGTGCCGGCCCACGCGCTCCTGCCGAAACAACGCCGGGCCGGGCGAATCCAGCCGCACCCACAGCATTGCCGCCAGCAGCAGCGGCGCCAACACGATCAGCCCGACGCCGACCAGCAGCAGATCGAATCCGCGCTTGACCACGCCCGGCTCAATCGATGACGACCAGGTTCGCCTCCTTGGCGCCCGGCACGACGCGGAAATCGACTCGCCGATCGAACGTGGCGAAGCAACCCCTGTGCTCCACCGCCAGCGCGAGCAGGTAGGCATCGGTCACCTGCCGATGACCGAGTATGCGGGCCCAGTCGATGCGGCCGGCGTCGAGCACGCTCATGCTGTCGGGCCAGAACCGGTGGCTCGCGTCGGCCGTGGCCTCGGCCAGACGCAGCGCCACCTGCGACGCCGGCAGCGGACTCGGATAGTTCGGTTGCGCCAGGATGCGGATGCAGCCGTTCTGCGTGATCGGCGAGGAAGCCCACCCGGAGCGCAGATGGGCTGCCAGCCATCGGCGCGCGCGCCCATGGTCCACGTGCGCCGAGTCGAGCAGCGCGATCAGCACGTTCACGTCGAGCAGCGCGCGCATGGCGCGATCAGACACCTTCCGCGTCGCGCAAGCCGTCGATCTGGTCGTTCGACACCACGGCGCCGCGCGGTGCGAAGGGCCTAAAGCCCCCTACCACGGGCTGGGCCTTGGCCGGCGCCACAGGCGCCATCGCACCGCCGGTGAGGGAGTGGCGCGCCAGGCGAGAGATCACCTCGCCGGCAGAGCGCTTCTCGCGACGCGCCAGATCCTTCGCGGCACGCAACACGTCGTCGTCGATGTCCAGCGTGGTTCGCATGATCTGCCTCGCCTGTCTTGATGCGTTGATTCTACTGCATCACCGCATCAAGCGCGGATCGCCTGCGACCGGCCGGCTCTCATGCGCCGCCACCGAGGGCGCCCCGTACCGCGTCGATCACCCGCTCGACGTCGGCGTCGCTCATGCGCGTGTAGATCGGCAGGCTGAGCTGCCGCTCGTAGACGCGCTGGCTGTGCGGGAACATCGCCGCCGTGAGGCCGTAGCGCTCGCGCCAGTACGGCTGCTGGTGCAGCGGGATGTAGTGCACGCTGCAGCCGATGCCGCGCGCGAACAGCCGCTCGATCAGCGCGTCGCGACCGACCGGCGCATCGTCGCGCAGGCGCAGCGGGTACAGGTGCCAGGCGTGCAATTCGCCCGCCGGCGGCTCGGGCGCCGTCAGCACCGGCAGCCGCGCGAACGCCGCATTGAAGCGCTGCGCGATCTGCGTGCGCCGCTGCGCGAAGGCGTGCGCCTTCTTGAGCTGCTGCAGGCCGATCGCCGCGGCGATGTCGGTGAGGTTGTACTTGAATCCGGGCGCCACGATCTCGTAGTACCAGCTCGGCACCTGCGCGGTGAAGCGATCGAACGCATCGCGGCTCATGCCGTGCAGCCGCATCACCTGCGCGCGCTTGGCCAGCGCGGCGTCGCGCGTGACCAGCATGCCGCCCTCGCCGGTGGTGATGGTCTTGTTGGCGTAGAAGCTGAACACTGCGGCGTCGCTGGCCAGCGTGCCGACGAGCCGCCCGCCGCTGGTGGTGGGCAGCGCGTGTGCGGCGTCTTCCACCACCGCAAGGCCGCGGCGCTGCGCGAGTGCGAGGATCGCCGGCATGTCGGCGGCCAGCCCGCCGTAGTGCACCGGGATGATCGCCTTGGTCTTCGGCGTGACGGCCGCCTCGATCAGCCGCGGGTCGATGTTGAGCGTGGCGGGGTCGATGTCGACCAGCTTCACGTCGGCACCGAGGTAACGCACCACCTCGGCGGTGGCGGTGAAGGTGTGAGTGGTGGTGATCACCTCGTCGCCCGGGCCGATGCCCAGTGCCTCGAGCGCGAGGTGCAAGCCGGCCGTGGCCGAGTTGACCGCGATGCAGTGCAGCGACGCATCACCGAGGAAGGCCGCGAAGTCGGCCTCGAAGCGCTTGGCCTTCGGCCCGGTGGTGACCCAGCCCGAGCGCAGCGTGTCGACCACCTCGGCGATCTCGTCGTCGCCGATGTCGGGCATCGCAAAGGGCAGAAACGGCTTGCTCATACGGGCATCAGGATGGTGGCTTCTCGATCCACGCCAGCACGTGCGTGCGCAGCAGCGGAATCGCATTGAACACCGGGTACAGCGCCGGATGCAATGCGCACACGCGGCGCGCCAGCGGCGGTGCCAGCGTGAGGCGTTGGTATTGCACGCGCCCGGTGGGAAACAGCTCGCGGATGCGCGCCACCGGCACGCCGCGCACGTCGGGGTTGCGCGGGTTGTCGACCGTGAAGTCGTACCACAGCACGCCGCCACCCGGGCGCACCCAGCGCCACATGGTCTGCGCCAGCCGCCACTGGAACGGCGCATCGAGCAGCGACGAGAACACGGTGGACTGCAGCACGATGTCCTCGCTCTCGTCGGGCAGCTTGACCAGCGAGGCGTCGCCCTGCATCAGCACCACGCCGGCGGGCAGCGTCTGCATCGCGTGGGCGAAGCGCTCGGGCAGCAGCTCGATGCCGGCCAGGTTGCGCGGCGCGAAGCCGATGCGCAGCAGCTCGAGCAGGTTGCCGCCCGTGCCGCAGCCCACCTCGAGCACGCGGCGCGACGAGAGGTCATGCCAGCCCAGCCGCGCGAACAAGCGCAGCATCGCGCGTTGCCGCTCGTGCACAGACTGCCAGACGTTGGGCCTCAGCAGGCTGTAGAGATCGGTGGCTTCGCGTCGGGCGTAGCGCTCGGCCACCGCCGCCGCTTCGTCGTGGGGCATCGGCGCGGTCACTGGCGATCCTGCGTGCGGCGCACTGCGGCGCCGAGCGCTCCGAGGCGGCCGTGCGCGCTCATCGGGCGGCAGCATGAGCGCTGCGCAACGGCCGCGCGCGCTCGTGCAACTGGATGGCTTCGATGAAGCGATGCGCCAGCACCGGGTAAGTATGCCGCGCCAGCACGTAGGCCCGACCGCGCTCGCCCATGGCGTCGCGCTCGGAACCCGGCATCGACGCCAACCGCCTGACGGCGTCGGCGATGGCCTGGGGGTTGCCCGGCGGCACGGTGACGCCGCAACCGGCTTCGCCAACCGGATCGTTGCCGGCCTCGATGGCGCATACCACCGGCCGGCCCGCCATCATGTAGTCCATCAGCTTGTTCGGGCTGATGCCGAAACGGAACAGCGAGTGCGGCAGCAGTCCGAGATACAGAAGGTCCATCTGGCGAAGCAGTTCGGGAATGCAGGCCTTGGGCACGGGATCGAGCAACTTCACCCGCGCGAGGCCCTGCTGCGCCACCTTTCGCTCGAGAGCCGCCTTCTCGGGCCCCGTGCCCACCAGCAGCCAGGTGACCGGTTCATCCTTCAGCCGGCTCGCGGCATCGATCAGGCTGCCCAGGTCGTTGGCCAGGCCGTGCGAGCCGGCATAGGCCACCAGCGCGTCGCCGCGGCCACGCGCATCGCCGATCGCCGCGGCGTGCGCGGCGGGCAGCGCCACTGGTGCGGCCGACCACTCCTGCGGGTCGATGCCGTTGGGCGCATAGACGAACCTGCCTGCCGGCAGACCGTGCTCGCGCAAATGCGCTTCGGCCAGCGGCAGCATCGACACCACCAGATCGCTGTGGCCGCAGGCAATGTTCTCGGCGCGTTGCATCCACATCACGAACGGATGCCGCCGCGACATGCCGCCCAGCTCGATCGGCGACAGCGGCCAGAGGTCGTGCACCTCCCACACCAGCATCGCCGAATGGGCGCGCGCGATGGCGCGTGCCGGCCCGATATCGGCCGGGTAGGTGGACGAGGCGATCACCACATCAGGCTCGAAGTCGAGCCAGCGCCGCCACTGTCGCAACCGGCGCAGGAAAGCCGCGATGTTGATGACCCGGCCCACGCCGTTGCCCTGGTAGCGGGGCGTGCGACACCAGACGTGCGACACGCCATCGACGACCTCGCGCGTGAACGCGCCGTGGGCCACGGGCTGCCGGCTCCGCACGTGCGCCTGCGTCGCGGCGACGATCGTCACTTGGTGGCCGCATCGAACCCACTCGCGCGCCAGGTAGAACGGCCGGTATTCCATGCCGTACGCCGGTCCGCCGGCGTAGTGGTCGATGTAGAGCAGCTTCACGCACCCAGATCGGTTCGCAGGCGCTGCACGATGCGCTGCGCGGCGTCGCCACGTCCGTAAGGCTCGACCGGTTCGCCCGCGCTGCCAACGGCGGCGAGGATCGCTGTCGCGACCTCCTGCACCGACCTAGGCGGTGCGAGGCGATTCCAGCGCGCATCGACCAGTTCGACCCACTCGGTCTCGTCGCGCAGCGTCACGCACGGCACTTTGTGGAAGAACGCCTCCTTCTGCACACCGCCCGAGTCAGTGGCGATCACTGCGGCATGCTTCTCCAACTGCACCATGTCGAGGTAGCCCAGCGGGTCGATCAGGTGCAGGCCCTGGCTCGGGTCGGCGCCCTGCACGCCAGCCGCCAGCACCTGGCGGGTGCGCGGATGCAGCGGCCACACCACTGGCATCTCACGCGCGATGACCGCCAGCGCATCGACGATCACGCGCAGGCGTTGGGCATCGTCGGTGTTCTCGGCGCGGTGCACGGTGACCAGCAGGTATCGACCCGGCGCCAGGCCCAGGCGCGCCAGCACCCCGCCACCGGCACCGACCCGGGCGCCGTGGTGCAGCGCGACGTCGTACATCACGTCACCGACCGGGAAGATCTGCGATTCGGCCGTACCTTCGCGTACCAGATGCCGCTGCGCCGCATCCGTGGGCGTGAACAGCCAATGCGAGATGCGATCGGTCAGGATGCGGTTGATCTCCTCGGGCATGGCCCAGTTGAACGAACGCAGCCCGGCCTCGACGTGCGCGACCGGGATGTGCAGCTTCACCGCCGCCAGCGCGCCCGCCAGCGTCGAATTGGTATCGCCGTAAACGAGCACCGCCTGCGGCCGCTCGGCCTGCAGCACCCGCTCGATCTCGGCCAGCATGCGCCCGGTCATCTCGCCGTGGCCACCGCCGTGGATGCCGAGGTGGTGCGCCGGGGGCGACATGCCGAGCTCGTCGAAGAAGACCTGCGACATGTTGGCGTCGAAGTGCTGCCCGGTGTGCAGCACGATCTCGCGCAACGCACCGGCCTCTCGCAGCGCGCTGCTGACCACGCTGGCCTTGATGAACTGTGGACGTGCACCGAGCACGGTGACGAGTTTCATGATTGATTGTCTGGCACTGCCAGCAGCCGCCAACAGGGCGGTTTGGACGAGCGCCACAGCGCGATGCCATCGAGCTCGTGCAGCCATTCACCCCAATCGAACGTCGCCTGGAGGCGGAAGCCGGCCGCTGACCAGTCGTGATCCAGCTCGGCACCGGAGTCGTGGTAGACGATCACGTGCTGCGCGCGCCAGCTCGCGGCCAGTGCACGCACCTGGCCGACCGAACGGCCCCAGAACTCGGGAGCGCCCTGGTAGTTGGTCTCGGCCACCGCATACCAGTCGGGGAACAGGTGCACACCGCGCGTCGCCGCGACGAACAGCGGCAGCTCGATCAGGTTGCGATAGCCGTCGAACACGTTTTCGTAGACACCGCCCGGGTCGCCGAATGCGAACAGCACGCGCTGCCCGGCCGGCACGTCGCGCAAGAACCGCTCTAGCCCAGCCTGCAGGCGCGAATGGTCGTACGGCGGCCGAACTTGCACGCGCACGATACTGCGATCGCGTTGCGGCGAGCAAAGGCCCAGGAACACGGGCAACGGATTGGCGACAACCCAAAACCCGGCCAGTGCCAACGCCGACGGCGCCGACGCCAGCAGCTCGGCGGCGAATACCGAGATGAACATCACTATCACCGACTGCTCATCGGCGAAACGCAGCAGCACCTGGTTGATCGCCACCAGCGCGAGGGCGGCGAGCGGCAGCGCCGGTGGCCCTCGATCGGCCCATAGCAGGGCACAGCCGACGGCATAGATGACGATGAAGTACACGGTGAACGGCCGCGGCCGCATCGATTGGCGCTTGTAGCGCACGCTGGCGCTGGTCATGCCGATCATCTTCGCCACGTTCAGCAATGCCGGCCGCAGGCCGCCTCCGCCCATCAGCGGCAACACGTGCGCAGCGACCTTGACCAGCGCCGGCAGTAGCACCAGCAGCGGCAGCGCACTGCCGGTATGCCAAGCCAACACGGCCATCAACGGGACAGCCGTGAAGATCACGGTGATGCTGGACAGCGAAGCGGCAAGCCACGCTAGTGATGCCAGGGTCCATTGCTCCGTCAGCGCGCCGTGCATTGCCAGCGGCAGCCACATCCAGCCCAGGATGTTGTAGTTCTGGCGCGTGAACGCCATGGCGTAGGCCGTCGAACTCGCCCACAGCACCGCCACCGTGGCCAGCGTCCAACCCGCAGCGCCACCGTCGAGCCAGACCAGATGCAGCGCGACCCAGGCCAGCGTGCCCAGCAGCGTGGTCACGGCGCCGGCGTTCGCGTACAGGCAACTGGACAACAGCGTCAGATGGAACCAACGGCTCAACGGGTGCTCCCCGAGCCCCACCAAAGGACTGACACCGTGCCGGCCAAAGCGCTCGATGTTGAGCCATTGGGTCCGGTAGAAGAACGAGGTCATCACATTCAGCGGGTGAAAGCCCTGGAAGTGCGACCAACGTCCTGCCAACAATCCACGTGCGGCCCATAGCGACCGCACCCAGGCGACGGCCGTGAACAGCGGCGTCAGCGCCAGATAGAGCAGGGCTTCGATCCAACCCAGCGGGCCGACCGCCGAGCCGATGCGCCGGGCCACCGTGATGACGCCATGCTCATGCATGGTTCGCGCCCCTTCGCCTGAGCGCACCCCAACTGCTGCGGGCCACGCTGGTGGCCAGTAGCACGCCGACGACCGCATGGGCGACGAGTGCACCGAGCCAGATCTCGGGTCTCGTGGCGATCAACCAGGCCATCGCGACCGCACCCAGGCCCACCTGCGCGCCAAGCCAGCCCAGTGGAAAGCCCACACGCCACAGCCGCTCGCTCATCCACAATGCCGTTAGGATCCAGGCACCGAATGACAGCGCCGTCGCCACCGCCGCGCCCACGCCACCGAACGGCGGCACCAACAACCAGTTCAAGCCGATGTTGATTGCCGCTGCCAAGAACATGATCAGCATCGCCATTTTCGTGCGTTCGGCCTTCCAGATACCTGCCGACGCGACCAGGTAAAAGCCGTAAAAGAGCGACTGCCAGGCCAGCACACCGACCAGCGGCCAAGCGTCGTGGAACGCGGGCGCAGTGAACCAGCGCACCAGCCACGGCGACAGGAAGGTGATGTACACCACCATCGCGACACCGGCTCCCATGAACACGCGCGCAATGGTGCGAAAGGTCTGCGGGCCATCGGCGCTGTGCATGGCGTCCATCGCGATCGGCCACCACGCCTTGCGAAATGTCTCGATCACCAGCGCCATCACCAGCGCGAACCTGGCGCCCACCGCATAGATGCCCAGCGCCGCCTCTCCCTGATAGTGTAGGATGAACCAACGGTCCGACGTGTTCATCACGTACATTGCCACGCCCGCGGGCACCAGCGGTGCGCCGAACCGCAGCAGGCGCGGCCACCAATGCGAATGCAGCGTGCCGAGATCGAGGTAGTCGCGCGCACCGTACCAACCCACCACGGCCGCGAAAACCGTGGCCACCGTGGAGCCGACGAAGTAGCCGAGCAGGCCTTGGTCGAAACCGATCACCAGCAGCAGGATCAACGCCGCGGCACCGAGCGACTGCGCGAGCGTCACCAGCACATACGGCCAGGGCCGATAAAGTAGCCGGAACACCTCGACGCTCTGGCTCATCCACTGCATAAACAGCGCGCCGGCGAAGGCCACAGCGAAGTACGGCCAGCTCAGGTGACCGCCGAACAGCGCGGCGTTCAGCAGCGGCGACGCCACCGTGGCGGCTGCGACGATGGCCGTGCCCCAGATCAGGCGCCACTGCAAGATCGCCGAGATCAGCCTGGCCCGCTCGGCCCGGCCGCCTTCCCTACACTGGAAAAAATAGAACGACTGCGCCGAATCCATGCCCATCGCCAACACAGCCGACAGAAGCGCGGCGATGGTGGTGAGCATTTCGATCGCGCCGTAGTCGGCGGGCGAGAACACGCGCGTGTACACCGGCAGCAGCAGAAAGCCGATGCCCTTGGCCACCACGGCGCCGAGCCCGTAGACCAGCGAATCCCGGCCCAGTTGCTCAAGCCGCGACATGGTGTGCGCCTTCCGGCGCGCCGGTGCGCCAGGCCAGATGCCAGTAGGTGCGCCCCGCGGCACTGCGGGTGGCGACCACGCGCGCGCCGAACTGCCGCTCGTAGAGGGCACGGGCTGCTTCGTTGGACGTCTTGGTGCAGATCTCGGCGACTCCACGTTCGGCAGCCATCGCTGTTGCCGCAGAGGCCAGTGCGCGACCGATACCGCCGCGCTGGAACCGGACCCCAACGGCGATGAAGGCGATCTCGGGCATTGCACGCACCGGTTCCGGTCGAGTGGCCATCGCCAGGCCGCGCCGCAGCATCTTCGGGTGGAGCAGGCCAAGCCGCAGGATCGACAGGACAGACAGCGGTGCAGACGCGAGCACGGCGCTGATCGACATCGGCGCCATGGCCAACTGGCAGAAGCCCAGCAGATCACCCGCGCGAACGGCGCCAAGCACCGCTTGCGAGTCGGTTCGCAGCACCGCCGCGTAATACCGCCGCAAGAAGGCCGGCCCCAACGCTGGCAGCACATCGCCGGCCAGTGCAGCGACATGCAGTCCCACCAGGGGTTCGACGAAGTGGCCGCCCAACCGCACGATCTGCGTGCCGGCCAGCGTGGTCGGACCTTCAGCGCAATGCATCGACCACCTGCTGGAGCTGCCGCTCGCTCATGCTGGGATGAAGCGGAACGTTGACCGTGCATCGGCTGGCGAGCAGCGAGTTGGGGCACGCGTCGGCGCCGGCGGCGTAGCTGCTCAGCGCGGGCACGCTGTATTGGATCAACTCACCGAGATGGACGCCGCGCCGTGCCGCGTCGCGGATGCTGCCGGCACGGTCCGGCACACGCGCCACGTAGTGCGAGTAGGTGGCACCCTCCACCAGCGGCGGCAGCACCCAGCCGGGCTTGCGCGGCAGTTGCTCGTCGTAAAAGGCCGCGTGCGCGCGTCTGCGCGCGATGTAGTGTGGATACTTGACCAGTTGGGCGAGGCCCACCGCCGCCTCGACGTCGAGCATGCGGTCGAGGTGATCCGGCGGCAGCGCGATGCGGTCGTCGAGGTGGTACGAGCGCGTCAGACGATCCAGCAGCGGTGTCCGTTCCTGCAGCCAGCGCGTCGCGCCGTAGACGGGCTCGAAGAACGCCGCCTTGGCCGCGAGCAGATACAGGCGCCGCAGCCAGGGCTTGAGGATGCCGGGCCGGCGAAACGAGCGGTCGCGCCATTGGCGCACCCGCTGCGCCAGCGCGGCATCGCGAAAGCACAACATGCCACCGAAGATGGCGGTCATCGACTTGCTGATGTTGAATGCATAGAGGGCCGCGTCGCCGCTGCTGCCGACCGGTCGCCCGTGCCACGACGCACCGAATGCGTGGGCGCAGTCCTGGATCAGCCAGATCTTGTGGCCGTGGCGCGCCTGCGCCTCGGCGACGATCGACTCCAGCGTCCCGAGATCGAGTGGATAGCCGAACAGGTGCGTCGCGACAATCGCGCGCGTGCCAGGGCCGATGGTCGCCGGCAGACGCTCGAGATCCATGTTGTAGTCGCCGAGACGGATGTCGACGAAGCGGGGCCGATTGCCGCTCAGGCTGATCGCGTGGGCCACCACCGAGCAGGTATATGCCGGCATCACCACCTCGGCACCGCGCAACTCGAGTGCCTGCAGCAAGGCCCACAACGCACTGCGCCCATAGGGAAACGCCACCGCTTCGCTGGCCTCGAAGCTGCGTGCGAATTCGCGCTCGAAGCGCTCGACGGCACCCGCGCAGCGCGCGGTGAGCGCGCCCAGCTCGGCCCAGCCGATGTCGGGCTTGAAGCGCGGAATCATCGCGATGACGCCTCGTCCTGCCGCTGCCAGTAGCCCTGACTGGCCATGTGGATCGAGACGAACGCTCCCGACGTCGCCAGTCTTCGATAGCCAGCAGGCAACTCGCTGCGGTCGTCGATCGACAGTTCAGCGCCGAGGTGAATGCGCCTGACGTTTGCAGCAGGCCACGGATTCTGTGGCGAGATCAGCGCCGCCACCAGACGCCGCTTGACCCACTCGCGCGGGCCACGCCATCGGAATGCGGTCACGCACAAGAGTCGCAACAACAGGAACTGCATTGGCGTGGGCAGGCGTCTTGGCATCGACCGGATGCAGGCTTCGACGACCAGGTCGTCGCCGTCAACCTGACAGCGATTCCGCACGTCGAGCGCCTGGCTGCTGCCCATCCGGCCACGCGCATCGCGCACGACGACGCCGGCGTCTACCAGCATCAGGCGACCATCGACGAAGTGCATCACGACCCCGCCGACGTGCGTGCCGATCACAGTGTAGTGACGCGGACCGGCATCGAGCCATAGACCCGCCTGCGCGAAGTGAACTCGCGCGGGCCGTGCCCGTAGTGCCGGCAGGACGCAATCATCGCCCGGTGCTAGCTCCTCGCCTCCATGCTGGGCGGCCACGCAGTAGGCGTTGAGCATCGGGACCAGATTCGAGTCATCCATGCAGCTCAGCGTCACCACACGATCGTGTCGGATGCTCTCGCGCATGAATCGGGCAAGGGCGGCGGCCTCCGGGATCTCACGGGCCAGGGCCTCCAAGCCGGCAGGAAAGTAGAAGCGCGTGCACCGGCTGCCGTATACGCCACCGAACGACCCGTCCGGATGGGCGAAGTGCCAGAGGAACGCAATCGATCTACGCAATGGCTCGTACAGCTGCCAGTCCGGTCGCTGCGCATGCAGGTCGGCCAGGTAGTAGGTGCAAAGCGACTGATAGCCAGGGTCGGCGCCGTCGTACTCCCGAAACCACCCCTCCTTCGACTGATGGGCGAGGATGCGATCGGTCAGTTCGCGGGCCTTCCGAAGGCTGCCTTCGTCACCGGTCAACGCGTGCCACCGCGCCAGCGCGCTCGCAGCGGTTGCAAGGTGGTTCGAGATCACGGCATGCGCCTCGTCGGCGTCCATCAGATACTGGATCCACGGCTCGATGATGCTCTGCCACCTTCTTTCTGTCTCCGCAGGAATCTCCTTCTTGAGCAGCTGCAATGCACAAAGGAGATCGAAGGCCACCAGCGCGGTCACGCAGAACGATCCCTCGAATGGAAAGGCCTCTTCGAGACTGCCGTCGCTGCGAGTCAACCGCCGTGCGCCGTCGAACATGGCGTCGATGCGTGCGAAGAAGGTGTCGGGCGCCGTGGCGTATGGCCACATTCCGCAACTCCACAGTCGAGCCAACCCGTGTGCCGCGCCCTGGTAAGTCGCGTTGCCGAAATCGATCAGCCCCCAAGCCCAGCGAAGTCGATCGCCGACGCCGTGACTGTCGCTCGTCCGATCGCCATCGAACAGCGACAGCAGGCGCGGCAAGGCCTGCTTCAAGTGGCCGAGGTAGGGGTTGTCCGCCATCGCCTAGTCGGGTTTGCGGTACAGCAGGCGAACGATCAGGTTGGCATCCAACCACGGCAGCCACGGCAGGGGCCAGGTGCCGACGCGACACCGCACCAGATGGCTGTCGAGCGCCGCCAGAATCGTGTCAGCGTAATTCGGATGCTCCCAGCAGATGATCTTGTCGGGATCGATCGATGTGTGTTTCTTGAACCAGCGTCGCGATGTCAGCAAACGCCCCGCGCCCCAGGCCAGGCCCCCTTCGGTTGGGATTGCTCCGACCAGCGTGCCGCCTGCAGCCAGCACGCGACGAAGCTCCAGCAGGTGGGGCTCCAGCGGATAAAGGTGCTCCAGGGAGTAGAACGAGACCACCACGTCGACCGAAGCGCTCTCGATCGGCAGTGGGGCACCGCGCTCGATCAGCAGCGTTCGCGTCGGCACGCCGCCCAGCGCCGGGTTGCGCGCGGCCTGCTCGAGCATGCCGACATGAATGTCGGCGAGGAGATACTCGCGCGGCTTGCCCTTCCAGTACGCGGTGTGGCGAATGTCGCCCGGGCCGATCTCCAGCACGCGCTTGCCGCTGAGGTCCACCAGCGACATGACCCGGTAGCCCGCATCGTTGACCCGCGTGCCAATGCCGGTACGCTGATTGGCCGCATAGAAGTTCAGGTAGGTGCGCTCCCATTCGCGCCAGCAGGGGTCGTCGGTGCGAACGCTGGCGCCCCACCGCTCGCGATCGCCCCACAGCGGAACGCGCAACGCATGCGGCAGCCACTCGCGAATCACGCTACCCCCTCGCTCGGCCGTTCCGCCAAGGTGGCCAGGAGCTCGCGGTAGCCATCCGCCCAGCCGTAGTCGTCGGCGAGCGTGTGCGGATGCCAGAGCAGGGCTGCCTCGCCGCCGACCGCGATCACTTCGTCGATCCAGTAGCGCAGGACCGCGCGCCTCTCGACCGGGGCCATGGGTCGGTAGTCGTAGACATGTGAATCCATCAGCATCGTAGGCAGTGCGACGATCGAATGGGGCCGCGCCTCCCGCACGTGCCACGGCTTCCAGCACACGGCCGCCGAGTTGCGCAAGCCCGGACGGTCGTTGAACATGAGGGTCGTGTCTTGCGACAACCCAGCGGCCGACTGCGCTGCCCAAGTCTCCTGCCAACTGAACCGTAGCCAGTGCTGGCGACAGCTGGTCACCGCGGCAGGCGCAAACGACTGCAGGCGTTCGCGTTGGGCCCGTATCAGCTCCGGAGATCTCCAAGCATCGTAGGATGGATGCAGGCCGACTTGCCAGCCCCCCTGCACAAGATCAGACAGCCTCTGGCGAAGCGCCGAATCGGCAATATCGTAGGCAGGATCGAACAGCCAGCGCGTGACGTCCTTCGCCCTATCGTCGGCATAGAAGTTGAACTGACTGCGCACCCCGGCGTCGCGCTCCAGGTCGAGCATCTGCTCGGGCACCGACCAGTCGTCGCGGCCGAATGCGAACCGAACCGCGCGTGCCGCCTGCGACGACGCAGGGCCTGGCCGGCCTTGCGCCAATTGGCGCAGCGCATTGAACACCATGAACGCGCTTTGCTTGATTCGGATGGCTGCCGTCTTGTCGATGGCGTCGACGTCGTGCGAGATGGAGATCTCGGCACGCGGCAGCGGCCCGAACAGCGTGCTCGCGTCGGTGCCGCTCTCGCGCGCGGCCCATTCGCGCAGGAACAGCGCGATGCGATTCACCCACGCCCGTTGCCAGACGCGCGCATCCCAATCGCGCAGACGGAAGCTATACGAATGGATCGGGCCATGCCGCCGCTCCCATGCCCGCTCATGCCAGCCTTCCAGCAGCAGGAAGGCCGCCAACCACCAATCGACCCGCGTCCACTGCGCCTGCGCCGGCTCGGCGCAGGCCTCTCGCGGCACCAACAATCGACCCTCGACGCCATGCGGCCGAGCCCAGTCGGGCAGCGTGACCTCGACGCCGCTCAGTGCCGACAGAGCGCTCGGGAAGGCGAGCCGTTGCGGCGCCGCACGATCGAGCATGGCCCCGCCGCGAGGCCAGTAGCGTCGCATTGCCGATCGCACATGATCCTGCAGCGCAGCCCGATCGACCGGCGGCAGGCCGTCATGCCGCATCGATGAAGGTCTCGTGCCAGATCTCGAGGCTCAGCGCCCCCCACAGCTGGCGCCCACCAACACCCGGGTCCGCCAGCATCGTCGCCAGCGCCTGCGGACGGTAGATACCACGCTCGCGGCTGCGCCGGCTCAGCAACTTGTCGGACACGAACTCGCGCACGCGGCCGGCCGACATCCACTCCTTGAGCGGCACCGGGAAGCCCATCTTGTCCTTGCGGTCGACCACGCTGGCGGGCAGCAGCCCCGCCACCGCCTTCTTGAAGATGTGCTTCGCGTGGCCGCCCTGGAACTTCAGCGGTGGCGGCATCGTCGTCACCAGGTCGACGATTCGCGTGTCCAACAAGGGCACGCGCGACTCGAGCGACACCGCCATGCTGACGCGGTCTTCGACATGCAGCAGCGCCGGTAGCAACGTCTTCTGGTCGAAGTGAGTCATCTTGTTGATGTATGACAAGGTGTCCGGATGGTTGAAGACCCGCTGGAAGTCCTCGAACACCCCGCGCCGGTCGAAGGCCGACAGCGCGTCGCCGCTCAACAGCTGCGACAGATCCTGGCTGCGGTCGATCAGGTGGAAGTAGCGCGCGTCCATGTCGTCGAACATGCCGCGGCTCAGAAACTGCTTCAGCAGCGGCCGGTACTGCTTGAGCATCGGCAGGTTGGGGATGATCGACGCTAGCGTCACCAGGTGACGCCCCTCCTCGTGGGTTTCGAAGATGGCGCCTTTGAGCGCCTGTTCGAGATAGCCGACCAGGTAGCGTGCGTAGCCGCCGAAGATCTCGTCACCGCCCTGCCCACCCAGTACCACGGTGACCACGCCGCGCGCCATGCGACTGACCAGGAACTGCGGGAACAGGCCCGGGCCGGCGAGCGGCTCGTCCATCGCGCGGACCAGGCCGGGCAGTTCGTCGACGAAGGCGTCCGCGGTCGGCACGACCTCGTGGTAGATGCCGCCGGCGGCACGCGCGACGGCCTTGGCATGGGCCGACTCATCGAACTCCGGGCCCTCGCTGAAGCGACCGTGAAACATGTGCAGCGGCGCGTCGACATGGCGCGACGCCAGCGTGCACACCACGCTGGAATCGATGCCGCCCGACAGGTAGCCGCCGAGAGGCACGTCCGACCGCACCTGCAGGCGGACGCTGTCGTCCAGCAGCGCGCGCAGGCGATCGACGAAATAGTCCTCGGTGTGGTAGCCGTCGATGTGATAGTTGGTGTCCCAGTAGCAGCGCTCCTCGACGACCTGCGCGCCACGGCCGGTCAGCACGAAGCCGGGCTGCAGCTTGCGCACGCCGGCGAACAGGGTTCGGTCCTCGAGGCAGAACTGAAAGGTCAGGTACTGCTGAAGGCTGCGCTCGTCGCGGCCTGGCCGGATCCCGGGGTGTGCGAACAGCGCCTTGATCTCGGAGGCGAACACCCATTCGCCGGGCAGCCCCACGTAGTACAAGGGCTTGATGCCGAAGGCGTCGCGAGCGGCGATCCATCGGTTGTCGAGCGCGTCGTGGAAGACGAAGGCGAACATGCCGTTCAACCGTTGCACCGCCTGCGCGCCCTCGCGCATCAGCAACTGCAGCAGCACCTCGGTATCGGAGCGCGTATCGAAGTGCACGCCCTGACCGATCAGCGACTGCCGCAGCTCGACGTAGTTGTAGATCTCGCCGTTGTAGGTCAGCGTGTAGCGGCCGTCGGCCGAGCACATCGGCTGCTGACCGTGCTCGACGTCGATCACTGCCAATCGACGGTGACCCAGCAGGGCCCGCGACGGGCGGTGCACCTTGCCTTCGCCATCGGGCCCACGGTGCGCGAGCCGCTCGAGCATCGCGTCGACGACCGTTTGCCGGTCGTCGAGCGGGCGCCCGTCGGTCAGAATGCCGGCTATGCCGCACATGGCTTGCGAACGTTGGCGTAGATCATGAAGCCCAGGTGACGGTCGAGCCACCGGTGCAGCGCCCGCGGCAGACGGAATGGCAGTGCGCGCGCCGGGAAGTAGTGCAGATAAGTTTGCTCCACTTCGAAGTGCGGCCTCAGCATCGCGACGAACTGTTCGCGCGAATAGCACTTGCCGATCGGATTGGCGGCGCCATCGTACAGGCGCACGATGTGATCGACGTCGCGCTGCAGGAAGATGTCGTCGCGGCCACGGCCCTCGAGTCGGGCGCCGAGCTTCGCGAGCAGCCAACCCGCCCATCGCAGCGCAGGCCATAGGCGCAGAAGGACGTTGCGGTGGTACACGGAGAGACACGCCGTCCCGCCAGGCTTGAGCACGCGCGCGATCTCAGCGACGGCGCGGTCGGTGTCCGGCGTGTGATGCACTACGCCCTGACAGTTGACGTGATCGAAGCTGGCGTCGGCGAACGACAGTTGCTCTGCATTTTCCTGCCGCAGCTGGGCCTGCACGTCCAGCACGCGCAGGCGCTCGCGCGTAATCTCCAGGGCGCGCTGCGTCAGGTCGGCGGCGACGATACCTTGCAGGCCGCGCATCGCGAACTCGGCGCTCCAGAATCCCACGCCGCAACCGAGATCCAGAATCGATGCCCGCTGGCCGCCCGGCCGCGGCGGCGGCATGGTGCGCAGATCGAACTCGCCGCCGAAGCAGTCGGCCAACACCACATGGCGGTGCTCGTCGAAGTAGGCAGCCTCACCCACCTCGTGGGCGGATTCGCCGGCCCACAGCGGGTTGCTCTCCCAGAAGGCGCGAACCGCCTCGATATCAGCCACCGGCGGAGTCCCGCGCAGGTGCCTGGCGCCGCGCTGCGGTGCGCCAGCCGCCCCAAGGCCAGTGATACATGATGGTCATCACGATGTAGCCCAGGGTCGTGATGCTGCTGACCATCTTGCTGTCGCTGAGCTTCTGGTCGTAGCGCAACACGAAGGGCGCCTCGGCGAAGCGCGCACCGACCAGCTTGAGCTTGACCAGTTTCTCCAGCGTGCAGGTGAAGCCCAGCCCCTTGAGCTGGATGAAGTTGTTGCCGTAGCAGGCGATCGCCTTCTGGATCGCCTCGGCCCGGTAGGCCCGGAATCCGCACGAGTACTCGCGCAGCCCCTCGATCGGAAAGAACACCTTCATGAACAGGTTCGCGCAGCGGCTGATGAACGCTCGATAAGGGCCAACGCCGAGCTGGCCGCCGCCGGGTGCAAAGCGCGACGCGATCACGACGTCGTAGCCTTCACGCACCTTCGAGATCAGCCGCGGCATGAA
Source organism: Ideonella sp. (assembly GCA_015075545.1). Classification (GTDB taxonomy): domain Bacteria; phylum Pseudomonadota; class Gammaproteobacteria; order Burkholderiales; family Burkholderiaceae_C; genus JAEUPI01. Next base: position 693,568 of record JABTUC010000002.1, on the reverse strand, counting down.
TTCGGGCTCGTGCGTGTCATCGCAGTCCAGGCGCACGATGACGTCACCAGTGCTGGCGATCTCCGCCGCTCGCTCGAACAGATCGCGCGAAGTCTCACCGAGGCCGCGGTTAATCTTGTGTGTCAGCACCTCCAGCGGATACTGCTCGATCATCTGCTGCAGCACCTCGCGTGTGCCGTCGCGGCTGCCGTCGTTGCAGGTGACAATGCGATAAGGTTCGCCCTGCCGGTCGAGCACCTCGCGCAGCTTGGGCATCAGCCGCGGCAGTGAGGCCTCCTCGTTGTAGGCCGGAAGCAGCACGACGATCATGGCTCAGGCGCGAGCGCGCAGCGCACCGACGAGCTGGCGCACCGTCTCGGCCTGGTCATCGGGATCCAGGTCGGCGCTCATCGGCAGGCTCAGCACCTGCTGCGCGATGCGGCGGCTGACGGGGTTGTCGTCCGGCTCGCCGAACTGCGCGAATGCCGGTTGCAGGTGAAGCGGCTTCGGATAGTGCACGACGGTCGGAATGCCACGCTCGGTCAAGGCCGACTGCACCTGCTCGCGTCGCTCGACCAGCACGGTGTATTGAGCCCAGGCCGACCTGCACTCACCGCGCTGGGCCAGCGTCTGCAAGCCCGACACGCCACGCAGCAGACTGTCGTAGCGGGCAGCGATTTCACGGCGCCGTTGCAGCTCCCAGTCGAAGCGCTCGAGCTTGGCCAGCACGATCGCGCACTGCAGCGCATCCATACGCCCGCCGACGCCCACGCGTGTGTGGTGGTAGCGACCACTTTGGCCATGGACGCGGATCTCGCGCATCGCCTGCGCCAGGGCATCGTCGGTGGTGAACAGCGCACCGCCGTCGCCATAACACCCCAGCGGCTTGCTCGGAAAGAAGCTGGTGCACCCGACGGTCGACAGGTTGCAGCTCTGGCGGCCCTTGTAGCTGGCGCCGAAGCTCTGGGCCGCATCCTCGATCACCACCAGCGAATGGCGGGTGGCCAGCGCATTGATCTCGTCCATGTCGGCGCATTGGCCGTACAAGCCCACCGGAATGATGGCCCGCGTGCGGTCGTTGATGCGGCCCGCGATCTGCGCTACGTCGATGTTGCAGGTGTCGGCCTCGATGTCGACGAACACCGGCTTGGCGCCGAGCAGCGCAATCACTTCGGCGGTGGCGGCGAAGCTGAAGTCGGTGGTGATCACTTCATCGCCCGCCTCGACGCCGACCGCCATCAATGCGATCAGCAGCGCCTCGGTGCCGCTGGCCACGGCGACGCAGTGGCGCGCACCGGTGCGAGCGGCCAGCGCCTCCTCGAGTTCGCCGACCTCAGGGCCCATGATGTACTGCCCGTGATCGAGGACTCGCTGAATCCGCGCGTCGATCTGCGGCTTGAGCGCCCGGTACTGCGCCTGCAGATCGCTGAATGGAAAAGACGGCCTGGTCTTGTCGCGTGCGTTCATGGTTCGTGGCTCTCGAGAATCACCGCACTGCCCGACAGCCGATATCGGTCGCCGGTGTGCGGGCAGGTGGCCTCTCCGGCACCGCTCAGCGGCAGCGCAAGCCGCTCGCCGTGCCGGCTCATCCAGCCGATCTGCCGCGCCGGCACGCCGACCATCAGTGCGAAATCGGGCACGTCGCGGTTGACCACCGCGCCGGCGCCGATGAACGCAAAGCGGCCGATCGTGATGCCGCAGACGATGGTGCTGTTGGCGCCCAGCGTCGCCCCGCGCCGTACCAGCGTGCGCCGGTATTCGGCCTTGCGGCTGACCGCTGCACGCGGGTTGTAGACGTTGGTGAACACCATGCTCGGGCCGCAGAAGACGTCGTCTTCCAGCGTCACCGCGTCGTAGACCGACACGTTGTTCTGGATGCGCACGTTGTCGCCGATCACGACGTCGTTGCCGACGAACACGTTCTGGCCGAACGAGCAGCGCGCACCGATGCGTGCGCCCGCGCTGATGTGCACGAAGTGCCAGACGCGGCAGTCGTCGCCGAGCCGCGCGCCCGCGTCGACGATGGCGCTGGGGTGGATCGTGGTGGCCATCGGCCCTGTTCAGTACGCCAGCGGCAGGTTGATGCGCTTGCCGTCGCGCGCCGAGATGTACATCGCGATCAGCAGCTCGAGCGACTTCAGGCCCTCGCGGCCGTCGGTCTCGGGTTCTGCCTCTCCGCGCAAGGTGGCGATCACGTTGTCGTAGTACAGCGGGTGGCCGAAACCGTAGACCGAGGTCGTCTGGTAACTGGCTTCGTCGATCTCGCGGTCCATCTCGTGCGGCGTGTCGAACTCCCAGTGCTCGATCTTGTTGACCGCCACGCCGCCGATGCGCGCCGACCCGCGCTCGCCGAGGATGGTGATCGAGCCCTCGAGGTTCTTCGGATAGGTGAGCATCGTCACGTTGACGGTGCCCATCGCGCCATTGCGCCACTCGAGCGCGGCCACGCCGGTGTCCTCGACCTCGATGTGGCGCGCCAGCGTGCCGGTGTAGGCCATCACGCTCTTGACCGGGCCGACGATCCAGTCGAGCAGGTCGATGTAGTGGCTGGCCTGGTTCATGAACGCGCCGCCGTCGAACTCCCAGGTGCCGCGCCAGGCCGCGCTGTCGTAGTACGACTGCGGGCGCGACCAGAAGACGTTGACGGTCACCATGTAGATGCGCCCGAAGCGCCCCTGCGTCACAGCGCGCTTGAGCAACTGCAGCGTGCGGTTGCGCCGGTTCTGCTTGACGACGAACAGGCGCACCCCGGCCTCGTCGCAAGCGCGCACCATCGCCAGGCCGTCGCTCCAGCGGGTGGCCATCGGTTTCTCGGTCATCACGTCGCGGCCGCTGCGCGCGACCTCGATCACCTGCGCCGGATGCAGGCCGCTCGGGGTGGTGAGCACCACGCAATCGGCGCTGGTCTGAGCCAGCAGATCGGTCAGGCTGGAGTGGCCACGTGCACCGGTGCGGCCGACCGCGGCCTTCAGCGCCGCGGCATCGATATCGCACACATCGGCCAGTTCGCAGCGAGCCTCGTGCGCCTTGATGGCCTCGAAGTGGTTGGCGGCGATGCGGCCGCACCCGGCCAGCGCGAAGCGCAGCTTGCGGTCGGTGATCGGAGGGCGGTGCGTGTGCATGTTTCGGCGGGCTGGCACGGTGCCGCGACGGCACCTTCTGGAGCGATCAACTCTGGGCAGGCTCATTGGGCCGCCGCATGATTGTCCCATCGAACCGATGCGTGGCCGCGGCTGGCAGTGGCCCGGCACCCACGCCCGAATCGTTAACATCGGCACGGACCGAAAGCCCGCCGATGACCGACACCCCCGACGACAACGCCCTCATCGCCGAGCGCCGCCAGAAGCTGGCGCAGTTGCGCGCACTGGGCAAGCCCGCCTTCCCCAACGACTTCAAGCCGCGCCACCAGGCCGCCGAGCTGCAGCAGCGCTACGCCGACGTGCCCAACGAGCAGCTCGAGCCGCAGGGCGTGGCCGTGGCGGTGGCCGGGCGCATGATGCTCAAGCGGCTGATGGGCAAGGCGAGCTTCGCCACGCTGCAAGACGGCTCGTTCGGCCCCACCGGCGGGCGCATCCAGCTGCGGGTGGCCACCGACCTCGTCGGCGAGGAGGCCTACGCCGCCTTCAAGCACTGGGACCTGGGCGACATCGTCGGCTGCGAGGGCACGCTGATGCGCACCAAGACCGGCGAGCTGACCGTCAAGGCCACCTCGATCCGGCTGCTCACCAAGAACCTGCGGCCGCTGCCCGACAAGTTCCACGGCATGGCCGACGCCGAGCAGAAGGTGCGACAGCGCTACGCCGACCTGATCGCCGACGAGCAGGCGCGCGCGCGCTTCGTGGCGCGCAGCAAGTGCGTGGCGTCGATCCGCAACTTCATGGTCGAGCACGGCTTTCTCGAGGTCGAGACGCCGATGCTGCACCCGATCCCCGGCGGCGCCAACGCCAAGCCGTTCGTCACCCACCACAACGCGCTCGACCAGCAGATGTTCCTGCGCATCGCGCCGGAGCTGTACCTCAAGCGGCTGCTGGTCGGCGGCTTCGAGCGGGTGTTCGAGATCAACCGCAACTTCCGCAACGAAGGCATCTCGGTGCGCCACAACCCCGAGTTCACGATGATGGAGTTCTACGCGGCGTACTGGAACTACCACGACGTGATGGCCTGCACCGAGCAGGTGATCCGCCATGCCGCGCGCCACACCGCGGGCAGCGGGCAGCTCAGCTACCAGGGGCGCGCAGTCGATCTGCAGGCGCCGTTCGCGCGGCTGTCGATCCGCGACGCGGTGGCGCGCCACGTGCCTTCGATCGGCAGCGCGCACCTCGACGACGCGCGCGCGCTGCGCGCCGAGCTGAAGAAGCACGGCGACGAGCCGCCGGCGCACTGGAACCTGGCGCAACTGCAGTTCGCGGTGTTCGAGCAACTGGTCGAGCAGCACCTGTGGGATCCGACCTTCATCGTCGACCACCCGGTCGAGGTGAGCCCGCTGGCGCGCGCCTCCGACGCCGACCCCACCCGCACCGAGCGCTTCGAGCTGTACATCACCGGCCGCGAGATCGCCAACGGCTTCTCGGAACTCAACGACGCCGAGGACCAGGCCGCGCGCTTCCAGGCGCAGGCCGCCAATAAGGAGGCGGGCGACGAGGAGGCGATGTACTACGACGCCGACTTCATCCGCGCCCTGGAGTACGGCATGCCGCCGGCCGGCGGCTGCGGCGTCGGCATCGACCGCCTGGTGATGCTGCTCACCGACAGCCCGAGCATCCGCGACGTGATCCTGTTCCCGGCGTTGCGCAGAGAGGGCTGAGGCCGGACGAGAGCCAGTCCCAGCGTACTTGCGAAGCGGCGCGCCATGCGGGCCGGGCCGCGAGGGCTCAGCCGTTGCTGAACTTCGGCGCGCGCTTATTGAGGAAGGCGTCCATGCCTTCCTTCTGATCTTCGGTGGCGAACAGCGAGTGGAACAGCCGCCGCTCGTACATCACGCCGTCGGACAGCGGCGCCTCGAACGCGCGGTTGACGCACTCCTTGGCCAGCGCGACGCTCGGGCCGCTCATCGCGCAGATCGTGACCGCGGCGGCGAGCGCCTCGTCGAGCAGCTTGTCGGCCGCCACCACGCGCGAGACGAGCCCGGTGCGCTCGGCCTCGGCCGCATCCATCATGCGCGCGGTCAGCACCATGTCCATCGCCTTGCTCTTGCCCACCGCGCGCGGCAGTCGCTGCGTGCCGCCGGCGCCAGGGATGACGCCGATCTTGATCTCGGGCTGGCCGAACTTCGCCGTGTCGGCGGCGATGATGAAGTCGCACATCATCGCCAGCTCGCAGCCGCCGCCGAGCGCGAAGCCGGCCACCGCGGCGATCACCGGTTTGCGCACGCGGCGGATGGTCTCCCAGTTGCGCGTGATGTACTCGTTGCGATGCACGTCCATGTAGCTGTACTTGGCCATCGCCGCGATGTCGGCGCCGGCGGCGAAGGCCTTGTCGCTGCCGGTGATCACGATGCAGCCGATGCCATCGTCGGCGTCGAACGCCAGCAGCGCGGCGCCGAGTTCGTCCATCAGCGCGTCGTTCAGCGCGTTGAGCTGCTTGGGCCGGTTCAACTGCACCAGGCCGACGCGGCGGGCACCGTCGCCACGGGTGGAGGTGAGGATCAACGGCTCGCTCATCGAAGGGCTCCTGCGGCAACTGCGAAAACCGCATTGCACCATAGGCGCGGCGGTCCTCAGCGGTCGGCCGCCTGCTGCGGTGGGCGCTCGAGCTGCAGATCGATGAAGGTGTCGTCGCCCTGCTCGACCAGAATGCGCACCGGCAGGTACTGCAGCCCCGGGGCGAACCACATCTGGGTCGTGATCTCGGGCCCCGGCCGGTGCAGGCGCCGCGGCTTGACATGCGTCGTGCTCACCTCGCCGAAAGGAAGCCGCAGCGTCTCCTGAGCCACCACGTCGTACTGCCACACCTCGACGCGCCGCGGCAGCGCCAGCGGCACCTCGATGCTGCGGCCGGGCTGCAGCATCTGCGGCTGCGTGGTGAAGAGCCAGGTGAGCTGCACGAACAGGCTCGCTTCGTCCTGGACGCCGGGCAGCGCCGGGCCTTCGCGCCCCTCGGGAAGGCGCACGCGGTCGGGCTCGAAGGTCATCGCCCAGCGCCGGCTCCTGAAGGCCACGCGCTGCTCGCCCTCGAAGCGATGCGGTGTCAGTCCGTGGTCGCCAAGTACGCCGTCGCTGCTGGCGCGTCGCACCAGGATCGGCGCGAAGCTGGGCCCGACCATCGCCTCCAGGTGCACCTGATAGTGCAGACCGGCGCGGATCCACTCCACCGTGGCCGAGCCCTGCACTTCGCCGCGGTAGTTGCCGCGCATCGCGTAGGTAAGGCGCGTCGACGGCGGCCAGTCGAACGCCGGCGCGGCGGCACTGGCCGGCTGCACGCTGGCCACCGCCGCAGTCGGCGCGGAGGCGCTGGCTGCCGGCGCACTGGCCGCGTCGGCCACGGTGGCGGGCGAGACAGCCGCGTTCGGCTCGACGCCCGCCGGTGCTGAGGCGGCGGCCAACGACGCTGCGGGCCGCTCGAATGCCGGCATCGCCGAGGGCGCGGGCAGCGGTTCGACCGTCTCGACGATCGCGCCGTCGAGCACCGATCTCGCCACCGAACTGGCCGGCGCCGATGCGGGAGGTGCCTTGGCCAGGGCGCGGCGCGGTCGCGGCGCAGGCCGTGGGCGACGAGGCACCGGCTTGGGCGGTGGCGCCACGGACAGCTCGCGCACATAGGCCACCTCGATGCGACGCATGCCGCCGGCTTGCGTCCCGAAACCCAGGCGGTCTTCCATCAGTTCGTCGCCCAGCCACAAGTGCGCCAGGGTCACGGCCACCACCAACACGATGCCCAGCGGGCGCTGCAGCGGCGAATGCGGCTTCAGCACCCCAGCCATGCGCGTCGCCTCGCCAGCGCAGGCCGTGCGGCGGTGTCGTCGAGCGCCAGCCGCCACTGCCGGCGCAGCGGCGAGCGCAGGTCGGGTTCGACGCGCACGGTGTGCAGCCGTCGATCGCGCGACAGCAGCAGTTGAAACGGCCGCTCGGGTGCGCTCCACTGCAGCATCTCGTCGAGCCGCCGGATGCGCCAGCCGTCGATGGCGAGCAACTCGTCGCCCGCGCTGATACCGGCACGCGCGGCTGCGCTGTCGACCAGCACCGTCTTGACCTGCACGCCCGTCAGCGGGCCTTCGCTCAGGCGCAGGCCGAGCCCCGTCGCGAGCGTGGCAGCTTCCTCGTGCACCGCGATACCCGCAGCGACGAGCAGACGCTGCAGCGGCAGCTCTCCCGTGCCATGCACCCAGTGCTGCAGCTCGCGCGCCAGCGCGCGCCCGCCGGCAGCCTCCACCGCCTGCGCGATGCGCGGCTCGTCGATCGGCCCGCCACGGGTGCCTCGCCACAGCGCGCGCATCACCGCGTCGAGCGAAGCACCGCTCTGGCGCAGCGCGAGGTCGAGCGCCAGCGCGGTCAGCGCGCCCTTGGCGTAGTAGCTCACCGTGATGTTCGGTGTGTTCTCGTCGCTGCGGTAGTACTTGGTCCAGGCCTCGAAGCTCGCCTGCGCCAGGCTGTGCACCTGGCGGCCCGGCGTGGCGCGCACCGCGTTGACGCTCTTGGCCAGCAACCCGAGATAGGCCGCGGCTTCGATCAGCCCGGCGCGCAAGAGCATCAGGTCGTCGTAGTACGACGTGAAGCCCTCGAAGAACCACAGAAGCTGGGTGTGGTTCTCGCGCGCGTAGTCGAGGCGCGCGAACTCCGCCGGCTTCAGCCGCTTCACGTTCCAGGCGTGGAAGTACTCGTGGCTGATCAGCCCGAGCAGGTCGACGTAAGCCTCGTGCGCCGCGCCCATGCCCGGCCGCGGCAGGCTGCGCCGCGGCGCGAGCAGCGCGGTGCTGCTGCGGTGCTCGAGGCCGCCACGTCCATCCTCGACCGCGTTCAGTGCGAACAGGTAGTGCGCGAACGGTGGCCGCGCGCGGACGCGTCCGTGCCAGAAAGCGATCTGGGTCTCGCAGATGCGCTGCGTGTCGGCGAGCAGCCGATCGCCGTCGAAGCCGTCGTAGGCGGCGGCGACGACGAACTCGTGCGGCGCGCCCCCGGCGTCGAAGTGCCCGCGCCAGAACGTACCGAGTTCGAACGGATGGTCGACCAGCTCGTCGTAGTCGGCCGCCTCGAAGACATTGGCAGCACCGCGCACGCGCGACATCGCGGTGGCCACCTGCCAGCCGCGCGGCAGCGCGACGAACTCGATGCGATGCGGTTGCGCCTCGCGCCCCTCTGCGCGCAGGCAGACGCTGGTGCCGTTGAAGAAGCCGCGCTGCGCGTCGAGCCAGCAGGCGCGCACCGATGTGTCGAAGGCGTAGACGCGATAGCTCACGCGCAGCGCCGTGCGGCCGCGGCAGCGCGCCGCCCAGCGCGACTTGTCGAGCTGCTGCAGCGGCACCTCGCGGCGGCCCTGCCAGGCGCGCAGGTGCGAGAGGTGGCGTGCGAATTCGCGCACCAGGTAGCTGCCGGGAATCCACACCGGCAGGCTGAGCACCTGCTCATCTGCCGGGTCGCGCAGCGTCAGCGTGACGTGGAAGTGATGGCTGTGACGATCGGCGGGCTCGATGCGATAGCGAATCATGGGCACGCATTGTCCCGCGCCGCCGCGCCCGGCATCACGGCACCGACGCCTTCAGCGCTTGGCGGCAGCGATCAGCCGGCTCTCGATCTGCTCGAGCGGCAACGCGCCGGGCGAGCGGCTGCCGTCTTCGAACACCACGGCCGGCGTGCCGTTCACACGGTGGCGGCTGCCGAGCGCGAGGTTGCGCTCGAGCGCGGCGGTGTCGCATGCGCCCATCGCCTTGGGCGGCGTGGCGCCGTCGACCATCCAGCTGCGCCACACCTTGCCGGGTTCGCGCGCGCACCAGATGTCGCGCGACTTGACGTTGGAGTCGGGCCCGAGAATCGGGTACAGGAAGGTGTAGATCGACACATCCTTCAGCGCCACCAGGTCGCGCTCGAGCCGCTTGCAGTAGCCGCAGTTGGGGTCGGCGAACACCACCAGCTTGCGCGCACCGCTGCCCTGCTTGATGAGCATGGCGTCCTTCAGCGGCAGACTGGCGAAATCGATCTGCGTCAGCTTGGCGATGCGCGCCTCGGTGAGGTTGGCGCGCGTCTTGGTATCGATGATGCTGCCCTGGATCACGTACTGCCCCTGCTCGTCGGTGTACAGCACGTCGGTGCCGATGCGCACCTCGTAGAGGCCGGGGATCGGCGTCTTGCTCACCTCGTCGATCGGCGGGAAGTTGGGCAAGCGCGCGGCCAGGTTCTTGCGGATCGCCGCCTCGTCGGCCCACGCGCCGCAAGCCAGCGCCAGCGCAAGCACCGCCAGCATCGTTCGGACGGACAACATGCCTGAACTCCTCATCGTTCAACCATCGAGTGCCTGCGCGGCCAGCCATCGCTTGGCCGGCGCGGCACGATCGATCAATCCCATGCCGCGATTGCGAAGTTCCCGCACCCAAGCGTGCGGCGAAGAAAAACCCTGCACCAGGGCATCGGCCAGCCACGACATCGACTGCACCGGCCAGGCGCGCGAGCGCGCGTAACGTCGCAGCAGCCGCTCGTCGCCGAGCCGCCGCCACGGCTCGCGGCCGGCCAGCGTGTCGGCCAGCGCCTGCACGTCGCCCAGCCCGAGGTTGAGCCCCTGCCCCGCCAAAGGATGCACCAGATGCGCGGCGTCACCGATCAGCACCCAGCCTTCGCCGCAGCTCGGCTGCGCGCTGGCCAGCGCCAGCGGCCACGCCGAGCGCTCGCTGGCCAGGCTCAGGCCGGTCGGCAGATCGGCTCCGGCGGAGTTCAGCTCGCGCTCGAAGTCGGCGGCCTCCAGCGCCATCAGCGCGTCGGCGCGATCGCGCGGCAGCGACCACACCAGCGCGTACGACCGCTGCGCCTGCGGGCGATCGAAAGGCAGCAGCGCCAGCACATCGGGCGCGCGGAACCACTGATGCGCCACCCCCTGGTGCGGCTCGGCGGCGGTGAGTCGCGCGGCGATCGCCGTCTGGCCGTAGTCGTGGCGCTCGAAGCGCGCGCCGAGCGCGGCGCGCGAGGCCGAGTGCTTGCCCTCGGCGTACACGGTCAGCGCGGCCGGCGGCGCGTCGTCGCCGCGCTGCACGTGGGCGGCGAAACGCAGTGCGTCGTTCGCTGCGCGGTCGAGCTCGGCAGCGTCGACGATCCACGCCAGCGCGTCGACACGCTGCGTCCACGACGAGAAGCGCAGCCGTCCGGCCCCAGCATCGCCGCGCACGTGCATCTCGTAGACCGGCGTCACGGCGTCGCCCGGCAAGGCGTCCCAGACCTTGAGCCGCTGCAGCAACCGCCTCGACGCCGCGTTCAACGCATAGGCGCGCACGTCGCTGCGCGAAGGATCGTTGGCGATCGCGGCGCTCAGCGCGACGCGCAGGCCCTGCTGGCCGAGCGCGAGGGCGAGGGTGGTCGCCACCGCGCCGCGCCCCCGGATGCCGACATCCACCGCCATTGACATGGGGCATTGTAGGCAGCGCATCCGCGCGCTGCCGGCAAGGCAGAATCGGCATGCCATGAGTGAGCAAACCGTCTCGATCGCCGGGCTGTACGTGCATCCGGTGAAATCGTGTGCCCGCATCGGGGTCGACCAGGCGTTGGTCATCGAAACCGGCCTCGAGTGGGACCGCCAGTGGATGGTGGTCGACGAGCAGGGCGTGTTCCTGACGCAGCGCGTCGAGCCGCGGCTTGCGCTGGTGCGACCGACCCTGCGCGCGAGCGACCTGGTGCTGCGCGCGCCGGGCATGCTGGCGCTGCACCTCGCCCTCGACGCCATCGAGCGCGAGGCCACGGTGCGCGTGTGGGACGACACCGTGCGCGCCGGCGACATGGGCGACCTGGCGGCGCAGTGGTTCAGCGATTTCCTGCACCGGCCGGTGCGGCTGGCGCGCTTCGACCCCGAGGTGCAGCGGTTGTCCGACCGCCGCTGGACTGGCGATGCACGAGCGCTCACCGCCTTCGCCGACGCCTTTGCGCTGCTGGTGGTGTCGTCGGCGTCGCTGGCGGAGCTGAATCGCCGCCTGGCCGCGCGCGGCGCCACGACGGTGCAGTCGGACCGCTTCCGGCCCAACCTCGTGCTCGACGGACTCGATGCCCACGGCGAGGACTCGATCGACCGCATCGAGATCGATACCGACGACGGCCCGGTGGGGCTGCGGCTGGTCAAGCCGTGCACCCGCTGCTCGATCCCCGACGTCGATCCGCAGCGCGGCGAACTCGACCAGGCGGTCGGCCCCGAGCTGTCGGCCTACCGCGCCGACGCGCGCTTCGACGGCAAGCTCACCTTCGGCATGAATGCGATCGTCGAGCACGGCTTCGACCGCTGGTTGCGGCTAGGCGCGGGCGGCCGCGCGACGATCCGCTTCGACTGACGAGCCGGCCCGGCTGCGGCCGGCGATTCGCGGCCCCGCCATAGAATCGCTGCCCGCCCGCGCGGCCCGCGTCGCGCACCCATCCCTGAGTCTCGCCAAAGCGCCATGAGCCTGAAGTGCGGCATCGTGGGCCTGCCCAACGTCGGCAAGTCCACCCTCTTCAATGCCCTCACCAAGGCCGGTATCGCGGCCGAGAACTACCCCTTCTGCACGATCGAGCCCAACGTCGGTATCGTCGAGTTGCCTGACCCGCGGCTGGCCAGGCTGGCCGAGATCGCCAGGCCCGAGAAGGTGGTGCCGGCGATCGTCGAGTTCGTCGACATTGCCGGGCTGGTGGCCGGCGCCAGCAAGGGCGAAGGCCTGGGCAATCAGTTCCTGTCGCACATCCGCGAAACCGACGCCATCGTCAACGTCGTGCGCTGCTTCGACGACCCCAATGTCGTCCACGTCGCCGGCAAGGTCGACCCGGTCGGCGACCTCGAGGTGATCCAGACCGAGCTGTGCCTGGCCGACCTGGCCACCGTCGAGAAGGCGCTCCAGCGCCAGACCAAGCTCGCCCGCGCCGGCGGCGACAAGGAGGCGCAGCGACTGGTCGACGTGCTCAACCGCTGCCAGGAGGCGCTGAACCAGGGCCGCCCGGTGCGCGCGATCGCCTTCAGCAAGGAGGAGCGCGCCGTGCTCAAGCCACTATGCCTCATCACCGCCAAGCCGGCGATGATCGTGGCCAACGTCGCCGAAGACGGCTTCACCGGCAACCCGCTGCTGCAGCGGCTCGAGCACCACGCTGCCGGCCACGCCACCCCGGTGGTGGCGATCTGCGCCAAGACCGAGGCCGAGCTGGCCGAGATGGACGACGACGACCGCCGGCTGTTCCTGGCCGAGATGGGGTTGACCGAGTCGGGCCTCAGCCGGCTGGTGCGCGCGGCGTTCAAGCTGCTGGGGCTCCAGACCTACTTCACCGCCGGGCCCAAGGAGGTGCGCGCCTGGACGATCCACATTGGCGACACGGCCCCGCAGGCCGCCGGCGTGATTCACACCGACTTCGAGCGCGGCTTCATCCGTGCCCAGACGATCGCCTACGACGACTACGTTGCCCACGGCGGCGAGCAAGGCGCCAAGGAGGCCGGCAAGATGCGCGCCGAAGGCAAGGACTACGTCGTCAAGGACGGCGACGTGATGAACTTCCTGTTCAACGTCTGAGCCATTGACGTTAATAGGTTAGTTTGCGCAAACACTCAAATCCGACATTGTTTTCAGCGCTTCTCATCGATTAGCACTCTCTTCCATTGAGTGCTAACATCGCAGGAACCAAATCCCCAGCGAGCGATCAGAAACGCCCGATGAACGCACAAACCTCCTCCGCCCTTGCTCTGCGTGACCCGTGGGCCATGGTGCCGTCGCTCGGCAACCTCGACGCCTACATCTCGGCCGTCAACCGGCTGCCGATGCTCACCGCCGAGGACGAGGCGTCGCTGGCCCGCCAGTGGCGCGAGCACGGCGACGTGCAGGCGGCCGGCCGGCTGGTGCTGTCGCACCTGCGCCTGGTGGTGTCGGTATCGCGGCAGTACCTGGGGTATGGGTTGCCGCAAGGCGACCTGATCCAGGAGGGCAACGTCGGCCTGATGAAGGCGGTGAAGCGCTTCGACCCCGACCAGGGCGTGCGCCTGGTGAGCTACGCGCTGCACTGGATCAAGGCCGAGATCCACGAGTACATCCTGCGCAACTGGCGGCTGGTGAAGGTGGCCACCACCAAGGCGCAGCGCAAGCTGTTCTTCAACCTGCGTTCGATGAAGCAGAGCATGAAGGGCGACGCCGCCGACGGCCAGACCCATCGCAACACCCTCACCCGGGCCGAGATCGACCAGGTGGCGCGGCAGCTCAACGTCAAGCCCGACGAAGTGGTCGAAATGGAGACCCGCCTGTCCGGTGGCGAGCTGGCGCTCGAGCCGCAGAACGACGACGGCGAAGAGACCTTCGCGCCGATCGCCTATCTGGCCGACGACAGCGGCGAGCCGACGCAGGTGCTCGACGCGCGTCGCCGCGACCGTCTGATGGCGCAAGGCATCGGCAACGCGCTCGATACGCTCGATCCGCGCAGCCGCCGCATCGTCGAGCAGCGCTGGCTGGCCGTCAACGACGACGCCTCCGGCGGCATGACGCTGCACGAACTGGCCGCCGAGTACGGCGTCAGCGCCGAGCGCGTGCGCCAGATCGAGGTGGCGGCGCTGAAGAAGATGCGCAAGTCGCTCGAAGCGATGGCCTGATCGCGCCGCGGCCTTCAGGCTGCGGCCTCGCGCAGCAACGCGCGGATATCGTCCTCCAGGGCCTTCGGGCCCGCCCCGTAGCGGCTGTACAGGCGGATGCGGCCCTGCGTGTCGAACACGTAGGCGCCGGCGCTGTGATCGACCGTGTAGGTCGAATCCGTCTTGCCCGGCACCTTGGCGTAGAACACCTTGAACTCGCGCGCCACCTGCTTGATCTGCTCGTCGCTGCCGCGCAGGCCGACGAAGCCGGCGCCGAAGTTGTCGAGATAGGCCTTCAGCACGACGGCGGTGTCGCGCTGCGGATCGACCGTGACGAAGACGCCCTGCAGCTTCGCGGCGTCGTTGCCGAGCGCGCGCCTGACCTGCGCCAGCTCGGCCATCGTGGTCGGGCACACGTCGGGGCATTGCGTGTAGCCGAAGAAGACCACGACCACCTTGCCCTTGAATTCGCCGAGGTTGCGCATCCTGCCGTCGGCGTCGGGCAGTTCGAACGTGCGCGCGTACTCGGCGCCGGTGATGTCGATCGAGTGGAACGACGACTTCGGCAGCGCCGGGTTCGCGGCCTTGTCGCCGCAGCCCAGCAGGCCCGCACCCAGCATCAGCGCAAGAACAGCCGCTCGCAGTCGCATCGTCGTCATCCGGTCCATGGTCGCAGATAGTGATCCAGCAGCAACGCCGCGAACAGCAGCGACAGGTGCCAGATCGAGAAGCGGAAGGTGCGGCGCGCCAGCGCATCGCTGTAGTCGCGCCACAGCCGCCAGGCGTAGGCGATGAAGCGCAGTCCCAGTACCACCGCGGCCAGCAGGTACAGCCGCCCGCTCATGCCCTGCACGAACGGCAGCAGCGTGGCGGCGAACAGCACCAGCGTATACAGCAGCACGTGCAGCCGTGTGAACTCCGAGCCGTGCGTCACCGGCAGCATCGGCAGCCCGGCACGCCGGTAGTCCTCGCTGCGGTACAGCGCCAACGCCCAGAAGTGCGGCGGCGTCCACAGGAAGATGATCAGGCACAGCAACATCGCCTCGGGGCCGACGTCGTTGCGCATCGCGGCCCAGCCGAGCACCGGCGGCATCGCCCCCGAGGCGCCGCCGATCACGATGTTCTGCGGCGTCAGCGGCTTCAGGATCACCGTGTAGACGATCGCGTAGCCGACGAAGGTGGCCAGCGTGAGCGCCATCGTCAGCAGATTGACCTGCAAGTAAAGCAGCAGGGAACCGGCAGCGCCGAGCAGCAGCGAGAAGGTCAGCGCCTGCGCCTCGCTCAGTTCGCCGCGCGCGGTGGGCCGCCAGGCGGTGCGCGCCATGCGGCGGTCGATCTGCCGCTCGACCAGGCAGTTGAAAGCCGCCGCCGCGCTGGCCACCAGCCAGATGCCGATGGTGGCCGCCACGGCCTGTTGCCACGGCGGCACGCCGGGCACCGCCAGCAGGATGCCGATCACCGCGCAGAACACGATCAACTGCACCACCCGCGGCTTGGTCAGCGCCATGTATTGCGCCAGCCGCGACGTGCGCCTCGCGGTCGATACCTGGAGCGGGGTGCTGCCGGCCATGGGTCAGGCCCGACGGTGGCGCCAAGCCGCTTCGGCGGCGGCCGGCGCGCGAGGCGCCGCGCGCCGGCAGGCCAGCGCCGTCAGCACGGCCACCAGCGCGGCAGCGCCCGCGGTGTGCAGCAGCGCGGCCAGCAGCGGCCAGTCGAGCAGCACATTGCTCAGGCCGCTAGCCACCTGCAGCACGAGCAGCGCCAGCAGCCACACGGCGGCGCGCCGCTCGGCGTGGCCACCGCGCCGCAGGCGCAGCGTCAGTGCGATCACCGCCAGCGCCACCACCAAAGCTGCGATGCGGTGCACCTGCTGGATCGCCACCAGCGCGTTGAACTCGACGAATCCTTGCGTCGAGCGCCCGAGCTGGCGCAGCAGCGTGAAGCCCTGAGCGAAGTCGGCCTCGGGCCACCACTGGCCGTTGCACTGTGGAAAACCGCGACAAGCCAGCACGGCGTAGTTGCTGCTGACCCAGCCGCCGAGCGCGATCTGCACCGCCACCAGCGCCAGCACCGCCGCTGCGGCACGCGCAACCGGCAGCGCCGGCGCACGCTGCAGCGTTTGCAGTTGCGCGACCAGCAGCGCCAGCAGCACCATGCCACCGAGCAAGTGCGCCGTCACGACGGCAGGGTACAGCCGCAGCGTCACGGTGTACTTGCCGAACAGCCCCTGCACCAGCACCCATGCCAGCGCAGCAGTCGCCCACCACGGCGCGCGGCCGAGCGTGGCGCGCGCGCGCCACAGCGTCACGGTCAGCACGAGGATCAGCGCGCCGACGGTCATCGCGAGGTAGCGATGGATCATTTCGATCCACGCCTTCGACACCGTCACCGGACCGCTGGGCAGCGCGCGCTCGGCGTGGCCGATCTGCGTCGACGCCGCAAACGGACTCGACTGCCCGTAGCAGCCCGGCCAATCGGGGCAGCCGAGACCCGAGTCGGTGAGCCGCGTGAACGACCCGAACACGATCAGGTCGGCGGTGAGGAAAGCGGTCAGCGCCGCCAGCGCCACGTGCCGCGCCAGCGCGGTCGTGCGCCGCGCGCGCCACCACCACAGTGCCAGCACGATGCCGGCCAGCAAGGTGGCGATCGCCAGCAGCTCGAGCGCGGGCGCCATGTCGACCAGCGCGACGCCGTTCATCGTGCAGGCCTCCCGGGCTTGTCCCACCACGACGAGGCGCGCAGCAATCGCTGCAGATCGTGCTGCACCTTGGCCGGGTCCGGCGACGCCGGCATGCGCATCATCCAGTCGCCGCGCGGATCGACGAGGTACAGGTGATCGGCAAGCGCATGGCCGGAAGCGGGCACGAGCCACGCCGCCAGCACCTTCTGCGGCAGCCGCAGCATCGTCACTGCCGGCGGCGTGTCCATTGCCTGACGCAGTTCGGCTTTCGGCATGGCGTCGTCGGTGATGAGCCAGACCTTGTCGATGCGCTCGCGATCGCGGCCGAGCATCTCGCGCAGTTGCCGCTGCATGAACAGGCGCCGCTCGCAAGCGGCATCGCAGGCAGCCGGCCCCGCCACCACCAGCAGCCACTGCCCCTGCAGCGAGCGCAGCGGCACGCTGGCTCCGCGCAGGTCGGTGGCCACGACATCGGGCATCGCGACCGGCGGCTGGATCAGGCTGCCGTAGGCCGCGCCGCCACCCGTCGGACGCGCGACGTAGAAGGCCCAGTAGCTGGCCAGCACCGGCGCCACGCACACCAGCAGGATCAACGCCGCCTGCAGCCGGCCCCGCCAGGTGCGACGCTGCTGCTCGTCCAGCGCAGCCAGCGGCAGCGAGTGCACGGTCATCGCCAGCGGTTCAGCCTTCTTGTCCACGTCGTCGCGGTGAGATCCAACCGTACCAGAGCGCCAGCCCCGCGATCAGGGCGCACAGCGCAAACCATTGCAGGGCGTAGCCCTGGTTCTTCCAGACATCCTGTACCGGCACGGGCCAGTCGCGCTGCAGCGCATCGGCCGGTTCGGGCGCCGACAACTGCTGCAGCGACAGCGGGCGCAGCGCCACGCCGAGGTCGCGCGCCAGTTGCGCGGAGTCGAGATTTTGCCGTATCGGGCCGGACTCGGCCGCCGGCGACAGCGCCAGCCGGTGCGACGGCCAGATCGCGATGCGCGCCTCGAGCCGCGCAGAGCCATCGGCCAGCGGCATCGCCGGTACGCGTGTGCGGTCGCCGGCATCGCGCGGCGCCCAGCCGCGCTGCACCAGCACCGCGTCGCCAGGGGCCAGCAGCAGCGGCGTGACCACGACGAAGCCCGCTGCGCCATCGTGCACACGGTTGTCGAGGTACAGCGTATGGCGCGACAGCCAGCGCCCCTCGACCACGACGCGCCGATGCAGCAACGCGGCCAGATCGGCAGCGTCGCGCGGCAGCGCCGCCATCGGCAGCGGCGCGAGTTGCGCGCGTTCTTGCCAGGCTCGTTCGATGGCGATCTTCTGTGCCGCGCGGTCGAGTTGCCAGATGCCCAGGCGCGCGGTGGCCGCCATCGCCACCAGCACGCCGAGCCAGACCAGCCACTGCGCGCGCCGGCGCTTCATGCGCTTGCACATGGGCCGCGATAAGCTGCGCCCATGAAGGTGTTGATCGTGGTGGTGCTGTTGGCGATCGTGGCGGCGCTCGCCAGCGCGGGCGTGGCGATGCTCCGGCGGCCACCGCCAGACCAGTCGCACGCCGATCGGCGCATGGCACGCGCGCTGGCGCTGCGCGTTGCGCTGTCGATCGCGCTGTTCCTGTTCATCCTGCTGGCATGGTGGCTCGGCTGGATCCAGCCGAGCGGTCTGCCGATCGCGCGCTGACGCCGCGGGCCGCGGCGTGCGCGCTACAACCAGTAGACGAGGAAATACAGCCCCAACCAGACCACGTCGACGAAGTGCCAGTACCAGGCTGCGCCTTCGAAGCCGAAGTGGCGCTGCGGCGTGAAGTGCCCTTTCATCAGCCGCAGCGTGATGATGGTGAGCATCGTCGCACCGACGAACACGTGGAAACCGTGGAAGCCGGTCAGCATGAAGAAGGTCGAACCGTAGATGCCCGACGACAGCTTCAGGTTGAGCTCTTCGTAGGCATGGATGTACTCGTAGGCCTGGAAGCCGAGGAACGTCAGGCCGAGCGCGACCGTGACCCACATCCAGAAAATGGTCTTTGCGCGTCGGCCAGCCAGCAAGGCATGGTGCGCGATCGTGATCGTGCCGCCCGACGACAGCAGCAGCGCCGTGTTCAGCGTCGGGATCGGCCACGGGCCCATCGTCGTGAACGGCTCGACCGTCCCCGTCGGCGACGCGGTGTAGCCCGGCGCCACGGTGGGCCACACCGCCTTGAAATCGGGCCACAGCAACTGATGGTCGATGTCGCCCAGCATCGGCAGCGCGAAGGCGCGCGCCCAGTACAGCGCGCCGAAGAAGGCGCCGAAGAACATGACCTCCGAGAAGATAAACCAGCTCATGCTCCAGCGGTACGACACGTCGACGCGCTCGGAGTACATACCGCCTTCGCTCTCGCCGATGGCGTCGCGAAACCAGACGAACAGCGTCGCCAGCCAGGTCAGCACGCCCAGCACGAACACCCACATGCCCCACATCTGATCGTTCACCCACTGACCGGCACCGAGGATCATCAGGCCGAGGCCGAGCGCCGCCATCGCCGGATGACGCGATGGCGCCGGCACGAAGTAGTACGGCATGGACCCTTTGCTGGTCGCGGCGGACATGGTGGCTCCTCGGGGATCGACGGGTTCGAATGGTTGGCGGGGTCTCAGGTCGCGACGCCGCTGGCGACGACCCAGCGTACCAGCAGCACGAGCACGAGCACGAACACGGCAGCGCCGACGATGCCGGCGACCACCACGTGAATGGGATTGAGCTGCGCGGTGTCGCGCGCATAGTCGGCACGCCGGCGGATGCCGAGGAACGACCACGCCACCGCGAGCGCGGTGTTGCGCAGCGAGCCCTTGCGCGCGGTGACCCGCGCAGCGTCGTGCGCCGGCGGCTTCTCGGTCAAGGGATCACCCTGCGCACTGCGTGCTTCGGGGCGAGCGCTTCGCAGCGGCCGCGTGCGCTCACGTCGCACCCCCGCCAGCCACCTTGGCCTGCCGGCCCGCCGGCGCCGGCGGCACCTTGCCGCCGACCTCGAAGAAGGTGTACGAGAGGGTGATCGTCGTCACGTCCTTCGGCAGCTTGCTGTCGACGTAGAACACCACCGGCCAGTGCCGGCTCTCGCCGGGCGCCAGCGTGTACTCGTTGAAGCAGAAGCACTCGAGCTTGTTGAAATGCGCGGCCGAGTTCATCGGCGCGAAGCTGGCGATCGCCTGCGCCGCCATGGTGCGGTTCTGCCGGTTGCGGAACTCGTACATCACGGTGGCCACCTCGCCCGGGTGCACCTGCATCGAGTGCAGCGCGGGCTTGAAATCCCATGGCCCGCGGGAATTGGCGTCGAACTCGATGGTCACGGTGCGGCTGCGGTCGACCTGCGTGTTCGCCGGCACCTGCCGCGCCACCGGGCCGCCGCGCTCGAACACCGACAGCACGTTGATGCCGAGCGCATTGCAGACCGCGCGGTAGATCGGCACCAGCGCATAGCCGAAGCCGAACATCAGCGCCGCGACGACTGCCAGCTTGACCGTCATGCGGCGGTTGTCGGAGCCCAGCAGGCTGCTCAGGGTGCGCGGCCGGTCCATCGCGTTGCAACGTCGCGTCAGTGCGAGAACAGCGCGATCTTGGCCATGAAGCCGAGCCCGAACGCCAGGGCGACCGACGCCAGAATCAACGCCAGTCGGATGTTGGCCCTGCGCTTGGAGTCGGGCGTCATCGCGCGCGCGCCCTCAGCCGATGACCTTGGTCGCGCTGGCATCGAGCCGCGGCGGCGTCTCGAAGGTGTGCCACGGGGCGGGAGACGGCACCTCCCACTCCAACCCCTCGGCGCCCTCCCACGGGCGCTGCGGCGCCTTCTCGCCGCGGCCACGGATCATCGGCAACGCCACCGCGAAGAAGAAGTACACCTGCGCCAGCCCGAACCCGAACGCGCCGATCGACACGATGGCGTTGAAGTCGGCGAACTGCATCGGGTAGTCGGCGTAGCGGCGCGGCATGCCCGCCAGGCCGAGGAAGTGCATCGGGAAGAAGGCGAGGTTGAAGAAGATCATCGAGGCCCAGAAGTGGATCTTGCCGCGCGTCTCGCTGTACATCACGCCGGTCCACTTCGGGCCCCAGTAGTAGACGCCGCCGAACATCGCGAACAGCGATCCGGCCACCAGCACGTAGTGGAAGTGCGCCACCACGTAATAGGTGTCCTGGAGCTGGATGTCGATCGGGGCCATCGCGACGATCAGGCCGGTGAAGCCGCCGATCGTGAACACGAAGATGAAGCCGACCGCCCACAGCATCGGTGTCTCGAAGGTCATCGAGCCGCGCCACATGGTGGCCACCCAGTTGAAGATCTTCACGCCGGTGGGCACCGCGATCAGCATCGTCGCGTACATGAAGAACAACTGGCCCGTCACCGGCATGCCGGTGGTGAACATGTGGTGCGCCCAGACGATGAACGACAGGATCGCGATCGACGCCGTGGCGTACACCATCGACGTATAGCCGAACAGGCGCTTGCGCGCGAAGGTCGGGACGATCGCGCTGACGATGCCGAACGCCGGCAGGATCATGATGTAGACCTCGGGGTGCCCGAAGAACCAGAAGATGTGCTGGTACATGATCGGGTCGCCGCCGCCCGAGGGCGTGAAGAAGCTGGTGCCGAAGTGGCGGTCGGTCAGCGTCATCGTGATGGCGCCGGCGAGCACCGGCATCACCGCGATCAGCAGATAGGCGGTGATCAGCCAGGTCCACGAGAACAGCGGCATCTTCATCAGCGTCATGCCCGGCGCGCGCAGGTTCAGGATGGTGACGATGATGTTGATCGAGCCCATGATCGAGCTGGCGCCCATGATGTGCAGCGAGAAGATCGCCATGTCCATCGCGGTGCCCATCTGCAGCGTCAGCGGCGCATAGAGCGTCCAGCCGGCCGCAGTGGCGCCGCCGGGCACGAAGAACGACGCCACCAGCAGACCCGCCGCCGGGATCAGCAGCCAGAAGCTGAGGTTGTTCATGCGCGCGAACGCCATGTCGGCCGCGCCCACCTGCAGCGGCACCAGCCAGTTCGCGAAGCCCACGAAGCCCGGCATGATGGCGCCGAACACCATGATCAGGCCGTGCATCGTGGTGAGCTGGTTGAAGAACTCGGGGTTGAAGAACTGCAGCCCCGGCTCGAACAGCTCCGCGCGGATGCCCATCGCCAGCACGCCACCGACGATCAGCATCGAGAAGCTGAACAGCAGGTACATCGTGCCGATGTCCTTGTGATTGGTGGCGAACAGCCAGCGCCGCCAGCCGTGCGGGGCGCCGTGGGCATGGTCGTCGTGGTGGCCGGCGACCTGGCCGTGGTCGATCACTGCGCTCATCGTTGGTCCTTTGCAGCCTTGGGCGTTGTCCGGGTCACTTGCGCGCCGCAACCACGTCGGCGGGCTGCACGATCTGTCCGGTCTTGTTGCTCCAGTGGTTCTTGGTGAAGGTCACCACTGCCGCGAGGTCGGTGTCCGACAACTGCTTCCACGACGGCATGCCGTTGGCCGTGCCGTTGAGCACCACGTGCAGTTGCTTGGCCTTGTCGGCATCCTTGACCACCGGCGAGCCGTCGAGCGGCTTGATCGGGCCGCCACCGGTGCCGTCGGGCTTGTGGCAGACGGCGCAGTTGGCGTTGTAGACCTTCTCGCCGCGCGCCTCCAGATCGGCCAGCGTCCACACCTTGCTCGGGTCGTCGGCCTTGGCGGCGATCTCCTTGAGTTTGGCCAGAACCCACGCGCTGTAGTCGCTGTCGCTCAGCACCTTGACGTGGATCGGCATGAACGCGTGCTCCTTGCCGCACAGCTCGGCGCACTGGCCGTAGAAGTCGCCGGTCTTGTCGGCGCGGAACCAGATGTCGCGCACGAAACCGGGAATCGCGTCTTGCTTGACGCCGAGCGCCGGCACCATCCAGGCGTGGATCACGTCGTTGGCGGTGGTGATGACGCGCACCTTCTTGTTGACCGGCACCACCAGCGGGTTGTCGACCTTCAGCAGGTAGTCGTCGCCCTGCGGGTGGCCCGAGTTGGACATCTCGCGGTGCGCGACGTCGAGCGTCGACAGAAAGCCGATGCCCTCGCCTTCGCCCTTGATGTAGTCGTAGCCCCACTTCCACTGATAGCCGGTGGCCTTGATGGTGAGGTCGGAGTTCGAGGTGTCCTTCTGCGCCACCACGGTCTTGGTGGCCGCCACACCCATGCCGACGACGATCATGAACGGCACCACGGTCCACGCGATCTCGACCGCCACGCTCTCGTGGAAATGCGCCGCCTGGTGCCCCTTGGACTTGCGGTGCTTGAAGATCGAATAGAACATGACGCCGAACACGACGATGAAGATCAGCGTGCAGACGATCATCATGCCGTTGTGCAGCGAGAGGATCTCGGCGGCCATCTTGCTGGCTGGCGGATGCAGGTCGATCTGGTTGACCGCCGGGCCGCCCGGCAGGTCGTTGACCGCCAGCGCCGGCCGCGCCCAGGCCGATGCGGCCAGCGCTGCGAGGGCGCCCAGCCAACGTTGCCGCGTCATGAGGTTGTTCATGCTTCGTCGAAAGGTTGAATCCCAGGCCAGAAACCGTCGTCAATCCCGCAGGCGCAGCGCCAGGCGCAACTCGTGCGCCAGCTGGCCGCGCCACTCGGGCCGCAGATAGCGGCCCACGCAGGTGCGCCGGCCCTCGCCGGACACCTCGATCAATGATCCATCGCTGCGCACCGGCTCGACGCGCACCCACTCGGCGCGAAAGCGCGCGTGCTCGACATCGACACCGCAGCGGTGCTCGATCGCCAATTCACGACCGGCCAGCGTGATGGTCTCGCAGTCGGCGGCGTGGCGCGCGTACACCAGCAGCGCCGCCCCCAGCGCCAGCAGCTCGAGCCCGGCGAAAGCCAGCACCGAGCGTGCGCCGGCGAACCAGAAGGCCGCGGCGATCGCCAGCGACACCGTGCACAGCGTCAGATAGAAGGCCGTCAGGCCGCGCGGCGATATCGAGCAGTTGCGCTTCATCACCCATTGCATGCCCAGCGGCCCCTCGAGCCGACGACCGAACCGCCAGGCCGTGCGCGCAGCGACGGCAGTGGCAGACCAGGGACCGGGAACGAAGGTGGCAGTCATCGGCGGGCGCACGCATCGCCAGCCCGGGACCCGGCACGGCGAAAGCCGGGCGATTCTAAGCGGAGCACATCGTTCGTGCAGAGGCCGATCCCTCCGGACTCTTGCCTATGGCGCGGCGGCGCCGATGGGTTCAGGGCAGCGACCGCTGGCGCAGCAGATCGGCCCGCATGTCCTGCAGCGATACGGTGGTCACCGGTGCCACGCGCGCGCGCGCGCGCAGCCGCACCGCATGGCCATACACGACCTCGAAGCTGAGCGCCACGCGGCCGTCGGCGTCGCGCCGCCGTTCCAGCTGCTGCAGCAGCCGATCGCGCCAGCGCGGCGTGCGCAGACCCGCGAAGCGCGATGCATGCAGGTTGCCGCCGAGCGCGCGCAGCTCGTGCAGCGCAGCCGATGGCGTCGACCACGTCAGCGTCAGCAGTTCCTGGTCCATCACCGGATCGGCGAATCCCGCATGCACCAGCGCATCGCCGAGATCGTGCATGTCGGCGAACGGATAGAACGGCGGGCCCCAGCCCTCGCGCTGGTACAACTGCCGCAGCTCGGGCAGCGTGCCCGGCCCGAGGGTCGAGAACATCAGGAAACCGTCGACCGCGAGCGCCCGATGCCACGACGCGAACTGAGCCGCGATGTCGGCGCAGGCGTGCAGCATCATGTTGGCCCACACCATGTCGGCACTGGCGGGATCGACCTCGCCGGGCAGCAACACCGCGTCGGCGCGCCGGCGCCGGCGCGACCACCACGGCGGCGTTTGCGTCGCGCTGGCCTCGCGCAGCAACCTGTCGGGCTCGAGCGCAGTGCGCTGCGCCTTCGGGTACGCCGTGCGCACCGCCTGTGCGCCGCCGCCGAGTTGCGCCCACCAGTCGAGCCAGCGTTGCGGCGGCTGGCGAATGATCGGCAGGCGATCGGCCATGCGGCGCGCCACCTCTGCATGCAGCCACGGTGCCTGGGCCGCACGCGCCAGGCGGCGGCGCAAGCGCTGCGCGGCCACGTCGTCGAACTCGGTGTGCGCTGTGACGGGCGGATCGCCGCTGGCCATGCAGCCAGTATATTGAGTCGATGTCGTTCACTGCCGCGACCGCTGCCGCCGGGCGGGCATTGGCGCGCGCGCTGCCCGGCGTCTGTGCCGTGTGCCGCGACTGGGATGCGCGCGGCCTGTGCGACGACTGCCTGCGGCGTTTCGCGCCGCTGCGGCCCCGTTGCGCGGCCTGTGGCAACGCGACGCCGCACGACGTGCCGCACTGCGGCCAGTGCCTCGCCCTGGCCAGTGCCTTCGAGCGCTGCATCGCCGGGGCCGACTACGAGGCACCGTGGGACCGCCTGATCACCGCGTTCAAGTTCCATCAGCAGGTCGAACTCGCTGCGGTGCTCGCACGCGTCGTCGAGCGCGCGCTGCGTCATGCGTGGCGCGATGGCGAGGCGCGCCCGACGCTGTTGCTGCCGGTGCCGCTGTCGCGCGAGCGGCTGCGCGAGCGCGGCTACAACCAGGCCTGGGAGGTCGCGCGGCGGCTCGGCCGACGGCTGCGCATCGAAGCCACGCCGGCGCTGCTGCAGCGCGGCCGCGACACCGCGCACCAGATCGGCATGACGCGCCGCGAGCGCGAGCACAACCTGCGCGACGCCTTCTGGGTCATGCCGCACACGCCCGTGGCGCTGCAAGGCCGTCGTGTGGCGCTGATCGACGATGTGTTGACCACCGGCGCCACCGCGCACGCCGCGGCGCTGGCGCTCAGGCGGGCGGGCGCCGCCGGCGTCGAGGTCTGGGTGGTCGCGCGCACGCCGCTGGGCAGCGCATGACCGGTGGCGGCTCGTGCCCCGTACCGCGGTGGCCGACACCGCTGCTGCGCATCGTGCTGGTCGAGCCCGAGATCCCGCCCAACACCGGCAACGTCATCCGCCTGGCGGCCAACACCGGCGGCGAACTGCATCTGGTCGAGCCGCTCGGCTTCTCGATGGACGACAAGCTGTTGCGCCGCGCCGGTCTCGACTATCACGAGTTCGCCAGCGTGGTGCGGCATCGCTCGTGGCCGGCCTGGCTGGCGACGGTCGGCGACCCGCGGCGGGTGTTCGCCTTCAGCGCACGCGCCGCTGCGCCGCTGCAGGTGCAGCGCTTCGCGCGCGGCGACTGGTTGGTGTTCGGCGGCGAGTCGCGCGGGCTGCCCGCCACGCTGCGCGACGCCTTGCGCGATGCGCAGCACGTGCGGCTGCCGATGCGCGCGGGTCAGCGCAGCCTGAACTTGAGCAATGCGGTGGCGGTCGCCGTGTTCGAGGCGTGGCGCCAGTTGCACTACGAAGGCGCCGCCTGAGCGCCCTCCCGGCGCCGCGAGAGGCACCACCGGCTCACGACTCGGCACGCGCCTCGCGCGTCATCAATTGCTCGAGCGCCTCGCGCGGCGTGATGTGGCCGCCGATCACCTGGCTGACCGCTTCGCACAGTGGCATCTCCACGCCCGCGCTGCGCGCACGCGCCAGCACCATCGGCGCGCTGTTCACGCCCTCGGCGACGTGGCCGAGCTGTGCGAGTATCTGCGGCAACGCTCGCCCTTCCCCGAGGGCGATGCCGACCCGGCGGTTGCGCGAAAGATCGCCGGTGGCGGTGAGCACGAGATCGCCGAGCCCCGACAGGCCCATGAAGGTTTCGGCGCGGGCACCCAAGGCGACGCCGAGCCGCGTCATCTCGGCCAGACCGCGCGTGATCAAGGCGGCACGTGCGTTCAAGCCGAGCGCCAGTGCATCGGCGATGCCGGTGGCGATCGCCAGCACGTTCTTCACCGCGCCGCCGACCTCGGCTCCGATCGGGTCATCGCTCGCATAGACGCGCAGCGTCGGACCATGCAGCGCGCGCACCGCGCGCGCCACCAGCGCCGCGTCGCTGCTGGCCGCCACCAGCGCGGTGGGCTGGCCGCGCGCCACCTCGAGCGCGAAACTGGGCCCCGACAGCACGCCGCTCGGCGCCGCGGCGTGCACCACGCGCGCGATCTCGTGACCAAGCGCGCCGCTGGCCTGCTCCAAGCCCTTGCTCAGCCACCACACCGGCTCGGCAGGCGGCAACGCGGACAGTTGCTCGCGCAGCGCCGACATCGGTGTGGCCACAATCGTCAGGCCACGGCGGGCGAACGCCACCGCTTCGTCGCGCCGCGCGGTCAACGCGATGCCCTCGGGCAGGAGCACCTCGGGCAGGTAGCGCTCGTTGCAGCGTCGGGCACGCATCGCCTGCACTTGCGCGGCGTCGCGCCCCCACAGCATCACCTCGTTGGCCGCGGCCGCGTGGATGGCCAGCGCGGTGCCCCACGCGCCTGCGCCGAGCACGGCGATGCGCATGGCCAGGTGCGCTCAGGCGGCGCTGGTGATCAACCCGCTGCCGCCGTTGCCGTTGCCTTTGGCAGCCTGCGCCTGCTGCGCCTCGTACATGGCCTGGAAGTTGACCTCGGTCAGCAGGATCGGCGGAAAGCCGGCGCGCGTGCAGACATCGGACACGATGGCGCGCAGGTACGGGTAGAGCATCTGCGGGCAGACGACGCTGAGCACGCCCTGCACCTGGTCCTGCGGCAGGTTGCGGATCTCGAAGATGCCGGCCTGCTTGGCCTCCACCAGGAACAGCGTGCGTTCGGCCACCTTGGTGGTGACGGTGGCGGTCACGCACACCTCGTACAGGCCGTCGCCGACGCCCTCGGCCGACAACCCGAGGTTGATGTCGACCTGCGGCTGCTGCTGCTCGAGCAGGATCTGCGGCGAGTTGGGCTGTTCCAGCGACAGGTCCTTCAGATAGATGCGCTGGATCTGGAACACGGGGGTCGTATCGGCATCGGCCATGGCGAGGCTTTCGGGGAAACGAAACGGCCCGCAGTCGTTGCGGGCCGTGGGGTGGGTCCGGGCTGGGTCGCGATTATCGCAGGCGCAATCGAGCGCGCGGCTCAGGCGTCGGCCAACAGCGGCATCAGAGCGCCGCGCAGGTCGAGCGCCATCAGGTCGTCGCAGCCGCCGACGTGGGTGTCGCCGATGAAGATCTGCGGCACGGTGCGGCGGCCGGTGATCTCCATCATGCGCAGGCGCTGCGCTGGGTCGAGATCGACCCGCACCTCGTCGATCTGCGCCACGCCGCGCTGGCGCAGCAGGGCCTTGGCACGGTTGCAGAACGGACACACCTCGGTGGTGTACATGCGCACGGGCTTCATTCGGGAACCGCCAGCCAACGACGAGGACGCCATTGTCGCCAACGACGCAGCCCCCGGACGGCGCCGGGTCATGTCACCCGTCACGCAGCGGACTTCTCGAGCGGCAGATTGGCCTCGCGCCACGCCTTGAGGCCGCCGGACAGCGCAATCGCCCGCTGGTGGCCCGCCTTGCGCAACTCGCCGGCGGCGCGCGCCGCGCGGGCACCGGTGCTGCACATCAGCACCAGCGGCAGTTGCTTGTTCGACGGCAATTCCTTGGCGCCCTGCAAGGCCTTGAGCGGTACGTTGCGCGCACCGGCCGCGTGCCCCTGCGCGAACTCCTCGGGTTCGCTGACGTCGATCAGCACCGCCTTCTCGCGGTTGATCAGCCGCACCGCCTCGCTGGTGCCGACTGCAGCGGCGCCGCCGTGCTTGCTCAGCGAGGGCCACAGCAGCAGCGCACCGGAGGCCAGCGCCACCACGATCAGCACCCAGTTCTCGAGCGCAAACTGCAGCAGGTTCATCGCGCGCGTTCGGCAAGTGAAAGGGCGCGAATTATAGAATTCCCGCCCCACGTCGCCCTCGTTGCCCCATGCCCACCCTCGTGCTGCTGCGCCACGGCGAATCGACCTGGAATCTTGAGAACCGCTTCACCGGCTGGACCGACGTCGGCCTCACCGAGACCGGCGTGCAGCAGGCGCGCGACGCCGGCACGCTGCTGGCGCAGTCGGGCTTCGAGTTCGATGTCGCCTACACCTCGGTGCTCAGGAGGGCGATCTGGACGCTGTGGCACGCGCTCGACACGATGCAGCGCACCTGGCTGCCGGTGCACAAAGACTGGCGACTCAACGAACGCCACTATGGCGCGCTGCAGGGCCTCAACAAGGCCGACATGGCGCGCCAGTACGGCGAGCAGCAGGTGCTCGCCTGGCGGCGCAGCTACGACACGCCGCCACCGGCCCTGACGAGCGACGACCCGCGCAGCGAGCGCAGCGATCCACGCTATGCCGCGCTGCAGCCCGGGCAGGTGCCGCTCACCGAGTGCCTGAAGGACACCGTGGCCCGCGTGCTGCCATGCTGGCACGACACCCTCGCGCCGGCGCTGCATGCCGGGCGGCGTGTGCTGGTGGCCGCGCACGGCAACTCGATGCGTGCACTGGTCAAGTACCTCGATGGCATCAGCGACGCCGACATCGTCGGCGTCAACATCCCCAACGGCATCCCCCTCGTCTACGAACTCGACGCCGCGCTGCGGCCGCTGTCGCGGCGCTACCTCGGCGACGCCGACGCAGTGGCCCGCGCCGCGGCGGCAGTGGCTGGTCAGGGCAAGGCCTGAGGCATCGCCTCGGCCGGCACCGCTTCGCAAGGCGGCAGGCCGAGTGCACCGGCGATGTCGTCTTGCAGCCGTCGTGCAAGGGCGCGGCGATCGGCGTGCGCACTGCCGCGCGCGCTGAGTACCTCGACCCGCACCTGCACGCCACGCGCGCAGGCAATGGCCCACACGCTGGCCGCCAGCGGAATCGGGCCGAGCCAACTCGCGGCCGGGCTCCACTCGAGGCCCGGCTCGGTGTAGCGCAACGCCACCGGCTGCACCGGCGCCTGCGCCGCGATCGCCGCCTGCAGCAGGTTGGCATGAAACGGCAGCAGTGCTCGCCCGTCGCCGGTGGTGCCTTCGGGAAACACGGCCACGGCCTCGCCCGCGCGCAGCGCCTCGGCCACCTGGTGAACGACCCGCAGCGCATCGCGCTTGCGCTCGCGCTCGATGAACAGCGTGCCCACCTCGCCGATCAGCCAGCCCAGCAACGGCCAGCGGCGCACATCGGCCTTGGAGACGAAGCGCGCGCGCGGGCACACCGCGTGCATCGCGGCGACGTCGAGCCACGAGATGTGGTTGGCCACCAGCAGGTTTGCGCCGGCGCGAAAGGCACCCTCGGCGATCAGCCGCACGCCCATGGCGTTCAGCAGGCCGCGCGACCACCAGGCGATGCGCCGCTGCCGCGCCACGGCATCGAGCCACGGAAAGCGCAACATCACGATGCCGATGCCGACCAGCAGGTGCAGCGTCACGCGCAGCAGACGCCAGCCGCCGACGAGCACGCGCACGGCCGACCAGCCGTTGCGCGCGTGCGCCGGCTCCGTGTCCGCCACACGGCGGCTGCCCGCCGGCAGCCCGCTCACACCGCTGCTGCCTGATACGACACGCCGCCGGCGAGCACCGTGGCGCGCACGCGGCCGGGCAGCGCGGTGCCGGTGACGGTGAAGTCGAACGGCGTGTGCTTGCCTTGGCTGACGAGCACCTCGCGGGTGACCGACCAGGTGGCGTCGGGGTCGAACACGCAGAGGTCGGCCACCGCGCCTTCGACCAGACGGCCGACCCCCAGCGCACCGAGGCTCGCACCGAGCACGCGTGCCGGGTCGCTGGTGACGCGCGCCAAGGTGCGCGGCAGGTCGACGCCGTCGTCGCGGCCCCACTTCAGCGCCAGGCTCAGCAGCAGTTCGACCGCGCTGGCCCCGGGCTCGGCCTCGGCGAACGGCAGGTTCTTCGCGTCGTCGGCCACGGGACTGTGGTCGGACACCAGGGCATCGATCGTGCCGTCGGCCAGCGCGCGCCGCAACGCGGCGCGGTCGGCCTGCTGGCGCAGCGGCGGGTTCAGGCGCATGTCGGCGTTGAAGTACCCGATGTCGACGTCGGTCAGGTGCAGCGAGTGCACGTTGACATCGGCGCTCAACGGCAGCCCTTCGGCCTTGGCGCGGCGCACGAGTTCGACGCCGGCGGCGCTGCTCAGGCGGCACAGGTGCACGCGCGCACCGGTGGCGCGCGCCAGTTCGACGATGGTGTGCAGTGCCACCGTCTCGGCCGCCACCGGTACGCCCGCGAGGCCCAGCCGCGTGGCCACCGCGCCGCTGGCGGCCACGCCGCCGGACAGCCACGCGTCCTGCGGCCGCAGCCAGACCGTGTAGCCGAAAGTCGCGGCGTACTGCAGCGCGCGCATCAGCAGGCTGGTGTCGCGCAGCGGATGATCGGCCTGCGAGAAACCGACACAGCCGGCCTCGCTCAGGTGCGCCATCTCGGTCAGCGCGTCGCCGCCGAGCCCTCGCGTCAGCGCCCCCAGCGGGAACAGCCGGCACGAGGACTGCCGGCGCGCGCGAAACTTGAGCATCTCGACCAAACCGGGTTCGTCGAGCGGCGGATCGGTGTCGGGCGGACACACCAAGCTCGTCACGCCGCCTGCCGCGGCCGCACGCAACTCGCTGCGCAGCATGCCTTCGTGCTCGCGGCCAGGTTCGCGCAAGCGCACCGCCAGGTCGACCAGGCCCGGCATCACGATGCAGCCGCGCGCATCGATGCGACGCTCGGCGTCGAAATCAGCGGCGCGCCCGATCGCAGCGATGTGGCCATCGGCGATCGCCACATCGGCGCGCTCGTCGCGGCCCGTTGCGGGGTCGATCACCCGGCCGTCGTGGATCAGCAGCTTCATCGTGGGCTCGAATCGCACCGCCGCAGTCACGCCTCGTTGCCGGCGATGATCGACATCACCGCCATGCGCACCGCGATGCCGAAGGTCACCTGCGGCAGGATCACGCTGGCGCGGCCGTCGGCCACGCTGGAGTCGATCTCGACGCCGCGGTTGATCGGGCCGGGGTGCATCACGATGGCGTCGGGCTTGGCCAGCGCCAGCTTCTCGGGCGTCAGGCCGAAAGTCTTGGCGAACTCCGCCGCGCTCGGCAGCATCGCGCCGCTCATGCGCTCGTTCTGCAGCCGCAGCATGACGATCACGTCGGCACCCGCGATTCCTTCGGCCATGTCGTGGCAGACGCGCACGCCCATCGCACGCAGGTCGCCCGGCACCAGCGTGCGCGGGCCGACCACGCGCACCTCGGGCACGCCGAGTGTGGTCAGCGCGTGGATGTCGGAGCGTGCGACGCGCGAGTGCACGATATCGCCGACGATCGCCACCGTGAGCCGCGAGAAATCGCCCTTGTAGTGGCGGATCGCATACATGTCGAGCAGGCCCTGCGTCGGATGCGCGTGCCGGCCGTCGCCGGCGTTGATCACGTGCACGTGCGGCGCACAGTGCTGCGCGATCAGGTACGGCGCGCCGGACTCGCCATGGCGCACGATGAACATGTCGGCGTGCATCGCCGATAGATTGGCGATCGTGTCGAGCAGGCTCTCGCCCTTGGCGGTGGACGAGCGCGCGATGTCGAGGTTGATCACGTCGGCCGACAGACGTTTGGCGGCGATCTCGAAGGTGGTGCGCGTGCGCGTGCTGTTCTCGAAGAACAGGTTGAACACGCTCTTGCCGCGCAGCAGTGGCACCTTCTTGACCTCGCGGTCGTTGACCGAAAGAAAAGTGCCGGCGGTGTCGAGAATCTGCGTCAGCACCTCGCGTGGCAGCCCTTCGATCGACAGCAGGTGGATCAGCTCGCCGTGGGCGTTGAGCTGCGGGTTGCGGCGCGACAGCACGCGTCAGCCCTTCTGCTCTTGCAGCGAGAACGCGAAGCGCCCGTCGTCGCCGCGCGCCAGCCTCAGCCGCTGCGACGCCGGCAGTACCACCTTGGCCGCCGCGAACGACGCCTGGATCGGCAGCTCGCGGCCGCCGCGGTCGACCAGCACCGCCAGGTCGACCGCGCGCGGCCGGCCGAAGTCGTACAGCTCGTTGATCACCGCGCGGATCGTGCGCCCGGTGAACAGCACGTCGTCGATCAGCAGAATGCGCGCGCCGTCGATCGCGAACGGCAGCCGCGTGGCATCGCCGCCCCCGGCGAGCCCGCGCGCACGGTAGTCATCGCGGTGCAGCGTGCTGGAGATCACGCCGTGCTCGCCCGCACGCTGCAGGTCGACCTGCAGCCGTTCGGCCAGCCACGCGCCGCCCGACCAGATGCCCACCAGCGCGGCATCGGCCGGCAGCAACCTGCGCACGCCGGCCAGCAACTCGGCGTACAGCGCTTCGGCGTCGAGGCTGAGCGTGCTCACGAGGATTCCCGCAAGTACTGCTCGAGGATCAGCGCCGCCGCTGCAGCGTCGACGTCGCTCGCGCCCTGCGACAGCGCCTCCGCCGTCGTGTACCGCTCGTCCACTTCGTGCACCGGTAGCTTGAAGCGCCCGTGCAACTGGCGCGCGAAGACCAAGGCACGGCGCGTGTTGTCGTGCGGCGCGCCGTCGGGGTGCGTCGGCACGCCGACCACCAGCGCATCGGGTTGCCACGCCCGAACCAGGCGGCCGATGGCGGCGAAGCGCGCATCGCCCAGCGCCGAGACGGTACCCAGCGGCTGCGCCTGCTTCAGCATCGTGTTGCCCACCGCCACGCCGACGCGCCGCGCACCGAAATCAAAGGCCAGGAACGATCGGGGGCGTCGCAGCGGCGCAGCCGTGCTCACCGGAGGTCCCAGCGCACGCCGCGCACGCTCACTGGACTACCCGCCGCGCAGCGCGCTCGGGGACGAGCGCTTCGGAGCGGCCGTGCGCATTCATGCGTGCCCGGCCTCCTGGCTCAGCATGCGCGGGTCGATGCCCAGCAGCGACAGCGCCTTGTCGTAGCGCTGCTCGATCGGCGTATCGAAGATGATCTCGGGCGACGCGTTGACGGTGAGCCAGCCGTTGCGACCGATCTCTTCTTCGAGCTGACCGGCGCCCCAGCCGCTGTAGCCGAGCGTCACCAGCACGCGGCGCGGCCCGGCGCCGTGCGACATCGCCTCGAGCACATCCTTGCTGGTGGTCATCTCCAGGCCGCCGGGGATCGCCAGCGTCGACGTGTACGGGCTCTCTTCGCCGAGCCGCTCGTGCAGCACGAAGCCGCGCTCGGTCTGCACCGGCCCGCCGAAGTACACCGGCTGCTCGGCCAGATCCTTGCGATCGAGCGACAACTCGACCTTCTCGAACAGATTGCGCAGCTTGATGTCGATCGGCTTGTTGATCACCAAGCCGAGCGCGCCCTTCTCGGTGTGCTCGCACAGGTAGACCACCGCGCCGGCGAACGTGTCGTCGGCCATGCCGGGCATGGCAATCAGGAACTGGTTCGTCAGGTCGATGCGGCTCGTGGCCATGACGGTGCGATTCTATGCGCCGGACAGCGCCGGACCAGGCCGCATGATCTCCCGGGGCAAGCCCCGGCCTGGCACTGGCTCAGAACAACTCGACGTCGCCGGCCTTCTGCGTCTCGATCAGCTCGCCGCGCTGCAACAGATCGGCATGCTCGGCCACCTGATTGCGACCGTGAGACTTGGCCCAGTACACCGCCTTGTCGGCGCGCTCGAACGCCGTGGTCGGATTGTCGCCGGGTCGCAGGTCGGTGAAACCGATCGACACCGTGATGTGGCCGACCTGGGGGAAGCCGTAGGCCTCGGTGGCCGCGCGCAGGCGTTCGAACGCCTCCCGCGCATGGTCGTCGGTGGCACAACGCAGCAGCACGACGAACTCCTCGCCGCCGAAGCGATAGAGCCGGTCGTGGAAGCGAAAGCTGGCGCGCATCAATCGCGACAACAGCAGCAGCACCTCGTCGCCGATCAGATGCCCGTGGCGATCGTTGACCCGCTTGAAGTGGTCGATGTCGATGATGCCGAGATAGGCTTGCATGCTGCGGCGCGTTTCGCGCCGCGTCTCGCCCAGCACCTGGTTCTCGCCCGCACTGGAGAAGGCCTTGTAGAACGCCTCGTCGAACGTCTTGCGGTTGAGCAGGCCCGTCAGCATGTCGCGCTCGCTGTAATCGAGCAGGCCCTGCACGTTGCGATAGACGCGCAGCATGCTGCTGACGGCGCGCAGCTGGTCGGCGTCGAGGTCGCTGCGGCTCTCGATCTCGAGCACACCCACCGCGTCGAGGTCGGTCAGCAACGGGAAACAGGTGACGTGGGTGGCGCCGGGCACCTCGACCGGCTCCTGTCTGGTCAGGCACTCCTGGCGGGCCGGAAACGCCTCCAGCTTCGGCAGTTCGTCGAGTTCGGCCCACACCGAATCAGCGCTCGCTGCAACGTCGGCCTCCGAGAGGCGCGCGCGCACGAGCCAGCGCTGCTGATCGCCTTCGCCGACACGATGACAGACGGTCACCGCCAACGGCTGCAGCAACTCGCGCAGCACGCCGGCGAGCGTGGTGTCGAGCACGTCGCGGTCGCGAAAGCCGGTGAGCTCGGCGAGGTGGTCCGCAACATAGGGCGCGCCGGCCATGGTGCGTGCGCGGCCGCGGTCGCCGCCCTCAGGCGTTGGCCGCCGCCTTGGCGTAGCGCGCCACCAGCGACAGCAGGTCTTCCTCGGCGTACGGCTTGCCGAGGTAGTGGTCGACCCCCAGCTCGGCCGCGTAGTCGCGGTGTTTCTGCGCGATGCGCGAAGTGATCATGATCACCGGCAGGTCGGCCAGCTTGGGGTCGGCACGCAGGTTGCGCACCAGATCGAAACCGTCCATGCGCGGCATCTCGATGTCCGACAGCAGCACCGCCGGCCGCTCCTCGTTGAGCTTCTCGAGGCCCTCGAGGCCGTCCTTGGCCAGCGTGACGCGATAGCCCTCGCGCTGCAGCAGCCGCTGCGTGACCCGTCGCACCGTCAGCGAGTCGTCGACCACCAGCACCAGCGGTGCCTGCGGTTCGGCGCTCTGCGCTGCCACCGGGGTCTCGGGGGAGGCGATGGCCGCGCGCGTCATCGCCCATGCCGATTCGCCGTACAGCGTGGCCAGCGCCACCGGGTTGTAGATCAGCGCGGGTTCGCCCGAGGGCAGCAGCGTCATGCCGGCAAGGCCCGGCAGGCGCGCCAGTTGCGGCCCCAGGTTCTTGACCACCACTTCCTGGTTGCCGAGCACTTCGTCGACGTGCAACGCGATGCGCTGCGCGGCCGAACGGATGATGACCACCGGCTGCGAGCGCGTGGCCGGCGCGCTGCGCGCGTTGGCCTGCAGCAGCGCACCGAGCCAGAAGAACGGCAGGCTGCGGTCGTCGATGCGGAACGCGCTGGTTGCGTAGGCGGTCTCGAGCTCGGTCTGCGGCGAGCGCTTGACGATCTCCACCAGCGTCGACGGCACCGCCACCTTGAACTCGCCGCAACGCAGCATCACCACCTGCGTCACCGCGGTGGTCAGCGGCAGCACCAGTCGGAAGCTGGTGCCGCGCCCCGCTGCAGTGGCGGTTTCGATGCGGCCGCCCATCGCGTTGACGTCGGCGCGCACCACGTCCATGCCGACGCCGCGGCCGGCCAGGCCTGTCACCGCATCGGCCGTCGAGAAGCCGGGCATGAAGATCAGGTTCGCCAGCTCGGCATCGCTCGGGCTGCTGGCGGCGGTGATCAACCCCAACGCGCGGCCCTTCTCGCGGATGCGCGGCAGGTTCAGGCCGGCACCGTCGTCGCGGAACTCCACCGAGACCTCGTTGCCTTCCTGCGTCAGGGTGATGACGATCGACCCCGTCGGATCCTTGCTGGCGGCAGCGCGCGCCGCCGGCGACTCGATGCCGTGCGTCACGCAGTTGCGCAGCAGATGCTCGAAAGCCCCGGTCATGCGGTCGAGCACGCCGCGGTCGATTTCGATCGCGCCGCCGACGATATCGAGCCGCACCTGCTTGCCGGTTTCCTTGGCCGCCTGCCGCACCAGGCGATACAGGCGCTCGGACATGCTCTCGAACTCGACCATGCGCGTGCGCAGCAGGTCGTCTTGCAGGTCACGCGTCAGCCGCGCCTGCGCGGCGAGTTCGTCTTCGGTCGACTGCAGCGTGCGCTGCAGGCCGCGCTGCACGGTGGCGACGTCGTTGACCGACTCGGCCATCATGCGGGTGAGTTCCTGGAACCGCGTGAAGCGATCCATCTCCAGCGGGTCGAACTCCTGCGACGACGCCTTGGCAGCCTCCATGCGCGAGCTGATCTGCGTCTCGGCCTGCAGTTCGAGGTCGCGCAGCTGGCGCCGCAAGCGCTCGAGGTTCTCGGTGAGGTCGCCGAGCGCCGACTTCAACTGCGCGACGTCGGATTCGATGCGCGAGCGCGTGATCGACACCTCGCCGGCATGGCTCACCAGTCGATCGAGCAGTTGCGAGCGCACGCGCACCGCCGCCTGGCTGTTCGCTGCGGCGGCCGCCGGGTCGACCGGCGCCGCGGCCGGCCCGCCGCTCGCCGCCGAGAAGCGGCTCCAGTCGATCGATGCCGATGCGATCGGCGCGGGTGGCCGAGCCGCAGCGACCGGCGCTGCGATCGACGGCGCGGCGGCAGGCTGCACCGCGGCCGGTTCGGCCGGTTCCGGCGCACTGGCCGGTTGCACCGGCACGGTCACCTCGGGCATCGCGACCAGCGGCGCCATCGCCGTCGCCACCTTTGGCTGTTCGGCCTTCTCGTCGGCTGGCGGCGAGTCCAGCGCCATCGGCTGCGAGTGATCGACTTCGCCGCGACGCAGCATCTCGAACCGCGTCTCGATCGCGTCGACGCGGCCGACCAAGCGCTCGACGTCGGCCGCGCTCGCGTGGCCGCGGCCGATCAGGTGTTCGATCGCGGTCTCGAGGCGGTGCGCCATCTCGCCCAGGCGCATCGCGCCGGCCAGGCGCGCGCCGCCCTTGAGCGTGTGCAAGGTGCGCATGCAAGCCGAAGCCGCAGCGGCCTCGGTGGGCCGGCGCATCCACTCGCGCAGGCGCGATTGCAGTTGCGGGATCAGCTCCTGGCCTTCTTCCTCGAAGATCGGGAACAGCTCCGGATCGACCGCATCGACCGCATCGATGTCGTCCTCGTCGTCGAGCGCGTCCGGGCGCGCCGAGGCCGCCATGGGCGCCGAGTCGCGTGCGCCCGCAACGGGCAGATCGGCCAGCGCACGCAGCTCGGTGCCGCCGAACTCGGTGAACGCCTGCCGCGACGCGATCGGCGCGAAATCCGACGATCGGCGTTCGACCGCGGGGGCGGGCGGTGGCGCCGCCACCGCCAGGTGTTCGTGCTCGACCAGGAAGCGCAGCAGGTCGGGATCGGGCGCCTTCAGGAAGCCGGCAGCGAACTGGTGCAGCAGACGGCGGATCTCCTCGGCGGCGGCGGCGAACAGCTGCGCCTCCTCGGCAATGCCGTGGCCGCGCGCGTGGGTGCGCGCCAGCGCGTGCTCGAGCGAACGCGCCAGATTCGACAGGTCGGTGTACCCCACCGTGGCGCAGTTGCCAGCCAGGGAGTGGGCGTGTGCGACCGTGCTCTCGCCGACGGGTCGCTGCAACTCATGCGACCACTCGGCCAGCTCGGTCACCAACCGCCGAGAGTGCTCGTCAGCTTCGTTGAGGAAGATGTTGAACAGCGGGATCGGAATTCGCAGTGACCCGATCACCTTGATCTGATCGGCATCGCCGATAGGCGCTGCCGTCACAGCCGGTTCGGCCGGCGTCATGTCGAGGTCGACGCGACGGCTCAATGCCGGCTCGTCGTGCAGGCGCCCGGTCTCCGAATCGATGAACGGCCCCAGCGCCGCCGGCATCGTCTGCAACGCGTCGGGTTGCGTTTCGGGCGCCATCGACACGTCGCGCGGTGCCAGCGGCTCGGCTTCGACCTCCGGCAGCTCGAGCGCGATCAGCTCGACGGCGTCGGGCTTGCGCGGCACCTCGGCAACCTCGCCGACGGGCATCGTCTCGGTGGGCATGCCCGACAAGGTGAGCGTCTCGGTCGGCTCGTCAGCACCGAAGTCGAGATCGATCGACACGTCGGGGGACAGGGTGGGCACCTGCGCTGGCGGCTCGGCCGCCACGGCAGGCTTGGCCGCCTGGGCCGGCGGCACCGCGGCCTTCGGCGTGACCGGCACCACCGGCGTCACCGGCGCGGCGGGCATCGCCGGCGCGACGGGCTTGACCGCCGGCGCGGGCGCTGCCGCTGCGGCCAGCGCGCCGTGCTCGCTGACCGCGCTGTCGCTCACCGCAATGCGACGCCGATCGTTGCGCAGCGAGTCCGCCGCACGGCCGACGGCGCGGTGCTGGAAGCCCGCGGTGTCGCCGGCGGCCACCGCATCGATCCAGCGGCCAAGGTAGTCGAGCGCCTCGCCGCTGAATCCCAGCAGATCGGCGTCGGCGGGGCCGCCGTCGGCCAAGCGTGCGTTGTACAACTGCTCGCAGCCCCAGGCGGCTTCGCCGAAGTCCTTCAGCCCGACCATGCGCGAGCTGCCCTTGAGCGTGTGGAACGCGCGTCGCACCGAGGTCATCTCGCCGGCATCGCCCGGGCTCCTGGCGAGTTGCGCCAGCGCGTCCCGGGCGGTCTGCATCACCTCTCGCGCCTCCTCGAGAAAGATCTCGCGCATCTCGGCGTCGTCTTCGAGGCCGGTGGGCGTGCCGACCACCGGCGCCGCGGGCGGCACGGGCAACGGCTTCAACGGCGCCGGGCGGCTCGGCTGCGCCTCGCGGCGCGGCTTGGCCAGCTCGTTCATCACCTGCGCCGCCTGGGCCAGCGCCTCCTTGCGCTCCTGGCCGGAAGCGGCTTTCTCCAGCGCCCGATGCGCCTTGTCGGCCGCGCTGGCGATGCCGCGCTGGTCGGCTGCCTCGGCCTGGCGCGCCAACCGCTCGAGTTCACGGGCGACGGCGCCGGCATCGGCGCCGGCAGCAGCCGACTTGGCGATCGCGTCGGCCTGCTCGGTCAAGCCGTGATCCGCAGACGGCAACTCGTCGAACGATCCGAACACCGACGGCCGATGCGCGCGGTCCATCACCGACATCAGGTTGCCGCTGCCGCTGTCGAACCGGAACAGCGACTTCGCCATCTGCGGCTGCACGCTGAGCATGTCGATCAGGAAGCTGAGTGCGCCCAGGTTGTCGGCCAGCCGTTCGAACGCCACCTGATGCGGCGCCGCGTCGACCGCGTCGGCCGCGATCAGGGCATCGACGTCGTCGCGCATGCGCACGACGGCGTGAGAGGCGTGGTCTTGACCGAGCACCGACAGCACGCCGCGCATCGACGACAGCTGGCCCGGCACCGAGATCAGCACCTCGCGCTGCGCCGGATTGCGGAAGAACTCGTCGATGTGCTTTTCGATCTCCGACAGCGAGGCGCGCAACTCCTGCACCACGCTGCCCATCGTCTGGCGATCGGAGACCCGGCGATAGAGGTCTTCCATCCAGACTTCGAGCGCGCCCGGAGAGTGGCCCTGGCGCACGCCGTCGACACGCTGCGCCAGCCGCAGCACGCGGCCCGCCAGCTCCGGGTGATCGAGATCCTGGTCTTCCAGCGAGGCATCGACGTACAGCAGCGCGGTGGCGACCTCCATCGCGTGCTCGGGCGTCACCTGGCCCGCCGCATGCACCGCGTGCGCGGCCGATTGCAGCAGCGACTTGGCCAGCGTCTCGCCTTCGGGGTACAACTTCTGCAGCGACTCGCCCACCAGCGCGAACTGCTCGGCCAGCCCTGCCAGGCGCTGGTTGTCGCCACCAGCCACCGCCGACCAGACGTCCTTCGCACCGGCCACGCGCTTGCGCGCCTGCGCCAGCACGGCAGGGTCGAAGCGGCCCAGACGCGCGCTCTCGTAGTCGACCGACGATGTCGGCTTCAGTTCGAACGCCTTGCGCACCGCGGCCAGCCGTGGGCCGGGATCCCTGTCGCTGCGCGGCACCGCTTGCGCGCAGAAGAAAAGCAGATCCTGCGCCAGCCGATCCGACGGGTCGGCGCCTTCACCCGCGCGCAACTGGGCCAACAGGCGCGAGGCCAGCCGCTTGCCGTACAGATCGGGCTTCAGCAGACCCCGGGCCTGCCCTTCGTAGACGGCCGCAGCCAGTTGCCACAGCGTGGCCAGCCGGTCCTTGCTGCCGGCGGCCAGGCCGGCCAGCAGATCGCTCATGCGTTGCGCCGCGCCCGCGTCGCGCCCGCGCATCAACGCCAGGGTCTCGGCCTCGAGCTGCGACTGTGTTTCGGCATCCGCACGCAGCGCCGGCCGCGTGTCGGCCGCCGCCACCGGACGCCACTGCCAGTCCTTGGTCCACAGGTCCGCCGGATGGATGCGTCCCGCGCCGGCCAGCTCCTGCAGCGCCTTGTACTGCGGGAACATCGCCGCCGGCGACATCAGCTTGCCGGCCAACAGGCGGGCGAGGTAGTCCAGCAGTGCGAACGACCCGCGCTCGATGGTGTCGACCGCCACCGGCGTGAGCGCGCCGACTCGCGCGCCCAGGCGAGTGACGGCCGCTTCGGACGCCCGCAGCATCAGCGCGGCAGTCGGCAGACCCACCAGTTCGAGCGCGCCGGCGCCCTGGTGCATCTGCGAGCGCGCATGGCGCAGGATCGCAGGGTCGACGGTGTCGACGTCGGAGCTGCCGGCGGCGTCGGCTTCCTTCAGGTAGCGACGCAGCGACTTGTGCGCGGCCTCTAGCGTACGACGCAATTCGTCGTGCACCCAGGCCAGGGCGCTCAGGTCGTGGGTCACCTCGTTGTCGCGAGCAGCGGACATGTGCGATCCACCCTGCTGTGAGAGTTGTGATTCAACCGACCTTGAATCGCGCCACCGACTGCTTGAGCTCTTCGGCGCTGCGCGACAGCTCGCGCACCATCTGCGCCGTCGAACGTGTGCCTTCTCCGGTCTGCTCGGTCACCGCAAAGATGTGCTGGATGTTCGATGCCACCACGTTGGCCGACTGCGCCTCGCTCGACGCCTGCGCCGAGATGTTCTCGATCAGCTCCGCCAGTTGACGCGTCACGCGGTCGATGTCGCCGAGCGCGGCGCCGGCCGCGTCGGACAGGCGTGCACCGTCGACCACACCCTGCGTCGAGCGCTCCATGGCCGCCACGGCGTCCTGGGTGTCGGTCTGAATGGTCTTCACCAGCGCCGCGATCTGGCGCGTGGCGTCGCCGGAGCGCTCGGCCAGCCGCTGCACTTCCTCGGCCACCACCGAGAAGCCGCGACCCGCTTCACCGGCCGACGCCGCCTGGATGGCCGCGTTCAGCGCCAGCACGTTGGTCTGCTCGGTGATGTCCGAGATCAGCTCGGTGATTTCGCCGATCTCCTGCGACGACTCGCCCAGCCGCTTGATCCGCTTGGAGGTCTCCTGGATCTGATCGCGGATCGAGTTCATGCCGCCGATGGTGTTCTGCACCGCCGACAGGCCCGACTCGGCGGCCTGCAGCGACTTGCGCGCCACCTGCGCGGTCTCCTGCGCCTGGGTCGACACCTGGTTGATGCGGTTGGCCATCTGCAGCACGGACTCGCCGGTGTCGCGGATCTCGCGCAGCTGTTCGGTCGATGCCGCCAGCAGTTCGGTCGACGTGGCTTCGACCTGCTGCGTCGTTTCCGTCACGCGGCTGGCCGTGCCCTGCACCTGCGCCACCAGCGAGCGCAGCTCTTCCACCGTGTAGTTCACCGAGTCGGCGATGGCGCCGGTGATGTCTTCGGTCACCGTGGCCTGCTGGGTCAGGTCGCCTTCGGCGACCGACTGCAGCTCGTTCATCAAACGCAGAATGGCCGCCTGATTGGCGTCGTTGACGCGCTTGGCCTCCTGCTCCTGGCGTTCGGCCTCCTGGCGCTGCGATTCCGCGGTCTGCGCGCGCTGAGCCTGGTCCTGCACGAACAGGCGCAGGAAGCCGATACCGCCGACCACCATCACCAACACCGACAGCAGCATCACCGCCAGGTGCGACACGCGGATGCCGGACTCCTTGCCCAACTGGTCCTGCAAGGTCTCCAGGCCCTTGCGCAGCGGCTCGCTGTCGCCGAGGATCGCCGCCTGCGCTTCGCGCGCAGTCACAAGGCCCTGCAGGTTGCCGAGAATGGCGCTCGCCTGCGCGCGCGTCTCGTCGTATTGCTTGATGAGCTGGCGCAGTCGCTCCTTGGTCTGCGCGTCCTTGGTGCCGGGCAGGCGCAGTTCGGGGTTGCCGTTGTTCAGGCCCTCGGCGATCTCGCGAAACGAGTTCAGATCCTTGCCGAGCAGGAACACCGCCTCGGGGCTCACGCCCTCGATGGTGAG
The DNA here is from genome assembly GCA_015075545.1 of Ideonella sp. Taxonomy (GTDB): domain Bacteria; phylum Pseudomonadota; class Gammaproteobacteria; order Burkholderiales; family Burkholderiaceae_C; genus JAEUPI01. The sequence goes on along the minus strand of JABTUC010000002.1, from coordinate 651,118 downwards.
GAACTCGTTGGCCGACTTGCCGATGCGTTGAGTCAGCATCACCAACTGACCGACCGCCGCCAGTTCGGCCGGCGTGGCATCCTGCTGCAGCTTGAGCGACGACACCGTTTCCGCAGTCTCGAGCAGATCGGCCGACTGGCGGTTGATGGTGCGCAGCGCCTGGCCGACCTGCGTCAGCGTCTTCTGCTGGCTCAGCACGCGATTGGCATTGCGCTCGGCACGATCGACCAGCGGCAACAAGGTCTCGATCGAGTCCTGCACGTTGGCCGGCGCGGCTGCGAGCTCGCCCTCGCCGTTGCGCAGTCCGCGCATGTTGGTGGCCAGCACCGTCGATGCATCGCGCACTTCCGGGAACGCCTGCGCGCTGCCGACCAGCGCCTGCGACACCGATTTCGCCAGCCGCTGCGACTGCATCAGCGCCTGACCGACGGCAGACACCTGGGCGGCGCCGCGACTGGCCGCATTCAGTGCCAGGAACATGCCCACCACCAGCCCGAGCAGGCCGAGCATCACGACGCCGAACAGGATGCGTTGCTGCTCCGGCACCGTCTTGTTGCCGATCAGCGGCAGCGACGCCACCGCCACCGGGGCGCTCGGCTGCGGGCGCGATTCGTTGAAGTCGGCCGCCAGCTCCGACGGCGCCGCCTCGGAGATGATCGAGGTGCTGATCTGTCGGGTGGCATGAGACGGGTGCATGTCGAGGGATACCGTACTGGCATGACTGCCCGCGCGATCGGCGGCGGCGCTACCCTGCGCAACCACCATCTCGTCGAACGGGGACAACTCGGCTGTCGCGACGCCGCCGTGACCTCGGCCCTTCGTCTTGAATCGTTCCATGAAGCCCATACGAGTCCTCTCGTCGTCTCGGCACCTGGTGCCGGTCGCTCTTCCCACCCACGCGCTCAGCCGACTTCAGGCTGCGATCGCGAGAAACTGCACGTCAGCCGCCAAGGCGGCCAGGTTGATCTCTTGCCAGGGGCGGCCGCCCTTGTCCTGCCAGCGCGGGCCGGCGAACGCCGGCCGCGACGCCGCAGCCTCGTCGGCCTGCCCACTCAATTCGTTCTCGTGCCGCAGGCCGGCCAGCCGGTCGACCAGCAGGGCGCTGTTGGTGCCCAGTTGCGGGCTCAGCGCCACCAGGCGCGCGCCCTCGGCGCCGTGCTCCTGCGCGCTGCGTGCGCGCAACCCCAGGAACGCCGCCAGGTCGACCACGCCATGCAGGCCGCCGCGCAGATTGGCGACGCCGGCGAACCAGGCCTGCGTGTGGGGTACGGCAAGGATCCGTCCGGCGTTGAAGATCTCGCCGGCCTGCTCCAGCGGCAACAGCAGGCCCTGGCCTGCGCACTCGACGGCCAGCCAGGCGTGCGTCGCCGGCTCGTTGCGCGCCACCTGCAGGCGCTGGGCGAGGCGCGTCTGCAGCTCTCGCAGGGCTTCCTTGTTGGCCATGGGTCGCCGTCCTCGAGCGCCTCGTCAGTCGAAGGCCTTGATCTTGGCGATCAGCTCGTCGGCCACCACCGGCTTGACCACATAGTCACGCGCGCCCTGGCGCATGCCCCAGACGCGGTCGGTCTCCTGGTTCTTGCTGGTGCACATGATCACCGGCACATCGGCGAACGCCGGGTCGCGGGTGATCGCGCGCGTGAGCTGGAATCCGTTCTGCCCCGGCATCACGACGTCCATCAGGATCAGATCGGGCTTGTCCTCGGCCAGGCGGCGCATCGCCTCTTCGCCGTTCTCGGCGGTGCGCACCGCGTAGCCGCGCTTGGACAGCATGTCCGACAGGTGGTGCAGCTCGGTCTTCGAGTCGTCCACCAACAGCACCTTCTTGATCGCCATCTCAGTCTCCTGCCGGCTGCCTGCGGACAGCACCGCCCTCACGCGCTCTGCGTACCTTTCTCAGCGTAGCGGCTGAATTGCTCTACGGCACGTAGCAGTTGTTCCTTCGTGAAAGGTTTTGTCAGGTATTCCTCGGAACCCACCATGCGGCCTCGCGCCTTGTCGAACAGGCCGTCCTTGGATGACAACATGATCACGGGCACGTGCGCGAAGCGCGGGTTGCGCTTGATGATCGCGCAGGTCTGATAGCCGTCGAGCCGCGGCATCAGGATGTCGCAGAAGATCAGTTGCGGGTCGTGGTCGTTGACCTTGGCCAGCGCATCGAAGCCATCCTCGGCGAGCACCACCTCGTAGCCGCCCTGGCGCAGAAAGATCTCGGCGCTGCGGCGGATGGTGTTGCTGTCGTCGATGACGAGGACCTTGGCTGCAGAGGGTGACCCCTCGGACATTGCGTTATCCACGGACTCTCCTCGGGTCGCTGCACATCAGGGGTCGATGGTGTCGCCGTTGCACCTAGACCTGCACCATCTCGAAGTCTTCCTTGCGCGCGCCGCATTCCGGGCAGGTCCAGTTCATCGGCACGTCGCTCCACTTCGTACCGGGGGCCACCCCGTGCTCCGGATCGCCGGCAGCTTCGTCGTAGATCCAGCCGCAGATCAGGCACATCCAGGTGCGCGTCTCGCTCACGTCGATCGCATCGCTCACTACAATGAAGAATCATTGTATCCACCCGTATTGGCAAAAAGCCAAAGGCGCGTAGGTACCTACACAACATTCTTCACAATCCCCTAGAGGTCGGTTTTCGCGCTGAAGATCGGCCCTCATGGGGCACCGGCACCCTTTCATGGCCACCGAGCCCACGCTCAGTAACCCGGGCGAATCCGCCGAAGGCACCGCGCAGGACAACAGTGCGCCGAGCTGCGTGATGACCTTCAACGCTGCCGACCCCAGCGGCGCCGGTGGCACGGCGGGCGACGTGGCCACGCTGGCCGCCATGGGCGCGCACGGCCTGCCGGTGACCACCACCTTGCTGATGCGCGACAGCGCCGAAGTGTTCGACCAGCACGCGGTCGATCCCGAAGCGATCGCCGAGCAGGCGCGCACGGTGCTCGAGGACATCACCATCGCCGGCTGGAAGGTCGGCTTCCTCGGCAACGCAGAGGGCGTCGCCGCGGTGGCCGAAGTGCTGTCGGACTACCCCGACATCCCGCTGGTGTCGTACCTGCCGAACCTCGGCTGGCTCGACGACGACGCAGCAACCCACTACATGGAGTCGTTTCGCGAGCTGATCCTGCCGGCCACCGAAGTGCTGGTGGGCAACCACAAGACGCTGACCGACTTCCTGCTGCCCGATTGGGAGTCCGACCGCCCGGCGTCACCGCGCGAGCTGGCGGTGGCCGCGGCCGAACACGGCACGCGTTTCGTGCTGGTCACCGGCATCATGCTGCCGGCCAAGGGCAGCGAGCAATTCATCGACAACGTGCTGGCATCGGCGCAGGGCGCCCTCACCGGCGAGAAGTTCGAGATGTTCGACACCGCCTTCGTCGGCGCCGGCGACACGCTGTCGGCGGCGCTGGCGGCGCTGCTGGCCGCCGGCAACGAACTGCAAGCCGCGGTAGGCGAGGCGCTCGCCTTCATGGATCAGAGCCTGGATGCCGGCTTTCGACCCGGCATGGGCAGCGTGCTCCCCGATCGCTTCTTCTGGGCCATGCCCCCAGCGCAAGACGACACCGAAGGCGGCGAGGCCGGCGCGCCGACGGGCAGCGAACCGAGCAACGACCCATCCGAAGGCAAAGGCAAGCCGGCGCAGCGCCGCGTTCATTGACGCAGGACCCGATGACCGATCGCAACCACGCCTTGTTCGAGCGCGCACAGCGCGTGATCCCGGGCGGCGTCAATTCGCCGGTGCGCGCGTTCCGCGCGGTCGGCGGCACGCCGCGCTTCATCAGCCGTGCGCAGGGCGCCTATCTCTGGGACGCCGAGGACCGGCGCTACATCGACTACGTGGGCTCATGGGGCCCGATGATCCTCGGCCACGGCCACCCGGCGGTGATCGATGCGGTGCAGCGCGCTGCATCGCGCGGCCTAAGCTTCGGCGCGCCCACCGAGGCCGAGATCGAACTGGCCGAGGCGATCATCGCGCACGTGCCGAGCGTCGAGCAGGTGCGCCTCGTTTCCAGCGGCACCGAGGCGGCGATGAGCGCGATCCGCCTGGCGCGCGGCGCCACCGGACGCGCCAAGCTGATCAAGTTCGAGGGCTGCTACCACGGCCACGCCGATGCGCTGCTGGTCAAGGCCGGCTCCGGGCTGGCTACCTTCGGCCACCCCACCAGTGCCGGCGTGCCCCGTGAGGTGGTGCAGCACACCATCGTGCTCGAGTACAACAACCTGACGCAGCTCGAGGCCGCGTTCGCGCAGCACGGGGGTGAGCTCGCCTGCGCGATCATCGAGCCCATCGCCGGCAACATGAACTTCGTGCGCGCGCAGGTTCCGTTCATGCACCGGCTGCGCGAACTGTGCACCCAGCACGGTGCGCTGCTGGTGCTCGACGAGGTGATGACGGGCTTTCGCGTCGCGCTCGGCGGCGCGCAGAGTCTCTATGCGCGCGCGATCCCCGGCTTTCGGCCCGACATCAGCGTGTTCGGCAAGGTGATCGGCGGCGGCATGCCGCTGGCTGCGTTCGGCGCCACGCGCGACATCATGTCGCAGCTCGCGCCGCTCGGGCCCGTGTACCAGGCCGGCACGTTGAGCGGCAACCCGGTGGCCACCGCGTGCGGGCTGGCCACGCTGCGCGAGATCGCCAAGCCGGGCTTCTTCGACGCGCTGGCGGCCAAGACGCGCCGGCTCGTCGAGACGCTGAGCGCTTCCGCGCGCGAGCGCGGCGTGGCGTTCAGCGCCGACAGCGAAGGCGGCATGTTCGGCTTCTTCTTCGCCGAGCATCTGCCGCAACACTATGGCGCAGTGATCGCCAGCGACAAGGAGCGCTTCAACCGCTTCTTCCACGCCATGCTGGCGCGCGGCGTCTACCTGGCGCCGGCGCTGTACGAAGCGGGCTTCGTCAGCGCAGCGCACAGCGACGACGACATCGCGGCCACTGGCGCTGCGGCCCGCGAAGCATTCGACGCGTAGTCGCCGCCGGCCAGCAGGTTCCGATCGCCTGGCCCGCCGACGGCGGTGACGGCGCAACCGACCACCGGTCGACACTGGAACGTCTACCTAGAATCCGGCCCATGCACATCCACATCCTCGGCGTCTGCGGCACCTTCATGGGCGGGCTGGCCGCGATCGCGCGCGAGGCAGGGCACCGCGTCACCGGCTGCGATGCCAACGTCTACCCGCCGATGAGCGACCAGTTGCGCGCGCTCGGCATCGAGCTGATCGAGGGCTACGGCGCCGACCAGATGGCGATCGCGCCCGACCTGTTCGTGATCGGCAACGTCGTGACCCGAGGCAACCCGCTGGTCGAGGCGATGCTCGACGCCGGCGCGGCGTATACCAGCGGCCCGCAATGGCTGGCCGAGCACGTGCTGCAGGGGCGTCACGTGCTGGCGGTGGCCGGCACCCACGGCAAGACGACGACCACGTCGATGCTGGCGTGGATCCTCGAGTGCGCGGACCAGAAGCCCGGCTTCCTGGTGGGCGGTGTGCCGCAGAACTTCGGCATCTCGGCGCGCGCCGGCAGCGGGCGCTGCTTCGTGATCGAGGCCGACGAGTACGACACCGCGTTCTTCGACAAGCGCAGCAAGTTCGTCCACTACCGGCCGCGCACGGCGATCCTCAACAACCTGGAGATGGACCACGCCGACATCTTCCCCGACCTGGCGGCGATCGAGACACAGTTCCATCATCTGGTGCGCACGGTACCCGCGCACGGGCGGCTGATCGTCAACGCGCGCGAGCAGTCGCTGGCGCGCGTGCTCGAACGCGGCTGCTGGAGCGAGGTGCAACGCTTCGGCGCACGCAAGGAGGAGCCCGGAACGCTGCGCGCGCGCGGCGAACCCAACGCCTTCGACGTGCTGCGCGGCAGCCTCAGGATCGCGCGCGTCGAGTGGTCGCTGCTCGGCGAGCACAACCAGCTCAACGCGCTGGCCGCGCTGGCGGCGGCCGAGCACGTGGGGGTCGCCCCCGACGTCGCCGCCGCGGCCCTGGCGCGCTTCGAGAACGTGCGCCGCCGCCTCGAACTGCGCGGCGAGGCCGCGGGTGTCAAGGTCTACGACGACTTCGCGCACCACCCGACGGCGATCCACACGACGATCGCCGGGCTGCGGCGCAAGATCGACCACGAACTGACGTCGCCCGGCGTGGCGCCGCAGCGCATCCTGGCGGTGTTCGAGCCGCGATCGAACACCATGAAGCTCGGCACGATGAACTCGCACCTGCCGTGGGCGCTCGAAGAGGCCGACCTCGCGTTCTGCCTGCAGGGCGACTACGGCTGGGATGCCGCCGCAGCGCTGGCGCCGATGGGTGCGCAGGCGGTGGTGGCCGGCAGCGTCGACAAACTGGTGGAGCACGTGGTGCGCGCGGCGCGCCCGGGCGACCACGTGCTGGTGATGAGCAACGGCGGCTTCGGCGGCATCCACGGCAAGCTGCTGGCCGCGCTGCAGGCGCGGCGCTGAGGTCGCGTGGCCGCGACCAGCCACATCGTGTATCTGCACGGCTTTCGCTCGTCGCCGCAGTCGTTCAAGGCGCGAATGCTTCATGCCTGGCTGCAGCAGCACGCGCCGTCGGTGACCTGGTGGTGCCCGCAGCTGCCGCCGTCGCCGCGCGACGCGTGGCAACTGATGACCGACGGCACCCGCGATTGGCCGGTGTCGTCGATGGCGGTACTGGGCAGTTCGCTGGGCGGCTTCTACGCCACCGCGCTGGCCGAGCAGCTGGGCTGCCGTGCCGTGGTACTCAATCCGGCAGTCGACCCCGCACGCGATCTGGTGCGCCATGTCGGCGGGCAGACCGCCTATCACGACCCGGCCGTGCACTTCGAGTTCAAGCCCGAGTACATCGACGAACTGCGCGCGCTGCGCCCGCCGCGACTGGCGCACCCGCAGCACTACGCCGCGGTGATCGCCCAGGGCGACGAGCTGCTCGACTGGCGCGAGATGTCCGCGCGCTACGCAGGAGCAAGCATCCTGCTGCTCGAAGGCAGTGACCATGCGCTGTCGGGCTTCGAGCAGCAGATGCCGTTCGTGCTCGGCTTCCTCGGCCTGACGTCATAGCTGCGCGGCGCAGCCGCGATGACGATTGGTTGCCAGCCGGCAGCACAAGCGCCGCGGCACGCCGTTTCGCCGATGGGACAATCGACGCCGTGAGCTACGCCCTGTTCGACGACGCCGGCAAGTTCCTCGCCGGCCGCGTGATGTCGCAGACGGACGCCTCGCTGCAGATCGAGCTGGAGTCGGGGCGTCGCGTCAAGGTCAAGGCGGCACACGTGCTGCTGCGCTTCGACGCGCCCGAGCCGGCGCGCCTGCTCGAGGAGGCTCGCGCGCTGGCTTCGGAGGTCGACCCCGCGCTGGCGTGGGAGTTCGCGCCGCACGGCGACTTCGGCTTCGGCGAGCTGGCGCGCGAGTACTTCGACGCCAAGGCCGGCCCGGTGCAGCAGGCGGCGATGCTGCTCGGCCTGTTCCAGGCACCGCACTACTTTCGCCGTGTCGGCAAGGGCGTGTTCCACAAGGCCAGTCAGGAGACCGTGCAGGCCGCGCTCGCCGCGATCGAGCGCAAGCGCGCGCAGGCGCAGCAGGTGGCGGCGTGGGCCAGCGAGCTGATCGACGGCCGCTGCCCCGAGCCGATCCGCGCCCAGCTCTACCGCATCCTGTTCAAGCCGGACAAGAACGCCGCCGAGTACAAGGCTGTGGTCGAAGCGTCGCGGCGCGCGCAACGCGCGCCGCTCGATCTGCTGCGCGCCGCCGGCGCGATCGCGTCGCCGTATCAGTTCCACTGGCAGCGCTTTCTCTACGAGCAGTTCCCGCGTGGCACCGGCTTTGCCGCCGCCGCCGTGCCCGAGGTGGCCGGCGAACTGCCGCTGGCCGACGCGCAGGCGTTCTCGATCGACGACAGCGCGACCACCGAGATCGACGACGCGCTGTCGGTGCGCGGCCTCGGGCAAGGCAGCGTGACGCTGGGCATCCACATCGCGGCGCCGGCACTGGCGATCGCGCCGGACTCGCCGCTCGACCGCGTGGCGCGCGAGCGCCTGTCGACCGTGTACATGCCCGGCCACAAGATCACGATGCTGCCCGAGGCGGTGATCGAACGCTTCACGCTGGGTGCCGGCCGCGCCACGCCGGCACTCAGCCTGTACGTGCAGGTCGACGAAGCGAGCCTCGCGCTGACCCAGTTCGACACCTGCATCGAGCGGCTGACCGTCAGCGACAACCTGCGACACGACCGGCTCGACCAGGTGATCACCGAGGCCTCGCTGCGCGGCGACGCCGCGGCCGACTACCACCACGCGCAGGAACTGGCGTTCCTGTACCGCCTGGCACAGCATCTGAAAGCCGAGCGCGAACGCGTGCGCGGCAAACCCGAGACTTTCACCCGGCCCGACTACCAGTTCCGCCTCGAAGAGCAGGCCGCCGACGAGCCGTGCGGCGACGAGGCGGTGCAGATCGCGCCGCGCCTGCGCGGGGCGCCGCTGGACATGATCGTCGCCGAGATGATGATCCTGGCCAACAGCCACTGGGGCGGCTGGCTGGCGACGCACCACGTGCCGGGCGTCTACCGCAGCCAGGCGAGTCTGGCGCCGGGCGTGAAAGTTCGCATGGGCTCCAAGCCGGCACCGCATGCCGGCCTCGGAGTCAGCCAGTACATTTGGGCGACTTCGCCGCTGCGGCGCTACGTGGACCTGGTCAACCAATGGCAAATCGTCGCCTGCGCGCGCCACGGCCGCACCGCGGCGCTCGCCGCCCCGTTCAAGCCGCGTGATGCCAGCCTGTTCTCGATCATCTCGTCGTTCGATGCCACCTACGGCGCGTACAACGATTTCCAGCAGACCATCGAGCGCTACTGGACGCTGCGCTGGCTGCAGCAGCACGGCACGCGCGAGCTCGAAGCGACCACCATGATCAACGGCCTGGTGCGCGCCGACACGCTGCCGCTGGTGCTGCGTTGCGCCGGCAGCGAGTCGCTGCCGCGCGGCACGCGCGTGCGGGTGGCGCTGCAGTCGCTCGACACACTGACCCTGGAGGTCCATGCCACGCTGCTGGCGCGTCTGGGCACCGACGCCGCGACGACGCCGGCCGACGATGACGAGGCGGCACAGCCGCTGGCTCTGGCGCTGGCGATCGACGTCGAGGGCGAGCCTGGTGCTGCCGAGTCGCCGGCGGACTCCGTCGCCCCTTGATGCCATGGCGCTGAAGCACCTGAGCACGCTGCACTGGGCGTTGATCGTTTCGGTCGGTGCGCACGCTGGGCTGCTGGCCTTTCGCATCGCCGACCCCGAGCGCTTCGAGCGCGCGTTTCGCGACACGCCGCTGGAGGTGATCCTCGTCAACGCGCGCTCGGTCGAGGCACCGACCAAGGCGCAGGCGATCGCGCAGGCCAACCTCGCCGGCGGCGGCGAGGCCGACAAGGGCCGCGCCACCACGCCGCTGCCTGCATCGGCCACCGTCGAGCTGGGCGATTCGCCGCAGGAGGCGCGACGCAAGGTCGATCAACTGGTGGAGCAGCAGCATCAGTTGCTGGCACAGGTGCGCCGCCAGGTGGCGATGCTGCCGCCGCCCGATCCGAGGCGCGAAGCCGGCAACCCGCAGGAGCGCGAGCAGGAGGAGCGCCGGCGCCAGTTGCTGAAGCTGCTGGCCGAGATCGAGAAGCGCATCAACGACGAGAACGCGCGGCCGAAGAAGCGCTACATCAGTCCTGCCACGCGCGAGGAGGTGTATGCCGCCTACTACGATCACCTGCGTCGCAAGATCGAGGACCGTGGCACGCGCGACTTCCCCGAGTACCAGGGCAAGAAGCTGTACGGCGAGCTGACGATGAACGTCACCGTCGACGCCGCGGGTCGGGTGGTCGAAGCCGACATCGTCTACCCTTCCAGCTCGCGCGTGCTCGACCGCCGCGCGGTGGCCATCGTCTTCGCGGCATCGCCGTTCGGCCCGTTCACGCAGGCGATGCGCGGCCAGGCCGACCAGATCGTGGTCACCTCGCGCTTCCGTTTCACGCGCGAAGAAGGCCTCGCGACGACGCCGCTCAGCGCGCTGCCGCAGCAGTGAGCGCCGCTGCCGTTTCAGCGCCCGACCGCTACGCGGTGCTGGGCAACCCCGTGTCGCACAGTCGCTCGCCGTTCATCCACGCCGCGTTCGCGCGGCAGACCGGCCAGGCGCTCGAGTACGCCCGCTTGTGGTGCCCGCTCGATGGTTTTGCCGCCAGCGTGCGCACGTTCGCGGCGTCACGCCCGCGAGGCCAGGGACCGGCGCGCGGCTGCAACGTCACAGTGCCGTTCAAGCGGCAGGCGCCGGCGCTGGCGCAGCGCGTCAGCGCACGCGCCGCGCTCGCGCAGGCAGCCAACCTGCTGCGCTTCGACGACGCCGGCTGGTTCGCCGACAACACCGACGGCATCGGCCTCGTGCGCGACATCGAGTCGCACGCCGGCTTCGCGATCGCCGGTGCGCGCGTGCTGCTGATCGGTGCCGGCGGTGCCGCAGCCGGGGTGCTGGGCCCGCTGATCGAGGCCGGGCCGCGCGAGATCGTGGTCGCCAACCGCACGCTCGAGAACGCCGACGTGCTCGTGATGCGCCACCGCGCGCTGGCCGGCTCGCTGCCGCTGGCGGTGCGCGAATTGGGCGCCTGCGGCGGACCGTTCGACCTGGTGATCAACAGCTCCTCCAGCAGCATGCAAGGGCTCGCCTCGCCGGTACCCGACGCGGTGCTCGGGCGCGGCGCGCTGGCGGTCGATCTCATGTACGGCGCGGCGGCCGAGCCGTTCGTCGCCTGGGCACACGCGCTGGGAGCGCAGGCCCGCGATGGCCTGGGCATGCTGGTGGAGCAGGCCGCCGAGGCGTTCTTCGTCTGGCGCGGTGTGCGGCCGCAGACGGCGCCGGTGTTGCAGGCGCTGCGCGAGCAGCTGGCACGCGAGGCCGCTTGATGCGAGGCCTGATGCAAGGCGTGGTGCGCGCGCTGGCGCTGCTGCTGGTGGCTTTGGTGAGCCTGCAGCTCTACTTCGTGGCACGGGTGGCCTTGATGCGCTGGGTCGACCCGCAGTCGACCACTTTCCAGCGCAGCGAGTGGTGGCGCCTCTCGCAGGGGCGCGCCGAGCCCGCGCACTGGAGCCAGCAGTGGGTCGACGACGATCGCATCGCGCAGTCGCTCGAACGCGCGGTGATCGCCAGCGAGGACGCCGGCTTCGTCGAGCACAGCGGCATCGAGTGGGACGCCATCGAGCGGGCGTGGGAGCGCAACCAGCGCGCCCAGACGATCCACGACCGTCGCGCCGCCAGGCCCGGCGCGAAGCTGCGGCCGGTCAAGCTGGTGGGCGGCTCGACCATCACGCAGCAGCTCGCGAAGAACCTGTTCCTCTCCGGAGAGCGCACGCTGCCGCGCAAGGCGCAGGAGATCATGCTCACCTGGACGCTCGAGGCGCTGCTCGACAAGCGCCGCATCCTGGAGATCTACCTCAACAGCGTCGAATGGGGCGAAGGCATCTTCGGCGCGCAGGCCGCGGCGCGCCACTATTACCACGTGGACGCGTCGCGCCTGGGCACGATGGCCGCCGCCCACCTGGCGGTGCTGCTGCCGGCACCCAAGCGCTTCGAGCGCAACCCGGGGTCGGCTTACGTCAGCGGCCGCGCCGCCACCATCGCGGCGCGCATGGACGACGTCGAGTTGCCCTGAAGCGGCGCCGTGGGCCGGGCGTCGACCGGCGCCGCACTTCCTAGAATGGGCCCATGAGCGGTATCCCGCAGACGCTGGCGCAGGCCGCAGCACGGCTGGTGGTCGACGATGGCCTCGAATACGGCGCCGCCAAGCGCAAGGCGGCGCGCGAACTCGAACGCCGGGGCGTGCGCCGCAGCGAGCTGCCCAGCAACGAGGCGGTCGAGGACGAAGTGCGCGAGTACCTGGCCCTGTTTCAGGCCGAAACCCAGCCCGCCGAGCTCGATGCGCTGCGCTGTCTCGCGCTCGCCTGGATGACGCGGCTGGCCGATTTTCGGCCGCATCTGACCGGCGCCGTCTGGCGCGGTACCGCCACGCGGCGATCGGCGATCCAGATCGAGCTGTACTGCGACGACCCGAAGGCCGCCGAGATCGGCTTGCTCGACCGGCACATCAGCTTCGACCCGGTGGGCGAGCCCGACGGGCCCGATGTGCTGCGCGTCGATGTGCCTTGTGCGCAACTCGGCGAGGCCGTATCGCTGTTCCTGCACGTGCTCGACCGCGACGATCTGCGCGGTGGGCTCAAGCCCGACAACCGTGGCCGCAGCTGGCGGGGCGATCTGCCCGCATTGCAGCGCCTGATGCAGGCCGCATCGTGAGCGCGCCCTTCAGCCGGCGCGCGGTCATCGGCATCACGGTCGGCCTCGCCGCGGCCGCCGCTGGTGCGGCTGTTGCCTGGTGGCGCCATCGACAGGGTGATGTCGATGTGCGTGCCGTGGACGCGTTGTGGTCGATGCGATTCGAGCGCCCGGAGGGCGGCACGTTGGCGATGGCCAACTACCGCGGCAAGCCGCTGGTCATCAACTTCTGGGCCACTTGGTGCGCACCCTGCATACGCGAGCTGCCGGCACTGCAACGGTTTGCGCGCGAACACGCCGCGCAAGGTTGGCGAGTCATCGCACTGGCGGTCGACCAGCCGGTACCGGTGCTCGAGTTCATCGCACGCTTCAAGCTCGAGCTACCGGTGGCGATGGCCGGCATCGATGGCCTGGAGTGGCAACGCGCGATGGGCAACCGTGCCGGCGGCCTGCCCTATAGCGTCGTGCTCGACCCGCGCGGGCGCGTCCGGCAACGTCGGCTTGGCGAGTCGCACTACGACGAGCTGGTGCAGTGGGCGACGGAGATCGCAGGCAGCGGTTGATCCGGGCGTATTACGCAAACGCGCCTTCGGACGCTTTTTTTCGTCGATCAGCGCGGATCTGCAGCGAAATCGGCTAGAGTTGCCGCGCACTGGCGGAGGCAGCACGGTCCGTCGCCGAAGCTCGAAGCGTTGTCGTGGCGGGCCCAGTCGTGTGCTCTATCGCTTGCGATGGCGAGCCGGCCGGCAACTGCGGCCGAGGCCGGCGGAGCGAATGAATCGAGAACGAGCGAGTCGGTGGGCCTTTGACGCGGCTGCTGATGGCGTGGCCGGAGGAATGGCATGGATCTGCGCAAACTGAAGACGCTGGTCGACCTGGTGTCCGAGTCGAACATCTCGGAACTCGAAATCACCGAGGCCGACGGCAAGGTGCGTATCGTCAAGGCCGACCCCAGCCTCGCACGGCCGGCGGTCGCATGGGCCATGGCGCCAGCCACACCCATGGTCACTGCCGCGCCGGCGCCCGCCGCCGGTGTCACGCCCGCGCCAGCCCCCACCGCCCCGGTGGTGCCGCCCGAAACCGGCCATGTGATCCGCTCGCCGATGGTCGGCACCTTCTACCGGGCGTCGAGTCCGGGCGGCAAGCCGCTGGTCGAGGTCGGTCAGGCGGTCAAGGAGGGCGACCCGATCTGCATCATCGAGGCGATGAAGATCATGAACGAGATCGACGCCGACAAGGCCGGCACGGTGACCAAGATCCTGGTCGAGAACGGCCAGGCGATCGAGTTCGATCAGCCGCTGGTGGTCATCGAGTGAGCGCGCGCTCGCTGGCGCGGCCAGACGCCCCCCGCGCGCGCAGCGCGCGCGGCGATTGAGCCGAGCCGCCATGTTCAAGAAGATCCTGATCGCAAACCGAGGCGAAATCGCCTTGCGCATCCAGCGCGCCTGCCGCGAGATGGGCATCCAGTCGGTGATGGTGTATTCGCAGGCCGACCGCGACGCCAAGTACGTCAAGCTGGCCGACGAGGCGGTGTGCATCGGGCCGGCGCCGTCGGCGCAGAGCTACCTCAACATGCCGGCGATCATCGCCACCGCCGAGGTCACCGATGCCGAGGCCGTGCATCCGGGCTACGGGTTCCTGTCGGAGAACGCCGACTTCGCCGAGCGCGTCGAGCGCAGCGGGTTCGTGTTCATCGGACCGACGCCCGACTCGATCCGCCTGATGGGCGACAAGGTCACCGCCAAGCAGACCATGATCAAGGCCGGCGTGCCTTGCGTGCCTGGTTCCGAAGGCGCGCTGCCCGACGACCCCAAGGAAACGATCCGCATCGCGCGCGGCATCGGCTACCCGGTGATCATCAAGGCCGCGGGCGGCGGCGGCGGCCGCGGCATGCGCGTGGTGCACACCGAGGCGGCGCTGGTGCACGCGGTGGCCACCACGCGCGGCGAGGCGCAGGCCGCGTTCGGCAACCCGGCGGTCTACATGGAGAAGTTCCTCGAGCGCCCGCGGCACATCGAGATCCAGGTGCTGGCCGACACGCAGAAGAACGCGGTCTGGCTCGGCGAGCGTGACTGCTCGATGCAGCGCCGCCACCAGAAGATCATCGAGGAGGCGCCCGCACCAGGCATCGCGCGCCGCGCCATCGAACGCATCGGCGACCGCTGCGCCGCGGCCTGCAAGAAGATGGGCTATCGCGGCGCCGGCACCTTCGAGTTCCTGTACGAGGACGGCGAGTTCTACTTCATCGAGATGAACACGCGCGTGCAGGTCGAGCACCCGGTCACCGAGTGGGTCACCGGCATCGACATCGTGCAGGCGCAGATCCGGATCGCAGCCGGCGAGAAGCTGCCGTTCACGCAGCGCCAGATCCAGATGCGCGGCCACGCGATCGAATGCCGCATCAACGCCGAGGATCCGTACAAGTTCACGCCGTCGCCCGGCCGCATCACGGTCTGGCATCCACCGGGCGGCCCCGGCGTGCGCGTCGACTCGCACGCCTACGCCAACTACATGGTGCCGCCGAACTACGACTCGATGATCGGCAAGATCATCGTCCACGGCGACACCCGCGAGCAGGCGCTGGCGCGCATGCGCACCGCGCTGTCGGAGACCGTGGTCGAGGGCATCCACACCAACGTGCCGCTGCACCGCGAGCTGATGGCCGACGCCAAGTTCATCGAGGGCGGCACCAGCATCCACTACCTCGAGCACTGGCTGTCGCAGCGCAAGCGCTGAAGCCGGGCCACCGATGTTCGAGCTGGTGCTGCGGGCCGACGAAGCGGCGGTCGACGCGCTGACCGACGAATTGCTCGATTCGTTGCAGGCGCTGTCGGCATCGGTGGAGGATGCCGAGGCGGCGAGCCCCGGCGAGCAGGCGCAGTTCGACGAGCCCGGTCTGCCCGCCCCGCGCGCGGCGTGGCGCCACTCGCGCGTGATCGCGCTGTTCGCCGACCGGGCCGTTGCGCAGGCGGCCGCGGCCGTGGTGCTGGCGCACCACGGCGAGCAAGAGGTGCGTCTGGAAGCCCTGCGCGAACTCGCCGATCAGGACTGGGTACGGCTGACGCAATCGCAGTTCGAACCGGTGGCGATCACCGACCGCTTCTGGATCGTGCCAAGCTGGCACGAGGTGCCGGCGCAAGCGCAGCGCGTGCTGCGCCTCGACCCCGGGCTGGCCTTCGGCACCGGCACCCACCCGACCACGCGCATGTGCCTGCGCTGGATCGCGCAGCGGGCCCGCTGGGCGCCATCGTGGCGACGCACGCTCGACTACGGCTGCGGTTCGGGCGTGCTGGCGATCGCCGCCGCGCTGCACGGCGCGCAAGCCATCGATGCGGTCGACATCGACCCCGCGGCGGTCGAGGCCACGCGCGCCAACGCCGCCGCCAATGGCGTCAGCCTGCACTGCGGCACACCCGAGTCGGCCGCAGGCGCCTACGACCTGGTACTGGCCAACATCCTCGCCACACCGTTGCGCCTGCTGGCGCCGCTGCTCGCGGCCCATGTGGCCGTGCGCGGGCATCTGCTGCTGTCGGGCATCCTGCAACGCCAGGCCGACGAACTGGCGCAGACCTATGCGCCGTGGCTTTCGCTGCAGGTGGCCGACCACGACGACGGCTGGGTGCTGATGCACGCTCAGCGCGGCGCCTGAGCACGGCCGCGCGAAGGGCGCGTGGCATGATTTCCGCATGAGCCTGGCCACCCGCTGCCCCGTCTGCCAAACGGTGTTCCGCGTCGTGCAGGACCAGCTCAAGGTCTCCGAGGGCTGGGTGCGCTGCGGGCGTTGCGCCAAGGTGTTCAACGCGTTCGAAGGGCTGTTCGACCTCGAACGCGAGTTTCCGGCCACGCGGCAGCCCACGCCTTCGCAACGCGTGCTCGAAGATCTCGCCACGCGCAACCGGCAGCCCAGGCCGTCGACCTGGGGCGACGAATTCGAAGGTGACGTGCGGCCCGCACCACCGGGCCCGACGACGCGGCCAGTAGCGCGCGCCTCGGCCGCTGCGCCGGCCACCGTCGCGTCCGCTGCCGGCTCGGCCGTCACGGCACCGCCCGCCAATGCGCCCCGCGCTGCGCCCTTTGCCACTGCCTCCGGCGCGGCGAGCCGCAGCGCAACCCCCGCACCCCCGAAGCCTGCCACCGGACCCGCACTGCCCAAGCCCGCCGGCGGCCCCGCAGCGCCGGCCCCTGCGCCGCAAGCGGCGCGTGTACCGCCGCCCTTGTCGCCCCGCGCCGACACGGCACCACCGGCGCAGGCAACCCTGCCGCAAGCCGCTGCGCCGCAACCGTCGCCGCCGCCGATCACCGCGCCGCAGGTGGCCGCACCGCAGGCGCCCGCGCCAGCTCCGCCGCAGACACCCCCTTCGACCCGGCCCGGCAGGCTCGAGGCCGCGGGCGTGCCGCCCGAGGCGATGCCGGCGCCGACGACGAGCGCAGTCGCGCAGCCGCAGGTGGCCGCGCCGCGCCTCGACGGTGGCATCGCCATCCGCGACGAACCTCTGCCCGTACCCGGCACCACCGAGATCGAAGTCTCCGCACCCGACGAGGCGATCGACGCACTGGTGCACAGCGACGGCGAGATGGCGCCGCCCGACACCGCCGGCGACCTCGACATCAACCTCGACAGCGATCTGCAGCCCGCGCCGCTCGACGACGCTGTCGACTCACGGCTGCTCACCTTCGTGCAGCAGGCCGATCGCGCCGAGCGCTGGCGGCGCCCCTGGGTGCGCATGGCGATAGCGCTGGCAGCGCTCGGGCTCGTGGTGCTGCTGGCGGCGCAACTGCTGGTGGCGCAGCGCGACGCCGTGGTTGCGCGCTGGCCCGAGTTGCGGCCGCTGGCGCAGGCGCTGTGCGCGCCGCTCGAATGCCGCATCGAGCCGCTGCGCCGCATCGACCTGCTCGGCGTCGACAGCAGCGGTCTCACCCGCATCGACGACGGGCCCGTGTACCGCCTGGTGCTGGTGTTGCGCAATCGTGGCGACACGGCGCTGCTGATACCGTCGATCGACCTGGTGCTGACCGATGCCGGCGGCGCGCTGGTGTCGCGCCGCATGTTCACCGCCGCCGACCTCGGCACCCCACGCACGACCATCGGCGCCGGCCAGGAGCTGCCGCTGCAAGCCTTGCTGCTGTCGGCCGAGCGCACGCTGGCCGGCTACACGATCGAGATCTTCTACCCTTGACTCCGGGAGTGACATGTCCGTCCTGATCTGCGGTTCGCTGGCGTTCGACACCATTGCCGATTTTCCGGGCCGCTTCGCGCAGCAGATCCTGCCCGACCAGGTGCACATCCTGAACGTCTCGTTCCTGGTGCCGACGCTGCGTCGCGAGTTCGGCGGCTGTGCCGGCAACATCGCCTACACGCTGCACCGTCTGGGCGGCACGCCGCTGGTGAAGGCCGCGCTCGGCAGCGACGGCCAAGACTATCTGGGGCGGCTGCGCGGCTGGGGGCTCGACACCTCGCTGGTGCACGTGGCGCCCGACAGCTACACCGCGCAGGCGATCATCATCACCGACACCGACAACAACCAGATCACCGCGTTCCACCCGGGCGCGATGCAGCTCGCGCACGCGACATCGGTGCCGGCCGGCAAGGGCATCGAGCTGGCGATCATCGCCCCCGACGGCCGCGACGCGATGCTGCAGAACGCGCGGCAACTGCACGAGCTGAAGATTCCGTTCGTGTTCGACCCGGGCCAGCAGTTGCCGATGTTCGACGGCGACACGCTGCGCCATTTGGTCGGGCAGGCCACCTGGGTCGCCCTCAACGACTACGAGGCGAAGATGCTGTGCGACCGCATGGGTACCACGCTGCAGGCGCTGTCGGACAGCCATCTGCGCGGCGTGGTGGTGACGCTGGGCGCGCAGGGCTGCGAAGTCTGGCAGCGGGGGCTGCGCACCGTGGTGCCCGGCGTGGCGGCCGTGCGTGTTGTCGATCCCACCGGCTGCGGCGACGCGTTGCGCGGCGCCCTGCTGTACGGTCTGCAGCGGGGCTGGTCGCTGGAGCGCTGCGCGGCGCTCGGCAACCGTGCCGGCGCGTTGAAGATCGCGCATCGCGGCGGCCAGAACCACCCGCTGGGTCCGGAGTTGCTGGCTTCGCGGTAGCCGCCGCCCGCCGGCGGCGCGCTGGCGTTCTCAGTCGTCGCGCTGCCAAGCGACGCCGTCTTCGGTGAGCATCGCGTCGAGCGGCATGTCGTGTGGTTCGGCAACCAGCCACGGCACGAAGCCATGCGCATAGCCCACCCCCACCGCGGTGGGCCGCGGCCGCAGTGCCGCCAGCGTGCGGTCGTAGAAGCCGCCGCCATAGCCCAGCCGCGTACCCATCGGGCCGTAGCCGACGCACGGCACCAGCAGCAGCGTCGGCTCGAACACCTCGGTGCCCTTGGGCTTGGGGATGCCGTAGGCGTCTTCCTCCATCGGGCAGCCGGGGAACCACACGTGAAAGCGCAACTGCCGGGTGTCGCGGTCGATCACCGGCAGGCCGATGCGGCGCGCGCCGTCGGCCTCGCTCCAGCGGTACAACGCCGGCAGCGCATCGAACTCGCCCTTGATCGGCCAGTAGGCGCCGATGCTGGTGTCGCGCCGCGTCAGCAGCCATACGCGCAGCACCTCCTGCAGGTGCATCGCACGCTGGTGCCGATCGGCCATCGCCAGCCGCTCGGCCTGCAACTGCTTGCGCAGCGTGGGCTTGTCGCGCGCAGGCTCGAGCGGCAGCGAGAACGGCAGCGTCATGCGGCGATTGTGCCGCCGCCCCTTGCCTTGCGGCCCATTGGATGCCCGCACCTCGGCCTACTCGAGGCAGCAGCGCAGCGCGGTCACCCCCACGGCCGGCTCGGCCGACGACGAATCGTCGGTCGCGGCCGCCGCGCAGGCGCTGCCGGACCCGGCGGCCGCCGCGCGCAGCCCGACGCTCGCCAGCAACTGCGAGACGCGCGCCGCCCACGTCGGCGGCTCGTCGCTACGCCAAGCCAGGCGCACCGGCGCACCGCCCACCCAGGGCTCGACCAGCACTTCCTGGCGGGCGCCCATGGTCAGCGCCTCGCCGGCTGCCAGCACGTGATCCTCGGGGTCGCCCTCGCGCGTGATCCACGCTTGCCCGCTGCGGACCGTCAGACGGCCCGCCCGGCGCGAACGCAGGCGCGTCGCCCCGCATGCCGCCAGCGGCCCGTCCGCAAGCCATGCCGCGATCGTTCGATATTGCGAGATCATCATCAATCGCTCCTGTCGATCCGCTACCAGAATTCAGCATATGCTTTGCGATACGCCAGAGGCGATGGTGAGCATGATCGCGGCTGAAATCCAATGACATCTACGCTGCAAATTGATGATGCAACAGAATGAATAAAGCCCCGCGACAACGGCCGCTGCAGCTCACCCACATGCGCACCTTCGACGCCGTCGCGCGGCGGCTGTCATTCAGCGCCGCCGCCGACGAGCTGCATCTGACACAGAGCGCCGTCAGCCGGCAGATCAAGTCGCTGGAAGACGAACTCGGCGCGCCGTTGTTCAACCGTGGCACGCGGCACGTCGAGTTGAGCGCAGCGGGCAGCGCGCTGCGTCACGCGGTTGCGCCGCTGCTCGATCAGGTCGATCGCGTGGTGCGCGATCTGCGCGTCAGCGGCGGTCGCCCGCGGGTCAGCGTGTCGACCTTCGCGTCGTTCGCGTCGCTGTGGCTGATGCCACGGCTGACCGCGTTCCAGAAGGCCAACCCCGACTTCGATATCCGGCTGTCGACGACCGATCGCCTGACCTCGCTCGACGACCCCGAGCAGGACGTGGTGCTGCGCTACTGCGAGCCCGGTGCGGCCCCGCCGATCGCCGAGCACATGTTCGGTGAACTCATCACACCGGTGGCCAGCCCGCACCTGCTGGCGCAAGCGCGTTCGGGCGCGGCCCCGCCGTTGGAGCAACCCGCGGACGTCGTGCGCCACACGCTGCTCGAGGAAGACGACCCGCGGCCCGGTACGTCGTACCAGCTCAGCTGGCGGCGCTGGCTCGACGAGCACGGCATGGGCGGTCTGCAGCCGCAGCGCTGGCTGTACCTGAACTTCACCTATCAGCAGGTGCAAGGCGCGCTCGCCGGCCAGGGCATTGCACTGGCGCGGCTGGCGCTGGTGCACGAACTGCTCGAAGGCGGCGAGCTGGTGGAGTTGTTCGATGGCCGCTGCCGCATCGCCGGCAGCTACGGCTACTTCCTGATCGAGCTGCCGCTCGCGCAGCGGCGCCCCGAGCTGACGCGGTTCGTGCAATGGGCGCGCGGCGAGACGGCGACGACCCGGCGCGCGCTGGGCGAGACCGCCCTCGCGCCCGAACGCGGCTGACGCGGCGCGATGCCGGGCCGGCGGCGCGGCGATGCCGGTCGCCCATCACGCGACAGCAGCGCCCGCCCTACGATGCACCAGGCCAACCCACGGAGGACGCATGCAGCTCTACATCGGCAACAAGAACTACTCGTCGTGGTCGATGCGGCCGTGGGTGTTGATGCGGCACTTCGCGATCGCCTTCGACGAGGTGATGGTCCGCTTCGACAGCATGGAGGCCGGCTCGCTGTTCAAGCAGCGCATGGCCGGGGTGACGCCCACCGGGAGCGTGCCGGTGCTGGTCGACGACGGCCTGGCGGTCTGGGACACCCTGGCCATCGCCGAGTACCTGGCCGAGCGCTTCAGCGAGCACCCGCTGTGGCCCTCCGGCATGCGCGAGCGCGCCCGCGCCCGCAGCCTGTGCGCCGAGATGCACTCGGGCTTCTCGGCGCTGCGCAGTGCCTGCCCGCAGAACATCGAGGCGTCGTTGCCCGAAGTGGGCCAGCGAATCCTGCGCGAGCACAGCGCAGTGCAAGCCGACCTACAGCGCCTGCAGGCGATGTGGACCGATGCGCTGCACGCCAGTGGCGGCCCGTTCCTGTTCGGCGCTTTCGGCATCGCCGACGCCTACTTCGCGCCGGTGGTCGGGCGCCTGCGCACCTACGGGCTGCCGCTGGATGCACCGACGCAGGCCTACGCCGATCGCGTGTGGGCCAGCCCCGGGGTCGCGGCATGGGTGCGCGAGGCGCTGGTCGAGC
This sequence comes from Ideonella sp., assembly GCA_015075545.1. Taxonomy (GTDB): domain Bacteria; phylum Pseudomonadota; class Gammaproteobacteria; order Burkholderiales; family Burkholderiaceae_C; genus JAEUPI01. The sequence goes on along the minus strand of JABTUC010000002.1, from coordinate 629,791 downwards.
GCGATTTCCTGCAGTTCGAGGAGCCGTACCGCAGCTCGCGCGAGCGCTGAATCACCCCTGCATCCGCGCGCCGCGGCCGACCGCACGAGGCGTGCTGAGCTACAGTGCCGTCGCGTGAGCGCACGCCGCGTCGCCCTCTCGTGCCGGTGGCCCGATCACGCACCGCCTCGCTGTCGTCCGATGTCGATGTCCTCCCTGCTTGTCGGCTGCTTGCGCGTGGCGTGTTGCGCGCTGTGGCTGGGTGGCGCGATCGCCATCGCGGCGCCGAGCGCACCGAACGATCCGATCCTCGAGGCGCACGACGCGCTGCGCAAGCGCGACGCCCGGCGCCTGGCGTCTCTGCGCAACGCCGCGCTGGCCGACAAGCACCCGCTGGCGCAGTGGGTCGACTACTGGGAGCTCGGCAACCGCATCGGCGAGGCCAGCGTGGAGGAGGTCGAGGCCTTCTACCAGCGCTGGAGCGGCACGTACGTCGAAGACAGGCTGCGCAACGACTGGCTGCTCGAGCTCGGCCGTCGCCGCGACTGGCTGGCCTTCGTTCGCGACTATCCGCGGTTTCGCATGAACGACGATCGCGAGGTGAGCTGCTACTGGCAGCTCACCCAGCACATCGCCGGCAAACGCGTCTACGAGCCGGCACTCGCGCTGTGGCTGGCGCAGCGCGATGCCGACGACGGCTGCACGCTGATGGCCAGCCGTCTGGCCGAATCGAAGGTCTTCCGCGCCGACGACATCTGGTTGAAGCTGCGGCTGGCCGTCGAGGCCAACCGCCCGCGGGCCGCGCGCGCGGCCGCGCCGCTGATCGACTCGCAGGTCGCCAGCGACGTCGGCGATCTGCTCGAGAGTCCGGCGCGCCAGTTGCGACGCCGCGGCGCGACGCCGACGCCGCAGCAGACCGAGCTGGCGCTGCTGGCGATCATTCGCACCGCCACCAGCGACCCCGACGCCGCGGCCGCGTTGATGGACGAGCGCTGGCACCGGGCGCTCGGGTCCGCGCGCGCTGCGTGGGCGTGGGCGGTGATCGGCAAGCAGGCCGCGCTGCGCCTGTCGAGCGACGCCCCGAAGTACTACGAGCGCGCGTTCGCCACGCTGGCCGACGCCACGCCGGCCCCGCCATGGACCGACGAAATGCTCGGCTGGGCCGCGCGCAGCGCGTTGCGCGCCGGCAGTGGCGCCGAGCGCTGGCCGCTGGTGCTGCGCGCGATCGACGCGATGAGCGAGGCCGAGCGCGCCGAGCCGACATGGGTGTACTGGAAGGCCCGTGCGTTGACTGCCACCGCCGGCGACAGCGCCGACGGCCTGGCGCAGCGCGAGCGCGCGAGAGCGCTGCTGGCGCGCATCGCAGGGCCGCTGACGTTCTACGGCAAGCTGGCCGCCGAGGAGCTGAACTTCACGCCCGACCTGCCGTCGATGTCGCCACAGCCCGACGAGGCCGACCTTGCGCAGGCGCGCGACACGCCCGGCCTGGCGCGGGCGCTGATGCTGATCGGGCTGGGCCTGCGCAGCGAAGGCGTGCGCGAATGGAACTTCACGCTGCGCGGCATGAGCGAGCGCGAACTGTTCGCCGCCGCCGAGCTGGCGTGTCAGCGCGAGGTGTGGGACCGCTGCATCAACACCAGCGACCGCACGCGCCAGGATATCGACCTCGAGCAGCGCTACCCGACGCCGTTTCGCGACATCGTGCTGGCGCGCAGCAAGGAGTCGGGCCTGGATCCGGCCTACGTGTTCGGCGTCATCCGCCAGGAATCGCGCTTCATCCCCGACGTTCGCTCGGCGGTGGGCGCGGTGGGGCTGATGCAGTTGATGCCCAAGACCGCACGCTGGATCGCGCGCAAGCTGGCGCTCGACTTCAAGCCCGACCAGATCACCGATCCGGCAATGAACCTGAAACTGGGCACCGCCTACCTGAAGCTCGTGCTCGACGACTTCGGCGGCTCGCAGGCGATGGCGGCCGCGGCGTACAACGCCGGCCCCACCCGGCCGCGGCGCTGGCGCGAGGGCCCGCCCGTCGAACCGGCGATCTGGGCCGAGAACATCCCATTCAACGAGACGCGCGACTACGTGAAGAAGGTGATGTCCAACGCGGCGGTGTACGCATCGATGCTCAACGGCGGCCACATGCTGTCGCTGAAGACTTGGCTCGGCAGCGGCGCGATCGGCCCGCGCGAGGCATCGGCCCCGGCGATCGACGCCGATCTGCCTTGAGCCACACGCAGCGCGGCAGTCGCAGCGCCCGATGAAGGCCTACGTCGTCGGCGGCGCCGTGCGCGACCGCCTGCTCGGCGAACCGGTGCGCGACCGCGACTGGGTCGTCGTCGGCGCCACTCCCGAGCAACTGGTGGCCGCAGGCTACACGCCGGTGGGCCGCGACTTCCCGGTCTTCCTGCACCCGGTGACGCACGAGCAGTACGCGCTGGCGCGCACCGAGCGCAAGGCCGGCCGCGGCTACCACGGCTTCGTCTTCCATGCGGCCCCCGACGTCACCCTCGAGCAGGACCTCGAGCGGCGCGACCTGACGATCAATGCCATCGCCGAAGACCCCGCGAGCGGCACCCTGATCGACCCGTTCGGCGGCCGGCGCGATCTCGAGCAGCGCGTGCTGCGCCACGTCTCGCCGGCATTCGCCGACGACCCCGTGCGGCTGCTGCGCCTGGCACGCTTCGCCGCGCGCTGGCCGCAGTTCGCGATCGCCGACGAGACCCGAGTCCTGCTGCTGCGCCTGGTGGCCGGCGGCGAGGTCGACGCGCTGGTACCCGAACGGGTCTGGCAGGAGGTGGCGCGTGGGCTGCGCGAGGCCAGGCCGAGCCGCATGATCGAGCTGTTGCGCGCCTGGGGCGCCCTGGCGCGCCTGGCACCTATGCTGGACGCCGGACTGGCCGACGCGGCGCCGCGGCATTGGTCGCTGCGGGCCATCGACGCCGCGCCGCCGCCACTGGCGCTGCGCTTCGCCTGCCTGTGCCACGCGCTGGACGCGGACGGCGACGTTGCGGGCCAGCCGCGGCTGCGTGCGCTGTGCGAGCACTGGCGGGTCGACACCGACAGCCGCGAGATGGCGCTGCTGGTGGCGCGCGAGCGGCCGCTGCTGCAGCGTGGCGATGCCGAGTTCGGGCCGTCGCAATGCCTGGCGCTGCTGCAACGCTGCGACGCCTGGCGGCGCCCCGCACGGCTGGCCGACGCATTGATCGCCATCGACACGCTGGCGGCGGCGGCGGACGAGGCGGCCGTCAAGGCCCTGCTGCAGCGGCGCGGCGCGTTGCTGCGTCGCGCCCTGCACGCTGCCGGCGCGGTGCGCGTGGCCTCGCTGCCGGCGCCGCTGCGCGCTGGCCCGGGAGAGGCACTCGGCCAGGCGCTGCGCGAGGCCCGGCTGCAGGCAATCGCCCAGGCATTAGCTCGGGCTTGAGCGGCCGCGACCCGGCGACACCGCGAACTGCGGCATAACCCGATCCATGCAGTTGGTCGACGGCATCCGTCGGTTCGGGTTTCGCAAGTGGTACGAGCGCGAACTGCTGTGCAGCCATGCCCACCTCGCGCTGACCATCCTGTGCGCGCTGGCGCTGCTGGGCGCCGTGGAGGCCAACGAGCTGTTCAGCGACTGGGCCGACCGGCTGTTCGATGCGCTGGCCGTGCTGGTCTCGGCGGGCATCGGCCTGTGGGCCGTGCGGCGCTACCTCTTCCTGCTGATGCACGCCGAGCACGCGGCCAATCAGGCCGACTGTCCGGCCTGCGGCACTTACGCGCGCTTCACCCTGGTCGGTGCGCAGCCCGCGTCGCAGACGCTCACCGTGCGCTGCCGCAACTGCTCGCATCAGTGGTCGATCGAAGACTGATGCGCTGATCGCCAGCGCTACAGGCGATGCGTTCGATCGCCCTCGGCGAAGCCCAGCGCATCGAGGCGACAGCCCTTGGCCAGGCCGATCACCTTGAACAGCTCGCCCATCTCGTGCTCGGCGATCAGCGGGTGGGCGGCCGCGCGCGCTGCCGGGCCCACGTGCAGCATCGCCTCGGCCAGGCCGCAATTGATCAGGAAGCGGGCCTGCGACGTGTAGCCGACGACGTCGAACCCGGCGTCCTGCGCAGCCAGCGCAATGCCGGTGAAATCGACGTGCGCCGTGATGTCCTTGGCTCCGACATCGCGCAACGGGTCGTCGTCGGCGCGGTGCGCGCGATGGCACATCAGCGTGCCGCCGCGGCGCTGCGGGTGGTAGTACTCGGCAGCCGGAAACCCGTAGTCGACGAAGAACGCCGCGCCGCGCTGCAGCGAGCGCCCCAGCGTGGCGACGAACGCCTGCGCCTGCGCGTGCAGTTCGGTCACGCTGCCCGGCACGAAGTCGGCCTCGTGCGGCGGCCGCAGCGCAGTGGGGCGATCGCGCCAGACGAACACGCCCGCGTCGAGCGCCACCCCGCGTTCGAGCCAGTGCGCCCCGTCGAAGGCGATCAGTTGCACCGGCATCGCGTCGAGCACCTCGTTGCCGATCACCACCGCGTTCAGCGCAGCGGGCAGCCGCTCCAGCCACTGCACGCGGTCGGCAAAGCGCGCCAGCCGCGCCGCCTGACTCGAGCGCAAGGCGCCGGACAGCTCGACGATGGCGTACTGCCGCAGCAAGGCCGGGGCCAGCGCGTCGAGCAGCGTTTCGGCCAGGGCGCCCGAGCCGGCGCCGAACTCGACCACGGTGCCGGTGTCGCACGCCTGCAGCGCCTGCCCGACCTGGCGCGCGAGCGCCTGGCCGAACAGCGGCGTCAGCTCAGGCGCGGTGACGAAGTCGCTGCCGCCCGGCCAGCGGCCGAATGGCCGTTCGGCGCGCGCGTAGTAGCCGAGCCCCGGCGCATACAGCGCCAGCGCCATGTAGCGGTCGAACGGCAGCCAGCCGCCCGCGGCCTCGATGGCCCGCACGATCGTCGCGTGCAGCCGGCTCGATACACTGTCCGGCTGCACCGCATCGCCCATCGCCGCATTGTAGGAAGCCATGACCGAACGCAGGCTCGTGCTCGTCACCGGTGCCGCCCGGCGCCTGGGGCGCGCGATCGCGCTGGAGCTGGCCACGCACGGCTGGAATGTCGCCGTGCACTACCGCCGCTCGCAGGCCGACGCGCACGACACCGTGGCCGCGCTGCGCGCCGCCGGTGCGCAGGCCGAGGCGTTCGCGGCCGACCTCGCCGACGAGGCGCAGTGCGAGGCGCTGCTGCCGCAGGTGGTGCAACGCATGGGCCGGCTGAGCGCGCTGGTGAACAACGCCTCGCTGTTCGAGCACGACGACGTCACGAGCCTGCGCTACGACACGCTGGCACGCCACTGGCGCAGCAACGCCGCGCCGGCGATCGTGCTGGCGCGCGCGCTGCACCGCCACCGCACGCAAGGCGGCTGGGACGGCAGCGACGGCTGCGTCGTCAACCTGCTCGACGAGAAGCTGTTCAACCCCAACCCCGACCATCTGTCGTACACGCTGTCGAAGGCGGCGCTGCATGCGGCCACGCCGCTGCTGGCGCGCGCGCTGGCACCGGCGCTGCGCGTGTGCGGCGTGGCGCCCGGCCTGACGCTCGAGGGCCCGCAGATCGACGCGCGGCGGCTCGCCGCGCTGAAGGCGCAGGGCCCGCTCGGCCACGGCGTCGAGGCGCGCGACGTTGCACACGCGGTGCGCTTCGTGCTCGACAACCCGGCGCTCACCGGCAGCACGCTGCTGGTCGACGCCGGCAGCCACCTGCAGCCGCGCACGCGCGACTTCGCGTTCACCGATTCCCACGGCCTCACCCCATGAGAACCATCACTCTCGAGGGCCTGCACGTGCTGGCTCAGGTCGGCGTGCTGGCGCACGAGTTCGGCGCCCCGCAGCCGGTGTTGATCAGCGTGTCGGTGGACATGCCCGACGCGCCGGCCGTGCCGCTGCGCGACGAGCTGTCGCAGGTGCTCGACTACCGGCATCTGCGCGAGCTGGCCAAGGCCGAGGCCGAGCGCGAGCACACCCACCTGCTGGAGACGCTGGCCGGGCGCATCGCGCAGCGCGCGCTGGCGCTGCCGCAGGTGGCCGCGGCGCGGGTGCGCGTGGCCAAGCCGCAGGTGTTCGCCGACTGCGACTCGGTCAGCGTCGAGGTGCGCCTGCAACCCGATGCGCGAGGTACCTCATGAATGCGATCCCCGAGGCCGCGGCGCTGCTTCCGGAGCAACGCCGCCAACGGCTCGAGGCCAACAAGCTGGCCAAGCGGCTGCACCGTCAGGTGGGCCAGGCGATCGGCGACTTCGCGATGATCGAGCCGGGCGACAAGGTGATGGTGTGCGTCTCCGGCGGCAAGGACAGCTACGCGCTGCTCGACATCCTGCTCGGCCTGCGCGCGCGTGCGCCGGTGCCGTTCGAACTGGTGGCGGTCAACCTCGACCAGAAGCAGCCCGGCTTCCCGGCGCACGTGCTGCCCGAGTATCTGAGGTCGCGCGGGGTGCCGTTTCGCATCGAGGAGCAGGACACCTACTCGATCGTCAAGCGCCTGGTGCCCGAGGGCCAGACGATGTGCTCGCTGTGCTCGCGGCTGCGCCGCGGCGTGCTGTACCGGGTGGCCGACGAACTCGGCGCCACCAAGATCGCGCTCGGCCACCACCGCGACGACATGGTGGCCACGCTGCTGATGAACATGTTCTTCGGCGCACGGCTGAAAGGCATGCCGCCCAAGCTGGTGAGCGACGACGGGCGGCACATGGTGATCCGGCCGCTGGCCTACGTGGCCGAGAGCGACCTCGAGCACTTCGCCGAGCAGCGCGCCTTCCCGATCATTCCGTGCAACCTGTGCGGCAGCCAGGTCAACCTGCAGCGCGCACAGATCAGGCAGATGCTGCGCGAGTGGGAGCGGCGCTTCCCCGGACGCATCGACAACATGGCCGCCGCCATGGGCCGCATCACGCCCTCGCACCTGATGGACCGGAACCTGCACCCGTTCACCACGCTCCAAGTCACCGGCGTGGCCGAGCGCGACGGCGACAAGGCGTTCGACGACGACGAGGATTGCGGCGACGCGCGAGTCGGGCAGCCGGTGCGCGTCGTGTAAAGCATGCAAGCATGGGGCTGCCCTGCGCGTAAGCCGAGGCATCGATGAAGGGATTGATCCGCATCGCCCTGATGGTGGCCGCCGCCGGCCTGCTGGCCGGTTGTGCGTCGATTTCGACGCTGCAGGCGCAGATCAGCAGCTACGGGCAGTGGCCGGCCGGCCGCGCACCCGGCACCTATGCCTTCGAGCGGTTGCCGTCGCAGCAGGCGCAGCCCGAGGCGCAGCAGCGGCTCGAGGACGCCGCGCACAGTGCGCTCACGGCCGCCGGCTTCAGCGCGGCGGCACCGGGCACCCAGCCCGACGTGCTGGTGGAGATCGGCGCCAGCGTCACGCGCTACGATCCCGGGCCATGGACCGGCCCGTGGTGGTATGGCGGCTTCGGCTTCGGCCGCTGGTATCACCATCCGTGGGTCGGCCCCTATCCCTATTGGGCCGGGGTCTACGGCGGCCGGCCCGTCTACGACCGCGAGGTCGGCCTGCTGCTGCGCGACCGCACCAGCGGCGCCCCGCTGTACGAGGCGCATGCCAGCAGCGACGCCTACAGCAACAGCAGCGCCACGCTGAGCGCGATGTTCCGCGCCGCGCTCGCCGATTTCCCGAAGAGCAGCAGCGTGCCGCACAGCGTCACCGTGACCCTGCCTCCGTGACGCCAGCGCGCACCGCGTCGTTGCGCTCGCTGGCCAACGCGCGCAGGTCGGCCTCCCAGGCGGCGAACCTGGCGGCGCCGTGCCGGCGCTGCTCGGTGGTGGTGCTGTCGTGCAGGCGGGCAATCAGCCGGCAGTAGTGGTCGAACAGCCGCTGCTGGTACTCGCGGTAGGGCGCACGCGGCGAGTGCGCCGCATGCGCTGCGAACAAGCGCAACGCCGCCTCCGTGCGTGCGGCACCGGCCCGCTCGCCTCGCAACGCACGCAGCGTGTCGACGATCTCGCGCTGGCGCAGTTGGCGCTCGTGCAGCCAGAGTTGCGGATCGAACGGCGCGTCGGCGACGCCCTGCACGAGCAAGGCGCGCTGGGCGTCGTCGAGCTCGCCGTACACCCGCTCGGCGCGGGCGATCACCCGCCGCGCCGACGCGGCGTGCTGGTCGGCGCGCGTCGGCTGCAGGTACTCGTCGCGGAACTCGTCGTCGGCCTTGCGGAAGCGGCGCTCGATGCGCTGCAGCTGCCGCTCGTCGAGCGTGTGCACCATCTCCGCCAGCGCGGGCACCCCCTGCTCGTAGCCGGCCTCGAGGCGCGCGCGCAGCACCTCGACCCACCGGCACACCGCGGCCGGCGTGATGTCGTGCAGGACCTGCCGCTGCGCGCCGGCCAGCAGGGCCGCATAGTCCGGCAGCTGCGTGGCACGATGCCAGGCAAACCAGGCCGTCAGCGCGTCGCGCACGCGCTCGCGCTGCGCGCCCTCGAAATCGACATAGCCGTCGAGCCACCAGTACATCAGGTTGGGTGCCTGGCCGTAGGCCAGCCGCAGCGCGCTGCAACCGGCGAGCAGCAACAGGCAGGCCCCGATAATCCAACGTTGCAGGCGACCCATCACGGAGCGGGCACACACCATGGCACTCGACATCGTCGTCTTGGCGGCAGGCAAGGGTACACGGATGAAGTCGGCGCTGCCCAAGGTGTTGCACCGACTCGCGGGGCGCCCGCTGCTGCTGCACGTGCTCGACGCCTGCGCGGCGCTGCAGGCGCGCCGCACGGTGGTCGTCACCGGCCATGCGGCCGAGGCAGTCGAGCGCTGCGTGGCATCGCGCGAGGTGCACTGCGTGCGCCAGCAGCCGCAGCTCGGCACCGGCCACGCCGTGCAGCAAGCCGCGCCCCTGCTCGGCGACGACGGCACCACGCTCGTGCTCAGCGGCGACGTGCCGCTGATCGGCAGCGACACCGCGCGCGCGTTGGCGCAAGCCTGCAGCGGCCGCGCGCTGGCGCTGCTGACGTTGCAGCTCGACGACCCCGGCGGCTACGGCCGCATCGTGCGCGAGGGCGATGCCGTGCGCGGCATCGTCGAGCACAAGGACGCCAGCGCCGCGCAGCGCGCGATCCGCGAGGTCTACACCGGGATCATGGCCGCGCCCAGCGCCGCGCTGAAACGCTGGCTGGCGCGCCTGAGCGACGACAACGCACAGCGCGAGTACTACCTGACCGACGTGGTGGCGATGGCGGTGGCCGATGGCGTGCCGGTGGTCACCCGCAGCGCACGCGACGAAACCGAGGTGCTCGGCGTCAACAGCGCGGCGCAGCTGGCCGACCTCGAGCGCCGCGTGCAGCGGCGCAACGCCGACGCGCTGATGGCCGCCGGCGTGCGGCTGGCCGATCCGGCGCGGATCGACGTGCGCGGCGAGCTGCTGTGCGGCAGCGACGTCGAGATCGACGTCAACTGCGTGTTCGAAGGCCGCGTGGCGATCGGCGACGGCGCGAAGATCGGCGCGCACTGCGTGATCCGCGACACCACGATCGGCGCCGGCGCGCAGGTGCTGCCGTTCTGCCACTTCACCGATGCCGCGATCGGCGAGGCGGCGCAGGTGGGCCCCTTCGCCCGCCTGCGCCCCGGCGCGCAGCTCGGCCCCGAGGTGCACATCGGCAACTTCGTCGAAGTGAAGAACTCGACGCTGGCGCGCGGCGCCAAGGCCAACCACCTCGCCTACCTGGGCGACAGCACGGTGGGCGAGCGCGTCAACTACGGCGCCGGCAGCATCACCGCCAACTACGACGGCGCCGCCAAGCACCGCACCGTGCTCGGTGCCGACGTGCACGTGGGCTCCAACTGCGTGCTGGTGGCCCCGGTCACGGTGGGCGATGGCGCCACCATCGGCGCCGGCAGCGTCATCAGCAAGGCGGCGCCAGCGGGGCAACTGACGGTGGCGCGCGCGCGCCAGACCACGATCGGCAACTGGACGCGACCGGCCAAGAAGAAGAAAGAGAAGGCGTAGCGGCGCGCTGCGCGTGCCGCTGCAGGCCGCTCAGGCCGCCTGCTGCTGCAGCCAGTGCGCGAACGCCGGCGCCTGCATCGGCAGCGCGACGCCCGGGCCCTGCACGCGGCCGCAGCCGATGCCGGCCAGCCAGCGGCGCTGCTCGTCGGTCTCGACGCCCTTGGCGGTGACCTCGAGCTGCAGGCCGCGCGCCATCTGCACGATCGCCGAGGCAATCGTCGCAGCGGCGCCATCGGCTGGCAGCGAGGCCACGAAGGCGCGACCGAGGTTGAGACCGCGCACCGGCAGCGAGCGCAATTGCGACAGCGCCATCGTGCCGACGCCGAAGTCGTCGATCGCCACCGCAATGCCCAGCGCGCGCAGGTTCGCCACCGCCTGGCGCAGCGCGTGCGCATCGGGGCCGAGCGCCGCCTCGCCGATGTCGAGCGACAGCGGGCCCGCGGGCGGCGACTGCGCGCACACCTGCGCGGCGGTTTCGGCCAGCGCTTCGAGCGGCAGCGGCAGGTGGGCGAGGTCGAGCACCACCTCGGGCACCGTGCCTGCCATGTGGGCCCAGCCGCGCTGCGACGCGATCGCCTCCTGCAGCGCCCAGCGCACGATCGGCTGCATCAGCCGCCGCTCCTCGGCCACGTCGAGAAAGCTCTCCGGCGCCAGCCAGCCGCGCTCGGGGTGCTGCCAGCGGATCAGTGCCTGCACCTGCAACGCGGCCCCGTCGAGCGCCAGGCGCGGCTGCAGCATGAGCGCGAACTGCCGGCGCTGCAGCGCGCTGGCCAACTGGCCCTCGAGCACCAGCGCGGCGTAGGCGTGCGCCGCCATCTCGGTTTCGAAGAAGCGGCAGATGCCGCGGCCGTCGGCCTTGGCGATGTACATCGCCGTGTCGGCGTTCTTGATCAGCTCGGCTGGCAGCCGTCCGTCGTGCGGCACCATCGCCACGCCGATCGACGGTGAGACCACGATGTTCTGCCCCTGCACCGGTATCGGCGCCTCGACGGCATGCAGCAGGCGCTGCACCAGCTCCTCGACGAGGCGGCGGTCGCCGACGTCGGCCAGCAGCACGACGAACTCGTCGCCGCCGAAGCGCGCCACCAGATCGACCGGCCGCAGCGACTGCACGATGCGCTGCGCCACCACCTGCAGCACGGTGTCGCCCACCAGGTGGCCGAGCGAATCGTTGATGCGCTTGAAGTGATCGACGTCGATGAACAGCAGCGCGGCATGCGTGGTGGCGCCGCCCGACAACCGCGACGCCAGGTTCTCCATGAAGTGCGCGCGGTTGGGCAGCCCGGTCAGCGGATCGTGATGCGCCAGGAACTCGATTCGCGCCTGCGCCTGCAGCCGGTCGCGGATGTCGCGCACGATCGCCATGCGCAGCCGCTCGCCGCGGCGCGTGATGGTGCGGGCGATCGATTCGATCGCGATGCGCTGGCCATCGGCCGTCAACGCCGCCAGCTCGTAGCGCTGCTCGGACTCCGAGTTCATCACCGCCTGCGCGCGCGCGTGGTGCTCCGGCGCGACGAAATCGAGGATCGGCCGCCCGATCACCTGCTCGCGCGAATGGCCCAGCAGCTCGATCAGCGCGCCGTTGACGTCGGTGATCACGCCGTCGCGCTGGAACACGATGCCCTCGACGCTGGCGTCCATGAACTTCGACAGCCGCTCCTCGCTCTCGCGCAGCGCAGCCTCGATGCGGCGGTGGTGCGAGATGTCGCTGATCAGCACGAACGCGCCGAGGATCGCGTCCTGGTCGAGGTGCGGCACCAGGCTCACCTCGATCCAGCGCGGCGCGCCGTCGGCGCCGACGAACTCGCGCTCGTACGACACGGTCTTGTGATGCTCGATCAGCCGATCGATGTGCGGCTGGATCTCGGCGGCCGCCTGTGGCCCCACCACCTCGGCCACGGTGCGGCCGACGATCGACTCCGGGTCGAAGCCGAAGGCCTTGGCGTATTGCCGGTTGGCATAGGCGCAGTTCAGGCGCGTGACCTCGTAGTAGGCGATCAACGCCGGCACGCTGTCGGCCAGCAGCGAGAAGCGCTGCGTTTCGGCCCGCGCGTCGCGCTCGGCCAGCCGCTCGGCCGTGGCGTCGCGCAGCACTGCGCTGTAGCACTGCGCGCCTTCGAGCCAGCGCGCGCTCAGCTCGAGCCACGCCGGCGCGCCGTCGGCCAGACGCGCCTGCAGATCGAGCGCGAAGTCGCGCTGTGCCGGCAGGCGCGCGCGCAGCAGCGTCTGCGTCGGTGCGCCGAGCGACTCGATCCAGCGCGTGCCATCGCCCGCCCCGTCAACCAGCGCCTGGAACGCCTGGTTCGCGCGCAGCACGGCGCCGCGCGGGTCGATCTCCAGCGCCGGCAGCGGCAGCGCCTGCCATGCGGCGTCGCTCGCGGCTCGCTCGCCCATCGACATCGTTCTCCCTTGCTGCGCCCTCGGCCGATGATATCGGGCTCAGCGCGCGAGCAGCGTCGCCGCCAGGCACAGATCGGCCCAAGCGCGCACCTTGTCGGCAGGATTGCGCAGCAGATAGGCCGGGTGGTAGGTCACCACCACCGGCAGATCGCGCCAGCGGTGCACCCGCCCGCGCAGGCGCCCGATGGGCTCGCTGCTGTCGAGCAGCGCCTGCACCGCGAAGCGCCCCATCGCCAGCAGCAGTTTCGGCTGCACCAGTTCGATCTGCCGTACCAGATAGGCACTGCAGCGCGCCAGCTCGGCGGGCTCGGGGTTGCGGTTGCGCGGCGGCCGACACTTGAGCGTGTTGGCGATGAAGACCTGTTGCGCCGGCTCGGCCTCGCCACGCGTGAGGCCGATCGCCAGCAGCATGCGATCGAGCAGCTGGCCTGCGCTGCCGACGAAGGGCTCGCCCTGCAAATCCTCGTTCTCGCCGGGCGCCTCGCCGACGATCATGCAGTGGGCGCGCGGATTGCCGACGCCGAACACCGTCTGGGTGCGGCTTTCGCACAGGCGGCAGGCGCGGCACGACGCCACGCGCGCGCGCAAGGCGTTCCAGTCGAGCGTCGCGATGTCGGCGGCGTCCGGCGCCGGTGCGGCGACGAACGCGGCGCGCGCGCCACCCGCAGCGCGTGCGGACGCTTCGGCTCGCGCGGGCGTGTCGGCACACGCCACAGCGGCGCCAGGATCGCGAGGCCGCGGCACCGTCGTGGCCGGCGCGTCGCGCGCCTCGACGCGGTCGGGGCCCCACAGCGTGATGCCCATCGCGCCGAGCATCGCGCGCTGGCGTTCGCTCCAGCGCATCGCTCTCAACGCGGGCCCGGCGCCGTCGCGCCGGCGCCCAGTTCGAGGCTCATCACCAGCGCATTCTCGCGCGCCAGCGCGCCGGCCGGGTAGTAGCCCCGGCGCACACCGATCTCGCGAAAGCCGTAGCGGCGGTAGACCTGCTGCGCGCGCTCGTTGCTCACCCTCACTTCGAGCCAGAGGCGCTGCGCGCCGAGGGCACTGCCCTCGCCCACCAGGCGATCGAGCATGGCGCGCGCATGGCCCTGGCGCTGGTGCGGCGGCGCCACCGTCAGGTTGAGCAGATGCAGTTCCTGCACCCCGGGCATCGCGATGAAGTAGCCGAGCCACTGCCCTGCGGCGTCGACGCGCTTGCGCGCGAGGTAGCCCGCGTTGAGCGAATCGATGAAATTGCCGCGGCTCCAAGGAAAGGCATAGGCGGCGGTCTCGATGGCCAGCAGCGTATCGACCTCATGCAGGCCGATCGGCATGAAGGTGGCGCGGACGTCGCTCACAGGCGATTCTCGGCGCTCGCCGCCCTCGCCTCACGCCCTCGACGGCAGCCGCGCCTGGCGCTCGGCGGTGGTCAGCGCCACCTTGTCGCGCAGGTACAGCGGCGCGGCCGCCTGCGGCGCGATGGCCGCACCATCGGCGAACGCCCGGCGCGCCAGCGCCAGCAACGCGGCGGCACGATCGACGCCTTCGTCGGGCAGCGCGACGCCGTGGTCCGGCAGGCGCTCGCCGAACGCCGCCAGGGCGTTGCCGGCAACGCCGTGCGGCGGCGTCGTCCGCCAGCACGCTGCCAGCGCCGGCAGCGTGTACAGCGCCGGCGCGCTCGTCACCTGCCAGTGACCATCCTGCGCCAATCGATACTGCGCCGCATAGGCCTCGTGCATCCGCGCATCCATCGCCACCCACAGCTCGCGCAGACCCCGCGGCAGGCGAGCCCGCGACGCCTCGGCGACGATCATCAGGCTGTCGATCGCCAGCACCGGCTTGCCGAGCGCGAAGGCCAACCCCTGCGCCACCGCGCAGGCACAACGCAAGCCGGTGAAGGCGCCGGGCCCGGCGCCGAACGCCACGGCGTCGAGCTGCGCCACCGGCACGGCGCAGTCGGCCAGAGCCTCGAGCGCCAGCGCGATGATGCGCGACGACGCCAGCGCGCCGCCGGCGGTGGTGCGGGTCGATTGGCGTTCGCCGTCGCACGCCGCCACCGCCAGCGCCTCGGTCGAGCAGTCGAGCGCCAGCAGGCGGGCTGACATACGGCCCCGAGCCTCCCTAGAAGGGGCTGTTGCGCGCGCGCGAAACCGTCTGGCTGGCCAGCATGTCCTGCAGCGCCTGCGCGAAATGCCGGTCATCGGCCCACAGGTAGGCGCTGGCGCTGGCCCCGGCGACCAGGGTTGCGGTCGTGCAATCGGGCGGCGCCACCGCGCAGGCGCCGACGGTGGCATTGCTGACCCCGAAGTTGCTCGGGGCACGGGTGATCGCCACGGTATCGTCGTCGGCCAGGATCAGGCCCCACAGCCGGCCGTCCTGCGGATCGATATCGACCCGCAGGCGCGCGTTGTAGATCGCCGTCATGCAGGTCAGTTGACCGCCCGCGCCCCTCGACAGGGCATATGGCGTCAGTCCGAGGTCGTGCACCGTCGACACGATCGCGCGACCACCCGCGGCGAGGATGCGGCTGACCTGTGCCGCCGCCTGGCTGCCGCGCGCCCGCAACTCGGCCATCAGCGAGCCGGCAGGCGGTGTGCGTTCCTCGATGTCGCAATTGCGGTCGCCAGTGAATGTCTCGTACAGATCGATGATGTCGTTCATGCCGACCATCACGATGAAGAGGTCCTTCGAGGTCACGCCGGCGGCGATCTGCGCCGAGATCTGCGCATCGAGGTCGGCCACCTTGCCGCCGGCGATCGCCCGCGTCACGCCGCCGGTGCCGGCGTTGCAGCGGTCGATCGACAGGCCGAAGTTGGAGGCCACCTGCTGCGACCAGATCTGCACCGTCGCGCAATCGAACGCGCCGTTGGCATCGAGCCCGTTGATGCCGTAGCGCCGGCCGTCGGGCAGCAGGCCGACGTTCTCGTCGCCGACGAAGATCAATTGCCGCGGCTGGAACGGCTCGATCTGCGACGTGCCGCCGCACGACGACAACAGCCACGCCAGCAGTACCCACGGCAGCGCACGCAGACCGCGAACCGCCCCATTCGTCACAACGCCCATCGGCATGCCAAATCCATTCCCCGGCGCGCGTCGCTCAATGCGCGGCCGCACGTTGCAAGCGGTCGTTGACGCCTTCCCACTCCGGCGTGTCGGGCGGCTGCTCGACCCAGATCAGCTTGACGCCCCGGGCATCGAACGCGCGCAGCACCGCGAACAGCTCGCGCGCCACCGCCCGAGGGTCGTCGGGCATCACCTGCACCAGCGGGTGACGCCGCGGCGCCGAGCGCGAATATACAGCCAGCCCCTGAATCGACGCCGGCAGCACCTGCAGCGCCGATTTCACCTCGGCGGCGCTCATCAGGCGCAGGGTGGCGCGTGGCGCGTAGTGGCTCTCGAGCGTGCCCGGGGCGCCGGGGCTGCGCTCATCGGGCTCGCGCAACGCGGCGCCCAGCGCCTGTTCGAGCCGTTCGCGCGAGACGACGCCCGGCCGCAGCAGCGCCGGCGCCGCACCCGAGCAATCGACGATCGCCGATTCGATGCCGTGCTCGCAGGCACCACCATCGAGCACCAGCAGTTCGTCGCCCAACTCGTCGGCGACGTGTTGCGCCGTGGTCGGGCTGACGTGGCCGAAGCGGTTGGCGCTCGGCGCAGCCAGCCCGGGCACCCCGAGTTGCGCGCAGCGCTCGAGCAGCGCGCGCGCCACCGGATGGGCGGGGCAGCGCAGCGCCAGCGTCGGCAGGCGCGCCGCCGCGGCGTCGGCGCGCCCCGGCGCGCGCGGCACGATCACCGTCACCGGCCCAGGCCAGAAGGCCGCGATCAGGCGCTCGGCGGCATCGTTCAACCCCGCCGCGAAGCCCAGCGCCTCGTCGCGGCTGCGCACGTGCACGATCAGCGGGTGATCGGCCGGCCGGCCCTTGGCGGCAAAGATGGCAGCCACCGCTGTGTCGTCGTCGGCGCGCGCGGCCAGGCCGTAAACGGTCTCGGTCGGCAGCGCCACCAGGCCGCCGGCGGCCAGGCGCTGCGCCGCCTGCTCGATACCGGCACTGCCAGCTCCGGAGACGATCGTCAATCCAGCCTCACCAGGGGGCGAGCCCGAGCTGGCGCGCGGCCTCGCGCGCCAGCGCCTCGGCCGCCTCGGCGCTGCCCGCCGTCAGCGTGAGGTGCCCCATCTTGCGGCCGGGCCGTGCCTCGCGCTTGCCGTAGAGCTGCAGGCGCGCGCCCGGCATCGCCAGCACAGCGGTCCAATCGGGCGGCTGGCCGTCGCGCCACAGGTCGCCCAGCAGGTTGAGCATCAACGCGCTCGAATGCACGCGCGGCGCCGCCAGCGGCAGCCCCGCCAGCGTGCGCACCTGCCAGTCGAACTGGCTGACATCGGCGGCGTCGATCGTGCAGTGGCCCGAGTTGTGCGGCCGCGGCGCCATCTCGTTGGCGTGCAATCGGCCCGCCTGGTCGACGAAGAACTCGACGCACAGCACGCCGACATAGTCGAGCGCGCGCGCCAGCGCCCTCGCCGCGCGGTCGGCGTCACGGGCCAGCGCCGCGTCGATGGCAGCGGGCCACTGCGTCACCGCCAGGATGCCGTCGCGATGCAGATTGCGAAACGGGGGGTAGCTGACGATCTCGTCGCCGCTCGTGCGCGCGAGCACGACGCTGATTTCGCTGGCCAGCGCCAGCCGCTGCTCGAGCACGCAGCGCACGCCACCGAGCGCACGCCATGCCGCGGCAAGCTGAGCCCGATCGTCGACGCCGCGCTGGCCTTTGCCGTCGTAGCCGAGCTGCGCGGTCTTCAGGATGCCGGGCAGCAGCGGCCCGGGCACCGCCGCCAGCGCGGCATCGCCGTCGATCAGCGCATGCGGCGCGCACGGCACGCCGCAGCGGGCGAACAGCGTCTTCTCGAGCGCACGATCCTGACAGACGGCCACCGCGGCGGCGCCGGGTGCCACCGGCGCGCGCTCGGCCAGCCGGCGCAGCGCCTGCGCCGGCACGTTCTCGAACTCGGTGGTCACCGCCGCGGCCTCGCGCGCCAGGGCATCGAGCGCCTGCTCGTCGAGGTAGTCGGCGCGCAGGTGGCGCTCGGCCACTCGTCCGGCCGGCGAGTCGGGGTCGGGGTCGAGCACGATGCAGCGGTAGCCCAGGCGCTGCGCCGCATGCACGAACATGCGTCCGAGCTGGCCACCGCCCAGCACGCCGAGCGTCGCGCCCGGCGCGAGCACCGGCGGCGGGGTCATTTCAGATCCTGCGTCATCGCGCGCGCCGCCGCGGTCTGCGCAGCGCGGTACTGCTCGAGCCGGCCGCGCAAGGCAGCGTCGTCGTTCGCCAGCATGGCCAGTGCGAACAGCGCGGCGTTGGCGGCACCGGCCGCGCCGATCGCGAAGGTGGCGACCGGCACACCCTTGGGCATCTGCACGATCGAGTGCAGCGAGTCGACCCCTTGCAGATGGCGGCTCGGCACCGGCACGCCGAGCACCGGCACCAAAGTCTTGGCTGCCAGCATGCCCGGCAGGTGCGCGGCGCCTCCGGCGCCGGCGATGATCGCCCGCAGGCCGCGCGCGACCGCGCCCTCGGCGTAGGCGAACATGTCGTCGGGCATGCGGTGCGCCGAAACCACCCGGCATTCATGCGGCACGCCGAACTCGGCGAGAATCGCAGCCGCGTGCTGCAGGGTCTCCCAGTCGCTGGACGAGCCCATCAACACGCCGACGACGGGAGGATCGGTGGACGACACGGCCTCTCGACAGCACTCAAAAGGGGCTTGCATTGTAGGCGCCGCACCCCACGTAGAGCGCGGCGCTGCGCGGCGAGCCCGTTGCCTGCCTGCGGCGTTGGCCATGATCGACATCACCATCAAGAATTTCGAGTCCGAACTGATCCAGGCATCGGCGCGCGCGCCGGTGCTGCTCGACATCTGGGCGCCGTGGTGCGGCCCGTGCAAGACGCTGAGCCCGGTGCTCGAGAAGCTCGAGCGCGAGTACGCCGGCCGCTTCACGCTGGCCAAGCTCAACAGCGACGAGCAGCCCGAGATCGCCGGCCAGCTCAGCCAGGCCTTCGGCGTGCGATCGATCCCCTTCTGCGTGCTGTTCGACCAGGGACAGCCGATCGACGGCTTCGTCGGCGCGCAGCCCGAGGCGCAGATCCGCCAGTTTCTCGACCGCCACGTGCCGAGCAGCGAGGACGCGCAGGCCGACGCGCAGGCCGAGGAGGCCGAGGCACTCGAGGCCGAGGGCGACACCGAGGCGGCGCTGGCCAAGCTGCAGCAGGCGGTGGCGGTGGCGCCGGGCAACGACGGCGCGCGCTGCGACTACGTGAAGTTGCTGATCGAACTGAAGCGCCTGTCGCAGGCGCGCACGGCCTACGAACCGATCGCCGGCAAGGCAGCACTCGACGGCCGCATCGCCGCCCTCGGGCTGTGGCTCGATGCCTGCGAGCAAGCGCCAACGCTGCGCAGCGCCGACACGCTGCGCTCGGCGATCGCCGCCAACAAACGCGACTTCGACGCGCGCTTCCAGCTCGCGCAGGGCCACTTCGCCGCCGGCCGCTTCACCGACGCGATGGACGAACTGCTCGAGATCGTGATGCGCGACAAGCAGTGGAACGAGCAGCTCGCACGTCGCACCTATGTCGCGATCCTCGAGCTGATGAGCAAGCCGGCGCCGAAGGCGGCCCCCGAAGCGGCCAAGGGCGCGCTCGAGGTGACGAGCCGGCCCACCGCCGCGCCGAGCGACCCGGTGGTCGACCAGTACCGCCGCAAGCTCAGCATGGCGTTGTTCTGACGCGCCGCCGCCCGGGCCAGCGGGTGTCGACGGCTTAGAATTCGCCGCTTTGCCCGCTGGCGCGGGCTGCCGAATCCAAAGGAACGAACGTGTTCATCTCGCAAGCCTTCGCGCAGACAGCACCCGCGGCCAGTGGCGGCGAATCGAGCCTGCTGAGCCTGCTGCCGATCGTGCTGATGTTCGTGGTGCTGTACTTCATCATGATCCGCCCGCAGATGAAGCGCCAGAAGGAGCACAAGGCGATGGTCGAGGCGCTGGCCAAGGGCGACGAGGTGGTCACCTCCGGCGGCCTGCTCGGCCGCGTGTCCAAGCTGGGCGAGACCTTCGTGCACCTCGAGGTCGCCAACGGCATCGAACTGCAGGTGCAACGCTCGTCGGTGGTGCAGGTGCTGCCCAAGGGCACGTTGAAGTGATCGCCCCCGAGGCGGCGGCCCGACCACCGGCCCCGCGGGCCCGAAACCGGCCATGAACCGCTACCCGCTGTGGAGGTACCTGCTGCTGGCGTTCGCGCTGGTGGTGGGGCTGCTGTACACGTTGCCCAATTTCTACGGCGAGGCCCCGGCGGTGCAGGTGTCCAGCGGCAAGGCCACGCTCAAGCTCGACGCCAGCATCGTGCCGCGCCTCGAGTCGGCGCTCGGCGCAGCGGGCGTGAAGGCCGACTTCGTGCAGTTCGAGGGCGGCTCGGCCAAGGCGCGTTTCGCCGATACCGACACGCAGCTCAAGGCCAAGGACGCGATCGCCAAGGCCCTCAACCCCGACCCTTCCGACCCCGGCTACATCGTTGCGCTCAATCTGTTGTCGCGCTCGCCGGAGTGGTTGACCCGGCTGCACGCGCTGCCGATGTACCTCGGGCTCGATCTGCGCGGCGGCGTCTACTTCCTGATGCAGGTCGACATGCGTACCGCGCTGTCGAAGAAGGTCGAGTCGTACGCCGGCGACGCACGCAGCCTGCTGCGCGAGAAGGACATCCGCCATGCGGGCATCACGCGCGATGGCGAGACGATCACGGTGCGGTTTCGCGAGGCCGGCCTGCGCGATCAGGCGCGCAAGCTGCTGGCCGACCAGATACCCGACCTGCAGTGGGCCGACAGCAGTGGCGGCGCGCTCGAGCTGACCGGTACCCTGAAGCCCGAGGCGATGCGCCGCGTGCAGGATCAGGCACTGCAGCAGAACATCACCACGCTGCACAACCGCGTCAACGAGCTCGGCGTCAAGGAGCCGGTGATCCAGCAGCAAGGCAGCGACCGCGTGTCGGTGCAATTGCCCGGCGTGCAGGACACCGCCAAGGCCAAGGACATCATCGGCCGCACCGCGAACCTCGAGTTCCGCCTGGTCGACATGTCGCCCGAGGCACGCGCTGCGCTCGAGGGCCGCGGCCCGGTGCCGTTCGGGCGCGAGCGCTTCAACGTCGGCCGCGGTGCACCGGTGATCGTCTACAAGGACGTGATCGCCTCCGGCGACATGCTGACCGACGCGCAGCCGCGGCCCGACCAGTACAACCAGCCGGCGGTATCGGTCACGCTCGACAGCAAGGGCGGCCGGCGCATGCTCGAGACCACGCGCGCCAACGTCGGCAACTACATGGCCGCGATCCTGTTCGAGAAGAACAAGGGGGAGGTGCTGACGGTCGCGCGCATCCAGGGCGAGTTCGGCAACCAGTTCCAGATCACCGGCATGGGCACCACCGAGGCCGCCAACGATCTGGCGCTGCTGCTGCGCGCCGGCGGGCTGGCCGCGCCGATGGAGATCATCGAGGAGCGCACGATCGGCCCCAGCCTGGGCAAGGACAACATCGACCGCGGCTTTCACAGCGTCACCTACGGCTTCGCGGCGATCGCGGTGTTCATGTGCGCGTACTACCTGCTGTTCGGGGTGTTCTCGACGCTGGCGCTGGCGTTCAACCTGCTGCTGCTGGTGGCCGTGCTGTCGATGCTGCAGGCGACGCTGACGCTGCCCGGCATCGCTGCCATCGCGCTCACGCTGGGCATGGCGATCGACGCCAACGTGCTGATCAACGAGCGCGTACGCGAGGAACTGCGCGCCGGCGCCACGCCGCAGGCGGCGATCCACACCGGCTACGAGCGCGCCTGGGCCACCATCCTCGACTCCAACGTGACCACGCTGATCGCCGGCCTCGCGCTGCTGGCCTTCGGCACCGGCCCGATCAAGGGCTTCGCGGTCGTGCACTGCCTGGGCATCCTGACGTCGATGTTCTCGGCGGTGCTGTTCTCGCGCGGACTGGTCAATCTGTGGTACGGCCGGCGCAAGCGGCTGAAGAGCGTATCGATCGGCCAGGTCTGGCGCCCGCAAGGCGCGATACCGCCGGCACAGGGCTGAGGCCGACGCGATGGAGTTCTTTGTGAAGTCGTCACCTGCGCTGCGCGCAGATGAGTTGTCCCGAGAGCTCCATCAGAACCGGAGGGCGTGATGGAGTTCTTCCGCATCCAGCGCGACATCCCGTTCATGCGCCATGCGCTGGTGTTCAACGTCGTCTCGTTCATCACCTTCGCGGCCGCGGTTTTCTTTCTGATCACCCGCGGCCTGCATCTGTCGATCGAGTTCACCGGCGGCACGCTGCTCGAGGTCAGCTACGCGCAGACGGCCGAGATCAACAAGGTGCGCGAAAGCGTCGAGTCGCTGGGCTTCGGCGAGGTGCAGGTGCAGAACTTCGGCACCTCGCACGACGTGCTGATCCGGCTGCCGGTGCGCGGCGACACGAAGCAGAGCGAAGTCGCTGCTCGTGTCTTCGACAAGCTCTGCACCGACGCGGTCGGCAAGGTCGTGCAGCGCCAGTACACCACGCCGCAGGGCGAGCACGTCGATCGCGCGGCCTGCATCGGCGCCGGCGACTCGGAGCCGCTGAAGCTGTCGCGCACCGAGATCGTCGGACCGGCGGTCGGCGCGGAGCTGTACTGGCACGGCCTGAAGGCGCTGGCCTTCGTGGTGGTCGGCATCATGGTGTACCTGGCGTTCCGCTTCGAGTGGAAGTTCTCGGTGGCCGCCATCATCGCCAACCTGCACGACGTGGTGATCATCCTCGGCTTCTTCGCCTTCTTCCAATGGGAATTCTCGCTCGCCGTGCTGGCGGCGGTGCTGGCGGTGCTGGGCTATTCGGTCAACGAATCGGTCGTCATCTTCGATCGCATCCGCGAGGCGTTCCGGCGCTATCGCAAGATGAGCACCCACGAGGTCATCGACCACGCGATCACCAGCACCATGAGCCGCACCATCATCACGCACGGCTCGACGCAGATGATGGTGCTGTCGATGCTGCTGTTCGGTGGTCAGACCCTGCACTATTTCGCAGTCGCGCTGACCATCGGCATCCTGTTCGGCATCTATTCGTCGGTTTTCGTCGCCGCCGCGATCGCCATGTGGCTGGGCGTCAAACGCGAGGATTTGGTCCGCGCAGGAAGCAAGGATCGCGACCCGAACGATCCGAACGCAGGTGCCGTGGTGTAGAGTGGCGCGGCCCTACTACACCCACCCATGAACGCCACGGCAGCGTCCGGCCATCTCGCCGCCCAGGCAAGACGGCTGTATGCCGATCAGGTGATCGCAGCGCTGCCGGCGCTGGCCGGCTCGGTGCTGGAGACCATCCGCGCGCTGCTCGACAAACCGGCGGTGCCGGCGGTGGTGCTGATGCGGCGCGACCTGTTCAAGGCGATGGAACGCGGCGGCGCGATCTGGCAGCGCGGTGTGGCCGATGGCCTGTACAAGGCGATGGGCCAGACGGTTGCCGCGGCACGCGCTGCCGATCTGCCGCTGCCGGGCGCGGGCGGCCTGTCGCTCGTCGACGACGACACCATCGAGCGTGAGATCCTCACGTCGCGCCTGGCGCTGGCGGTGATGGACCGGGCATCCTGGGAGTTCTCCGACCTGCGTTCTCGGCTGTCGTCGCTGGAACGGCGCAACGAACTCGACGCCAACGATCCGGTGCGCGCACACGTGCTGGCGCGCATCGCCCTCGAAGCCTGGCGCGGCGCCGGCATGAGCCTCGATGGCTGGCGCGAACTGCAGTCGGTGCTGCACGAGGAATTCGCGCACGCCGTCGAAGAGGCCTACCACGAGGCCAACCGCTGGTTGGTCGAGCAGCGCGTGATGCCCGAGATCGACCTGCGGCCGCTGATCCGTCGCTCGCGCGGCGTCAACACCGGCGGCATGTTCTCCGGCGCCCTGGGCGCCAACCCCGGCGATGCGGCGTCGACCTCGGTGCGCGGCGGCCTCACCGGCGGCAGCGGTGGCGCCACGCGGGGTGTCGGCGAAGAGACGCGGTTGATGACGCGTGCCGGGCCGCTGCGCCGCGAGAACGCCGGCGAGATCCTGAGCCGGCTGAATCGCCTCGTCGGTCGGCAGATGCCCGGCTTCGGCGACACCGCCCACTTGAAGCCGGTGTCGCCGGCGCTCGCCGAGGCGATCAACTCCGCCCAGGTCAACGTGCAGCAGCGGTTGGTCACGCGCACCGACCGCCCCGACGCGCAGCCGATCAGCACGCCGCAGATGCTGGCCGAGTTGCAGCAGCGCAAGCAGGCGCTGAAGCAGGCCGCCACCACACCGGTGGAGCGCGCGACGATCGAGATCGTGGCGATGATGTTCCAGTCGATCCTCACCGAGGATCGCATTCCGGCCACCATTCGTGTCTGGTTCGCCCGCCTGCAGATGCCGACGCTGCGCGTGGCGGTGAGCGAGCCCGACTTCTTCGCCACCATCGATCACCCGGCGCGCCGCCTGATCGACCGCATGGGCGCCTGCGTGATGGGCTTCGATTCATCGTCGTCGCAGAACTCCGGCGAGGCCTTGTCCAAGGAGATCAAGCGCGTCGTGCAGGTGGTCGAGGCCTACCCCGACACCGGCCGGCGCGTGTTCCAGACGGTGCTGGTGGAGTTCGAGAAGTTCCTGCAGCACTACTTCAAGAACGAGAACGAGGCCTCGCGCAAAGGCGTCTCGCTGGCGCAGCAGATCGAGCAGCGCGAGACGCTGGCCATCCAGTACACGATCGAGCTGCGCAAGATGCTCAACGAGGTGCCGGTCCAGGACGAGGTGCGGCAGTTCCTGTTCCAGGTATGGGCCGACGTGCTGGCCACCACCGCGGTGCGCTACGGGGCACAGGCCGATCAGACCAAGGCGATGAAGAAGGCGGCCACCGAGGTCATCTGGTCGGCGGGCGCCAAGGTCACGCGCGAGGAGCGCGCCGAGGTACTGCGCCGCCTGCCGCCGCTGCTGAAGACGCTGCGCGACGGCATGGCCTCGGCCGGCATGAGCCCCGAGAAACAGGACGAACACATCCAGACGCTGAACAACTCGCTGGCTGCCGCCTTCACCGCCAAGGCGGCCGTGATCTCCAGCGAGCGCATCGACGACCTCACCGAGCGGCTCGAGTCGCTCGAGGAGTTGCTGCCCGATGCCGACAACGTGCAGATCGACGAGTCGCTGGTGCTCGACCTGTCGGGCCACGAGAGCTCGGAAATCGAGGTGGTCGGCGAAGGCGGCTCGATGCCGACGCCGGCGATGGTGGCGTGGGCGCGCGAGCTGCAGGTGGGCAGCTGGTTCATGCTCGACTACCGCAATCGCAACGAGCCGGTGCAGCTCGCCTGGCAGGGCCTGCGCAAGCAGTTGTCGCTGTTCGCGACTCCGCAGGGGCGATGCGTGCTGTTCCATCAACAGCGGCTGGCGGCCTTCCTTCAGGCAGGGTTGCTGCTGCCGGCGCAGGAGGAGTCGCTGACCGTGCGCGCCACGCGCACCGCGCTGGCCAAGCTCGACGCCGACCCATCGCGCCTGCTGAACTGAGCAGAGCCCACTCGGCGGGCGCCCGGACCTCGATGCCTTGCCGCCGCTATCGCCGCCGGCGCTCGGCCCAGGCGCGAGGTTCCTCGCGACCCCGCGCGTCCGGCCTCAGTGGATGGACCGGTGGTCCGAGTGCATCGACAGCTCGTCGAGGATCAGCGCATCGGGCTCTTCGCCGAGGCTCCAGAACACCATCAGCACGATGACCTTCAGGTGTTCGAGGTCGATCGGCGCCTCGCCAGCCGCCTTGGCACGGTCGAGCACCATCTCGCGCATCGGCGGCGCGAGCACGCCCGACGATTCGAGGAAGCTGACGAAGGCCACCGCCTCGTCGCCGAGCAATTCGCGCTCGGCCTCGGTGTACACGCGCATGCTGCGCGCCGACTGCGCCTGGGCCGCCGCATTCGCCCCCTGCGCGAGGCCGTCGAGCCAGGTCAGCGCCTCGGCGATCTCGTCGCTCTCGAAGCCGACGGCCGACAGCTTGCGCGTCAGTTGCGGATGCTCGGGACACGCGTCGGGACGCCAGTAGTTCTCGTAGACGTACACCAACACGTCGAACATGATCCAACTATACCCGAGCGACCTTCACGTTCTTGCGCGTCGCTGGTAGCGGCCACCGGGCAGCCGCGACACATCGCCCGCCAGTTCCAGTTCGAGCAGCCGCGCGCTGAGTCGCGCAGTCGGCCAGCCGGTGCGCGCCTGCAGTTGATCCATCTCGACGGGTTCGTAGCCCATCGCGATGAGCAACGCGTCGGGCGACGCGGTCGCATCCGTTGCCGGCCCGCTGTCGACCGCCGGCACCGCGAAGCGCAATTCCTCCAGCACGTCGCGCACGTCGTCGACCAGTTTGGCGCCCTGCTTGATCAACGCATGGCAGCCGCGCGACTGCGGCGAGTGTATCGACCCCGGGATCGCGAACACTTCACGGCCTGCCTCGACGGCTTGGCGTGCGGTGATCAGCGAGCCCGACTCCAGCGCCGCCTCGACCACCAGCGTGCCGAGGCTCAAGCCGGCGATGATGCGGTTGCGCTGCGGAAAATTGGCTGCCAGCGGTTCGGTGCCGAGATTGAACTCGCTGACGATCACGCCGCGCTCGGCGATGCGATGCGCGAGCTCCCGATTGGCGCGCGGGTACACACGATCCAGCCCGGTGCCGACCACGGCGATCGTCGCTGCGCCGGCCGCCAGCGCACCGGTGTGCGCCGCGCCGTCGATGCCCAGCGCCAGCCCCGACACGATGGTCGGGCCGGCACGCCCGAGGTGCTCGGCGAACGCCCGAGCGTTCTCGGCCCCCTGCGGTGTCGGGTTGCGGCTGCCGACGATGGCCAGGCACGGGTTGTTCAGCAGCCCGGCATCGCCTTGCGTGTACAGCAGCAGCGGCGGGTCGGCAGTCTGCAGCAGTGCACGCGGGTAGCGCGGATCGCCCAGTGCGACCCAGTCGCGCTGCGCGCCGCCGTCGAGCCAGGTCGTCAGCGTGGCCAGGGCTGCCGGCAATGCGGGCGGCTCCTGATCGGCGACGATCGCCTGGCCCAGACACGCCTGGCGAGCCGCGTTGGAAGCATCGAAGACGGCCTGCGGCGACCCGAACGTGGCCAGCAACTGGCGCGCCGCGGCGCGGCCGATACCCGGCGTCATCAGAAGCCTCAGCCAAGCCGCCAGTTCGGCGGCTACGTCTGGCGCCATGGCGCCGGCCCGCGCGGTCCGTCAGGGCTGGCTGAAGCGGTCGCCCGGCTTGACCGGGTCTCCCGATTCCAGGATCAACGCGTACGACACGCGATCGAAGACGCGGAACACGAAGATCGTGCCGATGCGTTCGTCGGGCAGCTTCATCAGCGGCCGCGACCGGTCGGTGGTGTCGACCACCATCGCGCCATCGCGCCACAGCGACATCACGTGGCCCCGCTCCATGCCGTCGCGCGCGCCGCGGTTGAGCGTGATGATCTGGTTCTGGCCGGCCGAAATCGCTTCGCCGTAGATCGAGACAATGCGCCCCTTGATCGGTTGCGACGGAGCGTGCGGCACGTAGGCCGCGTAGTCGCTCTGGGGCACCGGCGCTAAACGATCCCCGACGCCGGCTTCCTGGCGGATGCTGGTCATCTTGAACGTGGCCGGCACGATCTGCGCGCTCTTGCCGTCGAGCGTGGCCTGCACGCCGCCGTCGCGCACGAACTCGGCAGTGCCGACGTAGCGCGCCTCGTAGCCGAGCACTTCGCCGGTGTCGGGATCCTTCAGTGGCACCGTGTTGCGGAACACGCGGAAGTCGCGGTTGCCCTTGAGGTCGCCGCGCACGTACGCGGTTTCGCCGCGCGACAGCAGCACGCGCCCTTCCTGGGATGCGACGATGCGCGGCGCGGTGACCAGCTCGTCGGTCGAGAACACCACGGCCTCGTTGAGGAACGGGGCGATCAGGTGCATCGGGATCGACGGGATCGCGCCGTTGTCGAGCGTCTCGACGCGCACGCGCGGCGACAGCTTGACCGTGCCCGCCGGCTCGGCGCCGCTGGTGCCCACCGGCTGCGCGACGCGCAGCACGGCGCGGTCACCCACCTTCACGAGCGACAGCACTTGACCCGGGTAGATCAGGTGCGGGTTCTTGATCTGCTCGAGGTTCATGCCCCACAGCTCGGGCCAGCGCCACGGCGAGCGCAGGAAGATCTTGGAGATGTCCCACAGCGTGTCGCCGCGCACCACGGTGTGCGAATCGGGCGCGTTGGGCGCAAGCTCGCTCAGCGGTACGCCGGCCTGCGCCACTTGACTGGCGGTTTCGCGCTGCTCGGGCGTCACCGGCCAGGTGGTCGACGCAGACTGGCTATATGCGCCGCTGCACATCGCGGCGATCGCCATGCCGACCCACAGGGACAACCGCATGCGTCGAGGGCTGTGGGCGTGGGGTCGGCTCATGAACTCGGTCTCCGCTGGTGGGCAATGCCAAAATCCCGGGCGTCGCGCCCGGCGTTTGGCTGGCATGACTGCCTGCCGCCCCCAAAGGGGCGACAATGCTCATGCGTCGCGGAAGATTCTGCCCATAAACCATTGATGCCGCAACGAAAGCGGCCGCCGAAACGGCAAGGTGTGGAGCCCATCACACCATTGTCCGTTGCGAGCGGTCCACAGCCCAGGCGGCCGTATCCACCTGTACCTCGGGACCATGGCAACGCTCACGATCCTGCGCTACCCCGACCCCCGGCTGCACAAGATTGCACGCCCGGTGGCGGTGGTCGACGCCCGCATCCGCCAGCTGGTCGACGACATGCTGGAGACGATGCGCGAAGCCGACGGCGTGGGCTTGGCCGCGACGCAGGTCGACGTGCACGAGCAGGTGATCGTCATCGACACGTCGCAACAGCGAGATCAGCCGTTGGTGCTGATCAATCCCGAACTGGTGTGGCGCAGCGACGAGCGAGTGATCCACGAAGAAGGCTGCCTGTCAGTGCCCGCGATCTTCGAGAAGGTACAACGACACGCCGAGGTCACGGTGGCGGCGCTCGACCGCGAAGGCCAGCGGTTCGAGCGTCGCGTCGAGGGGCTCACCGCGGTGTGCGTCCAGCACGAGATGGATCATCTGCTGGGCAAGGTGTTCGTCGAGTACCTGAGTCCGCT
Organism: Ideonella sp.; assembly: GCA_015075545.1. Lineage (GTDB taxonomy): Bacteria > Pseudomonadota > Gammaproteobacteria > Burkholderiales > Burkholderiaceae_C > JAEUPI01. Next base: position 601,306 of record JABTUC010000002.1, on the reverse strand, counting down.
CAAGCGCGAGCGCATCCGCATCAAGATGAACAAGCGCACCCGCGAGGAGTTGCAGGAACGCCAACAGGCATGAGGCGTGGCCGACACCGCGCCGACCTGACCTGCGTTGCACGCCCATGGCGCGCAGCCGCGAGGGCGGCTCGATGAAGCTGGCGTTTGCCGGGACGCCCGCTTTCGCGGCGACCGCGTTGCACGCGATCGTCGCAGCCGGGCACGACGTCGCACTGGTGCTGACACAGCCCGATCGGCCCGCCGGGCGTGGCTTGAAGTTGCAGCCGTCGGCCGTGAAGGCGCTCGCGGTGCGGCAGAACCTGCGGGTGTTGCAGCCCGCCGGGCTGCGGCTCGACGGCCGCAACGCCACCCAGGCGCTGCAGGTGCGCGAGGCGCTGCAGGCGGCTGCGCCCGAGGCGATGGTGGTGGCGGCGTACGGCCTGATCCTGCCACCATGGCTGCTCGCGCTGCCTCCCGCAGGCTGCCTCAACATTCACGCGTCGCTGCTGCCGCGCTGGCGCGGCGCAGCGCCGATCCAGCGCGCGCTCGAGGCAGGCGACCGCGAGACCGGCATCTCGATCATGCAGATGGACGCCGGCCTCGACACTGGCGCGGTCACGCTGACGCAGACGCTGCCGATCGGGCCCGAAGACACCAGCGCCACGCTGCAGGACCGACTGGCCGCGCTCGGCGCGCGTGCGATCGTCGAAGCGCTCGCTCGCCTGAGTCGCGGCGAACTCGTCGCGATCCCACAGCCCGGCGAGGGCGCGACCTATGCGAACAAGATCCAGAAACACGAAGCCGTTCTCGATTGGCGCTCCGACGCCGCGCTGCTGGAGCGGCGGATTCGCGCCTTCGATCCCTTTCCGGGGGCCACGCTGGTCGATCGCGGGCAGACGCTGAAGGTCTGGCGCGGCGTGGTACGGCGCGATTTCGGCGGTACCGCGGGCGAAGTGCTCAGCACACTGCCCGGGCCACTGGTGGTGGCCTGCGGTGGCGGCGCGCTCGAACTGGTCGAACTGCAGCGCCCGGGCGGGCGGCGACTACCAGCCGCCCAGTGCTTTCCCGCCGGCGCGCCGGCCCTCGGGCAGCGCCTGACCGCCGGCCCCGATTGAACTGCGGCACCGTGGCCGCATCTATGGCGTCACCTTCCACCACGCGAGGCGCGACCCGATGTTCAACTTGATGAAGACCGCGATCCTGATGGCGGCCATCACGGCGCTGTTCATGTTTCTCGGCCAGATGTGGGGCGGGCGCAGCGGCATGATGCTGGCGCTGCTGGTCGCGCTCGGGCTGAACTTCTTCAGCTACTGGTTCAGCGACAAGATCGTGCTGCGCATGACCAACGCGCACGAGGTGGACGAGAGCAGCGCGCCGCAGTTCGTGCGCCTGGTGCGCGACCTCGCCGGGCGCGCCGGGCTGCCGATGCCGCGCGTGTACCTGATCGACGAGCAGGCCCCCAACGCCTTTGCCACCGGCCGCAACCCCGCACACGCCGCGGTGGCGGCCACCACCGGCATCATCCAGTTGCTGAGCGAGCGCGAACTGCGCGGCGTGATGGCGCACGAGCTGGCGCACGTCAGGCACCGCGACATCCTGATCTCGACCATCAGCGCGACGATGGCCGGCGCCATCGGCATGCTGGCCAACTTCGCGATGTTCTTCGGCGGCCGCAGCAGCGACGGGCGGCCGGCCAATCCGATCGCCGGCATTGCGATGGCGATCCTCGCTCCGCTGGCCGCCAGCCTGATCCAGATGGCGATCAGTCGCGCCCGCGAGTTCGAGGCCGACCGCGGCGGCGCCGAGATCTCCGGCGACCCGCAGGCGCTGGCCTCGGCGCTGCAGAAGATCCATCACTACGCGCAGGGCATCCCGATGGCCGCGGCCGAGCGCCATCCCGAGACGGCGCAGATGATGATCATGAACCCGCTATCCGGCGGCGGCTTGCGCGGCCTGTTCTCGACCCATCCGCCGACCGAGGAGCGGGTCGAGCGGCTGCTGGCGATGGCCGCCGGCCGCTGAGTGCGCCGGGCGCGCTCAAGATCGCGCCGCCACTGCCGATAGCGCAGGTGTCTCAGCCCAAGGCACCTGCCATGCGCACCCCACTGCACCTTGCCGTCCTGCTGGCGACGCTCGCCACCTCCGGCTGCAACCTGTTCGGCGGCGAAGCCGCCGAGGCGGTGGCCGCGCGCCGCGAGGCCGACGGCAAGGCCATCGGCGGCGCCTGCCGCCATGCCGGCCGTGCGATCGAGGATTGCTACCTGCTCAATCGCCGTGCCGACAAGGCCGCGATCTACGCCGGCTGGCGCGAGATGAACGACTACATGCGTGAGAACAAGATCGAAGCGCTGCCGCCCCAGCTCAACACCGACACCGTCGCGCAGGTGGTGGACACCGAGTCGAGGAAGGGCAGCCGCGGCGCCGAACGCGCCGAACGGGCCAGCGACCGGCTGGCCGAGAAGCAGCCCGAGAAATCTGCCGACAAGCCGCGCAGCAAGGACAGCGGCAGCGTCACGACCGAGAAGACGCGCAAGGGCGAGAGCTGAGTTGCGCGCGGCGCGGCCGCGGGTCGCGCGCCGCCATAGGACAATTCATCGGCGATAGGCGCCCATGGTCGGCGCCTGCGAGCAGCGCGCCCTTGCGCCCCACTGCCGGCGCGCGTCCCACCAGATCGACGATGAACATCCTCCGCTTCCAAGACCTGATCCAGCAAGGCCGCGTCCGCGGCCGGCGCGTCTTCATCCGCGCTGATCTCAACGTGCCGCAGGACGACGCTGGCCGCATCACCGAAGACACGCGCATCCGCGCCTCGCTGCCGTGCATCCGCATGGCGCTCGACGCCGGTGCCGCGGTGATGGTGACCTCGCACCTCGGGCGCCCGACCGAAGGCCAGTTCAAGCCCGAGGACTCGCTCGCGCCGGTGGCCTTGCGACTGGGCGAACTGCTCGGCCCGCCCTACCAACGCGGCGTGCCGCTGCGCGCCAACTGGGTCGACGGCGTGCAGGTCGCGCCGGGCGAGCTGGTGCTGCTGGAGAACTGCCGGCTCAACAAGGGCGAGAAGAAGAACGACGAGGCGCTGGCGCGCAAGCTCGCCGCGCTGTGCGACATCTTCGTCAACGACGCGTTCGGCACCGCGCACCGCGCCGAGGCCACCACCTACGGCATCGCGCAGTTCGCGCCGCTGGCCTGCGCCGGGCCGCTGCTGGCCGCCGAGATCGACGCCATCGGCAAGGCGCTGAGCAACCCCCGGCGTCCGTTGCTGGCGATCGTCGCCGGCAGCAAGGTCAGCACCAAACTGACGATCCTGCAGAGCCTGGCGGCCAAGGTCGACGGCCTGATCGTCGGCGGCGGCATCGCCAACACCTTCATGCTTGCCGCGGGCCTGCCGATCGGCAAGAGCCTGGCAGAACCGGCGCTGGTCGATCAGGCGCGCACGGTGATGCAGGCGATGAAGGCGCGCGGCGCCGAGGTGCCGATCCCGCACGACGTGGTGGTCGCCACCGAATTCGCGGGCGGCGCGAAGGCCATCGTGAAGTCGCCGCGGGAGGTCGCGGCCGACGAGATGATTCTCGACATCGGCCCCGCGACCGCGTCCGCGCTGGCCGCCAAGCTCGGGGCCGCCGGCACGATCGTGTGGAACGGGCCCGTCGGCGTGTTCGAGTTCGACGCGTTCGCCAAAGGCACCGAGACGATCGCGCGCGCGATCGCGGCCAGCTCCGCGTTCAGCATCGCCGGCGGCGGCGACACGCTGGCGGCCATCGCCAAGTACGGCATCGAGAAGGAGATCGGCTACATCTCCACCGGCGGCGGCGCGTTCCTCGAGGTGCTCGAAGGCAAGACGCTGCCGGCGTTCGAGATCCTGCAACGGCGCGCCGACGGCTGAGGCGCTCGCGGAGCCGCCCGCGATAATGCACGCGCCCTCACCCACACGCCATCACACCCCGACCATGCCCCGTGCCACCAAGATCGTCGCCACGCTCGGCCCGGCGAGCAGCGACCCCGTTGTGCTCGAGCACTTGCTGCGCGCCGGCGTCGACGTGGTGCGGCTCAACTTCAGCCACGGCAGCGCGCGAGACCACATCGAGCGCGCGCAGTTGGTGCGCAGCACCGCCGAGCGCATCGGCAAACCGGTGGCGCTGATGGCCGACCTGCAGGGCCCGAAGATCCGCGTCGGCAAGTTCACCGATGGCAAGGCGGTGCTGAAGGCCGGCGATCCGTTCGTGCTCGACGGTGCGCGCAGCGAACCCGGCGACGCGGCGGCGGTGGGGCTCGACTACAAGGAACTGCCGCGCGACGTCAAGCCGGGCGACACGCTGCTGCTCAACGACGGCCTGATCGTGCTCACGGTCGAGGCCGTGCTCGGCGAGCGCGTGAGCACGCGCGTGAAGATCGGTGGCGTGCTGTCCGACAACAAGGGCATCAACAAGCAAGGCGGCGGCCTCACCGCCCCCGCGCTGACCGCCAAGGACATGGAGGACATCAAGACGGCGATGGCGTTCGAGGCCGATTTCGTCGCGGTGAGCTTCCCCAAGAGCGCCACCGACATGGAGATGGCGCGCCAGCTCGCCAACGTGGCCGGGGAGTCCAAGCGCCACAAGCCGGCGATGATCGCCAAGATCGAGCGCAGCGAGGCGATTCCGCAGCTGGAGCACATCCTGCGCGCCAGCGACGGCATCATGGTGGCGCGCGGCGACCTCGCGATCGAGGTCGGCAATGCGGCGGTGCCGGCGCTGCAGAAGCGCATGATCCGCATGGCGCGCGAGACCGACAAGGTGGTGATCACCGCCACCCAGATGATGGAGAGCATGATCGTCAACCCGGTGCCCACGCGCGCCGAGGTGAGCGACGTCGCCAACGCCGTGCTCGACGGCACCGACGCGGTGATGCTGAGTGCCGAGACGGCGGCCGGCAAGTACCCGGTGGAGACCGTCGAGCATATGGCGCTGATCGCGCTGGAGGCCGAGCGCGCGGAAGAGGTGCAACTCGAGGCCGATTTCACCAACAAGCGCTTCGGGCGCATCGACCAGAGCATCGCGATGGGCGCGCTGTTCACCGCGCACCACCTCGGCTGCAAGGCGATCATCGCGCTCACCGAGAGCGGCTCGACCGCCTTGTGGATGAGCCGCCACCTGATCCACGTGCCGATCTTCGGCCTCACGGCCAAGGCGGGTTCGCAACGCCGCATGGCGCTGTACCGCAACGTGCAGCCGATCCTGATGCCGTCGCACGCCGATCGCGACCACGCGCTCGCCGAGGCCGAGCGCTTGCTGGTGCAGCGCGGCGCGCTCAAGCCCGGCGACACCTACGCCATCACCTGCGGCGAGCCGATGGGCTACCCCGGCGGCACCAACATGCTGAAGGTGTGCCGCGTGGGGTGAGTGCGCCCGCCGCCGGCCGACCGGCGGCGAGCGCCACTGTCAGGTCTGGATGAACGGAAACGCCAGCGCCGAGTTCTCCGGCTTGGCCGCGGCGTTCTGAATGAAGGGGAATGCGCCTCCGGCGACTTGACGCAACTAGGTCAGTTCTTCCGACAGCATCTGCGACATCGCCGATCCCCCACTTCGCGGCCATGACCCGCGCTCACTCCCAATTGGGAGGTGCGGACGCGTTCGCCGTCGCTACGCTCCATTGAAAGACTTGCACGGGAACCTTGCATGCGCCACACCGCGCCCCCCCCCATCGCCAGTCTACTGTTCGCCGCCCCCACGTTTGCCACCGATCGCGACATCGCATACGACGGCACGACGCAGGCAGCGATCCTCTCCAAGGGTCGCGTCACCGTGTTCGCCAAGGACAGGATCTACGACAAGCTGATGCTGTGCATCAAGGACTGGATCACGCAGGTCAGCTCGCGGCACCGCGACCGCTTCGCGCAGCCCAAGAACGTGGTGTTCGGCTGACCGGACCGAGAACTTCCCTTCCTTCACCGACAGGAGCCCGCATGAGATCGCTGTTGTTCTTCGATGCCATGGTGGCGCCGCGGATCATCACCTTCGTCTACTGGCTGCTGCTGTTCGTCGCGGCGGTCGGCGGCATCGGTGCGATGTTCAGCCTCGGCCGCATGTCGTTCTCCGGCTTCGCCACCGGGCTGGCGATCATCGTCGGCGGCGCGCTCGGCGCGCGCATCTGGTGCGAACTGCTGATGGTGCTGTTCAAGATCAACGAGCACACGCAGAAGATGGCCGAACGGCCCTGACCCGGAGCGCACCGATGACGACCGTCGCCGAACTGACCAGAGTCGCGACTCACCCCCCGCAAGCACTGGCCCGGCGACGCGACGTCCGTGCGGCGCGGCACTGCGGCTTCTCGATCCTGCTGGCGCTCGCCGGCACGGCTGCGGCGATGACCGGCGGCAGCGTCGAAGCGCGCTTCCGCGGCGTCTGGACTCCGGCCAAAGGCAACTGCGCAACGTCGCCGAGGGTCGTGATCGAGGCCAACCGCGTCACCTTCGTCAACGGCGCCCAGCGTGCCGGGTTCAGCAAGCTCGAGCAGTGCTTCACCTGCGCCGCTGGCGGCATGACCACCGCAGCGCAGCCGGTGTGGCTGACCACCGATGCGATGGGCGACTCGCCGTTCACCATCACGCTCGACGGCACGCGGCGCACGGCCGTGGTGTCGGTGGACTTCAGCAACGACAAGCGGCTGGCAGCGCGTTTCCCGCTCGGGACGGCGCCGCTGAAGAAATGCCCGTGACCCGGCCTAGCCCAGCGAACGAATCGTCGCACCGGCGGGCGGCACGAGGTGCGCGTCGGTCAGTGCAGCGCCGGTCGCGGCTTCGTGAACGGGCCGTCGCTCAGGAGCTTGCCCACCAGTTGGGCCTGCGAACGCACGCCGATCTTGTGGAACACGATCTTCAGGTATGTCCGCGCCGAACCGTAGGTGATGCCCATGGCCTCGGCAGCCGCGCGCAGGTTCGACCCCTCGGCCAGAAGCTGCGCCAGGCGCGCCTCGCGTGGCGTGCAGCCGTGGAACTGCTCCAGGGCAGCCGGCGTCATCGCGCGGGCCGCGCCCGCGCATTCGCCGACCATCAGCAGCAACGTCCGCCTCGAGGGCAGGTGCCGGGTGATGCGGCCATGAACCGGGATGGCCCGCACGCTGAGGAATGCGCCGCCCGCGCCGACGCGCAGCAACGCATCGGGCGGGCCGGCCTTGTGCTGCGCCCCGTTGTCGCGGCCGAGCACACCGGCGAGGTAGTCTGCGAGCCGCTGCTGCGCGGTGGAGTCGGTGGCGGTCAACTCGCCGTGGCGCACGCGCAGGCCGCGCTGCGCCCGCAGCAGCGTTTCCATCGACGCGTTGGCGTAGAGCACACGCCGCTGCTCGTCGAGCAGGGCCAACGCCTGCGGCAGCGCATCGAACGCCGCGGTGCCGGCGGGGCAACTCTCGCTGCGCTCGAGCTGCAGCGACATGCGCAGCGCCCGCGTCATGTGGCTGCTCAACGATTCGAAGGCGCGCACCTCCCCGCTGTCGAAAGCCGGCATATCCGGCGGGCGAAACAGCGTGATGTTGGCAATCAGACCATCTTCGGCCAGCAGCGTGTTGCCGAGGTTGTGCCTGAACCGCTGCGGCCGCATCCACTCGTGGTAGTAGGCCGAGCGATACAGCACGCCCTCGTCTCGCAAATGGGCTTCGAGGCGCTCGGTCGTGCGCACGATCCCCGGGCGGTGCAGGGCCTGCGATACGCGCATCCAAGGATTGTCGGCCGCGAAGTACAGCTCGTCGAAGCAGCCGACCCAGCGCGGCTGGACGCCCTCGAGGTACAGCGGTTGCACCCGCCGCGTTGCGCGGTGCAGCAGATAGAAGGTTTGGGCATTCGACGGGAAACGCTGTCGCAGCAGCGGCATCACGTCCTGCCAGGCCGCCGGGTCCAGCGCCGCACGGTAGACCGCGTCGATCAGTTCTTCGTTCAGCACGGCGCCATCGCACTCCACCCCGCTTCGGGGGTCTGCGCGCGAGCATACTTCGATCCCTCCCAATTGGGAGGTGTGGCAACCACTGGGGGAGATAGCCTGTGCCGACGGTAGCGGCCGCGGCACGGCCGCCACCGACCGCCTTTGCCACGACGCCCGTCTTCCACGCAACCGAAGAAAGGAACCTGATATGAACCACAGCAACCCTGCGTCGTCGGCCACCGGCCGGCCGCACTCTCCCTGGCTGCAGCTCGCCTGCGCATCGGCCGCGGCGGCGCTGCTGGGTGGCTGTCTGGCCACCACGCCCACCATGGGCGAAAACAAAGGCACCGTGACCGGTGCCGCCGGCGGTTCTGCGGCAGAGAACCAGAACAGCGCGCTCGAGAAGTGCGGCGAAACGCTCGGTACGATGGCCGTGCAGGAGGACACCTCCGCGCCGTGGTTCATGCAGCTGCGCGGCTACCAGCTCGGCTCGACCATTCCCGTGCTGCGGCTGATGATCCAGCAGAGCAACTGCTTCGTCATCGTCGAACGCGGCGGCGCCATGCGCAACATGATGCAGGAGCGCCAGCTCCAGCAGACCGGCGAAATGCGCGCCGGCAGCAACTTCGGCAAGGGCCAGATGGTTTCGGCCGACTACACCATGAGCCCGAGCATCCAGTTCGCGCAGAAGACCGGCGGCGGCATGGCGGGCCTGGCCACGCGGGCGTTCGGCGCCTTCGGCGCGCTCGCCGGCAGCATGAGCCAGAACGAGGCGGCGACGACGCTGCTGCTGATCGACAACCGCTCGGGCGTGCAGATCTCGGCGGCCGAGGGCTCGGCCAAGAACATGGACTTCGGTCTCTTCGGCTCGGCGTTCACCGGCGGCCTGGCCGGTGCCGGCGGCGGCTACTCGAGCACGCCGCAGGGCAAGGTGATCGTCACCGCCTTCGCCGACTCGTACAACCAGATGGTCAAGGCGCTGCGCAACTACAAGGCGCAAACCGTCAAGGGCGGGCTCGGCACCGGCGGCCGGCTGGGCGTCGATGGCGGTTCGACGCCGGCGTCGCGGGAGTTGAACCAGGGCAAGAAGTGACCGTTGGCGGGTCTACGGGGGGCATGGCCGGGCGACGCCGCCCGGCTTGCCCGAGGAGTCTCGCGACGGCTTCCTGCGGGCTGTCTTCCAGCATCGCAGCGGCCGGCCTCGCGCGAAGTCGCGCCACGGTAACGGCACAGCAACGCGAACGCACCTAACCTCACCGGCGAGGGGCCATGGTGGTGCGGCCTGCGCGGCAGCGCCTGCGACGACCCGCGCGTCGAGGCTTCGCTGTACGACTTCGACGCCAACGGCATGTTGCAGTCGATCAGCTACCTCTGGCGACGCTCGCCCGGGCCGGCACCATCGCTGCTCTTCACCGAGCGCGTCTCCATGCTTTCGCGATTTCACGCGCTGCCTGCGCCGCAGACGCCCGGGCAGTTGCAGGCCGAGACGTCGCTCGGTCGGCTGATGTTGCAGGACTCGCCCGAGCAAGGTCTGCTGCTGGAGACCTACGCCGCACGGCGCTGACCCGCAAGACCAACCCCAGGAGCGGCAGGAGGCTGCGGCGCTGGAAACCAAGATGAGCGAGTCCGATCGCATGGACATGGCCAACGCGGCGTTGACCGTGCTGGGCAAGTGCATGGGCGCTGCCCGGTAGCTGGCGAGCCCGCGAGCCGGCGCTCGGCGACGGAGCCTCGTTCGCGGGGGCGCGGCGGCCGGAAACCGCGTGTCCGCGAGTGGGGCATCGGTAGAATTCGTGTCCCTCTGCCGGTGCCGCGCGCCGGCGCTTGCTGTTCACCACGGGGACTGCCATGCCACTCGTCTCGATGCGCCAACTGCTGGACCATGCCGCCGAGCACGGCTACGGCATTCCGGCCTTCAACGTCAACAACCTCGAGCAGGTGCAGGCAGTGATGACCGCCGCCGCCGAAGTGGGCGCGCCGGTGATCCTGCAGGCCAGCGCCGGCGCGCGCAAGTACGCCGGCGAATCGTTCATCAAGCACCTGATCCTGGCCGCCGTCGAGGCCTACCCGAAGGTGCCACTGGTGATGCACCAGGATCACGGCCAGAGCCCGGAGGTGTGCAAGGGCGCCATCGACCTCGGCTTCAGCTCGGTGATGATGGACGGCTCGCTGCAGGCAGACGGCAAGAGCATCGCCAGCTACGACTACAACGTCGACGTCACCCACAAGGTGGTGACGATGGCGCACGAGCTGGGCATCACCGTCGAGGGCGAGCTGGGCTGCCTCGGCTCGCTCGAGACGATGAAGGGCGACAAGGAGGACGGTCACGGCGCCGAGGGCACGATGACGCGCGAGCAGCTGCTCACCGACCCGGAACAGGCCGCCGACTTCGTTCGCAGGACCCAGCTCGACGCGCTGGCGATCGCCATCGGCACCAGCCACGGCGCCTACAAGTTCACCCGCAAGCCCACCGGCGACATCCTGGCGATCGGCCGCGTCAAGGAGATCCACCAGCGCATCCCGAACACGCACCTGGTGATGCACGGGAGTTCCAGCGTGCCGCAGGATCTGCTGGCGCAGATCCGCCAATACGGCGGCAAGATGAAAGAGACCTACGGCGTGCCCGTCTCCGAGATCCAGGAGGCCATCAAGCACGGCGTGCGCAAGATCAACATCGACACCGACATCCGGCTGGCGATGACCGGCGCGGTGCGCAAGTTCATGGCCGAGAACCCCGACAAGTTCGACGCCCGCGAGTGGCTCAAGCCGGCCCGCGAGGCGGCCTACCGCATCTGCAAGGAGCGCTACCTGCAGTTCGGCTGCGAAGGCCGCGCCGGCACGATCGTGCCGATGCCGCTGGCGGCCATGGCGCAGAGGTACCGTCGCGGGGAACTCGCCCAAACCGTGGTCTGAAGCGCACACGGCGGTGCCGCCGAAGCTGCGGGGCGGGCCCGCTCGCCCCGGGCCGGGGCGCGGATTTGCGACGGGGCCGAATGCCGCTTCGACCCGGCCTCGCTGGGCACAATAGGCACCTTCGTCGCCGCGCTGCAGCGGCCGACGGGGCGCCGACGATTGGGGCTTCACGATGACGCGCGCGCTGTTCGAGACCCACCTGCACTCGCTGCCGCTGATCGCGCGCGGCAAGGTGCGCGACAACTACGCCGTCGGCGGCGATCGCCTGCTGATGGTGGCCAGCGATCGCATCTCGGCGTTCGACGTCGTGATGAGCGAGCCGATCCCGGGCAAGGGCGAGACGCTGACGCGCATGGCGCTGTTCTGGTTCGACCGGCTGCGGCACGTGGTGCCCAACCACCTGACCGGTGTCGAGCCCGAAAGCGTGGTGGCCCCCGACGAGGTGGAGCAGGTGCGCGGCCGCTCGATGCTGGTGAAGCGGCTCGACCCGCTGCCGATCGAAGCCGTGGTGCGCGGCTACCTCGCCGGCTCGGGCTGGAAGGAGTACCAGCAAAGCGGGGCGGTCTGCGGGGTGGCGCTGCCGGCCGGCCTGCGCCAGGCCGCGCGCCTGCCCGCGCCGATCTTCACACCTGCCACCAAGGCCGAGGCCGGCGCGCACGACGAAAACATCTCGTTCGAACGGACACAGGCGCTGATCGGCTCAGCGCGGGCCGACGAGGTGCGACGCATCGCGATCCGCCTCTACGAGCAGGCCGCTGCCTATGCGCTCGGCCGCGGTATCGTCATCGCCGACACCAAGTTCGAGTTCGGCCTCGACGAGCGCGGCTCGCTGACCTTGATGGACGAGGTGCTGACGCCCGACTCTTCGCGCTTCTGGCCGCTGGAGTCGTATCGCGAAGGCGAATCGCCGCCGAGCTACGACAAGCAGTACTTGCGCGATTGGCTGGAGCAGGTGCGCGTGGATGGGCACGCGTGGAACAAGAAGGCGCCGGCGCCGAAGTTGACTGAGGAGGTTATCCAAGCAACAAGATCAAAATACCTCGATGCGATTCGCCGCCTAGTCAGCGATATGAGCTAACTGCGATGGGAACCGATCTCTTGGCAGATCTTGAGGCTATGGCCAGAGCCGCGTCCACAGACGTCGACCGATGGATTTTTCGCGCGCAGCGCACGTGCGCGCTTGCTCGCCTCGGGAGAATTGAGGCCGCGCGGCTAGAGATCCGCGACCTCCGCGCGCTCAACACATCATTCGAGCCCAAACTGACAGCCTGGATCCTATTGGCTGAAGGTCTATGCGATCACTTCGCTTCGCTCTCGACTGACGCTATCGATCAATTCAAACGGGCACACGGTCTTGGGTGCGCTATTGGGGACTTGGAGATCCGAAGCTTGGCGGCAGCGTGGATCGGCGCCAGTGAGTTCTTGATGGGTAGGCATGAGGCCGCGGCATTGCGGGCTGCTGAAGCGATTAAGCATTCACCAACCAATGGTCACTTAGCGCGCTCCCGAGCACACCTGGTACTCGCTAACTGCCTCTATGGATTCGGCAGCGAGTCGTTGGCCGCAAGACATTACGCCAAGGCAAGGAGTTCTGCGGTCGACGCGCACGACATCTCCATGCAAAGCGCGATTCTGTATAACTTGGCCGCCTTTCGCCTCTGGCGTCTCTCCTTTGAAGATGCCTTTGGCGTCCCGCTTGTCGCAGACGAGGTCCATCTCGCAGCATTGGAGGTCGAGTCGATTGACAACCTCGACAGAGGATTGCAAATCGCTTCATTACAGGCGATGGTGCCCCTTCTTCGCGCACAGCTCCGACTCATTGGGACGCGATGGGCGGAGGCAGATGCCATCTATTCTGAGTTCGCTCACGGGAGCACAAGGCGCCTCACTCCAAGGTACTTGGCCGAACAGAGTCATTGCAAGGCGATGCTGTGCTTACGGGAGCAGGCACTAGAGCTGGCCGCTCAAGCTCAGGATCTTGTGACCGAGAAGACCGAGCTCGATGATCGAGCAGTCTGCCATGCGCGGCTTTCCAGCAGCTTTGCATGCTTCGGCATGAACCGCGAGGCGCGCGCGCAATCAGAAGCGTCTCAGAAGTACAGAACTGCGTTCCTTGAGTATCAAGGCGGTCTGCGCGCCCGACTTGTTTCAATCGCGGACGAAGCTGTCTAGCTGTTTTGCAGTAGCACCGCAACGAAAAACCCGGCCGAGGCCGGGTTGGATTCGCTTTGTCCGGTTCCTATGGCTTGTTGCCGGTAGGAAATGGCCACGCGGCAGCCGGACTGAGTGCAGTCTTTGCCATCGGCGTGGCAGCAGCCGCCGCAGGCGCAGCCTTCTTCGCTGGCGCCTTCTTCTTAGCCGGCTTCTTCTTGGCAGCCTTCTTCTTGGCGGCCTTCTTCTTCGCCGGAGCCTTCTTCTTCTTGGCGGCCTTCTTCTTCGCAGGGGCCTTCTTCTTTGCAGCCTTCTTCTTGGCTGCCTTCTTCTTGGCAGGCGCCTTGCGGGCAGCCGACTTCCTGGCCGGGGCCTTCTTCTTGGCCGGGGCCTTCTTCTTCGCTGCCTTCTTGGCCGGAGCCTTCTTCTTCGCAGTTGCCATTTCGATCTCCTTGATCAAGTTGACGAACACACCGCACTGCCTGCGCAGGTCGGCGATTCACCGTCGAGCGTCGTTCGGCTCGCGCCGGGTGGCGACTCCCCACCGGTGAATGGGGTTGTGGTGGCGCTCGTCGATTCTGTCGTCGACGATTCGCCGCCCACCGATCTTGATCTCTCTATCGGCCGGAACGGCACTGCACTGAAGGCAGTGCGTCAGTCCCAGCTCAGCGCGCCACCGCTCTGATACTCGATGACGCGGGTTTCGAAAAAGTTGCGTTCCTTCTTCAGGTCGATCATCTCGCTCATCCACGGGAACGGGTTCTCCTCGTTCGGGAAGAGCGCATCCAGGCCGATCTGCGTGGCACGCCGGTTGGCGATGAAGCGCAGATAGCCCTTGAACATCGACGCGTTGAGGCCCAGCACGCCGCGCGGCATGGTGTCCTCGGCATAGCGGTACTCGAGCTCGACGGCCTTCAGGAACAGCGCCTTGATCTCGGCGCGGAACTGCGGCGTCCACAGGTGCGGATTCTCGAGCTTGATCTGATTGATCAGGTCGATGCCGAAATTGCAGTGCATCGACTCGTCGCGCAGGATGTACTGATACTGCTCGGCGGCGCCGGTCATCTTGTTCTGCCGGCCGAGCGCCAGGATCTGCGTGAAGCCGACGTAGAAGAACAACCCTTCCATCAGGCACGCGAACACGATGATCGACTTGAGCAGCGTCTGGTCCGCCTCGGCCGTGCCGGTCTCGAAGGTCGGCGCCATGATCGCGTCGATGAACGGGATCAGGAACTCGTCCTTGTCGCGGATCGACGCGATCTCGTGGTAGGCGTTGAAGATCTCGCCTTCGTCGAGCCCCAGCGACTCGACGATGTACTGATAGGCGTGGGTGTGGATCGCCTCTTCGAAGGCCTGGCGCAGCAGGAACTGCCGGCATTCGGGCGCCGTGATGTGGCGGTAGGTGCCCAGCGTGATGTTGTTGGCGGCCAGCGAGTCGGCGGTGACGAAGAAGCCGAGGTTGCGCTTGATGAGACGGCGCTCGTCTTCGGTGAGGCCGTTGGGATCCTTCCACGTCGCGATGTCGCGCGACATGTTGATCTCCTGCGGCATCCAGTGGTTCGAGCAGGCCGCGAGGTACTTCTCCCAGGCCCACTTGTACTTGAACGGGACCAGCTGGTTGACGTCGGTCTGTCCGTTGATGATGCGCTTCTCGGCTGCATTGACGCGGCGCGACGCATGCGAAGGCACTGCCGCCGTCGGCGCGGCGGGCTTGAAAGGCAACGGGGAAACCTGGGGCTCGGCAGCGCGCAGTGGCTGCAGTTGCGGCGATGAGAGGGCCGCTGCCCGCACGGCGTCGAGGTGGTGTGCGGGGCTTCTGGGTGTGATCGTCGATGCGGTTCGGATGTCTTCTTCCCAGACGAGCATGTGAGTGCTTCCTGTGGTTGCGGATTATCGGAGTGTTGTGTCGAAACACCAAGCACTTCTTGACATTTGGGCCGCTGCGTTGTTGCGCACGTGCATCGCCGCGAGTCGATCGCGTCGCGCGCAACATGCACGCGCGCCGAGGCGCGGGCGCTTCGACTCAGCAGCGCGTTGCATCGCACGCAGTCGATCGCCCACCGACGCGCCTCTCACGCGGCGCGTCGCTGCGGCCGCTGCACTGCGCATCGCGCCACGACGCGCTCGCCGTGCGATGGCCTCGCTGCATCCGCACTCACTGGCAGGCCTCGCACTCGGGGTTGTCGATCGAGCAGAATTTCACGTCGGCCGCGGCGTCGCCGGCGCTTCGCGCGGGCTGCATCGATGCATCGCCGCCGAGATGGCCCGCGCCGTCAGCCATCGACACCGCGTTCAGCGCACCGCTCTTCACGGTGGACTTCTCGGCATGGGTGGCACCCATCGTGCGCAGGTAGTAGGTGGTCTTCAGGCCGCGCACCCAGGCCAGCCTGTACAGCTCGTCGAGCTTGCGGCCCGAGGCACCCGCCATGTAGATGTTGAGCGACTGCGCCTGGTCGATCCACTTCTGGCGCCGTGCCGCGGCCTCCACCAGCCACTGGGGCTCGATCTCGAACGCTGTGGCATACAACTGCTTGATCGCTTCGGGCACCCGGTCGATGCGCCGCAGCGAGCCGTCGAAGTGCTTGAGGTCCATCACCATCACGTCGTCCCACAGACCCAGGCGCTTCAGGTCGCGCACCAGGTACTCGTTGACGACGGTGAACTCGCCCGACAGGTTGCTCTTGACCGACAGGTTGCCGAAGCACGGCTCGATCGACGCGTCGACGCCGACGATGTTGCTGATGGTCGCGGTGGGCGCGATCGCCACGCAGTTGGAGTTGCGCATGCCGTGGCTGGCGATGCGCGCGCGCAGCGCACTCCACTCCATCGCGGCGCTGCGGTCGACGTCGACGTACGAGGCCGCGCCGGGCGCCTTGCCGGCATCGCGCTGCGCGGCCAGCAGATCGAGCGTGTCCGGCGGCAGGATCCCGCGCTCCCAAAGCGAGCCACGATAGCTCGAGTAGCGGCCGCGCTCCTCGGCCAGCTCGGTCGACGCCCAGTAGGCGTGATAGCACAGCGCCTCCATCGAACGGTCGGCAAACTCCACCGCCGCCGGCGATGCGTAGGGCAACTGCAGCTTATACAGCGCGTCCTGGAAGCCCATCACGCCCAGACCGACCGGGCGGTGGCGCAGGTTGCTGTCGCGCGCCTTTTTCACCGCGTAGTAGTTGATGTCGATCACGTTGTCGAGCATCCGCATCGCGCTGGCGACCGTCTTCTTCAGCTTGGCCTGGTCGATCTGGCCGTCTTGCAGGTGATGCGCCAGGTTCACCGACCCGAGGTTGCACACCGCGATCTCCGATGGCCCGGTGTTCAGCGTGATCTCGGTGCACAGGTTCGACGAATGCACCACCCCCGCGTGCTGCTGCGGGCTGCGCAGGTTGCAGGCGTCCTTGAAGGTGATCCACGGATGCCCGGTTTCGAACAGCATCGTCAGCATCTTGCGCCACAGGTCGCGCGCCGGCAGCCGTTTGTGCAGCTTCAGTTCGCCGCGCTCGGCCTTGGCTTCGTAGGCGGTGTAGGCGGCCTCGAAGTCGGCGCCGAACTTTTCGTGCAGGTCCGGGCAGGTGGACGGCGAGAACAGCGTCCAGTCGCCGCCTTCGACCACCCGCTTCATGAACAGGTCGGGGATCCAGTTGGCGGTGTTCATGTCGTGCGTGCGCCGCCGGTCGTCGCCCGTGTTCTTGCGCAGCTCGAGGAACTCCTCGATGTCGAGGTGCCAGGTTTCCAGGTAGGCGCACACCGCACCCTTGCGCTTGCCGCCCTGGTTGACGGCCACCGCGGTGTCGTTGACCACCTTCAGGAACGGCACCACACCCTGGCTCTTGCCATTGGTGCCCTTGATGTAGCTGCCCAGCGCACGCACCGGCGTCCAGTCGTTGCCCAGGCCGCCGGCGTACTTGGACAGCAGCGCGTTCTCCTTCAGCGCCTCGTAGATGCCGTCGAGGTCGTCGGCCACCGTCGTCAGGTAGCAGCTCGACAGCTGCGAGCGAAGGGTGCCCGAGTTGAACAGGGTGGGCGTGCTCGACATGAAATCGAAGCTCGACAGCACGTCGTAGAACTCGATCGCGCGCGCCTCGCGGTCGATCTCGCGCAGCGCCAGCCCCATCGCCACCCGCATGAAAAATCCCTGCGGCAGCTCGATGCGCCGCTCGTGCACGTGCAGGAAATAGCGGTCGTACAGCGTCTGCAAGCCGAGGTAGTCGAACTGCAAGTCGCGCTCGGGCTTCAGCGCGGCGCCGAGCCGTGCCAGGTCGAACTGCGCGAGCGCCGGGTCCAGCAGTTCGGCAGCGACGCCGCGCGCGACGAACTCCGGGAAATACTGCGCGTAGCGCTGCGCCATGCCGGCCTGCACGACCTCCTCGCCCAGCACCTCCTTGCGGATGGTGTGAAGCAGCAGCCGCGCCGTGGCGCGGGTGTAGGCCGGCTCCTTCTCGATCAGCGTGCGCGCCGCCAGGATCGCGGCCTTGTGCACCTCGTCGATCGGCACGCCGTCGTAGAGGTTGCGGCAGGTCTCGGCGAGGATGGGCTGCGCGCTCACGTCATCGCCCAACCCCGCACATGCGGCGTCGACCAACGCCTGCAGCGCGGCCATGTCGAGTGGCAGGCGCCGATCGCCGTCCACCACGTGCAGCACCGCCTGGCGCGGCGCCGCTTCGGCAGCCTGCTTGGCGCGCTCCTGCGCGCGCCGCTCGCGGTACAGCACGTAGGCGCGCGCCACCTCGTGGTGGCCGCCACGCATCAACGCCAACTCGACCTGGTCCTGCACGTCCTCGATGTGGAAGGTGCCGCCACCCGGCCGCGAGCGCAGCAGCGCGCGCACGACGATCTCGGTCAGCGCATCGACGGTCTCGCGCACGCTGGCCGATGCCGCGCCTTGCGTGCCGTGCACCGCGAGGAAGGCCTTCATCAGCGCCACCGCGATCTTGTTGGGCTCGAACATCACCACCGCGCCGTTGCGACGGATGGTCTGGTAGCCCGCGTAAGCGGATGCGGCGGCGCCCGCTTGCGTCAGCGGGCGCACGAGGGCGGCCAGTTCATCGGCGCGGGATGTCACTGCTTGCATGGATTCCTCTGTGTTGGATTCGTGCTTCTGGAAATCGACGGAGCGCCCGCATCGAGGCCGCCTGCGCAGACCTGCCGGCGGCGCTCGAGCGAGGCGCAGACAGATCCACGAAGCACGCTTCGCCGGCTGGATGCATGCGCCGCGACGCAACGCGGCGCAGCGGCCTTCTTTGCCGGATCACGCGCCCGTCGGCCACCGCCGTCGGCACGGCATCGAGCAGCGGAGCCCATCTCGGCAGGTCGTCTCGATGTCAGGTTGGTCACGCACGGAACACTATATCTGGGGCCTCCGGTCCGTTCAACCCACTAGGGGTAGCGTGCTTATCCCGCTTGACGCGGCCCCGAAGCCGACGGAACGGCTGCGGGCCCGAGCACGCATCGCGCTGCGATGCGCGCGCAGCCTCGGTGTGCGCAGGGATTCGCGCACCACTGCTGGCACGGCGCGCGATTTCGCCTCGCAGGCCGCGTCATGCCTGTGTCGCGAACGGCACGCGAGTGCGTGACCAGCGCAGCGACCGCACGAGTCGGTTCCAGTCGAAGCCCCTGCCGGGGTCGCGCTTGCGCGACGGCGCGACGTGCTCGTGGCCGACGACCGCGTCGATCGCGTAGCGCCGTGACAACGCGCGCAGCAACGCCGCGAGTTGGGTGTACTGCGCCGTCGTGAAGCGCCCGCCCTCGAGGCCCTCGAGCTCGATGCCGATGGAGTAGTCGTTGCAATCGGCCCGGCCACGCCACGACGATGCACCAGCGTGCCAGGCACGGCGATCGCACGAAACGAACTGCAACAGTTTGCCGGTTCGCGCGATCAGGAAGTGTGCCGACACCTGCAGGCCGCGGATCGTCTCGAAATACGGATGCGCGCTCCAATCGAGGCGGTTGGTGAACAGGCGCTCGATGGCATCGCCACCGTAGCGGCCCGGTGGCAGGCTGATCGAATGCACCACGACGAGCGCGATCTGCGCACCGGCCGGTCGCGCGTTGTGGTTGGGCGATGGCGCTGCCGCGGCGCGCCACCACCAGCCGTCGCGCCACGCCGGTGTGCGCGAGCGGCGGCTGGCGTCAGAACGCGCTGTCGCCGCGCTCGCCGACATGGTCGGCCACGTTGACCCCGAGCCGCGCCATGCGATAGCGCATCTGCCGCAGCGACAGCCCGAGGCCGGCACCGGCCGCAGTGCGGTTGAAACGATGCTGCTCGAGTGCGCGGATCAGGATGTCGCGCTCGACCTGGTCGAGATAAGCGACGAGATCGGTCGGCAACTCGCCGGCCGGCGCCGCGGCAACGACCTTGCGCGCCGCCTCGCTGGCGGCATGCAGTGCGTCGAGATCGACGATGCCGCTGTCGACGAACACATCGTCGGGCAGGCCGAGGTCGGCCCATTCGATGGCCTCGCCGGTCGACAGCGCGAGCGCGCGATGCAGCAGGTTCTCGAGTTCGCGCACGTTGCCCGGGAACGCGTAATCCGACAGCCGCTCCATCGCCTGCGCCGACAACCTGGGCGGCGGCGAGATGCCGGCCTCGCCGGCGATGCGCGCCAGCACCAGGTCGCAGATCGCCGGCAGATCGTCGATGCGCTCGCGCAGCGCCGGCACGCGGATCTGGATCACGTTGAGGCGGTAGTACAGGTCCTGCCGGAACCGGCCCTCGTGGACCTCGCTGGCCAGGTCGCGGTGGGTGGCACTGACCACACGCACATTGATCGGGGTTTCCGTCACCGCGCCGACCGGTCGCACGGTGCGCTCCTGGATGACGCGCAGCAGCTTGCTCTGCATCGCCAGCGGCAGGTCGCCGATCTCGTCGAGGAACAGCGTGCCACCCTGCGCCGCCTGCACGAAGCCTTCGCGATCCTCGTGCGCTCCGGTGAACGAGCCTTTGCGGTAGCCGAAGAACTCGGCCTCCAGCAGTTGCTCTGGAATGGCACCGCAGTTGACGGCGATGAACGGCGCATCGCTGCGCGCCGAGCAGGCGTGGATCGCGCGCGCGACCAGCTCCTTGCCCGTGCCCGATTCGCCTTGCACCAGCACCGGCGCCATGCTGCGCGCCACCCGCTCGACCATCGACCGCACCTGCTGCATCGCCTGCGAGCGGCCGGCCAAACGCGACAGCGCCGGGTGCATTCGCCCCGGGTCGGTGCCGGCGTCGTCGCCGGTGCGTGCCGGCGCTCCAGCAGAGGCATCGCGCCCGGCAGGCGTGCTCGGCGTGCGGCCGAGCGCCGAGGCCACCACGCCGCGAAACTGCCGCAGATCGACCGGCTTGGTCAGATAGTCGAACGCGCCGGCCTTCAGCGCCTCGACGGCGCCTTCGGCCGAGCCGTAGGCGGTGATGACGATCGCCTTCTCGCGCCGCTTGGCCTGCTCGAGCCGCCGCAGCAGATCGAGCCCCGAGCCGTCGGGCAACCGCATGTCGGTGATGACCGCGCTGTAGGTGCGGCTCGACAGGCGTTGCCAGGCGTCGTCGACCGACGACGCCGATTCGACGTCGTAACCCTCGCGCAGCAGCGTCAGTTCATACAGCGTGCGCAGATCGGGCTCGTCATCGACCACCAGCAGGCTGTAATGGGCGGGGCTGTTCATGCTCGACTCGCTGCCTCCTGCGCCGACAGCACGGCGCGCCGCATCGTCACCCGAAACTCGTTGCGGTGCCGTTGCCCGCCGTCGAGCGGCCTGAATTCGATGCTGGCGCCGTGGCGCACGCACAGCTCGCGGCAAATATACAGGCCCAGTCCGGTGCCGCGGCTGCGCGTCGAGAAGAAGGGCTCGAACAGGTGCCGCTCGACGTCGGCGCCGATCGCCACGCCATCGCTGGCCACCGCCAGCACGGCGGCGAGCGCATCGGCGGCGCTCAGCTGCACCAGGATCGCACCGGGCGCGCCGCTGGCGTGGCGGTGCGCGTTGTCGAGCAGGTTGACCAGCACCCGCCGCAGATGCTCTGGGTCGAACACCACGCCCAGCGGGGAGCGCGGCAAGTCGAGCCGCAGGCGGCTGCGATCGTCGAGCGGCAACTGCACCGTACGCGCCCAGTCGGAGCACACGCGTTGCACCACGGCGTTGGCGTCGAGCACGTGGGGCTCGCCCACCGCCCCCGGGGCGGCCTCCATCACGTCGTCGACGATGCGCTTGAGCCGATCGACGTTGTCGGCCACCATGCGCGACAGGTGGAGCTGATCGTTCGACAGCACCTCCTCGAGCAGCAGCGCATTGGCCTGCGCGATAGCCGCTAACGGGTTGCGAATCTCGTGCGCGATGCCGGCCGACACGCGGCCCATCGCCGCCAGCTTCTCCTGCCGGCCGCGCGCCTGCACGGTGTGCAGGTCTTCCAGGAACACGACGCAGAACTCCTCCGGTGGCGCGCGTTCGCTCTCGAGCGAGCGCCGTCGCGTGAAGCGCGCCCTCACCTGCAGCGTGCGCGATGCGCCGCCGTCGAACATCAGGCGCAGCTCGCGCGCCGAATCGGGCCAACTGCCCTGCTCGAACGCGCGCTCGACGGCGGCCTGCAGCGTTGCCCATGCGTCGTTGCTGTGCAGCGGGAACGGCGCTGCATCGGCCACCCCCGAAGGCACCAGCAACGCACGCGCGGCCGGGTTGGCCGCGCGCACGCGGGCCCGTCGGTCGATCACCAGCACGCCCTCGGTCATCTCGTCGATCACCAGGCGGTTCAATTGCGCCTGCTGGCGTGCGATCTCGAGGCTGCCGCGAGCGGCCATCTCCTCGCGCACCAGGCGGCCCGAGAACTCGCTGGCCAGCAACGCGATCATGAACACGCCGATGCCGGCCAGCCCCGCCTGCGTCAGCAGCACGCTACCGTCGGCCAGGTCGGGCGTGGTGCGCCAGACGCCGCCCAGCAGCACCAGCGCCACCGCGGCCGCCGTGCCGACCGCGACCAGCCGCGTGGCCATCACGCCAGACATCAAGACCGGCAGCACCAGCAGCGCGCCGAAGTTCAGGTTGGCGCCGGGATCGAACAGGTGCAGCGCGGCAAATACCAGCAGGTCGACCCCTGCAGTGGCCAGCCACTGGCGCCGCCCCAACCGCGTCATCGGCTGCGTCGACTCGCTCGGGCGCATCTGCGGCAATATCCAGAACGTGATGCTCTGCGCCGCATAAGCCAGGCACAGCAGGAACAGCGGCAGCGGGTTGTGGACGTTGGGCAGCGTCACCACCCATGGCACCAGGGCGAGCAGCAGACCGAGCAGCGCGCGCGCGGCCACGTAGGTGCCGAACACTCGACTCAGGGCGGTGTCGCTCGACGTCGCCAAGCGTCGCGCCTCGCGCGTCTGCTGGCGTTGCACGTCGCGGCGCGGATCATCCGGCGGCGCGCCCGCGGCGCGAGAGTCGAACGCCGACGGCCGCGGCGCATCGTGCAGATCGTCGGCCTGGAATCCGGTGTCGCCGTCTCCGAGCGCGCCGAACCACGATTCATCGGCTGCGGCGGTGCGCCGGTCGGTCTGCCGGCGATCGCTGCGCCTGCGATCCGGTTGGGCCGCGTCGGTCATGGGTACCACCGGACGTTCATTCAGGAGCCGCCCGGCTCCCTCGGGCCGGCCAGTCGGTGCGCCTCGCTGCAGTACGCACTGGCGCCGTCGATGACCGCATCGTCGCGCGGCAGATGCACGCCGCAGTGAGCGCAGCGCACGAAGGCCTCGGGTTGCGGCACCGACCGTGGGCGCTTCGAGGCCCGCGCACGCGCGCTCAACATCCAGACGACGAGTCCCACCACGAGCAGGATCAGCACGCCACGCAGCAGCATGTGGGCTCCGTTTCAGACCACCGGGCGCCCGAGGACCACCTCGAGCACGAAGCGCGAGCCGACGTAAGCCAGCAGCAGCAGCACGGCGCCGGCGTACAGCCAGCGCGTCGCGCGGCGGCCGCGCCAGCCGCGCAGCAACCGCCCCGCCAGCAACGCCGCGAACACCGCCCAACCGAGCAACGAGAACACCGTCTTGTGATCCCAGCGCCAGTGCTCCGTGGTGAACGCGCCCAGCAGCAGCGCCAGCGTGAGCACGACGAACCCTGCCTCGACGAAGCCGAAGGTCAGGCGCTCCAACCGCAACAGCGGCAAGCCCAGCACCGTGCCCTCGCCGGGTGCGCGGTTGCGCATGCGGCGCTCGGCCGAATCGAGCATCCATGCGTGCAGCACCGCGACGCCGAACAGCCCGTACGACACCACACCGAGCACCCAATGCACCGGAGCCCACGGGCTGTGGCTGGCCAGCGGCACCTCGCCCGGGAACAGCCACGCCAGCACCACCGCGGCGCAACCGGCCAGCGCCAGCATGCGGCGCACCGCCGGCAGCGGCAGCATGCGGCTCTCGATGGCGTTGACCAGGACCACCATCCACACGGTGAACGACAGCACGGGCGCGAAGCCGATGCGCGCACCGTGGCCCGCGCCGGCGATATCGACTGTCAGCGCGGCGCCGTGCGCAACCCAGCCGACCGCCAGCGCACCGGTATCGATGCGCGAAGGGCCACGCCAGGGCCAGGCGGCCAACCCATACGCCACCAGCGCCACGAGGGCGAGCCAGGTCGCGAGGGGGCCGCTCGATAAAATCATCGCTCCCAGTGTACTTTCGCGCCCGCTGCGACCAACGTGATGGATGCAGCCGGCGACGACGCATCGATGGCCTCCGCACTCACCGATCGACTGTCGCGACTGGTCAAGTCGCTGCGTGGACAGGCACGCATCACCGAAGCCAACGTGCAGGACATGCTGCGCGAAATCCGCATGGCGCTGCTGGAGGCCGACGTCGCGCTGCCGGTGGTGCGCGAGTTCATCGCCCGCGTCAAGGACAAGGCGCTCGGGCAGGAGGTGATCGGTTCGCTCAACCCCGGCCAGGCGCTGGTGGGCATCGTGCACAGGGAGCTTGCCGCCACCATGGGTGCGACGGGCCCCGACGGCGCGGCGATGCGCCCCGAACTCGACCTTGCGGTGCAGCCGCCCGCGGTGATCCTGATGGCGGGCCTGCAGGGCGCGGGCAAGACCACCACGACGGCCAAGCTCGCACGGCATCTGAGCGAACGACGCAAGAAGAAGGTGCTGACGGTGTCGGCCGACGTCTATCGACCGGCAGCCATCGAGCAACTGCGGGTGGTGACGGCTCAGGCTGGCGCGCAATGGTTCGCCTCGGAGGCAGGTCAGTCGCCGGTGGCGATCGCGCGTGCCGCGCTCGACCACGCCAAGCGCCACTACTTCGATGTGCTGCTGGTCGATACCGCGGGGCGCCTGGCGATCGACCAGGCGATGATGGACGAGATCCGCGCCTTGCACGCCGCGCTGAATCCGGTGGAGACGCTGTTCGTCGTCGACGCGATGCAGGGCCAGGACGCGGTCAACGTCGCCAAGGCATTCAAGGATGCGCTGCCGCTGACCGGGGTGGTGCTGACCAAGCTCGATGGCGATTCGCGCGGCGGCGCGGCGCTGTCGGTGAGGCAGGTCGCCGGTGTGCCGATCAAGTTCGCCGGCACGTCCGAGAAGATCGATGGCCTGGAGGCGTTCGACGCCGAGCGGCATGCGGGGCGCGTGCTGGGCATGGGCGACATCGTGGCACTGGTCGAATCGGTGCAGCGCAACGTCGACCTCGAAGCGGCGCAGCAGTTGGCGGCCAAGGTCAAGGCGGGCGACGGCTTCGACCTCGACGACTTCGTCCAGCAACTGGCGCAGATGCGCAAGATGGGCGGCCTGGGTGGCCTGATCGAGAAACTGCCCGCGCAACTGGCGGCCAAGGCCGGCCAGGCCGACCTCGATCGTGCCGAACGCGACGTGCGCCGCATGACCGGGATCATTCATTCGATGACGCCGCAGGAGCGGCGCAAGCCCGAACTGCTGAAGGCCAGCCGCAAGCGACGCATCGCCGCCGGCGCCGGGGTGCAGGTGCAGGAGGTCAACCGCCTGCTCAATCAGTTCGATCAGATGCGCACGATGATGAAGAAGATGAAGGGCGGCGGCCTGATGAAGATGATGCGCCGCATGGGCGGGCTCGGCGGCTTCGGCGGTTGAGTCGCGGATGGCCCGGTGGCGCGGCAAGCGGACAGCGCCGTCGCTGTTACCGGTTGGTATTAGTTGGCATCCCGTGGCGGGGATTACCCGCGACCGCGTGGTGCCGAAACGTGTTCTTACCGCTTTCGCCGCACGCCGGTTGACCGAGGTCGGTTGCGGCTCGTAAGTTGGCGTCACAACCTGCTGCCCCGTCGCACGCTGATCAAGATGCCCACCGACTCGCTCTCTGCCTTCGCCCTCGCGGCCGTGCTTGCCCTGCTGATCACCTACGTCCTGATGCGCCGGCGACCCCCCAAGGGCCGCGCCCGCCCCAGCCGCAACGACGCGCTGGACACCGTGGCCGACTGGCCACCGGAGGCGGCGCGCGTGATGACGACGCCGGAGCGCAAGGCGTTCGAGATCGTGCGCCGCGCGCTGCCGCAGCAGGTGGTGCTGTCGCAGGTGCCGTTGTCGCGCTTTCTGCGCGTGCCTACCCGTCACTCGTACAGCCAGTGGGTGTCGCGCGTCGGTTGTCTGAACGCCGACCTCGTGGTTTGCGACCAGGGCTCGCGCGTGCTGGCGGTGATCGACGTACGGCCGGCGCAGCAGAGCGCGCGCGCGCGCAAGCGGCACGAACGCATGTCGCGTGTGCTGCGCGCCGCGCACATCAACGTGCTGACCTGGCCGGAGGCGTCGCTGCCGACGGTGGCGGAGGCACGGGCGCAGATGGCGCCGATCCTGCAAGACGGCCCGCAGGCGATGAACCTCTACGGGTCGGGCTCGCGCCCGATGCCGCTGCTGCCGGTGGCGGAGATGGAGGAGATCCTCGCCCACGGCGACGCATTGGCGCACGACACCGCGATGGAGCCGGTGTCTTCGACGCTATTCGACGACCTCGACGCGCTGCCCCCCGCGGGTGCCACGGCGCCGCGCTGAACCGCCGGTCCGGCGGTGGCTCAGCCGAGCAGCGCCTGCGCGAACTCGCGCGCGCTGAAGGTCTGCAAGTCCTCCAGCGCCTCGCCGACGCCGAGGAAGTACACCGCCAGGCTTCGCCGCGAGGGCGCCGCGGCCGCGCGCTCGCGCGCCCACAGCGCGATGGCCGCCAGCACACCGCCCTTGGCCGTGCCGTCGAGCTTGGTGACGATCAGCCCGCTCAAGCCGAGCGCCGCATCGAATGCGCGCACCTGCGCCAGCGCGTTCTGGCCGGTGTTGCCGTCGACCACCAGCAGCACCTCGTGGGGCGCCTGCGGGTCGGCCTTGGCGATCACACGTTGCACCTTCTTCAACTCTTCCATCAGATGCAACTGCGTCGGCAGGCGGCCTGCGGTGTCGGCGATCACCACGTCGCAGCCGCGTGCGCGGCCGGCGATCACCGCATCGAAGGTCACTGCGGCGGGGTCACCGCCTTGCTGGCTGACCACCTCGACGGCGCCACGCGCCCGGCCGACGCGCTCGGCCCACACCGCGAGCTGTTCGCGCGCCGCCGCACGAAAGGTGTCGGCCGCCGCCAGCAGCACCTTCTGCTGCGCTTCGGCCAGGCGGCAAGCCAGCTTGCCGATGCTGGTGGTCTTGCCCGCGCCGTTGACGCCGACCACCATCATCACCGTGCATGGGTTGCGTCCGATCTCGAGCGGACGCTCCAGCGGCACCAACAGTTCGGTCAGCGCGTCCTCGAGCAAGGCCCTGACGGCGGCCGGCTCGCGGGCGTTGCGCTCGCGCACGCGACGCTTCAGATCGTCGAGCAGGAATTGCGTTGCACCGGGGCCGGCATCGGCCATCAACAAGGCGGCTTCGAGTTCGTCGTACAGCGCGTCGTCGATGCGTGCCGCGCTGAACACCGCGCCGATGCTGCTGCCGGTCTTGCGCAGGCCGTTGCGCAGGCGCTCGATCCAGCCACTGCGGCTCGCCTCGGGCGGTGCCTCGATCGCAGCGGTCGCGACGCCGCCGATCGCACCGTCGTCCACGCCGTGCGGCGCAGCCGGCGGCGGCGAGGCAGTGGTCGGCCTCTTGCGGAAGAAACTGAACATGGGGCTGCAGGGTGGCGCCGCGGCACCGCGACGCGCAGGACCGATCGATATAATCGCCGGCTCGGGCGCTTTAGCTCAGTCGGTTAGAGCGACGGAATCATAATCCGCAGGTCCGGGGTTCGAGTCCCTGAAGCGCCACCATCCCTCGGAGTTGCCGCCCATGCGATGCCGGTTGAGACTTCGCCGGGGCTGTGAAAGCCGCTGGACGAACCCCATGAGCCGCCGAGCCGCCTTGACGCTCGCCCTTGTTCTGGCCAGCGGCGGCGGCCTCGCCCAAACCGTGCAGCGGAGCTTTCCGGCTACCGCCTTGCGCGGCGAGATCGTCTTCGGACAGCCTCCCGAGCTGCTGCTCAACGGTGCGCCCGCGCGGCTGGCTCCGGCGGCACGCATTCGCGGACTGAACAACCTGATCGTGATGTCGGGTGCACTGGTCGGACGCAAGGCCGTGGTGCACTACGTGATCGACTCGTCGGGGCTGGTGAAGGACGTCTGGATCCTCACCGACCGCGAGCTTGCCAAGCAGCCCTGGCCCACGACGGCGACCGAAGCGCGCAGCTGGTCGTTCGATCCGGTGGCGCAGGTGTGGTCCAGGCCGTAGGGGCCCGGCGCCGCCGCGCTGCGATGGGCACCAAGAAGGTCTTCATCCGCACCTTCGGGTGCCAGATGAACGAGTACGACTCCGACAAAATGGTCGACGTGCTGCGTGCCGACGCCGGCTACGAGACCGTGTCGGACCCAGAGCAGGCCGATCTGATCCTGTTCAACACCTGTTCGGTGCGTGAGAAGGCACAGGAGAAGGTGTTCTCCGACCTCGGACGCGTGAAGCACCTCAAGCGGCGCGGGGTGCTGATCGGCGTCGGCGGCTGCGTCGCGAGCCAGGAGGGCTCGGCAATCGTCGAACGCGCACCGTATGTCGACCTCGTGTTCGGGCCGCAGACGCTGCACCGTCTGCCGCGAATGATCGAGCAGCGGCAAGCGCTCGGGCGGCCGCAGGTCGACATCAGCTTTCCGGAGATCGAGAAGTTCGATCACCTGCCGCCGGCACGGGTGGAAGGGGCCAGCGCGTTCGTGTCGATCATGGAGGGCTGCTCCAAGTACTGCAGCTACTGCGTCGTGCCGTACACCCGCGGCGACGAGGTCAGCCGCCCGCTCGACGACGTGATGGCCGAGGTGGCGGGTCTGGCGGCGCAGGGGCTCAAGGAGGTCACGCTGCTGGGGCAGAACGTCAACGCCTACCGCGGCGCGATGAACGGCACCGAGTGCGCCGACTTCGCGTTGCTGGTCGAGTGCATTGCCGAGCTGCCGGGCATCGAGCGCATCCGCTTCACGACCAGCCACCCGAAGGAGTTCGGCCAGCGTCTGATCGATCTCTACCAGCGCGTGCCGCAACTGGTGAGCCATGTGCACCTGCCGGTGCAGCACGGCAGCGACCGCATCCTGATGGCGATGAAGCGCGGCTACTCGGCGCTCGAATACAAGAGCACCGTGCGCAAGCTGCGCCGGGCGCGGCCGGGGATCAGCCTGTCGTCGGATTTCATCGTCGGCTTCCCTGGCGAGTCGGCGGCCGACTTCGACCAGTTGATGCGGCTGGTCGAGGAAGTCGGGTTCGATTCGAGCTTCAGCTTCGTGTTCAGCGCCCGCCCGGGCACGCCGGCCGCCACGCTGCCCGACGACACGCCGCAGGCAGAGAAGCTGGCACGTCTGCAGCGCTTGCAGGCCCAGCTCGAGACCCAGGCGCGCGCCATCTCGCAATCGCGGGTCGGGACACGGCAGCGCATCCTGGTCGAAGGCCGCAGCCGCAAGGATGCCGGCGAACTGATGGGTCGCACCGAGTGCAATCGCATCGTCAACTTCAAAGGGCCCGAACGCCTCGTCGGACAGATGGTCGAGGTGACGATCACGCAGGCGCTGCCGCACTCGCTGCGCGGCGAGCCGGTGGCGCTGCAGACGGCAACAGCCTGACGCCGCCGTTTCAGCGCGGGGCGCCTTGGCGCCAGGGCGCGAACGCCAGCCACCACGTAACGACGGCCAGCATGCCGATCATCGCCGCGTAGGTCGACATTTCCCCGTCGTGACCGGTCCACACCAATCCGGCCAGCTCCACCACCAGGGCCGCTGCAGCGCACCACAGCGTCAGACGCCACCAGCCCACATGCGCGAGGTGGCGCCGCCACAGCCACTTGCACAGCGACGCATGGATGAGCGCCAGCGCGCACGGCAGCAGCAGCAGGTTCCCCCAGTGCCACAGCGGTTGCAGCGGATCCATCGCGGTGCCTGCCTTCGATTGGGTTGAGTTCGCGCAAAGCCTCGCACCGCGGGATGCCCGCAAGGCCACCGAAAGCCCCTGCAATCCTACAATTGAGTGATGAGCGTGGTCGCGTTGGGACTCAACCACGGCACGGCGCCGGTCGAGCTGCGCGAACGCTTTGCCTTCGCATCGGAGCAGGTGCCCGGCGCGTTGCGCACGCTGCGCGACCGCTTGATCCACGCTGCGCCCGAAGCGGCGCTGTTGTCGACCTGCAACCGCACCGAGCTGTATGTGGCCTCCGGCGCGCCCGACCCCACCGCGCTGGTGCGGCCGACCGTCGAATGGCTGGCCGCCAAGGGTGGCGTCGGCGGTGAGCAGCTGATGACCCACACCTACGTGCTCGAACGGCGCGAGGCCGCGCGCCATGCGTTCCGCGTCGCCTCCGGCCTCGATTCGATGGTGCTCGGCGAACCGCAGATCCTCGGCCAGATGAAGCAGGCGGTGCGCGAGGCCGATGCCGCAGGCACACTGGGCACGACGCTGCACCAACTCTTCCAGCGCTCATTCTCGGTCGCCAAGGAGGTGCGCACTGCCACCGAGATCGGCGCGCATTCGATCAGCATGGCCGCCGCATCGGTGCGGCTGGCATCGCAACTGTTCGAGGATTTGCGTGACGTGCAGGTGCTGTTCGTCGGCGCCGGGGAGATGATCGAGCTGGTGGCCACGCACTTCGCGGCGCGACAACCCAAGGCGATGGCACTGGCCAACCGCACGCTCGAACGCGGCGAGAAGCTCGCCGGCCGCTTCGGCGCCGAGGCGATGCGGCTGGCCGAGATGCCACAGCGCCTGCACGAGTTCGACGTCGTCGTGTCGTGCACCGCCAGCACGCTGCCGATCATCGGTCTTGGCGCAGTCGAGCGTGCGCTGAAGGCTCGGCGCCACCGGCCGATGTTCATGGTCGACCTCGCCGTGCCGCGCGACATCGAGCCGGAAGTGGCGCGCCTGCGCGACATCTACCTCTACACCGTGGACGATCTGGCCGACATGGTGCGCAGCGCGGGCGAGAAGCGCCAGGCTGCGGTGCAGCAGGCCGAAGCCATCATCGATGCCGGCGTGCAGAGCTTCAGCCACTGGCTCGAACAGCGCGCCAGCGTGCCGCTGATCCAGGCGCTGAATCGGCAGGCCGACGATTGGCGTGGTGTCGAGATTGCGCGCGCACGGCGCCTGCTCGCCCGCGGAGCAGACATCGACAGCGTGCTCGACGCGCTGTCGCGCGGCCTGACCCAGAAACTGCTGCACGGCACGATGGCCGAGTTGCACGCTTCCGACGGCGAGCAGCGCGAGCGGCTGGCGCAATGGGTCTCGCGGCTGTTCCTGCGCGGCAGTTCGCGCGGCCCCGGCGACGACCCGCAGGCCTAGCGACGTACGCACCGCGGCCGCGTGCCCGCGCGTGCAGATCGATGACATCGACCGCGAATGAAGGAATCCCTGCGCCAACAGCTCGAGCGACTGGCACTGCGCGTGCAGGAGCTCGACGCCATGCTGGCCGACCCGCAGCTGGGCAACGACCGCGCGCGCTACCGCGAGGTGGCGCGCGAGCAGGCTCAAGCGGCCGCGGTGGTGGCGCTGTACCGCACGCTGCAGAAGCGCGAGCGAGAGCTGCAGCAGTCGCGCGAACTGATCGACGACCCGGAGATGGCGGCGCTCGCCAGACAGGAGGAGGCCGACGCGCTGGCCGACATCGAGCGCCTGCAGGCGCAACTGCAGACCGCGCTGCTGCCGCGCGACCCGGACGACGAGCGCAACGCGTTCGTCGAGATCCGCGCCGGCACCGGCGGCGACGAATCGGCCCTGTTCGCCGGCGACCTGGCTCGCATGTACCTGCGCTATGCCGAGCGCCAGGGCTGGCGCAGCGAGACGATGAGCGAGAGCGTCTCCGACCTCGGCGGCTACAAGGAAGTAGTCTTCCGCTTCGAGGGCGACAACGTCTACCAGCGCATGAAGTTCGAGTCGGGCGGACACCGCGTGCAGCGCGTGCCAGCCACCGAGGCGCAAGGCCGCATCCACACCAGCGCGTGCACGGTCGCCGTGCTGCCGGAGCCCGACGAGCAGGCGCAGCTGATGCTCAATCCGGCTGAGTTGCGCATCGACACGTTCCGCGCCAGCGGTGCGGGTGGACAGCACGTCAACAAGACCGACAGCGCGATCCGCATCACCCACCTGCCCACCGGCATCGTCGCCGAGTGCCAGGACGACCGTTCCCAGCATCGAAACAAGGCCAAGGCAATGGCCGTTCTGCTGGCCCGCCTGCGCGACCGCGAGCGCGACGAGCGCCAGCGCAAGGAAGCCGCGGAGCGGCGCAACCTGATCGGCAGCGGCGATCGCAGCGACCGCATCCGGACCTACAACTTCCCGCAGGGCCGACTCACCGATCACCGCATCGGTTTGACCCTGTACCGACTGACAAGCATCCTCGACGGCGACCTCGACGAGGTGGTGCAGGCACTGGCGGCGGCGCGCGCCCAGCAGCAACTCGAGGCCCTCGAGACCGGGGCATGACCATCGAGCAGGCGCTGGCGGCGGCACAGGCACTGGGTTTGGGCCGCCTCGACTCGACGCTGCTGCTGGCGCACCGCTTGCGGCGACCCCGCGAGTGGCTGATCGCCCACGCCGACGCGACACCGGACGCTGACTCGCTCGCCGCGTTCTTCGACGACTGCCGGCACCGCGCCGATGGCGTCCCGGTGGCCTACCTGACCGGCCGGCGCGCGTTCATGGATCTCGAGCTGGAGGTGACGCCCGCCGTGCTGGTGCCGCGACCCGAGACCGAAACCCTCGCGCAATGGGCGATCGAGCGATTGAGAGCGCTGCCGTTGGCCAGGCCGAGGGTGGTCGACCTGGGCACCGGCAGCGGAGCGCTCGCGCTGGCGATCGCGTCGGCCTGCCCGCACGCCGAGGTCACCGCCACCGACTGCAGCGACGCCGCGTTGGCGGTTGCCCGCGCGAACGCCGACCGGCTGAACCTGAAAGTGCGCTTTGCCCAGGGCGATTGGTGGCACGCCGTCGGCAGAACCCACTTCGACCTTGCGGTCTGCAACCCGCCTTACATCGCAGCGGGTGATCCCCACTTGGCCGCCCTGCGACACGAACCGCAGGACGCCCTGGTGGCCGGGGCACTGGGCCTGGATGCGCTGGCCAAAGTGATCTGGCAGGCCGTTGGCCACTTGAGCGGCTGGTTGCTGGTCGAACACGGCTGGAGCCAGGCCGACGACGTGACGCGGCTGCTGTCCGGCGCCGGTTTCCTTCGCGCCGAGACGCGCCTCGACTTGGGCGATTTGCCACGCTGCACGGGCGGTCACACCGCCCCGTAGCGCAGGCCGTGGCCGTCGCGCAACTGCCGGAGCGGCATCCCTTAACTGTGGTTGCCACGCTCACATTTGTGGGTTCACTTGGGGTGCCGGCAGTCGTACCATGAGTCTGCAGCGGTCGCACGCTGCGCCCTGCTGCCTGGATCGTGATGCGCTGGAAGCTGTCCGCTGTGGTTGCCACGCTCGCCCTCGCCGCAGCCCATGCGGTGGCGGGCAGCGGGCAAGGCCTGCGCATCAGCGATGCCGAGCAGCTCGGCTGGCCCCGGTGGCAGGCCCGCCTGCAGGTGTTTGCCGAGCCGGTGACGCGCGGTGTCACATCGTTCGACGGCGGCTCGCTGCAACCTCGCTCGGCAGCGCTGTTCGGCGACTACTACGTGACGCGGGCGTATCTCTTCGGACAGGCGGGCGGCATCCGCCTGACCAGCGGCCTGCTGACCGGCACCCGCGACACGATCTTCGGCCCGGGGCTGGCCCCTGCGGCCCGCCTGTTCGACGTCGGCATGCCGGCGCGGCCGGGCGTACGCGCGCCGGCTTTCGAAGCGGGCAGCGACGTGCAGACCTGGCCGTATCTCGGCATCGGCTACAGCGAGTCGAATCTGCGTGGCGGCTGGGGCTTCAGCGCCGATCTGGGCTTGGCAGCGCAACGCATCGGCCTGCGCACCGCGCGCTCGCTGGTCAGCCAGTCGCTCGACGACGCGGTGCGCGACATGCGGTTGACGCCGGTGCTGCAACTGGGCCTGGCCTACCGCTTCTGAGTCGCCGCCGCGCGGGGTCTTGGCACGGCGCGCGGCCGCGCGGGGCCTCTTTGCCGTATAAAGCACGTCTCCAACAAGCAGCGCTGGGCAACCAAGATGGACGATGTTCAAAAGCGGATCGACGAGCTGGTCAAGGGCAATCGGGTCGTGCTGTTCATGAAAGGCACGGCGGATTTCCCGATGTGCGGCTTCTCAGGTCGGGCGATCCAGGTTCTCAGCGCCTGCGGGGTCGACAAGCCGACCACCGTCAACGTGCTCGAGGACGAGGCAATCCGCCAGGGCATCAAGCAATATGCCAATTGGCCGACCATCCCTCAGCTCTACGTGAAGGGCGAATTCGTCGGTGGC
This sequence comes from Ideonella sp., assembly GCA_015075545.1. GTDB lineage: Bacteria > Pseudomonadota > Gammaproteobacteria > Burkholderiales > Burkholderiaceae_C > JAEUPI01. Next base: position 567,579 of record JABTUC010000002.1, on the reverse strand, counting down.
TCGGACATCATGACGGAGATGTACCAGTCCGGCGAACTGCAGCAGTTGCTGACCGCCTGAGCCTGACTCAGCGGCGCAGCGGTGTGCGCGCTGCGCCGATCGCCTGCAACCATTCGCGTCGCGCTGCCAAAACGGCGTCCGGGTACTCGGCACGCCCGCGGCTACCGTTGTAGCGGCCGAGCGCGAGGAACAGATCGCCGCGCTCCAGGTCGAGATAGTGGCGCAGGATCACGCAGCCGAAGCGCAGGTTTGCCTGCATGTGAAATAGCCGAGCCGGGTCGCCGTCGCCGATCAGCCGCGACCAGAACGGCATCACCTGCATGTAGCCGATTGCCCCCGCACGGCTGACCGCGTACTTGCGAAACGCGCTCTCGACCTGCACCACGCCCAACACCAACTCGGGTTCGAGACCGGCGCGTCGGCTTTCGTACCAGAGCGCCTCCAGGAACTCCACGCGAGTCGCACTTTCGGACTTGCGCCGCTTGAGTCGCTGGCTCGCCGACCCGAGCCAACGCAGATAGGCCAGGCGCTCTTCGATCGAATCGAAACTCGCGCGCGGCGGCGCCGAATCGGCCACCGCCGCGGACAGCGCCGAGCGCACCGAGTCGGCCAACGGCTCCTCGATCTGCGCACCGGCCCGCGCCACGATGCAGGCAGTGCAAAGCGAGAGCGCGGCGCCGAAGCGCACGACGGCGGCAGTTGTGGCCGATGGACTGCGCACAGGAAGCACGCGTCGCCTGGGTCGGCCAGTTCGCGCTACACGCGCAGCCGCTGACGCAACACGCCGAGTGCCTCGGGCAGCGCGGCCTTGCTAGCTGCGGAGTCACGACGGCCCTGGATCTCGACCTGCCCTTCCTTCAGCCCACGCTCGGAGAACACCACCCGGTGCGGCACGCCGATCAGCTCCCAGTCGGCGAACATGGCACCCGGGCGCTCGCCGCGATCGTCGAGCATCGCGTCGACGCCGAGCGCCTCCAGCTCGTCGTGCAGGCGCATCGCCGCCTCACGCACCGCGTCGTTGCGCTCCCAGCCGATCGGGCAGATCACGACGCGAAACGGGGCAATCGCGTCGGGCCAGACGATACCGCGCTCGTCGTGGCCCTGCTCGATCGCCGCGCCGAGGATGCGGGTGACCCCGATGCCGTAGCAGCCCATCTCCATCAGCTGCGGCTTGCCTGCCTCATCGAGGTAGCTGGCATTCATCGACCGGCTGTACTTGGTGCCGAGGTAGAACACGTGGCCGACCTCGATGCCACGCTGGATCGCCAGCACACCCTTGCCGTCGGGCGACGGGTCTCCGGCCACGGCGTCCCGGATATCGGCGACCAGGTCGGGTTCGGGCAGATCGCGCCCCCAGTTGACACCGGTGTAGTGGAAGCCCTCGGCGTTGGCGCCGCAGATGAAGTCGCTCATGCGAGCCACCGTCCGCTCGGCCACCACCTTGACCGGCTTGCGGGTGGCGATCGGACCCAGATACCCGGGTTTGGTGCCGAAGTGATCCTCGATTTCGGCGACCGTCGCGAAGCGGAATCCGCCCTCCAGCCCGCACACCTTGCCGGCCTTGACCTCATTGAGCGCATGGTCGCCGCGCACCAGCAACAACCAGATCGTCGTGCCCTGGATGCTGCCGTCGGCCGCACGCTCATCGGTGGCCAGGACAAGCGACTTCACCGTGGTGACCAGCGGCACCGACAGCAGCTCGGACACTGCTTCGCAGGTGCTCTTGCCCGGGGTTGGCGTCTTGTGCAACGACATGCCCGGCGCCGCGCGCGATGCCAGCAGCGGCACGCACTCGGCCAGTTCGACGTTGGCGGCGTAGTCGCTGGTCGGACAGTAGACCAGCGCATCCTCACCCGTGTCGGCGATCACCTGGAATTCGTGCGACGCATCGCCACCGATGGCGCCGGTGTCGGCAGCCACCGCGCGGTACTGCAGGCCGAAGCGGTCGAAGATGCGCCTGTAGGCCGCGAACATCGCCTCGTAGCTGCGCAGCGCCGAAGCCTTGTCGCGGTCGAACGAATACGCATCCTTCATCGTGAATTCGCGCCCGCGCATCAGGCCGAAACGCGGCCGGCGCTCGTCGCGGAACTTGGTCTGGATGTGATAGAAGTTGCGCGGCAGTTGACGGTAGCTGCGCAATTCCTGGCGCGCGATGTCGGTGACGACCTCTTCGCTCGTCGGCTGGATCACGAAGTCGCGCTCGTGGCGGTCTTTGACCCGCAGCAGCTCGGGCCCGTAGGCCTGGAAGCGGCCCGACTCCTGCCACAACTCGGCCGGCTGCACCACCGGCATCAGCAGTTCGACCGCGCCGGCGGCGTTCATCTCCTCGCGGATGATCGCCTCGACCTTGCGGATCACGCGCAAGCCCATCGGCATGTAGCTGTAGATGCCCGCGCTCAGCCGCTTGATGAGTCCGGCGCGCACCATCAGCCGGTGGCTCACGACCTCGGCGTCGGCGGGGGCTTCCTTCAGCGTGGCAACGAAGAATCGGGAGGCTCTCATGGCGCGAGGCTGGCGGGCCCCGCGCATGCGGGAAAGCGAGGTTCAAGCCTCCGGCGCCGCCGATGCAATAATGATTTCAGTTCAAGAATCGGGGTTCGATTATGCTCGACCGAGAGGGCTACAGGCCCAACGTCGGCATCGTCCTGCTCAATGCGCGCAACCAGGTCTTCTGGGGCAAGCGGTTGCGCACCCACTCGTGGCAGTTCCCGCAAGGGGGCATCAAGTACGGCGAGTCGCCCGAGCAGGCGATGTTTCGCGAGCTGCACGAAGAGGTGGGGCTGCGGCCCGAGCATGTGCGCATCCTCGCGCGCACGCGCGACTGGCTGCGCTACCAGGTGCCCGATCACTACATCCGCAAGGACGCACGCGGCCACTACCGTGGTCAGAAGCAGATCTGGTATCTGTTGATGCTGCTCGGCCGCGACAGCGATCTCGACCTGCGCGCCAGCGACCATCCGGAGTTCGATGCCTGGCGCTGGAACGACTACTGGGTGCCGCTGGAGATGGTGATCGATTTCAAGCGCGAGGTCTACGAGCTGGCGCTTACCGAGCTGTCGCGCTTCCTGCCGAAGGCAGTGCACCACACGCGGTTCCTGCGCGCGGGGATTCGTGGCCGCCCGCGCGACAATGCGCCGGATCCTCGGCGCAACGCTTCGGAGACCGACGCCGGCCCGGCCGACGAAGAGGCCTCCTAGCTGCGCACCATGTTGTCGCGGTGAATCAACTCCGGCCCGTTGGAGTAGCCGAGGATCGACTCGATCTGCGATGACGGGCGGCGCGCGATCAGCCGCGACTCGCCGGCCGCGTAGTTGGCCAGACCGCGCGCGATCTCGACGCCATCGGGGCCGCGCACCGCGATCACTTCGCCGCGCGCGAACTCGCCTTCAACGGCCACCACGCCCACCGGCAGCAGGCTCTTGCCCTGGCCCACCAGCTTGGCGACGGCCCCGGCATCGATGACCACCGCGCCGCGCAACTGCAGGTGATCGGCCATCCACTGCTTGCGCGCGGCGCGCTTCGCGGTGCGCGCGCACAACAACGTGCCGATCGCCTCGCCGCGGGCCAGGCGCAGCAGCACGTCGGGTTCGCGTCCCCAGGCAATGACGGTATCGGCCCCGCTGCGCGCAGCGCGCTTGGCCGCCAGCACCTTGGTGATCATGCCACCGCGCGACAGCGGGGAAGCGGCGGCGCCGGCCATGCGCTCGAGCTCGGGATCGCCGGCGTCGGCCTGCGTGATCAGCCGCGCATCGGGATCCAGACGCGGGTCGCTCGCGTACAGCCCGGGCTGATCGGTCAGGATCACGAGCGCATCGGCTTCGATCAGGTTGGCCACCAGCGCGCCGAGGGTGTCGTTGTCGCCGAACTTGATCTCATCGGTGACCACGGTGTCGTTCTCGTTGATCACCGGCACGGCCTGCAGCGACAACAGCGCCAGCAGCGTCGAGCGTGCGTTGAGGTAGCGCTCGCGGTCGGCCAGGTCGGCGTGGGTCAGCAGCACCTGCGCGCTGCGCAAGCCATGCTCCGAGAGCTTGCTTTCGTACATCTGCGCGAGCCCCATCTGGCCCACCGCGGCGGCGGCCTGCAGTTCATGCAACTGGCTCGGACGCGCGGTCATGCCCAGCCGCTTCATGCCTTCGACGATGGCGCCGCTGGACACCATCACCACCTCGCGGCCATCGCGTGCCAGGGCCGCCAGTTGGCGACACCAGTTGCCGATCGAGTCGGGGTCGACGCCTCTGCCCTCGTTGGTGACGAGGCTCGAGCCGACCTTGACCACGATGCGCCGTGCGGCGTGCAACGACGGCTTCATGGCGCCCGCTGCAGGTGATCGCGGAACCGCACGTCGTCGCCCTCGCGATCTTCACGCGGCGCAGGCGACAGCGTCTGCCAGGTCGCCTCGAGCAGCGGCGCGAGACCTTCGCGCGCGACCGCCGAGACGGCATACACCGGCCCCTTCCAGCGCAGGCGGCGTGTGATTTCGCGCACCAGCGCGACCCGTCTTTCGCCGGGAACCAGATCGATCTTGTTGAGCACGAGCCAGCGCGGCTTGCGATACAGGGCCTCGTCGTACTTGCGCAGCTCGGCGAGCACCGCACGCGCCTGCACGACCGGATCGACCGCTTCGTCCATCGGCGCGATGTCGATCACGTGCCACAACAAGCGCGTGCGTTGCAAGTGGCGCAAGAAGTGATGGCCCAGACCCGCGCCTTCCGACGCCCCCTCGATCAACCCCGGGATATCGGCCACCACGAAACTGCGCCCCACGCCGAGGCGAACCACGCCGAGGTTTGGATGCAACGTCGTGAACGGGTAGTCGGCGATCTTGGGCCGCGCGTTGGAAATCGCCGCGATCAGCGTCGACTTGCCGGCGTTGGGCATGCCCAGCAGTCCAACGTCGGCCAGCACGCGCAACTCCAGTCGCAGCTTGCGTTGCTCGCCCGGCCAGCCAGGGGTCTTCTTGCGCGGCGAGCGGTTGGTGCTGCTCTTGTAGCGAAGATTGCCAAATCCGCCGTCGCCGCCGCGCGCCAGCACGACGCGTTGCTGTGACTGCAGCAGCTCGGCCACCACCTCCCGTGTCTGCAAGTCGGTGATGATGGTGCCCACCGGCATGCGCAGGACGACGTCGGCGCCCGCTGCGCCGAACTGGTCCGACCCCCGCCCCGGTTCGCCGTTCTCGGCCGCGTGCCGTGGTGCGTAGCGAAAATCGACCAGCGTGTTCAGGTTGGAATCGGCCAGTGCGACGACGCTGCCGCCGCGCCCGCCATCACCGCCGTCAGGCCCGCCCATCGGCACGAACTTCTCGCGGCGAAAACTGGCACAGCCTGCACCGCCGTTGCCGGCCGCGACATCGATCACCACTTCGTCGATGAACTTCATGAGCAAGTCGTCGCCAAAACGAAAAAGCCCCGGCATGCCGAGGCTTGTGGGGCCGTTCGGCTTGCAGCGAGCCCTATGCCGGATCCACCGTCACGGTCTGACGCCGCAGCGCGCCCTTGGTTGCAAAGCCGACCCGCCCGTCGACCAGCGCGAACAACGTGTGGTCCTTGCCGGTGCCGACGTTGGTGCCGGCGTGAAACCGCGTACCACGTTGACGCACGATCACCGAGCCGGCCGAAACGATCTGGCCGCCGAAGACCTTGACTCCCAACATCTTCGGTTGCGAATCACGGCCGTTTCGCGTCGAGCCGCCACCCTTCTTCTGTGCCATGGCCTGTCGTCCTGTTGGCGCGCGGTCAGGCGTCGACCGAGCCGATCTGCAGCTCGGTGTAACCTTGGCGATGCCCGGCGTGCCGTTGATAGTGCTTGCGGCGCCTCATCTTGAAGATGCGCACCTTCGGATGCAGGCCATGCGACAGCACGGTCGCCTTGACGCTCGCCCCGTCGACCATCGGCGTCCCGACTCTCAGCTCGCCGCCTTCGCCGACGGCCAGCACCCGATCGAGCACGATCTCCTGCCCCACGTCGGCGGCAAGCTGCTCCACCTTGACCTTGTCACCGACGGCAACCTTGTACTGCTTGCCGCCAGTCTTGATGACCGCGTACATCAACGCCTCACGCTCGCTGCCGGCCCCTCCAACAGGGGCCAAGCGAAGCGGGCGAGTATAGCGGAAGTCACGGAGCGCCTGCTGCGCCGCGGCGCCGGCTGTTGAGGTACCGGCAGAGAGGCACGATCGGTGAGCGCCCGGTAGATGGGCGATTCCTATAATCCTGCGGCCCATCCGGAAGCGTCACCGTGCCTGCGTCCAGCACCGTTCAGAGCAACGGTTTCGATATCGCCTCTGCCGACATGGCCGAGGTCGATCGGGTCATCAGGCAGCGCCTGGCGTCCAATGTGACGCTGATCGACCAGATCGGCAGCTACATCGTCGGGGCGGGTGGCAAGCGGATTCGACCGCGCCTCGTGCTGCTGTTTGCGCAGGCGCTGGGCCATCATGGTCCGGCGCGCTTCGAACTGGCCGCTATCGTCGAGTTCATCCATACCGCAACCCTGCTGCACGACGACGTGGTCGACGAGTCCTCGATGCGCCGCGGGCATCCGACGGCCAACGCGCTGTTCGGGAATGCCGCCAGCGTGTTGGTCGGCGACTTCCTGTACTCGCGGGCCTTTCAGATGATGGTATCGGTCGGCTCGATGCGTGTGTTGGAGGTGTTGGCCGACGCCACCAACGTGATCGCCGAAGGCGAGGTGCTGCAGTTGATCAACATGCACGATCCGGATACCTCGGTCGAGGACTATCTGCGCGTCATCCGCTACAAGACGGCCAAACTGTTCGAGGCCAGTGCCCGCCTGGGCGCGGTGATCGCGCAGGCCCCGGCCGAGTTAGAGGAGGCCTGTGCCGACTACGGTCGCTCGCTGGGCACCGCGTTTCAGTTGGTCGACGACCTGCTCGACTACGAAGGCGACCCTGGTCAGTTGGGAAAGAACGTTGGCGACGATCTGCGCGAGGGCAAACCGACCTTGCCGCTGCTGATGGCGATGTCGCGCGGCACGGCCGACGAGCGGTCGCTGCTGCGGCGGGCCATCGTCAATGGCGAGGTGGAAAGGATGCGTGAAATCGTCGCCATCGTTCGTCGCACGGGGGCCCTCGACGCCACACGCGAGGCCGCACGAGCCGAGGCAAGCAAAGCGCAGGCATGTCTGGCGCGGCTGCCGCCCGGCTCGGCCAAGGACGCTTTGTTAGAATTGTGTCTTCGATCGGTCGACCGCTCGTCATGACGGTCGCCGTATGCGACGGCGGGGTGTAGCTTAGCCTGGTAGAGCGCTACGTTCGGGACGTAGAGGCCGGAGGTTCGAATCCTCTCACCCCGACCAGCAGCCTGCTGGGGCCGACGCAGCGATATCGACCGCGTGGCATCGCGGCGGCCTGCCGTGAAGAAGTGCCGCAAGCTTTCCGGGCGCCGTTTACAGTGTTGCAGGGATCAGCGATGATCCCTCGCCCACCCCCAACACGGTTACAGCCAGGCCAGTGGATACCCTTGTCGACTCACCCCAGTCCATGCTGTCTGGCGTGGCCCGGGTGCTGGTGCATGCAGGCCGCCTCGGCGTCAAGAACGCTGAGGAGTTGGTCAAGAGCGCCAAGGAACGTCGCGTCGGCTTCGTGTCGGCAGTGATCTCGGCCGGCGCGGTGTCGGCCACCGACCTCGCGCACACGCTATCGGCAAGTCTGGCATTGCCGTTGCTGGATCTCAACGCGATCGACGGCGAGAAGCTGCCACGCAACCTGGTCGACAGCAAACTCGCTCAGCAATACCAGATCATCGTGCTCGGTCGGCGCGGCAGCCGGTTGTTCATCGGTGGAGCCGATCCAACCGATCAGGAGGCCGTCGAGCGCATCAAGTTCGCGACTCAGTTGTCGCCCGAGTGGGTGATCGTCGAGTACGACAAACTCGGCAAGCTGCTCGAGGCCCAGGGCGCCAGCGCCAGCGAGACGCTGGAGTCGATGGCCGCCGGCGAGTTCGACTTCGACGTCTCGGAAGAAGACGGCGCTGCGCCGGAACAGGCCGACGTCGCGCAGGAGGTCGAAGACGCGCCGGTGGTGCGCTTCCTGCAGAAGATGTTGATCGACGCCATCAACGCGCGCGCGTCGGACCTCCACTTCGAACCCTACGAGTACAACTACCGCGTGCGCTTCCGGATCGACGGCGAGTTGCGCGAGATCACGCAGCCGCCGATCGCGATCAAGGACAAGCTCGCGTCGCGCATCAAGGTCATCAGCCGACTGGACATCGCCGAGAAGCGGGTGCCGCAGGACGGCCGCATGAAGTTGAAGTTCGGCAACCGGGCGATCGACTTCCGCGTGTCGACGTTGCCGACGCTGTTCGGCGAGAAGATCGTCATTCGTATCCTCGACCCTTCGAGTGCCAAGCTCGGCATCGAGGCCCTGGGCTACGAGAAGATCGAGCGCGACCGGCTCACCGGTGCGATTCAGCGGCCTTACGGCATGATCCTCGTCACCGGCCCGACGGGCTCCGGTAAGACGGTATCGCTCTACACCTGCCTGAACATCCTGAACCAGCCCGGCGTCAACATCTCCACCGTGGAGGATCCGGCGGAAATCAACCTTCCGGGGATCAACCAGGTCAACGTCAACGACAAGGCAGGGCTGAACTTCGCCACCGCGCTGAAGGCTTTCCTGCGGCAGGATCCCGACGTGATCATGGTCGGCGAAATCCGCGACCTCGAAACCGCCGACATCGCCATCAAGGCGGCCCAGACCGGGCACCTGGTGATGTCGACGCTGCACACCAACGACGCGCCGACCACGTTGACCCGCATGTTGAACATGGGTGTGGCGCCGTTCAACATCGCAGCCAGCGTGCTGCTGATCACCGCCCAACGACTGGCCCGCCGTCTGTGCGAGAACTGCAAGCAACCGGCCGACTACCCGCGCGAGTCGTTGTTGAAGGCGGGCTATCGGGCGGAGGATCTCGACGGCTCCTGGAAGCCCTATCGCGCGGTCGGTTGCTCGGCCTGCAACAACGGGTACAAGGGCCGCGTCGGCATTTACCAGGTGATGCCCATTTCAGAGGCGATCCAACGCATCATCCTGTCCGAAGGCACGGCGATGGACATCGCCGCGCAATCCCAGAAGGACGGCGTTCGCGATCTGCGGCAATCGGGTCTCGTGAAGGTCCGCGCCGGCGTCACCACCCTGGAAGAAGTGATCGCGGTCACCAACGAGTAGTGCAAGCTTGCGGTCGAGCTGGTCACGCACCAGAGCCGCCGGAGGAATCATGGCAACAGCGCTGGCCGCACGCGGCACCAGAAACGTCAAGGAAACGGTCTACGAGTGGGAAGGCCGCGACAAGAACGGCAAGATCATGCGCGGCGAGGTCCGCGCCGGCGGCGAGGCCATGGTGTCGGCCAGCCTGCGGCGCCAGGGCATCCTCGTCACCCGGGTCAAGAAGCGCCGTACCAGCGGCGGCCGCGCGGTCAAGCAGAAGGACATTGCCGTCTTCACGCGCCAGCTGGCGACGATGATGAAGGCCGGCGTGCCGCTCCTGCAGGCCTTCGATATCGTCGCCCGCGGCAGCCCGAACCCGAAATTGACCCGCCTGCTGACCGACATCCGTTCCGATGTCGAAACCGGTACCAGTCTGTCGGCGGCCTTCCGCAAGCATCCGATGTACTTCGATGCGCTGTACTGCAACCTGGTCGAGGCGGGTGAAGCGGGCGGCATTCTGGAGGCGCTGCTCGACCGTCTGGCGCTTTACCAGGAGAAGACGCTCGAGATCAAGCGCAAGATCAAGTCGGCGCTGATGTACCCGGTCGCGGTGATCGTGGTCGCGTTCGTGGTGCTGACGGTGATCATGATCTTCGTGATCCCGGCGTTCCAGGACGTGTTCAAGTCGTTCGGTGCCGACCTGCCGGCGCCGACGCTGGTCGTCATCGCGATGAGCGAGATGTTCGTCAAATACTGGTGGGCGATCTTCGGTTTCCTGGGCGGCGGCGGCTACTTCTTCTTCGAGTCGTGGAAGCGCTCCGAGAAGATGCAGAAGGCGATGGACCGCCTGCTGCTGCGCATTCCGCTGTTCGGCGACCTGATCTACAAGTCGGTGATCGCACGTTGGACGCGCACGCTGTCGACGATGTTCGCCGCCGGCGTGCCACTGGTCGAGGCGCTCGATTCGGTCGGCGGCGCCTCGGGCAATGCGGTGTTCGTCGAGGCGACCGAGCAGATCCAGAAGGACGTCTCCACGGGCGCCGCCCTGACCACGTCGATGCAGACGACCGGTGTCTTCCCGTCGATGGTGCTGCAGATGGCCGCGATCGGCGAGGAATCCGGCGCCCTGGACCACATGCTGGCCAAGGCGGCCGAGTTCTACGAGCAGGAAGTCGACGAGATGGTCAAGGGTCTGTCGAGCTTGATGGAGCCCTTCATCATCGTGATCCTCGGCGTGCTGATCGGCGGCATCGTGGTGTCGATGTACCTGCCCATCTTCAAGCTCGGCTCCGTGGTCTGACGTGTCCAGCGTGCTGCCGGACTGGCTGCTGCACCCGGCGACACTGGCACTCACAGGCCTGGCGATCGGCAGCTTCCTGAATGTAGTCATCCATCGCTTGCCGGCGATGCTCGAGCGCGACTGGTGGCGCGACGCGCTGCACCAAGTCTCGGACAATGATTCTTATCGCCGCGTGTTCGGGTCCGCGGCACCCGAGGCTCTCCTGCGGTCGGGTGCATCCCTGCAAACCGCCATCGGCTCGCTTCAGCCGCTGAGCCTCGCTCGCCCTGCGTCCCGATGCCCGTCGTGCGGTCATCGCATCCGGGCCTACGAGAACATTCCGCTGCTCAGTTGGATTGCGCTGCGCGGACGTTGCTCGTCGTGCCACGCACGCATCTCGGCGAGGTATCCGCTGGTCGAATTGTCGTGCGCCGCACTGTTCGCCGCAATCGGCTGGCGCATGGGTGCGCAACCGCAGGTCTGGCTATGGTGCGCATTCAGCGCGGCGTTGTTGGCGCTGGCGTGGATCGACTGGGACACCACCGTGCTGCCCGATGCGATCACGCTGCCGTTGCTGTGGGGAGGGCTGCTGTGCGCCGGGCTCGGCTGGACGATTCCCCCGGTCACGGCGATCGCCGGCGCAACGGCGGGCTACCTGTCGCTCTGGGCGGTGTATTGGTTCTTCAAGCTAGCCACCGGCAAGGAGGGCATGGGCTACGGCGACTTCAAGTTGCTTGCCGCCATGGGCGCGTGGCTGGGGTGGCAGGCGTTGCTGCCGATCGTGCTCGGTGCCTCGGTGATCGGCGCCGTCGTCGGCATCGCGATGAAGCTCGGCGGGGCCCTGCGCGAGGGCCGCTACGTGCCATTCGGTCCGTTCCTGGCGGGTGCCGGCCTGGTGGTCATGCTCGCCGGCACTTCCGCGGTGCAGGCGTGGATCGGCCTGAGCTGACCAGCGTCGAGGCATGGCGATCCGGCGCATCGGCCTCACCGGTGGCATCGGCAGCGGCAAGAGCACCGTGGCCGCCGTCTGGGTGGCAAACGGCGCAGCGCTGGTCGACACCGACGCCATTGCAAGATCGCTGACCACGCCCGGCGGCGCCGCCATGCCCGCGGTCAGGGCGGCATTTGGTGATGGCCTCATCGACGCACGTGGTGCACTCGACCGCCAGCGCATGCGCGACCTCGCCTTTGCCGATCCGTCGGCGCGGCGCCGCCTGGAGGCGATTCTCCATCCGCTGATTGGCGCCGAAGCCGTGGCGCAGGCCACTCGTGCGGCGCATCGACCGGTGGTGTTCGATGTCCCGCTGCTGGCCGAGTCGGCGCATTGGCGCAGCCGCTGCGACCGGATCGTGGTGGTCGACTGCGACGAGCAGACGCAGGTCGAGCGGGTAACGCGTCGCTCCGGGTGGCCGGCCGACCAGGTGCGCCGCGTGCTGGCGCAGCAGGCGCCGCGCGCGATGCGACGCGCGGTCGCCGATGCCGTCATCCACAACGACGGCCTGACCCTCGAGCTGCTGCAAGCCACAGCGAACTCGCTGTGGGCGCTGTGGGTGGATGGGGCGAACGCTTAGGGGGCTGTGAAACAATCGCGCTCCTGCACCTTGGGCCTTGTGGGAGCCGACCGATTGATTCTCTACGAGTACCCGTTCCAGGAGAGCGTGCGCACGATGTTGCGCCTGGAGCAGCTGTTCGACCGGCTCGGGCAGTTGATGGTGCGCGACAGCGCGATCGACCATCACTTCGCGCTGGCAACGTTGTTCGAGATCATGGACGTCGCCTCGCGCGCCGACCTGAAGTCCGATCTGCTGAAGGAACTCGAGCGTCACAAGCAGCAACTGCTGGCGCTGCGCGGCAATGCGCAGGTTGCACAGCAGGCGCTCGACGAGGTGGTCCAGCGGATCGAGCACGCGTTCGATGCGCTCAACCAATTGCCCGGCAAGGCGGGACACGCGCTGACCAGCAACGAGTGGCTGATGAGCGTGCGCAGCCGCATCAGCATCCCGGGCGGTACCTGCGAGTTCGATCTGCCCGCGTACTATGCTTGGCAGCAGCGCGACGCCGCCTCGCGGCGCGCCGATCTCAGTCAATGGGTTGGCACGATGAAGCCGCTGGCCCAGGCGTTGCAGGCCCTGTTGCAGCTGCTGCGCGATTCGGGCGTCCGCCAGCAGGTCGTGGCACCGGGCGGCCAGTTCCAGCAGAGCCTGGCGCCGGGCAAGGTCTACCAGTTGTTGCGGGTTCGGCTGGACCCGGCGCTGCAACTCGTCCCCGAGATCAGCGGCCACCGGCTGATGGTGTCGGTGCGGCTGATGCGGGCCGAGCCCGATGGCCGCCTGCGACCGAGCAACGAGGACGCCTCGTTCGAGTTGGCGCTGTGTGCATGAGATGACCGGCACGCCAAGCGCGCCGTTGGTGCCGTGTCCGACCTGCTCGCGGCGCGTGATGTTCTCGCGAGCCAATCGATGGCGGCCGTTCTGCAGCGAGCGATGCCGCGACATCGACCTCGGGGCCTGGGCCAGCGAGCGCTTTCGGGTGCCGCTCGCTTCGCCACCGGACGATGCCGACGACACCGAACCCCATCCGCGGCAACTTCCGGGGGGTTGAAGCAACCTGCTTCGAACCTATAATCAGCGTTGCTAGCACTCTCGGGTGCTGAGTGCTAACAGGCAGGCTTGCATCCTGTCAGTTGCACTCCCAGCTAGTAAATGTGCGCTCACTCAGCACTGAGCGCTTTGTCTTCGCCATTTCTGAATCCTCGAAGGAGATGCAATGAAGCTTCGTCCGTTGCACGACCGGGTGGTCGTCAAACGCCTGGAGAACGAGACCAAAACCGCCTCGGGCATCGTGATCCCCGACAACGCGGCCGAGAAGCCCGACCAGGGCGAGGTGCTCGCCGTGGGCCCCGGCAAACGCAACGACAAGGGTGACTTCGTCACGCCCAACGTCAAGGTCGGCGACCGCGTGCTGTTCGGCAAGTACAGCGGGCAGACGGTCAAGGTCGATGGCGACGAATTGCTGGTGATGCGCGAGGAAGACCTCTTCGCGGTCATCGAGAAAAAGTGATCGCCACCGGCAATCGCTTTTCGTCGCAGGCTAACTTGGCGCAGCGAAGTTAAGGCCCGCAGGGCCGGCCGGAGACAAGAAGTCGTTGCCGGGCACCAACCCAACCCAGAATTTCGGAGAAACACATGGCAGCAAAAGACGTCGTATTCGGCGCCGACGCCCGTCAACGCATGGTCGAGGGCGTGAACATCCTGGCCAACGCGGTCAAGGTCACCCTGGGCCCCAAGGGCCGCAACGTGGTGCTCGAGCGCAGCTTCGGTGCGCCCACCGTCACCAAGGACGGCGTGTCGGTGGCCAAGGAAGTCGAGTTGAAGGACAAGCTCCAGAACATGGGCGCGCAGATGGTCAAGGAGGTCGCCTCCAAGACCAGCGACAACGCCGGTGACGGCACCACCACCGCGACCGTGCTGGCGCAGTCGATCGTGCGCGAGGGCATGAAGTACGTGGCCGCGGGCATGAACCCGATGGACCTGAAGCGCGGCATCGACAAGGCCGTGACGGCCCTCGTCGAGCAGCTCAAGAAGGCGAGCAAGCCCACCACCACGAGCAAGGAGATCGGCCAGGTCGGCGCCATCTCCGCCAACGCCGATGAGTCGATCGGCAAGATCATCGCCGACGCGATGGACAAGGTCGGCAAGGAAGGCGTCATCACCGTCGAAGACGGCAAGTCGCTCGACAACGAACTCGATGTGGTCGAGGGCATGCAGTTCGACCGCGGCTACCTGTCGCCGTACTTCATCAACAACCCCGACAAGCAGGCCTGCCTGCTCGACGGCCCGTACGTGCTGCTCTACGACAAGAAGATCAGCAACATCCGCGATCTGCTGCCCACGCTCGAGCAGGTGGCCAAGGCTGGCAAGCCGCTGCTCATCGTCGCCGAGGAGGTCGAAGGCGAGGCGCTGGCCACCCTGGTGGTGAACACCATCCGCGGCATCCTGAAGGTCTCGGCGGTCAAGGCGCCGGGCTTCGGCGATCGCCGCAAGGCCATGCTCGAAGACATCGCCATCCTGACCGGTGGCAAGGTGATCTCCGACGAAGTCGGCCTCACGCTCGAGAAGGTGCAACTGGCCGACCTCGGTCAGGCCAAGCGCGTCGAAGTGGCCAAGGAGAACACCACCATCATCGACGGCGCGGGCAAGGCGGCCGACATCGAGGCACGCGTCAAGCAGATCCGCGTGCAGATCGAGGAGGCCACCAGCGACTACGACCGCGAGAAGCTGCAGGAGCGCGTGGCCAAGCTCGCCGGCGGCGTGGCGGTGATCAAGGTCGGCGCCGCGACCGAAGTCGAGATGAAGGAGAAGAAGGCCCGCGTGGAAGACGCGCTGCACGCCACCCGCGCCGCCGTCGAGGAAGGCATCGTCGCCGGCGGCGGCGTCGCGTTCCTGCGCGCCCGCCAGGCGATCGGCGGCAAGGTCAAGGGCGACAACCCCGATCAGGACGCCGGCATCAAGATCGTGCTGCGCGCCATCGAGCAGCCGCTGCGCGAGATCGTCGCCAACGCTGGCGACGAGCCGAGCGTGGTGATCAACAAGGTGCTCGAAGGCAAGGGCAACTTCGGCTACAACGCCCAGACCAGCGGCTATGGCGACATGATCGAGATGGGCATCCTGGATCCGACCAAGGTGACCCGCACCGCGCTGCAGAACGCGGCGTCGGTGGCCGGCCTGATGCTGACCACCGAGGCGATGGTTGCCGAGGCACCCAAGGACGAGACCCCGCCCCCGATGCCGGGCGGCATGGGCGGCATGGGCGGCATGGACATGTGATCGCCACGCCACGCGCACCCGCCGGGAAGGGGTGCATGTGGCACACGGCCCGCGAGCGCTTGCGCCCGCGGGCCGTTTTGTTTGACGGACGCGCCGGATAATCGGCCGTTCGCGATCAGCCTTCCGATGTCTCACCGACCCACGCTTGCCGACTTCGTCGACCAGGAGTTGCGGCGGTCCGACGCAACCTTCGCCGCCGCCGCCGACGCCGTGCTGAGGCAATGGCGCGAGCAGGCGCCAGGACGCCTGGCCAGCGACGCCGAGGCGGTGCGCCTGCTGCACCTGCAGCGCGACGATTTCATCCGCCGCGCGGTGCAGTCGCTGCACGAGCAGACGATGGGGCGCAGCAACCCCGTGGCCGCCGCACCCAAGAACAGGAAGCTCGAGCTCTCGCTGGTCGACGACGACGAGATCAGCGCCGACATCGAGGTGGCGCGAATCGTCGCGCGCAGCAACGCCGACCTCGAAGAGCCCCTGCGCGAACTGCGCACCTACACCTCGGCGCTGGTGGGCGACGTCAACACCGCCCGCGACACCAATCCGCTGCGGCCCGAGGTCTGGGTGCGCGCAATGCTGGCGGCCGCAGGCAGCCTGCCGATCGCGCGCAAGCTTCAAATCGCGTTGCTGCGTGTGGCCACTCAGCCGCTGATCGAGGCGCTGAACGACAACTACACCGCGGCCTGCGCGCGCCTGCACGCGCTCGGCGTCACGCCGGCAGCGCACCGCACGGTGGTCAACGAAGGCGTCGTCACCGAGCTGACCGATGCGATGCGGGCGCGCCGCTCGTTGGATCGCGACACCGAGCCGGGCGCGCTCCCGGGGTCGGTGGAAGACCTGCTGTACCGAGTCGAACAGGGGCTGCTGTCGTCGGCGCCGACCGCAGTCCCGCGCAGCGCAGCGGGAACGCGCGATCAACCCACCGTCGAGCGGCTTTCGAATCTGTACGACGCGATCCTCTCCGACCGGCGCCTGCCGCGCGAAAGCCTGCCACTGCTGTCGCGGCTATATCCCGCCGTCCTGCGCCAGACGCTCGCCGATGCGGGTGTGCTGGCCGATGCCCGGCACCCAGTATGGCTGCTCATGGACCAGCTCGGCTTCCTGATGCAGACCCGCGAAGTGGGCGACCGCCAGGCCAACATCGCGTTCGCGCAGGGACTGATCGAGGCGCTGGTCGCGCAGCCCAGCGCCGACGCGCGCGCGTTCCAGTCGGCCGCCAACCGACTCGTCGTGCTCGAGCGCCAGCGCTTCGCACGCGCCGTCTCGGCCGCGGCGGCCGAGATCGCGCAGCTCACGGCGCGCACGCACGAAGGGGCATTCGGCCCCACCACGTCGCTGCCGCAGGCCCTCGACCCCGGTCAGAGCGATACCTTGCAGGCGCCGCTGCGCCGCGGCAGCGACGCCGACACCGAACCCGACGACGTGGTGGGCGCTTGGCGTGCCGGATCGTGGCTCTCGATCTTCTTGCGCGAGCACTGGCGCCGCGCGCTGATTCTGTGGCGCGCGCCGGGCTCGGGGCCGCTGCTGTTGCTCGACGCCAGCGCCTCCAGGCACTGGGCCTTGCGCAGCGCGGCAATCGAGCGCCTTGCTGCCGAGGGGCTGGCCCGCGTGTTCTCGCCGCGGTCGCTGGTGCGCGACGCCAGCGGGCGGATCGGACAGGCGGCACGCGACCCGGGCCCCACCCTGTTCGGCTGAGCTCCGCGCCTCCCACTACGCGGGTGGCTGGGCCGAGTGCTGCGCCGCCCAGCTGTGCAGAGTCAGCGCGACGTCGTCGACGCCCTGGCCAGAGTGCGCCGAGAACAGCGTCACACCGATGTCGGAATGCTCGGAGGCCAGCTCGGCAAGCACCCGCTGCGCCATGTCGAGCGCGCGTTGGGCATCGCGGCGGGCGACCTTGTCGGCCTTGGTCAACAGCACCAGCAATTTCACCTCGCCGCTGGCGAGTCGCGGCCAGAGGTAGCCCAGCAACTGCCGATCGAGCTCGGTGAAGCCCAGGCGCGCGTCGACCAGCATCACGAGCCCAGCCAGGCTGTGTCGCTGAACCAGGTAGTCGGCCACCACCGCTTGCCAGCGCTTCTTCGCCTCGCGCTCGACCGCCGCGAAGCCGTAGCCGGGCAAGTCGACCCAGATCGCGTCGGGCGCGTCGCGCGGGCCAACGTGGAACAGGTTGATGTGCTGCGTGCGACCTGGCGTCTTCGACGCAAACGCCAAGCGCTTGTGTTGCGCCAGCGCATTGATCGCCGACGACTTGCCGGCATTGCTGCGACCGACGAAAGCGGTCTCGGGCAAGCCCGCCTCGGGCAACTCGTGCAGACGGCTCGCGGTGAGGGCAAAGCGCGCTGAGTGCGCCCAAGCGAGCGCCGCCTGGTTCGATGCTGCGGCGTGCGGATCGGGCATGGTCATAGGCCATTGTAAAATTCAATGGTTTTTTGCTCTCCGACCCATACCCGATTCGAGGTTGACTGCATGAAGCCGCCCCTTGCCCTGCTGCTGGCCACCACGCTGGCGCTGCCCGTCGCCGCCGCCGAATCGAACACGCCGGCCAAGCCCGACCTGGCCAAGGGGCAGGCCCTGTCGACGCAAGTCTGCGGCGCCTGCCACACTGCCGACGGGACACGCGGCAGCCCCGCCAACCCGATCATTGCGGGGCAGCATCCCGAGTATCTGGTCAAGCAACTGAGCGACTTCAAGTCCGGCAAGCGCGACAGCGCGGTCATGAAGGCCTTCGCCAGCACGCTGTCCGACGCCGACATGCGCAGCGTCGCCGCCTTCTACGGCAGCAAGGGCACCAAGCCCGGCTTCGCGAAGAACAAGGTGGCGCAGACGCTCGGCCAGAAGATCTACCGCGGCGGCGTCGCCGACAAGCAGGTTGCCGCGTGCGCAGGCTGCCACAGCCCCGATGGGGCCGGCATTCCGGTGCAGTATCCGCGGCTGGGCGGCCAGCACGCCGACTATGTCGAAGCGCAACTCAGCGCCTTCCGCTCCGGCCAGCGCGCCAACAGCGACACGATGGCCGACATCGCCGGTCGTTTGAGCGACCGCGAAATCAAGGCGTTGGCCGACTACATCGCCGGCCTGCACTGAGCGCGGGTTATTTCATGGTCGCGCCCGACGCGCGCGACCGTCGCCGACGCGCGGCGCTGCAGCGCGCCTATATTGCGCCATGCCCTATGTGCGTCGCAATACGCTCGGCGAAGTGATCAGCCTGCACCGTCATGCCGAAGCCGGCACGGCGGAGTTCCTGCCGGACGACCACGCGGAGGTACTCGCCTTCGTCGGCGGCGACGCATCGCCGGGCGGCGGCGCCGAGGGCTTTGCACGGCTCGACGCCGACTTCGTGCGCGTGCTCGAGGACGTGATCGACACCCTGGTCGCCAAGAACCTGATCAACATCACCGATCTGCCCCCCGAGGCCCAGGCCAAGCTGTTCTCGCGCAAGAGCTTCCGCGAGCGCAGCACGCAGCACTCGCTGCGCCTGTTCGGGGACGGCGCGGGGTTCGGCAACGTCATCGACGACACCCAGTTCGGCGATACGCTCTGAGCGCGCCAAGGCGGCGCCATACTGCATCCGCGGGCACCACGCACTGTGGCGGTCATTGCCGCCGCAGCGAGCACGCGCAGCGCGACCGCAGTAAGGTCGGACCTGTCGAACGCGACCCACGCTGGTAAGCGCCTCGCGAAACCCTGAGGATCCTCGCCATGCTGCTGCCCAAGGACCGTGGCTTCGTCCACCCCAAAGCCTCCGAGATCACGCCGCAGCCCGTCTATCGGTCGCGACGACGCTGGGTCGCCACCGCTGCAGCGACGCTGCTGGCACCGCGACTGGCCTGGGCCGCGGGCGCGACGGCAGCACCGAAGGGCGCCGTGTTGGTGGGCGCACACAGCGCAGTGCCCGGGGCCATCACCATGGACAAGCCGACGTCGCTGGCCGATGCCACCGGCTACAACAACTTCTACGAGTTCGGGCTCGACAAGAGCGACCCCGCCGAGTACGCCCACACGCTGAAGACGCGGCCGTGGTCCGTCGCCATCGAAGGCGCGGTGCGCAGACCAGGCCCGCTCGGCATCGAGGACCTGCTGAAGCTCGGCGCCATGGAAGAGCGCGTCTACCGGATGCGATGCGTCGAGGGTTGGTCGATGGTCATCCCATGGGTGGGTTTTTCGCTTGCGGAGCTGATCCGCAAGGTCGAGCCCACCGGCAACGCCAAGTACGTCCAGTTCGTGACCCTGGCCGACCGCGCGCAGATGCCGGGGCTGCGCTCGTCGGTCCTCGACTGGCCCTACGTCGAAGGCCTGCGCCTCGACGAGGCGATGAATCCGCTGACGCTGCTGACCTTCGGCATGTACGGACAGGTGCTGCCCAACCAGAACGGCGCTCCGGTGCGCGTGGTGGTGCCGTGGAAGTACGGCTTCAAGAGCGGCAAGTCGATCGTCAAGATCCGCTTCGTCGAGCAGCAGCCTGCGACCAGTTGGTCACAGGCTGCGCCGCAGGAGTACGGCTTCTATTCGAACGTCAACCCGACGGTCGATCACCCGCGCTGGAGCCAGGCCAGCGAGCGCCGCATCGGCGAAGGCGGGCTCTTTGCGAAGAAGCGAGCGACGCTGATGTTCAACGGCTACGAGGCGCAGGTCGGGCAGTTGTACGCCGGCATGGATCTCAAGAAGTGGTTCTGACCAGTTCCCCTCGTCGCGCACTGCAATCGCTGTTGCTGCACCCGGCCACCAAGCCGGTGCTGTTCACCGCGGCGCTGCTGCCATTGGCGCTGCTGATCGCGGGCATCGCCCGGCACACGCTCGGACCCAACCCGGCCGAGGCGCTGATGCGCTCGCTGGGCGACTGGACGCTGCGCTTCCTGTGCCTGACGCTCGCCGTCACGCCGCTGCGGCAATGGAGCGGCCTCACCGCACTGGCACGTCTGCGGCGCATGCTCGGGCTCTTCACCGCGTTCTACGCAGCGTTGCACTTCAGCGCCTACGCCGTGTTCGACATGGAGCTCGACATCGGCGACATCGTCGCCGACATCGCCAAACGCCCGTTCATCCTGGTGGGCGCCGCGGCGTTCCTGCTGCTGTTGCCGCTGGCGGCCACGTCGACCAACCGCGCGATCCGCGCGCTGGGTGCGCAGCGCTGGCAGCAACTGCATCGCACCGTCTATGCGATCGCCGGGCTGGCGATCCTGCACTTCTTCTGGATGCGCGCCGGCAAGCGCAATTTCACCGAGGTATTCGTCTACGGCGGCATCCTGGCCGCGCTGCTCGGCTGGCGCCTCTACAAGGCGCTGGCTGCGCGCTCCAGGCTGAAGTTGCAGCTCGGCAGCGACGTCGCCAAGGGCTGAACACCTGGCTTGGCGACAGGCGCCGGGCGCGCCCGCGCGCCCCCTCGCTCGCGGTGAGGCGACCGCTGCAACCCCGTGAACGGGGTTCGCTGCGCCAGCGGGCGCCGCCTAGCATCGGTGCATGCCGCTGGCCCGCTGGGCCCGAGGGAGAACCGATTGATTGCCCTGCCAAGCCAGGCCATGGAGTTCGAATCGCCACGCGATGCCTTGCCATACCGCCCCGGGCGCGCCGCGCTGGAGCTGGCCGTGCGGCGGCTCGACGAAGCCGAGCGCGAGCATCAGCCGGCCGCGATGTGCGATGCCCTGTGCGGCATCGCACGCTGCTACGCCGCGCTGTCCGCCTATCCCCAGGCGATGGACTTCATGCGCCAGGCGCTGCGCTGGTCGTACGCGCTGGGCGGCGTCGATCAGCGCGTCGAACTGCTGTGCGAACTCGCCGAGCTGGCCTGTCTCGCGGCCGAGCACGTGAACCTGGAATCCGACGACGGCGAGCGCCAAGCCTGCAACGCACGCGACCTCGCGCGCGACATGGCGTTCGAAGCGGCCAAGGTCGCGACGCACGCCGCCGACCCGCATTGGGAGATCAAGGTGCTGCTGCGCGCCAGCGACGTGCTCGATCGCTGCGGCGACCACGACGACGCGGTGACCCTGCAGACGCGGGCGATGACGCTGATGGTGCGCCACCCCGATGTCAGCGACGCGATGATCGACGGCAACGCACCCGCGCTCGACGGCCGCGCGATGTAGCCGCGCCGACCGCGCCGTTCGTCGGGCTCTACGTCCGACCGGCCAGCGCTTCGTGCGCCGGCACGCTGCGCGCCAGCACCCGCGCCAGCGCGCGCCCGGTGTGCGTGTCGCGCGCCACCAGCGCCTCCGGCGTGCACGCGGCCACCACCTTGCCGCCTGCCGCGCCGCCTTCGGGACCGAGGTCGATGACCCAGTCGGCCTCGGCGATGACGTCGAGGTCGTGCTCGATCACCAGCACGCTGTGGCCGCCGTCGACCAGCCGGTGCAGCACTCGGATCAGCCGTTCGACGTCGGCCATGTGCAGGCCCACGGTCGGTTCGTCGAGCACGTACAGGGTCTGCGGTGCCAGGCCGCGCCGGGCCGCCCCAAGCGGCCGACTCCCCTCGGGGGGGGACGCCGAAGGCGTCAGGGGGCCAACAGTCTGTCCGCGCCGCGTGACGCCGTCGCGCACCTTCGACAGCTCGGTCACCAGCTTGATGCGCTGCGCCTCGCCGCCGGAGAGCGTCGGTGACGGCTGGCCCAGCGTCAGATAGCCGAGGCCGACGTCCTCGAGCAATTGCAGCGGGTGGGCGATCGACGGCATCGACGCGAAGAAGTCGACCGCCTCGTCGACCTCCATGCGCAGCACATCGCCGATGCTGCGACCGCGCCAGGTGACGGCCAGCGTCTCGGGGTTGAAGCGCGCGCCGTGGCACTGGTCGCACGGCACCTTGACGTCGGGCAGGAAGCTCATCTCGATGGTGCGCAGGCCCTGGCCCTCGCACCCCGGGCAGCGGCCGTCGCCGGTGTTGAACGAGAAGCGCGCGGGCGCATAGCCGCGCGCCTTCGCCTCGAGCGTCTCGGCGAACAATTTGCGGATCGTGTCCCAGAAGCCGATGTAGGTGGCGGGGCACGAACGCGGCGTCTTGCCGATCGGCGTCTGATCGACCTCGAGCACGCGGTCGATCGACTGCCAGCCGTCGAGCTCGCGACAACCGGTCAGAATCGGCAGCTTGCCGCGCGCGCCGACCAGGCCGCGCAGGTTGGCCAGCAGCACGTCGCGCGCCAGCGTGCTCTTGCCCGACCCCGAGACGCCGGTCACCGCGACCAGCCGTTGCAGCGGGATGTTGACGTCGATGTCGCGCAGGTTGTGCAGGTGCGCGCCGCGCAGTCGCAGCGCCGGCTTCGCTCCGTGCACCTCGCGACGCGCCTGCAGCGGATGCACCAGCGGCTGCGCGAGAAAACGCCCGGTCAGCGAGACCGGGTTGGCCGACACCTCGTGCACACCGCCTTCGGCCACCAGCTCGCCGCCGCGGCGCCCGGCGCCCGGCCCGATGTCGATGATGTGGTCGGCGCGGCGGATCGTGTCTTCGTCGTGCTCGACCACCACCAACGTATTGCCCGCCGCGCCCAGGCGTGCCAGTGCGTCGAGCAGGATGCGGTTGTCGCGCGGGTGCAGCCCGATCGTCGGCTCGTCGAGCACGTAGCACACGCCCTGCAGGTTGCTGCCGAGCTGCGCTGCCAGCCGGATGCGCTGCGCCTCGCCGCCCGACAGCGTGGGCGCCGCGCGGTCGAGCGTCAGGTAGCCGAGGCCCACCTCCTCGAGGAACTGCAGCCGGCTGCGGATCTCGCTGATCACGTCGCGCGCGATGTCGGCATCGCGGCCGGCGAGCGTCAGCGCGTCGACCCAGCGGCGCACGTCGGCCACCGACCATTGCGCGACCTCGGTGATCGGATGTCCATCGAAGGTGATGGCGCGCGACACCGGGTTCAACCGCGTGCCGCCGCAGTCGCTGCACGGCTGCTCGCCGACGCCCTCGACCTCGGGCTCCTCGGACGGAAAGGTCTGCTCGCGGCCGCGGTCGTCGTCGCTGCGCACCGAGTCGTCGTAGGCGCTGCGCTGCTCGCGCGTCAAGGCCAGACCGGTGCCGACGCAGGTCGTGCACCAGCCGTGCTTGCTGTTGTACGAGAACATGCGCGGGTCGGGTTCGGGGTAGCTGGTACCGCACACGGGGCACGCGCGCTTGGTCGAGAACACCTTCACCGCACCGATGCCCGCGCCGCCCGCGCCGCCGTCGATCGCCTCGGCCAGGCCATCGAGCGGCGCCAGCAGGTGCAGCACGCCTTTGCCCGCGTCGAGCGCCTGCGCGAGCATCGTGCGCAGGGCCTCCTCGCGCTCGGGCGCGACCAGCAGGTCGCCCACCGGCAGCTCGAGCGTGTGCTCCTTGAAGCGGTCGAGCCTTGGCCATGGATCGACGCCGACGAATGCGCCATCGACGCGCAGGTGCGTGTGGCCCCGCGCCTTGGCCCACTTGGCGAGGTCGGTGTAGACGCCCTTGCGCGCCACCACCAGCGGCGCGAGCAGGCCGACGTGCTGGCCGCGGTGATCGCGCAGCAACTGCGCGGCGATGCTCTCGACGCTTTGCGGCCTCACCTCGGCGCCGTCGTGCACGCAGTGCGCCAGCCCGAGCTTCACCCACAGCAGGCGCAGGAAGTGCCACACCTCGGTGGTGGTGGCCACCGTGCTCTTGCGCCCGCCGCGGCTCAGCCGCTGCTCGATCGCCACCGTCGGCGGAATGCCGAAAACCGCGTCGACCTCGGGCCGTCCGGCCGGCTGCACGATGCTGCGCGCGTACGCGTTGAGCGATTCGAGGTAGCGTCGCTGGCCCTCGTTGAACAGGATGTCGAACGCCAGCGTGCTCTTGCCCGACCCCGACACCCCGGTGACGACGTTGAACTTGCCGCGCGGCACGTCGACCGTCATCGACTTCAGGTTGTGCTCGCGCGCGTTCACGATGCGGATCGCCTCTGCGGCCGCGCGCGCCGCCTCGCGCTGCGCGCGCACCCAGGTCTGCAGCGGCAGGCTGCCCTCGCGCGCCTCGCGCACGACGGCCTGACCCGCAGGCGAGTCCGGCGCGCCGGACTCGCTGCCCGCCTCGTGCGCCCGCTGCGCGCTCCACCCCAGCACCTGCTCGTAGTCGCGCAACGCGCGGCCGGTGTGCGAGGTGGCGTGCGTCTTCAACTCCTCGGGCGTGCCGGCGGCCACCAGTTCGCCGCCGGCGTCGCCGCCCTCGGGGCCGAGGTCGATCACCCAGTCGGCGTTGCGGATGACGTCGAGGTTGTGCTCGATCACGATCAGCGAATGGCCGCCCTCGAGCAGCTTGCGCAGTGCGCGCATCAGCTTGGCGATGTCGTCGAAGTGCAGCCCAGTGGTCGGCTCGTCGAACAGGAACAGCGTGCCCTTCACCGCTCTGGGCTGCTGCGCCGGGCCCGACGCCTCCGCGAGGAAGCCCGCGAGCTTGAGCCGCTGGGCTTCGCCGCCGGACAGCGTGGGCACCGGCTGGCCCAGGCAGACGTAGTCGAGGCCGACGTCGACGATCGGCTGCAGCCGCGCCACCACCTCGCGGTCGTCGCGGAACAGCTCGCACGCCTGCGCCACCGTGAGGTCGAGCACGTCGGCCACCGACAGCCGGCGCGCGCCGCGCACGATGCGCACCTCGAGCACTTCGGCGCGATAGCGGCGGCCGTCGCAGTCGGGGCAGCGCAAGTAGACGTCGGACAGGAACTG
Organism: Ideonella sp.; assembly: GCA_015075545.1. GTDB lineage: Bacteria > Pseudomonadota > Gammaproteobacteria > Burkholderiales > Burkholderiaceae_C > JAEUPI01. Next base: position 542,680 of record JABTUC010000002.1, on the reverse strand, counting down.
CATCTCGACGTGCTCGAAGCCCGAGCCGCCGCAGGTCGGGCAGCGGCCGTCGCCGGCGTTGAAGCTGAACATGCCGGCGCCGTAGCTGCGCTCGCGTGCCAGCGGCGCCTCGGCGAACAATTTGCGCAACTCGTCGAACGCGCCGACATAGCTCGCCGGGTTGCTGCGCGCGGTCTTGCCGATCGGGCTCTGGTCGACGAACACGGCGTTGGCCAGCCAGTCGGCGCCGAGCAGGCGATCGTGATCGCCGGGCGTCTCGGTGGCCTTGCCGAAGTGCCGCAGCAACGCCGGCACGAGCACATCCTGCACCAGCGTGCTCTTGCCCGACCCCGACACGCCGGTGACGACCGTCAGCCGCTGCAGCGGAAAGGCGACGCTCAGATTCTTCAGGTTGTGCTCGCGCGCGCCTTCGAGCACCAGTTTCGGCGTCGACTCGCCGACATGGCGGCGGATGCCGATGCCCACGTGCTTGCGAGCGCCGAGGTAGGCGCCGGTCAGCGTGTCGGCCTTGCGTGCCTCGTCGGGCGTGCCGTCGAACACGATGCGCCCGCCCATCGCGCCCGGGCCGGGGCCCAGGTCGATCAGCCGATCGGCCGCCAGCATCACGGCCGGGTCGTGCTCGACGACGACGAGCGTGTTGCCGGCGTCGCGCAGCCGCTGCATCGCCTCGACGATGCGGCCCATGTCGCGCGGATGCAGGCCGATGCTCGGCTCGTCGAGCACGAACAGCGTGTTGACCAGCGAGGTGCCGAGCGCGGTGGTGAGGTTGATGCGCTGCACCTCGCCGCCCGAGAGCGTGCGGCTCTGGCGGTCGAGGCTGAGGTAGCCCAGGCCCACGTCGCACAGGTACTTCAGCCGCGTGCGGATCTCGCCCAGCAGCAGCTTCAGCGCCTCGTCGAGCTGGCCCGGCTGCTGCGGCGCCAATGCGTCGAAGAAGCGGCGCAGCCGGGCGATCGGCAGCAGCATCAGGTCGTGCAGCGTCAGGCCCGGCAACGCGTCGAGCTGCTCGCGCGACCATGCCAAGCCAGCGGGCATGAAGCGCGGGCGATACCCCCCAGAGGCACCTGACGCCGTGCCGCCCTCGAAGGTCAACGAGGAAACCGGCGAGCGACTCGACGCTCCTTCCAACTCGAGCGCCGCGTCGGCCGCCTCCTTCGAGCCGACGCGCCACAGCAGCGCATCGAGCTTCAGCCGCGCGCCGCCGCAAGCCGTGCACGGCGTGTAGCTGCGGTATTTCGACAGCAGCACGCGGATGTGCATCTTGTAGGCCTTGCTCTCCAGGTAACCGAAGAAGCGGCGCACGCCGTACCACTGCTTCTTCCAGTTGCCCTTCCACAGCGGCGATCCCTCGATCACCCACTGGCGCTGCGCGTCGGTGAGCTGGCTCCACGCGGTGTCGCGCGGGATGCCCTCCGCGCCCGCGTGGTTCAGCAGGTCGTCCTGGCACTCCTTCCATGCCGGCGTCTGCAGCGGCTTGACGGCACCCCCGCGCAGCGTCTTGCGGTGGTCGGGGATCACCAGCCCCCAGTCGACGCCGATCACGCGCCCGAAGCCGCGGCAGCTCTCGCACGCGCCGTAGGCCGAGTTGAACGAGAACAGCGCCGGCTGCGGATCGGCGTAGCGGAGGTCGCTCTCGGGGCAGTGCAGGCCGGTCGAATAGCGCCAGAGTTCGGGCTCGCCGCCGTCGCGCAGCACGTAGACGTTGACGCGCCCGCCGCCGCGCTTGAGTGCCAGCTCGATCGCCTCGACCACGCGGGCGCGCTCGGCACCGACGATGCGCAGCCGGTCGGCGACGACGTCGAGCACTTTGACGTGTGGCCCCCCGCTCGCGGTTACCGCCCCGCCGATCGCCTGGCCTGCGCGCTCGACCACACGCTCGGCCTGCACGCGCGTGAAGCCGCTGGCCGACAACCATTGCTCGACCTCCTGCGACGTCACGTTCTCGGGCAGCTGCACCGGGAAGGTGATCGCCAACCGCGGGTCGCCGGCCTGCGTGGCGCGGGTCACCAGATCGGCGTGGATCGAATCGGCGCTGTCGTGCCGCACCGGCAGCGCGGTCACGCGGTCGAACAGCTGGCCGGCGCGCGCGTACAGCAGCTTCAGATGATCGTTCAGCTCGGTCATCGTGCCGACGGTCGAGCGCGACGTGCGCACCGGATTGGTCTGGTCGATCGCGATCGCCGGCGGCACGCCGTCGACGCGGTCGACCGCGGGCCGGTCCATGCGCTCGAGGAACTGACGCGCGTAGGCGCTGAACGTCTCGACGTAGCGGCGCTGCCCCTCCGCGTACAGCGTGTCGAACACCAGGCTCGACTTGCCCGAACCCGACGGCCCCGTGACCACCGTCATCTCGCCGGTGGCCAGATCGAGGTCGAGGTTCTTCAGGTTGTGCTGACGCGCGCCGCGGATGCGGATCACGCCGCCGCGCTGGGAAGGGGTTCTTGACATGGGGCCGAACATTCTACGGAGTGCGCCATCGCGCGTGCACGACTGCACGGATACCCTCGCCAGCGAGCGTCCCTGCGGCACACCGCGCTTCTGTAACCCGCCACCAATTTGTCACGCACCATCGCCTCGCGCGGTAACGGCGTTGGCGGCTTGGGCGCTTCTCACGCGCGCATGCGCTCTCGCGCAGTCAGGGCATGACATCATCGCGGGCATCACCCTGTCTCGTTGCTCTTCGCTCGTCACCGCGCCATGCCCGAGATCCCAGCCAAGAAAACGTTCGACCCGTCGGGGTCGATCGAGTTCGAGTTCACCGACGTGGCCACCGCGCGCCAGCAGGCCGATCAGCCCCCTGTGCTCAGCGCGCTGGAACAACTGCTGCCTGGCAACTGGGAGAAGCAACGCCGTGCGGCCTCGCCGACGGACCGCGCTTTGACCGGCAAGGCGATCGACTGGCTGCTGTCGCTGCCGGCTGCCGTACGGCCGAAGGCGCTGGGGGAGCAGTATCCGCGCATCGCCAACCACCTGGCCGAGCACTGGCACGATCTGGGCGGCACGCAGTTCTCGCTGATGCGGCTGTTGGCCGACGAGCGCGGGGGCCGCAGAGGCTTCTCGCTGCAGATCGAGCAGGAGATCGGCCGCCTCGCGGCCCACGTGCAGTCGCTGCTCGACGAGATGCCGACCGAGCCGGCCGCCCTCTAGGCCGGCCGCGAGAACTCGCCGCGGCGACCGCAGGCTCCGTTTCGCGGGCTCAAGCCTGCGCGGGCAGGCGAATCGTCACCCGTGTCCCCTGCCCCGGCATGCTGCGCGCGGCCACCTCGCCGTGGTGGAGTTCGACGATGCGCTTGACGATGGCCAGCCCCAGGCCCTTGCCGCCGCCTTCGGCGTCGCCGCCGGCACCGCTGTAGAGGCGGTCGAACATCCGCTCGACGTCGCCTGCAACGATGCCGCTGCCGGTATCGCTCACGATGACGAGCACGCTCTGTCGGTCGCCGTCGGCACGCAGCGTCACGCGCCCGCCCGATGGCGTGTGCCGCAGCGCGTTGTCGACGAGATTGGCCAGCGCACGCTCGAACAACTCGATGTCGACCGCCGCAAAGACCGCCGCCATGCTGTCGTTGTGCAGCGTCACGCCCGCACGGGAGGCACGATCGGCGAACCGCATCACCAGGTCGTCGAGCATCTCGGCGATGTTCATCGTCATCGGCCGCAGCTTGAACTGCGGCTCGTCGAGCAGCGCCAGATCGCCCAGCGAGCGCACCAGCTGCGCCGCGTTGCGCGTGTTGCGAAGCGCCACCTCGAGCAGCGCCCGGTCGTCGACGCGCGCCGGGTCGCCGAGCCAGCGGCGGTCGAGCGTTTCCAGGCACGCGGCGGTGGCCGTGAGCGGCGAGCGCAGGTCGTGCGACAGGTTGCTCACCCCTTCGCGGCGGAACTGGTCGAGCCGCCGCAGCGCATCCCACTGTGCGCGCAGACGCGCGAGCAACTCGTGGAACCCGGCGCGCAGACGCGCGAATTCGTCACCGCGGCGTGCGGCTGCTCCGGCAGGGCCGATCACGTCAGCGCCTTCGAAGCCCTCGCGCTGGGCACGCGCCACCGCGGCGCTGAGGTCGCGCAACGGCCGCGTCACCGTGGCGACGATCCAGGCCGCGCACACGGTCATGCCCACGATCAGCGCCAGCACACCGCCCATCGCGGTGCCGGCCAGCGTGCTGCGGTAGACCTCGGCGTGGCCGACGTTCAGGCTCGGCGGCTGGCTCACCAGATACAGAAAACCCGCAGGCTCCGCTTGCGCCCGGATCAGCGTGCGACGCAGCGGCCGCGCCGCGATCACCGCGTCGAGGTTCATGTGCTCGGGGTCGTCGCCCATCACGTACGCGGCGCGGCGCCGGTCGCCCGCCACCGCCACCGCCTCGCGCACCGGCGCGAGCCGCACCTTGAAGCCGGGCGCTGGCTGCATGCTGCCGCTGGCGGCCAGCACCGTGCCGTCGCCGTCGAGCAGGTAGAGCTGCGTGTCGGGCTCGAACAGCAGCAGGTTGCGCAGGAAGGCCGTGAAGCCGTCGGCGTCGCGCGCCCGCAGGTCGAGCAGGTCGGGATGCAGCGCCACCACGCGTCCGAGGAAGGCGTTGGCGCGCTCGTAGACGTTCTCGTGCTCGAAGCGCTGGAAGGCGATCGCCACCGTCACCAGCACGCCCAGCGCGGTGATCACGCCGGTGGCGAAGATCGTCAGCGCCAGGCGCAGGCGGACCGTCATGTCGCGCTCATGGCGGCGCGTCGCGCAGCTTGTAGCCCGCGCCGCGCACCGTGAGGATGATCAGCGGTCGCATCGGATCGGTTTCAAGCTTGGCACGCAGGCGGTTGATGTGCGTGGTCACCGTGTGCTCGTAGCCCTCGTGGGAGTAGCCCCACACCGAATCGAGCAACTGCGCGCGCGAGAACACGTGGCCCGGATGCTGCGCGAAGTGCAGCAGCAGCTCGAACTCCAGCGCCGTCAGCTCCACCACCTGCCCGCGCACGCGCACTTCACGCCGCGCCACGGCGATCTCGACCTCGCCGTTGCGCAACACCCGGACAGCCCCCTGCGTCTGGCTCTGCGCCTGACGCAGCAGTTCGGCGCGGCGCAGCAGCGCCTTCACCCGCGCCAGCAGCTCGGCCATCGAGAACGGCTTGGTCAGGTAATCGTCGGCGCCGAGCTCGAGACCGAGCACGCGGTCGAGTTCGGTCGACTTGGCGGTCAGCATCAGGATCGGGGTGGCACGTCCGCGCGCGCGCAGCGCCTTGCAGACCTCGAGGCCGTCGAGCCCCGGCATCATCAGGTCGAGGATCAGCAGGTCGCTGCCGCGCTCGGCCTGGCTGTCGAGCGCGGCGCGGCCGTCGGCCACCGGCGTCACGTCGTAGCCGGCGTGACGCAGGTTGAGCGCGATCAGGTCGCGAATGTCGGCCTGGTCTTCGGCGAGCAGGATGGCGGTGCCCATCGCGGCTTCCATGCGAGGCAGTCGCCCCGCGGTGGCGCGTTCTTACATCGATGTTATCCGGCCGTGAGGTTCGGTGAGGCTGGCGCGAGGGTGCGCCGCCACAGTGACGCCGATCCGCGCAACCGAAGCCACGCCGCCATGCATGCCACCACCGCCTCCGAAGCCGCCCTCAGCACCGCACTGACCTGGGCCGACCTGATTGCGCACCGCCCGTTCCTCGTGCGCTACGCCAGGCGCCGCCTGCACGACCCGTCGCTGGCCGAAGACCTGGTGCACGACGTGTTCGAAGCCGTGATGAGCGGCCGTGCCAGCTTCGCCGGGCGCTCGGCGCCGCGCAGTTGGCTGGTGGCGATCCTGCGCCACAAGATCGTCGACCTGGTGCGCGAGCGCGCCGGCCACGACAGCCTCGACGGCGACGACGACAACGACGAACGCGCGCTGCCGTGCGCGCGCCCGCGCCCCGACGAGGTGGCCGAGCAGCGCGAACGCCTGGGCCGCGTGCTGGCCGGCATCGCCGCGCTGCCGGCCGGGCTGCGCGACGCGATGCAGTTGCGCGTCCTGCGCGACCACACCAGCGATGCGGTGTGCGCGCTGCTGGGCATCAGCGAGCAGAACCTGTTCGTGCGCCTGCACCGCGCGCGCCGGCAGTTGATGGCAGCGGGCTGAGCCGCACCTCGGGGACGCAGCGGCGGCACGCGGCGCCGCGCCGCTTGCGGCGCTCTGCTTGCCATGGCAGAATTTGCCTAGGCAATCATTGCCCTGCCAATGGCATCCCCCTCGAGACCCCACCCGCCCTACGACGGCCGCCGCTACGAGCTGGCCGACAGCGTGGGCTACCAGATCTTCACCGTGATGCAGGCGATGCGCCGCGAGGTCGACCGCCGCATGCTGCAGCACGACCTCACCGATGCGCAGTGGAAGCCGCTGTGGCTGCTCAAGCTCGGCCGCGCCAGCAGTGCCATCGAGCTGGCGCGCGAGATAGCCGTCGACGCCGGCTCGGTGACGCGCATGGTCGACCGCCTCGAGGCCAAGGGTCTGCTCGAGCGCGTGCGCTCGGCAACCGACCGCCGCATCGTGCACCTGCGGCTCACCGCCGCCGGCGACACGGTGGCGCGCAAGGTGCCATTCGTGCTGGCCGCGGTGAACAACGAGTTCCTGCGCGGTTTCAGCGAGCCCGAATGGAAGCAGTTGCGCCGGCTGCTCGGCCGCATGGCCGACAACGGCGCTGCGCTGCAGGCCGACGCCGAGGCCGCGTGAAGCCGCTGCTGGAGCCGCCCTCGCATGGCGGGCTGGGTGTCGAGCGCGCGCACCCCGGCGGCGCCGGGCCGCGCGAAGCATGCCCGTGGCGCGAACGGGCGCACCGCGCCGCCGCCGCCGTGCTCGCCACGCTGGCCAGCACCGTGCTGCTCGGTTGCGCAACGCCGGCCGCCGCGCCGCCGACGCCGGCGATCACGCAGGCGAGCGACCTCGGCGCGCAGCCGGCCGCCATCGTCTGGCCCGACGCTCGCTGGTGGGCCCGCTACGGCGACGCGACGCTCGAGCGGCTGGTCGACCAGGCGCTTGCCGGCCAGCCATCGCTGCAGGCGGTGCAGGCGCGTGTGCGTGCCGCCGAAGCCGCCGTTCGAGGCGCCGATGCGGCGCGCCGGCCGCACGGCACGCTGAGCGCCGATGCCACCGACCAGCGCTTCAGCGAGAACTTCATCTACCCGCCGCCGCTGGCGGGCTCGACGCGCTGGACCGCCAACGCGCAGGCCGGTGCCGGCTGGGAGATCGATCTCTTCGGCCGCCAACGTGCCGTGCTCGACGCCGCCATCGGCCAGCAGCGCGCCGCGCAGGCCGACGCCCAGGCCGCACGCGTGCTGCTGGCCAGCCAGGTCACCGCGAGCTACTTCAACCTGGCGCGGCTGATCGAGGCGCGCACCGTGGCCAGCGAGGCACTGCAGCAGCGCGAGCAGGTGCTGGGCATCGTGCGCGAGCGCATCGGCGCGGGGCTCGACACCCGGGTCGACCTCGAGCAGGCACTGGGCCTGGTGGCGCAATCGAAAGTCCAGATCGAGACCCTCGGCGAGACCATCGAGCGCACGCGCCATGCGCTGGCCGAGCTGGTCGGCGCCGGCCCGCAGGCGTTCGACGCGCTGACGCCCGCGCTGCAGCCGATCGCGTCGTTCCCGGTGCCCGCCAGCCTGCCGGCCGATCTGCTGGGCCGCCGCGCCGACCTGGTGGCGCAGCGCTGGCGCGTCGAGGCCGCGCTGCACGATGCCGATGCCGCCCGCGCGCAGTTCTATCCGAACATCAACCTCAACGCCTTCATCGGCCTGTCGTCGCTCGGTCTGAACCGGCTGCTCGACTCGGGTTCGCTCGTCTACGGTGCCGGCCCGGCGATCCACCTGCCGTTGTTCGATGCCGCTCGCCTGCAGGCCAACCTCGATGCACGCCGCGCCGAGATCGATGCCTCGATCGCCGCCTACAACGGCGCGTTGCTGCGCGCGCTGCGCGAAGTGGCCGACGAGTTGAGCGGCCTGCGCTCGATCGAGCGCCAGCAGCGCGCCCAGCGCGACGCCACCGCCGCCGCCGACGCCGCGCACGCGCTGGCGCTGCAGCGCTACCGCGCCGGGCTGGGCAATTTCCTGGTCGTGCTGGCGGCCGAGACCAACGTGCTCGCGCAACGCCTGGCCGACACCGACCTGAAGGCGCGCCATCTGGCGAGCGAGGTTGCGCTGGTGCGCGCGCTCGGCGGCGGCTTCGACGGCGGCTGGCCGCAGACCACCGCAGCGCGCTGACCCGCGCGCCCAACTCCGATCGCGAGGGCCCTTCATGGCATCCGAAGCTTCTTCGTCCGCCGCCGGCAACGGCGGCTCACGGCGCAAGCCGGCATTGCTGGTGGTGAGTGCGCTGGTGCTCGTCGTCGCCATCGTCTACGGCAGCTACTGGGCGCTGGTGTTGCGCTTTCAGGAGTCCACCGACAACGCGTACGTGCAGGCGCCGGTGGTGCTGGTCACGCCGCAGGTGGCGGGCACCGTGCTCGCCGTGCTGGTCGAAGACACCGACATCGTCAAGGCGGGCCAGCCGCTGGTGCGGCTCGACCCGGCCGATGCGAAGCTCGCGCTCGAGCGCGCCGAGGCGCAACTGGCGCAGACCGTGCGCGAGGTGCGCACGCTGTACGCCAACACCGCGGCGCTCGACGCGACGATCAGGCTGCGTCAGGCCGACGCCGCACGCGCGCAGGCCGAGGTGACGCGCGCCGAGAACGATGTCGCGCGGCGCCGCCCGCTGGTGGCCAGCGGCGCGGTGGGCGGCGAGGAGATGCACCATGCCGAAACCACGCTGAGCGCCGCGCGCAGCGCGCTGGCCGCAGCCAACGCTGCGCTCGCGGCAGCGCGCGAGCAGGCCGCCAGCAACCGTGCGCTCACCGACGGCACCAGCGTCGAGAAACATCCCAACGTCGAGCGCGCTGCCGCCGCGCTGCGCGAGGCCTGGCTCGCGCTGCAGCGCACCGAGTTGCCGGCGCCGGTGGCCGGACAGGTGGCGCGTCGCACCGTGCAGGTGGGCCAGCGCATCACGCCAGGCACGCCGCTGATGTCGGTGATTCCGCTCGACCAGGTGTGGGTCGAGGCCAACTTCAAGGAAGCGCAGCTGCGCAAGATGCACGTCGGCCAGGCGGTCAAACTGACGGCCGACCTCTACGGCAGCCGCGTCGACTACGACGGCCGCATCGTCGGCGTCGCCGCCGGCACCGGCGCCGCGTTCGCGATCCTGCCGGCGCAGAACGCCACCGGCAACTGGATCAAGGTGGTGCAACGAGTGCCGGTGCGCATCGAGCTCGATGCCAAGCAGTTGGCCGCGCACCCGCTGCGCGTGGGCCTGTCGATGGAAGCCACGGTCGACCTGCATCGGACCAGCGGCGAGCCGGTGCTCGGCACGCCGGTGACGCAGCGCGCGAGCAGCCAGACCGCGGTGTTCGACACCGCGAGCGCCGAGGCCGACCGCCGCGTGCGCGAGATCATCGCCGCCAATCTGGGCCGCGCGCGGGCGGCCGCCACCCCGCTGCTCGCCGCGCCGGTGATCGGCGCCGCGGCATCGGTCAGGCACTGAGCGACGCCATGAGTTCCGCCTCAGCGGCCGACGGCCCTGCCGCGGCGCCGGCAGCGCCGGCCCCCGCGGCCGCACCGGCGCGGTCGGCGGCGTACACACCGCTGCACGGCGTCGAGCGTGCCTTCGGCACCCTGGTGCTCTCGCTGGCGACCTTCATGACGGTGCTCGACACGTCGATCGCCAACGTCTCACTGCCGGCGATCGCCGGCGACCTGGGCGTCAGCCCCAACCAGGGCACCTGGGTCATCACGTCGTTCGCGGTGGCCAACGCGATCGCCGTGCCGCTGACCGGCTGGTTGACGCAGCGCTTCGGGCAGGTGCGACTGTTCACCGCCAGCGTGGTGCTGTTCGTGATGGCGTCGTGGCTGTGCGGCATGTCGCCGAACATCGAGACGCTGATCGCGTTTCGCGTCATCCAGGGCGCGGTGGCGGGGCCGTTGATCCCACTGTCGCAGACGCTGCTGCTGTCGAGCTACCCGCCGGCGATGGCCGGCATGGCGCTCGCCTTCTGGGGCATCACCGTGCTGGTGGCCCCGGTGGTCGGCCCGCTGCTCGGCGGCTGGATCACCGACAACATCGCCTGGCCGTGGATCTTCTACATCAACGTTCCCGTGGGCCTGGTCGCAGCGGCATTTACCTGGTCGATCTTCCGCTCGCGCGAGTCGCCGCGCCGCAAGGTGCCCGTCGATCGTGTCGGCCTCGTGCTGCTCGTGCTGTGGATCGGCGCCTTCCAGATCATGATCGACAAAGGCAAGGAGCTCGACTGGTTCGGCTCGCCGCAGATCGTCGCGCTGGCGATCGTGGCAGCGGTCGGCTTCCTGTACTTCCTGGCGTGGGAGCTGACCGAGGCACACCCGATCGTCGACCTGCGGCTGTTCGCGGGCCGCAACTTCAGCGCCGGCACGGTGGCGGTGTCGGTCGGCTATGGGCTGTTCTTCGGTACCGTCGTGCTGCTGCCGCTGTGGCTGCAGCAGTGGATGGGCTACACCGCCACCTGGGCCGGCGTGGCGATGGCGCCGGTGGGGCTGCTGGCGATCATGCTGTCGCCGTGGGTCGGCAAGAACGTCGCGCGCATCGATCCACGCAAGCTGGCGACCGTCGCGTTCCTCGGTTTCGCGCTGGTGATGTGGATGCGCTCGAACTTCAACACCCAGGCGCCGTTGTGGGTGATCCTCGTTCCCACCGTGATGCAGGGCGCTGCGGTGGCGTTCTTCTTCATCCCGCTGCAGTCGATCGTGTTCAGCGGCCTGAAGCCCGAGGAACTGGCCAACGCCTCGGGCATGTCGAACTTCGTCCGCATCTCAGCCGGCGCGTTCGGCACCTCGATCTTCACCACGCTGTGGGACAGCCGCGCGTCGCTGCACCATGCGCGACTGGTCGAGCAGTTGAACAGCGGCAACGAGGCGGCGATGCAGGCGCTCGCCCGCATGGTGAGCGGCGGCCTCTCGCCAGAGCAGGCGCACGCGGCGCTCGACCGCATCGTCACCCAGCAGGCCTACACGATGGCGGTGACCGACCTGTTCTACCTGTCGGCGCTGATGTTCCTCGGGCTCGTCGCCCTGATCTGGCTGGCGCAGCCGCGCAGCGGCGGCGCCGGTGCCGACGCCGGCGGCGCGCACTGAGGTCGCCGTGGCGGCGCGCCCATCGGCGCGCGGGCAGCGACTCAGGCCGCGGACGGTCCTCGCTTCAGCGCCTCGAGCAGCGGGCCGACGATGTCCATCGGCAGCGGGAACACGATGGTCGAGTTCTTGTCGGCGGCGATCACGGTCAGCGTCTCCAGGTATCGCAACTGGATCGCCTGCGGTTGCCTGGCGAGAATCTCGGCCGCCTGCGCGAGCTTCTCGGAGGCCTGCAGCTCGCCTTCGGCGTGGATCACCTTGGCGCGGCGCTCGCGCTCGGCCTCGGCCTGGCGCGCGATGGCACGCACCATCGATTCGTTGAGGTCGACGTGCTTGATCTCGACGTTGGTGACCTTGATGCCCCAGGCGTCGGTCTGCGCGTCGAGGATCTTCTGGATGTCGAGATTCAGCCGCTCGCGCTCCGACAGCATCTCGTCGAGGTCGTGCTTGCCGAGCACCGCGCGCAGCGTGGTCTGCGCGAGCTGGCTGGTGGCGGCCATGAAGTTCTCCACCTGGATGATCGCGCGCTCCGGGTCGACGACGCGGAAGTAGATCACCGCGTTGACCTTCACCGACACGTTGTCGCGCGAGATCACGTCCTGGCTCGGCACGTCCATCACGACGATGCGCAGGTCGACCTTCACCATCTGCTGGATGCCGGGGATCAGGATCACCAGCCCCGGCCCCTTGACCTTCCAGAAGCGCCCGAGCTGGAACACCACGCCGCGCTGGTACTCGCGCAGGATGCGCAGCGAGTTGGCGACGACGAGTATCACCAGGACCAGGATCACCGCCAGGCTGATGGCCATGCTCATCGAATAGCTCCTTGCAAAAGCCTCAGGCGTCGGCCGGCCGCACGTCGAGCGTGAGGCCGTCGACCCGCGTCACGCGCACGCGCTGCCCGGGCTGCAGCGGCTGCGCGGCGCGCACGCGCCAGCGCTCGCCGTTGACCTCGGCCCAGCCGCTGTCGCCCGCGAACTCGATCACCGCGCCGCTGGCGCCGACCAGCGTGGCCGCCGAACCGCTGACCACCGGCCGCGTGCGCGCGCGTGCCGCCATGCCCGCCACGCCGATGACGACCGCCGCCGACACGACGGTCATCGCAGCGATCAGCGGCCACGGAATCGCGAACCCCGGCGCGTCGCTGTCGATCAACAGCACGGCGCCGAAGGCGAACGCCGCGACGCCGCCGATGCCCAGCGTGCCGTAGCTCGGCACGAACGCCTCGCCGACGAAGAAGGCGATGCCCAGCACGATCAGCGCCAGCCCCGCGTAGTTGATCGGCAGCATCTGCAGCCCCCACAGCGCCAGCAGCAGGCAGACGCCGCCGATCACGCCGGGCGCCACGAAGCCGGGGTTCATGAACTCGAACAGCAGCCCGTAGACGCCCACCATCATCAGCACCAGCGCGAGGCTGGGGTCGCTGATCACCGCCAGCAGCTTGTCGCGCCAGTCGGGCTCGAGCGTGATCACCGCGGCGTTCGCCGTGTGCAGGGTCAGCGGCCCGCCTTGCGCCGCGGCGCGCTGCACCACGCGGCCGTCGAGCTGACGCATCAGGTCGGGCACGTCGGCGGCGATGAGGTCGATCACCTTGCGCTTCAGCGCCTCGGCCGCGCTCAGGCTCACCGCCTCGCGCACCGCCTGCTCGCCCCACGCCGCGTTGCGCCCGCGCAATTGCGCCAGCGCGCGCATGTACGCGCTGGCGTCGTTGATTCGCTTGGCGGCCAAGGTGTCTTGCTCCGCCGGCTTGCCGGCGGGCGCGCTGGCCGCCGGCGGCACCCCTCCCGGCGACGGCATGCCGATGGCGATCGGCGTCGCGGCGCCCAGGTTGGTGGCCGGCGCCATGGCAGCGATGTGCGACGCGTAGAGGATGTAGGTCCCAGCGCTGGCGGCGCGCGCACCCGACGGCGCGACGAAGGTCGCCACCGGCACCGGCGACCCCAGGATGCCCTTGATGATGCTGCGCATCGCGGTGTCGAGGCCGCCCGGCGTATCCATCTCCAGCACCACCAGTTGCGCCTGGTCGCGGCCGGCGCGCTCGAGCGCGCGGCTCACGCGCTCGGCCGCGGCCGGACCGATGGCGCCGTCGATGCGCAGCAGCAGCACCGGTGGCACCGCCGGCGCGGACTGCGCGCCGCCCGGCGGTGCTGCGGCCGCCACCCACAACGACGCCAGCGTGGCCAACGCGGTGCAGACAGCCCGAATCAGCCGGGACGAGGCAGCCATGTATGCAGCGTACACCTCGGCGCGCGGCGGCCCCCGGCAGTCAGGGACTGCTCTTGGCCTGCCGCAGCCGGTGGTAGTCGTGGGTGACGAATTCGACGTCGGCGGGCGGCCGCTGCAGCCACTCGGGGTGCTCGAGCGTGTGGCGGATGTCGTTGAGGCCGCTGGCCCAGTGCTCGCGCATCGTCGTGATGCTGAACTCGTAGTCCTTGGCCAGCCCCTCCCAGGCCTTGTCCTGATAGATCAGGTGGATCACGTTGTACTGGCGCGTGCTGGCCAGCTCCTTCGCCTCGCGGCACCAACGGTCGCTGAGTTGCACCTTGGCCGGCACGTGTTCGAGCACCTCGCGCAGCAGCCGGCGCAGGTGCTGCGTGCGCGCCAGCATGTCGGTGACCGCGCGCGTGCGGCTCGAGTAGGTGATGTCCTTGCGCCGCTCCTCGGCGTCGTACACGTTGTCGGGCAGCGTGCCGTGCGCCCGCCACAGGTCGACCTGGAACACCAGGGTGTCGCGCCGCGGCATGGCGTTGAGCACCAGCGCCAGCGGCGTGTTCGACACCAGCCCGCCATCCCAGTAGTACTCGCCGTCGATCTCGACCGCCGGGAACCCGGGCGGCAGCGCCCCCGAGGCCATGAAGTGCTCGGCGCGCATCGCCTTGCGCGCCGAGCCGGTGGTGTTGTCGAACAGCTCGAAATTCCCGGTGCGCACGTTGACGGCACCCACCGACACGCGCGTCGGCCCGGCGTTGATGCGGTCGAAGTCGACGAAGCGCTCGAGCGTGCCCCTGAGTTGCGAGGTGTCGTAGAAACTCGCCTCGGTGATGCCCTGCTTGCCGCCGAGCCACGGCGTCAGGCCGCGCGTGACGAAGAAGTCGCGCTGGCCCTCGACCATCGCACGCCAGGCGCCGAGGGCACTGAGCGCGCTGCGCGCCTCGGGCATGCCGTGTACGAACTGCTCGAGCGACTGCAGCGGGGCGGCGAACATCGCCGGCTGGCAGATCGTCTCCCAGAACTCGCGCAGCCGCTGCACCCGGGTGGCCGGCGGGTTGCCGGCGATCAGCGCGGTGTTGATCGCCCCGATCGAGATGCCCGCCAGCCAGTCGGGTTCGATGTCGGCGGCCACCAGGCCTTCAACGACGCCCGCCTGGTACGAGCCGAGCGCGCCGCCGCCCTGCAGCACGAGCGCGACGGTTTCGAAGTCGGGCTTCTTCGTCATGGGCAAGCAGCCGATCGCCGCCGCGCGCGGATACCCGGCGCCCCGAACGTGCTGCAAGAGTCCATCGCGGGATTGTCACCTCGATCCGGCAACCTGGGTGACAACGCGCCTATCATGCGGACCCCAGGCGCGAAGCCGCGCTGGCGCGCGCCTTTTCACGAGGAGCACACCATGGCCAAGCAGAAGGCCGATACCGGCGTCTATCGCATCACCGAGGTCATCGGCACCAGCCCCACCTCGTGGGAGGAGGCCGCGCGCAACGCCGTCGAGACAGCCGCCCGGTCGCTGCGCGACCTGCGCATCGCCGAGGTCGGTCAGCTCGACCTCAAGATCGAGGATGGCAAGGTCGCGGCGTATCGGGCGCGGGTGTCGGTGTCGTTCAAGTACGAGGCCTGAGCGCGCCGGCCGGTGAGGCGAGCAAGCTGCGGCGAGCCGCTCAACGCGGCGCCACGGCGTCGAAGCGCAGCACCACGTCGCCGCGCGCGTCGCTGAGCGCGAGCCGCTGGCCTTCGATGCGCCAGCGCGCCACCGTCGACAGCGCATCGAGGAAGGCGCGTTCCTGCGCCATGCCTTCGGCGCACGCCATCATGGTGGCGGCCGTGCGGCCGAAGGTCAGCCGGTCGCCGGCCAGCGTGTAGCCGCCCGTGATGCGATTGCAGCCGCCGGAGCCGCCGACGCGATGCTGCTCGGGCTGCAGCACCAGGTGAGGCTGGCGCATCGGGTCTGCTGCCGTCACGGCCTGGCCGCGCAGCGCCACCAGCTTCCAGGTGGTGTTTTCGAGCGGCACCGAATCCGACGCAGCGGCCTCGCACTGCGCCTGCGGCGCGACGGCAACCAGCCGATCGACCTCGAGCATCGGTCGCGGTGCGCCGCGGCCTTCGGGCGCGCGCGCGACGATGCGCGCCTCGATGGTGGCCAGCACCGGCGCGCCGGGCGCCGCTCGCGCGGCCAGATACGCGCGCTGCAACGCCGCGCCGGCAGCGCTGTCGAGCACCGGAAACTGGTCGCCACTGGTGCAATCGAAGAACGATGCGGCGTCGGCCTGCGTGCGGTACAGGCCGCGCAGGCGGCGCGCGTCGCCCATCGCGGTACGGCGCAGCAGCATCGGCTCGACGCGGCGCGCGTCGCCGCTGCCGAGCACCGGCACCGCGGCATCGCTGCTGAACAGCGTCTGGCCATCGGCCACGATGCGCCCGCGCACGGCGTAGCGGCGCGCCTCGAGGCGCGCCGGGTCGACCGCGATCGTGAACGCGATCGGCATCGACGGCGCGGTCACCTGCACGCTGGCCACCACGGCGGGCGCGTCGGCGCGCGACACATCCTCGAGCGTCGCCTCGAACACCGCTCCGGGCGGCAGCGCCATGCGCTCGCGAACGATGGCCGTACCGCTCACCGACACGGTGGCGCGCGGCGTCGCGCAGGCCACCACCAGCAGCACGGCCAGCAGCCCCAGCCATCGCATCGCCCGGCCTGCAGATACCTGGTCGCGCATCGGGGATTCCTTCGTCGTGTGACAGTGGCGGCACTGTAGCGCCGCGCGATCGATGGCACAGTGCGCAAGCGCTCACCGCCGGGATCCCGAGATGACCAAGCTGATCGATCTGCTGCACATCATGGTGCTGGTGCCGGTGACGCTGCTGCCGATCATCAACCCGCTGAGCGCGGCACCGGTGTTCACGCTCACTGCCGGCAGCGAAGGGGCGGCCACGCGCCGGTTGGCGCGCCAGGTGGCCATCAACTGCTGGTTCGTGCTGGTGGCGTCGTTGTTCGTCGGCACCTACGTGCTCGACCTGTTCGGCATCTCGCTGCCGATCGTTCGCGTCGGCGGCGGTCTGCTGGTGGCGGCGATGGGCTGGCGCATGCTCGACCGCAACGACGACGACGAAGTGCAGGCGGCCGTGAAGCGCAGGTCGCAACAGGTGCAGTTGACCGACGCCGAACTGATGCGGCGCAGCTTCTTTCCGATCACCTTCCCGCTGACCGCCGGCCCCGGCACGATCGCCGCGTCGATCGCCATCGGCGCCGGCCTGCCGCGCACGCCCGCGCTGTTCGTGGCCAATGCGCTGGCGGTGACGATCGGCGCGTCGCTGACGGTGGCGGTGATCTACCTCACCTATCGCAACGCGCCGGCGTTGCTGGCCAAGCTCGGCGAGGTCGGCACGCTGGTGATGATGCGCTTGTCGGCGTTCGTGCTGCTGTGCATCGGCATCAGCATCGCGTGGACAGGCTGGGCCGAGCTCAACGGCATCGCACTGCCGCGGTGAGCCGCCGCACGCGGCGGCGGGCTCGCGCCGCAGGTCAGTCGTCGCGCCCGCGCGAGGGCACCAGCCCGACCGGGATGGTGCCCGACCAGTTGGTCTCGCAGTCCTCGAATTCGGCGTAGTCGGACTCCGACACCTCGAGGTTGTCGCCGACCCGGAAATCCTGCATGCGTGAATCGCGCTGGTCGCGCAGATCAGCGGCCACCTGCAACGGCCGCAGGCCCTCGAGCAGCATGTCCATGTGCGGCGACGGCTCCTCGGCGGCCAGCGCCTCGGCCTGTTCGATCGCCTTGGCCAGCACCAGCGACGACATGCTCTCGAGCGCGGCCCAGCCGCGGCGATCGAGCGCGTCGTGCACCAGGATCAGGTGGCGCATCGTCTGCACCTCGCCGTGTTCGTGCGCGAGCAGACGCGCGCTCAGCTCGGCGCACAACTGCGGCAGGGAAGGCGGCTCGTCGGCCGGTCGCGGGCGGCGGCGCTCGGCCAGCACGACCTGCAGCTTGCCCTCGCGCCGTTCGATGCCCAGCGGCCGCCCGAGCAGGCCCTTGAGCTTGCGCAGCGGGCCGCCCTTGCCTGCGGGCGCGCGCCGGTCTTTCAGCGGCATCTGGCGTGAGCCCTTGCGGCTCGTCGAACTGCTGGCCATTCGCGATTCCTTCTGTGGAACGCCAGGGCCAGCTTACGCAGGCGACCGCAGGGCCAGCGTTCGTACTTAACGCGGCGTCAGCCACGGCCGGCAAAACCACCCGAACGGAGGGGCCGCGCCGTGACAATTGCCGCGCCCGCTGCCGCACGGGCGCGGCGAGTCACAATGCTTGGCCCGCAACCGAGGAGACACCATGTCGATCGAACTCGCACGCCGCCTTGCCCTGGTCGCGCTGGGGTTGATGGCCCTCGCGCCGTTGCGCGGCCTGGCCCAGGGCGACGAACGCCCGCCAATGCGGGCGGTGATCCAGGTCAGCGACAGCGATCCGCACAAGTGGAACCTGGCGCTGAACAACGCGCGCAACGTGCAGGACGACCTCGGCGGCCCCGAGGCGACCGAGCTCGAGATCGTGGTCTACGGGCCGGGCATCGGCATGCTGAAGGCCGACTCCCCGGTGGCCAAGAGGGTGGCCGACGCGCTCGGCAAGGGCATCAAGCTGGTGGCTTGCGAGAACACCATGAAGGCGCAGCGGCTCACCTACGGCGACATGCTGCCGAACATCGGCTACGTGAGCGCCGGCGTGGTCGAGCTGATGAAGAAGCAGCGCGAGGGCTGGGCATACATCCGGCCTTGACCGTCGCGCCGAAGCGCCCGGCGGCGCCCGGCAGCGCGGCGTGACGATGGTGAGCCTGCAGCAAGCGTTAGGGATTGCCCATTGCGCCGGTCCGCCGGCTGCGCCGCCGCGCCCACGGCGGCCCCGGCGCGGGTATCGTCCGCACCCATGCACGCCGCCTTCCTTCTGCTCACGCTCGTGTCGCTGGGTGCTCTGCTGGCGCCGCCCGCCAGCGCCCAGGCGTACCGGTGCAATGCAGACGGCAGGGTCTACTACTCCGAGCGGCCGTGCCCGGGCGCCAGCACGCGCCTGAATGCCTATGGGTCGAGGCCGATCAGCACCCCCACGCCCTACTCCGCACCGCTGCCTGCGGCCGGGAAGATGCAAGACCACGTCAAGTACCTGAGCCCGGCGTGCGCGAGCATCGCCGAGGCGATCCGCACCGCGCCGACGCGCGGCGTGCGCGGCGACACGATCGCCGGCCTGCGCGACGAGTACCAGCAGAAGTGCCAGTACGAAGATCTCGACGCGCGCCGTCAGGCCAGCCAGGAGAAGGCCGACCAGTCGCGTGAGCAGTTGGCGCAGCGCGATGCGGTGGCACGCGATCGCAGGGCCGTCCAGTTGCGCGCCGACCAGTGCGCCTCCATGCGCGACGTCATCGGCACCAAGCGCGCCCGCGAAGCGGCGCTCAATGCCACCGAGGTCGCGGCCCTGCGCTCGCTCGAGCAGACCTACAACGAACGCTGCATCGCGCAGTAGCCGGCCGGCGCGGCACCGAGGGGTGGGCCACCCGGGGTCACTGCGGCCCCTTCGCCGCCTCGCCGGGAGAGGCACGGGTCTTCGCCCGGTCGGCGAGAAAGTCCTGCAGCACCAGCGCGCCGTTGTGCTGCGTGTCGTGAGCGCTGTACAGCAGGGTCACCGTGCCGCGCCGCGCCGCGCGCAGGATCGGCTGCCACGCGGAGGGATTGCGCTCGAGCTCGGCGCGGTAGCGCCGGCGGAACTCCTCCCAGCGCTCGGCACGATGGTCGAACCACTTGCGCAGCTCGGCGCTCGGTGCCACCTGCTTCTCCCAGGAGTCGATGACCAGCTCCTCCTTCTTCATGCCGCGCGGCCACAGGCGTTCGACGAGGATCCGCACCCCGTCGCCACGCGCCGGCGCATCGTAGGTGCGCTTGACGCGGATCACTTGTGCGAGCGCGACGGGCTCGCTTCCAGCAGCCGCGCCTCCAGCGTGATCTCGGTGCCGGCGAGGGCCTGCGAGACCGGGCAGCCCGCCTTGGCGGCCTCGGCATGCTTGCGGAAAGCCGCCTCGTCGATGCCGGGCACCTTGGCCTCGCAGCGCAGTTGGCTCCTGGTGATGCGAAAGCCCCCGTCGTGCTCGGCGATCGTCACCTGCGCGGTGGCGTCGACGAAATCGGGGGTGAAGCCGGCCTTGCCCAGCATCAGCGACAGCGCCATCGCGAAGCAGCTCGCGTGGGCGGCGCCGAGCAGCTCCTCGGGGTTCGTGCCCTTGCCGTTCTCGAACCGCGAGGCGAACGAATAGGCGCCCTTGAAGAGCCCGTTGGCGAAATCGACCTGTCCCTTGCCTTCCTTCAGGCTTCCTTCCCAGCGTGCGTGTGCATGTCGTGTGGCCATGGCAGATCCCTTTCTCGATGTTTCGGCTCTTCTGTAGACCGCGCGTTCGCGCTTGCGTTCCGGCCGGCGCGCGATGGTCAAAGGTGCACGACGGTTTGCTGCAGTAACCAGATCAGCGGCGCCGGCGCGATGCCCAGCCAGACCAGCACCGCGGTGAGCACCGCCAGCGTCCAGGCGCCGACGCCGGTCGGCGCCGGCAGCGCCGCGGCGCCCGCCTCCGGCTCGCGCTCGCACATCGCGGCGATGATGCGCAGGTAGTAGAACAGGCCGATCGCGCTGCCGACGACGAGGATGACGACGAGCAGCCACAGTTGCGCGCCGACGCCGGCGGCGACGACGTAGAACTTGCCGACGAAGCCCATCGTCAGCGGGATGCCGGCCAGCGACAGCAGCATCGCGGTGAACACGCCGGCCACCCAGGGCCGGCGCCAGAACAGGCCGCGGTAGTCGGCGAGGTCCTCGGTGTCGGGGCGCAGGCCGCCCGGCGACAGCAGCGCGACGACGCCGAAGGCACCCAGCATCATCACGAAGTACGCCACCAGGTAGTAGCTCACCGCCTCGGCGGCGAGCGTGCCGGCCGCGAGAAACGCCACCAGCAGGTAGCCCAGGTGCGCGATCGACGAGTACGCGAGGATGCGCTTGACGTTGTCCTGCAGCAGCGCGAGCAGGTTGCCGGCGAGGATCGAAGCGATCGCGATCGCGCTCAGCGCCAGCACGATCGTCGGCGAGCGGTAGCCGTCGGTGACGACGAACCAGCGCAGCAGCAGCGCCAGCATCGCCCCTTTCGAGACGGTGGCGACGAAGGCCGACACCGGCGCCGGCGCGCCCTGGTAGACGTCGGGCGTCCACATGTGGAACGGCACCAGCGCGAGCTTGAAGCCGATGCCCACGAGGATCAGCGCCACCCCCGCCAGCGTGAAGACCATGCCGCCCGCGCCGCGCGCCACGATCGCGCCGATGGCGCCGAAGTCCATGCTGCCGTATTCGGCGTAGATCAGCGCCATGCCGAACAGCAGGAACGCCGACGACACGCCGGCGAGGATCAGGTACTTGATGCCGGCTTCGAGCGGCTGGTCGGTCTCGCGCGGGTACGCGATCAGCGCGAACAGACTGACGCTGAGCAGCTCGAGCCCGAGCACGAACGACGCGAAATGGCTGCTCGCGACAAGCACCGCGCTGCCCAGCGCGGCCAGCAGCAGCAGCACGTAGATGGCCTCGTGCGGCGCCGCGGCGCGGGCGTGGTAGGCGTAGGCGAGGATGACGACCACGAAGGTCGCTGCGAACACCAGCCCCATGTAGAACAGCGCGAACGCGTCGATCGTCAGCAGCGGCGTCACCTGCCGCGGCGCCGCGCCGGCGGCCAGCGGCAGCGCGATGAACGACAGCGCGAGCCCGAGCAGGGCGAGCGCCATCACCGCCGCGGGGCGGCGCCAGAACGCGGCCGCCAGCATCACGACCACGCAGGCCCCGCTCAGCACCAGCAGCGGCAGTAACGCGAGCAGGTCGGCGCCGACGAGGGTCATTTCGCGGCCTCCGCCACCACCGCCGTCGCCTGCAGCGCGCGCAGCGCCGGCGTCGAGACGTCGAACACCGGCTGCGGGTACAGGCCGAGCCAGATCGTCACCGCGATCAGCACGGCGAAGGTCGCGAGTTCGCGCGACGATGCGTCCACCAGTTGCCAGCCGTTGCGGTTGTCGCCGTGGAAGGTGCGTTGCATCAGCGCGAGCGCGTAGACCACCGCGGTGATCAGGCCGAGCGTGGCCAGCACGGTCAGCGTCAGGTTGACGCGGTAGCTGCCCAGCAGCACCAGGAACTCGCCGACGAAGTTGCTGGTCGACGGCAACCCGAGCGAGGCGAGCACGAAGAACAGGCCGATCGCCGCCAGCCGTGGCACCGTCGCCCACAGGCCGCCCATGCGCTGCATGTCGCGGGTGTGGATGCGCTCCTGCAGCAGCCCCACCAGGATGAACAGCGCGCCGGTCGAGACGCCGTGCGCGAGCATCTGCATCACCGCGCCGTTGAGCGCCCACGCGTTCCACGCGAACACCGCGAGCAGCACGAAGCCGAGGTGGCTGACGCTGGTGTAGGCGATCAGGCGCTTGAGGTCGCTCTGCGCGAACGCCAGCAGCGCGCCGTACAGGATGCCCGCGACGCCCAGCGCCATCGCCACCGGCGCGAAGCGCATCGCCGCGTCGGGGAACAGCGGCACCACGAAGCGCAGCAGCCCGTAGGCACCGGTCTTGAGCAGCACGCCGGCGAGGATGACGCTGCCGGCCGTCGGCGCCTCGGTGTGCGCGTCGGGCAGCCAGGTGTGCAGCGGAAACGCCGGCAGCTTGACCGCGAAGGCGACGAAGAAGCCGAGCATCACCCACATCTGCGTCTGCGGCGCCATCGCGGTGTGCAGCAGGTCGAAATAGTCGAAGCTGAAGCTGCCGGTGGCACCGTGGTGCACGAAGGCGAGCGCCAGGATCGACAGCAGCATCAGCAGGCCGCTGCCCTGCGTGAAGATGAAGAACTTGATCGACGCGTAGCGCCGCCGCTCGTGCCCCCAGATCGCGATCAGGAAGTACATCGGCACCAGCATCAGCTCCCACAGGAAGAAGAACAGGAACAGGTCGAGCGCGAGGAAGACGCCGACCGCGCCGGCCAGCGTCAGGCACAGGTTCAAGTGGAAGAAGCCGATGCCGCTTTGGATCTCGCGCCAGGAACACGCCACCGAGACGACGCCGAGCAACGCGGTGAGCGCCACGAGCAGCAGGCTGATGCCGTCGAGCGCGAGGTGGTAGCTGATGCCGAAGCGCGGGATCCACGCCACCGAGGTCTCGGCCAGCCAGGCGCCGTGCGCCGTCGGCACCACCTCGCCCGGGTGCTGCAGCCACAGCGCGATCGCCAGCGCCAGCTCGATCAGCGTGGCCAGCAGCGCGATCCAGCGCGGCGCGTCGCGGTGCCAGCGCTCGCCGATCCAGGCCAGCACGCCGCCGACCACCAGCACGAAGATGAGTGCGCTCAGCATCATGCGAACAGCGCGATCGCGACCACGATGACGGCACCGCCGCCGATCGCCGCGGCGTAATGACGCACGCGCCCGCCCTGGCTCGCGCTCAGCGCGCGCCACCCGAGCTGGCACAAGCGCGCCACGCCGGTGAAGAAGCTGTCGACGACGTCGCGGCGGTCGATCTCGGCCAGCCACAGCCAGGGCCGCACGAACAGGCGGTCGTATAGCCAGTCGAAACCCCAGCCGGCGTGCCAGTAGGCGCGCAGCCGCTGCGCCGCGGCGCCCTGCATGACCCGCGCGAGCGCCTCGCGCCAGTGCATGAAGAGCCACCACGCCGCGAAGATGCCGGCCAGCGACGCGAGCACCGCCAGCCATTCGATGGCGGCTTCGTCACCGCGCACGAGCGGCGTCACCGGCAGCGTGTGCTGAACGAAGCGCGTGAACAGCGGCGCGTCGCCGAGCCAGTGCGGCAGCTCGACCCAGCCGCCGACCACGCTCAGCCCCGACAGCACCACCAGCGGCAGCACGCTGCGCCAGCCGGGGCGCCAGCCGACCGCCGTCTTGGCGCTGCCGAAGAAGACGAGGAGCACCGCGCGGAAGATGTAGACCCCGGTCAGCAGCGCGCCGACCCAGCCGGCGGCCCACAGCCACGGGCCGCCGTCGGCCGAGGCCCAGGCGTGCCAGAGGATCAGGTCCTTGCTGTAGAAGCCAGCGGTGACCAGCGGCAACGCGGCGAGCGACGCGCTGCCGATCACGAAGCTCCAGAACGCCACCGGCAGCTTCTTGCGCAGCCCGCCCATCTTGTGGATGTCGTGTTCGTCGTGCAGCGCCAGGATGACGACGCCGGCCGACAGGAACAGCAGCGCCTTGAAGAAGGCGTGCGTCATGAGGTGGAAGATCGCCGCCGACCAGGCGCCCACGCCGAGCGCGAGGAACATGTAGCCGATCTGGCTGATCGTCGAGTACGCGAGCACGCGCTTCAAATCGTTCTGCGCCAGCGCGCTGAAGCCCGCCAGCAGCAAGGTGAGCGCGCCGATCACCGCCACGGCGAGGTGCACCGGCGGCGCCAGGCTGTAAAGCACGTGGGTGCGCGCGATCAGGTAGACGCCGGCGGTGACCATCGTCGCCGCGTGGATCAGCGCGCTGACCGGCGTCGGCCCGGCCATCGCGTCGGGCAGCCAGGTCTGCAGCGGCAACTGCGCCGACTTGCCGACCGCGCCGCCGAGCAGCAGCGCCGCCGCGGCGATCGCCAGCCCCGAGCCGCCGGCCCACTCGCTGCTGGCGCGCTGCATCAACGGCTGGATCTCGAGCGTGCCCTGGTGGGTGAACAGCAGGAACAGGCCGATCGCCATCGCGGCGTCGCCGGCGCGGGTGACGATGAACGCCTTCTGCGCCGCGCTGCCGTTGACCGGGTCGCGGTACCAGAAGCCGATCAGCAGGTAGCTGCACAGGCCCACGCCCTCCCAGCCGAGGTAGAGGAACAGCAGGTTGTCGGCCAGCACCAGCACGCACATCGACGCCACGAACAGGTTCATGTACGCGAAGTAGCGGTTGAAGCCCTCGTCGTCGGCCACGTACTCGGTCGAGTAGAGGTGGATCAGGAAGCTGACGACGGTGACCACCAGCGTCATCACCATCGACAGCGCGTCGAGGTACAGCCCGATCGCCGGCCGAAAGCCCGCGACGTCGAACCAGACCCAGCCGACCTGGTGGACCGTCAGGCCGGGTTCGCCGACGAAGCGCGGCGCGATCGCCAGCGCCACCAGCGCCGCCAGGCCGACCGAGCCGCAGCCGATCCAGGCGATCACCGCGCGCGGCAGGCGCCCGGTGGTCAACGCGAGGACCGCGAAGCCGGCCAGCGGCAGCGCCGGGACGAGCCACAGCAGTTGCAGCATGGCTAACCCCGCATCGTGCTGGCCGCGTCGGCGTCCAGCGTCTTGAAGCGCCGCTGCAGCAGCAGCAGCAGCGCGAGGCCCACCGAGACTTCGGCCGCGGCGACGCTCAACACGAAGATGAACAGCGCCTGGCCGTCGGCCTGGCCCCAGTGCGCGCCGGCGACGACGAACGCGAGGCCCGCGGCGTTGAACATGATCTCGATCGACATCAGGATGAAGATCAGGTTGCGGCGCACGACGATGCCGACCACCCCCAGCGCGAACAGGATCGCCGCCAGCAGCAGCCCCTGGGTCATCGGCACGGTGGTCATCGGGTTGTCCTCGTGAGGCCTAGCCGTCGCGCGAGTCGCGCCAGCCGAGGTGATAGGCGCCCACCAGCCCCGCCAGCAGCAGGAACGAAGCCAGCTCGACGCCCAGCAGGTAGGGGCCGAACAGCAGCGCGCCGACCGCGCGCGCCTCGACGACCCGCGCGGGCCCCGCATCCGAGGCCGTGTGCGCCAGCACGTAAACCAGCTCGGCCAGCAGCAGCACGGCCAGCCCGGCCGGGCCGATCCACGTCGTCGGCGCGAGCCAGCCGCGCTCCTGAGCCGCCGCGGCCTGCCCCAGGTTGAGCATCATCATCACGAAGATGAACAGCACCATGATCGCGCCGGCGTAGACGATGACTTCGAGCGCCGCGGCGAACGGGGCGCCGAGCACGTAGAACACCACCGCCACCGCCAGCAGCGACACCACGAGGTAGAGCAGCGCGTGCACCGCGCTCGGCAGCACGACCACCAGCAGCGTCGCGACGATCGCGACGGCAGCGGCGAGGTAGAAGGCGGCGTCCACGCGCGTCTCTCAGGGCAGCAGCCGGTGCAGGTCGACCGGCGGCTCCTCGTTCTCGGCCTCGCCCTTGTCCTTGCCGCCGATCTTCAACCCGGCGACGCGGTAGTAGTTGTAGCCCGGGTACTTGCCGGGGCCGTCGATCAGCAGATCCTCCTTCTCGTAGACGAGGTTCGGGCGGTGGTACTCGCACATCTCGAAGTCGGGCGTGAGCTGGATCGCGTAGGTCGGGCACGCCTCCTCGCAGTAGCCGCAGAAGATGCAGCGCGAGAAGTTGATGCGGAAGAACTCGGGGTAGCGCCGCCCGTTCTCGTCTTCGGTGGCCTGCAGCGAGATGCAGCTCGGCGGGCACGCCACGGCGCACAGGTAGCAGCCGACGCAGCGTTCGCCGCCGTCGGGGTCGCGGCTGAGGATGATGCGGCCACGCCAGCGCGGCGGGATCTTCGGCATCTCGTCGGGGTACTCGATCGTCACCCGCCGCGCGAACGCGTGCAGGAAGATGTACCACATCGTCTTGATCGAGTTCCACATCGTCGCAGCTCCCGATCAGCGTTGCAGCAGCACGACCACGCCGGTGCCCAGCAGGTTGATCAGCGTGATCGGCAGCATCGCCTTCCAGCCGTAGGCCATGAGCTGGTCGTAGCGCGGCCGCGGCAGCGCCGCACGCATCAGGATGAAGATCGCGATGACGATGCCGGTCTTGATCAGGAACCACAGCAGCGGCGGCAGCCACGGCCCGAGCCAGCCGCCGAAGAACAGCGTGACGATCAACGCCGAGATCAGGATCACGCCGATGTACTCGCCGATGAAGAAGAGGCCGAACTTCATACCCGAGTACTCGGTGTGGAAGCCCGCCACCAGCTCGGTCTCGGCCTCCGGCAGGTCGAACGGCAGCCGCCGCGTCTCGGCGATGCCGGCGATCGCGAAGGTCACCAGGCCGAGGAACTGCGGGACGCAGTACCACAGATCGCGCTGCGCCAGCACGATGGTGCGCAGGTCGAACGAGCCGGCCAGCACCACCACCCCCATCAGCGCCAGGCCCATGAAGACCTCGTAGCTGAGCATCTGCGCGGCGGCGCGAAAGCCGCCGAGCAGCGAGTACTTGTTGTTCGACGCCCAGCCGCCGAGCACGATGCTGTACACGCCGAGCGAGGACATCGCGAGGAAGAACAAGAGGCCGATGTTCATGTCGACGACGCCGATGCCCGGCGCGACCGGCACCACCGCGAACGCGAGCAAGGTCGTGACGACGATCACCACCGGCGCCAGCACGAACGCCGTGCGGTCGGCGAAGCGCGGCACCCAGTCCTCCTTGGTCAGCATCTTGATCGCGTCGGCGACGATCTGCAGCACGCCGAACGGCCCGACGCGGTTGGGCCCGTAGCGGTCCTGCCACAGCCCGAGCAGGCGCCGCTCGATCCACGTGAGCAGCGCCGAGTAGGCCATCACGACGACCAGGATGACGACGATGTTGAGCCAGGCCTGCAGCAACGGAGTCATCGGGTCGCCTCCGCGCGCACGCCGATCGCGGCGCGCGCAGCCGCGAACAGGACCACCGAGGCGTCGAGTGCACGCATCACCAGGCCGCTCCGGTCTGGATGCGGCCGTTGGCCGGCAGTTCGAGCATCGGCACGCCGGGCAGCCCGACCGGCACGCCTGCGACACCGCGCTGCAGCGCGGGCTCGATGCGCACCGCGAGCCGGCAGCCGACGGCGCCGACCTGTAGCTGCGCCTGCTGGCCGGCGGCCAGCCCGAGCGCGGCGGCGTCGTCGGGGTTCAGCGCCAGGTACGGCGCGGGCGCGAGTTCGGCGATCGGCGGCGACAGCATGCTCAGCTCGTCGCTGCCGAACACGTGCTGCAGCGGCACCAGCAGCCACTCGCCCGGGCGCGGCCGGTACGGCGGGGCGATCGCGCCGCGATCGATCGCCGTGCCGGCGCCGGCGTCCGGCTCGATCAGCCGCACCCCCGGATCGCCGCCGCGCAGCGCGCCGGCGACCTCCTGCTGGAACTTGTTGAGCGACTGGATCGAGTTCCAGCCCGGTGCCCAGAAGCGCGGGATCAGCGGCGCGGGCGGCTGGCCGTGGTAGCCCTCCATCGTGAAGGCGAGCGCCGAGTCGGGGTCGGCCGGCGGTGGCACGTCGAACACGCTGATGTGCGCGTGCATCGCGGTGCGGCCGCTGGCGCGGTGCGGCGCGCGCGCGATCTTCTGCCCGGCAATGCGGAAGCCCGCCTGCGGCGCCGCCCGCGCGATGCCGGCGAACTGCGGCAACGCCGCCTCGCACGCGGCGGTCAGCTCGTCGAGCGTGCGGCCGATCGCCGCGTCGCCGCGCCCCGCCGCGGCCGCGATGTCCTGGATCCAGCGCCAGCTCTCCTGCACGTCGCCGTCGGCCACGAAGACCTGGAAGTGGCGCTGCGCGCGGCCCTCCTGGTTCACCAGCGTGCCGTCGCCCTCGGCGAAGGTGGCCGCCGGCAGCACCACGTCGGCGTGCTCGCCGGTGGCGTGCGCGCTGTGGTCGATGACGATGACCTGCCGCGCGCCGGCGAGCAAGGCCTCGACGGCGCCCGCGTCGGCCCGGCGGGTGAGATCGTTCTCGAGCACGATCACGGTGTCGGCCGCGCCGCCTTGCACGGCGTCGAACGCGGCCTGCAGGCTCTGCCCGCCGAGCAGCGCGCAGCCCAGGCTGTTGCATTCGGCCAGCGCGTAGCCGAGTTGCGCCGCTCGCCCGGCGCGCTGCAGCGCCTGCGCGACCGCGGCCGCCGCGTCGATCACCGCGGCGTCGCCGCAGCCGGTGCCCGAGAGCACCAGCGGGCGCTCGGCCGCGCGCAGCGCGGCGGCGATCTGCGCGGCGAGCGCCGCCGTCTCGTCGTCGAGGCCATCGACGGCCGGTGCGTTGGCGTCGAGCGCGTGCGCGACGGCGCGGCCCAGGCGCGCGATGTCGGCCGGCGCGGCGTGCCAGGTGCGCGTCGCGATGTCGTCGAGCCGCGTCGGCGCGACGCTCGCGATGTACAGCGGCCCGTGCTGCTGCTGCAGCGCCTCGCGCACCGCGTGGTCGTCCCAGCCCGGGATCTGCATCTTGGCGATCGCACGCTGCGGCTGCACCCGCACCGCCTGGCGCAGCGCGAGCGCCAACATCGGTGCGCTGTTGCTCACGTCCTCGCCGAGCACCAGCACCGCGTCGGCGCACTCGATGTCGTGCAGCGACGGCGTGCGCACCGGCCCGCGCAGGATCTCGACCACCCGCGCCAGCAGCGCCGCTTCGCGGTCGGCGATGCCGAGGTGGAAGTGCTCGGGCCCGACCAGGCTGCGCAGCGCGAAGTTGGCCTCGATCGATGCGCGCGGCGAGCCGATGCCGATCAGCTTGGCGCCGCGGCCGCAGCGCGAGCCCAGCCGCCGCAGCACCTCGTCGCGGCTGGCACCGCGCAGCGCGCCGCGGTCGGCGCGCGGCTCGTCGCGCGGGCCCTCGCGCAGCAGGCATTGGCGCAGGCGGCGCTCGCCGTTGACGAACTCGTAGCCGTAGCGCCCGCGGTCGCACAGGAAGTAGCCGTTGACCTCGCCGTTGTAGCGGTTGCGGATTCGCCGCAGCAGCCCGTAGCGCTCGCCGGGGATGGTGTTGCAGCCGACGCTGCAGTGCACGCAGATCGAAGGCGCGGTCTGCAGATCCCACTTGCGCGTGTAGTGGCGCTTGAGGCTCTTGTCGGTGAACACACCGGTCGGGCAGATCTCGACCAGGTTGCCGGCGAACTCGCTTTCCAGCGTGCCGTCGCGGTCGCGGCCGAAGAAGACGTTGTCGCGCAGCACCAGGGCATCGAAGTCGCGCCCGCCGGCGTAGTCGCGATAGAAGCGCACGCAGCGGTAGCACTGGATGCAGCGGTTCATCTCGTGGTTGACGAGCGGCCCGAGGTTCTGGTTGCGGAAGGTGCGCTTCAGGCCGCGGTAGCGCCGGTAGACGTGACCGGTCATCACCGTCATGTCCTGCAGGTGGCACTCGCCGCCCTCGTCGCAGACCGGGCAGTCGTGCGGGTGGTTGACCATCAACCACTCGGTGATGCTTTGGCGGAACTCGTGCGCCTCGGGGTCGTCGATCGAGATGCGCGTGCCGTCCTTGGCTGCCACCATGCAGGCCATGACGATCTTGCCCTTGGTGTCGTGCTCGTCCTTGAACTGCTTGACCGCGCACTGCCGGCACGCGCCCACCGAGCCCATCGCGGGGTGCCAGCAGAAGTACGGCAGGTCGAAGCCGAGCGTCTGGCACTGGTGCAGCAGGTTCTGGCGCTCGTCGACCTCGTAGGCGCGGCCATCGATGTGGATCGTCGCCATCGCTAACCCGCCTTCCAGGCGCAGCGGTGCTCGCGCACGTGGCGCTCGAAGTCGTCGCGGAAGAGCTGCACCGCGCTGTGCAGCGGCTCGGCCGCGCCAGGGGCCAGCGCGCAGTAGGTGTGTCCCGGCGCCAGCAGCCGCGCGTGCTGCAGCAGCTTGTCGAGGCTGGCGTCGTCGCCGCGGCCGTTCTCGAGATCCTGCAGGATCTTCTCGACCCACGACAGCCCGGCCCAGCACGGCGTGCACCAGCCGCACGACTCCTGGGCAAAGAAGTGTTCCAGGTTGAGCACCATGCCCACCGGGCAGGTGCGGTCGTCGAGCACGATCATCGTGCCGGTGCCTAGACGGCTGCCGACCTTGGGCACCGCGTCGAAGTCCATCGCCACGTCGAGGTGCTCGGGGCCGACGAACTCGGTCGAGGCGCCGCCCGGCATCACCGCGCGCAGGCGATAGCCGTCGCGCATGCCGCCGGCGTGCTGCTCGACGATCTCGCGCATCGGCGTGCCCATCGGCAGCTCCCACAGCCCGGGCTTGCGCACGCGGCCGCTGACGCCGTAGAGCTTGGTGCCGGCGTCGCCGCCGAGGCCGAGGCCCCGGTACCAATCGGCGCCGTGCTCGACGATGTGCGGCACGTTGCACAGCGTCTCGACGTTGTTGACGACGGTGGGCTTGCCCCACAGGCCGCTCACCTGCGGATGCGGCGGCTTGGCGCGCGGGTTGGCGCGCTTGCCCTCGAGCGCGTTGAGCAGCGCCGTCTCCTCGCCGCACATGTAGCGCCCGGCGCTCACGTGCAGGTGCAGCTCGAGGCTCCAGCCGCTGCCCTGGATGTCGCGCCCGAGGTAGCCGCGCTCGTAGGCCTCGGCGATCGCCCGCCGCAGGCGCTGCGCCGCGAGCTGGTAGGCCCAGCGCAGGAAGAGGTACGCGATGTCGGCCTGCACCGCGAAGGCGGCGATGATCATGCCTTCGAGCACCTGGTGCGGGTCGCCTTCGAGCAGCAGCCGGTCCTTGAAGGTGCCGGGCTCCATCTCGTCGGCGTTGCACACCAGGTACTTCGGGTGCGGCGCATCGCTGCCCATCGCGACGAAGCTCCACTTCAGCCCGGTGGGGAAGCCGGCGCCGCCGCGGCCGCGCAGGTTGGCCGCCTTGACGATGCCGGTGACGTCCCCCGGCGTCATGCGCAGTGCCTTGCGCAGCGCCGCGTAGCCGCCCGTGCTTTCGTAGCGGGCGATGTCGCCCGGGTCGCGATCGGCGCGGATGCGGTGCGTGAGCGGTCGCTCGAGGCGCGCGTCGGCCATCAGCGTGCCCCGCTGGGCGCCTCGCGCCGGTAGCGCTCGAGAATGGCGTCGAGCCGCGCCGGGTCGAGATCGCCGTAGTGCTCGCGGTCGACCATCATCACCGGGGCGTGGTCGCAGTCGCCGAGGCAGACGCTGGGCAGCAAGGTGAACTGGCCGTCGGCGCTGGTCTGGCCCGGCGCGATGCCGAGCCGCTTTTCGCAATGCCGGCGCAGCCCTTCGTAGCCCATGACCCAGCAGGTGACGCTGTCGCACAGCAGCACCACGTGGCGGCCGACCGGCTTGCGGAAGATGGCGTCGTAGAAGGTGGCCACGCCCTCGAGCTCGGCGCGCGACAGCTCGAGGAAGCCGGCGACGTCGTCGATCGCCTCGTCGCTGACCCAGCCGCGGTGCTGCTGCACGATCTTCAGCGCCTCGATGCAGACCGCGCGCTTGTTGGGGTAGTGCGCCAGCTCGGCTTCGATCTCGTGGCGCTCGGTGTCGCTCAGCATCGTGGTGGTCCTTTCTCTGCGGAGTTCTCCCTAGCGGTCGACGTCGGCCATCACGAAATCGAGGCTGCCGAGGATCGCGATCAGGTCGGGCACCATCAGGCCGCGGCACAGCAGCGGGATCGTCTGCAGGTGCGCGAACGACGGCGTGCGGATGCGCGTGCGGTACGACATCGTGTCGCCGTCGCTCACCAGGTAGTAGCCGTTGGCGCCCTTGGTCGCCTCGATGACGACGTGTCCCTCGCCGGCCGGGATCACCGGCCCCCAGCTCACGCCGAGGAAGTGGTCGATCAGCGTCTCGATGTCGTGCATCGTGTGGCGCTTGAGCGGCGGCGTCGTCAGCGGGTGGTCGGCCTTGTACGGGCCGGCCGGCATGTGGTCGACGCACTGCTGGATGATGCGCACGCTCTGGCGCATCTCCTCGGCGCGCACCCAGGCGCGGTCGAACGCGTCGCCGTGCCGGCCCACCGGGATGTCGAACTCGAACTGCTCGTAGCCCGAGTACGGCCGCGCCTTGCGGAAATCCCACTCGAAGCCGCAGGCGCGCAGGTTGGCGCCTGTGACGCCCCAATCGATCGCCTCGTCGACGCTGTAGACGCCGACATCGCGCGTGCGGCGCTTCAGGATGCGGTTGCCGATCGCGATGTGGTCGTACTCGTCCAGGCGCGGCACGAAGTAGGTGAGGAAGTCGCGCACCATCGCGTCCCAGCCGCGCGGCAGGTCCTGCGCGACGCCGCCGATGCGGTACCAGCTCGGGTGCATGCGGCCGCCGCACACCGCCTCGACGATGTCGAACACGCGCTCGCGGTCGGTGAACATGAAGAACACCGGCGACAGCGCCCCGACGTCCTGCGCGAAGGTGCCGTAGAAGACGAGGTGGCTGGCCAGACGGAAGAACTCGGCCATCATCACGCGGATCACCTTCACGCGATCGGGCACCTCGATGCCCGCGAGCTGCTCGACCGTCAGCACGTACGGCAGGTTGTTCATCACGCCGCCGAGGTAGTCGATGCGGTCGGTGTACGGGATGAACGTGTGCCACGACTGGCGCTCGCCCATCTTCTCGGCGCCGCGGTGGTGGAAGCCGATCTCCGGCACCGCGTCGACGATCGTCTCGCCGTCGAGCTGCAGCACGATGCGAAAGACGCCGTGCACGCTCGGGTGGTTGGGCCCGAGGTTGAGGATCATGAAGTCGGTGCCGTCGGCCTCGCGCTTCATGCCCCAGTCGGCGGGGTCGAACAGCATCGCCTGCTGTTCGGCGTCGACCCGGGCCGGCGGCTGCTCGAAGCCCGGCATGTCGGTGGCACGCGCCGGATGCTCCTTGCGCAGCGGGTGCCCCTGCCACGTCGGCGGCAGCAGGATGCGACGCAGGTGCGGATGGCCTTCGAAGACGATGCCGAACAGATCCCACACCTCGCGCTCGTACCAGTTGGCGGCGGGCCAGAGGTCGACGATGGTCGGCAGCTTCAGGTCGCCCTCGGCGAGCGCGACCTTGATGCGCAGGTCGGCGTTGCGCTCGAACGAGAGCAGGTGGTAGACGACGGTGAAATCGGCGGCCGGCTGGCCCTGGCGATGGCGCCGCGTGCGCTCGTCGATCGCCGTCAGGTCGTACAGCATGCGGTAGGGCTGTGCGATCGCGCTTGCACCAGCGCAGCACGTCGCGCAGGCCGTCGCGGCGCACCCACAGCGTCGGCACGCCGTCGCGGATGTCGTCGCGCTGCGTGGCCACCAGGACGCCGCGCGCGCCGAAGCGCGCCTGCAGCTCCTGCAGCACGTCGGGCCGGGTTGCGGCGGGGGCCGCCAATGCGGACAACGCTCGAACCTCCTCGGTGTTCGCCGCTGCCGCGGCCTTCAGACCGCGCGCTCGGCGAGCAGCCGCTTGATCCCGGCGATCGCCTTGGCGGGGTTGAGGCCCTTCGGGCAGGCGTTGGTGCAGTTGAGGATCGTGTGGCAGCGGTAGAGCTTGAAGCGATCGTCGAGCTGGTCGAGCCGCTCGCCGGTGGCTTCGTCGCGCGAGTCGCTGAGCCAGCGCCAGGCCTGCAGCAGCACCGCGGGGCCGAGGAACTTGTCGGGGTTCCACCAGTGGCTCGGGCACGCCCCGGTGCAGCAGGCGCACAGGATGCATTCGTACAGGCCGTCGAGCTTCTCGCGGTCTTCGGGCGACTGCAGGCGCTCGCGCGAGCCCGCGGCGCTCTCGGTGTGCAGCCACGGCTCGATCGACGCGTACTGGGCGTAGAAGTGCGTCAGGTCGGGCACCAGGTCCTTGACCACCGGCATGTGCGGCAGCGGGTACACGTCGACATCACCGGCCGGCAGCCGGTCGAGCCCCGTGGTGCAGGCGAGCGTGTTCTCGCCGGCGATGTTCATCGCGCACGATCCGCAAACGCCTTCACGGCACGAGCGGCGCAGCGTCAGCGTGGCGTCGACCTCGTTCTTGATCTTGAGCAGCACGTCGAGCACCATCGGTGCACCGGTCACGTCGACCTCGTAGCTGTCGAGCCGCGGATTGCCGCCGGCGTCGGGATCCCAGCGGTAGACGCGGAAGGTGCGCAGCTTCTTGCCGCCCGGCTTGGCAGCGAAATGCCGGCCCTTGCGGACCTGCGACGTCTTCGTCAACGTGAATTCGGCCATCGTGCGCAATCTCGATGCAGGGTCAGTACACCCGCTTGCCGGGCGGGACGGGTTCGACCTCGCGGGTCATGGTGTTCGTGTGCACCGGCCGGTCGTCGAAGCGGCACGCGCCGTTGTCGGCGACCGTGACCAGGGTGTGCTTCATCCAGCGCGCGTCGTCGCGCTCGGGAAAATCCTCGCGCGCGTGCGCGCCGCGGGTCTCGGGGCGCTGCTCAGCCGAATGCATGGTGGCCACCGCCTGCGCCAGCAGGTTGGCCAGCTCGAGGGTCTCCACCAGATCGGAGTTCCAGATCAGCGAGCGATCGCTGACGCTGATGTCGGCGAACTCGCGGTACACCTCGTCGATGCGGGCACAGCCCTGCTGCAGCGATGCGGCGGTGCGGAACACCGCCGCGTCGTTCTGCATGATCTTCTGCATCTTCAGGCGCAGCTGCGCGGTCGGCGTGCCGCCGCTGGCGTGGCGCAGCTTGTCGAGACGGGCCAAGGCCGGCCTGAGCGCGTCGGCCGGCAGGTCGTGGTGCGGCGTGTCGGGCTCGATGATCTCGGCGCAGCGGTTGGCCACCGCGCGGCCGAACACCACCAGGTCGAGCAGCGAATTGAACCCAGCCGGTTGGCGCCGTGCACCGACACGCAGGCGGCCTCGCCGACCGCGAACAGGCCCGGGACCACGGCGTCGGGATCGTCGCCGACCTTCTGCACCACCTCGCCGTGGTGATTGGTCGGGATGCCGCCCATGTCGTAGTGGACGGTGGGCAGCACCGGAATCGGGTCCTTGGTGACGTCGACGCCCGCGAAGATGCGCGCCGTCTCCGAGATGCCCGGCAGCGCTCGTGCAGCACCTCGGCGCCGAGGTGCGCGAGGTTCAGGTGCACGTGGTCGGCGTGCTCGCCGACGCCGCGGCCCTCGCGGATCTCGATTGTGATCGCGCGGCTGACCACGTCGCGCGAGGCCAGATCCTTGGCGTTGGGCGCGTAGCGTTCCATGAAGCGCTCGCCGCTGGCGTTGGTGAGGAACCCGCCCTCGCCGCGCACGCCCTCGGTGATCAGGCAGCCCGAGCCGTAGATGCCGGTGGGGTGGAACTGCACGAACTCCATGTCCTGCAGCGCCAGGCCGGCGCGCAGCGCCATGCCGCCGCCGTCGCCGGTGCAGGTGTGCGCCGAGGTGCACGAGAAGTAGGCGCGCCCGTAGCCGCCGGTGGCGAGCACGACCGCGTGGCCCTTGAACAGGTGCAGCGTGCCCTCGTTGAGGTCGATCGCCAGCACGCCGACGATGCGTCCGCTGGCCGGGTGCCTGACGAGGTCGGTCGCGAAGTACTCGACGAAGAACTTCGCCTTGTGCTTGAGCGCCTGCGTGTACAGCGTGTGCAGGATCGCGTGCCCGGTGCGGTCGGCCGCGGCGCAGGTGCGCTGCGCGGTGCCCTTGCCGTAGCGCGTGGTCATGCCGCCGAACGGCCGCTGGTAGATCTTGCCCTCGGGCGTGCGCGAGAACGGCACGCCGAAGTGCTCGAGTTCGATCACCGCCGGAATCGCCTCGCGGCACATGTACTCGATGGCGTCCTGGTCGCCCAGCCAGTCGCCGCCCTTCACGGTGTCGTAGAAGTGGTAGCGCCAGTCGTCCTCGCCCATGTTGCCGAGCGCCGCGGCCACGCCGCCTTGTGCGGCCACGGTGTGCGAGCGCGTCGGGAACACCTTGCTGACGCAGGCGGCCGACAGGCCCTTGGCGGCCAGCCCCAGGGTGGCGCGCAGGCCGGCGCCGCCGGCGCCGACCACCACCACGTCGTACTGATGGGTCTCGACCTTGTAGCTCGCCACTGCCGTCGGCCCCGGGTTGTGGTCAGACCTGGCCGGCGCCACCGAGCCAGAGCGCGAGGATCGCCATCACGCAGGCCAGCGCGCCCAGCAGCGCGCCGAAGCGCAGCGCGATCTGCAGCGTCACCTCGAGCCAGCGGGTGTGCACGTAGTCCTCGACGATCACCTGCAGCCCGAGCGCGCCGTGCCAGAACGCGCACACCGCGAGCACGATCAGGAACAGCGCGTTCGCCGGCTGCGCGATGGTGGCCCGCACCATCGGATAGCCGGCGTTCGCCAACCCGGCGAGCAGGAACACGAACCAGATCGACAGCGGCACCAGCGCGACCGCGGTCGCGCGCTGCAGCCACCAGTGGTGCGCGCCGGTCTTCGACGCGCCCAGGCCGCGCGCCACCTCGAGCGGGTCGCGCAGGCCGTCTTGTCCGGGGTAGCTGCTCATCGCACTACGCCGCCTGCACGCGAACGGCCAGCAGCACCCATACCAGCACCGTCAGTGCGACGCTGATGGCGATCACCCACCGACCGCTGCGCCAGTAGACCGGCGAGCGCGAGCGGTCGCGCGTCGGCGGGCCGAAGTTGCGCCCCGCGTCGCGCACCAGGTGCTGGATGCCGTTGCACAGGTGGAACAGCAGCGCCCAGGTCCAGAGGAACAGCAGCACCAGGCCGACCCCACTGCCCCAGAACCCGGTAAAGACCTGCCAAGCGGCCTCGCTGTCGGCGGCGGCAATCAGCCCCCAGGTCACCAGCAGCGCGCCGAGACAGAGGGCCAACCCGGTCAGCCGGTGCAGCACCGACTGCAGCATGTTGACGCGCCAGCGGTAGATGCCGAGGTGCGGCGACAGCGGTCGGGGATGAGCCATGTGGGTTGTTCTTGGTCAGAAATCGATGCAGCGTCCGTCCTTCTCCCAGTCGCCGTAGCGCGTCGGATCGAGCCCGTCGCCTGCCGGCGTGGGACGCTCGCGGTGCTTGCCGTCGAGCGAGCCCGTGGGATCGTCCGGGCGCGGCGGGGCGCGCTCGACCGCTAACTCGCCGTTCGCGCGTCCGCCATCTGCTGGCCACCCGTTCGAAGGGGGTTCGACGGTCATCGCGGCTCGAAAGTTCCGGCCGATCGCGGGTCGATCGCTCGAAATCGCGCTTCAGCCAGCGAGCAACTGGCGCAGCATGTACTGCAGGATGCCGCCGTGCCGGTAGTAGGCCGCCTCCACCGGCGTGTCGATGCGCACGCGGGCCTCGAACTCCTTGGTCTGCCTTCGCGCATCGGTCGCCTTCACCGTCACGCTGGAGGGGACATCCGCGCTGCCGGCCAGGCCGGCGATCTCGAAGGTCTCCTCGCCGCTGAGCCCGAGCGCAGCGGCGTTGCTGCCGTCGGCGAACTGCAGCGGCAGCACGCCCATGCCGATCAGGTTGGAGCGGTGGATGCGCTCGTAGCTCTCGGCCAGCACCGCGCGCACGCCCAGCAGCACGGTGCCCTTGGCGGCCCAGTCGCGCGACGAACCCGAGCCGTACTCCTTACCGGCCAGCACGATCAGCGGCGTGCCGGCCTTCGCGTAGTTGATCGCGGCGTCGAAGATGGTGGCCACCGGGGCGTCGGCGCGCGTGAAGTCGCGCGTGAAGCCGCCCTCGGTGCCCGGCGCGAGCTGGTTGCGCAGGCGGATGTTGGCGAAGGTGCCGCGCACCATCACCTCGTGGTTGCCGCGGCGCGAGCCGTAGAGTTGAAGTCCTTGCGCGCCACGCCGTGCTGCTCGAGGTAGCGGCCGGCGGGCGAGTCGGCGGCGATCGCGCCGGCCGGGCTGATGTGGTCGGTGGTGACCGAGTCGCCGAGCTTGGCGAGCACGCGCGCGCCGGCGATGTCGGCCAGCGGCGCAGGCTCGAGCTGCATGCCGTCGAAGTACGGCGGCTTGCGCACGTAGGTCGATTCGGCCTGCCAGCCGAAGGTGTCGCCGGTGGGCACCTGCAGGCCCTGCCAGCGTTCGTCGCCGGCATACACGTCGGCATAGCCCGCGGTGAACATCTTGGCCTCGAGGTTGGCGGCGATGGTCTGCTCGATCTCGTGCGCCGACGGCCAGATGTCGCGCAGGTAGACCGGCTTGCCGTCGCTGCCGGTGCCCAGCGGCTCGTGCAGCAGGTCGACGTGCAGGGAGCCGGCCAGCGCGTACGCCACCACCAGCGGCGGCGACGCCAGGAAGTTCATCTTGGTCTGCGGGTGGATGCGGCCTTCGAAGTTGCGATTGCCCGACAGCACCGAGCAGACGGTGAGGTCGTTCTCGCGCACCGCGGCGCCGACTTCCGGGATCAGCGGGCCCGAGTTGCCGATGCAGGTGGTGCAGCCGTAGCCGACCAGGTTGAAGCCCAGCGCGTCGAGGTACTGCGTGAGGCCGGCGCGCTCGAAGTAGTCGGTGACCACCCGCGAGCCCGGCGCCAGCGAGGTCTTGACCCAGGGCTTGCTCGACAGGCCGCGCTGCACCGCGTTGCGCGCCAGCAGCGCCGCGCCGATCATCACCGACGGGTTCGACGTGTTGGTGCACGAGGTGATCGCCGCGATCACCACGTGGCCGTTGTCGATCTCGCAGCGCCTGCCGTCGGCCAGCGTGATCGCCGCCGCGTGGTGCGGCCAGTCGCGGCTGGTGCCCCACTCGCGCGGGGCCTTGGGGCCGTCGTCGTGGTGAGACCCGCTCATCGAGATCGGGTCGCTGGCGGGAAACGATCCGGCCAGCGCTGCGTCGAGGCCGGCCTTGGCGGCCTGGGTTTGCGTCTGCCCCGATAACAATGCGGCCACCGCCTGCGGTGCGTTGCGCAGTGCGATGCGGTCGTGCGGCCGCTTCGGGCCGGCGATCGACGGCTCGATCGTTCCCAGATCGAGTTCGAGCGTCTGCGAATAGGCCGGCGTGTGCGCGGCGTCGTGCCACAGGCCCTGGCGCTTGGCATACGCCTCGACCAGCCGGATCAGGTGCTCGGGCCGGCCGGTGAGTCGCAGATAGTCGAGGGTCACCTGATCGATCGGGAAGATCGCGCAGGTGGCGCCGTATTCGGGGCTCATGTTGCCGAGCGTCGCGCGGTTGGCCAGCGGCACCTTGGCCACGCCCGGGCCGTAGAAGTCGACGAACTTGCCGACCACCCCGGTGCGGCGCAGCAGCTCGGCGACCGTGAGCACCAGATCGGTGGCGGTGACGCCGGGTTGGAACTCGCCGGTGAGCTTCAGGCCGAGCACCTGCGGCAGCAGCATGCTCATCGGCTGGCCGAGCATTGCCGCCTCGGCCTCGATGCCGCCCACGCCCCAGCCGAGCACGCCCAGGCCATTGACCATCGGCGTGTGCGAATCGGTGCCCACCAGCGTGTCGGGGTAGGCCAGCGGCCCGTCGGGCCCGTTGCGGGTGAACACCACGCGCGCCAGGTACTCGAGGTTGACCTGGTGGCAGATGCCGGTGTCGGGAGGCACCACCTTGAAATCGGCGAACGCCTGCTGGCCCCAGCGCAGCAACTGGTAGCGCTCGGCGTTGCGCTCGAACTCGAGCGCCGCGTTGGTGGCGAAAGCCTTCGAGTTGCCGAACACATCGGCGATCACCGAGTGGTCGATGATCAGCTCGGTCGGGATCAGCGGGTTGATGCGCTGCGCATCGCCGCCCAGCTCGGCGATCGCGTCGCGCATCGCCACCAGGTCGACGATGCACGGCACGCCGGTGAAATCCTGCATCAGCACGCGCGCGGGCGTGAACTGGATCTCCTGGTGCGGCACGGCCTCCGGCTTCCAGCCGGCGAGGGCCTCGATCTGCTGCGCGGTGACCAGCCGGCCGTCCTCGTTACGCAGCAGGTTCTCGAGCAGCACCTTCAGGCTGTAGGGCAGCCGTTGCGCGCCCTCGACGCGATCGAGCCGGTGGATCACGTAGCTCGTACCATCGACCGTGAGTCGATCACGCGTGCCGAAGCTGTTGGTCGTCATCTGGCGCTCCCAGGTGGTTTGGCGGTGCGGTATCTCCTTCAGACCTCGTCGGGGCTGCGCAGTTCGGTGGCGCGCATGCGGCGCTCGCGGTGCAGGTCGCGCTGCGAGCCGCGTCCGGGCTTCGTGATGCCCTGCGGCCCGATCACCCAGCTCAGCGGCCGCCGCTCCTTGCCGATCGCGTCCTGCAGCAGGTTGAGCCCCTGCAGGAAGGCGTCGGGCCGCGGCGGGCAGCCGGGCACGTAGACGTCCACCGGCAGGAAGCGGTCGACGCCCTGCACCACGCTGTAGATGTCGTACATGCCGCCGGAGTTGGCGCACGAGCCCATCGAGATGACCCAGCGCGGTTCGAGCATCTGGTCGTACAGGCGCTGGATCACCGGCGCCATCTTGATGAAGACGGTGCCCGAGATGACGATCAGGTCCGACTCGCGCGGCGACGCGCGGATCACCTCGGCGCCGAAGCGCGCGATGTCGTACTTGCTGGTGAAGCTCGTCGCCATCTCGACGTAGCAGCACGAGAGCCCGAAGTTGTACGGCCAGACCGAGTTCTTGCGGCCCCAGGCGACCAGATCC
This sequence comes from Ideonella sp., assembly GCA_015075545.1. Lineage (GTDB taxonomy): Bacteria > Pseudomonadota > Gammaproteobacteria > Burkholderiales > Burkholderiaceae_C > JAEUPI01. The sequence continues at coordinate 502,202 of JABTUC010000002.1, read as the reverse complement.
TGCAGCGTCGTCAGCACGACGTTGCGCTGCACCACCTCTTCCAGCGGCGGCGCGCTGCGCGCGCTGCGTTCAGGCTCGGCCTTGGTCAGCCACCATGGCATCGCGCACCCCCGTTCATCCGCTGAGCGCGCGGCTTCGTTGCGCGCCGGGCCCCCAGTCGAGGCCGCCGAGCCGCCACAGGTACGCGAGCCCGGCCAGCAAGATGCCGATGAACACCGCGAGCTCGATGTAGCCCGGCCAGCCGACGTCGCGCCACGCAATGGCCCAGGCGAAGACGAACAGCGCCTCGACATCGAAGATGACGAAGAACATCGCCACCAGATAGAACTTGGCCGACAGGCGCAGCCGGCTGTCGCCGACGCCGACGATGCCCGACTCGAACGGCTCGTCGGCGGCCGCCGCGGTGTGGCGCTCGCCGAGCAGATAGGTGGCGACCAGCACGGCGATCATCAGCACGACGAGGATCGCGGCGTACGCGACCAGGGGCCACAGCGGGGTCGTCTGCATGGTTGTCTCTTGATCGCGTCGCAGTCGAACTGCACGCGGCGCAGACCTTTGCGGGCGATCCTAGTGGTCGAGCCTTCGGCTCGCCTCGACGCGGCCGTTAGTCAACAAGGGCGACATGGCTAAGCGAACCGTGCGCGGTCGCCCCCCGCCTTCGCTACCAGTTCAGGAAGAACATCGCCTTGGCGAGGAAGACGATCAGCACGACGTGCGCGAAGACGCTGAGGTGAATCAGCTGGAAGTGGCGCGACGTCAGTCGGCCGGTGCCGCTCAGCGTCATGGCGGTGATGAAGTGCACGAGCACGCTGAGGGCCAGAGCGATCTTGATCCACAGCAGCAACGCGAAGCTGGTCGCCAAAGGGTGGGCGAGCTCGGCACGATACTGCCAGGCCATGCCGATGCCGGCGAGGTAGAGCACCGTGATGACGTAGGGCATGAAGCTGCGCGCACGCTTGGCGATCGCCATCTCGGTGATCAGCATCGCCCGGCGGCCGAGCGGCTTGCGAATGCCCTCGAGGATCAGCACTTCGAAGAAGACGGTGCCGACGAAGGTGATGGCGGCAAACAGATGCAGAACGAGAAGGACGAAGTGCGACATCGCGCCTGAAATCTTACGCGCGAGCCGAACGAGCCCGCCGCGCGCTACTCGCGCAGCGTCGACGGCTGCGCCGGGAACGCGCGCGGGCGCGACACGCAGAGCCAGGCCGCCGGTGCGTCGGGCCCCTGCGGCCCGAACCGGGTGGCGTGCAAGGCATCGATCTCGAGAACCGGTTCGATGGCAGCGGCGATGTCGCGCACCGATCGCCGCGGCGGCCCCTCGCTGCGCGGCGGCCCTTCCGTGCTGCCGAGCAGGCTCACCCAGTGACCGGACGGGGCCAGGCACTGCGCGACGTGGGCCGCGAAGCGCGCGCGGTCCTCGGCGGCGTCGAAGACATGGAAGACGCCGCGATCGAACACCAGGTCGAACGGCCCGCCCGCAGGCAGCGAGGTCAGGAAGTCGAGAACCTCGAAGCGCACGCGCCGGGCGCTCGACGCATCGGACGCCTTGGCGCGCGCGCACTCGATTGCGCGCGGCGAGACATCGATGGCGACGACGTCGAGGCCCTGCGCCGCCAGCCACAGCGCATGCGTGCCGGTGCCGCACCCGATGTCGAGCGCGCGCCCTGCCTTCAGGTGTCGTGCGCCCACGAAGGCGACCAGCTCCGGCTCGGGCGTGTCGGTGTCCCAGGGGATGAAGCCATCGAGATAGTTCTGGTTCCAGTCCCGCATGCGGATCCTCCGAAGAAACTCATGATGACCCCACCGTCTGTGGAATCCTGAACCGAAGCCTTCGCGTCGGCGCGCAGGCGACGGTCGAGCCGATCGAAGCTGCCGTCATCGCGCTCGGCGTCAACCTTCGTAGCGCTCGACGGTACCGGCGTCGCGCAGCGAAGCGCTCTCCGGGTCTTGGCCGAACTCGCGCTTGGCGCGGCGCTGGCGCAGCAGATCCCAGCACTGGTCGAGTTCCTCCGCAACGTGCCGCAGCCGTTGCGCATCGGCCGGCGCAGCGGTGCCGCCGGCCCGCAGGCGACGCTCTTCGTCGACCAGCGCCGCCACGTGCTGCAGGATCGAGGTGTCGTCGGTCATGGTGGCTCCTGCTCGATCGCACCCGAGCTTAGCCCCGTGCGTCCGCGGCCGTGCAAACTGCGCTTGCAGCAGGGGCATGCCCGCTCGCGATCGGCGCGGCGGATGCGCCGGGCATGCCGTGCGGGGCCTTCAGCCGCGCGGCGCCAGCGGCGTATCGGTCGGCGCGATGCGAAAACCCGTGCCGCGCGGCAGCCACTCGGCCGGCTCGCGCTGCAGGCCATCGACGCGCGCCGGAGGCCCGATGTCCTCGCGCAGCGCGCGCACGAACGCGTCGATCCACTCGCCGGGGCCGCAGGCGTGAATGACGACGCCGCGGCCGACGTTGGCCACCCAGCCGCGCAGCCCGCAGGCCAGCGCGAGCTGCTGCGCGCTGGCCCGAAAGCCCACGCCCTGCACGCGGCCGGCGACGCGAATGAACTCGGCACGATCGGCGGGTTCGGCAGATTCGGCAGACTCGGCTTCGCCGGTCCGTTGCGCAGGTTCGGTTCGCCCGGCAGTTGGCGGGACGCGCTTGCCGTTCATCGTGCGGCGTCCGTCGCGGCCGGCACGGCCTCAGCCGCAGCGTCGCCGAGCAGGTCGTCGATCAAGACGCGCATGCGCCGCCAGTGGCTGCCCTCCCAGAACACGCGCGCGCAGCCCTCGCAGGCGCTGAAGCGATCGAACGCCGCGGCCACGCGCGGCGGCAATTGCGGCAGCGCCTGCGCCTTGGTCGTAGCCACCAACCTGGCGTTGCAGTGCAGGCAGCGCGTGAACGGGCGCGCGCTGCGCGCGAGCTGCAGGCGCTCGAACACCTCGCGCAACTGCACCGGCGAGCGCAGCGCGCGCACGTACACGCCGTGCGTGACGCCGCGGCGCTCGAGCAGACCGCGGTCGCGCGTCAGCACGACGCGATGCTCGTGCAGCGCGAGGCGCTCGATCTCGTGGTCGGCGAAGGCGTTGTCGTAGAGCGTGTCGAAGCCCATCATGCGCAGCAGGTGCGCCAGGCCGCCGAGGTGGGCATCGGCAACGAAGCGGCTGGTGCGCAGCGGCTGCGGGCGCAGGCGCAGCAGCGGCGCCACGTCGAACGCCTCGAACACCGGGTACACCGCGACGCGGTCGCCGTCGGCGAGCAGCCGCCCGAAGCCGACCGACTCGCCGTTGACGAGGATCACCTCGACCTCGGTGTGCGGCACGCCGAGCGCCTCGATCATGTGCTTGGTGGTGGCCGCGCGTGCGCACCGCACCGTGAACTCGTGGCCGCGCCGATCGGCGGCGAGAAAATCGTTCAGCTCCTCGTAGAAGCGGAACGTCGCGTGAACCGCCGATGCGGCCGGTGCTGCACTGGGCGTGCCCATGCGCGCAGCCTAGACCAATCGGCCGCGCCGGCAAAGGCGCGGCCCGTTCGTCAGCGCGGCCAGTGCGGGTGTCGATCGGCGAGGAACTCGAGCGCCGCGGCGCGCGTCTGCGGCGAGTTCAGGATCCCGAGGTGCGTGGTGCCGAGGATCGGATCGAACGCGCCCTGGCCGGTGAGGTCGAGCTGGCGCGCACCGCGCAGCGTGGCGCTGCGCGAGAAGTCGGTGGGCTGCCCGTAGCTGTCTTCGGCCGGCACCGGCGGGATCACGCCGTCTTGCAGCGAGAAGTAGACGAAGCTGGTGTCGGCGTTGCGGATCACCAGGTACCGGGTCGGCCCCGGCGTGTCGTCGCCGCGGTTGAGCCGCTTCAGGAACGGCGTGTCGGGCGACCCCAGCTCGACGCAGACCTCGCTCGATGGCGTGAAGCCGCCCTGCGACGGCAGTTGGAAGTAGTTGGCCGGGTTCGGCGAGCAGTTGATGATGCCGTGGTTCGGGCCGTCGATCGCGACGAAGCGGCGCACCGTGCGCGCGGCGTCGTCCTGGCGGATCCACTCGCGCGCGATCGTCACGCCCAGGCCGTGCGCCACGATGTCGACCTGCCTCGCGCCGGTGAACGCCAGCACCGCGGCGACGAAGCGGCGCAGGTCGGGCACGTTGGCAGCGTTGGTGTGCGCGATGCTCGAGCGCCGCGTCTGGCCGCTCGGCGGCGTGGGATCGGCCTGCACCGCGAGGTCGCACTGGTCGCCCTCGTAGCCGATGCCCCACAGCTCGCTGGTCGAGTAGCCGCTGTCGGCGAAGAACTGCGCGAACGCCTGCATGCGGCCGTACGGGTTGCACGCGGTCGGGAACGGCGTGTCGTTGTTGCCGTGGATGAAGATCACCGGCGTGCGCGCCACCGGCCCGGCGGCACCGAAGCCGATCAGCGGCTTGCCGAGCGAGGCGTCCTCGATCGCCGCGAAGCCCTCGGGCAAGGTGTTGCCCACGGTGCCGCCCGCCTGGGCGCCCACGGCGATGCCGAGCGCAGCGGTGGCGAAGGCGATGCGCCGGAACAAGCTGGTGAACATGGTGTCTCCTCCTGGTTGAAAAGAAGCGAGCAGACCGAGCCTTCGTCGGCAGGGCGGCTGCTCACGCAAAGAAGCGTTCGACGAGCGCGAAGTGCTCGGGCGTGTTCAGCGCCGGCGCGTGGCCGCAGCCGGGCAGCGTGACCACCACCGCGCGCGGGCCGCGGTTGCGCATCGCCTCGGCCACCTCGGGCAGCAGCAGATCGGAGGTCTCGCCGCGCAGCGCAAGCACCGGAATGTCGAGCGAATCCCACGCCTCCCACTGCTGGTAGTCGTCGGGATGGGCGACGAACTGGCGCACCATCGCCGGGTCGTAGTGCGGCGTCACGCGGCCGTCGGGCAGCCGGCGCGTCGAGGTCTCGGTCAGGCGCCGCCATTGCGAGTCGCTCAACCAGCCGTACGGCTTGTAGATGGTGCGGAAGTACGCTTCGAGTTCGCTCACGGTGGCGAACGCGCTCGGGCTGCCCGCATATTTGAGGATGCGCTGCTGCGCGGCGCTCGGCAATTCGGGGCCGATGTCGTTGAGCACCAGCTTGCGGATGCGCCCGCGCAAGCTGCCGGCCGCCGCGCGCAGCCCGATCGCGCCGCCCATCGACGTGCCGAGCCAATGGCAGCGGTCGATGCCCAGCGCGTCGAGCAGGCCTTCGGCAAGCTGCACGTAGAACGCGAGGCAGTACTCGCGGTCGGGGTCGGGGCTCCATTGGCTCAGGCCGCGGCCGATGGTGTCGGGGCAGATCACGCGGTAGCGCCCCGCCAGGTGCCCGGCGATGTCGTCCATGTCGCGCCCGGTGCGCGCCAGGCCATGCCACGCGACGACGACCTCGCTGCGCTCGTGCCCCCATTCGGTGACGTGCAGCTCGCGCCCGGCGACGCGGTGATAGGACGAATTGCAGATGGCGTTCATCATCGGGACACGTCGTCCTTTCCAGCGGACACCGCGGATCCGGCTTCGCCGGTCCGCTGGTGGCGCCCCCTGGAGGGGGAGGCGGCCGCTAGGCCGCTTCGGGGGTGGGCCCTTAGTCTCCCGACGATGCCGCTCGGGAAGTGATAGACCGCCAGCACGAACAGCACGCCGAGCCACAGCAGCCAGCGGTCGGCCGACACCAGCGCACCGGCCACCGGCACGCCCTCGAGCGCGCCGCCGACGAACTTCAGCAGATCCTGCAGGTAGTTCTGCGCGAACACGAAGAGCACGCTGCCGACCACCGCGCCGTACATCGTGCCCATGCCACCGATCACCACGATCAGCAGGATGTCGAGCATGATCTCGAAGCTCAGCGTCGTGTCGGGCCCGGTGTAGCGCAGCCACAGCGCGAGCAGCGCGCCGGCCAGCGTGGCGAACAGCGCGCCGATCACGTTGCTCAAGGTGCGGTACACCACCGTGCGATAGCCGATCGCCTCGGCACGGAAGTCGTTCTCGCGGATCGCCTGCAGCACGCGGCCGAACGGCGAGTTGACGATGCGCAGCAGCGCCAGGAACAGCACCACCACCACCGCGAACAGCAGGTAGTAGGTGAAGAACTTGCCGTCGATGGTGACGCCGAGGATCGGCGCTTCGAACGGCTCGAAGCTCGGGCTCAGCACGGCGGGGTTCCTGAACGTCAGGCCGTCCTCGCCGCCGGTGATGCCCGACAGCTGCGACGCCAGCGTCTGGAACGCCGCGGCCACCGCCAGCGTGATCATCGCGTAGAAGATCGCCTTCACGCGCAGCGAGAACAGGCCGATCACCAGCGACAGCAGCAGCGACACCGCCAGCGCCAGCGCGACGCCGACCGCCAGCGCGCCGAAGGTCGGCGCCAGCCGCGTGCTGGCGATCGCCACGCCGTAGGCGCCGATGCCGAAGAACATCGTGTGCGCGAAGCTGACGATGCCGGTGTAGCCGAGCAGCAGGTCGTAGCTGGCCACCAGCAGGATGAACACCAGCATCTTCGCCGCCGCGCCGAGCGCCTTGCTGCCGGGAAACAGAAACGGCGCGAACGCCAGCGCCACCAGGCACACCACGAGCGCGATCGCCAGCGCGCGGCTGCGCGGCAGGTCGTGCGAGAGGAGTCGCTGAATGGCGCTCATCGACTGCTGACCGGGTACAAGCCCTGCGGCCGCCACAGCAGGATGGCGACCATCAGAGCGATGTTGGAGAACAGCGCCACCTTCGGCGCCAGGAAGCCGGTGTAGTTGGCCAGCAGGCCCACCAGCAGCGCGCCGACGAAGCTGCCGAGCGTGGAGCCCAGGCCGCCGATGATGATGACGATGAACAGCAGCACGTTGACCTGCGAGCCGATCTGCGGCGTCACGTTCTCCTGGTACAGGCCCCACAGCACGCCGCCCAGCCCGGCCAGCGCCGAGGCGGCGACGAACACGCCGACGAACAGGCGGCGGATGCGGTAGCCGAGCGACTCGACCATCTCGCGGTCCTGCACGCCGGCGCGGATCAGCAGGCCGATCTTGGTGCGGCCGAGCGTGAAGACGAGCGCGGCGAACACCACCGCCCCGATCGCGGTGGCCAGCACGCGGTACTTCTCGACCGCCGCCGCATCGCCGAAGAACGGCAGCAGGAAGGCGCCGCGCAGCACGTCGGGCAGCGGCAGCGGAATCTGCAGCGGCCCCCAGATCACCTTGATGATCTCTTCGCCGACGATCATGCCGCCCATCGTGATCAGGATCTGCTTCAGGTGCATGCCGTAGACCGGCCGCACGATCACGCGCTCGAACGCCCAGCCCACCGCGCCGGCCACCGCCATGCCCACCGCCATCGCGGCGAACACCGCCACCAGTTGCGCCGCGCCGGAGGCGCCGGCCCAGCCGGCCATGCCGCCCATCACGCTGGTGGCGATGAACGCGCCGAGCGCGATGAACACGCCGTGGCCGAAGTTCAGCACGTCCATCAGGCCGAACACCAGCGTCAGCCCCGAGGCGATGATGAAGATGATCATGCCCATCGCCAGCCCGGCCACCGTGAGCGTGAGCCAGGTCGACGGCGAGCCGATCGCCGGCAGCCCGACGATCGCGATGGCCACCAGCAGCGCGAGCGGCTTCCAGTCGAACTGCGCCTTCGGGAGCGAGTCCTGCGGCTCCAAGTCCGCCTGCGCGGACTTGGACAGCACGAGCGCCGCCCGCGTCCCGCGGGCGGCCGCGGCCTCGTGCTCGCTCGGTTGCGGGCTCATTGGTGCACCGCCAGCGACAGCCCGAGCAGGCGCTGCTGCAGCGTCTCGTCGTCGGCCAGTTCGCGCATCGAGCCGGTGTGCACGACCGCGCCGTTGTCCATCACCGCCACCGCGTCGCCGAGCGAGCGCGCCATGTGGAAGTTCTGCTCCACCAGCAGGATCGTCGTGCGCTGGCGCTTCAGCTCGTTGAAGGCGGCGATCAGGTTGGCGATGATCGACGGCGCCAGCCCCTTGCTCGGCTCGTCGATCAGCAGCAGCGCGCGCGGCTCGACGATCGCGCGCGCCACCGCGAGCATCTGCTTCTGCCCGCCCGAGAGCTTGCCCGCCGGGTAGAGCCAGAACTTCTGCAGCGCCGGAAAGAGGCCGAAGATCCACTGCAGCCGCTGCGCATCGAGCTCGCCGGCGTGGCGCGCCGCGCGCGCGGCGAGCACGAAGTTCTCCTGCACCGTGAGGTCGCTGAAGATGCCCATGCTCTCGGGCACGTAGGCGATGCCGCGGCCGGCGATGTCGGGCGTGGCCAGGCCCTTGATCGACTGGCCCTTGAAGCGCACGTCGCCCTGGCTGGCGGCCCACAGACCCATGATCGTGCGCAGCGTGGTGGTCTTGCCGGCGCCGTTGCGGCCGAGCAGCATCGTCACCTCGCCCTCGCGCACCGCGAAGCTGACGCCGTGCAGGATGTGGTACGCGCCGATGTGCGTGTGCACACCGGTCAGCTCGAGCACGGTGTTGGCCTGGGTCATGCTGCTTCTTCCGCAGCCATACCGAGATACGCTTGCTGCACGATGGGCGAGGCGATCACCGCCGCCGGCTCGCCGTCGGCGACGAGCTGCCCGTTGTGCAGCACGACGATGCGGTCGCTCAGCTCGCGCACCACGTCCATCTTGTGCTCCACCAGCAGGATCAGCCGGTCCTTGCGCGCCTTGAGCTGGCGGATCAGGTCGAGCACCACCGGCACCTCGTCGACGCTCATGCCGGCGGTGGGCTCGTCGAACATGTAGACCAGCGGGTCGAGCGCCATCAGCAGCGCCACCTCGAGCTTGCGCTGGTCGCCGTGCGGCAGCGCGCTGGCGTGCGCATCGCGCTTGTCGTCGAGGCGCACCTGCGCGAGGATGGCGCGCGACTCGTCGATCCACGCGCCGCGGTCGCGCCAGACGTGCCAGAGGTCGATCGCCGCGTGGCCGCGCCCGCGCTCGCGCGCCTGCACCGCGAGCCGCACGTTCTCCTGCGCGCTCAGGTTGGGGAACAACTGCGTGAGCTGGAACGCCCGGCCGAGCCCCTTGCGCGTGCGCAGCGGCGCCGGCAAGGTGGTGATGTCTTCGCCGTTCAAGTGCACGCTGCCCTCGCTGGCGCGCAACTGCCCCGACACGAGGTTGAAGTAGGTCGTCTTGCCCGCACCGTTGGGCCCGACGATCGCCGTCAGCGTGCCCGCCTCGAAAGCGCACGACACGTGGTCGACCGCCACGTGTCCGCCGAAACGGATCGTGAGGTCGCGGGTTTGCAGCAGGGCGGTCATGTCTTGGCCGGTGGACTGCCAAGTCCGGGGTGGACAAAGCCGGGGGCGGGTATGCGCCGGCGCTCGTGTGCGGCGGTCGGCCCTGCGGGCCGACTCCCCTGCGGTACTCGGCTTCGTGGCCCGCCGCGAAACTCGCTGCACTCCCTGCGGTCGTTCCGCTCGGACAATCGCGGCGAGTCAGAAGTGGATGCGCGCGCTGCGCGCGCGCGGCCACGAAGCCTGCGTTCCTCGGCACCGCCCAATGTCGCTGCCGGCGCACACCCTCCCCCGGCTTTGCCAGCACCACCGTGGCACGCGTCGCCGAACGCCACGAGCATCGCAGCGCGGTGGGCGGTGCCCGGTGGGGGCGTCTTTTGGGGCGGCGAGAAGCGCAGCGCCGCGAGGGGGAGTCCGGCGCCGCGGGCGCCGGACCGGCGAGGACGCCGTGAAGTTCGCGGCGCGTTCAGCGCCGCGGACGGCGGTGCCGCAGCCGCCCTCGTGGCGCGAGCATCGCAGCGGAGTCGGCGCGCAGCGCCGACCGCCACAGTAGGAGCCCCCACCGGGCACCGCCCACCGCGCCGCGCAGTCATCTCGCGAACGTGAAAGAAAGAGAAAGCGCAATTCATCAGCGCCGCCCAACAACCAAGACCTCGAGCGCCGCACGCGCCACGCCGCCATGCAGCACCACCGCTACGACGACGCAAAGCAAGCGTGCAACGGGCACGACATCCACCTCTGGCTGGAGCCCCCTCGCGGAGGGGGCTCGGGGGAGCGGTACGTTCGGGAACGCAGTTCCGACAGGAACAAGCGCGTCAGCGTTTGTTCCTGATCGGAACGTTCATCTGCTCGGGCTTGATCTCGGAGACCAGCTCCGGCACGCCCCACGCGAACGCCGGGTCGACCTTGATCCGGAAGTGGTACATCGACTGCATCGCCTGATGGTCTTCCTTGCGGAAGGTCATCTTGCCCTTGGGCGTCTCGAAGCTCATGCCCTCCATCGTCGAGATCAGCTTGTTGGTGTTGGTGTCGCCGTGCGTCTTCTTGAACGCCTCGACCACCGCGATCGCCGCGCTCATGCCGCCGGCGGTGAAGAAATCGGGCGGGGTCTTGAACTGCTTGTAGTGGTTGGCCACCAGCCAGTCGTTGACCGGGTTCTTCGGGATCGCGAAGTAGTAGTAGGTGGCGCCCTCCATGCCCGGGAACTGCTTGTACGCCACCATCGCCGGCAGGATGTTGCCGCCGGTGGCGATCTCGATGCCGTAGCGCTTGAGGTCGAGGTCGGCGATCTTGAACGGGTTTCCCGCGCCGGCCCAGATGATCCAGATCACCTTGCGGCCGGGCTTGTCCTTCAGCGCGTCGATCAGGCGCTGGGCGCCGGCGGTGAAGTCGGTGGTGTTGGTCGGCAGGTACTCCTCGTGCACGACCTTGGCGGTCTTCAACGCCTCCTTGAACGCCTTGACGCCGTCGCGGCCGAACGCGTAGTCCTGAGCCAGCGTGGCGATGCTGACACCCGGCTTGTCGAGCGCCACCGCGTTGCTGATCGCATCCTGGCTCGAATTGCGGCCGGTGCGGAAGATGTACTTGTTCCACTTGTCGCCGGTGATCGAGTCGGCCACCGCCGGCTCGACCAGCAGGATCTTCTTGTACTCCTCGGCCACCGGCAGCATCGCCAGCGCCACGCCCGACGAGGTGGGGCCCACCGCGATGTCGGCCTTGTCGTCGCCGTAGGCCTGCGCGAGCAGGTTCTTGCCGACGTCGGGCTTGCCCTGCGCGTCCTTCTCGATCACCACCAGCTTCTTGCCGGCCACCATCATCGTGCCGCCGGTGGCGTAGTCGAGGCCCATGTGGAAGCCGACGGCCGTCTGCTTGCCGTAGGCCTCGAGCGGGCCGGTCTTGCCGTAGATGAGCGCGATCCTGATTTCCTTGCTCTGGGCCAGTGCGGCCAGCGGCAGCGAGACCGTGGCCAGCGCGGCGGTGGCCAGCACGCGGCGGCGCGAGGTCGATGGTTGCGAAACGGAACGTCGTGGCATGCGGGTCTCCTGCAGGGCCTGATGAGAGGAGAACGGCGCGTCGAGGGTCGGCGCGCCGATCTGGCACGCCGACATCATGCAAGCGGTATGCCGCGCCCATCAGGATCAGGGTAATCACCGAGGTCGGCACGAGCCTCGTAGCTCGGTACCGGCCCCGAAGCCTGCGCGACGGTGCAGTCAGTGCCCGCCGGTCGGACACTTGCTCCGGCCTGTGACCGAAAACCGGTCACCGATGCACCGGACCACATAACCCGCGGGCACATGCGCATCACGATTGTGTAGTTTGTGCGGCAGCGAGCGCGGCCTAGAGTGCCGATCAGCGCGCTCCACCCGGCTTGGTCGATGAACACCCACTTCAGCTCCGCCGCCCGAGCACCCCTGAGCGCCTGGTTCGACGACGAAGGCTTCCTCGGCGATAGCGCGCGCTGGACACCGGTGCTGGCCGCGCAGATAGCCGCCGACGAAGGCGTGCCTTCGCTGTCGCCCAAGCACTGGGAGGTGATCGACCTCGTGCGCGAACGCTACTTCGCGATCGGCGCACTGCCGGTGATGCGGCTGATCTGCCGTGCCGCCGGCATCGAACCCGGCCGCGCGCACCAGTTGTTTCCGAGCTGCCGCAGCCTGTGGCGCATCGCCGGCCTGCCCGACCCGGGCGAGGAGGCCCGCGCGTACATGAACTGACCGGTCTCTGGCCGGGTGTCGAGCGTCTGGCTCGACACCCTGCAGGCGACGTCAGCGCCGTGCGGCGCGGTAGGTCTTGAACCTCGCGATCACCGCGGCCATCTCGTCGCGCGACAGCAAGGCCGGCTCGCCCGCCGCCAGCGCGGCAAGGTACGCCTCGCACAGCGACTCGATTTCCAGCGCCACCGACATCGCGTGCGCGAGCGAGGTGCCACCGGCTACCAGGCCGTGGTTGGCGAGCAGGCAGGCGTGGCGACCGCCGAAGGCCTGCGCCACCGCCTGCGAAAGCGCCTCGCTGCCGAACAGGTGATAGGGCACGCACGGCACGCTGTCGCCGCCGGCCACCGCCACCATGTAGTGAAAGGCCGGCAGCGGCCGGCGCAGGCACGCCAGCGCCGTGGCGTGCACCGAGTGCACGTGCACCACGGCGTGCAGGTCGGCGCGCGCCGCGTACACCGCGCGGTGGAACGGCGCCTCGCTCGAGGGCTGCCAGGCGCCGCGCACGCCGCCGTCGTCGCCCAGCCACACCAGATCGTCGACGCCGGCCTCGGCGCCCATGCCGGTGGGCGTGATCCAGCAACCGTCGAGCGCGCTGCCGCGCACGCTCGCGTTGCCGGTGCTGCCACGGTTGAGGCCAAGCCGATCGAGCTCGCGCACCGCCGCCACGAGCTGCTCGCGCAGCGCAAGATCATCGGCCATCGATCGGCTCCCGTTGCCGCACGTCGAAAAGACTGCTGAGGCCCTCGCGCGTGGCCGGAACGACGCCGTGCTCGGTGATCAGCGCGCTCACCAGTCGCGCCGGTGTCACATCGAAGGCCGGGTTGAGTGCCGGTGTGCCGTCGGGCACCAGCTGCACCTCGACCGTGGAGCCGTCGCTCGCCCGGCCGGCGAGGTGCGTGACCTCGCGTGCGCGGCGCTGCTCGATCGGGATCTCGGCCAGCCCGTCGTGCAGCGAGCGGTCGAGCGTGGACAGCGGCATCGCCACCCAGAACGGCACGCCGCAGTCGCGCGCGGCCAGCGCCTTCAGGTAGGTGCCGATCTTGTTGGCGACGTCGCCGCTCGCGGTAACGCGGTCGCAGCCGACGATCACGGCGTCGACCTGGTCGCGCTGCATCAGGTGCCCGCCGGCGTTGTCGGCGATCACGGTGTGCGGCACGCCCTGTTCGCGCAGCTCGAACGCCGTCAGGCTGGCGCCCTGGTTGCGCGGGCGCGTCTCGTCGACCCACACGTGCACCGCCAGCCCCTCGGCCTGCGCGCGGTAAACCGGCGCCAGCGCGGTGCCCCAGTCGACGGTGGCGAGCCAGCCGGCGTTGCAATGCGTCAGCACGTTCAGCGGCCTGTTCGGCGCTCGCGACGCGAGCGCGCGCAGCAGCGCGACCCCGTGCTCGCCCAAGCGCTCGTTGACGGCCACGTCGTCGTCGGCAAGCTGCGCGGCCAGGCGCCACGCCCTCGGCGCTCGCTCGCCCACCGGGCACCGCATCAACTCGGCCAGCATGCGCCGCACCGCCCAAGCCAGGTTCACCGCGGTCGGACGCGACGCCTCGAGCTGCCCGGCGGCGCGCTGCAGCGCGGCATCGCCCGCATCGGCGCGCGCCTGCAGCGCCAGCCCGTAGGCCGCCGTCACGCCGATCAGCGGCGCACCGCGCACGGCCATGTCGGCGATCGCGTGCACGGCGTCGTCGACGCTGCGCAGCACGAGCGATTCGACCCGATGCGGCAGCGCGCGCTGATCGAGCACCGTCACCGCGTCGGCGCCTGCCGCGGGCCAGATGGTGCGCGAGGGTCGACCGTTCAGCAGCATGGGGCGATTCTGCGCGGTATGCGGGCGCAGGACCGACAGGCCCGATTCAGACGGGTGTCAGCACCTGTGCACGACGTCGGTTGCGCCTTCACTTGCAATCGCGTCGATCAGATCGTCGCGACGGCCGCCCGCGAAACAGCGCGGCCATGCTGAGCATCCGGACGAGTTCGAGCTGCGACGCTCCCTGGGCGGGCCGCCAGCGCACGTCACGACGACCGCGCCGCGTCGTCGGCCGCACCGAGCTTCTCGTACAGCGTGGCGCGCGAGATGCCGAGCAGCTTGGCGGCGGCGAGCTTGTTGCCGCCGGTGGCGGCGAGCGCCTCGCGGATCGCGCGCATCTCGAGCTCGGCCTTGGCCTGCGGCAGCGGCTTGAGCGACGCTGGTGCCACAGCTCCAGCGGGCGGCGCCAGCCCCGGCGCCGTGGGTGCCACCGGCGTCAACTGCAAGTGCCGCGCGCCGAGCACCAGGTCGTCGGTCATCAGCGCGGCCTGCTCGAGCACGTTGCGCAGCTCGCGGATGTTGCCCGGCCACGCGTGGCGCGCCAGCAGCTCCAGCGCATCGCTGGCCAGCGCCTTGGGCGGCAGGCCGCTCCTGCGCGCGATGTCGTCGAGCAGCGCGTCGGCCAGCGGCTCGAGGTCTTCGAGCCGCTCGGCCAGCGACGGCAGCCGGATCGGCAGCACGTGCAGCCGGTAGTACAGATCGGCACGGAAAGCCCCTTGCGCCACCATCGCGGCGAGGTCGCGGCTGGTGGCGGCGATCACGCGCACGTCGACCTTGCGCACGCGGTTGCTGCCCAGCGGCTCGACCTCCTGCTCCTGCAGCGCGCGCAGCAGCTTGGCCTGCAGCGGCAGCGGCATGTCGCCGATCTCGTCGAGGAACAGCGTGCCGCGGTCGGCCAGCACGAACTTGCCGTCGCGCCCCTGGCGCTGCGCGCCGGTGTAGGCGCCCGGCGCGACGCCGAAGAACTCGGCCTCGAGCAGCGTCTCGGGCACCGCCGCGATGTTGACGGTGACGAACGGCGCCGCGGCGCGCGCCGACGCGGCGTGGATCGCGTGCGCGAGCAGCTCCTTGCCGGTGCCGGTGTCGCCCAGCAGCAGCACGGTCGAATCGGTGCCGGCCACGCGGCGCGCCTGGCGCTTGGCCTCGAGCGCCGCCGGGCTGGCGCCGATGAAGCTGGCGATCGTGTACTTGGGCCGGCGCTGCGCCGCGAGCTGGCGTTGCGCCTCCTCCAACTCGCGCTGCAGCCGCCCGAACTTGACCATCAGCGGCTGCATCGTCGACTCGGGGTGGTCCATCAGCACCATGCCGACGGCGCCGATCACCTGGCCGTCGTCGTCGCGCAGCGGCAGGCGGCTCACCAGGAACGTGCCGGCCTTGTTGGTCAGCAGGTCCACCAGGATCGGGCGGCCGGTCTCGATCACCTGGTTCATCAGCGTGTTGGGCACCACCGCCTCCACCAGCTTGCCGACGAAGTCGCCCTCGCTGGCGATGCCCAGCGCCGGCAGGAACTGCTTGTAGCCCTCGCTGATCCAGACGATGCGGTGGCTGCGGTCGACCACCATCATGCCCATCGCCGTCTGCGCGAAGAGGTCGAACATCGAGCGCGCGGCGAGCTTGAGCACGCCGTCGGCGCTGTGCGGCAGCGCGTCGTCGGAGGCCATCGCGGCAACTGTAGCGTGCGCGTGCCGCTGCGCCCGCCGCGCAGACTGCGGCAAACCCGCAGCGCCGCATGCGGTGGCAACATGGCGCCTTCACCGGAGTGCGCCCGTGTTGCTGGCCGACTTGAAATCGAAGGCGCAGGGCCTGCGCCAGGACCATGCGCTGCGCTCGCTGCTCGCCGAGTGCCGCCGGCTGCTGTCGGGGCGTGGCGAGGCCAACGGCCCGGCGATCGCGGCGGGCATCGTGCAGCGCATCGACGCGCTGGCCGACGACCGGCGAACGCGCTTCTTCGATCACCTGGCGCGCGACTTCAGCCCCGACCCCAAGGTCGTGCTCGCCTGCGCCAAGGCGTATGCCGCCAACCCGGGCGGCGTCGACGAGTTGACGCGGCTGACGCAGGTGGCCGAGCCGCCGCGGCAGGAGCTGTTCAGGCGCCTCAACCGCGCCCCCGGAGCCACCGCGGCGATCGTGCGGCTGCGCCACGCGTTGCTCGAGCGGCTGCCCAGGAGCCCGCAGTTGAGGACGGTCGAGGTCGACCTGCTGCACCTGCTGTCGAGCTGGTTCAACCCCGGCTTCCTGCAGTTGCGCCGCGTCGACTGGCGCGCGCCGGCGCACCTGCTCGAGCAGATCATCCACCACGAGGCGGTGCACCAGATCGACGGCTGGGACGACCTGCGCCGCCGCTTGCAGCCCGACCGCCGCTGCTTCGCCTTCTTTCACCCGCAACTGCCCGACGAGCCGCTGATCTTCGTCGAGGTGGCGCTGGTGCCCGAGATCGCCGGCGCGATCGCGCCGCTGATCGACAAGCGCTCGACGCCGCTGGCGGCCGAGCAGTTCAAGGTCGCGGTGTTCTACTCGATCAGCAACTGCCAGCCCGGTCTGAGGGGCGTCTCGCTCGGCAACTTCCTGATCAAGCGCGTCGCCGACGAACTCAAGCGCGAGCTGCCGCAGCTCAAGGCCTTCTGCACGCTGTCGCCGATTCCCACGCTGGTGCCGTGGCTGGCGCGGCTGCAGCGTGCCGATTCGCTGCCGGGCATCAAGCCGGCGCAGGCCGAGGCGGCGCAGCAGGCGCTGGCCATGCTGCGCAAGGCCAGCGGCGACGACCTCGCCGCGCTCACCCGTGCCGGGTCGCTGCAGATGATGCCCGCCGAGGCCCACCAGGCGCTGTGGCGACTGGCCGCGCTGTACCTGGTGCTGGCGTCGCCCACGGCCGGCGGCGACCCGGTGGCGCGGTTCCACCTCGACAACGGCGCTCGGCTCGAGCGGCTGAACGCGAACGCCGATCTGTCGGCCAAGGGGCTCAGGCAGTCGGCCGGGCTGATGGTGAACTACCTGTACGACCTCGGGCGCATCGAGGCCAACCACGACCGTTTCGTGGCCGGCCGCGCCGTGCACTCGCGCGCGCTGTCGGCGCTGCTGGCGTGAACGTCAGCTAAGCCCCCCAGCCCGGCCGCTGGTATCGCGGCCGGGCCTTCGGCAGGCGCAAGGCCCCTTCCGGGCCCTTGCGTCCGGCCTCAGCCCATCAGCTTCTCCGGCAGCCAGGTCGCGATCTCGGGGAACACGCACAGGATGACGATCGCCAGCATCATGCACAACACGTACGGGATCGTGCCCCACATGATGCGCGTCACCGGCACGTCGGGGGCGATCGACTTGACGATGTAGATGTTCAGCCCCACCGGCGGGTGGATGAGGCCGATCTCCATGTTGATCGTCAGCACCACGCCGAACCAGATCGGGTCGAACCCCGCCGCCTTGATGATCGGGTAGAGGATCGGCGCGGTCATCAGGATGATCGCCGCCGGCGGGATGAAGAAGCCGCACACCAGCAGGAAGAGGTTGATCAGCGCCATCAGCACCCACTTGTTGGCGTGCATGTCGGCGATCGCCTGCGCCAGCGTCTGCGTCAGGTACAGCGAGGTCAGCATGTAGCCGAACAGCACCGCCGCGGCGATGATCATCAGGATCATCACCGACTCGCGCATCGTGTCGCGCAGGATGAGCCACCAGTCGGCGGGCCGCCACATGCGGTAGATCAGCACCGCCATCACCACGCACAGCGCGGCGCCGACTCCCGCGGCCTCCGACGGCGTGGCCACGCCGCCGTACAGCACGTACATCACGCCGACGATGATCGCCAGGAACGGCGCCACCTTCGGGATCGACTGGAACTTCTCGCGCCACGCATAGCGAAAGCCCACCGCGTGCGCGCGGTAGCCGCGCTTCCAGATGATGAACAGCGTCCACAGCATGAACAGGCCGGTCAGCAGCACGCCGGGCAGCACACCGGCGAGGAACAGCCGGCCGATCGAGGTCTCGGTGGCGATGCCGTAGAGGATCAGCGTGATCGACGGCGGGATCAAGATGCCGAGCGTGCCGCCGGCGCAGATCGAGCCGGTGGCCACGTCGTCCGGATAGCCGCGCTTGCGCATCTCCGGAATGCCCATCTTGCCGATCGCCGCGCAGCACGCCGGCGACGAGCCGGTGAGCGCGGCGAACAGCGCGCAAGCGCCGAGGTTGGAGATCGCCAGCCCGCCCGGCAGCCGATAGAGCCAGCGTTCCAGCGCCTCGTACAGATCCTTGCCCGCGGGCGACGAGCCGATCGCCGCGCCCATCATCACGAACATCGGGATCGACACCAGCGTGAAATCGTTCAAGCCGGCGTAGAAGGTCTCGGCGACCACGTTGAGCGCAGCCAGGCCGTGAAACACCACGATGAAGACGATCGAGATCACGCCCAGGCCGAACGCCACCGGCGCGCCCGACAGCAGCATCGCCAGCGTCACCAGCAGCACCACCAGGCCCTGGGTGAGCGGGCTCACCGGATCCTCCGCATGGCGTGCCGCGCGGCTGGCGGCCGGAAGCTGCCCTGCACGCTCATCAGTTCACCCTCGACATGCCGAACGGCGGCTCGCGGCCGCTGAGCAGCGCCAGCAGATCCACCAGGCTCTGCAGCGCGAGCACGGTCAGGCCGATCGGCATGCTGGCGTACGGAATCCACAGCCGGGCGCGCCACATGGTGTCGGACACCCAGCGGTTGTCCCACGCCTCCTTCCAGAACAGGAAGGTGAGCACGGCCATTACCACCGCGAAGGCCAGCGTCACGAACGCGGCGAACACCGCCAGGCGGTAGCGCTGGCGCTCGCCGGCGTAGTGCGGCAGCACGTCGACGTTGACGTGGCCGCGCGTCATCAGCACGTAGGGGCTGCCGATGAAGGTGGCGGCCACCAGGCTGTAGGTGACGAAGTCGGTCTGCCAGATGGTGTTGTGGCCGAGCGCGTAGCGCACGAACACCATCTCGCAGACCACCACCACGCCGAGCGCGATCAGCCCCGCGGCGACCACGCCCAGCACGAACGAGACGCCGCGCACCGCGCGGCTGAAACGCTCCAGCGCGGAGGGGCTACTTGACTGCAAGCGCGGCGTCGATCAGTTGCTTGCCGTCGGGCACTTCCTTGGCGAACTCGGCGTACGAGCTTTCGCGCGCCACCTTCAGCCAGGCGTCGTACTCCGCGGGCGTCAGCGTCACCACCTCGACGTTGTGCTCCTTGAAGGTCTTGACCAGCTTGTCGTCGAGGCCGCGGGTCTCCTTGGCGAAGTACGCCTGCGCCTTGCGGCCGGCGGCCAGCAGCGCGTCGCGCTGCTTCTGGTCGAGGCGGTCGAACGACTTCTTCGACATCAGCACCGGCTCGTACATGAACCACAGCGCGTTGTCGCCGGGCGCGGTGAGGCACTTCACCTGCTCGTAGAGGCGGAACGACACGAAGCTGCCGGCGCTGGTGTCGGTGGCCTCGGCCACGCCGGTCTGCAGCGCGTTGTAGACCTCGTTGCTCGGAATCGACACGATCGTCGCGCCGGCGGCCTGCCACATCTGCGCGAAGGTGGGCCCGGCCGAGCGGATCTTCAGGCCCTTCACGTCAGCCGGCGTGCGGATGCAGCCGCGCTTGGAGGCCATCGCGCCGGCGAGCCAGGCGTCCGACAGCACGATCACGCCGGCCTTGTCGATCTTGGCGCGGATCTCCTTCATGAACGGCGAGTCGTTGAGCCGCGCGGCGCGGTCGTGGCTGCGCACCAGCCCGGGCATCAGCGTGGCGCCGAACGCGCGCACCTTGCCGCTGGCGTAGTCGAGCGGGAACGACGAGATGTCGAGCTGGCCGTTGACCAGCGCGTTCCACTGCTCGCTCGCCTTGAACAGCGAGGCGCCGGGGAACACTTGCACCTCGAGGCCGACGTTGGCCGCCTTGGCCTCGCGCGCGATGATCTGCACCATCTCGTCGCGCACGTCGCCCTTGCCGCCGGGAAACTGGTGCGACGCCTTCAGCGTCACGGTCTGCGCGAGCGCGGCCGACAGCGGCACGGCGGCGATCAGGGCGGTCGCGGCGAGGCGGCCCAGGCGGTTGGACATGGCGGTCTCCATCGGTTGTCGTTGACAGGCGCCGCGGCCCGCCGCGCCGAACAACGGCGCAGCGCCCGGGCTTTGCGCCCGACTCTAGCGACACCCGGCGCACCCGATTTCTGGTGAATACCATGAGCCGAGGGCACGGGCCGCGGCCCTCCGCGGGCGCCCTGGCCACCGGCCGGCGCGCCGCGATCGCGGTGCTACATTCCCCGGCCACTGCCGGCACTGACACCCAGGCAAAGTCCGAGCACCCGACCACCGATCGGCCATGAGCGACCACAGCATCTTCGCGGCTCTGCGCGCTGCATTCCCGGCCGATCTCGACGCCACGGCCATCACCACCGCCGACGGCCCCGGCGCCCCGCTGCACTACACCTGGCGCGACCTCGATCGCGGCAGCGCGATGCTGGCCAACGTGTTCGCGTCGCTCGATCTGCCTGCGGGTTCGCGCGTCGCGGTGCAGGTCGACAAGAGCGTCGAGGCGCTGATGCTGTACCTGGCGGTGCAGCGCGCCGGGCTGGTCTACCTGCCGCTGAACAACGCGTATCGAGAGACCGAGATCGAGTACTTCATCGGCGACGCCGAGCCGGCGGTGGTGGTGTGCGCGCCGCAGGACTTCACGTGGATCTCGCGGCTGGCGTTTCGCCGCGGCACGAAGAACGTCTTCACCCTCAGCGCCGACCGCACGGGCAGCCTGCTCGAGCGCGCCAGCTGGATGGGCGACGTGCACGCGCCGGTGGCGCGCGCGGCCGACGACCTGGCGGCGATCCTCTACACCAGCGGCACCACCGGACGCAGCAAGGGCGCGATGCTGACGCACGGCAACCTGCTGAGCAATGCGCGCGTGCTGCACGACTACTGGGGCTGGCGAACGCCGGAACAAGGCGGCGACGTGCTGATCCACGCGCTGCCGATCTTCCACGTGCACGGCCTGTTCGTCGCCTCGCACGGCGCGCTGCTCAATGGCAGCAAGATGATCTGGTTCGCACGCTTCGACCCCAAGGCGGTGATCGCGCGGCTGCCCGAGGCCACGGTGTTCATGGGCGTGCCGACGCTGTACACGCGCATGCTCGCCGAGCCGGCGCTGACGCGCGAGGCCTGCGCGCGCATGCGGCTGTTCATCTCGGGCTCGGCGCCGCTGCAGGTGGAGACCTTCGACGCCTGGCGTGAACGAACCGGCCACACCATTCTCGAGCGCTACGGCATGAGCGAGACCGTGATGCTCACCAGCAACCCGTACCGCCGCGAAGACGGCGAGCGCCGCCGCGGCACGGTGGGCTTCGCGCTGCCCGGCGTGGAATTGCGCGTGCGCGGCGAGCAGGGCCAGGCGTGCGCGGCCGGCGAGATCGGCGGCATCGAGGTCAAGGGACCCAACGTGTTCGCCGGCTACTGGCGCATGCCACAGAAAACCAAGGAAGAGTTCACCGCCGACTGCTGGTTCAAGACCGGCGACGTCGGCACGATCGACGAGCGCGGCTATGTGACCATCGTCGGCCGCAGCAAGGATCTGGTGATCAGCGGCGGCTACAACGTCTACCCGGCCGAGGTCGAGGGCTTCATCAACGAATTGCCCGGCGTCGCCGAGTCGGCGGTGGTCGGCCTGCCGCACCCCGACTTCGGCGAAGGCGTGGTCGCGATGGTGGTGCCCAAGCTCGGCCACACGCTCGACGGCGCGGCGATCGCCGCGGCGCTCAAGGACCGCATCGCCGCCTTCAAGGTGCCCAAGCGCGTGTTCGTCGTCGGCGAACTGCCGCGCAACGCGATGGGCAAGGTGCAGAAGAACCTGCTGCGGGCGCAGCACCAGGGATTGTTTGGCGGCTGAGGCGGGCGCACCCCATGGGCTCGCCGGTGCGGCGACCGACGACGCGCGCTGCCCGCGCTGCGGCCGCGGCTTCCACTGCGGCGTGCACGACCCGCAGCCATGCGCCTGCACGACGCTGCACCTGAGCGCGGCCACGCTGGCCGAGCTGCGCGCGCGCTACACCGGCTGCCTGTGCCTGCCGTGCCTGGGCGAGCTGGCGCAGAGCGTGGGGCCGATGACACCGGCGCGCTGAAGGCCGGCGCGCCGACGCGGGTGCTGAGCCGGCCGGGTTGACCTAGAGTGCACTCGAGGCCGTCCAATCGCGGCATCGGAGCGACACGATGGGTTCACCGACACCGCGCGGCGCCACTGCGCCGGGCTTCAGGATCGGCGCGCTGGCGGCGCGCACCGGCCACAGCGTGCACGCGATCCGCTGGTACGAGCAGCAGGGGCTGATGCCCGGCGTCGCGCGCGACGGCGGCGGGCGCCGCGTGTACGCCGATGCGCACGTGGGCTGGCTCGAACTGATGCTGCGCCTGCGCCGCACCGGCATGTCGATCGCGCAGATGCGGCGCTACTCGGCGTTGGTGCAGCAAGGGCGCACCACCGTGGCCGAGCGCCACGCCCTGCTGCGGGCGCACCGCGAGCGCGTGCAGCGCACCATCGCCGAGTGGAACCAGGCCCTGGTGCTGCTCGACGCCAAGATCGATTTCTACGGGCAGTGGCAAAGCACCGGCAGGCGGCCGGTGCTGGCGCTGCCCGACGTGCCACCCCAACGAAGGAGCCGAGGTTCATGAACAGCGAGAGCAACAAGCGCGCAATGCAGGCGGTGTTCGAGGCGCTGGCGCGCGGCGACACACGGCCGTTCGGCGAGTTGATGGCCGAAGACTGCGTCTGGCACACACCGGGTCAATCGACCTGGGCCGGCAGCTGGCGCGGCAGGAAAGCGATGAACGAGCAGCTGTTCGCGCCGCTGTACCAGCGCTTCGAAGGTCGCTACACCTGCCACGCCGCGCGCTTGGTCGCCGAGGGCAACGTGGTGGTGGTGCAGGCGCGCGGCGGCGCCGCCTTGAAGGGCGGAGGCCGCTACGAGAACAGCTATTGCTTCGTGTGCGAGTTCGGTGCCGGCGGCAAGTTGGCGCAGGTGACCGAGTACATGGACAGCGACTGCGCGGTGCGTGTGCTCGGCGCCCCGACCCTGCCACAGGGCTGAAGCCGTGCCGACGCCTCCCTACCCCCGCCTGCGCCCGCTCGGCGACTGCGCCTGGATCGTCGAGTTCGGCGCGGCGATCGACGAGCCGACGCGCGAGCGCGTGATGGGCTTTGCCGATGCGCTGGCACATGCGCATGCCGCGTGGCCGGGCATCGTCGAATGGGTGCCGGCGTACACCTCGGTGACGGTGCACTTCCGCACCGACAACGAGCGCGACCTCGCCGGCGACTCTGCCGCGGCGCTGCTGGCGCTGGCGCGCGGTGCGCAGCCGCTGGCGCGGCCCGGGCGCCGCTGGCGGCTGCCGGTGTGCTTCGACGACGCCGGGTTCGCGCCCGACCTGCAGGCGCTGGCACAAGCACGCGCGCTGGCGCCGCAGCAGGTGGTCGAGGCGATGACGAGCGCCGCGTTTCGCGTCTACATGCTCGGCTTCCAGCCCGGGTTTCCGTACATGGGCGGGCTGCCCGCAGCGCTGGAGATGCCGCGCCGCGCGACGCCGCGCACCGCGGTGCCGGAGCGCTCGGTCGCGGTGGCCGGCCGCATGTGCGCGGTCTATCCGTGGCGCAGCCCCGGCGGCTGGCACCTGCTGGGGCGCACGCCGCTGCGGCTGTTCGACGCCACGCGCGACGACCCGGCGTGGCTGCAGGCGGGCGACGAAGTGCGCTGGTTCGCGGTCGACCGGCAGCGCTTCGACGAACTCGAGCGCCGCGCCGACGCGGGCGATCTCGCGCGCGACGAGTTCCTTCTCGCCGATGGAGCGGCCGCATGAGCCCTGCTCGGCCGCCCCGGGGCTCAGCCCCGCCCGGCGGGGAGGCGCGCAGCGCCAGGGGTGCGCTTGTGACCGTCGGCAGCGTCGAGTTCGTCGACGCCGGCGTCGGCGTCTCGATCCAGGACGCCGGGCGCAGCGGCCACCGCGCGATCGGCGTGCCGCTGGCCGGCGCGGCCGACCCGGTGCTGCTCGCGTGCGCCAATGCGCTGCTGGCGCAGGCCGGCGACACGGCCGCGCTCGAAATCGCGCTCGTCGGTCCGACGCTGCGCGCGCACGATGCGCCGCTGCAGCTCGCGCTGGCCGGCGACTTCGCGCCGTGCCTGACGCTCGCCGACGGCACGACCACCGCGCTCGCCTCGTGGCGCAGCGTGACGCTGGCACCCGGCGAAGTGTTCGCGGCAGGCCCCTGCCGCTCGGGCATCGGCTACCTCGCGATTGCTGGCGGCTGCGACGTGCCGCGCGTGCTCGGCAGCCGATCGACCTACGCGCGCGCTGCGCTCGGCGGCATCGACGGCCGCGCACCGCGCGCCGGCGACCGCCTTCCCGTCCGTGCGGCGCCGGGGCCCGAGCGTCGCGCGCCGCGGCCGTTCGCGCACGCCGACGGCCCGCTGCGCGTGCTCGGCGGCCCGCAGGACGACCACTTCGACGCCGCCCAGTTCGAGCGCTTCGTGTCCACCGACTGGCGAGTCTCGCGCGAGGCCGACCGCATGGGCCTGCGGCTCGAAGGGCCGGCGCTCGCGCATCGCCCCGACCGGGGCGCCGACATCGTCTCGGAGGGCGTGGTGCCCGGCGCGGTGCAGGTGCCCGGCGCGGGCCTGCCGATCGTGCTCGGCGTCGACGCGCAGACGATCGGCGGCTACGCCAAGATCGCCACCGCGATCCGCGCCGACGTGCCGCGCCTGGCGCACGCCCGCCCGGGCGCCGTGCTGCGCTTTCGGGCGGTGACGCGCGGCGAGGCGCTGGCAGCGCGGCGCGACGCCGCCGCGACGTTCGCCGACTGGCTGCGCCGCATCGAGCCGCTGCACGGCCGCAGCGGCGAGGCGATCGACGCCGCGCTGCGCGCGAGCAACCTCATCAGCGGCATGATCGACGCTGCGCCGGCCGCCGCCGACACCCTGCCCTGGGAGTGACCTGCATGAACAGCATCGCCAAGCGAATCAACCTCAACGCCGACCTCGGCGAATCGTTCGGCGCCTGGCGCATGGGGCGCGACGACGAGATGCTGCAGGTGGTGGCCTCGGCCAACGTGGCCTGCGGCTTCCACGCCGGCGACCCGACGGTGATGCGCCGCACCGTGGCCACCGCCAAGCAGCACGGCGTGAGCATCGGCGCGCACCCGAGCTTTCCGGATCTGCAGGGGTTCGGGCGGCGGCGCATCGAGATGGCGCCGGCCGAGGTGGAGGCGATGGTGCTCTACCAGATCGGCGCGCTGCAGGCGATCGCGCACGCCGAGGGCGGCGCGGTCACGCACGTCAAGCCGCACGGCGCGCTCAACAACATCGCCTGCGAGAACCTCGACCTCGCGCGCTGCATCGCCCGCGCGGCTCGCGCGGCGGGGCGCGAGCTGATCCTGCTGGCGCCTGCGCTGTCGGCGCTGATCGCCGCCGGCCGCGAGGCGGGGCTGGCGGTCGTCGAGGAGATCTTCGCCGACCGCAACTACGCCGACGACGGCACGCTGGTGCCGCGCTCGCACCCGCAGGCGATGGTGCACGGCGCCGACGCCAGCGTGCGCCACGTGATGGCGATTCTCGAAGGCGGCGCGTTGCAGTCGATCCACGGCAAGCGGCTTCCGTGCAAGGCCGGCAGCATCTGCGTGCACGGCGACAACGCCGAGGCGGTAGACACCGCGCGCGCCGTGCGCGGCGCGCTGCAGGCCGCGGGCTACGCGGTGGTGGCGCTGCCGGAACTGGCAGCGGCGTGACCGCTGGGCGCGCCGGCCTGCGTGGGCCCGATCCTGCAAACAGTACTTCGACAGGAGACCGACGGTGGACGACAACGAAAGCGTGATTCGGCGGTTCATCGCCGACTGGTCGAGCCTCGACGCCGACAAGCTGGTCGAGTACTTCACCGACGACGGCGTCTATCACAACATGCCGTCGCAGCCGGTGGCCGGGCGCGCGAAGCTGCGCCGCTTCATCGGCGCGTTTCTTGCCGGCTGGGAGCGCACCGACTGGCAGATTCTCAATCTGGTCGGCCGCGGCGACATCGTGATCGCCGAGCGCCTCGACCGCACCGTGGTCGCCGGCAAGCCGGTCGACCTGCCGTGCTGCGGCGTGTTCGAGCTGCGCGGCGGCAAGATCGCGGTGTGGCGCGACTACTTCGACCTCGCGACCTATACGCGGGCGGTGGGTTGATCGCTCCCTTGCGTGGGTTCGTCGACCTGCTCGCTTGTTCGATTTGGCATAATCTGCCAATCATCGATCCGGTGATCCTGGCTCGACAGCTCTGGAGCGCTGACAAGATGCCGACACGCAACGTGGTTTTGAGTGACCATCAGCATGAGCTGGTCGAGACGCTGGTCCAGTCCGGGCGCTACCAGAACGCCAGCGAGGTGCTGCGAGAAGGACTGCGTCTCATCGAAGAGCGCGAGCGCATCGAGGAAGCACGGCTCAAGGCCCTCAAGCGAGCGGCCCGCCAGGGGTGGGCGGATATCGCGGCAGGCCGGCACACCGATGTCACAGACGATCAGCTCGAGGACTTCGTGGGGCAACTTGGCCGCCGTGCGGCTCGACAGGCCAAGTCGGCGAGCTGATGGTCCGCTATCGTCTGTCGGCGACCGCCCAGGCAGACATA
This sequence comes from Ideonella sp., assembly GCA_015075545.1. GTDB lineage: Bacteria > Pseudomonadota > Gammaproteobacteria > Burkholderiales > Burkholderiaceae_C > JAEUPI01. The sequence continues at coordinate 475,884 of JABTUC010000002.1, read as the reverse complement.
GTCGACATCCTCGCCTGGACGCAGGAGCAATTCGGCGAGTCGGCCCGCCTGCGCTATGAGCGCCTGATCGTCGCGGCACTGCGCGACGTTGCGACCCAACCCGGCAGGCCAGGCAGCCTGGAACGCCCGGAACTCGGCGCAGGCGTTCGCTCATGGCATCTCCGACTGAGCCGCGGGCACGTGGGATCAGCCGCAGGTGTGGTCCGCCGGCCGCGTCACTTCCTGATCTACCGTTTGGGGCCAGATCTGCTCGTGGTCGGAAGAGTGCTGCACGACGCCATGGAACTGGCAAGGCACTTGGATCCGGCAACGTCGTGGGAGTAGCAGGCGGTCAGAGCCGATTGCTTGCGCGAAGGCTCGGGTGGTTCGTGAGGCGTGAGACAGCGCGCAGGCGGTGTCTCACGTCCACACTCCTCCACGCGCCGGCCTGCAGGCCGGCGCGGTTCGCCAGGCGCATGACAGGCCGCGGGGCCTGTCATGCGTCCAGGCTCACCCACACGCGCCGATGTAGCCGCAGGCGGTGCAGAACTCGCAGCCGTCCTTGTGGATCACGGTGTGGTTGCCGCACTCGGGGCAGCGCGTGCCGGCCATCGGCGCGGCCGCTGCGGTGTCGGCGTGGCGCGCCTTGTCGGCCGGCGGCTGCAGGATGCCCATCGCGTTGAGCGGGAAGCCGTTGTCGTCGAGCACGCCGAGCATCGCGTAGCGGTGGATCACCAGCCGCGCGATGTAGGCCACGGTGCTCGGCCAGAGTTGCTGGCGGCGCTCGCCGGGCACCGGCGCCATGAAGTGCCCGAGCGGCTCGCCCACGTTGAGCAGCTTGCGCAGCTTCATGCCGATCCACGCCGGGTCGAGCACGCGCATGTCGAGCGACAGCAGCCGCGCCAGCCCGTCGAGCGCGCGCGGGTAGTTGCCCGAGAAGCCGATGGCACACGGCCGCGTGATGTACGCGGCCCCGCCTTCGGTCTGCCGGGTGATGTAGCCGCCGCCTTCGCCGGCCGGCAGTTGCACCTCTTTCAAGGTGACCGTGAACTCCTCGCCGCTGGCCGGGTTGGCGACGTCGACCGCCCACGCCAGCGTGCCCGAGGTGCCGGTGCGCGGCTCCTCGCGGCTGAACATCGCGTCGAGCACCGGCGTGGCGCCGCCCTCCTGCAGCGCACCGAGCTGTTCGCAGCGCCAGCGGATCACCGCCGCGGTGGCCGCCACCACGCCCGGGAACAGCCGCGGCTCGCCGTGCGGCGGCATCGGCATCTGGAACGCGCGCTCCTCGGCCACGGTGGCCAGCGCGTCGAGCTTGAGCTTGAGCCACGCGGCGTCGTTGGCGCGCATGTCCATCGACAGCGTCTTGGCCAGCGCGGCCATCGCGCGCGGCTGCTCGGCGCCGTTGACCCACACCTCGAACGGCAGGTTGCGCGCGAACAGCCCCGACTCGGGCCCGGCCTCGGCCGGCAGCTCGCCGACGAACAGCGAGAACTCGCCGTGCGGGTACTGGATCATGTAGCTCCACGCCGGGTTGCCGCCGGGGAACTCGGGGCGGCTCGGCCAGCGCAGCGACGCCAGCACCGGCGCCGGCAGCCGCTCGACGCGCAGCCGCTGGTTGACGCCCGAATCGCTGGCCACCAGTTGCGGCGCCGCGGGCTTGGGCGGCTCGACGCTCAGCACCGCGCCCATCACCGAGTTGGGGCGGTAGGTGGCCAGGCCCTTGAGGCCCGACTTCCACGCGGTGAAGTACAGGCCCTGAAAGTCCTCGTACGGGTAGTCGGCCGGCACGTTGACCGTCTTGCTGATCGCGGTGTCGATGAACGGCGCCACCGCGGCCACCATCGCCTCGTGGTTCTCGGCGCTCATCTCGAGCGCGGTCACGAAGGCGTCGGTGAGCGGCGCCTCGGTGCCCTTGAGGTGCCGGTACAGCCGCCACGCGTGATCCTCGACCATGTACTCCTTGAAGCTGCCGTCGGCCTCGCGCTTGCGCCGCGTGTAGCTCCAACTGAACGGCGGCTCGATGCCGTTGCTGGCGTTGTCGGCAAAGGCCAGGCTGATGGTGCCGGTGGGCGCGATCGACAGCAGGTGCGAGTTGCGGATGCCCTGCGCGCGGATCTTGTCCTTCAGCGCCTGCGGCAGGCGCGACGCGAAGCTGCCGCGCGAGAGGTACAGGTCGGCGTTGAACAGCGGGAACGCGCCGCGCTCGCGCGCGAGGTCGCTCGACGCGTCGTAGGCCACGTCGCGCATCAGCGCGGCGATGCGCGCAGCCTCGTCGCGCGCGGCCTGGGTGTCGTAGCGCAGGCCGAGCATGATCAGCGCGTCGCCCAGGCCGGTGAACCCCAGGCCGACGCGCCGCTTGGCGCGCGCCTCCTCGGCCTGCTGCGGCAGCGGCCACACGGTGGCGTCGAGCACGTTGTCGAGCATGCGCACCGCCACCTTCACCACCTCGGCGAAGGCATCGTCGCGAAAGCGCGCGCCCTCCTCGAAAGGCGCCTCGATGAAGAACGTGAGGTCGATCGAGCCGAGGCAGCAGCAGCCGTAGGCCGGCAAAGGCTGCTCGCCGCACGGGTTGGTGGAATCGATGCGCTCGCAGTAGCCGAGGTTGTTGTCGGCGTTGATGCGGTCGATGAACAGCACGCCGGGCTCGGCGTGGTCGTAGGTCGAGCGCATGATCTGGTCCCACAGGTCGCGCGCGCGCGGCTTGCGGTAGACCCACAGGCCGTCGCTGCGGCGGTAGGCGCCGGCGGCCTTCTGCGCCGCGCTCGGCTCGGCGCGGTGCGTCAGCTCGATCTCGCCGTCTTCCTCCACCGCGCGCATGAAGGCGTCGGTCACACCGACCGAGATGTTGAAGTTGCTCAGCTCGCCCTTGTCCTTGGCGTGGATGAAGTCCTCCACGTCGGGGTGGTCGCAGCGCAGCACGCCCATCTGCGCGCCGCGCCGGCTGCCGGCGGACTCCACCGTCTCGCACGAGCGGTCGAACACCCGCATGTAGCTCACCGGGCCCGAGGCGCTGCTCTGCGTGGTGCCGACCCAGGCGCCGCGCGGGCGGATGCGCGAGAAGTCGTAGCCCACGCCGCCGCCGCGGCGCATGGTTTCGGCCGCCTCGGTGAGCGCGGTGTAGATGCCGGGGTAACCTTCTTCGGGGGCGGCGATCGAGTCGCCCACCGGCTGCACGAAGCAGTTGATCAGCGTGGCGCCGAGCGCGGTGCCGGCGGCCGAATCGATGCGCCCGGCGGGGATGAAGCCCGAGCGCTGCGCGTCGAAGAAGCGGGTTTCCCACTGCGTGCGCAGCGCCGGCGCCTCGATCGACGCGAGCGCGCGCGCGACGCGCGCGCGCACGTCGTCGACGCTGCGCTCGTCGCCCTTGGCGTACTTCTCGAGCAGCACCTCCTGGCTGATCGGCTGGGCGCTCAAGGTGGCGGCGGTGGCCGCTGCGGGCGCGGCGGCAGAGGATTGCAGCCCGTCGGGGCGGGCGATTTCGGTCATCGTGAGGGTCTCCAACGGGGCACGAAGGCCCGTTCAAGCATGTTTTCGATTCGATTGTGGGCGGCGCGCCGCACCGCTTCAAGCGCGGCCGCGACAAGACCCGGCCGGCGACACGATACGCTACAGCTAGCGCCGGGGGCCCAGGGTACACACTAGATGTAGGGCCGGCAAGCGGGCTAACGCTCGCGATGCAAAGCGATACAAACGCCTTCAGCGGCCGCGCAACAGCGGGCCGATGGCGTCGAGCACGTTCTTCAGCGCGACTCCGTACTCGGTGTCGCCTTCCATCACCAGCGCGCGCTCGAAGAACAGGCGGTCGGCGTCGTCTTCGCCGCGCACCAGGCGCCACAGCGCGTTGGCGGTCGCGCGCACGGTGAGCGCCACCGGCTGCGCGGAAGGCGCCACCACGAAGCCGTGCGGCCCGAGTTGCAGCCGCACACGCACGCCGAGCTCGATCACCTCGACCTCCACCGTACGGCCGGCGAGCGCGGCGCGAGCGCCATCGTCGAGGCGCGGCCACAACAGGCGATCGAGCACGCGCGCGGCCACGAACGACGGCGGCTGCGTCGGCAGCCGGCGCACGACATCGCGCACGCCGTGCGCCAGCACCAGCCAGCGCGGCGGCGCCGGGCTTTCGGTGGTCGTCATGGCTGCAGCACCTCCATGCCGGGGCGCCGGCGCGCGTAGCCGTTGACCAGCACGCCGGGCAGGTCGAGCGCGGCCAGTTCGTCCCACGCGCCGCGCGCGCCGCCGCGGTTGAGCGCACGGTCGAACAGCTCGATCACGCGCGCGAAGTCGCCTCCGGTGGGCGACAGCCGCACGCTGCGCGCGCCGGCCTCGCGCAAGGCGTCGCCCTGGTCGATCAGGCAGTGCACGCCGGCCGATTGCGTCTGGATGCCGTTGAGCACCAGGAAATCATTGCCCTCGGTGCTGCGCAACAGCAGGCCGTCGCGGTCGTCGCGGCAGCGGTACTCGCACGAATCCTTGGCCAGCCGGTGGTGGCGCGCGGTGAAGCAGCGCGCCGAGAACGCCAGCGGCATGCGGCCGAAGCCGAACACCTCGGTGGCGAGCGCGCCGTGGGGCCCGCGCACCGGATCGGCCGGCGGATTGATCAGCGCCAGCGCGTCGAGCGGCAGCTCCAGCGGCGGCACCCAGCGGCCGGCACCGAGCGCGGCGTGTTCGGCCAGCGCGTCGCGGTTGTAGATGTTGATGTGCGGCCCGATCACGAACGGCTTGCGCCCCGGCCGCGCGCCTTGCGCTCGGGCCAGCACGTGCAGCGCCGACGCATCGCCGGCCTCGACCGCGAACTCGTCCTGCTCGGCGATGCGGCGCAGGCTGCGCAGCTCGCCCTCCGACATCACCAGCACCTGCGTGGCCAGCACCACCACCTTGCCGGCCGCGGCGAGGTCGCGCGCCAGCGCGAGCCAGTCGTCGAACGCGAACTCGTTGCGGCGCGAACACACCACCTCGCCCAGCACCACGGTGCGCGCGCGGCTCTCGGCCACCGCGGCGTACAGCTCCATCGTCGCGGTGCGCGACCACCAGTACTGCAGCGGCCCGATGGTCAGCTCGAGTTCACGCACCGCGGCGCCGCTGCTCGGCTCGCGAACCAGGGCCATGCGCTCGGTTGCCGTCATCGCGGTGCCTCGGTCGCGGTTCGAACGATCAGCGCCACGGGCGGTCGTAGGCGCCCAGCGTGTGCTGCTGCCCCTCGGACCAGCGGGCCAGCCGCGCGCCCCATTCCGACGACACCGAGTAGCGCGTGTCCGACGCCGCCAGGTCGATCGCCGAGCGCCACACACGAGTGACCTCGGCCACGTACTGCGGGCTGCGCTGGCGGCCTTCGATCTTGATCGCCTTGACGCCGGCGTCGATCAGTTGCGGCAGCAGCGCCAGCGTGTTCAGGCTCGACGGCTCCTCGAGCGCGTAGTCGCGCTGGCCGTCGACCTCGAAGCGGCCCTTGCACAGCGTGGGGTAGCCACGCGGCTCGTCGCTCGCGTAGCGGTCGATCAGCACGCCGTTCAGGCGCGCCTCCACGCCCTGCGGCGTTTCGTGCCAGCGCACCGCCGATGGCGGCGAGCAGACGCCCGCGCCGTTGGGCGACTGCCCCGTGACGTACGACGACAGCGCGCAGCGCCCCTCGACCATCACGCACAGGCTGCCGAAGCCGAACACCTCGACCTCCGCCTTCGTGTGGCGCGCCACGTGCGCCACCTGCTGCAGCGTGAGCACGCGCGGCAGCACCGCGCGCGCGATGCCGTAGCGCTCGCGGTAGAACTCGATCGCCTCGTAGCTGGTGGCCGACGCCTGCACCGACAGGTGCAGCCGCAGTTGCGGATAGTGGCGGTGCGCGTGCGCCATCACCGCGCTGTCGGCGACGATCAGCGCATCGGCGCCCAGCTCGGCGGCGCGGCGCACCGCGTCGTGCCACGGCGCGGCGTCGCGCGCGTCGGCGAAGGTGTTGAGCGCCATCAGCACCTGACGGCCGCGGGCGTGCGCGTAGGCCACGCCCTCGCGCACCTGCGCGTCGTCGAAATTGAGGCCGGCGAAGTTGCGCGCGTTGGTGGCGTTCTTCAGCCCCAGGTACACCGCGTCGGCGCCGGCGTCCACCGCCATCTGCAGCGCGCGCAGCGACCCCGCCGGGCACACCAGCGCGACGCGGCGCGACGTGGCCGGCGCGCTCATTTGCACGCGGCCGTGCTGGCCGCCGTCGCGCAAAGCGCCGGCGCGGGCGTTGCCCCGAGCGCGCGATGCAGCGTGACCACCGAGCCGACCACGATCAGCGCCGGCGGTTTCGCGCCGTGCGCCTGTGCCAGTGCGGGTAGCGTCTGCACGGTGCCGACGATCGTGCGCTGGTCGCTCCGTGTGGCGCGCTCGACCACCGCCGCCGGCGTGTCGGCACTCAGGCCGTGCGCGACGAGCTGCGCGCAGATGGTCGGCAACATGGCCAGACCCATGTAGATCACCGTGGTCTGGCCCGGCCGCGCGAGCAGCGGCCAGTCGAGGTCGAGCGCGCACGGCTCGCCCTCGCCGCGCAGGTGGCCGGTGGCATAGACCAGCGAGCAGGCGTGATCGCGGTGCGTCAGCGGGATGCCCGCGGCAGCGGCCGCGCCCTGCGCCGCGCTGATGCCGGGGATCACGTCGAACGGGATGCCGGCCTCGGCCAGCGCCTGCGCCTCCTCGCCGCCGCGGCCGAAGATGTACGGGTCGCCACCCTTCAGCCGCACCACCGGCCGCCCCGAGCGCGCCAGCCCCAACATCAGCTCGATGATCGCGCGCTGGCTCAGCGTGTGGTGGCCGGCGCGCTTGCCCACGCAGATGCGCTGCGCCTGCGCCGGCACGAGCGCGAGCACGTCGTCGCCGACCAGATGGTCGTACAGCACGATCTGCGCCTCGCGCAGCGCGCGCGCCGCCTTCAGCGTCAGCAGCTCGGGATCGCCCGGCCCGGCGCCCACCAGCGTCACGCGCCCGGGTACAGCCGCGACGAGCAGGCTCGCCACGTCGAAACGCAAGGGCTCGTCGATCTTCGTCACGGCACGGGCACGCTGCAGCGATCGGGTTGTCGCCCGCCGATTGTCGGTGGGCGCCCGGCGTGGTCCTTGAACCAGGTCAAGGACCTCCTGCGCAGCCTTGCGCGAGCGCAAGCACGCACTCACGGCATCACCTCGACGTACTCGTACACCTCGCAGTCGGTGATCTGCCGCCGAAGCGGCAGCGGCAGCGCGGCGAACCAGGCGCGCGGATCATGGCGATCGACCTCGCGCCCGATGAAGCGCAGCAGCTCGCAGATCGGCTCGACCACGTGGGCGCGGTAGCGCAAGTCGTTCTTCACGTAGCCGAGGTAGAGGTTCTTCATGCAGTTGCCGCGGCACCAGGCGTAGGCCTCGCAGCCGGAGCACGGCATCGCGGGCGTCTGCTGCAGGGGGCTCGGCTTCAACCAGTTGCCCTGAATGCTGCCCATGCGCATCGCCGGCACGTACATCATGTCGGGGCACGGGTAGATGTTGCCGTCGGGCATCACGTTGAGCAGGTGCGTCGACACGCGGCACTGAGTGCGGCCTGCGGTCAGCTCCTGCGCGCGCCCGGGCAGCAGCTTGTTGCGCACGATGCCCATCAGCGGGATCAGCGGGTAGAGCCGGTCGCTGCGCTCGAAGAAGCGCTCGACCAGTTGCACGAGCACCGCGCGCCGGCGCTCGCACGAATCGCCGCCGTACTGCTCGTCGGCGACGAACTGCCAGTACAGATAGTCGAACGGCGAGTCATCGGCCACGAGCGCGTCGATCTCGTCGAAGCTCGTCGCCGGGTTGCCCCAGGTGACGCGCGCGGTAACGCTGCCGCCGATCGCGCCGCGCACCGCGCGCAGGTTCTTCAGCACCTGTCGATACACGCCGCGGCCGCGGTAGCCGTCAGTGATCGCCTCGCCGCCGTCGATCGACACCAGCACGTTGGACAGCCTGGACAGCACCTCCGCGGGCAGGTCGTCGAGCAGCGTGCCGTTGGTCTGCAACTGGTAGCGCCAGTGCGCGAAACGCTGCATCACCGCGCCCATCATCGGCCGGTTCAGCGTCGGCTCGCCGCCGTAGAAAGTGACGACGACCTCCTTGCCGCGCAGGTGGGTGTCGGCAAAGCGCCCCAGTTGATCGATGCCGTAGCGCAGCTCGGTCTGCGAGCCGAGCACCTCGCCGACGCCGAGCGAGCAGTAGCTGCATTTGAGGTTGCACTTCAGCGTGGTCAGCAGTTGCAGCTCGACGCGGTGGCCGACGATCGGGCTCGGCGCGGCCGCGGGTTGAAACGTGATGGCTTGATCCATGCGATCGAGTCCGACGTGCGGATGGGTCGGACCGCCCGCCGCGCCGGGGTAACGGCAACGAACGGGCGGCGCGAAGACTCGGTGCCGCGTCGAACGCGGCGCGTCAGCGTCGCCGCGGAGGGCCGTGGCAATCGAGCGCGCTGGCCGGCAGGCCGGCGTGCGCGGCCGCGCACGCGCGCCCGGCCCGGCGGGCAGGATCGTCGGCACGCGGTCGAACGACTCGTGGCATCGGTATCCGGTGATCGGCTGTGGCGTGCAAGGCGCCTCGCAACCCCACCGGGGCCGCGAGAGCCCTGCCGAACAGACGACTCTAGGCACCGCCGATCGTGCGTTCCTTGTCCCGCGTCAAACGATCGCCACTCGACGACGCGCGACCACGCCCGCAGCCCGCAGCAGCCCGTGGCGGGTTGACGCGCGAGCCGGCGCGTTCTGCAATCGCGTCGGCGTCGCATGAGCGGCGCAGGGGCACGAGGCACGTGAACCGATCGGTCATCTTCGACTTCGAGGGCACGCTGGTCGATTTCCAGTGGCGGCTGGCCGAGGCCGAGGCGCAACTGCGCCGGGCTTGCACTGCGTTGGGCTTCGCGGCGGCCGGCAACTACGCCGAGCTGTGGAACGCCGCGGCCGACACGTTGGCGCCGCAGGGCCGCATCGACGAGCTGCGCCAGGCGCTGGGCCCGATCTACGATCGCTGGGACGCCGACGCGCTGGCACGCTGGTCGCCGCGGCCCGGCGCACGAGAGCTGCTGCGGCAGCTCGACGAGGCCGGCATCCGCGCGGCGATCGTCAGCAACATCGGGCGCGCGGCGCTGAACGGCGCGCTCGGCCGCTTCGGCATCGAGCGCCGGTTCGCGCCGGTGGTGAGCCGCGACGACGTGGCCTTCATGAAGCCGCGTACCGAAGGCACGCTGCGCGCGATCGCCGAACTGCACACGGCGCCCGAGGCGACGCTGTTCGTCGGCGACAGCCGCGCCGACGTGCTCGCCGCGCGCGCCGCCGGCCTGCGCGTGGCCATCGTGCGCAACGGCGAGTGCGACGAATCGGCCTTCGCCGACCTGCCGCCCGACCGCTTCGTGTCGCGGCTCGACGAGATCGCGGGGTGGATCGAAGAGTGAGCAACGTGCCCTGGCGGGCTTTCGCTCGCGCACCTCGGATCGAGGCCGCGCAGGCCTTTCCCCACGCTTCAGCCGCGCACCTGCGCCCCTTCGTCGAGCGTGGTCGACGCGTCGGCCGGCGCCCAGCGGCCGACCAGCGCCGGCCGCGGGTCGGCGCCCACCTGCAACGCGAACAGCTCGGCGTCGCCCGCGCGCTGGCGGCGCAGCACGAGGTCGCTGCGGTAGAAGACCGGGCCCTTGATCCACAGGTCGAGCTGCTGGCGCGGCGCTTGCGCATCGACCCCCAGGCGCGCGAGGCACTGCCCGGCGATGCGCGGCGGGTGGTGGAAGGCGCGCGCGTAGCCGAAGGCGTTGGCGTAGCGGTCGCTCCAGTGCAGGCCGTTGTAGTCGCCGGTCAGCGCACCGAAGCGCCAGCCCGAGCCGTGCCCCGATGACCAGCGCGCCGCCTCCGCGGCCGCCGCGTCGAGCACGGGGCTGGCGGCGCGCGGCGGGGCCGCGTCGGGCTGCGCGCTGCCGCGGCCGCGCCAGTAGAACGTGGTCAGGCTCTCCCACACGCGTTGCCCGCCGCGGTCGTGCAGCGCGCAGTGCAGATCGACCTCCACGCCCTTGTCGAGCCGGCGCAGCGCGTGCGGCCGCACGCCGATCGCGTACGCGTCGGCGGCCGCCAGCGGCGCGTGCTGCAGCATCCGGTTGCGCACCTGCAGGCTGCTCCAGATCGGCAGCGGAAAGCGGCGGTCGGTGAGCAGCGCCATCTGCAGCCGAAACCCCCACACCTGCGGCCAGCCGAGCGGCAGCGTCGCGCCGGCGCGCTGACCGGTCAGCGCGCAGTAGGCCTGCAGGTCGGCCGCCGGCGCCGTGGCCGGCGCCAGGCGCAGCTCCAGCGCAGGCAGCGCGAGGCCGCGCGCCTTGGGCAGGAACGCCCGCGCCATGAACCAGCGCGCGTCGGGCGGGCGGCGCAGGTGTCGCACCTGCGATGGGATCGGGTTCATCGGTGCACCAGGGTAGGCCGCGGCGAACGGCCCGACTATCGCCCCGGTGACACCCGAGCGGGCGGGCACGAACCCGACTGCCGTCGAGACCGCCGATGCGGTTGTTTGGCGAAGGTCAAGATCCGCGCGCCCGCGCGCGCCCACACTCGCGGCCACGATCGGCATCCGCGACGGGGGTGCATGGCATGACGCCGGCGTCGCTGCTGGTGGTCGACGACGAAACCGAACTGCTGAGCCTGCTCGGCGAGTACTTCCATCGGCAGGGCCTGCGCGTGTGGACTGCGCCCGACGCGGCCAGCGCGCGCGCGATCGTCGCGGCGCAGGCGCCGCAGGTGGCCGTGATCGACGTCAACATGCCAGGCGAAGACGGCCTGTCGCTGGCGCGCTGGCTGCGCGTCGAGCATCCGGGCATCGGCATCCTGATGCTGAGCGCAGCCTCCGAGACCATCGACCGCATCGTTGGCCTCGAAGTCGGCGCCGACGACTACGTGGCCAAGCCGTTCGACCTGCGCGAGCTGCTCGCGCGCGTCAAGGCCCTGTTGCGGCGCATGCGAGCAGCGGCGCCTGCGACGGCCGCCGAGACCCGCGCTGCGCCGCACGACGCGGCGGCCAACGAGGTCGTGTTCGGCACCTGCCGGCTCGACCTCGACTTGCGCCGCCTGTTCGACGCCGGTGGCGCCGAGGTCGAGCTGACGGCCTCCGAACTCGACCTGCTGCTGCTGTTCGCCCGCAACCCCGGCCGGCCGCTGAGCCGCGACCAGATCATGGAGCGCGCCCACAACCGCAGCTGGGACGTGTTCGACCGCTCGATCGACCTGCGCATCATGCGCCTGCGCCGCAAGGTCGAGCGCAACCCCGAGAAGCCCGAGGCGATCAAGACCGTGCGCGGTGTCGGCTACCTGTTCGTGCCCGGGAGCGGGTCGTGATCGCCCCCGAGCCGGTGCCCGGGCGCGCGGTGCGACGCCTGCGCCGGCGCTATGCGTGGCTGATGCTCGCGCTGGCCGTGCCTGCGCTGGCGGCGGCCGTCTATGCGCTGACGCTGCAGTACGAGCTGCTCGAGGCGGCGGCGCAGCGCCAGCTCGCGATGAGCACCGAGCGCAGCGTCGCGCAGCTCGACGCCGTGCTCGGGCGCATGCGCGAAGACCTGTCGCGCCTGGCGGTGACGGCGCGCGCGCAGGGCTTCGTCACGCGCGACGTACAGGCCGACAAGCAGGCGCTGGCGCCCACCGCGCAAGGCGCCTGGGCGCTCGATGCGCTGCCCGCGCTGCTGCGCGACGTGGCGCCGCAGGTCATCCTCGTCGGCGCCGGCTGGGGCGTTGCGCAGCGCCGCCACGCCGCGGTCGAACGCGCCGCGCTGTTCGCCGAGCAGGCGCAACTGGCGATGCTGCGCGGCGGCCGCTTCAGCCGCGTCACCTACGTCGACGTCGAAGCCGGCGAGGTGTGGATCTACCCGTGGCTGGCGTCGGCGAGCTGGCTGGGCGAGCTGTCGGCGGCCGACCCGCAGCAGGCGCTGCGCTCGCTGGCCGCGCAAGCGGGCCGGCCCGGCGAACGCAGCGCGCCGATCGAGGGCGACGTGCGCTGGCGCGTGCGCGCGCCCGGGCAGCCGCTGGTGAGCGTGACGATGCGGCTGCCGGGCGGCGAGCCGCGCCTGCTGGCTGCCGACGTGCCACGCGGCGCGTTCGATGCCGTTGCGTCGGCCGCCGCCGGCGCCAGGCGCTTCTGGGTCGTCGACGGCGAAGGCCAGGTGGTGACCGACCGCGTCGCGCCGGGCCGCGCGCCCAGCGTCATCGCGGCGGCGCTGCCGCCGCAGTTCGCGCGCGAGCACGTCGCCGCCGCGCTGGCGGCGCCGCTGGCGCAGCCGATCGGCGAAGCGCTGCTGTCGGCGCGCGCATCGGCGGTGGCGCCGTGGGTCGCGCTGCAGGCCGGCGACCGCGCCGATCTGCGGCGACGCCTGCTGCTCGAGATGGCGCCGCACATCGCCGCCGGCGGTTTGCTGCTGCTGCTGTTCCTGGCCACCGGCATCGTGCTGTGGCGCCGCTTCGGCGAACCCTCGCTGCGGCTGGTGGAGTACCTGCGCCGGCAGGCCGCCGACGAGCGTGCGCCCGAGCCACGGGTGCCGGCCGACTGGGCGCCCTGGCTGCACCTGACGCGCGACACCTTCGCGGCCTGGCGCGACGCCGCGGCGCGCGAGCAGCGCAGCGAGATGCTCAAGTCGGCGATCGTCGACCACGCGCTGACCGCCGTCGTCACCACCGACGCGCAGGGCGTGGTCGTCGAGTTCAACCCGACCGCGCAGCGCATGTTCTCGCGCACGCGCGCCGAGATCATCGGGCGCCAGGCCGGCGGCACGATCGTGCCCGAGCGCGTGCGCGACGCCTATTTCGACGACCTGCGCCGCATGCGCCGCGGCGAGGTGCCGCAGATGATCGGACGCCGCGTCGAGCTGACTGCGCTGCGGCCCGACGGCAGCGAGTTTCCGGTCGAGGTGCTGCTGTGGCCCACGCAGGTCGGCAACGAGACCTTCATCACCGCCTCGCTGGTCGACATCAGCGAGCGCCGTGCCGCCGCCGAGGAGATCGCGCGCCAGCGCGAGGCGCTGCGCCAGGCCGAGAAGCTCGCCGCGATGGGCAGCCTGCTGGCCGGCGTGGCGCACGAGCTGAACAACCCGCTGGCGATCGTGATGGGGCGCGCCAGCCTGCTCGAAGACAAGTGCAGCGACCCCGCGCTGCGTGCCGACGCCGTGCGCATCCGCGAGGCCGCCGAGCGCTGCGGCCGCATCGTGCGCAGTTTTCTGGCGATGGCGCGCAGCCGCCCCGCGGCGCGCACCGCGGTGCAGCTCAACGACCTCGTGCGCGGCGCCGTCGACCTGTTGCAGTACGGGTTGCGCACCTCGGGCATCGAACTCGAACAGCAGCTGCAACCCGATCTGCCGCCGCTGCTGGCCGACGGCGACAAGCTCGGCCAGGTGCTGCTCAACCTGATCGTCAACGCCCAGCAGGCGCTGGCGCAGGCCGAGCCGCCGCGGCGCCTGCGCATCGAGACCGGCAGCGACGCGCAGCGCGTCTGGCTGCGCGTGGCCGACAACGGGGTCGGCGTTCGCGAGCACGATCGCCATCGCATCTTCGACGCCTTCATGACCACCAAGGCCGAAGGCGCGGGCACCGGGCTCGGGCTGGCAGTGGCACGCGCGGTGGCCATCGAGCACGGCGGCACGCTGCGGCTCGAAGCGCAGTCGCCGTTCGGCCGCGGCGCGTGCTTCCGCCTCGAGTTGCCGCTGCGCGCGGCCGACGCCGGCGAGGCGCAGGCGGTAGCGCAAGGGGCACCGCACGAGGCCGCGGTGGCCGGCCGCGTGCTGGTGGTCGACGACGAGCCCGAGGTCGCATCGATGATGCGCGACGCGCTCGAGGCAGAGGGCTACGAGGTCGTCAGCGCCGAGTCGGGCGCGGTCGCGCTGGCGCTGCTCGACGAAGGGCGCTTCGACGCCGTGGTGTCGGACCTGCGCATGCCCGACATCGACGGCCGGGCGCTGTGGCGCGCGATCCGCGAGCGCGACCGCACGCTGGCCGCGCGCTTCGTGTTCGTCACCGGCGACACGCTGTCGCCGCTGGCGAGCGACTTCCGCCGCGAGAGCGGGGTCGAGGGGCTCGAGAAGCCCTTTACCCCTGCCGACCTGGTGCAGCGCGTGCGCCGCTGCATGGACCGCGCGCGGTAGCGTCCGGCGCGGCCGCGCCGCGGGCCGCACCGCGCGGCGAACAAATGAAACGCGCACGGTACTCGCCGCGAAACGCGATTGATACGGCCGACGCAGAACATGCGCGCACCACGGATCGCCCGCCGGCGCAGGGCCCGGCGTCTTCACGGCACGAACCGGACGCAAGGAGGATCGAAATGCAAGGCTCTTCCGGGACCATCGAGCGCGTCTTCGCGACCGTCCCTCGGCGGTTGCTCGCCCTCGCGGCGAGCGCTTGTGTCGTTGCGCTCGGCGCAGCGCTCGATGGCGCGGTTGGCGCCGATGCGCGGGTCGCCCAAACAACCTCCACCGACCTGCCTGCGGCCACGCACGACTCGAACGCCGAAGGGAACGACGCCCCGCTCGGTGAGGATGGCCGCAACGGCGAGCCGGGCCCTGCGATGCGGCAGCCCACCCGGGCGCGCGAACTCTTCTTCGAACCCAATGTCGGACAAAGCGACTCGCGGGTGCGCTTCATCGGGCGCGCCGCCGGGTACACCGTGTTCCTCACCGACACCGACGCGCTGCTCGACCTGCGCGCGCCGGCGGCGAGCGATCGGGCGGCGTGGCTCCGCGTGCGGCCGGTGGCAGCGAACCCCGCACCGGTGCTGACCGCGGCGCAGCCGTTGGCGGGACGAGTCAACTATGTGCAGGGGTCCGAAGCGGCGCCCGGGCTGAGCCGGATCGCGACCTTCGGCAGCGTTCGCTATCACGCCGTCTACCCCGGCATCGATCTCGTCTACTACGGCAACCAGGGTCGCCTGGAGTACGACTTCATCGTCGCCCCTGGCGCCGACGCGAACGTCGTGACCCTCGAGTTCGAAGGCGCGGCGCGCTCGACGATCGACGCGCAGGGCACGCTGGTGCTCGAGACACGCGCCGGCGAGCTGCGCCAGCCCGCGCCCACCGTCTACCAGGTGCGCGACGGCGTTCGCGAGCCGGTGGCCGCTGCGTGGCGCAAGACCGGCGCGCACCGGGTCGCGATCCGGCTGGGTCGATACGACCGCGAGCGCGAACTCGTCATCGACCCGCTCCTGCAGTCGTCGACGTACTTCGGAGGCAGCGGCGACGACTCGATCAACTCGATCGCGCTCGATGCGCAAGGCAACATCTACGCCGCGGGATTCACCAGCTCGCCCGACCTTCCCGGCGCGCCGACACGCGCGGGGAGCGAGACGATCGGCTTCGTCAGCAAGATCGGCGCCGACGGCACCATGCGCTACACGACGTACCTGCTCGACACGGACGAGCGCGGCGCGATGGGAGTCGCCCTCGACACCGCTGGCAGCGCGTACGTCACCGGACGCGTCTCGCTGTGGAGCCAGACCGCGTGGAACGACGCCTTCGTCGCCAAGCTCGACGCGTCCGGGTCGGTGCAAGCGCCGGCGGGCTACTACTTCACCTTCGGCGGCGACAACGTCGATTGGGGCCAGCGCATCGCGGTTGACGCCGCGGGCCAGGCGGTCGTCGCGGGCGTCACGCTCGGTGGGAGTTTTCCGACCACCGAGGGCGCATGGCAGCGCAGCCCGGCAGGCGACCTCGATGGCTTCGTCGTCAAGGTGAACGCCGCTGGGACGCAACTGATTCATGCCACGCTGATCGGCGGCAGCGCGCTCGACTCGGCGAACGCCATCGCGCTCGACGCCGCCGGCAACGCATACATCGCAGGCAGCACCGAGTCGCCCGACTTCCCCGTGACGGCCAACGCCTTCCAGCGCGAGCACCGCAGCTGCTCCACGAGCAACGGCATCACCTTGTGCTCCAAAGCGGCGTTCGTCGCCAAGCTCGACCCGTCAGGCAGCACGCTCGTCTACGCCACCTTCCTCGGCGGCACCGACAGCTTCGCTGCCAGCGTCGCGACCGCGCTCGCGGTCGACTCCGCAGGCCACGCCTACGTGACCGGGGCGACAACGGCGACCGACTTTCCGACCACCCGCGGCGTGGTGCAGCCCGAACCCGGCGAAAGGCTGTGCTTTCGCGAGGTCTGCAGCGATGCATTCGTGACCAAGCTGAACCCGACCGGTTCCGGCCTGGTCTACTCGACCTACCTGTTTGGCGAATCGCAGGACGAGGGCGTCGCCATCGCTGTCGACACGGACGGGTCTGCCGTCATCGCGGGCAGCACGGTCTCGCGCTACTTCCCGGCCGTCGATGCCTTCCAGCCGCGCCCCGGCGCGTTCGAGGACGCGTTCGTCGCCAAGCTGAACGCCGACGCGACGCGTTTCGCGTATGCGTCCTACCTCGGCGGTACGGTCGTCGCGGACAACGCCACGGGGGCGACGAGCGCAAGCGCGATCGCGATCGATTCGACCGGGCGCGTGCTGGTCGCAGGGCAGACGTTCACCAGCGACTTCCCCACCACACCGGGCGCGCTGCAGCCCGCCGCTGGCGGCGGCGTGGATTGCGGCTGGGGCGTCTTCGCCTGTGGCGACGCTTTCCTCACCCGCGTCGGCCCCGACGGGCCCGGCCGCGCGCCCGCGATGCAGGTGCGCGTCGCGACCGCTGCGCCGGCGGCAGGCCGACGGATCGAGGCGAGCTGGTCAGGGATCGACAGCGCGAACGCCAACGATCGAATTCGGCTCTATGCGCTCGGCAGCAGCCAGGAGCACGACAGCGCGTGGGGCGGCTGGGCCACCGACGGCACGGCCGCCGGCAGCGTCGGCTTCGATCTGCCGAGCGATCTTCGCAGCGGTTGGTACGAGATCAGACTCTGGTCCGGCGATCCGGCGGTGTTGACTCCACTGGCGCGCAGCGCGCCGTTTCGCGTCACCAGCGTGTTCGACCTTCCCAGCGGCGGCGGCCCGGGAGGCGGCACAGCCGAGCCGGGTGGCGCGATCGCCTCGCCCTATGGTGGTGGTGCATCGAGCGGCTGGTTCCTGGTGCTGCTCGCGCTCGCGCTCGCCGCGCTGCGCCCGAGCGCCAGGCTGGTCGGGCGCTCCTGATTGCATGCAGCGCCGATCGACAACCCACCGCGGAGCAATCTTGCACGGCGCCACGCACGAGTCGAGCCCAAGCGCGACCGCGCTGCCCACCGGCGCGGGCCCGCGCGCACCGGCGCGCAACCCGCAGCCAGCCACGCCCGCCCGGCGGCTGCTGTCGCACCTGGGGCTGGCGCCCGAGCCGCCGTCGCTCGTCTACCTGAACCGGCTGGTGCGTGTTCACCAGCTTTCGCGACGGCACGCTGACGCGCTACCTGCCCGGCGGGCCCGAGGTGACCGCAGTCGCTCCTGCGGCCGCGCCGCGGGTGCTGGCGCAGGTGTTCGGTGTCGACCCCGATCTGGTTCGCGCCGCCGACGCCTTTCGCAATCGCTACGGCCGGCCGCCGGCCTGATCGTGCGTCGCCGCTGCCGGCAGCACGGGGCCGACATCTTCACGACCCGCCCAGGACACCGCAATGATCGCCATGCAACCATCTTCGCGCACCACCGAGCGCGTCGTCGCGACCTTCGCGCCGCGGTTGCTCGCCATCGCGGCAATCGCCGGTGTCGTCGCGCTCGACGCAGGGCTCCAGTGGGCAGCCTCACCCTGCCACGCCAAACCAGCGGCCGGCCAACTCGACTCCGAACAAATGAAACGCGCGCGGCGTGCGCCGCGAAACGCGATTGATACGGCCGACGACGACGATGCCAGCACCGGCAATCGACGACCCGAACCCTTCGGCGACCCGCGCCGCAACCCCAAAGGAGAGCCCTCCATGAATGCAACGCTTTCCGCGTCCTTCGGCTGCCTGGCCGTAGCGCTGGCCTTCGCCGCATCGCCCGGCTTCGCCGCCGACCCGCTGCGCGACGGCTTCGACCGCATGCTGGCCCCGCGGCCGGCCGCCGCGCACGCACCGGCCGTGCCGCAGGGCCCTGCCGATCCGCTCACCGCCGCGCTGGTGGCGCCGCTGCGCGACGGCGCGGCGGGCGCACCGGCCGCCCGCGCGAGCGACCCGGTGGCCGACAGCTTCGCTCGCATGCTGTGGCACGAACCGAACTGGGCAACGCCCGCGCTGCCGGCGGGCGCGGGCACCGACCCGCTGATCGCGGCGGTGGCGCGGCCGCTGCTGCGCGCGCCGTACGGCACCGTGAGCGCGCCGCTGGCGCGCCGCTGAGGCGGCCAGCGAATCGCCGTCGTCGCATTCTTCGGCGCCCTGCCGCAGCGCAGCCTGCGCGGCCGCCACTCGAGCTGGAGGTTCCCATGCAAACGAATCGGTTCTCTCTCACTGCCGGCCAGCGGCTCGCGCACGGGCTGCTGCCGTTGGCACTCGCGCTGTCCGGCTGCGTCGGCGGTCTCTCGACCGCCCCGACGCCGCAGACGATTCAGGCGCAGCGCGACTCCGCGCTGCCCGACGCGCTGAACGGCCGCTGGGAGGCCACGCTGACCCACGTGCCTGCGTTCTACGCCGGCCGCAGCGGCGATGCCCCGTCAGGCGACGGTGCGCTCGGCGTCAAGTTCACGTTCGCGCCCGACGGCCGCTACGAGCACACCTGGGATCTGGCGCAGGCGTACTCGGCAGGCAACTGCTTTCGCAACGCGCACTGGAAAGAGGTGGGCACCGTCAGCCGTGCGAACCTGGAGTACACCTTAACCCCGGGCCGCGCCACCTACTCGGTGATGGATTCGTGCGGCGAAACCCGGTTTCTCGACCCCGCGCCCGTCGCGCCCGCCATTCACCGCGTGGCGACCGAGCGCGGCGACTCGGGCCGGCTGCGCATCGGCTCTCGCACCGGCGAACTCGTGCTGGTGAAGTGCGCGCGCTGCGGGTGAGGCCGCGCGACCGATTCGGCGCGTGACGGCGCGGTGCAAGAGCGCCGCGAGGGCCTCGCACCGTGCCGAACCCGCAGCTACGGGGCGTTGCCCGAGATGGCGAACCGGACGACGCAAGGCCAGCGGTCGACTCGACACCTGGTGCCGGCTTGCGTCGCTCGAGCGCGCTGGAGTTCAGATTCAGGCAGGGGCCGGGTGGCGAGCTGATTGGGTCTCTTGGCGGTCAGGATCGGCGGGCAGCAGCCGACCGCGGCAGGTTCGGGCTCACAAGACGGCCCTCTGCGCGACCAAGCCCCTGTAGGATAGATGGATCAAGTTTCCTATCCGCAGTAGCTCGCCATGCCTCGAGCGATTCTCACACTCCTGCGTCTCGTCGCCGCCGCCTCCGTACTCGTGAGCCCGGTCGCCGCCCACGCTCAGGAGAACCTGACGCTGGTCGTTGCGATGGATGGCGGGACTTCCCAGTCGCGCACGTGCCCGGACGAGGCGCTGATGACCGGCATCATGCTCCGGGTGGGCCTCAACATCGATGCGATCGGGATACGGTGCCGGCCGATCAACGCCAATGGGACGCTGGGCCGCGAATTCGCCGACGGCAGCATGATGGGTGGCAGTGGCGGCACCGTGACGGTGTCTTCCTGTCCGGCCGGAGCGGTAATCGTTGGGCAGGGAATAAAGAAGTCGATCATGTCACCCTCCCAATTCACCGTTCTGGGTTTCCACTGCCAGAGCTGGTCGAAGTCGACCCGCACCACGGTGGGTGCGCGGATGTTCGTGCGGGCCTGGAAGATGTGGACTTTGAATCCCTATGTTGGCGATATACCCGACGACTACTGCTCGTCGCCCGGCCGGCCCGTGCGCCGCGTCCGGACCATGGCGGGGATCTACGTGAATGCCATCGGCTTCACCTGCCTAACGCCGTAGCGTGCCCCAATGATCGCGCCGGACTGTGCCGCAGCGCCGACCGTCAGGCCGTTCCACGCAGCGGGCGCGCGATCAAGATGACCCCAGGCGATAGCGGTCGGGCGCATAGGAATTTCGAACGATCCCACCTCGCCCTGGAAGTTTGCCACGAGCTTGCAGCCGAGGGAGTTCATGACCTCCTGTGCGCCGAAGCACAGCGTGCTGTGGCTGAGCAGCCGCGAGTAGAGCTCGCGCAGTCCGGCCGAGCTCTTGAACATCACGTCGGTGGAGTACTCGGTCTGGGCCGCGACCCAGTAGTACTCGCAGCCATGCAGCATGTCATCGAGTTGCGGCACGACCTGCCGGGCGTATTCCCGTGGCCAGCTCAGGTGTGTGAAGCGATCGGCCAGGCGCTGCGCTCGAGGTAAGTCGGTGATACGGATGTTGGCGCCGACCGAAAACTGAGCCACTTCTGAGGTCTGTGCCGACCTAAAACTGAGCCAGGTGAACAACCTACCCTGCTGCATTTTTGTGCAGCGGGGAGCCAGGAGTGATCACCATGGATCAGATCGGATGGATTCGTCGGCTGCACCGCCGCGAGCACAAGAGCGAGCGCGAGATTGCGCGCATCACGGGCCTGTCGCGCAACACCGTCTCGAAGTGGCTGCACGGCGAGCTGGTCGAGCCGAAGTACCGGCGCGCCGGCCGGCCGAACAAGTTGGCGCCGTACTGCGAGGCCTTGCAGCAGGCGCTGGCTGCCGATGCGAAGCGGCCCCGGCATGAACGCCGCACCGCCAAGGCGCTGTGCGCGCAGATCAAGGCTCAGGGCTACGAAGGTGGCTACACGCGCGTGACCGACCACATCCGCCGCTGGCGCGCCGGTGCGGGTGCCGCGGCGACCAACGCCTTCGTGCCGCTGGCCTTCGAACTCGGCGAGGCCTACCAGTTCGACTGGAGCGAAGAGGGCCTCGTGGTGGGCGGCATCTACTACCGTGCGCAGGTGGCGCACATGAAGCTGTGCGCGTCGCGCGCGTTCTGGCTGGTGGCCTACCCCAGCCAGGGCCACGAGATGCTGTTCGACGCGCACAACCGCGGCTTCGCGGCGCTGGGCGGCGTGGCTCGACGCGGCATCTACGACAACATGAAGACGGCGGTGGACCGCGTCAAGAAGGGCAAGGGTCGCGAGGTCAACGCCAGGTTCAGCGTCATGTGCGCGCACTACCTGGTCGATGCCGAGTTCTGCAACGTCGCCGCCGGCTGGGAGAAGGGAGTCGTGGAGAAGAACGTGCAGGACAGCCGGCGGCGTATCTGGCAGGAGGTGCTCGAGCGCCGCTGGGGCAGCTTCACCGAACTCAACGCCTGGCTCGGTGAGCGCTGCCGGCAGCTGTGGAGCGAACTGCGTCACCCCGAGCAGCAGCGCTTCACGGTGGCCGAGATGCTCGAACTCGAGCGCGAACACCTGCTGGAGGTGCGCGCGCCGTTCGACGGCTACGTGCACAAGCTCGCGCGCGTCTCGAGCACTTGCTTGGTGTCGGTGGCGGGCAACCGTTACTCGGTGCCGTGCGAGCTGGCTGGGCAAACGGTGTCGACGCGGCTGTACCCGGGACGCGTGGCCATCGTCTTCGATCAGGCCGTCGTGGCCGAGCACGAACGGCTGGCCGACCGGGGCAAGACCGCGTACGACTGGCAGCACTACGTGCCGCTGCTGCAGCGCAAGCCCGGTGCCTTGCGCAACGGCGCGCCCTTCGCCGACCTGCCCGAGCCATTGCAACGGTTGCGGCGCGTGCTGCTGCGCGAGGATGGTGGCGACCGCCTGATGGCCAAGGTCTTGGCGTTGGTGCCCACGGCCGGGCTCGATGCGGTGCTGGTGGCCGTGGAGCTGGCGCTGGAGGCCGCGCCGCCGTCGGGGCGGGTGAGTGCCGAACACGTGCTCAACGTGCTGGCGCGGCTGAACGCCGCACCGGTGCCCGAGAGCGCGGCCACGGCGCTGCGCGCCAAGACGCCGCCGGTGGCCGACACGGCGCGCTACGACGCGCTGCGCACGACGCAGGAGGAGCCCGGCCATGCGTGACCTCGTCGTCGAACTCAAGCAACTGCGCCTGCACGGCATGGCGCTCGCTTGGAGCGAACTGCTCGAGCAGGGCAAGAACGCCGGCACCGACAGCGCGCGTTGGTTGCTCGAACACTTGTTGGCCGCCGAAGCCAGCGACCGGGAGATGCGCTCGGTGAGCTACCAACTGCACGCCGCGAAGTTCCCGGTGCATCGCGACCTCGCGGGCTTCGACTTCGAGGTCTCGCCGGTGGACCACGCATTGGTGACGAAGCTGGCGAGCACGGAGTTCGTCGAGCCCGCGCACAACGTGGTGTTCGTCGGCGGACCGGGCACGGGCAAGACGCACCTGGCCAGCGCGATCGGCATCGAGGCGATCACGCGACACGGCAAGCGGGTGAGGTTCTTCAGCACGGTGGACCTCGTGAACGCGCTGGAGCAGGAGAAGACCCAAGGCAAGGCCGGGCGCATCGCCGGCACGCTGCTGCGGCTGGACCTTGTGATCCTCGACGAACTGGGCTACCTGCCGTTCAGCCAGGCCGGCGGGGCGTTGCTGTTCCACCTGCTCTCCAAGCTCTACGAGCACACCAGCGTGATGGTCACCACCAACCTGGACTTCGCCGAATGGAGCACGGTCTTCGGCGACGCGAAGATGACCACCGCGCTGCTCGATCGGCTCACGCATCACTGCCACATCGTCGAGACGGGCAACGAGTCGATCCGCTTCAAGCGCTCCTCCACCGAGGCAGGCAAGCGCATGAAGGCGCGCGAGGCCGTGCGCAAGGGCGTCGGCAAGGCGTCGGTGGCGGCCACCGACTGATCGCGCGCCGCGCGCGGCAAGCCGCTTCGGGCTACGCCCTTCGCGCCTTGCCGCGCGCATCCATCGCCACCACGACCAAGACGAAAGGACCGAAACCCTACACTTGTCCACAGCCGAGCAGCCCGCTGCCGGCTTCAGCCCCTGGCTCAATATTGAGTCGGCACGGTGGCTCAAGATTCAATCGGCGCGGACAATACGGATGAAGACGTTGTCGATCTCCGGCCTCGAGGACTCAGCCATCGTCGCCTTTGAGCACCTGTTCCGCGAAAAGCCCGATGGGGGCAACGGCGCGTTCACCGAAGTGCTGCTCGACGGGCTGAGCGGCAAGGCCGATTTCAGCGGCGCGGGTCGGGTGACGTTCGCGGCGCTGAACCTGTTTCTCTCCGAGGGGGTGAGCCGCCTCACGCAAGGCCGGCAGCGCCGGGTGTTCATCTCGCCGTGCGGCATTCCCGACTTCGCGCTGGTCAGTCTCTAACCCGACAGAGGGTGTTCCCGGCCCCAAGTTCGTGGGATATCCAGCGCGTCGCGGCAATGGGAGCATAGGTCGCGAGCCAAAGCGTGCGCCGGGCCCACGGGGCCGCATCGAGCGCACCCGTCGAGGCTGACCCGAGTACGCAGGTTCGGCTCGCGAGGGGGGTTCAGCGCATGTCGGTGTCGCGCGCTGCCAAGCAAGCACTCGCCGCGGTGGGCCTGCGCGCGCTGCTGTGCGGCGTCGCGGTGGTCGGCATGCTCTCCTGCGGCGGTGGCGGTGGCGGCGGCGACGGCTCGGGCGGCAGCCCCGAGCGCACCGAAGGCGTGTATTCGGGCTTCGAGCCCAAGGTGGCCGGCCTGAGCCTCGAACAGGCGCTCAACTGGGAATACCAGGATCTCGGCGGCGGTGGCGGCGACGGAGGCATCGGCGCCGGCGCCGACGGCGACGGTGGGGTCGGCGCGGGCGGCGACTTCGGCCAGTTCCGCGACGCCTTGCTCGTCGTCAAGTACCCCGACGGAAGCCCCGTGGGCAACGGCCAAGCCCTCACCGATGCGACCACCGGCATGGTCACTATCGTGCCCCGCAAGGGCTACGTCGGCGCGCTGTACCTCGAACTGCGCGGCAGGGCTGGCGCGACCTACTACGAAGAAGGCAGGGACACGTTCGTACCCTTCCCAGAAGGCCAGGTCATCCGCGCGATCGTTGCGGCGATCAACCACAACATCGGCATCACGCCGTTCTCGGAAGCCGCCTATCGCTTGCTCACTGAGGGCAGCACGTCCGAACGCGCAGCCGACCCCGCACGACCGGCGGCGACCGAGATTGCCAACGCCAACGACAAGGTGCGAGAGATCCTGAACAAGCAGTTTCCTGCCACCTTGGGCGTCGACGACATCACCCGCCTGCCTTTCATCAAGTCGCCAACGATCGGGGCTGGCTCGATCGGCATCGACGCCCGCGGACGGTATGGCCTGGTCAACGGCGCGTTCTCCAAACAAGCCGCGATGTACAACCCGAACAGGTCGCACCCCACGCTCGACGCTGTCGCGCAGCTTGGCGCCGACCTGCTCGACGGCGCACTCGACGGCATGAACGGGAGCCAATCGGCGGCGCCTGCGGCAGCCCGTACTTACGACCCCAACACGCTCGCCGGGGAACTCAGCTCGGCGCTCGCCGAGCAGTCCTACCGGTTTGGCACCGACGTCGCCAAGGGCGCGTTGCCCAAGGTCGTGAACTTCGCCAACTCACGTCACCAGGGCTACCTGTTCGACGCCTCGATCACCGCTGATGGCAGGGCCTTGGATACCGTCTCGGGCTGGGAAGGCGACAACAGCAATGGCTATGCAGTCGGCCAGTCCTTCAACAATCTTCCGGGCGAAGCTCGCGTCTACGGCGTGTTCGGCAACCTGGGCCACGGTTCGCTTTTCTTCAAGACCAATTCCGCCAACTCGCAGGCGAAGATCTTCGTCATCGGCGATAACGTCAACGGCGAACTCGGACTCGGCAACAAGACCCCGACCGGCCCTACGCCGGTACAGGTGACGCTTCCGGGCACGCCGACGCACATGGCGGGCGGCTTCGCCCACACCGTCGCGCGCATGGCTGACGGCTCGGTCTACTCCTGGGGCGACAACTCCTTCGGCCAGCTCGGCACCGGCAGCACGACCGGGTCGACGACGCCGCTGCTGGTCAGCCTGCCGCGTGGCGCGATCGCGGTCGCCGCCGCCAACACTGCGAGCTACGCGCTGCTCGACGACGGCAGTGTCTACACCTGGGGCTCTAGCGATCGGTTCGGCCTGCTCGGTGACGGCAATAAAGACAGCGTCAGCCTCACGCCGGCACCGATCACGGCACTGAGCCAAGTCGTGCAAATCACCGCGCGCGACCACGACGTCGCCGTGCTGCGCCGCGACGGCAGCGTCTGGCACTGGGGCAGCTTCCCTGCTGATGCGGCGGCGCCCTTCGCCGGCGGCACTCCGTTGCCGCAGCCGCTGGTGGGCCTGCCGGCGGGCGTGCCGATCCGCAAGATCCTGTCCGAACAGGGCGTGTTTGCGGTGCTGATGGCCGACGGTAGCGTCTACGAGTGGGGCGTCTATTTCGACATTGCGGCCGGCACGATCCTGCGAGACATCCAGCCACACCGAGCATTGAACGTGCCGCCGCTGCGCGACATGATGCCTGGCGGCTACGTCGGATACGGTGTGCGCGCGTTCGACCGCCTGACCACGATGGGGGTCGACTACCGCGGCGGAATGTGGAAGATCCGCGGCCGAGTCGCCGAGGAGTTCGACCCCGCCAATCCGACGCTCCAGCGCAGCCCGCCGGGCCACGCGGCCGGCGCCGCTTGCGAGTCGTGCCACACCGCGTTGACCGATTGGCCGTTGACGCCGGCTGCACCGACAACCACCGACGTGTGCGTGCCACAGAGCAACGTCCACGGTGCCGGTGTCAATTCCTTCATCCGCGAGGGGACGACGTGCGAGAAGTGCCATAACCCGAACCTTCAGCCGCCGGCTCAGATGTTCCCCAACGGTTGGCTCACCTGCGTGAAGCCGTCCAACTTGCCACCGCCCAGCCCGCCGATAGTCCCGCCGACCCTCTCGACGGCCTGCACGATTCCTGTAGGGCACGCGTTCACGCCACCGGGAACGGTTTGCGCGACTTGCCACGACAGCATCACCGCCACGCCGCTCCAGGGCTGTGCGCAACCACCGAGCAGCGCCCTGCCGACGATCCCGACCACCACCACCATCACGGCCGTGGTGGACGACGCTGGCGGCACGATTGGCAACGGGACATCGACAACCGACAAGACACCTGAGCTGCGCGGTACGGTCGCCTCCGCATTGGCGGCCGGGCAGTCGGTCGGCGTACTTCGCAATGGCACAGCCATCGGCACCGCCACGCTGAGCGGAACGAACTGGAGCTTCGTCGACCCAGGTGCGCCGAACGGCACGGTCACCTACACCGCGCGCATCAATACGGGCACCGGATTCGGGCCAACGAGCAACGCGTACCAGATCAGCATCACCGTTCCAACGGTGAACTTCACCGCTGCAACCCAGACCGTGGCAGAGGGGACGGTCGCGACGATCACCGCGCAGCTCTCCAGCGCGTCGAGCCAGGCGGTGACGGTGCCGTTCACCGTAGGCGGCACGGCCGGCAACCCGGCTGACTACACCATCAGCGCCAGCCCGCTGACGATTGCCGCGGGCAACACGACCGCCACCGTCACCGTGACGGTCGTTGCCGACGGCGTGGCCGAGCCCAATGAGACGGTGGTGGTCACCATGGGGACCCCCACCAACGCGACCCTTGGCCAGACGACGGTCCATACCCTGACCATCATCGGCGTGAACCCGCCGCCAGTGCTGTCGAACATCAGCTACTCCCAGCTCGGCGCCATCAATACTTGCGACATCTTCGGGAATCCTCCTCCCGGCACCAGGTTCCTGGTGAGTTACAGCTACTCGGATGCTGGTGGGGACGTTCGGGCCGGTGCCACCACCTTTGTCAGCTACGTGTTCAGCAATGGCTCTCCGGGGTCGTTCGACGACACGCAATTCACGACCATCGGAGGCGACGGTTTCACCGGCACCATGAACTCCGAGATGTGCTACCGCTTCGGAGGTGCCACGTTTGTCGATGTCACGATCACCGTCACGGATCTCGCCGGGTTCGTGAGTCAGCCAATCCCGGTAAGAATCTTGAGACCGGGCGGCGCCAACTGACTATCGCGGCACAGCCGCGGACGGTGACCTTCACCGCGACGGCCCAGTCGATGAGCGAAATCGCGGTCACCGCGACGATCACCGCGCAGCTCTCGCTCCTCGACCCAGCCGGTGATCTTGCCGTCCACGGTAGGCGGCACAGCCGCCAACCCGGCTGACTACACCATCAGCGCCAGCCCGCTGACGATTGCCGCGGGGAACACGACCGGGGCCATCACGGTAACGGTGATTGCCGATACGCTGGCCGAGCCTAACGAGACGGTGATCGTGACGTTTGGGACCCCCACCAACGCGACGCTTGGCGCCCAGCCCAGCACGTCCTCACCATTGCCGATAACGACTTGGTGCCACCGACTATCTCCAACATCAGTGTTGTACTGATTCAACTGAACGACGCCGCTCGCTGCAGTTTGGATCAGCCGCCCGCGTCCTCATTCCAGGTCTCGTTCGACTACGCCGATGCCAACGGCAACGGCCCCACCAGTATCTCGGGAGCCGGGCTCAACACCATGAGCATCGTGGACCAGGGTGGTCTCCGTAGCGCCGGCGCCGCTTTCAACATCTCGAAGCCCACCGGCTCGAACTGAAGGCGTTCTCCCTAAGGATGCGGCGGGTCTGTGGTGCTCGTCTACCGTGACAGCAGGCCCGTGGGCACGGCCAGCGTCAACGGCTTCGACTGCCGCTTCACCATTGGCGCCGGCGCCGGTGAGGCGCGCGGCCTGGTCTGCCGCGCCTCGTATTGTGTTGCTCGTGCGCGTACTGCACGGTCTGCGGCACCTGCAGGAACAGCTCGATGCGCTCCCGGACGCAGGCGCGGCGCTCGTCGGCCCAGCGCAGCAGGCTGCGCCCCCCGCCACGTACTCCAGCGCCAGGTACGGCGCGCCGCCGTCGCTGACCCCGGCCATGGAAGTGCGCGATGTGCGGGTGCTCCAGCGCCGCCAGGATGTCGCGCCCGACGGCGAAGCGCTACGCCAGGTCGGCGCGCCACGCCGATCGCGCTGGCGTCTTCAGCGTCACCTCGCGGTGCGCACAGGCCTGACGTGCTGAGTGTGAAGGTCGGCACCACGGTGCGCTGGACCAACCATGAGAAGCCCCCCACGCACTCGGTGCTGTTCAGCGACGCCGGCGGCTTCGAGTCCGAGCGCATGTTCCCGGCGAGCCGTGGCAGCGCACCTTCGACAAGGCGAGCACGTATCCCTACACCTGCGGCCCGCATTCGGAGATGAAGGGCCGGGTCGAAGTCACGGCCTGAGTCTCGAGTTCCAAGAGGCCGCCCACCGCCGGCTGCGCATCCACCGCAAGGCGCGAGGCCGGCGTGGCGTCGCCGCCGCCACCGCCGCAGGCGGCCAGCAGCGCGACGAACACGAATGCAAACGAGCGAACGAAGCTCGTCAGCATGATCCTACCTCCTCGATGTCTGACTGTCCGGTGCACACGCACTACGGCTCGTTGCCTTCGATGGTTGTCGAACGGCCGACGCTGCGCTGTCGCGCGAACGCCTCGGCGTCTTCGTCACTGAAGCCGCGGTTGTCCCGGATGGTCAGGCTGTACCGGACATTGCCCATGGTGATGGAGTCGAGCGACAGGCCGGTGTTGCCGATGATGCCCGCATCGCCCACATCGCCCACGGTGAAGGAGCCGCCCGACAGGCCGGTGTTGGCGCCGATGCTGAAGCCGTTGTCGATGTTGCCGAGGGCGATCGACGGCGGCGACGCGAACGAGTTGCTCGAGACAAGGGAGGAGCCGATGGCGCCACCGGTGATCGACCCCAGCGCGAGGTTGCTGTTGCCACTGATGTCCAAGAGGCCCCGCGATTCCTCGGAGGGAGCCGCAAGCGTGCCCCGAACGTTCACGACCGAGTTGGCGGTGCCTCGCACCTGCAAGTAGCCGTAGCTGCCTACGCTGACGTTGACGGTCATGCCGGAGGCCGGCTCCGAAACCCCCGGGCCCACGGACACACTCTCCGCCTTGCCGCTGCTGATCGTGACCGCCGTGTCTCTGGCTCCATCAACGCTGATGCTCCCAGCGTCTCCCGTGGTGAGCGCCACGCGACCCAGGCAACCACGGACAACCGCACTCTGGACATTACCCACCGATAGGCCGATGTTCGACGCGCAGGCAGCTGCCGTCAGGCTGGAAACACTAACGCCTTCGGCTGGCCTGCCGAGTGTCAGCGACAGAGCGACGGCCTCGGAGACCAACACTCTGACGCCGCGTTGAATCCGGCTCGAGCCGGCCAGCAGGGAGTCGACCAGCGCTTGGAGCGAGCCCACCTCGGCAATCGGCACGGACGTGCGGAAGTCGCTGTCGTCGCTGCGAGACCCAGTCACAAGGATGTGGCCGGGTGTGGAGGGCGCGTCCCCGCCGACGAAGATTGACAGATCCTCGACCTCCGCCGTGCCCATCGTGGCCGTCACGGTCTTGCGCGCCTTTGGCTCGCTGCCTTCGTTTTCGCTGGCCAACGCGGTCACCGAAACCGCCGCGCTGCACCCGCTGGGCGTGAGGCTCGCGGCGAGCCGGCCCTGCGCGTCGGTGCGCCCTGCGGTGGGGTTCAGGCTGCCGCAGGTGCTGCTGAGCGCGACGTACGCATCGGCCACGGGCACCGTTGCACCTTGCTCGTCCAGGCGCGTCACGGCCGCGGTGAGCGCGATCGGCGCGTCGCCCTGGAATGTCGAGGGCATCTGCACGTCCACCGCCCAGCCCGTGGCCGCGCCCACCTCGAGCGCGAGCACGTCCAACGGCAGCAGCGTGGTCACGACGAAGGCGGTGAACTCGGCCGCGCTGCCGGCATCGTTCGCCGTGAAGGCGAAGTCGAAGCGGCGCTGGCCCGAGGCCGCGGTGCTGCGCGCCACCTCGCGCGCCTCGGTGGTGCCTGGCGGCGTGCGCATCAGCACGACCTCGCGTACGTTGTAGATGAGCGGCAGGAAATTGAGCGTGGCCGCGTCTAACTCGACGCGGAAGTTCACCTGCTCGCCCGCGACGAAGGCTAACCGGTCGGCGGTGACCGCGCCCTGCGGCGAGGTATTCAGCCGCACCGAGCCGCTGAGCTCGACTGCGTCGAGGCCGTCGATGCCCAGCAGCTCGAGCGCGTCATCGAGCGTGCTGCCCAGACCGGCCTTGACCTCGAAGGTGCGCTCGTAGCTGGACTTGTAGTCGGTGGCGGCGATCTGGTGGGGCAGCGGCGCGAAGCTGCCGCCCAGCTTCGGGCCCATGCTGGCCTCGAAGGCGTTGAAGCGGATCGCGCGCAGGAACGGGTTGCCGAGCGCCAGCTCGACCTTGCCGAAGATCGTGAGTTCGGGTTCGAAGCGAACTTCGCCATCGATGGTCGGCACTTGAAAATTCGGCTTGACCTCGCCGGTGCCGGTGAGGCTGCGCACGAACTCGCAACTCTGGCCGCCGGGGCACGCTATGCCGAGCTGCGCCTCGGCGCTGGCGCTGGCCGTCAGCCCGAGCTTGGCAGTGGCCAGCGTGAGCTGGCCGCCGGCCTCGAAGCCCAGCTTGATCGGCACCACACCGCCGACGACGAGCGACAGCGGGCCGCCCACCGGCAAGCGGATGGCGAAGATCTCCTTCTCGCATTCGATCGTGCCCACGAAGGCGACTGAGATCTCTGTCGTGCTGTCGTAGGCGACACCCACGCTGCCGCGGGCCACCAGGCGCTCGAGCCCGGCGCTCGTGATCACCAGGTCGAGCGCCAGATCCTGCGTCAGGCTGAACACCGGCGGCTGGCTGAGCTGGATCGGCAGCGCGTTGAGGCCGGTGACCGTCGATTCGCAGTCGAACGGCCCGAGCCGGAACTCGCCGTCCCCGGCATGGGGCCTTGCGCGCTGCGAGCGCGCGGCTGCGCGCGGCGCGGCGCCCGATGGGCCCGGGCGCGGCGCGAAGCTGAGGGTATTGCCGTTGCGCTGCACGTCGTAGCCAGCGGCGATCTGCGGGTCGATGTCCACCGCCGCGCGCGACAGATCGAGCGTCTGGCGGATGTTCAGGTTCGGGAACATCTCGCGCAGGCTCACCAGTTGCAGCGTGACGATGCTCTGCGAGCCGGCGCTCTGCACCGCCACCACGCGCCCGCCCACCGCCTTGGAGTCGGTGTTGACGAGCAGCGCGCCCACCTCCGGCGCGGCCACCCCTCTGAGCACGACCTGGTAGGTGTTGGCAAAGCTCGGCGCGGCGTTGGGGTCGGTCGCGGTGGGCTCGCCGACGATCTGCGCGTCGGTCAGCGCCACCGCCCCGGCCGGCAGCGCCGTGGCCACCGCCAGCAGCGGGGCCGAAGTGACGCCGCCGGCCTCGGCGACGATCTGCGCCGAGCCGCTGGCCACCTGCGCGGTGATCTTGCCCGCGGCATCGACGGCGATCTCGCCCGGTGTGTTGGAGCGCCAGGCGATCGGCGCATCGACCACATGGTCCTGCGCGTCGTAGGCCACGGCGCTGAGCTGCTTGCTGGCACCCACCTGCGTCAGCAGCGCCGCGGTCTGCTCGATCTGCACGCGCGCCACCGGCGCGGGCGGGTCGGAGCCGCCGCCACCACCGCAGGCGGCCAGCAGCGCGACGAGCACGAAGGCAAACAGGCGGGTGAAGCGGCTCATGGTCTGACTCCCTGCGAAGGTCTGGCTTGGGTGGTGAGCGCGACGGGCTGGCGACCAGGCGCGGCTACGGCCCTTGGCGCGTCACGGTCGAGCTGCCGGTGTGGGTTCCGAGGCAGGTCGACCCGCTGACGTTGGCGGTGATCGTGTTGCCGTCGGCCGACACGGTGGCCAGGCCGACGTAAGTGCCGCCGCACGGCGCCGATTGCGACAGCGTGTAGTTGAACAACTGGCCCCCGCTGAGGGTTGCCGTCACGCCGCCGGAAGAACCGTTGGGCACCGCGTAGCTGCCGGAGATCGCGTTCTGGTTCTGGTTCAGCGTCACGGTCACCGGGCCGGTGAACTCGACGACGCTGCCGTTCGGGTTGACGCGCCGGTCGTAGAACTGTCCGCTCCAGACGCCGGTCAGGTCGAGGGCGCGCCGCTGCACCGCGACGTTGCCGCACACGGGCGTGACCTGCGTCGTGCCGGGCGCGACCAGGCAGGCCTTGCCGGTCACCTCCAGCGGGCCGTTGCCGCTGGCGGTGATCACCGTCGTGTAGAGCCCCTGCGCGTTGGTGAACCCGCTCGGGTTCTGCAGCGTGGCGTTGCTGGCGGCCAGGTCGACCTGGAACGGCACCTGCTGCCCTTGCGCGTTCTGCCCGAACCGCAGCGCGAGGTGCAGGTCGAGCGAGTACGGGAAGCCCGCGCTCAGCGGTTCGTCGAGCGCGAACGACTCCAGCACCGGCCGTGCGCACAGCCCCGCCAGCACCGTCGGGAGATCGAGCCCGTGCTGCGCGGTGTCGATGCCGAAGTGCGTGGCCAGGCCCTGCCAGAACAGCACGTTCATCAGCGCCGACAGGCTCTGTTGCGCCGCGCACACCTCGTTGTTGCCGAAGATCGCGCTGCGCAGTTGCGGGGCGAGCGCCAGGCGCGCGGCCTCGTGCAGCGGGTCGAGCACCTCGGCGCAGCTCGGTGACCCGCTCAGCAGGTCGCAGGTGCCCGTCATCGAGATCAACTCCGACCAGTGCTGCTGCTGGCTCACCGCGCGGTGCAGCTCGGCGTCGGTGGCGGCGCCCTGGATCTGCGGCAACAGCACGGTCTGGAACCAGGCGACGAACACCGCGAGCTCGGCGCGCGCGTCGCGCGTCGGGGCCGACCAGGCGGCAACGAGCTGGGCAATGAAGGCGGCCGAGCCGCCCGCGTTCACCGACGACACCAGGCGCGACAGCTCCTGCGTGGTGCCGAAGCCGACGGCCGCGCCGCTGAAGTGCGAGACGAGCAGCGTCCAGGTGCCGGCGCTGCGCCGCGCGAGGGTGGGCGTGAAGCGGGTGGCGTCGCCCTCGTATTCGAGCGCGATCGCCAGTTGCCCGGCCGGTGCCGCGGTCGCGGCCGCGATGGTCAGCGTCGCCGGCAGGTCGAACACCAGCCCGCTGGGCTGCAGGTCGACCGCAGCGGCCATGCCGCCAGCCAGCGCGAGCCCGCGGATCGCGGCCACCGGCGTCAGCGTGATCGCGCGCGGCTCGGCCAGCGCCAGCGGCGGCACCGTGAGCGTGTAGACGACGCCGGCGCTCGACGTGGCGCTCAGCGTGCCGCCTTGCGTGCCGATGGTCGCGGTGACCGCGCGATCGGGTTCGGTCGTCAGGTTGGGGCCGGCCGACGGCGTGTTGGCGTCTCCGCCACCGCCGCAGGCGGCCAGCAGTGCGGCCAGTACGAGCGCAAAGCTCCGAAGGTGGTTCAGCATGATCGGTTCCCCCTCGATGTCGGTGCGGCCGGTGCGGCCGGTGCGTCGGTCGTGGCTGGTGGCGGCGCCGCATCGGCGCTGGCCTCGCGCAGGAACTCGCCGAGTTGCGCCGGCTCGTCGAACAGCCGCGGCTCGTCCTGGTCGACGCCGCGCACGGCGGCGCGAAACTGGCTCAGGTGCTGCCACACCCGCACGAGAAACAGCCGGGGTTCGCTCATGGTCCGCTCCGCTGCGATGACCTCGCGGCGAACCTTAGAACGGGGGGCGTTTGCTTAGCGTTTGTCGGCCGCGGCGCTTGCCGGCGCGCGGTCGGACAGCAGGCGATCCGTCACCGCGCCGAGCGTGACCGGCTCGTCGTCGGCCTGCGCTTGCAGCGCCGCCGCCAGGCCCAGCGCGTGGCCCCAGCGCTGCGCCCGATCGCGCATGCCGGCGTCGGCCTGCGGGTGCGCGGCCACCATGCGCCAGATGCGCGCCGCGTCGAGGCGCTGCCCGGTGGCGCGCAGCCACTCGCCGAACAGCATCGCGAGGTGCAGGCTCATGTTCGTCCAGCCTCGCTCGACCGCGCCGCGTGCCGCCGAGCGCAGGCGTTCGAGCGCGCCGGCGGCGTCGCCGCGCGCGATCGCGATGCGGCCCAGGTTGGCCTCGGCGTTCACCACGATGATCGGCAGGTCGATGCTGCGGGCCCGCTCCAGCGCGCGCAGCAGGTGGCGCTCGGCATCGGCGAGGTCGCCGAGTTCGAGCAGCGCTTCGCCGAGCCCGCAGGCGTGGATCGGCACGAACATGTCGACGCGGTAGCGCTCGCTCGCGCGCAGGCCCTCGTCCATGCACTGCCGGGCCTGCTCCCAGTGGCCGCGCGACAGGTGCATCCCGCCCAGGTTGCCCAGGCAGCGCACGACCGCGGCGTGGCGCCCCTGTTCGCGCTCGATGGCCAGCGCCTGCTCGTAGTGCGCGAGCGCGTCGTCCCAGCGGCCTTGGTTCTTGGCCTCGATGCCGAGGTTGCTGTGGGCGGTGGCGATCTCGATCGCCACGCCGTCTTCGCGGCCGATCGCCAGCGCGCGCTCGAAGCACAGCCGGGCGTCGCTCCACTGCGCCTGCGCCGAATGGCAGCCCCCGGCATTGGACAGGCAGCGGTACCAGGTGCGCCGGTCGCCGCACTGCTCGGCCAGTTCGGCCCCCGACAGGGCGATGGCCAGGCCCGTCTGGTACTCGCCGCGCACATAGTGCAGCCGCGCCAGCGACGAGCGCACGTCGGCGGCCAGCGCCAGCCCCGGCCCGTGCGCACCGACGTCGAGCGCGCCTCGAAAGTGCGCGATGCCTTCGGCGGCGCGGCCCCGCACGTCGAAGTAGATGCCCCACGCACGCGTTGCCTGGGCAAGCCACTCGGCGCGACCGAGGCTCACCGCGCGCTGCCAGGCCGCGCGGCAGTTGGCGTACTCGGCCTCCATCGCTTCGACCAGCGGCCGATGGTCGCCGTGCACGCGAGCGGCGCTCTCGCCGAGGTACTGCGCATAGTGCGCCGCGTGCCGCTGCGCGAGCTCGTCGGCACGCGCGCCGTCGCCGGCCAGCCGCTGCGCAGCGAACGCCGCCACCAGCGGGTGCAGCCCGAAGCGCCCGGCCTCGTCGACCGCCAGCAGGCTCTTGTCGACCAGCGACGACAGCAGCGGCAGCGCCACCTGCGCCACCGCCAGCGCCGCCGCGCGCGTGAAGCCGCCCTGGAACACCGCGAGCGCGGCCAGCGCCTCGCGCTCGCGCGGCGCCAGCAGGCTCCACGAGCGCTCGAGCACGGCGCGCGCGCTGTCGTGCTCGGGCCGCGCCGGCGCTGCAGCGGCCGGGTCGCGCTCGAGCAGGTCGATCGAGCGGCGCAGGTCCTGCGCGATCTCCTCGGGCGGCAGCAGCCGCACCCAGCCGGCGGCCAGCTCGATGGCCAGCGGCAGCCCGCCGACGGCTTGGACGATGTCGATTACCGCGCCCAGGTGCCGCGCCAGCGAGAAGCTGCGCTGCGCTGCTGACGCACGCTGCTCGAACAGGCGCACGGCATCGAACGCGCCGGCGGCGTCGAGGTCGCGGCTGTCCTCGTCGGGCACCGCCAGGCCCGCCAGCGGCAGCAGGTGTTCGCCGGCGTGGCCCAGTCGCACGCGCGAGGTGGTGAGCAGCCGCAGCGCCGGCGCGGCGGCCAGCAGCCGCTCGATCAGCCCGGGCAACTCGGCCAGGTGCTCGGCGTTGTCGAGCACGCACAGCACGCGCTGCGCGCCGAGCTGGCGGCCGATCTGTGCCACCGGGTCGCGCGCGTCGTCGATCGGCACGCCGAGTTGATCGGCGATGCGCGCCAGCACCGCGCCGGGCTCGCCGAGGTCTTGCAGCTCGACCCAGGCGCGCCCGCCGGGGAAGGCCTCGGCCGCCGCCTGCAGCGCGCGCCGCGCCAGGGTGCTCTTGCCGACGCCGCCCGGGCCGACGAGGGTGATGGCGCGCGCGCCGTCGCCTTCGAGCAGCCGCTTCAGCTCGGCCAGCTCGCTGCGCCGGCCGACGAACGCGGCGGCTTCGCTGGCCGGCGGCGCGCTCGGCGCGGCGACGCCGCCGACGGGGGCCTCGCGCTCGAGCAGGTCGCGCAGGCGGTGCGGGGGCTCGACGCCCAGGGCTTCGGCCAGGGCCTGCGCGTACTCGCGGTAGAGCTGCCAGGCGCGCGCGGCGTGGCCCAGCTCGATGTGCGCGCGCAACTGCGCTTCGAGCGCGTCTTCGTCGAGCGGGTCGACGCTGCGCAGGTGGCGCGCCAGCTCGATGCGCTGGTCGGCCGCCGCGCCGGCCAGTGCCTGCAGCGCGGCCTGGCGCCAGCGTGCGTCGAAGCGCTGGCGCTCGGCGGCCAGCCACTCGGCAAACGCAGGGTTGGCGTCGTCGTCGAGCCCTTCGAGCAGCGCGCCGCGGCGCAGCGCGACGGCCTGCGCGGGCTGCCCGGCATCGAGCTGCTGCTCGAAGGCGCGCAGGTCGGTGGCCACCTCCCAGCACAGGGCGTGGTCGCTGGCCTGCAGATCGCCGGCAAGATCGCGTGCCTTGAACACCACGTGGCGCAGGTTGCGCCGCGCCTGGGCGTTGCTGCGCTCGGGCCACAGCAGCGCGGCCAGGCGGTCGCGCGACACCCACTGCCCTGCTTGCACCGCCAGCAGCGCCAGCAGTTGAAAGCGTCGCTCCGGCGCGAAGGCCACCGGCACCGCCGCGCCGACGAACTCGGGCCGCCCCAGCAGCAAGAGCCGCGGCACGATGGCGTCAGTGGCGTCTGGGTCGGATTCTTTCGCGCGCAATCGCCCCCCTGCCGTGGCGCCGCACTGCCCTGTTCGGCAACCTAGTGCGCACGCCACCGACGCGTCCTTGATCCGGTTCATCTTTTTCGTCGACGTGCGCTGACGCGACGGTGTCTGAATGCAGCGGCCGAGACGAGCAGCACGCGACCCGCAAATTGATTCAGTTCAAAGACCCTGCGATCGCAGGGGCCGACGATTCGCGCGTTATCGCCATGGAGCGAGCCGCATCGAAGACGCCGGGTCGGTGCCAGTCTCATAGGGAGACAGGTGCTGCACGGCGCGAGACCTAGGAGAGCGCACTCAATGATCGCATCGCATCGCCACCTCGTCACTGCGCTGCTGCTGGCCGCCTGGGCCGGCAGTGCCGGCGCCCAGCAACCCGCCACCGCGCACGACAAGGCGGGTGTCACCCCGTCCGAGCTCAACTACCAGGCCGGCACCTCGCCGCTGGCCAACGAGCCGATGTACCAGAGCACGAACCCGAAGGCGCCGCCGATGACGATGACGGAGTTCGATCGTGCGCGGCAGATCTACTTCGAGCGCTGCGCGGGCTGTCACGGCGTGCTGCGCAAGGGCGCCACCGGCAAGCCGCTGACGCCCGACATCACCGCCGCCAAGGGCACCGAGTACCTGAAGGTGTTCATCGCCTACGGCTCGGCCGCGGGCATGCCCAACTGGCAGACCTCCGGCGAGATGGACGACAAGACGGTCGACCTGATGGCGCGCTACATCCAGCACGACCCGCCGACACCGCCGGAGTTCGGCCTCGAGCAGATGAAGGCCAGCTGGAAGCTGATCGTCCCGCCCGCGCAGCGGCCGACGAAGAAGATGAACAGCTACAACATCGACAACATCTTCTCGACCACGCTGCGCGACACCGGCGAGGTGGCGCTGATCGACGGCGACAGCAAGAAGATCATCAACATCGTCAAGACCGGCTACGCGGTGCACATCTCGCGCATGTCGGCGTCGGGGCGCTACCTGTTCGTGATCGGGCGCGACGCCAAGATCAACATGATCGACCTCTGGATGGCCAAGCCCGACAACGTGGCCGAGATCCGCGTCGGGCTGGAAGCGCGTTCGGTGGACACCAGCAAGTACAAGGGCTACCAGGACAAGCTGGCGGTGGCCGGCACCTACTGGCCGCCGCAGTTCACCATCATGAAGGGCGACACGCTCGAGCCGTTGAAGGTGGTGGCCACCCGCGGCATGACCGTCGACAAGCAGGACTACCACCCCGAGCCGCGCGTGGCGGCGATCGTGGCGTCGCACTTCAAGCCCGAGTTCGTGGTCAACGTCAAGGAGACCGGCAAGATCCTGATGGTCGACTACAGCGACCTCAACGCGCTGAAGACCACCGAGATCGGCGCTGCGCCGTTCCTGCACGACGGCGGGTGGGATTCCAGCAAGCGCTACTTCCTGGTGGCGGCCAACCAGAGCAACAAGATCGCCGCCGTCGACGCCAAGGAGCGCAAGCTGGCAGCACTGGTCGACGTGGGCAAGATCCCGCACCCGGGCCGTGGCGCGAACTTCGTGCATCCGAAGTTCGGGCCCGTCTGGGCCACCGGCCACCTCGGTGACGAGACGATCTCGCTGATCGGCACCGATCCCAAGAAAAATAAGCCGCACGCCTTCAAGGAGGTGGCCAAACTCACCGGCCAGGGCGGCGGCAACCTGTTCATCAAGACGCACCCGAAGTCGCAGCACCTGTACGTCGACACGCCGCTGAACCCCGAGGCCAAGATCTCGCAATCGGTGGCGGTGTTCGACATCAAGAACCTCGACAAGGGCTACAAGGTGCTGCCGATCGCCGAATGGGCCGGCCTCACCGACGACGGCGCCAAGCGCGTCGTGCAGCCCGAGTACAACAAGGCAGGCGACGAGGTCTGGTTCGCGGTGTGGTCGGCCAAGAACAAGCAGAGCGCGCTGGTCGTCGTCGACGACAAGACGCTCCAGCTCAAGGCGGTGATCAAGGATCCCAAGCTGATCACGCCCACGGGCCACTTCAACGTGCACAACACCCAGCACGACATCTACTGACCGAGGACAACATGAACACCCGCTGCATTGCACTGGCGGCGCTGACGCTGGCCTTCGCGGCCACCGGCGCGCTGGCCGCCACCCCCGAAGAGGCGATGAACAAGGCTGGCTGCCTGGCCTGCCACACCAAGGACAAGAAGCTGGTCGGGCCGTCGTTCAAGGATATCGCGGCCAAGTACAAGGGCCAGGACGTGGTGGCCAAGCTGATG
Organism: Ideonella sp.; assembly: GCA_015075545.1. Classification (GTDB taxonomy): domain Bacteria; phylum Pseudomonadota; class Gammaproteobacteria; order Burkholderiales; family Burkholderiaceae_C; genus JAEUPI01. The sequence goes on along the minus strand of JABTUC010000002.1, from coordinate 437,202 downwards.
GACAAGGTGCGCAAGGGCGGCTCGGGGGTGTTCGGCCCGATTCCGATGGCGCCGAACACGCCCGACAAGATCAACGACGCCGACCTGAAGGCGGCCGTCGAGTTCATTCTCAAGCGCTGAGGCCCGGCACCGGGAGGCATCGTGCGCGCGTGGGCCGTCGCGCTGCTGCTCGGCTCCTTCGCGGGAGCGAGCGGCGCACAGGCGATCGACCCCGCACGCCAGCGCGAGCTGACGCGAATGGTGCGGCAGGACTGCGGTGCCTGCCACGGCATGCACCTGAGCGGCGGGTTGGGCCCCGCGCTGACGCGCGATGCGCTGGCCGGCAAGCCGACCGATGCGATGGCCGCCACCATCGTGCACGGCCGCCCCGGCACGCCGATGCCGCCGTGGCGCGCGCTGCTGAGCGATGGCGACGCACGCTGGATCGCCGAGCAACTGGCGCGCGGCTTTCCGCACGAAGCGAAAGTCGCACGATGAGACGACGCCACGCGCTCGGTGCGGCCGCGACGCTGCTCGCGCCCTGGCTCGGCGGCTGCGCCACCGGTGCGGCTGCACCGGTCGGCACCGGCGACCTCGGCGTGGTGATCCAGCGCGCGCGCGGCGCGGTGTCGATCGTCAACACCAGCTCGCGCGCGCTGCTGGCCGAGGTGCGGGGGCTGGGCGACCTGTCGCACGCCTCGGTGGTGTTCTCGCGCGACGGCGGCAGCGCCTTCGTGTTCGGCCGCGACGGCGCGCTGACGCGCGTCAACCTGCTGGCGAGGCGCATCGACGCGCGCGTGATGCAGGCCGGCAACTCGATCGGCGGCGCCATCTCGGCCGACGGCACGCTGGTGGCAGCGCAGAACTACACGCCCGGCGGCATCAAGGTGTTCGACGCGCGCACGCTGGCGCTGCTGGCCGACCTGCCCGCGCTCACCGCCGAAGGCAAGCGCTCGCGCGTGGTGGGGCTGGTCGATCTGCCGGGCCGGCGCTTCGCCTACAGCCTGTTCGACGCCGACGCGATCTGCATCGCCGACTTCAGCGACCCCGCCGCGCCGCGCGTCACGCGCCACGACGCCATCGGCCGCCAGCCGTACGACGCGCTGGTCACCCCCGACGGCCGCCACTACATCGCCGGCCTGTTCGGCGAGGACGGCCTGGCGCTGATCGACCTCTGGCAGCGCGAGCCGCGAGCGCGCCGCATCCTCGCCGGCTATGGCCGCGGCGAGCAGCCGCTGCCGGTGTACAAGATGCCGCACCTGCGCGGCTGGGCGGTGGCCGGGCACCATGCGTATCTGCCCGCGATCGGCCGCCACGAGGTGCTGGTGGTCGACACGCAGAGCTGGCAGGAGGTCGGCCGCGTCGCGGTGGCCGGCCAGCCGGTGTTCGTGATCGCCCGCCCCGACGGCCGCCAGGTGTGGGTGAGCTTCGCGCTGCCCGATTACCACCGCGTGCAGGTGATCGACACCCTCGAGCAGCGCGTGGTGCGCACGCTCGAGCCCGGCCGCGCGATCCTGCACCTGGAGTTCACGCCGCGCGGCGAGGCGGTGTGGCTGAGCGCGCGCGACGACCACCGCGTCGTGGTGCTCGACACGCAGCACTTCGAGACCCTGGCATCGCTGCCGGTGGACTCGCCCAGCGGCATCTTCTTCACCGCGCGCGCGGCGCGCGTCGGTTTCTGATGGCGCCGATGAACCCGCCCGACACCCTGCGTCATCGCCTGCTCAACGACTGGCAGCGCGGCTTCCCGCTCGTCGAGGCGCCGTTCGCGCACGTCGCCGAGGCGCTCGGTGCCGGCGAAGCCGCGGTGCTCGCGCACTATCGGCGGCTGCGCACCGAAGGCGCACTGAGTCGCATCGGCGGCGTCTTCGCCGCCGGTGCCGGCGGCGCCAGTGTGCTCGCCGCGCTGGCGGCGCCGCACGGCCGGCTGGCCGAGGCGGCGGCGCTGGTATCGGCGCAGCCCGGCGTCAACCACAACTACGAGCGCGAGCACCGTTTCAACCTGTGGTTCGTGCTCGGCGGCCGCAGCGTCGCGGCGGTGCAGCGCACGCTCGATGCACTGCAGGCGGTGCTGCAGTTGCCGATGCTGCGGCTGCCGATGCAGCGCGCCTACCGCATCGACCTCGGCTTCGACCTCGGCGGCGCGGTGTCGCACGCGCCCAGCGCCGCGCGCGCCGAGGCGAGCGCGCCGCTGCCGGCCGCCGACTGGCCGCTGGCGGCGCTCGTGGAGGCAGGCCTGCCGCTGGTGCCCCGGCCGTACGACCGCTGGGCGCTGCAGCTCGGCTGCGGCACCGCGCAGGTGCTCGACACGCTCGCGCGCTGGTTGCGCGACGGCGCGCTGCGGCGCTTCGGCGTCGTCGTGCGGCACCACGAACTGGGCTTCGACGCCAACGCGATGACGGTGTTCGACGTGCCCGACGACGCGGTCGACGCCCGCGGCGCGGCGCTGGCGCGCGACCCCGCGGTCACGCTGGCGTACCGGCGCGCGCGCGCGCCGGGCTGGCCGTACAACCTGTACTGCATGGTGCACGGCCGCGAGCGCGAGCGCGTGCGCGCGGCGATCGACGGCGCGTCGCGCCGCGCCGGGCTCGATGGCTACGCGCGCGAGATCCTGTTCTCGCGCCGGCGCTTCAAGCAAGAGGGCGCGCGGCGCTTTCGCGATCTGAAAGAGCAGGCCAGCCATGCGTGAAGACCACTCGCCCGGATTCGACGCCACCGATGCGCGCCTGATGCAGCGCCTGCACGGCGGGCTGCCGCTGATCGACCGGCCGTTCGCCGAGGTCGGGCGCGAGCTGCGGCTGAGCGAGGACGAAGTGCTCGACCGCCTGACCAGCCTGCTGGCGCACGGCGTGCTCACGCGCTTCGGGCCGTTGTTCCAGATCGAGCGCAGCGGCGGCGTGTTCGTGCTGGCGGCGCTGGCGGTGCCCGAGGCTCGCTTCGACGCGGTGGCCGAGCAGGTGAACGCCTGGCCCGAGGTGGCGCACAACTACCGGCGCGAATCCGATCGCGCGAGCGCGGCGGCCGCCTGCAAGCCCGGCGCGCCGTGCCCGTGCGCCGACGGCAAGGCCACGAGGCCGCCGGCGGGGCTCAACATGTGGTTCGTGGTCGGCGCCGAGTCGGCCGCCGCGGCCGAGCATGTCTTGCAGCGTATCGAAGCGGACACCGGTCTGGCGGTGTGGCGCTTTCCGAAAGAGCGCGAGTTCAAGGTCGAGCTGAAGCTGCCGCTGGGTGTCGAGCTGGAGAGCGACGATGGCGATGACTGAGTTCGACCGCGCGCTGGTGGCGGCACTGCAGAGCGGCCTGCCGCTGGTGCCGCAACCCTACGAGGCGGTGGGCGCGATGCTCGGCGTCAGCGCGGCAGCGGTGCGCGATCGCCTGGCCGCCATGCTGGCCAGCGGCCTGGTGCGACGCATCGGCGCGGTGCCCAACCACTACAAGCTCGGCTACACCGCCAACGGCATGAGCGTGTGGGACGTCGCCGACGAGTCGGTCGACGCGCTCGGCGCGCAGGTGGCCACGCTGCCCGGCGTGAGCCACTGCTACCGCCGGCCGCGCCGCTTGCCCGACTGGCCGTACAACCTGTTCGTCATGCTGCACGGCCGCTCGCGCGACCAGGTGGTCGCGCAGGCGCAAGGCATCGCGAAGCTGCTCGGGTCGGCTTGTTGTGGCCACGACATCCTGTACTCGACCGCCATCCTCAAGAAGACCGGCCTGCGGCTGCGCAGCCACTGGGCCGACAGCGCCTGATTCGGTCACCCGGCCATCGCACCATGTTCCGCGTGTCGCACTTCATGCGGCTGCTCGCCGAGGCGAAGCGCAGCGGCGCGATGCCGCTGCCGAGCACCGCGAGGCCCGCGGGCCCGGTGGTGATCTGGAACCTGATCCGCCGCTGCAACCTCACCTGCACGCACTGCTACGCGCTGTCGGCCGACCACGACTACGCCGGCGAGCTGAACACGGCCGAGGTGTTCGCGGTGATGGACGACCTGCGGCGCGCCCGCGTGCCGGTGCTGATCCTCTCGGGCGGCGAGCCGCTGCTGCGCGGCGATCTGTTCGAAGTCGCCGCGCGCGCCAAGGCCATGCGCTTCTTCGTCGGCCTGTCGACCAACGGCACGCTGATCGACGCCGCGATGGCCGAGCGCATCGCCGGCGCGGGCTTCGACTACGTCGGCATCAGCCTCGACGGCCTGCGCGCCACGCACGACCGCTTCCGCCGCCTCGATGGCGCCTTCGACCGCAGCCTGCGCGCCGTGCGCCTGCTGCGCGCGCGCGGCGTCAAGCTCGGCCTGCGCTTCACGATGACCGCGCTCAACGCGCACGACCTGCCCGCGCTGCTGCAACTGATGCGCGACGAGGGCGTCGACAAGTTCTACTTCTCGCACCTCAACTACGCCGGCCGCGGCAACATCCACCGCGCCAAGGATGCGCAGTTCGCCGCCACCCGCGACGCGCTCGATCTGCTGTTCGATCGCGCGTGGTGCGCGGCGAGCGAGGGCCTGCCGGAGGAGATCGTCACCGGCAACAACGACGCCGACGGCCCCTACCTGCTGCACTGGCTCGCGCGCAGGCACCCCGAGCTGCATCGGCGCTGGCAGCGGCCGCTGCGCGAGCACCTGGTGGCCTGGGGCGGCAACGCCTCGGGCGTCAATGTCGCCAACATCGACAACCTCGGCCACGTGCACCCCGACACCATGTGGTGGCACCACAGCCTGGGCAGCGTGCGCGAGCGGCCGTTCTCGGCCATCTGGGCCGACCGCAGCGACCCGCTGATGCGCGGGCTGAAGTCGCGCCCGCGCCCGGTGGGCGGGCGCTGCGCGCGCTGCGCGCACTTCGACATCTGCGGCGGCAACACGCGCGTGCGCGCGCAGCAGGTCACCGGCGACGCCTGGGCCGAAGACCCGGGCTGCTACCTCGACGACGACGAGATCGGCCTCGCAGCGCAGGCGCCCGGAGCGTCGCCGCGCGTGGCGTTGACGCCTTTCGCCGGCAAGCGCCGCCCGGTCGGGCAGCAGCCATGACGCCGCGGCGGTGGGCGCCGGCCGGTACTTTCGCTGCGCTGGTGGCGCTGGCGGCGATGCCGACCGCGCCGCGCGCGCAGGATGCGAGCGCGGCGTCGCTCGATGCGGCAGCGCTGTATCGACAGCACTGCGCCGCCTGCCACGGCACGCAGCGCACCGGCGGCATGGGCCCGGCGTTGCTGCCCGAGAGCCTGGAGCGCCTGCGCCGGCCCGAGGCGGCCAAGGTCATCGGCCAGGGGCGGCCGGCCACGCAGATGCCGGGCTTTGCCGAGCAGTTGAGCGCGGCGCAGTTGCAGGCACTGGCAGCCTGGATCTACACGCCGCTGCAGCCGGCGCCCACCTGGAGCGAGGCCGACATCCGCGCCTCGCGCATCGAGACGCCCGGCGCCGACAGGTTGCCGGCCAAGCCGCAGTGGAGCGCCGACCCGATGAACCTGTTCGTCGTGGTCGAAGGCGGCGACCACCACGTGAGCCTGGTCGACGGCGACCGCTTCGAGCCGATCCACCGCTTCGCCAGCCGCTACGCGCTGCACGGCGGACCGAAGTTCACGCCCGACGGGCGCCACGTGTTCTTCGGCTCGCGCGACGGCTGGATCACCAAGGTCGACCTCTGGAACCTCACGATCGTCGCCGAGGTGCGCGCGGGTCTGAACATGCGCAACGTCGCGGTGTCCGGCGACGGCCGGTGGGTGCTGGCGGCGAACTATTTTCCGCACACGCTGGCGCTGTTCGACGCGCAGTTGAACTTGGTGAGAACCTACGCCGCCGCCGGCGCCGACGGCCGGTCGACCTCGCGCGTGTCGGCGGTATACGACGCACAGCCGCGCTCGAGCTTCATCGTCGCGCTGAAGGATCTGCCGGAGCTGTGGGAGATCTCGTACGACCCCAAGGCCGAGCCGATCCACGACGGCCTGGTGCACGACTACCGCATGGGCGAGGCCGTCGCCAGGCCCGGCTTCCTCGGCATCCGGCGCACGAAGCTCGAGCAGCCGCTGGACGACTTCTTCTTCGACCAGGGCTACGCGCACGTGCTCGGGGCGACGCGCCCGCGGGCCGACGGCACGCCGACCGCGCAGGTGATCAACCTCGACGTGCGGCGAAAGATCGCCGAGTTGCCGATCGCGGGCATGCCTCACCTCGGCTCGGGCATCACCTTCGCGTGGGGCGGCACCACGGTGCTGATGAGCCCCAATCTGAAGGACGGAGCGCTCGACGTGATCGACATGAAGACCTGGAAGCCGCTGAAGACCATCGCCACGCCGGGCCCGGGCTTCTTCGTGCGCAGTCACGAGAAGACGCCGTACGCCTGGGTCGATTCGATGATGAGCGCGGGCGCCCGCGACACGCTGACCATCGTCGACAAGCGCACGCTGCAGGTGGTGGCGCAGGTGCGCGAACCCGGCAGGACGCTGGCGCACATCGAGTTCACGAAAGACGGCCGCCACGCGCTGGCCAGCGTGTGGGAGGCCGACGGCGCGCTGGTGGTCTACGACGCGGCGACGTTCACCGAGGTGAAGCGCCTGCCGATGAGCAAACCGGTGGGCAAGTACAACGTGTTCAACAAGATCACGCGCTCGGAGGGCACGTCGCACTGAGGCGGCGAGCCCTCAGGCGCTGCGCGCGGTCGCCGCGCGCGACGCAGCGGGGCACGGCGCAGTGGCCTTGCCGCGCTGCTTGGCCTGCGCACGCAGGCACTGGACGCCGTTGTGGCACGGCGGTTCCGGCGCACCCGCACCGAGCGACGAGTAGGTGCGCAGGCATTCGGCGTTGGTGATCGTGATCGCGCGCTTGTCGATGCGGATCAGCCCTTCCGATTCGAGCTGGTGCAGCATGCGCGAGAAGTACTCCGGCGTCAGCGACAGGCGCAGCGCGATCGTCGCCTTGCTGGCGGGCAGCGAGACCGCGCGCGCACCGACGCCGGCCTCCTGCAACTCGTTGAGCAGGTAATCGGCGACGCGGCGCAGGCCGGTATGCAGCGCGCTGGCCTCGACGTCCTCGTTGAGCCGGTGCAGGCGGCGCGACAGCCCCGCCAGCATGCGCAGCGCGAGCCCCGGGTCGCGCGCGATCTCGTCGAGCACGGTCGGCTTGCCCACCGCCAGCAGCAGCGAGTCGACCAGCGCCTGCGCACTCACCCGGTGCATGCCGCCGACGAACATCGGCGCCTCGGCGAAGCTCATGCCCGGGCCCACCAGCTCGAGCACCTTCTCCTGCCCGGCCGCCGACAGCGCGAACATCTTGATCTGGCCGAACACCACGATGAAGAACTCCTGGCACGGCGCGCCCACCCGGAACAACGTGTCGTTACGGGCGAAGCGGCAGACCCGGGTGCCCGCCGCCACGCGCGCCAGCGCTTCGGCCGGCATGTCCTTGAACAGCGGCAGGGCGGCGAGGTAACGCGGCAGGTCGAAGGCGGTGTCTTGCATGCAATGCTCGCCGGCGGTCCGGGGCCCCATCTTCGCCCACCGCCGCGGCGACGGGTTGCTAAAAGTCAACGGGCGTCCGCGCCGGGGTCGGCGACGCCTCGACTCAGCGCCGCGAACTCCGCCAGAGTGCGGCACAGCCGGCGAGCACGAGGCCGCCGGCGGCGCTATGCACCAGCGCGACCGGCCACGGCCCGCCGGGCCGCAGCAGCACCAGACCGAGCGCGGCGGCGATGGCGGCGGCGAGCGCCGTCGTGATCGCGAAGACAGCGACCGTGCCGCCGCCCATGCCTGCGCGGCGCAGCCGCCAGACCGCAGCGACGAGCGGCGCCACCACGACCACGCCCAGCGCCGCATGCACGGTCAGCCACCCGCCGCGACCGGGCGCAGCCACGGCCGAGCCGGTGGCCGACGCAAGCACCACCGTGACGAACAGCGGCGCGCCGACCCAGCGCACGAGGTCGCCGGCGCGCGCAGCGAGCAGCCACGCCAGCGCGGCCAGCAGCAGGTGGCCACCGAGCAGGTTGACCAGCCCCACCGCAGCCGACAGCGACGGCGTGATGCGCCCCACCAGCGCCAGCAGCAGCGTCAGCGCCAGCAGCGAGAGCCCCGCGATGCGCTCGCTGATCGACCAGCGCGCGAACCCGAACGCCACGATGAACAGGAACACCAGACCGGCCAGCGACGCGGTGACGCGGTGCGTCAGTCGCAGCGTTCGCTGCCAGCCGGTGTTGGCCGGCGCCGTGGCCGATGCAACCGTTGGGCCTTCGGCCTGGGCGCCGGCAGCCGCACCCGTGCCGACCGCCGGCGCGCCGGCGGCTTGTGGTGCCAGGCACGCCGGGGCGGGGGCACAGGCGACCGCGGCGCCCGACAGGCGCAGCGCGGCGCTGCACAGGCACACCACCAGCACCAGCGCGAACGCCAGCCACAGCAGCGCGCGCATCGCCGGCGCGCGCCCTCAGGCAGCCTGGCGCGCGGCCGGCGCGGCGCGGCGGCGCGCCGCCTGCAGCACCACCACCACGAACAGCAGCCCGCCGATGATCGCGACCAGGCCACCCAGCCCCATCAGCCCCATGCCGGCCACCTCCTGCGGGGTGCGCAGCACCTGGTCGGCGCCCGCCACCTTGCGCTGCACGCCATAGCCGCCGGACCACACCAGGCCGATGATGTGCATCAGCTGCCCCGCGCCGTACAGCAACGGCTGCCAGCGCGCCAGGCGACCGGGCTGGCCCAGCCCGAGCGCCGGCAGCAGCGCATAGGTGGCGCCCATCAGCGCCAGCGTCACGCCGACGATGGCGCCGTGGTAGTGCGCGGGCACGCGCACATCGCTGCCCTGGATCAGGAAGCCGATCGCCCCGCCCACGCAGAACAGGGTCACCGACGCCAGCAGGCAGGCGCGCAGCGGCCGCGCATCCAGCGGGCAAGTGGGCGCTCGCCACAATGCGAGCGCCAGCGCCAGCACGATCGGTACGATCGCCAGCCCGCCGCCGAAGCGCATCAGCCAGGTGAACATGCGCTGATGCTCGACCGAGCCGACCTCGAACGCGAGGTAGATCACCGGCGTCGCGAACACCGACACCAGCGCCACGCCGAACAGCAGCAGCACCACCCGCGGCGACAGCGGCAGCAGCGCCTCGATGCGGCTGGCCAGCCACAGCCAGCTCACCAGCATCAGCAGCGTCCAGGTGAACTGCACCACGTGGCCGGCACCCCAGAACAGCAGCTCGTAGTAGGGCTTGCCCTGCAGGCCCGCGGCGGTGCCGTTGCGCAGCGCGAGTGCCGACCAGACCAGCGCGATCAGCGTCAGTGCGGTGGCCACCGCCGCGGCATTGAGGCCGAAGCGCAGCACGCCGGCACCCGGCAACGTCATGCCGACGCGCCCCGGCACCGCCAGCGCCCGCAGGCAGGTGAGCGCCATGCCGGCACCGAACAGCGCCAGCCCGAACAGGAAGCGCGGATCGTCGAGCACCGGCACGTAGTTGGACATCACCGGCGCCGCGGCGCCGAAGAACGGTGCCAGCGTCATCACCAGCGCGCCCAGCGCGCTCAGCGTGAAGCCCGCCCAGCCGAGCGCCAGCCAGCGCTGCGAGCCGGCGAGCGACCACAGCAGCCCCGCCATCGCCAGGAACCACACCAGCACCGACAGGTCGACGTGCACGACCAGGGCCACGTGGAAGAAATCGACCCCCGGCAGCAGCGCGTTGACACCCGGCGTGCGCGCGCCCACCAGCAACAGCGCGAACAGGCCGGAGCCGATCAGCGCCGCGGTGGCCAGCGCGAGCCAGGCGCTGGCCAGCGCGCGCTGCTCGCCGGCGGGCACCGCCAGCTCGTAGCGATAGGCGGGCCACGCCCATGCGCCGCGCAGCGGCGGTGCTGCGCTCACGAGCGACTCGGTGCGCGGCGTGCGCGATTCGCGAGCGCTGCCCAGCGGCCGGCTCATCGGATCACCACGCCGCCCTGCTCGGGCTTGAAGTCGATCAGCACGATCTGCCCGGGCTTCACGTCGAGCGTGGTTTCGTCGTGGTAGGCGGGGGCACCCGGACGCAGGTCGTCGCGCAGCGTCACCGACAGGCGATGCGTGCCGGCGGCGATCGGCTCGCGCCAGTAGGCACTGGAGGCGCCGTCGCGCGACAGGCCGGCCGGTGCGTAGGCGCGATCGATCAGCACATGGTCGTCGAGCACGACACGCACCTGCACCGGCGAGCGCTCGCGCTGGCAATCGAGCGGCGTGCGCATCTGCGGCTGCATCTTCGCCAGCTCTTCGGCCGTGCGTTGACGGCACTCGGTGCTGACCTTGCCGGGGTGCGAGAACGACAGCCGCAGCAACGCCTGGTCGGGCCCGAGCAGGCGGTGCGCCGGCCAGGTGGCGAACACGCCGATCACCGCGGCGAAGGCCGCATAGGCAACGAACTGACCGAGGTATCGCAGCAAGTTGGGCATCGGGTTTGGTCTAGGCGTCTTCTGGCACGCGCGGCCGCGACAAGGCCGCCAGCGCACGGTGGAAAGCTTGCACCTCGTGCAGCAGGTCTGCCTTGCTCCCGGTCAAGGCCCAGTGCAAGCGCACGCGCTCGCGCGGCACCTGGCTGCGCAACTGCGGCATCCGCTGCCCGGCCATGCGCTGCTCGACCCAGCGCGCACCGAGCCGCCACTGGCAATCGCCCGGCGGGCAGCCCGTCACCAGCACGCCATCGACGCCGCGCCGCAGTGCGTACTCGATGAACACCGGGGGCCACTGAGCCGTACACGGGGCCGTGAGCATCACGGTGCCGGGCGGCGCGTCGTCGAGTCGCGCGGCACTGTCGCAACCCAGCACCACCACCTTGGTGGCCTCAGGGTCATCGAGCGCATCGAGGGCGTCGTCGAGTCGCGCACGCAGCGTGGCCAGCGCCGGTGCAGGCAGATCGATGCCGGTGGCCAGCGGTGCGCCGCGCCGGAACGGCGTGGCCGACGGGCACGCGCCGACGCACACGCCGCAACCGGCGCACAGATCGGCATCGACCTGCGCCAGCCGCGCACCGGCGCGCGCGTTGGGGTGCGGCACCATCGTGATCGCGCCGTACGGGCAGTCGGCAAAGCACCAGGTGCAGCCGTTGCAATGCGCGGGGTCGACCACCGCCACCGGCAGCGCCGGCGGCGCGCCGGGCAGCCAGGGCATCGCCAGCAGCGCGCCGATCCCGAGCACCAGCGCGAGCCAGGTGAAGATCGGCGCCGCCTCGGCCAGCGGCAGCACGCCGAGCGTGAACCAGTCGAGGTCGATGCGCGCCGGCCAGTGCAGCACGTCGGCGAGCGCCATCGAACGCGCGGGCCACAGCAGCGCCAACGCCAGCAGCGCGAGCAGGCTGCCCACCGCCAGCGGTGCGGCGGGCTGCGTCTGCGGCCGCGCCAGCCGCAGCAGGTGCGCCCAGGCACCCAGCAGCAGCAGCAGCGGCAGGCCGATGTGGGTGAACGCCAGCAGGCTGAAGAAGCGGTCGGTGACGGCTTGCGGGTCGATGAAGTTGCGCACCATCGCCAGCCCGAAGCCGGGCAGCTGCGCGAACCACTCGAACAGCGCGACGCCGGTCGCCAGCGCACGCTGGTCCCACACCATCCAGTAGCCGACGATGCCCGAGGCGATCGCCAGCGGCAGCAGCGGCACGCCGCTGACCCAGCTGAACCAGCGAAAACGCCGGAAGCGCCCGAGCAGCGCCTCGCGCAGCAGGTGCAGCGTGGTCAGCACGATCAACGCGTCGCTGGCGTAGCGGTGCAGGCTGCGCATCAGGCCGGCGGCCCATGGCTGATGCTCGGTCATGTCGTTCACCGAGCGCCAGGCACCGGCGACGCTGGTGTCGTACAGCACGTAGATCCACAAGCCGCTGGCGACCACGATCCACAGCATCCAGAAGGCCAGCGCGCCGAGCTGGCGCAGCGGGTTGGCGCGCAGGCCGAAGACGGCGTCGAAGGCACGCTCGGCGGCACGCACGGAGCGTGCCGCGCGACCCGCCTCGCCAGTCATCGCGCGACGCGCGGTCTTCGCAGCGAGCGCAGCATGAAGATCGCCACGCCGGCGAGCACGGTGACGCCGCAGAAGATCTCGAAGAACAGCGAGTAGTTGAGCCGGTAGTTGCCGGCCACCGGGTCGTACACCGTGCAGTACAGCTTGACCTTGCGCCACACGCTCTCGAGGTCGAGCTGCTGCGCGGCCTGGCCCGACATCAGATCCTTCAGCGGGCCGACGAACATCGGCAGCTCGAAGTTCTCGCCGTACACCTGGGCGGCGATCCTGCCGCCGGCGTCGACCACCGTGAGCTGCGCCAGGTGATCGAAACCCTTGGGCGTGGCGGTGAACGAGAAACCGAACGCCTGCGTCAGCCGCGGCACGTCGGCCGCTGCCAGCGACAGAAACTGCCACTGCGGGTCGGCGATGCGCATCTGGCGCGCGAACGCGCCCATCGCCACCGGGTCGTCGAACGGCTGGTTGAAACCGATGCTGACGACGCGAAAGCTGTCGGCGCCCAGCGCCTGCCGCGCCGCCTTCACGCCCTCGGCCAGGCGCTGCGTGGTGATGGGGCAGGCCTGGAAGCAGCCGGTGTAGATGAAGCTCACCACCAGCGGCTTGCCGCGGTAGTCGGCCAACGTGACGGGCTGGTTGAGCGCGTCGCGCAGCTCGAGCCGGGCGATGCCGTCGGCCTCCAGCGGGCGACCGATCGCCGCCTGGCTGGCGCGCAGCGCGTCGGTCCAGCCCGGCGCGGCCGCGCCAGCAGCCACCGGCTGCGCAGGCCCCAGTGCAACCGTGCTGGCGAGTCCGGGCGCGGACCGCGCGTGCACCGCCACGGCGACCAGCAGCGCCGCTGCGAGCACCGCGCGGCGCATGCTCAGACCCCGGGTATCGCCGCGGCGAGCATCACGCCCACCAGCAGCAGCGTGAGCTGCGCCAGCGACGCGAAGAAGCTGCGCATGGCGCGCGCGCGTGTGGGCTGCAGTTGCAGCCGCACGGCCTCGATCACGAACCAGCCGCCGCCGGCCAGCGCCGCCAGCGTGACCACCAGGCTGTCGGCGACCACGCCGAGCGCCAGCCCCAGCAGCGCCAGGGCCAGCGCATGCGCGCTGATGGCGAAGGCGGCGACACGGTCGCCCTTGACCACCGGCAGCATCGGCACCGCGGCGGCCGCGTAGTCGTCGCGGCAGGCGATCGCCAGGCTCCAGAAGTGCGGCGGCGTCCACAGGAAGAGCACCACCGTCAGCAGCCATGCCTCGAGCGACAGCTCGGGGTTGACCGCGGCCGCACCGGCGAGCACCGCGAAGCTGCCGGCCAGCCCGCCGATCACGATGTTCCACCAGGTGCGGCGCTTCAACCACACGGTGTAGACCACCGCATAGACGAGCGCGCCGGCCACCGTGTACACGGCGGCGGCCGCGTTGGTGACGGCCCAGGCTGCCAGGCCGGCCAGCGCCGTCATCGCGGCCATCAGCACCAGCCAGCCGGCGTGCGGCTGCAGCGCACCGGTGGCGAACGGCCGGCCGCGGGTGCGGCGCATCGTGCGGTCGAGGTCGACCTCCCACCACTGGTTGAAGGCGCCTGCGGCGGCCGAGGCGAGCAGCACGCAGCCGAACAGCGCCGCCACCGCAGCCCAGCCCGGGCCCGCCCCGGGCTGTACCGCGACCCCGCCCAGCGCGGTGATCGCGATCACCACGCCGATGCGCAGCTTGAACAGCGACAGCACCTGGCGCACAGCGAAGCGGCCGCTGCGGCGTTGGAGGGTGACCGTGTTCATCGGGTGCCTCTTCTCGTCAGCGCGCGCTCAGCTCAGACCCCAGACGGTCGAGAGGTACTTCCAGTTGACGAAGTAGTACAGCACGAACGCGGTCAGGAACACCAGCGCGAACACGAAGGTGCCCGGTGCCGCGAAGCCGCCACCGTGACCGCCGTGGCCGACCAGCGCGGGCATCTTCAGCACGGTGCCGGTGGTGCCGTAGGCGCCGGCGTCGAGCCGCTTGCCCCACAGCAGCGAGCCGACGGTGATCAGGATGTAGGCTCCACCGCCGATGACCGCCAGGATGCCGCCGATCGCGAAGATCGCGATCATCAGCCACGCCGAGCCGGGGAACTCGTACGGCAGTGCCGCGCCGGCGAAGGTGATGTCCCAGTGCCGCCGCGGTACGCCGAGCGTGCCGGCGCCCATCATCGCCAGGCAGAACACGCCCATGCCGCCGCCGAACAGGTAGGGCTGCCACTTGGCCAGCCCGGGCATGATCACCTCGCGGTTGAACAGCGTGGGCAGCAGGAAGTAGGTCAGCGCCATGAACGCCAGCGTGGTGCCGATCACCACCGTGGCGTGGAAGTGCCCCGGCACGTACAGCGTGTTGTGGATCAGCATGTTGAGCTGCTCGGTGCCCATCATCACGCCCGAGATGCCGCCCAGGAAGCCGAAGCCGATCAGCGAGATGAACATGCCCGAGAACACCGGGTTGCCCCACGGCGCCTTGCGCACCCACTCGAACAGCCCCTTGGTGTAGCCCTTCTCGCGCTGCGCGATCTCGATCGCACCGGGCACCGTGAGGCCGTGGATCATCGAGGCCAGCACCGCCAGGTACATCGCGTAGCTGGTGTTGAACACCTTCCACTCGACCGACAGGCCCGGGTCGCTCAGCAGGTGGTGCGCGCTGGCCAGTTGCAGGAAGAAGATGTACAGCAGGAACGCGCCGCGCGACACGCGCTCGCTCATCGGCTTGGCGCCGAACACGATGGCGGCGATGGCGTACCACACCGCCACGTGCGCGCTGACGTTGATCTGCTGCGAGCTGTGGCCGAAGGCCCACCAGATGGTGCGGTACATCAGCGGGTCGATGCTCTTGATGTAGCCCAGCGACCACAGGAAGGTCGGGATCAGGATGATCGCGCCCGAGGCGATCGTGAAGATCGCGATGATGCATGCCGTCAGCGCGCCGAAGGTCACCAGCGGGATCGAGCCCTGGTAGGTCTTCTCGGCCTTGGCGATCACCAGCGTGCCGAGGAAGACGAAGCAGCCGATCAGCGCCCCCACCGCGAACAGGATCAGCCCGAGGTAGAAGGAAGGGTTGGCCGGCAGCGGCACGTACGAGGTCATCATCACCGAGGCGTTGCCGGTGAAGATCGCGACGTTGAAGACGATGGTGCCGATCACCATCAGTGCGAACCCGAGCCAGGCCCAGTTGGGCGCCGCCAATCGACAGCGCAGCAGCGTCGACGAGCAGAAGTACAGCACCGCGATCTCGAAGAAGATGATCCAGATCACCAGCATGTCGAGACCATGCGCGGTGAGGATCATGTAGAAGGTCTCGGCATCGGTCAGGTGCACCGCCTGCCAGCGCGTCAGCGTGATCAGCAGCGCCAGCACGCCGCCCAGCAGCAGCGCCACCACGGCAGCCACTGCGTTGAGCTTGATCAGCGTTTCGGCCGACTTGTGGAATTGCAGCCCCGAGCGGGGGCAGACACGGAACATGGCCGCGATGGTCGTCATGTCACCCTCTTATTTGACGTAGAGCTTGGTCACCATCTTGTGGTGGCCGATGCCGCAGAACTCGTTGCAGACGATGGCGTAGGTGCCGGCCCGGTTGGGCGTGACGGTCACCACGTGCTCGTAGCCGGGCACCACCTGGATGTTGATGTTCTCCGGCTGCAGCGAGAAGCCGTGCTGGTAGTCCATCGCGGTGAGGTGCAGGCGGTAGGTCTTGCCCTGTTCCAGCTCGAGGATCGGCCACCAGGCCCACAGGCGCGCGATCAGGAAGACGTCGGAGCCCACCGGCGGCTTGACCACCGGGATCTTCTCGTCGGTCTCGGTGCGCACGGTGTACTTGTCGACCATCTCCTGCGCCGCGCGCGAGAACTGCTCGGGCTTGACGCGGTAGGTCTCGTTCGAGAGGTTCTGCTTACCGTACACGTGCCAGTACGGCATCATGAAGAACATCACCATGCACCAGATGAAGGCGATGGCGATCCAGACGATCTCGACCTTGTCGACCGGCTGCTTCCACCAGATTCGCCTGGCGGGCGGGAGGATGGCGCTCATGTGTTCCCTCTCTCACTTGCCCAGCGGGCTGATCGGGATGCCGGCGATCTCCATCACGCCCCACACGATGTAGAGCACGGTGGGCATCGCCACGCCGATGAACAGCAGCAGGAACGGGTTTTCCAGCAGATGCTGCATCGCGGGGATGCGGCCTTCGTCTTCGCCGGGCTCGGGCGCTGCGGGGTCGGCCATGATCGGTTCTCCTCGGTTCGGATGTGGTCGGCACTCTAGGCAGCACGCCCGCAAGGCAAATTGAACTGGTTCAACTTTTCGGCATCGCCGCGGCGGTGTCACGCCGAAGCAACGAAAGCTTGAGAGGCATCAAACCCGCACTCGGCGCGGGCCTTCAGGATGCCGGCCACTCGCCACTGCGCCAGAATCCCAGTCCGTGCTGCGCCTCATCCCGGCCGTCGGCCGCCGCCTCTTTCTGCTGGCCGACCGGCTGTTCAACTGGCTGTTCGGCAACGCGACCAATCCGCTGTACTACCTGGGCACGATCAGCTGCCTGATGTTCGCGCTGGTCACGGTCAGCGGCTTCTACCTCTACGCGTTCTACGAGACCGGCGTCGACACCACCTACGCGTCGGTCGAGCACCTCACGCACAACCAGTGGTGGCTCGGCGGCGTGATGCGCAGCGTGCACCGCTACGCCAGCGACGCGATGGTGCTGACGATGCTGCTGCACCTGGCGCGCCACTTCTGCTTCGACCGCTACCGCAGCTTCCGCGCCTTCTCGTGGATCACCGGCATGGTGCTGCTGTGGCTGGTGTACGTCAGCGGCGTCAACGGCTACATGCTGCCGTGGGACCGGCTGGCGCAGTACACCGTGGTGAGCGTGGCCGAGTGGTTCGACGCGCTGCCGGCGTTTCGCGGCACGCTGGTGCGCAACTTCATCCTGCCCGAGTCGATCAGCGACCGCTTCTTCTCGCTGCTGCAGTTCCTGCACATCGGCATTCCGCTGGCGGCGCTGGCGGCGCTGTGGATCCACGTGCAGCGCGTGCCGCGCGCGCGCGTGATCCCGCCGCGGCCGCTGGCGATCGGGCTCGTCGTGATGCTGCTGGCGCTGTCGCTGGCGCGGCCGGTGGTGAGCCAGGGCGCGGCGGAGTTCGCCTCGCTGCCGCAGCGGGTATCGCTGGACTGGTTCTACCTGTCGGTGCTGCCGCTGGTGCAGCAGGGTCACGCGCTGGCGTTGTGGGGCGTGGTCGGCGGGCTCACGCTGCTGGCGGTGGCGCTGCCGTGGCTGCCGCCCAAGCGGCTGGACAAGAGCGTGTCGGCGTGGCAGGTCACGCTGCATCCGGGGGCGGCGAGCTATGCCGCGCGTGCCGGCGAGACGCTGCTCGACGCCGGGCTGCGCGCCGAGCTGACGCTGCCCTTCGAGTGCCGCTCGGGCGGCTGCGGGCGCTGCCGCGTGCACCTGCTGCAAGGCCACGTCGACGACGGCGGCGACACCGCGTCGTCGCTCACCCCCGAGCAGCGCGCGCACGGCGACATCCTGCTGTGCTGCGCCACGGCGCTGTCCGATGTGGAGATCGAACTCGCGCCCGACGCCATCGTGCCGCATGCCGACGCCACCTACGAGGCCACCGTGACCGCGCTGGAGCTGCTGGCCCCCGAGGTGATGAAGCTGACGCTCACGCTGGCGCAGGGCCGGCGCATCGCGTTCCAGGCCGGGCAGTACCTGCAGATCGTGCTGCCCGACGGCCAGCGCCGCGCCTATTCGTTCACCACGCCCAGCGGCAGCGAGCACCAGCTCGACCTCCACGTGCGGCGCATGCCCGAAGGGCTGTTCACGACACAGGTGTTCGAGCGCATGAAAGTCGGCGACACGCTGCGGTTCGAGGGGCCGTTCGGCGCCTTCGTGCTGCGCGAGCCGAGCCCGCGGCCGCTGATCTTCGTGGCCGGCGCCACGGGTTTCGCACCGGTGAAGAGCCTGCTCGAGCAGGCGTTCCGCGCCGGCATCAAGAAGCCGATCCACTTCTACTGGGGCGTGCGCCGGCCCGAGGATCTGTACCTGCGCACGCTGGCCGAGGGCTGGGCGCGCGAGCACCCGCAATTCCATTTCGTGCCGGTGATCTCCGAGCCGCGCCCCGGTGACGGCTGGAGCGGCCGCACCGGCCTCGTGCACGAGGCGATCCTGCACGACTTCCCCGACCTGTCGGGCCACTTGGTGTACGCCTGCGGCTCGGTGCGCATGGTGCAGGCCGCCAAGCCCGCGTTCGTCGCCCAGGGGCTGTCCGACGAGATGTGCTTCTCCGACGCCTTCACGCCGGCGGCCAGCGCGACCGCGACGCCGGCATAGCGGCCGCCGCACCGGCGGCGGCCGCGGCTGCCCTTTGCAGCCCGCGCCGGAACGCGCTACAACAGCGCCTTCGCGGCAGCTCTGCTGCGCCGGAGGGACGCATGGCGACGCTCACGCAAACCACCGTGACCTGCATGCTGCCGGTGAAGGATCTGGCGCGCGCGCGTCGCTTCTACGAGCAGGCGCTCGGCCTCGAGGCCGGCGCCGCCCGGCCCGACGGCAAGTTCGTCTATCGCTGCGGCGGCACCGAGATCGCGTTGTTCCCGAAGGCCGAGGGAACCAAGGCCGAACACACCGCGATCAGCTTCAAGGTAGCCGACATCGGCAGCGCGATCGCCGAGTTGAAGGACCGAGGGGTGCGCTTCGCCGACTACGACTACCCTGGCCTGAAGACGGTCGAGCATGTCTGCGTGCTGGGCTCGGAGAAGGCCGCGTGGTTCGAGGACCCCGAAGGCAACATCCTGTGCCTGCACGAGGACATCGCCTGATGCGGTGAGCGGGCGCCGGCGCTGCCGGCAGCCCATGCGCCCGCCGGGGTCATGCGACGGGAACCGTCGGCAGGTTTCCGGTTCTCAACTGGACGCCGAGGGTCGGCACAAAGCCGGCGTGCAACCACGCCGGCCTCTCGCCTCGGGTCGAAAGGAGAGAGCATGAACTCACCATCGTCCACGCGGCGCGGTTTCCTCGCGCTGGTGGGGTCCGCTGGCCCGGTGATCTGGCTGGCTTCGCTGCCGCGCAGCGCACAGGCGGCGCCCCTGCCGCACTTGACCGTCGCTGCCAGCCCGACCGCCGCCGCGTTGAAGTACACCGAAGATGCGAGCAAGGCGGGGGCACCCCACAAGCCCGGCCAGGATTGCTCGAACTGCCAGCACTACCAGGGCAAGGCCGGGCAGGCCTACGGCCCGTGCGCGCTGTTCCCGGGCTTCGACGTCAACGCCAAGGGCTGGTGCGCGGGCTACGGCGCCAAGGCTTGAGCGCTCGCCGTCGCGCTGCTGCAGCGAAGCGCCGGCTGCAGCGAGTGCGACGGCTGGTCGATGCGCCTGCGTGCCGCGGTGCGAAGCGCCCGCGCGGGCAGGTTCTCGGCGCGAGCCGTGTTCGCACGCCGCCGACCGGCGGCCCACCCCCTAACTCGCCGCGCGCCCACTGCGGGCAAGCCGCCTGTTGTGCCACGACAATCCATCGTATAAGGACACTTCGCGGCGCGCCGCCGATGCGCCGGCAGTCGCGGTACAGCACATGGCCACCATCCGTTTCGTCTACAAGGGGCTGCACCACGGCCCGGCCACAGGCGCCATCAACGCCAACGGCACCGAAGCGAGCACGGCAAGCGACCTGAAGCCGGTCAAGGTCGACCGCTGGTGGCGCGAGTCGTCGTACGACCTCTGGCAGGGGCTCGAGGTGCGCGAAGACCCGCCCGACACGATGCCGGCGCAGTGGCTCGACGAGGCGGCCGACAAGCCGCCGGCCAAGGCCTGAGGCCGCGCCGGCCGATACCACCCCGATCAACGCCGGCCGCCCGCTGGACGGCTCGACCTGCCGGGCTTCACCCCCAGCACGAACGTCTCGCTCCGCGGCATCGGCGTTTCGTCGCAAGGGGCGGGGCAAGGGTACCGATCGATGCGAGACTTCCGCCCTCGCGCCGCGCCGGCGTCGCCTTCGGGCCAACCCCGGATCCGCCTTGCCGTCGTCGTTCGCCACTCCCCACCCTGGAGCGCCATCGCATGCTGAGCCGTCTGGTCGTCCCGCTGATTGCTGCCGTGCTCGCGACGGCATGCAGCAAGGGGCCTGCCCCTGACCCGGGCGCCGCGGCTGCCGTGCTGCTGCTGGCGCCCGAGGACCTGCGCACGCTCGGCACCAGCGCCCGCTCGGAGGGCCCGGTGGTCACCGGTTCGGTGCAGCCCGAGCGCCGCGCCGACCTGCGCGCCGAGGTGTCGTCGGTGGTGCTGCAGGTGCTGAAGGACAACGGCGAGCCGGTGCGCAGGGGCGATCTGCTGGTGCGGCTCGACGACACCGCGATCCGCGACAGCCTCGCGTCGGCCGACGAGGCCGTGCGCGCGAGTGCGCAGGCGTTCGAGCAATCCGAGCGCCAGGTGCAGCGGTTGAAGACGCTGCAGGCGCAGGGCATGACCTCGATGCAGGCGCTCGAAGACGCCGAGGTGCGCCGCAACGGTGCGCAGAGCGACCTCGTCGCGGCGCGCGCGCGCCAGGCGTCGGCGCGCCAGATGCTGCAGCGCACCGAGGTGCGCGCGCCGTTCGACGGTGTGGTCAGCGACCGCAAGGTGTCCTCCGGCGACACCGCGCAGGTCGGCAAGGAACTGCTGAAGGTGATCGACCCGCGCACCATGCGCTTCGAGGGCCTGGTGTCGTCCGACCACATGGCCGAACTGCGGCTCGGCCAGCCGGTGAGCTTTCGAGTCAACGGCTATGGCACCACCGAGTTCGCGGGCACGCTCAAGCGCATCGACGCCTCGGCCAACGCCACCACGCGCCAGGTGGAGGTGGTGGTGGCCTTCAGCGGTGGCGGGTTGCCGCGCGTGGCCGGGCTGTATGCCGAGGGCCGCATCGAGACCGGGACCACGCAGGTGCTGATGGTGCCCGAAGCCGCGGTGGTGCGCAGCGCCGACGCCACCTACGCCTGGCGCGTCAACGGCGCCACCTTGCAGAAGGTGGCGGTGCGGCTCGGCGAGCGCGACGCGCGGCGCGGCGAATATCCGGTGCTGGCCGGCCTGGCCGCCGGCGACCGCATCCTGCGCGCACCCGGCAGCGCGCTGGTCGACGGCCAGAAGGTCGAGTTCGCGGCCGCCGCACGCGGGGCCGCCGCGACGCCGCTGGTGTCCCGGCGCTGAAGCCGCGGCAGGAGCGACGATGTTCCTCTCGAACTTCAGTGTCACGCGGCCGATCGCGATGATCGTGATCATCATCGCTCTGATGGGTGCGGGGCTGCTGGCGCTGGGCAAGCTGCGCGTCAACCAGATCCCCGACGTCGAGCAGCCGGTGCTGGTGGTGACCATTCCCTACCCCGGCGCGTCGCCCGAGACGGTGGAGCGCGAGCTGATCGACCGCATCGAGAAGTCGATGCAGACGATCTCCGGCGTCGACAAGCTCTACTCCACCGCCAAGGAGGGCAGCGCGCAGATCGTGCTGGTGTTCAACTTCGACAAGAACCTCGTCGAGGCCGCCGACGAGGTGCGCAACGCGATCGGCGCCGTGCGCCACAAACTCCCGCTCGAGATGCGCGAGCCGGTGCTGACGCGCATGGATCCGGGCGCCCAGCCGATCATGGACATGGCGCTTTCGAGCACCGCGCAGACTCAGGCGGAGATCTCGCGACTGGCCGAGGACGACCTGGCCGATCGCTTCCGCGCCATCCCCGGCGTCTCGATCGTCAACGTCAGCGGCGCGCTGCAGCGCGAGCTGTCGGTGCTGCTGCGCGCACAGAAGCTGCGCGAGTTCTCGATCTCGGTGCCCGAGGTCGTGGCCGCGCTGCGCGCGCAGAACACCACCGCGCCGGTGGGCAAGGTGCGCGGCCGGCTCGAGGATGAGAGCATCCGCCTGGTCGGGCGCATCGAGTCGCCGAGCCAGTTCGAGCAGATCGTCGTGCGCCGGCGAGGCGACGAGATCGTGCGTCTGGGCCAGATCGCCCAGGTCGAGGACGGCTTCGCCGAGCAGACCAGCGTGTCGCTGCGCAACGGCCACCCCAACGTCGCGATCTCGGTGATCCGCTCGCGCGACGCCAGCACCGTGTGGGTGGCCGAGCGCGTGCGCGCGCTGGTGGCCGACATCAACCGGGAGCTGCCCAAGGGCACCGCGCTGGTGGTCACGCGCGACGGCGGCAACGAGGCACAGGACAGCCTGAACAACGTGATCCACGCGCTGATCTTCGGCGCCGGGCTGACGATCCTCGTGGTCTACCTCTTCCTCAATTCGTGGCGCTCGACGGCGATCACCGCGCTGAGCCTGCCGACCTCGGTGATCGCGGCGTTCATCGCGGTGTGGTTGTGCGGCTTCACGCTCAACTTCATGAGCCTGCTCGGGCTCTCGCTGGCGATCGGCGTGCTGATCGACGACGCCATCGTCGTGCGCGAGAACATCGTGCGCCACATGCAGGCCGGCGCCGACCGCCGCAGCGCGGCGCTCGCCGGCACCGCCGAGATTGGGCTGGCGGTGGCGGCCACCACCTTCTCGATCGTCGCGGTGTTCGTGCCGGTGGCCTTCATGCCCGGCGTGGCCGGCGAATGGTTCCGGCCGTTCGGGCTGACCGTAGTGGCCTCGGTGCTGGTGAGCCTGTTCATCTCGTTCACTCTCGACCCGATGCTGTCGGCCTACTGGGGCGACCCGCCGGGGCTGCACGCCGCACCGCGGCGCGGGCTGAGTCGCTTGCTGGCGCGATTCAACGCCTGGTTCGACCGCCAGGCCGACCGCTACGGTGCGGTCATCACCTGGGCGCTGCACCACCGGGTGAAGATGTTCCTGCTGGCGATCGCCAGCTTCTTCGGCGCCATCGCGCTGCACGCCGGCTTCGGCGGGTCGAGCTTCCTGCCGGCCTCCGACAACGGCGTGCTGGTGATCGACGTGCGCACGCCGTCGTCGAGCAGCCTGCACTACTCGAAGCTGAAGGTCGAGGCGGCGGCCACGCTGGCGCGCACGATCCCCGAGACGGTGGCCACCAACACCAACGTCACCCCCAACGGCGGGCGGGTGTGGGTCGACATCGGCAAGAGCACCCGGCGCGAGCGCTCGGCGCAGCAGATCGCGGGCGACCTGCGCAGCCTCACCGCGCGGCTGGTGGGTGCCGAGTACACGGTGATCGAAGACCTCAACAGCGGCGTGCAGAAGCCGGTGCAGGTGCGCTTCAGCGGCGCCGACTCGCGCCGGCTGCTCGAGCTGACCAATGAGTTCATGGCGCGGCTGCGCCAGCTGCCCGGCGCGGTGGACGTCGGCCTGTCGGAGCAGGATCCGCAGAACGAGCTGAAGATCGAGCTCGACCGCGGGCTGGCCAACGCGCTGGGCATCTCGGTGGCCGACGCCGCGCAGGCGCTGCGCGTGGCATTCGCCGGCATCGAGGTCGGCGACTGGATCGACCCGTCGGGCGAGACACGCGACGTCGCGCTGCGCCTGCACCCCGACGACCGCGTCAGCGCCGCCAACATCGAGCGCCTGCCGATCGCAGTGACCGGCACCAACCTGATCGTGCCGCTGGAGCAGATCGCCACGGTCACGATGGGCAAGGGCCCGAGCCAGATCCAGCACTCCGAGGGCCGGCGCACGATCACCGTGTCGGCCAACGCGCAGGGCCGCTCGCCGGGCGAGGTGACCGCCGATGCGCTGAAGCTGGCGCACGCGATGAACCTGCCGCCAGGCTACGGCATCGAGCTGGCCGGCGCATCGCGCGACCAGGAGGAGGTGTTCTCGCGCATGGCCATCGCGCTCGCCAGCGGCATCGCGCTGATGTACCTGATCCTGGTGATCCAGTTCGGCTCGTTCACCGCACCGCTGCCGGTGATGATCTCGCTGCCGCTGTCGCTGATCGGCGTGGTGATCGCGCTGCTGCTGACGCGCGGCACGCTCAACCTGATGAGCTTCATCGGCGTCATCATGCTGTGCGGGCTGGTGGCCAAGAACGCGATCCTGCTGCTCGACGCCGCGCGCGTGCTCGAGGGCGAGGGCGTCGACCGCGAGGAGGCGCTGATGCGCGCCGGCCGCAAGCGGCTGCGGCCGATCCTGATGACCACCTTCGCGCTGATCGCCGGCATGACGCCGGTGGCCGTCGGCGTCGGCGAGGGCGGCGAGTTCTACCGCCCGATGGCGGTGGCGATCATCGGCGGCACGATCACCTCGACGCTGCTGACGCTGCTGGTGATCCCGTGCTTCTACGATTCGATCGAGATCTGGCGCGACCGCGCGCTGGCCAAGTTCGGGCGGCGTGCAGAAGCCTGGCACCCGGCGCCGGCGCTCGTGGTGACCTTGCTCGAAGCGATGGCCACCCTGATCGGGCTGCGCGCTGTGTGGCGCTTGCTTGTTCGCGCGCTGCGCTGGCTGGTCGGTCTGCTGCGGCACCGGCCCGAGCAGCCCGCCTGATGCTCAGGTCCGCTTGCAAGCCTCGCGGCGGTCCTCGGCGACGACCCACTCGCCACCGGCCTTGAGGCAGACCTCCTTCGCGTGATCGCGCCGGTCGCGAATGCGATCGGGCGCGGTCGCCACGCGGAACACCGCCGATACCGCGGCGCCGACGATGATCAGCGCCACGATGGCCCACGCGATGCGAATGCGCATGTGTTGTGAAGTCCGTCGCCGGCAGCCGCGGCTGAACGCGAGGCAGCAGCCGGCCCATTGTGCGCTCGAAGGCCCGCCAACGGCGCAGATGTTGAACCGGACTCGCGAGACCGGCAACACAGTGGGCGTCCGTCCAAGCGTCGGCGAGCCACTCGCCGGCGCTCGCGGGCGCATCGCCGTTGCCGCATGGAGCACGCCGTGAGCCTACCCCTGCCCTGGAACCTGGACGCCATCCGCAGCCACTTCGTGTTCCCCCAGCAGGGGCGCGTGGTGACCAACAACGCCGCCAGCACGCAACCGCCGCGCGCGCTGCTGGCGCTGTTCCAGGCGCTGGCACCGGCCTACGACAACGTGCACCGCGGCCAATCCGACGCCTCGCAGATCACCACCGAGCGCTTCGAGTCGGCCTACGACGACATCGCGCGCTTCATCGGCGCCCCGAGCCGCAGAAACATCGTCGTGGTGCGCAACACCACCGAGGCGCACAACGCGGTGATGTATTCGCTGATGAGCGAGTTCCGCGACGGCGACAACGTCGTCACGACGATGATGGAGCACAACTCCAACTACGTGCCGTGGTACGCGATGTGCCGCGACATCCTGCCGCGCTTCGGCCGCCGCGTGGAGTACCGGCTGGTGCGCTTCGACCCCACCACCGGCGAGCTCGACCTCGAGCACCTGGCCTCGCTGATCGACGCACGTACCAAGCTGGTGTGCTGCACCGGCGCGTCGAACTTCTTCGGCACCAAGAACCCGTTGCCCTCGATCCGCGCGCTGGCCGACGCCAGCGGCTACCGCCAGCCCGGCGGCGAACAGCGCTCGTACCTGCTGGTCGACGGCGCGCAACTCGTGCCCGGCACGTTCGTCGACGTGCAGGCACTCGATGTGGACTACCTGTCGTTCTCGTTCCACAAGATGCTGGCGCCGTTCGGCGTCGGCGTGCTGTACGCCAAGGAGCACCTGCTGCGCTCGTCGCTGCCGTTCCTCTACGGCGGCGACATGATCGCCGAGGGACGAGTCTTCCCCGACCACGTCGACTACAACGCGCTGCCGTGGAAGTTCGCCGCCGGCACGCCGAACATCCTCGGCACCATCGTGTCGGCGCAGGCGCTGCGCATCGTGCTCGATCTGGCGTTGACGCCGCAGCGCGCCACCTACTTCGGCAGCGCGCGCGCCATCGACCGCGACGCGGTGCGGCTGGCGATGCAGCGCATCGGTCACTGGAACCGCACGCTGACCGCACACGCGCTGCAGCGCCTGGCCGAGGTGCCCGGCATCACGATCTACGGCCCGCGAGACGCCGCGCGGCGCACGGCGCTGGTGGCGTTCAACGTCGCCGACCGCAACCCGATGGAGCTGGCCGAAGCGCTCAACGGGCGCGGCGTCGAATCGCGCGCGGGCTGCCACTGCGCGACGCTGGCCCACCACGCGCTCGGCCTCGCAGTGCCGGCAAGCTGCCGCTTCAGCTTCTACTTCTACAACACGCTCGACGAGGTGGATCGCGCGGTCGATGCCCTCGAAGCCGTCGTGTCGGGCGGCCGCGTGACCGAAAGGCTCTGGGCCTGGCTTCGCTCGCGCTCGACGCGGCGCCTGCAGGGCGCGCCGCTGTCGGCATTGAGGACCTGATCGACCGCGCGACCTCCCCGCGCGATGCCTGTCGCGGCTCGCATCAGTCGCGCGCGCAGCAACGCTCGCGAACACCACGCCGCAGCCGTGGATGTGGATGGACGGCGCGTCGCACGCCACGGCCGCAGCCATGCCACCGCCATCGACCGCCCGCGCATGGACCGCCGTGCTGGCTCTCGCCCAGCCCGAGCGACCTACACCAAGCCTGGGAACGCGCTACTTCATCGCCTTGCGTGCCGACGCCCGCTTGGCCTTGGTGGCCGCGAGCTGATACGCCCGCTCGGCAGACTTGCGCAGTTCGATCGCCTTGGCCAGCGCCGCCTTGTAGCGTGCCAGCGTGTAGGTGTTCTCGGTGGCGATGTAGACGCTGCGCGTGGTGGGCTTCATGCCGAAGCGCGGCAGCGTGACGCCGAAGCTGGCGTCGCGCGTGTTGCGCCCGGGGCGTGTGCGCACGATCGGCCCCGAGATGCCCACCGGCAGGCTCGAGCCCTTGTTCGATGCGATGCCGCGGCGCAGGCCCGACGGCGCCGGCAGCCTGGCGATGCGCTTCAGCAGTTCGGCGGTGGCCAGCTTCAGCGCCGCGCGCGCCTTGCTGCCGTCGTTGCTGTGGTCGGAGAACATCTTCGATTTTCCGTACCGCAGCTGCCAGCCGTGGGTGTGCTTCGAGTCGATGCGTTGAATGTGTTCTGGGACTCGAAAGGTTGCTCCCGTGAAGATCCGGACGACTCGTGTCTTCACGCTTCAAAACTCCTTTGCCGGTTCAGTTGTCGATCAGCTCCGGGTTCCAGGCGTGCACGGCCTGCTGCTGCACCCCCAGGCCCTCGATGCCGACGCGCATGGTGTCGCCCGGCTTCAAGAACTGAGGTTGCGGCTTCAAGCCCATGCCCACGCCGGGCGGTGTGCCCGTCGCGATCAAGTCCCCCGGCTCCAGCGTCATGAAACGGCTGAGGTAGCTCACCAGTTGCCTGACGCCGAACACCATGGTACGCGTATTTCCGTTCTGCATGCGCCGGCCGTTGACCTCCAGCCACATCGGCAGGGTCTGCGGGTCGGCGATCTCGTCGCTGGTCACCAGCCACGGTCCCACCGGGCCGAAGGTGTCGCAGCCCTTGCCCTTGTCCCACTGACCGCCGCGCTCGAGCTGGTACTCGCGCTCCGAGACGTCGTTGACCACGCAGTAGCCTGCCACGTGATTCAGTGCATCGTCCTCCGACACGTAGCGCGCGCGCGCGCCGATCACCACGCCGAGCTCGACCTCCCAGTCGCCCTTGACCGAGCCCTGCGGCAGCACGACGGCATCGTTGGCGCCGACGCGCGCGCTGATCGGCTTCATGAAGAGGATCGGCTCCTTGGGCACCGGCATACCCGACTCGGCCGCGTGGTCGGCATAGTTCAGGCCGATGCACAGGAACTTGCCGCACCAGCTCCACGGCGGCGCGATGCGTCCGGGCTGCGCCACCAGCGGCAGCGTGGCGGGGTCGACGCTGCGCAGACTGGCCAGGCCCGTCGGCGACAGCTCGTCCGGGCCGATGTCGGCCACCACCCCCGACAGCGAGCGCACCCTGCCGTGCGAATCGATCAGCCCGGGACGTTCGCTGCCCTTGGCGCCATAGCGCATCAGCTTCATCGTGTGCTCCTTGTTGCGGGGTTCTTCGGCGGAGGACTCAATTCGACATGCCGCCGTCGGCGATCATCACGCTGCCGGTGGTGAAGGCGGCCTCGTCGCTGGCCAGGTGCACCGCCAGCGCGGCGATCTCGTCGGCGCGGCCCAGGCGCCCCATCGGCTGGCGGCCGACGAAGGCGGCGCGCACCTCGGCCTCGCTCTTGCCGCTGGCGCGCGCCTGCGCCGCGATGCGCGCAGCGAGCGACGGCGACTCGACCGTGCCGGGGCAGATCGCGTTGCAGCGAATGCCGCGCGTCACGAAGTCGGCCGCCACCGCCTTGGTGAGGCCGATCACCGCGGCCTTGCTGGCCGCATAGACAAAGCGGTTGGGCACGCCCTTCACGCTGCTGGCCACCGAGGCGACGTTGACGATCGCGCCGCCGCCGGCGGCCAGCATGCCCGGCAGGAACGCCCTGATCGTGCGCGCCATCGCGCGCGCGTTGAGGTCGAACGCCAGCTCCCAGTCGGCCTCGCTCGCCTCGAGCACGTTGCCCGCGTGCACGACGCCGGCGGCGTTGAACAGCACCTGGACGGTACCCACCTCGCGGGCTGCCGCCTCGATCGCCGCAGCGTCGAGCACGTCGAGCCGCCGCGTCGTGCAGCCGCACTCGCGCGCCAGCGAGGCCAGCCCCGCGTCGTCGATGTCGGTGGCGATCACGCGCGCGCCTTCGCGCGCGAACGCCAGCGCGGTGGCGCGGCCGATGCCGTGCGCCGCCGCGGTGAGGAACGCCGTCTTGCCGGCCAGTCGCCCTGCCATGCCCGCCCCGTCGAGTGGAGGCGCCGATCTTAGCGACCGGCCCGGGCCGCAACTCGGCCCGGCGGCAATCGCCCGCGGGCGAAGTCGGGCGGCGCCGCCGGTGCCCCTGGAAGGCTACTGCTCGACGAACGCGCGCTCGACCACGAAGTCGCCAGGTGCCGAGGTGTTGCCCTCGGCGAAGCCGCGCGCGGCCAGCAGGTGCTTGAGGTCGCGCAGCATCGCGGGGCTGCCGCAGATCATCGCGCGGTCGTGCGCCGGGTCGATCGCCGGCAGTTTCAGGTCGGCACACAGCTTGCCCGATTCGATCAGCGACGTGATGCGGCCCATGTTGCGGTAGCTCTCGCGCGTCACGGTCGGGTAGTAGCGCAGCTTGCTGGTCACCAGTTCGCCCAGCACCTCATGGTTCGGCAGGTGCTTGACCAGCAGGTCGTGGTACGCCAGCTCGTCGACCTGCCGCACGCCGTGCACGAGGATCACCTGCTCGAACTTCTCGTAGGTTTGCGGATCGCGCACGATGCTCATGAACGGCGCCAGGCCGGTGCCGGTGCCCAGCAGGTACAGCCGCTGGCCCGGCAGCAGGTAGTCGATCACCAGCGTGCCGGTGGGCTTGCGACCGACCATCACCTTGTCGCCCGGGCGCACGTGCTGCAGGCGCGAGGTCAGCGGCCCGTGCGGCACCTTGATGCTGAGGAACTCGAGGTGCTCCTCGTAGTTCGCGCTGACGATCGAGTAGGCGCGCAGCAGCGGCTTGTCCTGCACCCGCAGGCCGAGCATCGTAAAGTGGCCGTTGGAGAAGCGCAGGCCCGCGTCGCGCGTGGTGGTGAAGGTGAACAGCCGGTTCGTCCAGTGGTGGACCGATTGCACCGTCTCTTCGTTGAATGCAGCCATGCGCTCGCTTCACCCCCGGCCGACGAACGGCATCTTGGTGGCCATCACCGTCATGAACAGCACGTTGCTGTCCAGCGGCAGAGCGGCCATCATCAGCAGCGCGTCGGACACCGACTTCAGCGGCATGCGCGGCTCGGGCTTCGTCGAGCCGTCGGCCTGCGGCACCCCGACCGCCATGCGCTCGGTCATCTCGCTGGCGGCGTTGCCGATGTCGAGCTGCCCCACCGCGATGTCGTGCGCGCGGCCGTCGAGCGCGGCCGTGCGCGTGAGGCCGCTCACCGCATGCTTGGTGGCGGTGTAGGCGATCGACATCGGGCGCGGCGCGTAGGCCGAGATCGAGCCGTTGTTGACGATGCGGCCGCCTTTCGGGCTTTGCGCCTTCATGACGCGAAACGCCTCGCGGATGCAGTAGAACGAGCCGTTGAGATTGGTGTCGACCACCTGCTGCCACTTCTCCAGCGGCAACTCGTCGATCGGCACCGCCGGCGCACCCATGCCGGCGTTGTTGAACAGCAGGTCGAGCCGGCCGAAGCGCGCCACCACGGCGTCGAACAGCGCCGCCACCGCGGTCGGCTGGGTGACGTCGCACGGCAGTGCCAATGCACGCTGCGCGATGTCGCCGAACGGGTCGCCCGCCGCGGCCAGCGCGCGCTGCAGCGCGTCGGCGCGGCGCCCGGTGAAGGCCACGCGCCAGCCGTCGGCCAGCAGCGCCTGCGCGCACGCCGCGCCGATGCCCGAGCCGGCGCCGGTGATCAGCGCCACGCGGTTGTGCGGCTTGCCTGCAGGGTTCGCGTTCATCGGCATCTCCGGAGGTCGAGCCCGCGAGTCTGCCATGGCGCGCCCGGGCGCCTCGGGGGAGGGCCTTACTCGCTGCCATCGCGGGCGTACCGGCGCTCGCCGCAGAGACGGGGCGGCCGACCGGCCCGGCTCAGACCGGCTGCGGCACGGCCATGCCCGGTGTCAGCAGGCGCTCGATCAGCTCGCGCACGCTGCGGATCTGGGCGCCGAACGGCAGCGCGCCGGCGCCACGGAAGAACAGACCCTTCTTCAGGTCGCCGCGCAGTGCGGCTGCGAGTTGGTTGTCGATGCAGAACTGGCCCCAGTCCTTCAGCCCGTCACGCAGGCCGCACTGCGCCAGGCAGTCGAACACCTTGGTGCAGCGCCTGCGCACGTGCGCCACGCCCTGCAGCTTGCTCTCCACCGCCAGGTAGGCCTTCAGCCACGGCGTGGCCACCGCGCGCGCCGGCAGGCCGGCGACGCTGGTGAACTCGACCACCTCGTCGTCGCGCGCCTGCGCCAGCACGCGCTTGAACTCGTCGCTGGCGTCGCCTTCGGTGGTGACCGCGAACGGCGTGCCCAACTGAGCGCCGGCGGCACCCAGCGACTGCACCTGCGCGATGTCTTCGCAGCGGCGGATGCCGCCGGCGGCGATCAGCGGAACATCGCGCTCGATGCCCGCGCTCTCCAGGAACCTGCGCGACGCCGGCAGCACCTGGGCGAACTCGAAACGCGGGTCGGCGAGGTCGGCAATCCGCGCGGCACCGAGGTGGCCGCCGGCCAAGCGCGGGTGCTCGATCACGATCGCGTCGGGCAGCCGCTTCTTGCGCTCCCACTTGCGCACGACGAGCTGCACGCCGCGCGCGTCGGACAGGATCGGCACCAGCAGCACCTGCGGATGCTCGGCCGCCAGATCGGGCAGATCCAGCGGCAGGCCGGCGCCGACCACCACCATGTCGGCCCCGGACTCGAGCGACACCTTCACGTAGCCCGCGTAGTCGCTGACCGCGCGCATCACGTTGACCGCGATCAGGCCGCGTCCGCCGGCCAGCTCGCGCGCCGCAAGCAGTTCGCGACGCAGCGCCTCGCGGTTGGCCTCGTCGATCGCAGCGCGCGTGTCGTCGTCGCAGGCCGAAGGGCGCGCCGCCAGTCCGTGCGTGCGCGCCATCAGGTCGGGATGGTGGCGCCGCAGATCCACCGAGCTGATGGTGCCGACCGCGCCGAGCGCCGCCACCGCGCCGGCTAGCCGGTGCGCCGACACGCCGATGCCCATGCCGCCTTGCACGATCGGCAGCAGCAGGCGGCCGGCCAGCCGCATGGGCGCCAGGCCGCTGCGCGCGAACGCAGCCTGCAGTTCGGGGACGATGCCGGTCGTGAAGGCTGGGTTCATGCGCGCGCAGCTCGACCAACGAGCTGAACGGCACCCTAGCGGTGCGCGGCGGCGGGGGGTTTGATCTGATGCAAACGCGCTCCGATTGGCTTGCAGCCTCGCACCGGCCCTCGATGCCCTAGCATCGCGAGGCGACGACTCAGGAGCGCTCCATGTCCCTCACCTTCCGCATCGCGGCGATCCCCGGCGACGGCATCGGCAAGGAGGTAATGCCCGAAGGCGTGCGCGTGCTCGACGCCGCGGCCCGGCGCTTCGGCCTGCAGTTGCACTGGCAGCCGATCGAGTGGGCAAGCTGCGACTACTACCGGCAGCACGGCCAGATGATGCCCGACGACTGGAAGCGCCGGCTCGAAGGCATGGATGCGCTGTACTTCGGCGCCGTGGGCTGGCCGGCCACCGTGCCCGACCACGTGTCGCTGTGGGGCTCGCTGATCAAGTTCCGCCGCGAGTTCGACCAGTACATCAACCTGCGGCCGGCGCGGCTGTTCGACGGCGTGCCGTGCCCGCTGGCAAACCGCAAGCCGGGCGACATCGACATGATGATCGTGCGCGAGAACACCGAGGGCGAGTATTCGGCCGTCGGCGGCGTGATGTTCCCGGGCACCGAGCGCGAGTTCGTGCAGCAGACGTCGATCTTCAGCCGCATCGGCAGCGAGCGGCTGCTGCGCTTCGCGTTCGATCTTGCGCGCACGCGGCCGCGCAAGCAGTTGACGCTGGCCACCAAGAGCAACGGCATCTCGATCTCGATGCCGTGGTGGGACGAGCGCTGCGCCGAGGTGGCCGCCGCCTACCCCGACATCGCCTGGGACAGGCAGCACATCGACATCCTCGCCGCGCGCTTCGTGATGCAGCCGCAGCGCTTCGACGTGGTGGCGGCGACCAACCTGTTCGGCGACATCCTCAGCGACCTCGGCCCCGCCTGCACCGGCACCATCGGCATCGCGCCGAGCGCCAACATGAACCCGGAGCGCAGGTTTCCGAGTCTGTTCGAGCCGGTGCACGGCTCGGCGCCCGACATCTACGGCAAGAACATCGCCAACCCGGTGGGCCAGATCTGGGCCGGCGCGATGATGCTCGACTTCCTGAGCCACGGCAGCGGCGCCGGCCGCGCCGCGCATGACGCGATCGTGCACGCGATCGAGGCGGTGCTGCGCGAGGGGCCGAAGACGGCCGATCTGGGAGGCACGGCATCGACCACCGAGATGGGCGCGGCAATCGCGCAGCGCGTGGTGCAAGGCAACTGAACGGCCTGCTTCGGCGCCAGACCCACCTCGAGCGCGCCAGAAAGCGAAAAGTGGGACCGAAGTCCCACTTGAATCGAGCGCTCGCGGCGCTGCTCAGCCGCGCCGACGCAGACGCGCGACGCCCGCCGCACCGAGCAGACCCAACCCCATCAGGATCAGCGCGCTCGGCTCGGGAATCTTCGAGCCGCTGCTGACGGTGAGCGACACCACCGTGTCGCGATTGAAGGACAGCCCCTGCCAGTTGACACGGATGTGATCGGCGTCGAACGAGATGTTCGACGAACTGAACCCAGCCATGTTGGTGATCGCGTCGATGGTGACCGACGTGAAGGCATCGATGCTCGAGAGGACGTCGGTCAGCACCCAGCCGTTGAACGCGGATCCAACGAAGCTGCTGTCGGCACGGAAATCGACACGGATGTTCGTGTCCGAGATGTCCATCGACGCCACGTTGTCGACCATGTTGGCGACTTCCACCCCCGCGCCGACGACCACGTTGCCGTTGTCGGAGTAGCCGTAGGTGTTGCCGCTGGTGGGGAAGTAGTACGTGTAGTTGACCGTCTCGCCCCAGAACGGCGCGCTGTGCGCAGCCGGCGCGGCAACCAATGCGGCCGCCGCGAACCCTGCGGCAACAAGCGACTTCATTGAATTCATTCGATCCTCCTGAGAAAACTGCCTAAGCCCTTGCACTCATGCCTTATGAAGCACGACCCGTGCCAGTCGCTTAACCTGTTGATTCTTCAGGACTCATGGTGGCACTCGGCGGACAACCGTAAAGAAAGCCGACGGCCGGGATGGTGCCGAATCCAGATCACGATCCCTCGCGCTCGATAGGCCGCCGGTGGCGCTCACGGCGGCGGCCTGGCGCAAAGCTGCATCCAGCGGCCCCGCCATGTCCGACACGAAACCTCGAAGCACGCCCGCAGCACGGCCTGGCGAGTCGGTTTCCCGTGCATGGATGGCGACCCAGGCGGACGTTTCATGGCGGCCGCGCAGACGGGCCAGCAGTTGCAGCAGCGCCGCCCGCGTGGGGCTGGCGGTTACAGCACCGTCGACCCAGTACCACTGCCAGGCCAGCAGACGCGTCCCACTGCCGACGAGTACGCCGGAGTGAACCTGCAGCAGGGAGTCACCGAAGCGGGCCTCGGCCGGGCCTTGATCGGTCAACCTCCACCGCGGGTCGACACCGTCGGGCGCCAGGAAGCGGTTCATCGCGCTCGTCAGCTTCGATTCCGCCGTGGAGCGCCCGAAGATACCGACGTAAAGACCGACAGTTTCGTTGCCCTTGGAGAAGGCCCGCGTCCAGACTGCCGACGGGTTCTGTACGACCGGCCGCCAGTGCCACGGCAACTCCTGAACCTCGGCCCAGCCCGACGCCGGCTGCAGATCGGGACGCGCGGCGACATGTTCGTCCGAGCGGCCATACCCGAACGAGAGAATGGGCCAGACGGCGAGCGTGGCCACCGTCGCTGCCACTGTGCTGAGCCAACCGCCCTTGTGCGCACCATGCCTTGACGCGGCCCGGACCTCCGCCAGCGCGCCGCGCTCAGCCAGGCGGCTCGACCTCGCGTCTTCGCGCCAGACAACCCCCAGCAGAAACACGGCTGCCATGATGACCGCGAAGAACAGACCCCCATAGATCAGATGGTCCACGCCGACGGCGATCCGGTTGTTGCTGAGATGCCCCAGCATCACGATGCCGTAGGCGCGCAGCCAGTTCGCCACCACCGCGATCGCCGCCGCGAGACCGACGAACGTCAACCTTCGGACCGTGCCGCGATAGATCGTCCAGCTATAGAGCGATGAAGCTGCCAGGCTGGCGAAGAGGTAGCGAATGCCGCTGCACGAGTCGACCACCGACCAGCTACCGCTCGGAATCTCGAAGTGCAGACCATCGCGATAGACCGGTACGCCCGAAGCCCGCAGGGCGGTCACCGTGAAGTCGGCCGTCCAGTCCATCAACACCGGAACGATCGACTCGCCGATCGGTACGGCGAAAAGCAGGAATGCCAGCGGGAACAGCAACGCCCGCACCCACGCCAAGCCGAGCACGCCCGCGATCGCCAG
This sequence comes from Ideonella sp., assembly GCA_015075545.1. Taxonomy (GTDB): domain Bacteria; phylum Pseudomonadota; class Gammaproteobacteria; order Burkholderiales; family Burkholderiaceae_C; genus JAEUPI01. The sequence continues at coordinate 402,276 of JABTUC010000002.1, read as the reverse complement.
CGGCACCATCGCTACCAGGGCCAGTTGCGCCGGCAGCGCCAGAGCCATCCAGTCGGCGATCAGCCAGACGCTGCCCGCGATCGCCAGCGGCAGCAACGCCCACCGGGTCGGCGCGATCGGCAGCTGCGCCAGTTCGTCGCGGCGACCCCAGACGAGCCACAGAAACGCCGGCACCACGAAGAACCCGTGCGAGTAGGTGCCGGAGCTGTTCCAGGTGGCCACCATCGACGCGCTGGTCGACCAGAAGATCAGCACCACCGCGGCGACGGTTGCTGCCACGCGCGCAACCGCACGCAGGGGGGCACCCATCGCTCCAGACTTCGCCGCGCTCGTCGAAGACATGTTCTACGGCGTCGCCAGCAGCGCCGGAATCCCCGACTTGCCGGGGAAATCGATCTTGCTCGCGGCCAGCGCGCGCAACTCGACCTTGCCCTCCTGCGTTTGCCCGTTCTGCAACAGGGCCTTGGCGTAGTGCAGTCGCACGTCCAGTCGATCGGGCTGCAGTTGGCGCGCGCGGTTGAGCGCCTCGAGGCCTTCCTTCGCATCGCCTGCCTGCAGGTGGAGCACACCCAGCGTGTCCAGCACATCGGCGCTGTTCGGAGCCAACTGCGCGGCCCGCTGCGCCGTGGCGAGCGCTCGGGCATCCTTGATCTGCCCCAGCGCCCACGCCATGTTGTTCAGCACCAAGGCCTGATCGGGCTCGAGACGAAGCGATTCCTCGTACAGCTTGACGGCCCCCGCGAAATTGCCGGCACGAAGCGCGGTGTCGGCAGCGGCCTTTCGCATCGACAGGTCCGATGGATGCCGCGCGATCCAGTCGGCCACCCACTCGTCGGCCCGCTTTCCTCGATCCCCGGCGAGCATCACACGGTAGACCTTGGCCGCAACGCTGACCGCGTCGGGGTCGCTCTTCAGCGCAGCACGATAGGCGCGCTCGGCTTCGGCCCACTTCTTCGCGTGCGCCCGAACGTCACCTTCGAGCACAAAGCCGCCGGGGGATCCGGGCCGGCTCGCCTGCAGGCGCGTGGCTACCGCGAGCGCCTCATCCGCCTGGCCGCCCTGAAGATAAACGGCCACCAGATCGCGCGCCACCGCCTCACTGTTGGGCGACCTCTCCTGTGCCCGCAGCAATGACTTGGCGGCGCCGTCGAAATCGCGCTGCCGGGCCTGCAGCTGCGCCAGGCGGACCAAGGGCTCGACCGCGTATGGCTCCTTCAGCACGAGTGCGTTGAGGGTACGCAGCGCATCCCGGCCCGCCCCCGCCGCCTCCTGCGTCACACCCAGCAGCATCACCAGGTTCATCTCATCGGGATTGCGCGCAACTGCCTCCTGCGCGATCGACAGCGCAGCGGCCGCGGCCTTGCGGCGAAGCTGCAGACCGACCAGCGCAACCACCGGGTCGCGCGCCGCCGGATTGGCGGTGATGGCCTTCTGCAAGGTCTTGACGGCGGCGTCGAGCTGCCCGCTTCGCTCCTGGAGCTGCGCCGCGGCCACGAGCAACTGGTCGTCTTCGGGCTTCTTGCTCAGTGCTGCGTCGTAACGCCGCTGAGCGTCGGACGGTTTGCCCTCGGCCAGATCGAGGTCCGCCAGGCCACGCAGCGCCGGTACGTGATCGGGCTTGATCGCCAGCGCCGCCTCGAAGCTCTGGCGCGCACCTTTCGAGTTGCGCAGCAGCACCTGCGCGGTACCTGCGAGCACGTGACCAACCGGATTGCTCGGCTGCTTCTTGATGAAGCCGTTCGCGGCCGCCAGCGCCTTGGCAGGTTGATGCTGGCGCAGCAGCACGGAGACGAGCAGCAGATCCGGCTCGACAGTCTGCGGGCTCGCGGCCGCAGCGGCCTGCAGTTCTTGCGCTCCACGCGCCAGGTCACCCTGCACCAGCGCGAGCCGCCCCATGCGGGTACGCACCGCGCCCATGCTCGCCCCGGCCGCCTTCGCTGCCTCGAAGTACTCGCCTGCGCGCCGGTAGTCGCCGTTGGCCAGGTGCGCTTCGCCAGCCAGCATGGCCAGCTCGGCATCCTTCGGTTCTGCCTCTTGCAGCAGGGGCTGAAGCGTTTCGATCGCCTTGCCCGGCCGGTTCTGCCGCAGCAACGCGACGGCCAACAGGCGACGAGCCGCGGCCGTTGGCTGAGCCCGCATCGCCCGGGTCAGGTGCATTTCCGCGAGCATCGGGTTGTCCAGAAGCAGTTCGACCTCTCCGGCCAGGGCGAGCGCGGCTGCGAACTCGGGCGCCGCCTTCAGCGTGCCGGCCAGGAGCTCTTTCGCCTTCGGGAGGTCACGCTGACGCACCGCCACCAAGCCCTGCAAGTACGAAACGCGCGGATCGCTCGCGACAGCTCCTGCCGCGCCGAGGACGGCCTTGGCCCGCTCGTAGTCCTTCGCGTCGATGAGAATCGATGCCAGCCCCAGCCGGGCCGGCACGTAGTGGCCGTCGATGGCCAACGCCTTCTCGATCGTCTCGCTGGCCTGTTGACGTTGCCCCTTCGAAGCCAGCAGCTGGCCCTTGAAGACATAGCCGTCCAGGAGTCTCGGGTCGGCCTGCAGTGCGCTTTCGGTGAGTGTCAGGGCCTCTTCGGGTTTGCCCTCCAGCGCAGCGATACGAGCCTTGCCGAACAACGCCGACGCGTTCGCCGGCTGCTGGCCGAGCGCAGCCGCGAAGGCCTCTGCCGCAGGCTGCAGCTCCGAGCGCGCGAGCCAGGCATGCCCGAGCGTAGCTCGCAGCGACGCATTCCCAGCCGCATCTCGAACGCTGGCGCTGCCGAACTCGTCGATCACCTTCTTGGCCTGGCCCTGACGCAGCAGCGCCAGCGCGAGACTCGGGGCAACCGAGTCGGAGCTTTCCCCGAGCGCCTGTGCCTTGCGCAGGTTCACCTCCGCTGCCACTGGATCGCCGAGCCGCAACAGGGCCTCGCCCAGCAACCGATGCGCCAAGCCGTTCGAAGGCGCCTGCTGAACGGCGTTGCGCAGTTCGATCTGGGCCGCCTGATCGTTTTTCTGCGCGATGTACTGCTGGGCGGCGGCGATCGACCCCTCGGGCGTCGACTTGGTACAGGCGCCGAGCCCCAAGGCCAGGAGCGCGAACGGCAACGCGGCGGTCAGCGCGCGAGCCATCAACTCAAGACGGATCGTGGGCATCGCGAACTCCACAGGCGTGCATTGGAAAGGCGGCCCTGGCGGACCCCCCTCGGACAAGAGCGCTCTATTCTTGCGCCAAGCCGGTCGCTTGTGCGTGCAGCAACACACTCTTGCGGAACACGGGACAGCCCCCTGAACGAGGGAGCGTCCGACGCTCGGCTGGAAGAATCATTCGTCCGCCGGCGGCCCCGCCGATCTCAGCCCCGCCCGCGCCATGAGGTCGTACAACGTCGGCCGGCTCACCCCGAGCAATTCGGCCGCCTTCGTGATGTTGCCGTTCGCGCGTCCCAGCGCACGGGCCACCGCTTCGCGCTCCGCGCGCTCTCGAATCGCCTGCAGATTCAGCACCGGAGCCGCGCCGTCGGCATCTTGCAGCCCGAGGTCGGAGGCCTGGAGCTGATTGCGCTCGGCCATGATCACCGCGCGCTTGATCGCGCTCTCCAGCTCGCGCACATTGCCCGCCCATGGGTGCGCCTCGATCGCCTCGATCGCCCCAGCACTGAGGGACATCGATCCCCGCTTGCTGGATGCCGAGAACTTGCGCAAGAAGAAGTGGGCCAGCAGCCCCGGATCGCCGATACGGCTGCGCAACGGCGGGATCGACAACACGATCTCCGCCAGGCGGTAGTAAAGATCTTCCCGCAGTTCACCGGCGGCGATCTGCGCCTTCGGATCACGATGGGTCGCGCAGACCACCCGCACATCGACCGCAATGCTGTCGCGCCCGCCCAGGCGCTCGATCGCTCTCTCTTGCAGGAACCGCAGCAGCTTGGGCTGCAACGCCAACGGCAAATCGCCGATCTCGTCGAGGAACAGCGTCCCCCTGTGCGCGGTCTCGATCTTGCCGGGTGTTTGCCGAGTGGCGCCGGTGAAGGCGCCGCGCTCGTAGCCGAACAACTCGGCCTCGAGCAGCGTCTCCGGTATGGCGGCGCAGTTGATGGCCACGAAACGCTCTCGCTTGCGCCCCGAGAGCTCGTGCAGCGCGCGTGCGAACAGCTCCTTGCCGGTGCCGGATTCACCGAGCAGCATCACGCTCACGTCGGCCGCGGCGACCTTCTCGGTCATGCGCGCCAGGCGAAGCATCTCGGGATCGCCCGTGATGACATGGGTCAGTGCATTGCCGCCCTGAGCCTCGACGAGACGCTGGTTTTCCTGCTGCAACTCGTAGAGTCGATACGCGCGCTCCAGAGTCAGTGCCAGAACGTCCGGCTCGACCGGCTTGGACAGGAAGTCGTAGGCGCCCAAGGCAATGGCTCTCAGGGCATTCGCGCGATCGTTCTGGCCCGTCATCACGATCACCTTGGTGTCGGGCGCCACGTCAGCCACTTCGCGCAGCACCGCCAGCCCCACATCGGGCGCATCGGGGCTCGGTGGCAGCCCCAGATCGAGCGTCACCACTGCAGGGGCGTGACGGCGCACCTGCGCCAGCGCCTGGTCGCGATCGCTTGCCAGCAGGCATTCGTAGTCGCTGAGCGACCACTTGAGCTGCTTGAGCAGGGCTGGATCGTCCTCGACGATCAGCAGGGGACGGCGCTTCTCCATCGGCTCACGCGGCTCCGATCGCGGCTTGCGCGTCGAACGCGCCGACCGTGGCCGCTGGCAGCACGATGCGCACCTTGGTGCCTGAGCCAGGCGCGCTGTCGATGGTCATCTGCCCGCCCAGGCTGGTCACGTACTGGTGGCTCTCGTAGACGCCGATCCCCATGCCTGACTCCTTGGTGGTCTGAAACGCCTTGAACAGTCGCTGCTGGACGAACTCCGGCGCCATGCCGATACCGTTATCGATCACTTCGATCGCGGCGTTCGACCCCTGAGTCTCGACCGTCACCCGAATGCTGCCACTTCCGCTGGTGGCGTCGATGGCGTTCTGCACGACATGGGCCAGCACATGCTCCATCCGGTCGGCATGGCAGATGGCGAAAACCGATTGCGAGGCGATGCACACGAGGCCGGGGTGCTGCGCGCGCCGCTGCTCGCAGACCCGGTGCGCGATCGCAGAGAGGTTGGCCGACTGCGGGTTCTGGATCGGTTGCACGCTCAACCGGGCCTGGTTCACCAAATGGCCCATTCGGGCCACCACGTGCTGCAAGGTGGCGAGCATGTCGCGCCGAAACTCGGGGTTCTCGCCGTGTCGTTCGGCATTCTTCGCCATCAGCGACAGCTGCGCGACCAGATTCTTCAAGTCGTGCACCATGAACGTCGACAACCGATTCACGGCGGCGAACTTCTCTGCCTCCGACAGTGCGTCGTTGGCCTCGAGTTGCCCCAGCAGCACGGCCACCTGACAGCCGGCTGCCTTCAGCAACTCGATCGCCTCCCAATCGATGTCGACCGCGACGCGCGGGGCCATCAGCACGATGAATCCGGTGAGGCGATCGCCGGCCAGCAGCGGAACCACCAGCCACGCAGTAGGAGTGGAGGCCAGCCAGTACGGCAGTTCCAGCCCCGCATAGCGTTCGGGCTCGCGCCGCCACTGTTTCAGATCGATGACCCAGCCCGTGCGGGCGAGAAACGACACCAGACTACCGCCCGCGGCCTCGACTTCGACCACCGCAGGCGTGTTCCACTGCGCAACCTGCCGGAACCCGACATTGCGCCGGATCCAGACTGACCCGGCTGTGCCCTCCACCAGATCGGCCAGCGCCCGGATGCAGCGCACGTGGGTGTCGGCGTCTCCATCGCGCACCGACAGCAGCCGCGTGAAGCGCAGCCATTCCTCTCGATAGTCGTAGCGGCGCGCGAAGAAGTGCTTGCGGATCGCCACGCGCAGCTTGGCGCGGAATGTGCCCAGGCTCAACAAGGTTCCCAGCACCATCAGCGCAGCAGCGAACAGCACGATCTGCAGCGCAGGGCCCCAGACGCCACCGAAGATCCGCACCAGATAGCCCAGCGCGGCCACGCCGAGCAAGTAAGCCGCGGCAGTCAACAGCACGGTGCTTTGGAATACGACACCATGCGAGATGGCCAGCCTTCTGGACCATTTCTGGCTGCGCGCCGTCGCCAATGACAGCAGCGGCGTGCTGCAAGCCAGGATCGCGGCCTGGACACTCCAGACGACGAAGTCGACCTGTCCCAGCAGCAGCGCATCGGAGTACAAGTACAGATCGAATGCGAACACCCCGCCAAGCCCGACAGCCAACGGGCGAATTCCCCAGTGCTGTCCCACCGGCACACTGCGCAGCAGTTGTTCGATACACACCAGTCCGATCACCGCCTGGCCGAGCGAAGCCAGCAGACTCAGTCGAGCGAGCGGCTCGGCCGCGGTGCCCAACCCACCGAGCAGCACCGTGACCAGCAGCGCGATTGCCATCACCCATCCGACGCCCGAGCGCGCCGCCGCGCCCACCCCGGATTCCGGCTTTTCGTGCAGCAACGCCAGGATGAACACCGGCCAGGCGGCACCGCGCAGGAGTTCGAGCGAGCGCAGCGCACTCCAACGGCCGGGACTCGGGCCCAACGCAAAGGCTATACCGCACACCGTCCATGCCGCGCTGACACCGAGCGCAATCGCCAGTGCCCAGGTGCCGCGCTGCCAACGCGGGCCGCGCAGCAACTGAATCAGCAGCGCCAGTACGGCCAGCAGACAGACCGTGTGCGCCAGCGCGAGCGCAGTCAGCGCGTGCGGTCGGTCCACTGGTGCTGCCCCGATCCCATGGACGCTCGCATCATGGCGTCATCATGACGCGAACCTGACCCCATTGCCGCCCCGATTCGGGTGTGTATCCCAGGCGCCCGCCAGCTTTGTGTGCCTCAGCGACCGAAGAACCACATCAACACCAGCAGGGCAGCCGCAATCCACAAGCCCTGCCGGAAGTCCCGCATGCGATCGATCTCGTCGGCGCGCCAGAACCGCCGCAGCATCCCCAACCCCGTCTCCTGCCAGTGCAGCGGCCGCTTCTCCTTCTTGCGGTACGGCCGCGCCGCCACCTCGGCCGAGCGCAGTTCGTGCTCCACCGCCGACAGCAGCGGATCGATGTCCAGCAGCGATGGCGCCACCACCGCGTGGCCGCAGGCGCCGCAGGCGGCCTGGCGACTGGGGTCGACCGCGGCGCCGCAGCCGCGGCACGGCCAGCGCATCGGCACGCCATCGGGTGGCGGCGAGTCGCTCCAGTGGCCAGCGCGCTGGCGCAACGCGCTGGCCAGGCGCGGCAGGTCGATTACCACCAGCGGGCTTGCGCAGTAGCTGCAGGTGTCGCTGCTGCCGTCGCACGGCGCGCCGCAGTTCAGGCAATGCAGGGTGCGCCGCTCCTCGGCCAGCGCGCGCCGCTCGGGTCCGAGCAGCGGGCGCACCAGCCCGCGCTCGGCCAGGATGCCGCTGTGGCCGTGCAGGTAGCCGTGCGAGCGCGGGCATTGGAGCACCGGAAAGCGTCCGAACCGCGTGGCGTTGTGCACCGCCTCGAGCGCACTGCCGCACACCGGACACGGCAGCGCCGGCGGCCGCGCGGCGGGCGGTTGCCCGGTGGCGCCACGCCGCAGTTCGCGCAGCAGCCGGATCCAGCCCAGGCCCGAGAGGTGCACCGACTCCAGGGTGTCGAACCACACCAGGCGGCACGGTGCGCAGTGGTCCACCGTCACCGGCTGCGCGCCGTGGCCCTGCAGCGACAGGTGCGCCATCGGCTGCGCGCATTGCGGGCAGTGGCGCAGCAGTTCGGTCGGCGCGTCGCTCACGCCGCGCATTGTCGGCGGCCGCCCGCGCGCACGCCGTGAATCCGCCACGGCCAACGCCGGCGAGGCCGCGCCGACAATGCAGGCCATGGTGCATCAGCGCGTGGATTGCGTGGTGGTCGGCGCCGGCGTGGTCGGCCTGGCGTGCGCGCGTGCGCTGGCGCGGGCCGGCCGAGAGGTGATCGTCGTCGAGGCCGAGGGCGCGTTCGGCACCGCCACCAGCTCGCGCAACAGCGAGGTGATCCACGCCGGCATCTACTACCCCACGGGGTCGCTGCGCGCGCAGTTGTGCGTGCGCGGCAAGGCGCTGCTGTACGACTTCTGCGCTGCGCATCGGGTGGATCACCGGCGCTGCGGCAAGCTGATCGTGGCGCAGAACGACGTCGAGACCGTGCAACTGCAGGCGATCGAGCAGCGCGCGCGCGCCAACGGCGTCGCCGATCTGCGCTGGCTCGCGCGCGACGAAGCGCGCGCGCTCGAGCCGCAGTTGCGCTGCGCGCGCGCGCTGCTGTCGCCGTCGACCGGCATCGTCGACAGCCACGGCCTGATGCTGGCGCTGCTCGGCGACGCGGAAGGAGCCGGCACGATGCTGGCGCTGCGCTCGCCGGTGCTGTGCGCGGCCGCGACGCCGCAGGGGATCGAGCTCGAAGTCGGCGGCGATGCCGCCACCACGCTGCTGGCCGGCGCGGTGGTCAACAGCGCGGGTCACGGCGCGCCGCCGCTGGCGGCCGCCACGCGCGGCCTGGCCGCCGCGCACGTGCCGCCGCGCTTCTTCGCCAAGGGCAACTACTTCACGCTGAGCGGCCGCGCGCCGTTCTCGCGCCTGGTGTACCCGGCACCGGGCGAGTCGGGCCACCTCGGCGTGCACCTGACGCTCGACCTCGGCGGCCAGGCCAAGTTCGGGCCGAGCTTTCACTGGGTCGACGGCCTCGACTACCGGGTCGACGAACACGAGGCGGAGCACTTCTACGACGAGGTGCGCCGCTACTGGCCCGGCCTGCCCGACGGCGCGCTGCAACCGGGCTACGTGGGCATCCGCCCGAAGATCCGCGGCCCCGGCGAGCCGGCGCAGGACTTTCGCATCGACGGGCCCGAAACGCACGGCGTGCCGGGCCTGGTGAACCTGTTCGGCATCGAGTCGCCAGGGCTGACCGCGTCGCTGGCAATCGCCGAGCGCGTGGTGGCGCAGCTTGCGGCTTCACGCTGATGCACAGGGGCTCGCGCGCGACGACCGCGGGCGCTCGCGTGCTCCACGAGCCCCCCGCGCTGCGCCTGTTCGTCGCGCTCTGGCCGACGCCGGCCGTGCGCGAAGCGCTGCGCGCACGGCGCGACGCCATCGGCTGGCCCGCGGGGTCGAGCGTGGTCGCCGACGAGCGGCTGCACTTGACGCTGCACTTCATCGGCGCCGTGCCGTGCGCGCTGTGGCCGCGGCTGCTGCCGGCGCTGCGGGTGCCTTGCGCACCCGCCGTACTCGAACTGGCCGACCCGCAGGCCTGGCGCCAAGGCCTGGTGGTGCTGCCAGCGCTGGCCGTGCCCGAGCCGCTGCGCGCACTGCATGCGGCGCTGGCCAGCGCGCTGACGGGGCTGGGGCTGCCGGTTGAGGCGCGCCCGTTTCGCCCGCACGTGACGCTGGCACGGCGCGCCGCCGGCGCGGCGCTGCCTTCGCCGGGCGAGCCGCTGCGCTGGCGCGCCAATGGCTACGCGCTGGTGAACTCCGATCGGCTGGGCTATCGCGTGCTCGCACACTACGGTCCGCGCGGCGTCAGACCGGGGCGGCGCGAGCGCCGGATCGAGCCGGCCCCGCCATGGTCATGAACGAGCCTCACCACAGCGCCGCGAACTGCCACAGCGCGAAGCCGGCCAGCACCAGCGCCGAGGCGAGGTTGACGCGGCGCCGCCAATGCGCATCGAAGCGCTCGCGCAGGCGTCCGACCGCGCTGGTGAGCAGCAACCACCACAGCGCCGAGCCGATCAGCACGCCGGCGATCATCAGCGGCGGCGAGGTCACGTTCGCCCGCCCCGCCATCGCTCCGAACACCGCGATGAACGACAGAATGGTCGCCGGGTTGCTCAGCGTGAGAACGAAGGTGCCGGCGAAGCAGCGCAGCAGGTCGTTGCCACCGCCGACCTGCGCCGCCTGCTGCGCCACCGGCGCGCGCACGATCGTCCAGGCCAGCCACAGCATGAACAGGCCGCCGCCCACCGCCAGCGGCAGCCGGGCCGCGGTCAAGGCGTCGATCAAGCCGCTGACGCCGTAGGCGCCGACGGCGCCGTACACGGCATCGGCCACTGCCGCGCCGAGTCCAGTGGCCAGGCCGGTCGCCGGCCCCCGCTGCAGCGTGCGCTGGATCGTCAGCAGCCCGATCGGCCCGACGGGCGCGGCGATCGACAGCCCGATCAGCAGCGACTGCAGGAACAGCGAAACCAGCGACCCCTCCACCGCACCGATTGTGCGATGGCGAGCTCGAGCGCCCGAACGCTCAGCGCACCGCGATGCGCCGCGCCGGGTCGGGGCGGCGCCCGGTCAGCGCGCGGCGCAGCCCGTCGTCGAACACCTGCGGCGTCAGCGGCTTGAGCCAGTACTCGTAGGCGCCGAGGCTCATCGCCTTGATGATGTCCATCGTCAGCGCGTCGCCGGTCAGGATGTTCAGCTTGAGACCGCGCGAAGTGATCTCGATGTTCAGCTCGCGCACCACCTCGAGGCCGGAGATGTCGGGCAGGTTCATGTCGAGCAGCACGAAGTCGGGCTGCTCGCGACGCACCAGCAGCACGCCTTCGCGCCCGGTGGCCGCATGCAGCAACTCGACGCCCGGGTGCCGTGCCACCATCGCCCGCACCAGCAGCACGTTGGTTTCGTCGTCCTCGATGTAGACCACCTTGCCGCGCAGCGGCGGCTCGGTCGGGGCGGCGGGGTTGGCGGTACGGTCGCTGGCCATCGTCAGGGGCTCCTGCCCCTCACCCCCCGTGCGAGCGAGGATACGTCGGCCAAGCGATCGCGCAAGCGACCCCGACGCGTTCAGGGCTGTGCGCCCGCGCGGCGCACCAGGCCTTCGATCGCCAGCCGGTAACCGTCGACGCCGAAGCCGACCACGACCCCGGCGGCCGCCGGCGACAGGAACGAGCGATGGCGGAACGCCTCGCGTGCATGCACGTTGGAGATATGCACCTCGATCACTGCCAGCCCGGTGCCCTTGATCGCATCGTGCAGCGCCAGCGAGGTGTGGGTGTATGCGCCGGCGTTGAGCACCACGCCGAGCAGTTGCCCCGCGCGTTGCGCGGCGCCGGCCTCGTGGATCCAGTCGATCAGCAGGCCTTCGTGGTTCGACTGCCGGCACTCGACGGCGACGCCCAGGCGCGCGGCCGTGTCGAGACAAAGCGCCTCGACGTCGGCCAGCGTGGCCGAGCCGTACACCGCCGGCTCGCGGCTGCCGAGCAGGTTGAGGTTGGGTCCGTTGAGGACGAGGATCTTCTTCAAGGCGGGATCGACTCCGTGGCTGCGCGCGCCTTGCGCCGGCACATCGTTGTTCGGCAATGGTACCGATCGGCGCGGCAAGCTATCGGTCGGTGGCCACCGCCGTGAGCTCGGCCTCGTGGGTCCAGGCGGCTCAGGCGCTGCCGCGCGCTGCGACCAGCGACCGGAAATGCGCTTGCATCCGCTGCGCATCGGGCGCGCGCCCGGTGAAAAGCTCGAACGCCCCCACGGCCTGGCCTACCGCCATCGTGCCGCCGTCGCACACCGCGCAGCCGGCGGCGCGCGCGGCGCGCAGCAACGCCGTCTCGAGCGGAAAGTAGACGATCTCCGACACCCACAGCGATGGGTGCAGCAGCGCTGCGGGCAACGGCAGGCCCGGCAGCTTGTCCATGCCGGTGGGGGTGGCGTGGATCACGCCGCTGGCGCCGCGCAGCGCCCGCTCGACGTCGGCCTCGGCGAGCACGCGGTCGCCATGGCGCTCGCGCAGCGACGCGGCCAACGCCTCGGCGCGCCCGGCCTCGCGGTCGACCAGCACGAGCGTGCCCGTGCCCAGCCGCAGCGCCGCATGGGCGATCGCCGAGCCGGCGCCGCCGGCGCCCAGCAGCACGACGCGCGACAGGTCGGCGCGCGGCAGCGTGCGCCGAAAGCCCCAGGCCCAGCCCGGGCCGTCGGTGTTGTGGCCGATCGCGCGCGTGGCGCCGCCCTCGGCGCGAAACACCACGGTGTTGACCGCGCCCATCGCCGCCGCCTCGTCGGATAGCGCATCGAGCAGCGGGACCACCGCCTGCTTGCACGGGTAGGTGATGTTGAGCCCGGCAAAGCCCATCGTGCGCGCCGCCTCGATCAGCCCCGGCAGCGCGCGGGCGCCCTGCGGCGAGCGGTCGAGGTCGATCAGCTGGTAGTGCAGGCGCAACCCAAGCGCGCGCGCTTCCTGCTCGTGCAAGGCCGGCGACAGCGAGCGCTGGATGCCCGCGCCGATCAGCCCGACCAGCCGCTTGTCGGCCAGCGACTCGGCCGCCGGGCTCACCGAATCGGCCATCGCGGATCGCCCGAGCGGCCCGATGCCGCAGGCGGCCAGCAAGTCGGGTGCCGCTGCGCCGTGGCTGCACGCGCCAGCCGCGCCGTGGCTTCGGGCTCGCTGGAGGGAACGCTCAGGATTCGACGGTGCGACACGGCCGCCCATGGTAGCGAGCGGGGCGCGGCGCGTGCCGCGCTGCAGCGAGTCAGCGCAGTATCAGCAGCGGCAGCGTGCTCTTGGCCAGCACGCTCTTGGTGTGCGAGCCGAACAGCAGTTCGCCGAACACGCCGCGCCCGTGCGTGGCCATCACGATCAGGTCGCAGTCGTACTCGCCGGCCATGCCAACGATCGCCTTGTCGATCTGGTCGGTGCGCAGATGGCGGCCGGTGAACGCGACGCCGGCCGCGCGCGCCAGTTCGCCGAACCGCGCCAGCACCTCGTGCGCGTGGGTATCGGTGCGGGTCTCGTGCAGGTCGCGCTGGTGCGCGTACTCGAGCGGTTGGCTGCCTTCGTTGGGCATCGGCATCTCCGGTTCGGCGACGAAGCCGACCACCGCCGCACCGAGCTGCCTGGCCAGCTCGAGACCCTCGCGCATCGCGCGCTCCGACAGCTCGCTGCCGTCGACCGGCACCAGCAGTTTCTTGTACATCACACGCTTCCGTCGTTTGGCATGGGCGTCTGCACTGTAGGCAGCGCCCGAGCCGGTCGGGTTGATGGCCATCAAGACCGGGAGGCCAGTGTTGTCACTGCAGTGGGAGTGGCGCGGATACCGGGGGCCCATCGCGGCGAGGCGTGTCTGCGACCGATCGCCGACCGCAGGCGCAACGAATCGCGCAGGCCGATGCTCTAATCGCGGCCGAACGGAGGTGCCGATGACCTACATGCTGCTGATGATCGACGGCTTCTTCATCGTCGCCTGCGACACGCGCGAGGCGGCGCTGGCGATCGCCGAGCGCTGCCCGGCAGCCGAGTGGGGCACGGTCGAGGTGCGGTCGCTGGCCCCGTGCCACGACGACAGCAACGCCTGAGGTCGATCGCCGGCCCGGCGGCCTGCGCTGTCGAAACCGCCTGCGTTCGCGCGTCGTGGTCCATGAGGGCCCGCAGAGCATCCAGCCCGATCGCGCCCCCGATGGAGATCGCCATGCGTGTCGTCGTCGCGTGACCAGCCGGCCGGTCGAGCCGCATCCAAGCAACAGGCACACGATGGCGACCCACGATGTGCAGCGCGCGATCGATGCCGTCTGGCGCATCGAATCGGCCAAGGTGGTGGCCGGCGTCGCACGGCTGGTGCGCGACGTCGGCCTGGCCGAGGAGTTCGCGCACGACGCGCTGGTGTCGGCGCTCGAGCACTGGCCGGCCGACGGCGTGCCCGACAACCCGGGCGCCTGGCTGATGACGGCGGCCAAGCGCCGCGCGCTCGACTGGCTGCGCCAGGCGGCGCTGCACGCGCGCAAGCACGACGAGCTCGGCCGCGACGCCGACGCGCGCGGCGACCACGTGGTGCCCGACATCGCGCAGGCGGTGGCCGACGCCGAGGGCGACGTCATCGGCGACGACCTGCTGCGGCTGATCTTCGCCGCCTGCCACCCGGTGCTGTCGGCCGACGCGCGCATCGCACTCACGCTCAAGCTGCTCGGCGGCCTGACGACCGAGGAGATCGCGCGCGCCTTCCTGGTGAGCGAGGCGACGGTGGCGCAGCGCATCGTGCGCGCCAAGCGCGCGCTGGGCGAGGCGAAGGTGCCGTTCGAGGTGCCCGGCCGCGATGCGCTGCCGCAGCGGCTGGCCTCGGTGCTCGAAGTCGTGTATGCGATCTTCAACGAGGGCTACACCGCCACCCGCGGCGACGACTGGATGCGCCTGAATCTGATGCACGACGCGCTGCGCCTGGCGCGCATGCTGACCGAGCTGGCGCGCGGCGAGAGCGAAGTGCACGGGCTGGCGGCGCTGCTCGAGCTGCAGGCATCGCGCAGCGCCGCGCGTGTCGACGACGCCGGCCGTCCGGTGCTGCTGAGCCAGCAGGATCGCTCGCGCTGGGATCGCCTGCTGATCCGCCGCGGCCTGGCCGCGCTCGACCGTGCCCGTGCGCTGGCGATGGCAGCCCGCCAGGCGCTCGGGCCCTACGCGCTGCAGGCGGCGATCGCCGAGCGCCACGCGCTCGCGGCCAGCGCCGCCGACACCGACTGGCCGGGCATCGTCGCGCTGTACGACGCGCTCGCGCAGGTGGTGCCGACGCCGGTGGTGCAGCTCAACCGCGCGGTGGCGGTGGGCATGGCGTTCGGGCCGGCGGCGGCGCTCGAGATCGTCGACGCGCTGCAAAGCGACGGCACGCTGCGCGACTACCAGTGGCTGCCCAGTGTGCGCGCCGATCTGCTGGCCAAGCTCGGCCGCCACGAGGAGGCACGCGCCGAGTTCGAGCGCGCCGCGGCACTGGCGCGCAACGCGCGCGAGCGCGAACTGCTGCTCGAGCGCTCGCGGGCGGCGGCGGGGCAGCCGCCGGCAGGCAGGGCGGCGGACAACGGGGCTTGAACCGGCGTGCGACCGGCGGCAACCCAGGGTCGACCAGCAAGGAGACCCTCATGAAGCGCACCGCCATCCGCACCGTTTCCGCCACGCTCTCGGCCGTCGTCACGCTGGCCGTGCTGGCCGGGGTCAGCCACATCGCCGACACGCAGTCGGCCGCCTACCCCGAGATGCTCGCCCGTGCCAAGGCGCGTGAGGCCGCGTCGGCGCCGATCGCCGTGGCCACCGCGAAGGCCGTCGCCGGCATCCGCTGAGCCAGCCCGCCCGCACAGGCCGCCGCGGTCGGCCCGCCCGGCTGGCATGCGGCCGATCGGCCGGCGCGACCAGCGGCCCGCCTCAACCGGCGGGCAATGCCTTTTCTCGCTTCGATCAAGTGCCGAGCGACAGCTCGACCGCAAAACCCTTCCCCGAGGCCGGCACACACAAGCGCAGCCGACCACCGTGCGCGCGCGCCACCAGGTCGGCCAGCACGAGACCGAGGCCCGGCGCGTCGTCGTAGGCCTGTGCATCGAGCGTCGCCTGCAGCGACTGGCCGTGCTCGGGCGTCACGCCCGGGCCGTCGTCGTCCAGGCGCACGGTGCCGGCCGATGGCGTCGACACCGCGACCCGCGACGCACCGTGGCGCTGGGCGTTGTCGAGCAGGTTGGCCAACGCCGCGGCGAGCAGGTCGCCGTCGGCCTGCAGCGGCGCGGTGGCCTGCACATCGATCTGCAGGCGCTCGAACGCGAATTGCCGCAGCAGCTCGTGCAGATCGACCGCGTTGCGCCGCGGCCGGCTGTCGCTGCGAAACAGCGTCAGCAGCGCGCTCACCACGCGCTGCAGCCGTGCGGCGCCCTCGCGCACTCGCTGCAGGCGCGAGTTCAGCGGCGGCGGGCTCTCGCGCAGACACACCGCCAGCTGCGCGTCGATGCCAGCCAGCGGCGTGCGCAGCGCGTGCGCCGCCTGCGCCGCAAAGGCGCGTTCGTGCGCCAGGCGCTGCGCCAGCCGCTGGCCGAGCTGGTCGACCGCGCGGTGCACCGCCCCCAGCTCGGCGCGCTCGGCCGCGCCCAGTGTGGCCCCGGGGGCCAGCGGGTCGTGCGTGGCCAGTCGATCCGACAGCCGTTGCAGCGGCGCCCACTCGTGACGCACCAGGGCACTGAGCCAGAAGTACCCGAGGATTCCCACCGCGATCGCCGCCAGCACCGAGCTGAACGCCACCTCGACCTCGGCTTCGGCGCGCTCGGCGCGCGTCTGCGCCACGTACAGCATGCGCCCGCCGTCGCCGAGCGCCATGCCGAAGACGCGCCACCGCGCGCTGTCGGCAAAGCCCGACAGCGGCACCCGCACGAACGGCTCGCCGGGCGCCCGCGCCGAGTGCATCACCACGCGCTGCGACGCATCGACCACCTGCCAAGCGAAGCGCTCGTCGGCCTTGGTGGGCGCGCTCAGCGTGATCGGCTCGCCGTGGCGCGGCAGCAGGACGCTCATCACCTCGGCCGACGAGCGCAGCGTGTCGTCGAGCAGTTCGTCGACCTCCTCGTTGGCCGCCAGCCACACGGCGAGCGCGACCGCCAGGCCGCTGAGCAGCGAACCGACCCACATCGCACGCGCCAGTCGGCGGCGGATCGACGGCAGCCGCGCGGGCGCGTCGTCGCGCGGCGTCATGCGGCCTCGCTGTCGTCGAGCCGGTAGCCGAGGCCGCGCACGGTGACGATGAGGTCGCGGCCGAGCTTGCGTCGCAGGCTCGAGATGTGCACCTCGAGCGCGTTGCTGGCGATCTCGGCATCGAAGCCGTGCACCAGGCGCTCCAGTTCGCCCTTCAGCACGATGCGGCCGCTGCGCAGCGCCAGCGCCTCGAGCAGCGCCCATTCACGCGCCGTCAGCTCGACGCGCCGGCCTTCGCGCTGCGCGCCGCGCGCGCGCAGGTCGATCAGCACGTCGCCTGCCCGCACGCGCGCGTCGGCCGTGCCCGCGCTGCGCCGGCACACCGCGCGCAGGCGCGCGGCCAGCTCCTCGGCCGCGAACGGCTTGATCAGGTAGTCGTCGGCGCCGCCGTCGAGCGAGCTGACACGATCGCCGAGCCGGTCGCGAGCGGTGAGCATCAGCGCGGGCGTCGCATCGCCGCGTGCGCGGCGGGCGCGCAGCCATTCGAGGCCCGAGCCGTCGGGCAGTTGCCAGTCGAGCAGCCAGGCGTCGAACGGCTCGCCGCGCGCCGCTTCGGCCTGGCCCAGGCTGCGGAACCAGTCGACCGCATGGCCGTCGGCGCGCAGGTAGTCGCGCAGGCCTTCGCCGAGGATGTCGTCGTCTTCGATCAGCAGCAGGCGCACGAAGGGTCAACTCGGGTTGCCAAAGGCCACACTCTAGGCCTGCCCGCCCGGCCGGCTTCAGCGCGGCTTCAGGTCGCCGCCCTGCAATCGCGGACGTGCGTGCCTTCTGGCGAGCGCGGACGGCGTCCGCGCCCGATTCTGCCCCTCGCCTCACCTTCTCCGCCACGGTCGAGCAGGCGCTGCTCGCGGCCAGCGTGTTCTTCGCGCTGGCGGCCAACCGGCCGTTCTTCGCCGCGGCGCTGCGCGGCCAGGAGGTCTCGAGCGCGGCGGCGTGGGGATTCGTGGCCGCACTCGTCGTGCTGCTTGCGGCCGCCCACTTCCTGCTGATGGGGCTGGTGGCGACGCGCCGGACGCTGAAGCCGCTGCTGGCGGTGCTGATCGTGGCCAGCGCGCTGGCGAGCTACTACACGCTGCGCTACGGCGTGTACTTCGACACCTCGATGATGCGCAACGTGCTGCGCACCGATTTCGGCGAGGCACGCGAGCTGGTCTCGCCGGCGCTGTGGCTGCACCTGCTGCTCTACGCGGTGCTGCCGCTGGCGCTGCTGTGGCGCGTGCACGTCGTGCGGCGGCCGCTGCTGCGCGCGGCGCTGGTGCGCGCCGCAACGATGCTGGTCGCGGCGCTGGCGGTGGTGGGGTCGGTGCTCGCCGTGTCGCAGCCGTTCTTCGCGTTGATGCGCAACCACCGTGAGGTGCGCTACCTGATCACGCCGGGCGCCGCGGTGTGGTCGCTCGGCGCGGTGCTGGCGCGAGACTCGCGTCAGGCGGCCAGGCCGCTGCAGCCGATCGGCCTCGATGCGGCACCCGGGCCGCTGTGGTCACAGCGCAGCAAGCCGATGCTGCTGGTGCTGGTGGTGGGCGAAACCGCGCGCGCGGCCAACTGGGGGCTCGACGGCTATGCGCGGCAGACCACGCCGGAGCTGGCAGCGCTGCCAGCGTTGATCAACTTCAGCGACGTCACCGCCTGCGGCACCAGCACCGAGGTGTCGCTGCCGTGCATGTTCGCGCCGGTGGGGCGGCGCGACTACGACGAGCGCCGCATCCGCGGCAGTCAGGGCCTGTTGCACGTGCTGGCGCGCGCCGGCGTGGCGGTGCACTGGCGCGACAACCAGTCGGGCTGCAAGCGCGTCTGCGAGGGCCTGTCGCACGACAGCGTGAAGGACCTTGCGCCGCCGGGCCTGTGCCACGCGGGCCGCTGCCTCGACGAAGGCCTGCTGGCCGGGCTCGACCAGCGGCTGGCGCAAGCCAGCGGCACGCAGTTGCTGGTGCTGCACCAGCTCGGCAACCACGGGCCGTCGTACTTCCGCCGTCACCCCGAGGCATTCGCGCGCTTCGAGCCGGAGTGCCGCAGCGACGACCTGCAGCGCTGCACGCGCGAGGAGATCGTCAACGCCTACGACAACGCGCTGCTGTACACCGACCACGTGCTGGCGCAACTGATCCGGCAGCTCGCGGCGCACGCCGACCGCGTCGACAGCGCGATGCTGTACGTGTCGGACCACGGCGAGTCGCTGGGCGAGAACCGCCTGTTCCTGCACGGCATCCCGTACGCCATCGCCCCCGACGTGCAGACCCACGTGCCGATGGTGTTCTGGGCCTCGCCCGGCTTCGCCGCGGCGGCGCGGCTCGACTTGGCCTGCCTGCGCCAGCGCTCGCGAGCGAGCGCGAGCCACGACAACCTGTTTCACACCGTGCTCGGGCTGCTCGACGTCCGCACTTCGCTGTACGAGCCGCAGTGGGACTCGAGCGCTGCCTGCCGCGGCGCGCCCGCGCGATGAACGCAAACGGGCGCTGCGAAGCGCGAACCTCGCAGTACGCGGCGCGCAGGGCGGCGCAATGAGTGCACTGCACGCAGCCGCAATCGCGTCGGCGCAGGCCCGCGGCCGGCGCGGCAAGGCACGCGAGCCGGACCCGCGGCGGATCGATCTGGCGGTGGCGCTGAGCGGGCTGGCGCTGCTGGTGGCGTGGGAGATCGGCGGGTTCGACCTCGCGGTGTCGCGCCACTACGGCACGATCCACGGCTTCCTGTGGCGCAACGCCTGGCTGACACGCGCGCTGCTGCACGACGGCGGCCGCGCCCTGGGCTGGTGTGTGCTGGCCGCGATGGTCGGCATCGCGTGGTGGCGCACCGACGACGAGGCGCTGCGCCGTCAGCACGGCTACTGGATCGGCATCACGCTGCTGTGCCTGGTGCTGATTCCGACCATCAAACGCCTCAGCAGCAGCAGTTGCCCGTGGGATCTGGCCGAGTTCGGCGGCGTCGCCGCCTACGTGTCGCACTGGCGGTTCGGCGTGCGCGACGGCGGGCCGGGCCACTGCTTCCCATCGGGCCACGCGGTGGCGGCGTTCGCTTTCCTGACGCTTTACTTCGACTGGCGCGCGCTGCGGCCGCGGCTGGCGCGCGGCTGTCTGGCCGCGGTGTGCGTGGCAGGCGTGCTCTACGGCTGGGCCCAGCTCGCGCGCGGCGCGCACTACGTCAGCCACACATTGTGGTCGGCCTGGCTGTGCTGGGCGGTGTGCGCCGCGGCGCAATGGTGGCGTGCGCGCCGGCTCGACGCGCAAACCTCGCGCTAGCAGCCTCAGCGCGTCACGCCCGGCGGCGCGATGCCGGCGGCATCCCACTGCGGGCCGTCGAACCAGGCGTCGCCGTGCAGCGCGGCGCGCAGCATCGGCAGCGCATCGAGCCCCCAGAACAGGCGGCCGTCGAGATCGAAGGTCGGCACGCCGAACACACCGCGCGCCAGCGCCTCGTCGGACCACCTGCGCAACTCGGCCTTGACCTCGTCGCCGGCCGGGTCGCGGCGCGGCGCCAGCGCCTCGCTCAACGCGCGCAGCCGCGCCGGGTCGCCGGCCTCGGCACCGCCGCGCCAGACGTGGCGCATCAGCGTCTCGACGACGTGGCGGTTCGGCGTGCCGCCCGCGTCGCAGCACGCCAGCGCGAGCCGCAGCAGCGGCAGCGGGTTGAACGGATGCGTCGCCGGCGTCTCGCACGGGACGCTGAGCGTGTGCGAAAGCCACGCGATGTGGCGGAACGTCCAGGCGCGCTTGGGCGCGATCTCGGCCGGCCCCTTGTGGCCCCAGTGCGAGAGCAGCCCGGCGAACAGCACCGGCCGGTACTGCACCTCGTAGCTGCAGCCGACGAGCGCCTGCGGCAGGTGCTCGAACGCCAGGTAGGCGAACGGCGAGACGACGTCGAACCAGAAGCCGACGCGCTTCATCGCACCGCCTCGCCCGCGCCACGCTGCGCCTGCCGGTGCGTGCGGCGCTGCTCCAGCCGCTGCCACACCGCGCGCTTGCCGTCGTCGGACAGGCTGCTCCACGCCGCGATCTCGTCGATCGTGCGCAGGCAGCCCTCGCACCAGCCGCTGGCCGAGTCGATGCGGCAGACGTCGATGCACGGCGACGCGACGCCGGCGCCCGTTTGCACCGCGGCGCCCGCGGTGCCGTCTCCGGGCCCGCGGCTCGTGGCGGCCGGGCGGGAGCTCACGACGCCACCACGACGTCGGCCACCGGCGCGCCGGTGTAGCGCTCGAGTTCGGCCGGCGTCAGCTTGAACACGCCGTTGGGGTGACCGGCGGCGGCCCAGATCTCGTCGAAGCGGAACAGGTCGCGGTCGATCAGCGTCAGCGGCGCACTGGCGTGCGCCAGCGGCGCGACGCCGCCGATCGCGAAACCGGTGCTGGCCTTGACGAAGCCGGCGTCGGCGCGACCGAGCGCGCCGGTGACCGCGCCGACCTTGGCCTCGTCGACGCGACGGTCGCCCGAGGCGATCACCAGCACCGCGCGGTCGTCGCTGCGGCGGCGGAAGATCACGCTCTTGGCGATCTGGCCGACGGCCACCCCCAACGCGGTGGCGGCGTCTTGCGACGTGCGCGCCGCGACGTCGAGCCACAGCGGCGCGTGCGCGTGGCCGAGCTGCGCCAGCGCCTGCGCGACGCGCCTGAAACCCTCGGGCCGCTCCACTGCGCTCATCAGACGAACACCTTGCCGCGCTTGGCCAGCAGCGCGCGGCCGACGCGCGAGACGGGCGGCCGGCCGAGCTGCGCCGAGATGAACTCGCCGGCGTCGACCAGCGCGTCGAGGTCGACGCCGGTGTCGATGCCGAGGCCTTGCAGCATGAACACCACGTCCTCGGTGGCGACGTTGCCGGTGGCGCCCTTGGCGTACGGGCAGCCGCCGAGGCCGGCGACGCTGGCGTCGAAGGTGTGCACGCCGATCTCGAGGCAGGCGTAGATGTTGGCCAGCGCCTGGCCGTAGGTGTCGTGGAAATGCCCGCTCACCTCGGCCAGCGGAAAGTGCTCGAGCGCGCGCTCCAGCGCCGCCTGCACCTTGCGCGGCGTGCCGACGCCGATGGTGTCGGCGACGCCGACGTGGTGCACGCCGATGCCCTTCATCAGCCGCACCACGTGCTCCACCTCGTCGGCCGACACCTCGCCCTGGTACGGGCAGCCGAGCGCGCACGAGATCGCGCCGCGCACCTTGATGCCGGCCTCGCGTGCGGCGGCCACCACCGGCGCGAAGCGCTCGATGCTCTCGGCGATCGAGCAGTTGATGTTGCGCTGGCTGAAGGCCTCGGTGGCCGCGCCGAACACCACGATCTCGTCGGGCCTGCTGGCCAGCGCCGCCTCCAGCCCCTTCATGTTGGGGGTGAGCACCGAGTAGCGCACGCCGGGCGCGCGCGCGATGCCGGCCATCACCTGCGCGTTGTCGGCCATCTGCGGCACCCACTTCGGGCTGACGAAGCTGGTGACCTCGATCTCGCGCAGGCCGGCGGCCTGCAGGCGCTGCACCAGCTCGACCTTGTGCGCGGTGGCCACCGGCTCCTTCTCGTTCTGCAGGCCGTCGCGCGGCCCCACATCGACCAGCGTGACGCGGCTGGGCATCATGATCGGCCTCACTCTCGGGGGATGCCCCCAATATAGCGGCGGGCCGCGGCCCGCGCCGGCGCGCGGGCTTGGCCGCCACCGCAGCCGCAGTCGCGGGATGGGCGCGCCGCGCGTCGCCGGCCACAATGGCCGCACCGAGAGCGTTGCAGCGATGATCGACCGCAGTACCAACCGTCGCCTGCAACTGGCCACGCGAATCCACTACGCACTGCTGCGCGAGACCGGCATCGCCGCCGACGTCGGCCGCCTGCTGAAGCAGCCGCCGTACGCGCGCGACGTGCTGCTGGTGTGCGAGGCCTGCGGCGAAGCGCACGACCTGCGGCGCCTGGCCACCGCGTTTCGCGCCGCGGCGCTGCAGGCCGAGGCCGAAGGCGGCCGCAGCGGTGCGGCGTCGAGTTTCGGGGCGTCGCAGGGCTGGTCGTCGTCGCTGCTGTCGATGCCGCCCGAGTCGGTGCCGGCCGAGTAGTCGGGGTCGACCCGGCCGCCGCGTTCGCGGCTGGCTTTTCGGCAGGCAGCGGGCACAGCGAGCCCCGCCAACTCTCGGTATCAGTCCTTCAGCCGCAGCAGCTCGCTGCCCTCGCCGACCTGGTCGCCTGCCGCGTAGAGGCACTCGCTGACCACGCCGTCGCGCGGCGCGTGGATGGTGTGCTCCATCTTCATCGCCTCGATCACCGCCAGCGCCTGGCCGCTGGCCACGCGGTCGCCCGGCTTGGCGAGGTAGGCGATCAGCTTGCCCGGCATCGGCGCGGTGAGCTGACCGCCGGCGGCGGCGCCCTCGCCGGCGTGCGCGAGATCGTCGACCTCGCGCAGGTCGGCGCGCCCCTCGGGCGCGAACACGGCCACCTGCTCGCCGTGCGCGTAGACGGCCAGCGTCAGCCGCCGCGCACCGAGCGTCACGTCGTGGCGGTGGTCGCCGAGCGCGCGCACCTGCAGCGGCCAGCCCTGGCCCGAGAGCTCGAGCCGCAACGCGCCGTCGTGCAAGCGCGCCAGCACCACCGTGTGTTCCGCTTCGCCGCGCTGCAGGTGGAAGTGCCGCCGCGCGCCGCCGTAGAGGCGGAAGGCATCGCGCCGCGACCAAGGGTCGGGCCCCTGCAGCAACGCCTCGCGCGCCAGCGTGTGCGCCATCAAGCCCGCGGCGGCCACCTCCAGCGGCAGCGGCGGCTGCTCGAACAGCGCCGCGCGTTCGCGCTCGATCAGCGCGGTGTCGAGGTCGGCCTGCGCGAACGCCTTCGACGCGACCGCGCGGCGCAGGAACGCCACGTTGGTGTGCAGGCCGACGATGTGCGTGGCCGCCAGCGCGGCGTCGAGCCGCGCCAGCGCCTGCGCGCGGCTGTCGCCCCAGACGATCAGCTTGGCGATCATCGAGTCGTAGTACGGCGTGATCGCGTCGCCCTCGCGCACGCCGGCGTCGACGCGCACCGGCGCCGGGTCGTGCAAGCGCTCGCCGTCGGCGTTGCGGCGGAACGCCACGTGCTCGGGCCAGCGCAAGGTGCGCAGCGTGCCGGTGGCCGGCAGGAAGCCAGCCTCGGGGTTCTCGGCGCAAATGCGCGCCTCGATCGCGTGGCCCGAGAGCTTCAGCTCGCTCTGCTGCAGCGGCAGCGGCTCGCCGGCGGCCACGCGCAGCTGCCACTCGACGAGGTCGAGCCCGGTGATCGCCTCGGTCACCGGGTGCTCGACCTGCAGCCGGGTGTTCATCTCCATGAAGTAGAAGCGAAGGTCGCCCTCGTGCGGCTCGGCGATGAACTCGACCGTGCCGGCGCCGACGTAGCCCACCGCCTTGGCCGCGGCCACCGCGGCGGCGCCCATCTCGGCGCGGCGTTCGGCGCTCAAGCCAGGCGCGGGCGCCTCCTCGAGCACCTTCTGATGCCGCCGCTGCACCGAGCAGTCGCGCTCGAACAGGTACACCGCGCCACCGTGCGAATCGGCGAACACCTGGATCTCGATGTGCCGCGGCCGCGTGACGTAGCGCTCGACCAGCACCTGGTCGTCGCCGAAGCTCGCCTTCGCCTCGCGCTGGCACGACGCCAGCGCCGCCGCGAAGTCCGCCGCCTTGTCGACGCGGCGCATGCCCTTGCCGCCGCCGCCGGCGCTGGCCTTGATCAGCACCGGGTAGCCGATGCGCGCTGCCTCGCGCGCGAGCAGCGCCGGGTCGTTGTCCTGGCCGTGGTAGCCCGGCACCAGCGGCACGTGCGCCTGGCCCATCAGCGACTTGGCGGCCGACTTGCTGCCCATCTGGCGAATGGCCGAGGCGGGCGGGCCGATGAAGGCGATGCCCGCGTCGGCGCACGCCTGCGCGAAGTGCTCGTTCTCCGACAGGAAGCCGTAGCCGGGATGGATCGCCTGCGCGCCGGTGTCCTTGGCGGCCTGCAGGATGCGCTCGATGCGCAGGTAGCTCTCGCGCGGCGACGCGGCGCCGATGTGCACCACCTCGTCGCACGCCGCCACGTGCGCCGCCTGCGCGTCGGCGTCGGAGTACACGGCCACGGTGCGCACGCCCAGGCGGCGCGCGGTGGCGGCGACGCGGCACGCGATCTCGCCGCGGTTGGCTATCAGGATCTTGGTGAACATCTCAGGCTCCCGCGGCGCGATCGCGCGTCGCTGCGCGACGCCGGCATTCTGGCTTCGGCATCACGCCGGCTGCGCCGGCATGAGCCTTCGCCGCAAGCTGCGCTGCGCTTCGCTTGTCCCCGCGATTCGCAATCAGGATCTTCTGAAACACCTCAAGCTCCCACGGTTCCGAAGCGCGCGCGCAGCGAGCGCAGCAGCGCGCGCAGGAACCTGAACAACAGCACGGTGACGCCGACCATCGCCACCAGCGCGACCGCCAGCGCCACGAAGAACCACGCCGGATGCGCCCACGCCAGCCACAGCATCGACGGCACCGCGGCGTCGCCGAGCAGCGACAGGCCGATGTTGGAGAAAGGCTCGGGCGAGGTGTTGGCCGCCGCGCGCGTGGTGGCCTTGGCGGCATGCGAGGTGGCAGCGAGGGCGCCGCCCATCAGCGCCGCCACCGTCGTCCAGACGGCCGAGTCGCCGCCGAACACCGCGGCGGCCAACGCCATGCCGGCGGGAATGCGGATGAAGGTGTGCACCGCGTCCCATACCGAGTCGAGCCCGGGAACCTTGTCGGCGAAGAACTCCACCAGCAACATCAGCCCCGACACACTGAGCAGCACGGGCTGCTGCAGGATCTGCAGCCCCGACGGCAGCGTGACCCAGCCGAGCCAGCCCACAAGACCGGTGAGGAACACCACCGCATAGAGGCGCAGGCCGCTGGCCCAGCCGAGCGCTGCCGCCAGCGCGAGCAGCTGCGTGGTGTCGAGGTCGATCGCCGCCAGGTTCATTGCCAGCCCGGTTTGCGCTTGTCGAGAAACGCCTGCACGCCCTCGCGGCCTTCGTCGCTGGCGCGGATGTCGGCGATGCGGCGTGCGGTGTCGGCGCGCAGCTCGGCGCTCAATGGCGCGCCGGCGAGGTCGCGCACCAGTTGCTTGGCCGCCTTCACCGCGGCCGGGCCGTTGGCCAGCAGCGACTGCACGACCGCATCGACCTTGGCGTCGATCGCCCCGGCGCTCGCCAGCTCGTGCACGAAGCCGAGCCGGTGCGCCTCGGCGGCACTGAAGCGCTCGGCGGTGGTGAAGTAGCGGCGCGACGCCTGCTGCCCCAGCGCGCGCACGACGTACGGCCCGATGGTCGCCGGCAGCAGACCGAGCCGCGCCTCGCTGAGGCAGAAGTGCACGCCCTCGGCAGCCACCAGCACGTCGCACACGGCGGCCAGCCCGACGCCGCCGGCGTAGCAGTCGCCGTGCACGCGGCCCACCACCGGAACGGGGCAGGTGTAGATCGTCCACAGCATGTCGGCCAGTGCCTGCGCGTCGGCGCGGTTGCGCTGCCACGAGTAGCCGGCCATCGCGCGCATCCAGTTCAGGTCGCCGCCGGCGCAGAACGCCTTGCCGTGGCCGCCGAGCACGATGGCGCGCAGCGAGGCGTCGGCGCCCAGCTCGCGAAACGCAGCATCCAGCTCGGCGACCACCGCGTCGTTGAACGCGTTGCGCACGTCGGGCCTGTTGAGCCACACGCGGGCGACGCCGTCTCGGCGTTGGATGTCCAACGTGCTGGTCATGGCGGCGGCGCGTCGGCCAGCACCATGTAGATCAGATCGAGTTCGGGCGCCTCGCGGCCGAGCCGCGTCAGCGCCGCGCTGATCTGGCCGCGGTGGTGCGTGCCGTGGTTGAACACATGGGTCAGCGTCGGCGCGAACGGCACGGCGTACGGCACGCCCTTGGCGCTGGTGTAGCGCAGCGTGCCGTCGAAGCGCGCCTCGTCCCACGCGCCGATCGCCGGCAGCCACTCGCGCGCGGCCTGCTTCAGCGCCGCGTGCAGCGCGGCGCGGTCGGCGTGCACCTCCTCGTCGAGCCGGCGCGCGGGCGAGCGGCCGTTGGCGAAGCGCTCGAACCACAGGCCGCGATCGGTCACCAGCAGGTGGTTCAGCGTGCCGTGCACGCTGCGGAAGAACAGGCCCGCGTCGCGGCGGTACTCCTCGTCGCTCAGACCGGCCACAGGGCCGTCGAGCAGCCGATCGGTGGCCCATACCTGGTAGCGGGCCAGCATCAGGAAGTGGTTGCGTGCGTTCATGGTGCGCTCACATGCGGAACACGCCGAACTTCGGGCTCTCGGGAATCGGCGCGTTCAGGCTCGCGCTGATCGCCAGCGCCAGCACGCGGCGCGTGTCGGCCGGGTCGATCACGCCGTCGTCCCACAGCCGGGCGCTGGCGAAGTAAGGGTGGCCCTGGCGCTCGTACTGCTCGAGGATCGGCTTGCGGAACGCCGCTTCCTCGTCGGCGCTCCAGTGGCGGCCGCGCGCCTCGATGCCCTCGCGGCGCACGGTGGCCAGCACGCTGGCGGCCTGCTCGCCGCCCATCACCGAGATGCGCGCGTTGGGCCACATCCACAGGAAGCGCGGCGAGTACGCGCGGCCGCACATGCCGTAGTTGCCGGCGCCGAAGCTGCCGCCGATGATGAGCGTGAACTTCGGCACCGTGGCGGTGGCCACCGCGGTGACCATCTTGGCGCCGTGCTTGGCGATGCCTTCGTTCTCGTAGCGCCGGCCGACCATGAAGCCGGTGATGTTCTGCAGAAAGACCAGCGGCACGCGGCGCTGGCAGCACAGCTCGATGAAGTGCGCGCCCTTCATCGCGCTCTCGGAGAACAGGATGCCGTTGTTGGCGACGAAGCCCACCGGCATGCCCTCGATGTGCGCGAAGCCGGTGACCAGCGTGGTGCCGTAGCGCGCCTTGAACTCGTCGAACTCGCTGTCGTCGACGATGCGCGCGATCACCTCGCGCACGTCGTAGGGCTTGCGCGTGTCGGCCGGCACCACGCCGTAGATCTCTTCGGCGGCGTAGCGCGGCGCACGCGGCGCCAGCAGCCGCAGCGGCTGCGGCTTGACCCAGTTGAGGTTGGCCACCGCCTGGCGCGCCAGCGCGAGCGCGTGCAGGTCGTTCTCGGCCAGGTGGTCGGCCACGCCCGACAGCCGCGTGTGCACGTCGCCGCCGCCGAGATCCTCGGCACTCACCACTTCGCCGATCGCCGCCTTCACCAGCGGCGGGCCGCCGAGGAAGATGGTGCCCTGTTCCTTGACGATGATGGTCTCGTCGCTCATCGCCGGCACGTAGGCGCCGCCGGCGGTGCACGAGCCCATCACCACCGCGATCTGCGCGATGCCCTGCGCCGAGAGGTTCGCCTGGTTGTAGAAGATGCGGCCGAAGTGCTCGCGGTCGGGGAACACCTCGTCCTGGTTGGGCAGGTTGGCGCCGCCTGAGTCGACCAGGTAGATGCACGGCAGCCGGTTCATCTGCGCGATCTCCTGCGCGCGCAGGTGCTTCTTCACCGTCAGCGGGTAGTAGGTGCCGCCCTTGACGGTGGCGTCGTTGCAGACGATCACGCACTCGACGCCGGCGACGCGGCCGATGCCGGTGATGACGCCGGCGCTCGGCGCGGCGTCGGAGCCGTCCTTCTCCTTGTAGACGCCCATCGCCGCCAGCGCGCCGATCTCGAGAAACGGCGTGCCGGGGTCGAGCAGCCGCTCGACGCGCTGCCGCGGCAGCAGCTTGCCGCGCGCCTCGTGCTTGGCGCGCGCCGCCGCCGGGCCGCCCTGCGCGACGCGCTCGACCTGCGCGTGCAGGTCGTCGACCAGCGCGCGCATCGCGGTGGCGTTGGCCTTGAAATCTTCGGAGCGCGGGTTGAGCTTGCTCGCGAGCTGGGGCATTACATCGTCTCCGCGAACAGCTCGCGCCCGATGAGCATGCGGCGGATCTCGGACGTACCGGCCCCAATTTGGCTACGGCCGGCGCTGTGCGCCTTCACGTCCGCTGCGCGGACGTGAGCCTGCGCCGAATCGGCTTCGCTCTTCGCCATCACATGGTCTCCGCAAACAGCTCTCTGCCGATCAACATGCGCCGGATCTCCGAAGTGCCAGCGCCGATTTCATACAGCTTCGCGTCGCGCCACAGGCGGCCGGCAGGGAACTCGTTGGTGTAGCCGACGCCGCCCAGCGCCTGGATCGCCTCGCCGGCCATCCAGGTGGCCTTCTCGGCGGCGTAGAGGATGGCGCCGGCGGCGTCCTTGCGCAGCGTGCGCGCGTGGTCGGCGCCGTCGCAGGCGCGGCCCACCGCATAGACGTAGGCGCGGCACGCCTGCAGCGTGGTGTACATGTCGGCCACCTTGCCCTGCATGAGCTGGAACTCGCCGATGCTCTGGCCGAACTGCTTGCGCTCGTGCACGTACGGCACCACCACGTCCATGCACGCCGCCATGATGCCCAGCGGCCCGGCGGCCAGCACCGCGCGCTCGTAGTCGAGCCCGCTCATCAACACCTTGGCGCCGTTGCCCTCGCCGCCGAGCACGTTGTCGGCCGGCACCTCGCAATCCTGAAAGAACAGCGGGTAGGTGTTGGAGCCGCGCATGCCGAGCTTGTCGAGATGCCGGCCGTGCGTGAAGCCGGCGAAGCCCTTCTCGACGATGAACGCGGTCATGCCGCGCGCGCCCATCTGCGGCTCGGTCTTGGCGTAGACGACCAGGGTGTCGGCGTCGCCGCCGTTGGTGATCCACATCTTGCTGCCGTTGAGCACGAAGCGGTCGCCGCGGCGCTCGGCCTTCAGCGTCATGCTCACCACGTCGGATCCGGCGCCCGGCTCGCTCATCGCCAGCGCGCCGACGTGCTCGCCGCTGATCAGCCTGGGCAAGTACTTCTGCTTCTGCGCCTCGCTGCCGTTGCGGTGGATCTGGTTGACGCACAGGTTCGAGTGCGCGCCGTAGCTCAGCCCCACCGCCGCGCTGGCGCGGCTGATCTCCTCGAGCGCCACCATGTGCGCCAGGTAGCCCATCGCGGTGCCGCCGTAGGCCTCGGCGACGGTGAGCCCCATGACGCCGATCTCGCCGAGCTTGCGCCAGAGGTCGGCCGGAAAGTGGTTGGCGCGCTCGATGTCGGCCGCGCGCGGCGCGATCTCGGCTTGAGCGAAATCGCGCACCGCGTCGCGCAGCATCGCGATGTCGGCCGAGGTCGATCTGGAAGGTGGACTCGAACACGGTCGTCTCCTGTCAGGCCCGGCGCGCGACGCCACAGGCGCGCGCGCGGGCAAGCCGCCGCCGGGGAATGCGAGCGTAACAGGGGCGCTCCGCCGCGGCTTGCGGGCGTCACTCGGCGGCGCGCCATCCCCGCGCGACACCTATGACTGCGGGCGTCGCCGCCTTGCGCCGCCCGGCGCCGGCATGGATGTCGGGCCACCGTGATGCGACCCGAAGCCGGAGCGGTCACCAACCGGTCTCCCATGAAGGCGTGCGCGCGAAGCGCGCGACGAGGAAGTCGATCAGCACGCGCACGCGCGAAGGGAGCGTGCGGTTGGGCAGATAGACCAGGTAGATGGCGCTCTCCTGCGCAAAGTGATACTGGCGCAGCAACGGCACCAGCCGACCCTGCCGCACGGCGTCGGCCGCCATGTAGAGCGGCAGGGCGCCAATGCCCAGCCCGGCGGCGACAGCGGCGAAGACCGCGTCCATCTCGTCGGTCTCGAAGCTGCCGGCCACCGGCACCGAAACCTTGCGGCCGTCGCGCAGCAGCGTCCAGACGCCTTTCGGCGCGAGCGCCGGGAACAGCACGCACGCGTGCTTGGCGAGATCCTCGACGCGGCGCGGCAACCCGCAGCGCTCGATGTAGGCGGGAGAGGCGCACAGCACGCCGCGATTGGGCGCCAGCTTGCGCGCCACCAGCTACTCCGGCGGCGGCTTGAACGACACGCGAATGCCCAGGTCGAAGCCCTCGCTGCCCAGGTCGACCGGGCGATTGCTGCAGAACAGCCGGACCTGGATCAACGGGTACTGCTGCTGGAACTGCGCCAGCGCCGGCAGCACGTGCCGCACGGCGAACGCGGGGACCGCCGTCACTTTGACCAGGCCGGCCGGCTCGGTCTGCGCGCGGCTCAAGCGCTGTTCGGCCAGTTGTGCTTCCTGGACGATTCGTGCGCAGTGCTCGTAGAACAGGCCGCCGGCCTCGGTGAGGCTGAGCCTGCGCGTCGACCGGTGCAGCAACTTCACCGACAGCGCGCGCTCCAGCGCGCTCACGTGCCGGCTCGCCAGCGACTTCGAGATGCCGAGCTTGTCGGCGGCGGCCGAGAAGCTCTTGGCTTCGACCACGTGCGCGAACACGCGCATGCCCTGCAGCCGGTCCTTCAAACTAGGCTCGTTCTTGCAACAATGCGTTGAAGTAGAGCGTATTTATCTCGTGCCTGCAACCTTCTACATTGGCCTCGCGGTCGCGCCGAGCGGCCGCACCGCCGCCCCCGGCGGACCCATCACCACCGTGCGCAAGCCAAGGAGATCTTCATGAGCCAAGTCGTCAAAGTGGGGCAACTCGAGATTCGCTACCTCGTCGATGGCGCGCAGGCAGGCGGGCTGGGCTTGTTCGAGATGACGGTTCCGCCCGGCGCGCAGGTGCCCCCGCCACACAGCCACAGCCACAACGAAGAGTGCGTCTACGTGCTGGAAGGCGTGCTCCGGTACACGGTCGACGGCGAAACCCGTGACCTGAACCCGGGCGACTGGATGTCGACGCCGCGCGGTGCCGTGCACGCGTTCGGCAACCCCGGTTCAGTGACCGCGCGCACGTTGGTGATGCTCACGCCGGACATGGGCGTGGGCTACTTCGTCGAAGTCGGGGCGCTGCTCGGCGCGGGCGGGCCGCCCGACCGCGCGAAGCTCATGGAGGTCATGACGCGCTACGGGCTGGTGCCTGCGGCGCCGAAACAGGCGCCGCGCATCGACGAAGAGGTGGCTGCGGCATAGGCCTGCGCCGCGCATCGGCGGGCGGCGCCAGCGTGATGCTCGCCGAGCGCGCTCGGCGCTCGATAGTGCGCCGGCGTCCGTTCGCGCCGCGCGCGCCGGCCAGCGTCGCCCTGAGTTTCATCACCTCGGCATGGTTGCGCGACAGCTCGATCACGCACCGGCAGCAACTGCTCGGCGCCGACGCCGGCGCCGGCTTGCGCGCCGCGCAGCTCAGCGCCGTCTGGCGAGCTTCGCCAGCGCCCGCGCGATGTGCGGCGGCAGGCGGCGGTCAGCGGCGAACGGCGGGGTCGCGGATGCCCGCCAGTGCAGGCGCGCGATGATGTTGCGCTCGGCGTCGAAGCGGCTGCGATCAGCTCCGCCGGCGACGCGCGCCGTCGAGAGCCGCCGCCGGCGGCGCCGCGCGCGTTGACGACCACGCAGTTCCCAACGCAGCGCCGCGCGGCGGCGGGCGCGTCAGCGTGTCGCATGACTGACGGCATCCGGGCTGCGCCGCGCGCTGCTCGCCGCCGCGCAGGGCGCGCCGCGCGGCCTGGCAGCGCGCGCGCCGGGCGCATGCAACTCGACACTCCTGGTCGGCCTCGCTGCTGGTCGTTGCCGCTCGCCGTCGACGCGCCGTCCGACCAGCCTGGCGACGTCAGATCCTCGGTGGCCGCGCGCGTCGCTCGAGAGCGGTCGCGCAACAACGCGGAGGCGCGGCATGGCCCGCAGCGGCCGGTGGCCGCGGCCGGCGGATCGACGCTCTGCAGCGGGCCGGCGAACTCGAAGCTGCAGCCGCTGCGGCGAATCGCGCGGCAGGCGTCCGCGCACCCAGCCAGGTTCGTCCGCCGCGCGCGGCCATCGATCCGTGGCACCGAGGCTGATATTGACGACGCGACCGCGACTGCCAGCCCTGCCGATCACGCGCCGCTGCACATCGAGACCAGTCGTACTCCTCCGGCGGCAGCGCGGCGGCGCTTCGTGCAGGCCTTCTGCCGCGCCTTCAGCGCCTGCTGGCAGGCCTGCTCTTCCTCCGTGAATAGCTGCTGGGCCTCGATCAGCGCGCCACGCGCGCTCCAGCGGCTGCGATCGCGGCGCGGCGGGCGCGGCGCGGCGCTCGTCGTGCACGATGCCGCTCCTTCGCGGTGCCCGCGAGCGTCAGCGCAAGGGAGGCGGCGGGCAGCGCCCCTGCAGATGCGGCGCGATCAGCGGTCGGCGCGCCGCATCCAAACCGGGCAGCGCGGCCGCGTCAGTCACCGGCAGCACGCGCGTGCCCAGGCGCGTCGCGCGACGCGCGGCGTCATCAGCGTTCGACCAGCGCAGCTCGGCATGCGCGTCGCCGAACGCGCGGCCCTGCGCGCGACCGCCGCGCAGCGTTACGTGCAGCGCGCGCCCTCGTGCGCTGCCGCGGCTCGACCGCGTACTGCAGCGCGCGCGAGCCGCGTCGATCGCGGTGATGCGCACACGCGCGAGGGCGCGGATGCGATCGCGCGCAGCTCCGACGCCAGGCGTGCACGCATTGGATCTTCTCGCCGCTCAGCGAGCTGGCGCACGCCTTCGAGCAGCGGCGCCGCGCCAGCTCCGTGCCACGCTCGGCGAACAGCACCCGCCTCGGCACGAGCTGGTAGCGCGCATCGCCGCCGCGCATCGTCGCTGCCGGGATCGCTGGTCGGCGCCGGCGGAGTCATCGTCAGGTGCTCGTCTCGAAGCCGCCAGGTCCAGAAGCGCTGTCGCAGCCCGATGCGACGCTTCGCCCTGCAGCCCGCCGCCGATGACCGGTGCTGCCGGCGGCCAGCGTTGCCGCCGACGCCGTCACGCCGCGATGCGCCGCGCGCCGCCACCGCTCCGGCGGCGCGTCGGGCACGCCGTCGGCGTCGCGCGGCTCGCTGCCGCCGTCGTCGCGGATGCTGCAGAAGTGCAGCCAGTGCGCGCCGCGCCCCGGCGCCCATCGCCATGTTGCGCCGCGCGCAGAATGCACGTTCCACGACGAACTCGGCGATCGCCTGCGCTGCCGGGTTGCTCTGCGACAGCGCGATGCCTGCGGATGGTCAGCGCGTTCAGTCGTCGCCGATCTTCGCTTGCCGCCGTCGCCGCGGTCGGGCCGGTGAGCCATGGGGTCGATCAGAATCTCTGCTTGCCAGACTCAGTGGCGATGCGCAACGCTCAGCCGCCCGGCGCGTGTCGGCGGCCGCGAGCGCGCGAGGAGCGTTCTCCGCGCCGCCGCGGTCACGCGCGTGACGCAGGCGGCGCACAGTCGACGGCGGTTCGCGCACTGCGCCGCGGGCAGCCAGTTCGTGCGCACAAGCACCACGCGCAGCGTGGCGCCGACCGCAAGCAACAGCAGCGCGGCCGACCGCGGCGGCGCCTCGACGAGCGGCGCCCGGCCTGATGCAGTGACCGCGCCTGCGCGACACCCGCCGGCGCCAGGCAGGCGTGGCGGCGAGCACGTGCAGCGGCGCGCGCCTGATTCGCGCAGGCCGCCGACCATCACCGCGATGCCGGCGCGTACGACGTCAGCTACGGAGGCGATGCGCCAGCACCAGCTCCGCGCCGCCTAGCGCGTGACCGATGATGATCGCGCTGCCGGACAGGTGCAGGTGGTGGGCTCACACGAAGTACTGCGCCGCGTGGCGGCCGGCCGGCATCGCGCGGCGGCAGTGCGCACCGATGCATCGCCAGCATGCTGACTTCCTGACGTCGCGCTGTAGAGCTGGGACACCGCGGCATCGACACCGTGCCGACGAAGGCGACGCTCATCTTCAACACGTCGCCGCCGCAGGTCGTTGCGCCGCCGAGCCAGGTGGCGGTGGCGCTTCTGGTGAAGCCGCTGACGGCAGCGCCAGGCGACCGATGCATCGACGATGCGAGCGCGGACTGATGCGTGAACAGCGCGCAGCGCTCCCCAGCCATGCGCGCCATCGACGCATTCAGTTTCGGCCAGCGTCGAGCGGCGCGCAGTCGCAAGCGCTGTCGAAGTACAGCGCGGGCCCGGCGACCGTCGCCAGCGCCGCGCACCACGGGAACGACCGCTCAGGGTCGGGTCATCCGTGGCGTCGGCGATCAGCGCGCCAGCGATCAGCCGGCATGTTCATGGGTCAGCGCGCAGTCGACTGGCCGGATCAGAAGAACGCGCGCGATGCGACCAACGAGCGACGCCTACGCCGCGATCCGAGCGCCGCGTCAACGCCCACAGCGGTGTACGGCGGTCGATTCGGCCCTGGCTGATCACGCAGGCCGGCCGCAGCAGCGATGTGTACTCCGAATGCATCGACGCGCACGTCGCGGCCGACGCGCCGCGCGGCCTCGCCGCCAACGTGATCGGCCCGGCACCGGTCAGTGTGTGCACCAGCGCGCGGTTGGGCGCGAGATCGAGCCAGTCGGTGGACTCGAACGAGATCCGCTCTTTCGCTGCCACCTGCCAGTGAACGCAGCCTTCGCTCGTTGCAGCATGATTCGGTCGAATCGACCGTGCGCGCACAGCACCCATCGCAATACCTCTTCCATCTGGCAGGGTCGGCGAGGCTGTCGTCGAGCAATTCGTCGACGGACCGAACACGTAGGTCGCCTCCTTGGACAGCTCGTGCCATGCCGACGCGGCCGCCGCCGGCGTTGCCGCGGCGGCACGCACTCGCCCTCGACGACGTAGGCGGCGCTCCCTCTTGTGGTCGATTCGATCAGTGGTGCGTGTGCCGCCTGCGCACATCATGCGATGAAGCCGACCTCGGCGATGCGGAAGCTCGCGCGCGCATCCGGCTTTCACGTTGCCGCCGCGACACCCAATGGCTGTTGGCCCCGCGATACCGCAGCCAGCCACCCTCCAGCGCCAGGTGCCTGCGACTACCGCCTTCGTTGACCCGCCCGTCGTTGGCCAGCGCCCAGCGCCAGCGCGCAGCGCCGCAGCGCCATGATCAGCGCCGCCACCCGGTGCAGCCCCTTCATCGGCAGGCGGCGCGACATCGCGTCGCCGAGCCACACCACCGGCGCGTCGGCCAGCAGCAGGCCGGCGGTGGTGCCGGCCACCACCACGCTGCCGAGGTCGGCGAAGCGCGCCGCCAGCGCCACCGTGGCGAGCTGCGTCTTGTCGCCCATCTCGGCGAGGAAGAACGCCACGACGGTGGTGACGAACACGCCCCAGTGGCCGCCGCGCGCCGCAGCACGTCGTCGCGTCGCGAGCGGTCGGGCACCAGCATCCACGCCGCCATCGCGATGAAGCCCAGCCCGACCGCCCAGCGCAGCACGGTGGCGCCGAGCTGCAGCGCGATCCAGTGGCCGACCGCCGCGGCCAGCGCGCGTGGTTGGCCAGCGTCGCCACCGCGATGCCGGCGACGATCGGCCACGGCCGCTTGAAGCGCGCCGCCGCCAGCACCAGCGAGCAACTGCGTCTTGTCGCCCATCTCGCCGAGGGCGACCACGCCGGTGGACCAGAGGAACGCCTCGATCACGGCGCGCGATCAGCTCAGGCCGCAGCGCCGCGCCGCGCGACGCCGCCGCCCGCGCGCCCGCCGGCGCGGCCTCGGCAGCGCGCCGCCATGCCGCCGCCGCTTCGCCGCGCGCGCGAGTCGCGCGCGCGTCGAGGTCGCCCAGACCGCCGCTCCCTCGCGCTGCAGGCGCTCCAGCTCGACGGCGCGTTCGCAGCGCCCGCTGGAGCAGTGCAAGCACGGCGTCGCGAACGCTGCTCGTGCGCCATGCGCCCGCGCACCGCGCGTCGGGCTGGCGGCGTCGCGCCGGCGGCCGAGCACGCACGCTGCGTCGGCGGTGCGGCCAAGCCGAAGCGCGAGCAGCGCGTAGTGGTCGAGAAACGGCGCCAGCGTGTCGCCCTGGATCAGCAGCGGCACCGCCTCGCGCGCCAGCTCCAGCGCTTCGTCGAGGTCGCTGCCGCGCTGCACCAGCGCACCGAGCAGGTTGGCGCGCGCGAAGCCGGCTGCCAGCCCGCGGTATCGGTTGCGGCGCATCTGCTCGACGACGCGGCGCCCGAGCCCGACCGCGGCGTCGAAGTCGACCTGGTAGCCGACGTCGGCCGCATTCAGCAGCGACGTCGTCATGCCTTCGGATTCGCCGGCCGCCTCCTGCTGGCGCGCGATCTCCTGCCACTGCGCGAACGCTCCGGCGGCCTGTTGCGCAAAGCCGTGTTGGAAGGCACGCGCGCGCATCAGCGACCAATGCAGCGCCGCAGGCCAGCGCGGGTCGAGCAGCGCGGCGGCGGCGTCGATCGCCTGCTGCGCGGCGGGCAGCTCGCGCAGCATCGCGTGGCGCTGGGCGAGCGCATTCAGCGCGAGGTACAGGCCGCGCCGGTCGTCGCTCGCCCGGTACAGCTCGGCCGCGCGCCGAATCGAGTCGATCTCGGTCGCGCTCACCCGCGGAAACGCCAGCGGCGCGCGCGCCAGCGCAAGCCTCGCCTCGGCGCGCGGCGTGGTCTGCGCGTCGACGCGCGCGATCGCGCGCTCGCACCAGGCCATACCTTCGGGCCGCAGCCCGGCCGGCTCCCACAGCCAGGCCGACGCGCCGGCGAGCGCGACGAAACAGTCGGCGGCACCCGGCGTCGCCTGCGCCCACGACAGCGCGGCGCGCAGGTTGTCGAGGTCGCTCAGGCAGCGCGCGCGCAGCTCGCGCGCCGGCAGCGACCACTGCAGCTCGTATGCGCTCTCGAAGAGCGCGAGCATGGCGGCCGCGTGGCGCTGCATCACCGCCGCGGTTTCGCCGCTCGCATGCAGTTGCTCGAGGGCGAACGCGCGGCCCGACTCGAGCAGGCGGTAGCGCGGTTCGTCGCCAGGGTCCACGGCGACGAGCGACTTGTCGACGAGCGCGCCGAGGTGCTCCAGCACGGCCCAGCGGTCCAGCGGCGCATCCTCCGGGCGCCCTGCAGAGCCGGCCGCGTCGGGTGCGCGCGACCGCGTGCCGTCTGCGGCGTCGGCATCGCCGGCCACCGCCTGCGCGGCGTCGAGCCCGAAGCCTCCGGCGAACACGCCGAGACGACGGAATACCGTCTGTTCATCTTGCGTCAGCAGACCGAAGCTCCAGTCGAGCGCCGCGCGCAGCGTCTGGTGGCGACGCAGCGCAAGACGCGAGCCGGCAGTCAGCAGCCGGAAGCGGTCGTCGAGCCGGTTGCGCAGCCCCTCGATGCCGAGCAGCGGCACGCGCGCGGCGGCCAGCTCGATGGCCAACGGCAGGCCATCGAGGCGGCGGCAGATGTCGACCACCGCGCCGACGTTACCGTCGTCGAGTGCGAAGCGCGGGTCGACACCGTGAGCGCGGGCCGCGAACAACTCGACGGCACCGGCGCGCGCCGCGGCGCCGGTCGTCGCCTGCGCCGGCAGCGACAGCGGCCCCAGCGGCACGCGCTGTTCGTCGGCGAGGTGCAGCGCTTCCTGGGTGGTCGTCAGGATCCGCACTGCCGGCGCTCGCGCGAGCAGCGCCGCCGCGAGCGCGCCGCAGGCGGCGAGCAGATGCTCGCCGTTGTCGAGCACCAGCAGCAGCGCCAGCGGTCGCAAGGCCGCCGCCAGCTCGTCGAGCGGCGGCCGGACTCCGGTGAGCGCGAGCCCGAGCGCCTGCGCAACCGCCGCCGGCAACAGCGCGGGGTCGGCCAGCGCGGCCAGCTCCACCAGCCAGACGCCGTCTGCGAAGTCATCGCGCAGCGCGTGCGCGGCCGCCTGGGCGAGCCGCGTCTTGCCGATGCCGCCCGCGCCGACCACGCTGACCAGCCGGTGTGATCGAACCTGCGCGACCAGCGCGCGCAGTTCGGGGTCGCGACCGTACAGCGGCGCCAGCTCGGCGGGCAGGTTGCCTGGCGCGGCGCGCGGCGACGGCTCGAACGACGGCACCGCGGTGAGCGCTTCGCTGCGCTGCGCCGGCGCACCGCTGGCGGTCGCCGTTGCCGCCGAGGGCGCAACCGGGTCGGCCGTGAAGCGATAGCCGCGCCCGGGCACCGTCGCGATCACCGCGGGCCCGAGCAGCTTGCGCAGCGCGCTGATCTGCACCTGGAGATTGTT
Organism: Ideonella sp.; assembly: GCA_015075545.1. GTDB lineage: Bacteria > Pseudomonadota > Gammaproteobacteria > Burkholderiales > Burkholderiaceae_C > JAEUPI01. Next base: position 363,976 of record JABTUC010000002.1, on the reverse strand, counting down.
TTCCTCGACGATCACGCCGGGCCAGACGATGTCCAGCAGCTCGCCCTTGGTCACGATGCGCTCGCGCCGCTCGATCAGCGCGAGCAGCAGGTCGAACGCACGCGCACCGAGCCGCGCCGGCCGGCCGTCGACGATCAGCCGGCGCGTCGCCGGCCGCACAGCGAAGCCGTCGAAGTCGCGGTCGGGCTGGGCGGCGCTTGCCGGCATGGCGCAAGTATCGGGCGTCGCGGCGCTGCCTTGCGGCGCGGGCCGAGCGGTTTCAGAACGATTCAGCTCCGGCCCAAAGACCTGAAGCCGCCTTCGGCGCCAGAGTCTGCACACCGAAATCGACCCGCCGCCGGAGCCCCGATGAAGTTGTTGACCCGCATCGATCGCGCGCTCGCTGCGCTGGCAGCGCTGTGCATCACCCTGGTGCTGCTGCTGGGCGTGGTTTCGTTGTCGGCCCCGCACGATCGCACCGGGGCGACCCGGCTTGCCAAGGCGCAAACCGCACCGCTGCTGCCCGCGCCGTGAGCGCTCGTCGAAACGCATGGCCGCGCCGTGCCGCCCGCAGTCGGCCATCGTTTCACCGCCTGCGCAGCCCCAGCGCCATCACCGCGCCGACCACGATCAACGCGCCGAGCCACTGCAGCGGGCTCACCATTTGCCCGAGGATCAGCCAGCCGAACACGAGCGCAGCCACCGGCTCGATGTTGAGGATCGGCGAGTTGCTCACCGCGCCGAGCTTGGGCAGCAGCGTGAACACCGCGGTGAACGCGGTGCCATACAGCGCGGTCAGCGCGATCAGGCCCCACCAGCCCGCCGCGGCAGTGGGCCAGTGCAGCCCGCCGCCGGCCGCGGCGGCGCCGAGCGCGAGCACGCCCACCACCGCCATCGTGAACGCGCTGCGCACGCGGCCGTCGAGATCGGCCACCTCGTGCTGCGTCAGCGCCAGCACGAGGCCGAACGCGGCCGCGCCGCCGAGCGCGAACGCGACGCCGGGGCCGACGATCGCGCTGCCGCCCGAGCCCGCGACGCGAACGATGTCGAGCGCCAGCACGAGGCCGAGCAGGATCACCGGGATCGCGATCAGCACCGCGCGCTCGGGCCGGATGCCGTAGAACACGCGCGCCGCCAGCGTGGCCCAGATCGGATAGCTGTTGAACACCAGCAGCGCCAGCCCCACCGGCATGCGCGCCACCGCCGCGTACAGAAACACGCTCTGCACCGTGACCAGCAGCGCGATCAGCACCATGAAGCGCCGATGGCGCGCGCTGTGCTTCAGCGGCACGCGCTGCCAGGCCACCAGCAGCGACACCACCAGCGCGGTGCCCAGGCTGCGCGCCGCCACCGCGGTGACGACGTCGACCCCGTGGTCGAACGCGACGCGCGCGGCCACGTGGTTGCCGGCGAAGGTGCACGCCAGCAACAGCAGCGCGATGAAGGCTTGCGGCGTGAGCGCGAGAGTGGGCATCGGCGGGTCGGCGGCGGAGCCCGCGCGATGCTGCGGATTCACTCGACCGGGGCGCAGTCTCGCACAGCTCGCGCGCGGGGCTGGCGCGTCAGCGCTGCGCCGCCATCGTGCCCGGCAGCCACAGCGCGATCTGCGGCCAGATCATCACCAGCGCCATCGCCGCGATCATCAGCAGCACGTACGGCGCCGCGCCGCGGATGATCTCGCCCATCGGCGCGCGGGTGATCGCCTTGATGGTGAACAGGTTCATGCCCACCGGCGGCGTGATCTGCGCCAGCTCGAGGTTGATCGTCAGCAGGATGCCGTACCAGATCGGGTTGATGCCCAGGTGCTGCATCACCGGCAGGATCACCGGCGAGGTGATCAGGATGATCGAGATCGACTCCAGGAACATGCCGAGCACGAAGATCAGCGCCATCATCGCCACCAGGAACCCGGTGACGCCGAGGTCGAACGACACCACCAGCTCGACGATCTCCTGCGGGATCCGCATCTTCGTCAGCACGTGGCCGAACACCGCCGCACCGGCGAGGATCATGAACAGCATCGCCGAGGTGCGGCTGGCGTCGATAGCTGCCTCCCAGATCGCGCGCAGCCCGATCGTCCGGTAGACGAACGCGCCGACCGCCAGCGCCAGCAGCGCGCCCGCGGCCGCCGCCTCGGTGGCGGTGAACACGCCGGCGTACATGCCGCCGAGCACGAACACCGGCAACGACAGCGCCCACGCCGATTTGCCGATCGCGCGCAGCGCCTCGCCGAGGCTGGCGCGCGGCTCGCGCTGCAGATGACCATGGCGCAGCGCCACCGAGGCGATTGCGTAGACGACGAAGATCGCCGCCATCATCAGCCCCGGCACCACGCCGGCCATGAACAGGCCACCGATCGAGGTGTCGGTGGTCACGCCGTAGAGCACCATCGGCCCCGACGGCGGGATCAGGATGCCCAGCGTGCCGCCCGCGGCCACGAGGCCGTAGGCCAGCCGAGGCGGGTAGCCGAAGCGCAGCATCTGCGGGATCGCCACCGCGCCGATCGTCAGCGCGGTGGCGACGCTCGACCCCGAGATGGCGGCGAAGATCGTGCAGGCGACGATGGTCGCCACGCCGAGCCCGCCGGGCAAGTGCCGCGTCAGCGTGTACGCGGTGTCGTACAGGTCGTCGACGATCCTGCCGCGGATCATCACGTGCGCCATGTAGGCGAACAGCGGGATCGCCACCAGCAGGTAGTGGTTCAGCTCGCCGAAGATCACCTCGGTCACCGACGCCAGCCCGCCCTGGCCGAGCAGCAGCACGCCGGCGAAGATGGCCAGCCCGGCGAAGATCGGCATGCCGGTGAACAGCAGCAGCACCAGCGCGACGAGGATCGCCGCGATCGTCATTCGTCGGCCACCTCATGGCGGTGCTGCTCGACAGCCGGCGGCAGCCCGAGCGCGAGGCGCCACAGCGCCTCGACGCACACCAGCGCCATCAGCGCACCGCCTGCCGGCAGCAGCAGCATCAGCAGCCACACCGGCCACTCGAGGCGGCCCTCGGTGACGATGCCGAACTGGCGCGACTGCATCGCGCTCTGCCAGCCGTTGATCACCAGCACCAGCGCCACCAGCGCGGCAGCGGCCACCGCGAAGCCCTGCGCCCAGCGCGCCGCGCGCCCCGACAGCCTGTCGGTGAAGACGTCGACCGCGATGTGCTCGCCGCGCCGCAGCACCTGCGCCGCGGCGAGCATCACCACCGCCACCAGCAGCAGGCCCACCAGGTCGTCGACCCACACCGGCGCCCGGTTGAGCGCGTAGCGCATCACCACGGCCCAGCCGATCAGGAACAGCGACGCCAGCACGCCGGCGGCCGACAGCGCGGTCGCCGCGACGGTGACCGCGCCGACCACGCGGCCGAACGCGCGCAGCGCACGCGGCTCGCCGCCCGCAGGCGGCTGCTCGGCGCGCATGCGCTACAGCTTGTCGACCAGGTCGATCAGCTTTTGCGCGTCGGCGCTCGACGCCTTGAACGCCTTCAGCACCGCGGGCTGCATCGCGTCGGCCATCGCCTTCTCCTGCGCCGGCGTCAGCACGGTGATGCTCATGCCCTTGTCGCGCAGGCGCTGCACGTCGCCGGGCGGGATGTCGGCGCTCTTCGGGATCGAGCGCAGCTCGGCCTGGTGCGCGGCGGTGCGCAGCGCGCGCTGGATGTCGGCCGGCAGGCCGTTGAACCAGGCCGGGTTCACCACCAGGATGTCGTGCGCGAGGATGATGTTCGACGCCACGCCGAACTTCTGCACCTCGTAGAACTTGCGCTCGTAGGCGGCGGCCACGCCGGTGAAGCCGGCGTCGATGACGCCGGTCTGCAGCGCCTGGTAGACCTCGGAGCCAGGCATCGCCGAGGGCGACGCGCCCATCGCGATCAGCCCTTCGTCGAACAGCTTGGACAGGCCGCGGATCTTCACGCCCTTGAAGTCGGCCGGCGTGACCAGCGGCACCTTGGCCGAGGTGAAGATGCCGTCGCTGGCGTCGACCATCCAGCCGAGGTTGAGCAGGCCCTTGTCGAGCAGCTTGGCGTCGAGCAGCTTCGCCGCCTCGGAGCCCGGAAACTTGTTCATCTTGGCCAGCGCGGTCGCGTAGTACGGAATCAGCGTGACGTTCATCTCGGGGATCGTGCCGCCGAGCGTGAAGCCGACGATCGACGCCGCCTCGATCTTGCCGCTGGCCACCGCGGCGTGGTTCTGGTTCGGCTTGAACAACTGCGCCGAGCCGAAGATCTGCACGTCGACCTTGCCGCCGGTGGCGGCCTTCACGTCGGCGGCGAACTGCTCGATGTTCTTCGCCGAGTGGTGCGCCGGCGGGAACTGGTGGCTGATGCGCATCGTGAAGTCGGCCGGCCAGGCCAGCGTCGCCGCGGCGAGCGCCGTGCAGCCGGTCAGCAGCCGCAGCGCGGCGCGTCGGATCGTGGTGAAAGTCATCGGGGTCTCCTGTTGTTCGTGGATGCGAAGGCCGGATTGTCCAGGGTCCGCTCAACAGACCCTACGCCACGGCGCGCTGCTCGACCAGCGCGTCGATCTCGCGCTCGGCCAGGCCGATCGCCGCCAGCACTTCGCGCGTGTGCTCGCCGCTGCGCGGTGGATTCAGCCGCACGCCCAGGCGCTGGTCGTCGAGCGTGATCGGGAACAGCGTCGTCTTTACGGTCTGGCCCGCGCGCGCGCCGTCGGTGAGCGTGACGTCGGCCAGCCCGCCGGTGGCGGCCAGGTGCGGGTCGTCGAGCAACTGTTCGGGCCGCATGATCGGCGCGAACGGCAGCCCCGCGGCCTCGAAGCGCCGCGCCAGCTCGGCGGCGCTGTACGCCTGCAGCCGGCGCGCGATCTCGGGCAGCATCGTCGAGCGCGCGCGAACGCGGTCGTTGTTGGACTTCAGCGCCGGATCGACCGCGAGGTCGGCGAAGCCGAGCGTGTCGCAGAAGGTCTTCCATTGCGCGTCGCTCACCGCGGCGAGGAAGATCTGCTCGCCGTCCTTGACCGTGAACACGTCGTAGATCGCCCACGGGCTGATGCGCGCGGGCATCGGCGCCGCGGGCACGCCGCTGATCGCGTACTGCAGCATGTGCTGTCCGACCAGGAAGATGTTGTTCTCGAAGAGCGCGCTCTGCACCTCCATGCCGCGGCCGCTGATGCCGCGCTGGATCAGCGCGCCCAGGATCGCGATGGCGCCGAACATGCCGCCCATGATGTCGTTGACCGACGAGCCGGCGCGCAGCGGGTCGCCCGGGCGGCCGGTCATGTAGGCCAGGCCGCCCATCATCTGCACCACCTCGTCGAGCGCGGTGCGGTGGTCGTAGGGCCCGGGCAGGAAGCCCTTCAGGCTGGCGTAGATCAGCCGCGGGCTGTGCTCGGCGAGCGCCGCGTAGTCGAGCCCGTACTTGGCCATCGTGCCGGGCTTGAAGTTCTCGGCCACCACGTCGGCGCTCGCCGCAAGCCGGCGCGCCACCGCGGCACCGGCGCTCTGGTGCAGGTCGATCCGGATGCTCTTCTTGTTGCGGTTGAACATCGGGAAGAAGCCGATGCCCGCGCCGAGCAGGGTGCGCGTGCGGTCGCCGTCGATCGGCTCGACCTTGATCACCTCGGCGCCGAGGTCGGCCAGCACCATGCCGCAGGTGGGGCCCATCACCATGTGGGTGAACTCCACCACCTTCAGGCCGGCCAGCGGCTGCGGCACGCCGCTTCGCGTCGGGGGTTCGCTCATCGTGGGTCTCGTGCCACCGCCCCCGACCCTCACGACGCCTTCGGCGGCTTGTGTGCCTTCTGCGCCACCGGCGCGCCGGCCTTCTTCCACGCCTCGAAGCCGCCTTCGATGTGCGCCACCTGCTCGAGCCCCATCTCCTGCAGCGTCTTGGTGGCCAGCGCCGAGCGCCAGCCGGCGGCGCAGAACAGCACGTAGCGGGTGTGCGGCTGCGCGAACAACGGCTTGTGGTACGGCGACTCGGGGTCGACCCAGAACTCGAGCATGCCGCGCGGCGCGTGGAACGCGCCGGGGACCACGCCCTCGCGCTCGAGCTCGCGCACGTCGCGGATGTCGATGAACTGCACGTCGTCGCGCCCGTGCAGTTCGCGCGCCTGCTCGACGCTGTAGGTGGTGATGTCGGCCATCGCCTCGTCGACCATCGACTTCACGGTCTTCATCGTTCGCTCGCTTTCGTCGTCAAGCCGCCATCATGCCGCGCCCGTTCACCTGGCCGGTGGCGGCAGGCGACCGAACACGCCCTCGAGCGCCAGCCCGATGGCCACCAGCCTGCGATCGCTGCGCACCGGACCGTCGAGCTCGAGCCCGATCGGCAGTTTGCTGCTCGCCCCGAGCGCGATCGGCATCTGCAGCCCCGGCACGCCGGCGTTGCTGCCCGGGTCGGTGTTCTGGATCACGGCGAGGAAGGTGGGCACGCTGCTCGATTCGGCGTTGGCGAGCATCGCCACCTTGGGCACGGTGGGGAACACCAGCGCGTCGAGCTTGTGTTGCTTGAAGGTGTCGGCATAGAGCTTGCGCAGCGCCGGCCGCGCAGTCTTGATCGCCGCTTCGTACACCGGTTTGGCGTCGACCACGGTGTTGTTGGGCCCGGGCAGCTTGCGCGGGATCACCAGCCCCTGGTAGGTGCCCTTGACGTCGGGGCTCGCGATGGCTTCGGCGAGCTGCGGCAGCGTGATGCCGGTACCGGTGTGCTTCAGGTACTTGACGACGTCGTCGTGCGCCTCGTACAGCGCCACCGGAAAGCTGATCGCGCCGTTGAGCTCCATCAGCCTGGGCATCTGCACGTCGACCAGCGTGACACCGGCTCCCTTGAGCTTGGCCAGCGCGTCATCGAACGCGGCCTGCGTGTCGGCGTCGAGGTTGGCCAGGAAGTCCTTCGCCAGTCCGAGCCGCACGCGCTTCAGGTTGGCCGGCTTGAGCTGCGGCGCGCCGCTGACGATGCGATCGAGCAGGTCGACGTCGGTCATCGACAGTGCCATCGGGCCGGCGGTGTCGCGCGTGTGCGAGATCGGCAGGATGCCGCCCTGCGGGTAGCGCCCGACGGTCGGCCGCAACGACGCGCAACCGTTGAACGCGCAGGGCACGCGCACAGACCCGCCGGTGTCGGTGCCGAGCCCCGCCAGCACGATGCGCGAGCCCAGCGCCGCACCGGTACCCGACGACGAGCCGCCGGCGCTGCGGGTGGTGTCGTAGGCGTTGCGCACGCCGACCTCGGGGCCGGTGTTGTACGCCGGGTTGTAGCCCGAGATGCCGAAGGCGAGTTCGTGCATGTTGGTCTTGCCGAGCACGATGGCGCCGGCGTTGCGCAGGGCCTTGACCACCGGCGCGTCGCGCTTGGGCACGTAGCCTTTGAGCGCCGGCGTGCCGCCGGTGGTGGGCAGACCCGCCACCTCGATGTTGTCCTTGACGACGATCGGCACGCCGGCCAGTGGCTTGCAGTTGCCGGCGCGACGCGCAACGTCGGCGCGCTTGGCGGCGGCCAGCGCACCCTTCTCGTCGAGCGTGACGAAGGCGTTGAGATCGGCGCGCGCCTTGGCGTGCGCGATCGCCTGCGTCACCAGTTTCTCGCTGCTCAACTGGCCGGCGCAGATCGCGCGCGCGGTGTCGCCGGCGGTGGCCGGCGTGTCGCCCTGCGCGGCCGCGGCCGACGCAGCCAATGCCGTTGCCAGCAGTGCGTGAACGGATCCGTGGTTCAGGATTCGCATGGTTGTCCTCCTCGTTCGTGGCGGTGATGAATGATGCGCCAAGCGGTCGGCATGCGCGGCTCAGCGCAGCGCGCGGCCGATCAGGATCTTCTGCACTTCGCTCGTGCCCTCGTAGATCTGGCACACGCGCACGTCGCGGTAGATGCGCTCGACCGGAAAGTCGCTGACGTAGCCGTAGCCGCCGAACACCTGGATCGCCGCCGAGCACACCGCTTCGGCCATCTCGCTGGCGTTGAGCTTGGCCATCGCTGCCTCCTTCAGGCACGGCCGGCCGGCGTCCTTCAGCGCTGCGGCGTGCCAGATCAGCTGGCGTGCGGCCTCGATTCGGGTGGCCATCTCGGCGAGCTTGAACTGCACCGCCTGGTGCTCGAAGATCGGCTGGCCGAAAGCGCGCCGCTCGTGGCTGTAGGCGAGCGCGGCGTCGAACGCCGCGCGCGCCATGCCGAGCGCCTGCGAGGCGATGCCGATGCGCCCGCCCTCGAGCCCCGACAGCGCGATCTTCAACCCCATGCCCTCGTCGGCCAGCCGGTTGGCCGCCGGCACGCGGCAGTTCTCGAACACGATCTGCGCGGTATCGCTGGCGTGCTGGCCCATCTTGTCCTCGATGCGCGCCACCACGTAGCCCGGCGTCTTCGTCGGCACGATGAACGCGCTGATGCCCTTCTTGCCGGCGGCCTTGTCGGTGACCGCCATCACGATCGCAACGTCGCCGTTCTTGCCGCTGGTGATGAACTGCTTGACGCCGTTGAGCACGTAGTGGTCGCCGTCGCGCACCGCGCTGGTCTTGAGCCCGCCGGCCTCGGAGCCGACGTGCGGCTCGGTGAGACAGAACGCGCCGAGCATCTCGCCGCGCGCCAGCGGCACCAGGAAGCGGCGCTTCTGCTCGTCGTTGGCGAACGCCATCAGGATCGAGCACACCGGGCAATTGTTGACGCTGACGACGGTGCTGGTGGCGCCGTCGCCGGCGGCGATCTCCTCCAGGATGATCGCCAGCGCGAGGGTGTCGAGCCCGGCGCCGCCGAGTTCCTCCGGCACCGCGACGCCGTAGCAGCCGAGCGCGGCCAGGCCTTTGAGCTCGTCGCGCGGGAAGTGGTGGCTCTTGTCCCACGCCGCGGCGTGCGGCGCGATGCGCTCGCGCACGAAGCTGCGCACCGCGTCCTGCACAGCGAGGTGATGGTCTGACAACAGCATGGTCGGATCCTTCGCGACGGCGGCAAGCGGCACGCGCCGCCTACCGCCCGCGCATTGTCGCCGCGGCGGACGGGGCGGTTGCGCGGCCAGCTCGGCGGCCGCGGGGCCGAGCCGCCACACGCGGCACGCGACGGCGGCGGTCGCGCCCTCAGCTCGGCAACAGCGCCTGTGGGGCCGTGGCCGGATAGAGCTGGGTCAGCACCTCGTGCGCCGCGCGCTGCAGCAGCGGCTGCAGCGCGGCGGCGATGCGCTCGGCGTCGCCGGCAGCGTCGATGCTGGCGGGGCGCGACGCCCACAGCGCCTGCAGTTCGGCCTGCAGCGGCGCCAGCGCCGCGCCGACCACGTCGCGCCAGAACGCCGGTGCCTCGCCTTCGACCCACTGCCCGCGGCCGCGCCCGAAGTGCGCGACCGCCAGGTAGCGCAACAGCGCAGAGTCGACCAGCGGCGCCAACGCCTCGGCGCTCCAGCCCACCGTCGGCGGGCCGCCGCCGCGCAGCACGTTGATGCCGCGCGCCAACCCGGCGGCGCCGAGCGCGCCGAGCAGGCCCCCCGCGAGCAGGCCCGCACCCATCGTGAGGCCGCCGCTGATCACATCGGCCTTCAGCCCGGCGAGCGCGCCGCTCACCATGCCGCCGAGCACCGCCGCCTTGCCTTCGGGCACGCGGGTCTGCACGTCGAACTGGGTGGCCACGCGCGCCAGGATCTCGCCCTGCGCCTGGCCCTCGAGGCCGTGCAAGCGCAGCAGCTCACCGGTGCTCGTACGCACCTCGTCGTCGAGCTGTGCGGCGAGCGCCGCGCGCGCCTGCTCGAGCGGGCCACCATCGCCGCCACCGGCCAGCGGGCCGAGCCACGCTGCCAGCCGCTTGATGCGCTCGCCGAGGCCGCGCGCGCCCTCGACCGGCTGGCGGGAACACGCGATGCGAGCCAGGCTGCCCGCCAGCGCCGCGATCGCCTGTGCGAACGTGGCCTGGCGGCTGCTGCGCCAGGCATCGGTCAAGCGCGCCATCGCCGCTTGCGCAGCGCCGTCGAGCACCGAGCGCACCGCCTGCAGCAGCGCCAGCTCCTGCACCCAGCAGCGCGCGAAGGCGTCCATCGGCAGCACTTGCACGCCGGCGCGCAGCGGTTGCAGGTGACGCCGCCAGTGCTCGACCTCGCGCGCCTCGTCGTCGCTGCCGCGCGGCGCGCCCAGTTGATTCAGCAACACGAGCACCGGCTTGTCGAGCCAGGCGAGCAGTGCCATCTCGGCCTCGACGTAGGCGGCCGCCGCCGGCGACTCGGCGGCGTTGACGAGGTACAGCACCACCTGCGCCTGGTCGCGCACGTGGCGCAGCGCCTGCTGGGTGCCCCAGAACGAACGGTCGCGCCAGCGGTCCCACACCTCGGTGAGGAACCAGCCGATCGCGCCGCCCTGGCGTTGCAGCCGCCGCACCAGCCGCACGCTGTCGCCGAGGCCCGGTGTGTCCCACAGCCGCAGCTCGTCGCCGCCGGGGCTGGCCAGCAGCAGATGGTCTTCGCTGAACTCGGTGACATGCGGCGCGTCGCGCACCTCGCCGACGTCGCGCTGCAGCAGCGTGCGCGCCAGCGTGGTCTTGCCCGCGTTGGTGTGCGAGATCAGACTGAGCGCGATGGTGGCGGCATCGGCCGTCATGGCGCGGGCACCGCCGGCGCCGTCGTGGCACCGAGCACGTCGAGCTCGTCGAGCGCGAACGATCGCCACGCCAGTTCGCGCGCGCCGGCCCATTGCCGCCACGTGGCGCGGCGCTCGGCGATGCGCTCGGGCATCGTCGCGAAACGCTGGCGGTAGAGCGACTCGTCGACCACCAGCATCAGCGGCAACTCCGGTGCCGCGGCGCGCAGCGCGTCGACGAAGCGGCCATGATGATCGTCTTCGGGCGTCGCCGCGAGGTCAACCAGCAGCACGCGCAAGGTGATGCCGGCGGCGGCCAGCCGCTGCGCCGCGCCGTCTTCGTCGCCCACCGCGGTGGCGGCGGCAAACTGCAGTTGCAGGTCGTCGCCCAATTCGCGCGCCAGCAGCGTGCGCAGGCCGAGCACGGCCTGCGCGCCGGGGTCCTGCGCGTACGGGCACACCTGCACCACGCTCGGCTGGCGGCGCAGCGCCTGCACCTCGCGCAGCAGCGCGGGGTCGTTGATCGGCAGTTCGAAATGTGCGGCGCGCCACGCCGCGCGCGCCAGCGCCCACAACGCCAGCACCAGCCGCGGTGCCACCACCGCCAGCAGCAGCGTGGCCGCGTAGAGGTGGATCCACGGCGCGGCGCCGACGCTGGCCACCTGCTCGGGCGAGGTCAGGCGCATCGCCTCGATGGCGGCGGCATCGGGCACCGCGATGCCGGTGAGCGCGGCCGCCGGTGCCAGCGCATGGCTCAGCAGTTCGTGCACAGTACCGGCGTCGAGGAAGGTGCTCTGCCAGCCGGCGCGAAAGTCGAGCACCAGGCCGCGCAGGTACATGCTGCCGATGAGGCCACCGGCCAGAGCCGCAGCCGCCACGTGCAGCAACGCGGCCACGCGCTGCAGCGCCAGCGGCGCCGACAATTCGGCCCAGCGCCGGGTGGCCACGCGCAGCGGGCCGTTGCCGCTGGCGCGCTGCCACCACGCGAGCAGCGCGCGGCGCAGCCCGGTGCCGGCACCCGTGGCGTGGCGCGCACCGCGCGCGAGGCTCCATGCCAGCAGCGCGTAGACCAGGAAGTTCCAGGCCACCACGCCCCATGCCGCCGGCGCCAGGATGTTGACGATCTGGTGGCGGTCGAGCAGGTCGGCGCCGAGCCCCGCCGCAGCACCGAGCAGCGCCGCCAGCAGCAGCCACAGCCAGCGCCAGCCGGGGCGCTGCAACCAGCGGTGCACGCCACGATCGCGCGGCTCGAGGCGCTGCAGCGCATGGCGCGCGCGCTCGGCGAGCAACTGGTCGGCGCTCGCCTCGGGGCCGAGCGCCTGCGTCGTCAGCCGCGTCGCCCAGGCGGCATCCTCGCGCGTCCACGACGGCGTGTCGGCGCCGTCGAACGCCTGCACCAGAACGACCCGTCGCGCCGCGGCCTCATCCATCGGGCGAGGGCCTGCGCGGCTGCGAAGGATCGCTCAACGGCAGCGGGCGGTCATCCACTTACAGCAGTTCAACCGCCAGCGCGGTGGCCTCGCCGCCGCCGATGCACAGCGCCGCCACGCCCTTCTTCAGGTTGCGCTTGCGCAGCGCGCCCAGCAGCGTGACGACGATGCGCGCGCCCGAGGCACCGATCGGATGGCCGAGTGCGACGGCGCCGCCGTGCACGTTGACGATCTCGTGCGGCAGCTTGAACTCCTCCATCGCCGCCATCGACACCGCGGCGAACGCCTCGTTGACTTCCCACAGATGCACCGCCTTGGCGTCCCAGCCGGCCTTCTTGAGCACCTTCTGGATCGCGCCCACCGGCGCGGTGGTGAACCACTCGGGCGCCTGCGCGTGCACGCTGTGCGCGGCGATGCGCGCAACCGGCTTGGCACCGAGCCTGCCGGCGGTGGATTCGCGCATCAGCACCAGTGCGGCAGCGCCGTCGGAGATGCTCGACGACGACGCGGCAGTGATCGCACCGTCTTTCTTGAACGCCGGCTTCAGGCCCGGGATCTTGTCGAGCTTGGCCTTGAACGGCTGCTCGTCGAACTTGACCACCGTGTCGCCGCCCTTGCCCGCCAGCGTGACCGGGGCGATCTCCCAGGCGAAGCTGCCGTCCTCGTTGGCCGCCTTGGCGCGCATGGTGGAAGCGATCGAGAACTTGTCCATCGCCTCGCGCGTGAAGCCGTACTTGCCGACGCAGCTCTCGGCGAACACGCCCATCGCCTTGCCGCGCTCGTAGGCGTCTTCCAGGCCGTCGATCGCCATGTGGTCGTACAGCGCAGCCTGGCCGTAGCGAACGCCCTTGCGCGCAAACACCAGGTGCGGCGCGTTGGTCATGCTCTCCATGCCGCCGGCGACCATCACGCTGGCGCTACCCGCGGCCAGCATGTCGTGCGCGAACATCATCGCGCGCATGCCCGAGCCGCACATCTTGGAGAGCGTGACGGCGCCGGTGGAATCGGGCAGCCCGGCCTTGCGCATCGCCTGACGCGCCGGGGCCTGGCCCTGGCCGGCCATCAGGCAGTTGCCCATCAGCACCTCGTCGACCGCATCGCCGGCGACGCCGGCGCGTTCGACCGCGGCCTTGATCGCCACCGCGCCCAGCTCCCACGCGGCCAGGGACGAGAAGTCGCCGAGCATGCCGCCGATCGGCGTGCGGGTGGCGGAAACGATGACGATGGGGTCTGCCATGGGGTGCTCCTTGCGCTTCAGTAGATGGACAACTGCGGCGTGCCGCGCTCTTCGTTCGCCACCCGCTTGATGTAGCGCTGGAAGTCGGGATCCTCGCCGCGCAGCAGCAGCGGCAACGCGTTGTGGAAGTCGTCGCGACGGCACCACTCGCGCATGAAGTCGTCCCAGCTGTTCCAGCGCCGGCTCTCGGTGGGCGCCATCTCTTCTTTATACGCCACCAGGTAGGCGCGCTCGAACAGGGCGATCAGCATGTCGAAGATCACCAGCATGCGCTCGTTCTGCTCGGCGGTCGGGTTCGTCAGCGCGGCGCCGCTGCGCAGTTGCAGATCGGCATTGGCGAGCACGACCTTCAGGAAGTCGTTGTAGGCGTCGGCCAGCGTCTGATAGGCCTGCTCCTCCTCGTTCTCGCGCTCGCGCCGCTGCTCCATCACGAACACCGCGATCGCAAAGGGCAAGCCGACCACGGTGACGACGAAGCTCGCGAACTCGAAGGCCTCGCGCCAGTTCATTGCGCCTCCACTGCGCGCCGCTGGCGCACGAATCGCCGCCGCGCGTCGTACGGGAACACGTCGTGCACGTAGCCGGCCAGGATGCGTTCCTTGTGCTCCTGCCAGAACGCCGGGTCGAGCAGCTCGGCGTGGTGCCTCATGAACACTTCGCGCACGGCCGGGTTGCCGAGCAGGAAGGGCGCGAACGTCTCGGGAAAGACGTCCTTCGGCCCCACCGGGTACCAGACCTCGCCCGACAGTTCGTCTTCCTCGGTGCGAGGCTCGGGCACGCGGCGGAAGTGGCAGTCGGTGAGGTACTCGACCTCGTCGTAGTCGTAGAACACCACCTTGCCCTGGCGCGTGATGCCGAAGTTCTTGAACAGCATGTCGCCGGGGAAGATGTTGGCGCCCACCATGTCCTTGATGGCGTTGCCGTACTCGATCACCGCCGCTTCGAGCTGCCGCGCATCGGCCTCGGCCAGATAGATGTTCAGCGGGATCATGCGCCGCTCGATGTAGAGATGGCGGATCACCAGCGTATCGCCGGCCTCCTCGAGCAGCCGCGGGCAATCGCGGCGCAGCTCGTCGATCAGCGCCGGCTCGAAGCGCTGGCGCGGAAAGGCGACGTTGCTGTACTCGAGCGTGTCGGCCATGCGGCCGACGCGGTCGTGGGTCTTGACCAGCAGGTACTTGGCCTGCACCTGCTCGCGCGTGGTCTCCTTCTGAGGCGGAAAGACGTCCTTGATCACCTTGAACACGTAGGGGAACGACGGCAGGTCGAACACCAGCATCACCATGCCCTTGATGCCCGGTGCGGCGCGGAAGCGGTCGCTCGAGTGGCGCAGGTGGTAGAGGAAGTCGCGGTAGAAGAGGTTCTTGCCCTGCTTGTGCAGACCGAGCGCGCTGTAGATCTCGGAGCGCGGCTTGCGCGGCATCAGCGAGCGCAGGAACTGCACGTAGGCACTGGGCACCTCCATCTCGACCATGAAGTAGGCACGCGCGAAGCTGAACAGCAGCAGCAGGTCGTCCTCGCCGAACAGCGCCGTGTCGATCGCCAGGCGACCGCCGTCGACGTGCAGGATCGGCAGCGCGAAGGGCGTCTCGACGAAGCCGTTGATGATCTTGCCGACGACGTAGGCGCCCTTGTTGCGGAAGAACAGGCTCGACAGCACCTGGATCTGGTAGTTGGTGCGCAGCCGCACCTCGCCGCTGTAGACGCGCAGCGCGCCGAGCACCTGCGCGACATCGCGGTCGAGATCCTCGAACGCGTTGCGCAACTGGAAGTTGTCGACGATGCGCACCAGCGTTTCGTGCAGCGTCTCGCGCGTCGGGTAGTAGGCGCGGTAGGTCGGCAGCGAGGCCGGTTCGTCGTTCTCGATGAACTCGGTGGACACCGCCGGCCGCACGAAGATGAAGTCGTTGCGGAAGTAGGCGCGGTGCAGGATCTTGGTGGTCACCGTGTTGAAGAAGGTCTCGGCCAGCTCGGGCTGGTGGTGCTCGATCAGCAGGCCGATGTAGTGCAGCTTGACCTGCTGCCAGCTGTCCATCGACAGGTGCTGGATGTCGAACTCGCTGCGCAGCCGTTCGACGTTCTCGGCGACGCGCCGGTCGTAGAACTCGACACGCTCGCGCTGCGCGCGCTGCTGGCCGGCCCAGTCGGCGGCCTCGAAGCGCGCCTTGGCCGCGCGCCCCGACTCGCGCATCAGCCGGTAGTGCCGGTCGAAGCCTTCGAGCATCGCCTGCGCGATGTGGAAGGCGCGGCCGTCGGTCAGCTGGTGCGGAAACACGTCAGAGGCGCGCGGCTTCGCGCAGCCGGGCGCTCGGTTCCGGAGGCAGCGCGCGCGGGCTTCGGCCGAGCCATCGCGCTCAACGATCGGGCTGCGGCGCGCGCCGCGTGCTGTAGCGCTGCTTCAGCGCCCCCAGCGCCAGCCCGTAGGTGGCGCCGACCGACTGCGCGTCGTGCACCGTCATCCGCAGGTCTTCGAGCAGGCCGTTGTGCAGGCCGTAGATCCAGCCGTGCACCACCGCCTTCTGGCCGCGCGCCCAGGCGTCGCCGACCACCGTGGTCTCGCACACGTTGAGCGCCTGCTCCAGCACGTTGAGCTCGCACAGCGCACTCATTCGCGTCTCGCCGTCGGGCAGCGATTCGACGAAGACCCGGTGCTTGTTGTGAACGTCGTGCACGTGGCGCAGCCAGATGTCGGCGATGCCGACGCGGCGGCCTTCGAGCGCGGCGCGCACGCCGCTGCAACCGTAGTGGCCGACCACGATGATGTGCTGCACCTGCAGCAGATCGATCGCGAACTGGATCACCGACAGGCAGTTGAGGTCGGAGTGCACGACCACGTTGCCGACGTTGCGGTGCACGAACATCTCGCCCGGCAGCAGCCCGACGATCTCGTTGGCCGGTACCCGGCTGTCGGCACAGCCGATCCACAGGTACTGCGGCGCCTGCTGCTCGCGCAGCCGGGTGAAGAAGCCGGGGGTGCGGCGCTCGGTGGCCTCGGCCCACTGCCGGTTGGTGTTGAACAGCTCGCCGAGTTCGGTGGTCAAGGGTCACCTGTGCGCTGCGCGACTGCGGCGATTGTCACCGCATTCGCGCGGCGCACGGCGATCAGTCCAGCGCCGGCAGCGGCTGATCGTCGAGGGTGCGGCGCGCGCGCTCGAAGTCGGGCACCACCGAGCGCACCACCTGCCAGAAGGCGCGGCTGTGGTTCATCTCGCGCAGGTGCGCCAGCTCGTGCGCCACCACGTAGTCGATCACCGGCAGCGTGAAGTGGATCAGCCGCCAGTGCAGCCAGATGCCGCCGTCGTCGCTGGCGCTGCCCCAGCGCGACGCCGCCGAGCTGAGCGCCAGCCGGCGCACGCGCACGCCGATGCGCGGCGCGAAGTGCGCGCAGCGCTCCTCGAACACGCGCCGTGCCTGGCGTTGCAGCCACGCCTGCACCGCCTCGCGCAACTGCTCGGGCCCGGCGTCGTGCGGCAGCCCGATGCGCAGCACGCGATGCGGCACCGCGGGCAGACTGCGCGCGTCGGCATCGAGCACCGCGCCGGCAACGCGCGGGTCGATCACCATCACCAGCGGCTCGCCGAGGAACGGGATGGTCGAGCCCTCGCGCCACTGCACGCGCGCGGCCTGCAGCCGGGCGGCGCGCTCGCGCTGCTCGGCGAGCTTGGCCAGGATCCAGCCGCCGCGCTCGCGCAGCGCCTCGTCGACGTCGCCGCGCCGCACCCAGCGCGGTGCGCGCACGCTCAGGCCCTCGAGGCCGACCGTGAAGCCGATGCTGCGCCGGCGCGCGACGCGGTACTCGTAGGCGACGCGCTGGCCCTCGAGCACGATCTCGCGCTGCGCGCGCGGATGCTGCAGCAGTTCGGGTGCCGGCGGCGCCGCCGCGGGCGGCGCCGGCCATGTTCGCGACGCCGCGCCGTCGGCTTCGAACAGACTCAGCTGACCCGGCTGCAGCAACCCCTTTCGCGACGGCATGGCTCGATTCTAAGAAGCGCGCACGACACCTTCCGCGTCGCAGCGGCGGTCACCGCAGTTGCGCCGCCGCGTCCGACGCGCCGGCCGCCGGATACGCCTCGGGGTCGAGCCGCCGCATCTCGGCCTCGACCCAGCGCGCGCTCTCGCGCATCAACTCGTCGGGGTCGCGGCCGCGGCTGTCGATCGGCCGGCCGATCGAGACGTCGATGGTGCCGGGCCGCAGCAGAAAGCTGCGCCGCGGCCAGCAGCGCGCCGAGGTGACGGCGATCGGCACGATCGGCGTACCGGTGGCCACCGCCAGCCGCGCCGCACCGCTCTTGTAGGCGCCCTGCGCGCCGCGCGGCGTGCGCGTGCCCTCGGGGAACATGATGACCCACACGCCTTGGGCCATCAGCTGCGCGCCTTGCTCGGCCACGCGCGCCCAGGCCTCGGCGCGCTTGCTGCGGTCGATGTGGATCATGTCGAGCCGTCCCATCGCCCAGCCGAAGAACGGAATGTGCAGCAGTTCCCTCTTGAACACGTAGGCCAGCGGGTGCGGCATCAGCGTCGGCAGCGCGAAGGTCTCCCAGGTCGACTGGTGCTTCGGCGCCAGGATCACCGCGGCCTGCGCGCTGCGGGCGTCGGGCACGTGCTGCAGACCCTGTACGCGATGGTGCACGCCACAGATCCAGCGCGCGCCGCCGATCACCAGCCGCAGCCACGCCACGCACATCCAGTACAGCGGCGCGCCTCGGCGCAGGGTCGACGCCAGCAGCACGGCAATGGCGTACGGCACCACGGTGGCCCCCATCCAGAACAGGAACAACAACGAGCGCACCAGCGCGACGAGGTTCGACACGGGTCAATTCAGGCCGATCGGGCCGGAATCGGGTGCGTGCGCGCGTTGCAGCAGGAAGTCGACGAACGCACCCAGGTCGGCGTGCACCTCGGTGTCGGGCACCTGCGCGACGATGGCCGCCAGTTGCTCGGCATCGAGCCCAGTGGCGCGCCCGCTGCGCACCAGATGGGGTTCGCAGCCGGCTGCCTGCGCGGCCCGCAGGTCGCGCAGGGTGTCGCACACCATCGGCACGTTGCGCAGCTCGATGCCGTAGCGCAGGCCGATCTGCCGCATCAGCCCAGGCCTCGGTTTGCGGCAGTCGCAGCTGTCTTCCGGCGTGTGCGGGCAGAAGAACACCGCATCGATCCGCCCGCCGGCGGCGGCCAGGCGCTGCATCATGCGTTGGTGCACGGCGTTGAGTGAGGCCATGTCGATCATGCCGCGGCCGATGCCGGCCTGGTTGGTGGCCACCACTGCATGCCAGCCGGCATGATTGAGCCGGGCCACCGCTTCGAGCGCGCCCGGCACCGGCTGCCACTCCTCGGGCGCCTTGACGTGGTCTTCGCGATAGACGTTCAGGATGCCGTCGCGGCCGAGAATCACGAGGCGCGGGTTGTAGGGCATGCGACGACCTTGCGGCTCAGGTGGCCAGACGCGAGAGGTCGGCGACGCGGTTCATCGCCTCGTGCAGGCGGGCCAGCAGCGCGAGGCGGTTCGCGCGCAGCAGCGGGTCGTCGACATTGACCATCACCTGATCGAAGAACGCGTCGACCGGCGCCTTCAGCGCCGCCAGCTCGCGCAGCGACGCAGTGAACTCGCCGCGCTCGAACAACGCATCGGCGCACGGCGCCACGGCGGCGAGCGCGTCACTCAGCGCGCGCTCGGCCGGCTCGACCAGTCGGGCATCGTCGAGCTTCGTTGCGGCCGCGGCGTCGCTCTTCTTCAGGATGTTGGCGATGCGCTTGTTGGCGGCCGCCAGCGCGGCCGATTCGGGCAACGCCGAGAAGGCCTTCACCGCCGCCAGCCGCGCGGGCAGTTGCGCCCAGCTCGGCGGGTGCGGCGACACCACGGCGTCGACCTCCTGCGCGCTGTAGCCCCGATCGCGCAGGTAGCCGACCAGGCGGTCGTAGAGGAAGCCCGTCACCGCCTCGATGCTGCCTGTGACGGGCGGCGAGAACGCCTGCGCGCCGGCGAGCACCAGCGCCGGCACGCCCAGCGGCAGCTCGCGCTCGATCAACATGCGCACCACGCCCAGCGCGTGGCGGCGCAGCGCGAACGGGTCCTTGTCGCCGCTGGGCGCCTGGCCGATGCCGAACAGCCCGACCAGCGTCTCCAGCTTGTCGGCCAGCGCGACCACCAGGCCGGTGTCGTTGCGCGGCAGCGCATCGCCGGCGAAGCGCGGCTTGTAGTGATCTTCGATTGCCAGCGCCACGGCGTCGGGCTCGCCGTCGTGACGCGCGTAATAGCCGCCCATCACGCCCTGCAGCTCGGGGAACTCGCCGACCATGTCGGTCAGCAGATCGGCCTTGGCCAGCAGCGCCGCCCGATCGGCCTGCGCCGACAGCGTGGCCGCACCGAACTGCTCGCCGATCGCCCGCGCGATCGCGCGCACGCGCCGCACGCGCTCGGCCATCGAGCCGAGCCGGGCGTGGTAGACGACCTTGTCGAGGCCGCTCACGCGCGAGGCGAGCGTCTTCTTGCGATCCTGGTCGAAGAAGAACTTCGCGTCGGCCAGGCGCGGCCGCACCACGCGCTCGTTGCCCTGCACGACCGCGCTGGCATCGTCGGGCCGGATGTTGCTGACGACGAGGAAGCGGTGCGTCAACCGGTCCGCCGCATCGAGCAGCGGAAAATACTTCTGGTTGGCCTTCATCGTCAGGATCAGGCACTCCGCCGGCACCGTCAGAAACTGCGGCTCGAACTCGCAGCACAGCACGTTGGGCCGCTCGACGAGCGCCGTCACCTCGTCGAGCAGCGCGTCGTCGTCGACCGGCCTGGCATCGAGCGCGCCGGCGGCGTGCTGCAACTGGCGCACGATCTCGGCGCGGCGGTGTGCGAAGCCGGCGATCACCGCGCCTTGCTGCTCGAGCTGCTGCGCATAGTGATCGGCATGCTGCAGGCGGATCGGCTCGACCGCGGCCTCGAAACGGTGGCCGAGCGTGTCGCGCCCCGCCTGCAACCCGAACGCCCGCACCGGCACGACATCGGCGCCGTGCAGCGCGACCACGCCGTGCACCGGACGCACGAACTGCACGTTGGTCCAACCGTCGGCGAGCTGGTAGGTCATCAGCTTGGGGATCGGCAGCGCCGCGATGGTCTCGTCGAGCGCCGCCTGCAGGCCGGCGCCGAGCGTCGCACCGCTGGCCTGCGTCTGCAGGAACAGCGCGCGCGCCTTGCCGTCGGCGTCTTCGTAGAGGCGCGCGGAGCCGTCGACCGCGTCGGGCCAGCGGTCGGCCAGCGCCTCGTGGCCGAGCTTGGCCAGCGCCTTGCGCAGCGCGGTGGTGGGCTTGCCGGCGGCGTCGAGCGCCACCGACAACGGCATCACCTTGCGCACGCTCTGACGGTCGGCCGCCACGGCGTGCACCGCGCTCACGTGCGCGGCCAGCCGGCGCGGCGTTGCGTAGCCGGTGACGGCCGAGTGATCGCTCGCCAGGCCGCGCGCCTCGAGGCCCTGGAGCAGGCCGTGCGCGAAAGCCTCGCCCAGGCGCTTCAGCGCCTTGGGCGGCAGCTCCTCGACGCGCAGCTCGACCAGCAGGCTCTGCGTCGACATCACGGCGCCTTCCTGTCCAGCGCAGCCAAGGCCTCGTCTGCCCAGGCACGCGGCGCCATCGGGAAGTGCAGCCGCGCGCGGCTGTCGCGGTAGCTCGCGGCGACGCTGCGCGCCAGGTTGCGAATGCGGCCGATGTAAGCGGCGCGCTCGGTGACGCTGATGGCGCCACGCGCGTCGAGCAGATTGAATGTGTGCGCGGTCTTCAGCACCTGCTCGTACGCTGGCAGCGCGAGCTGCAACTGCATCAGGTGTTGGGCCTGGCGCTCGTGCTCGCCGAACGCCGCCAGCAGGAACTCGACGTTGCTGTGCTCGAAGTTGTAGGCGCTCTGCTCGACCTCGTTCTGGTGATAGACATCGCGGTAGGTGATGCCGGGTGCCCACTGCAGGTCGAAGATGCTCTCGACGCCCTGGATGTACATCGCCAGCCGCTCCAGGCCGTAAGTGATCTCGCCGGTGATCGGCCGGCACTCGATGCCGCCCACCTGCTGGAAGTAGGTGAACTGCGTCACCTCCATGCCGTTGAGCCACACCTCCCAGCCCAGGCCCCAGCAACCGAGCGTGGGGTTCTCCCAGTCGTCCTCGACGAAGCGCACGTCGTTCTTCGTCAGGTCGAACCCCAATGCCCGCAACGAGCCGAGGTAGAGGTCGAGGATGTCGGCCGGCGCCGGCTTGAGCACCACCTGGTATTGGTAGTAGTGCTGCAGGCGGTTGGGGTTCTCGCCGTAGCGGCCGTCCTTCGGCCGCCGGCTCGGCTGCACGTAGGCGGCCTTCCACGGTTCGGGGCCGAGCGCGCGCAGGAAGGTGGCGGTGTGGCTGGTGCCGGCGCCGACTTCCATGTCGTACGGCTGCAGCAGCGCGCAGCCTTGCGCGTCCCAGTAGGTCTGCAGCTTGAGGATCAGTTGTTGGAAGTTGAGCATCGCGGCCCGGTGCCCCTGCGTGGCAGCCGAGGATTCTATGGGCCGACCCGCGGCCGCGCGCTCGCTCAGGCCGCGTGCCGCGCGCCGCGCTGCCACCTTGCGCACGCCGCGCAGCCGAACAGCCCGAGCACGAGGTAAGGCCACAGGCCGGCGCGCGCGGCCCACCACGCGTACGGCGTGAGGCCGCGCTGGCCCTGCACCTGCGACTCGAGCACGCCGCGCGTGAACGGCACAAGCTGCGCGACCACGCGCGCGTGCGCGTCGATGACCGCCGTGGCGCCGGTGTTGGTGGCACGCAGGATCGGCCGCTGGAACTCCAGCGCGCGCATGCGCGAGATGTTCAGGTGCTGCTCGACGGCAATGGTGTCGCCGAACCAGCCGATGTTGCTCAGGTTGGCGAACATCGTCGGCGCGCTCGCCTCGTCGGCGAAGCGCAGCGCGAGTTCGTCGCCGTAGAGGTCTTCGTAGCAGATGTTGGGTGCGATGCGCTCGCCGGCGAAGGCGAACGACGGCGGATTGCGCACCCCGCGCTCGAAGTCGCCCAATGGGATGTTGAGCAGCGTGGTGAACCAGCGAAAGCCGGTGGGGATGAATTCGCCGAACGGCACGAGGTGCTGCTTGTCGTAGCGGTACGGCGCGCTCTGCTCGCCGGTCAAGCCGAGCACCGAGTTGCTGTAGCCGCGGTCGTAGTCGCCCAGCGGCATGCCGAGCATCGCCGCCCGCGCGGGCGGCGCGAAGCGCTCGGTCAGGCGCTGCAGGTAGCCGGGCGCCACCTCGTCGAGCTGCGACGGCAGCAGCGGGATCGCGGTCTCCGGCGCGATCACCAGAGCGCCACGCGCGGCCGCGATCTCGGCGGCCAGGTCGCGCAGCGTCTGCGGCAACTGCTGCAGCATGAACTTCTCGTCCTGCGGCACGTTGGTCTGCAACAGGCTGACCGAAAGCGTCCCGGTGGGTCGACCATGGGCCGCCGGCCCGCTCCACGCCGCCAGGACGAGCAACGCCACGCTGGCCGCCGTCGCCGCGCGCTGCGCCGCCGCGCGGGCCCACAGGGCCGCCAGTGCCGCCACCACGGCTCCGATGCCGAGCACGCCGACCCACGGCGCCAGCACCGCCAATGGCGAGTCGACCTGGGCATAGCCCGATGCTAGCCACGGGAAGCCGGTGAACAGCCAGGTTCGCGCCAGCTCGGCCAGCAGCCAGGCAGCAGCGAAGACGACGACATCGCGCCAGCCACCGGCGCGCCGGCGCGCCACGGCGGCCATGGCGAGTGCCATGTACAGCGACAGCGCCAGCGCCAGCGCGGCCACCGCCAGCGCCGCCAGCCACGCGGGCAGGTGACCGTAGCGATGCATGCTGACGAACAGCCACCAGACGCCGGCGCCCAGCCAGGCGGTGCCGAACGCCAGGCCGAGCGCCGCGGCTCGCCGCACCGACGCCGCGAACACCCGCCGCGCCAGCACCGCGATGCACAGCAACTGCAGCCACCACCACGCAGTGTGAACGAACGCGACCGTCTGCAACGCGCCGAGCGCGGCGACCAGCGACACGTCGGCCCATGCCGGCAACGTGCGCTGCGGCGGCAGGCTCAAGCGCCGGGCTCGCGGGCCGTCGGCGCCACCTTGAACCAGCGCACGGCGCCGCCGCGGGTGAGCAGCACGGTGAACGACAGCCCGCCGATGGCAACGGTCTCGCCGCGCCGCGGCACCCGGCCGTGCTCGTGCGCCACCAGGCCCCCGATGGTGTCGAACGCATCGTCGGGCAGCTCGACCCCGAGGGCGTGGTTGACGACGGCGATGTCGGCGTCGCCGGCCACCCGCTGCGTGCCATCGGCCAAGGTGTAGATGCCCTCGTCGCTCTGGATCTCGTCGAACTCGTCCTCGATCTCGCCGACGATCTCCTCGAGCACGTCTTCGATCGTGATCAGGCCCGCGGTGTTGCCGAACTCGTCGATCACGATCGCCAGGTGGTTGCGGTTGGAGCGGAAGTCGCGCAGCAGCTCGTTCAGATTCTTCGATTCGGGCACGAACACCGCCGGCCGCAGCAGCGTACGCACGTTCAGCCCGGGGGCGCGCTGCAGCTTCAGAAGATCCTTCGCCAGCAGGATGCCGATGATGCTGTCGCGCTGGCCTTCGTACACCGGAAAGCGCGAATGGCCCGTCTCGATCACCAGCGCGAGCAGCTCGTCGTACGGGGCGTCGATGTCCAGCAGGTCCATGCGCGGAGCGGCGACCATCACATCGCCGGCAATCATGTCGGCCATGCGGATCACGCCCTCGAGCATCAGGCGCGAGTCGGGCGCGATCACCTCGCGCTGCTCGGCATCGGCCAGCGTCTCGATCAGCTCGGCACGGCTGTCGGGGCCTGGCGAGAGGAACTCCACCACGCGCTCGAACAGGCTACGCTTGTCGCTGCCGGCGCGGGATTCGAGCCGCATCGGACGGCTCTGCTGCGGGTCTGACACGTCGGGTGTCGGAAGTGATCGCAAGCGCGAGAATACCCGATCGGACGCGGGTCACCCCGCCTTGAAACCTGCCCCGGCCGCC
Source organism: Ideonella sp. (assembly GCA_015075545.1). GTDB lineage: Bacteria > Pseudomonadota > Gammaproteobacteria > Burkholderiales > Burkholderiaceae_C > JAEUPI01. The sequence goes on along the minus strand of JABTUC010000002.1, from coordinate 339,818 downwards.
GCCAGATGGCCCGGGTTCGAATCGGAGCACACCATGTCTAACGGCCTCATCCCCGCCACCATCCTGACGGGCTTTCTGGGATCCGGAAAGACCACGTTGCTCAAGCGCGTGCTCACCGAGGCGCACGGGCAGAAGATCGCGGTGATCGAGAACGAGTTCGGCGAGGAGAACATCGACAACGAGATCCTCGTGGCCGACACGGGCGAGCAGATCATCCAGATGAACAACGGCTGCGTCTGCTGCACGATCCGCGAGGATCTGCGCTCGACGCTGTCGACCCTGGCCGAGAAGAAGCGCAAGGGCGAGCTCGACTTCGAGCGCGTGGTGATCGAGACCACTGGCCTGGCCGACCCGGGCCCCGTCGCGCAGACCTTCTTCATGGACGACGAGATCGCCGAGACCTACCTGCTCGACTCGGTTCTCACGCTGGTCGACGCCAAGCATGCCGAAGGCCAGCTCGACACGCGGCTCGAGGCGCGTCGCCAGGTGGGTTTTGCCGATCAGATCTTCATCAGCAAGACCGATCTCGTCGAGGCCGCAGAGGTCGATGCGCTGGTGCACCGGCTGAAGCACATGAACCCGCGAGCGCCGCAGTCGAAAGTGCACTTCGGCGAGGTGCCGATCACCAACGTGTTCGACCTGCGCGGCTTCAACCTCAACGCCAAGCTGGAGATCGATCCGGAGTTCCTGCGCGACGACGACCACTCGCACGACCACGACCACGACCACCACGGCCACGATCACGATCACGACGAGCACTGCGACCACCCGCACCACCATCACCACGACGACGACGTGAAGTCGTTCGTGTTCCGCAGCGACAAGCCGTTCGCGGCAGCGAAGCTGGAAGATTTTCTCGGCTCGATCGTGCAGGTCTACGGGCCGAAGATGCTGCGCTACAAGGGTGTGCTGTACATGAAGGGCAGCGACCGCAAAGTCGTGTTCCAGGGGGTGCACCAACTGATGGGCAGCGACCTCGGCCCCAAGTGGGCGCCCGGCGAGAAGAAGGGCAGCAAGATGGTGTTCATCGGCATCGACTTGCCGCGCGACATCCTGCTGCAAGGCCTGCAGGCCTGCGTGGTCTAGCCCGGATTTCACGCCACCGCCAGGTGGCTACAATCCGCGCGCCCGAATCGACGCTGGAACCCCACAGCCGCGCATCAGAAGCGGGTATAACCGTCCCCCGCCAGGAGTGATGTCGATCGTGAGCAAGAGCCCGGCCAAGAAGGCGCCCGCGCGCAAGGCGGCGGTCAGCCAACGTGCGCCGAGCAAGGCCAAACCGGCGGCCAAGCCGGTGCCGGCCAGGCCTGCGGCCAAGGCCAAGCCGGCAGCCAAGCCCGCGGCCAAGAGCAGCAAGCTCTCGGCGAAGCCCCCGGCCAAGGCCGCGGGAAAGGCCAAGGCGAGTGGCAAAGCCTTGGTCAGGCCGGCGGCCAAGAGCATGCCCGTCAAGGCACCCCATCGACCGGCAGGCAAGAATCACCCGGCGGGTCGCACGACATCAGCCGTCGCTCCGGCGCCGAAGTCGGTGTCCGCCAGACCTGCCATCGCAGTAGCCGGGCGCCCCGCAACCCCGCCGCCACCGACCGTCAACCCCTTGCCCAAGACCACCGACAAGCCGCAGGCCAACCCCGCGTCGAGCGCCAGCTCCCGTTTTGCCGAGCGTTTCGCACCGCCGCGGCCGCCGCAGCGCGTGCTGCCCGAGCCCGTCGAGCCGGTGCGGCCGACCTACCGGGCCGATCCGCGGTTGGCCAACGCCTGGAAGAGCAAGGCCGGGCGGGAGTTGAGCGAGGACGAGCTGCTCGCCATGCCCGATGGCGAATACATGAACGAAAAACAGCTCGATTTCTTCCGCTCGCGCCTGCAGGCGCTGAAGGATGATCTGCTGTCCAACGCCGGCGAGACGACCGAGCACCTGCGCGAAGACACATCGATCGTGCCCGACCCTGCCGACCGCGCCACCCTCGAGGAAGAGCATGCACTCGAGTTGCGCACCCGCGACCGCGAGCGCAAGTTGCTGAAGAAGATCTCGCAGTCTCTGGCGCGCATCGACGCGGGCGACTACGGCTACTGCGACGAAACCGGCGAGCCCATTGGCCTGGGCCGGCTGTTGGCACGCCCCACCGCGACGCTGTCGCTCGAAGCGCAGCAGCGCCGTGAGCTGAAGCAGAAGATGTTCGGCGACTGAGCTTTCGCAGACAGCGTCCCGAGCCCGCCATGGCCGAACAGCAACCGCCCAAGGACGAGAGTTTCTTCCGCAAGGTTGTGCGCTTCGTGGCCAACCCGGCCACCGATTGGGCCGATCTCAATTCGCGCCAGGACGACGGCGGCGAGCTCGACCTCGAGAAGTCCGAGCTGAAGGCGATGATCGAGCGCAAGCGTCGCAACGATTTCGTGCGCAAGCGCGAGTTCGACATGCTGCGCAAGATGCGCCGCGAAGGCCTCTCGCCCGAGCAGCTCGCCGCACTGGGCCACTCGTCGCGCATCGACGACTCCGAAGTGCGCATCACCGACAGCCCGCCGGTGCGCGTGGACACCGGCGTCAAGGCCAAGATCGACGAGATCGAGCAGCAGATGGTGGGCGATGGCGGCTACGCCGGCAGCCAGAAGCGCACGCCCGAGTTCTACAACGCACCGACGCAACCGGCGTCGTTGCCTGCCACGCTGCGCACCGCGGCGGCGCCGCTCGAGGGCGCGGTGGAGGTTGCCGCGCGCGCGGCACCCGACGACGCACTGCCGGCGCTGCCAGTGCTCACCGACGCCCAGCTACCGCCGGTGTCGTCGCCCTCGCCGGTGGTCATGGGCGGCGGCATGTCGCCGCTGGCACCGGCCAACTCCGCGGCGCTGGCGCCCCCGCGTGCAGCCGCCGCGAGCGGGCCCGAGGTCGAAGTCAGCGAGGTCGTTCACGACCCCGACCTCGACGAGGCGGTGATCGCGTTCGCCAACGCCGACTTCACGCAGTGCGAGCAGTCGCTGTCCAACCTGGTGGGCACCGGTGGTGCCCGTGCCGACCACGCCGAGACCTGGCTGGTGCTGTTCGATCTGCACCGCGCAACCGGACAGCACGCCAAGTTCGAGTCGCTGGCGGTCGATTACGTGCATCAGTTCGGCCTCTCGCCGCCGCAGTGGTTCTCGCTGCCCAAGCTGGTGGCCGAAGCGGCGGCCGAGGAGAAGCCCGCGGGCGCACGCACGGCCGGCGAGGTCGGCTGGGTCTGCCCCGACACGCTCGACGTCGACGCGATCGCACGGCTGCGCTCGGTGACGCTGCAGTTGCCGCTGCCCTGGGTGTTCGACTGGTCGCAGCTCAAACGCGTCGAAGCCGACGCCGCGGCCCAGCTGTCGGAGCTGCTGCGCCATTGGGCGACGCAGGCCATCGAGATGCGCTGGCTGTCGGGCGAGCATTTCCTCACCGTGCTGCAGGATGCGTCGCCCACCGGCGTGCGCGATGCCGACCCGGCCTTCTGGCTGCTGCGGCTCGACGCGCTGCGGGTGGCCAACCGGCCCGATCAGTTCGACGAAACGGCAATCGACTATTGCGTCACCTACGAGGTCTCGCCGCCGTCGTGGGAACGCGCCAAGTGCAGCGTGCGGCTGAGCGGCTCGACCCTGTCGACGCGCTCGCCACCGATGTCGATCGTCAGCGAGGTGTCGAGCAGCTTCGTCGAGTCGAGCATGTCCGACGAACTGAACGCCGGTGTGCAGGTGGCCACGGTCGACCTGTCGGGCCAGTTGGTGGGCGACATCGGCGCCACGCTGGCCAAGCTCGATCGCGAGCTGACGGCAGCGCCGATCGTCTCGGTGTCGTGCGCACGGCTGATTCGCGTCGACTTCGTCGCCGCCGGCGACCTGCTGAACTGGGTGCTCGCCAAGCGCAGCGAGAATCGCGCCGTCAATTTCATCGATGCCAATCGGCTGGTGGCGCTGTTCTTCGGTGCGATGGGCATCAACGAGCACGCCAAGGTGCAGGTGCGTAAGGTCTGACTTGCCGGCGGCCGCTGCGCCGGCCGCCTTCTCGCACCCCTGGCCGCCTTATGAACGAACCGATCGTCTGGCACGGCACCACGATCGTCAGCGTGCGCCGCCGTTCCGGCGCCGGGCCGCTGGTGGCACTGGGCGGCGATGGCCAGGTGACGCTCGGGCAGATCGTCGTCAAGGCCGGCGCGCGCAAGGTGCGCAAGCTGCACCACGACCGCGTGCTCGCCGGCTTCGCCGGCGCGACGGCCGACGCCTTCACGCTGTTCGAACGCTTCGAGACCAAGCTCGACAAGCACCAGGGCCATCTGCAACGCGCGGCGATCGAGCTGACGCGCGACTGGCGCACCGACCGCGTGCTGCGCCGATTGGAGGCCATGCTCGCCGTGGCCGACCGCGAGACGTCGCTGATCATCAGCGGCAACGGCGACGTGCTCGAGCCCGAGCACGGCATCGTCGCCATCGGCTCGGGCGGGCCTTACGCACAAGCAGCCGCGCGTGCGCTGCTCGCGCACACCGAGATGGCGGCGCCCGAGATCGTCAAGCGCGCGCTGGAGATCGCTGGCGAGCTGTGCATCTACACCAACCAGCACCACACGATCGAAACCCTGGAGTGAGCTGCCCGCCGTGCAGTTCGAACCGCGTATGTCCGCCGGCATGACCCCGCAGGAGATCGTCTCCGAGCTCGACCGCCACATCGTCGGCCAGCAGGCCGCCAAGCGCGCGGTGGCGATCGCGCTGCGCAACCGCTGGCGGCGCCAGCAGGTGGAGGAGAAGCTGCGCGGCGAGATCACGCCGAAGAACATCCTGATGATCGGCCCCACCGGCGTCGGCAAGACCGAGATCGCGCGCCGCCTCGCACGCCTGGCCGATGCGCCGTTCATCAAGGTCGAGGCCACCAAGTTCACCGAGGTCGGCTATGTCGGCAAGGATGTCGACGCCATCGTGCGCGACCTCGCCGACATGGCGGTCAAGCGCGAGCGCGAGGCCGCGATGCAGCGCCAGCGCGCACGCGCCGAAGACGCCGCCGAGGAGCGCGTGCTCGACGCCCTGGTGCCGCCGCCGCGCGCCGGCTTCGGGCTCGATGGCGCGCCCGCCGGCGGCGACAACACCGCGCGCCAGGTGATGCGCAAACGCCTGCGCGAGGGCACGCTCGACGACAAGGAGATCGAGGTCGAGGTCGCCGAGCCGCGCAGCAGCTTCGAGATCATGACGCCGCCGGGCATGGAGGAGATGGCCGAGCAGATGAAGAGCCTCTTCAGCCAGATCGGCGGCGCACGCAAGAAGGCGCGCAGGCTGAAGATCGGCGAGGCGATGAAGCTGCTGGCCGACGAGGAGGCCGCCAAGCTGGTGAACGACGACGAGATCAAGGTTCGCGCGCTGGCCAATGCCGAAAACAACGGCATCGTGTTCATCGACGAGATCGACAAGATCGCATCACGCTCCGAGGTCGCCGGCGCCGAGGTGTCGCGCCAGGGGGTGCAGCGCGACCTGCTGCCGCTGGTCGAAGGCACCACGGTCAGCACCAAGTACGGCATGGTCAAGACCGACCACATCCTGTTCATCGCCTCGGGAGCGTTCCACCTCTCCAAGCCGAGCGACCTGATCCCCGAACTGCAGGGGCGCTTCCCGATCCGCGTCGAGCTGGCCCCACTGTCGGTGGACGACTTCGAGGCCATCCTGAGCAGCACGCACGCCAGCCTGCTCAAGCAGTACCAGGCCCTGCTCGGCACCGAAGGCGTGACGCTGCAGTTCGATGCCTCGGCGATCCGCCGGCTGGCGCAAATCGCCTACGACGTCAACGAGCGCACCGAGAACATCGGCGCGCGCCGACTGGCCACGGTGATGGAGCGCCTGCTCGACGAGGTGAGCTTCGATGCACCGAATCGCAGCGGCCAGACGGTGCATATCGACGAGGCCGCAGTCGAGGCGCGGCTGGCCGAACTGGCGCGCAACGAGGATCTGTCGCGCTACATCTTGTGAGCGCAGCGCTCGCTACGCCCTGGCCGCGGCGATCGCCAGCAGGCCGTCGAAGATCAGCGTGTCGACCGTCTCCAGCAGCAAGTCGGTGATCGGCGCCAGCTTGGCTGCCGCACCGCCACCCATGAACAGCAGGGGTTCTGTCCCGCAGCGTGCCTGCAGGCGCCGATACTGGCGGCGCACGGCACCGGCGATGGCATAGGCCCCGCCGCTCATCAGCGCGTCGCTGGTGTTGGTGGGGAACTCCACCACCTCGCCGGTGGGCACCTTGAGCCCCGCCGTGCCCATCTCGAGCGCCTTGAGCATCAGACCGAAACCGGGCAGGATCAGCCCGCCGAGGAAGCGCCCCTCGGTGTCGAGCGCATCCACCGTGACCGCGGTGCCGACCATCACCACCAGCACCGGCCGCGCCGGCCCGCGCGCCAGCACGTGCCAGCGTGCACCGATCATCGCCACCCAGCGATCGGCCCCCAGCCGCGACGGGTGGTCGTAGCCATTGCTGACGCCGGCCTGCCGCGCGCTGGGCACCACCCAGCGCGGTGCCAGATCCCACAGTTCGAGCTGCTGCTCGACCCGCACGCGCACCGCCTCGCCGGCGACGATGCACCCGAGCATCTGCGTCGGCGGGGCCAGGCGCTTCCACTCGCCGTCGGCCAGGTCGTCGATGGTCTCGAGAAACGCCGCACCTTGCGCCACCGGCTCGCTGGCCGGTTGCGCCCGCGCATAAAGGGCCCACTTGAGGCGGGTGTTCCCGATGTCGAGCGCCAGAAAGCCCATCGCGCGAGCGTAGCAGCGATGCCGGCGCTTCGTGAGGCTTTCAGCGCTGACCGGGTCCGGGCAGGCCCAACAGGTGACGCACGTGACGCATGGTCTGCGCGGCGACGATCATCCGGTGCGGCCGGCGCAGCCGCTGTTCCACTTCGTCGAGCAGGGCCTCGACCTCGTCGCGGCTGGTCGCACGCCGCAGCTTCATCAGCGTCAGCGAACCCGACACGGGCGCCTGCGCGCGCAACGCGCGCATCAACAACTCGCGCGCCTCCTGCAGCGGGCGGTCAACCGCCGCGGCGTCGACCGGCGCGCCCGACAACGTCGACCAGCCGGATTCGGGCAGCAGCGAGCGCGCCGGCGGCAGCAGCGAGGAGTCGCCGCCCGCCAGCTCGGCCTCGAGCGGCAGCTCGATGTGGGCGACGACCGGCACCTCGATCATGCCCAGGCTGACCAGCTCGTCGAACACCGCCGGCTGCACACCGGCGGCCTGCGCCGTCGCCAGCACGCGCGACACCGGGCGCTGGCCATCGACCAGCAGCAGCACCGTGCGGTGCCGCTGGCTCAATCCGCGCGACCGATGCGCCAGTTCGGCCGCGCCGACCGCCGTCTTGACCGGAACCGCCTCGCCGAACCGCTGCTGCACCGCCTCTGGCCCTCCTCGCGCCATGACCGCCGGCGCGTCGCGCGTTCGCCACGCATCGACGCCGCTGTCGCAGGCTGGCATTCTGCGGCGCGCCGTGCCGCCGGGTGTGTGAACTAGACGACGCATACTTCGACCATGAGCCGAGCCCCCAGAACCAGTGGCGCCGCGGGCCGCCGCACAACCGCCCAGACCTTCACCGACGCGGCATCCGCGCTGCGCCACGCCACGGTGCTGTACGACGCCGCGACGCAACGCCTGCGCAAGGCGCTGCAGGGCTTCATCTCGGGGCGCCAGTTCCACTCGCACGTGCGCGAGTGCTACCCGTACGTTCGCGTGCACACCGAGACGGTGGCGCGAGCCGATTCGCGCCTGAGTTTCGGCTTCGTCGAGGGGCCGGGCATCTACGAGACCACGCTGACGCGGCCCGACCTGTTCGGCGACTACTACCGCGAGCAGTTCGAACTGCTGCTGCGCAATCACCGCGTGGCGCTCGAAGTGGGGCCGTCGAATCAGCCGATCCCGGTGCACTTCTCGCTCGCCGAGGGTGACTACCTCGAGGGCTCGCTGAGCGCCGAGCGGCGCCTGCTGCTGCGCGACTTGTTCGATCTGCCCGATCTGGCGGCGATGGACGACGGCATCGCCAACGGCACCCACGAGCCCGGCAACGGCCAACCGCGGCCGTTGTCGCTGTTCACCGCGCCGCGCGTCGACTACTCGCTGCATCGGCTGCGCCACTACACCGCAACGGCACCCGAGTACTTCCAGAACTTCGTGCTGTTCACGAACTATCAGTTCTACATCGACGAGTTCATCCGTCTGGGCCGCGAGCAGATGGCCAACAAGAAGAGCGACTATGTCGCCTTCGTCGAGCCCGGCGACGTGATCACCCGGCGAGTTGGCATGGCCAGGGCGACTGGCCCCGACGCGGGCAGCGCGCCGGCACGCCTGCCCCAGATGCCGGCATACCACCTGGTGCGCCCGGATCGGACAGGCATCACGATGATCAACATCGGCATCGGGCCGGCCAATGCCAAGAACATCAGCGAGCACGTGGCGGTGCTGCGGCCGCATGCCTGGCTGATGCTCGGCCATTGCGCGGGGCTGCGCACCACGCAGCAACTCGGCGACTACGTGCTGGCACACGGCTACATGCGCGAGGACCACGTGCTCGACGAGGAGCTGCCTCTGTGGGTGCCGATTCCGGCACTGGCCGAAATCCAGCAGGCGCTCGAGCAGGCGGTAGCGGACGTGACGCAGCTCAAGGGCTACGAGTTGAAGCGCGTGCTGCGCACCGGCACGGTGGCGTCCACCGACAACCGCAACTGGGAACTGCTGCCGCTGCCCGGGCCGGAGCGCCGCTTCAGCCAGAGCCGCGCGATCGCGCTCGACATGGAGAGCGCGGCCATTGCCGCCAACGGGTTCCGCTTCCGCGTGCCGTATGGCACCTTGCTGTGCGTCAGCGACAAGCCGCTGCACGGCGAGATCAAGCTGCCGGGCATGGCCAACCAGTTCTACCGCGACCGCGTCGACCAGCACCTGCGCATCGGCATGCGGGCGGTGGAGCTGCTGCGCCGCCTGCGGTTGGATCAATTGCACAGCCGCAAGCTGCGCAGCTTCGCCGAAGTGGCGTTCCAATAGCTGCAGGGCCGGCGCCCCGAGGCGCACGGCCCCGGCGTGTTCCCGCTTGCGCGCCCGGCGCGCGAGGCATACGCTGGGATCCCCCCGATCAACCGCGTCATCGCCCGGGCCAGCCTGGGTTCGAGGAGTATGCCCATGCCGAGCCCAGCTTCACCCAGCATCGCTGCCATCCGTACCTTGGCGTTGGTCGGTCCGGCGGCGGCTGGGAAAACCAGTCTGGCCGAATGCCTGCTGCACCGCTGCGGCATGATCGGTGCCGTCGGCAGCCTCGAGCGCGGCACCACGGTGAGCGACCACGATCCGCTGGAGCGCCGCGCGCAGCACTCGCTCAGCACCTCGATCCTCCATCTCGACCATGCCGGCACCCGCGTGCATCTGATCGACACGCCCGGGACGCCCGATTTCGCCGGCCAATCGCTGCCGGCGCTGGAGGCGGTGGAGACCGCGGTGATCGTGATCAACGCCGCCAACGGCATCGAGCCGATGGCGCAGCGCATGATGGACTATGCGGCGTCACGACGCCTCGATCGCGTGATCGTGGTCAACAAGATCGATGCGCCGGAGATCGATCTGCCCGGCCTGCTCGAACAAATCCAGGCGACTTTCGGCAAGGAGTGCCTGCCGTTGAATCTGCCCGATGCCGGCGGCACGCGCGTGGTCGACTGCTTCTACAACCGCGAGGGTCACAGCGATTTCGGTGACGTCGACGCGGCCCACCGCGCATTGGTCGAGCAGGTGGTCGAGGTCGATGCGGCGTTCGTCGACCGCTACCTGAACGACGGCGACGTCGATGCGTCGGAGCTGCATGCCCCGCTCGAGCAGGCGCTGCGCGAGGGCCATTTGATCCCGGTGTGCTTCGCATCGTCGCGCACCGGCGCCGGCGTGGCCGAACTGCTCGACGTGATCGTCAAGCTGCTGCCCAACCCGACCGAGTCGAATCCACCCGATTTCCTCAACGGCGAGGGCGATGCCGCGGTGCCGATACAGGCCCGTCCGGACGAGAAGGCGCACGTGCTGGCGCACGTGTTCAAGGTCACCGTCGATCCGTTCGTCGGCAAGATGGGCGTGTTTCGCATCTGGCAAGGAACGGTGACCAAGGACAGCCTGCTGTACGTCGGCGACGCGCGCAAACCATTCAAGGTGGGGCACCTCTTCGTGCTGCAGGGCAAGGAGCACGTCGAGGTGTCGCGCGGCCTGCCGGGCGACATCTGCGCGGTGGCGAAGGTCGACGAACTGCACTTCGACGCCGTGCTGCACGACGCGGCCGAAGACGACCACATCCACCTGAAGCCACTGGACTTTCCGGTGCCGGTGCACGGGCTGGCGATCGAACCCAAGCGACACGGCGACGAGCAGCGGATGTGGGAGATCCTCAACAAGCTGGTGGCCGAGGATCCGTGCCTGAAGGTCGAACACGTCGTCAATACCAACGAGACCGTCATCTACGGACTCGGCGAATTGCATTTGCGCATGCTGCTCGAGCGCCTGCGCGAGGTCTACAGGTTCGAGGTGCAGACCCGGCCCCCGCGCATCGCCTACCGCGAAACCATCACGGCCAGCGCCGAGGGACACCACCGGCACAAGAAGCAAACCGGCGGTGCGGGCCAGTTCGGCGAGGTGTACCTGCGGGTCGAACCGCTGCCGCGCGGCGGCGGCTTCGAGTTCGTCGATGCAGTCAAAGGCGGCACGATTCCAGGCCAGTTCATCCCGGCGGTGGAAAAGGGCGTGCGCGAAGTGCTCGCCGGCGGAGCCATCGCCGGCTATCCGGTGGTCGATGTCAAGGTCACGGTCTACGATGGCAAGCACCACTCGGTCGACAGCAAGGAGATCGCCTTCGTCACCGCCGGGCGCAAGGCCTTTCTGGCTGCCATGCGCGAGGCGCGCCCGATCGTGCTCGAGCCGATCGTCAATGTCGAGATCACGACCCCGGGCGATGCCATGGGGGACATCACCGGCGACTTGTCGTCCAAGCGCGGACAGGTCAGCGGCAGCGCCAACGGCTCGATGGGTGCGATGATCATCCAGGCGAGCGCACCGCTGTCGGAGTTGTCCGGCTACCAGTCTCGCCTCAACGCAATGACCGCGGGTCAGGGCCGCTACACGATCGCGCTGTCGCACTATGAGCCGGTGCCTGCCCCGATACAGCAGCAATTGATGGGTCAGTTCAAGATCAAGGAAGAGGAGTGAGCGCGACGCACGGCAGGCGTGGATCGGCTGCCGTACGGGCTTGGCGCGCATCGTGAGCTTCTGGCGGCGCAGCGTTGCGCCGCTGGCAGGTTCTGCCTCGCTGCGAGCTTCGGCCAATCGCGCGTTGCTTGCTATTCGATAAGCGGTGGCCACCACGCATCGCGGGCCAGCGGCGCCCAGAGCAATCCGGCTACAAGGTCGTGACGGGCGATGACATCGAGCGCATCGTGGCCAAAGAAGAAGACAGGCTCCGCTCGGCACGGCTCAAGTCGCGCCACGCGAGGCCGATAAGGCGATCGGACGCCAAGTCCTCTTGCAGCATGAGTTTGACCCCCACCCCGACCCGAACGCCACGGGATGTCGCTGGCTGGGTGGCGTCGTGGCGCCATGCGGAGATTCCGGTGCTGCACGAGACCTCCGAGCAGATCGAGGAGTTGCGCAGCCGCGAAGAGCAGGTCGACGCGCGGCTGCTCGCACCGGTGATCAGCGCCGATCCGCTGATGTGCCTGAAGCTGCTGGCGCACGTTTCGAAGCATCGCTCGTCGCGTCGCGTCACCGACACCGAAACAGCGACCGCCGCGCTGGTGATGGCAGGCATCGGACCATTCTTTCGCGCCTTCGCTAGACAGCCGACCGTGCAGGACCGACTCGTCGGCCAGCCGCGCGCGCTGGAAGGACTGCTGCGCTTGTTGGCGCGTGCGCAGCGAGCGGCACGCTTTGCACTTGGCTTTGCCGTTCACCGGATGGATCCGGACGCCGAGGTGATCCACGAGGCGGCGCTGCTGCACGATTTCGCCGAGATGCTGCTATGGTGCCACGCGCCGCTGCTGGCGCTGGAGATCGAGCAACGCCAGCGGGCCGATCCGACACTGCGCTCGGTGGTGGCGCAACGGCAGGTTCTCGGCGTCGAACTGATCGACGTCCAGCAGGCACTGATGCGAACCTGGCGGCTGCCCGAACTGCTCGTACGCATCAGCGACGAACGTCATGACGGCGACACGCAGGTGCGCAGCGTAGCACTGGCAATCCGCCTGGCGCGGCATACCAGACAAGGGTGGGACAACGCGGCCATTCCGGACGATGTGCGCGACATCTCGCTGCTGTTGAACTTGCGGCAGGAAGCCACGCTGAAGTTGCTGCGCGACCTCGACAGCTGACTCTCGAACCGCCGCCGCGCGCCGCACTCACGCACGTGTGCGGCTCAGCACGTCGTCGTAGATGGGTCCATGGAACGCCAAGTGCACGTGAGCAACACCAGACACGTGCAGATTGGTTGCACCGTCGAGCGTCGCGTTGCGCGCCGGGAAGACGATGTTGTCGCAGGTTCCGAAGTAGCAGGTGAACAAGGCCCGGGTCGACGCCGACTCGGCGCGTCGCAGTTCGCGCAACCAGGTATTACCCTCGCGCATCTGGCGGCCATTCTCTGTGAGGGCAAAGCGGGCGAGCCAGGTGCCCGCGTGTGGAGTGCCGATGGTGACTACCGAGTGCACCCGACGGTTCGTGCCCGGTTGTCGCAGCCATGCGCGCACGGCCAGGCCACCCATGCTGTGGGCAACGACCACCGGCGGCAGGGCGGTAGCCACTTCGAGGCGGCGGACGGCCGCATCGATCGCTGCGACGTATCGATCGATCGATCCGAACACGGGTTCGAGGTTGATGGCGAGGAAGGGCGCGCCGTCCTGCCGCAGGCGTCGCATCCAAGGATTCCAGAGCCCGCGGTTGCACACGAAGCCGTGCAGCAGCAGTACGCCGCGACGGTCATCGGCGCGTTCCAGATGGTCTGCGACGGCCCTCGAGCGGAAGGGCTGGCGCCAGCCGAAGACGCGCACACCAGTGACGACTTCTCCGCACCAGGCCTTGCACAGCACCCAGACCGTCGGCCTGGGAACGGCGAGGCCCGAATCGACGCCGTGGAGCCAGGCAAATTCGCAGGCCATTGCCAGCGCATGCAGATTGAGGATCACCAGCGCTGCCGCCAGCGCGAGCCAAAGGGGCGATCCCCGCTGCTGCGCCCACCACCCGGACGCGAGGGCCAAGGCCAGCAAAGCGAAGACCCAGCGTCGCTGCAGGCGCGCCAACATCACGCGATCGTCTGAATCTGCCAGCACTGGTACGCTGGCATCGTGTCGCAGTGGACTCCGGCCATCGTCGCTCAGCTACGCCGTGTACAGGCCTTGCGCAGTGCACGCGATGCCGATCCCGAGCTTCGAAGGCGCGTCGACGCAATCAAGCAATTCCAGCACGCTCGCTTCAGGCATGACTACGGATTCCTGCTGAGCGACTCCCGCTATGCCCGTGCCGCACGGTTTTTTCTCGAGGAACTCTACGCCGCTGAAGATTTTGCCCAGCGGGATGCCGAGTTCGAGCGGGTCATTCCCTGGATGGCCCGATTGTTGCCGGACAGCGTCATGGCGACCATCGCTGATTTGATCGATCTGCATGCGCTCACCGAAGAGCTGGATCAGCAAATGGCCGACGCATTGCCATCGGCTGCGGTCGACAACGAAACCTACCGCGCAGCGTGGCTGGTGGTAGATCGTCGTGTCGATCGAGGGCGCCAACTGGCGCTTTTACTGGCTGTGGGACGAGAACTCGACCGCCACACCCGCAGCAAACCGCTCGTTGCGACGTTACGCTTGATGCGTCGTCCAGCCAAAGCGTCGGGACTCGGTCGATTGCAGGCATTCCTCGAAACCGGCATGGCGGCCTTCGCTGCAATGCGCGGCGCGCAGGACTTTCTTCGTGTGATCGAAGCGAACGAAACCCGGGTGATCGAAGCGCTATTCGAAAATGAATAAGCCCGGCCAGATCATCTCTAGCCGGGCTCATATATTAGCCTGACAATGTCCTACTTTCACACGGGAACCCGCACTATCATCGGCGCAGAGGCGTTTCACTGTCCTGTTCGGGATGGGAAGGAGTGGGACCACCTCGCTATGGTCATCAGGCTTGACTTGTCACTGCCTCGCTTACTGCGAGGCAGTCGATTCACAGAAGTCGAATCATTTGATTGCGTCATTGGCATAACTATTTGACGATTTCGTCAAAATTATAGGGTCAAGCCGCACGAGCAATTAGTACCGGTTAGCTCAACTGGTTGCCCAGCTTCCACATCCGGCCTATCAACGTCCTGGTCTTGGACGACTCTTCAGGGGGCTCGAGGCCCCGGCAAGACTCATCTCGAGACGAGTTTCCCGCTTAGATGCTTTCAGCGGTTATCTCTTCCGCACTTAGCTACTCGGCAGTGCCACTGGCGTGACAACCGATACACCAGAGGTGCGTCCACTCCGGTCCTCTCGTACTAGGAGCAGGCTCTCTCAATCTTGCAGCGCCCACGGAAGATAGGGACCAAACTGTCTCACGACGTTTTAAACCCAGCTCACGTACCTCTTTAAATGGCGAACAGCCATACCCTTGGGACCGGCTACAGCCCCAGGATGAGATGAGCCGACATCGAGGTGCCAAACACCGCCGTCGATATGAACTCTTGGGCGGTATCAGCCTGTTATCCCCAGAGTACCTTTTATCCGTTGAGCGATGGCCCTTCCATACAGAACCACCGGATCACTTAGTCCTACTTTCGTACCTGCTCGACTTGTCAGTCTCGCAGTCAAGCACGCTTATGCCTATGCACTATCAGCACGATTTCCGACCGTGCCTAGCGTACCTTCGAACTCCTCCGTTACGCTTTGGGAGGAGACCGCCCCAGTCAAACTGCCTACCATACACTGTCCCCAACCCAGATAATGGGCCGAGGTTAGAACCTCAAACACACCAGGGTGGTATTTCAACGTTGGCTCCACCAGAACTAGCGTCCCGGCTTCAAAGCCTCCCACCTATCCTACACAGATCTATTCAAAGTCCAATGTAAAGCTGCAGTAAAGGTTCATGGGGTCTTTCCGTCTTTCCGCGGGGAGATTGCATCATCACAAACATTTCAACTTCGCTGAGTCTCTGGAGGAGACAGTGTGGCCATCGTTACGCCATTCGTGCAGGTCGGAACTTACCCGACAAGGAATTTCGCTACCTTAGGACCGTTATAGTTACGGCCGCCGTTTACTGGGACTTCAATCAAGAGCTTGCACCCCATCATTTAATCTTCCAGCACCGGGCAGGCGTCACACCCTATACGTCGACTTTCGTCTTTGCAGAGTGCTGTGTTTTTATTAAACAGTCGCAGCCACCGATTCTCTGCGGCCCCATTTGGCTCCCCCTGTGCGGGTTCACCTACTAAGGGCACACCTTCTTCCGAAGTTACGGTGTCAATTTGCCGAGTTCCTTCTCCAGAGTTCTCTCAAGCGCCTGAGAATACTCATCACGCGCACCAGTGTCGGTTTGCGGTACGGTCGAGTGCAGCTGGAGCTTAGTGGCTTTTCTTGGAAGCATGGCATCACTCACTTCGGCGGCAAGCCGCCTCGTTGTCACCTCTTATCTAAGCCTAGCGGATTTTCCTACCAGGCATGACTACAGGCTTGAACCGGGACATCCAACGCCCGGCTGAGCTAACCTTCTTCGTCCCCACATCGCACTGCACGTCGGTACAGGAATATTGACCTGTTTCCCATCAGCTACGCATCTCTGCCTCGCCTTAGGGGCCGACTCACCCTACGCCGATGAACGTTGCGTAGGAAACCTTGCGCTTTCGGCGAGGAGGCTTTTCACCCCCTTTAACGCTACTCATGTCAGCATTCGCACTTCCGATACCTCCAGCAGACCTCGCGGTCCACCTTCGCAGGCGTACGGAACGCTCTCCTACCATGTGCCTTGCGGCACATCCGCAGCTTCGGTTACTGGCTTAGCCCCGTTACATCTTCCGCGCAGGACGACTCGATCAGTGAGCTATTACGCTTTCTTTAAATGATGGCTGCTTCTAAGCCAACATCCTGACTGTTTTAGCCTTCCCACTTCGTTTCCCACTTAGCCAATATTCGGGACCTTAGCTGGCGGTCTGGGTTGTTTCCCTCTCGTGTCCGGACGTTAGCACCCGGTGCACTGTCTCCCAAGCTGTACTCATCGGTATTCGGAGTTTGCAATGGTTTGGTAAGTCGCCATGACCCCCTAGCCATAACAGTGCTCTACCCCGAGGAAGATTCGTCCGAGGCGCTACCTAAATAGCTTTCGAGGAGAACCAGCTATCTCCGGGTTTGTTTAGCCTTTCACCCCTATCCACAGCTCATCCGCTAGTTTTGCAACACTAGTCGGTTCGGACCTCCAGTGCGTGTTACCGCACCTTCATCCTGGCCATGGATAGATCACCTGGTTTCGGGTCTACACCCAGCGACTGGACGCCCTGTTCGGACTCGGTTTCCCTTCGCCTTCCCTATTCGGTTAAGCTCGCCACTGAATGTAAGTCGCTGACCCATTATACAAAAGGTACGCCGTCACCCTTGCGGGCTCCGACTTTTTGTATGCATGCGGTTTCAGGATCTATTTCACTCCCCTCCCGGGGTTCTTTTCGCCTTTCCCTCACGGTACTAGTTCGCTATCGGTCGATTACGAGTATTTAGCCTTGGAGGATGGTCCCCCCATCTTCAGACAGGATTTCACGTGTCCCGCCCTACTTGTCGCACCCTTAGTTCCACCATCATTCTTTCTCGTACGGGGCTATCACCCGCTTTGGCCGGACTTTCCAGACCGTTCCGATAGAACAATAGTTAGATGATGCAGGCTGCTCCGATTTCGCTCGCCGCTACTTTCGGAATCTCGGTTGATGTCTGTTCCTCAGGCTACTGAGATGTTTCAGTTCGCCCGGTTCGCTCCTTGCTCCTATGAATTCAGAGCAAGATACCCTTGCGGGTGGGTTTCCCCATTCGGAAATCTCCGGATCGAAGCTCATTTGCCAGCTCCCCGAAGCTTATCGCAGGCTATCGCGTCCTTCATCGCCTGTAATCGCCAAGGCATCCACCACATGCACTTAGTCGCTTGACCCTATAACTTTGACGCCTGGCTGTACAGGCATCGTCAAGGACTCAATTCTCGATCGATCAGGGGATCGATCGCATCTTCGCGTTATGCCGTTCTTCCAGCCCATCGCTGGGCGGAAGTTTGGTGACGCAATCAAATGTCGTCGACGGTCGCTGGAGCGTTTGCGCGCTCCCGCTTTTGAATGTCCGTCGACAACTGATTCGACTCTATGAATTGTTAAAGAACGACAGCCGATTGCCTTGGATCGCACTGGCCAAGCATTATTTGCAATGCCTCGCCGGTGCGCTGGCGCCCTTGGTGGAGGTGAACGGGATCGAACCGATGACCCCCTGCTTGCAAAGCAGGTGCTCTCCCAGCTGAGCTACACCCCCAGGAAGATCGTGGTGGGTCTGGTTGGATTCGAACCAACGACCCCCGCCTTATCAAGACGGTGCTCTAACCGACTGAGCTACAGACCCTCGCGCGTGGGCCACCACAGGTCCGCGTGGATTCGAGTGCGCCTGGGCCGCGAATCTAGGTCGGCCGCAGCTCGGAGCCTGTCGTCAACGACAACCGATAAGTGTGGGCGAAAGAGCTTGAGTGCATCTTCCAGAAAGGAGGTGATCCAGCCGCACCTTCCGATACGGCTACCTTGTTACGACTTCACCCCAGTCACGAACCCTGCCGTGGTAATCGCCCTCCTTGCGGTTAGGCTAACTACTTCTGGCAGAACCCGCTCCCATGGTGTGACGGGCGGTGTGTACAAGACCCGGGAACGTATTCACCGCGGCAAGCTGATCCGCGATTACTAGCGATTCCGACTTCATGCAGTCGAGTTGCAGACTGCAATCCGGACTACGACCGGTTTTCTGGGATTGGCTCCCCCTCGCGGGTTGGCAGCCCTCTGTACCGGCCATTGTATGACGTGTGTAGCCCTACCCATAAGGGCCATGAGGACCTGACGTCATCCCCACCTTCCTCCGGTTTGTCACCGGCAGTCTCATTAGAGTGCCCTTGCGTAGCAACTAATGATAAGGGTTGCGCTCGTTGCGGGACTTAACCCAACATCTCACGACACGAGCTGACGACGGCCATGCAGCACCTGTGCCCAGGTTCTCTTTCGAGCACTTCCACATCTCTATGGAATTCCTGGCATGTCAAGGGTAGGTAAGGTTTTTCGCGTTGCATCGAATTAAACCACATCATCCACCGCTTGTGCGGGTCCCCGTCAATTCCTTTGAGTTTCAACCTTGCGGCCGTACTCCCCAGGCGGTCAACTTCACGCGTTAGCTACGTTACTGAGAAGAAACCTTCCCAACAACCAGTTGACATCGTTTAGGGCGTGGACTACCAGGGTATCTAATCCTGTTTGCTCCCCACGCTTTCGTGCATGAGCGTCAGTACAGGCCCAGGGGACTGCCTTCGCCATCGGTGTTCCTCCGCATATCTACGCATTTCACTGCTACACGCGGAATTCCATCCCCCTCTGCCGTACTCCAGCCGTACAGTCACAAGTGCAGTTCCCAGGTTAAGCCCGGGGATTTCACACCTGTCTTGCACAACCGCCTGCGCACGCTTTACGCCCAGTAATTCCGATTAACGCTTGCACCCTACGTATTACCGCGGCTGCTGGCACGTAGTTAGCCGGTGCTTATTCTTCAGGTACCGTCATCCTCCCAAGGTATTAGCTCGGAAGATTTCTTCCCTGACAAAAGCGGTTTACAACCCGAAGGCCTTCTTCCCGCACGCGGCATGGCTGGATCAGGGTTGCCCCCATTGTCCAAAATTCCCCACTGCTGCCTCCCGTAGGAGTCTGGGCCGTGTCTCAGTCCCAGTGTGGCTGGTCGTCCTCTCAGACCAGCTACAGATCGTCGGCTTGGTAGGCCTTTACCCCACCAACAACCTAATCTGACATCGGCCGCTCCAACAGCGCGAGGCCTTGCGGTCCCCCGCTTTCACCCGTAGGTCGTATGCGGTATTAATCCGGCTTTCGCCGAGCTATCCCCCACTACTGGGCACGTTCCGATGCATTACTCACCCGTTCGCCACTCGCCACCAGGGTTGCCCCCGTGCTGCCGTTCGACTTGCATGTGTAAGGCATGCCGCCAGCGTTCAATCTGAGCCAGGATCAAACTCTTCAGTTCGATCTCTGCAAGTTTGCTCGATTCGGAATTGAAGTGAACTTCACTTCTTCATCCGTGAGCGTTTGCGGACCTCGAGCCTTGCGGCCCGCGTGTCCGATGGCACTCGCCTTCAAACGCCCACGCTTATCGGCTGTTGCTTGTTAAAGAGCCCCGCCTCGTCGACGGGCGCCGACCGACCGTCGGCAAAGAAGGCGGAGTATGGCACGGAATCGGCACATGGTCAAACTGGAGGGCCCATCCGGAGGCCGGCCGGCGCGCAGGGCTGCGCGCAGTCCCTGCGCAGCCGGTGGGCGGCTGCACGCCGGCGCCCTGATTCAAGGCGCTTCGAGGCCCATGTCGCGAGGAGGTTCACGCGTCTCGCGCGCGGCTGCCCACGTCTGCATCGGATCGTCGCTCTGCAGGGCCCGTGCAAGGCCGGCGGCCAGCTTCTTCACTTCCGTACGCAGAACCCGTTGCTTGACCGACGCGATCTGCGCCGGGTGCATCGAGAACGAGCGCAATCCCATGGCCAACAGCAATTCGGTGAAGGCCGGATCTCCCGCCATCTCGCCGCATACGCTGACGTGTTTGCCGGCCTGCCTCGAGAGCTCGATCGTGCGCGCGATCAACTGCAGCACCGCCGGATGCCACGGATCGTAGAGCGGCGCCACCGCCTCGTCCGCTCGGTCGATCGCCAGCGTGTACTGGATCAGGTCGTTGGTTCCGATCGAGACGAAGTCGAGGTGCCGCAGCATGCTGGGCAGTATCAGCACCGCGGCCGGGATCTCGATCATCGCGCCGAGCTCCACCTCGTTGAACGCGAGGCCGGCGTCCATCAGCTGCTGCTTGGCCCGGCCCAGGGCCTCGCGCGCCAGCCTGATCTCCGACAACTGGGCCACCATCGGCAGCAAGACACGCACTTTGCCGAACGCGCTGGCGCGCAGGATTGCGCGCAATTGCTGCCGAAACATCGCGGGTTCAGACAAGCTCCAGCGAATCGCCCGCAACCCGAGCGCTGGATTCAGCACGTGCTCGTGCCTCAGCTCGTGAATTGTCAGCCTGTCGAGCGGCTTGTCGACGCCGATGTCGACCGTGCGGATCGTCACCGGCAAGCCGTGCATTGTTTCGACGACACCCCGATAGGCGGTGAACTGCTCGTCCTCGCTCGGCAGGTTGCCATTGCGGTTCATGAAGAGGAACTCGCTGCGAAACAAGCCGATGCCGACCGCGCCTGACTCGAGCGCCACCGGCGCATCGCGAGGCAGCTCGATGTTGGCCAACAGCTCGACCGGCTCGCCATCCAGAGTCACCGAGGGCGTATGACGGAGCCGATGCAGGCGCGCACGCTCGAGCTCGCTTTGGCGCTGGCGAAAGCGGTACTCCTCCAGCACGATCGGTGACGGATCGACCACCACGACGCCCGCGTCGCCGTCGATGACCACCCAGTCGTCCTGTCGGATCAGTCGGCTGGCTTCGCGCGCGCCTACGACCGCAGGTATGTCCATGCTGCGCGCCACGATCGCAGTGTGCGAAGTCTTGCCGCCGACGTCGGTGACGAAGCCGGAGAACACGCTTCCCTTGAACTGCAGCATGTCGGCCGGAGCGATGTCGTTGGCCACCAGCACGAGGGGATCTTCGCCGCCATGGCCGGCCGTTGCGGCGCTCGGCGACACCAGCGGCTCGGCTTTCGACAGCGCACGCAACATGCGTTCGACCACCTGCTCCAGATCGGCCTTGCGCTCGCGCAGGTAGTCGTCGTCCATCTCGTCGAACTGGCGCGCCATCACCTCGAGCTGCGCCGATAGTGCCCACTCCGCGTTGTAGTGACGCATTTCGATCCAGTTCTTGGTTGCGCCGGTCAACGCTTCGTCGTGCAGCAGCATCAGATGAACATCCAGCAGCGCTGGCAGCTCCGCGGGCGCCTCGGCAGGCAGCTCACGCTTGAGCGTCGACAGTTCGGTGGCGACCTTGTCGCGCGCCTGCCGCAGGCGGTCGACCTCGGTGGGCACGCGCGATTCGTCGATGTAATAGTGCGCTACGTCGACCCGGCTCGACGCCACCAGCACCGCGCGCCCGATGGCGACGCCGCGCGAAATCGGCAACCCGAAAACCTGAATGCTCATCGTGTTGGCGTTCCCTGCCGCGCTGCCGTCATTGCCCTTCCCCGAACTTGTCGTTCACCAGTGCAGCGATCGCGCTCGCGGCCTGCGTTTCGTCGCCGCCATCCACCTCGAGCTCGATCTTGGTGCCCTGGCCAGCGGCAAGCATCATCACGCCCATGATGCTCTTGGCGTTCACGCGGCGCCCCGCACGGCTCAGATGGACATCGCTGGCGAAGCTGCTCGCCAGCTTGGTGAGCTTGGCCGATGCGCGGGCGTGCAATCCCAGCTTGTTATTGATCGTCAAGACGGTCTTGATCATGATCCGAGGAACTGGGCGCCCGGGCCTGCGACCGGCTCGGCGCAATTTGCATGATGCCTTGCTCGGCGCCCTCGATGGCACGTTCCACCAGCGCGCTCAGCGTTGCATGGCGATAGGTCACCGCACGCCACAGCATCGGAACGTTGACTCCGACCACGACACGCACCCCCGCGCCGTCGGCCAATCGCGAGGCGGCGTTGCATGGGGTGGCGCCGAAGACATCCGTCAGCACCAGCAGCTCGGGTTCGCCCATTTGCACCATCGCCATGCGCGCGGCCCGCTCCACCTCGTCGGGTGACGCCTCACCGGCAACATCGATCGCCTCGATGCCTCTGTCGTTGGGGAACACGTGTTCGACCACCGTCTTCAGCGAAGACGCCAGTGGTGCATGCGCGATGATCAGCAGGCCAGCCATCGGAAACCCCGACTCGATTATCCGCACGCGGCAACCGGCCGTTTTCGTCGTGTGATCCAAGGGTGGGCCCAATACCACGCCCCGGCCCCCGCCATGCCCAGGAGCAGCAGGGCCATGGCAGCGCGATAGCTGTCGACGGGTGACCAACCGGCCGACCGCAAGGTGTCGATCACCAGTCCCATGCCCCACTGGCACGTAAACACCCCCAGAAAGACCAGCAGATTGAACGCCGACAGCGCTCGCCCTGCCTCGATCTTCGGGAAAGCCAATGCCACCAGAGGCTGGCACAGCGTGACGACGCTGGTGCAGACGCACCATGCGGCCAGCCACAGTGCGTCGGCCACCGGCCCGGCCACGACGATGGCCAGCATCACCACGGCACCCAGCGGCCACCCGCGAGCGATCAATCTGTCGGGGCCGATGCCGTGCGCCACCAGGCGCGGCATCACCAGCCCCCACGTCATGAATGACGCGAGCATCGCCAGGTTGATCAAGAAGAGGCCGCGCGCAGCACCCAGCGCGTCGCTCATCACCACTTGGGTCAGCCATGGTCCCGCCCACAGCGACTGCACCGCGATCAGACCACCATAGGTGAAGAACGCCAACGGCGCCGTCTGCACGAACACCGGATGTCGCACCACGGACTCATAGCCTCCGACGGTGCGCAGCGCAGCGCTCTGTGTCGTGTGGTCGCGCGGCACGGTCGCGGCGATCAGCACCCCAGCAGCGACCAGTGCAGCGGCCAACGCGACGAACAGACTGCGCCAGCCCAGTACGGGCAACAAGGCCTGCACCGGCAAGGTCGATGCCACCATGCCCAACGAGCCCGACATCAACATCCAGGCGTTCAGACGCAGTTGCAGCGGCGCGTCGAACAGGCGCACGAACGCCGTCAGGGGCGCCATCAGGCTGGCGGCCACCCCCATGCCGATCAGCAGCCGCGCAACTACCAGTTGATCGAACGTGCGCGCCAGCGCGAAGCCGGTACAGCCCAGCGCCGCCAGTGCCAGCAGCGACAGCAAGACCTCGCGGGCGCCGAAGCGATCCAGCAGCCAGCCGATCGGCAACTGCATGCACGCAAAGCCCAGAAAGTACACCCCAGCGAGCAGGCCCAACTCGCCGGCACCGAGGTCCAATTCGCGGGCGAACTCGGGCGCCAGCGTCGCGACCACGGCACGCAGGAGCGCCGACAGGAAGTAGTTGAATGCGAATGCACCGAAGATCACCCCCACGCGCCACCACACGGTCGGCGGGGTCATGGCGTCACCCGCAGGCCACCGAAGAAGACGGCCACCGCCGCCTCGTCGGGGCTGTCGCCCAAGACGCTGGCCTGATAGACCCGCGCTCCGTATGCGAACAGCAGCAGATGCTCGGTCACCGTCGAGCCGTCCGGCCGGCGGCCCGTCACCATGAAGCGGCCCGCCTGCGCGTTGGGCGTCATCCCCGGCACCTCGAATGGTTGCGCCGGGGGGCTCCCGGCATCGAGATTGCGCGAAGCGGCGTCACGCAGGAACTTCATCGCTGCGGCAACCTCGCCGACATCGCCGATCGTCACCCCCGAGACTGCGTAGGTGCTGCCACCGGCGCTGCAGGCATGCACCACCATCTGCGAGCGCCGCCGCAGCACCGACACCTCGCGCGCCAGCGAGGCCGGTCGGCAAGGGAACACCGCTTGCACCCCGAGACCGGCAGGTCTCATCTGCCGCCAGTCGAGCGCCGGCGAACAAGCACACAGCAGCGCCGCACTCAAGAGCAGGCTGCACATGGAATGCATGCGCGGCATTATCCGAACGCCACGAAGTCCGCGCTCGAATGAAGCAGGTCACGACCGAAGCATGTGGTAACCACTCGAACCCGCGCCCGCGGGATCGACCGTCTGCGCGATCGAGACGACGATTCGCCCATGGACTTGTCCGAGCTGACCCCCACCCCGACAACGGAGAAGTCCGCGTCCAGTGACTCATTGTCGCGCGCGCCAGCGCTGGCAGACTCGGCGTGGCAGTTGGCGAACCAGGTCGGCGCCGAGGTGGCATGCGCGCTCACCCCCGCGCTGGATAGCGTGCTGCAGATGCAGGCCACCGGGCGCATCGACCGCGCGGGGCTGCATGCCTTGGTCTCACGCATCGCGCAGGCACGCAACGCCAGCAAGCTCGGCCAGCAGATCGCGCGCTTGGCGCTTGGCGGCGTGCAGCAGCAGCCCGAGGCGCTGAGCCTCTCGCACGCGTTGCGCAACGTGTTGGCGCTGCGTCAGGATGAGGTGAATGAACGCAGCGTGGCGCTCCAGCACGCGCTGAAGCCGGCCGAGGTGGTGGCCGACTCGACTCTGCTGTCCGCGCTACTCGATACCCTGCTCGATTGGGGGCTGCGCCATGCCTGTACGCCGATCGACCTGGCGGTCGATGTCAAGGCGTGGCCGGCGCATGCGCGGGTCGTGTGCCGGTTCGGGCACACGCCGTCGGACCAGGCGCCGGCGCCGGCAGGCGGACATCGCGAGGCCAAGCTCGATTGCCTGTCTTGGCGGCTGTTGACGCAACTCGCTCACAGCATGGCGGTGCGGCTCGACCGGGCCGACACGGCGGGCGATACCGCCCTGACATTGGAGTTCCCGCACACCGTCAATGGCCGCCTCGAAGGAGCGGCGGCGATCGAATGGAGCGATCCAGCCAGTGCCGGCGCACAACCGCTGGCAGGTGCCCACGTGCTGGTGATCGCGCTGCGCCGCGAAGTGCTCAATCAGATTCGACAGGCACTGCCACCGCTGGGCATCGTGGTGCACTGCGTCAGTTCGGTCCAGGCGGCACGCGAGTTCTGTCAGCAGGCCCTGCCGCGGGCCATCGTCTACGAGTCGATGATCTACGACAGCGCATTCGACGCGCTTCGCAACGACATCAGGCTGCAGTGCCCCGAGTTGGCGTGGGTCGAGATCGTCGACCAAGGCGAAGCCTTCGAGATCTCGAGCTTCGGCGGCATGTCGATGGCGCGCGTGGGCAGCGACGCGATCGCCCAATCGCTGCCATCAGCGTTGATGTTCGAGTTGGCGAGAGGCCTGTAGAACGCCCCGGCCGTCGCGTGCGCGTCATTCCGGTGACGCCGCCGTGCCGCTGTCCGACAGTCACGCCGCCGGTGCCATGCCGGCGAGAGCAGCCTGCCGGTCGGCATGGTAGCTCGAACGCACCAGCGCGCCGACGGCCGCGTGGCTGAAGCCGAGCTCATGGGCTCGCGCCTCGAGCGCCTTGAAGCCGTCGGGATGCACGTAGCGCAGCACCGGCAGGTGATGCGCTGACGGGGCGAGATACTGACCGATCGTCAGCATGTCGACCGCGTGGCGGCGCAGGTCGCGCATGACCTCGACGATCTCGTCATCGGTCTCGCCTAGTCCCACCATCAGCCCGCTCTTGGTGGGAACGTCGGGGAACATCTGCTTGAACCGCCACAGCAACTGCAACGACGTGGCGTAGTCAGACCCCGGCCGTGCCTGCTTGTACAGCCGCGGCACGGTCTCCAGGTTGTGGTTCATCACATCGGGCGGCGCCTGGGCGATGATCTCGAGCGCGCGCTCCATGCGACCTCGGAAATCGGGCGTCAGGATCTCGATGCGCGTGCCGGGCGAGCGAGCGCGCACCGCGCGGATGCAGGCCACGAAGTGGGCGGCACCACCATCGCGCAGGTCGTCGCGATCGACGCTGGTGACGACCACGTACTTCAGCTTCAGCGCGGCGATCGTGTCAGCGAGGTTGGCTGGCTCGTCGGCGTCGAGCGCATCGGGCCGGCCATGGCCCACGTCGCAGAACGGGCAACGGCGCGTGCACTTGTCGCCCATGATCATGAAGGTCGCGGTGCCGTGCCCGAAGCACTCGCCGATGTTCGGGCACGAGGCCTCTTCGCACACCGTATGAAGCCGGTGCTCGCGCAGGATCTGCTTGATCTCGTAGAAGCGAGAGCCTGGCAAGCTGGCCTTCACACGGATCCAGGGGGGCTTCGGCAAGGTCGGCGCCGCCACCACCTTGATCGGAAGGCGGGCGGTCTTGGCCTGCGCCTTCTGCTTGGCCGCCGGCTCGTAGGAGTCGGGGTTGGCCGCGGTTTCGCTGGTGCCGGTCATGCGAGTCCCTCAGGGCGACAGCAGGGCCGACAGACGCGCTCCGAGACGCTGCGCCGCCTCGTCCCAACTGGCGTGCGTCCCCAGTGTAGCGAGGTCGACCGTGACGAGGCCGACATGGCCGCATGGGTTGATACGCGCGAAGGGCTCCAGGTCCATCGCGACGTTGAACGCCAGGCCGTGGTAAGTGCAATGGTTGCTGACCTTGACGCCCAGTGCGGCAATCTTGCCGAGCCCCGCGAACCGCTCGACGCCCGGCTGCAGGCGTCGATGGCCCGCCGGATCGTCGAGACGCACGAAGACACCCGGCGCGCCGGCGACGCGGTGACCGGTCAGCCCGTAGCTCGTCAGCACGTCGAGCGCGGCCTGTTCGAGCCGGTAGACGTACTCCTTGACGTAGATGCGCAGCCGCCGCAGATCGACCAGCGGATAAGCCACGACCTGCCCCGGCCCATGGTAGGTGACTTGGCCGCCGCGGCCGGTATGCACGACCGCGATGCCACCCGCGTCGAGCACATGTTCTTCGCGCCCGGCCACGCCGAGCGTGAACACCGGATCGTGCTCGACCAGCCACAATTCGTCGGCGGTGTCGACCCCGCGCGCAGCGGTGAACGACCGCATCGCCGCTTCGACACTGGCGTGATCGCGACGACCGAGAAGCCTGATCTCCATGACTGCGGGGCTGGCTGCGTCTGGGTCTCACTAGCCGCACGGGCGGCATGGGCGGTTTTGCCCGCACACCGACCGCCGAAGCCTACAGCACCACCTTGACCATCGGATGCGAGGTCAGTTCCCTGTACAGGCCGTCGAGTTGCTCGCGGCTGGTGGCGGTGACCGTCAGCGTGATGCCGAGATAGTTGCCGCCGCTGCTCGGTCGCAGCTCGATGCGGCCGGCGTCGATTCGCGGATCGAAGCGGCGAGCCACCTCGACGATCGCCTCGACGAACCCGTCGACCCGTGCGCCCATCACCTTGATCGGGAATTCGCTCGGGTACTCGATCGGCGAGACCGGCTCGGCAGCACGCTCCGGCATGCGACCTCCGTGCTTCAGATCGACTGCGTGCGCTTGGCGCGCTGATAGGCGTCGTACAAGCGAGCGTAGATCGGGCCCGGCTTGCCGCGCAGTGTGCCGTGTCCCACCGGATGCTCGTCGAGCCTGGTCACGGGCAGCACCTCCTTGCTGGCCGAGCTGATCATCAGCTCGTCGGCGCTGCGCACGTCGTCCTCGGAAATCGGCCGCAGGTTGTAGGCGATGCCTTCTTCTTCGCACAATTCGCGCAGCAGCTCGTAGCGGATGCCTTCGAGCACGTGCTCGCTGCGCGGTGGCCCGAGCACGGCGCCTTCGTGCACCACCCAGACATTGCTGCCCGATGCCTCGGTCAGCCAGCCGCCGCGGAACATGATGGTCTCCAGCGCGCCGCGGTCAGCCGACATCTGCCGCGCCAGCACGTTGCCGAGCAGAGAAACGCTCTTGATGTCGCCGCGCTCCCAGCGGAAGTCGCGCGCAGTGATGCAGGCCACGCCCAGGTGGCGCTGCTCCGCGCTGGGCGGCTTCATCGGGTTGGTCATCATGAACACGGTCGGCGCAATGCCTTCGGGCATCACGTGGTCGCGCAGCGCCACACCACGCGTCACCTGCAGATAAACCGCCTGATCCGGCGCCGGCAATGCCGCCACCAGCGTGCGCGCCTGGCGCAGCCACTCGTCGCGGCTGTGCGGGTTGGCGATGCGCAGCTTGTCGAGGCTGCGTGCCAGCCGCGCCATGTGCTCGTCGAAGCGGAACAGCCGGCCGCCGTAGACCGGCACCACTTCGTACGCACCATCGCCGAAGATGAACCCGCGATCGAGCACGGACACCTTGGCCTGATTGAGCGGCAGCAGCTGGCCGTTGAGCAGACACGGCGTTTCGGGTAGGGACGTCATGTGCGCCTCGTCGCTGCCCCAAGGGTGGGGCAGCCGTGAGCTTAGCGGATGCGCCGGCAGCTATTTGATCCACAGCCGCAACGAATCCCAGGCGCGGCCGAACAGGCCGGCCTCGGGCACGGCCTGCTGAACCACCAGCGGCACGGTGGTGATCGCCGTGCCGGCTGCGGTGGTGACTTTCAACGTGCCGACACGCTGGCCTTGCGCGAGCGGCGCCACCAGCGGATCGGTGCGCTCGATCACGGTCTTCAGCTTGTCGCCTTCGCCGTGCGGCACCGCGACGAACAGCGCCTTGGCCGCACCCAGCAGGGCTTCGCTTTGCGTGCCCTTCCACACCGGCACCTTCACCGCCGGCTTGCCGCCATCGAACAGCCGCACCGCGTCCCACGCGGTGTAGCCCCAGTTGAGCAGTTTCTGGCTCTCGCTGGCGCGCGCCTCGCGCGACGTGGTGCCCAGCACCACCGACAACAGACGGCGCTTGCCATTGGGGAACTCGCGCAACGCGCTGGTCACCAGGCAGTAGCCCGCGGCATCGGTGTAGCCGGTCTTCATGCCGTCGACGGTGGGGTCACGCCCGAGCAGCAGATTGCGGTTGTCCTGCTTGATGTGGTTGAAAGCGAAATGCCGGATCGAGTAGTAGGTGGCAAACGAGTCCGGGTGATCGCGGATGATGTGCGCGGCGATCGTCGCGATGTCGCGCGCGCTGCTGTAGTGCCCCGCCTCGTCGAGCCCGGTGACGTTCTTGAACTGGGTGTTCTTCAACCCCCACGCCTGCGCCTGGCGGTTCATCATCGCCACGAAAGCGTCGACGCTGCCGGCCACCCCTTCGGCCAGCGCCACCGCGGCATCGTTGCCCGATACCGCGATCATGCCCCGCAGCAGCTCGTCGACCTTGGGCTTCATCTTCGGGTCGATGAACATCAGCGAGCCGCCGCCCTTGCGCTCTGCCCAGGCACGCAGCGATACGGGCAGCGTCTGCTCCAACGTGAGCTTCTTGTCCTTGATCGCCTCGAACACCACGTACGCGGTCATCAGCTTGGTCAGCGAGGCCGGGTCGACGTGGGCATCGGCGTCGCGCTCGGCCAGCACCTGGTCGGCATTGAGGTCGATCAGGAGGTAGTTGCGCGCCGCCACTTCGGGTGGCTGCAGCGGTTGTGCCTGCGCCAGGCCGGCCATCGTCGCCAGCACGGCGGCGCCCCATCGAATTCGCTTCAACGACAACATCGACTGCCTTTCAATTCGCGGCCCTTGCCGTGCCGCGTTCAACGGCTGAGGCCGCGCAATACCAGTTCACGCAAGCGCGTGAGCTGGCCGTGAAAGAAGTGGCCGACCCCGGGCAGCACCACCACCGGCAGGCCTTGCGGGCGCGCCCAGTCGAGTGTGGCCTGCAGCGGCACCACGTCGTCGGCCTCGCCGTGCACCACCAGAGAATCGGCCGGTACCGGCGGCACGGCGAACGCCGACGTCGCCGGGCCGATCAGCACCACCCGTCGTGCCGGCGTGCCGGCAGCAGCCAGTCGCGCAGCAGCTTGCGCGGCCACGTAGCCGCCGAATGAGAAACCGCCGAGTGCCAGCGGCAGCGGCGGGTCGCGCTGCGCGGCGACGACGGCCAGCGCATCGTCGACCTCGCCGCGGCCTTGATCCCACTGACCCTGCGAAGCGCCCACCCCGCGGAAGTTGAAGCGCACGGCGCGCCAGCCGAGTTGTACGAATGCCCGCGCCAGCGTCTGGACCACCTTGTTGTCCATCGTGCCGCCATGCAGCGGATGCGGGTGGCACAGCACCGCCACACCGCGCACGTCACCGACGGGCGTGTCGATCGCCGTTTCGATGCGGCCGGCCGGACCTGCGACGTCCGCGCGGGAACTCGGCACGGTCATGCGCGCCCGACGGATGCGGGCAGCAGCAGGCGTTCGACCACTTGGCCGTTCTTGAGGTGCGACTCGACGATGTCGTCGATATCGTGCTGATCGACGTAGCTGTACCAGACCGCCTCCGGATAGACCACCACCACCGGCGCGCCGGCACAACGGTCCATGCAACCCGCCTTGTTGACGCGCACTCCGCCGGGGCCGGCAAGCCCGAGCGCCTTGACGCGCGCCTTGCAGTGATCGAGCGCGGCCTGCGGCTGGTGCTGCGCACAGCAGGCCTCGCCGTTGCTGCGCTCGTTGAGGCAGAAGAAGATGTGGTGCTTGTAGTAGCTCATGAAGAAGCGGGCAGCGCCAACGACGGCTGCGCGCGCATTGTAGGGATGCGCTTCGCGCGCCGAAGTTTCACTCGCGCCCGGCAACCTGACGCAGCAGCCACAGCGTGGCCACATACGGCCACCACCAGCCGATCCACTGCGCCATGCCATGAAAGCGAATGAAACGACCCTGCTCCCAGCCGTGGAGACTGGCCGCGAAGTAGGGGTCCGATGGTGCTTGCGCCACCAGCCCGACGCCAGCAGTGACCACCACCAGCCCGAGCGCCGCCGCGGTGCGTCGGCCGCTGCCCAGCAGCAGCACTGCGAGCGCCAGGCCGAGCCCGACGCCACCGAGACTGCTGGCCGTGCACCAGGCCAACGCGTGCTGCGGGCCGAAGTTCAACGCGGTCGACAAAGTGGTGATACCGAAGCCGAGCGCCGCGGCTCCCAGCGCCATCCACAGTCGCCGCAAGCCGGGGCGCGCCATGCTGTAGGTCACCAGGCACGGCCCGAGCAGCCCCAGCGCCACCGCTGCCAGTTCCGCAGCGGGCGACAGGCGCGCCTCGAGAGGCGGCCCAGTCTCGAGCCAGCCCGCCAGCGGCGCGGCCACACTCAGCCCTTCGAGGGCAGCGGCCAGAGTGTCGCGCGCGCGATCCCACACCTGGCCCAGGCCGAGCGCCACCGGGGTCGGAAACAACAATGCCACCGGCCACAGCGCCAGCAGCGCCAGGCCGCTGCGGCTGCGTTGAGCGAACCACGCCTCGCCCGTGCGGTGCACCCAGGCGATCGCCTGCGTGCGCCCCAGGCCGAGACCGAGCAGCGCCCCGCCGAGCGCGCCAGCCGTGTTGAGCAGCCAGTCGAGCGAGGAAGGCACGCGCTGTGGC
The DNA here is from genome assembly GCA_015075545.1 of Ideonella sp. Taxonomy (GTDB): domain Bacteria; phylum Pseudomonadota; class Gammaproteobacteria; order Burkholderiales; family Burkholderiaceae_C; genus JAEUPI01. The sequence continues at coordinate 308,682 of JABTUC010000002.1, read as the reverse complement.
AGCAGGTGCTGTCCGACCTCCAGCAGGTACGACAGCAGCGCGCACAGCAACGTGGCGTCGCGCACCGCCGCGACGCCGCGCTGCTGCCGTCGCTTCATGGCCAGCACCAGCAGCAGGCCCAGCGGCAGATAGCCCAGTGCGTTCGAGACGACGTCGAAAGTGCTGTGCCTGCTCGGCCAGGGCAATCGCAGCATGGCCCACGCCTCGCCGACAGGCCAGTGCCAGCCGGTGAACGGAAACCAGCTCGCGTAGACGATCAGCGCCAGCCACGCCGCCAGCAGCAGCACGACCATCGCGCTGCGCCCGGCGTCGGCAGAGGTCTTCACCGGGTCACAGCGGCTTGACCACCACCAGCACCACGATCGCCGCGAAGAGCACGATCGCGAACTCGTTGAACACGCGCAGCCAACGCTCGCTGCGCCGGTTGCGCATGCGCTCGAATGCCTGCAGCAGCCTGCCGCACGCATGCTGGTAGCCGACCGCGGCGACCACCAGCACCAGCTTGAGGTCGAGCCACGCGTGGCCGAAGCCTCGCCAGTTCGGAAAGCCGAGCCACAGCCACACACCGAACACCAGCGCCAACACCATCAGCAAGTTGGCGAAGCGGTACAGCCGTCGCGACATCAACAACAAGCGCTCGCGTTCGGCATGACTGTCGGCGGCCACACCAGCCAGATTGACGAGCAGGCGCGGCAGGTAAAACATGCCGGCGAACCAGCTCGCGACGAACACGAGGTGAATCGCCTTGAGCCACAGGTACGCCGCTTCCATCGCGCCCGATTATCGAGGCGGTGCGGCGACGCACTGCTCGCATGGTGCGCCGATGCACGCAAAAAGAACCCCGATCATCTGGATCGGGGTTGCAAGCCTCATCGCTGTCATTGCGGTAAGGCACCTGCTCAGGGAGGAAAAGCAGGGAACGACAGCCTTGCGGCTATCATTCGCGGGCGATCCTAGCAGAGCGATTACCCGGTGTGACTCCGCGTAACACCGGATGGAGCGGGGTCGATGGCAGGTTCGCCTACCCTTCGCACTGAAAGGCCTCCGCTTGACCGCGCTGCCTCCGTATCCAGCCAGTCGGCCCCGGCGCTTGCGCCGCGACGCGTTCACGCGCGCGCTGGTGCGCGAGCATCGCCTCGATGCATCCGACTTGATCTATCCGGTGTTCGTGCTCGATGGCGAACGCCGCAGCCAGGCCGTGGCGAGCATGCCCGGCGTGCAACGGCTATCGGTCGATCTGCTGTTCGCTCAGGCTGAAGCCTGCCTGAATCTCGGCGTCCCGGTGATGGCGCTCTTTCCTGTGATCGACGCAGCGCTGAAGACCCCCGACGGCCGCGAAGCCACCAATGCCGAAGGCCTGGTGCCGCGTGCGGTGCGCGCCCTGAAGACGCGCTTTCCGGAGCTTGGCCTGCTGACCGATGTGGCGCTCGACCCATTCACCAGCCACGGGCAGGACGGTTTGCTCGATGCCACCGGCTACATCCTGAACGACGAGACTGTCGAAGTGCTGGTCCGCCAGGCGCTGGTGCAGGCCGAGGCCGGCGTCGACATCGTCGCCCCGAGCGACATGATGGACGGCCGCGTCGGCGCGATCCGCCGCGCGCTCGAAGCGCAGCACCGTATCCATACGCGCATCATGGCCTACAGCGCCAAGTACGCGAGCGCGTTCTACGGGCCGTTTCGCGACGCGGTGGGGTCGGCCGGCAACCTCGGCAAGGCCGACAAGAAGGTCTACCAGATGGACCCGGGCAACAGCGACGAGGCGCTGCGCGAGGTGGCGCTCGATATCGCCGAAGGCGCCGACATGGTGATGGTCAAGCCCGGCATGCCGTACCTCGACATCGTGTCTCGCGTCAAGCGCGAATTCCGCATGCCGACCTTCGTCTATCAGGTCAGCGGCGAGTACTCGATGCTCAAGGCCGCGGCCGCCAACGGCTGGCTCGATCACGACGCGGTGATGCTCGAATCGCTGCTGGCCTTCAAGCGCGCGGGCGCCGATGGCGTGCTGACCTACTTCGCCCTCGACGCGGCGCGCGCCCTGCAGCGCGCCTGAGCCGCGCCGCGGCGCGTCAGCGATAAGGGTCGTCGAACCCGAGCCCGGCCAGGATCTCGACCTCGCGCGCGCGCATTTGCCTGGCATCGTGCGCACGCTCGTGATCCATGCCCTGGGCGTGCAATGCACCGTGCACCAGCAGGTGCGCGTAGTGGGCCGCGAGATCGATGCACTGCTTGCGCGCCTCGCGCTCGACGACCGGCGCTGCCAGCACCAGGTCGGCCACCACCACGGGCCGTTGCTGATAGCCGAAGGTCAGGACGTTGGTCGCGTAGTCGCGGTGCCGGAACTCGCGGTTGAGCGCGCGGCCTTCGTCGGCGCCGACGATGCGCACCGTCAACTCGGCCGGGGCTTCGAGACTGGCGTGCAGCCAGCGCCGCACGCGATGACGAGGCAGCATCGCGCGGTGGCTCGCGTCGGCGAACTGCAGCGACAGGCGCAGCGCCGGCTTCACCGCTGCACGCGATCGGCGCGCGCCCGGTCATAGGCGTCGACGATGCGCGCCACCAGCGGATGGCGCACCACATCGGCCGCGGTGAAGTGCGTGAACGCCACGCCCGAGACGTCGCGCAGCACGTCGCGCGCATCGAGCAGGCCGCTGGCGGTGCCGCGCGGCAGATCGATCTGGCTGACGTCGCCGGTCACCACCGCCTTGGCACCGAAGCCGATGCGCGTGAGGAACATCTTCATCTGCTCGGGGGTCGTGTTCTGTGCCTCGTCGAGGATCACGAACGCATGGTTCAGCGTGCGCCCGCGCATGAACGCCAGCGGCGCAATCTCCAGTGTGCCGCGCTCGAATGCTTTGGTCACGCGCTCGAGCCCCATCAGGTCGTACAGCGCGTCGTACAACGGGCGCAGGTAGGGGTCGACCTTCTGCGCCAGGTCGCCGGGCAGGAAACCGAGCCGCTCGCCGGCCTCGACGGCCGGCCGCGTCAGCACGATGCGCTGCACCGTGCTGCGCTCGAGCGCATCGACCGCGCACGCCACCGCGAGAAAGGTCTTGCCGGTGCCGGCCGGCCCGATGCCGAAGCTCAAGTCGTGCGACAGGATGTGCCGCAGATACTGCACCTGGTTGGGCGTGCGCCCGGCGAGGTCGGCGCGACGCGTATGCAGCACTGGCGAGGTGCTCGGGTCTTCTGGGTCGCGTGGCACCGTGCGGGGCGCACCCACCACCATCGCCACCGCCTGCGCGTCGAGCGAATGCGCCGCGCGCTCGTACAACTCGCGCAGCGCCGCGAGCGCAGCCTCGGCGCGTGCCTTCGCGCCGTCGATGCGAAACGCCGCCTGTCGGTGGCTGATCCGCACATCGAACGCCGCCTCGATCGTGCGCAGGTGCGAGTCGGTGGGCCCGCAGAGGTGGGCAAGGCGACGATTGTCGATCGGCGTGAACTCGTGGCGCAGGATCATCGGTGTCGACTCGACGCGGCGCGCCATTTTCACGCCAACGAGGCGACGCCGCGCCGCGGCGCGTTCGACGCCTCGGCGCCCCGACCCGCATGCGGCAGAATCCCAGGCCGTGCGAGCGATGCGGCACCGGCGACGCGCACTGCCCCTCGGAGCGTGGTGGGCAGTGCTGCTGGCACTGTGGATCGGCTGGTCCGTGCCGGCAGCGGCGCAGACCTTGCGCTTCACGCAGGCACGCGCGATCGCGGCCGATACCGAATACTTCCCCGACCTGCCGCAGCTGCGCACGGTGACGCTGCCCGACGACTGGGCTGTTTCGCGCCCCGACCAGTCGGGCCCGGTGTGGTATCGGGTCAGCTTCGACGCCGAGCCGCTGCGCGCCAGCGGCGAATTGCTCGCGCTGTACATCGAGCGCGCCTGCAGCGCGGTGGCGATCCGGCTCAACGGCAAGCTGGTGCACCTGTCGGGCCGGCTCACGGAACCGGTGTCGCGCAATTGCCAGCGGCCGCTGCTGGTGTCGCTGCCGATCGCCTGGATGCAGCCGCGCAACAACCAGCTCGACCTCAAGCTGATGGGTTACCCGCTGCGCGAAGTGGCGTCGCGCCAGCGCGCGGGCGGCTTGTCGGTGATCGAGTTGGGTCCGCACGCGGCCCTGGCCAGCAAGCACCAGTGGCGCACCGTGGTGCTGATCCGCATGCCCGAGGTGATCAGCGGCAGCTTGTTGCTGGTGGGCTGCCTGATCTTCGCGATGGGCTGGCTCAACCGCGCGCAGAGCTTCCTCGCCTACTACGGTGCGTTGCTGATCGGCTGGGCGCTGGTGCTGTCGCGCCAGTGGGTGGCCGACATGCCGTGGCCCAACTCGAGCTCGGAGTTCCTGCTCGCGATCCTGGCGTCGTTCGTCACGATGGCAGCGGTGCAGTTTCTGCTGCGCTACGGCGGCGAGCGCAGGCGCTGGGTCGATGTGGGCCTGCCGGCGCAGTGCGTCGTGATGCCGCTGACGCTGCTGGTGGCCGGCGCGCAGCATCTGCATGCGATGGCCACCTTCTGGTACGTGGTGCTCGCGGTCGAGGTCGGCGCCGCGGCACTGCTGTACCTGCGCAAGCTGTGGCGACATCGGCGCGCGCAGTTCTGGCCGATGGCGACGCTGGCGGCGTTGATGGGGCTCGCCGCGCTGGTGGAGTTCGCCGCCCAGCAGATCGGAGTCGACCTGCGCATCGTTGCCACCGCGCAGATCGTGCCGCCGCTGATGTTCATGGCGCTGGGGATGCGCATGGTGCAGCAGTACGGCCGCCAGTTGCGCGACGCCCAGCACGACCGCGCCGAGCTCGAGCGCCGCGTGCACGAGGCCTCGCAGCAGATCGAGCGCAACTTCGCGCAGCTGGCCGACCTCAAGGTCGAGCAGGTGACACAGCAGGAGCGCAAGCGCATCGCCGCCGACCTGCACGACGACCTTGGCGCCAAGCTGCTGACCATCGTGCACACCAGCGACAACGAGCGCATCTCGACGCTGGCGCGCGAGGCGCTCGAGGAGATGCGGCTGTCGGTGCGCGGCCTCACCGGCAAGCCGGTGCCGCTGGTCAACGCGCTGGGCGACTGGCGCGCCGAGTTCGTGCTTCGGCTGTCGCAGGCCGGGGTCGACGGCTCGTGGCACGCACCGGCCGACGACGACGTGCCGCAACTGCTGTCGGCACGCGCCTTCGTGCAGACCACGCGCGTGCTGCGCGAGGCGGTCAGCAACATCATCAAGCACAGCGGCGCGTCGCGCTGCAGCGTGCGCTGCACGATCGCCGAGGGCGACTTCCAGGTCGTGATCCAGGACAACGGCAAGGGCATCCCGCTGGAGCTCGATGGCCGGCTCGACCGCGGTCACGGCATGGCCAGCATGAAGCACCGTGCCAAGCAGTTGCAGGGCCAATGTCTCGTCGAGTCCGGCCCCGGCTACGGGACCGTGATCCGCCTCACGATTCCGCTGGACAGGCACCTCGCGGCGGCCTGAGCCGCTGTTACGATTCTCGGGTTCATCCCCTGCGGAGGCACGATGAAGAACATCCTGCTGCTCGAGGACCTGCCCGAAATCCGGACCTGGTTGAAAGCCCTGGTGATGCAGGTCTTTCCGACCGCACAGATCGTCGAGTGCGCGCGCGTGCACGACGCGCTGGCCCAGGTCTCGGCGCAGAAGTTCGAGCTGGCGCTGATCGACCTCGGCCTGCCCGACGGCAGCGGCGTCGACGTGGTGTCGGCGCTGCGCGAATCGCAGCCCGACGCGCAATCGGTGATCGTGACCATTCACGATGACGACGACCACCTGTTCCCGGCGCTGCAGGCCGGCGCGTTCGGCTACATCCTGAAGGAGCAGTCGCGCGAGCTGATCACCGAGCAGTTGCAGCGCATCAGCCAGGGCGAGCCGCCGCTGTCGCCGTCGATCGCGCGCAAGGTCATCGCCTACTTCGCGGCGCAGGCCAAGCCGCAGGCCAACGCGCTGCCGCATGTGCAGCTCACCGAACGCGAGAGCGAGGTCTTGCTGCGCGTGGCCAAGGGCTTCACGCTGCCCGAGATCGGCGTTCAGCTCGGGCTGAGCCGCCACACCATCGCCGACTACGTGAAGCAGATCTACCGCAAGCTCAACGTCAGCTCGCGCGCCGAGGCGGCGCTCGAAGCGCAGCGCCTGGGCCTGTTCGGTCGTTCGCGCTGAATCGCCGCGCCGCGCTGCGGCGCGCGCACTGGCCGCGGCGATAATCGCCGGCCATGATCGGTCGGCTCACGGGCACGCTCGCTGACAAGGCGCCACCGCAGGTGCTGATCGACGTCGGCGGCGTCGGCTACGAACTCGACGTGCCGATGAGCACCTTCTACAACCTGCCGGCGCTCGGCGAGCGCGTCACGTTGCTGACCCATCTGGTGGTGCGCGAAGACGCGCACCTGCTGTACGGTTTCGGCGCCGCCGCCGAGCGCGCGACCTTCCGGCAGTTGATCCGCATCGCCGGCGTCGGGCCGCGCACCGCACTGGCGATCCTCTCTGGCCTCTCGGTGCCCGAGCTGGCGCAGGCGGTGTCGCGGCAGGACGGCGCAAGGCTGGTCAAGGTGCCGGGTATTGGCAAGAAGACGGCCGAGCGGCTGCTGCTCGAGCTAAAGGACAAGCTCGCGCCCGATCTGTCGGGAGCGGCGGCCGTCAGCAACGATGCACAGGCCGACATCGTGCAGGCTCTGCTGGCGCTGGGCTACAACGAGCGCGAAGCCGGCGCCGCGCTGAAGCAACTGCCGCCCGACATCGCGGTGGCCGAGGGCATCAAACAGGCCCTGCGCGCGCTGTCGCGCTGACACGCGACCGCGCGAACGATCGCAGCGGCGCGGGTCGACGGACCCGCGCCCGATGGACAATCGCCGCATGGGCATTCAGACCGACGACCTCGCCGACCCCGGCACGCCGCCGCGCACCGTCGGCGCGGCCAGGCAGTCGCCGCAGGAGGAGGCGCTCGAGCGCGCGCTGCGCCCGCGCCGCCTGGGCGACTACGTCGGCCAGGCCAAGACGCGCGAGCAACTCGAGATCTTCATCGGCGCGGCGCGCCAGCGCGATGAAGCGCTCGACCACGTGCTGCTGTTCGGCCCGCCGGGGCTGGGCAAGACGACGCTCAGCCACATCATCGCCGCCGAACTCGGCGTCAACCTGCGCCACACCTCGGGGCCGGTGCTCGAGAAGCCGAAGGATCTGGCAGCGATCCTGACCAACCTCGAGCGCAACGACGTGCTGTTCATCGACGAGATCCACCGCCTGTCGCCGGTGGTCGAGGAGATCCTCTACCCCGCGCTGGAGGACTACCAGATCGACATCATGATCGGCGAGGGGCCGGCCGCACGCTCGATCAAGCTCGACCTGCAGCCGTTCACGCTGGTGGGCGCCACCACCCGCGCCGGCATGCTGACCAACCCGCTGCGCGACCGCTTCGGCATCGTGGCACGGCTGGAGTTCTACACCCACGAAGAGCTGGCGCGCATCGTTCACCGCTCGGCGCAGTTGCTGTCGGTGCCGATCGACGACGCCGGCGGCGCCGAGATCGCGCGGCGAGCTCGCGGCACGCCGCGCATCGCCAACCGACTGCTGCGCCGCGTGCGCGACTACGCCGAGGTGAAGGCGCAGGGCCGCATCACGCACGCCATCGCCGGGCAGGCGCTGGCGATGCTCGACGTCGACCCGCTCGGCCTCGACGTGATGGACCGCAAGCTGCTCGAAGCGGTGGTGCACCGTTTCGACGGCGGACCGGTCGGCCTCGACAACGTGGCCGCGGCGATCGGCGAAGAGCGCGACACGATCGAGGACGTGATCGAGCCCTACCTGATCCAGCAGGGCTACCTGCAGCGCACGCCGCGAGGCCGCGTCGCCACGCTGGCGGCGTACCGGCACCTCGGTGCGGCGCCGCCGCAGCGGGCAAGCGATCTGTTCGAACCTTAGGGCGCAGCGCTCGTACGGTCGGCCGTTGCAGCGGCGAAGCTTCGGCTTCGCGCGCCGCCTTCGCCGAGCCGGCCCACCACCCACAGCCCGACGACGATGAGCACGGCGCCGATCAGCAGCGTCGGCGGCGACCACTGGTGCGCGAACCACAACAGCACACAGGCGCCAATCAACAGCACAACAAACAGCCCGAACGCCGCGACCTTCGCGCCGCGCGACATCAGCGGGTCGAAGCGCTGCACCGCCTCGATGCGAAACGCCGGCTTCGGGAACCGCTGCGCCACGTCCGCCGGCCGCCAGCCCGGCGGCATGAACCAGATGCGCAGCTTGTCCCACCACGAGCAGGCATGCCAGGCGTCGCGCGCCAGCGCCGCATAGACCTCGAGGTTGGCCCACAGCGGGTCGAAGCTGCGCAGCGGCGCGCGCGTGCCGTAGACGCAAGGCTCGTCGTCGCGCTCCTCCTCGAAGCTGCCGAACAGGCGGTCCCACACGATCAGGATGCCGCCGTAGTTGCGGTCGAGGTAGCGGTCGTTGACCGCATGGTGCACACGGTGGTTCGACGGCGAGCAGAACCAGCGGTCGAACCAGCCGAGCTTGCCGACCTGCTGCGTGTGCACCCAGAACTGGTACAGCAGGTCGATCAGCGCCACCGTGCCGAACACCAGCGGCGGCACGCCCAGCACGGCCATCGGCAGGTAGAACAGCCAGCCGAGCAGCGCGCCGCTGGAGGTCTGGCGCAGCGCGGTCGACAGGTTGTAGTCCTCGCTCTGGTGGTGCACCACGTGCGCGGCCCAGAAGATGCCGATGCGGTGCCCCGCGCGGTGCAGCCAGTAGTAGCACAGGTCGTACAGCAGCAGCGCGCCGAGCCACACCGCGAGCGAATCGCTCGGCAGCCGCCACAGCGCCACGTGCTCGTACGCGGCAACATAGAGCCCGATCGCCAGCAGCTTGGTGAACAGCCCGACGAGCTGGCTCATCATGCCCAGCCCGATGCTGGCCAGCGCGTCGTGCAGGCGGTAGGTGTTGCGGCCGCGCGCGATACCGACCACCAGCTCGAGCGTGATCGCGCCGAGAAAAACCGGCGTGGCGAGCACGATGATCTGCGAGGGCGTCATGGCAGGTGGCTCGCAAGCATAAGACAACGCCCCGGCGCGGGCCGGGGCGTTGTGATCAGTGAGCCGTCGTCTCGACTACTCGACGATCAGCTCGCGCCAGGAGGTGCGCCGCGTGCCGATGCCAGAGGGCGGGATCGGCGCGTTCGGCGTGCGCCAGGTGTTGTTCGACATCCGCACCAGGCTGCGCACCGTCCCGTCGGTGAACTTCAGCTGCACCGGTCGCGTCGCCAGCGCGTCGCCGAGGAACACGCTGACCATGTCGCTGGCGCCCTTGATCGGAGCGCCGGTGCGGTAGTCGAAGAAGTTCACGTAGCTCGTGCCGCCGACCGAGCACGCGCTCGGGTTGAGCATGTTGGTCGTCACCGACAAGGTGCCCAGCGCCAGTTGCGGGTCGGTGGAGGCGCGCTCGCGCGTACCGGGGAGGTCGACGAACCAGCCCTTCTGGGTCGCGAAATTGACCCCGTTCGATGTTCCAGTGCGGATCGCCGAGCCCGCGTCGCAGAACTGCGACCCGGTGGGGCAGACATCGTTGGTCAGCGTCTGCTTCACGAACCCGGTCGCCCCGACGTCGCTGCGCGGGTTGCCGACGCTGGCGCCGGTGTCCTTGATCGCGTAGATCGACTGCACGTCGGTGTTGGCCAGGTCCGTGCCGCCCAGGTATCGCCCGGTGCCGACGTAGACGACCGAATAGCCCGACACCTTGCCCAGCTCGGGCCGCGCGGTCAGCGATTGCCGCGCACCGTCCGGGCCCGACAGCGTGGCCAGCAGCACCGCCCCGCCGGAGCCGTTGACGTCGAAGCGCCACAGGTTGCCGTACAGGTCGCCGCCGTAGACCTTGGTGGTGGTGTTGTCGTAGCGCGTGTTGTCGACCCAGGCGCGGATCTGCCCCAGCCCGCTCGGGCACGGCGCCGTCGAGCACGCGCCGGTCACCGCCGCCGTATCGCTGCCAACGCCCGTGCCGATCGATTTGACGATCGCCCCGGTCTGGAGGTTCACCACGTACAGGTAACCCTGGCCGTCACCGGGGCTCACGTTGTTGTACCCCGAGGTGAAGATGGCTACCCAGGTGCCGTCCTGCAGCTTGGTGATCTCGGGTCGGCCGAAGCTCAGGCCCATGTTGGAATCGTTGAACTCCCACAGCGCCTTCGGATTCGCCGGGTCGGTGACGTCGAGCGCGTAATACCCGCGCCCGCCACCGTTGAAGCCGCCCACCAGCACGGTGTGCCAGGCACCGCCGAAGTAGGCGTCGCCCACCGTCGGCGAGCCGTCGACGTAGAACTGATGGTTGGTGGCGTAGAACTTGTCGGCCAGCCGGTACAGCGTCGGGAACAGCAGCTTGGGCACGTACGCCCAGGTCTCGGCCCCGGTATCGCTGTTGAAGGCGTGCAGCATGCCGTCGTTGGCGCCCACGTACACCATCGGCGTGCGGCTCGCGTTGGCTGTCTTGAACGCCGAGTAGCCGGTATCGACGTAGTCGAACATCGGCCGCTTCACGTACACCGCCTCGGAGTTGACGATGTCGCCCAGCACGTGGGTGCGTGCCCGGAAGTACTTGGCCGTGACGTCTGCGGGGCCCTCGTTGCTGCGGTCGCCACGCAGGAAGTTCACCAGCGCTGCGCCGCCAGCCGACGTCTGGTCACCCGAACTCAGGCAGATCGCGCCGGACGAGCAGAACTGGCTCAGCGCCGGTTTGCCACCCTGATACGACGCCACGCCCTGCAGGTACGCGGTCTTGAAGTAATCCTGCTCCGATGGCGAGCCCGACGACGACAGGTTCGCCCACAAGAACGTCTTGAGCTTGTTGGCCGCCCCCGCATCGAAGGTGTAGATCGTGCGCGAAGCGTTGGCGTCGAGCTGCGTCGCCGCGGTCCAATCGGACGAAGCCGCCACCTCGCCGGTGCCGGCGTCGATCTGGCGCCGCTCGAGTTCACCCCACCACTCGGCAGAGCGGAAGGTCGAGCTGTAGATGTAGTTGTCGCCCGCGGTCACGTTCGGATTGCTGGTGGTCGCCGCCGCCGAGTCGCTGGTCATCGCGGTCACCGCCTGCAACGCGGAGTTCAGACCGACGCTCAGGCTGTTGGGGTCGGTGGCGGCGAAGTAGTGTCCGCGGCCGTTGACCGCTGCGTGCCACAGATCGTCGATCGTCGCCGGGTCGTTTGCCGACGGCGTCGGCCAGTTCTTGGCGCCGGTCTTCACGTCGTAGTAGTCGCCGCTGGTGTCGCTCTTGTAGGTCGGCGAGTAAATCATCCGCCCAGGCGCACCAAGACCGAGCGTGAAGGTATTCATGTGCTGCCAGGGAGCGGCATCGTCGCCGCCCGTGGGCACGTTGTTGTCCGACACGGAGTTGCCGAGTGCTCCGGTCTCGTTGCCCAACGCGGCCGAGCGCAGGTCGTTGTTGTAGTAGTACATCGCCACGTCGGCCAGCGTGTCCGGGGTGCCGCCGGCAGCCACGGCCGACTCCGCGAAGGCGGTTCCGGTCACAGTGGCATTGGACGTGCCGATCACCGGGGACGAAGCCAGCGCGCCAGCCGCGGCCGGCGCGACAACGAAGACCGTGGCACCCGAGGCCGTCGCCTTGTAGCCGCCAATGGCGCAACTACCGGTCTTTCCTCCCGTGCAGGCGTTGATCTTCGTGGCAATGGCAGTAGCAAGCTTGTATGCACTGTTGCCGCCATTCGTGATAGTGACAACCCCGGAAAGGATCTCCTGGCCGTCGACCTTGATCGACGACACCTGCGACCACCTGGTCGCCGCGGTGACGACGATGTTCGTCGTGTAGCCGCTGCTCGCGGTGCCGCCGTCACCGAATGGCGCCGGCTCGCCGGCATCGGCATTGCCGACCGCCGTCACGCCGTCCTCGCGGAAGCCGATGGGGCCGTTCCAGTAGCCGTCGGTCGACAGCAGCGTGAAGTTCTTCTGGCACGAGTACTGGACCGGATCGTTCACGGTCCGTCCGTACAGGGACCCCAGCTTGTTCGCATAGATAAGCCCGGCATTGGACAGCGCCGGCTGCAGTGGCGTCGAGCTGCTCGGCGACGCGCCGTAGACCTTGTTGTACCAGTCGTACTTCTGCGTCGCATCGAAGTCGGTGATGTTCAGGAACGACGGGCTCACGTTGTTGTTGATCGTCATGTAGCCGATCCGGAACTCATTGCCGACGTTGCGGAACGCCATGCCGGTGGCGGTCTTCATCATCAGCATCCGCGAGCGGTAGTAGCTGTACCAGTTGGCGAAGTTCTGCCGCTCGTCGGTGCGACCGGCGGGGCCCGAAACGCCATCCACCAGTACCTTAGTGAACACGCCGCTGCCCGGCGCAACGCCGACATTACTCATGCACTCGCTGTAGAAAGTGCTCGTGTTGTTCAAGTAGTTCTTCTGGGTCGGAGTCAATTCCGAGCCGCTGTACTTGTAGTAGTACGCAGGCTGCAAGGTGTCGGAGGTGCCGTTGAGGTTGGTGTTATTGACGCTGGAGGTCGTCCACGCCTGGAAGTTCGTGCTGAGATCGACCGCAGTCGAACTGCTGTTGTAGCCATTCATCCGTGCCGCGGTGAAGCTGGCGTTCGGATAGTCCGAGATCGTGCCAGTCGACGAGACCTGGACGGGTGGCACATAGGTGATCGACGGGTTGTAGTAGACGCCGTTGCACTGGGCACTAACGTAGCCGTACTTCTTGGTTCCCGATCCGTCTTGCCCCCAGTCTTCCACCGTGTCTGGCATGTGGGTCCACGCCATCGATCCCGAATCGTCGAGGATGAACATCAGGTTCGGCTTGACGATCTGCGGTGCCGACGTGATCAGCGGCAGCGACGAGAGGTCGGTGGTGTCGGCGAACGACGAGGCCGCCAGCGCGAGCGGCGCCAGGGCGAGCGCTCGCACCAGCGCCGGGGCACGGTTTCGAAAAGCGTGGTTGCGTGATGCCATGACAGCCTCGCAGGTGGATTGAGTAGTTAGATGGCGACGATGACTTGCACGTAGCTCAGCGTGTTGCGCGGCCCGGCTACGCGCGCCGTGATGCGGTAATAGACCTGTCGCGGCGACGCCAGCTGGACGACGCCGGAGCCTTGGCTGTTGCCGGCCGAGGTGGCGTCGGTCGGCGATGACGAGCAACCGGGGTAGGCGGGCGCGCCGGTGGCGTTGCACAGGCGGTGAATCACGTACGACACGGTGTTGCCGGCGGCGTCGGCCGCCAGCGTGTTGACGGCACCCGATCCGGCCAGCGTGGCATTCCAGTACGCGTCCCATGACTGCCCGGCGGCGGGGTCCTGGCGCAGCGCCACATAGCGCGTGCCGCCGCCGCTGAGCACGCTGTTGTGCAGCGTCGTGCTGTTGCCGGCGCTGCTGGCCTCGAGAAACGCCACCGCGGTCTCGATGCCCGTATCGGCCGAGTGTGTCGCCGCCTGCTGGAACGCCAGGTTGCCGGCGATCATGTTCGAGGTCGACACCGAGCGGATCAGCGCGATGCCGGCCAGGCTGAGCGCCACCAGCAGGATCAGCGCGATCAGCAGCACATTGCCGCGTTGCGGTGCGCGGGTGTCCGCGCTTGGGGTGTGATGGTTCAGCATCCCGCTTGAACTCCCAGCCAGGCGATGTTGCGCAGCGGCACCACCGTTTCGAAGGTCTTGTAGCGATACCTCTGCCACGACGCGTCGCCGCTGAGGTCGATGGCGTTGCCGGCGCTGCCGGCCCAGGTGGGTGCGGCGGCCGTCACCGCGTCCTTCTCGAGCTGCGCGCTGCGCGACACCAGCACGAGCCGCGCCGCACGCATGCGCACCCAGTCGCACATGTTGCCCGGCGTCGTCTGGTCGAAGGCGTCGACGGTGCCGTCCATCGGGGCCGCGGTGGTGTCGCGTCCGTACTGCGCGCGCAGGCTGACGACGTTGGCGGCGATGACCGGCCAGTTGCCCGCCGCGTTGTTGCTGCAGTCGTTGACCATGTAGTCGCACATCGTCAGGTTGCCGTTGACGATGCGGTAGGCGACGAAGCGCGGGGCCTGCCCGAGATCGAACAGTGCGCCGCCGGTCATGCCGGCGACGCCGGTGGTCACGGTGACGTCGCTGGTGGCCAGCGCCGAGACCTGCGTCATCGACAGGTCGCAGGGGTTCGGACGCGGCGACGGGTGCGCCACCACCCAATCGTTGGCCGCGAACGACGGCGTGCCGCCGGTGGCCAGGAAGCTCGCCATCGTGTAGGTGTTGGTCGCGGGCTGCGCGTCGATGCGGTCGCCCTCGGGCCCGTCGTCGCTGCTGCTGTAGAACAGCAGCAGCGTGTCGGTGTTGGCGTCGCCGGCCGGGATCGACGCATGGTTGATCGTCAGCGGGCCGAGCGCGTTGATCGTGACGCCGGCGCGCAGCGCCAGGTTGCAGCCGATCAGCGAGTAGGCCGACGTCGAGGCCGCGTTGTCGACGAACGAGTTCGACCCCTGGCCGGCCATGCGGATGTCGCGCTGCAGGCCGTAGAGGCCGATCGCGCCGTTGTTCTGCGCGTCGTCGCCGCCGGTGGTCGTGCGCTTGTAGCCTTCGGAGATCGCGAACACCTGCATCATGATGATGACGCCGATCATTCCGATCGCCAGGCCGACCATCAGCTCGACCAGCGTGAAGCCGCTGCGGCGGCGGGTGCTCGAAGTGCGGTGGCTGTTCATGGCGGCCTCAACGGATGCGCGCGATCGTGGTGTATCGATGCGCCGGTTCACTGGCGGCCTCGTTGGGCGCCTTCCAGAACAGGTTGACGGTGACCTGACCGTCGTTGGCCACCACCACATCCGGCGCGCTCGCGCCCGACGCCGGCAGCGTGGCCTGCACCGCATTGGCCCAGGTGGTGTAGGCCGCGCCGCCGGTGTTGTAGTTGGCCTGCAGCGTCGCGGTCACGCGATCGGTGGTCCACATCTCGCCGATCAACCGGTTGGCCAGCAGCGCTGCTTCGGATCGATAGCGGGCATTGGTCGACTGCCGCACCGAAGTCACCTGCAGTGCGATCATCGCCAGCACGCCGATCGAGAAGATGAGGATCGCCACCATCGCCTCGATCAGCGAGAAGCCGGCTTGCCTTGTGCGACGGGTGTTCATCAGCAGCCCTCCGAGTTGGTGGCGGCCGACCAGCGCGGGTCGCACATGCGGATCTGCCCCGATGCGCCGACCACGATCCGCAGGCAGCGCATCGGTCCGGCGCTCGCCGCGCAACTACCCCCGGTGGGGTTGGTGACATTGATCGTGATGTCCGCCGCTGGCGCCGGCGTGACACGGCCCAGGCCGTTGAACACCACCGCCGCCTGGCTCGCGGCGACCGTCGCGTTGCGCGAGCCGTCGCCGGCGGGCCGCGACTGGATCACGCGCGGCGCGGCAGGCGCCGCATCGTCGGCCATGTTGGTCGAGTTGCAGGCGCCGGCAGCGCCGTCCATGCTGACGATCCAGTTCGGGCCGGTGGTGGCCTGCGCGCAGCCTGCGCCGAGCGAATCCATCAGCTCGAAGCGCACCTGTGCGTTGCGCCGCACTGCCTCGGCGCGCGCGAGTTGCAGGCCATCCTTGACCGCATCGGACATCGTGCGGATCTGCGAGTTCTGCATCCAGGTGGCAAAACCCGGGCCACCCATCGCCAGCAGGATCGCCAGCACCATGATGCCGACCATCAGCTCCACGATCGTGAAGCCGAGCTGGGTGCCGCGCTTCAGCATGATCCGTCCTTGCGCGTGGCCCAGCAGCTGTTGGGCGAGGGGTTCGACCAGCCCGTCGTCGTGATGGCCGAGGTCTTCGCCCCCGTCTGGTTGATCGTGTAGACGAAGCCCGTCATCGCGCCCTTGCCGGTGGCGGTGAGGGTGTAGCCGACGGCGGTGGGTGTGGCCCCGCAGGTGAAGTCGAAGTACTTGCTCGCCGTCGTATCCGCGGCGCAGGCACCGCCGCCGACGTAGGTGCGGTTGTCCTGGAAGAACTGCTCCATCTGCACCTGCTTGCTGGCCAGGCGCGACGTCGCCTCCGGGATGTTGCCGCGCGTGACGTAGTCGCGGTACGAGGGCACCGCCACCATCGCCAGGATGGCCACGATGACCACGGTGATCATCACTTCGATCAGCGTGAATCCCGCCTCGGTGCTCGAAAGGTTGCTTCGGTGCGCTCGCATGCTGTCGGTCCTGTCTCGCGAATCCGCGTGTGTTCGCAATCAGCTTAGGCAGCCGCACACACGAACATCTGTTCACAACCCCGAGTCCCGGGGCCCGAAGGCGGAACAAGTTGGCACCCGCCCGCGTGGATTCGGGTCGGTGTGCTCCGTGTAGCGGTTCGGGCGATGCCGCCCGTCAGCGACGTGCGACCGCTCGTCGCAGCGTCAGCGAATCACGCTTCGCGGGTGTCGACGGTGGGCGTGCTGAGGTGTCCGACGTCGCCCCAGCCCACCAGCATCAGGCCCAGGTCGCCGTGCAGCAGGCGATTGACCGACGCGTTGTCCAACGTCCAGGTGCGTGGTGCGTCGAGCGCCACGCGCGAGGCGGCACGATGCAGGCAATCGAGCACGCCGCCGTGCGTGACCCAGATCACCGAGCGGCCGGCGTAGCGGAGCGCGAGCCGGTCGGCCACCGCCAGGCAGCGCTCGTAGAACGCGCCGAGACGCTCGCCGCGCGGCGGCGCGGCCGACGGGTCGCGCGCGCGCCAGCGCGCCACGTCGTCGGGCCAGTGGCGCTCGATGTCGGCGTAGGTGAAACCTTCGAACACGCCGAAGCAGCGCTCGCGCAGCCCCGGCTCGCGCTGTACGCGCAACCCCCTGGCGTCGGCCAGCGGCGCCGCGGTGGCCAGCGCACGCGAGAGATCGCTGGCGACGATGGCATCGACCGCTTCGTGCGCCAGCGCCTGCGCGAGCTGCTGCGCCTGCCACCGCCCCTTGGCGTCGAGCACGGTGTCGAGCTGACCCTGCATGCGCTGCTCCGCATTCCAGGCGGTCTGCCCGTGTCGGATCGCGATGATGCGGGTGGCTTCTCGCAAAGCCGCCCCCCAGGCGATTCAGGCGCGCGCGAGCCGCCGGTTGAGCGTGTAAGTGCCCGACAGCGTGGCCTCGGCCAGCACCTTGCCCGCCAGGGCCTCGCGCACCTGCGCGCCGGTGAAGGCGCCATCGACCGCCAGGCGGTCCACCGACACCGCGTACAGCGTGAACACGTAGTGGTGCACCAGCGAGTCGTTGAACGGCGGAAACGGGCCGTCGTAGCCGAAGTACTGGCCAGCCATCTGCGGGTCGGCGGCGAACCAGCCGGTGTAGTCGTTCAGGCCGTGCCGGGCGCCCTGGCCGGCGGCCGGCCCCGGTTTGCCGCGCGCGGTGAAGCCACGGCTGAACTGGCCTTCGCCGATGGCGCCCAGTGCCGGCGCGATGTCGACCATCACCCAGTGGAAGAAGTCGACCCGCGGCAGGTCGGCGGGGATCTCGCGGTCGGGCTTGTTGACGTCGTCGGGCTTGCTCGGCACGTCGAAGTCGTGGCAGATCAGCACCAGCGACTTGGTGCCCGCGGGCAGCTCGCTCCACGCCAGATGCGGATTGACGTTGTCGGAGAAGCCGACGCCACCTGCCGCTTCGATCCTGCCGGCGGCGTAGCGCGCCGGGATCGCCTCGCCGTTGCTCCAACTGTCGCTCCACAGCTTCATCGCGGTCCTCGTTTGGTGGTGGTTGCCGCTACACGCCCCAGACGATCGGCTCGCCGGCGTCGAGTGCGCGCTTGATCATCTCGACCATCGGCCACACCCGCTGCTTCAGGCCGACGCCGCGCTCGCCGTCGCTGTCGGCTGCTGGTGCCTGCGCCTGCGCGGCGGCCTGCTGCAACGCCTGCAGCGCGGCCGGCATGTCGGCAACCTCGATGATGCCCTTGGGTGCCGGTTCGCGGCCGAGCAGACGCAACAGCAGCTCGCCATGCGGCTGCAGCATGATGACGTCGCCGGTGGCCTTGCTCTTGAACTTGTAGATCATCGGGTGCCGCCGTCAATCGTTGTACATGTAGCTGCGCTGGAACGGAAACGCCGACTGCGCGCCGCGCATCGGGCCGTCGTCGATGTTGCCGCTCGGCCGCGCGGCCAGCGTCTGGTGCAGCGAGATCCAGCCGCGCTCGAAGCTCATCGCCGAGCCGGCGAGGTACAGCCGGTACGCGCGCACGACGCGATCGCCCGCCACCTCGGCGGCATGCGCGAGGCGCGACTCCAGCGCGTCGGACCACGCCCACAGCGTGCGCGCATAGTGCGGCCGCAGGTTCTCGACATCGAGCACCTCGAGGCCGGCGTCGGCCATCTCGCGCAGCGCGTGCGATAGATGCAGCAGTTCGCCGCCAGGGAAGATGTAGCGCTCGATGAACTCGCCGATGCCGGCGCCGAGTTGCGCATTGCGCGTGCCGCCGGCGGTGATGCCGTGGTTCATCAGCAGCCCGCCCGGCTTGAGCAGGCGATAGATCTTGGCGAAGTACGCCGGCAGCATCGCGCGGCCGACGTGCTCGAACATGCCAATCGAGGCGATCTTGTCCCACGGCGCATCCTCGGGCAGCGCGCGGTAGTCGAGCAACTGCACCTGCACTCGGCCCTGCAGGCCGCGCTCGGCGATCAGGCGGTTGACGTGCGCGTGCTGGTTCTTCGACAACGTGATGCCGGTGGCGTGGACGCCGTAGTGCTCGGCCGCCCACAGCAGCAGGCCGCCCCAGCCGGCACCGATGTCGAGGAAGCGCTCGCCCTGGCGCAGCATCAGCTTGCAGCACACGTGATCGAGCTTGGCCTCCTGCGCCTGCGCCAGCGGCATCGCGGCATCGCGGAAATAGGCACACGAGTAGACGCGCCGCGGATCGAGCCACAGCGCATAGAAATCGTCCGATACGTCGTAGTGGAACTGGATCTGGCGCGCGTCGGCCGCGGCGCTGTGGTGCCCGACCGACTTGGCATTGCGCAGCAGCGAGCGCCACCACGAGCTGCCGCGGCCGGCGGTGGGGTCCGACGGAATCATCTGCGCGGCCACCGCCATCACATCGCGCATGCGGCCGTCGATCTGCAGCCGGTCTTCGACATAGTCGCCCGCCAGCAGACCGACCTGGCCGGCCGCCATGTGAGCCAGGGGGGGCAGCTCGCGCAGGGTCAGCGTCACGCTCGCCTGCGCAGGGCCGATCCGGCGGCCGCCGGGCAGCACCACCGCGGCGCCGGCCAGGCTGGCAACCTTGCGTTCGATCAGGCTCTCGAGGGGGTTCATGGCCACAGGGCGGACGCTGCTCGTGCCATGACTGTAAGGAAAAAATGGGGCCCCGCCATCGGGGCTCTACAGTAGCCCCGCGCGAGGCGGGCCTCAGCGCGCGACGACGCGCAGGTGGCGCCCGGGCGCCGCCTGGTTGCGCAGGCGCTGCTCGAAGCTGAAGGCGTCGAGCGCCGGGGCGAACAGAAAGCCCTGCAGTTCGTCGCAGCCCACTTCGGCGAGCATGCGGCGCTGCGCTTCGGTCTCGACGCCTTCGGCATTGACGCGCAGGTTCAGCGCGCGCGCGAGCTGGATCACCGCGCGCACGATCGCTGCGTCGCTGTCGTCGGCGGGCAGATTGCGAATGAAGCTCTTGTCGATCTTCAGCTTCTCGATCGGGAAGCGCTTCAGGTAGGCCAGGCTCGAGTAGCCGGTGCCGAAATCGTCGATCGCCAGCTTCACCCCGAGCTGCGACAGGGCATACAGCCGCTGCAGCGCCTCGCTCGCGTCACGCACCAGGATCGACTCGGTCAGCTCGAGTTCGAGCAGCGCGCCGGGCAGATCGGCGCCGCGCAGGGCCTGCGCCACGCGATCGACGAAATCGGCCTGCTGGAACTGCAGCGCCGACACGTTGACCGCGATCTTCAACGGCATGCCCTGGCTGCGCCAGGCGGCGGCTTGGCGCACCGCCTGGGCGAGCACCCAGTCGCCCAGCGCGATGATGAAACCCGATTCCTCGGCCACCGCGATGAACTGCGCCGGTGCCACCTCGCCCAGCTCGGGGTCGCGCCAGCGCAGCAGTGCCTCGGCGCCGACGATGGCGTCGCTCGCGATGTCGAACTGCGGCTGATACGCGACGCGAAACCGCTGCGCGGTGAGCGCCTGGCGCATCGCGTGCTCCAGCCGCATGCGTGCCCGCAGATCGGCGTCATGGCTCGGCTGATGAAAGCGGAATGCCGCGCGGCCGCCTTGCTTGGCGCGCTGCATCGCCGTTTCGGCGTGCCGGATCAACTCGCTGCCCTCTCCGCCGTCACCGGGGAACAGCGCGATGCCGATGCTGCAGGTGAGCGTGAACTGGTGGCCCTCGAGCGCGTAGCCGCGGCCGGTGACATCGAGCACACGTGCCGCCGCGCTCTCGGCGCCGCGCTGGTCGACGCCGTGCACCAGCAGCGCGAACTGGTCGCCGCCGACGCGCGACAGCAGATCGCCCTGGCGCAGGCAGGTCTTGACGCGCTCGCCGACCTCGATCAGCACGCGGTCGCCGATATCGCTGCCCAGGCTGTCGTTGATCTGCTTGAAGCGATCGAGGTCGAGCAGCAGCAGCGCGAAACCGGTACCGTCGCGCTGCGCGTGCGCCTGCGCCAGCTCGATCGCATCGCCGAGGTGGCGGCGGTTGGGCAGGCCGGTGAGCGCATCGGTGGTGATCAACGCCTCGATGCGGCGGTCGGCGGCGACGATCTCGCTGCGGTCGCGAAACGCCCACACGCGGCCGATCGGCCGCCCACGGCAGATCTGCGGCTGGGTCACCAGCTCGAGGGTGGCGCCCGACAGCAACTGCAGCGTCTGCTGGGCGCGCATCAGCACCGACTCCTGCAGGGCGGCGAGCTTGCGCTGGTATTCGCGCGGGTCGGCCACGCTGCGGCGCATCCAGTCGAACACCGCGTCGTCGTGCGAGCCTTTCAACAAGTCCCTGGGCAGCGCCCAGATCGCCGCGAAGCGCTGGTTGAAGGCGCGGATGCGCCCCGCCAGGTCGGTCACCAGGATGCCGTCGGCGGTCGATTCGAGCGTCGCCTGCAGTTCGGCCAGCAGCGTTTCGCGCTCGAGTTGCTCGCGCAGGGCGTCGCTGCGGTCGTGCACCACCACCAGGTAGTGCGACGGCCGCGCGCCGGCGCGCGCGGCCAGCGCCGAGATGCGCCGGTGCACGTGCAACAGCCGGCCGTCGGCGGCCAGCGCCACGGCAGGCGAATCGATCTCGCCGGCATGGCCGGCCTTCACCTCGCCCCAGAAGGCGGCATCCTCGGGCGTGCCGATCAGCGCGCAGGCGCCGATCGCATGCGCATCGGCTTCGCCGAAGCCCAGCAGCGCCAGGGCTGCACGGTTGATGCCGGCCAGCTTCAGCGTGCCGGCATCGACGATCCAGGCGGCGTCGCCGAGCGCATGCATCATCGCCAGCCATGCTGCCAGTGCGACCGAACCCCTCGGGGGCCGGCCGTCACCGCGCGGCGCATCACCGGCACTCGCCGGAGCGCCCTTCACCGCGCGTGCAACGAGAGGGCCGCCTCGAAACGGCCTCGGCATGCTCACGCAGCAAGCTCCTGACCGAAGTCCGAGCGGATCGTGTGTGCCGGCTCGAAGAAGTAGATCACGCGCCGCTGCGGCGACAAGTAGTGCAGCGCGTCGTCGGGCAGTTGTTCCGCGCGCAGGCTGCGCCGGATGCGAAGGTCGCCATGCCGCTCGAGATCGAGTTGCAGCGCCTCGTCGGCCGGACACTGCGGGTCGTACACCAGCACGCGCGGCTTCAGCGGGCGCGTCGAGTTGACATTGGTGACCAGCGCATAGCGGTCGTCGGTGAGTTGCACCACCGAACCCGGCGGATAGACGCCCATCATGCGAATGAACGCGTTGAGCATCGAGGCGTCGAACTTCGCACGCGTCTGCGCGAAGATCAGCGACAGCGCCTCGTGCGGCGTCAGGGCCTGCGCCGGCTGCGCCGGATCGCACAGGTTGTCGAAGCGGTTGACCAGCGCCACGATGCGCGCCGCCGCCGCCAGACGGTCGACGTTGAGCTGGTTCGGGAACCCCGAGCCGTCGGCCATCTCGTGGTGCTGGCCGATCACCAACAGGGCGCCGGCGCTCAGACCCATGCGCTGGCCGATCGCCAGCCCACGCGCGACGTGCTCGCGGTACAGCGCCTGGTCGGCCGGTGCGGTCCTGGCATCGGGGTGGCGCGCCCGCTCGGGCAACTCGAGCTTGCCCACGTCGTGCAACAGCGCGCCCGCGCCGACGTCGAGCATCTCGTCCTCGCCGAAGCCGAACACGCGGCCCATCAGCATCGAGATCAGGGCCACGTTCAGGGCGTGCGCGGTCGCGCGGTCGGTACGCGCCTCGCCCAGCACGCGGATCGACAGCTCACCGTCGACCATCATCTTGCCCAGCAACGCACGCGTCAGCCCCTCGGTGACCTGGCGCGCCGCCTCGGGCTGGCTGAACACGTTGTCGACCGCGGTCTTCAGTGACTTGGCGGCCTCGCCGTACTGGCGCAGGCACACGCGGGTGGCCTCGCGTTGCGCCGCCAGCAGTGCGCGCCGCTCGTGCACTCGCCGCTCCGATGCCGCCGCGGCCTCGCTGTCGCGGGCGCGAGGCGGCGCCGGACGGTTCTGTGCCTTGCCGCTGCGCTGCGCAGCAGGTGCCGCCGCGTCGCCAGGGGGCACGTGGGCCCGCACAGGCAGCAATGCATCGGCGGCGGGTGCGCCCACGGGCGGCAACTCGCCGCGGTGCGACCCGGCATGCGGCGGGTCTTCGCCCGACCAGCCGCTCTGCGGTGGGCCGGCCAGCGCCGGATCATCGCTGCTCCGGGAATCGGCGCGTCGCGCGACGGGCTGCTGCAGGCCGGCGCGCGATTCATCGGCAGGCGCGGCATTGGCGTGCGCTGCCGCGGCAAGGGATGGTTCGATGGGTTGCGCAGCGGCTGACGTGTCAGCGCTCAGCGCACCGGCGGCCAGGGCGGCGGCTGTCGGGACATCGGCGGCGCCCATGTGGGCCGCCGCCGTCGGGTCTGCCTTGGCAGCCGAGCCCGCCTCCCGAGTCTCGGCGACAGGGTCGAGCACGCTCTTCTCCGGGCTCCAACGCACCTGCTTCAGCCCGAGGCCGCGGATGGTCGCGATCTGCTCGGCCGACGCGAGCCGGAAACTCGACAGCGCGAACGGATGCGCCCACCACCCCAGATCGAGATGAACGAACATTCCGACACGCAAGTCATCGACAGCAATCCGCGCCGCCATGGCCACCATTCCTGCGCCGGCAGGGGAGCCGACCCGATGGCTACATCGGCATCCGCGCGCGCGGACTGAAGACAGGCGGCGATGGCGTGGCGGCTTTCAGGGCGACGTTGTGCGCGCATCGTGAGCCCTGTCACGAAGGTGCCGGCTGGTCGCCCGCCTCTATCGCGGCGAGGTTTGCAAGCGTTTGTCAGTTGCGGCGGCTGTCCGCTGCACGTCGGAGCTAGAGGACGGGCACCTCAGCGGTCGATGCGGGTCGACAGCACGATGGCCGATTGCGTGCGCTCGACGCCATCGAGCGCCCCGATGCGGTCGATCAGACGATCGAGCTCGCCGATCGACGGCGCCGCGACGACGGCGATCAGATCGAACGGCCCGCTCACCGAATGCAGCGTGCGCAGTTCGGGGATACGTCTGAGCTCCGTCTCGATCGCCGGGGATCTTCGCGGCTCGAGCGTGATCAGGACGTGCGCACGCACGTGGGCGGCCTCGGTCTCCGGATTCACCTTGACCGCGTAGCCCGCGATCACGCGCTCGCGCTCCAGCCGCGACAGCCGGCTCTGCACCGTGGTGCGCGACAGCTTCAGCCTGCGTGCCAGCTCGGCCGTCGGTGCGCGCGCGTTCTCGCGCAGCAGGGCCAGCAGATCCTTGTCGGTGGCGTCGACGCGGGCTGTACTCATTGCGGTCAATTATCGGCAGATCGACGAAACATTCAAGGCATATCGTCTAGTCGAACTGTTCGCTCTGCACAGCCTGAGACGAGAATACGAAGTGTCGAACCTCGATGCGCGGAGGCTGCCATGAAGAACATCCTGATCATCGGTGCCGGCAAGATCGGCCAGGTTGCGGCCGACCTGCTGGCGCATGCCGGCGGCGACTACGAGGTCACGCTGGTCGACCGCTCGCTGGCCGCGTTGCGCGCGCTACCGCCGACACCGGGCCTGCACTTGCAGCCACTCGATGTCGAACAACCGGTCGCGCTGCAGCAGGCGCTGCGCGGGCGCTTCGCAGTGCTGAGCGCCGCGCCTTACCACCTGACCACCCGCATCGCCGAGGCCGCGCGCGCCGCCGGCACGCACTACCTCGACCTCACCGAAGACGTGGCCAGCACACGGCGCATCCGCGAGCTGGCGGCCGGTGCGCAGACCGCGTTCATCCCGCAGTGCGGCCTGGCGCCGGGCTTCATCTCGATCGTCGCCGCCGACCTGGCGCGCCGCTTCGACAAGCTCGACAGCGTGCGCATGCGCGTCGGCGCGCTGCCGGCGTACCCGAGCAACGCGCTGAACTACAACCTGACGTGGAGCACCGAGGGCGTCATCAACGAGTACATCGAGCCGTGCGAGGCCATCGTCGACGGCCGCCGCGTCGAGGTGCCGGCGCTCGAAGAGCGCGAGGAGTTCGCGCTCGACGGCGTGCAGTACGAGGCGTTCAACACCTCGGGCGGGCTGGGCACGCTGGCCGAAACGCTGCAGGGCAAGGTGCGCACGCTGAACTACCGCACCATCCGCTACCCCGGCCACGCGGCGATCATGAAGGCGCTGCTGCACGACCTGCGGCTGCGCGAGCGGCGCGACCTGCTGAAGGACATCCTCGAGAACGCGGTGCCCGCGACGATGCAGGACGTGGTGGTGATCTTCGTCACCGTCAGCGGCTGGCGCGATGGCCGCCTGATGCAGGAGACCTACGCCCGCAAGATCTACGCGCAGGTGCTGGCCGGCAAGCTGCGCAGCGCCATTCAGGTGACCACCGCGTCGGCGTCCTGCGCGATGCTCGACCTGCTGGCGCAGGGCCGCCTGCCGCAGCGCGGCTTCGTGCGGCAGGAGGACGTGTCGCTCGACGCCTTCCTCGCCAACCGCTTCGGCAGCGTCTACGCGCAGGTCGATCAGGCGCGCGCGGCGTAGCCGTTGGCCGCGCCCGCAGCAGGGCGCGAAACCTCTGGTACCTTCGGCTCTGTGGTGCCGGCCGTCGGCGACTCGTGCGCTCATGTTCCGGCATCGAAGCAACGATTGCCCGGAGACCCATCATGCGCACCCAGGTCGTGATCGTCGGCGCCGGCCCCTCGGGGCTGCTGCTCGGCGCACTGCTCGGCAAGGCCGGCATCGACAACGTCATCCTCGAGGCGCGCAGCGCCGAGTACGTGCTCGGGCGCATCCGCGCGGGCGTGCTCGAACAGGTGACGGTCGACCTGCTCGACGAGGTGGGAGTCGGCGCGCGCATGCACGCCGAGGGCCTGCCGCACGACGGCATCGACCTGTGCTTCGGCGGCCGCCGCCACCGCATCGACCTGCACGCGCTCACCGGCAAGCGCGTGATGGTCTACGGCCAGACCGAGGTCACGCACGACCTGATGGACGCACGCAAGGCGTCGGGCCAGACCACCGTCTACGAAGCCGAGCACGTCAGCATCCACGACTTCGACGGCCAGCGCCCGAGCGTGCGCTATCGCCATGGCGGCCAGACGCACACCGTCGAGGCCGATTTCATCGCCGGTTGCGACGGCTTCCACGGCGTGTGCCGCGCCAGCGTGCCGCACGAACGCATCGCGCTGCACGAGAAGGTCTATCCGTTCGGCTGGCTCGGCCTGCTGGCCGACGTGCCGCCGCTGTCGCACGAGCTGATCTACGTCAACCACGACCGCGGCTTCGCGCTGTGCAGCATGCGCAGCCGCACGCGCAGCCGCTACTACGTGCAGTGCTCGCTCGCCGACCAGGTCGAGCAGTGGTCCGACCAGGCGTTCTGGGACGAGTTGCGCGCACGCCTGCCCGAGGATGCGGTGGCGCACCTCGTCACCGGCCCGTCGCTCGAGAAGAGCATCGCGCCGCTGCGCAGCTTCGTCTGCGAGCCGATGCGCTTCGGCCGCCTGTTCCTCGCCGGCGACGCCGCGCACATCGTGCCGCCCACCGGCGCCAAGGGCCTGAACCTCGCGGCCACCGACGTCGGCTACCTCGCGCAGGGGCTGGTCAGCCACTACAAGGGCAACGGCTCGGACCTCGACCACTACTCCGAGCGCTGCCTGCGCCGCATCTGGCGCGCCGAGCGCTTCTCGTGGTGGATGACCTCGCTGATGCACACCTTCCCGACCAACGGCTCGTTCGACCGCAAGGTGCAGCTCGCCGAGCTCGACTACCTGGTCAATTCCGATGCGGCGTCGAAGGCGCTGGCCGAGAACTACGTCGGCCTGCCGATGTAGCACCGCCACCGCGCAAGCCCTCGTGCCGGCAGCGCACGCCGCTGGCATGATGCGCTGGCACTGCAGGGGCACCGCATGATCCTCGAGCTTGCCGACATCCGCATCGCGCCTGGCCAGCAGGCCGCGTTCGACGAGGCGATCCAGCGTGGCCTGGCCACGGTGATCAGCCAGACCAAGGGGTTTCGCGGCTTCAAGATCAACAAGGGCGTCGAGTCGCCCGAGCGCTACCTGCTGATGATCTTCTGGGACACGCTCGAAGACCACACGGTGGGCTTTCGCCAGGGGCCGCTGTTCGCGCAGTGGCGCGCCATCGTCGGGCCGTTCTTCGCTCAGCCGCCGCAGGTGGAGCACTTCACGCTGCTGGCGAAGTCGCAGTGACGCGGCCCATGGGCACCCGCGCCGACGCCCTCGCCGCTGCCGCGCGCGAGTTCGACAGCGGCGCCTTCCAGCGCACGCTGGCGCGGCGCGTCGCGCACCGCACCGAGAGCCAGAACCCCGAGAGCGCGGCGGCGCTGCGCGCCTACCTGGGCGACGAGATCGCGCCGTCGCTGGCCGCGCTCGGCGTGCGCTCGCAGGTGTTCGACAACCCGCTGCCGGGCAAGCAGCCGTTGCTGATCGGCCGCAGCGACGAAGACCCCGCGCTGCCCACCGTGCTGGTGTACGGCCACGGCGACGTCGTGCGCGGGCTCGAAGGCCGCTGGCGCAACGATCTCGACCCCTGGGCGCTGACGGTGCGCGGCGAGCGCTGGTACGGCCGCGGTACCGCCGACAACAAGGGCCAGCACAGCATCAATCTCGCGGCGCTGGCCGCGGTGCGCGCGGCGCGCGGCGGCCGCCTGGGCTTCAACCTCGTCTGGCTGGTCGAGACCGGCGAGGAAACCGGCTCGCCGGGACTGGCCGAGTTCTGCGCCGCGCAGCGCGACGCGCTCGCCGCCGACGTGCTGATCGCCAGCGACGGCCCGCGCCTGCACGCCGACCGGCCCACGGTCTACCTGGGCACGCGCGGGGTGGTCAACTTCGACCTCACGCTGCGGCTGCGCGACGGCGGCCATCACTCGGGCAACTGGGGCGGCCTGCTGCGCAACCCGGGCACGGTGCTGGCGCACGCCATCGCCTCGCTGGTCGACGCGCGCGGCGCAATCCGCATCGAGGCTCTGCGGCCGCCGCCGATTCCTGCCGCCGTGACGCGCGCGCTGGCCGACATCGAGGTCGGCGGCGGCGCCGACGACCCGGCGGTCGACGCCGACTGGGGCGAGCCCGGGCTGACCCCGGCGCAGCGCGTGTTCGGCTGGAACACGATCGAGGTGCTGGCGATCGGCGTCGGCAACGCGGCCAACCCGGTCAACGCGATCCCGCACGAGGCGCGCGCAACGCTGCAACTGCGCTTCGTGGTCGGCACCGATGCCGGCCGGCTCGGCGAGCACGTGCAGGCCCACCTGCACGCGCACGGCTTCTCCGACATCGTGGTGAGCGTGGGCGAGCTGATGCAGGCGACCCGGCTCGACCCCGACAGCGACTGGGTGCGCCTGGCCATGCGCTCGATCGAGCAGACCACCGGCCGCAAACCCGCGCTACTGCCCAACCTCGGCGGCTCGCTGCCCAACGACGTGTTCGCCGACATCCTCGGCCTGCCCACCGTGTGGGTGCCGCACTCGTACCCGGCCTGCTCGCAGCACGCGCCCGACGAGCACGTGCTGGCGCCGCTGATGCGCGAGGGCCTGCTGATGATGGCCGGGCTGTTCCACGACGTCGGCGAGCAGGCGGGCACGCTGCCACGGCGGCGCTGACGCGGCCGCGCCCGACAGACGCGGGTAAACCAGCAGCTTCGGTGTTTGTACCGAATGGGCCGCGATGCCCGGGGTCCGCACAATCGCCCGGGTGACCGTCGCGCTCCTCGCGCCGGCCCAAAGCAACCGAGCCGAAAGGTGCCTCGATGAATTCCTTGCGCAAGACCTTCGCCGCGGCGCTGCTCGTCGGCAGCGCGCTGTTCGCCTCGCAGGCCTGGGCCCAGGCCAACGTGCTGCGCATCGTGCCGCACAGCAATCTCGCGATCCTCGACCCGATCTGGACCACCGCCTACATGAGCCGCAACCACGGCTACATGATCTACGACACGCTGTTCGG
Source organism: Ideonella sp. (assembly GCA_015075545.1). Lineage (GTDB taxonomy): Bacteria > Pseudomonadota > Gammaproteobacteria > Burkholderiales > Burkholderiaceae_C > JAEUPI01. Next base: position 280,181 of record JABTUC010000002.1, on the reverse strand, counting down.
CACCGACGAGAACGCGAGGATCAAGCCGCAGATGGTCGAGAGCTGGACCGAAAGCGGCGACCATCGCCTGTGGACCTTCAAGCTGCGCAAGGGGCTCGAGTTCCACGACGGCAAGCCGGTCACCGGCGAGGACGTGATCGCCTCGCTGCAGCGCTGGGGCAAGCGCGATGCGATGGGCTCGGCGCTGATGCAGTTCGTGCAGCGCATGGACACGCCCACGCCGGATACCTTCCGCATCTTCCTCGGCGAGGCGTGCGGCTTCGTGCTCGAGGCACTGGGCAAGCCGAGCTCCAACGTGCCGTTCATCATGCCCAAGCGCGTCGCCGAAACCGATGCCTTCAAGCAGATCGACGACTACACGGGCTCGGGCCCCTACATCTTCAAGAAAGACGAGTTCAAGCCCGGCGACAAGGCGGTGTACGTCAAGAATCCGAAGTACGTGCCACGCAGCGAGCCGCCGTCGGGAACGGCCGGCGGCAAGCACGTCTACATCGATCGCGTCGAGTGGAACCTGGCGCTGCGCGACGCGCAGGCGCAGGTCAGCGCGCTGCAGAAGGGCGAGGTCGACATCGTAGAGGCGCTCGGCTTCGATTTCTTCGAGACCGTGAAGGCCGACTCGTCGCTGCAACTGCCGAAGTACGCCACGCTCGGCATGCAGTACATGGCGCGCTTCAACCATCTGCACAAGCCGTTCGACAATCCCAAGGTACGACAGGCCGCGATCGCCGCGTTCGCGCAGGAACCCTTCCTGCGCGCGCAAGTGGGCGTCAAGGCGCTGTACCGCTCCTGCAAGAGCATGTTCATCTGCAACACGCCGTACGGCAGCACCGCAGGCAGCGAGATCCAGGGCAACATGAAGAAGGCACAGGAACTGCTGAAGGCCTCGGGCTACGACGGCACGCCGGTCGTGCTGATGAAGCCGACCGACCTGGCGTCGATCCAGAAGCTGCCCGACGTGGCCGCGCAATTGCTGCGGCAGGCCGGCTTCAAGGTCGACCTGCAGGCGATGGACTGGCAGACGCTGGTCGGCCGCCGCGCCAAGAAGGATCCGCCGGACAAGGGCGGCTGGAACATGTTCCTCACGGCCTGGGGCGTGTTCGACGTCTGGAGCCCGATCGCCAACCCGACGATGGACACGCGCGGTGAGAAGAGCGGCTGGTTCGGCTGGGCCAGCGACGACAAGATGACCGAACTGCGCAACCAGTTCATGCGCGCCACCGACGAGCCGACGAAGAAGAAGTTGGCCGATCAGATGCACGCACGCGCGTTCGAGATCGGCACCCACGCACCGGTGGGCGAGTATGACCAGCCGATGGCCGCGCGCAAGAACATCAGCGGCTTCTTCGTCTCCAACAACAACGTCTACTGGAACCTGAAGAAGAACGGCTCCTGAGCGCGTTGATCGCCGCGGCGCGGTTGCGATGCTGAGCTTCCTCGGTCGGCGGCTGCTGGCCACGCTGCCGGTGCTGCTGATCGTCTCGGTGCTGGTGTTCGGCATCCTGCGGCTGACGCCAGGCGACCCGGCCGCGGTGCTCGCCGGCGACGCCGCCACCAACGAGCAGATCGCGCAGATCCGCAGCGGGCTCGGCCTGGACCGCTCGATCCCCGAGCAGTTCGCGATCTGGTTCGGTCGTCTGCTCGTCGGCGACCTCGGGCAGAGCTTCTACTACAAGACCGACGTCAGCACGCTGATCGCCCAGCGGCTCGAGCCGACACTGTCGCTGGCGCTGCTGACGATCGTGATCGCGGTGGCGGTCGCGGTGCCGCTCGGGGTGCTGGCGGCGTGGCGCTTCGGCGGCTGGCTCGACCGCGCGCTGATGGCCTTCTCGGTGCTCGGCTTCTCGGTGCCGGTCTTCGTGCTCGCCTATGTGCTGATCTGGCTGGTATCGCTCAAGCTCGGCTGGCTGCCGGTGCAGGGGTACAAGCGCCTGGCCGACGGTGCGGGGCCGTGGCTCGTGCACCTGATCCTGCCGGCGGTGACACTGAGCATCATCTACATCGCGCTGATCGCCCGCGTCACGCGAGCCTCGGTGCTCGACACGCTCGGCGAAGACTACATCCGCACTGCGCGCGCCAAGGGTCTGCCCGAGAAAGCCGTGCTGGTGCGCCACGCGCTGGCCAACGCGGCGGTGCCGATCGCCACCGTGGTGGGCATCGGCATCGCGCTGCTGATCGGCGGCGTGGTGGTCACCGAGTCCGTGTACGCGATTCCCGGGCTCGGGCGGCTGACGGTCGACGCCGTGCTGGCGCGCGACTTCCCGACCATCCAGGGGTTGATTCTGCTGTTCTCGTTCGTCTACGTGCTGATCAATCTGCTGGTCGACCTCAGCTACGTGTTCTTCGATCCGAGGATCCGCTATTGAGCACGACGCCCACCGCCTTCGATGCGTTGTCGGTCGAGTCGGCCACCGTGCTGCCGTCGACCAGCGCCTGGGCGCGCGTGCGACGCAGCGTCTCGGTGCGTCTGGGCGGCAGCGTACTCATCGTGCTCGTGCTGGTGGCGCTGCTCGCGCCGTGGCTCGGCACCGTCGACCCATCGCTGTTCGACCCCGCCAGCCGTGACCTGCTGCCTGGCCAGCGCGGCGAGATCACCACGCTCGAAGGCCAGACCATCGAGCACCGCTTCCTGATGGGCTCCGACAGCTACGGCCGCGACATTCACAGCCGCGTCATCTACGGCACCCGCGTGTCGCTGGTGGTGGGCGTGGCCACCGCGGCGGTGTCGCTGGCGTTCGGCATCGTGCTCGGTCTCGTTGCCGGCACGCTGCGCCGGCTCGACGGCCCGCTGATGCGGGTGATGGACGGCGTGATGGCGATCCCGGCGATCCTGATCGCGATCGCGCTGGTGGCGATGTGGAAGGGCAGCCTCGTCACCGTGGTGGTGGCGATCGCGATCCCCGAGATCCCGCGCGTCACGCGGCTGGTGCGCTCGCTGGTACTCGGCATCCGCGAGGAGCCGTACGTCGAGGCCGCGGTGTCGCTGGGCACGCCCACCGCGGTGATCATGTGGCGCCACATCCTGCCCAACTGCATCGCGCCGCTCGTCGTACAGGGCACCTTCATCTGCGCCTCTGGCATCCTGACCGAGGCGATCCTGAGCTTCCTCGGCGTCGGCCTGCCGCCCGACATTCCGACCTGGGGCAACGTGATGGCCGAAGGCCGCGCGCAGTTCACGCAGTACCCGCACAACATCTTCTTCCCGGGCGTGTTCCTCGCAGTCACGGTGCTGGCGGTGAACATCCTCGGCGACGGCCTGCGCGACACGCTCGACCCGAAGATGGCGCGCCGCGTATGACGCCAGCCGCAGCAGTGCCGGCATGAACGACGCGGGCGCTCCGATCCTCGAAGTGCAAGGGCTGACGGTCGCACTGCCGGCGGGCGGCGACCGCGCCACCGCGGTGCGCGGCGTCGACTTCACGGTCGGTCGCGGCGAAATCGTCTGCCTGGTCGGCGAGTCGGGGTCGGGCAAGTCGGTGATCGCGCAGGCGGTGATGGGCCTGCTGCCGAAGGCGCTGCCGGTCACCGGCGGCCGCATCCTGCTGCAGGGCGAGGACATCACGCACGCCAGCGCGGCACGGTTGCGGGAACTGCGCGCGACGCGCATGTCGATGATCTTCCAGGAGCCGATGACCGCGCTCAATCCGGTGATGACCTGCGGCGATCAGATCGACGAGGTGCTGCGCGAACACACGCGGCTGGCGCCGGCGCAGCGGCGCGCCAAGGTGCTCGACATCGTGCGCGAGGTGCTGCTGCCCGATCCCGAGCGCATGGTGGCGAGCTACCCGCATCAGCTCTCGGGCGGGCAGCGCCAGCGCATCATGATCGCCATGGCGCTGGTGCTCGACCCGGTGCTGCTGATCGCCGACGAGCCGACCACCGCGCTCGACGTCACCACGCAGAAGCAGGTGCTCGAGCTGGTGCTGCAACTGCAGCAGCGTCACGCCACCGGCGTGCTGTTCATCACCCACGACTTCGGCGTCGTCGCCGAGATCGCGCACCGCGTCGCGGTGCTGCGCCTGGGCGATCTGGTAGAGCTGGCGCCGAAGGCGCAGCTGCTGCAGCGGCCCCAGCACGCGTACACCCAGATGCTGATCGGCAGCGTGCCGTCGCTGCGCGTGGACGAGCGGGCGGTCGACCCGGCGGCGCCGCTGGTGCTGCAGGTGAAGGGCCTGCACAAGACCTACGCCGACCGCCGCTGGTTCGGCGCCCGCCACAACGTGCACGCCGCGCGCGACGTGCACCTCGAGATCCGGCGCGGCCAGACGCTGGGCATCGTCGGCGAGTCGGGCTCGGGCAAAAGCACGGTGGCGCGCTGCATTGCGCGGCTGGTCGACCCCAGCGCCGGCTCGGTGCGCCTGGGCAACGACGACATCGCAACGCTGCCGGCGCGCACGCTGCGGCCGCTGCGCCGGCGCGTGCAGATCGTGTTCCAGGATCCGTACCGTTCGCTCAACCCGCGCCGCACGGTGGGCGACGCGATGATCGAAGGCCCGATGAACTACGGCCTGACGCGCGCCGAGGCGCTGGTGCGCGCGCGCGCGCTGCTCGAGATGGTGCGCATGGATGCGAGCGCGATGGAGCGCTACCCGCACCAGTTCTCGGGCGGCCAGCGCCAGCGCATCTGCATCGCGCGCGCCCTGATGATGGAGCCCGAGCTGCTGATCGCCGACGAGGCGGTGAGCGCGCTCGACGTTTCGGTGCAGGCGCAGGTGCTGCAGTTGTTCGAGGAGATCCGCGCGCGGCTGAACCTGGCGATGCTGTTCATCACCCACGACCTGCGGGTTGCCTCGCAAGTGTGCGACACGCTGGCCGTGATGAGCCGCGGCGAGGTGGTCGAGATGGGTCCGGCGCATCGCGTGTTCGGCGCGCCGCAGCATGCGTACACGCGCGCGCTGTTCGCCGCGGCGCCGGGGCGCGACTTCGCCTTCGGCGCGCAGGCTGCGTGACGCGCGAGCGCAGCAGCGTCCGGACCACCGCTCGCCCCGCGGGCCTATAGTGCGGCGCTTCGCCGCCACGCACCGCAAGCGATGACCCGCGTCCTGATCGCCGGCTACCAGCACGAGACCAACACCTTCGCGCCGAGCCTGGCCGACTGGGCCGCGTTCACGCGCGGCGATTCGTTCCCGGCCTATGTGCGCGGGCCGGAGATGATCGAGCGCCTGGCTGGCATCAACCTGCCGGTGGCCGGCTTTATCGCGGCCGCCCGCAGGCGGGGCTGGACGCTCGCGCCGTCGGCTTGGGCCGGCGCCATCCCGTCGTCGTACGTGACGCGCGAGGCCTTCGAGCGCATCGCCGGCGCGATCTGCGATGACACGCAGGCGGCGCGCGAGCGCGGGCTCGACGCAATCTATCTCGACCTGCACGGCGCCGCGGTGGCCGAGCACGCCGCCGACACCGAGGGCGAGCTGCTGGCGCGGCTGCGCGCCATCGTCGGGCCCGAGCTGCCGATCGTCGCCAGTCTCGACCTGCACGCCAACGTCACGCAGCGCATGCTGCGCGAGGCCGACGCGCTGGTGGCGTACCGTACGTACCCGCACGTCGACATGGCCGACACCGGCGAGCGCGCAGCCGATCTGCTGGCGCGGCGCTTGCGCGCGGGGCGGCGCGAGCCGCTGCACGCGCGGCGGCTGCCGTTCCTGATTCCGATCAACGCACAGAGCACCTGGATGGAGCCGGCGCGCGCGCTGTACGACGAGCTCGGCGCGATCGACCGCGAGCACGGCACGGTGCTCAGCTTCTGCATGGGTTTCCCGGCGTCGGACTTCGACGAGTGCGCGCCGATGGTGTGGGGCCACGGCGAGCGCGCCGAGGCCGCGGTCGAGCGGCTGCATGCGCGGGTGGCCGAGCCCGCGCAGTGGCGGGTGCCGGTGCTCGCGGCGCGCGACGCGGTGGCGCAGGCGATCGCACTGGCCGAGCGCGCCGACAAGCCGGTGGTGATCGCCGACACGCAGGACAACCCGGGCGCCGGCGGCGACAGCAACACCACCGGCATGCTGCACGCGTTGCGAGCCCAAGGCGCGGGGCAGCGCTTTCCGGGGCAGGTGGCGCTCGGTCTGCTTTTCGACCCGGCAGCCGCACGCGCTGCAGCGCAAGCCGGCGTCGGTGCCGAGCTCGACCTCGCGCTCGGCACCGCGGTGCCCACCTTCACGGGCCAGCCGAGCGACCCGCCGCTGCGCGGGCGCTTCAAGGTGATGCACCTCGCCGACGGCCGCTGCACGCTCACCGGTCCGATGATGACCGGGCTCAGCGTGCAGCTCGGCCCGAGCGCGTGTCTGGAGATCGACGGCATCCGCACTGCGGTGGTCAGCGGCAAGAAGCAGCTGCTCGACCGCCAGTTGCTGCGCATGGTGGGCATCCACAGCGAGCAGATGCGCATCGTCGTGGTCAAGAGCTCGAACCACTTCCGCGCCGACTTCCAGCCGCATGCCAGCCACGTGCTGGTGGCCAAGGCCGCCGGCCCGATGGCCGCCGACCCGGCCGACCTGCCGTGGCAGAACCTGCCGCCGTCGATGCGTACGCGGCCTTGATGCCGCCGCCCCACCGCAGCCGGTGCCGGCGAGCCGCGCCGCGCGCTACAAGGCGTCGAGCGGATAGATCGGCCGCCGCACCCTTCGCAGCCCGAGCGCGGCGTAGTCCGACGTGCAGACGCCGCTGCCGTTGCACTCGACCACTGCGTTCGCGAGCGCCTTCAGCCCGGCTCGCCAGTGCACGCGGCTCTTCAGCATCAGGTACTGCTTGCGCCGCGGATCGATGCCCACCGCGGTGAACGCCGCCAGGTCGTGCGGCTCGACGTGGTTGGAGATCACCACGATCTCGACGCCGCCGGTGTCGAGCACCACGGTCGGGCCCATCGAGTTCGCCTCGCCGCGCCCCATCGGCCCCAGGTTGCGGTAGCCGCCGTCGCAGATCAGCCTGACGCGGCCACTCACGGTGCGCGGTTCGCCCTTCAGGTGCAGCGCCGGCATGTCGAGCTTGCCGCCCAGCGGCAGCGTCACCTGCGCGCCGACCCCGGCGGCGATCAGTTGCCGCACCGCAGCCGGGTCGAACACCGCGAACGCCGCCGCGTCGCGCAGCCCGGCGTCGAGCATCGCGCCGAGCACGGTCATGGTGTCCATGGTGCCGCCCGAGGCGCAGTTGTCGCTGTGGTCGAGCAGCACGACCGGACCGGCGCCGGCGGGCCTGGCCGCTGCCAGCGACTGCGCACGGGCCATCGACTGCGCCAGTGGCTCGGGCCTGTAGACGAACTGCGCCCTGGCCGACCACGCGCGCTCGAGCAGCTCGTCGCACAGGCGGCGCGCCAGCGCGGCGTCGTTGTCGGTCACCACCACCGCCGACAGGCCGCCGTACTCGATGTCGGCGTTCGGGAAACCGACGAACACGCTGGCACACAAGGCGCCTTGCGCCTCCATCTCTCGGCAGCGCGCCTGCAGCTCGCGGTTGGGCGAGTCGTCGGTGCCTTGCCGCATCACGTGCGGCAGCATCGGCTGGCGGCCCCACGCCATGGTGGGCCGTGCTCGGCCGCCAAGCTGCGCCAGCAACGCACGCCCGGCGCGCAAGCCGGTTTCGTGCATGTCGACGTGCGGGTAGGTCTGGTAGCCGGCGAGCACGTCGGCGTGCTCGCCCATCGCGTCGTAGAGGTTGGTGTGCATGTCGAGCGCCACGCCGATCGGGATGCCCGGCGCCGCGGCCCGGATGCGGCGCAACAGCTCGCCCTCGCCGTCGTCGAAGCGCTCGGTCACCATCGCACCGTGCAGGTCGAGCAGCACGCCGTCGCAGCCGGCGGCCACCGCCTCGACGATGCGCGAGGCGATGTGCTCGAACGCGGTGTCGTGCACCGGCCCGCTCGGCCACGCCGAGGCGGCGATCGGCACCGTCACGCTGGCACCGGCAGCCTCGGCCAGCTCGATGAACGCGGCGATCGCCGAGCCCGTGCCGCGGTAGGCGGCGATCGCCGCGTCACCCTCGGGCGGCGCGCCGCCGTTGCGCGCGAAACGCGCCAGCGGCGTGGGCACCGGCGAGAAGGTGTTGGTCTCGTGCTTCATCTGGGCGATCACCAGTTTCATCGAGGCCTCCTGCGGTCGACGCGCGATCATGCCGCAGCGCGGAAGGCATGGTGCGCCTGGGGCTGTGACCGAGCGTGCGGGCAATCCCGCGGCACGCCGAGGCCGGGTTGCGAGGAAGATGATGTCGACCGCAGAGTCCGACCCCGCCGGAGGCTCCCCCTTGTCACCCAGCGACCTCACCCAATGCACCGCGACCGAGCTGCTGGCGATGTACCGCTCGAAGCAGGCCTCGCCGGTCGAGGCGACGCAGGCCGTGCTCGCACGCATCGACCGCCTGAACCCCAAGCTGCTGGCGTACTGCCACGTCGCTCCCGACGAGGCGCTGGCCAGCGCACGCGCCAGCGAGGCGCGCTGGCAGCGCGGCGAGCCGGCGGGCGCGCTCGACGGCGTGCCTACGTCGATCAAGGACCTGATCCTCACCAAGGGTTGGCCGACGCTGCGCGGCAGCCGCACCGTCGACGCCAACCAGCCATGGGACACCGACGCCCCGGCCACCGCGCGGCTGCGCGAGGCCGGCGCCGTGCTGCTGGGCAAGACGAGCACGCCGGAGTTCGGCTGCAAGGGCGAGACCAACTCGCCGCGCACCGGCATCACGCGCAACCCGTGGGATGCGAGCAAGACCCCGGGCGGCTCGTCGGGTGGCACCGCGGCGGCGGTGGCCGCAGGCATGGGGCCGCTGTCGGTGGGCACCGACGGCGCCGGCAGCGTGCGCATCCCGTCGGCGTTCTGCGGCAACTTCGGCTTGAAGCCGAGCTTCGGCCGCGTGCCGGCGTACCCGCTGTCGCCGTTCGGCACCGTCGCGCACCTCGGGCCGCACGCGATGAGCGTGCGCGACGCCGCGCTGATGCTGACCGTGCTGGCGCAGCCCGACGCGCGCGACTGGACCTCGCTGCAGTACGACGCGCGCGACTACGCGGTGGGGCTCGACGACGGCATCCGCGGCCTGCGCATCGCCTGGTCGCCGGCGCTCGGCTACGCGAAGAACGTGCACCCCGAGATCGCGACCGCGTGCGCGCAGGCGGTCGACGAACTGCGTGCGCTCGGCGCGCACGTCGAGGCCGTCGACCCCGGCATCGAGGATCCGCTCGAGATCACCTGCGGGCTGTGGTTCTCGGGCGCGTGGACGCTGTGGAACACGCTGAGCCCCGAGCAGCAGCAGCTCACCGACCCCGACTTCGAGGTCCAGGCCGAGCTCGGCTCGAAGATCAGCGCGCTCGAGGTGCAGCGCCTGCACCTGCGACGCGGCGCGCTCGGCTCGCACATGCGCCAGTTCATGCAGCGCTTCGATCTGCTCGCCACGCCGAGCGTCGCGGTGCCTGCGTTCGACGCGCGGCCCGCGGGCCACTCGCCGATGGAGCCGGGCAACATGCTCGGCTGGACGCCGTTCACCTACCCGTTCAACCTGACGCAGCAGCCGGCGTGCACGATCCCGTGCGGGCTGACCGCGGCCGGGCTGCCGATCGGCCTGCAGTTCGTCGGCCCGATGTTCGGCGACGCGCTGGTGCTGCGCGCGGCGCGCGCCTACGAATCGGTGCGGCCGATTCCGCGGCCGTCGCTGAAGGGGCTGTTGTGAACGCCGGCGTCGTGAGCGCGTGCGTTGCGGTCCGCTGCAGCCAGGCACGCCGCGAGCCCGGCACCATCGCCCGCAACGAGGCCCCGCGATGACCCGGCCCTGGTTCGATGGCGACGCGCACGCGCTGGCCGGCGCGATCGTCCGCGGCGAGTGCAGCACGGTGCAGGCACTGCAGCGCACGCTGGCCGACGTCGATGCGATGAACCCGAGGCTCAACGCGGTGTGCCTGCTGCGGCCCGACCTCGGCCAGGCGCGCGCCCAGGCGCTCGACGCCGAGCTCGCGCGCTGCCGCGACGATGCGGCTCGCGACGCGCTGCTGCGCGCGCGGCCGTTCTTCGGCGTGCCGCTGCTGTTCAAGGATCTCGGGCCGGCCGTCGCGCAGCGCGACCTGCCGTCGCGCCTGGGCTCGCGCGCGCTCGGGCCGCACGGCATCGAGTGGGCGCTCGACGGCGCGCTGGCCGAGCGCTACGCCGCCGCCGGCTTCGTCGCCTTCGGCCGCACCACGACGCCCGAGATGGGCATCAGCGCGAGCACCGAGGCGCTGGCCTACGGCGGGCCCACGCGCAACCCCTGGCAGCCCGATCACTCGGCCGGCGGCTCCAGCGGCGGCGCCGGCGCGGCCACCGCCTCAGGCATGGTGACGATCGCGCACGCCAACGACGGCGCCGGCTCGATCCGCATCCCGGCCTCTGCCTGCGGCCTGATCGGCCTCAAGCCCACGCGCGGGCTGATGCCCGCCGGGCCGCTGGTCGGCGAGGGCTGGGGCGGCATGGCGATCGACCACGTGTTGACGCGCAGCGTGCGCGACTGCGCGCTGGCGCTCGACGCCACCGCGGGCGCCGACCCCGGCGCACCGTACGCCGCGCCGCCGCGCCCGCCGAGCTTCGCCGGCTTGTTGGGCACGCCGCCGCAGCGCCTGCGCATCGCGCTGTGCAACAGCTTCTTCGAAGGCGATGCGGTGCACCCCGAGGTGGCGGCGGCGGTCGACGCCTTCGCGCGCGCGCTGCAGGGCCTCGGGCACACGGTCGAGCCGGCACGGCCCGGCTTCGCGACGCTCGACGTCGTGCGGCCGGTGATGCAACTGGTCGCCACCGGCACCGCGATGCTGCTCGACGCGCTCGGCGCGCAGCGCGGCCGCGCGCTCGACGAGGCCGCGCTCGAACCGGTGGTGCGAGGCGCGTGGCGCGTCGGCCGCGAGATCTCGGGCATCGACTACCTGCGCGCGATCGACGCGCTGCACCGGCTCGGCCGCCAGATGGCCGCATTCCACGAGCGCTTCGACCTGCTGCTGACGCCGACGCTGGCCGAGCCGCCGGCCACGCTGGGGCGCTTCGCGATGGGCAACCCCGACTTCATCGACTACCGGCTCGGCCCCGAGGGCCTGTGGCGCTACACGCCGTTCACGCCGCTGGCCAACGCCACCGGCGCGCCGTCGATCTCGCTGCCGGTGGCGCTTTCGCCGGCCGGGCTGCCGATCGGCGCGCTGCTGACCGCGCCGTTCGGCGCCGACGCCCTGCTGCTGCAGGTGGCCGCGCAATGGGACGCCGCGGTGCCGTCGCCACCGCGCATCGCGCCGGCACTGCCGTGAAGCCGCGCGCCGCCGTGCCCGATGTCGGAAGGGCTCGTTCGCGGCCGCCGACTCGTGCCGCGGCGCGCGATGCCGAGGTCGTCTGGTGAGCGATTCGATCACCGACCTCGACGCGCATGCGCTGTCGGCCGCGATCCAGGCGCGCGAGGTGTCGTGCGTCGACGTGATGCGCGCCTACCTGGCGCGCATCCACCGCCTGAACCCGAAGCTCAACGCGATCGTCAACCTGGCGGGCGACGACGCGCTGCTCGCGCAGGCGCGCGAGCGCGACGACGAGCTGGCACGCGGCGCCAGCCGCGGCTTCCTGCACGGCATACCGCAGGCGATCAAGGACGCGGCCAATGCGGCGGGCTTCCCCACCACGCAAGGCAGCGCACTGATGAAGGACCCGGTCGCACGCGCCGACGGCCTGATGACGCAGCGCATGAAGGCTGCCGGCTGCATCGTGATCGGCAAGACCAACATGCCCGAGTTCGGCCTCGGCTCGCACACCTACAACAGCCTGTTCGGTGTGACGGCCAACGCCTGGGATCCCGCGGTGAGCGCGGGCGGCTCGAGCGGCGGCGCCGCGGTGTGCCTGGCGCAGCGCCTGCTGCCGCTGGCCGACGGCTCCGACTTCATGGGCAGTCTGCGCAACCCGGCGGGCTGGAACCACGTGTTCGGCTTCAGGCCGAGCCAGGGCCGCGTGCCGAAGTGGCCGACCGCCGACGTGTGGATCGACCAGCTCGGCACCGAAGGGCCGATGGCGCGCAGCGTGCGCGACCTCGCCGCGCTGCTGTCGATCCAGGCCGGGTACGACCCGCGGGTGCCGTTGTCGATCGCCGAGGGCCCGCACGACTTCGTGCCGAACGAGCCGCCGTCGCTGCGCGGCACGCGCATCGCCTGGCTCGGCGACCTCGGCGGTCACCTGGCACTCGAACCCGGCATCGCCGCCGTGTGCGAGCAGGCGCTGCAACGCATGGCCGATGCCGGTGCGGTCGTCGAGCCGCTATCCAGTCTCGGCGTCGACCTCGATCGCGTGTGGCAGGCCTGGCTGTCGTGGCGGCGCGTGCTGGTGGCGCCGCGCATAGCCGCCGCGCTCGCGCTGCCCGGCGCGACGCGCGAGCAGATCAAACCCGAGGCGCTGTGGGAGCACGACCAGGCGCAGACGCTCACCGCGACGGAATTCATGCGCGCCAGCGAAATGCGCACGCGCTTCCATGCGCGGATGCTCGGGCACCTGCAGCGCTTCGATGCGCTGGCACTGCCGGTGGCGCAGGCGTGGCCGTTCGCGATCGAGCAGCCCTGGCCGCGGCAGATCGCCGGGCGCACGATGGACACCTACCATCGCTGGATGGAGACGACGCTGTACGCCACCTTCGCCGGGTTGCCGGCGATCAGCGTGCCCGCGGGCTTCGACGCCGCGGGGCGCTTGCCGATGGGCCTGCAACTGATCGGCCGGCCGCACGGCGACGCCGCGCTGCTGCGACTCGCCGCAGGCTACGAGGCGTTGATCGGCGAGTTGCTCGCACGGCGACCTCCCGAGCCCTGACGGCGCGGTGCCGGCGGCGCGTCTCGTGAGCTGCGGTGCCGTGTGCCGCAGGCGCTGTGCCTGTGCCGCCGTGTCCGTGCCACAGTGCCCGTGCCGTCGCGCCGCGGCGCGCGCTGCCATGTCGTGCGGCTTCGCGGATCGCGACGCCACCATCGCACAATGGGCGCAACGTTTGCCCGAGAGGCCGAGACCCCCGATGACGCCGCGCCTGCCCCCGCCCTACCGCGACGAACCGCCGCTCGTCGACGCCCTGCTGCGCTCGCTGTCGGGCCGGCTCGACTGGCCAGCGGCGGCGGCGCAGGCAACGCCGTGGGTGCAGGCGGTGCGTGACAAGCCCGCGCCGTTCTGGGCGCTCGAATCGCTGCTGCGCGAGTACCCGATCAGCAGCGCCGAGGGCCTCGCGCTGATGCGGCTGGCGGAGGCGCTGCTGCGCGTGCCCGACGCCGAGACGGCGATCGCGCTGACGGCCGACCAGCTCGGCCGCGCCGACTTCGCCGGCGACGACGGCGACTCGCCGCACCGGCTGCTGGCCACCTTGTCGGCCAGCGCGATCGGGCTGGCCAAGCGCTGGCTGCCCGACGTCGGCGAGCCGCCGGGCCTGTTCGAACGCCTGGGCGCGCGCACGGTGGTGGCCGCCACCGTGCGCGCGATCCAGCTGCTGGGCCGGCAGTTCGTGCTCGGCCGCCACATCGACGAGGCGCTCGACGAGGCCGCCGCGCAGCGGCGCGAGCAGCCGCGGCTGCGCTACTCGTTCGACATGCTCGGCGAGGGCGCGCGCAGCGAGCGCGACGCGCTGCGCTACCTCGCCGCCTACGACCAGGCGATCCGCGCCATCGTCGCGCGGCAGGAAGCCCCCGAAGGCAGCGACGGCGCGCTCGGGCGCGACGGCATCTCGATCAAGCTGTCGGCGCTGCACCCGCGCTACGAAGACGCGCAACACGCGCGCATCGTGGCCGAGCTGGTGCCGCGGCTGAGGCCGCTGCTCGAGCTGGCAGCCAGCGCGGGCATCAACCTGACGATCGATGCCGAGGAGAGCGACCGGCTCGAGCTCTCGCTGCAGGTGTTCGATGCGCTGGCCGCCCATGTGCAGCAGCAGGCGCCGCGCTGGGGCGGCTTCGGGCTCGCGGTGCAGGCCTACCAGGGCCGCGTGATCGAGGTGATCGACGAGGTGGCGCGCATCGCGCGCGCGCGGCAACTGCAGTTCATGGTGCGGCTGGTCAAGGGCGCGTACTGGGACGGCGAGATCAAGCGCGCGCAGGAGCTGGGCCTCGAAGGCTACCCGGTGTTCACCCACAAACAGCACACCGACATCGCCTACCTCGCGGCGGCACGCGCGCTGATCGATCACGACGCGGTGATCGTGCCGCAGTTCGCCACCCACAACGCCGGCACGATCGCGGCCATCGTGCAGATGGCGCGCGGGAGCAAGGCGCGCTTCGAGATGCAGCGGCTGCACGGCATGGGCGAGGGGGTCTATCGCGAGGTGCTCGCCACGCTGCCCGGGTTGAGGCTGCGCATCTACGCGCCGGTGGGCGAGCACCGCGACCTGCTCGCCTACCTGGTGCGGCGCCTGCTCGAGAACGGCGCCAATTCGTCGTTCGTCCACCAGCTCGCCGACGCCGCGGTGCCGGTGGACGAACTGCTGCGCTCGCCGCTGCACGCGGTGGCGGGCAGCGGCCAGCCCTTGCCACGCGACCTCTACGGCCCCGCTCGGCGCAACCCGCCGGGGGTCGACCTCGCGTGCGCGCCGCAGCGCGAGCCGCTGCTGGCGGCGTGGCAGCACGCGAGCGTGCCCGTGGTGCCGGAGACCGACCCTGCGCAGGTCGACGCCGCGATGCGGCGCCTGCGCAGCGGCTGGCCGGCCTGGAACGCGCTGCCGGTGGCCGAGCGCGCAGCGCTGCTCGAGCGCGCCGCCGAGCGGCTCGAGGCGAGGCTGCCCGCGTTCTGCGCGCTGCTGGTGCGCGAGGGCCGCAAGACCTGGGGCGATTGCGTTTCCGAGGTGCGCGAGGCGATCGACTTCTGCCGCTACTACGCGCTGCAGGCGCGCACACGGCTGGCGCCGCAGACGCTGCCCGGCCCCACCGGCGAGAGCAACGAGCTGCGGCTGCACGGCCGCGGCGTGTTCGTCTGCATCTCGCCGTGGAACTTTCCGCTGGCGATCTTCGCCGGCCAGGTGGTGGCCGCACTCGTCGCCGGCAACGCGGTGGCCGCCAAGCCCGCCGAGCAGACGCCCGGCGTCGCCGCGGCCTTCGTCGATCTGCTGCACGAAGCGGGCGTGCCGCGCGACGCGCTGGCGCTGCTGCACGGGCCCGGCGAGACGGTGGGCGCCGCGCTGGTGGCGCACCCGCTGGCCGCCGGCGTGTGCTTCACCGGCTCGACGCAGGTGGCCAAGATCATCCAGCGCACGCTGGCCACCTCCGACGGCCCGATCGTGCCGCTCATTGCCGAGACCGGCGGCTTGAACGCGATGATCGTCGACTCCACCGCGCTGCCCGAGCAGGTGGTTGACGCGGTGGTGCAGAGTGCTTTCCGCTCGGCCGGCCAGCGCTGCTCGGCGCTGCGGCTGCTGTGCGTGCACGAAGGCATCGCCACGCCGCTCGTCGAGATGCTCGCCGGCGCGATGGCCGAGCTGCGCGTCGGCGCGCCCGAGGATCTGGCCACCGATGTCGGCCCGGTGATCGACGCCGAGGCCCACGCCAACCTCACGCGCCACGTGCGCCGGCTCGAACGCGACGCTCGCTTGCTCGCCCGCACGCCGATCGACGACCGCTTCGCGCAGACCCACATCGCGCCGGTGGCGTTCGAGCTCGACGCCGTCGAGATGCTGAAGGAGGAGGTTTTCGGCCCGGTGCTGCACGTGGTGCGCTGGGGCGGCGAGGTCGACGCGCTGGTGGCGCGCATCAACGCCCTCGGCTACGGCCTGACGCTGGGCATCCAGACGCGCATCGACAGCCGCGCGCTGCGCATCGCCGAGCGCGCCGCGATCGGCAACGTCTACGTCAACCGCAACATGATCGGCGCCGTGGTCGGCGTGCAGCCGTTCGGCGGCGAGGGCCTGTCGGGCACCGGCCCGAAGGCCGGCGGCCCGCACTACCTCTACCGCTTCTGCGCCGAGCAGACGCTGACCATCAACACCGCGGCGGCCGGCGGCAACGCGTCGCTGCTGGCTGGCAACGACTGAATCGGCTCAGGCTTGCAGCCGCTGCTCGCGCCACAGCGCGGTGGCCAACTGCACCGGCCGGTCGGAGAAGCTGAACAGCACGCACTCGTCGCGCGCCTGCAAGCGCAGCGTCTGCCACGACGGCACGACGAAGTGGTCGCGCGGCGCAAACTCGAAGCGCTGCGCACTCGTGCCTTCGCCGATGCTGGCCACGCCGCGCCCCTCGACCACGCTGAACACCGCGCCGTCGGTCTGCCGGTACGGCCTGCCGTCGAAGCCGGCCGGCAGCAGTTGCAGGAAGGCAGCCATCGTCGGCGTGGCCGCGCCGCCGCTGGCCGGGTTGATGTATTGCAGCTTGGCGCCGTCCCACGCATCGAGCGCGCCATCGCGCGCCAGCCGCGCCAGCGCGTCGCGCGAGCGCGCGTAGGGGTAGCTGAAGATCGGCGACGTGGCCCCGTGCGGCGACGCCTCGCGCAGCGGCGCCATGTTGCTGCCGTAGCGCGCCAGGTTGTGGCCCTCGGGGCGCGAGATGGGCTGCTGGTCGCTGCCCAGGTTCTCGGCGAAGCCGGCGTCGAGAAAGCGCACCAGCGGGATGTCGAGGCCGTCGAGCCACACCACCGGCCCATCGGCGTCGCTGCCGTGGTCGTGCCAGGTCCAGCTCGGCGTGATGATGAAATCGCCCGGCGCCATCGTCGCGCGCTCGCCGTTGACCGCGGTGTACGCGCCGCGCCCTTCGACGATGAAGCGCAGCGCCGACTGCGTGTGCCGGTGCGCCGGCGCCACTTCGCCGGGCAGGATCATCTGCAGCCCGGCAAACAGCGACTGCGTCGCGCACGCCCGCCCGGGCAGCGCGGGGTTCTCGAGCACCAGCACGCGGCGCACCGCCTCGGCCGCGGTGATCAGCGTGCCCGCGCGCATCAGGTGCGGCCGCAGCGCGTCGTAGCGCCAGTGCACGGGCGCGCACGGCGTCGCGGGCTGCGGCGGCACCAGCGTGTGCAGTTGCTCCCACAGCGGGCTCAGGTGCAGCGGCCGGATCGCCGCGTAGTAAGCCTCGCGCTCGGCGGCGACTGGGGCGTGCGGGTCGGGTCGGGCAGCCATGCGAACTCCGGGGGTGCGGCGGCGGGCGCGTCAGTCGTCGAACGGTCGCTCGGGGTCGATGCCCCGGTACAGCCAGTGCGTGCCGATGAAGCCTGCCGCTTCGCGGCCCGATTGGAACATGCGGTTGCGCAGCTCGCGCATCACCCCGCTGGCGTGGTAGATCTCGCCGTAGAAGCGCGCGGTCAACTGCACGCGGCCGGTGCGCAGGTAGCGCGCCTGCTGGTAGACGCGAAACGCCTCGGCGATGTCGTGCGGGCAGCGGCGCAGCGCGGCGCCGAGCGTGACGGCGTCTTCGATCGCCATGCAGGCGCCCTGCGCCAGGTACTGCAGCATCGGGTGAGCGGCGTCACCGAGCAGCGTGACGCAGCCTTGCGACCAGTTGCTCACCGGCTCGCGGTCGCACAGCACCCACATCTTCCAGGTTTCGATCTTCGCCAGCAGCTCGCGCACCGGCGCCGCGGCCTGCGCGAAGCGGTGGTGCAACTCGTCGGGGTCGCCGAAGGTGTTCCAGCCTTCCTCGTAGCGGTCGCTGTGGAACACGGCCACCAGGTTGAACAGCTCGCCGCGGCGCAGCGGGTAGTGCACCAGATGCGTCTTCTCGCCGCCCCACAGCGTGACGTCGGGGCTGACCAGATGCGGCGGCACGTCGCGCATCGGCAGCACCGCGCGGTAGGCGACGTGGCCCGAGACGCGCGGCTTGCCGTCGCCGACGACGCCCTCGCGCACGCGGCTCCACAGCCCGTCGGCGCCGATCAGCGCCGCGCCGGCGAGGCGCCGGCCGTCGGCGAGCTGCACCTCGACGCTACCGTTGTCCGCCGCGAAGCCGGTGACTTTGCTCTTCACCTGCAGCGAGATCGAAGGCAGCGCGCGGCATGCGTCGAGCAGCACGCGATGCAGGTCGACGCGGTAGATCACGCCGTACGGCTGGCCATAGGTGGCCAGCGTCTGCGCGCCGACCGGCGCACGCACCACCAGCTCGCCGCTGCGCACGTCGCGCATCACCAGGTTGGGCGGAAAGTACGCGACTTGCCGGATCGCCTCGGTCAGCCCGAGGTGATCGAACAGCCTGAACACGTTGGGCCCGATCTGGATGCCGGCGCCGATCTCGCCGAAGGCATCGCCCTGTTCGAGCACCTGCACCGCCTGGCCCTGGCGCGCCAGCACCAGTGCGGCGGCGAGGCCGCCGATGCCGCCGCCGGCGACGACGAAAGGGTGCGCGGCGGCGGTCATCGAGTCACACCCGCGCTGGTGCGTTCGACGGCGGTGGTCAGGGGCGCAACGACCAGCAGCCGAGCGCCTCGTCGGCGCGGCCGTCGGCGCGCAGCTTCAGCAGGTGCGCGCGCAGCGAGCGTGCCGCCACCGGGTACAGACGTGCGGGCACGTCGGCGTAGACCAACGGCAACAGCGCGTCGATGTCGCCGCCGCCGCTGCGCAGCGCGTCGACCACCCTGGCCTCGCGCTGCAGGCGGTGCGCCACCGTCTGCCTCACCACCTCGTGCGGCCGATCGATCAGGAAGCCGTGACCCGGGGCCAGCCAATCGAGTTCGAGGTCGAGCAGCAGACGCAACGATCGCAGGTACGCCTGCATGTCGCCGTCGGGCGGGTTGATGACGACGGTGGAGCCCTGCATCAGGTGGTCGCCGGTGAACAGCAGCCGCTCCTCCTCGAGCAGGTAGCACAGGTGGTTCGACGCGTGGCCCGGCGTGTGGATCACGCGCAGCGTGCAGCCGTCGCCGAGCGCGATGCGGTCGCCGTGCGCGAGCACGGTGTCGGGCGCGAACGCGGTGTCCTGCCATTCGGGGTGTTCGGCCACGCGGCCGAACAGCGGCGCCCCGGTGGCCGCGCGCATCGCCTGCGCCGCGGGCGAGTGATCCTTGTGCGTGTGCGTGACGAGGATGCGCGTGATCGGCCCGGGCGCCGCGGCGAGCAGTGCCTGCAGGTGGGCCGGCTCGTCGGGCCCGGGGTCGATCAGCGCGCATGGCCCGCCGGGGGCGCCGACGAAGTAGCTGTTGGTGCCCGGGCCGGTCATCACGCTGCCGTTGTCGGCGGTGACGCGCACGATGCGCGGCGACAGCCGCACCGCGCGCCCCGGGACGAGCTCGAGCCCGACGTCGCCGCGGCCTTCGGGGTCGAGGCGGCCGATCTCGGCGTAGGCCCAGTGCGTGGGCAGCACCGGGCGCATGCCCTTGGCACCGGTGCCCAGGCGCGGCATCGTCAGCGACACGGCGCGTGGTTTGGCCGCGAAGCCGATCGCCTCGTCGACGCGGCGCCAGGCGCTCAGCGTGCGCAGCGTCTCTTCGGTCACCGTCATCAGCTTCAACCCGCGCTGCAGCGCCTCGCCCGGTGCGAGCCACATCAGCGCGGTCGACTCGGTGTCGTCGGCGCTGGCCTGCTGCGCAGGCGGCGCGACCGTCATCAGGAAGCGCGTGTCGAAGCGCTTGGGCCGCCCCGGCGGCGTGAGCCAGTGGCTGAAGTAGTGCAGGCGGTCGGTGGCCAGCCGCCAGCCGTGCCGCCGGCACAGCGCGGCGAAGTCGGCGCGGCCGGCGTGCAGGTCGTTGCGCATCGAGCGCACCGCGGCGTCGCCGAGCGCCGCCAGATCGGCCCAGCGGCCGCCGCCATCGACCGCCAGCAGCAGGCCGGCCTCTTCGAAGCACTCGCGGATCGCGGCGACCCAGTAGTCGAGGCCACCGATGGCCACATCGAGCAGCGCACTCGCGCGTGCGTCGTCGAGGCCGACGCAGAGATCGCAGGCCTGCTTGTCGGCGGCGTCGAGGTGGCCGCCCGGGAACACCGCGGCGCCGCTGTTCTGGTCGCCCGCGCGCTCGGCGCGGCGCAGCATCAGCACCTCGAGGCCCTGCGCGCCGTCGCGCAGCACGATCAGCGATGCAGAGTGGCGCAGCGCGGGCGATGCGCCGTGCCGGCCACCCGCGCTCGGCTGCGCGGCGGCAGTCATCGGCGCGCCTTCGGAACGCGCAGCACGCCGTCGGCCAGCAGGGCCTGCACCTCGGCCGCCGCGAACCCGGCCTCTTGTAGCACCGCCTCGCCGTCGCAGCCGGCCGCGCCGGTCGGCTGCGGCGCCCCGGCAGCGCTGCGCGAAAACCGCGGCGCCGGTGCCGCCTGCACGACGCCGTCGATCTCGACGAACGCCTGCCGCGCCTGTGCGTGCGAATGTGATGGTGCTTCGCGCAGCGAGAGCACCGGCGCGACGCAGGCGTCGCCGTGCTCGAACTCGCGTGCCCACTCGTCGCGCGTGCGCGCGGCGAACTTCGCCGCGATCGCCGCGCGCATCTCGGGCCACAGACGCGGGTCGTACTGGCCCTTGACGAAGCGCTCGCTCAGGCCGACGCGCTGCGCGAACTCGGCGAAGAACTTCGGCTCGAGCGCGCCCAGCGCGACATGGCGGCCGTCGGCGGTGGCGTACGTCGAATAGAACGGCGCGCCGCCGTCGAGCAGGTTGGCGCCGCGCCGGGTGTCGTCCCAGCGACGCGCGGCCAGCATGCCGTGGAAGATCGACAGCAGCGACGACGCGCCGTCGACCATCGCCGCGTCGACCACCTGACCGCGGCCCGAGCGCTCGCGCTCGAACAGCGCGGCCATCACGCCGAACGCCAGGTACAGCGCGCCGCCGCCGTAGTCGCCGACCAGGTTCAGCGGCGGCACCGGCGCGCCATCGACCGGGCCGATGGCGTGCAGCGCGCCGCTGAGCGCGATGTAGTTGATGTCGTGGCCCGCGGCCTGCGCCAGCGGCCCGCTCTGACCGTAGCCGGTCATGCGGCCGTACACCAGCCGCGGGTTGCGCGCGGCGCAGTCGTCGGGCCCGAGCCCGAGCCGCTCGGCGACGCCCGGGCGCCAGCCTTCGATCAGCACGTCGGCGCGGTCGATCAGCCGCAGCGCGGCGTCGCGCCCGGCGGCCTGCTTGAGGTCGAGCGCGATCGTGCGCCGGCCGCGGCCGGTGACGTCGAAGCGTGCGTCGAGCTGCACGCCCAGGCCGCTCGGCTCGACGCGGTCGATGCGCGTCACCTCGGCCCCCTGGTCGGCCAGCAGCATCGCGCACATCGGCCCGGGCCCGATGCTGGCCAGTTCGATCACCCGCAACCCGCTCAGAGGTCCGCTCATGCGCGCAGTGTGCCGCACTCCGGCTTTCCAAGGCCGGCGCAGGGGGTCGTTCAGCGCAGCGTGACGCGCGCGAACTTGCGCTTGCCGACCTGCACCACGAACGTGCCGGCGGCGACCTTGAGCGCCTTGTCGCCGACCACCGCGCCGTCGATGCGCACGCCGCCTTGCTCGACCAGCCGCAGCGCCTCGCTGGTCGACGGCGCGAGGCGCGCCTGCTTCAGCAGCTGGCCGATCGCCAGCGGCGCGCCGGCCAGCGCGACCTCGTCGATTTCGTCGGGAATGCCGCCGGCCGCGCGCAGCTCGAAGTCGCGCGCCGCGCGCGCGGTGGCGGGCTCGCCATGGAAGCGCTCGGTGATCTCGCGCGCCAGCAGCACCTTGGCGTCCTTCGGATTGCGTCCGTCGCGCACCTCGCGCTGCAGCGCCGCGATCTCGGCGCTCGCGCGAAAGCTGAGCAGCTCGTACCAGCGCCACATCAGCGTGTCGCTGATCGACAGCACCTTGGCGTACATGGTGTTGGCGTCTTCGGTGATGCCGACATAGTTGCCCTTGGATTTCGACATCTTCTCGATGCCGTCGAGCCCCTCGAGCAGCGGCATCGTCAGCACGCACTGCGGCTCCTGGCCGTACTCCTGCTGCAGATGGCGGCCCATCAGCAGGTTGAACTTCTGGTCGGTGCCGCCGAGCTCGAGGTCGCACTTCAGCGCCACCGAGTCGTAGCCCTGCATCAGCGGGTAGAGGAACTCGTGCACGCTGATCGGCGTGTTGGCGGCGAAGCGCCTGGCGAAGTCGTCGCGCTCCATCATGCGCGCCACCGTGTAGCGGGCGGCGAGCTGGATCATGCCGCGCGCGCCGAGCGGGTCGCTCCACTCGCTGTTGTAGCGGACCTCGGCGCGCTCGATGTCGAGCACCAGGCGCAACTGGTCGAAGTAGGTGCGCGCGTTGTCTTCGATCTGCTCGCGCGTCAGCGGCGGGCGCGTGCTGTTGCGCCCCGACGGGTCGCCGATCATCGACGTGAAGTCGCCGATCAGCGGGATCACCGTGTGGCCGAGGTCCTGCAGCTGCCGCATCTTGTTGAACACCACCGTGTGGCCGAGGTGCAGGTCAGGGGCAGTGGGGTCGAGCCCGAACTTGATACGCAGCGGCGCGCCCGTGGCCTGCGCGCGCGCTAGCTTGCGCAGCCAATCGGCCTCGGGCAGCAGCTCGGCGCAGCCGCGCAGCGAGACCGCCATCGCCTCGCGCACGCTGTCGGTCACGGGGAAATCTGGCGCGCTGGGCATCGGTGCGTGGCGGGTTGGCGCGGACGTGCGTGGTTTTCCGCAGGTCGTCCGCAGGGGGGTCGGTATACTCGGGGCGTTACACCGGCGCCGGTGGGCGCCTGCTCACTTCGCTTGGATCTCGTCGCGGCAACTCTGGCAGCACGACGCGGCGAGGATTGTAGAGGCCGCGTCGCGGCCACGGTTCCACCCACGGCCTGCGTGCCGGCCGGTTCGATCGAGCCGCCCCACCGGACCATCAGGACGCAACGGTTGCAACTCGCACAAGACGCTCAGGTGATCGCGCGCCGCATTGTGGTCGGCGCCGCTGCGCTGCTGCAGCGCCACCGGCGGCGCATCGCCGTGGGTTCCACCGTGTTGCTGGCAGGCACCGCGTTGACCGCGTTCGGCATCGCCCCGATGGCCCCGGATGCCGCGCGGCTGCCGCGGCGCCAGATCGTCGAGACGCTCGAGCCGCCGGGTCTGCCGGCGCAACTGCTGGCGCTGGCGTCGTACGACATGGTGCTGTCTCGCTCCGACCAGACGCGCGTCAGCGACAGCGTCGAGAGTCTGCTGCGTCGGCTGGGCATATTCGACCCGCAGTTGGCCACCTTCATGCGCGCCAACAACGACACGCGGCGCCTGTTCGAAGGGCGCGCGGGCAAGCAGGTGCAGGCGCGCGTCAGCAGCGACGGCAAGCCGCTGGAGCTGGTGGCGCGCTTCTCGCCGCCGTCCCCGGAGATGGCGGCGACGCAATTCACCCGGCTGACGATCCGCCGCGAAGGCGACCAGTGGCGCGCCAGCAGCGAGCTGGCGCCGCTGGGCACCCAGGTGCGCGTGGCCGGCGGGACGATCGAGACTTCGCTGTTCGCGGCCACCGACGAGGCCCGGCTGAGCGACCAGATCGCGATTCAGATGGTCGAGCTGTTCTCCGGCGACATCGACTTCCATCGCGAACTGCGCCGCGGCGACACCTTCAGCGTGGTCTACGAAGCGCTCAGCGCCGACGGCCAGCCGGTCACCTGGGCCGACGAGGCCGGCCGCGTGCTGGCCGCCGAGTTCGTCAACCGCGGCACGGTCTACCAGTTGCTGTGGTACGCCGACGATGGCGGCAAGGGTGGCTACTACGGCTTCGACGGCAGAAGCCGGCGCCGCGCATTTCTGAGCAGCCCGGTGGCGTTCTCGCGCGTGACATCTGGTTTCTCGATGCGCATGCACCCGATCCTCAACAGTTGGCGCCGCCACAACGGAGTCGACTACGCGGCGCCCACCGGTACCCCGGTGCGCGCGGTGGGTGACGGCTGGGTGCAGTTCGCCGGCTGGCAGAACGGCTACGGCAACGTGGTGCAGCTCGCGCACGGCAATGACAAGCAGACGCTGTACGCGCACCTCAGCCGCATCGAGGTGCGCCAGGGCCAGAAGGTCGAGCAGGGGCAGCGCATCGGTATGGTGGGCGCCACCGGCTGGGCCACCGGGCCCCACCTGCACTTCGAGTTCCGCGTGCACGGCCATCACGAGGATCCGACGCGCATCGCGCGCAGCGCGGAGCCGGCGCTCATCACCGCCAGCTTGCGCCCGCGGTTCGAGAGCGCCTTGCGCGCAGTGCAGCAGCAGCTCGACATCGCCGAGACCTTGCGCGACTCGCCAGGCCAGGTCGAATAGCGGCTTGGTCCAAGCGCAGATCCGCCGCTGACGCGGCACGCGCGACCGACACCATGCAGAGGCTGCGATGAGCGTGTACGTGGGGCTGATGTCGGGCACGTCGCTCGACGGCGTCGACGCCGTGGCCGTGTCGTGGCCCGATGACGACGCCCCAGCGATGCAGGTGTGCGCTCACGTCCATAGATCCTTCGAGCCGGCGGTGCGTGCGCGACTGCTGGCACTCCTTCAGTCGCAGCCCGGCGAGCTCGAACACGCCGCCGCGGCCGCGTTGGCCGTTTCGCATGCCTATGCCGACGCGATCGATGCCCTGCTGCCGCAAGCGCATCTGCAGCCCACCGAGGTGCGCGCGGTCGGTGCGCACGGGCAGACCGTGCGCCACCGCCCGCAAGCCGTCGAAGGCGGTTTCACCATCCAACTGCTCAACGGCGCACTGCTGGCTGAGCGCTGCGGCATCGATGTGGTGTGCGACTTGCGCAGCCGCGACATCGCCGCCGGCGGCCAAGGCGCACCACTGGTGCCTGCATTCCACGCCGACCGCTTTGGGGCCGCCGGTCAGGCGCGCGCGGTGCTCAACCTGGGCGGCATTGCCAACGTCACGCTGCTGCACGCCGATGGCAGCGTCGGTGGCTTCGACACCGGGCCGGCCAACGTGCTGCTCGATGCGTGGGCCGGCGAACACCTCGGCGTCGCCTACGACGATCAGGGGCAGTGGGCCGCCTCGGGACGGGTCGACGCGCGGCTGCTGCGGCGCCTCTTGTCGGAGCCGTATTTCCAGCGTCCTCCGCCGAAGAGCACCGGGCGCGACCTCTTTCACCTGCCGTGGCTGCAATCGCATCTCGCGACGCATGGCCGCTCGCCGGCGGCAGCCGATGTACAGGCGACCTTGGCCGACCTGACCGCGAGTTCGGTGGCCGGTGCGTTGCAGCGCCACCTGCCCGATGCGCGCGAGTTGTGGGTGTGTGGCGGCGGTGCGCTGAACCGACACCTGCTGACCCGGCTGGCGTCGCAACTCGCCGGCTGGAAGGTCTGCACCACCGATGCCTTGGGGCTGCCGCCACAGCAGGTGGAAGCGGCCGCCTTCGCCTGGCTGGCGCGCGAATTCACCGCTCGTCGGGCTGGCAACCGCCCCGATGTCACCGGGGCTCGAGGGCCGCGCCTGCTGGGCTGCCTGTATCCGGCCTGACGCCCCGCCAAAAAACACAAAACGGCCGCGGTGGCGGCCGTTTTGTCGGCAGTCGCAGCCTCAGGCCGAGAAACTCGAGCCGCAGCCGCAAGTGGTGTTGGCGTTCGGATTCTTGATCACGAACTGGGCACCCTGCAGATCGTCCTTGTAGTCGATCTCGGCGCCGGCAAGGTATTGCAGGCTCATCGCATCGATCAGCAACGTGACGCCGTTCTTCGACATCTTGGTGTCGTCGTCGTTGATCGCCTCGTCGAACGTGAAGCCGTACTGGAAGCCTGAACAGCCCCCGCCCTGGACGAAGACGCGCAACTTGAGGTCGGGGTTGCCTTCCTCGTCGACGAGCTCCTTGACCTTGGCTGCAGCGCTGTCGGTGAAGATCAGCGGGGCAGGCATCTCCAGCTCGGTTTCGGCGGCGGCGTTCATGACGGCTCCTTCAACGACTCGCGCAGTGTAGGCCATCGCGCACGGCGATCGCAGCCACAGGGTCTTCCCCTGACCTGGGGACGGTGGCGACCGGTTTCAAGCGTCGTTGGAGGCTGCCAACACCAGCGGCGCGCGCTCCCCGGCCTTCAACGGACGCAGTTCGCCGTCGACCTGGGCGCCCTGGTGCATCTCGAGAGCCTCGTAGCGGATATCGCCGACCACGCGCGCCTTGGGCTGCAGCTCGAGCAGATCGTGCGACTCGATCGGCCCCTGCACTTCGCCGTTGACGATCACGTGCGCTGCATGCACGCGACCGATCACCCTGGCCTTCTCGCTGATCACCACCAGGCTCGCGGCGCCATCGCCGGCGACCACGTCGCCGCGCACCTCGCCGTCGATGCGCAGGCCGTCGCTGAATCGGATCTCGCCTTGCAGCACCGAGCCTTCGCCGATCAGGGTGCGGATCGGGGGTTGCGCCTTCTTCTGATTGAACATCGTGCTCTCCAACGATTCGGGGCGCAGTTGCCGCGCCTCACAAGGGTACCGATTGCGTCGCCTTCACGTCACCGGACTGGTCCATCACCTTGACCTCCAGCGTCTTGATTACCGCCTGCTCCGGGTACTCCACGGTGCCTTCGACGCGGGCGTACTGCTTGAGCTGCAGCGGCTTGGCGCCGTCGACGGGCTGACTCCACGGCTGCCCGTCGACCGTGCCGGCCAGCGTCAGCTCGTAGTGCCCGCTGAACTCGCTCTTGGCCTTGCCGTTCTGCATCACCAGCATCTGGTAGCGCAGCACACCGGGCCCCCTGGCTTCGGCCTGCAGCGCCCGCACGGCGACCTTCTCGGTGCCCGACGGCGGGAACATGCGCTCGAAGAAGGCGAGATCGCGTTTGAGCGCCAAGTGCTCGGTCTCGAGCTCCTTCAGTTGTTGCCCCAGCCGCTCCTGCGTCGCGCGCTCGGCCTTCAACAGGCTGTCGGAGGAATCGGCAATGCTCTGTGCCTTGTCGCGCTGCTCGCGCAGCTGTTTCACTTCGACACGCAGTCGAAGCAGTTCTTCCTTGGCGTCTCGCTCGAGGCCAGCGATGTCCTTGCCGAACTCGAAGGCCCACAGGCCGATCGCCGCGGAGAAACCGAACACCAGCGCGATCACCGCCCAGCGCAGCGGCCACGGCAGATGCCGGGTGACGATCACGCGTGGCGCACTGATCGAAAGCCGGCGGCGGTAGAGCTTCCAGCGCATGCGAGCGTCGACGCAGCTTCAGAAACGGACGAGGCCGCATGGTAGCGGCCTGCGTACGAAGCGGCGTTTCGAAATGCCGCGCTAGCGCTTGCTGAACTGCTTGCGCCGGCGGGCTCCGTGCAATCCGACCTTCTTGCGCTCGACCTCGCGGGCGTCGCGGGTGACGAATCCGGCACGGCTCAACTCGGTCTTGAGCACGGTGTCGTAGTCGATCAGCGCGCGCGTGATGCCGTGGCGAACGGCACCGGCCTGACCCGACTCACCGCCCCCATGGACATTGACGCGAATATCGAACGCACCGTCGTTGTTGGTGAGCATCAGCGGCTGCTTCACCACCATGATCGAAGTCTGGCGCCCGAAGTACTGCTCCACCGGCTTGCCGTTGACCGTGATCTCGCCCTTGCCCTTCTTGAGAAAGACGCGCGCCACGGAAGACTTGCGCCGGCCCGTGCCGTAGTTCCAATTGCCGATCATCGTCGTGATCCCCTCAGACCTGCAGCGCACGCGGCTGCTGCGCGCTGTGCGGATGCGTGGCCCCGCCGTACACCTTGAGCTTC
Source organism: Ideonella sp. (assembly GCA_015075545.1). Lineage (GTDB taxonomy): Bacteria > Pseudomonadota > Gammaproteobacteria > Burkholderiales > Burkholderiaceae_C > JAEUPI01. The sequence continues at coordinate 252,734 of JABTUC010000002.1, read as the reverse complement.
TTGATCATCGCGTAGCCCAGCGGCCCCTTGGGCAGCATGCCCTTGACCGCCTTGTGCAGCGCCCGTTCGGGGTGCTTGGCCTGCAAGTCCTTGAAGCTGACCGAGCGGATGCCGCCGGGGTAGCCCGAATGGCGGTGGTACATCTTCTGCTCGGCCTTGCTGCCGGTGACGCGGATCTTCGAGGCGTTGACGACGACGATGAAATCGCCGGTATCGACGTGAGGCGTGTAGATGGCCTTGTGCTTGCCGCGCAACCGGAGTGCCACTTCGCTGGCGACACGTCCGAGCACCTTGTCGGTGGCGTCGAGCACAAACCACTCGTGCTTCACCTCGGCCGGCTTGGCACTGAAGGTTTTCATGAGGGTCTTTCTGCTGACCGGCGCGCCGCCTCGCGCCCGAAAAATCTTCGCTTGGGGTGGCTCCGGGCCGACCTCGGGGGCGCCGCTTGTGTCTGCGGCCTCCCTTCGGCTGTGCGGGCCCGGCGGCTCCGCCGGCGGGGAAAGCCGCGAAGTATAGCGGAGGCCGGGGAGCCTCGATCCAGCGCACGGGATCAATTGGAGCGCTCGACCGAAACGGGTCGCTTGAGTAGACTGGGGTAAACCCTAAGTATTTACCCATGACTCTCGTCGAGCCCGATCTGCGCCGCGCAGGCTCCAGTCCGCCGGCTGCCCCCGTGGAGGCCCCGAACTGGGTGCCGATCCGTTCGCTGGCGCCGCGCCACCGCGCGCGAATCGCCCGTCATCTGCTCGCCTTGCCCACGCACGACCGCTACTTGCGCTTCGGCTACGCCGCGTCGGACGATCAAATCCGCGGTTATGTGAGGCAGCTCGACTTCGATCGCGACGAGGTGCTGGGCATCTTCAACCGGCGCCTGCGCTTGCTGGCGATGGCGCACCTCGCCTATGCGCCCGACGAGGGTGACCCCGATGCCAGCGCCGAGTTCGGCGTCTCGGTGGCGGCCAGTGCACGCGGGCGTGGCTATGGCCGGCGGCTGTTCGATCTGGCGGCGCTGCATGCGCGCAATCGCGGGGTGCAGACGCTGTTGATCCATGCGTTGAGCGAGAACGCACCGATGCTGCGCATCGCACGTCGAGCGGGCGCCGAAGTGGTGCGCGATGGCGGCGAGGCGCGGGCGTTGCTGAAACTGCCGGCCGACACGCTCGCGTCGCAGGTGGAGCAGATCGTCGAATCGGGTGCCGGCGAGTGGGACTACCGCTTCAAGCATCACGCACGTCGAATGCAACGGCTGAAAGAAGCGTTGTCGGCACTCGCGCACCGGCGCTGAGCCTCGGGGCGTGGCGGCGCAGACATCGGCTCGATGGTCACCGGAACGCGTGCCCGGCACGCAGGCTTGGGGGCGCCGGCCCGGGTGGCGGGGTTAACATCGCTGCCCATATGCAGCAGATGCTCCCGTGGATCGTGGCGCTGGTGGCCGTGGCGGTGCTGGCGCCGGCGGTGGTGTGGTTTGCGCTGCGCCCGCGAGCGCCGAAGACGGCGCCGCTGCCCTCCGAGTGGAACCTGTCGGCGCGCCCGGTGTTCAGCACCGACGAGCGGCGTGTCTACCGCCAGTTGCGCGAGGCGTTGCCGCACCACATCGTGTTGTCCAAGCTCCCCTTGGTGCGCTTCTGCCAGCCCACCGACCCGCAGGAAGTGCGCTTCTGGTACGAGCTGCTCGGCGCGATTCATGTCACCTTCGCCGTCTGCAGCGCCAACGGCCGCGTGCTGGCGGCGATCGACCTCGACACCGACCGCGGCAACTCGCGCCGCGTGATGCAGATCAAGCAGGCCGTGCTGGCGGCGTGCCGCGTGCGCTATCTGCGCTGCCCGGTCGACCACATGCCGTCGATTCCCGAGCTGCAGTTGTTGGTGCCGCAAAGCGCCGCGTCGTCGCGCGGGCCGCAGCCCGCCGCGCCGCCCGTGCATCCGCGGCGCGAGGTGGCCAGCGTCACGGCCACGCCCAGCCGGCGGCGCGACCGGGCCACGTTGTGGCAGGACTCGAACTTCTTTCAGGATTCGTTCTTCGCGCCCGACAACCGCAGCGATTCCAGCGGCAGCGAGTTCGGCGCGCTGAACCATGCCGTCGAGCGCCCGGGTCTCGAGGTGCACGAAGGGCCGCCGACCGAGCCCCCCACCGAGCCGCCGCCCGAAGGTGGCGCGGTGGTGATCGATCAGCCGCCACACGCCGCCTCGACTGCCACCCGCCACTGAGCGCCCCCGATGGCGGCGACGGCGGCCGCGCATCCCTACGCCTGCCTGACCCCGCAGCGCGTGCTCGATGCGCTGCAAAGCACCGGCTGGCGCGGCGACGGCCGGCTGCTGCAGCTCAACTCCTACGAGAACCGCGTGTTCCAGGTGATGCTGGAAGACGGCTCGGCGGTGGTCGCCAAGTTCTATCGGCCCGGCCGCTGGAGCACCGCACAGATCCTCGAGGAGCACCGCTTCGCGCTGCAGCTCGCGCAGCAGGAGCTGCCCGTGGTGGCGCCGATGCCGTTGAAGCGCGACGCTGCGCGCGTCTTCGATCTGGATTGCGTCGGCGAGCCGCCGACGCTGGCATGCTGGCTCGAGTCGGGCGCCGAGTTCCGGCTGGCCGTCTATGCGAGACGCGCTGGCCACGGCCCGGAGCTCGACGATCCCGCGGCGCTGGCCTGGCTCGGTCGATTCGTCGGCCGGCTCCATGCCGTGGGCGCGCGCGAACCGTTTCGCATGCGGCGGCAGCTCGACGCCGTCACCTTTGGCCGGCTGCCGTTGCAGCGCCTGCTCGACGGCGGCATCGTGACGCCGGCCGAACGCGACGCCTTTTCGACCAGCGCTCTTGCCGCGCTCGAACGCGTCGACGCTGCCTTCGCCCGCACGGCGCCGCTGGCCACGTTGCGGCTGCACGGCGACTTCCATCCAGGCAACATCCTGTGGCGCGACGAGGGCCCGCACATCGTCGACCTCGACGACTGCTGCAGCGGCCCTGCGGTGCAGGACCTGTGGATGCTGCTGTCGGGCGCGCGCGACGAGATGCGCGCGCAGCTTTCGCACGTGCTCCAGGGCTACGGTGCCTTCATGGACTTCGATGCCCGCGAGCTGACGCTGATCGAGCCGCTGCGCACGCTGCGCATGCTGCACCACAGCGCGTGGCTGGCCGAGCGCTGGAGCGATCCGGCCTTTCCGGCGGCGTTCCCCTGGTTCGGCAGCGCCGCCTACTGGTCGCAGCAGACGCAGGCACTGCGCGAGCAGATCGACGCGATGCAGCAGGAGCCGCTCGCGCTGTAGCCCTGCTCAGCCCGTGGCTGCCGCCAGCAGCTTCGTCACGCGCTGCACGTAGCCGGCCGGGTCGTCGAGCTGTCCGCCCTCGGCCAGCCATGCCTGGTCGAACACGATGTGCGCCAGGTCGTCGAACGGCGCGCCGTCGCTCTGCAGCCGCTGGATCAGCGCGTGCTGCGGGTTGATCTCGAGGATCGGCTGTGCCTTCGGCGCCTCCTGCCCCGCCTGCTTCAGCAGCCGTGCCAGGTGCGCGCTCATGTCGCCTGACTCAACGACCAGGCAGGCCGGCGAATCGACCAGCCGGGTGGTGACGCGCACGTCCTTGGCACGGTCCTTCAGCGTCGCCTTGAGCTTTTCGAGCAGCGGCTTGGCCTGTTCGGCCGCGGCATCGGCCTGCTTCTTCTCTTCTTCGTCCTGGAGCGAACCGAGATCGACGGCGCCCTTGGCGACGCTGTGCAGCGCATGGCCTTCGTACTCGTACAAGTGCGACAGCATCCACTCGTCGACGCGGTCGGTCAGCAGCAGCACCTCGATGCCCTTCTTGCGAAAGATCTCGAGCTGCGGGCTCGACTTCGCGGCGGCCAGGCTGTCGGCGGTGATGTAGTAGATCGGCTGCTGGCCCTCCTTCATGCGCCCGACATAGTCGGCGAACGACACGCCCTCGTCGGCATGCGTCGATGCGAAGCGCAGCAGCTTGGCCAGCCGCTCGCGATTGGCGTGGTCCTCGCCGACGCCCTCCTTCATCACCGCGCCGAAAGCAGCCCAGAAACGCTGGTACTTGGCCTTGTCGTCGGCGCTGTCGCCGTCGGCCAGCCCTTCGAGCATCGACAGCACGCGCTTGGTGCTGCCCTCGCGGATCGCCTTGACGTCGCGGCTCTCCTGCAGCAGTTCGCGGCTGACGTTGAGCGGCAGATCGCTCGAATCGATGACACCCTTGACGAAGCGCAGGTACACCGGCATCAGCGCCTCGGCATCGTCCATGATGAACACGCGCTTGACGTACAGCTTGACGCCGCCGCGTTTGTCGCGATTCCACAGGTCGAAAGGCGCCTTCGCGGGGATGTACAGCAACTGCGTGTACTCGCTGCGGCCTTCGACGCGGTTGTGCGTGTAGGCCAGCGGCGCCTCGCTGTCGTAGCTGAGCTGCTTGTAGAACTCCTGGTACTGCGCGTCGGTGATCTCGGCCTTCGGGCGCGTCCACAGCGCCGCGGCCTTGTTGACGGTCTCCCACTCGTCGGTAGGTACGTTCTCCTTCTTCTCCTCGTCCCACTGCTCCTTGCGCATCAGGATCGGCAGCGAAATGTGGTCGGAATAGCGCGAGATGATCGACTTCAGCTTCCACGGCCGCAGGAAATCGTCTTCGCCGTCGCGCAGGTGCAGGATCACGTCGGTGCCGCGCGCGGGCTTGGTGATCGCCTCGACCTCGAATTCGCCGATGCCCTCGCTGCTCCAGCGCACACCTTGCTCGGCCGGCAGCCCGGCGCGGCGCGTTTCCACCGTGATGCGGTCGGCGACGATGAATCCCGAGTAGAAGCCGACGCCGAACTGGCCGATCAGGTTGGCGTCCTTCTTCTGCTCGCCTTCGAGCTTCGCGACGAAATCGCGGGTGCCGCTCTTGGCGATCGTGCCCAGATGCTCGACCGCCTCCTGCTCGCTCATGCCGATGCCGTTGTCGCGGATGGTGAGCGTCCTGGCCTGCGGGTCGTAGAGCACGCGCACCTCGAGGTTGGGGGCGTCCTCGTACAGGGCGTTGTGATCCAGCGCCTCGAAGCGCAGCTTGTCGCAGGCGTCCGACGCGTTGGAGATCAGCTCGCGCAGGAAGATCTCCTTGTTCGAGTACAGCGAATGCGTCACCAAGTGCAGGATCTGCTTGACCTCGGCCTGGAAGGAATGGCTCTGTTTGCTCATGGGCTTGCTGAGGGTTTTTCCGGGGCGCTGGCAGCACCCCGGCACGCCATGTGAGGCTGCCGCCGTGAACCTTCAAGGGCAAAACCCCTCACAGCCGTGCGGATTGTCGATCGGCTCGCCTTGGCCGGATCGGGCATGCAAGATGCGCGTCCGCCGCCGACCCCCCGCCCATGTTCCACCAGATCGTCGACTGGTTCCTCGCCTTGATGCGCGCGCCGCTGGCGGGGCTGCGCGGCGCCGACCCGGTGCTCGGCTTGGCCGTCGTGGTGCTGGCTGCGCTGGTGCTGGCCAGCCTGCTGCACCGGCGCGCGCGCCTGCCGCGGTTGCTGGGGTACCTGCTGGTGGGGGCGCTCGCCAGCCCGGTGGCGCTCGGCCTGCTGGAGCGCACCGACATCGATCCGTGGAAACCCCTGATCGACCTCGCCGTCGCCGCATTGGTGTTCGAGCTCGGTACGCGGCTGCGGCCACGCTGGCTGATCGACAACCCGTGGCTCGCTGCCAGCAGCGCGCTGGAGGCCGCAGCCGCCGGCGTCGTGGTGTGGTTTGCGCTGGTCGCCCTCGGTGCGCCGAAGGCCAGCGCGGCGGCGGCCGCGGCGTGCGCGGCGGCCACCTCGCCGGTCATCACGATGGCCGCCTTCCTCGAGGCGCGGCCGCGCGGCCAGGTGGCCGAGCGGTTGCTGATGCTGAGCGCGATCAACAGCGTGCTGGCGATCCTGGCGATCAAGCTGTGGCCGGTGATCGCCCACTCGCGAGGCCTGTCGGCCCCCGAATCGCTGGCGCTGCTCGCCGACGCCAGCGTGGTGATTTTCGGCTCGCTGCTGCTCGGCCTGGCGTGCGGCGTGCTGCTCGACCGCCTGGGGCGGCTGCACGACGAGGCCGCGACGATGCCGGTGCTGCAGCTCGCGCTGGTGGTGCTGGCCGCGCTGCTGGCCAGCGCCTGGGGGCTGTCGCCATTCATCGCGCTGCTGGTGGCCGGCATGACCGCGCGCTCGCGCATGCGCCACCGGCTGACCGTGCAGCCTTACCTGGGCAGCGCCGGTGCCGCACTGACGGTGTTGCTGTTCATCAGCTTCGGCGTGCTGTCCACGGTACACGACTGGAACGCGCTGTGGCCGTGGGTGGCGGCGATCGTGCTGGCCCGCCTGCTCGGCAAGGGCGCGGCGGTGTTCGCCACTGCGCGCCCGAGCGGCCTGTCGTGGCGGCAGGCCGGTGCGCTGACGCTGGCGCTGCAGCCGATGAGCAGCCTCTCGGTGCTGCTGGTGGGCGACTCATTCGGCTGGCGCGGGCCGCTGCCGGGCGCCGATCCGGCGGTGATCCAGGCCCTGCTGATCGCCACCACGCTGATGCAGCTCAGCGGCCCGCTGTGGACGCTGTGGCCGCTGAAGCACCTGGTCGGCGAGACGCTCGACGATGCCGCCCCCGCGCGTGAGACCTGAACCATGGCCCTCGAAGCGTTCGCCGCATCGCAACCGCTGACGCTCGGCGTCGAGCTCGAGCTGCAGCTGCTCGACACGCACGACTTCGACCTCACGCCGCGCGCCGAAGATCTGCTGCGCGAGCTCGCCGGCCACAGCGGCCAATGGGACGTCAAGCCCGAGATCACGCGCAGCATGATCGAGATCGGCACCTCGATCCAGCGCGCGTACGCTCCGCTGCGCGACGAGCTGCGCGACCTGCGCGCCCAGATGTCGCGCGCCGCGCGCAAGGTCAACATCGCGATCTCCGGCGGCGGCACGCACGCCTACCAGCACTGGAGCGCACAGAAGATCTTCCCGACCGAGCGCTTCCGCTACATCAGCGAGCTGTACGGCTACCTGGCCAAGCAGTTCACGGTGTTCGGCCAGCACGTGCACGTGGGCGTGCCCAGCGGCGACGACGCGCTGTGGCTGCTGCACGCGCTGTCGCGCTACGTGCCGCACTTCATCGCGCTGGCGGCGTCGTCGCCGTACGTGCAGGGCGAGGACACCGGCTTCCACTCGGCGCGACTGAACTCGGTGTTCGCGTTTCCGCTGTCGGGCCGTGCGCCGTTCGTGCTGACCTGGGAGGGGTTCGGCGAGTTCTTCGACAAGATGACCAGCACCGGCGTCGTGCAGTCGATGAAGGATTTCTACTGGGACATCCGGCCCAAGCCCGAATACGGCACCATCGAGCTGCGCGTGTGCGATACGCCGCTGTCGGTGGACAAGGCCGCGGCGCTGGCGTGCTACCTGCAAAGCCTGTGCCGCTACCTGCGCGAGGAGCGGCCGTTCGAGCCGGCCGAGGACGACTACCTCGTCTACACCTTCAACCGCTTCCAGGCCTGCCGCTTCGGGCTCGACGGTGAGGTCGTCGATCCCAAGACCAAACAGCGCAGCAGGCTGCGCGACGACATCATCCGCACGCTGGCGCGCGTGGAGCCGCACGCGCTCGAGCTGCAGGGGCTCGATGCCTGCAACCTGGTCCGCGAGTCGCTCACCGAAGGCAACGACGCCACCTGGCTGCGCCGCCGCCGCGGCGAGCACCCGCCGATGGCCGCACTGGTGGAGGCTGCCGCGGCGCGCTGGATGGCGTGACGCCCCCGCGCTGCCAAAGCCTACAGGTTCGTGCGCAAGCGCCACAGCTCCGGGAACAAGACGACGTCGAGCATCTTGCGCAGGTAGGCGACGCCGCTGGTGCCGCCGGTGCCGCGCTTGAAGCCGATGATGCGTTCGACCGTCGTCACGTGGCGGAAGCGCCAGAGCCGGAACGCGTCCTCGAGGTCGACCAGCTCCTCGCCGAGCTGGTACAGATCCCAGTGCGCGGCGGGGTCGCGGTAGACCTCGAGCCAGGCCTGCTCGACCTGCTCGTCGGCCGCGTAGGGCTGCGTCCAGTCGCGCTGCACGCGGTGCGGCGGCACGGCCAGGCCGCGCCGCGCCAGCAGCCGCAGCGACTCGTCGTACAGCGAGGGCGCCTGCAACGCCGCCTGCACCTGGGCCAGCCGCTGCGGGTTGTGCGCATGCGGCCGCAGCATCGCCGCGTTCTTGTTGCCCATCATGAACTCGATGCAGCGGTACTGCCAGCTCTGGAAGCCGCTGCTCGAGCTGAGATACGGCCGGATCGCCGAGTACTCCGGCGGCGTCATGGTGGCGAGCACGTCCCACGCGTGCACCAGTTGCTCCATGATGCGGCTGACGCGCGCCAGCATCTTGAACGCCGGCGCGAGGTCGTCGCCGGCGATGCGCCCGACCGCGGCCTTCAGCTCGTGCAGCATCAGCTTCATCCACAGCTCGCTCGTCTGGTGCTGCACGATGAACAGCATCTCGTTGTGATCGGGCGACCGCGGATGCTGCGCACCGAGCACGGCGTCGAGGTGCAGGTAGTCGCCGTAGCTCATGTCGGTGCTGAAGTCGAGCTGCGCACCGTGCTCGCTGCGTTCGCCGGGGGATGTCATCGCGCCTCCTGGGATTGCCGGCGCACCAATGGCGAGGGCGCCCGGCGCGCGAGTCGACTCGCGCGCATTTGACATTCTCGGCCAAGCGATCGTCGAGCCCGCCTCGGCGGGATTGAGATCAACGGCGCAAACGCGCGCATCTGGAGCCGCTGGACGGTGGTGGCCTGGGGCGGAATCGAACCACCGACACGCGGATTTTCAGTCCGCTGCTCTACCAACTGAGCTACCAGGCCTGCGCTGCAACAGCGTTGCGCGCGGGCACGCCGCGCGAGGGAGCGCGATTATAGCGACGCGCCTTCGTCAGACCACCGTGCCGCGCTTGTTGCGCGACAGGTCGACGCCGAGCTGCTTGAGCTTGCGGTACAGGTGCGTGCGCTCGAGGCCGGTCTTCTCGGCCACGCGGGTCATCGAGCCGTTTTCCTTCGCGAGGTGGAACTCGAAGTAGCACTTCTCGAACGAGTCGCGCGCCTCGCGCAGCGGGCGGTCGAGGTCGAACGACTGCTCGGCCTGCGGGCCCACCGGCAGCGGCGCCAGCATCGGCGCGACGCCGGCGCCGGGCATCGGCGCGTCGTGCAGCAGCGCCGCGTCCATGCGGTAGACGGTGGCGCCGTTGCCCGCGGGCGCCGCCGCGCGCGGGGCTGGCTTGGTCAACGACTGCTCCACCGCGCGCAGCAGCTTCTGCAGCGTCACCGGTTTCTCCAGGAACGCCGATGCACCGAACTTGGTGGCCTCGACCGCGGTGTCGATGGTGCCGTGGCCGCTCATCATGATGACCGGCATCGTCAGCAGCCCCGAGGCACCCCACTCCTTGAGCAGCGTGATGCCGTCGACGTCGGGCATCCAGATGTCGAGCAGCACGAGGTCGGGGCGCATGCGCTCGCGCAGCGCACGGGCCTCGGCGGCGTTTTCGGCGAGTTCGACCGAGTGGCCCTCGTCGGAGAGGATGTCGGACAGCAAGCCGCGGATGCCCAGCTCGTCGTCGACCACCAGAATCGTTGCCATCGATGCGTCAGTGCACCTGCGTTGCCGCTCCGCCTGCGTCTTGGGGTGCCTGTGCTCCCGCGGCGGTCAGCGAGATGGGGCTCAGGCGTGAAAATGATAACGAAACTTGGGCCCCCGCGACGCCCCCTCCCGCCTCGGGGTCGCGGCGCAGGTTGCCGAGCCGCACGCGTGCGCCGTGCTCGTCGGCGATCTTGCGCACCACCGCCAGCCCGAGCCCGGTGCCCTTGGGCTTGGTGGTCACGTAGGGCTCGAAGGCGCGGCGCAGCACCTTGTCGGCGAAGCCCGGGCCGTTGTCGCTCACCGAAAGGCGGACGGCGCGCGCGTCGTCGTCGTGGCCGTGCGCGAACTCGGTGCGCACCGTCACGCGGGCGTCGGGCCGTTCGGCCACCGCGTCGAGCGCGTTCTGCAGCAGGTTGTGGATCACCTGCCGCAGCTGGCTGGCATCGCCCATGATCGGCGGCAGGTCGGCACCGAGCTGCGCCACCACGCGGCCCTGCTCTTGCGCCTGCCCGTACAGCGCCAACACCTCGAGCACCACGGTGTTCAGCTCCAGCGGCGCCAGTTGCGCGGCCGGCAGCCTGGCGTAGTCGCGGAACTCGTCGACCAGCTGCTTCATCGCCTGCACCTGCGCAACGATGGTGCCCACCGAGCGCTCGAGCAGTGCACGGTCGTTGCCCGCGAGCACGGGTTCGAGCCGGTGCTGCATGCGCTCGGCCGACAGCTGGATCGGCATCAGCGGGTTCTTGATCTCGTGTGCGAGGCGGCGCGCCACCTCGGCCCAGGCGATCGAACGCTGTGCCGAGACCACCTCGGTGATGTCGTCGAACACCATCAGCCGCGCCTCGTTGGGCAGCACCGCGCCGCGCACCAGCAGGTTCAACGTGGTCTGCTCGTCGACGCGCAGCTCGAACGCGTCCTGCCAGTGGTCGCGCTCGCCGGCCTCGGGGCTCGCGGCGTGCAGCTCGAAGCGCTGCCACACCTTGTGCGCGAACTCCGCCAGGCTCGGCAGATCCTCCAGCGGCTTGCCGAGACAGGCCGATAGAGGCTGGCGCAGGATGCGCGTGGCCCCCGGATTCACGGTGTCGATGCGCCGCTGGCGGTCGAACACGATGACCCCCGCGCTCAGCGAGTCGAGAATCGTCTGCAGCCGCGTGCGCGCGGATTCGAGCTGCGCCACGCCGCGACCCACCTGCTCGCGCGCGTCGGCGAGCTGCTCGGTCATGCGCGCGAACGCGCGTGTCAGACCGCCCAGCTCGTCGCGCGACGCGAACACCGGCTTGGCCTTCAAGTCGCCCTCGGCAACCTCGCGCACGCCCTCGGCCAGCACCAGCAGCGGCCGCGCGATCTGGTTGCCGAGGATCGCCGCCACCAGCACCGCGCCGAATACCGCCAGCACCAGCGCCAGCGTCAGCGTGCCGATGTACATGCGGCGCAGGCCGTCTTGCGCGATCGCGCGTCGCTGGTACTCGCGGTAGGCGTTCTGCACCGCCAGCGCGTTGGCCACCAGCTGCGGCGGCACGAGCTGGGTGACGTAGAGAAAGCGATCCTCGCGTGTCGTCAGGCTGATCTCGCTGCTCGGCAGCAGCGCCAGCGCGCGCACCCGCACCGGGGCGCGCGCCTCGCCGGGCTTGGGTTCGTCGTCGAGCCCTTCGAACTGGCTCACGGCGCCGGCGACACGCGCCTGCCGCAGCATCGCGGCGGGCGGGCGCTGCAGCATGATCGGCCCGGGCTGCGCGCTGGCGGCGGCCAGCACCTGACCGCTGGCACCCACCAGCATCACTTCGCGCGCCTCGAGCTGCTCGCGCAGGCGCTCGAGCGTCAGCGGCCCGTTGGTGCGGCTGTCGGCCAGGCGCTCGGCGGCCAGCCGCGTCTTCGACACCAGGTCGGCACCCAGCGCGTCGAGCGTGCCACGGCCGAGCGTCAGGCCGGCGTCGAGGGCGCTCGCCACCTGGGCGTCGAACCAGGTTTCGATGCTGCGCGACACGAACTGCACCGAGACGGTGTAGATCAAGACCCCCGGCACGACGCCGACGAAGGCGAAGATGCCCGCCAGCTTGAGCAGCAGCCGGCTGCCGAACTTGCCGCTGCGCAGACGCACCACGAGCCGGGTGGCGGCGATCGCGATCACCAGCAGCAGCGCCGCGGCGACGAACAGGTTGACCCAGAACAGCCAGACGAAGTTGCGCTCGAAGAGGTCGCGCTCGCTGGTCATCGAGAGCATGAAGGCAATCACCAGCGCGGCGCCGATCACCACCAGCGTCGACACCAGCAGCGCCCAGCGCAGCGCCTTGCTCATGCGCGCGGCCTTCATGGCAGTGCCCGCCCCACAGTCCGCGCGCCGCGGAGCGCGCCCTCCAGGGTCAGCCAGCGGGGCCGGCGCGGGTTGGTCATCGGTGCACCGCGTCGATCAGGGCCTCGTCGACCTTCAGCACGCGCGACAGGCCGAGCGTCCATTCGTTGCCGATGCCGATCTGCAGCGGCTGCGGCAGCTTCGACGCATCGAGGCGGAAGCCGAACTCCACGTAGTAGCGCTGCCCGGCCTCGAGCTGCGATGCGTCGGCCAGGCGCCAGCCGCTGACGCTCGAGATCACGGCCAGCGCCTCGGCCAGCGTCGGGTAGCTCTGGCCCAGCGCGCCGAGCCCGACGCGCCAGTTGCCGGTGAGCGGCTGGTACGACAGGCGGTAGCTGCGCGACACCTCCGACACCCGTTCGTCGCGCCAGTACCAGCGCGCGCGGAACAAGGTGGCATCGACATCGAAGTACATCGGCACGCCGCGCTGCAGGGCGTCCTCGACCGCGCGCGACAGACTCAGGCGGGCGTTGAACTCCAGGGTCAGCGCACCGTCGGCGGCGCGCAACTGCAGCGTGCCCAGCTCGACGCCCTGTGCCCGCGCATTGTGCGCAACCCCCGAAACCCCCAGCGCCAGGCAGGCAGCCAGCCACCAGGCCCAGCGTGCGAGCGCGCAGCGCACCGACCGCGCGATCCAGGCCGCGCGCGGTGTCTGACGGACGGTCGTCGCGCGGCGCATGAGACAGCGGGTGTTACGACGCAGGCTTGCGAATCAAGGCGTAGAAGAAGCCGTCGCCGACGACGGATGCCGGGTCGGAACGATCGATCCCATTTTCCGGCAGCGGCAGCAGGTGACCGGGAGCCGCGGCATCGAGCAGCGCACCGTCCGCTCGATGGCGTTGCAAAAAAGCGTCGATCTGTTGCTCGCCCTCGGCGCGAAAGATCGAGCAGGTCACGTACAGCAACACGCCACCTTCGGCGACCGTTGGCCACAGCGCGTCGAGCAGCTCGGCCTGCGTACGCGCCAACGTCGACAGATCCTGCGCGCGGCGCAGCCAGCGCACGTCGGGGTGCCGCCGCACGACGCCCGACGCGCTGCACGGCGCATCGAGCAGCACGGCATCGAACGGCCGGCCATCCCACCAGGCGCCCGGCTGGCGCGCATCGGCACACACCAGCCGCGCCTGCAGGTGCAGACGCTGCAGGGTCTGCTGAGCGCGCTGCAGCCGGGCGGCATCGACGTCGAGCGCGGTCAGGTCGAGGTCGGCCAGTTCGAGCAGATGAGCCGTCTTGCCGCCCGGTGCGGCGCAGGCATCGAGCACACGCGCGCCGTGCGGCAGTGGCCGCTGCAGCAGCAACGGCGCTGCGCGTTGCGCGGAAACATCCTGCACCGAGACGTCGCCTTCGGCGAAGCCGGGAAGCTGTGCCACCGCGCACGGCACGGCCAGCCACACCGCCTGCGGACCCACCACCTGCGCAGCGCGCCCTTGCGCGGCCAGCCGCTGCACGTACTGCTGCGCGCTGCCGCGCCGCGCGTTGACGCGCAGCACCATCGGCGGCGGCCGGTCGTTCGCCGCCAGCAGATCGCGCCATTGCGTGGGCCAATCCTGTCGCACGCGCTCGATCCACCACAGCGGGTGGTTGAACGCGGCCACGGCGTCGCGCCGCACCGCCTCGAGCAGCGTGCCACGTTCGCGCACGAAGCGGCGCAGAATCGCATTGACGAACCCGCTGGCCGCCGGCGTGCGGCGCCGCGTTGCGGCCACCGCCTGATCGACCAGCGTGTGCTCGGGGTACGGGGTGGCGCCGCTGTCGTCGGGCAGCAGCAGCGCCAGCGCGCTCAGCAGCAGTGCATCCACCGGCGGCGGCGGCACGCGCGGCGCCAGGCGCGCGCGCAACGCCAGCGCGCTGCCGAGCCGGCGCATCACATCGCTGGCCAGCGCGCGCACCCCCGGACGCAGATCGGCGTCGACCGCGTCGAGGGTTTCGGTCAGCGAGCGGCCCGAGCGCACCGCGGCCACGGCATCGGCGGTACGGTCGAGCAGTCGCGCCAGTGGTGGCGAAGTGGTCACGAACCCAGTCTAGGCTCTGTCGAGACCGCAGGCGCGATCGCGTTTCGCATGCCGACACCCCCCGGCGATCATGGCGCAGCCGGCTGCACGGGCTTGGCGTCGCTGAGACAATGGTTGTCCGCCAAGCCACAGCCCCGCCATGCCCCCAAGCCCAAGCACCGTCACGCGCATGCTGCCCAGCGAAAGCGATCTCGCCAAGCTGCCGGCATCTCAGCGTATCCGCTATCGGCTGGTCGGTGCCGACTGCCGCTTTCACGCCAACGACAACATCGCGGCACACGTGCGCCCGGGCGAACTCGACGAGCTGAAGGCAGAAGTGCAGGCCAAGATGCGCGACGTGCTGCAGGCGCTGGTGATCGACATCGACGCCGACCCCAACACTCGCGGCACCGCCGAGCGCGTGGCGCGCATGTTCGTCGACGAGGTGTTCCGCGGCCGCTACGTGGCGCAGCCGCGCATCACCGAATTCCCCAATGCCTCGCGGCTCAACGAACTGATGATCGTCGGGCCGATCAGCATGCGCAGCGCCTGCTCGCACCACCTGTGCCCGATCCTCGGCCGGGTGTGGATCGGCATCCTGCCCAACGAGCACTCCAACCTGATCGGCCTGTCGAAGTACGCCCGGCTCACCGACTGGGTGATGACGCGGCCGCAGATCCAGGAGGAAGCGGTGGTGATGCTGGCCGATGCGCTGCAGGAGCGCGTCAAACCCGACGGCCTGGGCATCGTGATGGAGGCCGATCATTTCTGCATGCACTGGCGCGGCGTCAAGGACGACGATTCGGCGATGACCAACAGCGTGATGCGCGGCGCCTTCCTGAAGGACGCCAACCTGCGCCGCGAGTTCCTGTCGCTGCTGGCCAAGAAGGGCGACGCCTGAGGCGCGAGGAGGCGGCGATGCTGGTCCGACTGATGTATGCAAGCCGAGCGGTGCCGGGGTTCGACGCCGAGGAGATGAACGCGCTGCTGCGCCAGAGCCGGGCCGCCAACCGCAAGCACGGCATCACCGGCGTGCTGTGTTTCGCCGACCGCATCTTCCTGCAGGTGCTCGAGGGCGGCCGCCCGGCCGTCAACCGGCTCTACCAGCGCATCGTCCACGACGCGCGCCACAGCGACGTCGAGTTGCTGTGCTACGAGGAGATCGCCGAGCGGCGCTTCGCCAGTTGGGCGATGGGCCAGGTGCAAATGGCCGGGCTGAACCCGGCACTGCTGCTGAAGTATTCGTCCAGCGCGACGCTCGATCCCTACGCGCTGCCCGGCCGCGCCTCGATGGCGCTGTTCGACGACCTGGTCGCCACCGCCTCCATCGCCTGCGACAGGGGGTAAGGCTGGGCGTTCGTCAGCGCCTGCGCGCTGACGAACACCTGCCGAACCGAGCGGGCATGCAGGCCCGGTGCATGAGGGAAACACCTATGCCCGGGGACGCCCACTCAGCTTGATCTAGCTCAGTCTCGGGCGACCGAAGATTGACAAAGATCGGGGCTATCACCCTAACGACAGCAGGGCATCAGGCCTGCGGGGCGACTCGTCAACCCACGCACGGCCCGGGTGGCACCGGTCCGGTCGTCACCAGGAGAAGCAAGCCATGAACAAGGCCCTCTGGAGCGCTGCGGCGATGCTGGGCATCGGTGTCGCCGCGGCCCATGCACAAGACGCCAACCTCGGCCGCAACCTCGCCGCCACCTGCGCCAACTGCCACGGCACCAACGGGCAGGCGCGCGGCGACACGGTGGGTGCGTTGGCAGGCATGCCGGCCGATCGGCTGGTGTCGATGTTCAACGCCTACAAGACCGGCGAACGGCCCGCAACCATCATGCACCAGATCGCCAAGGGTTACAGCGACGATCAGCTCAAGGCGATCGCCGCGTTCTTCGCCGCACAGCCGGCCCGCAAGTGAGGAGCACGTCGATGAGAACATTCCATGCGATGTCGCGCCGGCGCGTGCTCGGCGCTGGTCTGGCGGCGACGGTGGCCGCCCCGCTGCTCGGTTGCGCCACCGGCAGCGGCGGGCCGTCGATCGGCCGCGTGGTGGTGATCGGCGGCGGTTTCGGCGGCGCCACCGCGGCGCGCTATCTGCGCCAGTGGGGCAACGTCGACGTCACGCTCGTCGAGCGCAACGACAGCTTCGTGTCGTGCCCGATCTCCAACCTCGTGCTCGGTGGCCACCGCTCGATCGCCGACATCACCGTGCCCTACAGCGGCCTGACCGCGCTGGGCGTCAAGCGCATCCAGGGCGAGGCGGTGGCGATCGACGCGCAGGCCAGGCAGGTGCGGCTGGCCGACGGCCGCAGCCTGCCGTACGACCGGCTGGTGCTGTCGCCCGGCATCGACTTCATGCTCGAGCAGGTGGGCGGGCTCACCCCCGCCGCGCAGGAGAAGATCCTGCACAGCTGGAAGGCCGGAGCGCAGACGGTCGCGCTGCGCCGCCAGCTCGAGGCGATGCGCGACGGCGGCGTCTACGCGCTGACGATCCCCAAGTCGCCGTACCGCTGCCCGCCGGGGCCGTACGAACGCGCCGCCATGGTGGCCAGCTACCTCAAGCAGCACAAGCCGCGCTCGAAGGTGCTGGTGCTCGACGCCAACCCCGACATCCAGTCGAAGAAGGGTCTGTTCGAGCGCGCCTATGCCGAGCACTACAAGGGCATCATCGAGTACCGCGCGAACAACGATCTCAAGTCGGTCGACGTGGCGACCAACACCGCCAAGCTGGAGTTCGACGATGTGCGGGCCGACGTGCTCAACGTGGTGCCGCCGCAGCGCGGCGGCGACCTCGCGCGCGCCACCGGCCTGCTCAACATGAACGCTCGCTGGGCCGGCGTCAACTGGCTGACGATGGAATCCACCGCGGTGCCGCGCATCCACGTGCTCGGCGACACGGTGATGTCGGCACCGGGGATGCCCAAGTCGGGCCACATGGCCAACCAGCACGGCAAGGTGGCCGCCGCGGCGATCATCCAGTTGCTCAAGGGCGAGCCGATCAACGCGACGCCGGTGATGGCCAACACCTGCTACAGCTACGTCACCGCCACCGAGGCGATGCATGTCACCTCGGTGCACCAGTACGACGTCGCGGAGAAGACCCTCAAACCCGTGCCGGGCGGCGGCGTGTCGGCCGCATCGTCGGCAGCCGAGGGCCGCTTCGCGTGGTCGTGGGCGCGCAACATCTGGGCCGACACGCTGGCGGCCTGACGGCGCGCGCAGTTCAGGCGGCCAGGCCTGCGTTGCCCTGCACGCCCACCAGCGTGGGCGTGTCGATGCGCCGCGGCCCGACGCGGCCGCCCTGCTGCGCGAGCCACGCCTCGACCACCTCCCACACCGGCTTGTTGCCGGCGCGGCGCGCGTCTTCGGCCACCGGCGCCCAGCCGGCGACCTTGTAGGTCTTGTCGGCCTCGATCGGCTTGCCGTCCAGGCGCATGTCGTCGATGCGCGCGCCCATCTTCGCGCCCGGGGTGAGCCTGTAGGCGAGGCCGCCCACGCGCACCATGTCGCCGCCTTGCTGGTAGTAGGGGTCGGGGTTGAACAGGTTGTCGGCCACGTCCTCGAGCACGGTCTTGATCGTCGTGCCGCTCATCTCGGTGAGCGTGGCATACGGGTAGGTGATCGCGAGCTGGCTCATCATCGCCTCGCGCGTGATCGCCTCGCCGGGCAGCAGCGTCGTGCCCCAGCGGAAGCCCGGCGAGAACGCGATCTGCGCGCCCTGCACCGCCATCAGCGCGTCGCACAACAATTGGTCCCAGCTGCCGTTGAAGTTGCCGCGCCGGTACAGCAGGCCGTCGGTGACGGCAAGCTCCTCGCGCAGCTTCGCGGCATGCGGCGCGCGCAGCTTGTCGATCAGCGCCGCCATCGCAGCATCGGGCGCCAGCAGGTCGGAAAACACCGGCAGCAGGCGCCAGCGATGGTCGGCCAGCCTGCGGTCCTTCACCTGCAGGTCCAGCACGCCGAGGAACTTGCCGTTGCTGCCGGCGTTGGTCACCAGCGTGGTGCCGCCGGCGTTGCGCACCGGCACCGCCACCGGCACGCCGTCGTGCGTGTGGCCGCCGAGGATGGCGTCGATGCCGCGCACGCGCGAGGCGAGCTTCAGGTCGACGTCCATGCCGTTGTGCGACAGCAGCACCACCAGCTGCGCGCCCTTGGCGCGCGCCTCGTCGACCACCTGCTGCAGGTGCTCCTCCTGGATGCCGAAGCTCCAGTCGGCCACGAAGTAGCGCGGGTTGGCGATCGGCGTGTACGGAAACGCCTGGCCGACGATCGCCAGCGGCACGCCGTTGACCTCGCGCATCACGTACGGCGCGAACACCGGGTCGCCGAAGTCGGCGGTCTTGACGTTCTGCGCGACGAAGTCGATGCGGCCCTTCAGCTCGTGGTCGACGATGCGCTTGACGCGCTCCATGCCGTAGGTGAACTCCCAGTGGCCGGTCATCACGTCGACGCCGAGCGCGAGCTGCGCCTGCACCATGTCGCGCCCCTGCGTCCACAGCGCGGTGGCCGAGCCCTGCCAGGTGTCGCCGCCGTCGAGCAGCAGCGCGCCGGGGCGGCTCGCCTTCAGGCGCCTGACCAGCGTGGCCAGGTGCGCGAAACCGCCCACGCGACCGTAGCGCCGCGACGCCGCCTCGAAGTCGAGGTGCGTGAAGGCGTGCGCCAGCGCCGAGCCCTCGGCGATGCCCGCCGCCCGCAGCAGTGCCGCCCCGACGCGATGCGGCCACTGCCCGCTCATCGCCCCGACGCCCAGGTTCACGCTCGGCTCGCGAAAGCGGATCGGCAGCAACTGCGCATGGCAGTCGGTGAAGTGCAGCAGCGAGACGGCGCCGGTGCCCGCGAAGGGCGGCGGCACGTCGTACAACGCCGCGGCCTCTTGCGCGCCCGGCGTCGCCAGCGGCATGCCGGCCGCGGCGGCCAGCGCGAGCAGCCGCACGAACTCGCGTTTGCTCGCGTCCACGGCGGTCAGCGCGGGCAACCCGGCTCGACCTTCGGCCCGGCGGCCGCGCCGGTCACTGGTTGACCGGCGAGCGCGGGTCGAGCAGCAGCGCCATCAGGTTGCGCAACTGATCCTCGTCGAGCAGGCCCATGTGGCCGAAGCGCGGCATGTTGGAGCAGGCGACGTAGGCCTTGCTGTTGTAGAGCTTGCCCCAGGTGTACTGCACGACCGCCGCCGACGCCGGATCGGCGACGTCCTTGACGCCGCGCGTCTTGCCGTAGTGCCACAGGCTCGGCCCGATCGTGCCGTAGGAAATCTCCTTCTGGTCGATCTGGTGGCAGTTGTAGCAGCTGCCGCCGTTGCTCTTGGTGGCCGCCGACTTGTCGGTCCAGGTCATGCCGCGGCCGTTCTGCGCCAGCTTCTCGCCCTCGCGCCAGTCGCCGACGTAGCGGCCGCCCGCAGGCCACTTGACCGTCGCGAGCGCTTCGGCCTCGATGCGCTTGGCCATTTCGGCGCTCGGCGCATGCTCCGCCGAGCACGCGGCCTGCGCGAGATCCTGGTTCAAGCGGTCGGCCTTGGCGATGCCCTGGTCGTGGAACGACGCCTTCATCGTCGCGTTGGCCTCGCGGTCGAGTTCGGCGGCGCTGGGCATCGAGGTGCAGCCGGCCAGCGCCCATGCCGCGAGCGCGGTCGCTACCAGGGGAAGAAGGGCTCTCATCGCGTCGGCTCCTCAGCGCTTGATGGCGGGCGCGATCGATTCGGCGCCCTTGGCGTTCACACCCATGTAGACCCCGAGCGCGACGGTGGCCTCGGAGCCGAAGCCCGGAAACGGAAAGCGCTGCTGGCGGTAGCAGTCGTTGAGCCGCAGCTGCATGCTCCACATCTGGCCGTTGCTGACGCGGTAGGCGGGCCATGCCGCGAAGCCGATGCCATCGCCCGGGTTCTTGGTCAGGTTGGGCAGATCCTGCATGCGGATGCGCTTGCCGTCTTCGCTGTGGCAGGTGGCACACGAGAAGTCGTACGGCCCGCCGCGGAAGTGGAACACCCGCTTGCCGATCTCGTACATGCGGCGCTCCTGCACGTGCGCCTGCGGCAGGTTGAAGCGCAGGCCGTGCGATGCGGCAGCCACGTAGGTGGCCAGCGCGGTGACGTTGGCCTGCTCGCCGCGCCCGAACGGCGTGGCCGCGATCTGCGCGGCGTCGAAGCCCTGCAGCGCGGCCATGCAACTCACCAGGCGCGACTCCAGATCCTGCACCCGGCCGGTGTCGGCGAAATAGCGTGGCAGCTCGACGAAGGTGCCCTTGACGACGCCCGGGCCCTTGCCGAGGTCGCACGCCTCGAGCGACGCGCCCTTGGGGCCACGCTTTTGCTTCCACAGCGCCTCGCCCTTGGCCTCGAACAAGTCGGCCGGGTTGCCGTCTTCGAGCATCTTGCGGTACTCGGCGATGCCGTCGGCCGCCGACTTCTGCGCGTGCACGGACAGGCAGACCAGGCTGAAGGCGGCAGCGCCCACGATGTGCTTCGGCTTCACGGTTGTCTCCGGTGGTGCGGTGTGCTCGCCGCGGCTGGCGCGACGCAAGGGTCAGGCGACGGTGGCCTCGTCGGTGCGCTTGTCGCCCTTGTTGTCGACCCAGCTCACCGACACCTTGTCGCCGGCCTTGGCCCCCTTGATCGTGAACTGCATGAACGGATTCTTCGAGATCGCCGGCCCCCACTGCGCGGCGAGCACGGGCTTGCCGTTGTGGGTGGCGCTGACTTCCTGGATGAACCACGCCGGAATGGTCTTGCCGGCGCTGTCCTTGCGCTGGCCGGTCTCCATCTCGTGGCTCATCAGCACTCGCACGGTGGCCTTGTCGCCGCTGGCCTGTGCGCGGATTCGCATCGGATCTGCCATCACTTGCTCCTGCCTGATTCACTCGTCAGCGTCGCCACGGCCGGGCCTGCAGGCCCGGCCGCTCGGCTGCCGCTCACGTCGCTGTGCGACATGAGCGTTCGCCGCAACGCGCTCGCGCGCGTTGTCGCCAGGCGTTCCCCAGCGCGCAGGCGCTGGCTCACGTCCGGGCTCATCCACGGCCGGGCCTGCATGCCCGGCCGGTTCGCCAGGCGTTCCCCAGCGCGCAGGCGCTGGCTCACGTCCGGGCTCACCCTCCGCACCCGCCGAGGGTGACCTTGACTTCCTTCTGCGTGAACAGCACCTTGCCGTCGGCGAGCATCGCCACCGCGAGCACGTGGCTCGACTGGCCCATCTTCACGCGCGTGGCCAGGTTCGGCTCGATCGCATCGCTCACCTCGAACACCGCGGCCAGCGGGTTGGGGTTCTTCTCTACCAGCAGCGCCAGCCGCTTCACGCCGGGCAACGCGCAGGCGCACGCCACCGGCACCACGGCGCCGTTCTCGGCGATGTCGGGCGCGGTCAGCAGCACGTCCTTGCTCTCGGTGGGCGTTGCGCCGGCCAGGGCCTTGAGGGCATCGCCGGCGCTCTTCGCCTCGAAGGCCGACTTGGCCCACTCGGCCTGCGCCGGCTGCGGCAACAGCCCCGCGCCGGCCAGCAGCGCCGCGACTTCGGCGCTGCGCGACAACATCGTGCGTCTGGTGATCATCGTGTCCTGCCCCTTCGATGCGCCCGATGATAGGCGCCATGCCGCGGCTGCCGACCCATGGCTTCCACGGGGGCGGCGCCAAACCGTGCGTCCACGCAAGGTCGGGCGCAGCGGCGGCGAGCGTTCAGGCGACGTCGACCTCGACGAAGCACGCCGCCACCGCGGGCGGCAGCGGGCTGTCGAGCAGGCGCCCGGCGATGCGCAACGCCTCGGCCGCCGGCGGTGCGATCTGCCCGGCGGGCGACAACGCCACCGCGGCGTCGACCCAGCGCCGCACCAGCACCGGCCGCAGCATCCACGGCAGCGCCTGCACCTCGTGCAGCGCGCTGACCAGCGCGTTGGCATCGGGCATTTCGCGCGTCGCGCCGGCGTCGGGCCACGGCTGCATCACGTCGCGCCACCAGCGCTCGCCGCTGGTGGCCGCGCCCGACATCACGTCGATGTCGATCTCGGGCGACGGCACGATGCGCGAAAGGAACGCGCTCAGGCGGCCGATCTGCAGCGCGGTGCCGGTGGCCAGGCCCTCGAGCTCGACCTCGGCGGCCGCCGGCCGCGCCAGCGCTTTCACGTCGCCCAGCGCATGACGGATCGCGAGCCAGCGCAGGCGATCGAGCGCCAGCGCGCGGCCGTCGGCAGCGATCAGGCGACGCACCGCGCGCAGCAACTGCTGCCGCTTGTCGAGCGGCCCCTGCGCGACGCGGCCGACGAAACGCTCCAGCCACGGCATGCGCTCGGGCCACGGCACCTTCATCAGCTCGTTGCGCAGCTCCTTGGCGCCGACTGTGTGGCGGCACTCGTCGCGCCATACCGCCATCTCGCGTGCACGGCCCGGCGTCAGCAGCAGCGCCAGCGCCGCGGCGTGCAACTGGCCGGGGCCAGCCACCTGCATGAAGCGCTCGCGCCGCTCGGCCTCGGCCGCCGGATCGGGCGGCGTCGACACCGGCGCGGCGGCGGGCTCGGGGGCGTCGTTCACAGCGACCCCGCGGCCTCGAAGCGGAACACCGGCGCCAGCAGACTGGTGGGGAACTGCCGGATCGCCTCGTTGTAGACCGTGCAGGCACGGTTGAACCGCTCGCGCCGCTCGATCAACTGCGGGCCGAACTCGAACAGCGCCAGCAACTGCGTGGCCACGGTGTCGTTGGCGTGCAGCTCGGCGTCGGACTCGACCTGGTTCAGCACACGCGCCACCGTGGCATTGAGCGCGCCCTCAGCGCTGGCCAGGATGGCCGCGGCCTCGGCGCGGGTGGGCCGGGCGCGCACGGCCGCGGCAGCGCTGTGCAGCTGCTGCTGCGCCGAGCGCAGCGCGTCGACGCCGTCGCGTCCGTCGGGCCGCAGATCCCACAGCGTCTGGGCGAGCAAGTCGAGCACCTCGCCGCGCCGCCGGCACAACGCATCGATCTGAGCCCAGGCCTCGACGATCGCCGCGCGCAGGCCGACGACACGGTTGTGCGCACCGACCATCCAGAAGCCGCATACGACCACCACGCCCAGCAGCAGCGCCTGCGTCGAGCTCACCCGCGTGCCCCTCCCGGCGCGCCGCAGTGGCGTGTCATGAACGCAACTCGCCGTCGCCGAGCACGACCCACTTCTGCGACGTCAGGCCCTCGAGCCCGACCGGGCCGCGCGCGTGTAGCTTGTCGGTGGAGATGCCGATCTCGGCGCCGAGGCCGTATTCGAAGCCGTCGGCGAAGCGCGTGCTGGCGTTGACCATCACGCTGGCCGAATCGACCTCGCGCAGGAAGCGCATCGCACTGCCGTGATGCGAGGTCAGGATGGCGTCGGTATGGTGCGAGCCGTAGCGGTTGACGTGCGCGATCGCCTCGTCGAGGCTGTCGACCACCTTGACGCTGATGATCGGCGCCAGGTACTCCTCGAACCAGTCGGACTCCTGCGCCGGCAGCGCACGCACGCCGGGCACCGCGCGCACCAGCGCGAGCGCGCGCTCGTCGCAGCGCAGCTCGACGCCCTTGGCCGTCAACATCGCCGCGATGCGCGGCAGGAACGCGCCCGCCTGCGCCGCATGCACCAGCAGCGACTCGGCGGCGTTGCACGGGCTGAACTTCTGCGTCTTGGCGTTGTCGGTGACGGCCAGCGCCATCTGCAGATCGACCGCCGCGTCGACGTAGACGTGGCAGTTGCCGTCGAGGTGCTTGATGACCGGCATCTTCGCCTCGGCGGCAACGCGCTCGATCAGGCCCTTGCCGCCGCGCGGGATCATCACGTCGACCTGGTCGCGCATCGCCAGCAGGCAGCCCACCGCGGCGCGGTCGGCGGTGGCCACCAGTTGCACCGCCTCGCCCGGCAGCCCGGCCCCGGCGAGCGCGCGCTCGACCAGCCGCGCCAGCGCGAGGTTGGTCGCCAGCGCCTCCGAACCGCCGCGCAGGATCGCCGCATTGCCGCTCTTGATGGCCAGCGACGCCGCCTCGATCGTCACGTTGGGCCGGCTCTCGAACACCATCGCGAACACGCCCAGCGGCACGCGCATGCGGCCGACCTGGATACCGCTCGGCTGGCGCTCGAGTTCGCTGATCTCGCCGATCGGATCGGGCATCGCGGCGATCTGCTCGCAGCCGCGCGCCACCGTCTCGATGACGGCCGGCGTCAGCCTCAACCGATCGACCAGCGCCGCGGCGGTGCCAGCGGCGGCGGCCGCCTCGACCTCGCCGCGGTTGACCCGCTGCAGCGCGTCGGTCTCGGCGCGCAGCAGCCGCGCCAGTTCGCGCAGCGCCGCGTTGCGCGCCGCCAGCGGCGCGCGCGCCATCGCGCGCGACGCGGCGCGTGCCTGCTCGCCCAGGTGGGCCATGTAGACGGGAATGTCGGTCGGCGTCATGACGGGTGCGCCCGGCCGCCCGAAGAACCAAACGCGCCCCGAGGGGCCGCGCACGCAGTGAGCCGGGGGCTCGAGTCGCGCGGCGATTGTCCCACCGGCATCGCGAATGCGCCACGTGCACCGGCGAGCCCGACCTGGGACATCGTGCCCGCCGTGCCTCGGTTCGCGACGCGATCAGGCGCCGCGCCGGCGCGCGGTCTTCTTCGCGGGGGCCTTCTTCGCGGCGGCTTCCTTGGCAGGCGCCTTGGTCGCTGCGGCTCTCTTCGACGTGACCTTCTTCGCCGCGCCCTGCGCCGCGGACTCGCCCGACTGCGCCACCCTGGCGGCGGCTTTCGCGGCTGCGGCCGGCGCGCTGCCGGGCGGCGTTGCATCAGCGCCCTTGGCCGGTGGCTTGCCGCCGCGCTCGCGCCGCGGCTCGAACTCGAACACCACCTTGCCTTCGCGCGGGTCGTAGCGCAGGTAGGCCTTGAACTTGCGCCGCGTGCGGTTGGAAACGAAGTTCTCCAGCAGGTCGGTGCGCCCGACGGTGAGCAGCTTGTGCATCTGCTCGTGGGCTACCGGTTGCTGCAGGATGATCTTGCCGCTCTTGAAGTCGCAGGTCTGCTTCGGGCCGACCGCGTGCTCGCAGACGTAGCTCGTGCCGTGCTCGTAGATGTGGCCCTTGCACTTGGGGCACGCGCCGAGCGACGCCTGGCCGCTGAAATCGACCGGCTCGCCGTCTTGCTGCGCGCGCCGCTCGTCCTCGCCGAAATCGAACTCGAGCTTCCAGTTGCCGATCTCGTCGTCGTGCACGAGGCGCAGCTCGGCGCTGAACGGCCAGCCGGCCTTCGAGCGGAAGCCCTCGAGCGGGCCGATCCGCTTGTCGCGCAGGAACGCCTCGGCTTCCGCGATCTCGAAGCTGCGCCCGCCCGGGATCTTGGTGATGCTGAACTCGCACGCCTCGCAGGCGAAGCGCCGGTAGTTCTCCTTCACCACGCCGCCGCAGTTGGGGCACGGCGTGGCCAGCGTCGCGTAGTCGCCGGGGATGGTGTCGCGGTCGTACTCCTTGGCCTTGCGCACGATGCGCTCGGCCATCGCGGCCACGTC
This sequence comes from Ideonella sp., assembly GCA_015075545.1. Lineage (GTDB taxonomy): Bacteria > Pseudomonadota > Gammaproteobacteria > Burkholderiales > Burkholderiaceae_C > JAEUPI01. The sequence goes on along the minus strand of JABTUC010000002.1, from coordinate 227,370 downwards.
GCGCATGAACGCGCTGCGCGCCAGCCGGCCGTGCTCCATCTCGAGCAGCCGGTACTCCCAGTCGCCGGTCAGCTCGGGCTTGGTCAGGTCCTCGACGTCCAGGCCGCGCAGCAGCGTCATCAACTGGAACGCCTTGGCGGTGGGCACCAGCTCGCGGCCCTCGCGCAACATGTACTTCTCGAGGATCAACCCCTCGATGATCGCCGCGCGCGTGGCCGGCGTGCCCAGGCCCTTGTCGTGCATCGCCGCGCGCAGTTCGTCGTCCTCGATCAGCTTGCCGGCACCCTCCATCGCCGACAGCAGCGTCGCCTCGGTGTAGCGCGGCGGCGGCCTGGTCTTCAGCGCCAGAACGGCGACCTCGACGTTGCGCACGCTCTCGCCGGGCTGCACCGGCGCGAGATTGGCGTCTTCGTCCTGCGCTTCCTTGCCGTACACCGCCAGCCAGCCGGGGTTGACCAGCACGCGGCCGTTGGTCTGGAAGGCGTGCGCGCCCACGGTGGTGACGCGCGTCGTCAGCAGGTACTCGGCCGGCGGAAAGAACACCGCGATGAAGCGCTTGACCACCAGGTCGTACAGCTTGGCCTCGGCCTCGCTCAGGTGTGTCGGCGTCTGCAGCGTCGGGATGATCGCGAAGTGATCCGACACCTTGGCGTTGTCGAACACCCGCTTGCTCGGCTTCACGTAGTCGGCCTTCAACGCCTGCTTCGCATGCCGCGCCAGTTCGCGCGACGGACCCGGCAGATCGCCCTCGGCGAGCACGGCCATCGTCTTCTTGGCCACGCCCAGGTAATCCTCGGGCAGCGCGCGCGAGTCGGTGCGCGGATAGGTCAGCGCCTTGTGCTTCTCGTACAGCGCCTGCGCCAGCGACAGCGTGGTCTTGGCCGAGAAGCCGAAGCGGCCGTTGGCCTCGCGCTGCAGCGTCGTCAGGTCGTACAGCAGCGGGCTGCTCTGCGTGCTGGGCTTGCTCTCCTCGCGCACCGTGCCGCTGCCGCCGCGCACCGCGTCGGCGATGGCCTGCGCATCGCGCGCGCTCCACAGCCGGTCGGCGCGCAGCTCGGGGTCGTCCTCGTTCTTCTTGAACTTCGGGTCGAACCACTTGCCTTCGTAAGTGCCGGCCTTGGCGAGGAAACTCGCCTTCACCTCCCAGTAGTCGCGCGGCACGTGCTTGCGGATCTTCTCCTCGCGCTCGACCACGATGCTCAGCGTCGGCGTCTGCACGCGGCCCACGGTGGTGAGGAAGAAGCCGCCGTCGCGCGAGTTGAACGCGGTCATCGCGCGCGTGCCGTTGATGCCCACCAGCCAGTCGGCCTCGGAGCGGCTGCGCGCGGCGTCGGCCAGGCCGTGCATCTGCGCGTCGCTGCGCAGCGCGTCGAAACCGTCGCGGATCGCCTGCGGCGTCATGCTCTGCAACCACAGCCGGCGCACCGGCTTGTGCAGCGCCTTGCCGCCCTCGGCGAACTGCACGATCAGGCGGAAGATCAGCTCGCCCTCGCGGCCGGCGTCGCAGGCGTTGATCAGCTCGCCCACGTCCTTGCGGCGCACCAGCTTGACCACCGCATTGAGCCGTGACTTCGACTTGTCGATCGGCGCCAGGTCGAAATGCGGCGGCACCACCGGCAGGTGCGCGAAGCTCCACTTGCCGCGCTTGACGTCGTACGCCTCGGGCGCCTTGATCTCCACCAGGTGGCCGACCGCCGAGGTGACGACGTAGCGCTCGTTCTCGAAGTGGTCGGCGTGCTTGTCGAATTTGCCGGCCGCCGGCGTCAGCGCGCGCACGATGTCCTGCGCGACGCTGGGCTTTTCCGCAATGATCAGTGACTTGCTCATCTCGTTCGCTTGCTGCGGGGCCTTGCCTACAATGCCCCGTCTCGCGCGCGCACGCACGCGCGCGCCTGTGATTTCAATGTACCCAATGAACGCCAACCCCCGCCGCCGGTTCCGTCGCCCGAGCCGCAATGCCGTTTCCGCCTCGCAAGAGCCCGCCGCCGGCCGCCGCATCCAGGTGCGCCGTTCGGGCGTGCACGGCCGCGGCGTCTACGCGCTGCGCCCGATCGCCAGGGGCGAGACGATCATCGAGTACAAGGGCCAGATGATCACCTGGAAGCAGGCCGAAGCCCGCCACCCGCACGACCCGGACGACCCCGACCACACGTTCTTCTTCCACATCGACGAGGAGCACGTGATCGACGCCGCCGTCGGCGGCAACGCGGCGCGCTGGATCAACCATGCCTGCAACCCGAACTGCGAATCCGACGTCGACGAACAGCGGCACCGCGTGTTCATCAAGGCGCTGCGCGCGATCAGGCCGGGCGAAGAACTGTTCTACGACTACGGCCTGGTGATCGACGAGCGCTACACGCCGAAAGTGAAAAAACAGTTTGCCTGCCGTTGCGGCGCACGTCGCTGCCGTGGCACGATGCTCGCGCCAAAGCGTTAGAGCCCTCCCGCTGCCAGCGCAGCCACGCGCGCCGCGCGCCTCGCAGCGGCCGCCCCGAAGCGATGCAAGAGCCCGTCGTCCAGTCGTGGAACACCGAGCCGCTGTGGCGCGAGCTGTCGACGCTGCTGCCGGGGCTGGCGATCGAGGTGGTGGCGCGCTGCGAATCGACCAGCACCGAGCTGGTCGAGCGAGCGCGCCGCTCCGGCGGCGTGGCCGATGCGGTGCCATCGCGTCCGGGTGAACTCGAACCGCCGGTGAGCGGCCCGATGCCGTTGCTCGAGGCCACCCGGCACGGCCGCCGCGTCGGCGACACGCAACCGTGCCTGCTGGTGGCCGAGCAGCAGACGCGCGGCCGTGGCCGCTGGGGGCGCAGCTGGCAGTCCAGTGCCGGTGCGTCGCTGACCTGCTCGCTGGCGTTGCCGTTCGCGCCGCCCGATTGGTCGGGGCTGTCGCTGGCGATCGGCGTCGCGCTGGCCGACGCGCTCGACCCTGCCTGCGCGCTCGATGGCGCGCACATCGGCCTCAAGTGGCCCAACGACCTGATGCGCATCGAGCCCGATGCATCGCCGCGCAAGATGGGCGGCATCCTGATCGAGTCGGTGCCGGTCGGCCAGCGGCGCATGGCGGTGATCGGCGTCGGCCTGAACGTCGCCGCCCAGGCGGTGGCCGACGCACGCCACGGTGTGGCCTGGCTGCAGGAGTTCGCGCCCGGCATCGATCCGCCGCGCACGCTGGCGCGCATCGCACGGCCGTGGATCGAAGCGGTGCTGCAGTTCGAGCGCGAGGGCTTCGCGCCGTTCAGGCCGCGCTACGAGCGCCGCGACTGCCTGCGCGGCCGCGTCGTCACGACCACGCTCGACAGCGTGCCTCAGGGCGTGGCCGAAGGCATCGACGCCGGCGGCGCACTGCAGGTGCGGGTCGGCGCAGCGCTGCACACGGTGGGCAGCGGCGACGTCAGCGTGTCGTCGGACGGGCCGGCGCCGTGATGCGCGGCCTCGTCATCGTGCTGGCGCTGGCCAACCTGCTGGTGCTGGCGTGGTCGGTCGATCTGCTGCCCGGCTTCAGCCGCGGCCACGAGCGCGAGCCCGAGCGCCTGAAGCAGGAGGTGCGGCCCGACGCGGTGCAGTTGATCACCCCCACCGCGGCGAGCGCCGCGCTGCAGGCCGCGGCCGTCCAGCGCTCGCACGGCGCACGGGGTGCGCCGGCCGCCGCGATGCCGAACGCCGATGCCTCGGTGTGCCTCGAAGCGGGGCCGCTGGCTGCCAGCGAAGTGGCAGCGGCCGAGCGCGCGCTGCGTGCACTCGACCTGCCGGGCCTCGAGTGGACACAGCAGCGCAGCGAGCGCGGCGGCTCGTTCATCGTCTACCTCGGCCGCTTCGCCGACGACGCGGCGATGACGCGCCGCCGCGACGAGCTGCGGCGCCAGCAGCTCCACGTCGAGGAGTTGCGCAACTCGCCCGATCTGCAGCCGGGCCTGCAGTTCGGCCGCTACGACACGCGCGCCGCCGCCGACGCCGCGCAGGCCCAACTGGTGCAGCAAGGCGTCAAGGCCGCGCGCGTGGTGACCGTCAGCAACCCGGTGGTGGTGACGCAGTTGCGCGTCGAACGTGCCGATGGCGAACTGGCGGCGCGGCTGACGCAGCTCAGCCTGCCGCCGTCGGGCGCCGCGTTCAGGCCCTGCGCGATGCCGCAGTGAGGCGGCCCGCTGCGCGGCGTCGCGCAGGAGCGCGAAGCGCCGCGCACGCCAGCGCGAGCAGCGCGAGCCAGGGCGCGCCGGTGGCGCCGCCGCCGCTGTCGTCGGCCTCGAACTCGGCGGGCGCCGCCGCTGCCAGCGGCCCGGTGGCCGACGCCGCCTCCAGCTCGGGGTTGTCGAGCACCTCGGCGCGCTGCGCCGGCCGCACGTACGCCGCCGGATCGCGCGCGAAGTACAGCGCCTGCTCGGCGTCGAGGATGCCGGCGCCGCAGGTGTCGGCGGTGCACAGACAGGTTGCCGCATTGGCCGCCGAGCACTGCGCGAGCCATGGCGAGCTCACGTGCGGCCGCGCCGACGCGGCCAGCCCCTGCGCGAGCTGATCGGCCGTCAGGCCCGGGTTGATCGACAGCATCAGCGCCGCGGTGCCGGCCACGATCGGTGCGGCGAAGCTGGTACCGAAACTGCGCGCATAGCTGCCCTCGCCGGGCACCGTGGCGCCGTCGTTGTACAGCGTGAGCACGCCGCCGTCGCCGAGCCACGCGCCGGTGGGCCCGCCAGCATCGTCGCCGCCGACGGTGGCCAGCGTGACCTCGCGCCCGAAGCCCGAGTAGTGCGCCTTGAAACCGTCGCGGTTGAGCGCCGCCACCGCCACCACGCCGCGGCAGTTGGCCGGCCGCGTCACCGCGCCGGGCGCATTGCCGGCCGCCGCCACCACCAGCACGCCGAGCGCGTGCAGTTCGTCGATCGCGTTCTGGTAGGCCTGACTGCACGGTTTGCGGCCACCGAAACTCAGGTTGATCAGGCGCACCGGGTTCGGATTGGCGGGCAGCCAGCCGCCATCGCCCAGCACCGGCAGCCCCGCGGCCCAGCGCATGCCGTCGACGATGTCGGCCACTTCGGCGCCGCACTTGCCGGCCACCCGCACCGGCACGATGCGCGCGTTCCAGCCCACCGCGGCGACGCCCTCGCCGTTGTCGGTGCGCGCCGCCAGGATGCCGCTGACGATGGTGCCGTGCCACGAACTGTCGCTGCCCTCGCAATCGGCGAAGGCAGCGCTCGCGCGGTCGGCCTCCGACACCCAGTCGCCGGGGTCGCTGGGGTCGCCGTCACGGCCGTCGCCGTCGTTGGCCATCGCCGGGTCGCTGACGATGTCGGCGCCGGGCAACCAGGCCCCTTGCAGCTCCCGGTGTGCGGTGATGCCGGTGTCGAGCACCGCCACCGGCACCGTCGCGCTACCGGTGGTGGTGGCCCATGCGCGCTGCAGGCCGGGCACGCCGCGCAGCCGCGAGTCGATCGCGTGGCCATCGCTGCCGCCGGCCGGCTGCAGCCACCACTGGCCCGCGGTGCCAGGGAAGTAAGGGTCGCTCGGCGTCGTGCTCTGCAGCGACTCGCGGTCGTTGGGCTCGGCCCACGCCACCTCGGGCGACGCGCGCAGGCGAGCGAGCATCGCCTCGGTTTCGGGCGCCGACAGCGCGCGGCCGAAGTCGAGCACGTGCGCGGCGCGGCCCTGCGCGCGCACGCCGACACCCGACGACGCCAGCCCCGCGGCCGCCACCACGCGCTGCAGCCGCTCGCGCTGCACCGCCTCGGGGTCGGCGCGCGCGCTCAGCGCGGTGGCGCCGCGCACCGGTGCGGTGTGCGCCGGCGCGTTCTTCAGCTCGACGATGAAGCCGTGCGGGCCGGCCCAGGCAGCGCCGGCGAGCAGCCAGGCAACCAGCGGCGACAGGAGCGTGCGCCGCACGCGGCGCGTGCCGGCAGCAGGCCGTGCGGCCTGCCTCACCGCCGTCGTGGACGCGCGCGCAACGCCGCGCGCGCCACGCTGCAACGGCAGCGCGGCGCTCTAGCGCGGGGGACGACAGCGGGCGTGGCCACAGGAGTTCTCCGTGGCCGCAGTATCGGTAACGCCCGCCCGGCGAGACACCCTCAATCGGGCGGTGGCGCAACAGTGCGCCGCCTGCGCATCGGGGAGGGAATCGTTCGCGCTGCGCGCCGCTGTTACGTGCAACGCGCGCGCAGCGCGGCGGTCGCGAGGCCGAGCGCGAGCAACCATGGCCACGACGCCGCGCCACCGCCATCGCCATTGGCTGGCGGCGCGGTCGGCGCGGCAGCGATGACCGTGACCGTGGTCGAGGCCGGCGCGCCACCGCCATCGTCGGTGACGACCAGCCGCGCGACGAACGTGCCGCCACCGCTGGTGGTGACCACCGCGCTGGCGGCGTTGGTTGGCGGCACCAGCGTCGCGATGCCGCCCGCCTCCTGCAAGGTCCACTGGTAGCCGGTGATCGCGCGTCCACTGCCCGCGACGGAGGTCGAGCCGTCGAGCGTCACGCTGCCGCCCGGCGCAGGCGCCGCCGGCGTGGCGAAGGCCAGCGCCTGCGTCGTGGCGGGTGGGGAAACCGCGAGCACCGCCGCGCGCGCGTCGAGCATGCCTTCGCCGCAGGTGCCTTTGGTGCAGTAGCACTCCAACTGTTGCGCCGTGGTCGGTGGTTGGCAGGTCAGCGTACCGTCGGTACCGCCGCTGTCCGGGAACTCGCGCGAGCTGACCTGCAAAGTCGAGCGCACCTGCGCAGGGTTGAGCGTCGGGTTGACCGACAGCATCAACGCTGCCGTAGCGGCGACCATCGGCGCGGAGAAGCTCGTACCGACCGAGTAGTTGAAGCTGTCGCTGTAGATGTTGGCCGCCGGCGCGGTGGCACCCGTGTTGGTGGCAGTGAGGATCGGCAGCAGGCATGGAAGGCTCGGGTTGGCATCCAAGTCATTCACGCAGTTGCCCCCAGGCGCCGAGATCGCGATCTGCGGGCCGACATCGGAGAAGCCCACCTTCGTCCCCACATGGCGCAGCCCACCGACCCCGATCGCCTTGTCGCAATTGGCCGGCCGGCCAACCGCGAGCCCGGCGTCGTTGCCCGCCGACACGACCACGCTCGCCCCTTGGGCGACGACGGCGTCGACCGCGTCCTGATAGCTGCGCCCGCAGCTCGTGTCCGACGAACCCAGGCTCATGTTGAGCACCTTGGCGGGAAACGGGTTCGGCGGCGCGGTGCCGAGCGTCATGCCCTCGCTCGTCTTGGCCGGGATCTCGATGCCGGCGGCCCAGTACATGCCGGCGATCACGTCGGAGGTGAAGCCGCCGCACTTGCCGAGCACGCGCACCGGCACGACGCGCACGTTCCAGCCGACGCTGGCCATGCCGACGCCGTTGTCGGTGACCGCGCCGATCAGCGCCGCGGTCTGCGTGCCGTGCCAACTGCTGGGCCCGGTCACGCAGCCCTGGCCGGCCAGCGGGCCGCCGGGAGCGATGTCGGCGCTCGTCACCCAGTCGCCCGGGTCCGACGCATCGGCGTCGCGGCCGCTGCCATCGTTGGCCGAGGTGAACGAGCCGTCGCCGTCGGCCGACACGAAGTCGTACCCCGGCAGCAGCTTGCCGGCAAGGTCAGGGTGGTCCGGGCGCACGCCGGTGTCGAGCACCGCGACGACGATCGCCGGCGAGCCCTTGGTGGTGGTCCACGCCGTCTGGGCGTCGATTGCCGACACGAAGGTGGTGCTCGGCGGCCGCAGGTACCACTGGCCGGCGGTGGGGGTGACGACCGGCTGGTTGTCGGCATAGCGCGGATCGTTGGGCACCGCCGTGATGTGCATGCGCGCGTCGACCTCGGCGTACTCGACGTCGGGGTCGGCCTGCAGCCGCGCCACCAGCTCGGCCGACGACACGCCGCGCGCGAACAGCACCTGGCTGCGCGGCGCGAACGCCAGCCCGTCGCGCAGCGCGAGGCCCAGCCGTTGCGACAGGCGCGCCGCCTGCTGCACGGCCACGCGGTCGGGGTCGCGCGCGGCGAGTGCGCTCTCGCGCATCAACGCGCCGCCGGCCCTGTACTTGACGATCACGCGGGCGAGGCGCGCATCGGCCAGCACGCCGGCGGACTGCGCAACCGCATCGCGCGGCGCCGCCGCCAGCAGCGACGACACGAGCGCGGCGAGCGCCAACGGCACGCCGGCGAGGCGGGAACGGCAGCGCAGCATCGTCATCGTGTTCGCTCGTGGCTGAAGGCGGTGGTGGCCGCGCGCACCGTCAGCGCGACGCGTCGCGCGTCGGCCTGACGGGGATCGTCTGGCGCGAGTTCGGGTTCTCCGCGTCGACCGCCAGCGCGAACGTGCGGTCGTTGGCGATGCGTTGCGCAGCCGCGCGGCAGGTGGCGATGTCGGGGCACACCAGCACCAGGCGGTAGCGGCCGGCGCCCAGCTCGTAGACGTCGCGCACCGGCACGCGCGCCGCGTTGGCGATGTGCACGCTGGCCTCGGCCTGACTCACGTACTCGACGGCCGTGGTCACCACCACGCGCAGGTCGGGCGGCGGCACCGGCGGCAGCCGGCTGTTGAGCGTTTCGCAGCCCAGCAGCAGCAGCGCAGTCGCCAGCAGGGCGCCGTCGCGCCGGCAGATCATCGGCATGCGGCAAGCGTAGCGGAATCCGCGCCCGTCATCGGTGTCGCTGCGTAAGGGCGGAGACCGGCCCGGCGCATTCGAGCCCCGCGGCGCTGCCGTGCAGGCGAGCCCGGATGCGGCGCATCGGCGGCCGTTCAGCGTTTCACTTCGCCGCCATCAGCGCGGCCGTGATGTCGAGCATGCGGTTGCTGAAGCCCCATTCGTTGTCGTACCAGACCAGCACCTTGACCAGGTTGCCGTTGCTGACGCGGGTCTGCGGCGCGTCGAACACCGCGCTGTGGCTGTCGTGGTTGAAGTCGCTCGACACCAGCGGCTCGGTGCTGTAGCCGATGACGCCTTTGAGCGTGCCGCCGGATACCTCCTTCATGATCGCGTTGACTTCGTCCTTGGTCGTGTTGCGCGCGGCGACGAAGGTGAGGTCGACCACCGAGACGTTGATCGTCGGCACGCGCATCGAGAAGCCGTCGAGCTTGCCGTTCAGCTCGGGCAGCACCAGCCCCACCGCGGCGGCGGCGCCGGTCTTGGTGGGGATCATGTTCATCGCCGCGGCGCGCGCGCGGTGCAGATCCTTGTGGTAGACGTCGGTCAGCACCTGGTCGTTGGTGTAGGCGTGGATCGTCGTCATCAGCCCCGAGACGATGCCCAGCCTGTCGTGCAGCACCTTGGCCACCGGCGCCAGGCAGTTGGTGGTGCAGCTCGCGTTGGAGATCACCGTGTGCGCGGCCTTCAGCACGCCGTGGTTGACGCCGTACACCACGGTGGCGTCGACATCCTTGTCGCCGGGCGCGCTGATGATCACCTTCTTCGCGCCGGCGTCGAGGTGTGCCTGCGACTTGGCCTTGCTGGTGAAGAGGCCCGTGCACTCGAGCACCACGTCGACGCCCAGCGCCTTCCAGGGCGCCTCGGCCGGGTTGCGCAGCGCGAGCACCTTGATGCGGTCGCCGTTGACGACCAGGTGCTCACCGTCGACCGCCACCGTGCCCGGGAAGCGGCCGTGCGCGGTGTCGTACTTGGTCAGGTGCGCGTTGGTGGCGACGTCGCCCAGGTCGTTGACGGCGACGACCTGCACGTCCTTGCGGCCCGACTCGTACAGCGCACGCAGGATGTTGCGCCCGATGCGGCCGTAGCCGTTGATCGCGACTTTGATGGCCATGACTGTTGAACCTCCGATCAGTGAGACGAATTCGTCGGCCGGGACGCTCAGCGCTGCAGCGCCGAGCGAACGGTGTCGGCAACGTTGGCGGCGGTGAAGCCGAAATGCTTGAACAACTGCGCGCCGGGTGCGCTCTCGCCGTAGCGGTCGAGCCCGACCACCGCGGCGCAGCCGTACTTCCACCAGCCGTCGCTGACGCCGGCCTCGACCGCGACGCGCGGCACGAGCGCGGGCAGCACGTGCAGCTTGTAGGCGACGTCCTGACGGTCGAACACGGTGGTCGACGGCATCGACACCACGCGCACCGCGATGCCGTCGCTGGCCAGCACCGCCTGCGCCTGCAGCGCCAGGTGCACCTCGGACCCGGTGGCCACGATCACCGCCTGCAACTTGGCCTTCGCATCCGCCGGCTCGGCCAGCACGTAGCCGCCGCGCGCGATGTCGTCGTCCGATGCGCGCGGGCAGTACGGCAGGTTCTGGCGCGACAGCAGCAGCGCGCTGGGCTTGTCGCGCGCGGCGATCGCGCAGCGCCAGGCGACCAGGGTCTCGACGGTGTCGGCCGGGCGCCAGACTTCGAGCCCGGGCATCAACCGCAGCGCGGCCGCATGCTCGACGCTCTGGTGCGTGGGGCCGTCCTCGCCGAGGCCGATCGAGTCGTGCGTGAAGACGTGGACCACGCGCTGCTTCATCAGCGCGCCCATGCGCAGCGCGTTGCGGCTGTAGTCGCTGAAGGTGAGGAAAGTGCCGCCGTACGGGATGAAGCCGCCGTGCAGCGCGATGCCGTTCATCACCGCGGCCATGCCGAACTCGCGCACGCCGTAGTTGATGTGGCGCCCGCCGTTGGGTGCACCGTCGTCGTCGAAGCGCAGCGGCGCCGTGCTCGAGGTCTGCGTCAGGTTCGAGCCGGTGAGGTCGGCCGAGCCGCCGAGCAGCTCGGGCAGCGCGCGCGTGAACGCCTCGAGCGCGAGCTGGCTCGCCTTGCGCGTGGCCACCGTCTCGGCCTTGGCGCGCGCGTCGGCGAGCGCCTGCGCGCACACGGCATCGAACGCCGCCGGCAGGTCGCCGCGGCAGCGCCGCTCGAACTCATCGGCCAGCTCCGGGAACGCGGCGCGGTAGTGCGCGAAGCGCTCGCTCCAGCGCGCCTGGCGCGCGGCCCCGGCCTCGCGCGCATCCCACAGCGCCTTCACCGCCGGCGGCACCTCGAACGGCGCGGCGCTCCAGTGCAGCGCCTGCCGCGTCGCCGCGACCTCGGCCTCGCCAAGCGCCTCGCCGTGCGCCTTGGCGGTGCCGGCGCGCGTCGGCGCGCCCTTGCCGATCGTGGTGCGGCAGATGATCAGTGTCGGCTGGGGTCCGGCGTGCGACGCCTGCGCGAGTGCCGCGTCGACGGCGTCGACGTCGTGGCCGTCGACCGGGCCGAGCACGCGCCAGCCGTAGCCGGCGAAGCGCTGGCGCACATCGTCGACGTACCACGGCGCAACGGCGCCGTCGATCGAGATGCCGTTGTCGTCGTACAGCGCCACCAGCTTGCCGAGCTTCCACGCGCCGGCCAGCGCGCAGGCCTCGTGGCTGATGCCCTCCATCAGGCAGCCGTCGCCGACGATCACGTAGGTGCGGTGGTCGACCACCGCGTGCCCCGGCCGGTTGAACTGCGCGGCGAGCAGCTTCTCGGCCAGCGCCATGCCCACCGCGTTGGCCAGGCCTTGCCCGAGCGGGCCGGTGGTCGTCTCGACGCCCGGCGTGACGCCGACCTCGGGATGGCCCGGCGTCTTGCTGCCCAGCTGGCGGAAGTTGCGCAACTCGTCGATGGCCAGGTCGTAGCCGGTGAGGTGCAGCAGCGCGTACAGCAGCATCGAGCCGTGGCCGTTGCTGAGCACGAAGCGGTCGCGGTCGAGCCAATGCGGGTCGGCCGGGTTGTGTTTCAGGTGCCGACCCCACAGCGCCACCGCCACCTCGGCCAGCCCCATCGGCGCGCCGGGGTGGCCGGAGTTGGCGCGCTGCACCGCGTCCATTGCCAGCGCGCGGATCGCGTTGGCCATCGTCTGGGTGTCGGGGGCGGCGGTGGTCATGCGAAGCGGTGGCTGGCCTTGCGAATCGAAGGCGCTCGGCGTGCGGCGGGCGGGAGGACCGAATTCTACCGAGCGGCCCATGCGCGGCCGGCGCCGCACCCGACGCATACACTCGCGCGCCATGGCATTCGAGGCGCCGCGGCACGACAACCTGAAGGCGCTGATCCTGGCCGCCGGCCGCGGCGTGCGCCTGCGGCCGCTGACCGACCACACGCCCAAGCCGCTGCTCGCGGTGCGCGGCAAGCGCTTGATCGAGTGGCACCTGCTCGCGCTGGCCGCCGCCGGCGTGCGCGAGGTGGTGATCAACACCGCGTGGCTGGAGGAGCAGTTTCCGGCCGCGCTCGGCGACGGCTCGCGCTACGGCGTGCGCATCGCCTACTCGATGGAAGGCCGCGACCACGGCGGCGCGCTCGAGACCGCCGGCGGCATCGCCAAGGCGCTGCCGCTGCTGGCGCAGCGCGCCGACGATGGCTTCTGGGTGGTGTCGGGCGACGTCTTCCTGCCCGGCTTCGCGTTCGACGCCGCGTTCGCGCAGCGCTTCGCCGCCGGTGACTTGTGGGCGCACCTCTGGCTGGTGCCCAATGCGCCGCACCATCCGCAGGGCGACTTCGGCATCGACGCGCAAGGCCTCGCGGTGACCGACCCGCCGCGGCGCACCTGGGCCAGCGTCGGGCTGTTCCGCGCCGCGATGTTCGCCGGCGTCGCGGTCGGCACCAAGCTGCCGTTGCGCCCGCTGCTCGACGCCGGCATCGCGCAGCGGCGCATCGGCGCGCAGGCGTGGGATGGTGCGTGGACCGACGTCGGCTCGGCCGAGCGACTGCAGGCGCTGAACGCGGCGGCGTGAGGCCGCGCGCAGCCGGGCTATCCAGCCAACTCGCGCAGCAGCCGCGCTGCCGCCTGCACGCCCAGCGTGTAGGCCTCCTCGAACACCGAGTAGCCGGCGAGGTCGGCGTGCGCGAACTGCAGGCGGCCGCGCGCGCGCATCAGCGCGGCCAGCGCCGGGTCGCCGCGCGCGCCGGGCAGCGGGATGCGCATCGCGTGGCCGTGGCGCATCAGGTCGACGCGGCGCAGCTTGCGCGGCAGATCGGGGTGTGCGTGCGCGAGGTCGTCGATCACCCGCTGCGCCCAGGCGCGCCAGTCGTCGGCCAGCAGCGCGGCGCGCTCGTCTTCGCGCAGCGCCCAGTACGCAGTGAGCACGGTGGCGCGCACGTCGGGGCGCAGGCTCTGGTGCTGCGCCACCACGTAGCCGAGCGAGGGCGAGCCTTGCAGCACGTTGTCCCACGACAGCGGCGCGCCGTCGGCGCGCTCGAGCAGCGGCGCATCGAGCAGCAGGTTGGCCACCAGCCACGGCGCGTAGCGCGCCCGCTCGGCGGCCGCCACCAGCGCCGCGGGCGGTGCCGCGCAGAGCCGCCGCGCGACGAACAGCGGCGTCGCCAGCACCGCCGCGCGCGCGCTGAAGCGTCGCGGCTGCTGCGTCGTCTCGTCGATGGCGATCGCCTGCACCGCCTCGCGCTCGACCTCGACCCGCAGCACCGTGTGATCGCCGCGGATGCGCTCGCGCAGCGGCTCGGCCATGCGCCGCACCAGCCAGGCGTTGCCCTCGGGCCAGGTGAACAGCGCATCGCGCTCGGACGCCTCGTCGCCGGCGTCGAAGCCGTGGCGACTGGCGAAGTAGTGCAGCCCCGCCCAGGCCGACACCCGCTCGATGCCGGCGCCGTAGTCGTCGCGGCAGGCGTAGTCGAGGTACCCCCTTAGCAGCGGGTCGTCGAAGCCCTCGCGGCCGAGCCACTGCGCGAACGTGCCCGCATCGAGCGCCGCGTGCGCCGCGGTCCACGGCGCGCGCTGCGTCGGCAGTGCGAAGGCCAGCTCGCGCTGCACCTGCGCCACGCGCCGCGCGAACGCGCGGTACTGCGCCGCGCTGCGCGAGCCCGGCGGCGCCGGCGGCAGCAGGCCTTCGTGCCAGTGGCCTTCGAAGAACAGCCGCTCCTGCGGGCTGTGGCACAGGTGGCGCTCGTAGGCCACGGTGCGGCCGGCCACGCTGCGCAGCAGCCCGAGATCGAACAGCAGCTCGCTCACCTCGTGCGCCTGCGGGCCCGGCAGCGGCAGGTAGTGCGCGCCCAGCGGGCAGCCGCTGCCGCCGAGCCGGTGGCCGCGGCTGTTGCCGCCGGCCGCGCCCTCCAGCTCGAGCACGATGACATCGTCGACGCCGGAGCGCGCCAGCGCGCGCGCGCAGGCGATGCCCGCGATGCCGGCGCCGACCACCAGTACGCCGGTGCGCACGATGTCGATCTGCCCAGCCACCGGTGGCATCGGTTGGCGCAGGCGGTGCCCGCGCGCGTGCGACGCGCCGACCCAGCCACCTTCGAATTGCGGTGCCTCGCGGCGCGAGCACCCGGCCGTGCCGGCGAGCGCAGGCGCCCCCAGCGCCGCCGCCAGCAGCGAGCGCCGGCGCAGCGACGCTACTGATGCACCTTGCCCCATTCCTCTTCGAAGGTGTGCACCAGCACCTGGTTCGACAGGCGGTTGGGCTGCGCCGCCACGCGTGACATGTCGGGCGGAAACTGCAGCAGCGCCGGCATGCCTTCGACGGTGAGGAAGCGCAGGCCCGGCGGCAGCGTGCGCGGCGGCTGCCACGGCCTGCGACCCATCAGCACGAAGCCCCACTCGCCGAAGCTCGGCACGTGCGCGTGGTACGGCGTCGCGGTGAGGCCCGTCGCCTCGATGGTCGCCACCACGGTCCAGAAGCTGCGCCGTGCGATCAGCGGCGAGGTGGTCTGCACCACCGCGAAGCCGCCGGCGGCGAGGTGACGGTCGACGCGCTCGTAGAAGGTGGTGGTGTAGAGCTTGCCCAGCGAGAAGTTGGTCGGGTCGGGAAAGTCGATCACGATGGCGTCGAACATCTCGCCGTCGTGGCCGTCGAGCCAGGTGAACGCGTCGGCCTGCACGATGGTGAGCTTGGGCGAGTGCAGCGAGTCGCCGTTCAACCGCCGCAGCAGCTCGTGGTCGCGGAACAGCGCGACGATGTGCGGGTCGAGCTCGACCAGCACCACCTGCTCGACGCTCGGGTACCTGAGCACCTCGCGCACCGCCATGCCGTCGCCGCCGCCGAGCACCAGCACGCGGCGCGGCGCGCCCTGCGCGGCCAGCGCCGGGTGCACCAGCGCCTCGTGGTAGCGGTATTCGTCGCGCGAGTGGAACTGCAGGTTGCCGTTGAGGTACAGGCGCACGCCGGTGGGCCCCGAGGTCACCACCACACGCTGGTAGTCGCTGCTCTCGCGCACGATGATGTGGTCGCCGTAGAAGCGGTCCTCGGCCCAGCTCGTCAGCGCGTCGGCGCCGACCATCGCGCCGGCCAGTACCAGCACCACCGCGGCGCACGCCAGCGCGTTGGCGCGCCAGCGCGCCAGCTCGCCGCGGAACAGCCACAGCGCCCACACCGCCACGCCTGAGTTGAGCAGGCCGAACAGCACGCCGGTGCGCGCGAGGCCGAGCTGCGGCAGCAGCAGCAGCGGAAACGCCACCGCCACCACCAGCGCACCGAGGTAGTCGAAGGTCAGCACCTGCGACACCAGCTCCTTGAGCGCGTAGCGCTCGCTGAAGTGACGCTTCAGGATGCGCATCACCAGCGGCACCTCGAGCCCCACCAGCACGCCGACCAGCAGCACCAGCAGGTAGAGCAGGGCGCGAAACGATGCGCCGCCGCCGTCGGGCAGCACGCTGTGCGCGGTGAACAGCGCCGCCGGCATCAGGCCGCCGATCAGCCCGACCGCCAGCTCGACGCGTAGGAACAGCGCCACCAGCTCGCGCTCGGCGTGCCGCGACAGCCACGATCCGAGCCCCATCGCGAACAGGTAGGCGCCGATCACGGTGGAGAACTGCAGCACCGAGTCGCCCAGCAGGTAGCTCGCCAACGCGCCGGCGGCCAGCTCGTACACCAGCCCGCACGCGGCGACCACGAACACCGAGGCGAGCAGCGCGACCTCGGCGGGGCGCGCCGCACTGCGGCCGGCGCGCCCGCTCGCGCCGAGCGACGGCGAGGTCACGGGTTCAGCCGTGGATCGCCGCCGCGACGATCTGCCCGATGGCGATGAACATCGCGCCCACCACGATGGCCAGCGCCAGGTTCTTCTTCTCGCAGATCTCGTCCCACAGCTTGTACGGCGTGAGCTTGTCGATCACCACGAAGCTGAGCCACAACACGATCACGCCGATCACCGCGTAGACGATCGACCCGAGAACGATGCCGGGCCTGAGCCATTCGATTCCCATCGGTTACCTCCTGTGCTGTCGTCGATCCAACCGTCGTGCCGCCGGAGGCCTCACTTGTGGCCCCCGCCGCTGCTGAAGCCGCCGAACGAGCCGCCGCGAAAAGACCGGCCGCTGCCGGCGTTGCGCAGGCATTGCTGGTACTCGTTGCTCGCCTCGCCGAAGGTGGCACGCACATCGCCGCAGTCGCGCTCGCTGCTCGAGCAGAAGCCCAGCAGCAGCACCACCAGCACCACCGCGATGATCAGCCCTACCTTGAGCGAACCGCCGTCCACCATGACGCGCGCGCCGCTGCGCTGCAGCGCCGGGGCAGCCGCCGCGGCGATGCCGAACGCGCGCGCTACGGTCTGCGCGTCGACCACCGCGCCTTCGGACCAGGTGAGTTCGCCGGCGGTGCGCTCGCTCGACAGCCGGCGTTGCGACGCCGCGCCGGTGCCGGCGTAGTCGGCAACGAGCGCCACCTCGTCGCGCTGCACGCGCCAGTAGAACTCGCCGAGCACCCAGGTGACCTTGGCCTGGTAGCGCTCGCGCTGGCGATAGCTGCGGCCGGCCCAGGTGGCGACATCGCCGCGCACCTGCGGCGCGCCGGTGAGCGGCTTGACCCAGCTCCAGCCGTCTTCGCTGTCGACCAGGAAAACGAAGCCTTCCTGCAGGTTGAACAGCAGGTACTCGCGCCAGAAGGTCGCCTCGTCGTCGTCGGCCGGGACGTCGCAGCGCTCCTGGTAACCCACCACCTGCCACTGCACCTCGCGGCCGTCGAGGGTGAGGCGGCCGCTCGCGCCGAGCGCGATCAGCGGCTGCGCGCCGTCGTGGCCGGCGTTGTCCTGCGCGTAGTGCGCGAGGTCGCCGCCGATGCCCTGCGAGACGTCGATCACCGCCTTGCACTGCGGGCAGGCGATCGACTGCGTGCTCTGCAGCGTCAACTGCAGCGAGGCGCCGCAGCTCGGGCACTGGAAGCCGCGGCCCGAGAGCGTCTTCTCCGAGGCCTCGCGCAGGCCGGTCATCTGCAGCTCGGCCAGCCGCACCGCGCGGCCGATCGACCATTCGACGGCGGCCGCGTCGCCGTAGTCGAGCGTGGCGACGTCGCCGCGCTCGTTGCGCAAGTCGACGACCACGAACTCGCTGCCGTCGAGCCGCGGCGGCCGCGGCAGCTCGCCCTGCGCGGCGATCAGGTGCGCGCGCGTCACCGACGCCACGCTCCACGCCGCGCCGCTCACCAGCCGGCGCTCGCCGACCACCAGCTCGCCGGCGGCCGGCGCGGCGGCCTGCAGCGGCGCATCGAAGGCGATCACGTAGGCGCCGTTGTCCTCCGACAGCCAGCCGCTCTTGCCGCTGTCGAACAGCGCGTGCCATTCGTTCCAGGTGCCCTCGGCATAGCCGTACTGCAGGCGGCCGACGAGCGTGAACGCCGCGCCCTGGTACTTCCCCGCCGCACCGAGCTGCAGCGGCGAGTGGTCGTCGAACAGCTCGGCGCTGACGCCGATGCGGCGCAGCGCATCGCCGTCGCGCACCAGGGTGCTGCGGCAGAAGCTGCACACCGCGCTGGCCGACGCGGCGGAGGCGAACTCCACCGGCGCGCCGCAGTTCGGGCACGCGGCGCGGTAGGCGCGCTGCGGGGTGGTCGCCACGCGTCGGTCTTAGGGCGGGATCGTGCGGTGTGCCGGCTCGGTCTCGACGGCGACCGGTCGCTAGGCGAGCTTCTTCAGCAGCTCGGCCTTCTTGGCGGCGAACTCTTCCTCGGTCAGCACGCCCTTGGCCTTCAGCTCGCCGAGCTTCTCCAGCGTGGCCATCACCTCGGCCGGCTTCACGCCGCCGGCGGCGCCACCTTGCAGGCCGGCCTGCAGTTGCTGCGCCATGACCTGGCCGAGGGCGACGCCGGCGCCGAGCCCCATCGCGTCGCCGGCGACGCTGCCGCCGCCACCGGCGCCCTTGGCCAGCTCGGGCATCGACTGCGCGGTCTGGTACTGCATGAACTTGCCCATGTCGCCACCGACCATGCCCATGCCGATCTTCTGGTCGAGGATCTTCTGCAGCTCCTCGGGCAGCGATACGTTCTGCACGGTCACCGTCTCGAGCTTCAGGCCCAGCGCCTCGAAGCTCGGCGCGGTGGCGGCCTGGATCTGCTTGGCGAACTCGATCTGGTTGGCCGCCAGGTCGAGGAAAGCGATGCCCGACGCCGCCACCGCGTCGCTGATGTGCTGCAGCATCAGGCCGCGCAGCTGGCCGTCGAGGTCGGCCACCGCGTAGCTGTCGCGCGTGCCCGAGATCTCGGTGTGGAACTTCTTCGGGTCGGCGACGCGGTAGGCGTAGTTGCCGAACGCGCGCAGCCGCACGGCGCCGAAGTCCTTGTCGCGGATCGTCACCGGCTGCTGCGTGCCCCAGCGCTGGTCGACCTGCTGGCGCGTGCTGAAGAAATAGACGTCGCTCTTGAACGGGCTCTCGAACAGCTTGTCCCAGTTCTTCAGATAGGTCAGCACCGGCAGCGTCTGCGTCGTCAGCTTGTACATGCCGGGGCCGAAGACGTCGGCCACCTTGCCCTCGTTGACGAACAGCGCCATCTGGCTCTCGCGCACGGTGAGCGAGGCGCCGTACTGGATCTCGAACTCGGCCATCGGGTAGCGCCACGCGAGCACGCCGTCGGTGCCCTCGGTCCACTGCAGGATGTCGATGAACTGCTTCTTGATGAAGTCCATCAGGGCCATGACCCTCTCCTTGGCGCGTGCAGCCCCCGGACACCCGGGTGCGGCGAATAATACGGTGACGCGCAAGCCATGACTTCGCACCATCGACGAAACGTGACCTCGACCTCGAATCCGCTGCGGCTGGCCGTCGTCGGCGCCGGGCCCGCCGGCCTGGGGCTGGCGCTGCTGGCCGCGCAGCGGCTGCCGCGCTCGCAGGTGAGCGTGTTCGATGCGCGTGCCACCGATCAGGACGTCTCGCTCGACCCGCGCACGCTGGCGCTGTCGCTGGGCAGCGTGCAGTTGCTGCAGCGCGTGGGCGCCTGGCCGCGCGCGGCGGCGCAGCCGATCACCGAGGTGCACGTGTCGCAGGCGCCGCCCGGTGGCCTCGACGCCGCGGTGACGATTCGCGCCGACGACGAGGCCGTCCCGATGCTGGGTGCGGTGTTGCGCTACGGCGCGCTGACCGCGCGGCTGCAGCAGGCCTTCCTCGACCGCTGCGCTGCCGAGCCGGCACGGTTGTCGCTGCGCCTGGGCACCCCGGTGTCGGCGCTCAAGCAGGCCGCCGACGAGGTGGAGGTCGACGCCGGCATCGCCGAGCGTTTCGACCTCGCGGTGGTGGCCGAGGGTGGCGTGTTCGCCGAGCAGGCGCGCAAGGCACTGGCGCACGACTACGGGCAGGTGGCGTGGGTCGGCGAGACCGCGCTCGACGGCGGCACGCCCGGGCTGGCCGTCGAGCGCTTCACCGTCAACGGCCCGCTGGCGCTGCTGCCGTTGCCGACCGGCGCATCGGGCTCGACCCCGGCCGTGCGGCGCGCCGCGCTGGTGTGGTGCGTGCCGGCGGCCGACGATCCGGTGGCGCCGCTCGACGACGCGCAGCGCATGGCGCTACTCAACTCGCTGTTGCCCGCGGTGGCGGGCCGCGTCGTTCACCTGGGCGCGCTCAAGCGCTTCGCGCTCGGCCTCAACGCCGAGCGCACGCTGGTGCACGGCCGCACGGTGCGCATCGGCAACGCGGCGCAGACGCTGCACCCGGTGGCCGGGCAGGGGCTCAACCTCGGGCTGCGCGACGCCTACGCGCTGGTCGACGCGCTGCGCGACGCACCGCCGTTCGCCCCCGCGCTGCGGCGCATCGAGTGGTCGCGTGCGCCCGACCGCTGGACGACGATCGCCGCCACCGACTTCCTGGCGCGCAGCTTCACCTGGCGCTGGCCGGGCCTGTCGCTGCTGCGCGGCGGTGCGCTGGCGGCGCTCGACGCCGTGGCGCCAGCGAAATCGCGGCTGGCGCGGCAGATGATGTTCGGCTGGCGCTGAGCGGCAGCTCCTTGGCGGGGCTCCTGCGCGGCCAACGATTTCGGCGTCCGCAAGAGCGGGCGGCGGTCCGCCCGAGCTGGCGGCGATTCAGTGGCCGGCAAGGTCGGCGCGCCGGTGTGTCAGAGCCGGCAACTGCCCGCGCACGTGCCGCAGCCGCTCGAGGTCGAGCTCGGCCATCACCACCCCCGCGCCCTCGGCACGCACCGCCAGCACCTCGCCCCAGGGATCGACGATCATGCTGTGGCCCCAGGTGCGGCGGCCGTTCTCGTGCACGCCGCCTTGCGCGGGCGCGATCACGTAGCACTGGTTCTCGACCGCCCGCGCGCGCAGCAGCAGCTCCCAGTGCGCCTGTCCGGTGGTGTGGGTGAACGACGACGGCACGCACAGCAGATCGCACGGGGGCCTGGTCAGCGCGCGATACAACTCAGGGAAGCGCAGGTCGTAGCAGATCGACAGGCCGATACGCAGGCCATCGGCGTCGAACGTCACCGGCGTGTCGCCCGCCTGCAGCACGCGGCCCTCGTCGTAGTGCTCGCGGCCGTTGTCGTAGGCGAAGAGATGGATCTTGTCGTAGCGCGCGACGCGCCGCCCGTCGGGCGCGTAGACGCAGCAGGCGTTGCGCACGCGCCGCGGGTCGTCGGTGCGCATCGGCAACGTGCCGCCCACCACCCACACGCCGGCACGGCGCGCGCTGTCGGCCAGCGCCTGCTGGATCGGGCCGTGGCCGTCGGCCTCGGCCGCCGCCAGCTTGTCGGTGTCGTGGCGGCCCAGCAGGCAGAAGTACTCGGGCAACGCCACCAACTCCGCGCCTTCGCGCGCGGCCTCGTCGATCAGCGCGGTGGCGACGCCGAGGTTGCGCGCGACGTCGGTGCTCGAAACCATCTGCAAGGCGGCGATCTTCATGGGCGGCTGCGTCGATGCACGCTCATTGTGTCGGGTTGGCCTGCCCGGCCGACGCGGCCTCGGGCTGCTTGCGCTCGACGCGCTCGACCTGCGGGTCGTCCCAGCTTCCGGTGACGTGGAACTCGCGCGTGGCGGCGGCGATCAGCGGCCGGCGCAGCAGCCATTGCGCGATGAAGGTGCCCAGACCGATCGCCGGATTGATCGCCGCATAGGCCAGCGAGGCGGCGCCGGCGTTGATCTCGGGCACGACGTAGACGCGCAGGTCCTGGGTCTCGCGGGCGAGGTCGGCCTGGCCTTCCATCAGCACGGTGGCCTGCACGCCGCGCGTGCGCAGGCTCTCGATGTGGGCCACGCCGCGGGTCAGCTTCAGCTCGCCGTCGATGTGGTCGAACGCCAGACCCTCCTGGTAGAGGTCGCGAAAGTCGAGCATCAGCCGCCGCGGCAGCGACTGCAGGCTCAGCACGCCGAGCAGGCGCGCGGCGCCGGTGTCGACCTTGAGGAACTGCCCGGCCTCGAGGGCCACCGAAAGCTGCCCGTCGAGGCTCGGCAGGTCGAGCGAAAGCGGCGAGCCCGACCACGCGAGCTGCCCATGCAGGCGGCCCTTGCCGCCGCGCAACACCTTGCCGTAGCCCAGCCGCTCGAGCAGCGCCCCGCTGTCTGCGAGATCGAGCCCGAACTCCAGCGCCATGCGGCGTGGCGCACCCGGCGGCGCCGCGGCCCATTGGCCGCTGGCTTCGAGCGTGGCCTCGGGCATGCGCACCTGCAGGCGCTGCAGACGCCACTCTCGCGCGCCGGGAGCCGCGTCGGCGCTGCGATTGGCCGCCTGCAGTTCGACGCGGCCCAGCTTGTGGCCCCGCCATTCGAAATCGTCGATCACCAGGTCCATCGCCGGCAGCGACCGCGCCTCGGCGCTGAGCGGCAGCGCAGCGCCCACCTTGGGCTGCGCCAGCGGAATCCACAGCTTCGACAGCCGCGCGTTGAGGCGCCCGGCTGCACCCGGCGACTCGGGCTCGCGATACTCGAAAGTGCCGACCGCCTGGTCCGACTGCAGCGTCGCGCGCCACGCCTCGCCGTCGCGCCGCAGCTCGACGGTGTTGCCGCTGAAGCGACGCCCTTCGACGATGGCCTCGCGTGCGCGCACGGTGATCTGCCGCGGCAGGTAGCCCGCCGCTGGCCCGCTGGCCGCGCCGATCCACGGCGCGAGCGCTTCGCGCCAGGCGTCCACCGAGACCGCTGCGCTGAACTCGGCGACCGCCACGCCGCCGGGCATCGGCGCCGGCAATGCGGCATTGACGGCCACCGCACCGCGCAGCACGCGCGCGCCGTTGTTGCCCAGCTCACGCAGGTACTGCGCCCGCACGATGCTGCCCAGCTCGATGCGCAACTGGTCGCGCGGCGCGGCGATGCCACCCGGCGCATCGGCCAGCAGGTTGGTCTGCACCCGCAGTGGCAACGGTGCGTCGGCGGGCTTGGCCAGCGGCGCCGGCAGGTTCAGCGCCAAGCCGGCCAGGTTGCTGGTCAGCAGCAGCTCGACCCCGCCTCTGACGATGCCCAACTGCAGCCGGTACGTCGCCTGCCCCTGCGCGGCCGCGGCAAGCCCGGACACCGCGCCCAGTTCGCCGGCCTGCCGCAGCCCGTCGGCGCTGGCCGTGCCCTGACCGGCGAAGCGCAGACTGCCGTCGGGCTGCGTGCCGCCGTCGAAAGTCAGTTCGCCGCCGAGCACGCGCGCGGTGACCCCCGCCACGCGCACGCCGCTACGGCTGAAGTCGACGCGACCGCGCGCCTGCGCGAGCGTCGGCACGTCGCTGCGCCAGCGCACGTCGTTGCCACTGAGTTGCAGGCTGCCCTTGACGGTGGCCTGCGCCAGATCCGACAGCGGCAGGCGCAGCGCCAGGTGCAAGTCGGCGCTGCCCGTGCCCGAGGCCTGCGACAGCGCGCCCTTGGCCTCGAGCGGCGAGGCGTCGACATAGCGCAGCATGTCGGCCAGCGGGCCGCGCGCCTGGCCGTCGATCTCGACCACCGCCTGCGCGAAGTCGCGCACCGTGGCATCGACACCGCGCAGGTCGACCCCGAAGATGCGCCCGCTCGCCTGGCGGATGGTCATGCCGCCGCCATCGAACACCAGCTCGCCCTCGGCCTGCGTGATCGGCGGCCACGCGGCCGGCGCATCGCCGCCGGCGGTGGGGGGCACGTAGGCGAACGTCACGTCCTTCGCTCGCCCGGCGATGCGAAAGACGCCGTCACGCGCCACCTTCGGGTCGTGGAACGGGAAGTCCCACAGGTCGCCCTTGACCTCGAAGCTCGCGCTGGGCACCGTGCCGTCGACGATGGCGCGCTGCACGTAGTCGCGCGCACCGTGCGGCAGTCCGAGTGGCAGATAGCGTGCGACGCTCGCGGCGCGCCCGTCGGCCAGCTTGCCGCGCAACTCGAGCGCGCCCGGGAAGCGGCCGCCGCGGCCGAAGCCGGTGCCAGCGCCGGTGCGCCACCCGAGCGTCAGCTCGCCGCGCGCATCGGCGTTCTCGAAGCGTGCCTCCTTGACGTGCAGATCGATCGGGCGTCCCTGCGGTTGTGCCGCGCCGATGCGCCAAGCGAGTTGCGCGTCGAAGCGCCGCAGCGGCACCACCGCCTGCTCGAATACGCCAGGGAACTCCATCGCGCCGTCGGCGATCGCCAGCCGCGCATCGCCGCCGAGTTCGCTCGCCTGCAGGTCGATGTCGGCATTGCGCCAGCCCGGTCGGCCGACGCCTGCGGTGCTCGCGCCGGCAGCGATCGCCAGGCCCTTGACGCGGGCATTCACCTGGTACTGTCGCGGCGCGTCGAGCGGGCCGTCCCAGCGCGCGACGAGGTCGTGCACCGTGCCGCGCGGCGCCAGTTCGGCCAGCCCCTTGCGCAGCGGCTCGCCCAGCGGCACGCGCGTGGCGATGTGCGCCATCGACGCCAGGTCGAGCCGGTCGGCGCTGAACTCGCCGCCCACCCATTCGGGCTCGCCGGCCGCGTTGGTTGCCGTGCGCCAACTGGCGCTGAAGGCGCTGTCGTCCCACAGCACGCCGTCGGCGGTGGCAAAGCTCAGGCGGCGCGCCGCCAAGCGCGTCTGCCGCCGGCCCTGCTCGCCTTCGAGGCGGGCGCTCAGGCGCTCGAACTGCAGCGGCTGCACCTGGCGCGCCAGGCGCAGTGCGACGTCGCGCAATGCGAGGTCGACGGTGGCGCCGCTGGGTCGGCCATCGTCCACGTCGAGCCAGGCCCGCAGCGCGCCGCGGCCCTGGTTCAACTCGAACGGCAGATCGACGTAGTCGCGCAGCCGCGTCACGTCGACATGGGGCAGCTCGGCGTACAGCGTGCCGCGCCAGCGCTGCCAGTCGCTGGCGCTTCCGATCAGCGGCTGCTGCATGCGCGCGCGCAGCGAGAAGCGTTCGCCCCAGGCAGCCTGCGGCGTGGCATCGATGCGCAGATCGTGCTGGTGCAAGCCGTTGCGCACGACGACGTCGGTGTCGCTCAGCAGCAGCGGTGGCGCGCGCCGCTGCTCGTCGATCCAGGTCAGCGTGGCGCCGCGGATCACGAACTCGTGCTGGCGCAGGAACCAGTCGGCCGCCGAGCGCTCGCCGTCGCTGCCGACCTCGCCCGCCATCTCGAGGCCGCCGACGCTCAGGTGTCCATTGGCGTCGCGCCGCACGACGAGCTGTGCGTCGTCGATCAGCAGCTGCTCGAAACGCAACTGCAGCGCCAGCAGCGACGGCACCGACAGCGCCGCCGCCACGCGCGGCAGGCGCAGCGCCTCGCGGCCGCGGCTGTCGTACAGCACCACGTCGCGCAGCTCGGCGGCCGGAATCCAGCCGCCCGATCGCACCTGGATCGCGCCGATGCGCACCGGCACACCCAACGCGCGGCTGGCCAATTGCTCGATGCGCGGCCGCCATTGGTCGACGTGCGGCAAAATCCCCCAGTACAGAGTCAGCCACGCGACCAGCAGTAGGCTCCACAGCGCGAGCAGCAGAGCGACCAGCCAGCGCAATGCGCGGGTCGGCCAGTGCCACAGGGAGCGACGCGACGCGTTGAGGGTGGAGGCGGGGGACATCGAATGAAGCGAAACCGGCTCGAGGCGCGACTTCGCCGCGCTGCGGTGGTTGGTCGGCCCGTGGGTCTTCCCCGCCAGACCAATCTAGCACAGCGCGCCGGCTTCCGAGGCTCGTCACCGAAGGCGCCGTGAGCCTTACTGCAGCAGCGAACGCCGCGGCCGCCAGCGCCGACTACAGCCGTTACGTGCAGCGCGTGCGGCGCCGCTTCGGCAGCGAGATCGCTGGGCTTGCGCCGGGCGTTCCGGATGCCGCATCGATCGCCTCGCTGATCGATCGCACCGTGCAGCAGGGCCAAGCGCTGCCTGCGGCGCTGCGCATCGCGCGGCAGGCGGTGCTCGAGCGGCTGGTCGTGCTCGACGTCGAGCGGGCGGCGCCGCTGCAGGCGGTGACTTCGGCGATGACCGAGCTGGCCGAGGTGGCGCTCGAGCGCGCGCTGGCGCAAGCCCTGCGCGACGAGGAGGCTGTTCACGGCGCGCCGCTCGATGCCGACGGGCAACGCATCGACTTCTGGATCGTCGGCATGGGCAAGCTCGGGGCGCGCGAGCTCAACGTGTCGTCGGACATCGACCTGGTGTACCTCTACGGCGACGAGGGCCAGACGGCGTCGGGGTCGAGCGCGCACGAGACCTTCGCGCGCGTCGCCAAGCGGCTGCATGCGCTGATCGGCGAGGTCACCGACGAAGGCTTCGTGTTCCGCATCGACCTCGCGCTGCGACCCAACGGCAATTCCGGGCCACCGGTGGTGAGCCTGCCGGCGCTGGAGTCTTACCTGCAGGTGCAGGGCCGCGAGTGGGAGCGCTTCGCATGGCTGAAGAGCCGCGTGATCGCGCCGCGTGCGGCGGTGCTCGACGGCCGCGCGCGGGCGCTCGGCGCGCTGGTGACGCCGTTCGTCTATCGGCGCTACCTCGACTACGGCGTGTTCGAAGGGCTGCGCCAGCTGCACCGGCGCATCCGCGAGGAAGCGCAGCGCCGCGCCGCCGGTCGCCCGGAGCGCGCCAACGACGTCAAGCTGTCGCGCGGCGGCATCCGCGAGATCGAGTTCATCGTGCAACTGCTGCTGGTGGTGCGCGGCGGCCAGTTCCCGGAGATCCGCACGCGCTCGACGCTGCGCGGCCTGCAGCGGCTGGTGGCCCACGGGATGATGCCCGCCGAGACCGCGACGCGACTGGCCGACGCCTACACGCTGCTGCGCCGGCTCGAGCACCGCATCCAGTACCTCGACGACCAGCAGACGCATGTGCTGCCGACGGCCGACGCCGATCTCGGCTGGATCGCCCGCTCGATGGGCCACGCCGGCGAAGACGCTGCCTGTCGGCTGCTGGACGAACTCGGCGCGGCGCGCGAGTTCGTCGCCAACGAGTTCGACGCGCTGCTGCACGACGGCCAGGCGCCGTCGGCCAGCCGTGGCTGCAAGAACTGCGGCACGCCCCAGCCGATCGACGCCGACGGCCTGCAGGCGCTGCTGCCCGCGGCGCTGGCACAGCGCGTCGGCGGCTGGGCGGCACAGCCGCGGGTGCAGAGCCTGCGCGACGAGACCAAGCTGCGCCTGGGCCGCCTGATGCTGCGCGCCGCGGCCTGCGTGGCCGACGGCACCTGCACCGAAGAGGCGACATTGCGCTTCGTCGACTGGCTCGAGCCGCTGCTGCGGCGCGAGTCCTACGTGGCGCTGCTCGACGAGCGGCCCGAGGTGTTGCGCCGCCTGCTGCGGCTGCTCGGCCTGGCCCGCTGGCCGATGCAATACCTGATGCGCCACCCCGGCGTCATCGACGAGCTTGCCGACCCGCGCCTGCTGCACGAACGCTTCGACCGCGACGCGCTGATCGCCGACCTCGAGCAGCGCCATGCCGGTTGGCAACGCAGTGGCCAGGCCGACGAGGGCGAACTGCTCGACACCCTGCGCCATGCCCACCACGCCGAGGTGTTCCGTACGCTGGTGCGCGACGTCGAGGGCCTGCTCACGGTGGAGCAGGTGGCCGACGACCTGTCGGCGCTGGCCGACGCGCTGATCGGCTGCACGCTGCGCTGGGCCTGGGCGCGACTGAAGAGCCGTCACCGCGAGGCGCCGCGGCTGGCCGTCATCGCCTACGGCAAGCTCGGCGGCAAGGAGCTCGGCTACGGCAGCGACCTCGACGTGGTGTTCCTGTACGACGACGGCGACGAGGCCGACGCCGACCGCGCGCAGGAGGTCTACGGCGCTTTCGTGCGCAAGCTGATCACCTGGCTGACGCTGCGCACGGCGGCCGGCCAGTTGTTCGACATCGACACCGCGCTGCGCCCCAACGGCAACTCGGGCTTGCTCTCGACATCGATCGCGTCGTTCGAGCGCTACCAGCAGGGCCGCGGCAGCAACACCGCGTGGACCTGGGAGCATCAGGCGCTGACGCGGGCGCGCTTCTGCGCCGGCTGCGCCGAGCTGGCGCCGCGCTTCGAGGCCGCGCGCGCACAGGTGCTGGCCACGGCGCGCGACAACCGCGCGCTGGCCGCGGAAGTGGTGGCCATGCGCGAGCGGGTCCACGCGGCGCACCCGGTGCCCGCCGGCGTGTTCGACGTCAAGCACAGCCCGGGCGGCATGATGGACGCCGAGTTCGCGGTGCAGTACCTGGTGCTCGCGCATGCGCACCGGCATGCCGACCTGATCGACAACGTCGGCAACATCGCGCTGCTGCAACGCGCCGAGCGCGACGGCCTGCTGCCCGCCGGCGTCGGCCAGGCCGCGGCGCAGGCGTATCGCGAGCTGCGGCGCGCGCAGCATCGGGCACGGCTCGACGAGCAACCCACGCAGTTCGACCCCGCCACGCTGGCCGGCGAACGCAACGCCGTCGTCACGCTGTGGCGCGCGGTGTTCGGCTGAAGGGCGGCATATCCTGGCGCCGCAACTCGAACCGCAGGCCGCGTTTGCACGAGTGCCCTCGCACGCCTGGTGGGCGCTGGCCGCGCTCTTGGCCGGCGGCAGCCTGCTGGCGACGGCGCTCGACCCGCGGCAGCTCGATTGGCAGCCCGCGCTGGCGGCGGCGCAGCCGTGGCGCTGCTGGAGCGCGGCCTGGGTGCACTGGAGCGACGGCCACCGCTGGGCCAACATTGCTGGCGCTGCGCTGGTGGCGGTGTTCGGCTGGCGCGCACGCTGCGACGCCTTCGACGCTCTGGCCTGGTTCGTCGCCTGGCCACTCACCCAGGTGGGGCTGCTGATGCAGCCGACCCTGCTGCACTACGGGGGCCTGTCCGGCGTGCTGCACGCCGGTGTCGTGGTGGCTGCGGCTTCCTTGTGCCAGCGCGAGCAGGGCGCACGGCGCCTGCTGGGCGCCCTCGTGCTGGCCGGTGTGGCGCTCAAGGTGGTGCTGGAGCAGCCGTGGCGCGGCCCTCTGCAACGCATGCCGGGCTGGGATATCGCGATCGCTCCCGCAGCCCATCTGAGCGGCGCCGCGATGGGCGGCGTGTGCGCGCTGGCCGCCGCCGCGTGGCGCCGCCATCGACTGGCCCCCTTGGGAGGCGCACCTTGAACGAGCGCCGGCCTCGCCTGGACGGCCGCGCCGTGGCGGCGCTGCTGACCTGCTGTGCCGTCTGGGGTCTCACCCAGGTGGCCGGCAAGTTGACCTTGGTCGAGGTGCCGCCGCTGCTGCAGGCCGCCGCACGCTCGGTCGGTGCGGCGCTGCTGGTGGCGGTGTGGGCGCGCTGGCGCGGCATCCGGCTGCTCGAGCGCGACGGCACCTGGAGCGCCGGCCTCACGGCCGGGTTGCTGTTCGCGATCGAGTTCGGCTGCATCTTCACCGGCCTGAAGTTCACCACCGCATCGCGCATGGTGGTCTTTCTCTACCTGGCGCCGTTCGTGGTGGCATTGGGCATGCCGGCGATCGCACGCGGCGAGCGGCTCGACCTCGTGCAGACGGTCGGCCTGATCGGCGCCTTCAGCGCGGTGGCCTGGGCGTTCGCCGAAGGCTTCCAGCGGCCGTCGGCCGGCGACTTGCAGTGGCTCGGCGATGCGCTCGGCGTCGCGGGTGCGGTGTTGTGGGGCGCGACGACGCTGCTCATCCGCGCCACCAGCCTGTCGCACGCCGCGCCGGAGAAGACGCTGTTCTACCAATTGGCCGTGTCCGGCGCGGCTCTGGGGGTCGCATCATGGCTGGCCGGCGAGCCGTGGCCGCAGCGCCTGAGCGCAGGCCCCGGGTTCTGGCTCGCCTTCCAGATCGTGGTGGTGTGCTTCGCGAGCTACCTGATGTGGTTCTGGCTGATCCGCCACTACCCGGCCACGCAACTGTCGGCTTTCACGTTGCTGACGCCGGTGTTCGGCCTGCTGGCCGGCGTGCTGATGATGGGCGACCCGTTGACACTGCGGCTGGTCACCGCGCTGCTCGGGGTGTCGGTGGGTATCGCCCTGGTGCATCACGGCAGGCCGGCAAGGCGGCCTGCGGCCGCAGCCGGCGAAGCGGGGGCCGAGCTGATCGGGCGTCGCGCGGCGAAGCCCGATTGACTGCCGGACTCGGCGAGCCGCGGTGGGGCGCGCGGCCGCAGTCGACCCTCATGCCGTCGTCGGTCGCTTGCCACCGTCCACGGAACTTGTGCCGCCGTGGCGGATCAGAACCCCGACGCAAGCGCCTGCGCGGTGCGCGCGGATGCAACCAGATGCATCGAATGAGTTTCTTGCTGTGCAGCCTGTCGGAATTGCCGACAGAGAAACCCCGGAGCGGTTCTCCTCCTCCTCCCTCCCTCCCTCCTTCGCTCGGGGGCGCTGCACGGCAAACTTTCTTCCTCGGGGCCGCCAGTCCGGCGGCTCCGCTGCGGGCAATTGGCGCGCTCAGCGCAGCCAGCCCTTGTGCCGGAAGTAGATGAACGGCGCGGCCACCGAGGCCACCATCAGCGCCAGCGCCAGCGGATAGCCCCAGGTGAGGCCCAGCTCGGGCATGTACCTGAAGTTCATCCCGTAGATGCTGGCGATCAGCGTCGGCGGCAGCAGCGCGACGCTGGCCACCGAGAAGATCTTGATGGTCCGGTTCTGATTGATGTTGATGAAGCCGACGGTGGCGTCGAGCAGGAAGTTGATCTTGTCGAACAGGAACGCGGTGTGCGAGTCGAGCGAGTCGATGTCGCGCAGGATCTGCCGCGCCTCCTCGAACTGCCCGGCGTTGAGCAGACGGCTGCGCATCATGAAGCTGACCGCCCGCCGCGTATCCATCACGTTGCGGCGGATGCGACCGTTGAGGTCTTCCTGCCGGGCGATCGCCGCCAGCGCCGCGCCTGCGGCGCGGTCGTCGACCTCCTGTTTCAGCACGCCGTTGCCCACCGCTTCGAGCGCGTCGTAGATGCCCTCCAGCGCGTCGGCCGAGTACTCGGCGTCGGCGTCGTAGAGCTTGAGCAGCACGTCCTTGGCGTCTTCGATCAACGCCGGGATGCGGCGCGCGCGCATGCGCAGCAGCCGGAACACCGGCAGATCCACCGCGTGCACCGAGTGCAGCACGCCATCCTTCAGGATGAACGCCACGCGCACGTTGCGCGACAGGCCCTCGTCGTCCTCGACCAGGAAATCCGAGCGCACGTGCAGCTCGCCGTTGTCTTCTTCGTAGTAGCGCGCCGACTCCTCGAGATCGTCGTCGACGATGTCCTCGGGCAGCGTGAGGCCGAAGCGCTCGGCGATCCAGCGCTTCTCCTGCTCGGTAGGCGCCTCGAGGTCGACCCACACCGGCCGCACCGAACCCAGCGCCGGCGCGCCGTCGATCTCCTGCTGCACCAGCCGGCCGTTGACGAGCGTGAAGACGTTGAGCATGCGATGAACTCCAACGTCCAAGCAACGGAATCGGTGGCGGCCTGCGCGGGCCGCCACCGGCGGCCACAGCGGCATGCAAGGCGCGCGATTATGGCACCGCACGCTCGCGCGTCTCGCGGGCGCGCCGATGCGCGGTCGGCGTCCAGCGAACCGGGGGATCGTACAACGCGAGGCGCACTTGTAGGTGGATTCGAAGCAGCGCACACTGATCCGCAGCCGCGCCGCGGCGGGCCCCGTCCTCGGCACCTACGGAGAGCGGGCCTGCGCGCGCGGTCGATCGTTCAACTTGGGAAAGGAAGTTCCGATGAATTTGACGATCAGCGGGCATCATCTCGAAGTGACGCCTGCGCTGCGCGAGTACGTGCTTACAAAACTCGATCGGGTGACGCGCCATTTCGATCAGGTGGTCGAGATCAGCGTGCTGCTGTCGATCGAGAAGCTGCGCGAGAAGGAGCGCCGACAGAAGGCCGAAGTGACGCTGCGCGTCAAGGGCCGCGACATCTTCGTGGAGCAAGCGCACGAGGATCTGTATGCCGCGATCGATCAGTTGATGGACAAGCTCGATCGCCAGGTCTGTCGTCACAAGGACAGGGTGCAGAACCACCACCACCCGGCGGCCAAGCGCATCTCTGCCTGAGCTTGCGCCAGTCGCTGCGGACCGCGCGCTTGCGAGAAGGCCTGCGCTTGCAAGCCCCGGCGTGAACGGCAAGCCTGACGCAACGCTGACGCCGGGATTCGTCGGCGAAACGGCCCTTCGGGGCCGTTTCCATTGGGGCTGCCCTCTAGATTCGACCTTCGCGCAACACCCCGCATGCACGTGACTTGTCCACCGTGCGGTGCAGCATTGCGTTTCTATAATCCATCGTTCTGTCACGGGACGCCCAAGGGTCGCCGGCTTGTCGGTCAAACCGCTGGGTGTGGAGCCGATGAATCGTCTCGCTGCCATTCTGCCGCCCGGCAACGTGCTGGTGAATGTGGAGGCGACCAGCAAGAAGCGCGCGTTCGAGCACGCCGGCCTGCTGTTCGAGAACCTCCACGCGATCGCGCGCGCGACGATCACCGACAACCTGTTCGCCCGCGAGCGACTGGGCTCGACCGGCCTCGGGCACGGCGTGGCCATTCCCCATGGACGCATCAAGGGGTTGAAGAGCCCGTTGGCCGCCGTGCTGCGCCTGCAGACGGCGATTCCGTTCGATGCCCCCGACGACGAGCCGGTGAATCTGCTGATCTTCCTGCTGGTGCCCGAAGCGGCCACGCAGCGTCACCTGGAGATCCTGTCCGAAATCGCCGAGATGCTGTCGGACCGCGCCCTGCGCGAGCAACTGCAAGCCGAGGCCGACGCCGCCACCCTGCACCGGCTGATTCACGACTGGCACCCGGCCAATTCGCTGGCCTGAGCGGGCTGCGGCCGGCTGAAGACGGCACCCGATGAAGCCCACTTCAGTCAGTGCCGAGGCGCTGTTCGAGGCACAGCGTTCGGTGCTCCACTGGGAGTGGGTGGCCGGCCATGCGCACCCCGAGCGCCGCTTCGACGACGCCGCCGTGCGCGACGCGCAGTCGGCGGCCGACCTGGTGGGCTACCTGAACTACATCCACCCGTACCGGGTGCAGATCGTCGGTCATCGCGAGGTCGCCTATCTGTCGACGGTGAGCCTCGAGGACCAGGAGCGCCGCATCTCGCGCATCGTGACCCTCGAGCCGCCGGTGATCATCACCGCCGACGGCGTGGCACCGCCGCCGCGCATGGTGGCGATGTGCGACCGCGCCGACATCCCGCTGTTCGTCACCGGCGAATCGGCCGGCCAGGTGATCGACGTCGTGCGCAGCTACCTGGCGCAGCACTTCGCCGAACGCACCACGCGCCACGGCGTGTTCATGGACATCCTCGGCCTCGGGGTGTTGCTCACCGGCGAATCGGGCCTGGGCAAGAGCGAACTCGGGCTCGAGCTGATCTCGCGCGGTCACGGGCTGGTGGCCGATGACGCGGTCGATCTCTACAAGGTGTCGCAGTCGTCGCTCGAGGGCCGCTGCCCCGAACTGCTGGCCAACCTGCTCGAGGTGCGCGGCATCGGCCTGCTCGACATCAAGGCGATCTTCGGCGAGACCGCGGTGCGCCGCAAGATGCGGCTGAAGCTGATGGTGCACCTGGTGCGCAAGGAGACGATGGAGCGCGAGTTCGAGCGCCTGCCCTACGAGCCGCTGTACGAGGACATCCTCGGCATCGCGGTGCGCAAGGTCGTCATCGCGGTCGACGCCGGCCGCAACCTGGCGGTGCTGGTGGAGGCCGCCGTGCGCAACACGATCCTGCAATTGCGCGGCATCGATACCTACCAGGAGTTCATCGCCCGCCACCAGAAGGCGATGGAGCAGAACCCCGGCTGAACCCCGGCGCCTACCGGCCGGGCCGGTGCGGGCAGTTCTTCTTGATGCAGACGGCGTACAGCGAAAGCTGGTGATCGCTCAGCTCGAAGCCTCTGGCCTGCGCCACCGCACGCTGGCGCTGTTCGATGTGCGCGTCGTAGAACTCCTCGACGCGGCCGCAGGTCACGCAGACCAGGTGATCGTGGTGTTGCCCCTCGTTGAGCTCGAACACCGACTTGCCCGACTCGAAGTGGCTGCGCTTGAGCAGCCCCGCCTGCTCGAACTGCATCAGCACGCGGTACACGGTGGCCAGGCCGATGTCGGCCCCCTCGGTGAGCAAGGCCTTGTAGACGTCCTCGGCGGTCATGTGCCGCACCGGTGCCTTCTGGAAGACATCGAGGATCTTCAAGCGCGGCAGCGTCGCCTTCAGACCGCTGCTCTTGAGTTCGTCGACCTGGCTCATGCTGGAGTGCGGGACAAGAATCGCGTCGAGGCGGACCGATAGAATCGCCACATCATAGCCACGCGCGCCGGCCACTGGCGCAGCAAGCCCTTGCGTCGCAACATGCCAGGCCGCCTGCCCAGTCGTCTTCGAATTCATCGGCCGGCCCTGTGGGCCGCTGGTCTGACCATCGCGCTCGGCGGCTGCTCCGCGATCTCGCCCGACGGCAGCCTGCTCGGGCTCGTCACACCCTATCGCATCGACATCGTGCAGGGCAACGTCGTCACCAAGGAGCAGCTTGCGATGGTGCGGCCCGGCATGAGTCGCGTGCAGGTGCGCGATCTGCTCGGCTCGCCCCTGCTGACCGACCCGTTCCACGCCGATCGGTGGGACTACGTGTTCACGATCGCGCGACCGGGCACGGCGCCGCAGCGGCGCGACGTGATCGTGCTCTTCGAGGGCGACCACCTGAAGAAGATCGACGCCCCCGAGCTACCGTCGGAGCGGGAGTTCGTCGCGTCGATCAGCCGCACCTCGGCCAGCGGTAAGAAGGTCGAGCTCGAGCTGACCCCTGAGCAGATGGCGGCGCTGCCTGCGCCACCCAAGACGGCCGCGCCGCCGCCCGAGCCGGCAATGGGTCCGCTGCGCACCTATCCGCCGCTGGAGCCGAATTGACCACACCTGCACCGCTGGCGATCGCCGTGGCGGGCGCGTCCGGCCGCATGGGCCGCATGCTGATCGAGGCGGTTACGCGTGCCGACGATTGCCGCCTCGGCGGGGCGCTCGACGTGCCCGCAAGCCCGGCACTGGGGATGGATGCCGCGGCGTTTCTCGGCGCAGACAGCGGGGTGCGCGTGACGAGCGACCTGCGTGCGGGCCTCTCGGACGCCCGGGTGCTGATCGACTTCACGCGCCCCGAGGGCACGATGGCGCACCTCGCGGTGTGCCGTGAACTCGGCGTGGCCGCGGTGGTCGGCACCACGGGGCTGTCGCCGCAACAGAAGGACGACATCGCACGCATCGCGCAGCAGATCCCGATCGTGATGGCGCCCAACATGAGTGCTGGCGTCAATGTCGTGTTCAAGCTGCTCGACATGGCCGCGCGCGCACTGAGCGAGGGCTACGACATCGAGATCATCGAGGCGCATCACCGCCACAAGGTCGACGCGCCCAGCGGCACCGCGCTGCAGATGGGCGAGGTGGTGGCGCGCGCGCTCGGGCGCGACCTCGCGTCGTGCGCGGTCTACGGCCGCGAGGGCGTCACCGGCGAGCGCGACCGCGCGACGATCGGCTTCTCGTCGGTGCGCGGCGGCGACATCGTCGGCGACCACACGGTGCTGTTTGCCGGCACTGGCGAGCGCATCGAGATCACGCACCGCTCGGCCAGCCGGGCCACCTATGCCCAGGGCAGCCTGCGGGCAGCTCGCTTCGTGGCTGACAAGCGCCGGGGCCTGTTCGACATGCAAGATGTGCTGGGGCTGCGGTGATGCCGCCCGCCAGCCCGCACCCGCTCGCAGCCCGCTGCACAGGGGAGGATCCGCTGCGGCTTCGGGCGGCCAGTCGCCGCTGAAACACAGACATGCTGGGGCTGCAGCAGTTCTGGCAACAGACCGATGGTGTCGGTCGCGCGGTGGCTGTGCTGTTGGTGGCGATGTCGATCAGCGCCTGGGTGGTGATCCTGTGGAAGGCCTGGGTGCTGCAGCGCGCGCGCGGCGACATCGCGCGCGCGGTGCCGGCCTTCTGGGCAGCCGAGACGATCGACAGCGCGCGTGGCCGACTGCAGGCGCTCGATCGCGAGCAGATCCTCGCGCCGCTGCTGGCCGCGGCCACGGCGCAGCCGGCCGTCGGCACGCTCGAGACTGCCGGCGTGCATGGTTCGCAGTTGACGCGACGGCTGCGCGACGCGCTGCACGCCGGACACGCGCACCTGCAGTACGGCCAGACCCTGCTGGCGTCGATCGGCAGCACCGCGCCGTTCATCGGCCTGTTCGGTACCGTCTGGGCCATCTATCACGCGCTGGTCAGCGTCTCGGCGGCGGGCTCGATCACCATCGAGAAAGTCGCCGGCCCGGTGGGCGAGGCGCTGATCATGACCGCCGCGGGGCTGGCGGTCGCGATCCCCGCGGTGCTGGCGTACAACCTGTACGGCAAGTGGGTTGCCGCCTGCGAGGCGGAGCTCGAGGGCTTCGCGCACGACCTGCGCGAGATGGCGATGGGCAGCGCGAAGGTCACCTGACATGGCCTTCGGACGCCTGCAGCGCAGCGCGGGGGCGCCGCCGATGAGCGACATCAACATGACGCCGCTGATCGACGTCATGCTGGTGTTGCTGGTGATCTTCATGATCACCGCACCGCTGATGACCTCGAGCCTGAAGCTCGACCTGCCGCGTGCCGAAGGCGCCAAGCCCACCGACGCGGCGCAGTTCGTCACGCTGGCGATCGACCCGCAGGGGCGCTTCTTCTGGGGCGACGAGCAGGTCGGCATCGAGGCGCTGCGGCTGCGCGTGCGCGAGGCTGCGCTGCGCAACCCCGCCACCGAGGTGCAGCTGCGCGCCGACCGCTCGGTCACCTACGGCCGCGTCGCCGAGCTGATCGGCATCGTGCAGGACGGCGGGCTGTCGCGCGTGGGTTTCGTCACCGAGTCGAAGACCGAGCCGATGCGCTGACTGTCGGCCGGGCGCGCGAACGCGCACTCCTACAATTGTTGCCCATGAACGAGCGCTATGTTCCTGCCGACGTGGAGGCCGCCGCGCGCGCGCATTGGGCCGCGCGCGACGCCTATCGCGTACGCGAAGACCCGAAGAAGAAGAAGTTCTACGCCTGCTCGATGCTGCCGTACCCCAGCGGCCGGCTGCATATGGGGCACGTGCGCAACTACACCATCAACGACATGCTCGCGCGCCACAAGCGCATGCAGGGCTTCAACGTGCTGATGCCGATGGGCTGGGACGCCTTCGGCCTGCCCGCCGAGAACGCGGCGATGAAGAGCCGCACCGCACCCGCGGCGTGGACCTACGACAACATCCGCATGATGAAGGCGCAGTGCCAGGCGCTCGGCCTGGCGATCGACTGGTCGCGCGAGTTCGCCACCTGCGACCCGGCCTACTACAGGTGGAACCAGTGGTTCTTCCTGAAGATGCTCGAGCGCGGCATCGCCTACCGCAAGACGCAGATCGTCAACTGGGATCCGGTCGACCAGACGGTGCTCGCCAACGAGCAGGTGATCGACGGCCACGGCTGGCGCTCCGGCGCGCCGGTGGAGAAGCGCGAGATCCCGGGCTACTACCTGAACATCACGAGTTACGCCGAGGAGTTGCTCGACTGCACGCTGCACAAGCTGCCCGGGTGGAGCGACCGCGTGCGACTGATCCAGGAGAACTGGATCGGCAAGAGCAGCGGCGTCAACTTCGGATTTCCGTACACGCTCGACGGCGAATCGTCGCTGCTGCGCGTGTACACCACGCGCGCCGACACTATCATGGGCGTCAGCTTCGTGGCGATCGCCGCGGAGCATCCACTGGCCGTGAAACTGGCCGCGAAGCGCCCGGCGCTGCAACCGTTCATCGACAAGTGCCGGCTCGGCTCGGTGATGGAAGCCGACCTCGCCACGATGGACAAGGAAGGCATGCCCACCGGGTTCTTCGTCGAGCACCCGCTGACCGGCGCGCCGCTCGAAGTGTGGATCGGCAACTACGTGCTGATGGGCTACGGCGAGGGCGCGGTGATGGGCGTGCCGGCCCACGACGAGCGCGATTTCGCATTCGCCAGGAAGTACGGCCTGCCGATCCCGCAGGTGATCGCGGTGAAGGGCGAAACCTTCTCCACCGACGCGTGGGCCGACTGGTACGCCGACAAGCAGCGCGGCGTGTGCGTCAACTCCGGCAAGTACGACGGCCTGGCCCACGAGGCCGCGGTCGACGCGATCGGCGCCGATCTGAAGGCCTTGGGCCTGGGCGACAAGCAGGTGCAGTTCCGCCTGCGCGACTGGGGCATCAGCCGCCAGCGCTACTGGGGCACGCCGATCCCGATCATCCATTGCGACGGCGTCGACGGGCCAGGCGGTCGAACCCCGGGTTGCGGCGTGGTGCCGGTGCCCGAGAAGGATCTGCCGGTCGTACTTCCCGAGCAGCTGATCCCCGACGGCAGCGGCAACCCGCTGAACAAGTACGAGCCGTTCCTGAAGTGCACGTGTCCGAAATGCGGCAAGCCGGCGCGCCGCGAGACCGACACGATGGACACCTTCGTCGACAGCGCCTGGTACTACATGCGCTACTGCTCGCCCGACGCGGCGACCATGGTCGACGCGCGCAACGACTACTGGATGCCGATGGACCAGTACATCGGCGGCATCGAGCACGCGGTGCTGCACCTGCTGTACGCGCGCTTCTGGACCAAGGTGATGCGCGACATGGGCATGCTGCGCTTCGACGAACCTTTCGAGCGGCTGATGAACCACGGCATGCTGCTCAACCACATCTACTTCACCCGCAACGACAAAGGCGGCAAGGACTACATCGCGCCGGTCGAGGTGAAGCCCACGCTCGACGCGCACGGCCATATCGCCGGCGGCACCACCGCCGACGGCGCGGTGGTCGAGTACGGCGGCGTCGGCAAGATGGGCAAGACCGAGCGCAACGGCGTCGACCCGCAGGAGCTGATCGACCAGTACGGCGCCGACACCGCGCGCTTGTTCGTGATGTTCGTCGGCGGCCCGGAGGACGCCTCGGTGTGGTCCGACACCGGCGTGGCGGGGTCGGCGCGCTTCCTGCAGCGGCTGTGGCAGTTCGCGATGCGCCGCGGCGACACGGTGCGCGCCGCCGGCGACGGCACCGCAGCACTCGGTGCCGCGGCCAAGGCCTTGCGCCGCGAGGTGCACCTGCTGCTCAAGCAGGTGCTCTACGACTACGAGCGCATGCAGTACAACACCGTGGCCTCGGGCGCGATGAAGCTGCTCAACGCGCTGGAGGCTTTCGAACCCGCGGCCGGCTCGGCCAGCGACGCCGCGGTGCTGCGCGAAGGCGTGTCGGTGCTGCTGCGCGTGCTGTACCCCGCCTGCCCGCACATCACCGAAGTGCTGTGGCAGCGCCTGGGCTTCGCGCAGGCGGCCGGCGAGCTGCTCGACATGGCGATGCCCGCGGTCGACGAAGCCGCGCTGGTGCAAGACGAGATCGAGCTGGTGCTGCAGATCGCCGGCAAGACGCGCGGCAGCATCCGCGTGCCGGCGCAGGCCGACCAAGCGGCGATCGAGCGGGCCGCGCTGGCGAGCCCGGAGTTCGCCAAGTTCGGCGAAGGCAAGGCCGCGCGCAAGGTGGTGATCGTGCCGGGCCGCCTGGTCAACGTGGTGGTCTGACGGCCGCGATGCCAGGCCGGCGCGCGCTGATGGCCTCGCTGCTTGCCGGCGCGGGGCTCGGCGCCTGCGGCTTCAAGCTGCGTGGCGCCACCGAGTTGCCGTTCTCGCGCATCGCGCTCGCCGGGTTCGCGCCGCACTCGCCACTGGCCGAGGAGCTGCGCCGCACGCTGGCGCACAGCGCCGAAGTGGTGGCCTCGCCCGCGCAGGCGCAGGTGGTGCTGTTCGCGCTCAGCGATCGCCGCGAGCGCAGCGTGGTCGCCTCGACCACCGCCGGCCAGGTGCGCGAACTGACACTGCGCGTGCGGCTCGAGTTCAAGCTCGCCACCCCAGGCGGCCGCGAGCTGATCGCCCCCACCGAGCTGCTGCTGTCGCGCGACATGAGCTACACCGAAACCTTCGCACTCGGCAAGGAGTACGAGGAGGCCCAACTGATGAAGGCGATGCAGACCGACATCGTGGAGCAGTTGATGCGCCGTCTGGCACACGTGAAGGGCCTTGCCGGCTGAGGCCCGCAATGCAGTTGCGCCCCGAGCACCTCGCCGCCGCGCTGCAGCGCGGCCTGCGGCCGCTGTACACCGTTTACGGCGACGAGCCGCTGCTGGCGCAAGAGGCGGGCGATGCGATCCGCCAGGCGGCGCGCACCGCCGGCTACAGCGAGCGCAAGGTGTTCAGCGTCTCCGGTGCACATTTCGACTGGTCGGCCCTGCTCGGCGCCTCGATGGCGATGAGCCTGTTCGCCGATCGCCAGCTGATCGAGATCCGGATCCCGGGCGGCAAGCCCGGCAAGGAAGGATCGGAGGCGCTGCAACGCTACTGCGAGTCGCTGTCCGACGACGTCGTCACGCTGATCCACCTGCCGAGGCTCGACCGCCAGCAGCTCAACAGCGCCTGGTTCGCCGCGCTCGACGCCGCGGGCGTCACCGTGCGCGTCGAGGCGGTGGCGCGCCAGGCGCTGCCGCAGTGGATCGCGCGCCGCCTGGCCGCACAGGGCCAGCGGGTCGAAGACGGCGACGCGGGCGCGCAGACGCTGGCGTTCTTCGCCGACCGGGTCGAGGGCAACCTGCTGGCTGCGCACCAGGAGCTGCAGAAAATCGCCTTGCTCTACGCGCCAGGCGTGCTGAGCTTCGAGCAGATCGAATCGGCCGTGCTCAACGTGGCGCGTTACGACGTCTTCAAGTTCACCGAAGCAGTGCTGGCAGGCCAGACGGCGCGCGTGCTGCGCATGCTCGACGGCCTGCGCGCCGAAGGCGAAGCCGCGGTGCTGGTGCACTGGACGCTGGCCGAGGACATTCGCGCGCTCAAGCGTTCGAAGGATGCGATAGCCCAGGGCAAGCCGATGCCGGTGGCGTTGCGCGAGGCGCGTGCATGGGGCACCAAGGAGCGCCTGTTCGAACGGCTCGTCCCGCAGCTGGCCGACCACACGCTGGCCCATTGGCTCGAAGCGGCCAGCATCTGCGATGGCCTGATCAAGGGCCTGAAGCATCCGCACTGGCCGCTCGACCCGTGGGACGGGCTGAAGCGACTCGCGCTGCTCGTCACGCAGCACACCGCCGCGCCGAAGCCCGCACGGCCGCTGCGGCTGGCGCTGCAGGCCTCGTTCTGAGCAAACGTCAATAGCCGCGCGCGCGGTCGATCAGATTGACGATCGGCTGTCCGTCGAGCAGCGCCTGCACGTTGGCGGCCACCAGTTGCGCCGCACTGCGCGGGTCGGTCAGCGCCGCCGCGTGCGGCAGCACGGTCACGCGCGGATGGCGCCAGAACGGGTGCTTCTCGTCGAGCGGCTCGCGCTCGAACACGTCGAGCACCGCGTGGCCGAGACGGCCCGTGGCCAGCGCGGCACGCAGGTCGGCCTCGACGACGTGCGCGCCGCGCGCCAGGTTGACCAGCGCGGCGCCGCGCGGCATCGCCGCGAAGAAGCGCGCATCGAGCAGCCCTCGCGTGGCCGCCGTCAGCGGCAGCAGGTTGATGACGATCGAGCTGCCGCGAAGGCACTCGAACAAGGCATCGTTGCCATGGATGTGGGCGACGCCGGATGGCAGATCGCGTGGGGCGTCGCTGCGCGACCAGGCCGTGATGCGGTAACCGTGCGGTGCCAGTGCGTGCACGCATGCACAACCCATCGTGCCCAGGCCGAGCACGGTGATCGGCAGCTCGTCGGCGCGCAGCTGCGGCAGTTGCCGCCAACGTATCTGCCGCTGCTGGCGCGCATAGGCGTAAAAGCCGCGGTGCAGCGACAGCACCGCCCACAGCGCGGTCTCGCCCATTGCGGTGGCGAGCGCCGGGTCGACCATGCGTGCGATCGGCACGCTGGCGGGCACCGAGTCGTCGCTCAGCAGGCCTTCCACGCCAGCCCATAGCGACTGGATCAAGCGCAGCTTCGGCAGGCCGCGAAGGCTGCCCGGCTGCGGGTTGGCGACGATCGCCACCTCGACGCGCGTGCGATCGAACAATTCGTCGGCCACCGCCAGATGGTGCTGCGGCATCGCCTGCGCCAATGCGCCGTACCAGCGGTCGCGCTCTGCGACGTCGAAGTCGCCGGCCAGAAGCAGATTCATGGCGGCAACTGTGCCCGCTGCAACAGGCCGTGCAATGCGTGACGCACACTCGCCGCGCGCACTTCGGCACGCTCGCCGGCGAAGTGCCGCGATTCGGCTTCGATCTGCAGCGTGCCGTCGCGATGGCGCAACGCGAATCCGAACCACACGGTCCCCACCGGCTTGGCCGGCGTGCCGCCCCCCGGGCCGGCGACGCCGGTGACCGCGACGCCGAGATCGGCGCCGCCATCGCGCACGATGCCTTCGGCCATCGCGCGCGCCACGGGCTCGCTGACCGCGCCGTGCTCATCGATCAAGCCTCGCGGCACCCCGAGCAGCGTCACCTTCGCGGCATTGCTGTAGCTGACCACGCCGCGATCGAACCAATCGCTCGACCCGGCCAACTCGGTGCAGGCGGCGGCGACCAGACCACCGGTGCAGCTCTCGGCGCACGCCAGCCGCCAGCCGAGCGCGCGCAGGCGGTCGGCCAGTGCGCTCACCAATGCCCGCTCGTTGCTCACAGCAACCTCCACAGCGCAATAACCAGCAGGGTACACAACGCCGCCACCAGATCGTCGAGCAGGATGCCCAGCCCCTGCCTGGCGCCGATCGTGCTGCCGGGCCGCGCCTTGAAGAGCCGATCGGCCCATGCCACCGGACCCGGCTTGGCGATGTCGAACAGGCGAAACAGCACC
Source organism: Ideonella sp. (assembly GCA_015075545.1). Taxonomy (GTDB): domain Bacteria; phylum Pseudomonadota; class Gammaproteobacteria; order Burkholderiales; family Burkholderiaceae_C; genus JAEUPI01. The sequence goes on along the minus strand of JABTUC010000002.1, from coordinate 185,209 downwards.
ACCGCCGTCAACTGACCGCGCCAGCCGGCGGGCATCACGAGCCACAGCACCAGCCAGATGCCGAGCACCTCGTCCCACACGATGGCCCCAGGGTCGCTCTGGCGCAGCGCCTGCGCGCAGCGCGTGCAAGCCCACCAGCCGATGGCGAACGCCAGCAGCAGCACGAGCGCCCACTGCCGATCGTCGAGCCACACATCGAGCAGCGCGAACATCGCCCAGCCGAACAGCGTCCCTGCGGTACCCGGGCCCCAGGGCAGCAGACCGCTCCCGAAGCCGAGCGCGATCGGATGCGCCGGGTGCTCGAGCAGGAACCGCCAGTCGGCGCGCCGCGGCGCGAACCCCGCCGTCGGCGGCCAGACCGTCATCGGTCGGTGCTCGCGAAGTGGTCGAAGCCCCGTGCCGCCCACGGCGACACGCTGCCGTCGGGCCAGCGCACTCGCAGGCCCGCCTCGCTGCGCAATTCGCCGATGCGGCAGACCGCCACCTCGGCCTGCGCGGCAGCGCGCTGCACCGCCGGACGCGCCGCCACCGGCGCGCTGAACAGCAACTCGTAGTCGTCGCCGCCGCCGAGCACGCACTGCTGCTGCATCGTCATCGGCAACGATGCCATCGCGTCCGAGCGCGGCAAGTCGGCCCATTCGAGCTGCGCGCCGAGGCGCGATTGGGTCAGCAGATGACCGAGGTCGCCGCACAGCCCATCGCTGAGATCGATCGCCGAATGCGCCACGCCGCGCAGTGCGATGCCCAACGCCACCCGCGGCTGCGGCCACTCCATCGCCCGGCGCAGCGCCGCGAACGTCTCGCCCGGCAGTGCGGCTGCGCCGCGAAACACCTCGAGCGCCAGCCTGGCATCACCCACGCCGCCGCCCGCCGGGTGACTGACCCACAGGTCGTCGCCCGCCTGCGCGCCGCTGCGGCGCAATGCGGCCGAGGGCGGCACCTCGCCGAGCACGGTGATGCCGACCGTCAACGGCCCCGCGGTGGTGTCGCCGCCGACGAGCTCGATGCCGTGCACGTCGGCCAGCGCAAACAGCCCCTGCGCAAACCCGCGCAGAAAGGCGTCGTCGGGCCGCGGCAGTGCCAGCATCAGCGTGAACGCCAGCGGCGTCGCGCCGCACGCGGCGAGGTCGCTCAGATTGACCGCCAGTGCCTTGTGCCCCAGCGCCTGCGGAGCCACCGTCGACAGGAAGTGCCGCCCTTCGACCAGCAGGTCGCTCGACACCGCCAGCTCCATGCCGGGGCTCGGAGCCAGCAGCGCGCAGTCGTCGCCCACACCGAGCAGCGCCCGCCGCACCGGGCGCGCGAAATGGCGTGCGATGAGATCGAATTCGCCCAGCGACATCGGTCGATTGTGGCGCACCCCTACGTGGGTCGAGGCGACCGCTCGCGGCGCCGAAGGCGCTCCTACAATCGCCGACCGCCATCAGCGAGCGAAGCGTCATGTCCTCCAACTACGAAGCCAAGCGCGCGGAGTTGTACCGTGCGGCGCTCGAGTACCACGAGTTTCCGACGCCCGGCAAGGTGGCGGTCGCGCCGACCAAGCAATTGCTCAACCAGCGCGACCTCGCGTTGGCCTATTCGCCCGGCGTGGCAGCGGCCTGCGAAGAGATCGTTGCCGACCCGGTCAATGCCTTCCGCTACACCGCCCGCGGCAACCTGGTGGCGGTGGTCACCAACGGCACCGCGGTGCTGGGGCTGGGCGACATCGGACCGCTGGCGGCCAAACCGGTGATGGAGGGCAAGGGCGTCCTGTTCAAGAAGTTCGCCGGCATCGACGTGTTCGACATCGAGGTCAACGAACAGAACCTCGACAAGCTGGTCGACGTGATTGCCGCGCTCGAACCCACTTTCGGCGGCATCAACCTCGAGGACATCAAGGCGCCCGATTGCTTCTACGTCGAGCGGCGGCTGCGCGAGCGCCTGAAGATCCCGGTGTTCCACGACGACCAGCACGGCACCGCGATCGTCGTCGGCGCCGCGCTGCTCAACGGCTTGAAGGTGGTCGGCAAGCGCATCCAGGAGGTCAAGCTCGTCGCTTCCGGAGCCGGGGCCGCCGCGCTCGCTTGCCTGAACCTGCTGATGAAGCTCGGCCTGCCGCGCGAGAACATCTGGGTCACCGATCTGGCCGGCGTGGTGTGGCAGGGCCGCACCGAACTGATGGACCCCGACAAGCAGGCATTTGCGCAGAACACCAAGCTGCGCACGCTGGCCGAGGTGATCGCCGGGGCCGACGTCTTCATCGGCCTGTCGGCCGGCGGCGTGCTCAAGCCCGCGATGGTGCAGGCGATGGCCGAACGGCCGCTGATCTTCGCGCTGGCCAACCCGACGCCGGAGATCATGCCCGAGGAGGTGTACGCCGTCCGCACGGACGCGGTGATGGCCACCGGCCGCACCGACTACCCGAACCAGGTCAACAACGTCTTGTGCTTCCCCTACATCTTCCGCGGTGCGCTCGATTGCGGCGCCACCACGATCACCGCCGCGATGGAGGTGGCCGCGGTGCATGCGCTGGCCGAACTGGCGCAGGCCGAGCAGAGCGACGTGGTGGCCGCCGCCTACTCCGGCTCGACGCTGAGTTTCGGGCCGGAGTATCTGATCCCCAAGCCGTTCGATCCGCGACTGATGATCCGCGTGGCACCGGCGGTCGCCAAGGCGGCGCAGGAATCGGGCGTCGCGTTGCGGCCGATCGCCGACATGGACGCCTACCGCGAGAAGCTGCACACCTTCGTCTACGCCTCCGGCGCGACGATGAAGCCGATCTTCTCGCTGGCCAAGCGGGCAGCGCGCAGGCGCGTGGTGTTCTGCGAGGGCGAGGAGGAGCGCGTGCTGCACGCGGTGCAGGTGGTGGTCGACGAGGGTCTGGCGCGGCCCACCTTGATCGGCCGCCCGCAGGTGATCGCGCGGCGCTGCGAGAAGTTCGGCCTGCGCTTGCAGGCCGAGCGCGACTACGACGTCGTCAACACCGAGCACGACCATCGCTTTCGCGACTACTGGCAGACCTACCACCGCCTCACCGAGCGCAAGGGCGTCACTGCGCAGCTGGCCAAGATCGAGATGCGGCGTCGCCTGACGCTGATCGGCTCGATGCTGCTGCACAAGGGCGAGGTCGACGGCATGATCTGCGGCACCTGGGGAACGACGGCGACACACCTGGTGTTCATCGACCAGGTGATCGGCAAGCGCGCCGGCGTCAAGACCTACGCCTGCATGAACGGGCTCATCCTGCCCGGACGCCAGGTGTTCCTGGTCGACACCCACGTCAACGCCGATCCGACCAGCGAGGAGATCGCCGAGATCACGGTGCTGGCCGCCGACGAAATGCGCCGCTTCGGCTTGCAGCCGAAGGCGGCACTGCTGTCGCATTCGAACTTCGGCTCGAGCAATCTGCCGTCGGCGCAAAAGATGCGCCGCGCCCTGCCGCTGATCCGCGAGGCCGCGCCATGGCTCGAGGTCGACGGCGAGATGCACGGCGATGCGGCGCTCGACGCCGTCTACCGCAGCGAACTGATGCCGCGCTCGACGCTGCTCGGCGAGGCCAATCTGCTGGTGCTGCCCGACATCGACAGCGCCAACATCTCGTATAACCTGCTCAAGCAGGCTGCTGGCGGCGGCATCGCGATCGGGCCGGTGCTGCTCGGCGCGGCCAAGCCCGTGCACATCCTCACCCCGTCGGCCACCGTGCGTCGCATCGTGAACATGACGGCCGTCACCGTCGCCGACGCCAACGCCGTGCGCCTCTAGAGCCGGCCCGATGCCCTCGGCGGCACGGGCCAACGCGGCATGGGTCGGCGCCGATACCTCTTGCCAGCAGCTCACAGCGAGTGTGTGCGCTTGCTCGTTTCTGACCGGCTCTGCCCAAGTTTGAGGCAGTTCACTTGAGGTTTTTGACCGCTTCCGGTACCATCTCCCGGTTAAAGTTCAGGGTTTACCCGTGGATTGGACCGTTCGGTCGCTGCTGTCGGGGTCGTTGTTTAAGTTAGGGCTTGCTACAGCAGTTGCCATCTCGTCGGCGCTGGTCGGCACGGTTCAGGCCAAGGGGCCGGTCACGGCGAGTGAACCGGTGGCACTGGCGGAGTTGCCCCGCGAGGCGCAACAGACCCAAAGGCTCGTTCGGGCCGGAGGTCCGTTTCCCTACGTCAAGGATGGTGCAACGTTCGGCAATCGCGAACGGCAGCTTCCGCGGCGCTCGCGAGGCTATTACCGCGAATACACCGTACCCACACCCGGAGCCAGCAACCGGGGCGCGCGCCGCATCGTCTGCGGTGGCGTCACGGCCAGGCAGCCCGAAGTTTGTTACTACACCGACGACCACTACGCGAGCTTCCGCCGCATTGCGCAGTAGGTTGCCGAGACAACCGAGATCTTGATCCGAGGACAGAGGCCATGCTGCTCCAGACAGTCCGACCAAACATCGTCCAATCCATCCGCGCCTACCGCGTCGACGAGCTGATGCAGGCGGCCGAAGGCGCCGGCCAGCACTTCCTGTATGCCGACCTGTCGAGTGCGCAATCGAAACAGGAGGTGCTCGACAAGATCGCCGAGTCGTTCCTGTTTCCGAATCATTTCGGCAAGAATCTCGACGCGCTGTACGACTGCATGACCGACCTGGTGCACAAGGCCGGCACGCAGCCCGGGTTCGTGGTGGTGCTCGAGCAGTTGCCCGACAACCCGCGATTCGATCGCGAAGCCCGCGAGCAGTTGCTCGATGTGTTCCGCGATGCGGCCGACTTCTGGGCCGAACGGCGCGTTGCCTTCCGCTGCTTCTACTCGTTTGCCGTGCCGCGCGGGTCCGACGCCCACGCGCTGGAGCGCGGCCACGACGGCGCCACGGGCGCCGACAAGCCGGCGCCGAAGAACGTGTCGAAGAACGGGGTCAACCCGAACTTCGGCATGAACATGCCGCTGATGAGCAGCGCCTTCGACACCGCGATGTGGTTGAACGCGGCGTGACGATGCTGCGGGCCCGGCCCCGAATGGCCGCGAGCGCTCACCGTGCCGGCTGCTTCGCGCTGGGTGGCGCTGCCACCGTCTGAGCCAAGGCCACGTATTCGTCGACCGCGACCTCCTCGGCACGGCGCCGAAGGTCGAAAGCGGCGGACCTGCCGGTCTGCTCGAGCCATCGGCCGAGCGTGTGGCGCAGAAGCTTGCGTCGTTGCGAGAATGCCACCGTCACGATCTGCGACAGCAGCGCCGCATCCACCACGGGTGGATCGGCCCGCGGCACCATTCGCAGCACGCCCGATGTGACGCGCGGCGGCGGGTCGAAGGACGCCGCCGGCACATCGAACAGGCGCTCGATCTCGTAGCGCCACTGCAGCATCACGCTCAGCCGCCCGTACTCGCGCCCGCCCGGTGCTGCGGCGATGCGGTCGACCACCTCCTTCTGCAGCATCACATGCTGGTCGATCACGTACGGCACGGCCTCGAGCAGATGAAAGAGAATCGGCGTCGAGATGTTGTACGGCAGGTTGCCCGCCACCCGAAACCGCCGGCCGGCGGCCAGCGACGCGAAGTCAACCCGCAGTACATCGGCCTGCACCAGTTCGAGCCCTGGCACTCGCTGCCAATGCGCGGCCAGGTCACGGTCGAGTTCGATCAGGGTCAGCCGAGCCCCGCTGGCATGCAGCGGCCCGGTCAATGCCCCGCGACCGGGGCCGATCTCGACGATGTGATCCCCCGGCATCGGGTCGATCGCGCGCACGATCGCATCGATCACGCTGTTGTCGACCAGGAAATGCTGGCCGAAGCGCTTGCGTGGCACCTGACTCAACGTCGCGCGCAGCCCGCCGCCGTCATTGCTGCGGCGGATCGCGCATCTCGATGTAGGCGCGCGCGCGCAGATCCTTGAGCCAATCCTGGTATGCCGCGCCGAACTTCTGCTCGCGCAGCGCGGCGCGCGCCTGCTCGCGCATCTCCTTGGCGCTGAGTTCGACCTCGCGGCGCTCGACCACCTGGATCAGGTGCACACCGAAGCGCGACACCACCGGCGGCGAGATGGCGCCGGGTGCCAGCCGGTCCATCGCCTCTTCGAACTCGGGCACGAAGCTGCCGGGCGACGTCCAACCGAGGTCACCACCCGCAGGGGCCGTGGTGTCCTCCGACACTTCGCGCGCCACGTCCTCGAAGCGGCGCTGACCCGATTCGATCTGCCGCTTCAACTCGAGCAGGCGCCGCGTCGCGTCTTCGACGCTGGCTTGCGCCGACGTGCGCAGCAGGATGTGTCGCGCGCGCGTCTGTTGCACGCGCACCGCCTGTCCATCGTGGCGCTCGACGACCTTCAGCACATGGAATCCGGCACTGCTGCGAAAGGGCTGGGCGCTCACCTCGCCCACCTCGAGCTTGCGCGCCTGTTCGACGAACAGATCGGGCAGCCGCGACGCCGGTCGCAGCCCGATCAGGCCGCCGCTGGCCCGGTTGCCGTCCTCCGAGACCTCGCGCGCCACCGTGGCGAAGTCGGCGCCTGCTCGCACGCGTGCCAGCGCGGCATCGATGCGCGCCTTGCGCTCGGCGACCACGGCGTCGCTCGCGTTCTCCGGCACGCTGACCAGGATCTGCGCCAGATTCAGCTCCACCGCCGCAGCGGCCGTGCTCTTCTGCTGCTCGAGGTAGCGGTCGACCTCCGAATCCGTGATCTGTATGCGCTGGTGCACTTCGCGCTCGCGAACCCGCTCGACCAGGATCTGATCGCGCACATTGTTGCGAAAGCGCCCGAACTCGAGGCCCTCGGCGGCCAGCCGGCGGCGCAACTCGGCCAGGCTCATCCGGTTGTTCGCCGCCACGCTGTTGACCGCGCGGTCGAGCTCGACCTCGTCGACCTTGGCGCCGCTGTCGCGCGCATAGGTGATCAGCACGCGCTCGTCGATCAGCGAGTCGATGGCCTGCTTGCGCAGCACGTCGCTTGCCGGCTCGCGCGCGCCGCTGCGACGGATCTCCTCGCGGGCGCGTGCCACACGCTGCTCGACCTCGTAGGCGGTGACCAGCTCGCTGTTGACGACCGCCACGATGTAGTCGCCGACGCGCAGCGCGCGGCCAGCCTGCCCGAACGTCGCGGCGGGAAGGGCGCACAGCCCCAGCCCCAACAGCAGGCGCCGAGCAACACCGGGGCGGCTCTCGAAAGGCTCAGTCATCGATCGTCGGTTCGTAGGGGCCCTTGCGCTCTTCGCGCAGCAGGCGGTATCCGGGAATATTGTCCTTCAACACCTGGAGCGGGTTCGCGCCGATGCGCGACAGGCCCACCAGCTCGAGCTGCAGCAGCAGCCGTGTGCTGGCTTCGGTGCGGCCGACCGACAGGCGCTCGACCACCAGCCGCCCGATCCAGCAGCCGGCGTCGTACTCGAAGCCGGCAATCGAATCGGTGAGACGACTGTCGCGGGTGCTGTAGTTGAGCCGGCCCACCGCATAGAGCGAGCCGCCGCACTTGCCGCCACCGGCCCGGGCGCTAGGGTCGCGGCGATAGACCGGCCATTGCCAGCCGAGTTCCATCTGTTCGGACAGGCCACGGGCAAAACGGTAAGTCGCGCTGAGCGCGTGGAACGGCTGGGGCAGGTAGCGCACGCTGACGATCGAGCGCACCGGACGGCTGATCTCGGCGCTGTACTGCAGCGACATGTCGAACTGCCAGTTGGGCACCAGCGAGGTCGATCCGTCGAGCAGCAGATCCGACAGTCGCTGCGTCTGCGGCACGCCGTCCGGAGTGATGCGCAGATCGCGAAACAGATAGCGCTGCGCGATGCCCAGGCGCAGCGTTTCGGCACCGGTGGCCGAGTCGAGCCAGCGCGTGGTGGCGCCGGCCGTGAGCTGATGCCCATCGGTGACCCGATCGACGCCCGAGAACGCGCTCTCGGTGAACACCGATACGGTGTTGAAGTCGATCGGCGCCGAATCGAAGTTCGGCAGCGTCGCCTGCTCGCGAAACGGCGTGTTGGCATAGAACAGCCGCGGCTCCAGCGTCTGCCGCTGCGGCTTGCCGAACCATGTGCTGTTGCGCTCGAACACCGCGCCGCTGTCGAGGCTGAAGGTCGGTATCAGTCGCGACGCCCGCGTGCGGCCGTCGACCAGCGGCTGGTCGACATCGTAGCTGGCGGCATTGAGCATCAGCTTCGGCCGCACCCAGGTGGCGGCGGTCTCCCACGGCCGCGTCAGGCTGACGATGCCGTGCCAGCGCCAGCCGTTGGGCCTGACGGCGCTCGGCGGGCCTTCGGCGAGCGTGAAGCGGTTGATCTCCGTCACGGCATCGATGCGCATCCCCAGCGGCAGCGCACCGTCGGTGCGCGCGCCGAGCTGCATGCTGCGGTCGTACGGCGGCACGATCTCGGTGGTCGGATCGCCCGAGCCGAGCACCTGCCAGCGCTGCGTGCCGAGGTACCAGCGCGAGTCGAAGCCATGGCGCTCGCTGCCCTGCCCGAGGTTGGCGGTCAACGGCAGCAGCCGCGGCGTGAACGAACGGATCTGGCGCTGGAAGTCCTTCCAATAATCGTCGTCGGACACGCGGATCGCATCGATCTCGTAGTTCAATCCAATGCGGTCGCGCCGGCCGTGGTGAGCGAAGTCGCTCAGCCAGCGGTCGCGTCGCGCCACGCGGTCGTTGGGCAGCGTGTCGATCTCGATGCGGCCCTCGTCGCCGGGCTCGAGATAGCGGAACTCGGCGGCCATCGAGGCGCCGCGGCGGCTCAGGATCCCCGGCGTGATCGTCGCATCGCGGTTCGGAGCGATGTTCCAGTAGTAAGGCACCGCGAGTTCGAGGCCGCTCTTGGAATCGAGGTTGACGGTCGGCGGCAGCCACCCGGACTTGCGGTCGTCGGTGAGCGGGAAGCTCATCACCGGCAGCGCGAGGATCGGCACGCCGAGAAAGCGCAGCACGGCGCCTTCGGCGATGCCTTCGTTGGCCTCGAGGTCGATGCGCACGCGATCGGCCTTCAGCAGCCAGTCGGGGTCACCCGAGCCATCGCGCGGGCAACTGGTGTAGGTGGCCTTGATGGCCACCGAGCGCGAGGGGTCGAGGAAATCGAAGCGCTCGGCAGTGCCTCCGGCGCCGGTGCGGCCGAGCCAGAACTGCGGCTCGAGGAAGAAACCCTGAAAGCGCTGCACGTGCAGTTGCAGCTCGGGGCCCCAGTATCGATTGCCGTCGCGGCTGACGCGCACGTCGCCGGTCGCCTTCGCGAGGTCGTCGGTGCTGTCGTAGGTGACGCGATCGGCGCGAATCACGGTGCCGGCACGACGGAACTCCACATGCCCTTCGGCCACCGTATCGAGATCGGGCCTCGACTGCACGCGATCGGCCCGGATCACCACCGAACGTGCGCGCACGGCATCGCCGCGTGCCGGTGGCGCCAGCTCACGACTCGGCGCCAGCGGCAGCGGCGCCTCGGAAGCCGCACTGGCCGCCGCTGCGGCCTGCGGCACGGCGGACTGCGCCAGCAGCACGGTCGGAGCGCAGGCCGCGGTGGCCAGCACCGCCTGCATCGTGCAGCGATGCCAGTCAGCGCGGCGCAGGCGGATCGGCACGACGGTTGTGGTTCGGACGCTGGAGGTGCGCTGGACTCGGCGAGCGACTTGCGCCGAGCGATCCAGCCCGCGCCGCAACGAAGCGCGTTCGTACAATGCGCGCGATTATCCATCGCGCTGCGACGCCCCCGATGCCGCCCTCGCCCACCACACATGCCGATGGCGTGGCGTGGACCGACCCCGAGCGTCGTCTCCACTTCGAGCGCTGGCTGACGCCGCTGGTCAGCCAGTACGCGCTCGATCTCGGGAGCCTCGCCCCGGCCTCGGCCGACGCCAGCTTCAGGCGCTACTTGCGCATCGGCTCGCCACTGCGCAGCTTCATCGTGATGGACGCGCCGCCGCCGCACGAGGACGTGCGGCCGTTCGTCGACATCGCGCGGCGCATCGCCGCGGCGGGGCTGCACGCGCCGCAGGTGCTGGCAGCCGACGAGGCGCGCGGCTTCCTGCTGCTGAGCGACCTCGGCCGCACGCTGTACCTCGACGTGCTGCGCGACGCCGCGCCGGGCGATGCCGACCGTCTGATGCGCGAGGCGATCGCTGCGCTCGTGCAGTGGCAGCAGCGGGTCGACCCCGCGGGGCTGCCGCCCTACGACGAGGCCTTGTTGCGGCGCGAGCTGCAGCTCTTTCCCGACTGGTGCGTGCAGCGCGAGTTCGGCGTCCAATGGGGCGGCGCCGAGCTGGCATCGTGGGGTCGGCTGAGCGACCTGCTGGTGGCCAGCGCGCTGGCGCAGCCGAAGGTGGTGGTGCATCGCGACTGGATGCCGCGCAACCTGATGCGCAGCGAGCCGAACCCCGGCATCCTCGACTTCCAGGACGCCGTGGTCGGGCCCGTCACCTACGACATCGCCTGCCTGCTGCGCGACGCCTTCATCTCGTGGGACGAGGAGCGCGAGCTCGACTGGGCGGTGCGCTGGTGGCAGGCCGTGCGCGCCACGCCGGTGCTGGCCGGGCATGCGTTCTCCGAGGACTTCGGCGAATGCTGGCGCGCGCTCGAATGGATGGGGCTGCAGCGCCACCTCAAGGTGCTGGGCATCTTCTGCCGCCTCAAGCACCGCGACGGCAAGCCGCGCTACAGCACCGACCTGCCGCGCTTCTTCGCCTATGCCACGCGCGTCGCGCTGCGCTATCCGCCGCTGGCGCCGCTGCTGTCGCTGCTCGAGCCGCTGTCGGGGCAGGCCGTCCGCGCGGGCTACACGTTCTGAGCGCCCTCAGTAGGCGGCCCGCGCCGCAGTCAGCCCAGGCGCAGCCACAGCGGAGGCTCGAATGCGGGCGGCGCCGGCGCTACCGACACGCAGCGATCACCTGCGACACCGCAGCCGTCAGCCGCTTGGCATACGGCACGTGCAGGAACTCGTTGGGTCCGTGCGCGTTGCTCTTCGGGCCGAGCACGCCGCACACCATCATCTGGGCGCTCGGGAAGCCCTGCGCCAGCATGTTCATCAGCGGGATCGTGCCGCCCTGGCCGATGAAGCCGAGCGGCGCGCCGTAGTGCGCGAGCGAGGCGTCGTTCAACGCCGTTTCGAGCCAGCCCGACAGCGACGGCGCGTTCCAGCCGGTGGCGCCGAGCGCGCCAGCGCGGCCGTCGGGGTGGAAGGTGACGCGCGCGTTGTACGGCGCACCGTCCTCCAGCAGCGCCTTGAGCTTCAGCGACGCCTCGTGGCCGTCGACCAGCGGCGGCAGCCGCAGGCTCAGCTTGAACGCGGTGTAAGGCCGCAGCACGTTGCCGGCGTTGCCGAGTTCGGGCATGCCGTCGACGCCGGTGACCGATAGCGTCGGCTGCCACGTGCGGTTGAGCAGCGCCTGCACCGGGTCGGTGGTGGTCGGCAGCGAGGCGCCGCCGTCGGCGCCGCACGCCCACGGAAAGCGCTTCCACACCTCCTGGCCGAGCGTGCCCGCCGCAGCGCGCGCCTGCTCGACTCGCTCGGCCGGCACCTGGCAGTGGAACGCCTCGGGCAACAGGCGGCCGGTGCGCGAATCCTCCAGCCGATCGAGCAACTGGCGCAGGATGCGGAAGCTCGACGGCACCAGCCCGCTGGCGTCGCCCGAGTGCACGCCTTCGGTCAACACCTCGACCTTCAGCACGCCCGACACCATGCCGCGCAACGACGTGGTGAGCCAGAGCTGATCGTAGTTGCCGGCGCCGGAGTCCAGGCACACGACGAGCGACACCTCGCCCAGCCGCGGCTTCAGCGCGTCGAGGTAGGCCGGCAGGTCGAACGAGCCGCTCTCTTCGCAGCTCTCGATCAGCCCGACCACGCGCGGCCGCGCGATTCGCTGCGCGTCGAGCGCCTCGATCGCGCTGATGGCGGCGAACACCGCGTAGCCGTCGTCGGCGCCGCCACGGCCGTAGAGCAAGTCGCCGTCGAGCTTGGGCGTCCACGGCCCGAGGTCGTTGCGCCAGCCGTTGAACTCGGGCTGCTTGTCGAGGTGGCCGTACATCACGACGGTGCCGGTGCTGTCGGCCCGGGTCGCCGGCACCTCGAACACGATCACCGGCGTGCGCCCCTCGAGGCGCACCACCTCCAGTTTCAGACCGGCCACCTTGCGCGACTCCACCCAGGCGGCGGCCGCGCGCACCACGTGGTCGATGTAGCCGTGCTCGCGCCACTGCGCGTCGAACATCGGGCTCTTGGCGGGCACCTCGATGTAGCGCCGCAGCTCGGGCACGATGCGCTCGTCCCAGGCCCGCGCCGCGAAGTCGCCGAGCTGCCGGCTCTGCGCCGCCGACAGCGCCGGTTGCGCTGCGGCGGCAGGTTGGGGTTCGCGTGCATTCATCGTCGTTCACTCCAGGGTCTCGGCCGGCATCGCCGTTGCCCGGCGCAGGGGCAGCGCAGCCAGCCAGCGCGTCAGCTCGGTCAGCGGCAGCTCGCGCTCGGGTTCGTTGAAGATCTCGTGCGCCATCTGCGGGTAGCAAGTGTGCGCCACCACGCCGCGCGGCGCCGCGGCGGCGAACGCCGCACTGCCCGCCGGCGCGACGCAGCGGTCGGCGCCGGCCCACAGCAGCAGCGTGGGCACGTTCCAGCGCGGCGCCCGCGCGCGCACCAGCGCACCGGCATCGACGATGAAGCGCACCAGCAGCGGCGTCACCCGGTCGTGCACCAGCGGGTCATCGACGTAGGCGCGCACCACCGCCGCGTCGCGCGAGATCCAGGCCGGCTTCAGGCCGTTGCCCAGCGCCAGATGCGGCGCCAGCGGGCCGAGCAGCGCGAGCAGCGCACGCTGCACCATGTTCATGCCGGGGTCGAGCGCGGGCGACGACAGCACCAGCGCATCGACCGGCCGCCACCACGCTGCCGGTGATTCGGCCAACCCCTCGGCGACGAAGCGCGCCGCGATCAGCCCGCCCAGGCTGTGGCCGAGCAGCACCGGTGGATGCTGCCGCCCGCGGCGCAGCGCGTCGATCACCACGCCCAGATCGTCGAGCAGGCTGTGCGGCTGCGCGATCGCGCCGCGCGGCCCACCCGAGGCGCCATGTCCACGTTGGTCGTAGCCGGCGACGTCCCAGCCCGCCTCGTTGAGGCGCGCCGCCGTGGCGGCATAGCGCCCGACGTGCTCGCCCAGGCCGTGCACCAGCAGCACCTGCCCGCGCGGATCTCGGACCGCCCACTCCCGCAGGTGCAGTGGAATCTCGTCGTGCGTGTACAGAGCCTGCATCGTCAGGCTCGCTCGGCCGCCCGCCGCCGCGGCGCCCCAGGATGCCAGTGACGCGAGCGGGGAAAGCTCATGGACGCAGTGTAGGCAGGGTGTATCGCGGCCCCGGCCCGGGCTTGCCCGAACCCTGCAGGCAGCGCGGGCACGCTAGCCTGCGGGCAACCAGGAGTGCAGATGGACCAGTACTTCGACCTGACGAGCGACCCGCGCAGCGGCGTCGCCGAGCTGGTGCTCAACCAGCCGCAACGGCTCAACACCATAGCGCCGGCGTTCTTCACCGGCCTGCGCGATGCGGTGCGCGAGCTCGACGACGCCGGCACCACCCGCGTGCTGGTGATCCGTTCGACCGGCAAGCACTTCTGCGCCGGCATGGCGCTCGAGGTGTTCGACGACCTGGCGCAGCTCGACGCCAGCGATGCACGCAGCCGCCTCGCATTCCAGCGCAACCTGCGGCGGCTGATGGACTGTTTCGACGCGCTCGAGCAAGCGCGCTTCCCCGTGCTGTGCGCGGTGCAGGGCGGCTGCATCGGCGGCGGTCTCGACCTCGCGCTGGCCTGCGACATTCGCGTATGCAGCGCCGATGCCTTCTTCACCGTGCAGGAGATCCATATCGGCCTGGCCGCCGATGTCGGCTCGCTGCAGCGCCTGCCGAAGGTGGTGCCGCAGGGCATCGCACGGCAGATGGCCTACACCGGCGAGCGGCTCGACGCGCCGCGCGCGCTGGCCACCGGCCTGGTCAACGCGGTGTTGCCCGACGCGCAGGCGCTGCAAGTGCACGCCACGCAGCTCGCGCGCCAGATCGCCGAGAAGAACCCGCTGGCGATCGCCGGCAGCAAGCTGGCGCTGAACTATGCGCGCGACCATGGCACCGACGAATCGCTGCAGCAGATGGCGTTGCTGCAAAGCGCGATCTTCGACCTCGGCGACATCCAGCGCGCGATCGCGGCGTGGAAGGACAAGCGCGCCGGCCAGTTCGACGCGCTCGCCGCGACGCCGCCGCCCTGAAGGGGCAGGTCGACTTCAGGCGTCGCCACGCGCGAACTTGAACACCGCGACGCTGGCGCGCAAGTTCGGCCAGCGCCGCAGCGCCGCGCCGTCGTGCAGGCCGAAGGCATCGAGAATGCGCAGCCCGTTGCGGCGCGCCAGCACCTCGAAATCGGCGAACGTGCCGACGCGGATGTTCGGCGTGTCGTACCACTGGTACGGCAGCGTCTTGGTCACCGGCATGCGCCCGCGCGCCACCGACAGCCGGTTGGGCCAGTGCGCGAAGTTCGGGAAGCTGACGATGCCGATGCGGCCTACGCGCGCCGTCTCCTGCAGCATGCGCTCGGTGTTGCGCAGGTGCTGCAGCGTGTCGAGCTGCAGCACGACGTCGAAGCTGCGGTCGCCGAACAGCGCCAGGCCCTCGTCGAGGTTGAGCTGGATCACCTGCACGCCGCGGCGCACGCAGCGCGGGATGTTGGCGTCGGCGATCTCGACGCCGTAGCCGCTGCAGCCGCGGTGCGCGGCCAGGTGCGCCAGCAGTTCGCCGTCGCCGCAGCCGAGGTCGAGCACGCGCGAGCCCGCCGGCACCAGCTCGGCGATCACCTCGAGGTCGCGCCGCTCGCTCATGGGAGCTCCTCGGTCGATGGGTGCATCGACCGGCCTTGCAGGCCGCGCAGGGCCGGAAGGCCCTGCACTTCGCCAGGCACGAACAGTCCCCCGGACTGTTCGTGTCCGGGCTCAGCCCCCGAGGGGATCGCGCGCCGGCCTGGGAGCGGCCCGGCGCTCGGCCCGCGCGCGTGCGCCCGCAGCGTTCGCCTCATGACCCGGATTCCGCCGCCACGCGCTCGAAGTAGGCACGCAGCGTGTCGTGGTAGCGCGGGTCGTCGAGCAGGAAGGCGTCGTGACCGTGGGGCGCGTCGATCTCGGCGTAGCTGACCGCGATGCGGTTGTCGACCAGCGCCTTGACGATCTCGCGCGAGCGTGCGGGCGCGAACCGCCAGTCGGTGCTGAAGCTGACGACCAGGAAGCGGTTGTCGCGCGCCGGCGCGAACGCCGCCGACAGGTCGCCGCCGTGCGCCGCCGCCGGGTCGAAGTAGTCGAGCGCGCGCGTGATCAGCAAGTAGGTGTTGGCGTCGAAGTACTCGCTGAACTTTTCGCCTTGATGGCGCAGGTAGCTCTCGATCTGGAACTCGATGTCCTGCGTCGTGTAGCCGAGGCCGCCGTTGCGCAGCTCGCGGCCGAACTTGGCCGCCATCGAGTCGTCGGACAGGTACGTGATGTGGCCGATCATGCGCGCCACGCGCAGCCCGCGCGCAGGCACCACGCCATGCTCGTAGAAGTGGCCGCCGTGGAAGTCGGGGTCGGTGGTGATCGCACGACGCGCCACCTCGTTGAACGCGATGTTCTGCGCCGACAGGTTCGGTGCACTGGCCACCGCGATGCAGTGGCGAACGCGCTGCGGGTGGCGCAGCGTCCACGCCAGCGCCTGCATGCCCCCCAGGCTGCCACCGATCACCGCGGCGAGCCGCTCGATGCCCAGCGCCTGGATCAGCCGCGCCTGCGCATCGACCCAGTCCTCCACGGTCACCACCGGAAAGTCGGCGCCATAGCGCCGGCCGGTCGCCGGGTTGACATGCATCGGCCCCGTCGAACCGAAGCACGATCCGAGGTTGTTGACGCCGATCACGAAGAAGCGGTCGGTGTCCAGCGGCTTCCTCGGCCCGACAAGGTTGTCCCACCAGCCGACACTGCGCTGTTCGTTGTCGTACTCCCCGGCCACGTGATGCCCGGCGTTGAGCGCATGGCACACCAGCACGGCGTTGCTGGCATCGGCGTTCAGCGTGCCGTAGGTCTCGTAGACCAGCGTGTAGTCGGCGATCGCCGCGCCGCTGCGCAGCGGCAGCGGCTGTGCGAAGTGCCGGGTCTGTGGATGAACGACGCCGATCGAATGCATGGGCCCAGACGCGAAAACCGGCGTCGCTGCAGATGCGGACGCCGGTCGGGCAGTCCTTCTTTAGCTGCGGCATCACGTCGCTGCGCGACATGAGCCTGCGCTGAAGCGGGTAAGCCCGCTTTAGCGGCATTTCTAGAGCGCCCGCAAGCCGGAACAAATCGGCGCTGTGGCCGCCAGTATAGCGTGGCAAATTGCGCACCCGCGCTGCACTGCCGTCGCGCGCGCCGGCCCTCGACTCGCGGGGTCGACGCCGCAATGGCCGCAGCGGTTGCGGTTGTTCACGCCTGCGCCGCAGCGGCACGCGCATACTGGGTTTCCCCACCTCTGCCTTCGCCGTCGATGAGCCCGCTGGCCCTGCTCAAGCGCTTCTACGCCGCCTTCGCGACGCTCGATTCGCGCACAATGCAAAGCTGCTACGCGCCGCACGCGCAGTTCGAGGATCCGCTGTTCGTGCTCGACGGTGCCGAGCAGATCGGCGCGATGTGGCAGATGGTGTGCCAGACCATCCGCAACGGCGGCCAGGCGGTGTGGCGCCTCGACGCGAGCGAGCTCGAGGCGGCCAATGGCGAGCGCGGCAGTGCGCGCTGGGAGGCGCGCTACCGCTCAGGCGCCGCCGGCCGCATGGTGCACAACGTAGTGAACGCGAAATTCACCTTCGAGGACGGCCTGATCGCCACCCACAGCGAGAACTACGACTTCTGGCGCTGGTCGCGCCAGACACTGGGCTCCACCGGTCTGGTGATGGGCTGGTCGCCGATGCTGCGCAACCAGGTGCGGCGCCAGGCGCAGGGCAAGCTCGAGCGCTTCCTGGCGCACCGCGCCGCAGCGCTCGCGCAGCCGTAGCGCGCGCAACCCTCGGAACTGGCCGCGCGATGCGGCGCAATTCGCCGCCGTGACCCACGCAGCGCTCGCCTACGATGCGCATCGTGCCTCTGGATGGAGAGGGCGATGCCCGCCTGGCTGCACGCACTCGACCGCTATTTCCCGATCCGCCACCTGACCTGGCTTGCCTGCGGCATCGCCTTCCTGCTGTGCACGTTCGTCTGGGTGGCGTTCGGTCAGTGGGGCTTCGGGGCGCTGGCGTTCGGGGTGCTGGTCGTGGTGGGCCTGCGCGATTCGCTGCAGCGGCGCCACGCGGTGCTGCGCAACTACCCGGTGATCGGGCACCTGCGCTTCCTGTTCGAGTACGTGCGGCCCGAGATCCGCCAGTACTTCATCGAAGGCGACAACGAGCAGCACCCATTCTCGCGGCAGCAGCGCTCGCTGGTGTACCAGCGCGCCAAGGGCGACTCCGACAAGCGACCGTTCGGCACCCAGCTCGACGTGCATGCGCTGGGCTACGAGTGGATCAACCACTCGCTGCAGCCGACGCGCATCGATTCGCACGATTTCCGTGTGCTGATCGGCGAGGGCCGCGCGCAGCCGTACTCGGCCAGCGTGTTCAATATCTCGGCGATGAGCTTCGGCGCGCTGAGCGCCAACGCCATCCTGGCGCTCAACGGCGGCGCGCGGCGCGGCGGCTTCGCACACGACACCGGCGAGGGTTCGATCAGCGTGCACCATCGCGCGCACGGCGGCGACCTGATCTGGGAGATCGGCTCTGGCTACTTCGGTTGCCGCAACGACGACGGCAGCTTCAGCGCCGAGCGCTTCGCCGCCAGCGCCTGCGACCCGCAGGTGAAGATGATCGAACTCAAGCTGAGCCAGGGCGCCAAGCCGGGCCACGGCGGCGTGCTGCCGGGGCCGAAGGTGACCGCCGAGATCGCCGCCGCGCGCGGCGTGCCGGTCGCCGTCGACTGCATCTCGCCGGCGCGCCACAGCGCGTTCGACACGCCGGTAGAGATGCTGCAATTCGTCGACCGCCTGCGCGAACTGTCGGGCGGCAAACCCACCGGCTTCAAGCTGTGCATCGGCCACCCGTGGGAGTGGCTGGCGATCTGCAAGGCGATGCTGCACACCGGCATCGCGCCCGACTTCATCGTCGTCGACGGCGCCGAGGGCGGCACCGGCGCGGCGCCGTTGGAGTTCACCGACCATGTCGGCACGCCGCTGCAAGAGGGCCTGCTGCTGGTGCACAACACGCTCACCGGCCTCGACCTGCGACGACGCATCCGCCTCGGCGCGGCGGGCAAGGTGGTGAGCGCCTTCGACATCGCGCGCCTGATGGCGTTGGGCGCCGACTGGTGCAACGCGGCGCGCGGCTTCATGTTCGCACTCGGTTGTCTCCAGGCGCAAAGCTGCCACACCGGTTCGTGCCCGACCGGCGTCACGACGCAGGATCCGCTGCGCCAGCGCGCGCTGGTGGTGCCCGACAAGATCGAGCGCGTCTATCACTTCCACCGCCACACGCTCGAGGCGCTGAAGGAGCTGGTGCAGGCGGCTGCGCTCGAGCATCCGAACCAGATCCGCGCCACCCATATCGTGCGCCGCGGCGACGACCGCCAGGTGCGGCTGCTGGCCAACCTGCTGACCTTCGTCGAGCCCGGCGAGTTGCTGGCGGCTGCGCGCGGCGACGCGCCCTGGCCGCACGCGGTGTTCGAGCTGTACTGGCCGCGCGCCCAGGCCACCAGCTTCGCGCCTGCTGTCTGACACCCGACCAGCCCCCGTTCGCGGGGCGGGCCTCGTGCTGGAGGGATGCGCCGTGAAGCTCTTGGCGCAACAATTCGTCACCCGTCGTATCCCGTGTGGCGGGTTTGTCCATGAGCCGCATCGTCCTCGTCGTTCGCGAACCCGCCCAGGCCCTGGCGTGGCGCGACGTGCTGGCCGCCGGTTGCCACGAAGTCGTCGCGGTGACCAACGCGGCGCGCTCGGCACGTGCGCTGCTGACGCAGCACCAGCCGCAGCTCGTGCTGTGCGACATGCGGCTGCTCGACGGCACCGCGCTGGCGATGATCCAGTGGCTCGCCACGTTGCCGCAGCGGCCACTGATGGTGGCCGTGGTCGATCACGATCAGGATGCGCTGATGGTCGAGGCGTTGCGCGCCGGTGCCGACAACTTGATCGTGCGCGACGCGCACCCCTCGGTGCTGCTGCAGATCATCGAGCAGACGCTGCGCGGCGAAACCGCGCTCAGCACGCCGCTGGCGCACGCGCTGCTCGACCACTTCGAGCGCGCCCGCACGCCGCGACGCCATGCGCTGTCGATCGGCGACGAGCAGAGCCCGCTGCAGCTCGAACCCGCGCAGCGCGACCTGCTGATGCGACTGGCCGCGGGCTACCGCCTCGATCAGGTGGCCACGGCGTGTCGCGTGTCGGCCGGCGAGGTCGGCCGCCGCTTGCGCGCCATCGTGCGCAAGCTGCAGTGGGACGTGCGCGCCGGCTCGTTGAACCTCGAACTCGCCTGATTTCGACGCCAGTTGGCTGCTGCACTGGCCAAAGGGCCGCTGCCTTCGAGCACCGCGGCGGGCCGCGAGGCGCGCGTCGCCGGGGCGCGCCGGCACCGCTACGGTGCCGGCACGGTGTCGATGAAGCTCTTGCGCGCCGCCAGCTTGTCGCCCAGGCGGGCGAGGTTGGAGTACTCGCCGCGCCAGTCGATCTGCGGGAAGCGGAAGTCGAGGTAGAAGAGGGCGCAGCCCGCCGCGATGTCGGCCAGGCTCATGTGCAGCCCGGCACACCACGGCTTCTCGCCGAGGCCGCGGCTCATCGCCTTGAGCGACGCCGCCACCCGGCTCATGTTGCGGTCGATCCAGGCCTGCGAACGCGCCTCGCCGCGCGGCGCCCAGTTGGCCTCGAGTCGCGCCGCGATCGACGCGTCGAGCAGGCCGTCGCCCAGCGCCTCCCAGGTGCGCACCTCGACGCGCTCGCGGCCGCCGGCCGGGATCAGCCGGCTCAGCGGCGACAACGTGTCGACGTACTCGACGATGACCCGCGAGTCGAAGATCGCCTCGACGCCTTCGACCACCAGGCAAGGCACCTTGCCCAGCGGATTGGACTTCAGCATGTTGTCGTTGGCCCAGACGTCCTCGACGACGTACTGATAGTCCAACTTCTTCTCTGCCATCACGATGCGCACCTTGCGCACGTACGGGCTGGTGTTCGATCCGATCAGCTTCATTGCAGGCGCGCGGCGTCCCTCGGTCGAATCATTCTAGCGAGGCAGCCACTGGGGCGCGCCCACCGTCTCAGAGGGTAAAGTCCACCGAACCGGGGCGGCCGGGCAGGTCGAGCGCGGCGCTGGCGCTGGCCGTGCGCGCCACGACGCGGCCGGCCCGCACCACCGCCAGCCGCTGCGCGCGCAGGCGAATCGCCTCGACCGGCGAGCGCGCCTGCAGCAGCACGCAGTCGGCGCTGCAGCCGAGCTCGAGCCCGTACCCGGCGAGGCCCAGGATGCGCGCCGGCACGGTGGTCACCGCATCGAAGCAGGCGCGCATCTGTGCGGCCGAGGTGAGCTGCCCGACGTGCAGCCCCATCGCCGCGACTTCGAGCATGTCGGCACTGCCGAGCGCGTACCACGGATCGAGCACGCAGTCGTGGCCGAACGCCACCGGCACCCCCGCGGCTTGCAACTCGGGCACGCGCGTCATGCCGCGCCGCTTCGGATAGCTGTCGTAGCGCCCTTGCAGCGTGATGTTGATCAGCGGGTTGGCCACCACGCTCAGACCGGCCTCGGCGATCAGCGCGATCAGCTTGCCGGCGTAGGCGTTGTCCATCGAGTGCATCGACGTCAGGTGCGAGCCGGTAGCGCGGCCGTGCAGCCCCAGCCGCTGCGCTTCGAAGGCCAGCGTCTCGACATGGCGCGACGCCGGATCGTCGGTCTCGTCGCAGTGCAGGTCGACGCGCAGGCCGCGCTCGGCCGCCAGCTCGCACAACAGCCTGACGCTCGTCGCGCCTTCGGCTGCGGTGCGCTCGAAGTGCGGAATGCCGCCGACCACGTCGACCCCGAGGTCGAGCGCGCGCTTCAGGTTCTCGAGCGCGCCCGGCGCGCGCAGCACGCCGTCCTGCGGGAACGCGACCAGCTGCAGGTCGAGGTACGGCCTGACCTGCTGGCGCACCTGCAACAGCGCGCGCACCGCGAGCAGCCGCGGGTCGCAGACGTCGACGTGCGAGCGGATCGCCAGCAGCCCCCTGGCCACCGCCCAGTCGCAGTAGCGCAGCGCACGCTCGGCGATCGCCTCCTCGGTGAGCAGCGGCTTCAGTTCGCCCCACAGCGCGATGCCTTCGAGCAGCGTGCCGCTGCGGTTGACCCGCGGCTGGCCGAACGTGAGCGTCGAATCCATGTGGAAATGCGCATCGACGAACGGCGGCGACAGCAGCCAGCCCTGCGCGTCGAGCACCTCGGCTCCCGGTGGCGCTGGCAGGTTCGGAGCCACGTCGATGAAGCGACCCTCGCGCGCCAGCAGATCGATGCCGGTGCGCCCGTCGGGCAATGTGGCATTCCTAATCAGAAGCGTGACCACACTCATTCCTCGGCGGCGCCGACTCGCGCCGCTCCAGCGGCGCGCCCCCAAGTGAACACCGCGGATCCGGCTTTGCCGGGCCGCTGGTGTTGCCCCCTTGAGGGGGAGGCGGCCGTCAGGCCGCATCGGGGGTGGGTCATTTCGTGCCGAAGATGCGGTCGCCCGCATCGCCGAGCCCGGGCACGATGTAGCCGTGATCGTTGAGCTTCTCGTCGATCGCCGCGGTGTAGATCGGCACTTCGGGATGGTGGGTGTGGAAGTTGGCGATGCCTTCGGGTGCCGCCAGCAGGCAGACGAAGCGGATCGACCGCGGCCTGGTCTCCTTCAGCCGGTCGACCGCCGCCACCGCCGAGTTGCCGGTGGCCAGCATCGGGTCGAGCACGATGGCGTCGCGCTCGTGCATGCCGTGCGGCATCTTGAAGTAGTACTCCACCGCCACCAGCGTCTTGGGGTCGCGGTACAGGCCGATATGGCCGACGCGCGCCCCCGGGATCACCTCGAGCATGCCGTCGAGGAAGCCGGTGCCGGCGCGCAGGATGGCGACGAACACCGTCTTGCGCCCCTCGATCACCGGGCTGCGCATCGTCGCCAGCGGGGTCTCGATCTCGATCAACTGCGTCGGCATCTCGCGCGTGACCTCGTAGGCCATCAGCATGCCGATCTCGCCGAGCAGGCGGCGGAAGCTGCTGGTGGAACGATCCTTCTGGCGCATCAGCGTCAGCTTGTGCTGCACCAGCGGGTGCGCGATCACGTGCACTTCGGGTTTGGCCGTCGTCAATGCAGGCTCCTTCGAATTGGCTCGAACGCGATGCTCAGAATACCGTGCCGTCGCTCACCACCACCACCGGCGGCAGCGCGCCTTCGCGCCGCTCGCCGGCGATCGCCCGGCCGGCGGCCCAGGTGCCGCCCTCGAGCAGGCACGCTAGCGGGAACGCGGCCTCGTCGACCCCCAGCTGCCGGCGCACGCGCGGGGCCAGCTCGTCGAGCAGCGTCACCGTCAGCGCGCGCCACTCGATCGTCCAGGTGTCGCCCGGGCGTACCGCGTGCTGCGCGAAGGCGGCGTCGCGCGGCACGATCACACCGGCATCGAGCAGCAGGCCGCCGTTGCGATACTCGGGCAACCCGGTCAGCGCGCCGACATCGTGCACCTTCACCCCGGCCCACTCGAACGGCTCGAGCAGCGAGTAGGCGAGCCACTGCGACAGCTTGTGAAACGGCACCCAGCCAGCGTCGAGCCCGTCGCCGCCGGCAGCCGGGTGCGGCCAGGCGTCGCCCAGCGGCACGCCGTGCAGCGACTGCCCGCTCGGCCAGATGCCGCTGAAGGCGTCGAGCAATGCGCCGAGCACTCGCGCCGCGCTCACCTGGCGGCTCTGGGCAGCGGGGCGCGGACGGTGATGCTGGATCTGCGGCGCGTGGCGGTGGTGGGTCAGCGCGTCGAACAGGTGCCCCGGCTGCCCGAGCGCGGTGAAGGTCTCGGGCTGCGCGCGCAACGCGGCGGCCAGGCGGTGCAGCAACTCGACGCGACCTTCGAGCCCGCTCAGCGGGTTGTCGACGCTGACCTGGAACGCTTCGGCCAGTGCGCGCGCATCGAGCGCCGCCAGCGCCTTGGCGTCGACGCGCAGCGGGTCGCCCGGCTCCGACGAGAAGCGCCCGGCCATGAAGGCATGCAGGCTCGCCACCGCCAGGCCCTCGGAGCGCGCGAACGTGCGGCCGCTCTCGCGTTCGACGTAGCGCCAGTGGCTGCCGGCGCCTGCATCGAGCAGCACGCTGATCAGAGCCAGGTCGATGCGCGCACGCGCCACCGCCGCCGCACTGCGGCCGGCGAGCCGTGCGTCGAGCTCGGCCTTGCGATCGATGCCGCCGGCGTCGAAGTGTCGCCAGCGGCTGTGGAACGGCACCTGCAACGCCGGAAAGCGCGAGCGCGTCAGCGTCGCCACGCGTCCGGCCACGTCGTCGAGGCGCGCACGCTGCAGCGTGAAGTGCGCCGATTCGCCGCACGCCACCGCGTCGGTGATGGCCGCGCAGCGCTCGCGGATCGCAGCGGGCGTGCGCAGGCGGCGCACCGCCTCGTGCATGGCCGCATCGTCGGCGGTCGTGTGCACCAGGTTCGGCACCATGCCAAGGGTGGTTTGGCCGCCCCGAGCCCGCGCACCGCTGTCGGCCGGCGGCGAACCCGGTGACCCGGGTTCGCTCATTCGAGGCTCCGTCCCTTCACGGTCGCGAGCTGCGTTTCGTCGGGCACCGCGCCGTCGGTGAAGTAGCCGGCGGCGATCTTGGCCTCGATCTCGACCCGCGCGTCGGCGGGCACCAGCGCGTCGGGGATCTTGACGCGCTCGCCGACCTCGATGCCGCTGCCGGTGATGGCGTCGTACTTGTCGTTGCTCATGCTGACCAGGCGGTGGATGCGGCGGATGCCGAGCCAGTGCAGCACGTCGGGCATCAACTCCTGGAAGCGCATGTCCTGCACGCCGGCCACGCACTCGGTGCGCAAGAAATACTTGTCGGCGCGGTCGCCGCCCTCCTGCCGCTTGCGCGCGTTGTAGACCAGGAACTTGGTCACCTCGCCGAGCGCGCGCCCCTCCTTGCGGCTGTAGGCGATCAGCCCCACGCCGCCGCGCTGCGCGCCCTGGATGCACTCTTCGATGGCGTGCGTGAGGTACGGCCGGCAGGTGC
Organism: Ideonella sp.; assembly: GCA_015075545.1. Classification (GTDB taxonomy): domain Bacteria; phylum Pseudomonadota; class Gammaproteobacteria; order Burkholderiales; family Burkholderiaceae_C; genus JAEUPI01. Next base: position 161,047 of record JABTUC010000002.1, on the reverse strand, counting down.
AGATGTCGGAGCCGAACACGTCCGAGCCGTTGCACTCGTCGTGCACGCGCGCGGTCAGCGTGATTGCCGGGTTGGCGAGGTCGCGCACGTCGCCGAACACGTACAGCGTCTGGCCGCCGATCGGCGGCAGGAACACCTCGAGGTCGCTGCGCGTCACCAGCTCGGGAAACATGCCGCCGGTCTCCTCGAACAGCGCGCGCCGCAGGTCGGCCTCGCTGACGTCGAAGCGCCGCGCCACGCCCGGCAGCCACCACACCGGCTCGACCGCGATCTTGGTCACTGCGGCCGACGCGTCGTCGAGCAGCAACTTGCCGTCGACCGCAAGGCGCTGGAAGGCGATCGCCTGCTTGATCTCGGGCAGGTGGATGTGCGCCTTGGTCACCGCGATCGTCGGCCGCACGTCGTAGCCCTGCGCGATGTAGTCGGCGAACGCGCTCTGCACCGACGCGCCCCAGGGGTCGATCGAGACGATCTTCTCGGCGTCGCCCCATTGCTCATAAGGCCCGAACGGGTCGGTCGGCGCGGTGTTGGTGAGGTCGGCGCGGTGGCCCTTGGTGAGGTTGCCCGCGGCCACCGCGAGCGCACGGTAGACGCCGTAGCTGCCACTGTGCGCGCCGATCACGTTGCGCTGGCTGCGGTTGCTGGTGGTGCCGACGATCGGGCCGCGCTCCAGCGCGTCGGCCGCGCCCCAGTGGATCGCCGGCGCCCCGCTGGGCCCCTGACCCGGATGCGAGGTGAGGCGGATGTGACGCGGTGCTTCGGCCATGGTTGCCCTTCAGCCAGGGTCTGCTGCGGACAGCGGAGCGCGCAGCATACGCCCGGCGCGCTTGGCCACACGCGGTCAGCGTTCACCGCTCCTGTACGGCTTCATCAGCGCCTGCGGGTACGCCGCACGCCGCGCCACCAGCACCAGCGCGACGATCGCCATCACGTACGGCAGCATCAGGTAGAACTGGTACGCGATGTCGAGGCCGAACGCACCGCCGCCGGCCTGCTGCAGGCGCAGCTGCAGCGCGTCGAAGAACCCGAACAGCAGTGCGCCGAGCAGCGCCTTGCCCGGCCGCCACGAGGCGAACACCACCAGCGCCACGCAGACCCAGCCGCGGCCGTTGACCATGTTGAAGTAGAAGGCGTTGAACGCCGCCAGCGTGAGGAACGCGCCGGCCACGCCCATCAGCGCCGAGCCCGCCATCACCGCCCCCGTGCGCAGCCGCAGCACGCTGATGCCCTGACCTTCGACCGCCTCGGGGTTCTCGCCGACCATGCGCAGCGCCAGCCCGAGCGGCGTGCGGTACAGCAGCCACGCCAGCACCGGCACCGCCAGCAGCGCCAGCAGCGTCAGCGGCGTCTGCTGGTTCAGCACCGGCAGCGGCAGCCAGCTCATCTCGGCGAACGGCCGGATCGTCGGCGGGCTGTCGACCCTGGGGAAGCCGACGCGGTAGGCATAACTCGCCAAGCTGGTGGCCAGCAGCGTGATGCCGAGCCCCGACACGTGCTGGCTGAGGCCGAGCGCCACCGTCAGGCCGGCGTGCAGCGCGCCGAACGCCATGCCGGTGAGCGCGGCCACCGCGACGCCCGTCCACAGCCCGCCGCCGTGGTAGACGGTGACCCAGCCGGCGAAAGCGCCGGCCACCATGATGCCTTCGATGCCGAGGTTCAACACGCCGGCGCGCTCGCACAGCAGCACCCCCAGCGTGCCGAGGACCAGCGGGGTGGCGATGCGCAGCACCGCCACCCAGAAGGGTGCAGCGAGCAGGAGGTCGAGGGTCTCGCTCATCGGCCGCAGGCCTTCAGCGCCAGCGCACGCGCCAGCGCACGCCGAGTGCGGCCACCAGCACCGCCACCAGTGCCACGGCGGTGATGACGTCGGCGATGTAGGTCGGCACGCCGACGGCGCGGCTCATGCTGTCGGCGCCCACCAGCACCCCGGCGACGAACACCGCCGCCGCCACCACGCCGATCGGATGCAGCGCCGCCAGCATCGCCACCACGATGCCCGAGTAGCCGTAGCCGGGCGACATGTCGAGCGTCACGTAACCCGCGCGGCCGGCCACCTCGACCGCGCCGGCCAGGCCGGCGAGCGCGCCCGACAGCAGCGCCACCTTCCACATCACCGCGCGCACCGGCATGCCGGCGAACGCCGCCGCGCGCGCGTTGGCGCCGAGCGCGCGGATCTCGAAGCCGAGCGTGGTGTGGCGCAGCATCAGCGCCAGCGCCACCGCCAGCGCGAGCGCGGCGAGCAGGCCGCTGTGCACGCGGCTGCGCGGGATCAGCTTGGACAGTTGCAGCGGGTCGGCGATCGCCACGCTCTGCGGCCAGCCGAGCGCCGACGGGTCCTTCATCGGGCCGTCGAGCATCGCCGAGACCAGCAGCAGCACGATGAAGTTCAGCAGCAGCGTCGTCACCACCTCGTCGACGCCGAAGCGCACCTTCAGCCACGCCGGCACCAGCAGCAGCAGCGCGCCGGCCAGGGCGGCAGCGGCAATCATCAGCGGAAACAGCAGCGAACTCGGCATCGCCCAGCCGGTACCGCCGTGCAGGCCGCCCACCGCCACCGCCGCCAGCGCGCCCAGGTACAGCTGGCCCTCGGCGCCGATGTTGTAGAGGCGCGCGCGAAACGCCACCGCCACCGACAGGCCGGTGAGGATCAGCGGCGTGGCGCGCGTCAGTGTCTCGGTCCACGCGAAGCGCGAGCCGAAGCCGCCGGCCAGCAACAACCCATAGGCGCGGCCCACCGGCGCGCCGGCCCAGGCCACCAGCAGCGAGGTGACCGCCAGCGTGAACGCCAGCGCCGCCAGCGGCGCAGCCAGCCACAGCCACAGCGGCGTCTGCGCGCGCGGCTCGAGCCGCATCAGTGCACCGCCTCGGGCGCGGCCGCGCCCATCGCCAGGCCGAGCGACGCCAGCGTCCACTGCGCGCGCGGCCGCGCCGGCGTCAGCCGCCCGCGGGTGATCACCGCGATGCGGTCGGCCAGCGCCAGGATCTCGTCGAGGTCTTCGCTGATCAGCAGCAGCGCGGCGCCAGCCTGGCAGGCCTGCAGCAGGCTGCGGTGCACCTCGGCGACGGCGCCGACATCGAGCCCCCAGGTCGGCTGGTGCGCCACGATCAGCACCGGCGCGACGTCGCGGTAGCGTGGGCTGGTCAGGGCGCGGCCGATGATCAGCTTCTGCAGGTTGCCGCCCGACAGCGCTGCCGCGCGCGACTCCAGCGCGCCGCCGCGCACGTCGAAGCGCTCGACGACGCGCCGCGCATGCTCGATCGCCCGCTCACGGCGCAGCACGCTAAAGCGCGCGAAGCGGTGGCCCGCGTAGCGCTCGAGCAGCGCGTTCTCCCAGATCGCGAGGTCGCCGATCGCACCGACGCCCTGGCGGTCCTGCGGAATGCGCGCGACACCGGCCTCGACCCAGACGCGCGGCCGCGGCGGCAGCGCGCGGCCGGTGACCTCGAGCGTGCCGCCGTCGAGCGCGCGCACGCCCGACAGCACCTCGGCCAGCGCCTGCTGCCCGTTGCCGGCCACACCGGCCACGGCCACCACTTCGCCCGCGCGCACCTCGAGGTCGACGCGGTCGAGCAGCGTGCGCCCGCCACTGCGCACGCTGGCTTCGCGCAGCACGCACGCCAGCGGCCGCAACGCGTCGCCTGCGGCAGCCTCGCGCGCCACCGGCGTCACCGCGCGGCCGACCATCGCCTCGGCGAGGCTCGCCTTGTCGGCCCCCGCGGTGCGCATCTGCGCCACCACGCGGCCGGCGCGCAGCACGATCACGCGGTCGGCCACCGCGAGCACTTCGTCGAGCTTGTGGCTGATGAAGACGATCGCCATGCCGCCGGCCACCAGTTGCTGCAGCGTGGCGAACAGCGATGCCGACTCCTGCGGCGTCAGCACCGCAGTCGGCTCGTCGAGGATCATCACGCGAGCGCCGCGCACCAGCGCTTTCAGGATCTCGACGCGCTGGCGCTCGCCGACCGAGAGGTCGCCGACGCGCGCCTCGGGCTCGACCTGCAGCCCGAAGCGCTGCGCGATCTGCAGCAGCCGCACGCGCGCCTCGCCGCGGCGCGACCGCCACCGCCACAGCGGCTCGGTGCCGAGCATCACGTTGTCGAGCACGCTCAGGTTGTCGGCCAGCGTGAAGTGCTGGTGCACCATGCCGATGCCGGCAGCGAGCGCGGCCTTCGGCTCGCCGCGCGGCAGCGGCCGGCCGTCGACCTCGATCGTGCCGGCGTCGGCCACATGGTGGCCGAACAGGATCGACACCAGCGTGCTCTTGCCGGCGCCGTTCTCGCCGAGCAGCGCCAGCACCTCGCCGGCGCGCAGCTCGAGCGAGATGGCGTCGTTGGCGAGCACCGCGCCGAAGCGCTTGCTGATGCCGGCCAGCCGCAGCAGCGGCGTGGAGTCCGCCGCACCCGCGAGCGGCGCGCCGACGCGCGCCATCTCAACGGCCCTCGACGACCCGAATCGTCACCCGGCAGCACCCGGCGCCCGGCCCAGGCACCTTCGGCGCCGCAGCAGACCGCCCCGCGGCGCGGGCGGGCGCGGCGGCCGAGAAACCGTCACTTGGCGGTGCCCTTCGGCTGTCCGTCATCGACCTTCACCTTGAACGTGCCGTCGAGGATCGCCTTCTGCCTGGCCTTGACCTTGGCCATCAGATCGGCCGGCACCTTGCCCTCGAAAGTGCCCAGCGGCGCCAGTTCGCTGCCCTTGACCTTCATCTGCGAGTAGTGGGCGTAGTCCTCGGCCTTGAACTTGCCGGCCTTCACCGCCTTGATCGCGGCGTCGATCGTCGGCTCCATGTTCCACAGCGCCGAGGCGACCACGGTGTCGGGGTACTTGTCCTGCGTGTTGATCACGTTGCCGATCGCCAGCTTGCCGCGCTCCTTGGCGGCGTCGCTGACGCCGAAGCGCTCGGCGTACATCACGTCGGCACCGCGGTCGATCATCGCGAATGCAGCCTCCTTGGCCTTGGGCGGGTCGAACCAGCTATTGATGAAGGTGACCATGAACTCGGTCTTCGGGTTGATCTCGCGGGCCCCCGCCATGAAGGCGTTCATCAGGCGGTTGACCTCGGGGATCGGGTAGCCGCCGACCATGCCGATCTTGTGGCTCTTGCTCAAGCCGCCGGCGATCATGCCGGTGAGGTAGCTCGGCTCCTGGATGTAGTTGTCGAACACCGAGAAGTTCGGCGCCTGCGGCTTGCCCGAACTGCCCATCAGGAAGCTCACCTTCGGGTAGTCCTTGGCCACCTTGCGCGCCGCCTGCTCGACGGCGAACGCCTCGCCGACGATCAGCGTGTAGCCGCCCTCGGCGTACTGGCGCATCACGCGCTCGTAGTCGGCGTTGGCCACGTTCTCGCTGAACACATACTCGGCCTCGCCACGAGCGACCGCAGCCTTCATCGCCTTGTCGATGCGGCTGACCCACTGCTGCTCGACGGGCACGGTGTAGATGGCGGCCACCTTCAGCTTGGCCTGGGCGAACGCGGGGCCGGCCAGCGTGGCCAGCACGGCGGCAGCACCGAGCAGCAGGGTCGAGCGGCGAATCAGGGGCATGAGATCTCTCCGGGTTTGTGGGTCATGAAGGTGGTGCTGCATCGGACGATGGCATCGATGCCGCCGGCCGGCATTTGGCACGGCGGCATCGCCGCGCGTCAATCGGGGGCGACGATGGCCCGTGCCTGTCCGGCGGCGCACCAGCTTGGCTCGCAGGCGCCCGCGCACGCGAAGCGCTTGGGTGTACCGTACGCGCCGTTGCCGGGGCCCAGTACCTCCAGCCCGGTCCGTTGCTCGACGAAGCTGCAGTGAACCGACCTGCCTCCGACTCTGCCCTCGCGCAGCCGAGCGACGACGCCGTCGCGCGCACCGTGCAGCGCATCGCCGCCACCGGCTGCCGGCCGCGCATCGCGGTGCTGCTCGGATCGGGCTGGCAGCCCTTTGCCGAGCGCGTGCGCCCGCGTGCCACGCTGCCCTATGCGCAGTTGCCGGCGTTTCCGCCGCTCGGCGTCGAGGGCCACGCCGGCACGTTGCATCTCGGCCGCCTCGGCGCGCACGAGGTCGCGGTGTTGGCCGGCCGCCGCCACGCCTACGAAAGCGGCGACACCTCGGCGATGCGCGGCGCCATCGCCACGCTGGCGGCGTGCGGCGTGCGCGTGCTGGTGCAGACCAACGCCGCGGGCAGCCTCGAGCCGGCGATCCGCCCGGGCGAGCTGATGCTGATCAGCGACCATCTCAACCTGGTGCAGCAATCGCCGCTGGTCGGCGAAACGGGTGGCCAGCGCTTCGTCGACCTGCGCGACGCCTACGACCCCGTGCTGCGCACGCGCGCGCTGGCCACCGCCGAGCGCGTCGGCGCGGTGTTGCACCAGGGCGTCTATGCGTGGATGCTCGGCCCGCAGTTCGAGACGCCGGCCGAGATCCGCATGCTGCAGCAGTTGGGCGCGCAGGCCGTCGGCATGAGCACGGTGCCCGAGACGATCCTGGCGCGGCGCCACGGCCTGCGCGTGCTGGCGCTGTCGATGATCACCAACATGGGCTGCGGGCTCGACGACGCGCAGGCGCTGAGTCACGCCCACACGCTCGCCGCGGCTCGCGCCGCGCAGGCGGGCGCGCTGCCGCTGCTCGAAGCGATCGTCGCCGGGCTGGAGTGCTGATGGACCGCACCGTGCACGGCACCGCGCGCATCGCGCTGGCCTGCCTCGATCTGACGAGCCTCGGCGAACGCGACACCGAGGCCGACGTGATCGCGCTGTGCGCTCGCGCCAGCGGCCGCCACGGCGCGGTGGCCGCGGTGTGCGTGTGGTCGCGCTTCGCCCGCTTGGCGCGCGAGCGCGCGGCTGCCAGCGTGCGCGTGGCCGCGGTGGCCAACTTCCCCGACGGCTCGACCGATCTCGCGCGCGCGCTGCGCGACATCGACGCCATCGTGGCCGCCGGCGCACAGGAGGTCGACCTCGTGCTGCCCTGGCGTGCGCTGCTCGCCGGCGACGACACCGCCTGCGCGGCGCTGCTGCGCGCCGCGCGCCACGCCAGCGCCGGCCTGACGCTGAAGGTGATTCTCGAAACGGGCGAGCTGCGCGACGCGGCGACGATCGATCGCGCGGCACGGCTGGCGCTGGCCGAAGGCGCCGACTTCCTCAAGACCAGCACCGGCAAGACACGCGTCGGCGCCACGCCGCAGGCGGCTGACGTGATGCTGCGCGCGATCGCCACCGACGCCGCCGCGCGCTCGCGCGTCGGCTTCAAGGCCGCCGGCGGCATCCGCACGGTGGCCGACGCCAGCGCTTACGTCGAGGCGGTCGAGCTTACGCTCGGTGCGCAGGCGCTGGTGGCGGCGCGCTTTCGCCTCGGCGCCAGCAGCCTGCTGGGCGACATCGAGGCGGTGCTCGACGGCGCGGCGGGCGCCGCGCCGCACGAAGGCACCTGACGCCGCCCGGCCGCGGCGACTACAACCGCTCGAACACCGCGGCGATGCCCTGGCCGCCGCCGATGCACATCGTCACCAGCGCGAAGCGGCCGCCGATACGCTGCAGCTCGTAGATCGCCTTGGTCGCCAGGAACGCGCCGGAGCAGCCGATCGGGTGGCCGAGCGCGATTGCGCCGCCGTTGGGGTTGGTTTTCTTCATGTCGAGCTCCAACCCCTTCGCCACCGCGATCGCCTGCGCGGCGAACGCCTCGTTGCTCTCGATCACGTCCATCTGGTCGAGCCGCAGGCCGCCCTTCTTCAGCGCCGCCTTCGACGCGGGGATCGGCCCCTCGCCCATGATGTCGTTGGGCACGCCGGCCACCGCGTACGACACCAGCCGCGCCAGCGGCTTGTGCCCGTGCGAGGCGGCCACCGCCGCGTCGGCGAGCACGAAGAACGCCGCGCCGTCGTTGATGCCCGACGCATTGCCGGCGGTGACGGTGCCGTCCTTCTTGAACGCGGGCTTGAGCTTGGCCAGCGTCTCCATCGTGGTGCCGGCCTTCACGTGCTCGTCGACCTCGAAGCGCACCTCGCCCTTCTTGGTCTGCTTGACGATCGGCACGATCTGCGACTCGAAGCGCCCGTCGGCGATCGCCGCCGCGGCGCGGCGGTGCGACTCCACCGCCAGCGCGTCCTGCTCTTCGCGCGTGATCTTCCATTTCACCGCCAGGTTCTCGGCGGTGATGCCCATATGGCCGACGCCGAACGGGTCGGTCAGCGTGGCCACCATGCTGTCGATCATCTTGCTGTCGCCCATGCGCGCGCCGCTGCGCATCGCGGTGGACAGGTAGGCGCCGCGGCTCATCACCTCGACGCCGCCGCCGATGCCGTAGTCGGCGTCGCCGAGCAGGATGTTCTGCGCCGTGGTGACGATGCCCTGCAGGCCCGAGGAGCACAGGCGGTTGACCGCCATCGCCACCGAGTCCATCGGCAGCCCGGCCTGGATCGACGCCACCCGCGCCACGTAGGCGAAGCGGCTCTCGGTGGGAATGGTGTTGCCCACCGTCACGTACTGGATCGCCTTGGGGTCGACGCCCGAGCGCTCGACCGCCGCCTTCATCACCGTGCCGGCCAGTTCGGCCGGCTCGATGTCGGCCAGCGAACCGGCGAAAGTCCCGATCGCCGAGCGCGCCGCGCCCAGCACCACCACATCCCGCTTGCTCATGTGCGACTCCTTTTGCGCTGGAAACCATCGGCGGCATTCATGCATACGCCGGCGGCTGTCACCGGCGCATTTTGCGCCGCGGCAACGGTTCATGCGCCACCTAGAATGCTTGTCGGGTTTGCCGCTGCCGGCAACTCAGCCCTCGATGCCGCCCTCGCCGCTGACCAACCTGTCGCCGCTCGACGGCCGCTATGCCGCCAAGCTCGACGCACTGCGCCCGCTGCTGTCGGAATACGGCCTGATGCACCGGCGCGTGCAGGTCGAGGTCGAGTGGTTCGTCGCGCTGTCGGACGCCGGCATGCCCGAGTTCGCTCCGCTGCCCGCCGCCGCGCGCGCGCGGCTGCGCTCGTGGGTGGCGCAGTTCGGCGAGCACGACGCGCTGGCCATCAAGAACATCGAGCGCACCACCAACCACGACGTCAAGGCGGTCGAGTACTGGCTGAAAGACCGCATGCAAGGCGAGCCCGCGCTCGAGCCATGGCGCGAGTTCGTGCACTTCGCGTGCACCAGCGAGGACATCAACAACACCAGCCACGCGCTCATGCTGGTGGCCGCGCGCGACCAGGTGCTGCTGCCGGCGCTCGACAAGCTGCACGCGGCGCTGACCTCGATGGCGCACGAGCTGGCCGACGTGGCGATGGTCGGCCGCACGCACGGCCAGACCGCGAGCCCGACCACGCTCGGCAAGGAGGTTGCCAACGTAGCGGCACGGCTGGCGCGCGCGCGCCAGCGCATCGCCGCGGTGCAGCCGCTGGCCAAGATGAACGGCGCGGTGGGCAACTACAACGCGCACGTCGCCGCCTGGCCCGGCTTCGACTGGGAGGCGTTCGCCAGGCGCGTCGTCGAGCAGCAACTCGGCCTGGCGTTCAACGCCTACACCACGCAGATCGAGCCGCACGACTGGATGGCCGAGCTGTTCGACGCGCTGGCGCGCGCCAACACGGTGCTGATCGACTGGTCGCGCGACGCCTGGGGTTACATCAGCCTGGGGTATTTCTCGCAGCGGCTGGCCGCCGGCGAGGTCGGCAGCTCGACCATGCCGCACAAAGTCAACCCGATCGACTTCGAGAACGCCGAGGGCAACTTCGGCCTGGCCAACGCGCTGCTGGCGCACCTGTCGGCCAAGCTGCCGATCAGCCGCTGGCAACGCGACCTCACCGACAGCACGGTGCTGCGCAACATGGGCGTCGCGCTCGGCCACACGCTGCTCGGCGTCGATTCGCTGCAGCGCGGCCTGACCAAGCTCGAAGTCAATCGCGCCGAGATCGACGCCGACCTCGACGGCGCGTGGGAGGTGCTGGCCGAGGCGGTGCAGACCGTGATGCGCCGCCACGGCCTGCCCGAGCCGTACGAGCAACTCAAGGCGCTGACGCGCGGCAAGGCGATCGACGCCACCGCGATGCGCGCGTTCATCGACTCGCTGGCGCTGCCGGCGCCCGAGAAGGCGCGGCTGCACGCGCTGACGCCCAAGGGCTACACCGGCATCGCCGCGGCACTCGCCCGGCGCTGACGCTCCCGCATGGCCGACGCTTTCATCGACAAGCTGCTGGCCGCCGAGCGCGCCAACGATTCGCTGCTGTGCGTCGGGCTCGACCCCGAGCCGGCCAAGTTTCCCGGCGCGTGGCAGCACGACCCCGCGCGCATCTTCGACTTCTGCGCCACCATCGTCGACGCCACGCGCGACCTCGTGCTCGCGTTCAAGCCGCAGATCGCGTACTTCGCCGCCAACCGCGCCGAGGATCAGCTCGAGCGGCTGATGGCGCACATCCGCAAGGCGGCGCCGCGGGTGCCGGTGATCCTCGACGCCAAGCGCGGCGACATCGGCTCGACCGCCGAGCAGTACGCGCGCGAGGCGTTCGAGCGCTACGGCGCCGACGCGGTGACGCTGTCGCCGCTGCTCGGCTTCGACTCGATCGAGCCGTACATGAAGTACGACGGCAAGGGCCTGATCCTGCTGTGCCGCACCTCCAACCTCGGCGGCGCCGACCTGCAGGCGCAGCGGCTGGCCGGCGGCGACCTGCTGTACGAACACATCGCGCGGCTGGCGCACGGCGAGTGGAACCACACCGGCCAGCTCGGCCTGGTGGTCGGCGCCACCGCGCCGGCGGAGATCGCGCGCGTGCGCGAGATCGCGCCGACGCTGCCGCTGCTGATTCCCGGCGTCGGCGCGCAGGGCGGCGACGCGCACGCCGCGGTGCACGCCGGCTGGCGCGCGCACGGCGGCCGCACCACGGCGCCGATCATCGTCAACAGCAGCCGCGCGGTGCTCTACGCCAGCCGCGGCAACGAGTTCGCCGCGGCGGCGCGGCGCGTGGCCGAGGAGACGCGCGCCGAACTCAACGCCGCCCGGCAGGCGCGCACCGCGGCAGCCGGTTGAGCGGCGCTGCGTTGCCGCGCGGCGGCGCGCTCCGTCAGGCCAGCAACGGTGCCAGCGGCAGCTCGCGCAGGCGTCTGCCGGTCAGCACGAACAATGCGTTGGCCAACGCCGGCGCCACCGGCGGCAGTGCCGGCTCGCCCATGCCGCTGGGCGCGCGCTCGCTGGCCACGGTGTGGGTTTCGATCGCCGGCGTCTGCGCCAGCGTGAGCAGCGGGTAGTCGGGGAAGTTCTTCTGCTTGACGATGCCGCCTTCGATGTCGATGCGCCCGTACAACGCCGCGGCCAGGCCGAACATCACCGACGACTCCACCTGCTGCGCCACGCCCTGCGGGTGCACCACCACGCCGCAGTCGAGCGCGCACACCACGCGGTGCACGCGCGGCCGCCTGTCGGCGCCGAGCGACGCTTCGACCACCTGCGCGACGATGGTGCCGAAGCTCTCGTGCAGCGAGACGCCGCGCGCGCGGCCGGCCGGCGGCGGCCGGCCCCAGCCGGCCTTCTGCGCGGCCAGCGCCAGCACCGCCGCGTGGCGCGGCATGGTCTTCAGCAGATCGAGGCGGAACTTCACCGCGTCGACCTGCGCCGCGTGCGCCAGCTCGTCGATGAACGCCTCCTCGAAGAACGCGTTGTGCGAGTGGCCCACCGAGCGCCAGTTGCCGATCGGCACGCCGCTCCTGGTGGCCACGTGTGCGATACGCTGGTTGGCGATCGCGTAGGGCAGGTCGTACAGCCCCTCGACCGTGGTCTTGTCCGGCAGGTCGACCGGCGCGGCCAGCGCGGGCAGCGCGCGCGCCAGCCAGCGCGGCTCGAGCGCATCGCCGGCGCTGTGCACGTCCAGTGCAGTGACGCCGCCGGCGGCGTCGAGGCCGGCGCGCAGCAACGCCGCGCCGGCCGGGCGGTAGAAGTCGTGCGTGAAATCCTCTTCGCGCGACCAGGCGAGCTGCACCGGCCGGCCCGCCGTCTCCTGCGCCACACGCACCGCCTGCGCGACGGCGTCCACTTCGAGGCGCCTGCCGAAACCGCCGCCGAGGTAGGTGACGTGCAGCGTCACCGCCTCGGGCGCGACACCGGCCACGCGCGCCGCGGCGTCGCGCGCCAGGCCGGGCACCTGCGTCGGCGCCCACACCTCGACGCGACCGTCTTGCACGCGCGCGGTGCAGTTCATCGGCTCCATCGTCGCGTGCGCGAGGTACGGCGCGCGGTACAGCGCCTCGACGCGCCGATGCGCGCCGGCCAGCGCGGCCTCGGTGTCGCCGCGGTCGGTGAAGGCGAAGCCCTTGCGCTGCGCGGCCGCGTCGCGCGCTGCGGCTTCGAGCGCGGCCTCGATGCGCTTGGAGTCGAGCAGGCCACTCGGCGGATCGCGCCACTGCACGCGCAACCGGCGCGCCGCGCTGCGCGCATGCCAGGTGGTGCGCCCGATCACCGCGACCGCCGCGCCCGCGCCGCCCAGCGGCGGCAGGCGCACGACGCGCTCGACGCCGGGCAGCGCGAGCGCGGCGTCGACATCGACGGTGGCCGGCGAGCCGCCGAGCATCGGCGCGTGCAGCACGTCGGCGAACAGTAGCCCCGGCAACCGCACGTCGAGCCCGAATACCGCGCGCCCGTTGCACTTGTCGACCAGATCGACGCGGCGCGCCGGGTGGCCGATCACGCGCCAGGCCGCGGCCGGCTTCAGCGTCACGTCGCCCGGCGGCGACAGCGCGGCCTGCTCGAGCAGTTCGCCGTAGTGCGCGCGCGGCCCCGACGGGTGGCTGACGACGCCGTCGCGCACCTCGAGTTCGGCCACCGGCAGCTTCCAGCGCAGCGACGCCACACCGAGCAGCCGCGCGCGCGCGGTGGCCGCCGCCGCGCGCAGCGGGCCCCAGGCGTCGGCCACGCTGGCCGAGCCGCCGGTGATGCTGATGCCCAGCTCGCGCGCCAGCTTGAGCGTGACCCAGCGTGCGCCGCGAAAGGCGAGCGACTCCTGGCCCGGCTCGCGGTCGTCGGCGCCGAACGGCAGGAAACCGACGAATCTCTCGGCGCTGCCGAAGATGGCGTCGTAGCCGGCCTGCTGCAGCCGCACGCGCGCCAGCGGCACGTCGAGCTCCTCGGCCGCCAGCATCGACAGCGCGGTGTGCACGCCCTGCCCCATCTCGCTGCGGTTCAACGCCAGCACCACGGTGCCGTCGAGAGTGAGCTTGATCCAGCCGTTGAGCGCCACCTCACCGGCCGCCGGCGGCCACAGCGCGGCCTGGCCGAGCCGGCTGCGCGGCGGCAGCACGCTCCAACCCACCAGCAGCGCGCCGCCGACCGCAGCGCCCGACAGCAGCAGGCTGCGCCGCTTCATCGATTCGCCGCGGCGCGCCGCCGCGCGAGCTGGCGCGCCGCCGCCTTGACCGCCACGCGCACGCGCGGCACGCTGCCGCAACGGCACAGGTTGGTGATCGCCGCGTCGATGTCGGCATCGCCGGGGTCGCGGTTCGTCTCCAGCAGCGCCGCCGCGGCCATCAGCATGCCGCTCTGGCAGTAGCCGCACTGCGGCACCTGGTGTTCGATCCACGCCTGCTGCAGCGGATGCGGGCCGCCCGCGCCGGCCAGGCCCTCGATCGTGCGCACGCTCTTGCCCTGCAGCGACGACAACGGTGTCACGCACGAGCGCACCGCAGCGCCATCGACGTGCACCGTGCAGGCGCCGCAGGCGGCGACGCCGCAGCCGTACTTGGTGCCGGTCATCTGCAGCACGTCGCGCAGCAGCCACAGCAGCGGCATGCTCGGGTCGATCTGCGAATCGTCGATCGCGACGCTGCGCTCGTTGATCGTCAGGTTCATCGCGGGCGGCACGAGGTGGGGGCGGCATTGTCGCCCGCGCACCGGCGTTCGTGCGCGGCAAGCGTTGCAAGGCGTCGCACGCGGCGAGCGCCGGCACCTGCGTGGCGGCAAGCGCTTGTCGAGTCCACCGCGGCAACCGACACGGCCGTGACTCTGCGGCCGTCAGGCCGCCGCCGGGGCGATCAGTCCAGCTCGACCTCAGTGTGCACCGCGCCGGCGCGGTCGGCGCGCGCGCTCATGGCCAGTCGCGCGCCGCGCGGTGCGCGCACCACCCACTCGGCCACCGCACGGTCGGCGGTGATGTCGCGGTTGGGCAGAAACGCCTGCAGCGAACTCTTGGTCGCGTGGCCCGCGAGCTGCGGCCCGACGATGCGCGGCTTGCCGCCGATCAGCTCGCAGCCGTCGGGCAGCGTCAGTTCGAACACCACGCCGCGCGCCACCTTGCGCTCGAGCGCGCGCGCGCTGACGTAGGCCGGCAGGTAGCCGGCGTTGGCCACCGCGAAACGCACGCGCCAGGTGTCGGGGCCGAGCGCGCGCACCTCGGTGCGCAGCACTTCGAGCCTGGGCAGGCTCAGCGCCAGCTGCAGCAGCCACTGCGGGAATCGCGCCACTTCGCGCTCGCGCAGGTGCGGCGGCGGGTTGCGCCAGTAGTTCAGACGGTCCCAGCCGCCGAGCTCGACCGCGCCGAGCTGCGGATGCTGAAACGGATACCAGTCGACGTGCGCGCGGCCGTTGCAGTGCGCGTCGCTCCAGCGCAGCAGCTTGAGGTCGTCTTCGGGCGGATGCTCGCGGTACCAGTGGATCCAGTCGTAGTCGGTGATGCCGGCTTCCTTGTTGGGCGCCCAGATCTCCACCGTCCAGAACAGCGACCCCAGGTGCTCGTAGAGCCAGTCCTGCGTGCCGGTGATGATCTCCTTCGGGTGGTAGCGGAAGTCTTCGTAGATGCTGGCCGTCGGGTAGCCGGTGAGCTTTTCGCCCAGCGCCGACAGCCGCTTGTAGATCCACAGATCCTCGGGCGTCATGTCGTCGTCGGACTGCGTGCCCATCGGCCGCAGGATCACGCCCGAGTGCGTGTGGAAGCTGACGCCCGCGCCGATGTTGGGGTGCCGAGCGATGAAGTCGACCATCGCGCGCACCTCGGGCTCGCTGGTCGGATAGGGCCCGGCGCCCGCCTGCTCGAACTCCTGCCGCCAGTACGACGGAAAGTTGCGGTTGAGGTCGAGCCCCTCGCGGTCGGGGTTGACCTTGACCTGCAGGCCGTCGAAGTGCGTCAGCGTGCCCTCGGGCATCACGCGCCAGTAGCGGCCACCGAACTCGCCGGGCTCGCGCGGGATCATCAGCCGCGGCTCCTGCGGGTGGCTCTTCCACGCGCCGTGCGGGTCGGCGATGCGCATGAACAGCACGCGGCCGTCGCCGTCGACGTCTTCCATCGTCAGGCCGTCGATGGTCGGCTCGTCGAACGGGTACGGCCGCGTCGACGAGCGGATGAAGCGCGGCCGATCGGCCAGCGCCAGCTCGGCGCCGTCGGGGTTCAGCCGTGGGCACAGGTAGACCACGCGCGTGTCGAGCAACTGCACCGCCTGCACATCGCCGCGGCCATAACCCAGCAGCAGATGGTGCAGCCAGTACAGGCAGGCGGTGCTGGCCGTCACCTCGCCGGCGTGGATGTTGCCGTCGCACCAGAACGCCGGCTTGTCGGTGTCGACGCCGGTGGCGGTGCGCGTCAGCACCACCAGCCAGATGTCGCGCCCCTCGTAGCTCTTGCCGATCGACACCACGCGCACCAGCTCGGGCCGTGCGTCGGCATAGTCGTGCAGCAGCCGCGTCAGCTCGGCGTGGCGGTAGAAGGTGTCGAAGCGGGGAACCGGCAGGTCGCTCATGGCGGCACGTCGTGCGGCAGCAATGCGCCGCAGTGTGGCAGAGCGCTAGCCGGGCCCTGACGCGCCCGACCTTCGTGCAAACCCGCTCACCCCCTCAGCCGGGGTGCGCTGAGGCAGCGGACGGCGCCGGCGCGCGGCCGTGGGCGTCAGCGGATCGGCAGGAACAGCCGCGCGATGCCGCGCACGCTCACCAGGTTGCCCGGGTTACCGGTCTCCTCGAGCACGCCTTCCATGCGGCGCAGGATTCGCGCGCTGCGCTGCGCACGCCAGATCAGCAAGTCGGCCAGCCACGGGTGCCGGTTGACGCGGTTGGCGCGCTCGTACAGCTCGAAGCGCGGCTTCAGCGCGGCGATCGCCGCGCGGTAGGGCGCATGCGCGGCGTCGAGCAGCGGGCCATCGACGGCAGTGCCGCTGGCCGCTGCGCCGCGCGCGTCGATCAGCGCGCGCGCGGCGAGCATGCCGGTCTCCATCGCCTTGCCGATGCCCTCGCCGGTGAAGGCGTAAGTGCTGCCGGCGGCCTCGCCGGTGACCATCAGGCCAGGCCGC
Source organism: Ideonella sp. (assembly GCA_015075545.1). Classification (GTDB taxonomy): domain Bacteria; phylum Pseudomonadota; class Gammaproteobacteria; order Burkholderiales; family Burkholderiaceae_C; genus JAEUPI01. The sequence goes on along the minus strand of JABTUC010000002.1, from coordinate 144,821 downwards.
GCCAGCGTCGCGCCGTCGAGCGAGCAGCGCAGCGGCGCGCCCTTCAGGTCGCCTTGCATCGTGCCGCCGCGCATCAGCTCGCGCGCCGGGGCGTAGACCTCGCAGAACGTGGCGAACATCTGTCGCAGGTTGACGTCTTGCATCGTTTGCCGGCCGTCGGTCTGCCTGGCATGGCTGTGGATCAGGCCGACACCGATGTTGAAGACGCCGTCGCCGCACGGGAAGATCCAGCCGTAGCCCGTGCGCAGGCGCTTGTGCCACACCACCTCCAGTTCGGTGATTCGTCCGTGCATCGCCGGGTTGTTCACGTAGCCGCGCAGCGCCACCGCGCTGGGCGTGCGCCGCTCGCACACGCCGGCAGCGATCAGCGCCTGCGGCACCGCGCCGGTGGCCAGCACCACCTGCTGCGCGCGCAGTTCGCGGCTGGCATCGCCCACACGCAGCCGCGCGCCCACCACGCGCTCGCCCTCGGCGAGCGGCGCCTCGAAGCGCGCCGGCGCATGAAACGCCGCGCCCGCGCGTTGCGCGGCGCGGCACACGATGTCGTCGAGCCGCCGGCGCGGCAGCACCGCGAGCCGGCCCGGCACGTCGATGCGGCCGCCGCGTGGCCCGATGCACGCCACGTGCCGCACACGCTGCGCCTGCGCCATCACCTCGTCGTACACGCCCAGCCGCTGCAGCGCCGCATGGGCATCGGGGATCAGGCCGTCGCCGCACACCTTGTCGCGCGGGAACGCCTGTGCGTCGACCAACACGGTGTGCATGCCCGCACGCGCCAGAAGCTGCGCGCAGGCGCTGCCCGCAGGGCCGGCGCCGACGACGAGCACGTCGCATGAGGTGGGAAGAGACGCCGCGGCCATCACAGGGTCGAGTGCCATACCCGGAGGCGCCGCATTGTAGGCAGCCCCCTGATCGCCGGGCGCCGGGCGGAGAGCGGTTTGACGGTGCTCAAAGCACCGCGCAAGCCCGACGACATCATGTTCGACGGGGGGTTCGGTATGCCGAATCGTCGGCGAGGTGGCCCGCGCGCGCGATGACGTCCGGACCACGGGGGTTTGTTGCCATCGTGCCGCGGCTCTTGCTGCTGGGGCGGCCCGAGTTCGTCGGCGCGGCGGTGCCGGTGGCCTTCGCGCCGGAGCGGCGCTTTCAACTGCTGGCGCTGCTGGCGGTGCAAGCAGGGCAGTGGGTGTCGCGCGACCGCCTGGCCGCGCTGCTGTGGCCCGAGCGCAGCAACACCGAGGCGCGGCGCAACCTGCGCCACGTGGTGTTCAAGGCACGCGATCTTGCCGGCGATCTGCAGGCCAGCGACCACGCCCTGTGCTGGGAGGTGGCCACCGACCTGCGCGCCTTCGAGCAGCAGCTCGATGCCGGGCAGCCCGCGCAGGCCGTCGCGCTGCGCCGCGGCGCGCTGCTCGAAGGGCTCGACGACGACGCCAACCCTGCGTTTGCCGAGTGGCTGGCCGCCGAGCGCCAGCGCTTCGACGCACGCTGGCGCCAGGCCGCGCTGCAGGCACTGGCCGGCGCGGCGGCCGACCAGCGCATCGAGCTGGCGCGCCACCTGCGCAGCGTCGACCCGCTCGACGAAGACGCGCTCGAAGCGCAACTGCGCGCGCACATCGAGCTGGGCCACCCCGCGCGCGCCTGGCAGCTCTACCGCGAGCACGCGCAGGCCCTGGCCGAAGCCCTGGGCGTCGAGCCCCGCACCGCCTGCGCGACCTGCTCGAGCGCGAGGCCCCGTCGGCGGCGGTCGCGTCGCGCCGAGCGCGCGCGCCGGCCAGCGAAGCCGCTGGGCGTTCGTCGGCCGGCGCAGCGAGCTGGCCGAGCTGGAAGCGGCTGCTCGAAGGCGACGGCGCGCGCGCATCACCCTCGTCGGCCCGGGCGGCGTCGGCAAGAGCACCCTGGCGCGGCGCGCGCTGCAGGCGGCGCGCCGAGGCCTTCCCAGCGGCGCGCCTGGGTCGAGCTGCAAGACCTCAGCCAGCCCGGCGCGGTGCTGGCGCGCATCGCCGATCAACTCGGCGTGCCGATCGACGACGCGCGCGACCCGGTGGCACAGATCGGCCGCCAGCTCGGCGCGCAGCGCGTGCTGTGCGTGCTCGACAACGCCGAGCACCTGGCCGCAGTTGCCCGGGCTGATCGAGCGGCTGCTGGCCGCCGCGCCGGCGCTGCGGCTGCTCACCACCTCGCGCGTGCGACTGGGCCACGCCGGCGAACACCTGCTGCCGCTGGCGGGCCTGGCGGTGCCGACGAGGGACAGCCGCGACCTCGACGCCGCCAGCGCGTTCGACGCCGTGCGGCTGTTCGAGCAGCGTGCGTCAGCAGCGCAGCGCAGCTTCTCGCTGGCGCGGCACCTGGGCGCGGTAATCGACATCGTCAAGCCGTCGGCGGGCTGCCGCTGGCCATCGAGCTGGCCGCCGGCTGGGTGCGGCTGCTGCCGCCCGAGGAGATCGCGCAGGACCTGCGCCGCTCGATCGACCTGCTCGAGCGCGACCCGCCGCCGCTGCAGCGCCGGCGCGGCCCGGCAGCACGACAGCGCGCGCCCGTGCTCGAGCGCTCGTGGAGCCTGCTGGCGCCGCGCGAGCGCGAGGCGCTGGCCGCGCTCGCGGTGTTCCAGGGCGGCTTCACGCGCGCGGCGGCGCTGGCGGTGGCGCAGGTGGCGCTGCCGCTGCTGTCGTCGCTGGTCGACAAGAGCCTGCTGGCGGTCGACGAGGCCGGGCGCTTCGGGCTGCACCCGCTGGTGGCGGCGTTCGCCGCGCAGCGGCTGGCCGGCGACGGCGCGCGTGCCGACGAGCTCGCGCAGCGGCACGCGGCGCACTATGCGCAGTACCTCGCGGAACTGCCAGCCCGCGCCGGCACCGACCCTCGGCTGCTCGCCGAAAGCATCGAGTCGGACTACGCCAACTACCGAGCAGCATGGCATCACGCTGTGGTGCATGGGTCCACGGAGGCGCTGGCCCGATCGACCGAGCCATGGCGAAGGTACTTCGAGGTGCGGGGCCGCAAGGGCGAGGGGATTGGCCACTTCCAGTCCGCGCTCGATGCCGGTCCTCCAGGGCATGACCGACAGTCGCTGGGGGCCGACGTTCGTGCCGCGCTATCGCAGTTGCACTATCTGCTGGGCGAGCATCAGAGTGGCTTCGCGATCGCACTGGCTGGTGCGGAGATGGCCGAGCAATCCGGCAACCGACGCGCGTTGTACGGTTGCCTGAACATCGCCGGGGGATGCTACTGCGCGCAGGGCCGCGGCAGCGACGCCAAGCCGTGCTTCGAGCGCGCGCTGGCCATCGGCCGCGCCGCAGGCGCGATCGACGAAATCGCCAATGCGCTCAACAACCTCGGTATCGTCGCAAAGCTGGAAGGTCGCTACGACGAGGCGATCGGCCACTACGGGCAGGCCCTGTCCATGGAGCGAGTACGCGGCCGGCACACCTCCGTGGTCCGCACCCTCGGGTGCCTGGCAGGCCTGCATCTGGCTCGCCGCGACTGGTCGTCGGCACGGGATTGCAGCGAAGAAGGCTTGCGCCTGAGCGAACGCCATCGCATCGAATTCTTCGTACCCATCCATGCCGGCACTCTCGGCCAAGCGCTGCTCGAACTGGGGCAGCTCGATGACGCCGAACGGCATCTTCAGCGCTCGATCGACAGCAACCGCGGCATCGGAAGCGTCTTCGTCGAGATCGGCGCTGCAGTGGAGTTGGCGCGCTTGGCATTACGGCGGGGCGACTCCGCCGCGGCGCTCCAGCGGCTGCGCACCGCCGGGCGCATCGCGCGCGAGCGTGATCTCGTCAAGCATGCACTCGACGTGGCGGTCCGATTCGGCGACTGGCTGCTCCATGTCGGACATCCAGTCGAGGCGGCACGCGTCTGGCGCATGGTGAGTCTGCACCCGCAGGCGGACGCCGCCTCACGCGATCAAGCGCAGCGATCGATCAGCGACCTCGCGGATCCGACGGTGACGCATTGCGCTCAGGTCGAGCATCGACCCATCTCGCTGGACGCGGTGATGGATCGTCTGCTGTCCGATCAGCCGCTCGTCTCGACACAAGGCGGCTGACGCCAGCAGCCGCAACTCGCGACCCGGCGGCTTCTGCCGACAAGCACCCCCGCAGCGTCTCGCCGACTGCGACCGACGTCGGACCACTACCTCTGCGTCACTATTGGGGAGTCGACGTGCAAGGCCGCCCGGATCTTGTGCTGCGGGTGGTCTTGACGGCCTTCGACGACGTGGCCGACGACGTGCACGGCGCGCCGGAACTGCCGGCCCCGCGCCGCGACGTCGACGAGCCCGTGGTGCTTCCCGTCGTGCCCCGGGTGCCGCCTTGCGACGTGCCTGTGCCGCTGCGCGAACCGCTCGACGACCCGCGCGGAATCACGAGGGGTTCGATTCGCGGAGTCGACCCCGTCTCGTAGGTGTCGGTGTAGGGGTTGTAGTACTCGATGTCGCCGTTGCTCTGGCCATTTCGGCATCGCGCCTGGAAGGGCCGAACGGAGTTGTCCGTGCTGCCGTCCTCGTTGGTCGTGATGACGGTGACCATGCACGTCGAGGCGCCGCCGGAGGTTGACCCTTCGGCAGCCGGCAACTGATTCGGCACGGCCCACAGCGCCATGACGACGAAGGGCGTGGCAAGAAGCGAGTGCGAGGTGTTGTTCATCGAAATACCTCCTTCACGATGATGAGGCCGTCCTGCACGGCCCCGACGAATGGGATGGCCAGAATGTCGCGAGTCGATGCTGACTACCGGCATGCCCGCAGCGTCTCGAAGATGGAGTCCGCGTAGGCTCTCTCCGGCGCGCTGAGGTCGCGCGTCTGGCCGCTGCAGCACTTGTTGGCGTCGTCCGGCGGCAGCAGCGTGTTGGCAGGGGCGCAATACAGGGCGAACTCGACGGTGCCGCTGCGGTTGCCACGAGCGAAGTCCACCGGCCGTCGCCAGGAGAGCCCCTTGGTGGTCAGCCGCACGGCCTTGTTCCAGGTATTCACGCACATGGTCATGCTGGCGGCTTCGATCTGGCGCGCGGGATCCAACTCGCACCACAGGGAATGCCGGTTGCGGTAGCAGCATTCGTCGTGCTCCCAGCTACCGCCGTTGATGAAGCAATTGCCCGACGCACACGCGGCCGTGGTCGGCAGCCCCGTCTGCGGCTGACCGCACTGCATGCCGATGGCGCCGAAGCAGAACTCCGTCCGGGCCGGTGTGATCGACGGCGGGCGTGTCGGGCCGATGAGTGGGGGCAACTGCTGCCGGATCTGCGGCCCGAGCGTGCGGGCCGGGCCCGCCGCCGTCGACGGACAGGTCGGGCCCCCGCTGGCCGGCAACGCCAGATCGATGCGCAGCAGCGGCACCTGCGGCGGCACCGGCACATTCGGCGACGCCGGCGCAATCGATCGCTGGGCGCCGCGGCCCGCCTGGTTCGCCGTCGCCACGAACGGGGGACTGGGGACCTCGCTGAAGCTCACGCGGCCCTGCGCGTCGGTGGTCCCCTGGTAGTGGAGGTTGAGGTCGCTGGGAACACCGATGCACACAGTGGCGTTGGCCGCCGGCGCGCCCGCACGCGTGACGTGAACCGTCAAGGGACCCAGCGCGACCGGCGCGGGCGCCTGCGCGAGCGCGACCTGCGACGCAATCAATGCGCAGACAACGAGTCCGGTCGTGCACAACCGGGCCGAGGTCGAAGCGGTCATCTTCATATCGGCCTCCTCACCGTGTCACCGAAGGCTTGGTCGCGGTCGGACCCGGGGCTGGTGTCGGAGCCGGCGGCTTGCCCGGCACCGGCAGGGCCGGCTGCGGCAGCGATTGCGGCGGCGGCACCGGCAGCTTCGGCCCGGGTGAGGTGGCGGGGGTGATGCGTGCCGACGCCGCTGCCCATCTGACCCGTGTACAGGTTGTAGGCGTGGATCTTGGTCTCGCAGGCCGCCACCGTTGCCAGGCAAGCGGCATCGGTCGGTTGGCAGCGACTTTCGCAGACCTGGAAGGCACTGGCGTCGCTCGATGGCATCAACCAAGCAGCCACGCAGATCGCCGTTCCCACGATGGCGCCGGCACGGCGGCCGCCAGGAAGCGCGCACATCGCTGACCGGGCAAGGGTCCGACTCGGGTGCCGGCGCACCCGCACCAGCATGCTGCGAGGGTCGTTCATGGGCCACTCCTCGATCCAGAGGTCGCGAACGCTAGGCCTGGGGGCGTTTGCTCAGCGTTTGTCGACCGATCGCGCAACGACAAACGCTAAGCAAACGCCCCCCGCGCTACGGTCTTGCGCAACGCGGCTCGGGAGCGGCCCATGGACGAACCCCGGTTGTTCCTCGTGCGGGTGTGGCAGCACCTGCGGCAGTTCCGTGCTGCGGTGCGCGGCATGGACGAGTCCGAGCCGCGGCTGTTCGACGAGCCGGCGCAACTCGGCGAGTTCCTGCGCCAGGCGAGCGCCGAGGCGCCGCCCGCGCCGGCCCGAGCCGGCCACGCGTCGACAAACGCCGGACAAACGCCCCCTGGCGACCATCGCAGTCCGGGACCACCCAACAACCCACGTGAGGAGAGCCGTCATGACTGAACGCCGCTTCGCGAAACCAACGAGTGTTTGCAGTCGCCCCAGTCGATTGCCGCGCATCGGCGTGGCTGCCGCCGGCCTGGCCGCTGCGCTGGCCCTGCTGCCGGGCGCGAGCCAGGCGGCCGTCGAGTTCGTCACCGGGGTCGGCAACTGCAACAAGGTCGACACCCAGAACGACAACCAGCGGCTGTCGGTGCAAGCCGGCGACAACATGCGATTCGAAGTGTGGGGCGACGGCATCGACATCGGTCGGGCGGTCCGCGTCACGTCCGTGGGCAACCCCGCGGATGACCTGGTGACGGCTCGGATCGTCCGGGCTCACAACGGGGTCGAGAATCTCCTTCGCGGCTGCAGGATCGCCAAGGGCTCGGTGGAGGTCGAGGTCGACTCCCCGGCCCATGCCGGGGCGACGCGGATTCGCACACTGCACTTCCGCATGCCGGCGGGCGACGAGTCGAGCCTGGCGGTGCGAGTCGAGCCGCACCGCGTGCCCACTTGGACCTTCCGCGGCGTGGACCAATCGCCGGCGAACTGCCTTGGCTCGGTCGTGATGGATCTGGGCAACTCGCGCGCGACCCTCACGCTGCGGCCCGGTGCCAGCACTGACACGAGCAACTGCACGGTGCGCTTCAGGACCTCCATCGTTGTCGCAGATCAATCGCCCGCGATCGACATCCAGCAGTCGTTCAACTACGCGGTGCAGTTTCCGGCATACCTTCGGCTTGCCACCGGCAGCAATATCACCAGCCCAGGGGCGCTGTCCAACAAGGACATTGCCTTCGACGGCAACGTGGCGAGCATTCGCGCGATCCAGAGCCCCCTCGTGTCGACGCTGGTGGTGAGGACGCCCAACCCCAACCGGTCCGACACGCTGACGCTGGCGATCAATCCATCGCCCATCACGTTCACGCAGGCGTGCGACTGCAACAACCCGCGTGGCGGCGGCAACCTGATCAACACAGGCGGCGAATTCCGGTGTCAGGTCCGGCTCTCGCAGCAACCACCGGCGAACGGGCAGCTCATCAGCATCGCGGCGCCCGCAGGGTGCGTAAGCCCGGAGACCGGGGGCGGGTTAGAGCTCAACACCGCCACTGGCCTGGGCAGCTTCACGGCCACAGGCCCGGGCACCAGCCACGTCCGATTTTTTCTCGCGACGAGCAACAACCCGGCGTGCGCCGGTACGGTGCCGGTGCCCCACTGGATGAAGTTCTGGGTCGGCCCGCGCGGCGCCGAAACGGGTCCGGCCTACACACGGTGCCAGATCCGGATCCGCATTCCCTCCTAGATGGCCGGCGCCCGGGCGTGTGCCCCACGTTCGGGCACCGCGCTCGGCTGGACCAGTACTCGTACATCGGAGGATTCCATGGGAACTGTCATGCAATTCGAGCAACGTGCATCGCGGCGCACGCCGGAGCGCATCCGCTGCCGGCTGGCGGCACTGCCGGCGGCCGTGGTCGTCGCGTTGGGCTTGCCGCTTGCGCTGGGGGGCTGCGCGTCGTCGCCGGCGGCCCAGAGCACACCGCCAGCCAGCGCTCAGGCGCAGCGCGGCGACATCGCCGCCGCGCTGCGCAACGGCAAACCAGAGGCTGCTCGCCCATTGCTGACGGCCGCGCTGCGGGCCGAGCCGCAGAACGGCTATCTGCACTTGCTCAACGGGCTGACCTACCAGCTTGCCGACGCCTCGCAGCAATCGGCCGAGTTGGCCCAGGTGGGCTACGACGCCGCAGTGAAGTTCGCCCCCGGCTACTACTGGTCGCACTACTACGCCGGGCTGGCCAAATTCAGCCAGAGGAACTACCCCGCCGCAGCCGAGGAGTTCGCCTGGGCGGTCCTGGACCGTCCCGACGCGCCGCAGGCTTTCGCCGCGCTCGCCGCCTCGGCGTACTACGGCGGCGATCTCGGCGTGGCTCAGCTCGCCGCCGAGCGGGCGCTCGCGCTGGCGCCGACCGATCCGCAGGCGCTCAGAGCAGCAGCGTACGTGGCGGCCGCGCGCGGAGACCGGCAGTACCTCGCGGCGGTGATCGAGCGCGCGAATGCCTTGCCGGCGGGCGGGCTCTCGGCCCACACGCCAAGGCTCTCGCAGCTGCTGCGCGGCGCCGCGCTGTCGGCATCGGACGATCGAGCGCCGCCTGCGGCGACGCGGGTCGCCGCCGACGACGCGACCCAGCGCGCACAGGAGCCGCAGACGCAACCCCCAACCGAGGCCGCCCCACCGCCGAGCGATTCGTTGCAGCAGGTGATGGTCGAAGTCACGCTACTGCTGAGCCAGGACACCACCAAGCACAGCGTCGGCATCAACCTGCTGGACGGCCTGAGGCTGCAGTTCGGCGGCGACAGCAAGACCGAGCGGCGCTACAGCACCGGTGCGGCCGACAGCTTCAGCCGCGTGATCACCACCGCGCTGAGCGTGCCGCAGATCACTTACAGCCTGAACCTGTTCAACACGCACGACGACTTCTACGACGTGGTGGTGCGGCCATCGCTGGTGGCCTCGCTCGGCCAGCAGTCGGAGTTCTTCATCGGCCGCACGCTGAGCGTTGCGGTCAGCGGCATCAACGCCGGCACGCTGCAGACGATCGACGTCGGCACGGCGGTCAAGCTGACGCCGCTCGAGATCAACAACGAACGCACCAAGTTCCGCGTCGACACCGTGCGCTCGTTCTTCGTGCCCACGTCGAGCGGCACGTTTGCCGAGTCGGTGACGACCTTCAAGCAGACGGTCGGCGCGACGGCCGAAGTCGAGTTCGGCAAGACACTGATTCTCTCGGGCCTCTACGAAGCGGTAAACGTGGGCTGGACGTCGAAGGTGCCCGTGCTCGGGGATATCCCGGTGGCCAACCTGCTGTTCAACGAACGCTCCAAGACCCAGAGCCGCGACGCCGCGATCGTGCTCGTCACCCCGCGCCTTGCGGGCAGCATCGACAGCGGCACACGCGAGTTCCGCGCCGAATCACTGAAGAAGCTGCTGTCGGTATGGAAGGAGCTGGTCGATCCGCTGTCGAACTTCGACGCGCTGACCGACAAGCTCGGGGACAAGCTCTCGAAGTACTTCAGGCCGCAACCCGCCGACATGAAACTGTCCACGGCGGCAGACTCGACGATCGCGCGCCAGGCGATCGGCGAAACGCTGGAGCGACTCAGATAGCCAAAGCCGGCCGCGCCGCCCGGCCTCGCCCGCCGGGCGGCGCGGCGCGCGTAGCTCAGGCCGGCTGCAGTTCGGTTGCCGCCGCCTTCACGCGCAGCCGCCAGGCGTGCAGCAGCGGCTCGGTGTAGCCGCTGGGCTGGGCCTTGCCCTCGAACACCAGGTCGAGCGCCGCCTGGTAGGCCGCGCTCGAATCGGCGCGGCCGGCCATCGGCCGGTAGTTGGGGTCGCCCGCGTTCTGGCGGTCGACCACCGCGGCCATGCGCTCGAAGGTGGCGCGCACCTGCGCCTCGCTGACGATGCCGTGGTGCAGCCAGTTGGCGATGTGCTGGCTCGAGATGCGCAGCGTCGCGCGGTCTTCCATCAGGCCCACGTTGTGGATGTCGGGCACCTTCGAGCAGCCGATGCCCTGGTCGACCCAGCGCACCACGTAGCCGAGGATGCCCTGGGCGTTGTTGTCGATCTCCTGCTGGCGCTGCTCGGCGCTCCAGTCGGCGTTGACCGCCACCGGCACGCTCAGCAGGTCGGACAGCAGCGCGTCGTACTCGGCGTCGAGCTTCACCCGCTCGAGCTGCTTCATCACCGCGAACACGTCGACCTGGTGGTAGTGCAGCGCGTGCAGCGTCGCCGCGGTGGGGCTGGGCACCCACGCGGTGTTGGCGCCGGCGCGCGGGTGCACGATCTTCTGCTCGAGCATCGCGCGCATCAGGTCGGGCATCGCCCACATGCCCTTGCCGATCTGCGCCTTGCCGCGCAGCCCGCACTGCAGGCCCACCAGCACGTTCAGGCGCTCGTAGGCGGCGATCCACTTGCTGGCTTTCATGTCGCCCTTGCGGATCATCGGTCCGGCGAGCATCGCGGTGTGGATCTCGTCGCCGGTGCGGTCGAGGAAGCCGGTGTTGATGAAGGCGACGCGGCTGGCCGCCGCCGCGATGCACGCCTTCAGGTTGACGCTGGTGCGGCGCTCCTCGTCCATGATGCCGAGCTTGACGGTGCTGTCGGGCAGCCCGAGCAGCCGCTCGACGCGCGCGAACAGCTCGGCGGCGAACGCCACCTCGACCGGCCCGTGCATCTTGGGCTTGACGATGTAGATCGAGCCGGCGCGGCTGTTGCGGATGCCGCCGCCCGCGGGCCCGCGCTTCAGGTCGTGCAGCGCGATCGCGGTGGTGACCACCGCGTCGAGGATGCCTTCGGGGATCTCCTGGCTGCCACCCCACAGCACCGCCGGGTGGGTCATCAGGTGACCGACGTTGCGCACGAACAGCAGCGAGCGGCCGTGCAGCGTCAGCGGCTTGCCGTCGCGTGCCGTGTAGACGCGGTCTTCGGCGAGCCGGCGCACGAAGCTCGTGCCGCCCTTGCTCACCGGCTCGGTCAGCGTGCCCTTCAGGATGCCGAGCCAGTTGCCGTAGGCCTGCACCTTGTCGTCGGCGTCGACCACGGCCACCGAATCCTCCAGGTCGAGGATGGTCGACAGCGCCGCCTCGATCACCAGGTCGCACACGCCGGCGGGGTCGTCGCGGCCGATCGCGTGGTTCTTGTCGATGCGGATGTCCAGGTGCAGCCCATGGTGCACCAGCAGCACGCCCGACGGCGCAGCGGCATCGCCCTGGTGGCCGCGGAACTGCGCCGGGTCGGCGAGCTTCGAGGTCTTGCCGCCTTTCAGACTCACGACCAGCTCGCCCTTCACGACGCGGTAGCCGACCGAATCGATGTGCGAGCCTTGCTTCAGCGGCGCCGTGCGGTCGAGCACGTAGCGGCAGTACTCGATCACCTTGGCGCCGCGCACCGGGTTGTAGCCGGGGCCGCGCGTGGCGCCGCCGTCTTCGGGCAAGGCATCGGTGCCGTACAGCGCGTCGTACAGCGAGCCCCAGCGCGCGTTGGCGGCGTTGAGCGCGTAGCGCGCGTTGGTCACCGGCACCACGAGCTGCGGGCCAGCCTGGTGCGCCAGCTCGTCGTCGACGTTGGCCGTCGTAACTTTCGTGCCCTTGGGCACCGGCACGAGGTAGCCGATGCGCTGCAGGAACTCGCGGTACGCGCGCAGGTCGGCAATCGGCCCGGGATGCGCGCGGTGCCAGGCGTCGATCTCGGTCTGCAGCCGCTCGCGCTCGGCCAGCAGCGCGGCGTTCTTCGGCGCGAGGTCGTGCACGATCGCGGCGAAGCCTTGCCAGAAGGCGTCGGGCGCGACATCGGTGCCGGGCAGCACCTGCGCCTCGATGAAACGATGCAGGCTGGTGGCCACTTGCAGGCCGAAGACGTGGGTGCGGTCGTTCATGATTTCGATGTGGCGTTGGAAGGGAAGAAGTCGAGCACGTCGCGCAGGCTGCTGCCGGTGCGCGTGGGCGCGGTGTCGAGCGGGTCGAGCGGCTGGCGCGCGCGGTTGACCCACAAGGTGGTGTAGCCGTACCAGGTGGCGCCGATCGCATCCCAGCCGTTGCTGGAGACGAACACGATCTCGCGCGCCGCCAATCCGAGCGCACTCGGGCCCAGCGCGTAGACCGCGTCGTCGGTCTTGAAGCGCTTCACCTCGTGCGCGCTGAGCACCGGATCGAGCAGGCCCGCGAAGCCCGCATGCGCGATCACCGGCTCGAGCATCGCCGGGTCGCCGTTGGACAGCACCCCGGCGCGCACGCCGCGCGCCTTCAGCTCGCGCAGCACGCCCAGGTTCTCGGCAAACGGCGCGAGCCGCAGGTACGCGCCCATCAATTCGTCTTCGGTCGCTGGCGCCAGCGGCAGGCCGAGCAGGGCGCAGGCGTGGCGCAACGCGCGCCGCGTCAGGTCGCTGAACGGCCGGTAGCGCCGGCTCATCGACGCCAGCCGCGTGTACTCGATCTGCTTGTCGCGCCACAGCGCCGCGACGCGCGCGCCGTGGCCGGCGTACAGCTCATCGAGCCGCGCGCCGACGCTGTGAACGTCGAACAATGTGCCGTAGACATCGAACAGCACGGCTCGCGGCGCGATCGGGGCAGGCGGGGTCATCCAGCGCGCACTCTATGCGCGCGCCAGCCCCGCATTGCCTGCCGGCGACGCGCGAGATTGATGACCCGGGCGAGCGAATCGCCGCTGCAGACACCCCGATTGCGTTGGCTCGCGAAGGCGCCAGCAGAGCCGCCGGATGGCCTTGGTGCTGGTGCAGTGAATTGATCTATGACCTTCATGCGGCTAATCTCGCCGGGTGGATCGACTAAAGCAGATCGAATCGTTCGTGGCCGTGGCCACCAAAGGCAGTCTCACCGCCGCCGCCAACGCCGAGGGCGTCGCACCGGCGGTGATCGGGCGGCGCATCGACGCGCTCGAAGAGCGCCTGGGGGTGAAATTGCTGGTGCGCACGACGCGGCGCATCACGCTGACCCACGAAGGCAGCGCCTTTCTCGAAGACAGCCAGCGCATCCTGGCCGAGTTGGCGACGGCCGAGGCCAGCGTTGCGGAGGGCGGCATCAAAGCCAGCGGTCACTTGCGCATTACCGCGCCAGCGGGCTTCGGACGCCGCCACGTGGCCCCGCTGGTGCCGAGCTTCCTCGCGTTGCACCCCGATGTCAGCCTGTCGCTGAACCTGTCGGACCGGCTGGTCGACATCGTCAACGAGGGCTTCGATTGTGCGGTACGCGTCGGCGACCTGCCCGACTCGAGCCTGGTCAGCGTGCGGCTGGCCGACAACCGCCGCATCTGTGTCGCCAGCGCCGATTACCTGAAGCGCCACGGCACGCCGAAGACCCCCGCCGACCTGACCCGGCACCGCTGCCTGCTGCTGTCGTCGGACGCCGGGCAGCCGCGCGGCTGGGCCTTCACGGTCGACGGCAAGGTGGTGCACTTGCGACCGGCCGGCGCCCTCGACTGCAGCGACGGCCAGGTGCTGCACGATTGGTGCGCGCAGGGGCTCGGCATCGCCTGGCGCAGCACCTGGGAGGTAGGCGACGAGGTGGCCGACGGTCGGCTGGTCGCGGTGCTGGAGGATTTCGCCGCTCCGCCCAGCGGCGTCCACGCGGTGTTCACGCAGCGCAAGCACCTGCCGCTGCGCGTGCGGCTGTGGATCGACTTCATCAAGCAGGCGTATGGCGACCCGAACTACTGGGGCCGCGTCGCAATGCGGCAGCCGGTGACGGCTTGAGCATGCCGGGCCACTCCCAATCGCGAACGGCAGAGCACGCAGGGCCGAGGGCAGTCCGGTGAGCCCGATGGTGACTGAAGCGGTGCTGGCCTACCTGCACCTGATGGCGGTGCTGAGCTGGGTGGTGTTCATCGCCGCCAGCACCGCGCTGGCGCGCGAGGACTGGTTCAACGCCGCCACCTTGGCGCGGCTGGCGAAGGTCGATCGCATCGCGGCGGCCGGCGCGCTCGCGGTGTTCGTCACCGGCGCGGCGCGCGTCGCCTGGGGCATCAAGGGCGCTGCCTGGTACCTCGAACAGCCGCTGCTGTGGGGCAAGGTGGCGCTGTGGCTGGTGATGGTGCTCGGCGGCCTCAGCGCATCGCGGCGCATCCAGGCCTGGCAGCGCGCCAGCGTGGCCGGTGGCGCGCTGCCAGCGGCGGCCGACGTGATCACGGTGCGGCGCCGGCTGATTGCGGCGTCGCACCTGATCATCGTGGTGCCGATCCTGGCCGTGTGCCTGGCACGCGGCATCGGGGTCAGGTAGCCCCGCACCGAGAGCCGGGGCCGGCGACCGGGCGCACGAGCCCGGCCGCAGAGCGAGGGCCTACCCCTTCAGGCACTCGCTCATGAACTTCTTGCGCTCGTCGCCCTTCCTGTCGCCGGCGTCCTTGTTGCACTGGGTCATCTTCGCCTGCTGGCTGGTCTTCTTGCTCGACAGGCAGGTCTTCATGAACGCCTTGCGCTCGTCGCCCTTCCTGTCGCCGGCCTCCTTGTTGCACTGGGTCATCTTCGCCTGCTGCGCGGTGGGCTTCTTCTCGTCGGCGGCCTGGGCGGTGAGCGACGCGGCAGCCAGCGCCAGCGCCAGCACGGTCATCAGCTTGTTCATGGTTCGACTCTCTCCTCTGCGAGTGGAAGGGGTGGAATACCGCGCCGGCGATTAGACGGCAACCCGACCGGCAGCGGCAAGGCGCTCAACGCGGCAGGCCGCACGCCGGCATACAAGCCGCGGCCAGCGCGCCACGCGACTCGCTACAAGATGCGTCGCGGGTGATGCAGCGCCTCGTGTGCGGCATGCAGCCGGCGCACCAGCACGCCGATGAATGCGCCGTCGAACAGGTGCCGTGTCGCGACGCTGAGACGCTCCATCACCTCGGGCGTGAACGACACCGTGGTCGCCGCGTCCGCGACGATGACGTCGGCGCTGTGCACCCGCAGCTCGGGGCTCGGCGCCAGGTAGACCATCTCGCCCACCGAGGTGCCGGCGGCCAGTTCGGCCACCTTGCGCCCGTCGCGGAAGACGTCGACCCGGCCGGCCGCGATGATGTGGAAGCTGCCGCCGAGCTGCCCTTTGTGGTACAGCGCGGCGCCGAACGCGTGGCGCTGCCATTGCGCGCGGTGCACCACCTCCCACAGCTCGATGTCGCCGAAGCCGTGGAAGAACTCGAGCGAGCGCAGCAGGTTGAAGCGCTCGGAGTCGAGCACCTCGCGCAACCCCGCGCGCGGCAGCTCGCGGCGCGCCGCCAGCGACGACAGCGCCTGTGCGAACGCCTCCCAGTCGGCATGGCGGTCGTCGCGCGACTTCGCCAGCGCTCGGCGCACGATGGTGTCGAGCGCGGCGGGAACACCGTCTCGCAGTTCGGTCAGCGGCGCCGGCTCGGCATGGCAGATCTGGTGCATCAGCGCCGCCTGCGCCGGCGCCTCGAACGGCGGCCGGCCGGCGATCAGGTGGTAAAGCACCGCGGCCAGCGAGTACTGGTCGGCGCGCGCGTCGAGGTCGGCGCCGTCGAGCTGCTCGGGCGACATGTAGGTCAGCGAGCCGACGCGGAACACCTGCGTGCGCGTGGCTTCGAGGTGCAGCGCGCTGCCGAAGTCGCTGATCTTGACGTCGCGCACCTGGCCGCGCTCGACGCTGGCCAGCAGGTTGGCCGGCTTGACGTCGCGGTGGATCAGCCCCTGGCGGTAGACGTAGCCGAGCGCCATCGCGCACTTGAAGCCGACCTCGACGATCTGCTCGAGCGAGAGCAGCGCATCGGGCCGGCAGTGCTCGCGCAGCGTGCCCCCGGGCACGTACTCGAGCACCAGGTACGGCTGCTGCGGGTCGTCGACGGCGTCGTAGAGCTGCACGACGTTAGGGTGCTTCAGGCGGCCGACCAGCGCCGCTTCGGAGGCGAAGAAGCGCGCGCTGTAGTGCGTGTCGAGCGGGTCGGCGAGCGACGCGTGCCGCACGCGCTTGATCGCCACCAGGCGGTCGTGGAACGCGTCGTGCGCCAGGAACACTTCGCTGGTGGCGCCCTCGCCGAGCCGCGCGCGCACCTCGTAGCGGCCGATGCGTTGCGGCAGGTTGTTGCCGGTGCGCGCGGTGGTACGTGATGCGGAGCTGGCCAAGCGCTGGATCGACGACGCGCCGACCGTCGGCGCGCGCGCATTGTCGGCGCGAAACCGCAGCCCCGCCGCCGCGCCCTGACAGCAGCCACGCCGCGCACGTGGCGGCCCGCTCGCGGGGGCCAACCTTAGAATCGTGCGAATGATTCAGGCCAAGGAGGAGCTGCTGCACGCGCTGCGCAGCGCGTTGTCGCGGCTCGCCGCGGGCGCGGAATCGCAGGCGGCGTTCGAGTCGCCGAAGCACAGCGAGCACGGCGACCTCGCGGTCACCGCGGCGATGGGGCTGGCCAAGACCCTGCGGCGCCCACCGCGCGAGCTCGGCGGCGCGCTCATCGAATCGCTGCGCGCCGAGCCGGCGGTGCAGCGCTGGGTCGACGCCATCGAGCTGGCCGGCCCCGGCTTCGTCAACCTCAGGCTGAAAGCCGCCGCGCGGCAGCGCATCGTGCGCGAGGTGCTGTCGGCGGGCGCGAACTTCGGGCAGCGGCCGGCGCACGGCGCGCGCGTGATGGTGGAGTTCGTGTCGGCCAACCCCACCGGCCCGCTGCACGTGGGGCACGGCCGCAACGCCGCGCTCGGCGACTGCGTGTGCAACCTGCTGGCCACGCAGGGCTGGGCGGTGACGCGCGAGTTCTACTACAACGACGCCGGGGTGCAGATCGCGACCCTGGGCGCCTCGGTGCAGGCACGGCTGCGCGGCCTGAAGCCCGGCGACCCCGGCTGGCCGACCGAGGCTTACAACGGCGACTACATCGCCGACATCGCCGCCGACTTCCGCGCGCGCAAGACCGTGCGCGCCGACGACCGCGAGGTCACCGCCAGCGGCGACCACGACGACCTCGACGGCATCACCCGCTTCGCGGTGGCCTACCTGCGCCACGAGCAGGACCTCGATCTGCGCGCCTTCGGCGTGCGCTTCGACACCTACTGCCTGGAGTCGAGCCTGTACGGCGACGGCCGCGTCGAGCGCACGGTGGCGCAGCTGGTGGCCGCCGGCAAGACCTACGAGCGCGACGGCGCGCTGTGGCTGCGCACCACCGACTACGGCGACGACAAGGACCGCGTGATGCGCAAGTCCGACGGCACCTACACCTACTTCGTGCCCGATGTCGCCTACCACGTCGCCAAGTGGGAACGCGGCTTCGCCAAGGTGATCAACGTGCAGGGCAGCGACCACCACGGCACGGTGGCGCGCGTGCGCGCCGGGCTGCAGGCCACGGGCGCAGGCATTCCGGCCGGCTACCCCGACTATGTGCTCTACAAGATGATCACGGTGATGAAGGGCGGCGAGGAGGTCAAGATCTCCAAGCGCGCGGGCAGCTACGTGACGCTGCGCGACCTCATCGAGTGGACCAGCCGCGACGCGGTGCGCTTCTTCCTCGCCAGCCGCAAGGCCGACACCGAGTTCGTGTTCGACGTCGACCTCGCCCTGCAGCGCAACGACGAGAACCCGGTGTTCTACGTGCAGTACGCGCACGCGCGCATCTGCTCGGTGCTGGCGCTATGGCACGCCGAGCACGGCGCGCAGGCCCGCGACGCCAGCGACGCCGAACTGGCGCTGCTCACGGCGCCCGCCGAGGCGGCGTTGATGCGAACGCTGGCGCGCTACCCCGACGTGCTGGCGCGCGCGGCGGAAGAATTCGCGCCGCACGACCTCGCGTTCTACCTGCGCGAGGTGGCGGCCAGCTTTCACACTTACTATGCGGCCGAACGCTTTCTGGTCGACGACCATGCCCTGGCACGCGCACGAATGGCCCTGCTCAGCGCCTCCCGGCAGGTGCTGCGCAACGGCTTCGCGGTGCTCGGCATCTCGGCACCCGACAGCATGAGCCGTGACACGGTCGAGGAGGTGACCCGATGAGGCGATGGCAGCGTGGCGGCTTCGTGATGGGCCTGATCGTCGGCCTGCTGCTGGGCCTGGCATTGGCGCTCGCGGTGGCACTGTACGTGACGAAGTCGCCGGTACCGTTCGTCAACAAGGTGCAGCAACGCAGCCCCGAACAGGACGCTGCCGAAGCCCAGCGCAACAAGGACTGGAATCCCAACGCGCCGCTGGCCAACAAGCCGGCGCACGCCGCGGCTTCGGCCGCGACCGCAGCGCCGCCCGCCGCCTCGGCGGTGGTCGAGCCGCCGAAGTCGACCCGCGACGCCGCGGCGATCCTGTCGGGCCGCGACCCGGCGGCGATCGCCCTCGCGCCGCGGTCGGCCAAACCGGGGCTCGATCCGTTCATCTACTTCGTGCAGGTCGGCGCCTTCGGCAAACCGGAAGATGCGGAAGCGCAGCGCGCCAAACTGGCGATGCTCGGCTACAGCGCCAAGGTGAGCGAGCGCGACCAGCAAGGGCGCACGGTGTACCGCGTGCGGCTCGGGCCGTACGAGGCGAAGGACGAGGCCGAGTCGACACAGACCAAGCTGCAATCGGGCGGCGAGGTTGCCGCGCTGGTGCGCGTGGAGCGTTGACCCGCATCCGACGAGCAGAGGAAGGAAACCACGCATGAACCGCCGACGTTTTGCCATCCGCCTCGCTGCCGTTGCGACGGCCTGCGGCCTCGCTGCGCGCGCTTTCGCGCAGGGCGCGCCGGTCGAAGGGCGCGACTACGTGCGCCTGGCACAGCCGCTGGCGATGCCGGCCACCGGCAAGATCGAGGTGGTCGAGTTCTTCGGCTACTGGTGCCCGCACTGCAACAGCTTCGAGCCGACGCTCGATGCCTGGCAGCGCAAGCTGCCCGCCGACGTCGAGTTCCGCCGCGTGCCGGTGGCGTTCTCGGCGGCGCAGGAGCCGTACGCCAGGATCTTCTACACGCTCGAGGCGATGGGGCTGATCGAGCAGATGCACCGCAAGGTGTTCACGGCCATCCATGTGCAGCATCAGCGCCTCCAGAACGAGAAGGAGATCCTCGCCTTCATGAGCGCCAACGGCGTCGATGCCAGCAAGTTCGCCGAGATCTACAAGAGCTTCACGGTGGCCACCAAGCTCAAGCAGGGGCGCCAGTTGGCCGACGCCTACAAGATCGACGGCGTGCCGACGCTCGGCATCCAGGGCCGTTACTTCACATCGCCGTCGCTCGCCGGCGGGCCCGAGCAGGCCCTGCGCGTCACCGACATGCTGATCCAGCGCGTCAAGCAGGGTTGATGCCTGCAGCGAAGTCCGGCGAGCCGGGCTTCGTCAGGGGGCTGCCTGCGGACGAGGCGGCACCGCGGCGAGCGGTTTGGCGCATTTCGCCTCATCGCGGCCTTTCTGGTTCGACGACCGGAGCCTAGAATGGCCTGCAAGTTCTGTGCCGAGCCATGCCGAGCTGCTCTACTTGCCTCCTCTGGCCGCTTCGCCGGCGCTGGGCTGCCGCCGGAGTCGGGCTGCTGAGCCTGATGGTCGCCTGGTCGGCAGCCGCCGAGCGCAGCGACCGTACCAAGCCGCTGACGATGGAAGCCGACCGGCCGTGCACGGTGGATCTGGTTCGGCAGGTCAGCATCTGCAGCGGCAACGTGGTGATCGCCCAGGGCACGCTGGTCATCCGCGCCGACCGCGTCGAGCTGCGCGAACTGCCCGACGGCTACCGCACCGCCACCGCGATCGGCACGGCGGCCAAGCCCGCCACGTATCGGCAGCGGCGCGACGGCGGTGAGGAAGAGCTCGAAGGCAGCGCCGAGCGGATCGAATACGACGCGCGCACCGACACGCTTCGCTTCACCGGCAACGCGCAGGTGCGCCGCCTGCGAGGCGGTCAGCCGGCCGAAGACATCCAGGGCAGCGTGATCGTCTGGGACAACGCCGCCGAGCTTTTCAGCGTGCAAGGCGGGGCCGCGACGCCGAGCAACCCGAGCGGACGCGTGCGCGCGGTGCTGAGTCCGCGCGCCGAAGCGGCATCGGCCGCCGGCAGTGCGGCGGCGGCGACACCACTGCAGCCGAGCACGCTGCTCGGGGAGCGCCGTTGAACCTGCCGTTCGAGGGCACGGCGGCGATCGAGCGTGCGGCCGGCGAGCCCGCGCCGGCGCGCACCGGCGCCGCCACGCCGGCCGCCACCCCGAGCAGCCGCCTCGAGGTCACCGGGCTGCAGAAATCGTTCGGCTCGCGCCGCGTCGTCGACGACGTGCATCTGGCCGTCGGCGGCGGCGAGGTGGTGGGGCTGCTCGGCCCCAACGGCGCCGGCAAGACGACCACCTTCTACATGGTGGTCGGGCTGATACGAGCCGACGCCGGCGAGATCCGCATCGACGGCCGCCCGGTGCAGCACAAGCCGATCCATCGGCGGGCGCGGCTGGGTTTGTCGTACCTGCCGCAGGAGGCGTCGATCTTCCGCAAGCTCACGGTGCAGGAGAACATCCGCGCGGTGCTCGAGCTGCAGCGCGGGCCCGACGGACGCGCGCTGCGCGATGCCGAGATCGAGCACCGGCTCGAGCAGCTGCTGCGCGACCTCAGCATCGACAAGCTGCGCGACTCGCCGGCGCCGGCGCTGTCGGGCGGCGAACGGCGGCGCGTGGAGATCGCGCGCGCACTGGCGACGCAGCCGCGCTTCATCCTGCTCGACGAGCCGTTCGCCGGCGTCGACCCGATCGCGGTGATCGAGATCCAGCGCATCATCGGTTTCCTGAAGGGCCGCGGCATCGGCGTGCTGATCACCGACCACAACGTGCGCGAGATGCTCGGCATCTGCGACCGCGCCTACATCATCAGCGACGGCCGCGTGCTCGCCGAAGGCACGCCGCAGCAGATCGTCGAGAACGCCGACGTGCGCCGCGTCTACCTCGGCGAGCACTTCCGCATGTAGCCGAGCCGACGATGAAGCCCTCGCTCCAGGTCAGGCTGTCGCAGCATCTGGCGCTGACGCCGCAGCTGCAGCAGTCGATCCGCCTGCTGCAGTTGTCGACGCTCGAGCTGCAGCAGGAGGTCGAGCAGATGCTCGACCAGAACCCGTTTCTCGAGGCCGACGAGGAGGGCACTGCCGCAGAGGCGCCGGAGCGCGCTGCCGGCGCCGAAGCGCCTCCCGAGGCCGTCGACACCGCGTTCGAGCGCGACGAGGCCGCGCTCGACGGCGACGAGGCCCGGGGCATCGACACCACCGATTTCGACAGCATCGAGCGCCGCGACTGGGACAACGGCATCGAGGGCGACGACTTCGACGGCATCCGCGAACTGCCCGCCACGCCCGGCGCCGCGAGCGCCTCCGACGATGACCAGGAGGCGCACGATCGAACCGCCGGTGCGCCATCGCTGCAAGACCACCTGCGCGGCCAGTTGGCGCTGATGCGACTGTCGGCCGAAGACCGTGCGGCGCTGTGGGCACTGATCGAGTCGCTCGACGCCGACGGCTACCTCGCCGATCCGCTGGAGGAGATCGCCGAGCGCCTCGGCGCGGCCGGCGCGAGCAGCGACGGCACCGAGCTGCTCGAGCGCCTGCAGTGCGCGCTCAAATGGCTGCAGAGCCTCGATCCCGCGGGGGTCGGCGCGCGCGATCTGGCCGAGTGCCTGGTGCTGCAGCTTCGCGCCGCGGCACAGACCCCGGCCCACGAGCTGGCCGCCACCATCTGCCGCCGGCATCTCGACCTGCTGGCCCGGCGCGATCTCAAGAAACTCGCCGCGCTCACCGGCGCCGGCGAGTCGCTGCTGCGCGAGGCGCGCGAGCTGATCGTGCGCTGCGATCCCAAGCCCGGCCGCGCGTTCGGCCACGACGAGGCCGCCGTCGTCGTGCCCGACGTCATCGTCCAGCGCGCCGGCCGCGGCTGGACGGTGGTGCTCAACCCCGACGTGATGCCCAAGCTGCGCATCAACGACCTCTACGCTCAGGCGATCCGCGGCCAGCGCAACGGCAGCGCAGCGGGACTCGGCGCGCGGCTGCAGGAGGCGCGCTGGTTCGTCAAGAACATCCAGCAGCGCTTCGATACCATCGTGCGCGTGTCGCAGGCGATCGTCGGGCGGCAGAAGGGCTTCCTCGCGCACGGCGCGATCGCGATGAAGCCGCTGGTGCTGCGCGAGATCGCCGACGAACTCGGCCTGCACGAGTCGACGATCTCGCGCGTCACCACCGCCAAGTACATGGCCACGCCGTTCGGCACCTTCGAGCTGAAGTACTTCTTCGGCTCGTCGCTCGCCACCGACGCCGGCGGCAATGCCTCGAGCACCGCGGTGCGCGCGCTGTTGCGCCAGTTCGTCGCCGCCGAGGACGCCAAGGCGCCGCTGTCCGACGGCCAGTTGGCGCAGATGCTGTCGGAGCAGGGCATCCAGGTGGCCCGGCGCACGGTGGCCAAGTATCGGGAGGCGCTGAAGATCGCGCCGGCCAACCTGCGCAAGTCGCTGTGAGCGGCGCGCGACCGCTCTCCCGGCGAGGCGGCGATGCACCGCCTGCGGGGAAGACCGCGTCTTCGGCGTTCGAGCTGTTCCTGCCTTGCGCGGCCGGCGTCGAGCCGCTGCTCGCCGAGGAGGCCTCGAAGCTCGCTGGCCTGGCGGTCGAAGTCGGCCGCGGCGGCGTGGCGCTGCGCGGCGATGCGGCCCTGGCGATGCGGCTGAACCTGGAGAGCCGGCTCGCGCAGCGCGTGCTGTCGCGAGTGGCCGCAGCGCACTACCGCAGCGAGGACGATCTCTACGCGCTGGCGCGTGCGGTGCGCTGGGGCGACTGGATCACGCCGCGGCAGACGCTGCGCGTCGACACCACGGCGCGCGCGGCGCCGCTGAAGAGCCTGAACTTCGCCTCGCTGCGCATCAAGGACGCGGTCTGCGACGCGCTGCGCGAGGCCGCCGGCGCGCGGCCCGATGTGGACACGCGCGACCCCGACCTCTCGCTGGTGCTGCACCTGGAAGGCAACCAGGCGTCGCTGTATGTGGACACCTCCGGCGTGCCGCTGTTCAAGCGCAGCTGGCGCGACGCGCAGGCGGGCGATGCGCCGTTGAAGGAGACGCTGGCCGCTGCGCTGCTGGCGGCCGCCGGCTGGCGCGGCCGCGCCGACGACGGTGCGCTGCTCGACCCGTGCTGCGGCTCCGGCACGATCGCCATCGAGGCGGCACACATCGCTTGCGATCGCGCCCCCGGCCTGGCGCGCCGCTTCGCCTTCGAGCGGCTGCAGCCGTTTCGCGACCACGGCGCCGCGTGGCGCGACATGGTCGGTGCGGCCAAGGCGCGCGTGCATGCCGCCGCGGTGCCGATCTTCGCCGGCGACGTCTCGTTTCGCATGACCGACTTCGCGCGGCGTCACGCCGAACGCGCCGGCGTCGCGCAGGCGATCGAGTTCAAGGCCGGCGACATGCTGCAGCGCCCGCCCCCGGCGGCACGCGGCACGATGGTGCTCAACCCGCCGTACGGCGAGCGGCTGGCGCCCAAGGGCCGCGGCGCCGCGCCGCGGCCGGCGCGCGAGCAGGTGCAGGGCGCGCCCGACATGCGCAGCTTCTTCGCCGCGCTGGCGGCGCACTGGAAGCGCCACTACGCCGGCTGGACCGCCTGGGTGCTGAGCCCCGACCCCAAGCTGCCGACGCTGATGCGCCTGCAGGAGTCGCGCCGCGTGCCGCTGTGGAACGGACCGATCGAATGCCGGCTGTTCCGCTTCGACATCGTCGCCGGCGCGATGCGCGAGCGCGCCGCAGCGCCCTGACCGCAGCGCCTCAGCGCGGCCCGAGCATGCCCAGCAGGTCGCCCGTGCTGCCGAGCCCGGCGGCGGGTACCTGGCCGTGCGGGGTCAGCTTGTCGATCACCTGCGGCAGCATCTGCGCCAGTTGGCCGAGCAGGTCGTCTGACTGTCCGCCGAACTGTCGTGTCAGAGCGCCGAGCGCGTCGGAGCCCAGCACCTGACCGAGCTGATCGGCCGAGATCGGCTGATTCTGGCCGTTCGAGATCCACGACCCGATCACGTTGCCCAGACCGCTGCGCTCGAAGCCGGCGATCAAGCCGCCCAAGCCACCGCCGGGCGCATCGTTGCCGAGCATGCCGAGCACCGCCTGCAGCAGCGCGGCGTTGCCGCCGCCGGCCGAGGCACCGCCTGGTGCGCCGCCGAGCACCTGACCGAGCACCGAATCGAGCAAACCCATGGTCACCTCCGAGCGATGTCGGACGATTCTAGGCCTCGCTGTCGCTCGGGCCAGGCGTCGCCCGCCAGAGGCGAACTCACGCTGCCGCCGCACGCCAGCGGATGCGCGCCAGCCACGCCAGCGCCAGCATCATCGCGGCCAGCGGCACCAGCGAGCCGAGGTTCATCCACGTCCAGCCGCCGGTGGTGACCAGCGCGCCCGAGCTGAACGAGGTGACGGCCATCGTCGCCATCACGCTGGTGTCCATCGTCGCCTGCGCGCTGGTGCGCTCCTCGGGGCGGTAGGTTTCGGTAAACAGCGTGGTGCCGCCGATGTAGAGGAAGTTCCAGCCCACGCCGAGCGTGGCCAGCGCGCCGACGAAGTGCATCACCTCCTGGCCCGACAACGCGAACAGCACGCAGCCCAGGCACAGCAGCGCGCCGCACGCCATCACCGGCAGCACGCCGAAGCGCTTGATCAGGTGGCCGGTGAAGAAGCTCGGCGTGAACATCGCCAGCACGTGCGCCTCGAGCACCAGGGCCGCGGCAGAGAACGGATGCCCGCACTGCTGCATCGCGATCGGCGTGGCGGCCATCAGCAGGTTCATCACGCCGTAGCCGAGCGCCGCGGCGACGATCGCCACCACGA
Organism: Ideonella sp.; assembly: GCA_015075545.1. Classification (GTDB taxonomy): domain Bacteria; phylum Pseudomonadota; class Gammaproteobacteria; order Burkholderiales; family Burkholderiaceae_C; genus JAEUPI01. The sequence continues at coordinate 120,041 of JABTUC010000002.1, read as the reverse complement.
AGGTCGGCTGGCGCGCCAGCTCGCGCACCGGCCGACCGGCCGCGGCCGTGGAGCCCGGCGCGTGCAGCGGCGGGATCTCGATGCGCCGCATCACCGCCCAGGCCAGCAGCGCCACGCCGATCAGCGCCACGTAGGCGCCGGTGAACGGCTGCGGCAGCACGTCGCGCGTGGCGGCGGCGAGGTTGGGGCCGAGCACGCCGCCGAGAATGCCGCCGGCCAGCACCCACGAGATCGCGCGCTCCTTGTACGCAGCGCCGACCACCTCGATGGCGGCAAAGCGGTAGAGCGTGCCGTTGGCGTTGTAGTAGCCCGCCAGCACGGTCGCGCCGACCAGCAGCGCGAAGCTGCGCGTCGCGGCGGCCAGCGCGCACAGCGCGGCCGAGACGATCGCCACGCCGAGGCCGATCTGGAAGCAGCGGTTGCGACCGAAGCGCCGCTGATGGCGCGCCACCAGCGGTGCGGCCAGCGCACCGCCGCCGACGTAGGCCATGATCGGCAGCGTCGCCATCCAGCCCAGCGGTGCGAGCTGCAAGCCGACCAGGCCGTTGATGGCGATGAAGGTGACGTTGTTGGTGAAGTACAGGCCCTGGCACAGGGTCAGCAGCAGCAGGTTGCGGTTCATGGCATCGCGGGGTCACCGGCACGCCGGCCACGCCCCTCGGGGCGGCAGCGGGTGCGGCGGGTGCAAGGGTCGATCATGCGGACTGCAGCGCCAGCCAGGCGAGCGCGGCCAGCGGTGCGGTGTCGGCGCGCAGCACGCGCGCGCCCAGTGAGCAGGCGACGAAGCCGGCCGCGCGTGCGGCCGCCTCCTCCTGCGCGGTGAAGCCGCCCTCGGGGCCGCTGAGCAGCACCACGCGCGTCGCCGCGCCACGTGCCGGTGGCCAGGGTTGCGCCTCGCCCAGCGACAGCAACCAGCACGCAACGCCGGCCTCGACCGTCGGCAGCCAGTCGCCCAAGGCGACCGGTGCGCCGATCGCCGGCACGCGATTGCGCCCGCACTGCTCGCACGCCGCCACCGCCACCGCCTGCCAGTGCGCCGCCTTGCGCAGCGCGCGCTCGCCGGCCACGCGCAGCACCGAGCGCTCGCACACCAGCGGCTGGATCGCCGTCGCGCCGAGCTCGGTGGCCTTCTCGAGCAGGATGTCCATGCGCTCGTTGGCCGGCATGCCGACCGCCAGCGTGACCTGCAGCGGCAGCTCGCGCTCGATGGCCTCGTGCTGCAGCGTGCGCACGCGCACCTCGCGACGCGACATCGCGACGACCGCACCGCCCCATTGGCCGCCGCGGCCGTCGAACAGCGTCAGCGCGTCGCCGGGTTGCAGGCGCAGCACCTGCACGTGGCGTGTGCCATGGGCGCCGAGCGCCAGCTCCATGCCGGGCGCCAGCGGTTGATCGACGTGAATGCGCGGCGCCGGCATGGCCCGCAGTGTCCCACGCGAGAGCGCGACCGCTGCCCGCGGTGCCTGCGGCCGGTTCGCCGCCGCCGTTCGAGCAGGCGCGCGCCCGATGGCGGCGCGAATCAAGCCGCCTTGGCCACCGGCTTGTCGCGCAACTCGCGGCGCAGCACCTTGCCCACCGGGGTCTTGGGCAGATCGCTGCGGAACTCCACCACCTTGGGCCGCTTGTAGCCGGTGAGGTTGGCCTCGCAATAGGCGCGCACGTCGGCTTCGGTGAGCGCGGGGTCGCGCTTGACGATCACCACTTTCACCGCCTCGCCGGCCTTGGCGTCGGCAATGCCCACCGCCGCCGCCTCGAGCACGCCGGGCATCTGCGTCAGCACGTCTTCGATCTCGTTGGGGTAGACGTTGAAGCCGCTGACGAGAATCATGTCCTTCTTGCGGTCGACGATTCGGAAGTAGCCGCGCTCGTCGACCATGCCGATGTCGCCGCTGCGGAAGTAGCCGTCGGCGGTCATCACCTTGGCGGTCTCCTCGGGGCGCTGCCAGTAGCCGGCCATCACCTGCGGCCCGCGGATCGCGATCTCGCCGGCGGCGCCGGCCGGCACCTCGTGGCCATCGTCGTCGAGCAGCGCCAGTTCGGTGTTGGGCAGCGGCAGGCCGATGTTGCCCGAGTAGGCGGTGGAGTCGACCGGGTTGCAGGTGACCGATGGGCTGGTCTCCGACAGGCCGTAGCCTTCGCAGATCGGGCAGCCGGTCTTCTCGAGCCAAAGCCGCGCGGTGGCCTGCTGCACCGCCATGCCGCCGCCGACGCTGATCTTCAGCGAACTCCAGTCGACCTTGTCGAAGTCCGGGTGGTTGGCCAGTGCCAGGAACAGCGTATTGACCGCCGGCAGGCTGTGGAACTTCTGCTTCGACAGCTCCTTCAGCACCGCCGGGATGTCGCGCGGGTTGGGGATCAGGATGTTGCTGCCGCCCATGCGCATGCCGAGCATCATGTTCGTGTTGAAGCCGAAGATGTGGTACAGCGGCAGCGCGCACACGGTGACGATCTGCTCGCCGGCCGGGATCTTCTTCAGCGCCGGCTGATACCACGCCTCGGACTGCAGCACGTTGGCCACCAGGTTGCGATGCAAGAGCACGGCGCCCTTGCTGACCCCGGTGGTGCCGCCGGTGTACTGCAGCACCGCGATGTCGTCGGGGCCGATCTTCGGTGGCGTGTAGCTGCGGCGGCGGCCTTGCGTCAACGCATCGTTGAAGCGCACCGCCTGCGGCAGCGCGAACGGCGGCACCATCTTCTTCACCTTGCGCACGACATAGTTGACGAGCGCGCCCTTGGCGAGGCCGAGCATGTCGCCCATCGCCGCCAGCACCACCCGCTTGGTGGGCACGGCGTCGGCCACCTGCGCCAGCGTGGCGGCGAAGTTCTCCAGGATCACGATCGCCTTGGCGCCCGAGTCGGTGAGCTGGTGCTGCAGCTCGCGCGGCGTGTACAGCGGGTTGACGTTGACCACCACGTAACCCGCACGCAGGATCGCGGCCACCGCCACCGGGTACTGCGGCACGTTGGGCAGCATCACCGCGACGCGATCGCCCTTGTCCATGCCGAGCGATTGCAGGTACGCGGCGAAGGCCCGCGAGGCATCGTCGATCTGACCGAAGCCGACCGCCTTGCCCATGAACCAGTACGCCGGCAGCTTGCGGTACTTGCCGAAGCTCTCCTCCATCAACGCCACCAGCGACGGATAGAGGTCGACCCGGATCTGCGCCGGCACACCCGCGGGGTACTGCTTCAGCCAGATCTTCTCCATCGTCGCCACTCCTGATCGCCCGCTGGAAATTCTCGGCCAGGGGGGCCGGGCGGGCGATCAGGGGATTCGATAGCGTGGCGCTCGAGCGCGCCACGGCAACCGGCCGCCGCGACCATGCCTTATCGAAGCATTCTCGACGCGGCTTTGATACGAAGCTGGCGGATCCGGCGTTGTCAAAGGCCCGCCGTCGTGCGGCGCCCGGCCTCAAGCCTTCAGCGCCGCCAGCACCTCTTCGAGCATCTTCTTGGCGTCGCCGAACAGCATGCGGTTGTTCTCTTTGTAGAAGAGCGGGTTGTCGACCCCGGCATAGCCCGAGGCCATGCTGCGTTTCATGACGATCGAGTTCTTGGCCTTCCACACCTCGAGCACCGGCATGCCGGCGATCGGGCTGGCCGGATCCTCCTGCGCCGACGGGTTCACGATGTCGTTGGCGCCGATCACCATCGACACCTGGGTGTCGGGGAAGTCGGCGTTGATCTCGTCCATCTCCAGCACGATGTCGTAGGGCACCTTGGCCTCGGCGAGCAGCACGTTCATGTGGCCGGGCATGCGGCCGGCCACCGGGTGGATGCCGAAGCGCACGTTGACGCCCTTCTCGCGCAGCAGCTTGGTGATCTCGAACACCGTGTGCTGGGCCTGCGCCACCGCCATGCCGTAACCCGGCACGATGATCACGTTCTTCGCGTCGCGAAGCAGCTCGGCGGTCTCGGCGGCGCTGATCGGCGTCACCTCGCCCGCCGGTTGCGCCGCGCCGCCACCGGCTGCCGGTGCGCCGCCGCCGGTGCCGAAGCCGCCGGCGATCACGCTGATGAAATTGCGGTTCATCGCGCGGCACATGATGTAGCTCAGGATCGCGCCCGAGGAGCCCACCAGCGCGCCCACCACGATCAGCAGGTCGTTGCTGAGCATGAAGCCGGTGGCCGCGGCGGCCCAGCCCGAGTAGCTGTTGAGCATCGACACCACCACCGGCATATCGGCGCCGCCGATCGCCATCACCATGTGGATGCCGAACAGCAGCGCGATCACCGTCATCACGACGAGCGGCGTCATGCCGGCAGCGATGCTCGGCGCGTGCAGGAACTCGCGGCCGAACCAGATCACCACCAGCAGGCCGGCCAGGTTGATCCAGTGGCGGGCCGGCAGCAGCAGCGGCTTGCCGCCGATCTTGCCCGAGAGCTTGCCGAAGGCGATGATCGATCCCGAGAAGGTGATGGCGCCGATCAGGATGCCGACGTAGATCTCCACTTCGTGGATCGCCTTCTCGGCCGCGGTCGGGAACACGGTGGAGGTGTCGACGTAGCTGGCGAAGCCCACCAGGCAGGCCGCCAGGCCGACCAGGCTGTGCATCAGCGCCACCAGTTCGGGCATCTGCGTCATCTGCACGACCCGCGCCGCGTACAGCCCGATGGCGCCGCCGACGACCAGCGCGCCGACGATCCAGCCGTAGCCGCCCGGCGTGACGCGCGGCCCGAACACCGTGGCCAGCACGGCGATCACCATGCCGATGATGCCGAACAGGTTGCCGCGGCGCGCGGTCTCGGGGTTCGACAGGCCGCCCAGGCTCAGGATGAACAGGATCGTGGCGCCGATGTAGGAGACGGTGGCCAAGCTCGATGTCATGCCGGCCTCCTCACTTGCGGAACATCGCCAGCATGCGCCGCGTGACCGCGAAGCCGCCGAACATGTTGATGCCGGTGAGCGCCAGCGCCACCACGGCCAGCCAGAGGATCACCGCGCTCGGCCGGTCGGCACCGCCGCCCGCCAGCGGGGGCGCGATCTGGATCAGTGCGCCGATGGCGATGATCGACGAGATCGCGTTGGTCACGCTCATCAGCGGCGTGTGCAGCGCCGGCGTGACGTTCCAGATCACCATGTAGCCGACGAAGCACGCCAGCACGAACACCGTGAAGTGCGCCAGGAACGACGCCGGCGCGTACAGGCCCACCCAGGCGAACAGCAGCGCGCCGACGACGAACACGATGGCCAGCGATTTCGCCGACATCGGCTCGCCGGCGCCGTGACCATGGCCCTTCTTGGCCGCCGGCACGGGGGCCGCGGCGGAAGGCTTGGGCGGCGGCGCCGGCAGCTTCAGCGGCGGCGCGGGCCAGGTCACCGCACCGTCCTTGATCACGGTGAGGCCGCGGATCGCGTCGTCTTCCATGTTGACGTCGATGACGCCGTCCTTGGTCTTGCACAGATCCTCGGTCAGGCGCAGCAGGTTGCTCGCGTACAGCGTCGACGCCTGCTTGGCCAGCCGGCTGGCCAGGTCGGTGTAGCCGACGAGGGTCACGCCGTGGCGCACCACCGACTCGCCGGGCACGGTGAGCTCGCAGTTGCCGCCCTGCTCGGCGGCCATGTCGACGATCACGCTGCCGGGGCGCATGCTCTTCACCATCTCGGCGCTGATCAGCTTGGGCGCCGGCTTGCCGGGGATCAGCGCGGTGGTGATGATGATGTCGGCGTCTCGGGCCTGTTGCGCGTACATCGCGCGCTGCGCCGCCTGGAAGCCCTCGCTCATCACCTTGGCGTAGCCGCCGCTGCCCGAGCCTTCTTCCTCGTAGTCGACCTTGACGAACTCGCCGCCGAGCGACATCACCTGGTCAGCGACTTCGGCGCGCGTGTCGTTGGCGCGCACGATCGCGCCCATGTTGGCCGCGGTGCCGATCGCGGCCAGCCCGGCGACGCCGGCGCCGGCGACGAACACCTGCGCCGGCGGGATCTTGCCCGCCGCGGTGACCTGGCCGTTGAACAGCCGGCCGAACGCGTTGGCCGCCTCGATCACCGCGCGGTAGCCGCTGATGCCGGCCATCGAGGTCAGCGCGTCCATCTTCTGCGCGCGCGACAACTGCCGCGGCAGGCAATCGACCGCCAGCACGGTGGCCTTCTTCGCCGCCAGTTGCTGCATCAGCTCGGGGTTCTGTGCCGGCCAGACGAAGCCGATCAACGTGCCGCCCTCGCGCATCAGGGCCACTTCGCCGGCGCTCGGCGGGCGCACTTTGAACACGATGTCGGCCTTGGCCCACAGCTCGGCGGCCGAGCCCACCACTTCGGCGCCGGCGGCGCGGTAGGTGTCGTCGGCGAAGTTCGCGCCATCGCCCGCGCCGCTTTGCACGGCCACCGAGAAGCCGAGCTTGACGAGCTTGCCCACCACGTCGGGCACGGTGGCCACGCGCTTCTCGCCGGCCGCCGTTTCCTTGGGGACACCGATCCTCAACGCCATGAACTGAACTCCTCTTGTCGGGGCACGCAGCGCCGGTTTCTTGTCGCCATCGCTCGCGCGCAGCGGTCGGGGCCGGCGCGCCGCATGGCGGTGCATTCTGCCAGCCGTCGATGGCCTGCCCTGCCGCGTCAGGCTGCGCGATACTGCCGTGCCACCGCACCCGACAGGAGCTGTCGATGACCGTCACGATCCCCCAGCGGGCACCGTTCCCGGTGCACGTGCAGGCCGGCAAGGACTACTTCTGGTGCCGCTGCGGCAACAGCAAGAGCCAGCCGTTCTGCGACGGCTCGCACAAGAGCGGGCCGTACACGCCGGTGAAGTTCACGGCCACCGAAGCCGCCATGCTCTACTTCTGCGGCTGCAAGCACAGCGCGCACCAGCCGTTCTGCGACGGCACGCACAAGACGGTCTGATCGAGACCGGCCTCGGCAATGACCGGGGGGGAAAACTAGAATCCCTGCATGCGCGCATCGCGGGTGGTGGTTGGCCTCTCCGGCGGGGTCGACTCTGCGGTTGCCGCCTGGCTGCTCAAGCGCGCGGGCCACGAGGTGGTCGGCCTCTTCATGAAAAACTGGGAGGACGACGACGACAGCGAGCATTGCTCGTCGAACCTCGACTTCGTCGATGCCGCCGCGGTAGCCGACGTGATCGGCATCGAACTCGAGCACGTCAACTTCGCCGCCGAGTACAAGGACCGGGTGTTCGCCGAGTTCCTGCGCGAGCACCGCGCGGGCCGCACGCCCAACCCCGACGTGCTGTGCAACGCCGAGATCAAGTTCAAGGCGTTCCTCGACCATGCGCTGCGCCTGGGCGCCCAGCACATCGCCACCGGCCACTACGCAAGGGTGCGCGAGGCGCGCCCGCCGGGCGGCGCTGCACACCGGAGATTCGAGTTGCTCAAGGGCGTCGACGGCAGCAAGGATCAGAGCTACTTCCTGCACCGCCTGAACCAGGCGCAGCTCGCGCGCACGCTGTTCCCGGTGGGCGAGCTGAAGAAGACCCAGGTGCGCGAGATCGCCACCGAGATCCGGCTGCCCGTTGCGAAGAAGAAGGACTCCACCGGCATCTGCTTCATCGGCGAGCGGCCGTTCCGCGAGTTTCTCGCCCGCTACCTGAGCCACCAGCCCGGCGACATCGAGGACGAGCGCGGCCGCGTCGTCGGGCGTCACGTCGGCCTGAGCTTCTACACGCTCGGCCAGCGGCAGGGCCTGGGCATCGGCGGCCTCAAGGAACCCAGCGCGCGGCGCGGCGGCGCCGCGCATGCGCCGTGGTACGTGGCGCGCAAGGAGACCGCGCGCAACGTGCTGCGCGTGGTGCAGGGCCGTGACCATTCGTGGCTGCTGTCGCGCACGCTGCACGCCACCGATGCAAGCTGGGTCGGCGGCACGCCGCCGGCGCCGGGCCGCTACGCGGCCAAGACGCGCTACCGCCAGGCCGACGCCGCGTGCGCGCTGAACGAGCCGACACCGGCCGCCTTCGCGCTCGCCTTCGAGCAGCCGCAATGGGCGGTGACGCCGGGCCAGTCAGCGGTGCTGTACGACGGCGACGTGTGCCTGGGCGGCGGCGTGATCGAGCGCTCCTTGCCGTGAACGAGGGCGGCCGACGATGATCGCGCCTTGGCCAGCGCCGCCGCGATGACCCTCGACGAGTACGCCCGCCACGATGCGACGGCTCTGGGCGCCATGGTGCGCGCCGGCGAGGTCGCGCCGGAAACCCTGCTCGAGTGCGCCGAGCGGCGCATCGCCGCGGGCAACGGCACGCTGAATGCGGTGATCGCGCAGTACCCCGAGCCCGCGCGGCACGCGCTGCGCTCGCGGCGCGCAGCCGGCCACGAGCGCGCAGGCGTGTTCGCCGGCGTGCCGGTGCTGGTGAAGGACTTGCTGGCCACCGTCGAAGGCGTGCCCACGTGGAACGGCAACCGGTTGCTGCAGCGCGCACTGCCGGCCGCGGCGCACGACAGCGAGTTCATTCGGCGCCTGCGCGCGACCGGCGCGCTGATCATCGGCAAGACGGCAACGCCGGAGTTCGGCCTGACCCCTTACACCGAGCCCGAGCTGACCGGCGCCACCCGCAATCCGTGGGATCCGGCGCGCACGCCAGGCGGCTCCAGCGGCGGCTCGGCTGCCGCCGTGGCCGCGGGCTTCGTGCCGTTGGCCACCGGCGGCGACGGCGGCGGCTCGATCCGCATCCCCGCCTCCTGCTGCGGCCTGTTTGGCCTCAAGCCCACGCGCGGGCGCGTGCCGACCGGCCCCGATCAGGGCGAGCTGTGGAGCGGCCTGGCGATCGAGCACGCGCTGACGCGCAGCGTGCGCGACAGTGCCGCGCTGCTCGACGCGGTAGCCGGTGCCGACAGCGGCGCGCCATGCGCGGCGCCCGCGCAGGCGCGGCCTTTCGTCGACGAGGTTCGCACGCCGCCCGGCCGGCTGCGCATCGGCGTCTCCACCGAGCCGTGGCTCGGCCGCGCGCCGCTGCATCCCGACTGTCTGCAGGCGGTGCAACGCAGCGCCGATCTGCTGCGCTCGCTCGGCCACGAGGTCGACGAGTCGCGGCTGGCGATCGACCGCGACGCCTTCGCGCTGGCGTTCCTGCAGGTGCTGGCGGCCAACGTGCGCGCCGAGATCGAATTCATCGCCGCCACGCTGCGCCTGCGGCCGCGGCGGCGCGACTTCGAGGCGGCGACGTGGGCGCTGAGCCTGCTCGGGCGCGCGCTGAGCGCCGACGAGCTGGTCAACGCGCAGCGCACGATCCAGCTCGCCGGGCGCGCGATCGGCCGGCAGTTCGAGTCGATCGACGTGCTGCTCACACCGACGCTGGCGAGCCCACCGCCGCCGATCGGCTCGCTGCAGCCGACGCCGGCCGAGCGGCGGCAGATCGCCGTGATGAACGCCGTCGGCTCGCCGGCGCTGCTGCGCCGCGCCGGCGCGCTGCAGCAGTTGGCCGGCAAGGTGTTCGACTTCATCCCGTACACGCCGGTGTTCAACGGCACCGGGCAACCGGCGATGTCGGTGCCGCTGCACTGGAACGCGGCCGGGCTGCCGATCGGCGTGCAGTTCGTCGGCCGCTTCGGCGACGAGGCCACGCTGTTGCGGCTGGCGGGGCAACTCGAGACGGCGCAGCCGTGGTTTCACCGCCGGCCGCCGCACGCTGCGGGCGAACCCGGCGCGCCGCGGTGACGATCGCGGCAGCGCTCAGCCGCTGGTCTGCACGCTGAGGATGCGGCCGCTGCGCGGCTCGAGCTCGCAGCGGTAGGTGAACGGTGCCGAGTGCATGCCGGGCGCACGCTCGAATGCGCCGCGGCCCTCGAGCGCAATGCGCTCGTTGTCGGCTGGACGCAACTGGCGCGACTCGCCGTCGAGCATGATGTGGCCGGCGCGCGGGTTCTTGCGCTTCAGCGTGGCCACCGCCGCGCTGTCGCAGTCGGCCACCGACACATGCGACAAGTCGGGTTGGAACGGCTTGTCGTCGGCAGTGGCCACCAACTCGCGGAACACCACGCCCGAGGTGGCGCCGGTCTTGGTGTTGATCGCGCAGCCGTAACTGAACGGCACGATGCGCCCGCCTGGCCCCCGATAGCGGCCTTCGCCCTTGAGGCTGGTTTCGTCTTCGGCCGACGGCGTGATCGCGCGCTTGGTCTTGATGTACTGCACGTCTTGCGCGTCCTTGCCGCGCATGCGCTTGACGCTCTCGGTCACTGCCGCCTCGCAGTCGTCGGCGGCCTTGGCGGCCTCGGCCTGCGCGTGCGCGACACCGGCCGCCGACAACAGGGCCAACAGAAGCACGTGGGTTGCGTTGCGTGCGGGCATGACGAAGGCTTGGTGGATCGACGACAGCGTCGGGGCGATGGTGTCGCCTTTCGGTGGCAGCGGCAAGGCCGGAAACGTAAGCGCCCGCCGTTCGGGCGCCGCTCAGGCGGGGGGCGCGCACTCAGCGTGCACGGCGATGCAAGGGTTGCAGGCCGGCGAGCCAATGTAACAGCAGCGCGTTGACGCGCTCGGGTTGTTCCCACGTCATCAGGTGGCCGGCGCCCGGCACCACCTCGAGCCGCGCCTGCGGCACCGCCTGCGCGATCTCGCGCGAATGCTCGGGCGGCGTCAGCAGATCGCCGTCGCCGCAGGCCACCATCAGCGGGCAACCGATGTCGGCCAGCCACGGCCGCATGTCGCAGCGCTTCATCACCGCACGGTTCTGCGCGATCAACTGCGCGGCGCCGGCGCGCAGGATCTGCCCGACATAGTCGTCGACCCAGGCACGGTCTTCGGCATGCGCGGGATGCAAGGCGAACATCGCGTTGGCGCGCAGCACGGCCTCGGCGCGGCCCTGCTCGAACTCGACGATCGCATCGCTGCGCAACCGGATCAACTCGGCCGTGTCGTCTCGCGCGGTCGACGACAGCAGCGCCAGCGCGGCAATCCGTTGCGGCGCCTCGCGGTGCGCATGCAGCGCGAGCATGCCGCCCATCGAGCTGCCCACCAGCACCAGCGGGCCTTCGGTCTGCGCCAGCAGCGCGCGCGCCATCGCCGGCAGGTCATCGTGGCGCTGGTGCACATCGCTCACCTGCACCGTGTGCTGCGCCGACAGCGCCGGCAATTGGTCACGCCAGATCGCGGCATCGCACGCCAGCCCGGGCAGCAGGATCACCGTGTGCATCGCTTCGGTCTTCGATTGCGGGGACAATCGCATCATGACCGAACTGATTGTCGTGCGTCACGGCGAGACCGACTGGAACCGCCAGCACCGTTTCCAGGGCCAGATCGACGTGCCGCTCAACGACACCGGGCGCGCACAGGCGCAGCGCCTGGCGCAGCGCCTGGCCGACGAGCGCTTCGACACCGTGGTGGCCAGTGACCTGCAGCGCGCGCGCGCCACCGCCGAGGCGGCGGCGGCGGGCCGCGCGATCGCCACCGACCCGCTGTGGCGCGAGCAGGCGTTCGGCGTGCTCGAGGGGCTCGATGCCCCCACCATCATCGAACAGCACCCGCATCTGTGGGCGCACTGGCTGCGCCACGACGCCGACTATGCGCTGCCCGGCGGCGAGAGCGTGCGTGCGTTCCACCAGCGCGTCTTGATGGCCGTGAGCGGCCTGGTGCGGCAGCATGCGGGCGAGCGCATCGTGGTGTTCACGCACGGCGGCGTGCTCGACATGCTGTGGCGCGCCGCACGCCACGCGCCGCTGAGCGGGCCGCGCACCTGCGAGATCCCCAACACCGGCATCAACCGGCTGCGCTGGCACGACGACACCCTCGAGATCGTGCAGTGGGCCGACGCCGCGCATCTGCAGGGGCTGCCCGAGCAGCCCGACACCACGCCGCTGGGCGTGCGCTGATGCGCCGGCCGGGGCGCCGGCGTCAGCTCACTGCCACGACAGCGCCGACAGGTCGTTGGCGAAGATCGGCGCGTCCTTCCACAGGCCCTTGAGCCCGGCCTTGGCCACCGTGATCCAGGTGGGCTGGTAGAGGTAGGCCATCACCGTGTCGTCGGCCACCAGCCGCTGCGCCTCGGCCATCAACTGGTTGCGCTGCGCGGTGTCGGCGGTGGTGTTGATCTTCGCCCACAACTCGTTGAACTTCGGCGAGTCGTAGTTCCAGTAGTAGCCCGGTCGCGCGAAGTTGCCGAAGTCCAGCGGCTCGACGTGCGAGACGATCGTCAGGTCGTACGCCTTGTCCTTGTACACGCCCGACAGCCACTGCGCCCACTCGACGTTCTCGATCTTGGCGACGACGCCCACCTTGGCCAGCTCGGCAGCGATCACCTCGCCGCCCTGTCGTGCGTACGGCACCGGCGGCAGCTTCATCGTCAGCTCGAGCGGCGTGGCAACGCCGGCGTCCTTGAGCAGCGCGCGCGACTTCTCCGGCGCGTAGGCGTTGACCGCCGTGAGGTCGACGTAGCCAGGCGAACCAGGCGTGTAGAAGCTGCCGATCGGCGTGCCGAAGCCGTCGGCTGCGCCTTCGATCACCGCCTTGCGGTCGATCGCCATCGCGATCGCGCGACGCACGCGCACGTCGTCGAGCGGCTTGCGCTTGTTGTTCATCGCCAGGATCGTCTTGGCGCGCGAGCCGCCGATCAGCACCTGGAAGCGCTTGTCGGAGCGGAACTGCGCCAGGCTGCGCGCCGCCGCCACGCGCGGAAAGGCGTCGATGTCGCCCGACAGCAGTGCCGCGACCTGCGCAGCGGCATCGCTGATGAAGCGGATCGTCACGCGCTTGAGATGCACCGCCTTGGCATCGCGATAGCCGTCCCAGCGCGCCAGCACGATCGACGAGCCCTTGTTCCAGTTCTCCAGCTTGTACGGACCGGTGCCCACCGGCCGCGAATTGTTGCCGGCCACGCTCTTGGGCTCGAAGATCGAGGCGGTGGTCTGCCCAAGCTGGAACAGGAAGTCGGGGTTCGGATTCTTCAGCGTGATGACGACCGTGTGGTCGTCGGTGGTGGCGATGTTCAGGATGTTGTTGAAGACCGCCTTGTCCTTGTTGACCGAGCCCGCTGCCACCGCGCGCTCGTACGAGAACTTGACGCTGCCCGCATCGAACGGCTCGCCGTTCTGGAACTTCACGCCCTGGCGCAGCTTGAAGGCCCAGGTCTTGTTGTCGGGCGTCACCGTCCAGCTCTGCGCCAGCAACGGCCCGATGGTGCCGTCGGAATGGATCTTGGTGAGCGTCTCGAAGATGTTGTAGTGCACCACCTCGCCGATCGCCGAGGCGGCACCCGCGCTCGGGTCGAGCCCCGGCGGCTCCAGCGTCATGCCGAGGACGGCGCTGTCCTTCCTGCCCTGCGCGAACGCCGGCAGCGCCAGCATCGCCCCGATCGCCGCCGCCACGCCGGCGACAGCCCGTCTTCCGATCATCGAACTCATCGAGCGGCCCTCCGCGGCCAAGTGGATTCGGCGCGATGGTAGCGCCAGCGCGCGGGCGCTGCGCCGCCGCGGGCGTCGCCCCTGCGGCACGCACGCCCATCGCCGGCGCCCTCAACGCACCTTGCCGAGCAGCGCCTGCACCTCGTCGATCACGCTGGCCAGCTCCTGCGCGCGCTTGCCGTCGGGGGCCAGGCGCGACTGCAACTCCTGCTGCATGAAGCACACCGTCATGCGCACGTAGGCGGCGTCGAGGGCCTTGCGCGCGGCGGCCATCTGGGCGGCGATATCCAGGCACGGGTCGCCGTTCTCGATCATGCGCTGCACGCCGCGCAGTTGGCCTTCGGCGCGCCTGAGCCGGTTGAGCAGATCGGTGCGCGCCGATTCGTCGCTGAGCTGTGCCATCGTGCATTCTCCGGATGAGGCCGCCGGGCGGCCCCGTGCCGCGCGGCCGGCGACCATGGTGGACTCCTCGGGCGAGGCCCGGCGGCGCAACGCGTGGGACGGCCGCCCATTCATGGCAAGCCCGCGGTTTCGTGGCGCCGCCGGTACACCGCGTAGTACAGCACCGGAATCACGACCAGCGTCAGCAGCGTCGACACCAGGATGCCGAAGATCAGCGACACCGCCAGGCCGTTGAAGATCGGGTCGTCGAGGATGAACAGCGCACCGATCATCGCCGCCAACGCGGTGAGCGCGATCGGCTGCGCGCGCACGGCGGCCGACTCGATTACCGCCTGCTTGAACGCCACGCCGCGCGCCACCTGCAGCTCGATGAAATCGACCAGCAGGATCGAGTTGCGCACGATGATGCCGGCCAGCGCGATCATGCCGATCATCGAGGTGGCGGTGAACTGTGCGCCCAGCAGCGCATGGCCGGGCATCACGCCGATCACCGTCAGCGGGATCGGCGCCATGATCACCAGCGGCGTCGAGTAGCTGCGGAACTGCGCCACCACCAGCAGGTAGATCAGCACCAGCCCCACCGCGTAGGCCGCCCCCATGTCGCGGAAGGTCTCGTAGGTGATGTGCCACTCGCCGTCCCATTTGAGCGCGTACTGGCGATACGGGTCGCCCGGCTGCCGGATCCAGTACTCGCCGAGCTCGCCGGTGCCCGGCAGCACCGCGTTCTTCAGCGGCGCGCGGATCGCGAACAGCCCGTACAGCGGCGAATCGGGCAGGCCGCCGGCGCGCGCGCCGACGTCGCCGAACACGTAGCTCACGCCGAGCAGGTCCTTGGTGTACAGCGGCTTGTCGATGACGCCGCGCTCGATGCGCACCAGCTCGCCCAGCGGCACCAGCTGCCCGTTGGCGGCACGCAGCGGCAACGCCAGCAGCGATTCGAGCCCCACCTGCGACTCGCGCGGCAGCTGCAGGCGCACCGGCACCGGCAGCTTGGCCTGAGCGCCGTGCAGATAGGCGGCATCGACTCCCGACAGCGCGCCTTGCACCGTCTGCGCGACGGTGGCCACCGAAATGCCGAGCGACTCGGCCTTGCTGCGCTGCACGCGCAGGAAGGCGCGCGGCGCGTCCTCCTTCAACGTGGTGTCGATACCCACGATGTCGGGCGTGTGCGCGAAGGCCGCGGCCACGCGCTGCGCGAGCTGCTGGCGGCCGGCCTCGTCGGGGCCGTAGATCTCGGCCACCAGCGGGCTCATCACCGGCGGCCCTGGCGGCACCTCGACCACCTTCAGCCGCGCATGACGCGCGGCGGCGATGCGCTCGAGCGCCGGTCGCAGGCGCTGCGCGATGGCGTGACTCTGCTCGCTGCGATGGTGCTTGTCGACCAGGTTGACCTGCACCTCGCCTTGCTCGGCGTCGGCGCGCAGGTAGTACTGGCGCACCAGGCCGTTGAAGGTGATCGGGCTCGCGGTGCCGGCATAGCCCTGCAGGTCGCGCACTTCGGGCTGCTGCGCGAGATGCGCGCCCAGCTCCTGCAGCGTGGCCGCGGTGTCTTCGAGCGGCGTGCCGGCGGGCATCTCGACGACGAGCGCGAACTCGCTCTTGTTGTCGAACGGCAGCATCTTCAGCACCACCGCCTGGATCGCGGCGAGCCCCGCCGACAGCAGCAGCGCGACGACGATGCCGGCGGCCAGCAGCCAGCGCTTGCGCGCGCTGTCGAGCAGCGGCATCAGCAGCGCGTTGAACACGCGCTGCAGCCGGCCGGCCAAGTGGCCCGGCGCGGCTGCGGGCGAGCCGCCGTGCGCCATCAGCTTGAGCGCGAGCCACGGCGTCACCGTGAAGGCGATGGCCAGCGACAGCGCCATGCCGAGGCTGGAGTTGATCGGGATCGGGCCCATGTACGGGCCCATCAGGCCGGTGACGAACGCCATCGGCAGCAGCGCGGCGATCACCGTGAGCGTGGCCAGGATCGTCGGGCCGCCGACCTCGTCGACCGCGCTCGGGATGATCTCGCGCAGCGGTCGGCCGGGCTCGAGCTGCTGGTGGCGATGAATGTTTTCCACCACCACGATCGCATCGTCGACCAGGATGCCGATCGAGAAGATCAGCGCGAACAGCGACACCCGGTTCAGCGTGAAGCCCCACGCCCAGCTCGCGAACAAGGTGGCGGTCAGCGTGAGGATCACCGCGGCGCCGACGATCACCGCCTCGCGGCGGCCGAGCGCCAGGCCCACCAGCGCGATCACCGACGCGGTGGCGAACGCCAGCTTCTTGATCAACTGGTTGGCCTTCTCGGCGGCGGTCTGGCCGTAGTCGCGCGAGATCGTGAGCTGCACGTCCGGCGGCAGCACGGTGTTGCGCAGTTCGTCGAGCCGCTCGCGCGCCGCACGCGCGACATCGACCGCGTTCTGGCCCGGCTTCTTGGTGACGGTGATCGTCAGCGCCGGATGCACGCCGCCGGCGGAGAGCGCGCCGCCGGCCGGCGCGGAGGCTGCGTCGGCGACCCCCGGGGTGTGCCATACATAGGCCCTGGGCTGCGCGGCGCCGGCCTCGATGTGCGCCACTTCGCGCAGGTACACCGGGCGCCCGGCGTGGACACCGACGACGAGGTCGCCGACCTCGTCGGCGCTGCGCAGGTACTGGCCCGTCTCGACGCTGAGCAGTTGCGCGCCGTTGCCCCGCGGCTCGATCACCGCACCGGCGGGCATGCCGAGGTTGGCGGCAGCCAGCGTGTCGCGCAGGTGCGCCACGTCGACATTGCGTTCGCGCAGTCGGTTCGGCTCCAGCGCGACCTGGATCGCTCGGCCGGGCCCGCCGATGGTCTGCACTTCGCGCGTGCCGGGTACGCGCTTGAGTTCGCCCTCGAGGGTGCGCGCGACGCGCTCGAGCTGGTTGGCCGACGCGTCGCCGGCGCTCCACAGCGTGGCCGCCAGCACCGGCACGTCGTCGATGCCCTTGGGCTTGACGATCGGCGGCAGCGTGCCGAGATCGCGCGGCAGCCAGTCCTGGTTGGCATTGAGCACGTCGTACAGGCGCACCAGCGCCTCGGTGCGCGGCACCCCGACCTTGAACTGCACCGTCACCACCGCGACGCCCGGGCGCGACACCGAGTAGGTGTGTTCGATGCCGGCGATCTGGCCGAGCACCTGCTCGGCCGGCCGGGCCACCATCGACTGCACGTCGGCGCTGCTCGCGCCAGGAAAGCGCACGATCACGTCGGCCATCGTCACGTTGATCTGCGGCTCCTCCTCGCGCGGCGTGACGAGCACCGCGAACAGCCCCAGCAGCAGCGCCACCAGCGCCAGCAGCGGCGTCAGCGCGTTGGCCTGGAACGCGCGGGCGAGGCAGCCTGCCACGCCGAGCGCGGGCGCGGCGGGCAATGGCGATGCGGCGTGCTGCGTCAAGTCGGATCGCCTCAGCGGGTGGTCACCGGCGTTGCGCCAGCCTGCGGCACGGCCCCGGACAGGCCCGCCCGCACGGCATCGGCCGCGATGCGCTCGCCGCGCTGCAAGCCCGTGTACACCTCGGTGCCGGCGACGCCGCGGTCGCGGCCCGCACGCACCGCGCGCAGCACGAAGCGATCGCCCTGCGCCACGTACACCGCGGTCAGTTCGCCGCGCCGCAGGATCGCCGCCGACGGCACGACGATCGTCGCGGCCGGGCCCGCGCCGGTGGCGGCAAAGCGCACCTGCACCGTCTGGCCCGGCAACAAGCCGGGCAGTGCGTCGGCCGGCAAGTCGAGCCGCCACTCGACGGTCTGCGACACCGGATCGGCGCTCGGCAGCACCGTGCGCTCGCTGGGTTCGACCGCGCGGCCATCGGGCAGCAGCACCTGAACGCGCTGCGCACTGCGCGCCAGCGCGGCGCGCGATGAAGGCACCTGCACCACGGCGCGCATCGCGCCGGGCGCGTAGATCGTCACCAGCGCGCGCCCGGGCGTCGCGAGGTCACCGGCCTCGACCAGCGTGGCGAGCACCACGGCGTCGAACGGCGCGCTCACGGTGGCAAAACCGCGCACCAGCGCCGCCTGCGTCTGCGCGGCCTGGGCCTGCGTCAGATTGGCCTGCGCCGCCTGCAACTGGGTGTCGGCGACATCGCGCGCCGCCTGGCTGACGAAACCCTGCGCCTGCAGGTCGCGCGTGCGCTGGCTGTTGAGGTGTGCGTTGCGCCATTGCGCCTGCGCTTCGGCCACGCCGGCCTGCGTGCGCAACAACCCGGCCTGCGCATCGCGGTCGTCGATGCGCGCGATCAGGTGGCCGGCCTTGACGCGGTCGCCCGCCTTGACGGCCAAGGTCACGACGTTGCCGGCGACCTGCGCCGCGAGCGTCGACTGGCGCACCGCCTGCACCGAGCCGTCGAGCACCAGCGCAGCACCCTCGCCGCCGGGCTGCGCCTGCAGCGTCGGCACTGCAGGCGCCGCGGCGTGCGCCGCGGCCTGCAGCGACAGCACGCCGGCCACGGCCCAGCGCAGCAGCCGGCGACCCGTCGGGCCGCAAGAAAGAGGCGAACGCGTTTCGAGATCGATACCCATACCGGTATCATACCATATACCGGTCACCGTATACGCCCGAAGCCGCCGCGCAAGGCCGCAGCCCCGCCTCCGGGCTCGGAGCCCCGAAACCGGACTGCGCACGGCATCGATCCGCCGCCGGTGCGCCATGCCAAGAAGGGTAGTTCTTTCGAACGATGCGCAGCGCCACGCCATCGTCCACCTGGCGCCGCTGCGGCGGCCATCGGATCGATGGTCGTGAGCAACCCGGCGCGCGACATTCGGGCGGCGAAAGACGCAGCGCCATGACCCGCTCGATTCCCCCTGTCCCCGCAAAGCCTGGCCGGCATCCGTTGCCCGCATGCCGGCGTTGGCCGTGTGCGTCGCGCGTCGGGTGATGTTCGGCGTCGTCGGCATCGCGCCGAAGACGACCCCGAAACCGGAACTCGCCCGATGAGCAGGGGTTCGCCTGCCCTGCCGCAGCGAACCCGGCGCGCGCTGCGCATCTGGACCCCGGAGGACAAGGCCTTCTGGGAGCGCGAAGGCCAGGCCGTTGCCAAGCTCAACCTGTGGATCTCGGTGCCGGCGCTGTTCATGGCGTTCGCGATGTGGCAGCTCTGGAGCGTGCTGGCCGTCAGCCTGCCCGGTCTGGGCTTCAGGTATTCGACCAACCAGTTGTTCTGGCTCGCGGCGGCGCCGGCGCTCAGCGGCGCGACGCTGCGTCTGTTCTATTCGTTCATGGTGCCGCTGTTCGGTGGCCGGCGCTGGACGGCGATCTCCACCGCATCGCTGCTGATCCCGGCGCTGGCGATCGGATTCGCGGTGCAGGACAACACCACCAGCTACCCGACGATGCTGGTGCTGGCGCTGCTGTGCGGTCTGGGCGGCGGCAACTTCAGCTCGAGCATGGCCACCATCAGCTCCTTCTTTCCGCAGGAGCGCCAGGGCTCGGCGCTGGGCGTCAACGCGGGGCTGGGCAACCTGGGCGTCTCGGTGGTGCAGTTCCTGAGTCCGCTGGTGGTGAGCGCGGGCATCTTCGGCATCTTCGCCGGCGATCCGCAGACCATCGTCAAGGGTGCCCAGACCATGCAGGTGTGGACACAGAACGCCGCCTTCGTCTGGGCGCCGTGGATCGCGCTGGCGTCGTTGGCCGCGTGGTTCGGCATGAACGATCTGGCCGCGCCGAAGGCGTCGTTCGCCGACCAGGCGACGATCTTCCGGCGCAAGCACAATTGGCTGATGTGCCTCCTGTACCTCGGCACCTTCGGGTCGTTCATCGGCTACGCGGCCGGCTTCCCGCTGCTGATCGAGAGTCAGTTCCCGCACGTCGATGCGCTGGCCTATGCCTGGCTCGGGCCGCTGGTCGGTGCACTGGCACGCCCGTTCGGCGGCTGGCTGGCCGACCAGTGGGGGGGCGCGCGCGTGACGCTGTGGAGCTTCGTGGTCATGGCGTGCACGATGGGCGGCGCGCTGCAGTTCCTGCCCGGCGGCGGCAGCGGCGGCACCTTCGCGGGCTTCTTCGTCTGCTTTCTGGTGCTGTTCGTGACCGCCGGCATCGGCAATGGTTCGACCTTCCGCATGATCCCGGTGGTCTTCCGGACGCAGAGGCTGCGCGACGTCGACCTCGACGACCACGAAGCCGTGCAGCGCGCCAGCCAAGAGGGCCACACCGAGGGCGCGGCGGCGCTCGGCTTCGCGGCGGCCATCGCGGCCTACGGCGGCTTCTTCATCCCCAAGAGCTACGGCAGCTCGATCTCGCTGACCGGCGGGCCCGAAGCTGCGCTGTACGTGTTCATCGTGTTCTACTTGCTGTGCATCGGCGCGACCTGGTGGTACTGCGCGCGACGCAACGCGCCGATGCCCTGCTGAAACCGGAGCCCACACTCATGAGCCACTTCCTCGACCGGCTGGCCTACTTCACGCTGCCCCGGGAATCCTTCGCCGGCGGTCACGGCATGGCCACCGGCGAAGACCGCACCTGGGAGGACGCGTATCGCAACCGCTGGGCGCACGACAAGATCGTGCGCAGCACGCACGGCGTCAATTGCACCGGCGGCTGCTCGTGGAAGATCTACGTCAAGGGCGGCATCGTCACCTGGGAGACGCAGCAGACCGACTACCCGCGCACGCGCTGGGACATGCCCAACCACGAACCGCGCGGCTGTGCGCGCGGGGCGAGCTACTCGTGGTACCTGTACAGCGCCAACCGGGTGAAATACCCGATGGTGCGCGGACGCCTGCTCGAGCGCTGGCGCAGCGCACTCAAGGCGCAGCGCAATCCAGTCGACGCCTGGGCGTCGATCGTCGAGAACCCCGAGGCCCGGCGCGACTACCAGAAGGTGCGCGGCATGGGCGGCTTCGTGCGCAGCAGCTGGGACGAGGTGAACCAGCTCATCGCCGCGGCCAACGTCTACACCATCAAGACGCACGGCCCCGACCGCGTCGTCGGCTTCTCGCCGATCCCGGCGATGAGCATGGTCAGCTACGCCGCCGGCTCGCGCTACCTGAGCCTGCTCGGTGGCGTGTGCCTGAGCTTCTACGACTGGTATTGCGACCTGCCGCCGTCGAGTCCGCAGACCTGGGGCGAGCAGACCGACGTGCCCGAGTCGGCCGATTGGTACAACTCGACCTACCTCATCGCCTGGGGCTCCAACGTGCCGCAGACGCGCACGCCGGACGCGCACTTCTTCACCGAGGTGCGCTACAAGGGCACCAAGACGGTGGCCGTCACCCCCGACTACAGCGAGGTGGCCAAGCTGTCCGACCTCTGGCTGCATCCCAAGCAGGGCACCGACGCCGCACTGGCGATGGCGATGGGCCACGTGGCGTTCAAGGAGTTCTACTTCGACCGGCGCAGCGCCTACTTCGACGACTACGCGCGCCGCTACACCGACCTGCCGCTGCTGGTGATGCTGAAGGAACACCGGCTGAGCGACGGCAAGACCACGCTGGTGCCCGACCGCTACCTGCGCGCCAGCGATTTCAACGGCAAGCTCGGCCAGGACAACAACCCGGAGTGGAAGACCGTCGCCTTCGACAGCAACGGCCACGCTGTGCTGCCGCACGGCTCGGTGGGCTTCCGCTGGGGCCCCGAGGGCCGCGCCGACGCCGGCCGCTGGAACCTCGAGGCCAAGGAGGCGCGCCACGGCGCCGAGGTGAAGCTCAAGCTGTCGGTGCTCGAAGACGGCGCGCAGGCCCACGAGGTGGTGGGCGTCGGCCTGCCGTACTTCGGCGGCGCCGCGGTGCCGCCGTTCAAGGCGCACGCGCTGCAAGGCTCGATCAATCACGTCAAGGTGCCCGCGGTGCGGCTGCGCCTGGGCAAGGCCGGCGACCCGCGCGAAACCTGGGTCGCCACGGTGTTCGACCTGCAGGCGGCACAGTACGGCATCGACCGCGGCCTGGGCAGCGGCGCCAGGTCGTACGACGACGACGCGGCCTACACGCCGGCGTGGGCCGAGGCGATCACCGGCGTGCCACGCCAGCAGATCGTGACGGTGGCGCGCCAGTTCGCCGACAACGCCGACAAGACGCACGGCAAGTCGATGGTGATCATCGGCGCGGGCATGAACCACTGGTACCACTCCGACATGAACTACCGCGGGGTGATCAACCTGCTGATGCTGTGCGGCTGCGTCGGCAAGAGCGGCGGCGGCTGGGCGCACTACGTGGGCCAGGAGAAGCTGCGCCCGCAGACCGGTTGGACGGTGCTCGCCTTCGCGCTCGACTGGATCCGCCCGCCGCGGCAGATGAACAGCACCAGCTTCTTCTACGCGCACACCGACCAGTGGCGCTACGAGAAGCTCGGGCTCGACGAGATCGTCTCGCCGCTGGCCGATGCCAGCCAGTACGGCGGCAGCATGATCGACTACAACGTGCGCGCCGAGCGCATGGGCTGGCTGCCCAGCGCACCGCAGCTCAAGACCAACCCGCTGCGCGTGGCCAAGGACGCCGCCGCCGCCGGCCTCGAGCCGAAGGACTACGTGGCACGCGCGCTGAAGGACGGCACGCTGCAGATGAGCTGCGAGGATCCCGACGCGCCGCAGAACTGGCCGCGCAACCTGTTCGTCTGGCGCTCCAACCTGCTGGGCTCGAGCGGCAAGGGCCACGAGTACTTCCTCAAGCACCTGCTGGGCACCAGCCACGGCGTGCAGGGCCAGGACCTCGGCCGCGACGACGCCAAGCCGGGCGAGGTCGCCTGGCACGAGCAGGCGCCGCAGGGCAAGCTCGACCTGCTGGTGACGCTCGACTTCCGCATGAGCACCACCTGCCTGTACTCGGACATCGTGCTGCCCACCGCGAGCTGGTACGAGAAGAACGACCTCAACACCACCGACATGCACCCGTTCGTCCACCCGCTGTCGGCGGCGGTCAACCCGGTGTGGCACTCGCGCAGCGACTGGGAGATCTACAAGGGCTTCGCACGCGCGCTGAGCGAGGTCTGCGTCGGCCACCTCGGCGTCGAGAAAGACGTCGTGCTGACGCCGCTGATGCACGACACGCCGGGCGAACTCGGCCAGCCGCTGGGCGTGGCGGACTGGAAGCGCGGACAGTGCGAGCTGATCCCCGGCAAGACGGCGCCGCAGATCACGGTGGTGGAGCGCGATTACCCGAACCTGTTCAAGCGCTACACGGCGCTCGGCCCGCTGATGAACCGCCTGGGCAACGGCGGCAAGGGCATCGCCTGGAAGACCGAGACCGAGGTCACCCAGCTAGGCCAGCTCAACGGCCTCACGCTGGCCGAAGGAGCCACGCAGGGCATGCCGCAGATCGTCACCGACATCGACGCCTGCGAGGTGATCCTGCAGCTCGCTCCCGAGACCAACGGCCACGTCGCGGTCAAGGCCTGGGAGGCGCTGTCGAAGGTCACCGGGCGCGAACACAAGCACCTGGCGCTGCACCGCGAGGACGAGAAGATCCGCTATCGCGACGTGCAGGCGCAGCCGCGCAAGATCATCACCTCGCCGACCTGGAGCGGCATCGAGAGCGAGACCGTCAGCTACAACTCGGGCTACACCAACGTGCACGAGCTGATCCCCTGGCGCACGCTGAGCGGCCGCCAGCAGTTCTACCAGGACCACCCGTGGATGGTCGCGTTCGGCGAGGGCTTCAGCAGCTACCGCCCGCCGGTGAACCTGAAGTCCACCTCGGGCATCCACAACGTCAGACCCAACGGCAACCCGGAGATCCTGCTCAACTTCATCACGCCGCACCAGAAGTGGGGCATCCACAGCACCTACAGCGACAACCTGATCATGCTGACGCTCAACCGCGGCGGCCCGGTGATCTGGCTGAGCGAGGACGACGCGCGCAAGGCCGGCGTCGAGGACAACGACTGGGTCGAGCTGTTCAACATCAACGGCGCGATCGCCGCGCGCGCGGTGGTGAGCCAGCGCGTCAACCCGGGCATGGTGCTGATGTATCACGCGCAGGAGAAGATCATCAACACCCCGGGCAGCGAGATCACCGGCGTGCGCGGTGGCATCCACAACTCGGTGACGCGCACCGTGCTGAAGCCCACCCACATGGTCGGCGGCTACGCGCAACTGTCGTACGGCTTCAACTACTACGGCACGATCGGCACCAACCGCGACGAGTTCGTGGTCGTGCGCAAGATGAACAAGGTCGACTGGCTCGACACCCCGCGCGGCGACGAGCTGGCCCGCGCATTCCAATCGCAAGGAGAGACGCCATGAGGCCCACGCTCACGTTCCGATCGCTGCCCCTCGGGGCGGCGGCCTCCCTCGAAGCGGCTCTGCAGGAGGCGCCATGAAGGTCCGCGCCCAGATCGGCATGGTGCTCAACCTCGACAAGTGCATCGGCTGCCACACCTGCAGCGTGACCTGCAAGAACGTGTGGACGAGCCGGCCGGGCATGGAGTACGCCTGGTTCAACAACGTCGAGACCAAACCGGGCATCGGCTACCCGAAGGAGTGGGAGAACCAGGACAAGTGGAACGGCGGCTGGGTGCGCCGCGCCGACGGCTCGATCGAGCCGCGCCAGGGCGGCAAGTGGAAGCTGCTGATGAAGATCTTCGCCAACCCCAACCTGCCGCAGATCGACGACTACTACGAGCCGTTCACCTTCGACTACGACCACCTGCACAGCGCGCCCGAGATGAAGGCCGCGCCGACCGCGCGGCCGCGCAGCCTGATCACCGGCAAGCGCATGGACAAGATCGTCTGGGGCCCCAACTGGGAGGAGATCCTCGGCGGCGAGTTCGCCAAGCGCAGCAAGGACCGCAACTTCGACGACATCCAGAAGGACATCTACGGCCAGTTCGAGAACACCTTCATGATGTACCTGCCGCGGCTGTGCGAGCACTGCCTGAACCCGGCGTGCGTCGCGAGCTGCCCCTCGGGCTCGATCTACAAGCGCGAGGAAGACGGCATCGTGCTGATCGACCAGGACAAGTGCCGCGGCTGGCGCATGTGCGTCAGCGGCTGCCCGTACAAGAAGATCTACTACAACTGGAAGAGCGGCAAGGCCGAGAAGTGCATCTTCTGCTACCCGCGCATCGAGGCCGGGCAGCCCACCGTGTGCTCCGAAACCTGCGTCGGCCGCATCCGCTACCTCGGCGTGATGCTGTACGACGCCGACCGCATCGGCGAGGCAGCCAGCGTCGAGCACGACCGCGACCTCTACGCGGCACAGCTCGACATCTTCCTCGACCCGCGCGACCCGCAGGTGATCGAGCAGGCGCACAAGGACGGCGTGCCCGACAACTGGCTCGAGGCCGCGCGCGCGAGCCCCGTCTACAAGATGGCGATGCAGTGGAAGGTGGCGCTGCCGCTGCACCCGGAGTACCGCACGCTGCCGATGGTGTGGTACGTGCCGCCGCTGTCGCCGATCACCGCCGCGGCCAACGCCGGGCAGCTCGGCGCCAACGGCGAGATCCCCGACGTCAACCAGCTTCGCATCCCGGTGAAGT
The DNA here is from genome assembly GCA_015075545.1 of Ideonella sp. Classification (GTDB taxonomy): domain Bacteria; phylum Pseudomonadota; class Gammaproteobacteria; order Burkholderiales; family Burkholderiaceae_C; genus JAEUPI01. The sequence continues at coordinate 94,947 of JABTUC010000002.1, read as the reverse complement.
ACCTGGCCAACATGCTCACCGCCGGCGACACCGCGCCGGTGGTGCACGCGCTCGAGCGCCTGCTGGCGATGCGCGCCTACCAGCGCAGCAAGCACGTCGACGGCCGGCCCAACCGCGCGGCGATCGACCAGGTGGGCATCGGCGTCGACGAGGTCGAGGAGATGTACCGCGTGATGGCGATCGCCAACTACGAAGACCGCTTCGTGATCCCGACCACGCACCGCGAGTACGCCGAGAACGCCTTCAACGTGCGCGGCGGCTGCGGCTTCAGCTTCGGCAACGGCTGCTCCGAGGGCGTCACCGAGACGAGCCTGTTCGGCAGCGAGAAGAAGCGCACCATCCCGATCAAGGCGGAGGTGTGACGTGAACCACCCCGAAGCGCCTTCGGCGCCTCCCCTCGAGGGGCACCGCCAGCGGCCCGGCAAAGCCGGATCCGCGGCGGTCGCTTGGTCTGATCGGTTCATGTATCGGATTGCGCAACACGCGCTGGAGAGGTCGAGATGAAACGAGCCACGCACACGCTGCGCGCGCTGGCGCGCCTGCTCGGCTACCCCGACGCCACGCTGCGCGAGCACCTGAGCGAGCTGAGCGCTGCGCTGCGCGTCGAGCGCGCGCTCGGCGCGAGCCGGCTGGCCGAGATCGACGCGCTGTGCGAGCGCCTGCTCGCGGCGTCGCCGCTCGACGGCGAAGCGGCCTACGTCGAGCTGTTCGACCGCGGCCGCGGCACCTCGCTGCACCTGTTCGAGCACGTGCATGGCGATTCGCGCGACCGCGGCCCGGCGATGGTCGACCTGATCAAGACCTACGAGCAGGCCGGTCTGCTGCTGGCCGACGGCGAACTGCCCGACCACCTGAGCGTCGTGCTCGAGTACGCGTCGACACAGCCCGCGGCGCAGGCGCGCGAGTTCCTGCGCGAGATCGCGCACATCGTGCAGGCGGTCTTCAGCGCGCTGCGGGCGCGCGAGAGCGCCTACGCCAGCGTGCTGGCCGCGGTGCTCGACCTCGCCGGCGTCGCCGCCGCGCCGGTGGCGCTGCCGCCCGAGCCGGCGCTCGACGAGAGCTGGAGCGAGCCGCCGGCGTTCGACGGCTGCTCCACCGAGGGGCAAGCGAGCCCCGGCGGGCCGCAGCCGGTCCACATCGTCAGGCGGCCGGTGGCCGCCCCATCCGTCACGGGAGCCCGTTCATGAACCTCGCCGCGCACAGCTTTCTGTTCACCGTCTACCCGTACGTCTGCTTGGCGGTCTTCCTGATGGGCAGCATGGCGCGCTTCGACCGCGACCAGTACACGTGGAAGAGCGATTCGTCGCAGTTGCTGCGCGCCGGCCAGTTGCGCTGGGGCAGCAACCTGTTCCACATCGGCATCCTGTTCCTGCTGCTCGGACACACCGTCGGCCTGCTGACGCCGCACGCGCTGTACGAGCGCTTCATCACCGTGGAGCACAAGCAGATCCTGGCGGTCGCCTCGGGCGGCACCGCGGGGCTGATGTGCTTCATCGGCATCACGCTGCTGCTGCACCGGCGCCTGTTCGACGACCGCATCCGGCTGACCAGTCACCGCACCGACATCGCGATCCTGATCATCCTGTGGGTGCAGCTCGCGCTCGGCCTGATCACGCTGCCGATTTCGCTGCGCCACCTCGACGGCAGCATGATGCTGGTGCTGTCGGAGTGGGCGCAGCGCATCGCCACCTTCCGCCCCGACGCCAGCATCCTGCTGGCGGTCGACTGGCCGTTCAAGGTGCACATGGTGCTCGGCATGACGATCTTCCTGCTGCTGCCGTTCAGCCGCCTGGTGCACGTGTGGAGCGGGCTGGCCAGCGTGGCCTACCTGTTCCGGCCGTACCAGATCGTGCGCTCGCGCCGGCTCAACGTGCCGCCGGGGCAGAACCAGCCGCGCAGCGCCTCCTGAGACCTGTCATGACCGCTGTCTCCACCGGGCCGCACGTCAACGGCGTCGCGCTGGCCGAAGCCCACGAGTCGCTCGACGACGAGGCGCTGCGCCAGCGCGCGTGCGCCGAGTTGTTGCGCCAGGCCGCCATCGCCGCCGGCCTGCTCGCGGCCGACGACCCGGCGCCGGCCGCCGGCGCGATGAGCGAGGCGGCCAGCGCGGCGATCGAGGCGCTGCTCGAGCGCGAGCTGCAGCAAAGCGAGCCGTCGGACGACGCCTGCCGGCGTTACCACGCCGCGCACGCCACGCGCTTCGCGGTGGGCGAGCGCGTGCTCGCCCGCCACGTGCTGTTCGCGGTGACTCCCGGGGTCGACGTGGTGGCGCTGCGCAAGCGCGCCGAGGCCTGCCTGCTCGACCTGCGCTGCGCCGGCGAGCCCGATCGCTTCGCGCAGGTGGCCGGCGAAACCTCCAATTGCCCCAGTGGCGCGCACGGTGGCGACCTCGGCTGGCTGAGCAGCGACGACTGCGCGCCCGAGTTCGCGCGCGAGCTGTTCGGTCACAGCGAGGTCGGCGTCCTGCCGCGCCTGGTGCACAGCCGCTTCGGCCTGCATGTGGTCGAGGTGCTGGCGCGTGAGCCGGGCGTGGTGCCCGCGTTCGAGACCGTGCGCTCGGCGGTGGCGCAGGCGCTGCGGCAGCAGGCCTTCACCACCGCACTGCGCCAGTACCTCCAGTTGCTGGCCGGCCAGGCGCGCATCGCAGGGGTCGCGCTCGACGCCGCGGCGACCCCGCTGGTGCAATAGGCCTTCGGCGGCGCCCGGGCGCCGGCTCGCCGCGCGGCGCAGCCAGGCCTGCAAAGAACAAACTACAGTGCGCGCATGCGCCGACCCTGGACCCTTTCCGCGAAGCTGGGCGTCATCGGCGGCACGCTGCTGATCCTGGTGCTGGCGTCGATCGGCACCACCCTGTGGATCACCTGGCAACTCGAAGGCGGCGCCGCAGCGCTCAACGAGGCCGGGCGCATGCGCATGCAGACCTGGCGGCTGGCGCAGGCGCTGCCCGACGCCGACCGCGCACGCTTCGACGCGCTGGCCGACGAGTTCGATCGCAGCCTGGCGCTGCTGCGCAGCGGCAATCCGGCGCGGCCGCTGGTGGTGCCGCGCGACGCTCGCTCGCAGGCGGCCTTCGCCCAGGTGCAGCGCGGCTGGCAGGCGCTGCGCGGCCAATGGGGCGGCGTGGCGGCCGGACCCGAGACGGCCCGTCAGGCCGCGCAGTTCGTCGAGCGCATCGACGACTTCGTGTCGGCCATCGAGCGCCAGATGGCGCGCCTGACGGCCGTGTTGAATGCGCTGCAGCTCCTGCTGGTGGCGCTGGCCATCGGCAGCGCGGTGGCGATGGTCTACTCGGCCTACCTGTTCATCCTCAATCCGCTGGCGCGCCTGCAATCCGGCCTGGCGCGCATCGGCGAGGGCGACCTCGGCGCGCGCGTCGACGCGGCGTCGGCCGACGAGTTCGGCGCGCTGTCGGCCGGCTTCAATCGCATGGCGGCCGCGCTGCAGGGGCTGTACCAGAACCTCGAGGCCAAGGTGCGCGAGAAGACGCTGCGCCTGGAAAGCGAGCACGCCCGGCTGGCCGCGCTGTACCAGGCGGCGGCGTTCGCGACGCGAGCCACCACCCTCGACGAACTGGCGCGGGGCTTCGCCAGCCAGGTGCGGCAGGTGGCGCGCGCCGACGCCTCGGCGGTGCGCTGGTCGGACGAATCGAACCAGCGCTACCTGCTGCTGGCATCGGAGGGCCTGCCACCCGAGATGGTCGAGCAGGAGCGCTGCGTGAGCGCCGGCGACTGCCAGTGCGGCCGCAGCCGTGGGCAGGCCAGCACGCAGGTGATCCCGATCCGCGCGCGCGCCGGCGAGCTGCTCGGCCACTGCGAGCGCGCCGGTTTCGACACCGTGATCGGTGTGCCGATCCGGCTGCACGAGCGCCTGGCCGGTGAACTGAGCCTGTTCTACCGCACGCCGGCGGATCTGGCCGACGACGACCGCGCGCTGCTCGAGGCCCTGGCGAGCCACCTGGCAGGCGCCATCGAAGGCCTGCGCGCGGGCGCGCTGGAGCGCGAAGCCGCGGTGGCCAGCGAGCGCCGGCTGCTGGCGCGCGAGCTGCACGACTCGATCGCGCAGAGCCTGGCGTTCCAGAAGATCCAGGTCGCGCTGCTGCGCAGCGCACTCAAGCAGCGCGACGCCGCACAGGTCGACCGTGCCCTCGGCGAGCTCGAGGCCGGCGTGCTCGAGAGCCTGTCGCACGTGCGCGAACTGCTGGTGCACTTCCGCACGCGCACCGACACCGAAGACATCGCCCCCGCGCTGCAGACCACGCTGCGCAAGTTCGAGCAGCAGACCGGGCTGGCCACGCAGCTGTCGATCGAAGGCGACGGCCTGCCACTGGCCGCCGACGTGCAGGTGCAGGTGCTGCACGTGGTGCAGGAGGCGCTGTCCAACGTGCGCAAGCACGCGCGAGCGCGCACGGTGTGGCTGCGGGTGCAGCGGCAACCGCGCTGGCGCGTCGAGGTGCGCGACGACGGCTGCGGCTTCGTGCCCGGGCAGGCGGCACCCGACGAGACGCATGTCGGCCTGCGCATCATGCGCGAGCGCGCCGAGCGCATCGGCGCCAGCGTCGAAATCGCTTCGGCGCCCGGCGCGGGCACCTGCGTGGTGTTGACGCTGCCCGAGCCGCAGCGCATGGCGGCATGACGGCGCAGCGCAGCCCCATCCGCGTGCTGGTGGTCGACGACCACACGCTGTTCCGGCGTGGCGTGGTCGCCCTGCTGGCACTCGACCGCCGCTTCGTCGTGGTGGCCGAAGCGGGCGATGCCGGCGAGGCCAACCGGCGCGCCGCCGCAACGCACCCCGACGTCATCCTGCTCGACAACCACCTGCCGGGCGTGGCCGGCGTCGATGCGGTGGCCGGGCTGAAGGAAGTGGCACCGACCGCACGCGTGGTGATGCTCACCGTCAGCGAAGACGAGCACGACCTCGCCGCCGCGCTGCGCGCGGGCGCCTGCGGCTACCTGCTCAAGACGGTGGACAGCGACGACCTGGCCGACGCGATCGTGCGCACCGTGGCCGGCGAATCGATCGTCAGCCCCGAGATGACGGGCAAGCTGGTCACCGCATTCCAGTCACTGCCGGGTGGCCCCGCCCCGGCCAGCCCCGACCGCGATCCGATCCACAGCCTGTCGCCGCGCGAGCACGAGATCCTGTCGCACATCGCGCGCGGCGCGAGCAACAAGGAGATCGCGCGCGCGCTCGACATCGCCGAGACCACCGTCAAGATCCACGTGCAGCACATTCTGCGCAAACTGAACCTCAGCTCGCGCGTGCAGGCCGCGGTCTATGCGGCCGGGCGTGCGGCGGGGGCGCGCGAGTAGCCGACCCCGAGCCCGTGCGCCGGGCAGGCTAGAACGGAATGTCGTCGTCCATGTCGTCGAAGCCGGTGGCCGACTTCGGCGCCGGCTTGGCGGCCGGCGCGCGCGCCGCCGGCGCGCTGCGGGCCTCGCCGTGGTCGTCGCCCGCGGCGCCGCCACCCATGCCCTCGCGGCTGCCGAGCATCTGCATCTGCTCGGCGATGATCTCGGTGGTCCAGTTGTCCTTGCCTTCCTTGTCCTGCCATTTGCGCGTCTTCAGGCGCCCTTCGACGTAGATCGAGCGGCCCTTCTTCAGGTACTCGCCTGCGATCTCGGCCAGGCGATCGTAGAAGACCACGCGGTGCCACTCGGTCTCCTCCTGCTTCTCGCCGCTGTCCTTGGCCTTCCAGTTGCGGGTGGTGGCGACGCTGACGTTGCACACCGCGGTGCCGCTGGGCGTGTAGCGCACTTCCGGGTCGCGTCCGAGGTTGCCGACGATGATGACCTTGTTGACCGATGCCATGAGGGGCTCCTGGTGGCGGGGCCGCGCTGAGGGTCGACCCGATGACGGTCATCATAGCCACGCGGCCGCTGCGCACCATCGCACTGGCGGGCGCCCCCGCCGGCGGGCCCCCTTGCGGTGGCGCCGACTCCGGGGGCCGCCGCGCTGCAGCCGGCGGCGCGCGGCTCGCTACCATCGCGCCTTCATGGTCGACGTCGCCAGCTCCTGCGAACCCACCGTCGCCGACGCGGCACTGCCGCTGCTGCGCGAGGTGTTCGGCTACGAGGCGTTCCGCGAGCCGCAACGCGCGATCGTCGAGCACGTGTGCGCCGGCGGCGACGCGCTGGTGCTGATGCCCACCGGCGGCGGCAAGAGCGTGTGCTACCAGTTGCCGGCGATCGCACGCCACCGCGCGGGCCGCGGCGTGACGCTGGTGGTGAGCCCGCTGATCGCGCTGATGCACGACCAGGTCGGCGCGCTCGAGGAGCTCGGCGTGCATGCGGCGTTCCTCAACTCGACGCTCGAATCCGACGAGGCGCGGCAGATCGAGCGCGAACTGCTGGCCGGCCGCCTGGTGCTGCTGTACGCGGCGCCCGAGCGCATCCTGACGCCGCGTTTCCTGGCGATGCTCGATTCGCTGCACGAGCGCGGCCTGCTGAGCCTGGTCGCGATCGACGAGGCGCACTGCGTCAGCCAGTGGGGCCACGACTTCCGCGAGGAGTATCTCGGCCTGTCACAACTGCACGAGCGTTTCGCCGAGGTGCCGCGCATCGCGCTCACCGCCACCGCCGACGCGCACACGCGCGCCGACATCGTGCAGCGGCTGGCGCTGGCGGGCGCGCGCCAGTTCGTCAGCAGCTTCGACCGCCCCAACATCCGCTACACCATCGTCGAGAAGGACGACGCGCGTGCGCAGCTGCGCCGCTTCATCGAGGACGAACACGCCGGCGACGCCGGCATCGTCTATTGCGGCAGCCGCAGGAAGGTCGAAGAGATCGCCGCCTGGCTGTGCAGCCTCGGCGTCGGCGCGCTGCCGTACCACGCCGGGCTCGACGCGGCGGTGCGCCGCGCGCACCAGGACCGCTTCCTGCGCGACGACGGCATCGTGATGGTGGCGACCATCGCCTTCGGCATGGGCATCGACAAGCCCGACGTGCGCTTCGTCGCGCACCTGGACCTGCCGAAGAACATCGAGGGCTACTACCAGGAGACCGGCCGCGCCGGTCGCGACGGCGCCGCGGCCGACGCCTGGATGACCTACGGCCTGGCCGACGTCGTGAACCAGCGCCGCATGATCGACGACAGCGTTGCCGGCGACGACTTCAAGCGCATCCAGCGCGGCAAGCTCGACGCACTGCTCGCGCTGGCCGAGGCGCACGATTGTCGGCGCGCGCGCCTGCTGGCGTACTTCGGCGAAACCTACGGCGGATGCGAAGCGGGCGTCCGGGCGCATTGCGGCAACTGCGACAACTGCCTCAGCCCGCCGCAGACCTGGGACGCCACCGAGGCAGCGCGCAAGGCGCTGTCGTGCATCTACCGCTTCCATCGCCACAGCGGCATCGGCTTCGGCGCGGGCCATCTGATCGACGTGCTGCGCGGCAAGCACAGCGACAAGACCGCGCAGCACGGCCACGAGGCGCTCTCGACCTTCGGCGTCGGCGCCGAGCTGTCGGAGGCGCAGTGGCGCGGCGTGCTGCGCCAGTTGCTGGCGCTGGGCTACGTGCAGGCGCAAGGCGAGTTCAACACGCTGCAGCTCACGCCCGCGGCGCGCGCGGTGCTGCGCGGCGAGGTGGCCATCGTGCTGCGCGAGCCGCGGGCAGCACCCGCGCGCCGCCGCCGCGGCGGCGAAGCGCGCGCGCTGGGCAGCGCTGCCGGCCGCGCCGATCTGGCGCTCGGCGAAGCCGGCGAAGCACGCTTCGCGGCCTTGCGCCAGTGGCGCTCGGCGGTGGCACGCGAGCACAACCTGCCCGCGTACGTGGTGTTCCACGACGCCACCTTGCAGCAGATGGCACAACACGCGCCGGCCACGCTCGACGCGCTGGCGCGGGTCAGCGGCGTCGGCGTCAAGAAGCTCGAAGCCTACGGCGAGGCGATCCTGCGCGTGCTGCGCGAAGTCGAAGCGCCCGCCGACCGAGCCTGAGCGCCCTCGGCCCGGCCCCTGCCGCGCAGGGGCCGTGCGAACGGCAGCCGGCACGCCCGGGCAGTCGATTTGCGGCCGATCGACCCCGCCGGCCGCGCTGCGCCGTTGAAAGCTCTCAATGTGTACGCCGCCGCGTGGCCTGCGGCACTGCATGGCAGACTGCCGATGATGAACGACTGCGCGCCGCCACCGGCGGCGCAAGCCGATGACGACGACCTGACGCTGATGTCGGCTTTCGCGGCCGGCCAGGTGCAGGCGTTCGACTGGCTGTATCAGCGTCACCAGGCGGCGCTGTACCGCTTCGTTCGCCGCCTGCTCGGGCGCGACGGCGCCACCCAGGCCGACGAGGTGTTCCAGGACACCTGGCTGCGCGTGATCCACGCCAAGGAACGCTATGTGCCTCAGGGAGCGAGCTTTCGCACCTGGCTGTTCACGCTGGCCCACCACCGCGCCGTCGACGTGCTGCGCCGCTGCGGGCGCGAGGTGGCGCTGCCCGACGACGACAACGGCGAACCCTTCGTCCCCGACGCGACGCCCTGGGCGCTCTGGCCACGCCCCGAGGAGGCAGTCGACGAGCTGGTGTTCTGGCGTCGCGCGGGCGCCAGGCTGCTCGATTGCCTGGAGCAATTGCCGATCGCGCAGAAGACCGCCTTCCTGCTGCACCACGAAGACGGCATCTCGGTCGACGAGTTGGCGCGCGCGCTCGACATCGGCTTCGAGACGGCCAAGAGCCGGCTGCGTTACGCGCTGACCAAGCTGCGCACCTGCATGGGCGCCTATCTCGACGCCGCGACGCTGCGGCCGCGCAGCGCCGTCATGCCGGCGCTGCCGCTACGCGACGTGGAGCCGCTGCCATGACGCCAGCGCACTCGGTTGGCGTGTCGGCGTCGAAGAAGGCACGATGAGCGACGACCTGGCCCACGACGCCCATCTGCGCGCCGCACTGCGGCACGCACCCGACCATGCGCTGTCGCCGCCGTCGGGTCTGACGCAGTCGATCCTCGCGGCGGCCCGACAGGCGCACCGGCCGGCGGCAACGAGCGCCGCGCCTCCGCCGATGCGCCTGCGCACTGCGGGCACGCCGACGCTGCGCACGTGGTTGCGCCACATGGTGTCGCCGCGCTGGGCGGGTGCCTGGGCCGCTGCAGGGGTGGCCGCGCTCGGCCTCGGGTTGTGGGTCGATTTCGGGCCGCCGCCACCGATCGAGACCACCACGGTGGCCGCCAACGACGCGGCGCCGGCGTCGCCGCCCGCGGTGCCTTCGCCCGCCGCGGCCGACACGCAGGCCCGGATCGTAACCAAGGCAGCAGCCGAGGGGCCCGCCGCGGCAGATGCTGCGGCGCCAGCGCGCAGCGCCGAGACGACCGAGACCTCGCGCGCCGGCCGCAGCGCGCCGGCGCAGCGACCGCAGCAGGCCGCAGCGCAGCGCGCGAGCAGAGCGCGAAGTTGCAGCAGCACGAGCCGCCCGCAGCCCGGGCGCGCGATGCCATCGACCGCGCAGCGGCCCTGGCGGGGCAGGCGCAGTCGCCGCGGCACCGCCCGCGATCGCGGCGCCCACCGAGCCGCGCCAGGCGGCCGGCGGCGCCCCTTGCCGCCGCCGCCGAGTCGACTGCATCGACCGGGTTGGCACCGCCCCTGGCGGTGCAGCAGGCACGCGCGCCCGACGGGTCGCCTGCGCCCGTGCGCAACGGCACCGCACGGGGCACGCGCGCGGCGCCCGCAGCAACGGCCGACGCGTCGCCGACGCTGACGCTGTGGCGCCGCGCCCAGGACGAGCTGGCCAGCGGCGCTGCGCGCTGGACCTGGTCGGCCCCTGGCCGCCCGACGATCGCCCCGCTCGACGCCGACGCGCTGGCCTGGCTATCGCGCGTGACGCAGGGCGCACAGGGTCGCTGGGGCGACGCCGACGGCCACGCCGAGTTGCCCGCAGCGGTCGAAGCCCGCTGGTGGCGCGACGGCTGGCCGTACGCCACGCTGCGCATCGAGCCCGACGGCGTGCGCTGGGTCGAGGCCGGTGGCCGCGCGCGTTTCGCCCCGCTCGACCCCGCGACGCTGCAGCAACTGCGCAACCCGTGAAGCGGCGCCGCGGCGCGCCCGCACGAAAGGCGTCGCCCGCTGCGCTGGCGCGCGTGAGGCCGCGACCCGTAAGATGGCCGGTTCCCCGCCCATGCCCAAACCTTCGGTCGACGACAACCCCGTGGCGCCGCACGACACCGCGCCGCAGCGGGCGACGCCGCAGCAACCGCGCATGCTGCATGTGCGCGGGGCGCGCACGCACAACCTGAAGAACCTCGATCTCGACATCCCCAAGCGCGCGCTGGTGGTGATCACCGGGCTGTCGGGGTCGGGCAAGTCGAGCCTGGCGTTCGACACGCTGTACGCCGAAGGGCAGCGCCGCTACGTCGAGAGCCTGTCGGCCTACGCGCGGCAGTTCCTGCAGCTGATGGACAAGCCCGACGTCGACCTCATCGAAGGCCTGTCGCCGGCGATCAGCATCGAGCAGAAGGCCAGCTCGCACAACCCGCGCTCCACCGTCGGCACGATCACCGAGGTGCACGACTACCTGCGCCTGCTGTTCGCCCGCGCCGGCACGCCGTTCTGCCCCGACCACGGGCTGCCGCTGCAGGCGCAGAACGTCAGCCAGATGGTCGACGCCGCGCTCGCGTTGCCGCCCGACACGCGGCTGGTGGTGCTGGCGCCGGTGGTGCGCGACCGCAAGGGCGAGTTCGGCGACCTGTTCGCGCAGATGCAGGCGCAAGGCTTCGTGCGCTTTCGCATCGGCAGCGCGGGCGGCGAACGCCGCATGGTCGAGGCCAGCGACCTGCCGGCGCTGAAGAAGACCGAGAAGCATGATATCGACGTGGTGATCGACCGCCTGCGCGCGCGCCCCGAGATGAAGCAGCGGCTGGCCGAGAGCTTCGAGGCGGCGCTGCGCATCGCCGAAGGGCGCGCGATCGCGCTCGAGCTCGACGGCGGCAGCGAACACCTGTTCTCCAACCGCTTCGCCTGCCCGGTGTGCAGCTACGCGTTGCCCGAGCTCGAGCCGCGGCTGTTCTCGTTCAACTCGCCGGTCGGCGCCTGCCCGCACTGCGACGGCCTCGGCCAGGTGACCGCCTTCGACCCCGAGCGGGTGGTGGCCTTCCCCAGCCTGAGCCTGGCCGCCGGCGCGGTGAAGGGCTGGGACCGCCGCAACGCCTACACCTTCTCGATGATCGAGAGCGTCGCCAAGCACTGCGGCTTCGACGTCGAGACGCCGTTCGAGCAGTTGCCCGAGGCGGCCCAGCAGGTGCTGCTGCATGGCTCGGGCACGCAGGACATCGAGTTCGTCTACAGCGCCCAAGGGCCCAAGGGGCGCGTGCGCACGGTCAAGCGCTGGCATCCGTTCGAAGGCATCGTGCCCAACTTCGAGCGGCGCTTTCGCGAGACCGATTCGGCGGCCGTGCGCGAGGACCTCGCGCGCTACCAGGCGGCGCGGCCGTGCCCGCAGTGCGGCGGCACGCGCCTGCGGCGCGAGGCGCGCCACGTGCGGCTGGCCGCGGTCGGCGACGCGCAGCCGTCGCAAGGCAAGACGATCTACGAGATCGAGCACGCCACCTTGGCCGAGGCGCTGGCCACCTTCGAATCGCTGCGGCTCGCCGGCGCCAAGGCCGAGATCGCCGACAAGGTGGTGCGCGAGATCCGCGCGCGGCTGAAGTTCCTCAACGACGTGGGTTTGAGCTACCTCAGCCTCGATCGCGGTGCCGACACGCTGTCGGGCGGCGAGGCACAGCGCATCCGCCTGGCCTCGCAGATCGGCTCGGGGCTGACCGGCGTGATGTACGTGCTCGACGAGCCGAGCATCGGCCTGCACCAACGCGACAACGCGCGGCTGATCGACACCCTGAAGCGGCTGCGCGACCTCGACAACAGCGTGCTGGTGGTCGAGCACGACGAGGACATGATCCGCGCCGCCGACCACTGCATCGACCTCGGGCCCGGCGCCGGCGTGCACGGCGGCCGGCTGGTGGCGCAGGGCACGCCGGCGCAGATCGCCGCGCATCCGGCGTCGCTGACCGGCCAGTTCCTGTCGGGGCGCCGCCGCATCGCGGTGCCGACGCGTCGCACGCCCTGGCAGGCCGCGTCGCTCGCCGGCGCGGCGCCCGCCGGCGCGGCCGGCGCGTGCCTGCGCATCGTCGGCGCGCGCGGCAACAACCTGCGCAACGTGACCGCCGACGTGCCCGTGGGCCTCTTCACCTGCGTCACCGGGGTCTCCGGCTCGGGCAAGAGCACGCTGGTCAACGACACGCTGTACGCCGCGGTGGCGCGGCATCTCTACGGCAGCACGGCCGAGCCGGCGCCGCACGACGCGATCGAAGGGCTCGACGCGTTCGACAAGGTGATCGCGGTCGACCAGAGCCCGATCGGGCGCACGCCGCGCAGCAACCCGGCCACCTACACGGGCCTGTTCACGCCGATCCGCGAGTTGTTCGCCGAGGTGCCGGCGGCGCGCGAGCGCGGCTACGGGGCCGGGCGCTTCAGCTTCAACGTCGCCGGCGGCCGCTGCGAGGCCTGCCAGGGCGACGGCGTGATCAAGGTCGAGATGCACTTCCTGCCCGACGTCTACGTGCCGTGCGACGCCTGCCGCGGCCTGCGCTACAACCGCGAGACGCTCGAGATCCTCTACAAGGGCCTGAACATCAGCCAGGTGCTCGACCTCACGGTGGAAGACGCGCACCGCTTCTTCGACGCCGTGCCGGCGATCGCGCGCAAGCTCAAGACGCTGCTCGAGGTGGGCCTGGGCTACGTCAAGCTCGGGCAGAGCGCCACCACGCTGTCGGGCGGCGAGGCGCAGCGCGTGAAGCTGGCGCTGGAGCTCTCCAAGCGCGACACCGGCCGCACGCTGTACATCCTCGACGAGCCGACCACCGGCCTGCACTTCGCCGACATCGAGCTGCTGCTGGCGGTGCTGCACCAGCTGCGCGACGCCGGCAACACGATCGTCGTGATCGAGCACAACCTCGACGTCATCAAGACCGCCGACTGGCTGATCGACCTCGGCCCCGAGGGCGGCGCCGGCGGCGGGCAGATCGTCGCGGCGGGCACTCCCGAGGCGGTGGCAGCCTGCGCCGAGAGCCACACCGGCCGCTTCTTGCAGCCGGTGCTGGCCGCGGCGCGCTAGCGGCCTGCGCCAGCGCTCGGTGCGAAACACAGCGGCCGAAGGCCGCTGCGTCGGAGGCAAACTTCGCGACAGCGAAGTCAAGGCGCGAAGCGCCGGCCGGAAACAAAAGGCCGGCGCATCGGCCGGCCTTTCTCGCTCGCTGCAGGCCTCTCGGGAGAGGCCCGCCGCGGCTCACTTGAGGTGCGAGTTGATCAGCTTGGTCATCTCGAACATCGACACCTGGGCCTTGTTGAAGATCTCCTTCAGCTTGGCGTCGGCGTTGATCATCGTGCGCTTGACCTTGTCTTGCAGGCCGTTCTTCTTGATGTACTCCCACACCTTCTTGGTCACCTCGGTGCGGGGCATGGCCTTGTCGCCGATGATGGCCGCCAGCGCGGCGCTGGGCGTCATTGCCTTCATGAACGCCGCATTCGGGGTGCGCTTCTTGGCGGGAGCCTTCTTCTTGGCGGCCTTCTTGGCGGGGGCCTTCTTCTTGGCGGCCTTCTTGGCCGGGGCCTTCTTGGCCGCCTTCTTGGCGGGGGCCTTCTTCTTCGCGGCCTTCTTGGCCGGGGCCTTCTTCGCCGCCTTCTTCGCCTTCTTCGCAGTTGCCATTTGAAATTTCTCCATCACGTGAGTGGTTGATGTGCCGGAACCCGGGTGAGAGCCGCGTGAACTCTCGTTTCTCTCGTGATCCCTGCGGGCGCGATGGTACAGCGAGGTTTCCTCGATGAGAAGCGTTTTTCCCTCGTGGAGATCGCTTTTCTCCCTCGTGGAGCGCATTTCTGTCGCCGCCGCGCATCACGTGCGCACCCGAGTGCAGCGCGCTACGGCGCTATGCTCGCGCCATGAAGCTGATCATTCGCTGGTTCCTGCTGGCCGCGGCGCTGCTGCTGGTGGCCAATCTGTACGCCGGTGTGCACGTCGCCAGCTTCGGTGCGGCGATGGTCGCCGCGCTCGTGCTCGGTCTGCTGAACACGCTGGTACGCCCGCTGCTGGTGCTGCTGACGCTGCCGGTGACGCTGCTGACGCTCGGGCTGTTCCTGTTCGTGATCAACGCGCTGATGTTCTGGGCCGCCGCCGGCCTGGTCGGCAACAGCTTCACGGTCACCGGCTTCGGCGCCGCGTTGATCGGCTCGCTGATCTACAGCGTGGCCGGGGTGGTGATCGACGTCGCGATCGAGCGCCTGTTCGCGCCGCGCTCCGCTTGAGCGTACCCGGGGCGGGGCTCGCCAGCGGGCGGCTGCAGCCGGCACTAACCGCCGCGGCCGCGCGTCCCGTCCGTCAGCGCGCGACGCTGTGCTTCGAGTTCGCGCAGCCGCACATCGATGACCGACGACTCGATGAAGTCCTTCCCGGCGCCCGAGCGCGCGAGGCGCTGGCCGGCACGCAGACGGTCGATCGCACCGCCCAGGTCGCCGAGCGCGGCGTGCGCCTCGGCCTGCGCACGCACGGCGCGCAGCTTCTGACCCTGGCGCTCGGCACACGACGACAGCTCGCTCCAGGCGAGCGCGTCGCCGCGGTGGTCGCTGGTCCAGCTCTGCAGCGTCTCGCATCGACGTTTCAGCAGCGCGGGGTCGTTGGAGCGCAGCGCCGCCTGCGCGGCCAGCAGCAGGCGCGGCCGCGAACCGTCGGCGGGCAGCGCGTCCAGCCGCTTCTCGGCGACGACGGCATCGCCCTGGGCCACTGCGAGTTCGACGCCCAGCAGCGCCCACTCGCGCGCGCGACGCGGCGGCTGGCGCTCGGCAGCCACCAGCCGCTCGCCCTCGGCAAAGGCCGGCGCGGCGCGCGCGAAGTCGCGTAGCTGAATCGATGCCAGTACGCTGGCGTACAACACGGCAAGGCGGTCGTCGCCCGGGCTGGCCAAGGCCTTGTCGAGATCCTGCAGGCGCTGCCATGCCTGCGCGGTGGTCTCCATCAGCACCCGCGCGCGCGCGCGCATCAGCGCATGCTCGAAATGCGGGTTGTGCGTGGCGGCGGCTGCCGTGCCGATCCGCGCCTGCGCCTCGGCGATGCGCTCGGAGGTGAGCGGGTGGCTGCGCAGGTAGGGATAGGCGCCGCTGTCGTTGAGGCGGTTGGCCTGCTCGAGCTTCGCGAACATGCCCGCCATGCCCGACGGCGCGAAACCGGCGTCGCGCATCACCGCCAGGCCGATGCGGTCGGCCTCGCGTTCCATGTCGCGCGAGAAGCTGAGCTGGCCCTGGACGGCCGCCGCCTGGCCGCCCATGATCGCCGCCTGGGCGGCATCGGGGCTGCTGCGCGCCGCCAGCACGCCGAGGATCAGCCCGGCCAGCGCCAGCAGGCTCTGGCGCTGGCCGACGGTGACGCTGCGCGCGATGTGGCGCTGCGTGATGTGCGACAACTCGTGGCCCAGCACCGACGCCAGCTCGTCGGCCGAACCGGTGAGGTTGATCAGCGCCAGGTGCACTCCGACATAACCGCCGGGCAACGCGAACGCGTTGACGCTGCGGTCGCGCACCAGGAAGGCCTCGAACGGGTAGTTGGCGTCGATGTCGGGCGTGATGTCGCCACGCCGGCGCGCCGCCTGCACCAGCGGCGTCCAGATCGACTGCAGGTACTCCAGCAGCACCGGGTCGTCGAGGTACTCGGGGTCGCGGCGCACCTCGCGCATGATCTGCTCGCCGAGGTGCCGCTCGGCGGTCACCGACAGACCGTCGGTCGCCGATTCGCCGAGCGACGGCAGCCGCACCTGCGCCCACGCCGGGCCCGTCAGCGCGAACGCCAGCGCGAGGGCAGCGGCCACGCCACGGCGCAGCAGCGCGCGCGGCTTGCGACGGTGGAGCGTGGATCGACTGCAGGGGTTCATCGAGATCGCCGCGCGGGCGTGCGAGCTGGCATCGATCGCCGCGCGGACGCCTATGATCGCACCGTGACATTGCCCGCCGGTTAACGGCATCTCGACCCCGCCGTCATCATGGCCCCCAGCGACCCGACGTTGACCCATTTCGACACCCGAGGCCAGGCGCACATGGTCGACGTGGGCGCCAAGGCCGAGACCCACCGCGTCGCGCGCGCACGAGGCAGCATCCGCATGCAGGCGGCGACGCTGGCGCTGATCAGCGCCGGCCAGGCGAGCAAGGGCGACGTGATCGGCATCGCGCGCATCGCGGCGATCCAGGCCGCCAAGCGCACCGCCGAGCTGATTCCGCTGGCGCATCCGCTGCCGCTGACCCGCGTCAGCGTCGAGTTCGAAGTCGACGCCGCGGCGCCCGCCGTGCACTGCATCGTGCAGGCCGAAACGCATGGGCGTACCGGCGTCGAGATGGAGGCGCTGACCGCGGTGCAGATCGGCCTGCTGACCGTCTACGACATGTGCAAGGCCGTCGACCGCGGCATGGTGATGGGCGACATCCGGCTGCTCGAGAAAAGCGGCGGCAAGTCCGGGCGCTGGTTGGCCCCGGGCGAGGCGCGTTGAACCGAACGGCCACCGTTCAGGGCCGCGTGAACTCGCGCCAGTGCACCACCCGCGACGGCGGCTGGCACTGAAACGCCGTGGCGGCGGTGCCGGCGCTGCGGCACGGCGCGAAGAACTCGTCGGCACCGGGGTTGCGGAACTCGCGGATCCGCGCCGCCAGCCAGCGCGCCTTGTCGAGTTCGACTTCGGCGGCCAGCGCCTGCGCCCAGGCGATCATCAAGCGCACGTCGAGCAACTGGTGCGGGGCGCGTTCGAACGCGAGCTGCTGCGATGGCGACAGCGGCGCCTTCGGCTCGCCGAACGCGGTGGCCGCCGCATAGTCGGCATGGTGGCCGAACAGCGGGCTGCGCTGGCCGCGCTCGATGCGCTCCTCGAGCGGTGCCGCATGCTCGCCCGGGTCGTAGATCACGACGACGCGCCAGTAGTCGAACGCCGCGGCGGCGGCGCCGATCGCCAGCGCCAGGCCAGCGAAGCCGAGTGTCCGGCTGCCGCCATGGTTAGCGAGCGGCGACGCTTCGGGCCGTTCGCCGGCCTGGCGAGCCGCCGCCGGAGTCAGCGGCGACAGCGCGAAGCCCCACGCAAAGGCCACCGGCAGCAGGAAGTAGGCGTACCACAACGGGTACTCCAGCAGGCTGTGCAGGCCGATCATCAGCACGATCATCAACGCGGCGCGCCTGGACAGGGCCTCGTCGTCGTCGCACGCCCAGGCGCGGCGGCCCGCCTGCACCAAGGCCACCGCCAACAGCACGATCACCGCGGTGCCCAGCGGAATCCCCAACTCCACCAGCAACTGCAGCGGCAGGTTGTGGGTGTGGTCGAAGAACGCGGTCGGTCGATGAGGGAACGCGCTCAGCGTCCATGCCAGGTTGAACTCGCCCCAGCCGACGCCCGTCCAGGGTTCGGCTGCGATCATCGCCAGCGCGTTGGACCAGATGGCGAAGCGCGAACTCGAGATGTCGCCCCCGCTACCGCCGAGCAGCACGTGCCCCTCGGCGCCGAACAGGTGTCC
Source organism: Ideonella sp. (assembly GCA_015075545.1). Taxonomy (GTDB): domain Bacteria; phylum Pseudomonadota; class Gammaproteobacteria; order Burkholderiales; family Burkholderiaceae_C; genus JAEUPI01. The sequence continues at coordinate 77,441 of JABTUC010000002.1, read as the reverse complement.
CGTGAAGTACGCCCACGCCGCCATTGCCGACCACAGCAGCGCGAACACCAGCGGCGACGTCAAGAGCGCGATACGCCACGGACGCGGCAGGCGCCGATCGACCAACCCCCACAGGGCCAACACCGCGGTACCCAGGATGCCGGTGCGCGAGCCGGTCAGCACCACGGCGAACAACAGAGCCGCGTACACGGCGAGCGCAAGCGGCATGCGCCAGCGTCGCTGGCCGGCCAGTGCGACCCACGCGACGATGGCCCACAAGGCCAGCGAACTCAGGTGGTTGGGCTGCCGCAGGTTCGCACCGGCGCGGCCCGGGAACGACGAGCGCGCGATCCAGGTGCCGTCGGGCCAGTCGGGTGCGAACACCTGGATCATCGCGATCACTGCGCTGAGCCCTCCGGCGATCACCAGCCCCCACCAGAAGCCATCGCTCGCCGCCCTGCGGGTACGGTGGTCGAAAGGGGCCGCGGCAGCAAGCAGCACGAGCGCCGCCGCGCCGACCACGGCAACGGTTCCGGCGGCGATCGACGCCGGCAGCGAGCCGAACACCGCGCTCGCCACGGCGGCCAGCACGACGCAGGTCGCCGCAGCCAATGTGGCGGCAACCGAACCCGGCGGCAAGCGTGGCACGCGCGGGAGCATCGCCAGCACCAGCCCCCACAGCCCGATCGCGAGCAGCCCGTTGAGGACGGTCGGCGACGGCGGCGCGTTGAACGCCAGCAGCATCGGGGCGGCCACCGCGAGCGATGTGACGGCCGCGTGGGCGAATGCAGGCAAAGGCAGGGAACTCGTGCGTCCAGGGGCGCGGCGACTATACGCGGTCGGCCTGCGGGCAGCGCGCCGGCGATTGCGGCGCAACTGCGCGCGCTACTGCGGCACAGCGGGTAGCTTGACTTCGGCCAGTGGCGCCGACGTGGCGGCCATGCCGCGCCAGGCGGCGAGCGCGTCGCGACACCGCGGCGGCGGCACCATGCGGCACATGCGATCGAGCACACGACCCGCCTCCCCGGGCCCGGTGTTCAACGCCTCCATCGCCGCCAGGATCAGATGGTTGCCGTCCGACGGATACTGCAGCGTCACGCGCCGCATCAGTTCGAGCTGCTCGGCGCTCATCCCCGCGTCGGGGCGCAGCCGCAGCGCGCGCAGGAAGTCGCGCAACTGCGTCAGCAGCACGAGATCGGGCGCCTGGGTCGGGGTCACGTGGTCGACGCCGACCGGGACGATGCGCGCGCGCTCGAAGCGCAACTGGGTCAGGTTCTGTTCGGCGCGGTGGTACTCCACGCCGACCCATGCAGTGAGCGCCGCGGCGAGCATCAGCGCGCCGGTGGGCAGCCAGCGGCTGACCAAGACCGGCCGCCACGGATGCATCGCTTCGAGCGCACCGATCATCAGGCCGGCTGGAAGCAGGAAGTAGGCGTAGGCCTGCGGGAACTCGAGCATCGCGTGGACGCCGAGCATCGCCAGCGCCAGCCACAACAGGCAGCCGGCGGTGGAGCCGACGCGGCGTGCCTGCACCAGCATCCAGCCGGCCAGGCCGAGACTGATCAGCAGCCCCAGCGGCAGGCCGCTTTGCACCATCAAATCGAGCATCAGGTTGTGGGCGCTCTGGAAGGTGTAGTGCAGCGACGGGTGATCGAGCGCGACCGTCGCCTGCGCGAACGGAACCTGGTTCCAGCCCCAGCCAGCCCACGGCCGCTGCAGCGCCGAATCGATGAAGAGCTGCCAGATCGCCGGGCGCAGGCCTGCCGACGACACCTCGTTCGACAGCGCGCGCGCCGCTTCGAGGTCGAGCGCGCGATTGGCGAGCCCCCAGCCGGCGACAAGCGCGACGGCGAGCAAGGCCAGGCCAGCCAGGGCAGGCGCGCAGCGACGCGTCGCCAGCGGCTGCCGCCAGACCACGGCCGCGACCGCCAGCGCGACCAGTTCGAGCCACGCGGTGCGCGACTGGGTCGCTGTGATCCCGACCAGCACGAAGGCGCACGCCGCGGCGGCGACTGCGCCGCGCACGCGGCCCGCCAGGTACGCCCACCATAGTGCGAGCATCGCCCACACCAGCAGAGTCGCCAGGTGGTTGGCCTGCCCGAGGTTGCCGAACGGCCGGTACGGCGATCCGGGGTAGTAGATGATGAAGTCGAAGTCGGCCAGGCGCACGGGCCACACGCGCAGCCACTGGGCGAGAACGATGCCGACCGAAGCCAGCCCGGCGATCGCGAACGCCGCGAACAGTGCATCGATCAGCCGCCCCGGCACCACTTGCTGCAGGCGGGCGCCGGTGGCGATCGCCAGCGCGAAGCCGAACAGGTAGACGGCGGCGATCCAGGCGTCGCCGGCGAAGATGAACATGCCGCCGGCCCATTGCAGCAGCGGAACGCACGCCACGCCCAGCGCCGCCAGGGCCGGTAGTGGCAGCGCCACCGATTCGCGCCGCAGCAGCATCGCCCACAACGCCGCTGGCAACAGCGCCAGCGCCATCAGCAGGTCGGCGTGGAATGCCCGCCACGGAATCATGTGCGTCGGCAGCAGCCACGGCGCGGCCAGCGCAAGCGCCCACAGCACTTGCCACGGCTCGAACGGCAGCGTCAGGTCGCGGCTCCACAGCGAGCGATGCAACCTAGATGCGGATCGCTCGGCAATCAAGGTGCTGGCTTCCATCGCGATCTTGGGCGAAGAGGCCCACGAAGTGCAATGAAAGAAGGCCCCTCGCGGGGCCCTCTTCATGCCGCAATCGCGACTACTTGCAGCTCGACGGCAGGTACTTGGGCAGAATCGGCGTACCTGCACCCGTGGTGTTGCAGGTCCAGACCACCTGACCACCGGTGGCCAGACCTTGCAGGCGCAGCATGGCGCCGCTGATCGCGGGCTCGGCGGGCGTTGCAGTGACTTGAATAAAGCCTTCCGAGGCGCTGGTGCCGGTATAGGCGACTGACGCGACGTACTTCGAAGCTTGGCCCTCGATCGATACCGAGGCGGTGTCAGGCATCACGCCGTTGGTGTTCACGTATTCGGCGATGCTCGTCTTGGCCGACGAAGCCGCCAGCACCAGTTCGCTGACCTTGGCGCGGACGCTGTAGTCGCGATACGCCGGCAGCGCGACCGCCGCCAGGATGCCGATGATCGCCACGACGATCATCAGTTCGATCAGGGTGAAACCTTGCTGAACGCGTTTCATGGTTTGCTCTCCTTGGGGAACAGGGTTGATGGTTCCGCCTGGGTTGGATGCAGGGGTCGTGCCAGGGCCGGAACTCGCCTTGCAGGCCGTCGGTTGGGCGTTAGTTCACGCTCGTTACATGCAAGCTGCCGATTTGCGTCAGCCCCGCCGGGCCTGGGTGACGCGGCGCGTCACACCGCTTACAGATGCGCCGCGCTCAGTCGATCTCGATGACCTGGCTCTGCGCCAGCGCGCGCACCCGGTGCGGGCTGTCGAGCGCGGCGATTTCGCTCATCACCGCATCGACTTCGCCCGGCTTGATGTGGGTGATGAAGACGTTGGTCGGATGCTCCAGCCGCGCCAGCTCCTGGCCGAGTGCCGACGGGCACAGATGCCGGCTCACGCGCGCGAGCTGGCGCTCCTCGTCGCTGAACGCGGTCTCGATCACCAGCGCGGCGATGCGCATGCCGTGCAGCCGCGTCCACAGCGCGGGGTTGGGTCCGGTGTCGCCGGTGAAGATGAAGGCGCCGCGCTTGGCCACCGGCGCGCCGAGCACGGCGAAGCCGACCGCCGGCACCGTGTGCGCGGCAGGCAGCACCTCGATGCGCCGCTCGCCCAGCGTCACGACCTGCCCGATCTCGAACGGCACCAGCTTCAATATCGGTGCATCGGCCGACGGCAGGCGCGTGAAGTCGGGCCAGATCACGCCGTTGAAGATGTGGCTGCGCAGCGCATCGATGGTAGCCGGCAGCGCGTGAACCTGGATCGGCTCGCGCCCCGCGCGGCGGCGCATCACGCTGTCGGCGAGCAGGCCGATCGCCAGCACGTGGTCGAGGTGCGAGTGGCTGACGAGGATGTGCTCGATCGCGGTCAGCTCGTCGAGCGTGAGGTCGCCCACACCGGTGCCGGCGTCGATCAGGACGTCGTGGTCGAGTAGGAACGACGTCGTGCGGCACTCGCCGCCGATGGAGCCCGAACAGCCGAGGACGCGGATTTGCATGGACGGGGATTCAGCCGTGCGCATCGTGCACGGATCGACTCGGTCGTGGAAGGCCTCGACGATCAGCCCGTCGCGCGCCGTGCGCGATCGAACCCGCCGTCAGACGCATGGTGCGGTGCAGCGTCGATCCTCGCAAGGCATGGAATTGACAATCGCCGAGCCGATGCTTGCAGGCACGGTGCGGGCGCTTGCGCAGCCGTGACAAGCGTCACGTCACGCCCTCCGGTGCGCCGCGTCAGCCCTGAATGAACTGCATCTGCGTGCCGGCCAGCTCGATGACGTCGCCGTTCTTCAGGTGCACCGAGTCGCCGGTCAACGGCGTGCCGTTGATCGCCGGCCGGTGCGTGCCCTCGACGTGGGCGATCACGTAGCCGCCGGGGCGCTTGGTGATCGAAGCTACCTGCACGCCGGGCTTGCCGACCGTGGTCACCACCTTGGTCAGCGCCACTTCGCGGCCGGCAGCGGCGCCATTGAGCACCTTGATCGACGCCGGGTTGGCGCTCGCGCCCAGCGTGCCGAAGCCCGAGTTGGCGCCCATCCCCGAAGTCTGCGAGAACGCCGGCGCGCCCGCGGCGCCGGCGGTGGCGGCGGCACCCTGGCGCATGATCATCGTCTTCTCGTAGTCGCCGCCTTCCTCGACGAGGTACTTGATCTTGTACTTGCCGATCTCGACGGTGTCGTTGTGCGCCAGCAGTTGCTTCTTGACGGCCTTGCCGTTGATGTAGGTGCCGTTGGTGCTGTTGAGGTCCTCGATGAAGACGTCCTGGCCGACCATCTGCAGCACGGCGTGCTCGCCGCTGACCGCGAGGTTGTCGATCACGATGTCGTTGTAGGGCCGGCGGCCCAGCGTGGTCTTGTCCTTGATGATCTGGACCTCTTTGATGACCACGCCATCGAGCGACACCACCAACTTGCCCATGCTCTTCCTCTAGCGATTGGTCGCGCGCTTGCCACGCCTGCCGTCGCGCCGGCCGGTCAACGCTTGAACGGCCACCACGAACGCCCCGTGCCTCCTGGACCCCCGGCAGCGCGGACCAGAATGAGCGAGATATTATCCTTTCCGCCGGCTTCGTTGGCCGCTTCCATCAGCGCGGGCCCTGCCGATTCGATCGACTCGTGGGTCTGCAGCAACTGTGCGATCGCGGCGTCGTCGACCATGTCGGACAAGCCGTCGGAGCACATCAGGTAGACATCACCCATCTGCACTTCGTGCAGATGGGTTTCCAGCAGCACGGTGTCCTCGACACCGACGGCGCGGGTCACCAGGTTCTTGTTGGCCGAGAAGATCGCCTGCTCGGCGGTGATCAAGCCGGCGTCGATCTGTTCCTGCAGCAGCGAGTGGTCGCGTGTGATCTGCGACAGCCGTCCGCCGCGCCAGCGGTAGGCGCGCGAGTCGCCCACGTGGCCGAGCAGCAGCCGCGAGTCGCGGAACACCGCCACCACCAGCGTCGTGCCCATGCCGGCGTATTGCGGGTTGGAGTTGGCGGCGTTGAAGATCGCGCGGTTGGCGTTGTCGACACAGATGTCCATCGCGCGCCGGATCTCGGTGTCGGTGGCGTGCCCCATCGCCTCGTGCAGCCAGCGGCCGAGCTCGGTCTTGATGAACGAGGTGGCCATCGTGCTGGCCACCTCGCCGGCGTTGTAGCCGCCCATGCCGTCGGCCAGCACGGCCAGCGCGTTCTCGGCGTCGACTTCGACCGAATCCTCGTTGTTCGAGCGCGCCCGCCCGGCGTCCACCGCGTGGAAGTACTCGAACGTGATGGCGGCGGCAGTCAAGCGCGGGCTCTCTTCGCGGGCGGCGATCGGCTGCCGATTGTGCCTCGGTTCGACCTCGCTCCAGCGCGCGCGAAGGTGCCGGATCACGGGGAGGCGCGCATGCCGGACGTGCGATCGGCCACGCTCCACAGCCGCGTCGCCACCGCCGCCGCATCGTGCGGACGCAGCGCCTGGTCCTTCTCCAGCAATCGCTCGACCGCGGCGCACAGGTCGGCATCCAGATCGGGCCGCAGCCGCGCCAGCGGCGTTGCCGGCTCGCTGGCCACTGCGCGCAGCAGCTCGCCCAGGTTGTCGGCCTCGTGTGGCCGGCGCCCGGCCAGCAGCTCGTACAGCGTGGCACCGAGTCCGTAGAGGTCGGCCGCCGGGCCCACCGAAGCGCCAGCGAGCTGCTCGGGCGCCATGTAGTCGGGAGATCCGAGCGCCACTCCAGAGCGCGTCTGCGTGTGCTCGCTGCTGCGCGCGAGCCCGAAGTCGCTCAGCTTCAAGACATCCCTTGTCCAGTCGACCAGCACGTTGGCCGGCTTGACGTCGCGGTGCACGACGCCGCGCCGGTGCGCATACGCCAGCGCCTCGGCCAACCGCGCGCCCAGACGCGCCACCAACGGCGGCGGCAACAGGCGCGAGGCCCGCGTGTAGCGCGTGAGGTCGCAACCCGTCACCACCTCCATCGCCATCCAGGCGCCGCGCTCGCTGGGGCCGGCGTCGAGCACCGCCACGATGCCGGGGTGATCCAGCCCGTGCAGCACGGTGGCCTCGCGGCGAAACCGCTCCAGCGCGTCGTGGTGCTCGGCCGAGGCAGGGCCGCTGCCCAGATCGAGCACCTTCAGCGCCACCCAGCGCTCGCTGCGTCGATCCTGTGCCAGGTAGACCTGCGACGCGGCGCCTCGACCCATCAGCCGCTCGATGCGGTAGTTCGCCAGGCCCGCCGGCGTCGGCGCCTCGGCCGCCGCAGCGTCGGCCCTGCGTTTACCCAGCCGGCGCCACATCGCAGATCGTGGGCGCGCCCGCAAATTGTGGGCGTCTCAGGTCAGCTTGCGCCGCTCGCGCCGGCGCTGCAGCAACCAGCCGAGCGCCACCACCAGCAACGCACCGATCGCGCCGCCCAGGTTGACCTGCCAGTGCGGTAGTTCGCCGATGCGCGCGACCAAAGCCGGGTCGGTCAGGAACATCTCGCCGGCGAGGAAGCCGAGCAGCCCGGCGCCAGCGACGATGATGATCGGAAAGCGCTCCATCACCTTCAGCAGCAAGGTGCTGCCGAAGATGATCAGCGGGATGCTCAGCGCCAGACCGATCACCAGCAGCGGCACGTCGCCCTTGGCCGCCGCAGCCACCGCGAGCACGTTGTCGAGGCTCATCACCAGGTCGGCGATCAGGATGGTGCGAATGGCAATCAACAGGCCCCCGCCCTGGCTGCCGGCGTCGGCTTCCTCGTCGTCGTCTTCCAGCATCAGCGAGACGCCGATGTACAGCAGCAGCAGCGCGCCGACGATCTTCAGCCACGGCCATTTCAGCATCTCGACGGCGATGATCGTCAGCACCACGCGCATCACGATCGCGGCGGCGCTGCCCCAGAAGATGGCCTGCTTCTGCTGGCGCTGCGGCAGCGAGCGAGCGGCCAGCGCGATCACCACCGCGTTGTCGCCCGACAGGATGATGTTGACCCAGATGATCGAGCCTAGCGCCGCCCAGAACGCAGCCGAGGTGAACTCCATGCGGTTTCCGTGTTGTTGTCGGTGTGGCGGCAGTCGGCGCGAGCCAGTGTACGGTCGCGCAGCGGGGCCGACGCTGCGGGCAACCACGAACGCGCTGTGTCTCGCGCGCCGCGGGCCGCAGCGTCAAAGCAGCGTCTTCAGCAGGCGCCCCATCTCGCTGGGGTTGCGCGTCACCTTGAAGCCGCACTCCTCCATCACCGCCAGCTTGGCCTCGGCGGTGTCGGCGCCACCGGAGATCAGCGCACCGGCGTGCCCCATGCGCTTGCCCGCGGGCGCCGTCACGCCGGCGATGAAGCCGACGATCGGTTTTTTCATGTTGGCCTTGCACCAGCGCGCGGCGTCGGCTTCGTCGGGGCCGCCGATCTCGCCGATCATGATCACGGCGTCGGTACCCGGATCGTCGTTGAACAGCTTCATGACGTCGAGATGCTTCAATCCGTTGATCGGGTCGCCACCGATGCCCACCGCGCTCGACTGGCCAAGGCCGATCTCGGTGAGCTGGGCCACCGCCTCGTAGGTGAGCGTGCCCGAACGCGACACCACGCCGACACGGCCCTTGCGGTGGACGTGGCCCGGCATGATGCCGATCTTGATCTGCTCGGGCGTGATCAGGCCCGGGCAGTTGGGCCCCAGCAGCAGCGTCTTCTTGCCGCCGGCGGCCTCGCGCGCCTTCATGCGGTTGCGCACCATCAGCATGTCGCGCACCGGAATACCCTCGGTGATGCAGATCACGAGGTCGAGGTCGGCGCTCACCGCCTCCCAGATCGCGTCGGCGGCACCGGCGGGCGGCACGTAGATCACACTGACGGTGGCGCCGGTGGCCGACTTGGCTTCGGCCACGCTGGCGTAGATGGGGATGCCCTCGAATTGCTCGCCCGCGCGCTTGGGGTTGACGCCGGCGACGAAGCAGGCCTTGCCATTGGCGTAGTCGCGGCAGCCCCGCGTGTGGAACTGCCCGGTCTTGCCGGTGATGCCCTGCGTGATGACGCGGGTGTTCTGGTCGATCAGGATGCTCATCTCGCCCTTCGCTGGTCAGCGCACGGCCGCGACGATCTTGGTGGCGGCTTCGGCCATGGTGTCGGCGCTGATGATCGGCAGCCCGGATCGCGCGAGCAGCTGCTTGCCGAGGTCTTCGTTGGTGCCCTTCATGCGCACCACCAGCGGCACCGTGAGGTTGACCGCCTTGCAGGCGGCGACCACCCCCTCGGCAATGGTGTCGCAGCGCATGATGCCGCCGAAGATGTTGACCAGGATGCCCTTCACGTGGCGGTTGCGCAGCATGATCTTGAAGGCCTCGGTCACCTTCTCGGCGCTGGCGCCGCCGCCGACATCGAGGAAGTTGGCGGGCTCGCCGCCGAACAGCTTGATGGTGTCCATCGTCGCCATCGCGAGACCGGCGCCGTTGACGAGGCAGCCGATGTTGCCGTCGAGGCTGATGTAGCTGAGGTCGAACTTGCTGGCCTCGACCTCGGCCGGATCCTCCTCGTCGAGGTCGCGGTAGGCGACGATCTCGGGGTGGCGGAACAGCGCGTTGGCGTCGAAGTTGAACTTCGCGTCGAGCGCCTTCAACTCGCCGTTGCCCTCGAGGATCAGCGGGTTGATCTCGGTCAGCGTGGCGTCGGTCTCCATGTAGCAGCGGTACAGGTTCTTCAGCAGCACCGCCGCCTGCGGTTGCGACGGCGCCGGCACGCCGATGCCGCGCGCCAGCTCGCCCGCCTGCGCATCGCCGAGGCCGGCCAGCGGATCGATGAACACCTTGATGATCTTCTCGGGCGTGTCGTGCGCCACCTGCTCGATGTCCATGCCGCCTTCGGAGCTGCCCATCAGCACCACCTTCTGCGTGGCGCGATCGGTCAGCACGGCGACGTAGTACTCCTTGCGGATGTCGGCGCCTTCTTCGACGAGCAGGCGCCGCACCTTCTGGCCGTGCGCTCCGGTCTGGTGGGTGACCAACTGCATGCCGAGCATCTGGCCGGCCAGCGTCGTCACCTCGTCGAGCGAGCGTGCGAGCTTGACGCCGCCGCCCTTGCCGCGCCCACCGGCATGGATCTGCGCCTTGACCACCCACACCTTGCCGCCCAGGCGCTGCGCCGCCTCGGTGGCCTCGCGAACATTGAAGGCGGGGTAGCCGCGCGGCACCGGAACCTCGAAGTTGCGCAGCAACTCCTTGCCTTGGTATTCGTGGATCTTCATGCGGTCGGCTGGTGTTGGCGGCCTGGCGTCGCTGGACGTGACGCCGGGGCACGCTCAGGGCCCGGGCTGCGCGCAATTTAGCACGCGGGTCTGCGTGCCGCGGTCAAAACACTCTGGCGCCGCGCTGCGTCTGCGCCATCAGGCCAACTCGTCGTCCAGCCCGCCCGCGACCACCTTGCGCACCACCTCGGCCGAGAAGCCGCGCGCCGCGAGGAAGCGGGCCTGCCGGGCCCTGCCGGCAGCGTCGGCTGCAGGCAGGCCGCCGAACTTCTTGCGCCAGACCTCGCGCGCACGCGCCAGCTCGGTGGCCCGCAGTTGTTGGCGCAGTTCGGGCTCCGGCGAAACACCCTGCCGGCGTAGCTCGTGTTCGATGCGGCGATTACCGAAGCGGGCCTGCCGGGCGTACACGCGCGATTCGACGAAGCGGGCGTCGCTCAGGTGGCCCTGCGCGACCAGTTGATCGAGCAGCGCCTCGACTGCGGTGGCATCGGCATCGCCTGCGCGCAGCAGCTTGGCGCGCAATTCGTGCCGGCTGTGCTCGCGCTGCGACAGCCAGCGCAGCGCGCGCGCCTTCAGCGACAGGCCGCGAGTCGGCGTGTCGAGCGAGCCCATCGAAGGCGGCGCGGCAAGCCGCCCGCGCTACCGCGGGCGCCCCCTGCATGCGGCATGTGCGAGCCTCATGTTTCCGCCTTCGCCGCGTTCAGCGGGGCGATGCCGAACGATTCGCGGATGCGATTCTCGATCTCGAGTGCGATGTCGGGGTTCTCGCGCAGGAACTCGCGCGCGTTGTCCTTGCCCTGGCCGATCTTCTCGCCGTTGTAGGCGTACCAGGCGCCCGACTTGTCGAGCACGCCGGCGGCGGCGCCCATGTCGACGATCTCGCCTTCGCGGCTGATGCCCTCGCCGTAGAGGATGTCGAACTCGGCGGCCTTGAACGGCGGGGCGACCTTGTTCTTCACCACCTTGACCTTGGTTTCGCTGCCGATCACCACTTCGGCCTTCTTGATGCTGCCGGTGCGGCGGATGTCGAGGCGCACCGACGAGTAGAACTTCAGCGCGTTGCCGCCGGTGGTGGTTTCGGGGTTGCCGAACATGACGCCGATCTTCATGCGGATCTGGTTGATGAAGATGACCATGCAGTTGGTTTTCTTGATGGTGGCGGTGAGCTTGCGCAGCGCCTGGCTCATCAGGCGGGCCTGCAGGCCGGGCAGCGAATCGCCCATCTCGCCCTCGAGTTCGGCCTTCGGCGTCAGCGCGGCGACCGAGTCGATGACGACGAGGTCGACCGAGCCCGAGCGCACCAGCGAGTCGACGATCTCGAGCGCCTGCTCGCCGGTGTCGGGCTGGCTGATCAAGAGCTCCTGCAGATTGACGCCGAGCTTCTGCGCGTACTGCACGTCGAGCGCATGCTCGGCGTCGATGAACGCGCAGGTGCCGCCGACCTTCTGCATCTGGGCCACCACCTGCAGCGTGAGCGTGGTCTTGCCCGAAGACTCGGGGCCGTAGATCTCGATGACCCGGCCGCGCGGCAGGCCGCCGACGCCCAGCGCGATGTCGAGCCCCAGCGAGCCGGTGGAGACCACGTCGATCGGCTCGATCTCGGCATCGCCCAGGCGCATGATCGAGCCCTTGCCGAACTGCTTTTCGATCTGCGCCAGCGCGGCTTGCAGGGCCTTGGCCTTTTCGGTGTTGAGCGCTTTGACGGGTGCGTCCATCGGGGGTCTCCTGGGAGTTGCGGCGCATTATGACAGTCTAGCTGGATGTTTGTACAGTACCCGGCGCCGAACTCGTCTTCCTTCGATGCGCGCCCGGCGGGCGCCGATGGCGGGCAAATCTAGAATTCGGCCCGTCACGCGCGGGGCCGCGAGCGGGGAGTGCCGATGCGCATCCTGATTGCCGAAGACGACCAGGTGCTGGCCGATGGCCTGCTGCGCGCGCTGCGCGCATCGGGCTACGCGGTCGACCGGGTCGGCTCGGGCACCGAGGCCGATGCCGCGCTGGCGGCACACGATTTCGACCTGTTGATCCTCGATCTCGGCCTGCCCAAGCTGCACGGCTTCGACGTGCTGCGCAAGCTGCGCGCGCGCGGCACGGCGCTGCCAGTGCTGATCCTGACCGCGGCCGACAGCATCGAACAGCGCGTCAAGGGGCTCGACCTCGGTGCCGACGACTACATGGCCAAGCCGTTCTCGCTGCAAGAGCTCGAGGCACGGGTGCGCGCGCTGACGCGCCGCGGCCTGGGTTCGGCCAGCAGCGTGATCCGCCATGGCCCGCTGACCTTCGACGCCGGCGGCCGCGTGGCCTATATCCACGATCAACTGGTCGAGCTGTCGGCGCGCGAGCTGTCGCTGCTCGAGGTGCTGCTGCAGCGCGCTGGCCGGCTGGTCAGCAAGGACCAGCTCGTCGAGCGGCTGTGCCAATGGGGCGACGAGGTCAGCAGCAACGCGATCGAGGTCTATGTCCATCGCCTGCGCAAGAAGATCGAGCAGGGCCCGATCCACATCGCCACCGTGCGCGGCCTGGGCTACTGCCTCGAGAAGATCGCGCCCTGAGCGGCGGTGCCGATCGCCAGCGCCGCCAGCCCGGAGGGCCGCTTGAAGTTGCGTTTGTTCCCGCCCGAGCCGCGGTCGCTGTTCGGCGAGATCGTCGACTGGATGCTGGTGCCGCTGCTGCTGCTGTGGCCGCTGAGCCTGGCCCTGACCTATGTCGCCGCCGAGCGGCTCGCCCATCAGCCTTTCGACCGCGAACTCGGCGAGATGGCGCGCGCGGTGGCACGGCAGGTGGTGTTCGAACGGGTCGGCCCCGATATGCCGAGCCGCGTCAGCCTGCGCCAGCCCGAGATCACCGCCAGCATGCTGCACGCCGACGACACCGACCGCGTCTACTTCCGCGTGCTCGGCGCCCGCGGCGAGCACGTGGCGGGCGACAGCGAGCTGCCGGTGCCCGACGAGCAGCCCGCCTTGCACGAGCTGCTCTTCCACGACGATCAGGTGCACGGCGAGCCGGTGCGCGTGGCCTATCTGCGCGTGCCGGCCCTCGACAAGCGCACCGACGCGCCGGCGCTCGTGCTGGTGGCCGAGACGCTGGGCAAACGCTCGCGGCTGGCCGCCGAGATCATCAAGGGCGTGATCTTCCCGCAGTACGTGATCCTGCCGCTGGCGGTGGTGCTGGTGTGGTTCGCGCTCGAGCGTGGCCTCGCGCCGCTGAACGAGCTGCAGCAGCGCATCCGCCGCCGGCACAGCGAGGACCTGAGCCCGATCGACGAGCGCGACGCACCGCTCGAGGTGGCGCCGCTGGTGCAGGCGATCAACGAGCTGCTGGCGCGGCTGGATCGCTCGATCGGCGCGCAGAAGCATTTCCTCGCCGACGCCGCCCACCAGTTGAAGACGCCGCTGGCGGGCCTGCGCACGCAGGCCGAACTGGCGCAGCGCGAGATCGATGCCGGACAGCAGGATGCGCGTGCACTGAAGCGCTCGTTGCAGCAGATCGCGCACGCCAGTCAGCGTGCCGCGCACATGGTCAACCAGTTGTTGGCGATGGCGCATGCCGACGACAAGGCGTCGGCCGTCCGCCTGCAGGAGGTGCGGCTGGCGCGGCTGGCGCGCGAGGTGGTGCGCGACTTCGTGCCGCGCGCGATGGACAAGCGCATCGACCTCGGCTACGAAGGCCCCGAGGACGACGACGGCGCCACCCGCATCCTCGGCCAGCCGCTGCTGATGCGCGAGCTGATCCGCAATCTGGTCGATAACGCGCTGCGCTACACCCCCGGCGGCGGCGTGGTGACCGTGCGCGTCACGCCCGACCCGTTCGGGCAGGTGGTCGTGCTGCAGGTCGAAGATACCGGCCCCGGCATCGCCGAAGGCGAGCGTGAACTGGTGTTCCGGCCGTTCTATCGCGCGCTCGACAACGAGGCCGACGGCAGCGGCCTCGGGCTGGCGATCGTCAAGGAGATCGCGACCCGGCACGACAGCACCGTCACCGTCGGCGAGGCGCGGGTGCGCGCCGCCGCGCCCGGCCAGGGGCCGGGTGCGCTGTTCACGCTGCGCTTCGCGCTGGCCGCTGCAGCCGGTTGATGCCGCATCCTTGCGCCAGCGCGCCTGCAGTCTTCGTCGTCGCCGCGAAAGCGTCTTGGGCGCAGGCCGGCGTCGACCTCAACAATCGCTGGCGAAGCGTCGACGCATCAGCGTCAGCAAGCTGGCGTCGTCGAGCGATGCCAGACCCTGCGCGCAGGCCTGCGCGAACAGTTCCTGCGCGCCGGCCCCCAGCGGGGGCCGCACGCCGGCGCCGGCGGCCATCGCGACCGCCAACGCTGTGTCCTTGGCCAGCAGGCTGGTGTGCGCTCGTGGTTCGAAATCATCGGCCAGCGCGCGCCGCAGCCGATCGCTGCCGATCCAGCTCTGCGCGCTCGACCGCTCGAACACCTGCAGCGTGCGCTGCGCATCGAGCCCGAGGCGCTCGGCCAACGCCATCGCCTCGGCGGCCCCCGCCAGATTCACCGCCGCCAGCAGGTTGTTGACCAGCTTGGTGCGAGCGCCATCGCCGATGCGCTCGCCCAATCGCACCAGGCTCGACGACAGGTCGTGCAGCACGGGCCGGTGGCGCTCGAACACCGCGTCGGCGCAGGCGACCATCAGGCTCATCGTACCCTCGCGTGCGCGCGACGGGCCGCCGGAGACCGGGGCATCGATGCAAGGCACGTTCAGCGCGGCCAGCCGATCCGCCAGCGACTCCACGTCGTGCGGTCCGATGGTCGAGCAGATCATCACCGCCGCGTCGCCGCGCAGGCCCTGGCAGACGCCGCGTTCGCCGAACAGCACCGCCTCGCACTGCGCCGCGTCGACCACCGCCACGATCGACAAGCCGCAGCGCCGCGCCAGCGTGGCGCAGTCGGGCGATGCCGCGGCGCCGGCAGCGACGGCGGCAGCCTGCGCCTCGGGCCGGATGTCGCGCACGACGACACGATGCCCGCATTCGAGCAGCCGCAGCGCCATCGCCGACCCCATGTTGCCAACGCCGATCACGCCGACCGCGGCCGCTTCGCGGCCCACGACGCCTGCCATCAGCTGCGCATCAGCGGGCGGCTGCGCGCAATCGACATCAGCAGCCCGAGCCCGAGCCCGAGCGTGACCATCGCGGTGCCGCCGTAACTGATGAACGGCAGCGGAATGCCCACCACCGGCAACACGCCGCTGACCATGCCCATGTTGACGAAAGCATAGGTGAAGAAGCTGAGCGTGATGGCGCCCGCCAGCAGCCGCGCGAACACCGTGGGCGCCTCGGCGGCGATCATCAGCCCGCGCAGGATCAGCAGCGTGAGGCCGATCAGCAGGCCCACCGCACCGAGCAGGCCGAACTCCTCGCCGAAGGCGGCGAAGATGAAATCGGTGGTGCGCTCGGGGATGAACTCCAGGTGCGTCTGCGTGCCGTTCATGAAGCCCTTGCCGGTGACGCCGCCCGAACCGATGGCGATCATTCCCTGGATGATGTGAAAGCCCTTGCCCAGCGGGTCGGTGGTCGGATCGAGCAGGGTGCAGATGCGGTGCTTCTGGTAGTCGCGCAGCATCGGCCACGCGAAGGAAGGGTCGCACAGGCGGTCCTGGCTGACCACCAGCGCGATCACGCCGGCCGCGCCGAGCACCAGCACCGGCACGATCAGCTTCCACGACAGGCCGGCGAAGAAGATCACGTACAGGCCCGCCGACAGGATCAGGATGGCGGTGCCGAGGTCGGGCTGCTTGACCACCAGCCCCACCGGCACCAGCAGCAGCAGCGCGGCGATCGCGAAATCCACCGCGTGCAGCCGGCCCTCGCGCTGCTGGAACCACCAGGCGAGCATCATCGGCATCGCGATCTTCAGGATCTCGCTGGGCTGGATCACGAGCCCGAGGTCGAGCCAGCGCGTCGCGCCCTTCTTCGTGACGCCGAAGCCGGGCACCAGCATCAGCAGCAGCAGCGCCACGCCGAGCACGTACAGCGGCACCGCAAGCCCCATCAGCTTCTGTGGCGGGATCTGCGCGACCACGAACATGATGCCGAAGGCCAACAGCATGTTGCGGCCGTGGTCGACGAAGCGGGTGCCATGGTCGTAGCCGGCCGAGTACATCGTGACGAGGCCGGCCGCCGCCAGCAGCAACGCCACCAGACCGAGCGTGGCGTCGAAGCCGCTGAACATCGGCCGCACGCGCTCCCACAGGGTGGGTTGCTCGAACACCGCACTCATCTGCGCACCTTCGGGCCTGCGGCCCGGTCGCATCGGGCGCGATTCGCCCCTTCCGGGGGAGCGGTGCGAGGGTTCACTGGGGCGCCCTTGCCACGCGCGCATCGCCGGCCGGCGCGGCCACGCCCGGCAGCAGGTAGTCCGACGCCGGGCGCGGCTTGCCGACCGGCGTGGTGGCCTTGCCCTGGCGCACGAGCGCCATGTCTTCCAGGCTCGGCACCTGGTGCAGCAGTTCGTAGTCGAACACCCGGCGCGCGATCGGCGCGGCCGAATCCGAGCCGAAGCCGGCGTTCTCGACCACCACGGCCAGCGCGATGGTGGGCGCATCGAGCGGCGCGAAGGCGATGTAGATCGAGTGGTCGCGCTGGTGCTCCTCGAGCTTGGCGGCGTTGTACTTCTCGTTGGCCTTGATCGAGACCGCCTGCGCGGTGCCGGTCTTGCCGCCGGTCTTGTACGGCGCGCCGATGAACGAGCGCACCGAGGTGCCCTCCTGCGTCACCCCGTACATCGCACGCGTCACCAGCTCGACGTGCTCGCGCTTCAGGTGCAGCGGTTCGAGCGCTTCGCTGGCCATGCGCTTGCGCTCGTGCGTGACGACGTCCTCGATCTCCCGCACCAGCCGCGGCTTGTAGCGCTGACCGCCGGAGGCCAGCGTGCTCACCGCGTTGGCCATCTGCAGTGCCGTGAAGTTGTTGTAGCCCTGCCCGATGCCCAGCGAGATCGTCTCGCCGGCGTACCATTTCTGCATCTCGGGGCGCTTGTAGGCCTTGCGCTTCCATTCGGTCGACGGCAGCAGACCCGTCACCTCGCCGTCGATGTCGATGCCGGTCTTGCGCCCGAAGCCGAACGGCGAAAGCTGCTCGTACATCAGGTCGACGCCCATCTCGTTGGCCAGCGAGTAGTAGTAGACGTTGCTCGACTTGACGATCGAGCGCACCATGTCCACCGGCCCGAGCCCCTTGTCGCCGTGGCTGCGGAAGGTG
Organism: Ideonella sp.; assembly: GCA_015075545.1. Lineage (GTDB taxonomy): Bacteria > Pseudomonadota > Gammaproteobacteria > Burkholderiales > Burkholderiaceae_C > JAEUPI01. The sequence goes on along the minus strand of JABTUC010000002.1, from coordinate 60,415 downwards.
TGATTGCCGAACTGGAAGGTGCCGCCGTCGTAGATCACGGTGTTGGGGCTGCGCTTGCCGGTGTTCAGCGCCGCCATCGCCATGAACGGCTTGAAGCTCGAGCCCGGCGGATAGGTGCCGCGCAGCGCCCGGTTCAACAGCGGCTTGTCGATCGACTCGTTCAGCTCGCGCCAGCTGTCGATGTCGATGCCGTCGACGAACAGGTTCGGGTCGAACGTCGGCTTGCTGACCAGCGCCAGCACCTCGCCGTTGCGCGGGTCGATCGCCACCAGCGCGCCGCGGCGCTCGCCGAACATGTCCTCCACCAGCGCCTGCAGCTTGATGTCCACCGACAGATGCAGCGTGTTGCCCGGGGTGGCACCGTGATGGTCGAGCCGCCGCACCGCGCGGCCGCCGGCGCTGGTCTCGACCTCCTCGTAGCCGGTGGTGCCGTGCAGGTCGTCTTCGTAGCTCTGCTCGAGCCCCAGCTTGCCGATGTACTCGGTGCCCTTGTAGTTGGCCTGCCGATCCTCGTCCCACTCCTCGATCTGCTTCTTCTCGGCCTGGTTGATGCGGCCGATGTAGCCGATCAGGTGCGCGCCGGTCTCGCCCAGCGGATAGTGGCGGAACAGCCGCGCGCGCACGTCGACGCCCGGGAAGCGGAAGCGCTGCGCGACGAAGCGCGCCACCTCCTCGTCGGTCAGCTTGGTACGGATCGGCAGCGACTCGAAACTCTTGCTGTCTTCGGTCAACCGCTTGTAGCGCTTGCGGTCGCGCGGCTGGATCTCGACCACCTGTGCCAGCTCGTCGATCACGCTGTCGACGTCGGACTTCAGGCGCGACGGCGTGATCTCCAGCGTGTAGGCCGAATAGTTGCTCGCCAGCACGATGTCGTTGCGGTCGAGGATCAGGCCGCGGTTGGGCACGATCGGCACCACCGCGATGCGGTTGGCCTCGGCCTGCGTCGACAGCTCGTCGTGCTTCCAGATCTGCAGCCAGGCCAGCCGCGCGCCGATCAGCGAGAAGCCGAACAGCACGAACACTGCCGCCGCGAACAGGCGGCCGCGAAAGCGCACCAGTTCCTGTTCGACATTGCGCAGTTCGGTCATGTCGCGCCTGCTACAGCGGCCGATTCTCGTCCGGGTCGGGCGCGCGCCGCTGCGGCGCCAGCAACACCCACACCGCCACCGGCCACAAGGCGGCCTCCAGGGTCGGCGCGATCAGCAGTTGCCAGCCGGGGAAGCTGCCGCCGGACACCAGGCGCACGGCCAGCGAGACCGCATGCGCCGCGGCGAACAGCGGCCACACCTGCAGCGCCTGCTCGAGCACCGAGAACCACAGCAGGCGCCGGTGCATCGTGACCGCGAGGAAGCTCAGCAGGGTGTACGCCAGTGCGTGTTGGCCGAACAGGGCGCCCTGGTGCACGTCCATCAGCAGGCCGAGCGCAAAGGCGATGCCCACGCCGACGCGCAGCGGCTGGTGCACGTTCCAGAACACCAGCACCAGCGCCAGCAGATCCGGTATCGCCGCCTGGCGCCCGAGCGGGATCAGGTTGAAGCCGAGCGCAACCAGCAGCGACGCCGCGATGAAAAGCGGGTTGACCGGCAGCAAGAGCTGGTCGGCCCCACGCGGCATGATCATGAAGCACGCTCCAGCGGCCGTCTCATCGCTTGGCACCCTTCTGCCGCGCCGGCCTGGCTGCCGCGTCCACCTCCGGCTCGGGCCGCGGCGGCATCTGCGCCGACAGCGGGTCGAGTACCAGCACGTGGCGCACGCCGTCGGACTGCGCCTTGGCCCGCAGACCGATGCGCGCGAAGGCCGAGTCGGCCTTGCGTTCGACCTTGACCACCGTCGCCACCGCCAGGCCGGGTGGGTAGACGCCGTCGACACCGCTGGTGATCAGCAGGTCGCCGGTCTGCACGTCGGCGTTGCCGTCCATGAAACGCAGCTCCATCTGGTCGCCGTCGCCGATGCCGAAGGCGGCGCTGCGTTGCTGCGTGCGCGGATTGAGCACCGGGATCGCAGCGTCCTTGTCGCCCAGCAGCGTGACCTCGGCCGACAACGGGTAGACCCGCGTCACCTGCCCGAGCACCCCGGCGTCGTTGATCACCGGCGATCCCAGCAGCACGCCCTGCGTCGAGCCGCGGTCGATGAACACCTTGCGCGAGTAGGGGTCGGTGGCCTCGTACAGCACCTCGGCGCTGTGGGTCTTCACGGCGAGCGCAGGCCGCAGGCCGAGCAGCGCGCGCAGGCGCGCGTTCTCGACGGTGAGTTGTTCGACCCGTGCTGCGCGCTCGGCCTGCGCGGCCAGCTTGGCACGGGCGTCGCGTTCCTCGACGATGGCGTGGTCGAGGCCGCTCAGGTACTCGCTGCCGGTGGCCACCAGGTTCACCGGCACCAGCAGCGCGCGCTGCACCGGCAGCAGCGCCGTGGCCAGCACGGCGCGGATCGGCTGCGTGTACTTCAGTCGTGAATCGGCAGCCATCAGAAAGATCGCGAGCGCCGAGAACACGGCCAGCTTGGTCAGCGCCGACGGCCCTTGGCGAAAGAAGGGCGGCGGGGTGCGATCGAGCGTCCCCAGCGGCATGGGGTTACCGCCGCCTTCACTCGGACGTGAAGATCGACCCCAGGCGCTCCATGCGCTCGAGTGCCATGCCGCAGCCGCGCACCACGCAGGTCAGCGGATCCTCGGCCACCAGCACCGGCAGGCCGGTCTCCTCGGCCAGCAGGCGATCGAGGTCGCGCAGCAGCGCGCCGCCGCCGGTGAGCATCATGCCGCGCTCGGCGATGTCGGCGCCGAGCTCGGGCGGCGTCTGCTCGAGCGCGTTCTTCACGCTCGAGACGATCTGGTTGAGCGGGTCGGTCAGCGCTTCGAGGATCTCGTTGGAGGAGATCGTGAAGCTGCGCGGCACGCCTTCGCTCAGGTTGCGCCCCTTGACCTCCATCTCCTTGACTTCGGAGCCCGGGAACGCCGAACCGATGCTTTTCTTGATGCCCTCGGCGGTGGGCTCGCCGATCAGCATGCCGTAGTTGCGGCGGATGTAGTTGATGATGGCTTCGTCGAACTTGTCGCCGCCGACGCGCACGCTGCCTTTCCACACCATGCCGCCGAGGCTGATGACGCCGACCTCGGTGGTGCCGCCGCCGATGTCGACCACCATCGAGCCCGACGCCTCGCTCACCGGCAGCCCGGCGCCGATGGCCGCGGCCATCGGCTCCTCGATCAGGTAGACCTCGGAAGCGCCCGCACCCAGCGCGCTCTCGCGGATGGCGCGGCGCTCGACCTGGGTCGAGCCGCACGGCACGCAGATGATGATGCGCGGGCTCGGTTTCATCATCGAGCGCGGGTGCACCATCTTGATGAACTGCTTGAGCATCTGCTCGGTGACCGTGAAGTCGGCGATCACCCCGTCTTTCATCGGGCGGATCGCCTCGATGTTGCCGGGCACCTTGCCGAGCATCGCCTTGGCCTCGGCGCCCACCGCCTGGATGGTCTTCTTGCCGTTGGGGCCGCCTTCGTGGCGGATCGCCACCACCGAAGGCTCGTCGAGCACGATGCCCTTGCCGCGCACGTAGATCAGCGTGTTGGCGGTGCCGAGGTCGATGGCCAGGTCGGTGGAGAAGTAGCGGCGCAGGGATCCGAACATGCTCTTGGTTCAGTCGGTTCGCAGTCGGCACTGCGCGGATGAGGCCTGGTGCTTCGCGCGCGGGGGGGCTGGCGATGGCGGGCGATAATACAGCAAGCCCCTTCGGTTCTTGCGTGCGAAGCCGCGCTTCGGACGCATTCCTGCACAGCGATCCAACCGTGGCACTGACCCCGCAAGACGTGAGCCGCATCGCGCATCTGGCGCGACTGGCGCTCACGCCCGACGAGGAGCGCGCGATGCTGGCGCAGCTCAATGGCTTCTTCGGCATCGTCGAGCGCATGAAGCAAGTCGACACCAGCGGGGTCGAGCCGCTGTATACCCCGCTGTCGGCGCTGGGCGAGGTGGCGCTGCGCCTGCGCGATGACGTGGTCACCGAGACCGACCAGCGCGAACGCAATCAGCGCAGTGCACCGCAGGTGCGCGACGGCCTGTATCTGGTGCCCAAGGTGATCGAGTGATTGCGCAGCCCGAGCGGCTCGGCGTGGCCGGGCTGCGCCGCGCGCTGGCCGCGCGCGAGTGCTCCAGCGTCGAACTGACGCAACATCTGCTCGCACGGGTCACTGCTCATCACGGCCTGGGAGCGTTCCTGCACGTCGATGGCGAACGCGCGCTGGCTGCCGCCGCACGCGCCGACCAGCGCCGCGCGGCCGGCGACGACGCCGTGCTGCTCGGCATCCCGATCGCGCACAAGGACGTCTTCGTCACCGCCGACGCACCGACCAGCGCCGGCTCGAGGATGTTGCAGCACTACGCCAGCCCGTTCGACGCCACCGTGGTCGCGCGACTGGGCGACGGCGTGCCCGGCGGCGCTCGCGGCGCCGGCGCCGTCACGCTGGGCAAGCTCAACTGCGACGAGTTCGCGATGGGCTCGACCAACGAGAACTCGGCCTTCGGCCCGGCGCGCAACCCGTGGGACACGAGCCGCGTCCCCGGCGGCTCGTCGGGCGGTTCGGCCGCCGCGGTGGCGGCGCGACTGGTGCCAGCGGCCACCGGCACCGACACCGGCGGCTCGATCCGCCAGCCGGCCGCCTTCACCGGCACCACCGGCATCAAGCCGACCTACGGCGTGTGCTCTCGCTACGGCATCATCGCCTTCGCCTCCAGCCTCGATCAGGCCGGCGTGTTGGCGGGCTCGGCCGAGGATTGCGCACTGCTGCTGTCGGCGATGAGCGGCCACGATCCGCGCGACGCCACCAGCGCCGAGCACCCTGCGCAAGACTTCACGCTCGACCTCGGCCGGCCGTTGCCTGGCGCCAGCGCGGCGCGGCCATTGCAAGGCCTGCGCGTGGGCCTGCCGCACGAGTTCTTTCCGGCGATGCTGGCCACCGACGTCGAGGGCCGCGTGCGCGCGGCGGTGGCCGAACTGGTCGCGCTCGGCGCCCAGGCGGTGGAGGTCAGCCTGCCGCGCACCGAGCTGTCGATCCCGGTCTACTACATCATCGCGCCGGCCGAGGCCAGCTCGAACCTCTCGCGCTACGACGGCGTGCGCTACGGCCACCGCAGCGCGCACGCCGACGACCTGCTCGAGATGTACCGCCGCACGCGCGCCGAAGGCTTCGGCGCCGAGGTGAAGCGCCGCATCATGATCGGCACCTACGTGCTGAGTCACGGCTACTACGACGCCTACTACCTGCAGGCGCAGAAGCTGCGCCGCATGATCGCCGACGACTTCAAGCGCTGCTTCGAGCGCTGCGATCTCATTGCCGGCCCTGTGACCCCGAGCGTGGCCTGGCAGCTCGGCGCGCAGGCCGACGACCCGGTGAAGGCCTACCTGGCCGATATCTTCACGCTGCCGGCCAGCCTGGCCGGGCTGCCCGGCATGAGCGTGCCCGCCGGCCAGGGCGACCATGGCATGCCGGTGGGGCTGCAGCTGATCGGCAACTATTTCGGCGAGGCCCGACTGCTGCAGGTGGCGCATGCATTGCAGCAGGCCACCGACTGGCACCGCGCGGTGCCGCCGGGGTTCTGACGATGGCCGCGGAGAATCTCGTACGCGGCTACGAGGTCGTGATCGGCCTGGAGACGCACGCGCAGCTGCACACGCGCAGCAAGGCGTTCTCGGGCTCGTCCACCGCGTTCGGTGCGGCGCCCAACACCCAGGCCAGCGCGGTCGACCTGGCGCTGCCGGGGACGCTGCCGGTGCTCAACCGGGCGGCCGTCGAGTGCGCGATCCGCTTCGGTCTCGCGGTGGGTGCACGGGTGGCACAGCAGTCGATCTTCGCGCGCAAGAACTACTTCTACCCCGACTTGCCCAAGGGCTACCAGATCAGCCAGTACGAGACCCCGGTGGTGCAGGGCGGCCACGTGCCGTTCATGCTCGGCGAGCAGCGCCGCAGCGTCGCGCTGACGCGCGCCCATCTGGAAGAAGATGCCGGCAAGTCGTTGCACGAAGGCCTCGGCGAGCCCGATGTCTCGGGCATCGACCTCAATCGCGCGGGCACGCCGCTGCTGGAGATCGTCACCGAACCCGACATGCGCTCGGCCGCCGAAGCGGTGGCGTACGCGCGCGCCCTGCACACGCTGGTGGTCTGGCTCGGCATCTGCGACGGCAACATGCAGGAGGGCAGCTTCCGCTGCGATGCGAACGTCTCGGTGCGCAGGCCCGGTGCCGAGCTCGGCACGCGCCGCGAGATCAAGAACCTCAATTCGTTCCGCTTCATGCAGCAGGCGATCGAGTTCGAGCTCAACTGGCAGATCGACCGGCTGGAAGACGGGCTTGCGATCGAACAGGCGACGGTGCTGTTCGACCCCGACAGCGGCGAGACGCGCGCGATGCGCACCAAGGAGGACGCGCACGATTACCGCTACTTCCCCGACCCCGACCTGCCGCCGCTGGTCATCGCGAGCGCCTGGATCGACGAGGTGCAGGCCGCGCTGCCCGAACTGCCCGGCGCGATGGCCGAGCGCTTCGTGCGCGACGACGGCCTGCCGCCGTACGACGCCTCGACGATGACGCAGAGCTTGGCCTTCGCGCGCTTCTACGAGGCCGTGCGCGCGCGCTGCGGTCAACCCAAGCTGGCCGCCAACTGGCTGATGGGCGAGGTCGCGAAGCGACTGAACGCCAGCCAGCAGACGATCGAGAGCTGCCCGCTCGCGCCGGCAACGCTCGGCGCGCTGATCGCCCGCGTCACCGACGGCACGATCTCCAACAGCGCCGCGCGGCAAGTGTTCGAGGCGCTGTGGTCGGGCGAGGGCAACGATGTCGACGCGCTGATCGCGGCCAAGGACTTGAAGCAGCTCGTCGACGCCGGCGCGCTCGAAACGATCGTCGATCGCGTGCTGGCCGCCAACCCGAGGTCGATCGACGAGTTCCGGTCCGGCAAGGACAAGGCCTTCAACGCCCTGGTGGGCCAGGTGATGAAGGCCAGCCAAGGCAAGGCCAACCCGGGGCAGGTCAACGAGCTGCTCAAGAAGCGGCTCGCGCGCTGAAGCGGCGCTTCAGCGCGATGCCGGAATCACGGTGTGATCTTCAGCCTGCACTGCAGCTCGCGACGGCCTTCGCGCAGGCGCAGATCGCTCTTGTAGGCGATCAACTCGAGCCCCACCGCGCGATTGACATAGTGCCCGTCGCGCGCCGACTTCACGCGCTGCAGCGTGTGATCCTGTTCGCGCAAGTGCAGCTGCGCCTGGCGCGGCGTGAAGTCGACCTTCACCTCGAGCTCTTCGCCGCACTGGTAGGTGGCAGGGCGCGCGGCTGCGCCCACAGCGACGAACGCAAGCCACGCGCCGGTAGCGCAGACGAACCATGGGGATCGTCCGGCGCGCATCATCGCGTCCCCGGCTCCGACACCGGCGCCGACACCAGACTGATCGAGCCGGGCGGCGCGCCCTTCCACAGCTTGCGCAGGTGTTCGAGTTCGGCGTCGTAGATGCCGTTGATGCGGATCACCTCGGCCTCCTGGGTCTGGATCAACTCGCGCTGCGCGGCCTGCGAGGTTTCGTTGGCCTCCAATTGCTGCTTCAGGCGCGAAGGCATCTGGCGGCCACGATAGAACTCGGCCTCGTCGAGCAACGGCTTGCGCTCGGCTTCGAGCTCCTTGATGCGCTCTTGCGACGCACGCATCGCCATGCGCACCGCTTCGAGCGCCGACTCGCGAGCCCGCGTGTGCGCCGCCTCGTTGGGAAACCGCGTCTTCAGGTTGCGGTCGCGCCGCACCGCGTCGTTGTAGGCAGCCCTCTCCTCGGCCTCCCTGCGCTGCCTCGCATCGCGCGCTGCGCGCTCATCGGGCGTCAGCGTCGCCGGCAGGATGCGCTTGAGCGAGCCGTCGCGGTTGAGCACCCGCTGCTCGCGGTCGCTGCACTGGGCGATCGGACGGTCGGAGCGCAACTGATTGCCCTTGTCGTCGACGCAGGTGTAGATGCCGCCCGGGCTGGTGGCCTGCTGCGCGCGCACCGGCGAGTACGCCGCGCACATCGCCAGCCCGACCAGCAAGCCCGCGGCCAGCACGGCCCCGCGTGGCGTGCGCCGCGCGTCGAGGCCAACCGGGTGCCGGCGCTGCAGGCTCAAGGGCTCAGACTCCGTATCGATCGCGATAGGCCGCCACCGCGGCGGCATGGGTGGCGAGCGTGCCGGCGCTCGCAGCGGAAAGATACTCCAACAGATCTGCCAGTGTCGCGACGGCCACCACCTGCATCCCCAATTCAGCCATGACGTACTGCACGGCCGAGTGTGGCTTGTCGACGCCGCCCTCGGCCGCGCGCTCCTGGCGATCCAACGCGATCGCCACCGCCACCGGTTGCGCCCCGGCGCGGCCGATCCAGCCCACCGACTCGCGCACCGACGTACCGGCCGAGATCACGTCGTCGATCACCACAACGCGGCCGGCCAGCGGCGCGCCGACCAGAGAACCCCCCTCACCGTGGTCCTTGGCCTCCTTGCGGTTGTACGCGAAGGGCACGCTGCGGCCGAGCCGCGCGAGCTCGATGGCCACGGCGGCGGCCAGCGCGATGCCCTTGTACGCCGGCCCGAACAGCATGTCGAACCCGACCTCCGATGCGATCAGCCGCCGTGCATAGAATGAGGCGAGCCGGCCGAGCTTGGCGCCATCGTCGAAGCCGCCGGCATCGAAGAAGTACGGCGACAGGCGCCCGGCCTTGGTCCTGAATTCGCCGAATCGCAGCGCACCGACCTCGACCGCAAAGCGCACGAATTCCTGCGCCAGCGCATCGGGCATACGAGCCGGGCGGTACTGAGTCGTCATCGTGGATCGCCGTGGGGTTTCGCCTCGTCACACTGAATCTGAACGGCATCCGCTCGGCGGCCGACAAGGGCTTCGTGCAATGGGCCGCCAAGGCGGGCGCCGATTGTATGGGCGTGCAGGAGATCAAGGCGCAGCAGGCCGACGTGAGCGGGCGTTTCGAGCGCATCGGCGCGCTGCAAGGGCACTTCCACTTCGCGCAGAAGAAGGGCTACTCCGGCGTCGGCGTCTACGCGCGCAAGCGGCCGACCGAAGTGATCGTCGGGTTGCGCAACCGCGAGTTCGACGCCGAGGGCCGCTATGTCGAGGCACGGTTCGATCACGGCCGGCGCCGCCTGAGCATCATCAGTTGCTACTTCCCCAGCGGCAGCGCCGGCGAGCACCGCCAGCAGGCGAAGTTCCGTTTCCTCGACCTGATCTACCCGCACCTGCGCAGGCTGAAGAGGCAGCGCGAATTCATCCTGGTGGGCGACATCAACATCGCGCATCGGGAGATCGACCTGCGCAACTGGAAGAGCAACCAGAAGCACTCGGGCTTCCTGCCCGAGGAGCGCGCCTGGCTGACCAGGCTGCTCGACAAGGCCGGCCTGGTCGACGTGTTCCGGCACCTGAACAACCAGCCCGGGCAGTACACCTGGTGGAGCAATCGCGGTCGGGCGCGCGAGCGCAACGTCGGCTGGCGGCTCGACTACCACCTCGCGACGCCCGGCGTCGCGGCCAAGGCGCGCCGCGAAGCGATCTACCTCGCGCAGCGCTTTTCCGACCACGCCCCGGTCATCGTCGACTACGACTTCGCGCTCTGAAGCAGTTGTGACGGTGCGCCGGCGCGTGACGGGCGCGCGTGAATCGATCACTGGCGCGGCGATCGTTACGCTGTAACGACGGGCGCAGTGCGCGCGCCAGCGCCAGACTCGGGCACGCACGCGGTGCGATCGCATCGCAGGCCGACAGTCGCAAGGAGCACCGTATGTTCGCGCGTTCGACCTTGCCCGTGTTCGCAGCCGTCGCGTCGCTGGCCGGTGGCCCGAGTGTCGGCGCCGAGACTTTCCACCCACTGGCCGCGTCGTCGTCGCCGCACGCGACCCCATCGCTGTCTTCGAGCGGCTCGCTGCGAGTCGTCGCGCGTCATCCGATGGCGGCGTGGCCGAGCAGCACGTTGCGCGCCGAACTGCTCGCCTGGCCCGACAGCGCATCGCGCGCGGCCGGCAAGTTCAATTTCGATCGCGCGGCCGACAGCGAGCGTGCCGGCAGCAGCGCCTCGATCTCGTTGGGCCGGCTCGACCTCAACGAGCCGCGGCTCGGGCCTGCGCTGGGCGCGCCCTCGCAGGCCGACCTCGACCGCGAACTCGCCCAGTTGCGCGACAGCATCAACCGCGCCCGGCTGCTGCCGCCGGTGTCGCTTGGGATGCGCGTCAGGTTCTAGCGCGCGTGGTTGCGGCGCTCTGCAGGCGCCGCTTCAATTGCGGCAACAAGCCGCCGGCGCGCACCCTTTCGAGCAGGAACGGCGGGATCGGGTCGCAACCGAACCGCGGTCCGTGCTGACCCAGCGCGCGGCCCGTGGCGTCGGCGACGCAGCGCACGAACGCGCAGTCGAGATCGAACGCCACGAATTCGCCGTCGCCGATGGCGTCGGCGTCGCGACAGGTGAGCAGCGGCAGGCCGACGTTGAACGCGTTGCGATAGAACAGGCCACCGTACGACGGCGCGATCACCGCGACGATGCCCAGATGCGTCAGCGCCGACGCCGCCTGTTCGCGCGACGATCCGATACCGAAGTTGGCACCGGCGACGATCACGTCGCCCGGGCGCACCTGCAGCGCGAACTGCGGCCGCAGCGTCTCCAGGCAGTGTTGCGCGATCACCTCGGCGCCGTATTTCATCCAGCGCCCCGGCGCCAGCGCGTCGGTGTCGACATCCGGCGGCAGGCGCCATACCCGATGCGCGGCTGCCGCCACGCCGGCGACGCGACGCCCGCGCTGCAGCAGGCCGGAAGCCCCCGCCGGCTTGTCCATCAGGAAACCGCCTCCGCCTCGTTGTCCCACAGCACCTCGCGCGGGTCGGTGATGCGGCCGCGCAGCGCCGAAGCCGCCACGGTGTACGGCGAGGCCAGGAACACGCGGGCGCTGTCGGTACCGAGCCGACCCCTGCTGTTGCGCGCGATCGAGCTGATCGCCGTGCTGTCTTCGGGAATGCCGCTGCCATGACCGGCGCACAGGCCGCACGCCGACGGCAGAATCTGCGCCCCGGCCGCCTCCAAGTGATGCAAGATGCCCTCGCGCTCGGCGATCTCGCGCTCGTGCGCGCTGGCCGGCTCCACCAGCAGACGGACCCGCCGGTCGATGCGGTAGCCGGCCAGCACCCGCGCCGCAGCACGCAAGTCGTCGAGCTTGGCGCCGGTGCAGCCGCCGATGTGCGCCACCTGGACCGCCGTGGGCTCGATGTCGGCCACGTCGCGGGCCAGCGCCGGGCTGTGCGGCAACGCGATCTGTGGAGCCAGCGTCGAGGCGTCGAAGTTGTGACGCACCCCCGGCGCGTCCTCGTCGCTGTGCCAGGCGTCGAGCTCGACCTCGCGCTGCCCCACCTGCCACAGCCAGGCGCGCGTCTGGTCGTCGGGCGCGATCAGGCCGACCTGGGCGCCGAGTTCGGCGCTCATGTTGGCCAGCGTCATGCGCTCGTCCATCGACAGTGCCGACACGGCCTCGCCACAGTACTCGATCGCCTGCTGGTGGCCGACGTTGACGCCGAAGCGCCCGATCATCGACAGCATCATGTCCTTGGCCGACACCCCGAGCCCGAGTCGGCCGCTCCAGCGCATGAACAGGGTGCGCGGCACCTGCACCCAGATCTCGCCACTGACCAGCACGCCGAGCATCTCGGTGCTGCCCACGCCGAGCATGTAGGCGCCGAACGCGCCGGCGGTGGTGGCGTGCGCGTCGCCGCCCACGCACAGCATGCCCGGGCGCAGATGGCCGGCATGGGCCAGCACGACATGCGAAACACCGACGCTGTCGTAGACGTGCGGCAGCGCATGCTCGCGCGCCCAGTCGCGCGCGATGCGCACGATGCGCCGCGCGTCCTCGTCCTCGGTCGGCACATGGTGGTCGATCACCAGCGCAACGCGGTGACGATCCCAGATCGGCGCCCCCAATTCGGCCATCAACGGCTGCAACCGCCGCGGGCAGCCGGAGTCGTTGCACATCGCGAGGTCGACGCGGCAGACGACGAACTCGCCCGGCATCGCGTGCGGGCGCCCGCTGGCGCGGGCGATCAGCTTCTGGGCCAGCGATTGCGGCGCCTGCGCGGCCGGGGGTTGCATCGTGATCGGGCGCCTGGACGTCGTGCCGTCACTTCGCTAGCGTGTGGCGGCCCTCTTGGAGCTGCTCACGCAGCACCCGGCAGATCGCGTGGCGATCGGGGCAGCGGCAAGGTGGAGGTCACGCAGCGGCACCGTACAAACCTCGCCCTTTTCTGTCAACAGGCCCGTGGCAGCCTCGTCGGCGCAGCCGGCGTGACGCCGACGGCATTGCCGGTCGGTCGTATCGCGGCACATCAAGCGAACGGCTGCACGCCGATCAGCCAGCCGTGCAACCAGCGACCGAACACGAACCACAACGCCGCGCCGGCGACCACGGCAACCGCGGTGGGCGCCCACCGCGGCGCCGTGCGCCGAGGCTCCGCCGCACGATCGCGCGCACGCAGCGAGCGCAAGCACCAGCCACCCCACAGCAGGAAGCCGCCGAACAGCAGCACGTCGGCCAGCGTGCGCGTTGCCAGCAGGTGTCCCAGCGCCCACAGCATGGTGCCCATCACCATCGGGTGGCCGAGCAGGGTCTTGAAATGGTTGCGCGGCACGTAGGCGGCGGCGATCAGCACGAAGCCCAGCAGCGTCGACAGCGATGCCAGCGGTCGCGTCCACGGCGGCGGCGACCACAGCACCCACGGCGTCTGCCGCGCCTGCGCAAAGCCCCAGACGATCAGCGCCAGTCCGACCGCCGAGGCGAGCGAATACAAGCCGCGCCACAGCGCCGGACCCCGGCGCTCGATGAAGCGCGAGCGCGCGCCGTCGGCGACCATGCGCGTGGAGTGCACACCGAGAAACAGCAGGAGCCCGATCACCAGTGCCGTCATGCAGTCGTCCTTCGAATCGCGACAGCCCCCATCATGCCAAGCCCGCACCGGCCAGCGATGTCACGGCTTGCTCGCAGGGCTGCGCACGAAGGCCGACCACACGCGCGCCAGCGCCGCCGCGCCGTCTGCGCCTTGCACGCTGGCGAACGCCTTCACCGCATCGTCCCTGCGGTCGGCGCGCCACAGCGCCTGTCCGAGGTGCAACCACGCTTCGTCGGCGCGTTTCAGGTTGTCCTTGGCCACGCCTTGCTCCATCAGCGCGATGCCCTTCGACAGATGCCCGGCACCGACGTAGGCGTAGCCGACATTGACCAGCGCGTCGCCTTCGCGCGCGCGCTTGGCCGCCGCCTCGGCACGCCCGAGGTCGGCGCTGTCGCTCTCGGCGGCCTTGCTGGCACGCTCGCGCAGCTCGGCGTGCGCGGCAGCGTCCTTGCCGTTGCCGAGCAGCGACAACGACAGGCCGCGGTCGATCACCGCGAGCGCCTCGGCCGGGTAGCCGGCGTGCAGCGCCAACTGGGCGAACTCGACGTACTCGTCGGCGTCGCGCAGCAGGTTGGCGGCCAGACGCAGCCGGTACACGTCGAGCCACAGGCGCTCGGAGAATCCCGGCTGCTTGGTCACGCGCGCCAGCAACTCGCTCCAGTACTCGGGCTTGGGCGCCGTCTGCGCCAAGCGCTCGAGCGCACGCACATAGCCGGCATCGTCCTTCAGCTGCGAGTAGCAACTGATCAGCAGGCGCAGCGTCGCTTCGGGGGTCGGGCGGCCGGCCGCCTCGTCGGCGGCGACGCGCGCCTCGAGTTCGTCGGCAGCGGGCTTGAACTCGTCGGCCAGGTACAGCGCCTGCGGCAGCAGGTCGCGCACCGCGGGGTCGGCGCCGCCTTCGGCCGTATAGCGACGCAGCCACGATACCGCGCGCAGGTAGTCCTTCTCCTGGTACGCGACCTTGCCCAGCAACTCGATCATCTGCAACTGTTCGGCGCCGTTGAACTGGTTGCTGTTGACCACCACTTCGAGCGAGCGCATGGCCTGCGGCCAGTCGCCGAGCGCGAGCGACACGCCGGCACGACCGCGCTCGATGACCGCCTGCTCGAACATCGAGAGGTCGGGCACCGCGGCAGCTTCGCGCAGCTTGGCTTCGGCGACCTCCTTCTGCCCGGCGCGGGCTGCATCCTGCGCCGCGTTGACCGGGTTGGCCACCTCCGCGCGCAGCGTCCTGGCGGCCGCAGCCGGCGCCGAGGCCGCCGGGGTCTGGGCCGTTGCCGCGGCGGCGGCCGCCAGCCAGGCGATGGCGCACAGGACGCGAAAGGCGGGCAGAAGACGGCTGCAGGTCATGTTCGGGGTCTGATCGGAAGCGCGGCGCGATTGTCACCCGCCTCGCGTCAGCCTCTACCATGCGGGCATGGAACAACCCATCGAAATTGAAACCGGGCCCGCCCCGCAGGCCAGCGTGATCGTGCTGCACGGTCTGGGCGCCAGCGGCGACGACTTCGTCCCGGTGTGCGAACAGCTCGAATTGCAGGCCGTGGGGCCGGTGCGCCATGTGCTGCCGCATGCGCCGATGCGTGCGGTGACGATCAACGGCGGCTACGTGATGCCGGCGTGGTACGACATCCTCGCGCTCGGCGGCGCGGCAGTGGAGGACGAGGTCGGGTTGCGCGCGTCGCAGGCGTTGATCGAGGGGTTGATCGCCCGCGAGGTGGCGCGTGGCGTCGCACCATCGCGCATCGTGCTGGCCGGGTTCTCGCAAGGCTGCGCGATGACGTTGCTCACCGGCCTGCGCCATCGCGAGCGGTTGGCTGGCCTCGTCGGGCTCTCGGGCTACCTGCCGCTGGCCGACAAGACGGCCGCCGAGCGCAGCGCCGCCAATCAGGCGACGCCGATCTTCCTTGCGCATGGCCAGTTCGATCCGATGATCGCTCTGCCACGCGCGCACGCCACCCGCGACGCGCTGCGCGCGCTCGGCTACGACGTGCAGTGGCACGAGTACCCGATGGAGCACTCGGTGTGCCTGCCCGAGATCGCCGACCTGCAGCGGTTCCTGTTGCAGGCGTTGGCGCGCTGAAGCACGCTGCCGGCCGCAGCGCGGCAGCCCCGCCTGTCAGCGGCGGCCTGTAGCATGCGGCACATGCATGCCAGAGTGTCGCCCCCCAGCGCGCTGCTGCGCGCATTGGTGCTCGGCCTCGTCCTGGGCGGGCCGGCCATCGCGCAGGACGGCGACATCGCACGAGGTCTGCTCGGCAGCGAGGTCTTCGTTGCCGGTGCTGCGCCGGTGGTGCGCGAACCGGTGGCGGGCGACCTCTTCGTCGCCGGTGGTGCGGTCGCCATCGAGGCCGCGGTGGCCGGCGACGTCACGGCCGGTGGCGGCGCGCTGCGGCTGGATGCCGCGGTCGGCGGCTCGCTGCAGGCCGCCGCTGGGCGGATCGACGTGCGCGGCGCGATCGACCGCGACGCGCGGCTGGCAGGCGGGCAGATCGAACTGGGGCCGCAATCGGTCGTCGGAGACGACCTCTGGATCGCCGGCGGCCAACTGCGCTTGCTCGGCGCGGTGAACGGCGACGTTCACGCCGCGGGCGGCCACGTGCTGATCGACGGCCCGATCGGCGGCGACGTGGCCGTCGGCAGCGGCGAGCTCGCGCTGGGGCCCAATGCACGCATCGCGGGTGCGCTGCGTCACCGTGGCGGCGTCGTCCGGCGCGACCCTGCGGCGCAGGTCGGTGGCGGCGTGCGCTCGTGGCCCGGGTGGGGCGAGCGGGCGAGCGCCGTGCGAACGACGGCACCACCCGACCCGTTGGCCGGCTGGGGCTGGGCCCTCGCGCTGGCGCTGTTGGCGGCGCTGCTGCTGGCGCTCGCGCCCGGCTTTCAGGCGCGCGTCGGCCGCACCCTGCTGCGGCAGCCGGTGGCGAGCGTCATGCTCGGGTTCGCCTGGCTGGTGGCCGCGCCGCTGGTGCTGCTGGCGCTAATGGTCACCGTGATCGGCATCCCGCTGACGCTGCTCGGCGTGTTGCTCCATTTGCTCTTGCTGCCGCTGGCGTACGTGAGCACTGCCATCGCGTTGGGTGACGCGGTGCTGCGGGGCTGGCGCGCCGACCCCGCGTGGATCTGGCGCGTCTTGGCGGCGGCTGCGCTGCTGGCCGCGCTTTGGCAGGCGCTGCGGTTGCCCTGGTTGGGCACGCCGCTTTCGCTGCTGGCGCTGTTGTCCGGTCTGGGCGCGCTGGCATTGCAGTTGCGCCGGCAACCCACGGTCTGAGCACCACCACTTCTCAAGCTCCGGCGCGCGGCGTATGTTGCGGTTCCCGCAACGCGGTCGCCAGGAGATCCACATGAACGCTCTGCCCGGTAAGTTCGTCTGGTTCGAGCACCTGTCGGCCGACATCCCCAAGGCGCGCAAGTTCTACGACGCGCTGTTCGGCTGGCACACCGAGTCGATGCCGATGAACGGCCAGCGCTACTCGATGATCCTCAATGGCGACGGCACCACCAGCGAAGGCATCGGCGGCTATCGCAGCGTCGCTGCACAGGCGCGGCCGGCATGGCTCGCGTACATCTCGGTCGACGATGTCGACGCGCGTTTCGCCGCCGCGCTGGCTGGCGGCGCGAGCACGGTGTCGGCGCCGGCCGACCATCACGATGCCGGTCGCGGAGCCACGATCGCCGACCCCACGGGTGCGGCGGTCGGTCTGTGGCGCAGCGCGCAGGGCGATCGACCCGATCCCGCCAAGGCGCCGCTCGGCGCCTGGTGCTGGAACGAGTTGTGGACCAGCGACGACAAGCGCGCGCTCGCGTTCTACACGCAGGTGTTCGGCTACGACCACGATGCGATGGAGATGGGCTCCGGCGGCACCTACCACTTGCTGAAGACCGCGGGGATCGCGCGCGCGGGACTGATGCACTCGGTGCGCGCCGATGCGCCGTCGATGTGGTTGCCCTACGTCGCGGTGGCCGATTGCGATGCCACCGCCAGCCGTGCCCAGGCACTGGGCGGCAAACTGCTGATGGGGCCGAGCGACATTCCCGACATTGGCCGCTACGCGATCGCCGAGGATCCGCTCGGCGCCGCGATCGCGTTCATCCGCCTGGCCGACTGACGCGGCGAAGGCTGATCCGATCGCCGGCCGCACCTGCGCGGCGGGCATGCGGCGGGCGCTTGGCGCACCTTTCGTTGCCCGCTGCGGCGAAGCGGTCGAGAATGGCCTCCCCCAGTTGCCGCCGCGAGGCGCTTGCGATCGATGCGGGCCCTGCGCATCCGCCCTGCCGTGCTGCCACCCGAGTGCGAGGTGCTGCGCCAGCAGGTGCGCGCCTTCCTGGCCGAAGCGATGGCCGAGGTGCCGCTGTCCCGGCGAGTGCGCAACTGGTCGGCCGCCGACCCCGAGTTCACGCGCCAGGTCGCCGCCCGTGGCTGGATCGGCATGACCTGGCCCCGGCGCTACGGCGGCCATGAACGCTCGCCGCTCGAACGCTACGTGGTGCTCGAGGAGATGCTCGCCGCCGGTGCGCCGGTGGGTGCGCACTGGGTTGCCGACCGTCAGAGCGGGCCGCTGCTGATCCGGTACTCGCCCGCTGTGCTGGCGCCGCGCATCGTGCCGCGCATCGCGCGCGGCGAGGCCTTCTTCTGCATCGGCATGAGCGAACCCGACTCGGGCTCCGACCTGGCGTCGATCCGCACGAAGGCGGTGCGCACCGCCGACGGCTGGCTGATCAACGGCCGCAAGGTCTGGACCTCGCGCGCGCACCAGGCCCACTACATGATCGCGCTGGTGCGCACCGGCGAGCGCGGCGAAGGCCGACACGGCGGCCTTTCGCAACTGCTGGTCGACATGCAGACGCCGGGGCTGGCGGTGCGTCCGATCCTCAACCCGCTCGCCGAGCACGAGTTCAACGAGGTCGTCTTCGACGACGTGCGGGTGCCGGCCGATCATCTGATCGGGCGCGAGGGCGAGGGTTGGCAGCAGGTCGGCGCCGAGCTCGCGCTCGAGCGCAGCGGCCCCGAGCGCTACCTCAGCAGCACACAACTGCTGCTCGAGATGCTCGACGCCGCCGATGCCGACGACCCGCGCCACGCGGCT
This sequence comes from Ideonella sp., assembly GCA_015075545.1. Classification (GTDB taxonomy): domain Bacteria; phylum Pseudomonadota; class Gammaproteobacteria; order Burkholderiales; family Burkholderiaceae_C; genus JAEUPI01. Next base: position 42,400 of record JABTUC010000002.1, on the reverse strand, counting down.
ACGCTCGGCCGCGTGGTGGCGCACTACGCGGCGCTGCGCCAGATGTCGCTCGGTGTGGCCGGCATGCTGGCGCGCGGCGAGAACCCGATGATCGCCGCCGCGGCGGTGAAGGACCAGGGGGCGCTCGTCGAACAGGCGATGCCCGACCTCGCTCACGAGCTGTTCGGCGGCGCGGTGCCGCCGGGCTCGACCCTCGACGAGGCGATGCGCTACACGACGCTGGCCGCGCCGTCGTTCTCGCTGCGCGGCGGCACGCGCGAAATCCTGCGCGGCATCATCGCCAAGGGACTGGGGCTGCGATGAGCATTGTCGACGCCGAGTCGCTGGTCGAGCACAGCGTGCAACGGTTGTTCGCCGAGCAGGTGGACCGCGGCGCGCTCGAACGGGTCGAGACCGGCGCCTTCGAGGCGCGCCTGTGGCAGCTTGTCGTCGACGCCGGCTTCCCGCTGGCCCTGGCCGCCGAGGCCACTGGTGGCAGTGGCCAGACCTGGAGCGCCGTCGCCCCGATCCTGCACGGCATCGGCTACTGGCAGGTGCCGCTGCCGTTGGCCGAGACGATGGTCGCTGCGCTGCTGCTGTCGAGCGCCGGCCTGGAAGTGCCCGCGGGCCCGATCGCGCTCATCGAGCAGGGCCAGGGCAACGACCTGCACATCGGCGGCAGCGCTGGCCCACTCGTCCTGAGCGGCACGGCACTGCACGTCGCCTGGGCGCGGCACGCGCCCACTGCGCTGCTGTCGCTGCCGGGCAGGTTGGCGCTGATCGACCTGCGAGCGCGCGGCGTCGCATGCAGCGCGGCAGTCGATGCGGCGGGAATGCCGAGCGACACGCTGCGCTTCGACCGCGCCGCGTGCCTGGCGCAGGCGCCCGCCGGGGCGCTGCCGCCGCAGCCGGTTTGGTTGCTGGGCGCGCTGGCGCGCAGCCTGATGATGGTGGGCGCGCTCGAGTCGGCGCTCGAGCAGGCGCTGCGCTACGCCGGCGAGCGGATGCAGTTCGGGCGGCCGATCGGCAGCAACCAGGCCGTGCAGCAACCGCTCGCGCTGTCGGCCGGCGACGTGGCCGCCGCGCGCACGGCGACGCTGGCCGCCGCTGCCGATGCGCCGAGCAGTGCTCGGGTGGACACCCCTGAGGCCGCGTTCAGCATCGCGGTGGCCAAGGTGCGCTGCGGCGAGGCCGCCACGCGCGCCTGCGCCATCGCCCACCAGGTGCACGGCGCGATCGGCTTCACGCGAGAGCATGCCCTGCACTTCGCAACGCGTCGGCTGTGGGCGTGGCGCGAGCAGTTCGGCAGCGATGCCTGGTGGGCAGCGCGCCTCGGCGCGCTGGCGATCCGCGCGGGAGGCCAGCGTTTCTGGCCATCGTTGACGCGCCGCCGCTTCGATGACGCCGCCGCGTCGGCACAGGCCGTCACACCGCGCGACATCAGCGCTCCGTTTGCCGCTCAACCCCACTCGGCGCGAAGGTCTCGAGGCCCGTGAGCTCGACTTCACCGGTTGTCGTCGTCGACCTCGACGATGGCGTGGCCGTGGTCGAGCTGCGCCGGCCGCCACACAACCACTTCGATCTCGCGCTGGTCGGCGCTCTGGCCGATACGTTCGAAGCGCTGGAGGCCGATCGCCGCTGCCGCGCGATCGTGCTCGCCGCGCAGGGCCGCTCGTTCTGCGCCGGCGCCGATCTGGCCACCCGCGACGCGACGCCGCCGCCGCGCAGCGCACGCTCGGTCAACCCGCTGTATGCCGATGCGCTGCGCCTGTTTGCCTGCGCCAAGCCGGTGGTGGCCGCAGTGCACGGCGCGGCGATCGGCGGCGGGCTCGGCCTCGCGTTGGTGGCGGACTTTCGCGTCACCTGCCGCGAGGCACGCTTCTCGGCCAATTTCAACCGGCTCGGGTTTCACCCGGGTTCGGCCTGTCGGTGACCTTGCCGCGCCTGGTCGGGGTGCAGTAGGCGGCACTGCTGCTGTACACCGGCCGGCGCATCGATGGCGTCGAAGCGCGCCGCATCGGGCTGGCCGACGACCTCGTCGAGCGCGATCAGGTGCGCGCGCATGCCCTCGCGCTGGCGCGCGAGATCGCCACATCGGCGCCGATCGCGGTACAGGCCACCCGCGCGACGTTGCGCGCGGGGCTGGTCGAGCAGATCCGCAGCGCCGTCGCGCACGAGAGCGAGCAGCAGAACGCGCAGTTCCTGAGCGCAGATTTTCGTGAGGGCGTGGCCGCCATGGCCGCGCGACGCGTGCCGCGCTTCAAGGGTGAGTGAGGCGATTGCCTGCCGCCTCCTGGCGGCGCTGCGGCCCGCGCAGCTTGTGCTACGGCTTCACCGCTTGCTGGACCTTTTCGCCCGCCTTCTCGACGGCCTTGCCGGTCGCCTCGGCAGCCTTGCCGACAGCCTCGCCGGCCTTTCGAGCACCTGCTTCGACCTTCTCGCCCGCCTTCTGCACCGCCGCCTCGACCTTGGCGCCGGCGCTGGTTGCTGCCGAGCTTGTGGCAGCCGCGGCGGCATCGACCTTCTTGCCCGCCTCGTGCATCGCCTGGTCGATCTTCTTGCCAGCGCGTTCGGCCGGGCCCTCCTGGCTGCAACCGGCGAGCGCGGCGATGGCCAGCAGCAGCAGCGCCGCGCAGAAGCGCGGCGATGGCGCGCCGCGAATCGCAACCGAGTGGTTCGTCATGTCGGCCCTTTCAGTAGCCGTGCCGCTGGCACAGCACGTTCGAGAACATGCCGCCGTCCACCGGGATGTTGGTGCCCCGGATCCAGGCCGACGCGTCCGACAGCAGAAAGGCGACGACCGGAGCGACGTCGCCGGGGCGGCCCGGCCGATCCATCGTTCGCATGTCTTCCTCGGCGCGCTCGCCCAGGGTGTCGAGGAAATCCTTCAGGATCGGCGTCTCGACCGGCCCCGGGCTGAGCGCGTTCATGCGGATGCCGCGCTCGCGCCAGGTCCAGCGGTTGCGCATCGTCCACACGATCAGCGCCTCTTTCGAGAAGAAATAGCTGCGCGCGCCGACGATGTCGTGCGCCTTGCAGAAGGCGGCGATGCCGTCGAAGTCGAGCGCCGCGCTGGCGTCGATGGCCGGTTTCGCGTCGGCCCAGCCCAGCCCGGCCAGCGATGCGAGGTTGACGATCGACGCGCCGTCGGCCAGCTTGGGTACCAGTTGCACCGTCAGGTATTTCAGCCCGACCAGATTGACGGCCACCACGGCCTCGGCCGGACGCGTCGGCGGCAGGCCGGCGATGTTGGCCAGGCCATTCGCACCGCTGGGCAGCGCAGCGACCAGGCGATCGATCGACGCGCGGTCCGCGAGATCGGCCCGCAGGAACTCGCCGACCCGCAGCGCCGGCTGGTTGATGTCGACGGCAATGACCTTGGCGCCCTGGGCGGCCACCAGCGCGGCGGTGGCCGCGCCGATGCCCGATGCCGCGCCGGTCACGACGATGGTCTTGCCTGAGAGCAACGCGCGGTCTCCCACTCACACATCGATGTTGGCGGCGCGCAGCGCGTTGCTCTCGATGAAGTCGCGCCGCGGCTCGACCTCGTCGCCCATCAGCATCGTGAACACGCGGTCGGCCTCGATCGCGTCCTCGATCTGCACCTTCAGCAGGCGGCGCACGGCAGGATCCATCGTCGTCTCCCACAACTGCTCGGGGTTCATCTCGCCCAGGCCCTTATACCGCTGGCGCCCGACCTGGCCCTCGGCCTGGTTCATCAACCAGGCCATCGCGACGCGGAAGTCGCCCGCCTTCACTTCCCTGCGGCGCTCGCCTTCGCCGCGCACCACCACCGCATCGGGCGTCAGCAGCCCCTTGAAGGTCGCGCCGGCGCGCGCCAGCACTTCGTAGTCGGCGCCGTGCACGAAATCCTGCGTGATGCTGCTGACCTTCACGTTGCCGTGCTGGCGGCGGCTGATGCGCAGCAACTGCTTGTCGGTGCGTGCATCGACGCCGGCGCTGACCTGCGCATCGCGCAGCGCGGCGGCCAGCGCTGCGGCGCTGCCCTCGGCGGCCCCGGGCGTGTCGAGATCGAGCCGCAGCCCGTCGGCGATCGCGCGCAGCGCGGCGCCGTCCATCCAGTTGGCCAGCCGCTCGATCACGCTCTCGGCCAGCACGTAATGGCGCGCCAGATCCTCGAGCGCCAACCCGGTGATCGGCGGCTTGCCGCCACCGGGCTCGATGCGCGCCTCCTGCAGCGCGACCTTCAGCATGTAGGCGTCGAGTTCGGGGTCGTCCTTCAGATACTGCTCGTGCTTGCCGAGCTTCACCTTGTACAGCGGCGGCTGCGCGATGTAGACGTGCCCGCGCTCGATCAGCACCGGCATCTGGCGGTAGAAGAACGTCAGCAGCAAAGTGCGGATGTGCGCGCCGTCGACGTCGGCATCGGTCATGATGATGATGCGGTGGTAGCGCAGCTTGTCGGGGTTGAAGTCGTCCGCGCCGATGCCGGTGCCCAAGGCGGTGATCAGCGTGACGATCGCCTCGCTGGATAGCAGCTTCTCGTAGCGCGCGCGCTCGACGTTGAGGATCTTGCCGCGCAGCGGCAGGATCGCCTGGAACTTGCGATCACGCCCCTGCTTGGCCGAGCCGCCGGCCGAATCGCCCTCGACGATGTAGATCTCGCACAGCGCCGGGTCCTTCTCCTGGCAGTCGGCGAGTTTGCCGGGCAGCCCCATGCCGTCGAGCACGCCCTTGCGGCGTGTCATCTCGCGCGCCTTGCGCGCGGCTTCGCGCGCGCGTGCGGCGTCGACGATCTTGCCGCACACCGTCTTGGCGTCGGCGGGGTTCTCGAGCAGCCAGTCGGCCAGCGCCTTGCTGACCACGTCTTCGACCGGGCCGCGCACCTCGCTGGAGACCAGCTTGTCCTTGGTCTGACTGGAGAACTTCGGCTCCGGCACCTTGACGCTGACCACGCAGGCCAGACCTTCGCGCATGTCGTCGCCGCTGATCTCGACCTTGGCCTTCTTCGCCAGCTCCTGGTCGTCGATGTACTTGTTGATCACCCGCGTCATCGCCGCGCGCAGACCGGTGAGGTGCGTGCCGCCGTCGCGCTGCGGAATGTTGTTGGTGAAGGCGAGCACGGTCTCGTTGTAGCCGTCGTTCCACTGCATCGCGACCTCGACGCCGATGGTCGTGCTCTGCTCGCTCAGCTTCTCGCCATTGACGTGGAAGATGTTCGGATGCAGCACCCGCTTGCCCTGGTTGATGAACTCGACGAAACCGCGCACGCCGCCGGCGAAGGCGAAGTTGTCTTCCTTGGCGTTGCGCTCGTCGACCAACCGGATCCGCACGCCATTGTTCAGGAACGACAGCTCGCGCAGCCGCTTAGCCAGCACGTCGTAGTGGAAGTCGATGTTCGAGAAGATCTCGTCGTCGGGCAGGAAGTGCACCTCGGTGCCGCGGTTCTCGGTCTGGCCGAGCAGGCGCATCGGCGATACGTCGACGCCGTCGCGCTGCTCGATCAGGCGATCCTGCGGTACGCCGCGCTTGAACTCCATGAAGTGCACGACGCCGTCGCGCTTGACGGTCAGCCGCAGCATTTTCGACAGCGCGTTGACGCACGACACGCCCACGCCGTGCAGACCCCCCGAGACCTTGTAGCTGTTCTGGTTGAACTTGCCGCCGGCGTGCAGCTCGGTCAGCGCGATCTCGGCGGCCGAACGCTTGGGCTCGTGCTTGTCGTCCATCTTGATCCCGGTGGGGATGCCGCGGCCGTTGTCGATCACCGAGATCGAGTTGTCGGTGTGGATCGTCACCACGATGTCGTCGCAGAAGCCGGCCAGCGCCTCGTCGATCGAGTTGTCGACCACCTCGAACACCAGATGGTGCAGCCCGGTGCCGTCGGAGGTATCGCCGATGTACATGCCCGGGCGCTTGCGCACCGCCTCGAGGCCCTCGAGGATCTGGATCGAGCCCTCGCCGTAGCCGGAGGTGTCGGGTCTGGGTTCGGGACTCTGCGAATCGCTCATCAACAACTTCTAAGAGGGCCCGGAACGGGCCCGGGCCTGAACTGACTGGAACCCCCGCCCGGCGGGGGCAGGGGGTGCCCACTGAACGGCAACGCCGATGCGGGTCTGAGGCGAAGGCCTCAGATCCGCATCGGCATCACGACGTACTTGAACCCCGCCTGCTCGGGCACGGTGATCAGCGCGCTGGAGTTGCTGTCCTGCAGCTCGAGCCTGACCATGTCGTGCGTCAGGTTGGCCAGCGCATCGATCAGGTAGGTGACGTTGAAGCCGATCTCGATCGCGTCGCCGTTGTAGTCGACCTCGAGCTCTTCCTTCGCTTCCTCCTGCTCGGCGTTGCTGGCGGCGATGCGCAGGTTGCCCGGCTCGACATTGACGCGCACGCCCTTGAACTTCTCGCTCGTCATGATCGCCGCTCGCTGCAGGCTCGCCAGCAGCGGTTCGCGGCCGAGCACCAGCGCGTTCTTGTGGTTCTTCGGGATCACGCGGTTGTAGTCGGGGAACTTGCCCTCGACCAGCTTGGTCACGAACTCCATGCCGCTGAACGCGAACTTGGCCTGGTTGCCGGCGAAGCGCAGCTCGATCGCCGTGTCTTCGTCGCGCAGCAGCCGCTGCAGCTCGAGCACGGTCTTGCGCGGCAGGATCACCTCCTGCTTCGGAATCTCGGAGGCCAGTTGCGCCTGCGCGAGGCCCAGCCGGTGGCCGTCGGTGGCCACCAGCGTCAGCGTCTTGCCCTCGGCGACGAACAGGATCCCGTTCAAGTAGTAGCGGATGTCGTGCACCGCCATCGCGAAGTGCACCTGGTTGATCAGGTGCTTGAGCGTCTGCTGCGGCACGGAGAAGGCCGGGCCGTAGTCGCTCGCCTCGTTGACCAGCGGGAAGTCCTCCGCCGGCAGGGTCTGCAAGGTGAAGCGGCTCTTGCCGGCCTGCAGCGTCAACTTGTTCTGCGCCGACGACAGCGTGATCACCTGGTCGTCGGGCAGGCTGCGCAAAATGTCGATCAGCTTGCGCGCACCCACCGTGCTGGCGTAGCTGCCGGCGTCGCCACCGAGTTCGGCATGGGTCCGCACCTGGATCTCCAGATCGCTGGTCGTCAATTCGATCGACGACCCGCTCTTGCGCAGTAGCACGTTGGCGAGGATCGGCAGCGTATGCCGCCTTTCGACGATGCCGGCCACCGCCTGCAGCGCGCCGAGCAATGCGCGTTGCGGAGCTTTCAAGACGATCATGTCTTCCTCTCAAACGTAGTCGTTGTAGTAGGCGCGCCCGCCGACTGTGGAGAATGCCATTTTCGCCTGTCTTTGCGCCGGTTTAGGCCGCCGTCGACCCTGTGGGCGAGCTTGGGGCCGCGATGGCTGCGGCGATGGACAAGTTCGCGCGGTTGCCCGGCGCTGTGGATGACTGGCGGGTTGTCGGAAAGTTGTCCCCATGGTTGTCGGCCGGCAGTGGCCCGGCGACCAGCCAGCACCAGCGTCAACCCTTGAGGGTCTGTTCGAGGACGTGGAGTTGCTGATTCAGTTCGGTGTTCTTGCTGCGCTCGCCACCCACCTTGCGCACGGCATGCAGCACCGTGGTGTGATCGCGCCCACCGAACAACTCGCCGATCTCGGGCAGGCTCTTCTGCGTCAACTCCTTGGCCAGGTACATCGCGATCTGGCGCGGCCGGGCAATCGACGCCGGCCGCTTCTTGCTGTACATGTCGGCGACCTTGATCTTGTAGAAGTCGGCGACCATCTTCTGGATGTTCTCGACCGAGATCTGGCGGTTCTGGATCGACAGCAGATCCTTCAGCGCCTCGCGCGCCAGGGCGATGTTGATCTCCTTCTGGCTGAAGCGGCTGTAGGCCAGCACCTTGCGCAGCGCACCCTCGAGTTCGCGCACGTTGGCGCGCACGTTCTTGGCGACGAAGAAGGCCACGTCCTCGGGCATCTCGGCGCCTTCGGCGACGGCCTTCTTGATCAGGATCGCAACCCGCATCTCGAGTTCGGGCGGCTCGATGGCCACCGTCAGTCCGGCGTCGAAGCGGCTGGTCAGCCGCTCGTCGATGTCGACCAGCCCCTTGGGGTAGGTGTCGCTGGTCATGATGATGTGCGCGCGCTTGGCCAGCAGGGCCTCGAAGGCATTGAAGAACTCCTCCTGAGAGCGCTCCTTGCCGCCGAAGAACTGCACGTCGTCGATCAACAACAGGTCCAGGGAGTGGTACTTGGCCTTCAGCTCGTCGAAGGTCTTGCGCTGGTAGTTCTTGACGACGTCGCTGATGAACTGCTCGGCGTGCAGGTACTGCACGCGGGCCTGTGGCTTGTCCTTCAACAGCGCGTTGCCCACCGCATGCACCAGATGCGTCTTGCCCAACCCGACGCCGCCGTAGACGAACAAGGGGTTGTACATCGCGCCCGGCGCACCGGCGACGTGCAGCGCCGCGGTGCGTGCCATCTGGTTGGCGCGGCCCGCGACCAGCGTGTCGAACGTGAGGGCCGGATTGAGCCGGTGCGAGGGGGCCACGAAGCCGTTCAGAGGCAGGCGTGCCGCGCCGTCGGACTCGGCGGCTGCCCCTCGGATCGCGCCGGCCAGCCAGGCGGACGCAGAGCCGGCATCGACCGCGGGCTGTCGCAGCCCCGGCAGAGGGCCCGGCCGCACGCCCTCGCGTGGAGCCAGGCTCAGTTCGAGGCGGATCGGCTTGCCGGCGAGTTCGCTCAACACGCCTTCGATGCGACCGGCGTACTGCGAGCGGATCCAGTCGAGCTTGAAGCGGTTGGTCACCCGCAGCGAGACCACCGCGCCGGCGGCGCCGCCGTCGCTGAAGTCGGCCGACGGCAACGGCCTGATCCAGGTGTTGTACTGCTGTTCGGGAAGTTCGGCCGCGAGGCGTTCGCGGCCTCGCTCCCAGAGATCGACGCTCATTGTGGACAAGTTGTTTTCGAGCGGCACGTTCGTCGGCCCTCGCCGACTGCGCCAGGCGCGGTTATCCACAGTTCGGGCGCCCGCGTCAATGGTGGGCCAAAGGCGCAGTCCGCCGTGCAAGTGTTTGACCGAAAAGGGCCTTTTTGCTTTAATTCGCGGTTTCCCGAAAAGCCCTTGCGCGGTTGGCGCTGCGGCGCGGCTTTGCGCATGCGGTGCCTGAGTCAGGGCGCGGTTCTCGCCCTGACTCAGTGTCCGCTCTGGGCGCACAATTGGTCACTTTTTCTCGTCGCGATCGTGCGCGCGGTGTTGCTCGCGACTGACGACGCATCCAGATGAAACGCACCTACCAGCCATCCAAGGTTCGCCGCGCACGCACGCACGGATTCCTCGTTCGCATGAAGACTCGCGGCGGACGCGCGGTGATCAATGCGCGCCGGGCCAAAGGGCGCAAGCGCCTGTCGGTCTGAGTCGCGCCTCGCTGCCACCCATGCTCGGCCGCCTCCGGCGACCGGCCGAATTCGAAGCCGTGCTTGCGACTCCAGCGAAGGCGCGAAGTGCTCACTTCGCGGCCCACCACCTGCCGCATCGACCAGGGGTAGCAGGTGCCGTGTCGAAGCCTCGCGCCAGCGAGTTGTCCACAGGCGACGCAGATGTTTGCCCACAGGCTGTGGACGACTCTCGTTTGTCGGCCTCGGGCCGGTGGTGGTTCGGCGTCGTCGTGTCGAAGCGGCACGCGCGCAAAGCGACCACTCGCAACCTGCTGCGCAGGCAGATGCGTGGCGCGATGCAGCGGCACCACGCGAGGCTGGCGTGCGGCATGTGGCTGCTGCGACTATCCCGGCCGTTCGACTCGAAGCGCTTCCGCTCGGCAGCGCCCGCGCTGCTGCGCGAGGCGGCACGCGTCGAACTCGACGGTCTGCTGAGGCGGGCCGCCGCGTGAGCGAGCGCCACCTCGGGCAAGGCAGCCATTCGGTGCGCGCACTTGCGGCGCTGCGAGACCTGCCGCGTCGCGCACTGATCGCCGTGGTGCTCGCATACCGCTTTGCGTTGCGGCCGTGGCTGGGCAATGCCTGCCGGTTCGAGCCCACTTGTTCGGAGTACGCACTGCAGGCGCTGCGCCGCCACGGGGCGCTCGCCGGCAGCGCGCTTGCCGGCGCCCGTTTGCTGCGCTGCCACCCGTGGTGCCAGGGCGGGCACGACCCGGTACCGCAGCAGCCGCCCGCGCTGTTCACCCGACTGCTGGCCAAGACACGCCAATGACCGATATGCGCCGCACCCTGCTGTGGGTGGTCTTCGTGATGTCGCTCGTCCTGTTGTGGGACGCGTGGAACAAGCACACCGGCGCGCCGTCGCTGTTCGGCGGCGTCGCGCGGCCGCACGTTGCGGCATCGGCCCCGCCGCAGGCGCCCGCGGGCAGCAGCGCAGCGCTCGGCACGGTGCCATCGGCGAGCAGCGCGGCCGCGCCAGCGGCACCGGTGGCGGCACAGCCGGCCGCCGGCGCGGTCGCAGCGGCGGCAGCGACGTCGCCCGGCGGCGAGCTGATCACACTGGCCACCGATGTCGTCAAGGCCACGATCGACACCCGCGGCGGCGAGCTGGTGCATCTGGAGTTGCTGAAGCAACACGACCAGTTCGACCGCAGCCGCAACGTGGTGCTGTTCGATCGCAGCCGCGATCGCATCTACCTGGCCCGCAGCGGCCTGGCCACCGTCGACGGCGTCTCGTACCCGAACCACGAGACGATGTTCCACGCGCTGCCGGGTGCGCGCACGCTCGCCGCGGGCAGCGACGCGGTCGAACTGACGCTCGAATCACCGGTGGTCTCGGGCGTGCAACTGCGCAAGATCTACACGTTCAAGCGCGGCGACTACGAGATCGACGTCAAGTTCGTGCTGGTCAACAGCAGCGGCAAGACGCTGTCGCCACAGCTGTACCTGCAGTTGGTGCGCGACGGCAATCCGCCGCCGGGCGAGTCGAGCTTCTACTTCACCTTCACCGGCCCGGCGATGTACACCGACGCCACGAAGTTCCAGAAGATCGACTTCAAGGACATCGAGAAGGGCAAGACCAGTCACGATCGCAGCGCCAACGACGGCTGGATCGCGATGGTGCAGCACTACTTCGCGTCGGCCTGGCTGATCGGGCCCGGCCCGCGCGAGTTCGTGACCAGCAAGCTCGGCGACAACCTGTACGCGATCGCGATGATCGTCAAGCTCGGCGGCCTCGCGCCCGATGCCACGCTGACCTACGACGCCAAGCTGTTCGCCGGCCCGCAGGAGGAGAAGAAGCTCGAGGCGATGGCGCCCGGGCTCGAACTGGTCAAAGACTACGGCTACTTCGCGATCCTCGCCAAGCCGCTGTACTGGCTGCTCGACCAGCTGCACCGCGTGCTCGGCAACTGGGGCTGGTCGATCGTCGCGCTGGTGGTGCTGCTGAAGATCGCGTTCTACTGGCTCAACGCCAGCGCCTACCGCTCGATGGCCAAGATGAAGGCCATCAACCCCAAGGTGATGGAGATGCGCGAGCGGCTGAAGGACAAGCCGCAGCAGATGCAGCAGGAGATGATGCGCATCTACCGCGAGGAGAAGGTCAATCCGCTCGGCGGCTGCCTGCCGATCGTGGTGCAGATCCCGTTCTTCATCGCGCTGTACTGGGTGCTGCTGTCGAGCGTCGAGATGCGCAATGCGCCTTGGATCGGCTGGATCCACGACCTGTCGACCAAGGACCCCTATTACATCCTGCCGCTGCTGATGACCGGCTCGACGCTGTTCCAGACCTGGCTCAATCCGACGCCGCCCGACCCGGTGCAGGCCAAGATGATGTGGATCATGCCGCTGGTGTTCTCGGTGATGTTCTTCGTCTTCCCCGCCGGGCTGGTGCTGTACTGGCTGACCAACAACCTGCTGTCGATCGCGCAGCAGTGGGTCATCAACAGGCAGCTCGGCGTGGCACCGACGCGCTTCAAGCGCAAGAAGTAGCGCCGCCGATACGGCCCGGCCCGCGCCGTGGCCGATGCCCGTGACGCTTGCACGACCGCAGGCCGATGCCCCATTCGCGGGGTTTGACGGCTTGCGCGTGCGGTTCATCATTGCGCCAGTCCGATTTCGACGCAGTCGATCGGACAGCATCTTCAGCACCGGTCCATGCGGGGCCGACCCGGCGAACCCGGCTCTGGAGCGCGCCTCGATCGTTTCAGGCGAAGCGCTCGACGCTCCCCCCGCGCCAACGCGAGACGCGCCCGTCGAATGACGGGCGCGTCTTCTTTGGGCGGCACCTCGCAGGCGTCGCGCCACAATCGGCGCGATGCTGTCGCACCTGGTTGATCCGATCGTCGCCGTTGCCACCGCGCCCGGCCGCGGTGCGGTCGGCATCGTGCGCGTATCGGGCCGCGATCTGGGTTCGCTGGTCCGCGCCTTGTGCGGGCGCAGCCTCGAGCCGCGCCATGCGACGCTGCTGCCGTTTCTCGACGCGCACGGACAGCCGATCGACCAGGGCCTCGCGCTGTACTTCCCGGCGCCGCATTCGTACACCGGCGAGGACGTGCTGGAGCTGCACGCGCACGGTGGCGCGGTGGTGCTGCAGCTGCTGGTCGCCCGCTGCCTCGAGGTGGCTGCCGCCGCGGCCGGGCAACTGCGCGCGCTGCGGCCGGCCGCGCCTGGCGAGTTCACGACGCGCGCCTTCCTCAACGGCAAGCTCGACCTCGCCCAGGCCGAGGCGGTGGCAGATCTGATCGACGCCGGCACGGAGGCGGCCGCGCGGTGGGCCGCGCGGTCGCTCGCCGGCGAGTTCTCGCGCGAGGTTCAGGCGCTGGCCGATGCGCTGGTCGAGTTGCGCGCGCTGGTCGAAGCGACGCTCGACTTTCCCGACGAGGAGATCGACTTCCTGCAGCGCGCCGACGCGCTGGGCCGCCTGGCGCGCATCGACGAGCGGCTGCAGTCGGTGCTCGCCGCGGCGCGGCGCGGCGCGCTGCTGCGCGAGGGCATCCACGTCGTGCTGGCGGGTCAGCCCAACGTCGGCAAGAGCTCGCTGTTGAATGCACTGGCCGGCGCCGAGCTGGCGATCGTCACGCCGATTCCGGGCACCACGCGCGACAAGGTTGCGCAGACGATCCAGATCCACGGTGTGCCGGTGCACGTGGCCGACACTGCCGGGCTGCGTTCGCCCGACGATGCGCTCGACGAGGTCGAGCGCATCGGCATCGAACGCAGCTGGGCCGAGATCGGCCGCGCCGATGTGGTGCTGGTGCTGCACGACCTGACGCGGCTGGCGGCGCCGGAGTACCAGCGCGCGCAAGCGGCGATCGAGGCCCGGCTGCAGTCGCTGACCCAGGTGCCGCGGCTGCAGGTGCTGAACAAGTGCGATCTCGCGCCGCCGCCGGCGCCGAACAAAGACGCCATCGTGCTGTCGGCGCTCACCGGCGAGGGCCTCGACGCGCTGCGCTCTGCGTTGCTGGAGCTGGCCGGCTGGCAGGCGACCATCGAGGGCGGCTTCATCGCACGCACGCGGCATGTGCATGCGCTGCGCCGGGCCGCGGAGCATCTGACGCAGGCGCGGGCACACGCCCGCGCCGGCGACGCCGCGCTCGAGCTGCTCGCCGAGGAGTTGCGGCTGGCGCACCAGAGCCTCGGCGAGATCACCGGCGCGTTCACCCCCGACGACCTGCTGGGCGAGATCTTCGGCCGCTTCTGCATCGGCAAGTGATCGCGCTGCCGAACCGGGCCAGAACTTCGGACGCCGGAATCGTCGTTACTCCCGCCGGAGGTGCCAGCGCGAATCGGTGGATGCTCATGCCGCACGGTTACTGCGCGGCCGGCGCACTGTCCTGGCGCGCGCCCTTCACCAGCGCGGTGATCCAATCGCTGATGTCCGATTCGAGCCAGCCGACGCACGCAGGCCAAGCCGCACGGGCCTCGGGGAATCGCCGTCCTTGATGTACTGGTAGAGGGTGCTGCGCGACAGGCAGCCGGCGGCCATGCACCGAACGACGACGGCAACACGGCAACGACCTGCAGATCAAACGAACGGAGAGGACCGACGAACTACTGCTCCCGTCATCCCATCAGCAACCCGGTCCAGGCAGGGGCGCGATCGTGCTCGCGCGTCGCCCCTCGCGGTGTGGTCAGCGCGCCGTGCATGTGCCGCGTGAAACCTCATCCCCGAAAGACGTGTTCTCGGTGCCACTGCAGGGACGGCAAATGCTCCGGCGCCAGCCAGCGCAGGCGAAGCGGATCGTCCAGATGCCCCTAGGATCGCCGCTAGCCGGCCCAGTCGCGCGCCTTCCAAGAATCGACGCCTCACAGCACCCTCCACCACGGCACCGCCAGCACGTCTGGGGTGAGCCACTCGACCGCGCGTCCGGTGTGCAGCAGCAGCCCGGCGCGCGCCTTGCGCCCGTACTCCTGCCGGAAGGTGCGCAGGTGCGCGTAGTCGGCGAGGCGCGGCTTTGAGGTGGCCTTCACTTCGATGGGCAGCAGCCTGCCGCCGGTCTCGATGACGAAGTCCACTTCCTCGCCGATCGTGGTGCGCCAGTAGGCGAGTTCCACGCGGTCCACCCGCGCATCGCGCCAGGCGATCAGGTCGTGCAGCACCAGATTCTCGAGGTGTGCGCTGAGGGTGCTGCGGCGCCGAGGTGCAGCGCGACGCCGGTATCGCCCCAGAAAACCCTGGGCGATTTGACGAGGCGCTTGGTGCGGTTCACGGCGTAGGCCGGCAGGCGCACGAGCAGATAGGGAGGTCTCCAGCAGGTTGAGCCAGCGGTGCACCGTCGGCTGCGGCAGGCCGACGTCGCGGCCGAGCTCGGTCTGGTTGAGGATCTGTCCCACGCGCAGGCACGCAGCCTGCATCAGGCGGCGGAAGTCGGGCAGCGCGCTGATCGAGGCGAGGTCCTGCAGGTCGCGTTCGAGGTAGGTGCGCACGTAGCCGTCGAACCAGATGGCGCGGTCGGCCGGCGCCTTGAGTTCCAGCGCCGGCGTGGGAAAGCCGCCGCGCAGCGCGAGTGCCTGCCAGTCTCCCTCAGCGTCATCCCCGGCTGCCAAGAGGTCGCGCCACTTTGCCTCGGGCGTGGCAAGCAGCTCGTCCCAGCGCCCGGCGCGGCCGAGTCCGAGCTGCTCGCGGCGGGTCATGGGCCACAGCGTGAGGTAGCTCGCGCGGCCCGCCAGCGACTCCGACACCTGTCGCATCAGCAGCAGGTTTGCCGAGCCGGTGAGCAGGAAGCGCCCGGGCCGGCGGTCGCGGTCGATGGCCCGCTTGACCGCAGGCAGCAGGCCTGGTTCGCGCTGGATCTCGTCGAGCGTGAGCGGATCGCCGCCGCCCAGCAGGGCCTCGGGGTCGCGTCGCGCCGCGTCGCGCACGTCGAAGTCGTCGAGCGCGCGGTAGCGCCGTTCGCCCGGCACCAGCTTCTCGACCAAGGTGCTCTTGCCGGTCTGCCGCGCGCCGGTGAGCACCACGGCCGGCATCACGCGCAGGCGTGCGGCGAGTGCGTCATCGACGAGGCGGGGCAGGGTCTCCACGCCATGGATGATATTCATTCACGGCACGGATTGGCAAACCCTGAATCGCTTTCGGGTCGCCACCGTCGGCGGATTCATCCGCTCGTCTCCAGCTCGGCCGCCAGTTCCTCGACGTACTTGCGATAGCTGAACACGCGGCCACGCTGCCGGTTCGTCAGTTCGGCCACGACGCCGATGCGCTCCAGATGCGCCAGCGACTTGTTGACCGTGGCCGGCGTGAGCCGCGTGGCCTTGACCAGCGCGGCCGATGTGGCGATCGGCTGGCGCTGCAGCGCCTGGTGCACTTCGAGCGCGGAGGCCGCCGCGCGCCCCAGCCCGGCAATGCGGTCGCGATCCGCATTGACCATCGCGAGCAATGCATTTGCCGTCGCCACGGCCTGCGTCGCGCTCGCCTCGATGCCTTCGGCAAAGAAGTCGAGCCAGCGTTCCCAGTCCCCGCGCAGGCGCACTTCGTTCAGGAGCTCGTAGTACAGCGCCCGATGGGTCTTGAAGAACAGGCTCGGGTAGAGCATCGGCTCGCGCAGCACGCCGTCGGCTACCAGTTGCAGCACGATCAGCAGACGCCCGAGGCGCCCGTTGCCGTCGAGAAACGGGTGGATGGTCTCGAACTGCACGTGGGCGAGCGCCGCCTTGATGAGCGGCGGCACGGGCTCAGGCTCGTCGTTGAGGAAGCGCTCGAGCGATGCCAGGCACTCCGGCACCGCATCGGCCGGCGGCGGGACGAAAGCCGCGTTGCCGGGCCGAGTGCCGCCGATCCAGACCTGCGTGCGGCGCACTTCACCGGGTGTCTTGCCGCGGCCGCCGGGATGGCTCATCAGCACCTTGTGCATCTCGCAGAGCAGGCGCGTGCACAGTGGCAGTCCGCCCCGCAACTTCTTCAGCCCGCGTTCGAGCGCTGCCACGCAGCGGCTGACCTCGCGCGCATCGTCCACCGGCACGCCCGGCTGCTCGTCGATCTCGTACAGCAGCAGGTCCGCCAGCGAGGACTGGGTGCCCTCGATCTGCGAGGACAGCACCGCCTCCTTGCGCACGAAGCTGTAGAGCAGCAGCGCCGCGTTGGGCAGCAGCGCGGTGACCGCGTCCAGGCGCCCGAGTGCGACCAGCGCCGCGTCGAAGCGCCGCCGCAGGGTCGGCGACCATACGACCGGCGGGTCCGGCGGCAGCGGTGCCGGCACGAAGGCCAGGAACGGCTCGGCGGCCGTTGTGACCGTGACGTAGCGGCCGGGCGAGGGTCGGTGCATGGGAGCAGGAACCTAAAACAAGGGCAGGCGTTATTTTAGGTTCAAGCACCAAAATAAATCAACGTCCGGCGCTGCTTTAGGCAGGCAACGTGGTTCCCCGGGCGGTTCAAGCAAGTCGCCTGAAAGAGATTGACCTTGACTGCTTGCGACCTACCTCGGTTTCGCGCGTGCTAACTGGCATGGCGTTTGAGTTGCCAGCAAAACTCACTTGAGCAGATGCAAACTTGCGGCTAATATGCGGCAAGTTTGACGCAGGATTGCGGAACGTGGCTCGAACCAAGAATCTGGTGGAGACCAGCCGGCTCACGTTTTCACCATCTGCGGAAATCGTCGCCTATGTCGATGATTTGGTCCGTCTCGGCATCCACGGCAAGGGCCGATCCGAGGTGGTCAACGCGATGGTCGTTCGCGAGGTCGAGCGGCTTGTCAAAGAGGGCTTTCTTCATTTGCGCAAACCAGCCTCCAAATAGCGCGATGACGCAGTGGACGTGCCTGTGTGCCAGAGGTCGCCGACGATATGCGCCCAAGTTTGTCGCTCCGGCGCTCGCCCACATAGTCAAGTGAGCCAAGGGTCGTTCCGTGGCAACAACGACCAAGAAGAGTAAGCCAACTGTAGGCGCTGCGGTGAATCGAGCGCCTGACCCGAGCGGGCAACCAGATCGTTCCCCTTTGGTCCCGAAGCCCTGCCCTGAGGTCGTCATCGGCCTCGTTGGGCCGGTCGGTGTCGATCTGGACCCGATCGTCGAGGCGCTCATGCGCCGGGTGGAGGCTGTTGAGTACAAGCCTTGGCTAATCCGGCTCAGCACACAGATTGCCCAGCTTTTCGGCGTGGACCACTCCGACCTACCGGAGGACCAGCGAATCGAGAAGCTGATGGATGCCGGGACAAAAGTCCGTGAGGACACCGGTCGCGGCGATGCTGTCGCTTTACTGGCGATAGCCGAGATTCGGCGCGTGCGGCTTCAAGAGTGTGGTGGTTCGACCGAAAGCAACGCCTACGTGTTGCGGTCATTGAAGCATCCAGATGAAGTCGAGACGCTTCGCTCGGTTTACGGCAAGGGCTTCTTCTTGATTTCCGCGTACTCCCCACGCGATGCGCGGGTCTCGGCAATGGCCGAGAAAGTCACTCGGTCGCAGCATGGCAACCCCAATCACGCTCGAGAAAAAGCGGAAGCAATCGTTGAGCGTGATGAACAGGAAGAGAACAAAGAGCTTGGCCAGGACGTGAAGGATGCGTTTCCGCTCGCAGACCTGTTTATCGATGCGCGTGACAAAAATTCATTCGAACCTGAGATTCGTCGTTTCATCGAGCTCATCTTCGGAAACTTGTTCCACACACCAACCAGGGATGAACACGGCATGTACCACGCGAGATCGGCAGCCCTCCGATCCGCAGACCTAGGCCGTCAGGTTGGGGCTGCCATTGCTGCCCCATCGGGCGAGTTGCTTGCGCTCGGGTGCAACGACGTGCCCAAGGCAGGAGGTGATCTCTATTGGCCCGGTGACGAAGGCGATGCGAGGGACTTTCAACGAGGCTTTGATCCGATCGTCGAGGAACGAAAGCAAATCCTTAGCGAATTGCTCGCAGGTCTCAAGAAAGCCGGGGTTCTTGCGGACGACTACGCGCAGGACAAGGCCATTGCGCCGTTAGTTTCAACCTTGACCACGGGCGACAAGCGCAAGCATCTCAAGGGCGCGCGTGTCATGAACCTGCTCGAATTCGGAAGGTGTGTGCACGCGGAGATGGCGGCCATCACATCGGCCGCACGGCTAGGTGTCTCCATCAAGGGAGCCACATTGTTCACGACGACCTTTCCGTGCCACATGTGCGCGCGCCACATCGTGTCCAGTGGAATCGCGCGTGTTGTCTATGTGGAACCGTACCCGAAAAGTAGAGCACGCCATCTGCACAGTGATGCCATCCAAGTTGACGCGCAGAAGCCTGTTCTAGGTCCCGTTGTCTTCGAGCCGTTCGTAGGCATTGCGCCACGACAGTACCAAGACATCTTTGATGCTAGGGACAGGCGAAAGGACCAGGTAGGGAAGATTTTCAATTGGCGCGCAAAGGGTAGGCGCCCCGAGCCGCGGTTCAGCAGATTCAGAAACACGTACAGGGAGATTGAGGATGCCATCGTCGCCATTGATGTGCCTCTGTTAGCCCAGAAGCTCGGTGTCGATTTGAATCCCAAAACGAAAAGCCGAGCCCAAAGCCGTAGGAAGGAACGATCATGAAGAAACCAATGACACTCGCCGAGCAGGTAAAGGACGCGCAAAAGACGGTCAGCGGTTGGTCGACTCAAAGGAAGGACTCAGTGCGGATCGAAGGCACGGTTATTCACGTCAACCGCGGCAAAGACGGAAAGAGCTACACCGAAGCGCTTCCGCAACAGAAGAAGCGCTGATTCAGAGTTGGGCAGTCGACCATTGACCCACCGGACTCAGGTCGGTGGCGTAACAAGGCAGCGCCCCCAGATTTCGGTCTACTCGCGCCAAACCTCGGCAGACAGCGGCAACTCATTCAGATCCGCCCTCGCTTCCCTCCATGTCGGGTAGTGCTGGGTGAGCAGTTTGACGAAGCGCTCGGAGTGGTTGGGCTCGATCAGGTGCAGCATCTCGTGCACCACTACATATTCCAACAAGTCCTTGGGCTTCTTCACCAGTTCGGTGTTCAGGCGGATGTGCCTACCGCGGTAGTTGCAGCTTCCCCACTTGGTCTTCATGTGTCCGCGCCGATTGAATTGAATTTTGAGCCACCGTGCCGACTCAACATTGAGCCAGGGGCTGAAGCTGGCATCACGGCGTGGATGAATTTCATTCACGTCGCGAAAGGGCAAGCCCGCGAGGTGACCCGGATGCTCGTGCAAGAGGTTCCCCGCGCGATCGGATTGCGCCCTGGCTGCGACATCGAATACCGCGGTGAAGCGCGCCGCATGCGATAGGCCGCCTTCACTATGCGGCAAGGTGCTCGGCTTGTTGTAGGCTCGACGGCACTTGATTCACAAGCCTCTGCCGCGATTCACGCGCTTCTGCATCGGCAAGTGATCGCGCTGCCGATCACACGCGCAGCAGCTTCTCCTCGGCCAGCGCCAGCGCCGCCGGCAGGCCCGACAGCACCAGCGTGTCGCCGGCGCCGAGCACCTGGTTCTCGTCGGGGCCGAGCACCTGCCCCGAAGCCAGCCGCAGCGACACCACTTGCGCGCCGATTGCATGCAACGCCTGCTCCGACAGCGGCTTGCCCAGGCACGCCGCGGCCATCGGCAGCGTCACGCTGGCCAGCCGGGCCTGCTGCAGTTCGGCGGCGGTGTCGTCGTCGGCGCCGTGGAAGTAGCCGCGCAGCAGCGCGTAGCGCGCATCGCGCGCGTCGCGGGTGATACGGATCACGCGCTGCATCGGCACGCCCACCAGTGCCAGCGCCTGCGCGGCCAGCATCAGCGAGCCCTCCATCGCCTCGGGCACCACCTCGGCCGCGCCGGCGGCGCGCAAGGTCTCCAGGTCGCCATCGTCGAGCGTGCGCACGATCACCGGCACACGAGGCGCGTGCTCGTGCACCAGGTTCAGGATCTTCAGCGCCGACGCGGTGTTGGGGTAGCTCACCACCACCGCGCTGGCGCGCACCAGGCCTGCGGCCATCAGGCTGCGCAGCCGTGCTGCATCGCCGAACACCACGCTCTGCCCGGCCGCCGCGGCCTGGCGCACGCGGTCGGGGTCGAGGTCGAGCGCCATGTAGGCGATGCCCTCGCGCTCGAGCAGACGCGCCAGGTTCTGGCCACTGCGGCCATAGCCGCAGATGATCACGTGTGCCTCGGTGCGCATCGCGCGCTTGGCGATCGCCGTCAGTTGTACCGATTGCAGCATCCAGTCGCTCGACGACAGCCTCATCACGATGCGACTGCTCCAGGTCACCAGCAGAGGCGTCGCCAGCATCGACAGCACCATCGCTGCCCACACCGAGTTCATCCAGTCGCCAATCAGCAATTGGCTGCCGACGCCCAACGCCAGCAGCACGAAGCCGAACTCGCCGGCCTGCGCCAGGTACAAGCCGGTGCGGATCGCGGTGCCCGGGGCGGCGCCGAAACCGCGTGCCAGCAGTGCCACCAACACCGCCTTGGCCAGCACCGGCAACGTGCTCAGCAGCAGGACGAGGGCCCACTGGTCGACCAGCGGCCGCCAGTCGAGCCGCATGCCGACGGTGATGAAGAACAGCCCGAGCAGCACGTCGTGGAACGGCCGGATGTCGGTGGCCACCTGGTGCTTGTATTCGGTCTCGGCCACCAGCATGCCCGCGATGAACGCGCCCAGTGCCAGCGACAGCCCGGCCTCCTGGGTGAGCCAGGCCAGACCCAGTGTGACCAGCAGCAGGTTGAGGACGAACAACTCCTCGCTCTTGCGCCGCGCCACCAGCGTCAACCACCAGCGCATGACGCGTTGGCCGCCCAGCAGCAGCAACGCCAGCAGCACCACGGCCTTGGCCAGCGCGATCGCCAGCGCGCCGGCCAGGCTGGCGGCGCCCGTGCCGAGTGCGGGCACCAGCACCAGCAGCGGCACCACCGCGAGGTCCTGGAACAGCAGCACGCCCATCACCCGGCGACCGTGCTCGCTGTCGATCTCGAGGCGGTCGGCCATCAGCTTGACGAGGATCGCGGTCGACGACATCGCCATCGCCGAGCCGAGCACGATGGCGCCCTGCCAGCCGAGATCCCAGGCGTGGCCGAGCATGCCGAACAGCGCGGCCAGCAGCGCGTTGCCGGCCACCGCGCCGAGAATCGTCAGCCCCACCTGCGACAAGCCGAGTCCGAACACCAGCGCGCGCATGCTGCGCAGCTTGGGCAGGTTGAACTCCAGTCCGATCGCGAACATCAGGAAGACGACGCCGAACTCGGCCAGCGCCCGCGCGGCTTCGGGGTCGCCGGCCAGCGCCAGCGCGTTGGGCCCGATCAGCACGCCGACGGCCAGGTAGCCCAGGATCGGCGGCAGCTTCAGCGTGCGGCATGCCACCACGCCAGCCACCGCGGCCACGAGGTACAGCAGGACGACTTCGAGCGTGGTGGCCATCGAGCGACGCGCTGCGCGAGGGGGTGCGGCCTAGAATGCCCGATCCTAAGCGACCTCCTCCGCAGTGGCCCTGAACCCCCGCTTCGACGCGCAGCGCGTGCTGGCCCTGGCGGCACAGACTTTCGAGATCGAAGCGCGTGCGCTGAGCGCGCTGGCAGCGCGACAAGGCGAGGGCTTCGTCGGCGCGGCACGCGCGATGCTCGAATGCAAGGGTCGCGTCATCGTGATGGGCATGGGCAAGAGCGGCCACGTCGGGCGCAAGATCGCCGCCACGCTGGCGTCGACCGGCACGCCGGCGTTCTTCGTGCATCCGGCCGAGGCCGGCCACGGCGACCTCGGCATGGTGCAGCCCGGCGACGTGCTGCTGGCGATCTCCAACAGCGGCGAGAGCGACGAGCTGGCCGCGCTGCTGCCGGCGCTCAAGCGCCTGCGCGTGACTCTGGTGGCGATGACCGGCCATGCCGAGTCGACGCTGGCGCGTCACGCCGACATCGTGCTGTCGAGCCAGGTCGACCAGGAGGCGTGTCCGCTGAATCTCGCGCCCACCGCAAGCACCGCGGCGCAGATGGCGATCGGCGACGCGCTGGCCGTGGCGCTGCTCGACGCACGTGGCTTTCGTGAGGAAGACTTCGCGCGCTCGCACCCGGGAGGGCCGCTCGGCCGCAAGCTGCTGATGCACGTGGCCGACCTGATGCGCAGCGGCGACGACGTGCCGCGCGTCGGGCCGCAGGCGTCGTTGCCCGAGGTGCTGCGCGAGATGACCGGCAAGGGTCTGGGCTTCACCGCAGTCGTCTCCAGCGACGAGCGGGTGCAGGGCATCTTCACCGACGGCGACCTGCGTCGCCTGATCGAGGGCGGCGGCGATCTGCGCGGCCTCGTCGCGCGCGAGGTGATGCACGCCGACCCGCGCCGCATCCGCGCCGATGCGCTGGCGGTCGATGCCGCCGATCTGATGGAGCAGCAGCGCATCACCAGCGTGCTGGTGGTCGATGCGCAAGACCGGCTGATCGGCGCGCTGAACTCCAACGACCTGATGCGCGCGAAAGTCATCTGATGACGCCGGCGCTGCGTTTCGCGCCCGAGCTGCTGCTGCTGGCGCAGGGCGTGCGCTGCGCGATCTTCGACGTCGACGGCGTGCTCACCGACGGCCGGCTGTACATCGGCGAGCACGGCGAAGTCTGCAAAGCCTTCCACACGCTCGACGGCCACGGGCTCAAGCTGCTGGCGGCCGGCGACATCGCGCCGCTGGTGGTTAGCGGGCGCGACTCGCCGGCGCTGCGCCGCCGGCTGGGCGACCTCGGGATCGAGCATGCCGCGTTCGGCGCTGCCGACAAGCTGCTGGCGGCCGAACCGCTGCTGCAGCGACTGCGGGTGGCGTGGTC
Organism: Ideonella sp.; assembly: GCA_015075545.1. Lineage (GTDB taxonomy): Bacteria > Pseudomonadota > Gammaproteobacteria > Burkholderiales > Burkholderiaceae_C > JAEUPI01. Next base: position 19,367 of record JABTUC010000002.1, on the reverse strand, counting down.
GGACGTGGCGGTGATCGGCGATGATTGGCCCGACCTGCCGCTGATGGGCCGCGCGCGCTTCGCCTGCGCTGTGCCCAATGCGCACGTCGAGGTGCGCGCCGCCGCACACCACGTGACGGCGGCGCCCGGCGGCCGCGGCGCGGCGCGCGAGTTCTGCGATCTCCTGCTTTGCGCCGCCGGCCGCTACGCGGGGCTGCTCGATACGCAGCGCGGCAGCCTCGACCGCTGAAGGCGGCTTGTGTCCCACGCCGCGGCGCCGCCGGAACTGCACCTGCCCGACCTGCCCGAGGTCGAGGTATCGCTCGGCGCGGCGCCGCCGCGTACGCATCGCGCTCTCGGTGCCGGGGCGCGTCTGCGCGAACTGGTGGGCGCCTACCTGCCGCTGCTGCTGATGCTGCTGCTGGCGCTGGGCACCTGGTGGCTGGTGAAGCACACGCCTCGGCCCTCGACCGACGTCGAAGGCACGCCGCTGCGGCACGACCCCGATTACGAGATGCGCAACTTCGCCATCACCCGATTTGCGCCCGACGGCCGGGTGACGGTGCGCATCGAGGGCACCTGGCTGCGCCACTACCCGGACACCGACCGCATCGAGATCGAGGCCGCGCGCATGCAGGCCAACGCCCCGGACGGCCGCGTGACGCGCGCCAGCGCCGCGCGCGCGTTATCCAACGGCGACGGCAGCGAATGGCAGCTCAGCGGCGACGCGCGCGTCGTCGCGCAACTGCCGTCGGGCCCGCCGCTCGAGGTCGACAGCGAGTTCCTGCAGGTGTACGTGCCGACAGAACGGATCCGATCGCACCTGCCGGTGATCGTGCGCCAGGGCAAGGACGAGATCCGAGCCGGCGGCATCGATGCCGACAACCTGGCGCAGCAGATCCAGCTCGCGCCACCGGTGCGCGCCAGGCTGTCGCCGCGCGCGATGCAGCGGCTCAACGGCTCGCGGCCGGCGTCGTGACCCACCCGGCGCCGCGCGAATCCGAAGCGGGCGGCGCGGCCGCGCCGTTGCTGTTCATCACGGGCGCCTCGAGCGGCATCGGTGAGGCGCTGGCCAGGCGCTTTCACGCTGCCGGCTGGCGACTCGCGCTGGTGGCGCGGCGAGAGCGCGAACTGCAGCGTCTGGCCGCGACGCTGTCGGTCGGCGAGCGCGACGCGCGGGTCTACGTGGCCGATGTCGCCGATGCGGCGGCGATCACCGCGGCCGGCCGCGCGTGCATCGCGCGGCAGGGGCTGCCCGATGCAGTGATCGCCAACGCCGGCATCAGCACCGGCATCGACAGCGCGCGCGAGGAGGATCTGCCGGCGCTGCACGACACGCTGCAGACCAACGTGTTCGGCGTCGCCGCGACCTTTCAGCCGTTCATAGAGCCGATGCGCCAGCGCCGGCGCGGCACGCTGGTCGGGGTGGCCAGCGTCGCCGGCATCCGTGGGCTACCGGGGCACGCGGCGTACTGCGCCAGCAAGGCGGCGGCGATCGCCTACTGCGAGAGCCTGCGCGGCGAATGCCGGCCGTTCGGCGTGCGCGTGGTGACGCTGGTACCCGGCTACGTCGATACGCCGCTGACGCGCGGCAATCCCTACCCGATGCCGTTCCTGATGTCGGCCGACGACTTTGCCGACGCGGCCTTCGGCGCGGTGACCGGCGGTGCCAGCTACCGCGTCATCCCGTGGCCGATGGCGGTCGTCGCCAAACTGCTGCGCCTGCTGCCCAACGCCCTGTTCGACCGTGCCTTTGCCGGTCGTCCGCGCAAGCCCAGACGTGACGCGGCGCGCTGAGTGGGCTGCGTTGCCAGTGTGCCTGGCCCTGATGCAAACGGGCGCCCGCGGGCGCCCGTTCTTGACGATCGGTGCAAGGAGTTCAGTAGCCTTGGCCGCCCCCGCCGCCGCCGCGTGGGCCGCGTCCGGTGCCGTACGGGCTGCGCCCGCCACCGCCACCCCCGCCGCCGTAGCCGCCACCGCCACCCCCGCCGCCATACGAGCCGCGGCCGCCGCCGCCACCCCCGCCGCCGCCGTAGGGCCCGCGGCCGCCGCCGCCGAACCCCCCGGGGCGCTCTTCGCGCGGGCGCGCCTCATTGACGACGATCGCCCGGCCCTCGAGCGGTTGACCATTCATGGCGTGGATCGCGGCCTGAGCCTCCGCGGAACTCGACATCTCGACGAAGCCGAAGCCCTTGGAGCGCCCCGTTTCGCGGTCCATCATCACCTTGGCGGATGTGACGGTGCCGAATTGCGCGAACGCAGCCTGCAACGCTTCATCGCGCACCGAATACGCGAGGTTGCCGACGTACAGCTTGTTTCCCATGCGGGGAAGCTCCTTCTCAGTGCAGACAATCCAAGTGGAGCTTCAACCCAGCGTGAACCGATCAAGCAAAGGCGCCGTCTCCAGACAAGGGCCGTGGGTACACCAGTACCCAGCCGGATTATCAACACAACGCGCGAAAGCCGCCAATCCTTGCGCGTTCGGGCAAACCCGAAAACGCCGCGCCGGCGGATTTGCGTGCAATAGCGCGCTGCGGTGTGGCGGCGGCGCCGCACCGGAGACCTCAGATGCCAGACCGAAGCGCTGACGCCCCGCAGTTCGACTACGTCGTGGTCGGCGCCGGCACCTGCGGCTGCCTGCTGGCCAACCGGCTCAGTGCCGACCCACGCCGCCGTGTGCTGCTGATCGAGGCCGGCGGACCCGACAGCTACCCGTGGATCCACATTCCGGTGGGCTACCTGTACTGCATCGGCAATCCGCGTACCGACTGGCTGTTTCGTACCGAGCCCGACCCGGGCCTGAACGGTCGCAGCCTGCGCTACCCGCGGGGCAAGGTGCTCGGCGGCTGCTCGAGCATCAACGGCATGATCTACATGCGCGGCCAGCGCCGCGACTACGACGGCTGGGCCGCCGAGCTGGGCGACGACGCGTGGACCTGGGACGCGTGCCTGCCGTACTTCAAGCATCACGAGGACCACTGGCGCGGCGCCGACGACTGGCACGGCGCGTCGGGGCTCGACTCGAGCGGCAAGCGAGCCGGCGGCGAGTGGCGCGTCGAGCGCCAGCGGCTGTCGTGGCGGGTGCTCGATGCCTTCGCGCAGGCCGCGCAGCAGGCGGGCATTCCGCCGCAAGACGACTTCAACCGCGGCGACAACGAAGGGGTGGGCTATTTCGAGGTCAATCAGCGCCGCGGCGTGCGCTGGAACGCGAGCAAGGCGTTCCTGCGCCCGGTGCGGCAGCGCCCCAACCTGCAGGTGTGGACCGGCGCGCAGGCGACACGCCTGCGGCTCGAACAGCGCGAGGGGCGCTGGCGAGCCAGCGGCGTCGAGGTACAGCGCGCCGGCGTCGGGCCGGTGGCGGTGTTCGCCGCTCGCGAGGTGGTTCTCGCGGCGGGCGCGGTGGGCACGCCTCACCTGCTGCAGCTCTCGGGCGTCGGTCGCGGCGACTGGCTGCATGCCCACGGCGTGACGCCGCTGATGGAGCGCCCGGGCGTCGGCGAGAACCTGCAGGACCACCTGCAGATCCGCGCGGTGTTCGCTGTGCAGGGGGTGCGCACGCTGAACACGCTGGCCAACTCCTGGCTCGGCAAGGCGCAGATCGGCCTGCAATACCTGCTGACGCGGCGCGGGCCGATGAGCATGGCGCCGTCGCAGCTCGGCTGTTTCACGCGTTCGTCGGCCGAAATTCGGTGGCCGAATCTGGAGTACCACGTGCAGCCGCTGTCGCTCGACGCCTTCGGCGAACCGCTGCATCGCGACGACGCCTTCACCGCGAGCGTCTGCAACCTGAATCCGCGTTCGCGCGGACACGTGCGCCTGCGCTCGCCGCACGCCGCCGACGCGCCGTCGATCCTCGCGAACTACCTGTCTGCAGACGCCGACCGCAAGGTGGCAGCCGATTCGCTGCGGCTGACGCGACACATCGCCGGCATGCCCGCGCTGGCGCCGTATCAGCCGCGCGAAGTGAAACCGGGCGTGCAGTACCAGAGCGACGAGGAACTCGCGCGCCTGGCGGGCGACATCGGCACCACCATCTTCCACCCGGTGGGCACCTGCAAGATGGGGCGCGCTGACGATCCGATGGCGGTGGTCGACGCGCGGCTGCGCGCGCACGGCATCGCCGGCCTGCGCATTGCCGACGCCAGCGTGATGCCCGCCATCACCAGCGGCAATACCAACGCGCCGGCCTTGATGATCGCCGAGCGTGCCGCGGCGTGGATCTGCGCCGACCCGGGCTGAATCGGGCGGCCCGGCCCGCGGCAACACCCGAATTGGCGGCGTGCGGCGGCGCGATTGCTGCGATCGCGCCAGCGGCCGGCGACTTAGTCTGTGTGCTGCCCCTGCTCGCCCGTGCCATGTCCGTCGAATCCCCGCTGCGAACGCTCGACATCCAGATCCCGAGCCAGCCCGACGCGCTGCTGCGGCTGTCGCTGCTGATGGCCGAAGAAGAGGTCAACCTGTCGGCCCTGTCGCAGTTGATCGAGTCCGACATGGCACTCGCCGCGGTGGTGCTGCAGGCGGTGAACTCGCCGCTGTACGGCGTATCGGGGCGCGTGCAGTCGGTGCAGCAATCGATCAGCTACCTCGGCATGCGCGAGGTCGCCGGCATTGCGCTGGAGTTCGGTCTGCGCGCGGTGTTCCCGCCGGCGGCTGAGCTGGAGGTGTTGTGGGCCCGCGCCGCGCAGCGCGGCCTGATCATGGGGCGCCTGGCGCAGGCGATGCAGATCGATGCCTGGGCCGCCCACTCGGCCGGTCTGTTCGAGGAGTGCGGCAAAGCGGTGCTGCTGCGCCACGCGCCCGATCACTACCGCTCGATGTTGCGCGCGGCCACCGGCGACGCGATGCTGTGCGAGCTGGAAGCTGGTGGCTTCGGCATCGCCCACGACGCGCTGGGCGCCGCGTTGTGCGAATCGTGGGGTCTGAGCGATGCGGTCGCCGACTGCGTGCGCCACCACGTACAGGCGCAGGCCGATCACTTGCTGCCGCCGACGCTGCCGCGGCGCGATCTGCTCGCGCTGTCGGTGCTCGCGCAGGCGATGATCACCGCGCCCGAGGTACTCGACGACCGCGTGGCGCGCCTCGCACCGCAGTGCAACCTGAGTACATCGGGTCTGCTGCGGGCGGCGCGCCGCGTGCACGAGCAGATCGAGTCGGCGCGTACCCACGGCCGCTGAGCGCCCGGGTTGCGTGGGCGACGTCCCGGGACGCTTGGCGTCGTTCGCCGCGGCGTCGAGGTCGGCACGACCGTGCAGAGCAACCGGTCGAAGCCGCGCGGAGGGAGGCTGGGAAAAAAAGAAGGGGAGCGGGACCTTGTGTGCGGGGTCGCTCTCAAATTCACCCGCGCTGGCCCGCTCCCCGTTGGGCGTCAACCCTGTCCCAAACCTTTGGCGTCGCCTTCCCTCGTCGAATCGGGAGGGCGATGATGAAACTGGAACGACAACTGCACGCCGCCGCGTGGGGCGCGCAGAACCCGGGGCGTCCGCTCGACCTGGCGAGCCGGCGCCCGCGCCGGCACGAGCGGCGTGGCGACCAGCTTCAGCGCGCAGGGCTGGGCAGTCATTTCCGTGGCCCAGCGATATTCAGCGGAACGCCGCGGCGATGCGCAGCGTCGGGCTCGGCTGCAGGGGGGTGACGAACGCCTCGCTGGCGTCTTCGGCCACGGTCACCATGTCTGGCGTCAGGGCGGCCGATGCGCGCTGCGCCCATTCGGCCAGCGCGCTGCCGGTGGGCCAGCGCATGCCGGCCGGTTGGGCCAGCCGCAGCAGCGAAGACGCGCCGCCGTGCACGCGATGGGCCGCGGCGCGCATGCGACGCGGTCGAGCGAGTGGGGCGAATCCGCTGGGCATCACAGTCTCCTGGTCATCGTGCGGCGCCTGGGCGCCAGCCACGCCTGAGCCAGCGCATCAACCGTGCCAAGCCTTCGGATGGGTGGTGGGCGATGCGTCGCGTGAAAGCGATCACGCGGCGGGTCGTGCTTCACGCCCAGGAGCGACCCGGGTGACCAGACTTTTGTTACAGGTTCGACCGGGTTGGTCAGCGCACCGCGGCGGCAGCCCGGTAGCCGCGCGGGATCGCGCCGAGCAGCCGGCGCGTGTACTCCTGCGTCGGTGCGGCCAGGAGCTGCTGCGCGCTCGCCTGCTCGACGACCTCGCCGTCCTTCATCACCAGCACGTCGTCGGCGAGGAAGCGCACCACCGCGAGGTCGTGGCTGATGAAGACGTAGGCCAGGCCGAGGTCGTCCTGCAGGTCCTTCAGCAGGTTGAGCACCTGCGCCTGCACCGAGACGTCGAGTGCGCTCACCGCCTCGTCGAGCACCAGCACCTCGGGCTCGAGGCTCAGGCAGCGCGCGATCGCGATGCGCTGGCGCTGGCCGCCCGAGAACTCGTGCGGGTACTTGCCGAACGCCGACGCATCGAGCCCCACCTTCGCCAGCAGTGCGCGCGCACGGCGCTCGCGATCGCCGTGGCCGTCGCCGATGCCGTGGATGGCCATCGGCTCGGTCAGCGTCTGCCCGATCGTGAAGCGCGGGTTCAGCGACGCGTACGGGTTCTGGAACACGATCTGGATGCGCCGGCGCATCGCCTGGCGCTCGGCGTCGCTCATCGCCAGCAGGTTGCGGCCGTCGAACACCACCTCGCCGGCGGTGGGCTCGTGCAGGCGCAGCAGCGTCAGCCCCATCGTCGTCTTGCCCGAGCCCGACTCGCCCACCACGCCGAGCGTGTGCCCACGGCGCAGCTCGAAGCTCACGTCGCGCACCGCCTTGAACTCGCGCTTGCCGAACAGGCCCTCGCGCAGGAAGAAGCTCTTGGCCAGCGAGCGCACCCGCAACACCACCGGGGCGCCTGGGTCCTTGGGCCTGGCCTGGCGCGCCGGCGTCTTGCCTTCGATGTGGTCGTCGATCACCGGCAGCCTGGCGCTGGCGTTCGCCACGCTCGGCCGGCAGGCGAGCAAGGCCTTGGTGTACGGGTCAGCGGGCGACTGGAAGATGCGCGCCACCGGGCCCTGCTCGCGCACGACGCCGGCGCGCATCACGACCACGTGGTCGGCGATCTCGCCGACCACGCCGAGGTCGTGGCTGATGAACAGCACGCTCATGCGATGCCGCTGCTGCAGCCTCGCGATCAGCTCGATGATCTGGCGCTGGATCGTCACGTCGAGCGCGGTCGTCGGCTCGTCGGCGATCAGCAGCTTGGGCTCGCAGGCGAGCGCCATCGCGATCATCACGCGCTGCTGCTGGCCGCCGGACAGCTCGTGCGGGTAGCTGGCGAGCCGGCGCGCCGGCTCGGGGATGCCCACTTCGTCGAGCAGTGCCTCGGCGCGCGCAAGCGCCGCGCGGCGGCCGAGTCCGAGGTGGCGCCGCAGCGGCTCGGCCAGTTGCGCGCCGACGCTGAACACCGGGTTCAGCGAAGTCATCGGATCCTGGAAGACGCAGGCGATCTCCTTGCCGCGCAGCGCCTGCAGCTCGCCCAGCGAGGCCTCGAGCAAATCGCGGCCCCGATACTCGATGACCCCCGAGCGCTGCGCGTTGTCGGGCAGCAGGTTGAGGATCGACATCGCGGTGACGCTCTTGCCGGAGCCCGACTCGCCGACCAGCGCGACGGTGGCGTGCTCGGGGATGTCGAAGCTGACGCCCGAGACGGCAGCGACCCGCGTCACCGCGCCGCGCTCGCCCAGGCGGAACGCCACCTCGAGGCCGCGGATGCTCAGCAGTTTGCTGTCTTCGCCCATCACTCGGCGCCGCGCAGCTTGGGGTCGAGCGCGTCGCGCCAGGCGTCGGCCATCAGCGAGAACGCGGTGACGAACAGGGCCATGAACAGCGTGGCCGTGGCGAGCTGCCACCAGTAGCCGAGGATCAGCTCGCTCTGCGCCTCGGCCAGCATCGTGCCCCAGCTCACCTGGTCCACCGGCACGCCCAGGCCCAGGTACGACAGGATGACCTCGAACTTGATGAAGCCCACCACCAGCAGCGACAGCCGCACCAGGATCACGTGGCTGACGTTGGGCAGGATGTGGCGGAACATGCGCGAGGCGGCACTCGCGCCGATGGCCTCGGCCGCGCGCACGTACTCGCGGTGGCGGTGCTTGATGAACTCGGCGCGCACCTGGCGGTAGACGCCGGACCAGCCGGTGAGCCCGAGGATCAGCACCACGGTGCCGATGCCGCGGCCGAACACCGCCGCGAACGCGAAGATCAGCAGGATGTCGGGCACCGCGGTGAAGACGTTGTAGACCCACTCGAGGAAGTCGCTGACGCGCCGTCCGAAGAAGCCGGCGGCGGCGCCGAGCAGCGTGCCGATCAAGGTGGCGACCGCCGCTGCCAGCACGCCGACGAACACCGACACCTCGGTGCCCTTGACCGCCTTGGCCAGCACGTCGCGGCCGAGCCGGTCGCCGCCGAAAGGCAGCGTCTGGCTGCGCGGCGTCTCGGTGGTCTTCAATTGCGCCGCGCGCGCGGCCCACTCCTGGTAGCGTGGCGCCAGCGGGTCGACGTCGGACAGGTCGACGTTGGGGCCCTTGGGCACCTCGATCGTGCCGAGGTCCTCCGGCGGCCGCGGGCCGAGCCAGGTGGGCGGCGCGTTGGGCACGCCGACCTCCTGCTGCCAGTGGCGCGCCACCACGCCCGAGGCCGACAGTGCGATCAGCACCAGGAACGCGGCCACGATCGCCAGCGACACCATGCCGACGCGGTCGCCGCGGTAGCGCCGCCAGGCGGTGCGCCACACGCCTTCGGAGTGCGGCAGCGCGGCCGCGCCGATCGGCAGCACGGCGCTCATCGTGCTCCTCGTGCGCTCACCGCAGCACCACCCGCGGATCGACCACCTTGTACAGCACATCGGTGGCCAGGTTGATCAGCATCGTCAGCATCGCCAGGTAGACGGTGGTGGCCTGGATCACCGGGTAGTCGCTGCGGTTGACCGCCAGCAGCACCTCGCGGCCGAGCCCGGGGATCGAGAAGAACACCTCGATCAGGAACGAGCCGACGAAGATGCCCGGCAGGTTGTAGCCGATGTTGGTGATGATCGGGATCAGCGCGTTGCGCAGCACGTGCCGGAACATCACCGTGCGCTCGGTCAGGCCCTTGGCGCGCGCGGTGCGCACGTAGTCGTGGCCGAGCTCGTCGAGCACGAAGGTGCGGTACAGCCGCGTCTGCGGCGAGATGCCCACCAGCACCGCCAGCAGCACCGGCAGCGGCACGTAGGTCAGCAGGTTGGTCAGCGTCGAGTCGCTCCAGCCCTGCACCGGAAACCAGCCGAGCTGGAAGCCGAACACGTACTGCCCGATGATGATGTAGACCAGGAACGAGATCGACAGCGCGACCGTGGTGATGACCGTGATCGTGCGGTCCGACAGCGAACCGCGGCGGTAGGCGACCCACATCGCGATCGGCAGCGCCACCAGCGTGTCGAGGATCAGGATCGGGATCATCACCGTCAGCGTCGCGGGCAGGCGGGTCGCGAACAGATGCGCCACCGATTCGTTGGTGGCCCAGCTGCGGCCCCAGTCGAAGGTGACGATCTCCTTCAGGTAGATCGCGAGCTGCACCCACCATGGCCGGTCGAGCCCGAGCTGCGTGCGGATCGCCGCCACCTGCTCCTGCGTGGCGTTGAGCCCGCCGAGAATCACCGCCGGGTCGGCGCCGAAGAACTTGAACAGCAGGAACACCAGCAGCACCACGCCCAGCAGCGTGGGCACCATCTGCCACAGGCGTCTGACGAGATAGGCCCACATCGTTCGTCGCGCGGCAGCACCAGCGTTCAGGCGATGCGCGAGTGTAGAGGGCCGCCGCGCGGGCTCCGTCCATGTTTGCCCGCGCAGCGCTCGCGGGTTGCGGCCGCTAGACTGCGGCCGCTGCCGGGCGTGCGCGATGCGCGGCGCTCGCCGCTGACGCACGCGGATGGTTCGAGTCGGGTCATGGTTGCTGGTCGCAGGCCTCGTGCTGTCGTTGTCGGCGGGCGCGACCGGGGCGACCGCTGCGCGAGAGCCGAAGGTGCTGCGCTACGCGCTGCCCGCGGCGGAGACCGGCTTCGACCCCGCGCAGGTGACCGACCTGTACTCCAACACGGTGGTCGCGCACATCTTCGAGGCGCCGCTGGAGTTCGAGTATCTGGCGCAACCGCTGCGCATGCGGCCCGCCACCGCGGCGGCGCTGCCCGAGGTGTCGGCCGACTACCGGCGCTTCGTGTTCACGATCAGGCCGGGCATCTTCTTCGCCGACGACCCGGCCTTCGGCGGCCGGCGGCGCGAACTCACGGCGCAGGACTACGTGTACACCATCAAGCGCCACTACGACCCGCGCTGGAAGAGCGGCAAGCTCTACGTCTTCGAATCGGCGCAGATCCTGGGGCTGAGCGAGCTGCGCCGCGAGGCGCTCGGGCGCAAGGCGGCGTTCGATTACGACCGCGAGGTCGAAGGCCTGCGCGCGCTCGACCGCTACCGCTTCGAGCTGCGGGTGGCGCAGCCGAGCCCGCGCCTGCCCGAGTCGCTGTTCACCGACCCCGCGCTCACCGGTGCCGTCGCGCGCGAGGTGGTCGAGCGCTACGGCGAGCAGATCAACGAGCACCCGGTAGGCACCGGGCCATTCCGCCTCGCCGCCTGGCGGCGCAACTCGCGCATCGTGCTCGAACGCAACCCAGGCTTTCGCGAACTGCGCTACGACGAGCATCCGCCGCCCGAAGACGCACGCCGCGGCGCGATCGCCGCGGCGCTGCACGGCCGGCGCCTGCCGATGATCGATCGCGTCGAACTGTCGGTGATCGAGGAGCCGCAGCCGCGGTGGCTGTCGTTCCTCAACGACGAGCAGGATCTGGTCGAGCGCATTCCCGACGAGTTCTGCGACAGCGCGATCCCCAACAACCGGCTGGCGCCGAACCTGGCGCGCCGCGGCATCGGGATGCTGCGCTACCAGCGCAACGACATCACGGTGTCGTACTTCGCGATGGAGAACCCGGTGGTCGGCGGCTACACGCCCGACAAGGTGGCGCTGCGCCGCGCGATCGCGCTGGCGGTCGACATCGAGCGCGAGATCCGCATCGCGCGCCACGGGCAGGCGATACCGGCGCAATCGCACATCCCGCCGCCCGTGCGGGGCTACGACCCGGCGTTCAAGTCGGAGATGAGCGAATTCGACCGCGCCAAGGCGCGCGCGCTGCTCGACCTGTACGGCTACGTCGACCGCGACGGCGACGGCTGGCGCGAGCAGCCCGACGGCTCGCCACTGCGCATCGAGTACGCCACCTCGCCCGACAAGGCGTTTCGCGACCTGTACGCGCAATGGCAGATCAACATGGACGCGATCGGCATCCGCATGGTGCCGGTGATCCGGCAATGGCCCGAGCAGTTGAAGGCCTCGCGCGCCGGCAAGCTGATGATGTGGGGCGTCGGCTGGTCGGGCGGCCCCGACGGCGAGTACTTCCTGGCGCTCGGCTACGGGCCGAACAAGGGCCAGGCCAACCACGCGCGCTTCGACCTGCCGGCGTTCAATGCGGTGTACGAGCGCCAGCGCGTGCTGCCCGACGGGCCCGAGCGCGCCGCGCTGTTCGACCAGGCCAAGCGGCTGCTGGTGGCCTACATGCCGTACAAGGTGCACGTGCACCGCATCTGGACCGACCTGTGGCAGCCGTGGGTCGAGGGCTACCATCGCAACGTGTTCGTGCGCGAGTTCTGGAAGTACGTCGATGTCGACATGAGCGAGCGCGCGCGCAGGAGCCGGCGATGACGACCGCGAGCGACGCCGGCCGCCGGCGCCTGCTGCAGGCCGCTGCCGCCGCTGCGCTGCCGCTGCCGGCCGCGGCGCAGGGCCAGCACGCCGGGCGCAAGGTGCTGCGGCTGCTGTTCGCGTCGGCGGAGACCAGCTTCGACCCTGCGCGCATCTCCGACCTGTACTCGCGCACGGTCACCACGCACATCTTCGAGGCGCCGTACGAGTACGACTACCTGGCGCGGCCGATCCGCGTGCGCCCGCTCACCGCGGCCGGCATGCCCGAGGTGTCGAAGGACTTCCGCACCTGGGTCGTGCGCATCCGTCCGGGCATTCATTTCGCCGCCGATCCGGCGTTCCAGGGCCGGCCGCGCGAGCTGGTGGCGCAGGACTACGTGTACGCCTTCCAGCGCGTGGTCGACCCGGCCAACATCAGCCCGATCCAGCCCGGCGTGATGGAGTTCAAGATCAAGGGGCTGGCGGCGGCGCGCGACGCCGCAGTGAAGGGCAAGAAGCCGTTCGACTACGACGCGCCGATCGAGGGCCTGCGTGCGCTCGATCGCTACACGCTGCGCATCGAGCTGGAAGAATCGCGGCCGCGCTTCATCGACACGCTGACCGCCTCCGACCTGCTCGGCGCGCAGGCGCGCGAAGTGGTCGAGCGCTACAAGGAGACGATCGGCGAGCATCCCGTGGGCACCGGGCCGTTCAGGCTCGCGCGGTGGCGGCGCAGTTCGCGCATCGTGCTGGAGCGCAACCCCGGCTTTCGCGACGCGCGGTACGACGCGCTCGCGGCCGCCGACGATGCCGAGGGGCAGGCGATCCTGGCCAGGCTGAAGGGGCGCCGGCTGCCGATGATCGACGAGGTCGACATCTCGGTGATCGAGGAGCTGCAGCCGCAATGGCTGAGCTTCCTCAACAAGCAAGTGGACGCGCTGGCCACCTCGGCCGGCCCGCTGCCCAGCCAGTTCGCCAACGAGGCCGCGCCGGGCGGCAAGCTGGCGCCCAACCTGGCCCGGCAGGGGGTGCGCATGTACCCGATCCTGGGCTCGGACAACGCGTTCACCTTCTTCAACATGCTCGATCCGATGGTCGGCGGCAATGCACCGGCGCAGGTGGCGCTGCGCCGCGCGATCAGCCTGGCCTACGACGTCTACGAGGAGATCCGGCTGATCCGGCGCGGGCGAGCGGTGCCGGCGCAGTCGCCGATCGCACCGCACACCAGCGGCTACGACCCGCACCTGAAAACCGAGATGAGCGACCACGACCCGGCGCGCGCGCGGGCCCTGCTCGACCTGTACGGCTTCGTCGACCGCGACGGCGACGGCTGGCGCGAGCGCCCCGGCGGCTCGCCGCTCGAACTGGTGATGGCCACCGAGCCCGAGCACATCTACCGCCAGTACAACGAGCTGTGGAAGAAGTCGATGACTGCGGTGGGCATCCGCATCCGCTTCGACACCCGGCAGTGGGCCGAGAACCTGAAGGCGGCCGACGCCGGCAAGCTGATGATGTGGATGCTCGGCGAATCTTCCGCCAGCCCCGACGGGCAGGACGCGCTGGCGCGCCTGTACGGTCCGCTGGCCGGCAACAACAACCTCGCGCGCTTCCAGCTCGACGAGTTCGACCGCCTGTTCGAGCGCACCCAGGTGCTGCCCGACGGACCCGAGCGGGCGGCACTGTTCCGCGAGGCGCAGCGCATCGCGGTGGCCTACATGCCGTACAAGATCCACGTGCACCGCATCTACACCGACCTGACCTACCCGTGGGTGATCGGCTTCCGGCGCCCGCTGTTCGGCGGCCAGTGGTGGCACATGGTCGACGTCGACATGGCGATGCGGGCGCTGCACACGAGCGGCTGATGATCGCCCCCGCGAACACCAGCGCCAGCGCGATGCGCGTCGCACGACGTTCGATGCGGCTGCTGGCCGCCGGTTGCATGATCGTCGCGATGTCGCCGTGCGCGGCGCAGCAGGCCCGTGCCGAGCCGAAGGTGCTGCGCTACGCCTTCGAGGTCGCCGAGACCAGCTTCGACCCGGTGAAGATCAACGACCTCTATTCGCGTACGGTGACGCCGCACATCTTCGAGGCGCCATACAAGTTCGACCACCTGGCGCGGCCGGTGAAGATCAAGCCGCTGACGGCGCAGGCGCTGCCGGAGCACTCGGCCGACTTCCGTGTCTGGACGGTGCGCATCCGGCCCGGCATCTACTTCGCCGACGACCCGGCGTTCAAGGGCCGGAAGCGCGAGCTGGTGGCGCAGGACTACGTCTACTCGCTGAAGCGCTTCGCCGACCCGGCCAACAAGAGCCCGGGCTGGGCGTCGATCGCCGACGAGAAGCTGATCGGCCTGGAGGCGCTGCGGCAGCAGGCCCTGGAGCAGAAGAAGCCCTTCGACTACGACCGCGAGATCGAGGGCCTGCGCGCGCTCGACCGCTACACGATCCAGTACAGGCTCGAGCAGCCGCGCCCGCGCTTCGCCATCAACCTGACGGCCAGCGACATCCTCGGCGCGGTGGCGCGCGAGGTGGTGGAGCACTACGGCCAGCAGATCGACGCCCACCCGGTGGGCACCGGCCCGTTCAGGCTGGTGCAGTGGCGGCGCAGCTCGTTCATCGCGCTGGAGCGCAACCCCGGCTTCCGCGAGATGGTCTACGACGGCGAGCCGGCGGCCGACGACGCCGAGGGGCAGGCGATCGCGGGACGCTTCAAGGGACGGCGTATTCCGATGATCGACCGCGTCGAGATCTCGATCGTCGAGGAGGAGCAGCCGCGCTGGCTGTCGTTCCTGCAAGGCGATGCCGATCTCGCGTACCGCGTCGGCTACCAGTTCGTGGCCAGCGCGATGCCGCACGGCAAGGTGGCGCCCAACCTGGCCAAGCAAGGCATCCAGGGCATGCGCATCGTCGAGCCGTCGATCCACCAGGTGCTGTTCAACATGGATGATCCGGTGGTCGGCGGCTACACGCCCGACAAGGTGGCGCTGCGCCGCGCCATCGGCCTGGGCTGGGATGTGCCCACGGAGATCAACCACGCCTGGGGCGGGCAGGGCGTGGTCGCGCAGCAGACCTACCTGCCGTTCACGAGCGGCTACGACGCGACGCTGCGCAGCGAGCTCGGCGAGTACGACCCGGCGCGTGCCAAGGCGCTGCTCGACCTGTACGGCTACGTCGATCGCGACGGCGACGGCTGGCGCGACCGGCCCGACGGCAGCCCGCTGGTGCTGGCGATGGCCGCGCAGAGCGACGGCCGCACGCGCAAGATCAACGAGGTGTTCCAGAAGAACATGACGGTGCTCGGCCTGCGCACGAGCTTCAAGGTCGCGCAGTGGCCCGAGAACCTGAAGGCCGCGCGCGCGGGAAACTACTCGATCTGGATCGTGGGCCTCTATGCCGCCGGCCCCGACGGCGGATCGTCGCTGCAGCGCTACGACAGCCGGCAGGTCGGCGGCCAGAACATGGCGCGCTTCGCGATGCCCGAGATGGACGCGCTGTACCAGCGCATCCAGGCGCTGCCCGACGGGCCCGAGCGCGACGCGCTGTTCGCGCGCGCGCAGAAGATCGCGATCGCCTACATGCCCTACAAGGTGCGCCTGAATCGCGTCTCCACCGACATGGTGCAGCCGTGGCTGGTGGGCTATCGACGGCCCTTGTTCTGGCAGGAGTGGTGGCACATGATCGACATCGACAACAGCCAGCGCCCGGCGCGCTGAAGCGACCCGGAGCCGCCATGCCCGTGCCCGAACCCCAGATCACGCGCTACCAGCGCTGGCTGCGCGAGACGCGCGGCCTGCAGTTCGCGACCTACGACGCGCTTTGGCAATGGTCGGTCACCGACCTGGAGGCGTTCTGGTCGTCGATCTGGCAGTTCTTCGACATCGAGTCGCCGACGCCGCACGCGCGCGTGCTGGCCGACGAGCGCATGCCCGGCGCGCGCTGGTTCGAGGGCGCGCAGGTCAACTATGCGCGGCAGGCGCTGCGCCACGCCGACGCGCTGCACGCCGCAGGGCATCCGGCGATCGTGTTCGCCGACGAGCCGCTGCTGGCGCAAGGTCGCGTCGAGTCGCTGTCGTGGCCCGACCTGCGCCGTCAGGTCGCGGCGTGCGCGCTCGCGCTGCGGCGGCTCGGCGTGACGCGGGGCGACCGCGTCTGCGCCTACCTGCCCAACCGGCCCGAGACGGCGGTGGTGTTCCTCGCCTGTGCGAGCCTGGGCGCGATCTGGTCGCTGTGCTCGCCCGACATGGGGCCGGTGGCGGTGCTCGACCGCTTCCGGCAGATCGAGCCGAGGGTGCTGTTCGCCTGCGACGGCTACCGCTGGGCCGGTGCCGCGCATGATCGGCGCGGCGTGGTGCGCGAGCTGGTCGAGCAGTTGCCGAGCGTGTCGCACCTCGTGCTGCAGCCGCTGCTGGGCGGTGCCGCTGCCGACGCGGTCGATCCCGGCGGCGCGCTGCCGGGGCGCTGCGCACTGCATTCGTTGCCGCAGTGGCTGCGCCAGCGCGACGCCGCCTTCGAGCCCGAGTGGCTGCCGTTCGACCATCCGTTGTGGGTGGTGTACTCCAGCGGCACCACCGGGCTGCCCAAGGCGATCGTGCACGGCCACGGCGGCGTGATGATCGAAGGGCTCAAGCTCAACACGCTGCACAACGACATCGGCCCCACGCTGGCCAGCGGCGAGCGCTACCACTGGTACTCGAGCACCGGCTGGATCATGTGGAACTGCCAGGTCGCCGGCCTGCTCGGCGGCACCACGATCTGCCTCTTCGACGGCAGCCCCGCGGGCGCGTCGAAGGCGCCCGACTGGACGACGCTGTGGCGCTTTGCCGCGTTGAGCAAGGCCACCTTCTTCGGCGCCGGGGCGGCGTTCTACGCGTCGTGCCTGAAGGCCGGCGTGTCGCCGAAGGACGTCGCCGACCTGTCGGCGCTGCGCGCGCTCGGCTCCACCGGCTCGCCGCTGGCCAACGAGTGCTACCGCTGGGCGTGGGCCCATTGCCCCAAGGTCGACGGCCGCGACATTTGGCTGACGGCGATCAGCGGCGGCACCGATTTCGCCGGCGCCTTCATCGCCGGGCTGCCGACGCTGCCGATGGTCGAAGGCGAGATGCAGTGCCGCTGCCTCGGCGCCGCGGTGGAGGCCTGGAGCGAGCCCGATGCCGATGGCCGCGGCCGCAGCCTGATCGACGAGGTGGGCGAGCTGGTGTGCACGCGGCCGCTGCCGTCGATGCCGCTGCGGCTGTGGGGCGACGCCGACGAAGCCGACCCCCTTGGCGCCGACGGCGCCGTCCCCCCGAGGGGGAGCTCGCCCGCCTCGGGGCGGCCCGTCGTCGGGCGCCGCCTGCACGAGAGCTACTTCGACATGTACCCCGGCGTCTGGCGCCACGGCGACTGGATCCGCATCGTGCCGCACCCGGAAAGCGGCGCCAGTGGCGCGATCATCTACGGCCGCAGCGACGCCACCATCAACCGCCACGGCGTGCGCATGGGCACCTCGGAGCTGTACCGTGCGGTCGAGGCGCTGCCCGAGGTGCTCGACAGCCTGGTGGTCGACCTCGAATACCTCGGCCGCGAGAGCTGGATGCCGTTGTTCGTGGTGCTGCGCGAGGGGCACGCGCTGGACGACGCACTGGCCGCGCGCATCAAGGCCGCGGTGCGCGCCGCGCTGTCGCCACGCCACGTGCCCAACGACGTGTTCCAGGTTGCCGCGATTCCGCGCACGCTGTCGGGCAAGAAGATGGAGCTGCCGGTCAAGAAGCTGCTGATGGGCGCCGACCCGGCCAGCGTGCTCAAGCGCGACGCGATGGCCAACGCCGACAGCGTCGACTGGTTCATCGCGCTGGCGCGAGCGCGGGCTGCCGCGGGCTGATCAGCGCTGTCGCGCCCTCGTCGGCGCAGTGGCCGACCCGACCCGGGCCAGCCGCCGACGCGCGTGGCGCACCCACACGAGCTGCGCCTCGCACCAGGCGACGCCGTTCTCGACCGACAGGGCCCACAGCGTGCGCTCGCGCGCCGAGCGCGCCAGCGAGAGGATCTGCGTCGACGCCAGGCGCTCGCGATACTCCTGCAGCGTGGCCTGCAGTCGCTCGGCGTACGACGCGAGCATCGCATCGAGCCGGGCCGGCGGCACCGACGCCGAGAACACCAGGCGCAGCTGCAGCGCGTCGCGCAGTTGCGTCGGTTCCAGCGGTTCGTGCAGCCATGCCTCGAGTGCGGCGCGGCCCCCGGCGGTGAGCGCGTAGATCTTGCGCGCGGGTTTGCCGTCCTGCGGCTGCAGGGTCATGCGCACCTGGCCGGCGGCCTCGAGCGCGTGCAGCTCGCGATAGACCTGGCTCTGCGTGGCGGTCCAGAACGAGCCGACCGAACCCTCGAATCGCTGCAGCAGCGTGTACCCGGTGGCGGGTTCGAGGTCGAGGAATCCCAGGATGGCGTGGCGCAGCGACATGCCGCGATGCTAGCCGAGCGCGCCACGGCGATGCTGTTTCACCTCAGAAAAGTACTTGCGGTATATGGCACAAGAGGAATATAGTGCAATCGAATCAACCCAGGAGCGTGAGCATGGAGTTCGGAAATCAGGTCTGGCTGGTGAGCGGCGCGTCCAGCGGCATCGGGCTGCAGGTGGGGCTCGCGCTGCGAGCCCGCGGGGCCCGGGTGGCGTTCGCAGCGCGTGGCGCCGATCGGCTGCGCACGCTGGTGGCAGCGTCGACGGCCGGCGCGCCGCGGGAGATCGCCGTGCCGCTCGACGTGACCGACGATGTCAGCGTCCGAGATGGCGTGCGCACGGTGCTCGGTGCGTTCGGCCGCATCGACGGCCTGGTCAACATGGCCGGCAACGGCGGAGCGCTGCAGCGCTGGGACGCCGCCGGCGGCACGCACCTGCGCGAAATGTTCGAGGTGCATGTGTTCGGCGCCGAGCGCATGGCCCGAGCTGTGGTGCCCGCGATGCGCCGCCAGGGTGTGGGCACGATCGTCAACATCGCCTCGACTGTCGCCTGGGTGCCGATGCCCGGCGCGGCGGCCTACAGCGCGGCCAAGGCGGCCGTGGTCAGCTGGTCCGGCGCCCTGCGCGCGGAGCTCGAGGGCACCGGCATCGATGTGCGGGTGTTCGCGCCGCCGCACACGCGCACGGAGGCCGGCGTGCGCTGGCCTCTGCCCCTGCCCAGGATCTTCGAGCCCGACTGGGTGGCGCAGCAGCTGCTGCGCTCGCTCCAGCAGGGCTCACCGTTGAGCCTGCCTGGCGGCAACCTGCCGCTGCTGTGGTTGCAGCGCCTGTCGCCCACGTTGGCCACGCGGCTGATGAACCGCATCGGCTTTTCGGCGCTGCAGCGCGCGCAGGAGCATGCCGGCGGCTGAGCCCGCCGCACGGCCCCCATGGCGCGGAGGCCAGGGTCTGTTGACAAATGAATCGTGACCGCGCCGGGGTGCCCTGGGGATGCAGCGCTAGGCGCGAGCCGCAGCGCGGGCTGCACGCCCGCGCAAGGCGAGCAACGACGCGATGCGCCCCAGGGCACCCCGGCCCGAAGGGTGGCCGCCCCAAGCGGGCGCACTCGTCGTTACGAAGCCTTGACGTGGGGCCTGCCACGCCTGCGGCTTCGCGCCTAGATTGCGCCCGCTTGGGGCGGCCACGCGGTCACGATTCATATGTCAACAGACCCTAGACATCGAGCTCCACCGTATCGGCCTTCAGTTCCATCAGCTCGCGT
>JABTUC010000013.1 GCA_015075545.1 Ideonella sp. | reverse complement strand
GTGCGCTGGTGCGGGTGCGCGCGGAGCGTGACGCCCCGCGTGTGCGGGCGGCGCTCGGGCGCGTGGAGGCGGATGCGCGCTCGGGGGCGAACCTGATGCCCGCCATCATGGAGGCGATCAAGGCCTACGCCAGCGTCGGTGAGATCACCGGCGTGCTGGTGGGGGTGTTCGGCCGTTATCGCGAACCGGTGAGGTTCTAGATGCCCGGCATCGAGCACTACCGCGTGCCGACGTCGCTGGAGGAGGCGACCGACATCCTGCAGGCCGGCAAGGTCACCATCCTGGCCGGCGGCACCGACCTGATGCCGCAGCGGCAGGCCGGGCGGCTCGAGTTCGAGCCGGTGCTGATGAACCTTCGGCGCGTGCCGGAACTGGCCGGCATCGCCGAGGACGCCGGCGTACTGCGCCTCGGCGCGCGGGTCACGATCACCGAACTGCTCCGGAGTACGCTGGTGCGTGAGCGGTTGAACCTGCTGTGGCAGGCCTGCGACCATTTCGCCAGCGACCAGATCCGCAACGCCGCGACGCTCGGCGGAAACCTGTGCAACGCCTCGCCGGCGGGCGATACGCTGGTGCCGCTGCTCGCGCTCGACGCATGCGTCGTGCTCGCCGCGAAACCGAACGGGACGCTGCAGACGCGTCGCGTGCCGCTCGGCGAATTCCTCCTCGGCCCGGGTCGGACCTGCCGCGCGGGCGGCGAGTTGCTGGTCGCGGTCGAAGTGCCGGCGCCGGCCGCGGGGTTCATCGGCGCCTTCTACAAGCACGGGACGCGCCCCGGGCTCGACATCTCGACCATTTCCATTGCGGCGGGGGCGCGGCAGGAAGGCAACGTGCTGCGCGACGTGCGCATCGCGTTCGGCGCGGTGGCCGCCACGGCGGTCCGCGCACCGCAAAGCGAGGCCGCGCTGGAAGGCCGTGCGCCGGATGCGCAAGCACTGGAGGCGGCGGCGCAGCAGGCGCTCGGGGAAATCCGTCCGATCTCGGACCTGCGCGCCTCCGAGTGGTACCGGCGCGAACTGATCCACAACATGCTGATCCGGGTGCTGAATCATGTCTGCCAACGTTGATATCGCGTTTACCCTGAACGGGGTGCGCCGCGAACTGAGCGTGCCGGCGCACCTGAGCGCGCTGCAGATGCTGCGTGAGCGGCTCGGACTCACCGGGACCAAGTACGGCTGCGGCGAGGGCGAGTGCGGCGCCTGCACCATCCTCCTCGACGGCGTCTCCCTGAATTCCTGCCTGCTCTTCGCCGTCGAGTGCGACGGCCGCCAGGTCACCACCGTCGAAGGCCTCGCCGACGACCCGCTCGGCCGCAAGATCGAGAAGGCCTTCGTCGACGCCGGCGCCGTGCAGTGCGGCTTCTGCACGCCGGGCATGGTCATGCAGGCGCGCCAGCTGCTGGAAAAGAACCCCCGCCCCTCGCGCTGCGAGATCCAGCGCGGCATCGAGGGCAACCTGTGCCGCTGCACCGGCTACGTCAAGATCATCGACGCCATCGAAGCCGCCACAAAAGACGAACTTCCCCCTGCCCCCCTTCCCGGGGAGGGGGGTAACGGTCGTTCGCTTCGCTCCGGGTCGAACAAGGAGTAACGCCATGCCAGAAACCATTCAACGCGACTCGCTG
>JABTUC010000012.1 GCA_015075545.1 Ideonella sp. | reverse complement strand
CGGCGATCGCTGCCTGCGCCGGCGCGGCGTGTTCGCCTTGCACGAGCGCCGCTGCCGCCAGCAGCGCCGGGTCGCGGCGGCCGTCGAGTTTGAACCCGGCGACGGCGGCGGCGAGTTTGTGGGCTTGTTCGCGCAGGCTTTCGGCGGCGGCGGCGGACTGCTCGACGAGGGCGGCGTTCTGCTGCGTCATCTGTTCGAGTTCGCTGACCGAGCCGTTGACCTGCTCGATGCCCGAGCGCTGCTCGGCGGCGGCCGCGGAGATCTCGCCGATGATGTCGGTGACGCGCTTGACGCCCGAGACGATCTCGTCCATGGCGGTGCCGGCGTCGCGCACGAGCTTGGCCCCGGAGTCGACCTTGTGCACCGAGTCGCCGATGAGCGACTTGATTTCCTTGGCCGCCTCGGCCGAGCGCTGTGCGAGGTTGCGCACCTCGCCGGCGACGACGGCGAAGCCGCGGCCCTGCTCGCCGGCGCGGGCGGCTTCGACGGCGGCGTTGAGCGCCAGGATGTTGGTCTGGAAGGCGATGCCGTCGATGGTGCCGATGATGTCGGCGATGCGCCGCGAGGCGGCGGCGATGTCGTTCATGTTGGAGACCACCTGCTGCATGACCGCGCCGCCGCGGGTGGCCGCGCCGGAGGCCGAGGCGGCGAGCTGGTTGGCCTGGGCGGCGGAGTCCGCGCTCTGGCGCACGGTGCCGGTGAGCTGCTCCATCGAGCTGGCGCTGCGCTGCAGGCTGGCGGCCGCCTGCTCGGTGCGCTGGCTCAAGTTGCCGTTGCCGCTGGCGATCTCGACGCTCGCGGTGTGGATCGAATCGGAGCTTGCGCGCACCGCCAGCAGCGTGCCTTCGACGCGCGCCAGCGCCTGCTGCAGCGTGCGCGTGGCCTGGCCCCTGGCGGGCGTGCGAACGACCTCGAAGCTGACGCTGCCGTCGCTGCCGACCAGGCGCGCAGCGAGTTGCTCGAGTTCGATGGCGGTGCGTGCGTCGGCCTGCGCGCGCATGGCCATCGCCACCAGGATCGCGGCCTCGGCAGCGGCGTAGGCACCGTGCTCGAGCACGGCACCGAGCCCCGGGTCGGTGAAGCACACGACGCCCCAGCCCCACTGCTGCAGGAAGTTGAAGCTCACGTGGTGCAGCGCGATCGCCGCGGCGCCGGCGACCACCGCCTCCCAGCGCCGGTAGACCAGCGTCACCGCGAGCAGCGAGAACATCGCGAAGTGCGCCACCGTCTGGCCGCGCGCGGCGTGGATCAGTAGCGCCGTCATCGCCATGCCGAGCACCGGCATGGCGATCACGCTGCCGGTGCCGCCGCGGAAGGCCAGTGCCGCGGCCCACGACAGGCCGAACAGCACGCCGCCGACCCCCAGTGCCGTCCAGGGTGCGGCGTTGACGAAGCCGTAGGCCACTGCGCCGGCGAAGATGGCCGCGATGGCCACCAGCAGCGCCTTGTCGTTGCTGTGCAAGGTCATGATGCGAGTGCTCGAAGCGATTCGGGTCGGTCGGAGGCTCAGCGATCGGCGCCGGGCAGGCCCATGTCGGGGCCGGTCAGCAGCGCCTCGATGTCCATCAGGATCAGCATGCGCTCGCCGACGCTGCCGATGCCGGTGAGGTAGCCGTGGTCGGCGCCGTGGCCGGCCATCGGCGGCGCGGGCCGGATCGCGGCGGCCGGCAGCTCGAGCACGTCGGACACCGAATCGACCACCGCACCGACGACGCGGGCCCCGAGGTTGAGCACGATCACCACCGTGAAAGCGGTGTATTCGGCCTGCGCACAACCCAGGCGCACGCGCAGGTCGACGATCGGCACGATGACGCCACGCAGGTTGATCACGCCCTTCAGGTATGCCGGCGCGTTGGCGATGCGCGTGGGCTGCTCGTACGAGCGGATCTCCTGCACGCGCAGGATGTCGATGCCGTACTCCTCGTCGCCGAGCTTGAAGGTGAGGTATTCGCCGGCCCGTGCGGCGATCGCCGTGTCGGCGCTCTGGTCGCGGCGGGCGAGCCGCTGGTCTTCGGTGATCGTGTTCATCGATCGAGTTCCTTCTCGTGGGGCTGCAGGGCCTCGGCCGCACGCTCGGCGGCCGCGGCCACGGTGAAGCCGCGGGCGTGCTGCTGCGCGG
>JABTUC010000011.1 GCA_015075545.1 Ideonella sp. | reverse complement strand
ATCGAGAACCCGAACGACGACACCTCGTACCTGCGGGTGGTGAACTTCCCCACGCGCGGCATCGGCGCGCGCACGATCGAGCAGTTGCAGGACGAGGCGCGGGTCAGCGGCCGCAGCCTCTACCAGAGCGCCGGCGCGCTCGCCGGCAAGGGCGGCATCAACGTGCGCGCCTTCAACGCGCTGCTCGACGCGATGCGCGAGGCCACCCGCGGCGCGACGCTGCGCGAGATCATCGAGCACGTCTTGCAGGCCACGGGGCTGGTCGACTTCTACCGCACCGAGAAGGAAGGCGCCGACCGCATCGAGAACCTGGAGGAGCTGGTCAACGCCGCCGAATCGTTCGTCACGCAGGAGGGCTTCGGCAAGGACGCGGTGGCGCTGCCGGTGGACGAGACTGCGGGCGCGATCGCCGCCGGTGCGCCCGCCGCGGTGGCGGCCGTGGCGGTGACGCCCGACGCCGAGACCGGCGAGATCGTCTCGCCGCTGGCGGCGTTTCTGACGCACGCCGCGCTCGAGGCCGGCGACAACCAGGCGCAGGCGGGCGAGGACGCGGTGCAGCTGATGACCGTGCACTCGGCCAAGGGGTTGGAGTTCGACTGCGTGTTCATCACCGGCCTCGAGGAAGGCCTGTTCCCGCACGAGAACTCGATGTCCGACATCGGCGGGCTGGAGGAGGAGCGACGCCTGATGTACGTGGCGATCACGCGCGCGAGGAAGCGCCTTTACCTGACGTATAGCCAAACGCGCATGCTGCACGGCCAGACGCGCTACCACGTGAAGAGCCGCTTCCTCGACGAGCTGCCCGACGCCGCGCTGAAGTGGCTGACGCCGCGCAACCAGGGTTTCGGCTCGGGCTATGCGCGCCAGTACCAGGAGGCTTGGGCGCGCGGCAGCGGCCTGGGGTCGGTGGTCGGGGTCGGGCGCGTCGAGGCGGTCGTGCCCGCGTCGATCGAGGCGCGGCGTAGCGTCGCGGCATCACCGTCGGGCCCGAGCCTGCGCATCGGGCAGAGCGTGTTCCACAACAAGTTCGGCGAGGGTGTGATCCTCACGCTCGAGGGCCACGGCACCGACGCGCGCGCACAGGTGAACTTCGGCCGCCACGGCGCCAAGTGGCTGGCGCTCGCGGTGGCCAGGCTGACGCCGATCGCCTGAGTCAGACGCTGCCGGCAGCAGCAGCCGGGGCGTCGTCGTCGGGGCTGCCGAAGTTGTCGACGAAGCTGAACCACAGCGAGGTGTAGAACGCGCTCGACAGCGCGATCACCAGCGCCGGCACCAGCCAGGTCACGAGCGCCGGCGCGCTGAACGAACCGGCGAGCACGCCCAGCAGCAGGCTGAAGCCCATCGACGCTCCCAGCCAGGTCAGCGAGTAGACCGCATAGGCGCCCTTGGCGCGCCAGATCCCCAGCGTGCTCGAGAACAACGACTGCCACACGCCCTGGCCGCCCCACCAGACCAGCGCCGGCGCGTGCCAGAACGGGATCGACAACGCGCCGGCCAGCAGCACGAAGCTCAGTGTGCCCTCCATCAGCCGAGGATCCGCGGCCGCCAGTGCGGTCTCGTCGCTCGACGCGCCGTGCTTGGCTATCGCCTCGCGCAGCGCGTCCATCGCATCGCCATAAAGCATGCCGACCGACCACACCACCACGAGCGCACCGACGCCGTACAGCGCACACAACAGCAGCAGGTTGCGCCGCCGCGTGGCGTCGCCGCGCAGCGGCTCGATGAACTGCCCCGGGTGCGCCATGGCGCCGCGCAGCACCGCGCGCGAGGCCACCATGAAACCCAGCGACAGCAGCGGCAGGCTCGCCAGCGCGGCCAGCCCGACCACCGGCAGCACCGACCAGATGCCGCTGGCCAGCAGGAACAGCACCAGCATCGAGCTGAACGCCAGCGGCCGGCGCAGGTACAGGCGCACGCCGTCACGCACCCAGGTCCAGCCCTGGTTGACGGCCACGCGCTGCAGCTTCAGTCCCATGTCAGCGGCGCCCGCTCGTCCAGCGATGTGCGGACGACGCGGGCTGCGGCGAGCAGAGCAGACTCGGTTGCGGCTTCATCCCTGGAGGTTAAGCCGCAACGCGCCGGCAGGTGGCGCAGTCAACATCTCGGATGCCATGGCTGCGCGGCACGTTCGCGCAGCAGGCGTTCGAAGTGGCGTGGGTCCTTCGGCTGCAACAGCGCCGCCGCGCGCGGCAGGTGGCGGTCGGCCAGCCGCGACAGCCAGAAGCGCAGCGCCGCCGCGCGCAGCAGTGCCGGGAACAGGCGGTGCTCGGCGGCCGTCAGCGCACGCTGCTCGCCGTAGGCGCCGAGCAGCGCCGAGGCGCGTGCCTCGTCGATGCGGCCGGCGTCGTCGGCGATGCACCAGTCGTTGACGCACACCGCGAGGTCGAACAGCAGCGTGTCGACGCCCGCGAAGTAGAAGTCGATGCACCCGCTCAGGTGCTCGCCGGCGTCACCATCGAACAGCACGTTGTCGCGAAACAGGTCGGCATGCACCGCCGCGCGCGGCAAACCGGCGTAGGCGGCCGACGCGGCGAGCTGCTGCTGGAAGACCATCTCGTCGTCGAGCA
Source organism: Ideonella sp. (assembly GCA_015075545.1). Classification (GTDB taxonomy): domain Bacteria; phylum Pseudomonadota; class Gammaproteobacteria; order Burkholderiales; family Burkholderiaceae_C; genus JAEUPI01. The sequence continues at coordinate 33,400 of JABTUC010000011.1, read as the reverse complement.
ACTGCAGCGCGGCGTCGTCGAGGAACGCCCGCAGCTGCGGCGCCACCGTCTGCCACCACGCGAGCCCGCGCAGGTTGGGTTGCACGAGCGCGAAGTCGGCGGCGGCGGCGTGCAGCGCGGCCAACGTGCGGCCGAGCGCGGCGCAGTGCGCGACGCCGGGCGCGTCGATGTGCCGCCCGGGCAGTCGCGTGCACAGCGCCGCCGGCTTGCCGCGCAGCGAGTGCACCAGCTCGCCGGCGGCATCGGCCCGGGGCTCGGGCACCGGCGCGCCGCGCCGCGCCAGGTGCTGCATGAGCCGCAAGTAGAACGGCAGCTGCTCGCGCGACAGCCGCTCGAACACCGTGAGCACCCAGCGGCCGCTGCCGGTGGTGACGAAGTAGTTGGTGTTCTCGATGCCTGCGCCGATCGGCGCCAGCTCGATCAGCTCGCCGGCGTTCAGGTGGGCGACGAAGGCCTCGACCTCATGGCGTGCCAACTCGGTGAAGACCGCCATGCGCGCCGTCAGTGCCCGCCGTTCAGAACGAGAACAACTGCCACAGGCTGTGGCCGCTGATTCCCTTGGATGATGGCTGCGACGGGTCGCGGCCGGCGTCGGGTGGCGCGATCTCGTACGGCCGCACGCCCGATGCCTTGGGCGAGATCGTGATGCGCTGCAGCTGGCCGCGCACGCGCAGCTCCTCGATCTTGACGTGGTCGTCTTCGATCACGCTGCGTTGCACCACCGGGTCGGCGCGTCGGGACGCGGTGGGTGCGGGCGACGTCGCAGGTGCCGTCGCAGGGGCGGCGCCGGCCGACGCCGCGAGCCCCAACAGCCACCAGACGACGCGACGCGATGCCATGCGGCCGATTCTACGGCGCGCGCTTCGTCGCTCGGCGGCGACGCAAAATGGCACGCATGACCGATCACACACTCGTCCTGGTCGACGGCTCGAGCTACCTCTACCGCGCGTATCACGCGCTGCCCGACCTGCGCGCGCCCGACGGGTTTCCCACCGGCGCGGTGCACGGCATGATCGGCATGATGCGCTGGCTGCGCGAGCGCTATCCCGACGGGCACGCGGCGTGCGTGTTCGACGCCAAGGGCAAGACCTTTCGCGACGACTGGTATCCGCAATACAAGGCCACGCGCGCGCCGATGCCCGACGACCTGGTGCGGCAGATCGAGCCGATCCACGAGGTGGTGCGCCTGCTCGGCTGGCCGGTGCTCGAGGTGCCGGGCATCGAGGCCGACGACGCGATCGGCACGCTGGCGCGCGTGGCGGCGGCCAGCGGCCACCGCGTCGTCATCTCCACCGGTGACAAGGATCTGGCGCAGCTCGTCACGCCCGAAGTAACGCTGATCAACACGATGGCCAAGCCGCCCGAGAAGCTCGACGAGGCGGGCGTGCTGGCCAAGTTCGGCGTGCCGCCGCAGCGCATCGTCGACTACCTGACGCTGATCGGCGACGCGGTCGACAACGTGCCAGGGGTCGACAAGGTGGGCCCCAAGACGGCGGCGAAGTGGATCGCCGACCACGGCTCGCTCGAGGGCGTGATCGCCGCCGCCGCGTCGATCAAGGGCGTGGTCGGCGACAACCTGCGCAAGGCGCTGCCGTGGCTGCCGCAGGGGCGCCGGCTGGTCACCGTGGCGACCGATTGCGACCTGTCGGCCAACGTCGAGGGCTGGCCGTCGCTCGACGCGCTGGCGCTGCGCGAGGAGGACAAGCCCGGCCTGCTCGACTTCTACCAACGCTACGGCTTCAAGCTGTGGCGCAAGGAGCTGGAGAACGAGCTGGGCATCGGCCAGGCCGCGCACGCGTCGCTCGCTGCATCGGCCGTGGCGCAAGCGTCGGCCGATGACGCGCCGCCGCCCGCGCTCGCCCATCGCTACGAGACGATCACCACGCGCGCGCAGCTCGCGGCGTGGATCGAGCGGCTGCGCGCGGCACCGCTGGTCGCGCTCGACACCGAGACCGATTCGCTCGACCCGATCCGCGCGCGCATCGTCGGCGTCTCGTTCGCGGTGCAGCCGGGCGAGGCCGGCTACGTGCCGGTGGCGCACAACTACCCCGGCGCGCCCGAGCAGCTCGCGCTGGCCGAAGTGCTGGAGGCGCTGCGGCCGTGGCTCGAGGACGACGCGGCGGCCAAGGTGGGCCAGAACACCAAGTACGACGCGCACGTGTTCGCCAACCACGGCATCACGGTGCGCGGCTGGCGCCACGACACGCTGCTCGAGAGCTACGTGCTCGAGGCGCACAAGGCGCACAGCCTGGAAAGCCTTGCCGAGCGGCACCTGAACCGCAAGGGCCTGAGCTACGAAGAGGTGTGCGGCAAGGGCGTCAATCAGATCGCGTTCTCGCAGGTCGACCTCGAGCGCGCCACGCGCTACTCGGGCGAGGACAGCGAGATGGCGCTGCAGGTGCACCAGAGCCTGTACCCGCGCATCGCGCGCGAGAGCGGGCTGCTGCGCGTGTACGAGCAGATCGAGCTGCCGGTGTCGGCGGTGCTGATGCGCATGGAGCGTCACGGCGTGCTGATCGACGCCGCGCTGCTGGCGCAGCAAAGCCGCGAGCTGGCCGAGCGGATGGTGGTGCTCGAGCGCGAGGCGCACGCGCTGGCGGGGCAGCCGTTCAACCTCGGCTCGCCCAAGCAGATCGGCGACGTGCTGTTCGGCAAGCTCGGCCTGCCGGTCAAGCGCAAGACCGCCAGCGGCGCGCCGTCGACCGACGAGGATGTGCTGCAGGAGCTCGCCGCCGACTACCCGCTGCCGGCCAAGATCCTCGAGCACCGCGGGTTGAGCAAGCTCAAGGGCACCTACACCGACAAGCTGCCGCTGATGGTGAACCCCGCCACCGGCCGCGTGCACACCAACTACGCGCAGGCGGTGGCGGTGACGGGGCGGCTGGCGAGCAATGACCCCAACCTGCAGAACATCCCGATCCGCACACCCGAGGGGCGGCGCGTGCGCGAGGCGTTCGTCGCGCCGCCCGGGCACCGCATCGTCAGCGCCGATTATTCGCAGATCGAGCTGCGGATCATGGCGCACATCAGCGGCGACCCGGGGCTGCGGCGCGCGTTCGGCGAAGGCATGGACGTGCACCGCGCCACCGCCAGCGAGGTGTTCGGCGTCGCGCCCGAGCAGGTGAGCGCCGAGCAGCGCCGCTACGCCAAGGTGATCAACTTCGGCCTCATCTACGGCATGAGCGCGTTCGGCCTGGCGCAGAACCTCGGCATCGAGCGCAGCGCGGCCAACGCGTACATCGACCGCTACTTCCAGCGCTTTGCCGGCGTCAAGCGTTACATGGACGAGACGCGCGCGCTGGCCGCGCAGCAGGGCTACGTCGAGACGCTGTTCGGCCGCCGCATCGAGCTGCCCGACATCCGCGGCGGCAGTGGCCCGCGCCGCGCCGGCGCCGAGCGCCAGGCGATCAACGCGCCGATGCAGGGCACCGCGGCCGACCTCATCAAGCTCGCGATGCTCGCCGTGCAGGGCGCGCTCGATGCGCAGCGCAAGCGCACGAAGATGATCATGCAGGTGCACGACGAGCTGGTGTTCGAGGTGCCCGACGACGAGATCGCGTGGGCGAAGAGCGAGGTGCCCGAGCTGATGTCGGGGGTGGCGCAGTTGTCGGTGCCGCTGCTGGCCGAGGTGGGCGTGGGCGCCAACTGGGACGAGGCGCACTGAGGGTGCGGCTTGCGACTTGTCGCGGAGCTGGCATGTTTTACAATTTCAGCTTCAAAAGCTGAAACCGCATGCCCCCACTGACTCCCCGATTTCCACGCGCGGCGCAGGCGCGGCTGCTGCGCCTGGCACGCGGCTTTCCGATCGTCGTGCTGACCGGCCCTCGGCAGGCCGGCAAGACCACGCTGGCGCGCAGCGCCTTCCCCCCTCACAGCTACGTGTCGCTGGAGGAACTCGACACGCGTGCGGCCGCGGTTGCCGATCCGCGCGGCTTCGTTGCCCAGTGGCGCGACGGCGTGGTGATCGACGAGGTACAGCACGCGCCGCAGTTGCTGTCGTACTTGCAGGGTGCTGCCGACGCCAGCACCGACATGGGCCGCTACGTGCTCACCGGATCGCAGAACCTGCTGCTGGCCAGCCAGGTCAGCCAGAGTCTGGCCGGGCGGGCGGCGTATCTCGAGCTGCTGCCGCTGTCGTACGCGGAGGCGCCCCGCGCACTGGCCGCGCTCGGCCTCGACGAACTGCTCGCGACTGGCCTGTACCCCGCGCTGCACGACCGGCCGATCGCGCCCGCCGAATGGCATGCCAGCTACCTGGCGACCTACGTCGAGCGCGACGTGAGGCAGATCAGCCGCGTTGGCGATCTGCTGGCCTTCCAGCGTTTCATGCGCCTGATGGCGGCACGTTGCGGTCAACTGCTCAACCTGAATGCGGTCGCCAACGACCTCGGTGTGGCGCAGACCACCGCACGCGATTGGCTGGCGGTGCTCGAAGCGAGCTATATCGTGTTCCGGCTGCCGCCCTACCATGGCAACTTCGGCAAGCGCCTCGTCAAGACGCCCAAGCTCTACTTCCACGACGTCGGGCTGGCCGCGCATCTGCTGGGTCTGAACGATGCACGCTCGATGAATTCGAGTCCGATGCGCGGCGCGCTGTTCGAGAACCTGCTGATCACCGAGTACCTGAAGCACTGCCGCAACGCAGGTCTAAACCACGGCCTGTACTTCTGGCGCGACAACATCGGCAACGAAGTGGACTTGCTGATCGAACGCGCGGGCGTGCTATGGCCGGTGGAGTTCAAGTCCGGCGCAACCTTGCAGCGCGAATGGCTCGCACCGTTGCACCGATGGGCCATGCACGCCGCCGCGGCGCGCCGTGGCGAGGCGATGCTGATCAGCGCCGCCCCCGGCAACCTGGTTGTCGAGGGCGTGATGACCGCCCACTGGCGCGACGCCGTGCGGATGCTCGGGCCGGCGGAAGGTTAGAGGGGCCTCGACCCGCTGCTGGCCGACGTGGGCGTGGGGGCGAACTGGGGCCAGGCGCCCCGATAGCGGCAGCCGGGGGCGGCCGCTTCACGTGCGCGTCTTGCGCGCACCTTGCGCCAACTCGTCGCGCATGGCGCGGAAGATGAGGTCCATGCCCACATCGAAGATCGCGCCCAGCTTGCTGACCCGCAGGTGCGGCACCGCTGCGCTCACGAGCGGATAGCGCTGCGGCTCGCGTCGAAGGTCTCCAGCCGGATCGGCGTCGCGTCGGGCTGCTGTGCTCGCGAGCCGATCTCGGCCAGGCTGGCGCCGGTGACAAGGCCGCAAGTACGCGGAAGTAGGTGGCGGACTGCGCCGCGTCGAAGCCGGCTTCGCGGAAGATCGCGAGCAGCTTCTCGTAGTCGATCGAGCGGTGCCATCGATCCGCCCGGCGTGGCAGGCGGCGTGCTCGTCGGCTATCCGTGCGTGGCGCTGGCCAACGCCGTGCTGCAACGGGCGTATCATCGATTCCCGCTGCACCATGCGCCGCAACGGCTCGACATCCCCGGCGCGGTGCTGTTCACTCCGCTCGATGTGATCATCAACGTGGCGACGGTCTTCACGATGATGGTGTTCGTGCTCGGGCTCGATGCCGTCGCGGCCGCGATCGTCGGCTACGTCGCGACCTTCTATGGCTTGTTCCAGCACCTGAACCTGCGCACCCCGCGCTGGCTCGGCTACCTGATCCAGCGCCCCGAATCGCACGGCGTGCATCACCGGCGCGGCTTCCACGCGTACAACTACAGCGATCTGCCGGTCTGGGACATGTTGTGGGGAACTTTTCGCAACCCGGCCGAATTCCACGGCGACGTCGGCTTCGAACTCGCGGAGTCGAGGCGGATCGGCGCGATGCTGGTCGGTCGCGACGTGAACGCGGCAACGCTCGGGCTGGACAGCCGGGGCCGCGTCGATGCGGCGAGCAATCCGGCATGAGCCCGTCGCTGAAGCTCGCCGGGCCCGAAGCCGAGCGCCTGGCCGACGCGATCGAAGCAGCGGCCAGTCGCGACCTCTATGCCGCGGCGCCGCACGCGTTGCGTCTGAGGTCGGTGACCCTGGGATCGGCGACCGCGCTGCTGGCACCGGCCCTGCCGATCGCCTACTTCAACCGTGTGATCGGACTCGGCAACGAGGCGCCGGCAACGAGTGCCGACATCGATCATGTGATGTCCCTGTTCGATGATTCGGCGATCGGCGCGTACTGGGTGCATATCGTGCCTTCGGCGCGTCCGGCCGATCTCGCTGCGCTGCTGCAGCAGCGCGGCTTCTCGCTGCCGCCGCGCCGAAGCTGGGCCAAGTTCCTGCGCGGTCCCGATGCACCGCCGATGCCGCGCACGGCGCTGCGCATACGCCCGGCCGCGCCGTCCGATGCCGGTGCGGTGGCCGGCGTCGTCTGCGGAGCGTACGGGCTGCCAGCGAGCACCGGGCCCTGGTTCGCAGCCCTTGTCGGCCGACCGAAATGGCACGTCTGGGTCGCCGAGGAGAACGAGCGCATCGTCGCCACCGGCTCGTTGTTCGTCGACGCCGACACCGCGTGGCTCGGCGCCGGCGGCACGTTGGCCGACCAACGGGGCAAGGGCGCGCACAACGCGCTGATCGCGGCCCGGATCGCCGCGGCGGCCGAACTCGGATGCCGGGTTATCGCCACCGAGACCGGCGAGCCGGTGCAGGCCGAGCCCAATCCTTCGCTGGCGAATCTGCGCCGCGCGGGTTTCGTGCAGGTCTGCTCGCGGATGAACTTCCAGGCACCGGCGCGCACGGTCGAGTAGCGCGCCGGGCCGCTCCGGCGATCAGCTCCGCCCGGTGGTGGTGGGCACGGCGCCATCGCCCTGGGCGACGAGGCCGCGCTTCAGTGCCGCGATCGTCTCGGCAACCACCTCGGCGCGCGTCTTGCTCGCCATGAAGACAGGCTGCGCCACGACGCTGGCCTCGCCGCTTCCGATGAGGTCGTGCTTCAACGCGTCGACAGTGTCGGCGCGCAGCTGGCTGCGCTCGATCATCGAGCCGCTGGGTTGCGGGTACTCGGGCGCGGCTTCGCCGGCGAAGTTGGCGGCGAACGTCGCCGAAGAGCCGAGGGTGATCGCGGCGAGAACCGCGAGCTGACGGGGGATACGCATGAAGGTCTCCTTGAAAGGCGGGTTGGTGCGAAAGTCGTCGAAGACATCCGGCATGGGGCTTGTGTGCCTTGCGCCGTCATGAGTCGCGGCAGCGCGACCTTCATTACGTCGCCGTTGCGCGGCGCTCGGCTTCGGAAGTCATCGGCGGCACAGGCGGCGCCATCGCGGCGCGCCCTGGGGAGCTACCAGATGCCCGTCGGGCACCAAAATAGAATCGCGCGTCCCCGTTTCGCCTGCCACCCGGAGCCACCGCCATGATCGAACGCGAGATCGCCAGCCTCGCCCCGAGCCGCGACTTCAACCGGCGCGACTTCGTGCGCACCTCGGTGGGCAGCGGCTTCGCGGCCGCGGTGCTGCCGGTGGTGGCGCAGACGGCGTTCAAGACCGACAGCAGCGGCCTCGTGGTCGGCGAAGTCACGATTCCGGTGGGCGGCTTCAAGATGCCGGCCTACCGCGCCGCGCCGGCCGGCAAGACCGGAGCGCCGGTCGTGCTCGTGGTCAGCGAGATCTTCGGCGTGCACGAGTACATCGCCGACGTGGCGCGCCGTTTCGCGAAGGCGGGCTACTTCGCGGTCGCGCCCGAGCTGTTCGTGCGCCAGGGCGACGCCGGCTCGTACGGCGAGATCTCCAAGCTCATCGCCGAGGTGATCGCCAAGGTGCCCGATGCGCAGGTGATGGGCGACCTCGACGCCGCCGCGGCGTGGGCGAAGACCGAGGGCGCCGATGCGTCCAGGCTGGCGATCACCGGCTTCTGCTGGGGTGGCCGCATCGTGTGGCTGTACAGCGCGCACAACCCCGACCTCGAGGCCGGTGTGGCGTGGTACGGCCGGCTGGTCGGCGCGAGCAACCCGCTGCAGCCTGCGAATCCGATCGACCTCGCCGGCAGGCTGCATGCCCCGGTGCTCGGCCTGTACGGCGCGGCCGACCAGGGCATTCCGCTCGACACGGTGGAGCGTATGAAGGCCGCGCTGGCCGCCGGCAGCGCCGCTGCGAAGAAGAGCGAGTTCGTCGTCTACCCCGACGCGCCGCACGCCTTCCACGCCGACTACCGGCCCAGCTATCGCAAGGAAGCGGCCGACGACGGCTGGCAGCGCTGCCTGGCGTGGTTGCGCTCGCACGGGGTCGCTTGACGCTGCTCTACATCGTGCTGGCCACCACGGCCGGCGGCCTCCTGTCGGTGCTGATCGCGGCCGGCCTCACCGTGCAGGTGCTGGGCCGGCTGGTCAAGCACCTGGTCAGCCTGTCGGCCGGCGTGCTGCTGGGCACCGCGCTGCTGCACGTGCTGCCCGAGGCGTTCGAGCAGCACGATGCCAACTCGCACGCGCTGTTCCTCACGCTGCTGCTGGGGCTGCTGTTCTTCTTCCTGCTGGAGAAGGCCGAGCTGTATCGCCACGGCCACCACCACGAGGGCGACGGCCACGAGCACCACCACCACTACGACGAAGAGCAGGCCGGCCGCGGCGGCTGGGCGGTGCTGGTGGGCGACAGCATCCACAACTTCTGCGACGGCGTGATCATCGCCGCGGCGTTCCTGGCCGACGTGCGGCTGGGCTGGCTGACCGCGCTGGCGATCGTCGCGCACGAGATCCCGCAGGAGGTCGGCGACTACATCGTGCTGCTCAACGCCGGCTTCACGCGCGCGCGGGCGCTGCTGTTCAACGCGCTGTCGGGGCTGGCGGCGGTGGCCGGCGGTGTGATCGGCTACCTGGTGGTCGAGCCGTGGCGGCCGCTGTTTCCCTATCTGCTGGTGGTGGCAGCCAGCAGCTTCGTCTACATCGCGGTGGCCGATCTAATGCCGCAGTTGCAGCGCCGGCTGCGTGCCCGCGACACGCTGGCCCAGTTGGCCTGGCTTGCCGCCGGCCTGCTGTCGGTGGTGGTGATCGGTGGCCGGCACTGAAGAATCGCGCAGCGATTCCAGAGCGATCACTTGACGATCAGCACCGGCAGGCTGCTGTGGATCAGCACGCGCTGCGTCTCGCTGCCCAGCAGCAGCGCGGCGACGCCGCGCCGCCCGTGCGAGGCCATCACGATCAGATCGCACTGCTGATCCTTGGCGTAGGCGAGGATCGCCTCCCATACGTGCAGCGCTTCGACCGTGTGCGACTGGCAGACGACGCCGGCGGCCTCGGCCGCCTTCTTCACCGCCTCGACGCGGCCGGCGGCGATGCGCTCCTGCGCGTCGTAGAACTCCTGCGGCGGCACCGGCTGCATCTCGGAGATCGCGCTGTACGGAAAGGGCTCCTTGACGCTGATGGCGCGCAGTTGCCCGCCGCCGAGCTTGGCCAGCTCGACGGCCGTCTGTACTGCCTTGGCGGTCACATCGGAGCCGTCGGTGGGAACGAGGATTCGCTGATACATGGTCGAACTCCCGGGTGAATGCCTGGGCCGCAGTGTGCCGCGATGCGAGCGCGCTGGATACTGTGCCGGATCAAGCCGCTGCGCCGGTGGACACAGCGGGCTTCAGCCGCGCGCGATGGGCCGGCTCGGGTCGGCGCACCATTCGCTCCACGAGCCGGGGTACAGCGCCGAGCCAGTGAGGCCAGCGTGCTCCATCGCCAGCAGGTTGTGGCACGCCGTGACGCCCGAGCCGCACTGGTGCACGCACGCGGTGGGCTCGCCGAATGCCTCGAACGCGGCGCGCAGTTCGGCCGGCGAGCGGAAGCGCCCGTCGGCGCGCAGGTTGTCCTTGTGGAATCGGTTGCGCGCGCCGGGGATGCGGCCCGCCACCGGGTCGAGCGGCTCGACCTCGCCGCGAAAGCGCTCGGCCGAGCGTGCATCGACCACCGTCAGCTTGCCCAGCAAGGCGAGCAGTTCTGCTGCCGGCACGGTCGGCATCGTGGCTTCGCTCAGCGGATACGGTGCCGCCGATGCCGGTGCGTCCGCTGGCGCGGTGTCGAGCCGGCCACCGGCATCCAGCCAGGCAGCGCGGCCGCCGTCGAGCACCGCGGCCTCGTCGTGACCGAGCCAACGCAGCATCCACCAGGCGCGCGCCGCGTAGGCGCCGCCCTGGTTGTCGTAGCACACCACCGGCACGCCCGGGTGCACGCCCCAGCGTGTCACCGTGGCCGCGAAGGCCTCGCGCGTGGGCAGCGGATGGCGGCCGTTGCTGCCGTTTCGCCCGGCGCTGAGGTCTCGATCGAGGTCGGCATGGCGCGCACCGGGCAGATGGCCCTGCGCGAAGGCGCGCGCGCCGGCAGCGGGGTCGGTGAGGTCGAAGCCGCAATCGAGCAGCACGCACGGTCTGCCGGCCGCCAGCAGCGCCTGCAGCGACTCGGCGGTGATCAGCGTGCGTTCGATCAAGGCCGATCCAGCGGGGCGGCGGCGACCAGGCCGGCCATCGCCTTGCGATACCACTCGTGGAAGTGCTGCATGCCGTCTTCCATCGGACTCTGGTAGGGCCCCACCTCGTCGTCGCCGCGCTCCAGCAGCGCCTTGCGGCCGGCGTCCATGCGCAGCGCGATCTCGTCGTCCTCGATACAGGTTTCGGCGTAGGCGGCCTGCTCGGCCTCGATGAACTCGCGCTCGAACGCGGCGATCTCCTCGGGATAGAAGAACTCCACCACGTTGAGCGTCTTCTGCGGGCCGCGCGGGAACAGCGTGGACACCACCAGCACGTGCGGATACCACTCGACCATCACGTTGGGGTACAGCGTCAGCCAGATCGCGCCGCGCTCCGGGGGCCTGCCGTCGCGGAACTTCATCACCGCCTCGTGCCAGCGCTGGTACACCGGCGAGCCGGCCTGCTTCAGGGCATCGCGCACGCCGACGGTCTGCACCGAGTGGTGCGCGCCGTAGCTCCAGCGCAGGTCGTCGCAGGTGACGAAGCGGCCGAGACCGGGGTGGAACGGCCCGACGTGGTAGTCCTCGAGGTAGACCTCGATGAAGGTCTTCCAGTTGTAGTCGCACTCGTGCAGTTCGATCTTGTCGAGCACGTAGCCGGCGAAATCGAACGCCTGGCGCTCGACGCCGCCGAGCTCGCCGGCCACGTCGAAGCCGTTGGCCTCGAACAGCAGGCCGTTCCAGCTCTGCAGCGGATAGCTGCGCAGGTTCAGGCACGGGTCGTGCTCGAAATGCGGTGCGCCGATCAGCTTGCCGTGCAGGTCGTAGGTCCAGCGGTGCAGCGGGCAGACGATCTGCCCGTGCACGCGGCCGCGGCTGCGCAGGATCACGGCCTGACGGTGGCGGCAGACGTTGGAGATCAGCTCGACGCCGCTGGCCGTGCGCACCAGCGAGCGGCCTTCGCCCTCCTGGGGCAGCGCGTAGTGGTCTCCGACCTCGGGCACGGCCAGTTCGTGGCCGATGTACCGAGGGCCGGACCGAAAGATCAGCTCCTGCTCGCGACGAAGGAGTTCGGCGTCGAAGTAGCTGCTGACGGGTAGTTGGGTGCGGCTGCGCGCAAGAGCTTCGAGACTTTGGCTCAGGTCAGACATGATCCCCGGACTTTCGGAAAACCGATATCGAACCCCCGCCCGGTGGCCCCGCGGGCGGGCTTGGAAACAAAGCCGGCTGCGTTGAGCCGGCTTTGCTGCCTGCGTCTGCCGCAAGCAGGGGTGGAATCTTACCCTGGCCCGGTCAGTAGAATCGGCGCCATGGGTAAAGGTTCAAGCGACAAAGAGCAAACCCCTACGGCCGAGCCCGAAAGTTACGAAAAAGCGCTCGCCGAACTCGATGCGTTGGTCACTGCGATGGAGGGCGCGCAACTGCCGCTCGACGATCTGCTGGCCAGCTATCGGCGCGGCGCGCAACTGCTGCAGTATTGCCGTGCGCGCCTGCAGGCCGTCGAGCAGCAGGTCAAGGTGCTCGAGCGCGGCCAGCTCGAGCCGTTCGACGGCGTCTGATCGCGCGTCGCGCGGCTTGTTCCGGTTTCGATGGACGCCTCGGAGTTCGATTGCTGGATGCGTGCCGAGCTCGACGCGGTCGAGCGCGCGTTGCAGCGCTGGGTGTCCGCCGATGCGCCGGCCGGGCTCGGCGATGCCATGCGCTACGGCGTTCTCGACGGCGGCAAGCGACTGCGGCCGCTGCTGGTGCTGGCGGCCTGCGAGGCGGCTGCCGGCGACCGCAACGCCGCGCTGCGCGCATCGGTGGCGGTGGAGTTGATTCACGCCTATTCGCTGATCCATGACGACATGCCGTGCATGGACAACGACGTGCTGCGCCGGGGCAAGCCGACGGTGCACGTGCAGTTCGGCGAGGCGCAGGCGATGCTGGCGGGCGACGCCATGCAGGCACTGGCCTTCGAGGTGCTGACGCCGGCCGCCTCCGATGCCGACGCCTTTGCGCCGGCGCTGCAGGCGCGGCTGTGCGGCCTGCTGGCGCGCGCCGCCGGGCACGAAGGCATGGCCGGCGGCCAGGCGATCGACCTCGCCAGCATCGGCCGGCCGCTCGACGAACGGCAACTGCGCGACATGCACCGCCGCAAGACCGGTGCGCTGCTGCAGGCCAGCGTATTGATGGGAGCTGCCTGCGGCGAGCTGCCGCTCAAGGGCTGGGAGGCGTTGTCGCAGTACGGTGCCGCGATCGGACTGGCGTTCCAGGTGGTCGACGACATCCTCGATGTCACCCAGGAGTCGGAGACGCTGGGCAAGACGGCCGGCAAGGACGAGCACCTCAACAAGCCGACGTACGTGTCGGTGCTCGGCCTCGATGGGGCGCGCAAACAGGCACAAACCCTGCGCGAACGTGCGCAAGCGGCCTTGGCGTCGGGTGGCTTGCGGCACACTGCGCGTCTGAGCTGGCTGGCCGACCTGGTCGTCGACCGCACCTGCTGACCAAGCCCAAGAGGAAGATGTCGTTGCTCGAATCGATCAGTTCGCCCGCCGACCTGCGGCGCTTGTCGCGCACCGAGCTGCCGCAACTGGCGAGCGAGCTGCGCGAGTTCGTGCTGCAGAGCGTCAGCAAGACCGGCGGCCACTTGTCGAGCAACCTCGGCACGGTGGAGCTGACGATCGCGTTGCACTACGTGTACGACACGCCGCACGACCGCATCGTGTGGGACGTCGGGCACCAGACCTATCCGCACAAGATCCTCACCGGGCGGCGCGAGCGCATGGGCACGCTGCGCCAACTCGGCGGCATCAGCGGCTTCCCGCGCCGGGTCGAGAGCGAGTACGACACTTTCGGCACCGCGCACTCGTCGACCTCGATCTCGGCGGCGCTGGGCATGGCGGTGGCCGCCAAGCTCAAGGGGGAGGATCGGCGCGCGGTGGCGGTGATCGGCGACGGCGCGATGTCGGGCGGCATGTCGTTCGAGGCGCTCAACAACGCCGGCCTCGGCCACGCCGACATGCTGGTGATCCTGAACGACAACGACATGTCGATCAGCCCGCCGGTGGGCGCGCTCAACAAGTACCTGGCGCGGCTGATGAGCGGCAAGTTCTACGCCGCCGCACGCGAGGGCGCCAAGTCGGTGCTGAAGAACACGCCGCTGTACGAACTGGCCAGGCGTTTCGAGGAGCACACCAAGGGCCTGGTGGTGCCGAGCACGATCTTCGAGGAACTCGGCCTCACCTACGTCGGCCCGATCGACGGCCATGACCTCGACGCACTGATCCCGACGCTGCAGAACCTGCGCGGCAAGTTGGGCCCGCAGTTCCTGCACGTGGTCACCAAGAAGGGTTACGGCTACAAGCTCGCCGAGGCCGACCCGGTCAACTACCACGGCCCCGGCAAGTTCGACCCCGCGGTCGGCCTGGTCAAGCCGGCGACGCCGCCCAAGCTCACCTTCACGCAGGTGTTCGGGCAGTGGCTGTGCGACCAGGCCGAGGTCGATTCGCGGCTGGTGGGCATCACCCCGGCGATGCGCGAGGGCTCGGGGCTGGTCGAATTCGAGCAGCGGTTCCCGAAGCGCTACCACGACGTGGGCATCGCCGAGCAGCACGCGGTGACGTTCGCTGCCGGGCTGGCGTGCGAGGGTCTGAAGCCGGTGGTGGCGATCTATTCGACCTTCCTGCAGCGCGGTTACGACCAGCTCATCCACGACGTCGCGATCCAGAACCTGCCGGTCGTCTTCGCGCTCGACCGCGCCGGCATCGTCGGCGCCGACGGCGCCACGCATTGCGGCGCGTTCGACATCGCCTACATCCGCTGCGTGCCCAACCTGAGCCTGTTGGCGCCGGCCGACGAGAACGAGTGCCGCCAGGCGCTGTCGACCGCGTTCGCGCAGAACCATCCGGTGGCCGTGCGCTACCCGCGCGGCGCCGGGGTCGGCGTCGCGGTGCAACCGACCCTCGAGACGCTGCCATGGGGCCAGGGTCAGCTGCGGCGCGAGTCGACGCTGGCGCGCGGCGCCGGCCGGCGCATCGCGATCCTGGCGTTCGGCCCGCTGCTGTATCCGGCGCTGCAAGCGGCCGCCAAGCTCGACGCCACGGTGGCCAACATGCGCTTCGTCAAGCCACTGGACGACGCGCTGGTGCTGAAGCTGGCGCGCGAGCACGACGCGCTGGTCACCGTGGAAGAGGGCGCGATCATGGGCGGCGCCGGCAGCGCCGTGCTCGAGTGCCTGGCGCGCGCCGGCATCGCGATGCCGCTGCTGCAGCTGGGCCTGCCCGACGAGTTCATCGATCACGGCGACCCGGCCAAGCTGCTCGGCCTGCTCGGGCTCGACGCGGCCGGCATCGAGCAGTCGATCCAGCGGCGTTTCGGCGCCAAGCTGGCCGTGGTGCGGCCAGCGGCGAATCTCTGAGTCGATTGGCCTGCGGCGGGGCCGGCCGGCGGTGCGCTCAGGGCCCCGGGGCCGCCGAATGCGGGGTCGATGCCGGGGCGAAACGACGGCACCGGCCACAACGGCGACAATGGCCGCCACCAGGCAGCCCGACGGCACGATGACCAACCTCACCGACGCCCTGCACATCCCCGACACGCAAAGCGGCCGCGACGACCGGCGCGTGGCGATCCAGCGCGTCGGCGTCAAGGACGTGCGCTACCCGCTGACCATCGTGGTGGCCGGCGCCGCCCAGGCCACTGCCGCGCAGTGGGATCTCGACGTCGCGCTGCCCGCCGATGCCAAGGGCACGCACATGTCGCGCTTCGTGGCCTGGCTCGATGCGCTCGATGCGCCGCTCGACGCCACGGAACTGCGCGCCCAGCTGGCGGCGATGCTCGAGCGGCTCGGCGCCAGCGAGGGGCGCATCGAGGCGCGCTTTTCGTTCTTCCTGCGCAAGCGCGCGCCGGTATCGGGCGTGCAGAGCCTGCTCGACTACCAGGGCCGCTGGGTCGCCGAGACCCGCGGTGGGGCCACCGCGCTGTGGAGCGCGGTCGGCGTGCCGGTGAAGAGCCTGTGCCCGTGCAGCAAGGAGATCGCCGACTACGGCGCGCACAACCAGCGCTCGCTGGTGACGATCGGCATCGAGCAGCTGCAGCCGGTGGCCTGGCACGAACAGGTTCGCTTCGCCGAAGACGCGGCATCGAGCGAGGTCTGGCCGCTGCTCAAGCGTCCCGACGAGAAGTGGGTCACCGAGCGCGCCTACGAGAACCCGAAGTTCGTCGAAGACCTGGTGCGCGACGTTGCGCTGCGGCTCGATGCCGATGCGCGAATCGCTTGTCGAGGTGGAGAACTGCGGCTCGATGCGCGAGCGGGCGCGAATCGGCCGAACGGCTGGCGAACGCCGGCTGGCGGCCGGTGCAGCGCGGTGGCTAGGGTCTGTTGACATATGAATCGTGACCGCGTGGCCGCCCCAAGCGGGCGCAGTGCCGAAGCCGCAGGCGTGGCAGCCCCACGTCAAGGCGACGAGTGCGGCGGCCGCGTGCCGGCGGGCGCATCGCACGTTGCTCGCCTTGCGCGGGCGTGCAGCCCGCGCTGCGGCTCGCGCCGCTGCGCGCTGCTGCGTGACCCGCTCGCTCGCGCCGGCCGCCGCGGCGATCCACGACCCGATCGCGATGCGCCGCGCCGGGCGCGAACTGCTGTCGCTGGCGCTGATCGATGCGCGCAACCGCACGCTGCGCTGGCTGAGCGCGTTCGCCGGCGCCGATGCCGCGGCGCTGCAGGCGGAGTTCGAGCCGCCGCTGTGGCTGGTGGGTCACGTTGGCTGGTTCCAGGAGTGCGCGATCGCGCGCAACCTGCAGCGCGCCCGGGGCGAGGCGGCCGGTGCGACGCTGGCGTCGATCGAGCCGCGCGCCGACTCGTGGTTCGACCCGTCGATCAGCACGCGCGAACAGCGCTGGCGCGACACCGACGTGGGCGATGCCCACCTGCGCGACTATCTGGCCGCGACCCTCGACGCGACGCTCGAACTGCTCGAGCAAGCGCCCGAAGACGACCGCGGACTGCAGCTCTACCGTCTGGCGCTGGCGCACGAGGACGCGGCCGCCGAAACGCTGGCGACGATGGCGCAGGCGCTGGCGCTCGGCGGCGAGGCCCACAGGGATCTGTGGCCGATCTGGCCGTCGCGCGTGCGCCGCGACCCGCTGTGGTTCGGCGCGCAGCACATTCAGCTCGGCACGCCGCGCGGCGGCTTCGTGCCCGATCTGGAGCGCTGGGCCCACGACGAGGCGGTGCCCGAGTTCGAGATCGACGCGCAGCCGGTGCAGTGGGTGCAGTTCGTCGAGTTCGCCGATGACGGCGGCTACGACGAGCCGCGCTGGTGGAGCCAGGCCGGCTGGGCCTGGGTCGAGCGCATGCAGCGGCGGGCCCCGCGCTACGTCGAGCAGATGGGTCGCGCGGTACTGGCGCAGCGCGCCGGCCAGTTGCAGCGTGTGGCCTCGGCGCAAGCGGTGGCCCACGTGTGCTGGTACGAGGCCGACGCCTGGTGCCGCTGGGCACAGCGCCGCCTGCCCACCGAGCCCGAGTGGGAGATCGCCGCGGTCAACGGGGGCTCGCGCGGCTTCGTGTGGGGCGACGTGCACGAGTGGATGAGCGGTCGAGCGCAGCGCTGGAGCGACGAGCCGCCGCAGGCGGCGCCGGCGGTGAGCGATGCCGCGGAGCACGCGTCGCCGCGCACGCTGCGCGTGACGCGTGGCGGCTCGGTGATGACGGTGCCGCGGCTCGAGCATCCGAAGGCGCGCGCGTTCCGCCAGGTCGAGCACGATGCCGCCTTCGTCGGCTTTCGGAGCTGTGCGCCGTGATGACGGTGCCGTTGTCGATTGCCGGTTCTCCCTAGGTGTTTGCGAGGGCTTGGCGCTGTCGGCGGTGCCGGCTGTGATGACGCCCCTTGCCACCGCCTCGAGAATGTCCGCCCGACGCCGCCTTCGCCGCCACGCGCGCCACCTGATCGCGGCCTGTGCCGCGTTGGCGGGCATCGCCTCGGCCCAGACCGGTACGGCGGCAGGCGACGCGCACAGCGTCGTCGTCACCGGCTCACTGAGCGCGCAGCGGGTGTTCGACGCGCCGTTCGCGATCGGCGTGGTCGATGCGCAGGCACTGCGCGAGGCCGGGCCGATGGTCAACCTGTCGGAGGCGCTGTGGCGCGTGCCCGGCCTCACGGTGGCCAACCGCAACAACTACGCGCAGGATCTGCAGCTCAGCTCGCGAGGCTTCGGTGCGCGTGCCGGCTTCGGCGTGCGCGGTCTGCGGCTGTACACCGACGGCATTCCGGCGACGATGCCCGACGGCCAGGGGCAGGTGGCGCACTTCGACCTCGCCGGCGCATCGCGCATCGAGGTGCTGCGCGGTCCGTTCTCGGTGCTCTACGGCAACAGCTCGGGCGGCGTGATCGCGCTGTTCACGGCGCCGGCACGCGAGCGCGAGGCCGAGTTCGCGCTCGATGCCGGCAGCTTCGGGCTGCGCCAGGGCAGGGTCGAGGTGGCCGCACCGTTGCCCTCGGGCTTCGACGTGCGCGCCGACCTCACGCGTTTGGATATCGACGGCTTCCGGCCGCACAGCGCGGCCGAGCGCACGCTCGGCAGCGTGCGCCTGGGTTGGCGCGGCCACGACGACACCGTGACGGTGCTGCTGTCCGACCACCGGCAGGATGCGGCCGATCCGCTCGGGCTGACGCGCGCGCAGTTCGATGCCGATCCGCTGCAGACGACGCCGCAGGCCACGCAGTTCGATACCCGCAAGGCGATCGATCAATCGCAAGGGGGCGTCAACTGGCAGCATCGCTTCGGCCGTGAGCAGGGGCTGATCGAAACCCGCGTTGTCGCCTACCTGGGCGCGCGCGGCGTCACCCAGTACCTCGCGATTCCGGCGGCGACGCAGGCCAACCCCACCCACAGCGGCGGCGTGATCGCGTTCGATCGCGACTACGACGGCATCGACGCGCGCGTCCGCCTGCGCTTCGGGCACACCGACATCGTGCTCGGCGTCGATCGCGAGCGCCAGATCGACGATCGCAAGGGGTACGAGAACTTCATCGGTGCGCCGCCCGCCCAGACGCTCGGCGTGCAGGGGAGTCTGCGGCGCGACGAAACCAACCGTGCGACATCGACCGATGCCTACGGCCAGTTCGAGATCCCGCTGTCCGACGCCTGGCAACTGGTGGGCGGCGTGCGCAGCGGACAGGTGAAGATGCAGGTCGACGACCGCTACCTCGGCAACGGCGACGATTCGGGGGCGTTGAAGTTCAGCTACACCAACCCCGTGCTCGGCGTGCGCTGGCGCGTGAGCCCGCGCTGGACGCTGCACGCCAGCGCAGCTCGCGGCTTCGAGTCGCCGACGCTGGGCGAACTCGCCTACCGGCCCGACGGCAGCTCGGGCTTCAACTCGGGGTTGCGCGGCCAGCGCAGCCGCCAGTTCGAGCTGGGCAGCAAGTGGCGCGGCGAGGCGATCGACCTCGATGCGGCGCTGTTCCTGATCGACACCGACGACGAGATCGGCGTTGCCACCAACGCCGGCGGACGCTCGTCGTTCCAGAACGTCGGTCGCACGCGGCGCCACGGCGGCGAAGCCGCGCTGACTTGGCGCCTGGCGCCGGGCCTGCGCGCGCTGGGCAGCCTGACGCTGCTCGATGCCAGCTACCGCGACGGTTTTCTCACCTGCGCCGGCGTGCCGTGCCGCCTGCCCTCGGCGGGCAACCCCGCGGGCGTCAACCTCGCCGCAGTGCCGGCGGGCAACCGCATTGCCGGCACGCAGCGCGTGCTCGGCGGCGCCGAACTGGCGTGGCGACCGGGCGGCAAGCTGCCAGGCGAAGTGGCGGTCGAATGGCGCGCGCAGGGCGCGACGCCGGTGAACGACCGCAACACCGATTCGGCGGCCGGCTTCGGCGTCGTCGCGCTGCGCTGGAGCGCCGACTGGCGGCTCACCGATCGCGGCACGCTGCAGTTGCTGGCGCGCGTCGACAACGTGTTCGGCCGGCTCTACGCGGGCAGCGTGATCGTCAACGAAGGCAATCAGCGCTACTTCGAAACGGGCGCACCGCGCAGCGGGCTGCTGTCGGTGCGCTGGTTGCAGAAATTCTGAGCGCCCCCAGGGCCGGGCCGTACCCGGCCCGCCCCCCGCGGGGGTCAAGCAAAGTGGCAGAGCCACATTTGCTTGAGAGCACTCCAGGCCCCTTGGCGGCGCCCGGCGTTCGCGGAGAAACGACCTTGAGCTACAAGGTGAACGGCAGCGCCGAGATGACCGGCGCGTCAATGGTGCGAGCTGTAGCGAGCCCGCGTGAGAGCATGGTCCGGGATTCGTCGGCGACAGTGGCGAGCGGCGCGAGCCGCATCCCGTTCAAGAGATCGAGTCGAAATCGACGTTTCCCATGGCGCTGCCGTTCATCAACCATGGTGGAGCAGGCGATGGCGGTGCGCAAGCGAGAAGACGAGGTGTTTCCCAACGCCGCGGCGGTGGACATTGGGGCATCGAGCCACTGGGTGGCCGTGCCGCCGCACAGCACGGACGACGCGGTGCACGAGTACGGCGTCGTGACCGACGAGCTGAACTCGATGGCCCAGTGGCTGCTGGCGTGCGGGGTCGATACGGTGGTGCTGGAGTCCACCGGCGTGTACTGGATCCCGGTGTACGAAGTGCTCGAGCAGCGCGGGCTGAAGGTCTGGCTGGTCGATGCGCGACAGATCAAGTACGTGCCCGGCCGCAAGAGCGACGTGCAGGACTGTCAATGGCTGCAGAAGCTCATGAGCCTGGGGCTGCTGCGCGCGGCGTTCCGCCCGGGCCCACAGGTCTGCGTGGTGCGCGCAGTCGCGCGCCAGCGCGACGTGCTGCTGGCCGGCCAGGCCAGTTGGGTGCAGCGCATGCAAAAGGCGCTGGTGCAGATGAACATCCAACTCGGCGAGGTCTTGAGCGACGTGATGGGCGCCACGGGCCAGGCCATCATCCGCGCCATCGTGGCCGGCGAGCGCGACGCGAAGATCCTGGCGCGCTATCGCAATGGGCGCGTCAAGGCCGGCGAGAACGATATCGCCCGGTCACTGGTGGGCAACTGGCGCGAAGAGCACCTGTTCGTGCTGGCCCAGGCGCTGGCGATATACGACGACATCCAGCGCCATCTGGATGTCTGCGATGCCAAGCTGCAGGCGCTGATGTCGCAACTCGGCGCGAGCAAGGTCGATCTGGGCCGTGCACCCCGTGCAGGCTCCAAGGCGCGCGTGGAGTTCGATCTGCGTCAGATGCTGGCCAATTGGGCCGGCGTCGACCTCACGCGCATCAACGGTCTGGCGGCCACCACGGTGCTCAAGCTGCTCAGCGAAATCGGGCCGGACTTGAGCCGCTTCGCCAGCGTCAAGCACTTCTGCTCCTGGCTGGGGCTGTGCCCAGGGACCAAGATCAGTGGCGGCAAGGTGTTGTCTTCGGGCACCAAGCGAGCGGCCAACCGGGCGCGCCAGGCGCTCAAGCTCGCGGCGCAGAGCCTGTGGCACAGCGATTCAGCACTCGGCGCGTTCTACCGGCGACTGTCGGCCCGCATGGACAAGCCTCGCGCCAACACCGCAACCGCTCACAAGCTGGCCCGAATGGTCTACTTCATGCTCATGCGCGGCGAAGCCTTCGTCGATCAGGGCCAGCAGCGCTACGAGCAGCAACAGCGCCAGCGTTCCGTGGCCGCGCTCAAGCGTCGCGCCGCCGCCTTGGGCTTCAAACTGACACCCACCGGCGCCTCATCCGCGGCGGTGGTCTGATTTGTTTCTCAAGAGCCTGACGACGGTGCCGACGGACCAGCCTGCGGCGAAGCGCCAGCCGCCGCCGCTGGACCCCTGATCGACGTTCACGGCGGGGCGAAGCTGGTCCAGCCAAGGTCGGCCCCGATGGCAGAATCGGCCGATGTATCGCGCCAAGGGCCGCGGCAGTTCGCGATGAAGATCGCCATCCTCGGCGGAGGACACGGCGCGTATGCCGCGGCGGCCGACCTTTCCGAGGCGGGGCACGCGGTGCACCTGTGGCGGCGCGACGCAGCGGCCGCCAGCGCGCTGAGAGCGGACCCTCGAATCGTGCTGAGCGATGCCGCCGGCCGCCGCGAGGTGAGAATCGAATCGGCAGCAGCCGACGTCGGGGTTGCCTTGCACGGCGCCGAGTTGGTATTGATCCCGACCCCGGCGACGGCACAGGACGACATCGCCGACGCGATCGCGCCGCACCTCGTCGACGGGCAGGTGGTGTTCCTGCCGCCGGGCAGCTTCGGCAGCTTCGCGATGTCGCAGCGCGTGCGTGCCGCGGGCAACCTTGCCGACGTCGCATGGGCCGAGACCGGCACGCTTCCCTACCTCGCGCGCAAACATGGCGGGCGCGAGGTCCACATCACGGCGCGCGCGGTGCGTCTGCCGACCGGGGTCTACCCGGCACGGGATGCCGAGCGCGCGCTCGCCGTGATTCGCCGCGCGTATCCCAGCGTGCACGGCTGCGGCGATGCGCTCTGCGGCGCGCTGATGAACGCCGGGCCGATCATCCACCCGCCGCTGGTGGTGATGAACGCGGCGCCGCTGCAGCACTTCGAGGCGTGGGACATCCACAGCGAAGGCACGCAGCCTGCGGTGCGCGCCGTGACCGACCGCCTCGACCACGAACGCATCGCGGTGCGCGAGGCCCTTGGCTACCCTGCGCCGCACTATCCGCTCGCCGATCACTACGTCAATGATCGCTGGATGTATGGTGACGTGCACCGGCAGCTTCAGAAGTCCGGCGACTGGCGCGAGCACATCGATCTGCACCAGCACCGCTACATCACCGAAGACACGGTCATCGGCCTCGCGCTGCTCGCGTCGGTCGCGCGCTTCGCGCAGGTCGACGCGCCGGTCGCGCACGGGCTGCTCGCCATCGTCGGCGCCTTCCTCGGTCGCGATCTGCGCCAGGGCAAGCGCACGCTCGAGGCGCTCGGCCTGGCCGATCTGTCGATCGAGCAACTGCGGCGCCGCCTGCACGATGGGAAGTAGGTCGCGACCCCGCTTCGCCGCTGCGGGGGCCGGCCGCATGGGGCGCAGCATCGCGATCGCACTCGCCTACGCGGGGCATCGCATCTCGCTGGTCGACCTCAGGCCGCGCACGTTCGAAGAGGTTCGGCAGCTGCACGAACAGGCGCATGCCGAGATCGCGCAAAGCCTGCGCGGCCTGGCACAACTCGGCGCGCTGCGCGACGAGCAGGTCGAGCCGATCGCTGCGCGCGTCGAGTTCGTCGATGCGGCGGGCGCGGCGGCAGCGCTGGCCGATGTGGAGCTGGTGTTCGAGGGCGTGAGCGAAACCGTCGAGGCCAAACGCGCCGCCTTCGAACAACTCGGCCGCTGGTGCCGGGCCGATGCGATCGTCGCGTCGACGACGAGCAGCATCGGCGCCGGCAAGCTCGCGCGCATGATCGCGCACCCCGAGCGCTTCCTCAACATGCACTGGCTCAATCCGGCCTATCTGATTCCGGTCGTCGAGATCGCCACCCACGCCGGCACCGCGCCCGAGGTGCTGGCGCGCGCGAAGGCGCTGATGGAGCGCATCGGCAAGCTGCCGGTGGTGTGCAACGACACGCCCGGCTACATCGTGCCGCGCCTGCAGGCGCTGGTGATGAACGAAGCGGCGCGCATGATCGAAGAAGGCGCGGCGACCGCCGAGGAGATCGACAAGGCGACGCGCTACGGCCTCGGGCTGCGTTTCGCCGCGCTCGGCGTGGTCGAGTTCATCGACTTCGGCGGCGTCGACATCCTGCATCACGCGAGCCGTGAGATGTCGGCGTCGATCGACGCCGCGCGCTACAAGGCGCCGGCCAACGTCGACCGGCTGATGGCCGAAGGACGGCTCGGACTCAAGACCGGCAGTGGCTTCTTCGACCACCGCGGCCGCGACGTCGGCGCCTATCGCAACGACGTGCTGTCGCGCGTGCTCGCGATGCTCCGGCATCAGGGCATGTGGCGTGAGCCCAGCAACGAAACGCTCGACTGACCGGGGCAGCCGGCGCGTGCCAGCGCGCCGCACGTGACGCATCGGGAAAGCCCCAGTTCTCATCGAGCGCCGAATCACTGCAGAGTGGCCGCGCGTGGGCCTGCAGACATGCCTGCAGGCCCCGATCGACTGGAGGCACCATGCATCGTCGCCAGACACTGGTTCGCATCGCCGGCTCGCTCGCCCTTGGCGTATCCGCGCTGGTCGTTGCGCTGTCCGCGGCGAACGCAGCCGAGATCGAACTCACCTACGCCTTCTTCGCGCCAGCCGGCACCTTCCCCGGCAAGCAGATGGCGCATTGGGCCGCAGAGATGGAGAAGCGCACCAACGGCAAGGTCAAGGTGAAGACCTTCCCCGGCGGCGCTCTGCTCGGTGCGCGCGAGATGTACGACGGCGTCGCCAAGGGCGTCGCCGACATCGGCCTGGGGTCGCCCTCGTACGATCCGGGGCGCTTTCCGCTGACGTCGGGTGCCTCGCTGCCGCTCGGCTTTCCGAATGCCACGGTGGCCAGTCGCGCGCTGTGGCAACTGACGCAGGAATTCAAGCCCAAGGAGTTCGAGTCGTTCAAGTTGATTGCGGTGTTCACCGGTGAGCCGGGCTACATTCAGACGCGTGCGCCCGTGCGCAGCGCGGCCGATCTGAAGGGCATGAAGCTGCGCGCAGCCGGCACCGGCGTACCGGTCCTGAAGGCGCTTGGCGCGGCACCGATCGGCATGCCGATGCCCGAGGTACCGCAGGCGGTGCAGACCGGCGTCATCGACGGCACGATGACTTCACGCGAGATCCTGAAGGACTTCAAGCTGGCCGAATTGCTGAAGTACGTCACCGACTATCCGACCGTCATCGTCAGCTTCGCTGCGGTGATGGACAAGAAGCGCTTCGACAAGCTACCGGCCGACGTGCGCAAGGTGATCGACGAGTTGGGCCCCGACATGGCGGTCTGGACCGGCCAGTACCACGACAAGGAAAACGTCGATGCGGCGCTGCAATGGGCCAAGAAGGAGCACGGCCTGCAGATCCTGCCGCTCGCTGCCGACGAGCGTGCCCGCTGGGACGCGAAGCTCAAGCCGATGGAAGCGGAGTGGGTCACCGAGATGACGGCCAAGGGCCTGCCGGCGAAGCAGTACCTCGCGCGCCTGGTCGAACTGCGCGACCAGTTCGCGAAGAAGTGACGCCTGCGGCCGTCGCCCGGCCGTTCACGCGCCCGCTGCCAGACGGGCGGTGTCGATGCTGGCGCTAGAAAAGCTCAGCGCGCTCGTCAATCGGGTGCTGGTGTTCTTCGCCGGCGTCGCGTTGGCGGCGATGATGTTCTTCGCGGTCGCCGACATGGCGCTGCGCCGGTTCGGCATTGCCGTGGCCGGTTCGTACGAGATCATCGGCTGGCTGTCGGCCGGCGCGCTCGCGCTCGCACTGGGTTCAGTGCAGCAGCACCGTGGCCACGTCGCGATCGACCTGCTGCTCACCAGGCTGGACCAGCGGCCGCGCGCGGTGGTCGAGATGCTGATGAATCTGCTCGCGCTGCTGCTGTTCGCCGCCGTCACCTGGTACGTCTTCGCCTACGGCCGCCTGCTGCACCAGACCGGCTCGTTGTCGGAGACGCTGCAAGTGATCGTCTATCCGTGGGTCTACGTCGTCGCCACCGGCGCCGCAGGGCTCACGCTCACGCTGCTGGCCGACTTCGTTCGCGCCGCGCGCAAGATGCTGCTTGGCGGCGCCCGCTGAAGAGGGGAACGCGCCGATGGACCCGCTGCAAGCCGCCCTGATCGGCCTCGTGCTGATGTGCGTCTTCATGGCGCTGGGCATGCCGATCGCGTTCTCGATGCTGCTCACCGGCGCCCTCGGCAACGTCTACCTGCTGTCGCCGCAGGCGGCGGCGCAACTGCTGTCGGGCAACGTGTGGGACCAGTTCTCCTCCTACGGACTGAGCGTCGTTCCGCTGTTCGTGCTGATGGGGCAATTCGCCTATCGGGCCGGCATCACCGAGCGGCTCTACGAGGCAGCCTACAAGTGGGTCGGCCAGTACCCGGGCGGCCTGGCGGGGACGACGATCGCCGCCTGCGCGGGCTTCTCGGCGATCTGCGGCTCGAACTCGGCGACCACCGCGACGATGGGGACGATCGCGCTGCCCGAGATGCGCCGCTACCGCTACGACGCAGCGCTCAGCACCGGCGCGGTCGCCGTCGGCGGCACGCTCGGCGTCGTCATCCCGCCGAGCGTGGTGATGATCGTCATCGCGGTGCAGACCGAGCAATCGCTGCTCAAGCTGTTTCTGGCGGGCATCGTACCGGGGCTGATCCTGACCGCGCTCTTCCTGCTGACGATCGTCGTGATGTGCGCGCGCAACCCGGCGCTCGGCCCGCTCGGGCCGATGACGACCCTGCAGCAGAAGCTGCGATCGCTGTCGGGCGTGATCGAAGCGCTGCTGCTGTTCGCGCTCGTCATGGGTGGCCTCTACCTCGGCTGGTTCACGCCGACCGAGGCCGGTGCGGCCGGTGCTTTCGGCGCCCTCGTGATCGGCGTCGCGCGCCGGCGCCTGTCGTGGAAGGGTTTCGTGTTGTCGATCGTCGAGAGCGTTCGCATCTCGGCGATGGTCGTCCTGCTGATCACTGGCGCGGTGCTCTTCGGGCGCTTCCTCACCGTGTCGCAACTACCGTTCGAGCTGGCCGACTGGGCCGCCGCGCTCCCTGTGGCGCCGGCCGTCGTGCTGCTGGTCGTGATCGGCATCTATCTGATCGGCGGCGCACTGATGGACGCGCTCGGCTTCCTGGTCGTGACGATTCCGATCTTCTTCCCGCTCGCCGCGGCGCTCGGCTACGACCCGGTCTGGTTCACGATGGTGCTGACCATCGTCACGACGATGGGTGCGATCACGCCGCCGGTGGGCGTCAACGTGTTCATCGTGCAGGGGCTGGTGCCCGACATTCCGCTGCACACCATCTTCCGCGGCGTGACCTACTTCTTTCTCGCCTACGCGCTGTGCATCGCCGTGATGTGGCTGTGGCCGGCGACGGTGCTCGCGCTGCCCCGCGCGCTGCTCGGCTGAGCGCAACGCTGGGCGGCCGCGTGCCGCACCCGGATGCGCCTCAGCGTCCGGCCTTGCCTCGCTGGCGCCGCTGCGCCGTATCGACGATCTCGTACTTCGACAGGTCGACGGCCTGGAACTTCACGCGCTCGAAGCGCTGGCGCGGCGCGCCGAATGGAACGAGCGCATCCATGCCGAGCTTGGTGATCGTGCCGCCCTTGCCGTCGGCATCCATCGTCACGATCGGGTTCAGGATGTGGCCGTCCTCGTGCGGCAGCAGCACGAGGTCGAGGTCGGGGTCGAAGCGCGTCGTCACGGCCCAGTCGACATCCACCGCGTTGCGCAGGTCGACGTCGGTGTCGACCGCGATCACCCGCTGTAGCGGCCTGAAGGCGCGGAAGGTGGCGCGGATCGCGTCCTGGCCGATGCCCTTGCGCGTGTTGCGCACCTGGACCACTGCCTCGTAGAAGCCGCAGCCGCCGTGCGGCAGATAGACGGCCACGAGCTCGGGGATCTCGCGCTTGACGGCATGGAAGATCGCCGCCTCGGCGGTGAAGCCGACCGCGTTCCACACCTCCTGGCCCGAGATCACCGTGTGCAGCACCGGCTGAGCACGATGCGTGATCGCCAGCACCCGCATCACCCAGCGCTTGGCGCGCTCGCCGTAGTAGCCGGTGACCTCGCCGAACGGCGCCTCGGCCTCGCGCACGCCGGGAAGGATCTCGGCCTCGATCACGAACTGCGCGTCGGCGTAGGCCGGCACGTCGACCTGCTGCGCCTGCACGTAGTCGATGCCGCGCCCCACCAGATGATGCGCGACGAGATTCTTGCCGTCGCCCAGCCGCGGCAGCGCCGAGACGATCCACGGTGCGAGGCCGACGCCGTTGCTGATCGTCACCGGCAGCTTCTCGCCGCGCTGCTCGGCGACCGCCACGTACTCCCCGAGGTGGCGGCCCGGGTCGATGAGAAAGGTGATGCGGTCCTTGCGCGCCAGCATCAGGCGGTGGATCGAGACGTTCGTCGCGCCGGTCAGCGGGTTGCGCGCCATCACCAGCGACGAGTCGAGGTAGCGCCCGCCGTCTTTCAGCGCGTGCACCGGCGCCGGCAGGCGCGACAGATCGACGCGTTGCTCGATCACCTCGTTGGCCGGGGCGCGCGTGCGCAACCGCCCCGGCAGCGCGTCGCGACCCTGCTGCCACGACGCGATCGCGCGCGCGATCGCGAACGGCACCTCTTCGGTTGGCAGGCCGAACAGCGTGGCGACGATGTCGCGGTTCCACAGCAGGCCGGTCAGCACCGGCACGTCGCTGCCCCGCACGTTCTCGAACAGCACGCACTTGCCGCCTTCGAGGCGCTGGGCGACGCCCGCGAGTTCGAACTTCGGGTCGACTTCGCTCTTGACGCGCAGCAACTGACCCGACCGGTCGAGAAAGTCGATGCACGCGCCGAGATCGACGAGGCGCCTGGCTTGCGCCGCAGTCGGCCTGGTTGCGGCCGCCGTCGCTCTGGGCTTGCGCATGATGGATCTTCCCGGGTCGATTCGGCTTGCGCCGAGTCTAGAGGCTGTTGACCGACAAAGCGTCGCCGCGCGAGTTCATGCCCAGCGTGGAGTTGGCGCCCCGCGTCCGCGCCGGCCTCACGTATGGTATCTTGTATGGCATGGAAAAGACGACCGTCTATGTGCCGCCGGAGGTCAAGCGTGCCCTGGGCCGATTGGCCAGCGCGCGCGGCACCAGCGAGGCGGAGTTGATCCGCGAGGCGTTGCGCAAGATCGTGGCCGAGGCGCCTGCGCCACGGCCGCGGCTGCCTTTGATCGAGAGCGGCAAGCGCATGCTCGCCGAGCGCGTGGATGAGGCTCTCGAGGGCTTCGGCAGCCCGTGATCCTGCTCGACACGAGCGGCCTGCTCGCGGCCCTGGACGCCAGCCAGCGCCAGCACGCGCGGTGCCGTGCGGCCCTGGAGGCAGCCAAGGGACCCTTGCTGCTGTCGACTTTTGTCCTGGCGGAGTTGGACTACCTCTTGATGCGGCATGTGGGCGCCCACGCCCAAGCCGCATTGCTGGCCGAGGTCGCCAGGGGCGCATACCGGCTGGAGGGTTTCACGGCCGACGATGTCGAGCGCGCCGGAGAGATCATGCGCCGCTATGGCGATCTGGAAATTGGGCTCGCGGATGCCTCGATCGTTGTGCTGGCCGAGCGGCACGGGATCGCCGAGGTCCTGACACTGGACCTGCGTCACTTCCAGGCACTTCGCGCCGGTGGTCGCAAGCGCTTCCGAATCCTCCCCGCCGACGCCTGATCCGAACCCGCGGCCACGGCAGGCGCCCGGTCCACCAGCCGCGCTAGCGTCGCATCTGCGCCGGCAGCACGCTGACGATCTCGGGCACGAAGTAGATCAGCCCGACCGCCACCACCATCAGAAAGAAGAACGGCAGCGTGACCTTGGCGATCCAGCCGATCTCGCGCTTGGTCATGCCCTGCAGCACGAACAGGTTGAAGCCCACCGGCGGGGTGATCTGCGCCATCTCGACCACCAGCACGACGAAGATGCCGAACCACAGCAGGTCGATGCCGGCCTTCTGCACCGTGGGCAGGATCACGCCCATCGTCAGCACGACCATCGAGATGCCGTCGAGGAAGCAGCCGAGGATGACGTAGAACACCAGCAGTGCCAGCAGCAGCTGGAACTTGTTCAGCCCGAGGTCGGCGATCCACTCCGCGAGGTGGCGCGGCAATCCGATGTAGCCCATGCTCAGCGTGAGGAACGACGCGCCGGCGAGGATCAGCGCGATCATGCAGTACAGCCGCGTGCCGCCGAACAGCGATTCGACGAACGTCCTCCAGGTCAGCGACCCCTGCACGGCCGAGATCGCCAGCGCGCCGACCACCCCGATCGCCGCGGCTTCGGTGGCGGTGGCGATGCCGCCGTAGATGCTGCCGAGCACCGCGGCGATCAGCAGCACCACCGGGATCAGATGGCGCGACTCGTGCAGCTTGGCCGCCAGGCTCAGGCGCGCATCGGCCGCCGGCACCAGGCTCGGGTTGCGCCAGGCCCAGAACATCAGGTAGCCCGAGAACAGCAGCGCCAGCAGGATGCCGGGCAGCACGCCGGCGATGAAGAGCTGCGCGATCGACACGTCGGCGCTGACGCCGTAGACGATCATGATGATCGACGGCGGGATCAGCAGCCCCAGCGTGCCGGCGCCGGCCAGCGAGCCGATCGAGATGCCGTCGGGGTAGCCGCGGCGCGCCAGCTCGGGCAGGCTCATCTTGCCGATGGTGGCGCAGGTGGCCGCGCTCGACCCCGACACCGCGGCGAAGATCGCGCAGCCGGCGACGTTGACGTGCAGCAGCCGCCCCGGCAGTGCCTGCATCCACGGTGCGAGGCCGCGGAACATGTCGGAGCTCAGGCGCGTGCGGAACAGGATCTCGCCCATCCACACGAACAGTGGCAGCGCGGTCAACGTCCAGCTCGACGAGCTGCCCCAGATGGTGACCGCCATCGCGTCGCCCGCCGGGCGCGAGCTGAAGAGCTGCATGCCGATCCACGCCACGCCCGACAGCGTGAGCCCGATCCAGACGCTGCTGCCGAGGATGGCGAACAGCGCCACCACCAGCAGCACGGTGATGCCGAGGTCGCTCATCAGGTTCCTTTCGCGCCGCGTAGCGACAGCGTGCTCATCGTCACTCGTTGTGCAACGCTTCTTCGTCGCTCGCCGGGGCCGCACGCCGGCCGCGCAGCTCGAGCACCAGCTCGTCGATCAGCGCCACCACCAGGATCACGCTGCCGACGGCCATCGAAAGCTGCGGCATCCACAGTGGCGTGGCGTCGATGCCCGTGGAGACGTCGTTGAAGGCGCGCGACTGCCACGCCAGCTTGCAGCTGTAGTACGCGAACAGTGCCGCCAGCAGCGTGCCGGCGGCCAACGCCCACAGCTCGAGCGCGCGGTGCGCGCGCCCCTTCAGCGCCGACAGCAGCAGCGTCACGCGGATGTGCTCGCCGCGCTTGAGCGTGTGCGCCAGCGCGAGAAAGCCGCTGGCGGCCATCAGGTAGCCGGCATAGGAGTCGGTGCCGGGCGCCTGGAAGCGCAGCAACCGGCTGACGATCGACAGCAGCACCATCGCCAGCAGGCCGACCATGCATGCGGCCGCCAGCCAGGCGGCCGCGTCGTACAGCCCGTCGAGGAGCCTGCGCACGCTCGGCGGTGCGCGGCTACTTGCGGTAGGCGTCGATGAGTTGCTTGCCCTCGGGGCCGGCCTTGTCGACCCACTCCTTGAGCATGGTGTCGCCGACCTTCTTCATGTCGGCCTTGAGCTGCGGCGGCGGCGGCAGGATCTGCATGCCGTTGGCCTTGAGCTTGTCGAGCGAATCGGTGTTGGCCTTCTTGCTCATGGCCAGGCCGCGCACCTCGGCGTCGGCGGCGGCCTTGAGCACCGCCTGCCTGGTGGCCGCATCGAGCGCGTCGAACGCGGCCTTGTTGACGAGCACCAGGTTCTTCGGCAGCCAGGCCTGCGTGTCGTACCAGTACTTCACGTGCTCGTACAGCTTGGCGTCCCAGCCGGTGGAGCCGCTGCTCATCATGCTCTCGGCCACGCCGGTGGCAAACGCCTGGCTGACCTCGGCCGCCTGCACGGTGACCGGCTGCGCGCCCACCAGCTCGGCGATGCGGCTGGTGGCCGGGCTGTAGGCGCGCCACTTGATGCCCTTGAGGTCGGCCGCCGAATTGAGCGGCTTCTTCGAGTAGATGCCCTGCGGCGGCCACGGCACCGCGTACAGCGCCATCATGCCCTGCTCGGCGAGCTTCTTCTCGACCATCGGCTTCTGCACGCGCCACAGCTTGACTGCCTCGTCGTAGCTGTCGGCCAGGAACGGCAGGCCGTCGGCGCCGTAGATCGGCCACTCGTTCTGGAAGTTGACCATCAGGATCTCGCCGATCTGCGCCTGGCCGCCTTGCACCGCGCGCTTGATCTCGGGTGCCTTGAACAGCGAGGCACCCGGGTGCACCGTGATCTTGAGCTTGCCGCCCGAGGCCTTGTCGACGTCGTTGGCGAACTGCACCAGGTTCTCGGTGTGGAAGTTGGTGGCCGGGTAGGCGGCGGGCAGATCCCACTTGGTCTGCGCCAGTGCGGGCGCAGCGGCCAGCGCGAAGGCGGCGATCGAGGCGAGGCGAAGCGACGATTTCATGGACACTTCCGTTCGATGGAAAACGAGCCCGCAAGCATAGGCGGTGCCCGGGCACGCCGGCACCGTGCTTCCCCGGAGGGCCGGCGCCCGTGAGCCCTGCCGGCCGCGAGGCGCCGTTTCTCGGCGTGCTGATGCTCGACACGCGGTTTCCGCGCGTGGTGGGCGACGTCGGCAACCCGGCGAGCTTCGCCGTCCCGGTGCGCCACCGCGTGGTGGCCGGCGCGTCGCCGCAGCGGGTGGTGCGCGAGGGCGATCCGGCGCTGCTGCAGCCGTTCGTCGACGCCGCACGCGCGCTGGTGGGCGAGGGCGCCGCGGCGATCACCACCAGTTGCGGCTTCCTGATCGAGTTCCAGGCCGCGCTGCAGGCTGCCCTGCCGGTGCCGGTGTGGACCTCGAGCCTGCTCGCGCTGCCGCAGTTGTCGGTGCCCGGCGTGATCACCGTTGACGCGCTCTCGCTCGGCGCGCGCCATCTGCATGCCGCCGGCGCCGATGCCACCGTGCCGGTGGTGGGCCTGGCGCCGGGCTGCCACCTGCAGCGCGCGCTGCTCGAGGACTTGCCGCACATCGACGCGCAGCAGGCCGAGGCCGACGTGGTCGAGGCCGGGCAGCGCCTCGCGGCGCGCTGGCCGGCGGTGCGCGAGATCGTGCTCGAATGCACCAACATGCCGCCGTATGCGAAGGCGGTGGCGCGCGCCACGCGGCGGCCCGTGCACCACATCATCAGCGTGCTGCACGAGCGCTGGCGGGCATTGTGACCCCCTGGCTCGCTGCGCTCGCGGCTCCCCGTGGGGGGGCGGGCTCCTTCGGGCGGCAGGGCGAGGTCCGAGCGTGAACCTGCGCTTCGTCGAGGCGTTCTACTGGGTCGTCACGCTGGAGAGCGTGACGCGCGCGGCCGACAAGCTGCACCTGACGCAGTCGGCGGTGTCGGCGCGCGTCGCCGCGCTGGAGGCCGAGCTCGGCACGGCGCTCGTCGACCGGCGCGACCGCAAGGGCTTTCGCGTCACCGTGGCGGGCCGACGCTTCTTCGTCTATGCCGAGCAGATGCTGAATCTGCAGCGCGAGGTGAAGGCCGAGCTGGGCGGGGGCGCGGCGCGCCCGGTGGTGCTGCGCGTCGGCGCCATCGAGTCGGTGCTGCACTCGTGGCTTATGGAGGGCGTGCATCGCCTGCGCGCCGCGCACCCGGCGCTGGCCTTGGAGTTGACGGTCGAGACCTCGCCCGTGCTGGTGGATCAGCTCGCGCGCGGCGCCCTCGACGTGGCGCTGGCCGCATTGCCGGCCGCCGGCGCCGGCGTGCGCACGCGCGCGCTGCAGCCGATGCCGATGGCCTTCGCCGGCCACACCGCGCGCCACCGCAAGCGCGGTCGTTGGAGGGCGGCCGACCTGGCGCGGCACGAGCTGATCACCTTCCAGCGCGGCTCGCAGCCGCATCTGGCACTGCTCGATTGGCTTAACCGCGCCGGCGTCGCCCCGCGCGTGCACAGCCTGTCGTCGATCAGCGCCATGGCGCAGCTGGTGGAGGATGGTCTGGGCATCGCGACGCTGCCGTGCGCGGTGGTCGAGCGCCTGGCCCGACGCGCGCCGCTGAAGCTGCTGGGCAGCGAGGTCGAGCTGCCGCCGCTGCCGATCCATCTGTCGTGGCGCGACGACCCGGCTTCGCCCGCGCATCCGATGCTGGTGGAGCAGCTCGTCGGGGCGACCCCGGCGGCGCGCAGCCGCGCGCGCACCGCGAATGGTCATCGAAGAAAGCGATGAGACAAGCAGAATATTTTCTGCTTGTCAGGCACAGGTCGGCGCGCGAAGAATGCCGCCCACCATGCTCGGCGTGCATCCGTTCGCGATCGAGGCCGACGCCGCACGCCGCGGTGCGGCGTTGCGCGCACGTGCG
>JABTUC010000010.1 GCA_015075545.1 Ideonella sp. | reverse complement strand
TCCGCAAGCGCCGGCGAGCGGGCAGCTGACCTGGGCGATTCAGCCGGACGCCGCCAGCGCCGCCTCGCCCGAGGCGCTGCGGCCGCCGATCGGCATCAGCTGCCAGCGCCCATCGGCCTGCAACTGCAGCCGCTGGGTGTGAAAGGCGTTCAGCGTGCTGCGGTGCCCCACGCTCACCAGCATGCACTGCGGCAGTTCGCGGCGGATGAGCTGGTACAGCGAATGCTCCAGCCCCTCGTCGGTGGCCGAGGTGGCTTCGTCGAGAAACGCCAGCCGCGGCCGCTGCAGCAGCACGCGCGCGAACGCCAGGCGCTGCTGCTCGCCCAGCGACAGGATGCGCGACCAGTCGGCCGACTCGTCGGGGCGCTCGGCCAGGTGCGCGAGCTGCACCCGCTGCAGCGCGTCGTGCAGCCGCGCGTCGTCGACGTGCGCCGACGGGTACGCCAGCGCGTCGCGCAGGCTGCCCAGCGGCAGGTAGGGCCGCTGCGGCAGGAACAGCGAGTCGCCGGCGCCCGGCCGATCGACGCTGCCGCTCACGTACGGCCACAAACCCGCCAGGGCGCGCAGCAGCGTCGTCTTGCCGACGCCCGAGGGCCCCTGCACCAGCAGCGCGTCGCCGGGGCGCAGCTTCAGCGCGAGGTCGCGCACCAGCGGCGTACCGTCGGGCCGCTGCACCTGCAGGCCGCTGATCGCCAGCGTATCGGCCGTTTCGCGGAAGGCCGCGGTCGGCAGGGCGCGCGCCGCGTCGTTGGCGGCGACGAAGCCGGTCAGGCGGTCGAGCACCGCGCGGTACTGCGCGAAGCTGTCGTACGACAGGCGGAAGAACGACAGCGCGCTCTGCACCTGATCGAACGCCTGGCTGGTCTGGGTGACGTCGCCGAGCTTGATCGCGCCGCTGAAGAAGCGCTGCGCCTGCAGCAGCGTCGGGAACACCACCGCCATCTGGTTGATCGCGAAGTTGAAGCCGTCGAACTTCATGCTGCGAAAGACGATCGCCCACAGGTTGGAGATCAGCGAGGCGAAGCGCTGCGCCAGACCGCGGCGCTCGACGCCTTCGCCGCGGTAGAAGGCGATGTTCTCGGCGTACTCGCGCACCCGGATCAGCGCGTAGCGGAAGTCGGCGCTGAGCTTCTCGTTCATGAAGTTGAGCCGGATCAGCGGCCGGCCGAGCCGGAACGCGATCACGCTGGCGACGATCACGTAGAGGTAGACGATGAACACCATCGCCCGCGGCAGCTCGTAGCTGCCGATCGACAGTGGCCCCGACAGGGCCCACAGGATGGCGCTGAACGACACCAGCGTCACCGCCGCGTCGACCGCGCCCATCGCCAGCGCGCGCGACGTGCCGACGAAGCTGGTGATGTCGACCTGGATGCGCTGGTCGGGGTTGTCGCCCGCGGCGGCGACGAAGGCGGTGCGGTAGTACGCGCTGCCGGCCAGCCAGTCGTCCATCAGGCGGTCGTTCATCCAGGTGCGCCAGTGGATCTCGAACGCCTGCGCGACCAGGTACGCCACCAGCACGCGCACGACGTGGATCGTCGCCAGCAGCGCGAACAGCCGCATGAAGAACCAGAAGCGGTTCGCATCGAGCGCCTGCATGCTGTCGAAGAAGCCGTTGTTCCAGAACGAGAACAACACGTTCATGCGCACCCCGGCGATCGCCAGCACCAGGATCGCGGCCACCGTGGCGAGCGGCCGCCAGCTGCGCCGCGGCGTCAGGTAGGGCCAGGCGAGTTGCCTGAACTGGCGGCCCCAGCGCGTGAAGTGGCTGAGCGCGGCGGTGACGATCGCCAGGCCGACGGCCGAGACCAGCGACGCCTTCGCGATCCAGACCAGGCTGTTGAGCCACTCGTGCGACCACTGCATGTTTCGGTGCGGTGGCCGTCGAGCGCGCGCCAGCGGCATCGGACGAGCCGGCCGTGTTCGATGCCGACAGGCAGGGTTCGATTGTCGCCTCGGCGCCGAGTTCCGCGGCCGCCGATTGCGCCAGCCCCGCTGGCGTCAACCGGGTGCGGTTCGCGGCGCGGTCACTCGCGCCACAACCACGCCGCGCCGCGCACGCCCGACGAATCGCCGTGCGCGCTGGGCACGATGCGCGTGCGCACCGGCTCGTCGCGCACGCCGCCGGCGAACACCCAGCGCGGCAGCAGCGGCGGCACGTTGGCGTACAGCCGCTCGACGCGCGACAGCCCGCCGCCGATCACGATGACGTCGGGGTCGAGCAGGTTGATCACGTGCGCCAGCGCGCGCGCGAGCCGCGACTCCCAGCGTCGCATCGTCGCTTCGCAGGCGGCGTCGCCCTGCGCGGCGCGCTCCACGACCTCCTCGGCGCGCAAGGTGCCGCCGCTGACGTGTGCGTGGTCGCGCGCCAGGCCGGTGCCGCTGACCAGCGTCTCGATGCAGCCGCGCTGGCCGCAGAAGCAAGCGATTTGCAATTCGCCGGGGTCGGCCCACGGCAGCGGGTTGTGGCCCCATTCGCCGGCCAGCCCGTTGGGCCCGTTGAGCACGCGGCCGCGCACCGCGATGCCGGCCCCGGTGCCGGTGCCGAGGATGGCGGCGAACACCACCTCGGCGCCCGCGCCGGCGCCGTCGGTGGCTTCCGACAGCGCGAGGCAGTTGGCGTCGTTGGTCAGGCGCACCGGCTGACCCAGCAGCGCCTCGAGGTCGCGCGGCAGCGGCCGGCCGTTGAGCTGCGTGGAGTTGCCGTTCTTCATCACGCCGCGCGCGGTGACGTTGCCGGGTGCGCCGATGCCGATCGTGCACCGCGCGCCGCCGGCGGCCTGGCGGGCCCGCGCCACCAGCGCGGCGATCGCCTGCAGCGAGGCGTCGTAGTCGCCGCGCGGCGAGGCGACGCGCTCGCGCCAGCGCTCCTGGCCCGCGGCGTCGAGCACGATCGCCTCGATCTTGGTGCCGCCGACGTCGACACCGATGGCGCAGGGCGCGCCGCTGGTCATGTCGCCCCGGGCTCGTTCAACCGGCCAACGGCTCGGTGCGCTTCAGCAGCCAGTCACGGGCGTCGCCGTCGACCAGCGGCAGCAGGCGAGCGCGCACGCTGGCGTGGTAGCGGTCGAGCCAGGCGATCTGGTCGGCGCGCAGCAGCGAGGCATCGATGCAGCGCGTGTCGATCGGGCACAGCGTCAGCGTCTCGAATTCGAGCATCTCGCCGAAGGCGCCGTGTTCGGGCGTGTCCACCGGCACCGTCAGCACCAGGTTCTCGATGCGCACGCCCCACTGGCCGGGCCGGTACACGCCGGGCTCGATCGAGGTGATCATGCCGGGCTGCAGCGCCATCTGCGGCTCGGGCACCGCCTGGCTGAAGGTCTGCGGGCCCTCGTGCACGTTGAGGAAGTAGCCCACACCGTGCCCGGTGCCGTGGCCGTAGTCGAGGCCGTGCGCCCACAGCGGCGCGCGCGCGATGGCGTCGATCATCGGCGACAGCGTGCCGCGCGGCAAGCGCGCGCGCGACAGCGTCATCATCGCCTCGAGCACCCGCGTGCAGTCGCGCCGCTGCGCCTCGCCGAGGCGGCCGATCGACCACACGCGCGTGATGTCGGTGGTGCCGCCGACGTACTGCGCGCCCGAGTCGATCAGCAGCAGGCCGTCGCCGGCGATCGTCGCGTGCGACGCCGGCGTCGCACGGTAGTGCGGCAGCGCGCCGTTGGCATTGAAGCCGGCGATGGTCGAGAAGCTCAGGCCGACGAAGCCCGGCTGCCTGGCGCGCTGCTCGCTCAGCCGCTCGTCGATCGTCAGCTCGGTGATGCGCTCGCCGCGCGCCAGCGCAGCCTCGAACCAGGCGTAGAACGCACACATCGCGGCGCCGTCGCGCGCCATCGCCTCGCGCACGAACTGCGCCTCGGGTTCGCTCTTGCGGCTCTTGGCGAGCGTGCTCGGATTGATCGCCTCGACCACCCGCACGCTCTCGGGCACGCGCTGGCGAAAACCGTGCGTGACGCGGCGCGGGTCGACCAGCACCACGGCAGCGGCGGGCAGGGTGCGCAGCGCCTCGGGCGCAGCGCCGTAGTCGGCCAGCACGATGCCGTCGTGATGCAGCCGCGCCGCCAGCGCGGCGTCGATCTTGCCGGCGCCGACGAACAGCGTGGCACGCTCGCCATCGATCAGCAGGTGCGCCAGGAACACCGGGTTGTATTCGACGTCGCTGCCGCGCAGGTTGGTGATCCACGCGATGTCGTCGACGCTGGAGACGAAGTGATGCGTCGCGCCGTGGCGCGCCATGGCCTCGCGCACGTGGGCCAGGCGCTGCACGCGCGTCTGCACCGCCTGCGGCGGCAGGTGTTCGTAGACCGCGCGCAGCGGCATCGCCGGGCGCTGCGGCCAGGCCTGTGCCAGCAGGTCGGTGTCGGTGCGCAGCGCGATGCCGGCCTTGTCGAGCGCGTTTCGCAGGGCGTGGGCGGCGGCCAGCCCGAGCACCTCGCCGTCGACCATCAGTGTCTGGCCGCGGGCCAGCTGGCGCACGATCCATTCGATGTGCAGCGTCGAGCTGCCGCTGGGGATCTTCTCCAGCTCGACGCCGCTGCCGGCGAGCTCGCGTTCGGCCTGGCCCCAGTAGCGGCTGTCGGCGAACAGCGCAGCGCGCTCGAGCGTGACCACCAGCGTGCCCATCGATCCGCTGAAGCCCGACAGCCACTGCCGACCCTGCCAACGCGCCGGCAGGTACTCCGACAGATGCGGGTCGGCCGAAGGCACCAGCAGCGCCTGCGCGCCGTGCTGCGCCAGCGCCTCGCGGACCCGCTCGATGCGCTCGCGTTGCACGCTGATTCGGCTGTCCATGCTGCACCACCCGTGGCGGCCGTGCGGCCGCGATGACGCGATTCTAGGCGGCGCTTTTCGTGGCAGCGCGCTGCAGGGCGATGCGCCGCGCAGCGGCGCGTGCGCTGTTGCGCATCAGGTCACCGCGTGCCGCTGATTGAAGCGCGGCTGCTTCCACTCTTCGTTGCGCATCACCTGCTGCAGGTGCTCGACGGCATCCCACACGTCGACGAACCGCAAGTAAAGCGGCGTGAAGCCGAAGCGCAGGATGTCGGGCAGCCCGAGGCCGCCGGCGCGGAAGTCGCCGATCACGCCGCGGGCGATCAGCGCCTGCACGATCGCGTAGGCGCCGTCGCCGCGCGCGAGGCACACCTGGCTGCCGCGCTGCGCATCGATGCGCGGCGACACCACGATGAAGCCGTCGCCGGCGCAGCGCGCATCGACCAGATCGGCGAAGCAGCGCGTCAGCGCGAGCGACTTCTCGCGCAGCGCGCGCAGGCCGCCGTACGGCTCGGCGGCCAGCACCGTGTCGACGCCGGCGTCGAGCGCGGCCATCGACAGCACCGGCGGGGTGCCGCACAGCGCGCGCGTGATGCCGGCGGCCGGCCGGTACTCCGGACCGAACTCGAACGGCGCCGCGTGCCCCATCCAGCCGGTGAGCGGCTGCTCGAAGTGCGCGGCGTGCCGCGCATGCACCCACACGAACGCCGGCGCCCCGGGGCCGCCGTTGAGGTATTTGTAGCCGCAGCCGATCGCGAAGTCGGCCTGCGCGCCGTTCAGGTCCACCGGCACGGCGCCGGCCGAATGCGCGAGGTCCCACACCGTCAGCGCGCCGGCGGCGTGCGCGGCCGCGGTGAGCGCGGCCATGTCGTGCATGCGGCCGGTGCGGTAGTTGACGTGAGTGAGCATCAGCACGGCCACGCTGTCGTCGAGTGCCGCGGCGATCTGCTCGGTGTCGACCGCACGCAGCTCGCAGCCGTGCGCGGCGGCCAGCGACTGCGCGATGTAGAGGTCGGTCGGAAAGTTGCTGCGCTCGCTGACGATCGTGCGGCGCTGCGGCGCGGCCTGACGCTGCAGCGCCAGCGCCGCCCACAGCACCTTGAACAGGTTGATCGACGTCGAGTCGGCCACCAGCAGCTCGCCCGGTGCGGCGCCGACGAGCCGCGCGATCTTGTCGCCCACGCGCCGCGGCAGATCGATCCAGCCGGCGTGGTTCCAGCTCGTGATCAGGCCGCGTCCCCACTCGTCGCGCAGCGTGCGCTGCACGCGGTCGCCGGCGGCCTTGGGCAGCGCGCCCAGCGAATTGCCGTCGAGGTAGATCACTTCAGGCGGCAACTCGAACAACTGGCGCAGCGGCGCCAGAGGGTCGGCCGCGTCGAGCGCGGCGAACTGCTCGCGTGTCGGCGGCGAACCGGCATTGCGGGATGCGTTCATGGGAGCCCCGGGGGTTTGTTGACAGGCGACGGTTTCATCTGGACAGCGAGCGCAGCACCGCGCGCACCGGCGATGCGTCGGCGTGCATCAGCTTCAGCGGCAGCGCGATCAGCTCGTAGTCGCCCGCGGGAACCTCGTCGAGCACCAGGTTCTCGAGCACGCGCAGCCCCAGCCGGCGCACCGCCTGGTGGCTCGGCAGCGACTTGCTCGCCGCCGGGTCGATGCTCGCGGTGTCGATGCCCACCAGCACGACGCCGCGCGCCGCCAGCCGCTCGATGGTGTCGGCGGCGTAGGCCGACAGCGCGCTGTCGAAGCGATCGAGCGGCGAGCGCTCGTAGGTGCGCACCAGCACGCGCGGCGGCAGATCGGCCAGCGCATGCTCGAGGTGGCGCCACTCGATCAACGGCCCGCAGCCGATGGCGTGGATGACGCGGCACGGGCCCAGGTACGGGGCCAGCGGCAGCGTACCGACCGCCGCGCCGGTGCGGTCGTAGTGCAGCGGCGCATCGGCGTGCGCGCCGACGTGCGGCGACAGCTCGATCGCGCTGACGTTGACCGGGCAATCGCCGCCGATCGTCGCCTGCCAGCGCTGGCGGTACGGCGTGTCGCCCGGGAACACCGGCGCACCCTCGTGCAGCGGCGGCGAGATGTCCCACAACGCGTCGGCCATGCGCTCGATGATACGGGGCCGCCGCGGCGGCGGTACAGTTGCCGCACCCACCCAGAGGACGCGCATGATTCCGAGCGGACACGTCGATACCTTCGCCCGCGACAACCTGCCGCCGCCCGAGCTGTGGCCGGAGTTCCTGTTCGATCTGCCCGAGCTGCAGTTCGCGCCACGTCTGAATTGCGCGGTCGAGCTGCTCGACCGCGCTGTCGAGCGCGGCTTCAGCGAACGCGAGTGCGTGCTCGGCGAGGGCGTGCGCTGGACCTACGCCGATCTGCAGGCGCAGGCCAATCGCATCGCCCGCGTGCTGGTGGAGGACATGGGGCTGGTCAGCGGCAACCGTGTGCTGCTGCGCGGCGCCAATTCGCCGATGCTGGCGGCCTGCTGGTTCGGCGTCGTCAAGGCCGGTGGCATCGCGGTGGGCACCATGCCGCTGCTGCGCGCGCGCGAGCTGACGACGATCGTGCACAAGGCGCAGGTCACGCACGCGCTTTGCGATGCGCGGCTGGTCGACGAGATGCAAGCCGCAGTGCCGCAGTGCCCGACCTTGCGTCAATTGGCGCTGTTCCACGACACCTCGGCCGGCGGACTCGAGGCGCGCGCGGCAAGCAAGAGCCCGCGCTTCGACGCGGTGGATACCGCGCTCGACGACGTCTGCCTGATCGCCTTCACGTCGGGCACCACCGGGCAGCCCAAGGGCACGATGCACTTCCACCGCGACGTGATGGCCGCCTGCGCGGGCTGGCCGCGGCACGTGCTGCGCGCGCAGGCGTCCGACCGCTTCATCGGCAGCCCGCCGCTGGCGTTCACCTTCGGCCTCGGCGGGCTGCTGCTGTTCCCGCTGGCGATCGGCGCCAGCACGGTGCTGCTCGAGAAGGCCACCCCCGATGCGCTGCTGCCGGCGATCGCGCGCTGGCGCGCCAGCGTGTGCTTCACCGCGCCGACCTCGTACCGCGCGATGGCGGCGCTGATCCAGCAAGGCGCCGCGCACGATCTGTCGAGCCTGCGCAAGTGCGTGTCGGCCGGCGAGGCGCTGCCGGCGGCCACGCGCACGCTGTGGCGCGAGACCACCGGCATCGAGATGATCGACGGCATCGGCTCGACCGAGCTGCTGCACATCTTCATCTCGGCCACCGAGAGCCAGGCGCGCGGCGGTGCCACCGGCGTGCCGGTGCCCGGATTCAAGGCGTGCCTGCTCGACGAGCAGGGCCGCGAGGTGCCGCGCGGCCAGGTCGGCCGCCTCGCGGTGAAGGGCCCCACCGGCTGCCGCTACCTGGCCGACGAGCGGCAGACCACGTACGTGCGCAA
The DNA here is from genome assembly GCA_015075545.1 of Ideonella sp. Classification (GTDB taxonomy): domain Bacteria; phylum Pseudomonadota; class Gammaproteobacteria; order Burkholderiales; family Burkholderiaceae_C; genus JAEUPI01. The sequence continues at coordinate 58,160 of JABTUC010000010.1, read as the reverse complement.
CGGCTGGAACCTCACCGGCGACGCCTACCGCGTCGGCGACGACGGCCAGTTCGAGTTCCAGGCGCGCACCGACGACATGATCATCACCGGCGGCTACAACATCGCGGGCCCCGAGGTCGAAGCCGCGCTGATGCTGCACCCGGCGGTGGCCGAGTGCGCGGTGATCGGCGCCGCCGACGAGCAGCGCGGCATGATCGTCAAGGCCTTCGTCGTCCCGAAGCCCGGCCAGCGCGGCGACGACGCGCTGGTCAAGGCGCTGCAGGATTTCGTCAAGCAGACGATCGCGCCGTACAAGTACCCGCGTGCGATCGAGTTCCGCAGCGAACTGCCGCGCACTGAGACCGGCAAGCTGCAGCGGTTTCGGTTGCGCGAGCGCTGAGAAATCGCTGCGCGATTGCTCAGCGGTTCGATGAGCGGGCGGCTGTGCCGCCCGCTTTCATGACTGCGCGCAGTAACACGCAGCGCAGTCGCACTTGGGGCCTGGATCCGGCTCCGCCGGGCCAGGCCCCACTGACTCGACTCGCTGAAGAATTGCGCAGCAATTCTTCAGCGCTCGATCAGTGCCCCGTCAGCAGCCGCGCCGCCAGCCGCAGCGGCAGCCCGGCGGCGCGGATCTTGTCGGCTGCGGTGCCGTGGTCGTACGGCACGCGGTGGTAGGTGATGCTGTTCTCGACGCGGTCGAACACCGCGTACGCGGCGGCCGGGTTGCCGTCGCGCGGCTGGCCCGACGAGCCGGGGATCACCAGCCACTGGCGATCGTCGCGCAGCAGGATCGGTGCGCCGGGCTTGGGCAGGTACTCGCCGGCGCGGCCGGCGGCGCCGGCGTGGAACAGGCGTTGCTCGTGCAGATGGCCGCAGAAGGTGTAGCGGCACTCGGTGGCCAGCATGCTGCGCAGCGCCAGGTTGGCGTTGATCAGGTAGTCCCACTGGTCGGGCGCGTAGGCGTTGGCGTGCACGTAGAGGTGGTCGTCTCGGCGCTGGCTCAAAGGCAGCGCGCGCAGGAATTCGAGCTGTGCTTCGTCGAGCTGCGCGCGCGTCCACTCGATCACTGCGCGCGCTTCGATGCGCATCATCGGGTTGGCGCCGAGCACGGTGGCCAGGTCGTGGTTGCCCTGCACGGCCACCGAGCCGCCGGCCGCATGCTCGCGGATCAGGTCGACCACCCACGCCGGGTCGGCGCCGTAGCCGACGAAGTCGCCGAGGAACGCCCACTGCTGAACGCCCTGGTCGCGCGCATGCGCCAGCACTGCCTCGACGGCCTCGCGGTTGGCGTGCAGGTCGGTGACGAGCGCAGTCTTCACGGGACCAGGGCGCGCTGGAGTCGCTGGCGCGCGACACGCGCGGCCTCGAATCGCGCCACCAGCGCATCGAGCAGCGCCTGCGCCTTGGCCGTGTTGTCGCTGGCCCGGTTGCACACGAAGACGTCGAGCGTCACCGCGCGCAGCTCGGGCCAGGTGTGCACCGCCAGGTGCGACTCGGCCAGCAGCAGCACGCCGGTGTGCCCGCCGTCGCCGTCGGGCGCGAAGGCATGGAACTGGCGCGCCACCACGCGCAGGCCGGCATCGCGCGCCGATTGCTCGCACAGGGCAGCCAGGGCGGCGCCGTCGCGCAACAGATTGGCAGGGTCGCGGCAGCCGCTCAGATCGGCCGTCAGGTGAACGCCATGCATTGGGTCGGCGAGGTGGATCAGCCGATGCGCCCGAGCAGCAGGTACTCCATCAGCGCCTTCTGCACGTGCAACCGATTCTCGGCCTCGTCCCACACCACCGACTGCTTGCCGTCGATCACTTCGGCGGCCACCTCTTCGCCGCGGTGCGCGGGCAGGCAGTGCATGAACAGGGCGTCGCGCTGCGCGAGCTGCATCATCTGCGGGTCGACGCACCAGTCGGCGAACGCCTTGCGGCGCGCCTCGTTCTCGGCCTCGTAGCCCATGCTGGTCCAGACGTCGGTGGTCACGAGGTGCGCGCCTTCGCAGGCGGCGAACGGGCTCTTGAAGGTCTTGACGCAGGCGGGGTTGGCGACGCCGGCCAGCGCGGGGTCGATCTCGTAGCCGCGCGGCGTGCTCACGTGCAGCGTGAAGCCCAGGATGTCGGCCGCCTGCACCCAGGTGTTGGCCATGTTGTTGCCGTCGCCGACCCAGGCCACCACCTTGCCGGCGATGCTGCCGCGCTGTTCGATGAAGGTGAACACGTCGGCCAGGATCTGGCACGGGTGGTACTCGTTGGTCAGGCCGTTGATCACCGGCACCCGCGAGTGCGCCGCGAAGCGCTCGATCTTGGTCTGCTCGAAGGTGCGGATCATCACCAGGTCGACCATGCGGCTGATCACGCGGGCGGCGTCTTCCACCGGCTCGTCGCGGCCGAACTGGCTGTCGCCGGCGGTGAGGTGCACCACCGAGCCGCCCATCTGGTACATGCCGGCCTCGAAGCTGACGCGCGTGCGCGTGCTCGCCTTCTCGAAGATCATCGCCAGCGTGCGGTCGGCCAGCGGCTGGTAGCGTTCGTAGTTCTTGAAGCGCGTCTTGATGATGCGCGTGCGCTCGAAGAGGTAGGCGTACTCCTCGGCCCGCAAGTCCTTGAACTGCAGGTAGTGCTTCATCAGGCGATCACCCGGCTTCATGCTCCGGCTTCATCACCACCGCTTCACCGGCCGGCCAGGAACCCGCGCACCAGCGGCGCCAGGATGCGCACCACCGCGTCGCCCTCGGCGCCGGTCATGATCAGCGGCGGCAGCAGGCGGATCACGTTGTCGGCGGTGACGCTGATCAAGAGCCCCGCGTCGGCTGCACGCTGCAGCAGCGCGCCGCATGGCCGGTCGAGCTCGATGCCGAGCATCAGACCCTGACCGCGGATCTCGACCACGCCTTCGAGGCCGACCCACTCGCGCTCGAGGCCGCTCCTGATGCGCGCGCCAACCGCGGCTGCGTTGTCGATCAGCTTGTCCTCGGCGACGATGCGCATCGTCTCGATGCCCGCGCGCATCGCCAGCGGGTTGCCGCCGAAGGTGGTGCCGTGGTTGCCGGGGCCGAACACGTCCTTCGCGCGCGAGCCGACGACGATGGCGCCCACCGGCACGCCCGAGGCGAGGCCCTTGGCCATCGGCATCACGTCGGGCACGATGCCGGCCCACTGGTGCGCGAACCACTTGCCGGTGCGGCCCATGCCGCACTGCACCTCGTCGAGCATCAGCAGCCAGTTCTTCTCGTCGCACAGCGTGCGCAGTTCGCGCAGGTACTCGGCGCGCGTCGGGTTGATGCCGCCTTCGCCCTGGATCACCTCGAGGAACACCGCCACCACGTTGGGGTTGGTGCGTGCCACCTCGCGCACCGCGCCGATGTCGTTCAGCGGCACCCGCACGAAACCCTCGACCAGCGGTTCGAAGCCCTTCTGCACCTTGGGGTTGCCGGTGGCCGACAGCGTGGCGATCGAGCGGCCGTGGAAGGCCTTTTCGTAGACGATGATCTCGGGCCGCTCGATGCCGCGGTCGTGGCCGAACTTGCGCGCGATCTTGATCGCGCCTTCGTTGGCTTCCATGCCGCTGTTGCAGAAGAACGCGGCCGACAACCCCGACACCTCGCACAGCGCGGCGGCGAGTTGCTCCTGCAGCGGCATCTGGTAGTAGTTGGAGCAGTGGATCAGCCTGGCCACCTGCTCCTGCAGCGCCGGCACCAGCTTCGGGTGGCCGTGGCCGAGCGTGTTGACGGCGATGCCGGCCAGCGCGTCGAGGTACTCGCGGCCCTCGGTGTCCCACACGCGGCAGCCCAAGCCGTGCGACAGCGCGAACGGCAGGCGACCGTAGGTGTTCATCAGGTGCGAGACGGCGGGCATGACGCGACTCCAGGCTGTTCGAGGGGCGGCGCGCCACCGCGATCACGCGGGTGGCGCGATCGATTCTATCGGCGAGGGTGTCGGCGTACCGTGCTGCGCTGCCGAGCGACACGCAAAGCGCAGGATGCATGCCGAAACGTCATGCAGACCTGGGCCGGCGGGCGCCGGCGGTCGCGCCGCAGCAACTGGGCTGATCCCCAAGCAAGAGGGCCTGCATCGGCAGGCCCTCGTCAGGTCGGCGCTCGCCGCTTCAGGCGGCCAACGCCTTCAGCCGGGCGGCCAGCCGGCTCTTGTGGCGGGCAGCCTTGTTCTTGTGGAAGACGCCCTTGTCGGCCACCGAGTCGATGATCGGCTGCGCGCTCTTGAACAGCTCGGTGGCCTTGGCCTTGTCGCCGCCGCTCACCGCCTTCTGCACCGCCTTGATCACACTGCGAAAGCGCGAGCGCAGCGCCGTGTTGTGGGCGTTGAGCTTGGCGTTCTGGCGCGCGCGCTTGCGGCCCGAGGCGAGGCGGACGGTCTTCTTCTTGGCTTTGCTGGCAGTGGCCATGGTGGTGCTGCAGGGGGTGCGCCGATGCAGCCCGAGAGGGCTGCGCACGCGAAGCCGTGCAGTATACACCGGCGCGCCGCACGATCGGCGGCGCGCGCAGGGGCGCTGCCTATAATCCGCGCGCCCGATGAACCTGCTCAAGGCCGCATCCACCGTCTCGGTCCTGACGCTGGCCTCGCGCATCACCGGGCTGGTTCGTGAGGCGCTGATCGCCAGCGCGTTCGGCGCCAGCGCGCTGACCGACGCGTTCTTCGTCGCCTGGCGGATCCCCAACCTGCTGCGCCGGCTGTTCGCAGAGGGCGCGTTCGCGCAGGCGTTCGTGCCGATCCTGGCCACCACGCGCGAGCGCGACGGCGACGGCGCGACCCACCAACTGGTCGACTCGGTGGCCACCGTGCTGTGGTGGAGCCTGCTGGCCACCGTGGTGGTCGGCGTGGCGGCGGCGCCGGTGGTGGTGTGGTTGGTCGCCTCGGGGCTCGAGCGCTTCGACGACGCGGTGTGGATGACGCGCGTGATGTTTCCGTACATCGCGCTGGTGTCGATGGTGTCGCTCGCCGCCGGCATCCTCAACACCTGGCGGCGCTTTGCGCTGCCGGCGGTGACGCCGGTGCTGCTGAACCTGGCGGTGATCGCCGCCACGCTGTGGGGCGCGCCGTGGTTCGCTGCCCACGGCATCGAACCGATCTACGCCGTGGCCTGCGGCACCGTGCTCGGCGGCGTCTTGCAGTTGGCGATCCAGTTGCCGGCGCTCAGGGCGATCGGCTACCTGCCGCGGCTGGGCTGGCTGCCGGCGTCGATCGCCGCCGCGATGCGCCAGTCGGGCGTGCGCAGCGTGCTGCGTCAGATGGGGCCGGCGGTGCTCGGCGTGTCGGTGGCACAGGTCTCGATGCTGATCAATACCCAGATCGCGTCGCACCTGGCAGTGGGCTCGGTGTCCTGGATCAACCTGGCCGACCGGCTGATGGAATTGCCCACCGCGCTGCTCGGCGTGGCGATGGGCGTGGTGTTGCTGCCGCAGTTGTCGTCGGCGCAGGCGCGCGGCGACCCGGCGGCGTACTCGGCGATGCTCGACTGGGGCCTGCGGCTGGTGTTGCTGCTGACGCTGCCGTGCGCGGTGGCGTTGATGGTGTTCGCCAAGCCGATGCTCGCGGTGCTGTTCCACCACGGGCACCTCACGGCGCACGACGTCGCGCAGAGCGCCGCTGCCCTTGCCGCGTATGGCGTCGGGCTGCTGGGCATCGTGGCGGTCAAGGTGCTGGCGCCGGGCTACTACGCGCGCCTGGACATCCGCACGCCGGTGCGCATCGCGATCGTCGTGCTGGTGATCACGCAGGCGCTCAACGCGCTGCTGGTGCCGTGGCTGGCGCACGCGGCGCTGACCCTCAGCATCGGCCTGGGTGCACTGGTGAATTCGGCGTGGCTGCTGCGCGGCCTGATGCGCGACGGCGTGTACCGCCCCGCAGCCGGCTGGGGTCGCTTCAGCGTCGCGGTGCTGCTCGGCTGCGTGGTGCTCGGCGCCGTGCTGTGGTGGGCCGATCGCGCGTTCGACTGGATCGGCACCCAGGCGCAGCCGTGGTGGCGCGCCAGCGTGCTGGCCGCGGTGCTGGCCGGCGTGGCGGTGTTGTACTTCGGCGTGCTGGCTGCGTGCGGCGTGCGTTTGCGCGCATTCATGCGTCGCGCGTGACGCCGTGCGGGCCGCGGTGGCCGCGGCGGCCCGCAGGCAACCCCTACACTGCAGGGGTTGGACGCCGGAGTCGGCGTCCGCCAACGCATGACGCCCAAGACGCTGTTCAGCGCACCGACCCCGTTGCAGTACTTCGCGGCCCTGGTGGCCGAGGATTCGGGCCTCGCGCTGCTCGAGGCGGCGATCTCGATCGCCCAGGACGAATACCCCGAGCTCGACGTGCAGGCGGTGCTGTCGGAGGTCGACGCGCTGGCGGCCAAGCTGAAGGCGCGGTTGCCGGCCGACGCGGCGCCGGTGCAGCGGCTGCGCCTGCTGAACCGCTACTTCTATCGCGAACTGGGCTTTGCCGGCAACGTCAACGACTACTACGACCGGCGCAACAGCTTCATCAACGACGTGCTGCGGCAGCGCCGCGGCATTCCGCTGACCTTGGCGCTGCTGTACATCGAGCTGGCAGGCCAGCTCGGCCTGACCGCGCGCGGGGTGTCGTTCCCGGGGCATTTCCTGGTCAAGCTGCGCATGCCGCAGGGCGAGGTGGTGCTCGATCCGTTCAACGGCCGCTCGCTGTCGCGCGAGGAGCTCGACGAGCGCCTGGCGCCGTACCGGCGCCGCCAGGGGCTGGTGGGCGAGTTCGAGGCACCGCTCGGGCTGTTCCTGCAGGCGGCGCAGCCGCGCGACGTGCTGGCGCGCATGCTGCGCAACCTCAAGGAGATCCATCGCAGCGGCCGCGACGGCGAACGCTGGCTGGCGGTGCAGGAGCGGTTGGTGATCCTGCTGCCGCACAACTGGGACGAGCGGCGCGACCGCGCGCTGGCGGCGGTCGAGGCCGGGCGCGTCGACGCGGCGATCGCCGATCTGGAGGCCTACCTCGCCGCGCGGCCCGACGCCGACGACGCGCTGGCGATGTCCGAGCGGCTCGACGAACTGCGCCGCCTGCCGCGCCTGCATTGAGTGCGTGCCTGCGCGGGTCGATGAAGCAGCTCCCCCTGCCGATCGTGGCGCCGGCGACGGCCCGCTTCGACACCTTCATCGCCAGCGGCAACGCGGCGGCGCTGCAGCACCTGCAGCGACTCGACGGCGCGACGCCGGCGTTCGTGTGGGGCCCGCCAGGCAGCGGCAAGACGCACCTGCTGCACGCGCTGGCGCACCAGCGCCAGCAGCGCGGCGAGCGCATCGGCTGGTTCGATGCGGCGGCGCGACCGCCGTGGTCGATCGACGCCGGCTGCGCGCTGCTGCTGTTCGATGCCTGCGACGTCTACGACGAGGCGCAGCAGCGCGACGCCTTCGCGCTGCTGGTGGAGGCGCAGTCGCTGGGCGTGCCGTGGGTGGCCGCCGCGCGCGTGCCGCCGGTGGACCTGGGCGTGCGCGAGGATCTGCGCACCCGTTTCGGCTGGGGCCCGGTGTTCGCGCTGCGCTGTCTGCCCGAGGAGCAGGCGCGCGCGGTGCTGCGCCGCGAGTCCGATCGGCGCGGCATCTTGCTGTCCGACGAGGTGATGGACTATCTGCTGACGCGCTTCGCGCGCGACCTGTCGCACCTGATGGCGCTGCTCGACCGCCTCGACGGCTTCGCGCTGGCCGAGCAGCGCGGCATCACGGTGCCGCTGCTGAGGAAGATGCTGCTCGAACAGGAGGCGACCGGGGCATGAGGACCGGTGCGAAGACGCGCGGCGCCGTGGCGATCTGGCGCCGGCCATGCGACAGGAGTGGCCGTTGAAGCTGGCGCTGTTCGACCTCGACGGCACACTGATCGCCAAGGATTCCGACCACGCGTTCGGCGAGTTCATGGTCGAGCTCGGCTGGGCCGACGCCACCGCGTTCGCCGCCGAGAACGACCGCTTCTATAGCCAGTACCAGGCCGGCCGGCTCGACATGGTCGAGTACATCGACTTTGCCACCCGGCCGTGGCGCGACCGCCCGGCCGCCGCGCAGGCTGCCGCGCTCGAGCGCTTCGTGCGCGAGCGAATGACGCCGGCGATCGACCCGCGCGCGCGCGCGCTGGTGCGTTCGCACCTCGACGCCGGCGATCTGGTGGCGATCGCCACCTCGACCAACGAGTTCATCACGCGGCCGATCGCCAAGGCCTTCGGCGTCGATGCGTTGATCGCCACCGAACTCGAGCGCGACGCGAGCGGGCACGTCACCGGCCGCATCCGCGGCACGCCGTCGCTGGGCCAGGGCAAGCTGTTGCGCGTCGAGCAGTGGCTCGCCGCGCAGGGGCGCCGGCTGTCGGATTTCGCGGCCAGCGTCTGCTACAGCGACAGCCTCAACGATCTGCCGTTGCTCGAGGCGGTGAGCGAACCGGTGGCCACCAACCCGAGCCCGGCTCTGGCGGCCCTGGCGCGCCAGCGACGCTGGCGTATCCTCGATCTCTTCGCATGATCAAGCGTCTGTTCGACAAGCTGCTCGGCAAGTCCGCGCGAGTGCCGCTGGGCAAGCGGCTCGACGTTCCCGCCAGCGAACACGGCATCGACCCGGCGCTGGTCGACGAGCACGCGATCCGCGTCGTCGCCACGCTGAAGCAGGCCGGTCACGAGGCCTACATCGTCGGCGGCGCGGTGCGCGATCTGCTGGTGGGCCGCCGGCCCAAGGACTTCGACGTCGCCACCGACGCCACGCCCGAGCAGGTGAAGGCGCTGTTTCGCCGCGCGTTCGTGATCGGCCGGCGCTTCCGGCTGGTGCACGTGGTGTTCGGCCGCGGCCGCGAGCACGAGGTGATCGAGGTCTCGACCTTCCGCGCCTATCGCGATGCCAGCGAGGCCGATACCGTCGAGGGCAACGAGCGCACGTCGAAAGCCGAGTTGGCCGGCAAGACGCACGTCGTCGACGCCAGCGGCCGCGTGCTGCGCGACAACGTCTGGGGCCCGCAGATCGAGGATGCCGCGCGCCGCGACTTCACAGTCAACGCGATGTACTACGACCCGCAGACGCACATCGTGGTCGACTTCCACCGCGGCATCGCCGACGCCAAGCGCCATGTGCTGCGCATGATCGGCGACCCGGCCACGCGCTACCGCGAAGACCCGGTGCGCCTGGTGCGCGTGGTGCGCTTCGCCGCCAAACTCGGCTTCACGATCGAGAAGAAGACTGCCGCCGCGATGGCGCAGGCCGTGCCGCTGCTGGCCAACGTGCCCGCGTCGCGGCTGTTCGACGAGATGATCAAGCTGCTGCAGACCGGGCATGCGCTGGCCAGCATCGAGGCGCTCAAGGCGTACCACCTCGACCACGGCGTCTTTCCGGTGCTCGACGCGGTGTTCGACGAGCAGCGCAGCACGCCGCTGCGCCAGCGCTTCATCGAGCTGGCGCTGGCCGACACCGACCGCCGCGTCGCCGAGGGCCGCGCGGTGGCGCCGAGCTTCCTGCTGGCGTGCCTGCTGTGGCACGACGTGCAGTCGCGCTGGCACGAGTTGCGCCAGCGCGGCGAGCATCCGGCGCCGGCGCTGCAGCAGGCGATCGACGCGGTGTTCGACGCACGCATCGGCGACGTGTCGGGCCACGGGCGGCTGGCCGCCGACATGCGCGAGATCTGGATGATGCAGCCGCGGTTCGAACGCCGGCAGGCGAACTCGGCCGCGGCGCTGATCGCGCAGCCGCGTTATCGCGCCGGCTACGATTTCCTGCGCCTGCGCGCCGACGCGCAGGAGGTCGACGGCGAGCTCGCCGATTGGTGGGAAGACTTCTCGCTCGGCGACGCTGACGAGCGCGAGGCGTTGCTGCAGGCGGCTCGCGAGGCCGCCCGCCGCCAGACCCAACCCGCTGCGGGCGACGCGCCTGCCGCCGCCAAGAAGCGCCGCCGCCGACGCCGCGGCGGTGCCCGGCGCGACGGCGACGGTGCCACGGCTGCGCCTGCGCCCACGCCATGAGCGCTGCCCTGGTGGCCGCCTATGTGGGGCTGGGCGCCAATCTGGGGCGGCCTTGCGAGCAGGTGGAGCGCGGCATCGAGGCGCTGGCGGCGCTGCCTGAAACCCGCGTGGTCGCGCGCTCGAGCTTGTATGCGAGCTCCCCGGTCGATGCGCCGGGGCCTGACTACGCGAATGCCGTGGTCGAACTGCGCACCGCGCTCGGCGCGGGCGCGCTGCTGGAGGCACTGCACCGCATCGAAGCGCGCTTCGGGCGCGAACGCTCGACGCGCAATGCGCCGCGCGAGCTCGATCTCGACCTGCTGCTGTACGGCGATGTGTCCAGCGAGGCACCCGCACTGCGCTTGCCGCATCCACGATTGCACCAGCGTGCGTTCGTGCTGCATCCACTGCTGGAGATCGCGCCGCAGCTACAGGTACAGGGTCCGCTGGCAGACTGCCTGAACACTGTGCGCGATCAGCCGATCCGCCGCCTCGGCCCCCGCGCGGCTTGGCCCGATGAGTGCCGCGGATCCGGCTTGCCGCCCTTGAAACCGCCTGCGTGAAGCGCTTTCGCCACATCGCGATCGAAGGCCCGATCGGCGCCGGCAAGAGCACGCTGGCGTCGCTGCTGGCGCCACCGCTGGGCGCCGAACTGCTGCTCGAGCGCCCGCACGAGAACCCGTTCCTGAAGAACTTCTACGTCGACGGGCCGCGCTACGCCTTCCAGACCCAGCTCTTCTTCCTGTTCCAGCGGGTCGAGCTGACGCGCTCCCTGGCCCAGCCGGGCATGTTCGCGCCGCTGGTGGTCAGCGACTTCACGCTCGCCAAGGATCGCCTGTTCGCGCGCCTGACGCTGTCGGACGACGAGTACCGCCTCTACGCGATGATCCACGAACAGGTCGTGCCCAGGCTGCCGCAGCCCGATCTGGTGATCTGGCTCGACGCTCCGATGGTCGTGCTGCGCGAGCGCATCCGCCGCCGCGGCCGCGCGCTGGAGCGTCGCATCGAGGCCGACTACCTGCGCGCGGTGGCCGACGCCTACGGCGAGCATTTCGATGCGCAACCCGAATTGCCGCTGCTGATGGTGGACATCGACCGCTTCGATCCGCTGCGCAGGCCGGCTGATCTGCAGGCGCTGATCGATCGCTTGTCGAAGTTCGAAGGGCCGCGCGAGTCGCTGCTGTCGCCGCCTACAATCGCCGGCTGACGAGGGGATCGGTCGCCCGCGCGGGTGCGACTGCCAACCGGGGACCACCATGCTGTTCGGCAAGCTGCTGCCGCGCGAAGGCAACTTCTTCGAGATGTTCGACGAGCACAGCCGGCTGATCGCCAGCGGCGCGGGCTCGTTCATGGAGCTGATCCGCAACTACGCCGACCCGGCGCTGCGCGAGAAGCACACCGCCGACGTCGACGCCGCCGAGCGTGCGGCCGACCGCATCACGGCCGAAGTCAGCCGCGCGCTGCACAAGACCTTCATCACGCCGATCGATCGCGAGCAGATCCACGGCCTCATCAACGCGCTCGACGACGTGCTCGACCTGCTGCAAGACAGCGCCGAGGCGCTGTCGCTGTACGACGTGCGGCAGATGACCGACGACGTGATCCGCCTGGGCGATCTCTCGGTGCGCTGCTGCGAGCGCGTGCAGCACGCCGTCAGCCTGCTGCCCAAGATCAGCGACGCCGCGGTGGCCGATGCGGCGCTCAAGACCTGCGAGGAGATCGACCGCCTGGAATCCGACGCCGACCGCGTGATGCGCTCGGCGATCTCGCGCCTGTTCCGCGACGAGGGTGTCGAGACCCGCGAGTTGATCAAGCTGAAGGCGGTGTACGAGAACCTGGAGTCGATCACCGACCGCTGCAACGACGTGGCCAACCTGATCGAGGGCGTGGTCCTCGAGAATTCCTGAAGCGCGGCGGCGGGCAGCGGGCGATCGATGCAGGCCGTCGAGATCAGTCTGTGGGTGGTCGTGTTGCTGGTCGCGCTGGCGCTGGCGTTCGACTTCATGAACGGCTTCCACGACGCCGCCAACTCGATCGCCACCGTCGTCTCCACCGGCGTGCTCAAGCCGCACCAGGCGGTGGCCTTCGCCGCGCTGTTCAACTTCGTGGCGATCTTCGTGTTCCATCTGAAGGTGGCGTCCACCGTCGGCAGGGGCATCGTCGAACCCGACGTGGTCGACCATTACGTGGTGTTCGGCGCGCTGGTGGGCGCGATGGCGTGGAACCTGCTCACCTGGTGGTACGGCATCCCGTCGAGTTCGTCGCACGCGCTGATCGGCGGCATCGTCGGTGCGGTGATGGCCAAGGCCGGAGCCGGCGAACTGATCGGCGGCGGCATCTTCAAGACCGTGGCCTTCATCTTCGTGTCGCCGCTGCTGGGCTTCGTGTTCGCGTCGCTGGCGATGGTCGCGGTGTCGTGGATCTTCCGGCGCGCCTCGCCGCTGCGGGTCGACAACTGGTTCCGGCGCCTGCAACTGGTGTCGGCCGGTCTGTATTCGCTCGGTCACGGCGGCAACGATGCACAGAAGACGATCGGCATCATCTGGATGCTGCTGGTGGCCGCCGGCAGCGTGTCGGCCAGTGCCAGCTATCCGCCGGCCTGGGTGATCTGGAGCTGCTACCTGGCGATCGGGCTGGGTACGCTGTTCGGCGGCTGGCGCATCGTCAAGACGATGGGTCAGCGCATCACCAAGCTCAAGCCGGTGGGGGGCTTCTGCGCCGAGACCGGCGGCGCGGTGACGCTGTTCATCGCCTCGGCGCTCGGCATTCCGGTGTCGACCACGCACACCATCACCGGCGCCATCGTCGGCGTCGGCTCGGTGCGCCACCCGTCGGCGGTGCGCTGGGGCGTGGCGGGCAACATCGTGTGGGCCTGGATCTTCACGATACCCGCGTCGGCGTTCGTCGCCGCGGTGGCCTACTGGGTGAGCCTCAGCCTGATCTGACGGCCACGGCCGCCGTCGCCTGCTGCCACTCGAAGAAGCGCTGGCCGGCAAAGGCGATCGTGCTCATCAGCACGATGCCGCCGGCCAGCAGTGCCACCGCTGCCCCGAGCACCGGCCCCCAGCGCGTGCTGCGCGGCGGCAGGCCCGGGTTGTGGCGCTCGTCCCAGCGCGCATCGGGCGTCAGCGCACTGACGATCGCCGCCAGCATCGCGACGCTGAGCATCACGCCGAGCAGCGGGATCAGCAACCACGCCAGACGATCGTCCTGCCCCAGCACCTGCATGCGCCAGGCACCCCACAGCCCCAGCAGTGTCGGCGGCAGATGCAGCCAGGCGAGTGCATCGCGCGGACCATGCAGGTAGAAGCGCTGCGCCCCCAGCGCGCCGGCCATCACGCCGAGCCAGGTGGCCGCAGTCTTGGAGCGGTAGCGCACGAGCGTTGCCCAGCCGGTCAATCGGCGCCCGGCGTCGCCGCGCCGGGCCCGAGCGCGCGCTGCATGAACACCACGTCGAGCCAGCGGCCGAACTTCCAGCCGACATGATCGATGCGACCGGCATCGCGAAAACCGAGCCGGGCGTGCAGCTTGATCGACGCCAGGTTGGCCGAGTCGCCGATCACCGCCACCATCTGGCGTGCACCGCAGGCCTCGCAGCGCGCGATCAACTCGGCCATCAGCCAGGCGCCGATGCGCTGGCCGCGTGCCCGGGCGTCGACGTAGACCGAGTTCTCGACGCAGAAGCGGTAGGCGGGCCGCGGCCGGAACACGCCGGCGTAGGCGTAACCCACCACGAGGCCATCGCGCTCGGCGGCGAGCCAGGGCAGGCCGGCCTGCGCCACTGCCTGCCGGCGGCGCGCCATCTCGCGATGGTCCGGGGGATCGAGTTCGAAGCTCGCCGTGCCGTCGCGCACGGCCAGCGCGTAGATCTCGGTGATGGCGTCGAGATCGCGCTCCTCGGAAGGCCGTATGAGCAGCGGGCGGGCAGGGGTCATCGGGCGGGCGCTCCGGCGGGCGGGCGCCCTTATAATGCCCGGTTTTCGGCACCAGCCGCCCAAGGGCAGGGAGCCCCGTCGCGGCGAGGCCGCCACCCACGGTTCAAATCGGCCGCGAGCGCATCGGGCGCCGGCCAACGACTTTCTGCAGGAAACCAACATGGTCGTCATTCGACTGGCGCGCGGCGGCGCCAACAAGCGCCCGTTCTACAACATCGTGGTCACCGATTCGCGCATGCGTCGCGACGGTCGCTTCATCGAGCGCCTGGGCTTCTACAACCCGATGGCCGCCGGCAACGAGCAGGCGTTGCGCGTCGCGCTCGACCGCGTCACCTACTGGGCAGGCGTCGGTGCGCAACTGTCGCCGACCGTCAAGCGCCTGGTCGGCCAGGCGCAGCAGCAGACGGCACCGGCCGCGGCCTGAGTCGCGCCGCACCGCGGGCCGCCACGCTGCCCGGGGCGCAAACCCAGCGATGGATGCGCTGCCCGTTGACGCCGGCGAGGCGTGGCCGGCCGACGCGGTGGAGGTCGCGCGCATCGTCGACGCCTGGGGCGTCAAGGGCTGGATCAAGCTGCAGCCGTTCGGCACCGACGCGCAGGCGTTGTTGTCGGCGCCCCGCTGGCATCTGCGGCCTGCACCGCGCCCCATGCCAACCGAGGTGCCCGCGCTGCTGCACGTGGTGCAAGCCAGGCGCCATGGCGACACGGTAGTCGCGACGGTGCGCGAGCTGGCCGACCGCGACGCCGCACGCGCGCTGCGCGGTGCACGGGTTTACGTGGCGCGCAGCAGCTTTCCGCGCACCGCGGCCGACGAGTACTACTGGGTCGACCTGATCGGCGCCGAGGTGGTCAACCGCCGCGGCGAGCTGCTCGGGCAGGTGAGCGCATTGATCGACACCGGAGCGCACAGCGTGCTGTGCGTGCGCCGCCCCGGCGCCGCCGCCGAGCTGCCCGATGCGCAAGCCGAGCGGCTGATTCCTTTCGTCGCCGCCTATGTCGACGACGTCGACACCGCGGCGAGGCGCATCCGCGTCGATTGGTCGACGGACTATTGAACACCCGGTGCGATGCGCTTCGACGCCATCACCTTGTTCCCGGAGCTGTTCGCGCCGCATCGCGCGAGCGGCGTCACGCGTCGCGCCTACGACAGCGGCGCGCTCGAGCTCCACCTGTGGCCGCTGCGCGACCATGCCCACGATGCCCATCGCCGCGTCGACGACCGGCCGTTCGGCGGTGGCCCCGGCATGGTGATGCTCGCCGAGCCGCTGCAGCGCGCGCTGGCGGCGGTGCGTACGGCGCGCGGCGGCGACGGCGCACCGCTGGTGCACTTCACACCGGCCGGCAGGCCGCTGACGCAGGCGCTGGTACGCGAGTTCGCGCACGGCCCCGGAGCGGTGCTGCTGTGCGCACGCTACGAAGGCGTGGACCAGCGCTTCATCGACCGCGAGGTCGATCTCGAGCTGAGCCTCGGCGACTACGTCCTCTCGGGGGGCGAATTGCCGGCGCTGGTGCTGCTCGATGCGGTGGCGCGGCTGCTGCCGGGCGTGCTGAGCGAGCCGTCGCATCAGGCCGACAGCTTCTCCGACGGCCTGCTGGAGGGGCCGCACTACAGCCGCCCCGAGGTGCTCGACACGCCGCAGGGCCCGCTGGCGGTGCCGCCGGTGCTGCTGTCGGGCCATCATGACCGCATCGCGCGCTGGCGGCGCGAGCAGGCGCTGCGCCTCACCGCACGGCGGCGACCCGATCTGATCGCTGCCGCGCGCGCCGCGGGCCGGCTCGACGATGCCGACGAAGCGCTGCTGCGCACGCTCGGCCTATAATCCGCAGCTTTTCGATCCTCTGCGGCAGCACCAATGGCGCTCGGCCGGCACGACCGATGGGAGAACCCGAAGTGGACCTGATCCGCACTCTCGAGCAGGAAGAGATCGCCCGGCTCGGCAAGAAGATCCCCGCCTTCGCCGCCGGCGACACGGTGGTGGTCAACGTCAACGTCGTCGAAGGCAACCGCAAGCGCGTGCAGGCCTACGAAGGCGTGGTGATCGCCAAGCGTAACCGCGGTTTGAACTCGAGCTTCATCGTGCGCAAGATCTCCAGCGGCGAAGGGGTGGAGCGTACCTTCCAGACCTACAGCCCGTTGATCGCCTCGATCGACGTCAAGCGTCAAGGCGACGTGCGCCGCGCCAAGCTCTACTACCTGCGCGAGCGCTCGGGCAAGTCGGCCCGCATCAAAGAGAAGCTCGCTTGAGCGAGCTTTCGCGCGCAGTGCATCGGCCCGCTTGATCGAACGGCTGCGGCTGCCGCGGCCGCACGACTCGCAATGCGTGTCCCACCGCCTCGCGTACGCGATCCCAAGATCTATCCGGTGGTCGGCATCGACGACTACCTGCCCGCGCTGCCCGCACAGGCGCTGACGCCGGAGGCGGTGAGCCGGCGCTTCGCCGACGCTCACCCGTGGACGCCCGAGTTCCGCGGCGACGCGCGGCTGTTCGCGATCGAGCGCGAGCCGACGCCGGCATCCGTTCTGGTGCCGCTGGTCGAGCGCGACGGTGGGCTCAACGTGCTGCTGACGCGACGTGCCGATCACCTGCACGACCATGCCGGGCAGATCAGCTTCCCGGGTGGCCGTGCCGACCCCGGCGATGCCAGCGCGATCGACACCGCGCTGCGCGAGGCGCGCGAGGAGGTCGGGCTGCCGCGCGAGCGGGTTCAGGTGCTGGGCCCGCTGAACACCTACTCCACCGTCACCAGCTACGTCGTCACGCCGGTCGTCGCGCTGGTGTGGCCGCCGTTCGAGCTCGCGCTCGATGCGTTCGAGGTCGCCGAGGCGTTCGAGGTGCCGCTGCAGTTCCTGATGACGCCGGCGCACCACCATCGGCATGCCGCCGAGTTCGACGGCGTCAAACGGCAGTTCCTGTCGATGCCGTGGCAGGGCATCGATGCGCAGGGCCGGCCGCACGAGTACTTCATCTGGGGCGCGACCGCGGCGATGTTGCGCAACCTTTACCAGTTCCTGCGCTGAAGGCCGGCCGACCGATCCGACGCGATCGGCGAGCGCGCCCGCCGCTGCGAGAGCGGCTCGCTATGATCCGCAGGCGATGAGCTTCTTCGCCGTCCTGTTTGCGCTGATGGTCGAGCAGTTGCGGCCGCTGCCGCGCGACAACTGGGTGCACGACGGGCTCATCAACTGGGTCGGCTGGGCTGGCCGGCACTTCGACGCCGGCCGCGAGCGCCACGCCTGGGTGGTGTGGTTCGTGTCGGTGCTGGCGCCGGCACTGGGCGCCGCGCTGCTGCACATCGGCCTGGCGCGGATCAATGCGCTGGCGGCGCTGGCGTTCGACATCGCCGTGCTGTATCTGACGCTGGGCTTTCGCCAGTTCAGCCACTACTTCACCGACATCCGCAAGGCGCTCGACCAGGGCGACGAGGGCACTGCGCGCCGCCAGCTCGCGCAGTGGTGCCACCTCGACGCCAGCGAGCTGCCGCGCACCGAGTTGCTGCGTCACGTGATCGAGCATTCGCTGCTGGCTGCGCACCGCCACGTGTTCGGCGTGTTCTTCTGGTACGTCGTGCTGGCCGCGGTCGGGCTGGGGCCGGCCGGCGCGGTGCTGTACCGCATGGCCGAGTTCGCGAGCCGCTACTGGAGCTTCAAGAGCAAGGCGCTCGGCGCGCCGGCCAACGACAAGCTGATGGATCTGTCGCAGCACCTGTTCGCGCTGATCGACCACCTGCCGGCGCGCCTGACGGCCTTCGGCTTCGCGGTGGTCGGCAACTTCGAGGAAGCCGTCAACGGCTGGCGGCGCGACGCGGGGCTCTGGCGGCATGCCAACGAAGGCGTGATCCTGTCGGCGGCGGCCGGCGCGGTGGGCGTCAGCCTCGGTGGCGCGGCCGCGCCCGGCGTGACCCCCGACCGCTCGAAGACCTTCGAAAGCGGTGCTGCCCCCGACGCCGCCAGCGCTGCGGGATCGACGCCGGGGGCCGACCCGCAGCTCGGTCACCTCGACAGCGTCGTCGGCCTGGTATGGCGCTCGGTGGTGCTTTGGATGCTGCTGCTGGCACTGCTGACGCTGGCCAACCTGATCGGCTGACCGGCGCTCAATAGTGCGGGCGTGACAGCTCGGCGTGGAGCTGCGCGTACAGGCGCAAGCGGCTGGCCGCGATCTCGCCGCGCTCGGCGGCGGCGCGCACCGCGCAATCGGGCTCGTCGCGGTGCGTGCAGTTGACGAAGCGGCAATTCGCTGCATGCGCTGCCACGTCGGGCAGCCAGTGCGCCAGATCGGCGGCCTCGATCTGCTGCAGACCGAACTCGCGAAAGCCCGGCGAGTCGAGCACCGCAGTCGTGCGCGCGTCGTCGAGCCAGTACCACGAGGTGGTGGTCGTGGTGTGGCGCCCGGCATTCAGCGAGCGCGAGATCTCGCCCACCTGCACCGCGGCGTCGGGCAGCAGCACGTTGATCAGCGTGCTCTTGCCCACCCCGCTGGCGCCGAGCAGCAGCGTCGCGCGCCGCGCGAGCAGCGGCCTCAGCAGCGCGCGCGCGGCTGCGGCGTCGTGCCCGAGCGAGGCCTCCAGCACCGGTACGCCCATGCGCCGATACGGCTCGAGCCGCGAGCGTGCGGCATCCGCGGTGGGCAGATCGGTCTTGTTGAACAGCACCTGCGCTGCGATACCCGCGTGCGCAGCGGCGATCAGCGCGCGCGCCAGCAAGCCTTCGGCCAGTGGCGGGTCTGCCGCCACGATGATCAGTGCGGCGTCGATGTTGGCGGCGAACGACTTGCTGCGCCAGCGATCCTGCCGCCACAGCAGGCTGCGCCGCGGCAGCACGGCCTCGATCACACCGCCGTCGCCGGCCGCTGCCCACTGCACGCGGTCGCCGACCACGCAGTCGACCTTCTTGCCGCGCCGGTGGCACAGCACGCGCCGGTCGGATGCCTCGACGACGAAGTGCCGGCCGTGGGCACCCACCACCAGGCCGGCGCTCAGCGTCACTGCGGTTCAGCCCGGCGGCAGGGCATCGATGCGGGCCGCGCAGATGAAGTCGTTGCGCGTGATGCCGCCGGCCGAATGCGTGCTGTAGCGCACCTTGCAGCGGCCGTACTCGATCACCATCTGCGGATGGTGATCCTCGGCATCGGCAACGGCCGCCACCGCGTTGGCCAGTGCCATCGTGCGGTGGAAGTCGCCGCACTCGAACGTGCGCTCGAGCATGCCGCCCGCCACCTGCCATTGCGGCGTCGCGGTGCACTGTTGCGCCAGCTCGGCGCCGTCGAGCCGATCGCGTGCCGACGCCGGGCGGCAATGCGCCTGGCGTAGTTGCTGCGCAGTCAGCGGCGCGGTCATGCGGTGCCACCGGCCAGCGCGGCCAGGCGCTCGCCGGCCGGCGGGTGCGAGTAGTAGAAACGCACGTACACCGGGTCGGGCGTCAGCGTCGATGCGTTGTCCTGGTGCAGCTTGATCAGCGCGCTGGCCAGGTCGGCGCCGCTGGCCTGCGCGCGGGCGTACGCATCGGCCTCGAACTCGTGACGGCGCGACAGCAGCGCCGCCAGCGGCGACACGAAGAAGCCGAACACCGGCAACACCAGCGCGAACAGCAGCAGCGCCAGCGCGTCGTTCGGCGCCGCCAGATTGGGCACCACGCCGAGCGCCGTGTAGAACCAGCTGCGCGAGGCCAGCCAGCCCAGCAGCGCGAGCCCCGCGAGGCTGAGCACGAATACCGCGGCCATGCGCTTGAGCACGTGGCGGCGCTTGAAGTGGCCCAGTTCGTGCGCCAGCACCGCCTCCACCTCGGCGGGGGTCAACACGGCGAGCAGGGTGTCGAAGAACACCACCCGCTTGGCGGCGCCCAGGCCGGTGAAGTAGGCGTTGCCGTGCGCCGAGCGCCGGCTGCCGTCCATCACGAACAGGCCCTTGGCGGCGAAGCCGCAGCGCTGCATCAGGCCCTGCACGCGCGCGGCCAGTGTTTCGTCGCGCAGCGGCTCGAACTTGTTGAACAGTGGCGCGATCAGCGTCGGGTAGATCACCAGGATCAGCAGGTTGAACGCCGTCCACACGGCCCACGCCCACAGCCACCACCAGCCGCCGGTGCTGCCCATGATCCACAGCACCAGCGCCGCCAGCGGCAGGCCGAGCAGCGTCGCCACCAGCGCGCTCTTGATCAGATCGGCAACGAACAGCCGCCAGGTGCTGCGGTTGAAGCCGAACCGCTGCTCGATGCGGAAGGTGCGCCAGCACTCGAAGGGCAGATCGAGCAAGGCGTTGATCAGAACGAACGCGCCGAGCAGCGCCAACTGGTACGGCAGCGCGCCCCAGTGCGGCAGCACCGCGTCGCGCACCCACACGTTGAGCGCGTCGAGCCCGCCGAGCAGCGTCCAGGCGAGCAGCAGCGCGCTGTCGAACGCGGTGCCCAGCAGGCCGAAGCGAGTCTTGGCCACCGTGTAGTCGGCCGCCCGCTGGTGCGCCTGCAGCGACACGCGCGAGGCGAACGCCGCCGGCACCGCGTCGCGGTGCGCCGCGACGTGGCGCACCTGGCGCGTCGCCAGCCAGAGCCGGCCGGCGAGCGCGGCCAGCAGCGCCGCCGCGAACAGCCAGGTCAGCGGATGCAACGACATGACGGTCAGTGTAGGTGAGCCACAATGCCGGCATGAGTGCCGCCGTCGAAGACCCCGCTGCCATGCTCGCGCCGAGCGACCACAACCTGGTCTGGATCGACCTCGAGATGACTGGCCTGTCGCCCGAGCGCGACCGCATCATCGAAGTGGCGGTCGTGGTCACCGACCCGCAGGTGACGCGCCGAGTCGACGGCCCGGTGCTGGCGATCCACCAGAGCGACGCCACACTCGACGCCATGGACGGCTGGAACAAGGCCACGCACGGCAAGAGCGGGCTCGTCGATCGCGTGCGCGCCTCGACGATCGACGAGGCCGCGGCACAGGATGCGGTGATCGCCTGGCTGCGCCGCTACATCGACGCCGGCAAGAGCCCGATGTGCGGCAACACCATCTGCCAGGACCGGCGCTTCCTGGCCAACTACATGCCGAAGCTCGAGGCGTTCTTCCACTACCGCAACCTCGATGTCAGCACGCTGAAGGAGCTGGCGCGACGCTGGAAGCCGGCGCTGCTCGAGCGCGTGACGAAGAACCAGGCGCATACCGCGCTGGCCGACGTGCACGAGTCGATCGACGAACTGCTGGTCTACCGCCAGCATTGGCTCGGCGGTTAACGACTGGGGCGCCTCGGGCCGCGCAGGCTCAGAGTGCCCAGCGCGTGGCCCAGGCGCGCGTCGCCGCGAGCAGCCATTCCGACACCGACAGCGCTTCGATGCGCGGCAGGTCGAGCACGCGCGCGGCCTGCTGCAGTGCGCCCACCGGGTCGCTGACGTCGAGCGCGACCGCGTTGTTCTGCTTCGACAGTTTGTGACCGTCGATGCCGATCACCAGCGGCGTGTGCAGGTATTGCGGCTCGGGCAGCCCCATCAGCCGCTGCAGGTGGATCTGGCGCGCGGTGTTGTCGGCCAGGTCTTCGCCGCGTACCACGTGGGTGATGCCCTGGTAGGCGTCGTCGACCACCACCGCGAGCTGGTAGGCGAAGATGCCGTCGGCGCGCTTGACGACGAAGTCGCCGACTTCGCGCGTCACGTTCTGGCGCTGGCGGCCGAGCCGGCGGTCGATCCAGCGGATCGTGATGTCCTCGCCGCCGAGGGTCGTCAGTACGCGCATCGCGCGCGCGGGCTTGCCGCGCAGGCCGCCGCGGCAGGTGCCCGGGTAGACGCGCTCGTCGTCGCGCTCCTGCAGGAAGCCGAGCGTGGTCAGCAACTGCTCCACCTCGCGCCGGCTGCAGCCGCACGGGTAGACCTGGCCGGCATCGGCCAGTTGCAGCATCGCTTCCTCGTAGGCGGCAACGCGGTGCGACTGCACCAGCGGCTCCTCGTCGCCGACAAGCCCGCAGATCGCGAGTTGTCCGAGGATGATCTGGTCGGCGCCTTCCTCGTTGCGCGGGGTGTCGAGGTCTTCTATGCGCACCAGCCAGCTCCCGCGATGTGCCCGCGCGTCGAGCCAGCTCGCCAGCGCGGCGACCAGCGAGCCCTCGTGCAGCGGCCCCGACGGCGTGGGCGCGAAGCGGCCGACATAGGGGCTCACCGGGCAACTCCCGGGCGTGCGCGCCGCCAAGCGTGCGCTGGGGCGCGGCAGGCGTTCAAGCGGACACCATGTCGATCGTCGCGTTGCGCGGATGTTCGAGCAGCGCGCGGCGCGTCGCCGGGCTGTCGAGCTGCTGCAGCCACCACTGCAGCGCCAGGCCCTGCGGCGCCTTGCGCGGCTGGCTCACCGCGTCGGCGCGCCAGGCATAGCACAGGCTGGCCTTCGGATCGCCGCGCTGCACCTGCTTGATCACCAGCACGCCGTTGCGCACGTGCGCGCGCACCAGCGCCTCGGGCAGGAAGCCGCAGCCCAGGCAGCGCAGTTGGGCCTCGACCTTGGCCTGCATCGAGGTCACGGTCAGCACGTCCTGGCCGCCGAGCAGGTTGTGCGTGGCCGGTGCCAGCCGTTGTGCGGAGTCGGCCACCGCGATCGCGCGATGGCGCTGGATCTCCTGGTCGCTCAGCGGTTCGGCCGCTGCGGCCAGCGGATGGTGCGGCGCGACCGCGAACACGAACGGCATCTCGCCCAGCGGCCGCATCTCGATGCCGACCTGGGCGCCGGTGTCGCTGGTGAGGCCGAGCGCCAGATCGGCGTGGCCGGTGACCAGCGCCTCCCAGACGCCGGTGAGCACCTCGGTGCGCAGCCGCAACTGCGTCAGCGCGGCGCCGCGCCGCGCGTAGAACGCCTCGACCAGTTCGAACAGCGTCAGCCGCGACAGCACGTCGTCGGCGGCGATCGTCAGGCTCGCTTCCCAGCCGGTGGCCACGCGCTGCACGCGGTTGGCCAGCGCGTCGACCTCGTCGAGCACGCGCCGCCCGTGCTCGAGCAGCTCCTGGCCGGCTGCGGTGAGTCTGGCCTGGCGCGAGCTGCGGTCGAACAGCAGCACATCGAGCGCGTCTTCGAGCTGGCGCACGCTGTAGGTGAGCGCCGAAGGTACTTTGCCCAGCTCGCGCGCCGCGGCCGCGAAGCTGCCGCTGCGCGCGATGGCGTCGACCATGCCGAGCGCCTCGGGCGTCAACGCGTTGCGGCGGCTGTGGGTCATCGCAGCACCGAGCGAAGCGAGCGTGGGGGCCTCATCGACTTCATCATATTTGAACGCCGCCTGCGAACCAGATGCCCCTCACCTCCGGCAACCACTCCTACAGTTGCGACATGCAATCGGGGGACTCGATGATCACCTTGCGCAAAGCGGCCGATCGTGGCAGTGCCGATCACGGCTGGCTCAAGACCCGGCACAGCTTTTCGTTTGCCGACTACCACGACCCGGCCCACATGGGCTTCGGCAACCTGCGCGTCATCAACGAGGACCGCATCGCGCCGGGCACCGGCTTCGGCACCCACGGCCACCGCGACATGGAGATCGTGAGCGTCGTGCTCGACGGCGCGCTCGCGCACCGCGACAGCATGGGCCACGGCACCACCATCGTGCCCGGCGAGGTGCAGCGCATGAGCGCCGGTCGCGGCGTCACGCACAGCGAGTTCAACGGCGCGCGCGACCAGGAGACGCACTTCCTGCAGATCTGGATCCTGCCGACGCAGCTCGGCATCGCGCCGGGTTACGAACAGAAGGCGTTCGCCGAAGCCGACAAGCGCGGTCGCCTGCGCCTGGTGGCGTCGCCTGACGGCCGCGACGGATCGCTCACCGTGCACGCCGACGCCAGCCTCTACATCGGGCTGTTCGACGACGACGAGCGGGCCAGGCTCGCGCTGGCCAACGGGCGGCTGGGTTACGTGCACCTGGCGCGCGGCTCGCTGCTCGTCAATGGCCATGCGCTCGAAGCCGGCGACGGCGCGCTGCTGCGCGGCGAACCGCAGATCGAACTGGCGCACGGGCGTGCGGCCGAGGTGCTGGTGTTCGACCTCGCGCCCTGAATGAGGTCTTGGCGCCGGCGCGAACCCGCCGCCGTTGGCGGCGGCAGGCAGCCACGGCGGCAGACGACGCGTGGCTTCAGGGGGTCTCTCTCCAGAAGGCGGTCACCGCCGCTGCGCTGGCCGCGGGGTCTTCTTCCTGAGGCACATGGCCGAGCGTGTCGAGCACCACCAGACGGCTGCCGGCGATGTCGCCGTGAAAGCGCTGCGCGGTGGCCGGCGGAATCAGGCGGTCGCGGCCGCCCCAGATCACCAGCGTCGGCAGCTTCAGCGCGCGGATGCGAGCGACGTTGGCGTCGACCTGCTGCTGATCCAGTGCCTGCGCCCGAAACCGCTGCACCAGCGCACGGCGGTTGCCTTCGCGCAGCGTCAGCTCGAAGTAGCGGTCGACGAGTTGCGGCGTGACCTTCGAAGGGTCGCCGTAGACATCGCGCACGCTGGCTTCGACCACGCCGCGCGGCAGCAGCCATTCGAACAACCGGTTCACGCCCGGCACGCGCGCGAGCCGGAAGCCGATCGGCATCGACTGCGGGTGGAGCGCGTAGCCGGCGGCGTCGACCAGCACCAGGCGCTGCGCGCGACCCGGCGCCAGCGAGGCGACGCGCCAGGCCACCTCGCCGCCGAGCGAGTTGCCGCCGATCGCGAAGCGCTGCACCCGCAGGCGGTCGAGCAGTTCGAGCGTGAAGCGCGCCAGATCGTCGCCGCGGTACGACCACGACGCGTAGCGGCCGCTGAACGGCCCCGTCAGGCCGAAGCCCGGAAGGTCGAAGCGGATCACGCGGTGCTGCGCCTGCAGCGCCGCGCTCCAGCCGTCCCACGTGTGCAGGCTGGCCGACGTGCCGTGCAGCAGCACCAGCGGCAGCGCGTCGCCGCGCGGCCCGGTGTCGCGCAGATGCACGAGCTGGCCGTCGAGGTCGATGAACTCCGACGGCGGCGGTGCCCAGCGCGCGACCAGCGACTCGACGTTGCGGTCGGGCGCGCGCGACAGCGCCAGCGCCGCGGCGCCGGCCATCAGCGCCAAGCCAACGAGACGAAGCAGCCAGCGGGTCAAGGGCGGGGCAGTGGTTGCGGCACGCGACCGCTGCGGCGATTGTAGAAGGCGCAGCGGTGCTGCCTACAATCGTTCGATGAGTTCGCATGCATCGGCGCCTCGCGCACCGCTCGGGCGACGCCCGCGCGCCGCGCCAGATGGGATCGTGGTCTGACCCGCGCGCGCTGCAACGCTCCTGACATGGCCTTCGTCCACCTGCGCACCCACACCGAGTATTCGGTCGTCGACGGCAGCTTGCGCGTCGACGCGGCAGTGCGCGCGGCGCGCGCCGACGCGCAAGGCGCGCTGGCGATCAGCGACCTCGGCAACCTGTTCGGCGCGGTCAAGTTCTACAAGGCCTGCCGCGCCGAGGGCGTCAAGCCGATCATCGGCGTCGACCTCTGGCTCGAGCCGGCGGCCGGCGGCGAGCGCCAGGCGTCGCGCCTGCTGCTGCTGGCGTGCGATACGGCCGGCTATCACAACCTGTGCGACCTGCTGTCGCGTGCCTGGACCCGCAACGTGCAGCGTGCGCAGGCGTGGGTCAAGTGGGACTGGCTGGCCGAGTGCTCGCAGGGGCTGATCGCGCTGTCGGGCGCCGACGCCGGCCCGGTGGGGGCGGCGCTGCTGGCTGGCGAGCGCGAACGCGCCGCCGCGCTGGCGCAGCGTCTGGCAACGCTGTACCCCGGGCGCTTCTATCTGGAACTGCAGCGCGCCGGCCTGCCCGGCAACGAAGCACACGTGCGCGCCGCGGTCGCGCTGGCCGCGCAGCTGAAGCTGCCGGTAGTGGCGACGCATCCGGTGCAGTTCGCGACGCCCGACGAGTTCGACGCCCACGAGGCGAGGGTGTGCGTCGCCGAGGGCGACACGCTGGCCAACCCGCGGCGCATCAAACGCTTCTCGCGCGAGCAGTACTTCAAGACGCAGGCGCAGATGGCGGCGCTGTTCGCCGACGTGCCGAGCGCGCTGGCCAACAGCGTCGCGATCGCGCAGCGCTGCAACCTGCAGTTGAAGCTCGGCGTCGCGCGGCTGCCCGACTTTCCGACGCCCGACGGCTCGTCGCTCGAACAGTACTTTCGGCGCACCAGCCACGAAGGCCTCGAGCGGCGGCTGGCCGCGCTCTTCCCGCAAGAGGCAGACCGCGACGCGCAGCGCGCGCGCTACGTCGAGCGCCTCGACTACGAGATCGCCACCATCGAGAAGATGGGCTTTGCCGGCTACTTCCTGATCGTGGCCGACTTCATCAACTGGGCGCTGCAGCATGGCTGCCCGGTCGGCCCCGGGCGCGGCTCGGGCGCGGGCTCGCTGGTGGCCTACTCGCTGGGCATCACCGGCCTCGATCCGATCCAGTACAACCTGCTGTTCGAGCGCTTTCTCAACCCCGAGCGGGTGTCGATGCCCGATTTCGACATCGACTTCTGCCAGGCCAACCGCGATCGGGTGATCGACTACGTCAAGCAGCGCTACGGCCGCGATGCGGTGAGCCAGATCGCCACCTTCGGCACCATGGCCGCCAAGGCGGCGCTGCGCGACGTCGGCCGCGTGCTCGGCATGAGCTACGGCCACGTCGACTCGATCGCCAAGCTGGTGCCGGCGCCGCCGGGCAAGACGGTGACGCTGGCGCCGCTGCCCGACAAGCCCGACCCCGGGCTGATCTACGCGCGCAAGGAGGCGCCCGAGCTGAACCAGCGCGAGGCGGTCGAGGAGGAGGTGGCCGAGCTGCTGGCGCTGGCCACGCAGGTCGAAGGGCTGGTGCGCAACGTCGGCATGCACGCCGGCGGCGTGCTGATCGCGCCCGGACGCATCACCGACTTCTGCCCGCTGTACCAGCAGCCCGGCAGCGATGCCGCGGTGAGCCAGTTCGACAAGGACGACGTCGAGGCGATCGGCCTGGTGAAGTTCGACTTCCTCGGCCTGGCAACGCTGACCATTCTCGAGCTGGCCAAGGAGTTCATCGTCGCGCGCCACCCGCAGCACGCCGGCTTCAGCTACGAGCGCGTGCCGTTCGACGACCCGGCGGTGTACCGCCTGTTCGCCAACGGCCAGACCGAGGCGGTGTTCCAGTTCGAGTCGCGCGGCATGATCGGCATGCTGCGCGATGCCAAGCCGTCGAAGCTCGAGGATCTGATCGCGCTCAACGCGCTGTACCGGCCGGGGCCGATGGAGAGCATTCCGTCGTTCTGCGCGCGCAAGCACGGCCGCGAGCCGATCACCTACCCGCACCCGCTGCTCGAGGATCTGCTGCGCGAGACCTATGGCGTCATCGTGTACCAGGAGCACGTGATGCAGGGCGCGCAGATCCTGGCCGGCTTCTCGCTGGGCAGCGCCGATCTGCTGCGTCGTGCGATGGGCAAGAAGAAGCCCGAGGAGATGGCCAAGCAGCGCGAGCTGTTCCGCCGCGGCGCGGCCGGCAACGGCGTCGACGAGGCCAAGGCCGACGAGGTGTTCGACCTGATGGAGAAGTTCGCCGGCTATGGCTTCAACAAGAGCCATGCCGCAGCCTACGTGGTGCTGGCGTATCACACCGCGTGGCTCAAGGTGCACTTCCCGGCCGAGTTCTATGCGGCCAACATGAGCATCGAGATCGACGACACCGACAAGCTCAAGGCGCTGATCGACGACGCCAAGCAGTTTGGCGTGACCTTCGAACTGCCCGACGTCAACCGCGGCGGCTACCGCTTCGAGCCGGTCGACGACAAGCGCGTGCGCTACGGGCTCGGCGCCGTCAAGGGCACGGGGCAGGGCGCGATCGAGGCGATCGTCGCCGCGCGCGAGGGCCGCGGCGGTGGTGCCGCGGGCGCCACGAGCGGCGCCTTTCGCAGCCTGTTCGATTTCTGCGCACGCGTCGACCGCCAGCGCGTCAACAAGCGCGCGGTCGAGGCGCTGATCAAGGCCGGCGCATTCGACGCGCTGCACGCCGAGCGCGCGCCCGTATCGTCTGCGTCCGCGCAAGGCTCGTCGTCGGTCGACGCCGAAGGCGCCTGGGCGCGGGCCTCTTTGCTGGCCAGTGTGGGGCTGGCGTTCGACTGGGCCGACACGCAGGAGGTCAACCAGTCGCAAGGCGGCCTGTTCGACAGCGCCGACTCGCACGCCGCCTCGACCCACGAGCCGCCGCTGGTGGCTGCCGAGCCGCTGGGCATCCGCGAGCGCCTCGCCTTCGAGAAGGCGGCGCTCGGCTTCTACCACTCGGGCCATCTGTTCGAGCTGTACGCCGCCGAGGTGCGGCGCATTGCCAAGCGCGCCATCGCCGACGTGGTCGAGTCGCGCGAACCGCTGCTGCTGGCCGGCGTGGTGACCGACCTGCGGCTGGTGAACAACCAGCGCGGGCGGGTGGCGATCTTCAGGCTCGACGACATGAGCGAGCGCATCGAGGCGGTGGTCAACGACGACGTGCTCGAGGCGGTGCGCGAACTGCTGCGCGAAGACGAACTCCTGGTGGTGCAGGGGCGCGTGCAGCCCGATCGCTTCGCCGGCGGCCTGCGCCTGAACGTGCTGCAGGCGTGGGACCTGGCGGGCGCGCGCGCGCGCTTCGGCCGCTGGCTCGAGGTGAGCGTCAACGGCGCCGCGCCACCGGCGCGCGACTTGATCCGCCAGTGGCCCGTGCGGCGAGTGGCGGGCGAGCAAGGCAGCACGTCGCTCGGCCTGCCCGTGCGACTGCGCATCGAGCGTAGCGAGGCGCAGGCGCTGCTCGACCTCGGCGACGAGGGCCGCTTCTGGCCGAGCGACGATGCGCTGTCGCGCTGGAAGGCTGTGGCGCACGATGGCCGGGCGGCGATCGTGTACGAATAGACGCTGCGCCGCCGACCTCGTGCCGTCGTTGTAATGGAGGGTAAGCGGGAGCGGCATGCCGTCACCCTCTTGGCGGGCATCGTCGTTAGGCTGTGTGTTGCAACGTTTCGACGAGGATCACCGATGAAGCTCTGGGCCCCCGTGTTCTGTGCCGTTTCGCTCGCCGCCGTGGCGGGGGCGAGCCCGGCCGCCGAAGTCGGCGTCTCGGTGCAGATCAGCCAACCCGGCGTCTACGGGCGCATCGACATCGGGCGCTTTCCGCAGCCGCAGGTGGTGGTGGCGCAGCCGGTGCTGATCGCACCGCCGCCGGTGGTGGCGGCGCAGCCGCCGATGTACCTTTGGGTGCCGTATGGCCACCGCAAGCATTGGCGCAAGCACTGCCACGAATACAACGCCTGCGGCGTGCCGGTGTACTTCGTTCGCCACGACTGGTACCGCGACCACGTGATGGTTGTGGCTAGACCCGACCATCACCGCAATGGCAAGGGCAAGCGTGGTGGCAGGGACCATGATGACGATTGAGGCGGCGTCGCGCCGCCGCTGATCGATCGCTTCGGCAGACTTGCCGTCATGTACGAAACGCCGCTGACGGGCCTGATCCTCACCGGGGGCGGTGCGCGTGCGGCCTATCAGGTGGGCGTGCTGCGCGCGCTGGCGCGGCTGCGGCGCGACAGCGGCGCCGATCGCGCGCGCAACCCGTTCGGTGTCATCGTCGGCACCTCGGCCGGTGCGGTGAACGCCGCCGCGCTGGCCTGCGGCGCCGACGATCTCGAGGCCGCGGTCGAGCGCCTCGGCCAGGTCTGGCATGACATCCACGCCGACCAGGTGTACCGCGCCGACTCGCTGGGCGTGATCCGCAGCGGTGCGCAATGGCTGACCATGCTGTCGATCGGCTGGGTGATCGCGCGCTGGCGGCGCGCGCGGCCACGCTCGCTGCTCGACAACGGGCCGCTGGCCGATCTGCTGCAGCGCATGGTGCCGCTGCCTCGGCTGCGGCTGATGCTGCGCTCGCGCCACCTGCACGGCCTGGCCGTCAGTGCATCGAGCTACACCTCGGGCCTGCACGTCACTTTCTACGACGCGGTGGCGCGCATCGAACCCTGGACGCGCTCGCAACGCATCGCGGTGCAGGGGCGCATCAGCCACGCGCACCTGCTGGCGTCGTCGGCGATTCCCTTCGTGTTTCCGGCCGCGTCGATCGAGCTCGACGGCCTCGCGCAGTGGTTCGGCGACGGGTCGATGCGTCAGACCGCGCCGATCTCGCCGGCGGTGCACCTGGGCGCACAGCGGCTGCTGGTGATCGGCGCCGGGCGCATGCACGAGCCGCCGGGCCGCCACATCGCGGCCACCGGCTACCCGAGCCTGGCGCAGATCGCCGGCCATGCGCTGTCGAACATCTTCCTCGACGCGCTGGCGGTCGACGTCGAGCGCATGCGGCGCATCAACCACACGCTGTCGCTGCTGCCCGAGGCGGCCCTCGCGCGCACCGCACTGCGGCCGATCGACGTGCTGGTGATCGCGCCGAGCCAGCGGCTCGACGACCTCGCAGCCGAGTATCAGAAAGAACTGCCGCTGCCGGTGCGCACGCTGCTGCGCGGCATGGGCGTCACCGGCCAGGGCCGCGACGCACGCGGCGCCGCGCTGGCGAGCTACCTGCTGTTCGAGCAGCCCTACACGCGCGCGCTGATGGCGCTCGGCGAAGCCGATGTGCAGGCGCGGCGCGACGAGGTGATGGCGTTCTTCGGATGGGGCGCACCGCGACAGGGCTGGCAGCGCGCCACTTCCGTCTTGCAGACAGCGGACTGAGACCGCCCACGTGCCGCGCGTCGGGCTTGCCCGGCCATGCCTGTCAACGGCCAGGCGAACTGGCGGGCGCTACATGGCGGGCCCGCCGCGTGTGAGCGCTGGGCGCGCCGCATTCGTATCGGATCCATGCAGGGCCAACGCGATAGCCAGCACCGCCTGCATCGCAACCCAGACCTTGGGCCAATACAGGAAACAGTCGAACAGCCCCGCGATCGCCAACAGCAAGACGGCGGCGGCAGCACCCGCCGATCCCAGAACAGCGACCGGGTCGAAACCGCCCATGCTGCGGCGTTGCCGGTACAGGCCGATGATCACCGCCGCCAGCATGACGATGTAACCGACGCCGGCCACGAGCCCATGCGCGAACGACAGCTGCAAGATGTCGTTGTGCATGTGGATCAGCCGGTAGATCTTGCCGGGGTCGACGGCGAACTCGACATAGCGCTGGTTCATGTGTTCGGCCAGGCCCGATTCGCCGAACCCGAACGCGGGAATCTCGCGCACGTGCAACGCGGCCCAACGCAGCATGTCGATGCGCGCGCCGATCGAGCTCTTGTGAGTTGCCGTCTCGTACTTCAGCGTCTGCTCGATCAGGAGTTGCCAGCGCTGCGACGTCGCCACGGCCCAGATCGCCACGCCGGCGGCCAGCACGGCCCAGACCGTGCGCGAGAATCGCGGGCGCCATGCCAACGCGATGACGATCAGCGTCATGGCACCGGCGACGAGCGGCGTGCGCGCTTGGCTCGCCAGTGCGATGGCCAGCGCCAGCCCGAGGCCGAGCCCTGCGTAGGCGATGCGCCTCGGATGGCTAGACCGCAGCAGCAGTGACGTTGCAACCAGCGCATAGGCCGCCATCAACGCGCCCAGCAGCACGTTGTGCGTGTAGCCCCACGGGCGCGCACTGCCACCGTAGAGCTGGTGCCCGACGCGAACCATATTGAGGACGACGACCGCCAGCAGCGCCGCGGCCAGCGGCCATTCGATGCTGCGACCAGCGCGCCGCTGACCCACGATGAGCGCGGCCACCGGCAGCCACAGCAGGGCGATCGCCGCCAGCGTAAGGCGCGAATGCAACGCTGGCGCGCCGAAGGCCGCACCCAATACGAGCCACACGGCAAGGACGACGCTGGCCAGCAAAGGGATCGGCCAGTGGCGCGCGACTGCCAGCAGGTTGCTCCGCGACGCCTGCCAGCGCAGCAGCAACAACGCCCATGGGACCGGCAGCAGCCAGATGAACTTCGTGTTGCTGACCGCCAGCGTGGCCAGCAGCAACCAGCACGTCAGCACGACGCCTTCCAGACGCAGTGCGAGATCGGTG
The DNA here is from genome assembly GCA_015075545.1 of Ideonella sp. Classification (GTDB taxonomy): domain Bacteria; phylum Pseudomonadota; class Gammaproteobacteria; order Burkholderiales; family Burkholderiaceae_C; genus JAEUPI01. The sequence goes on along the minus strand of JABTUC010000010.1, from coordinate 26,390 downwards.
TGCGAAATCCAGGGCACGCTGCTCATGATGGCGGCGGCAGCAGCCGCAGATAGAGCTGCACGTACGCGTCAGCGCAACGCGACCAACCGAAGCGATGCGCCTGCGCGACTGCCTGCGCCGCGCGCTGCACCGTGTGGCGCGCCAGCCCGGCCTCGACCGTCGCGCGCATCGCCGCGCCGTCGAAGGCGTCGAAGTAGTAGGCGGCGTCGCCGCCGACCTCGGGCAGCGAGGTCAGCCGCGACAGGAATACTGCCTTGCCGAAGCACATCGCCTCCACCGGTGGCAGGCCGAAGCCCTCGGCCAGCGACGGGAACAGCAAGCCCCGGCACGATGCGTAGAGCCAGGCCTTCTGCGCCTCGCTCACGTCGAGCGCGATCCGCACGTTGGAGACCAGACGCTCGGCGAGCATGCGGCGCACCTCGGCGACATAGGGGCCATCGGCGCCGGCGAAGACGAAACGCTGCTCGGGCCACGCCGCCGCGAGAGCGACCAGCGCGACGATGTTCTTGCTCGGCGCCATGCGGCTCACGTGCAACAGAAACGGTGGGCCGCCGGCGAGTTCGGCGACCGGCTCGCGCGGTGCCTGCGAGAGATCGGCGACGCCGTTGTGGATCACCTTCAGCGGCACCACGCACGGTGCCATCTCGCGGCGGATGTCGGCCGCCACATGCTCGCTGATCGCCACCAGGCACTGCCGCTGCGCGAGTCGCCGACGGTAGCGTGCCCGATAGCGCTCGAGCTTGGCACCGTGCTTGGTGTGCAGGAAGTTCAGGTCGTGTACGGTCTCGATGCACGCGCGCGTGCCCAGCGGCGGCCGCAGCCGGATGTGCTGATGCAGCACGTGCCACAACGCGAACCGCGTGGCGCGCCAGTGCACGAGGCGCTGCAAGGTGTGGTTGCCCAGGTAGCCCACATCAGGGCCGAAGCGCCCGTGCCAACGCCGCGGCAGGTGCAGGTGCAGCACGATGCCGTGCTCGGCGCGCAGCGCGGCCGCGCGCGCGACCAACTCCTGACCGAGCCGCTGCGAGTACTCGCCCAGGCCGTCGTACCAGTGCTCGACGCGGCCGAAGCTGATGCCGATGTGGCGCAGCGAGTCGCTCAACGATCTGCTTCCGACTTCGAGCGGACAGCATCCAGCGTGCGCTGCAGCACGTCGTCCACATCGGGCCACGCGACGCCGGCGGGCGGCTGCGGGCGCTGCACGAGCGTGACGCTCGGGCCCCAGGGTGCCCATTGCTCGGGCTTGGTGGGGCCGAGCACGCCGAGCACCCGGGCGCCGACCGCAGCGGCCAGGTGGGCCGGACCGGTGTCGTTGGACACCATCAACGCGCAGCGACGCAGGATGGCGCCGTAGACGCCGAGGTCGATGCCGCCGATGGCCGCCACGCCCGGGTAGTCGGTCTGCACGACGCCCTCGTCGCCGGGGCCGGGGCAGATGACCACCGCATGCCCACGCTGCAGCAGGCGGCGCGTGAACTCGGGAAACGCGGGCCAGCGCTTCTCGGCCTTCTCGAACAGGCCGCCGGCGAACGGGCAGACGACGACGAAGCCGCCGCTCGCCAGCCCGTGCCCGGCGATCAGGGCATCGGCGCGCTGTTGATCCGACGTACGCGTCGGCAGGTCGATGGCGGTCGGGGGAGGCTGTTCGATGCGCAAGAACCGGCAAGCCAGTTCCCAGTAACTCACCAGTGCGTGGCCGCCCAGCGAGATCGGCTCGCTGCGACGCAGCAGGAAGCCGCGCCCCTCTCGCGAGTAGCCCACGGCGCGCAGGCCGGCCAGGCGCAGCTCCGCTGCTGCGGAGAACGAGTGCGCCAGCGTCAACGCGTTCTCGCGCCGGTCGAACTGCGGATCGGTGGCGCAGGCGGCCGCACGCATCGCGCGCAACTGAGTCAGTCGAGTGCCCAGTCGCGCCGCACGCACCACGACCGGCCAGTCGTAGCCGGCAAGCAGCTGGGGTGCCCACGGTTTTCCAAACAGATTCAGCTCATAGCCATGGTCCGCCAGCAGCTGCAGCGCCGGCACGCCCAGAATCACGTCGCCGATCCAGTTGCGCAGGCGAACGATGAGCGGGCGAACGGGCATCCGATGGCGGTGCGCTGATAATCGGCGCCGTGCATTCTGCCATCCGACCATGGACACCTTGCCGCTGCATGCTCGCGACGTGATCGCGCTGCACGACGCGCTGCTCGCCGCGCCCGGCTGGCCGGCCAGCGAGCCGACACCGCGCGACGGCGCCTTGTGGCGCTGGGTGCAAACCAACCATCGTTGCAACAGCTTGTTGTGGGCCGAGGAGGATCTGGCGCGGCGCACGCAGGTGAGCGATGCCGAGATCGCGGCCAACAAGCGGGCGATCGACGGCTACAACCAGGCACGCAACGATGCCACCGAGCGCGTCGACGAATTGCTGCTGCTCGCGCTCGGTCTCGTCGACCCGGCGTCGGCGCGCTCCGATACACCGCGCTCCACCGTGCACGCGGCCTCGCGGCTCAACAGCGAGACCGCCGGCAGCATGATCGATCGGTTGTCGATCCTGGCGTTGAAGATCGATGCCATGCGCGCTCAGACGCAGCGCCGCGATGTCGACGATGCGCACCGCGAGCGCAGCGCGGCACGGCTGCAGCGCTTGCTCGAGCAGCGGGCCGATCTGACCGCCTGCCTCGATGCGCTGCTGGCCGACTGTCGCGAGGGCCGCGCGCACTTCAAAGTCTACCGCCAGTTCAAGATGTACAACGACCCGCGGTTCAATCCGGCGCTGGTTTCCGAGCAACGGCAAGCGCGCCACGAATGAGTTGCTCGATCGCTGCGCGCTGGTCGGCAGCCGGGGCGCCGCGGCGAGGCCCGAGATGCGCATCCTGATCGTCAAGACGTCGTCGATGGGTGATCTCGTGCATGCGTTGCCGGTGGTGCACGATATTCGCCAGGCGAACCCGGGTGTGCAGATCGAGTGGCTCGCCGAGACCGCATTCGCGGCCATCGCCCGCATGCATCCGGGCGTCGACCGCGTGCATGCGCTCGCCTGGCGGCGCTGGCGCCAGAAGCTGCTGGAGCGCGGCACCTGGCGCGCGATGGGCGAGCTGCGCGCGCAGCTGCGCGCACAGCCCTACGACTGCGTGCTCGATTTGCAGGGCCTGCTCAAAAGCGCCCTGTGGGGCCACCAGGCGATCGGGCCGCTGGCGGGCTACGACATGGGCAGCGCCCGCGAGCCACTGGCGGCGCTGTTGTATGCGCGCCGTGCCAGTGTGTCGCGACGGCTGCACGCCGTCGAGCGCTGCCGCCGGCTGGCGTCGACTCACCTCGGCTACCCGATGCCCTCGAGCGAGCCGGTGTTCGGCATCGTGCCGGGCAAGGGCAACTGGAAGCTGCGCGGCGGCCCGAGCGCCGCGTTGATTCCGTGCGCCAGTCGGCCCGAGAAGATCTGGCCCGAGGCGCGCTGGATCGCCGTGGGTAAGCGCCTGAAATCGATGGGCCTGTCGCCGGTGGTGATCTGGGGCACCGAGGAGGAACAGGTGCGCGCCGAGCGCATCGCCGCCGGCTGCGAAGGCGAGGTGCCGCCCTTCCTCAACGTGCACGACATGGCCGCGCTGCTGGCACAGACGCAGCGCGCGATCGGGCTGGACACCGGCTTCTCGCACCTCGCGGCCGCGCTCGGCAAGCCGACCATCGGCATCTACTGCGACCACGAGCCGGGGCTGGCCGGCATCATCGGCCCGGGCGGCGTGGCCAGCATCGGCGGCAAGGGCCAGGTGCCGTCGCTGCAGGACGTGCTGGCGCTGCTCGAGCGGCAGCGTGTGCCGCAGGCATCGAGCCCGCATGCAGGGTAGTCAGAGCTCTTCGATCCGCTGCGCGGGGAAGGTGTCCCAGTTCAGGCAGCCGGGGCACTGCCAGAAGTGCTGCGGCGCCTCGAAGCCGCAGGCGGCGCAGCGATAGCGCTGCTGCACTCGTGCGGCGCGGGCCACTGCATCGCGCACGTCGCGCAGCGCCACCTCGTCGTGTGCTTGCAGCGGTGCATCGAGCACCGCCAATGCGGCCGACAGCGTCGGCTGCGCATGCAACAGCGCCTGCGCGCGCTCGCCAGCGTCGGGCACACCGGCGCCAGCCGTTGCGGCGCCGTCGAGCAGGCGCATCGGCTGCAGCCAGTCGACGCTCGGCTGTTCCTTCATGCGCCGCATCACGGTGGCGCGCGCCGTGTCGGCCTGGCCCGATTGGATCGCCGCCGTTGCGTAGTCGGTCGCCACCAGTGGAAACAGCGCCGGCGCATGCTGCAGCAACTCGCCGTAGAGGCCGAACGCCTGCGCGATATCGCCGGCCTGCGCCGCGCGCTGTGCCGCGATGATCAGCGGCCGGGCGGCGTGCGGCGCGGCCTCGCGCGCCCGCTGCAGCGCAGCGGCCGCCGCCACGGCGTCGCCGGCCGCTGCTGCCTGCAGCGACAACTCGCACCAGTGGTGCGCCATGCGGCCTGCGTACGAGCCGGTGCCGCTGGCCTCGAGCTGCTGCGCCATCTGCGCGGCGGCGTGCCAGTCGCGCGCGCGCTCGGCCAGCGACAGGCGCGCCAGGCGGGCCTCGATGTCGTAGCCGGTGCCCTCGAGCGCGCGATACGCCTCCTCGGCGCGGTCGAGCAGGCCAGCCTTCACGAAATCCTGTGCCAGCGCGTGCTGCGCGCGCGCGCGGTCGGCGGCGCCGAGGTCGGCCCGCTGCAGCAGATGCTGGTGCACGCGCACCGCGCGTTCGAACTCGCCGCGCCGTCGGAACAGGTTGCCGAGGGCGAAATGCAGTTCGGTGGTGTCGGGGTCGCGCTGCACCGCCTCGATGAAGGCATCGATCGCCTTGTCGTGCTGCTCGTTGAGCAGCAGGTTCAGGCCGTGAAAGTAGGCCTTCGGCGCCTCGCGCTGCGCGCGTCTCCATTGGCCGATGTCCAGGCGCGACGCGATCCAGCCGAGGGCGAACGCGATCGGCACTCCGATCAGCAGCCAGCCGAGGTCGAATTCCATCGTGCGGCCGGCGCTACAGGCCTTCGCGCGGCGGCTGCACGTACGCCAGATCCGACGGTACCGTGCTGGATGGCTCGGCCGGGGTCGGCGTCGGTGCCGGTGGCGTGCGCGCCTGGCGCTGTGCCAGGCGACGGTGGCGCCACCAGCGCGGCACCATCGCCAGCACGCCCAGTGCGATACCGGCGCCGAACGCGACCAGCACCACGATCACCAGCGGCGCGCGCCACTGCGCACCGAAGAACCAGTGCACGGTGACCTCGTGCTGATTGTTCAGGGCGAACGCGAACAGCGTGAAGAAGATGAACGCGCGGATCAGCCAGGTCAGGATGCGCATCGCGCGCGCATTCTACGAAGGCCTCGTGCGCGCCACGGCGCCGTGACCTCCGACGCGCACCACGAGCCTCAGGTTTCGAGTGGCGCCGGATCGGTGGCGTCTTCGCCGACCACGGGAAGCCGATGGTCGACGGCCTCGCGCAACGCCTTGCCCGGCTTGAAGTGCGGCACCAGCTTCTCGGGGACGGTCACCTGCTCGCCGCTGCGCGGATTGCGCCCCACGCGCGGCGGGCGGCGGTTGATCGAGAAGCTGCCGAAGCCGCGGATCTCGATGCGGTGGCCGCGCGACAGCGCGTCGGACATCGCGTCGAGGATCGTCTTGACGGCGAACTCGGTGTCGCGCTGGGTCAACTGGGCAAAGCGTTCGGCGAGTTGGGCGACCAGGTCCGATCGGGTCATGGCATCACCGCAGGGCGTGCCGGCGCTCGGCCGGCTTGCGAATGGCGGCCGGCGCCAGGGCCGGCCGCTGCCTCAGCGCATCAGCTGTTGGGGGTATCGCGATGGTCGAGCTTGGCGCGCAGCAGCGCACCCAGGCTGGTGGTGCCCGCGGTCTCGCGCTCGTTGCTCTGCGCCAGGCGCTGCATCGCCTCCTGCTGGTCGGCGGCGTCCTTGGCCTTGATCGACAGCTGGATCGAGCGCGCCTTGCGGTCGACGTTGACGATGATCGCGTTCACCTCGTCGCCCTCCTTCAGCACGTTGCGAGCATCCTCCACGCGGTCGCGGCTGATCTCGCTGGCGCGCAGGTAGGCGGTGACGTCGGGCGTGAGCTGGATCTCGGCGCCGCGCGGGTCGACGCTCTTGACCTTGCCCGACACCAGTGCCCCGCGGTCGTTGAGCGTGACGAAGCTGGTGAACGGATCCTGGTCGAGCTGCTTGATGCCCAGGCTGATGCGCTCGCGCTCGATGTCGATGCCCAGCACGATCGCCTCGACCTCCTGGCCCTTCTTGTAGTTGCGCACCGCCGTCTCGCCGGGCTCGTTCCAGCTCAGATCCGACAGGTGAACCAGGCCGTCGATGCCCTGCGCCAGGCCGACGAAGACACCGAAGTCGGTGATCGACTTGACCGGGCCCTTGACCTTGTCGCCGCGCTTGACGCTGCCTGCGAACTCCTCCCACGGGTTGGCCTTGCACTGCTTCATGCCCAGGCTGATACGGCGCTTGTCCTCGTCGATCTCGAGCACCATCACCTCGACCTCGTCGCCCAGGCTCACCACCTTGCTCGGCGCGACGTTCTTGTTGGTCCAGTCCATCTCCGACACGTGCACCAGGCCCTCGATGCCCGGCTCGATCTCGACGAAGGCGCCGTAGTCGGCGATGTTGGTGACCTTGCCGAACAGGCGGGTGCCGCTCGGGTAGCGGCGCGACACGCCGAGCCACGGGTCGTCGCCGAGCTGCTTCAGCCCGAGCGAGACGCGGTTCTTCTCGGCGTCGAACTTCAGCACCTTGGCGGTCAGCTCCTGGCCGACCTGCACCACCTCGGTCGGGTGGCGCACGCGGCGCCATGCCATGTCGGTGATGTGCAGCAGGCCGTCGATGCCGCCCAGGTCGACGAACGCGCCGTACTCGGTGATGTTCTTGACGACGCCGTGCACGATGGCGCCTTCGGTGAGCGTTTCGAGCAGCTTGGCCCGCTCCTCGCCCATCGATGCTTCGACCACCGCGCGGCGGCTCAGCACGACGTTGTTGCGCTTGCGGTCGAGCTTGATGACCTTGAACTCGAGCGTCTTGCCTTCGAACGGCGTCAGGTCCTTGACCGGTCGGGTGTCGATCAGCGAGCCGGGCAGGAACGCTCGGATGCCGTTGACCAGCACCGTGAGGCCGCCCTTGACCTTGCCCGACACGGTGCCGTTGACGAACTGGCCGGACTCCAGGGCGTTCTCGAGCGCCAGCCACGAGGCGAGCCGCTTGGCCTTGTCGCGCGACAGGATGGTGTCGCCGTAGCCGTTCTCGATGGCGTCGATCGCCACCGAGACATAGTCGCCGACGGCGACTTCGACTCCGCCCTGGTCGTTCTTGAACTCGTCGATCGGAACATAGGCCTCGCTCTTGAGGCCGGCATTGACCACCACGTAGTTGAAGTCGATGCGCACCACCTCGGCGGTGATGACCTCGCCGGCGCGCATCTCGCTGCGCTTGAGCGATTCTTCGAACAGGGCGGCAAACGATTCGCCGCCGGAGGTGGCGGTTTGAGCTTGTGGCATGGGGCTTCCTCGAGGCCGGGCAGGGACGATGGTGTGGTCCGGCCGTGCAACCTGAGGTTGCGGGTTATGGGTTCGACAACCGCTCGGGCACTGCCGTCGCATGGCGCAACGGTCATCCCCTCGCGGACCTGCACCTCAGATCGCGGCGCCCGATCGGGGTTCAACCCGACGGCGCATCAATCGAAGGTGTTGCGCTCGCCCCACCAACCCAGCACCCGATCGGCCGATTGCTCGATCGTGAGCGACGAGTTGTCGAGTAAGAGCGCATCCCGCGCCGGCTTCAGGGGCGAAACGGCGCGATGCATGTCGCGCGCGTCGCGCGCCTCGAGGTCGGCGCGAAGGGCATCGAGTCTAGCCGAAATCCCCTTTGCCATCAATTGCTTATGGCGCCGCTCGGCGCGCATGGCCGCGCTCGCGGTGAGGAACACCTTGAGCGCGGCGTCGGGAAACACCACCGTGCCCATGTCGCGCCCGTCGGCCACCAGGCCCGGTACGCGGCGAAACGACAACTGCAGCGCGTGCAGCGCGCGGCGCACCTCGGGCAGCGCCGACACCTGTGACGCGAAGGCCCCCACCGCCTCGTGGCGCAGTGCGGCGCCGACGTCGACGCCGTCGAGCCACACCTGGTCGCCGTCGAAACGCAGCGCGAGCGCGGCGGCCACGCGCGCCAGCGCCTCGGTGTCATCACCGGCAATGTTGGCGCGCATCGCGGCCAGCGCGGTCGCACGGTAGAGCACACCCGAATCGAGCTGGCGCCAGCCCAGGCGGGCGGCCACCGCGGCGGCCAGCGTGCCCTTGCCCGACGCGGTGGGGCCATCGACGGTGATCACCGGAATGTCGGCCGCATCGGCGCCCACGACGCCGAACAGCGTTTCGAAGTACTCGGGGAAGGTCTTGCCGACGCAGCGCGGGTCGAGCAGTCGGACCGGCACACGCGCACCGGCCAACGGATTGAAGGCGGCCAACGACAGGCACATCGCCATGCGGTGGTCGTCGTAGGTGTGCAGCGCGGCGCGCCGCCAGGCCGCCGGCGACGCGGGCGGCTCGACCTCGATGGAGTCGGCACCGTCGAGCACCGTGGCGCCGAGCTTGCGCAGTTCGACGGCCATCGCGGCGATGCGGTCGGTCTCCTTGACGCGCCAGCTGCCGATGCGCGTGAGCCGTGTGCGGCCATCGGCATACAGCGCCATTGCCGCCAGCGTCATCGCGGCATCGGGCATGTGGTTGCAGTCGAGCGTCGCTGCTTTCAGCGGCCAGGCGCCGCGCCGCACCTCGAGCCACGAAGCGCCGCCCGCGACCTGCGCTCCCATCGCACGGGCGGCATCGACGAAGCGGATGTCGCCCTGGATCGAGTCGAGCCCGACGCCCTCGATGCGCAGCGGTGCCTCGACCGCCGCGATCGCCCCGGCGGCGATGAAGTACGACGCCGACGATGCGTCGCCCTCGACGTGGATGCGCGAAGGCGCCCGGTAGCGGCTGCCTGCGGGGATGACGAAGCGCTGCAGGCCGTCGTGCTGCACCTCGATGCCGAAGCGTTGCAGCAGGGCGAGCGTCAGCTCGACGTACGGCTTGGATATCAGCTCGCCGTCGACCTCGATCGTGATCGGCTGCCCACCGCCGTCACTGACCAGCGGCAGCGCCAGCAGCAGCGCGCTGAGGAACTGACTCGACACGTCGCCGCGCACGCGAATCGGCCGCTCGATGTTCAGCGTGCCCCCGGCGCGCAGCCGCAGCGGCGGGTAGCCGTCGTGGTGCAGGTAGTCGATCAGCGCTCCGATCCGGCGCAGCGCGTCGACCAGGTCGCCGATCGGCCGCTCGTGCATGCGTGCGACGCCGCTCAGCTCGACGTCGCCGCCATCGCGCGTGACCAGCAGCGCCAGCGCGGCGGCCAGCGGGCGCATCGCGGTGCCGGCGTTGCCCAGCGAGAGCGACAGCGGCGTGCGCACCTGGCGCAGCGAGCCGCCGATGCCGGTGACCGTGGTAACCCTGTCGTCGCCGGCGATGCCGCAGCCGAGCTGGCGCAGCGCCTGCAGCATCACCCGCGTGTCGTCGGAGTCGAGCAGATCGTGGATCTCGGTGCGACCCTCGGCCAGGCCGGCCAGCAGCAGCACCCGGTTGGAGATGCTCTTGGAGCCCGGCAGGCGCACCGTGCCGGCGGCACGCCGCAGCGGCGGCACATCGAGCTGTGCGATGTCGTACATGCAAGAAGCCGCGGGCGCTCGGCCGCTCAGCTCTTGTGGCCGCCGCGCGGGCTGCCGAGCTGCCAGCCGGCGCGCGCTTCGGAGGCGACCTTGATCAGGTCTTCCAGCGCGTCGGCGTTGCCGCTCTTGATCACGTGCTCCATCGCGTCGAGCGTGTGCCGAAAGCGCGCCGACTGCTTGAGGATCTCCTCGCGGTTGGCCATCAGGATGTCGCGCCAGATCGGCGGGTCGCTGGCCGCGATGCGGGTGAAGTCGCGAAAGCCGGGCCCTGCCAGCGAGAGGAAATCGCGCCCGGCGGGCTGGTTGACCACCGCGCTGAAGTACGCGAAGGCGAGCAGGTGCGGCAGGTGGCTCACCGAGGCGAAGGCGGCGTCGTGGTTCTCCGGCGTCATGCGCAGCACCTGCGCGCCGATGGCCGCCCACACGTCGGTGGCTTTCTGCACCAGCTCGGGCAGCGTCTGCGGCAGCGGCGTCAGGATCACCTGGCGCCCGGCGTACAGCGCGGCGTCGGCGTTGTGCACGCCGGCCACTTCCTTGCCGGTGATGGGGTGCGCGGGCACGAACGACGGTACGCGCTCCTTCAGCACGCGCCGTGCGGCGTCGACCACGTCGCGCTTGGTCGAGCCGACGTCCATGAACAGCACGCCGGGCTCCACCAGATGCCGGATCGCCTTGAACGTGACCTCGGTGGCCGACACCGGTACGGCCAGCAATACGATGTCGGCACCGCTGACCGCCAACAGCGCCGACTCGGCAGCGACGTCGATCACGCCCATGCGCTTGGCGCGGTCGGTGGTCGACGGCGACTTGCTGTAGCCGACCACGCGCTTGACCAGTCCGGCGCGCTTGAGCGCGAGCGCGAACGAGCCGCCCATCAGGCCGCAGCCGATCAGGCCGAGTTGGTTGAACATGGTCTGACCGGACTGCATGCTCAATGGGCGTCGATCGGGTACGCCCCGAGCAGCTTGAAGAACGCGCAGGTTTCGCGCAGTTCGCGCAGCGCCACGGCGACCTGCGGGTCCTCGGCGTGGCCCTCGACGTCGATGTAGAAGTAGTACTCCCACTGGCCCGAGCGCGCCGGGCGCGACTCGAAGCGGCTCATCGACACGCCGTGCTTCTTCAGCGGCACCAGCATGTCGTGCACGGCACCGGGCCGGTTGGGCACCGACACCACGAGGCTGGTGCGATCGTGGCCCGATGGCCTCGGTGCCGGGTGGCGATCGGGGTGGGTGATGATCGCGAAGCGGGTGCGGTTGTGCACCTCGTCCTGGATCGCGGGCGCCAACACGTGCAGGCCGAACTCGTCGGCGGCGCGCACGCTGGCGATGGCCGCCAGCGCGGGGTCGTGCGCGGCCAGTCGCGCGCCTTCGGAGTTGCTCGCCACCGGCCGGCGCTCGGCATCGGGCAGGTTCAGGCTCAGCCAGCCGTGGCACTGCGCCAGCGCCTGCGGGTGGGCCAACACCGCGGCGATGCCGTGCGTCGTCTGCGCATTGCGCAGCAGGTTGTGGCGCACCACCAGGCTGGTCTCACCGATGATGAACAGCGGCATCGTCAGGAACAGGTCGAGCGCGCGCGCAACCACGCCCTCGGTGTTGTTCTCGACCGGCACCACGCCGAAGTCGGCCGCGCCGGCGCTGGTGGCGCGCACCACTTCGTCGAAGTTGACGCACGGCACGCGCTCGATCGAGCTGCCGAAGTAGCCGAGGGCCGCTTCCTCGCTGAAAGTGCCCGCGGGGCCGAGGTAGGCGATGCGGGTCGGCGTCTCCAGCGCACGGCAGGCCGACATGATCTCGCGCCAGATCGGCGCGATGCTCGACGTCGACAGCGGGCCCGGGTTGGCGGCCTTCAAGCCGTCGATCACCTGCGCCTCGCGCTCGGGCCGAAACACCACCGAGCCCTCGCGCTTCTTCAGCTCGCCCACCTCCCGGGCCAGCTGCGCGCGCCTGTTCAGCGCGCCCAGCAGCTCGCGATCGATCGAGTCGATGCGATCGCGCAGGGCCTGCAGAGGAGGGTTGGTCGTGGCCTCGGCCATGGGTGTTTCGAATTCTTGCACGCCGCGCGGCCGCCGCGGTGTGCCGATGCCTTCAGTCGGGCTGCGCCGGGTCTGGCGGCGCAGCGCCACCTTCGGGTGGCTCGTCGGTTTCGCCGTTGGCGTCGTTCTCGACGATGCGCTGAAGGCCCGACAGCTTGGCGCCGTCGTCCAGCGCGATCAGCGTCACGCCCTGCGTGGCGCGGCCGAGCTCGCGGATCTCGGCCACCCGGGTGCGCACCAGCACGCCGCGGTCGGTGATCAGCATGATCTCGTCGTCGGGCTGCACCAGCGTGGCGGCGACGACGCGGCCGTTGCGCTCGCTCTGCTGGATCGCGATCATGCCCTTGGTGCCGCGGCCGTGGCGGGTGTACTCGGCGATCGGGGTGCGCTTGCCGTAGCCGTTCTCGGTGGCCGTCAGCACCGACTGGGCCTCGTCCTCGGCCACCAGCATCGCGATCACGCGCTGACCGTCGTCGAGCATCATGCCGCGCACGCCGCGCGCCTGGCGGCCCATCGGCCGCACGTCGTCTTCGTCGAAGCGCACCGCCTTGCCGCCATCGGAGAACAACATCACGTCGTGCTTGCCATCGGTGAGCGCGGCGCCGATCAGGTAGTCGCCGCGATCGAGGTCGACTGCGATGATGCCGGCCTTGCGCGGGTTGGCGAAGTCGTCGAGCGCGGTCTTCTTGACCGTGCCGAGCGCCGTGGCCATGAACACGTAGTGATCGGCCGGAAAACTGCGGAACTCGTCGGTCAGCGGCAGCACGACGGTGATCTTCTCGTCGGCCGCGAGCGGGAACATGTTGACGATCGGTTTGCCGCGGCTGGCGCGCGAGCCCTGCGGAACCTCCCACACCTTGAGCCAGTAGACGCGCCCGCGGTTGCTGAAGCACAGGATCCAGTCGTGCGTGTTGGCGATGAAGAGCTGGTCGATCCAGTCGTCTTCCTTGGTCACCGCGGCCTGCCGGCCGCGGCCGCCACGGCGCTGCGCGCGGTAGTCCGACAGCGCCTGGCTCTTCACGTAGCCGGTGTGGCTGAGCGTGACCACCATGTCCTGCGGTGCGATCAGGTCTTCGGTCAGCAGCTCCTGCACGTTGCGCTCGATCACGCTGCGCCGCGCGCCCAGCTTGGTCTGCCCGAACTCGTCGCGCATCGCGGTCAGCTCGTCGGCGATGATGCGCACCACGCGCTCGGGCTTGTTCAGGATGTCGAGCAGGTCGGCAATGGTGTCCATCACCTCCTTGTACTCGCCGATGATCTTGTCCTGTTCCAGTCCGGTGAGGCGCTGCAGCCGCATCTGCAGGATCTCGCCGGCCTGTTCGTCCGACAGCCGGTACAGGCCGTCGAACTGCAGCCCGTAGTGCACCGGCAGCCCCTCGGGGCGGAACGCGTCGCGGCCGCCGCTCGCCTGGTCTTGCGCGCGCGCCAGCATCTCGCGCACCAGCGACGAATCCCAGCCCTTGCTCATCAGCGCGGCTTTGGCCGCCGGCGGCGAGGGCGAGGCCTTGATCGTCTCGATGAACTCGTCGATGTTGGCCAGCGCCACCGCGAAGCCTTCGAGCACGTGGCCGCGCTCGCGCGCCTTGCGCAGCTCGTAGACCGTGCGCCGCGTCACCACCTCGCGCCGGTGGTCGAGAAAAAGCTCGACCAGCTCGCGCAGGTTGCACAGCTTGGGGCTGCCGTCGACCAGCGCCACCATGTTGATGCCGAAGGTGTCCTGCAGCTGCGTCTGCTTGTACAGGTTGTTGAGCACCACCTCGGGCACTTCGCCGCGCTTGAGCTCGATCACCACCCGCATGCCCGACTTGTCGCTCTCGTCCTGGATGTGGCCGATGCCCTCGAGCTTCTTCTCGTTGACGAGTTCGGCGATGCGCTCGAGCAGCGTCTTCTTGTTCACCTGGTACGGGATCTCGTCGACGATGATCGCCTGCCGCGAGCCGCGGTCGACCTCCTCGAAGTGGCACTTGGCGCGCATCACCACCCTGCCGCGCCCGCTGCGGTAGCCCTCGCGCACGCCGGCCAGGCCGTAGATGATCCCCGCGGTGGGGAAGTCGGGTGCCGGCACGATCTCCATCAGCTCGTCGATCGTGGCCGCCGGGTTGCGCAGCAGGTGCAGGCAGGCGTCGACGATCTCGTTGAGGTTGTGCGGCGGGATGTTGGTCGCCATGCCCACCGCGATGCCGGCCGACCCATTGATCAGCAGGTTGGGCAGCCGGCTCGGCAGCACCAGCGGCTCCTTCTCCGAGCCGTCGTAGTTGGGACCGAAGTCGACCGTTTCCTTGTCGATGTCGGCCAGCATCTCGTGTGCGATCTTGGCCAGCCGGATCTCGGTGTAGCGCATCGCCGCGGCGTTGTCGCCGTCGACCGAGCCGAAATTGCCCTGGCCGTCGACCAGCATGTGGCGCAGCGAGAACGGCTGCGCCATGCGCACGATGGTGTCGTAGATCGCGGTGTCGCCGTGCGGGTGGTACTTGCCCATCACGTCGCCGACGATGCGCGCGCTCTTCTTGAACGGCCGGTTCCAGTCGTTGTTCTGCTCGTGCATCGCGTACAGCACGCGGCGATGCACGGGCTTCAGGCCGTCGCGCGCATCGGGCAGAGCGCGCCCGACGATCACGCTCATCGCGTAGTCGAGATACGAGCGCCGCATCTCTTCTTCGAGACTGACGGCCAGGGTTTCCTTGGCGAATTGGGTCATCCGGGGGAGACGGCGGCTGCCATGCGCCGAGTGGGAGGCGAGGGCGAACGCCCTCGTCGCTCTTGAGGGAGGTCAATTCTAAGGGCGTACCCCGTGTCGCACCTTCGCAACATCGCGGGTCGCCCTGCATCGACCCGGATCACAATAAAGGAGGGTCATGGACCGTATGGCAGAATCATCGAGGCCGAAAGTGGGTGCAGTTGCAGCCGGTGTTTGCCGGCTTTCTCGCTTTTCGACGTGAACATCTCGCAGGCGACTGCGACTTTTCCCCTGAGAGGAACATCATGAAGAAACTCAACACGGTGGCGGCGCTGGTTGCCTCCACCGCTTTGGCTGCGCCGATGCTTGTTTTTGCGCAGTCCAATTCGGCCAACAACTGGCGCGCTTCCGATGGCACGCCCTGGAGAAACGGCAACGGCGCGCAGTGCTGGCGCGATGCCACCTGGACCCCGGCCACCGCCAACCCGGCGTGCGACGGCGCACTGAAGCCGGCCCCGGCGCCCGCGCCGGCCCGCGCCCGCGCCGCGCGCGCGCCGGCACCGCGCCAGCACCCGCTGCGCCACCGCCCGCGCCCCAGCACCCGCCCGGCCCCCGCCCGGCACCGACCAGCGAGAAGGTGACCTTCGCGGCCGACGCGTTCTTCGACTTCAACAAGGCGACGCTGAAGCCCGAAGCCAGGGCCAAGCTCGATGACCTGGTGGCTAAGACCGCCGGCGTCAACCTGGAAGTCATCATCGCCGTCGGCCACACCGACAACGTCGGCAGCGATGCCTACAACCAGAAGCTGTCGGTGGCGCGCGCCGAATCGGTGAAGGCCTACCTGGTGAGCAAGGGCATCGAGAAGAACCGCGTCTACACCGAAGGCAAGGGCAAGAAGCAGCCGGTGGCCGACAACAAGACCGCCGAGGGCCGCGCCAAGAACCGTCGGGTCGAGATCGAGGTCGTGGGCACGCGCACGAGGCGCTGACCCAACCCCACTCGCCTGTCGACAGGCCCCGCCGCGGCGGGGCCTTTTTCTTGGCACGGCGAAGCGCGCACCTGCCGCTACGATGTCGCCATGAACGTCAACGCCGACCCGCAGGAGCTGAGCAAGTTCAGCGAACTGGCCCACCGCTGGTGGGATCCGGGCGGCGAGTTCAAGCCGCTGCACGCGATCAACCCGCTGCGCCTCGAGTGGATCGATGCGCTGGCGCCGCTGCGCGGGCGCCGCGTGCTCGATGTGGGCTGCGGCGGTGGCATTCTGGCCGAGGCGATGGCGCGGCGCGGCGCCACCGTCACCGGCATCGATCTCGCCGCCAAGCCGCTGAAGGTGGCGCGCCTGCATGCACTCGACACCGGTGTTTCGGAGTTGGAATACATGGAGATCTCGGCCGAGGATCTGGCACGACAGCGGCCTGGGGCTTTCGACACCGTGACCTGCATGGAGATGCTCGAGCACGTACCGCAACCCGACTCGGTGGTGCGTGCGTGCGCCACGCTGGCGCGCCCCGGGGCGCACCTGTTCTTCTCGACCATCAGCCGCAGTGCCAAGGCGTTCGCATTCGCGATCGTCGGCGCCGAGCACGTGCTGAAGCTGCTGCCCAAGGGCACGCACGAGTACGCGCGCTTCATCCGGCCGAGCGAGCTGGCGCGCGCCTGCCGCGCGGCGGGGCTCGAGGTGATCGACCTGAAGGGCATGCAGTACAACCCGCTCACCGGCCGCTATTGGCTCTCGGGCGACACCAGCGTCAACTACCTGCTGGCGTGCAGCAAGCCGTGATGAGGCAGCGCTGCGACGCCGTGCTGTTCGATCTCGACGGCACCCTGATCGACAGTGCCCCCGACCTCGCCGGGGCCGCCAACGACCTGCTCGCCGAACGCGGGCTGCCGCGCATGCCGCTGGAGGCGCTGCGCCCGATGGTGAGCGCCGGCGCGCGCGGCATGGTTGGCGCCGCCTTCGGCGTCAAGCCGGGCGACGCGCAGTTCGAGCCGCTGCGCGAGGCCTTTCTCGCGCGCTACGCGCAGCGCATGCTTCAGACCACCTGCGTGTTCGACGCCATCCAGCCGGTGCTGCAGGCCCTCGAGGCGGCGGGCCTGCGCTGGGGCATCGTCACCAACAAGGCCACCCGTTTCGCCGAGCCGATCGTCGAGGGGCTGGCGCTGCACCGGCGCGCGGCCGCTCTGGTGTGTGGCGACACCACCGCGCACGCCAAGCCGCATCCGGCGCCGCTGCTCGAGGCAGCGCGCCGGCTCGATCTGCAGGCCACTCGCTGCGCCTATGTCGGCGACGACCTGCGCGATGTGACGGCCGGCCGCGCCGCGGGCATGGCGACGCTGGTGGCCGCGTGGGGTTACCTGGGCGACGGCGCACCGCCGCACGAATGGGGCGCCGACGCGATCCTCGACACACCAGCCGAGCTCTTGAACTGGCTCGCAATGGCCTAAACTCCGCCTCTGGGGCCGACCTGGCTTCGACGTGGGTGCGGAGTCGGATCAGGGCATGCCGAGCGCCAGATCAGCTCGTTAATCCAGCTGGAACGAAGTAACTGCGAACGACGAACGTTTCGCCCTCGCCGCCTAAAAACCGGTGAGCCTCGCAACGGCAGGCCGATGGGCCGGGCCGAAACCCGCAAGGGCAAGGCTGCGAGGTCATCCACATCGGCTGGTGGTGCGCCGGGTCACTTGGCGCATCGCGAGACTCAAGGTGACTGGCCGACCCGATAGCGTGCTGCTGCGCGATCGGAGAGGCGAGAGCCAAATCAGACAGCTACGCATGTAGAACTGGCCGGCGATGGCTTGCGGACGGGGGTTCGATTCCCCCCGGCTCCACCAATGACGAAACCCCAACCGTTCTCGGTTGGGGCTCTTTCTCCCCTCGCACGCGATCGGCTGCGGTTCGCGGTTCTCGAAAGAGAGGCAGAGAGGCGTCAGACCATCCGGTCGACCGCTCGCAACGCGAGCGCCTGGATCGTCAGGCTCGGCGCTTCGCCGCCGCCCGAACTCGGGAAGACGCTGGCGTCGCAGATGTGGAAATTGTCGAAACCGTGTACCCGCAGGTTGGCGTCGACCACCGAATGGCGCGGGTCCTTGCCCATGCGGCAGGTGCCGAACACGTGCGCCGAGGAGAAGTGGTCGTAGGTGCCGTACTCCTCGACCAGCGTCGTCACCTCGCTGGCTCTCAGCAAGGCGCGCGCCGCGCCGGCCATGGCGCGCAGGCGTTGCACCGTCATCGAGTCGACGTAGGAATGGATGCGTGCGAACGGCCGGCCGAAGCGGTCGCGACCGACCGGATCGAGATCGACCTTCGAGCGCGGGTGTGGCAGGCTCTCGCCGACCGCGCCGACGGCCACGGTGCTGCCGACGACACGCCGCATCTCGCGCTTGTGCTCGCGGCCGAAGCCCGGCACTGCGCGCTGCGCGTGTGCGATGGCGCCGATCATCTCGGATTCGTGGATCGCCGCGCTCAGACGGAAGCCACCGATCACGCCGGGGATCGAATCGGGGCGGTTGTGGTGCCAGGTAATGGCGTCGGCCGGCAGACCGCCAAAGCTCAGCAACGGTTCGTCGACGCGTCCGATGCTGGTCCAGGCGACGCTCTCGAGCAGATTGCGCCCGACCTGGCCGCTCGCGTTGGCCAGGCCCGGTGCGAGCAGCAGCATGCGTGGCGTCTCGATCGCGCCGCAGGCCAGCACGAGGCGGCGCACGGGCAGGCGCTGGCGCCGGCCACCTTCGGAGATCTCGATCGCTGCGATGCGGCGGTTCCGGCTGCCGGCGGTGGTCGCACCGGCGTCGCTGCCGCGCTCGCCACGGTTCCCGTCGGCGCCGCCTCCTTGCACGATGCGCAGCAGCGTCGTGTTCGCACGTATGTCGCAACGTCCGCTCGCCTTGGCCTTGGCGACGAAGCTCACGTCCGCCGAGCCTTTGTCGCGGCGCGGGCAGCCGTGGGTGCAACCGCCACAGTAGTTGCACGAGGGGCGGCCGTCGTAGGGTTGCGACAGCGCGCAGCGAGGGTTGGCATCCCAGGCAAAGCCTAGCGCCGCGGCGCCGCGGGCGAGTCGGCGCGAGGCTCGCGACAACGGGTGCGCCGGCAGAGGGTAGGGTGCACTGCGCCAGCGGTCGCGCACCTCGGCGGGGCCGGCAACGCCGAGCAGGCGCTCGACTTCGAGGTACCAGGGTTCGAGTTCGGCGTAGGTCACCGGCCAGTCGGCAGCCACGCCGAAGCGACTGCGCATTGCCATCGAGGCCGGATTCATGCGATGCGATTCGCCCACGAAGTGCAGCGTCGTGCCGCCGATTCCGCGCACGTGGTGGTAGCCGGGGCCCGAGACCGCGCGGCGCGATTCGCGATTCGTCGGCCCCTGGCCGAGGCTCCACGAGCGCAGGTCGGCGAGTGCCGGGTCGAGTTCCTGCAGCGCTGCGAAGCGCGTTTCGCCGAGGCTGCCCGGCTTGTGGCGAAAGCCCTCGCGCTCCCAATCGGGGCGGTCGAGGCCGTAGTCGGCATCGGGGTCGAACCACGGCCCGGCGTCGAGCAGCAGCACGCGCCAGCCGCGTTGCGTCATGCGCCACGCGGCCGCCGCACCGCCGGCGCCCGCGCCGACGACGACGGCGTCGTAGCCGGTATCACCCATCAGCGCACTGCGTCGAAGAAACCCAGCGGCTGCGGCGTCCGGGTCAGCGCCAGTCCGTGCCACGACGCCGGCTGAACGTAGTACTCGGCCATCACGGTATTGCGCATCAAGTGAAAGAACCGTCCGGGCGGAGATTGCCACGGCAAGGTCTGCATCTTCTCGCACGCAGCGATGCGTGCGCCCTCAGCGGCGGAGGCGAAGTCGCCGCTGCAGGCGGCGTCGAGCCAGTTGCAGCCGGCCGTGAGCAGCCGCTCGGCGAGCGCGTCGCCGGCGATATCGTCGAGGATGGTTCCGGGGACGCGCAGGGCCGAGGCTGACGGCGTCAGTTCGTCGGCGGGCACCAACGTATCGCAGAACGCCGTAAAGGTGCGTGCGATCCTGTCGCGATCGGCGCTGGTGCCCGCCGCCAGCGCCGGCAGATCGGCCAGACCCATCGTGGCGAGGCCGAGCGCAAGCGCCCGGCTGACCTGGCGTCGGCCGAGCGATGCCGGCGCGCCGGCTTGGGCGAGCCGGCGCTTCATGGTGCCCGGACGGCCGCCGTCATCGCGGTGGCCGCCGATTCAGCTTGCCGATGCAGTCGATGGAGAAGATCGAGTTCGCCGTCACACACCGTCGGGGATGCAGTTGCCGCCTTGGAGGGTGAAGCCCGCCGGGCAGCTCAGCGTCGTGGTTTCGTTGGGTCGCTTGACGCGGCCGAGCGTATCGATGCCGACATAGGGTTGCCAGCCCCTGCCGAACAGGTAATCGGTGCCGACATTGACATAGGGGCCACGCGCGCCGCCGTTCAGCAAGAAGGCGCCCGCCTGGAAGCCGTAGCCGACGCCGAGTTCGCCCTGCGCGCTGCGTCGCCCTGCGAGCCCCTTGATGTGCAATTCACCGAGGCCGAACTTCGCGCCGGTAAGCGGAAAGGTCAGGTCGACGAGGCTGCCATTGACGTGTCCGTTTTCTTTGACCTTGGCCCAGCGGTAACCCACCACGGCGGTGGCGCCATCGCGCACACCCCAGTTCCAGTTGATGCCGACAAACGCCTTGTTGTCGTTGCGCTTCTGCTTGGTGATGGTCGAGGTCGGTGCCGGGCCACCCTTGCCAGCGTGTGCCGGCAGGGCGAGCGAGAACGCGGCGGCCGCAGCCACGGCGGCCAGAGTGATACCTTTCATGGATTCGTTTCCCTCTTGTTGTTTGGCACCGGGGTGGTGCGCTTGGCGTCGCGCGTCACGGCCGTGGGCGTCATGCACGCTGGCGTGATTCGCAACGAGGCCAAATCTTAGCGGCCCCGTGGCCCACGAGTCTGCGCGTGCAGGCCCGCGGATGGGTGCCCCGCATGGGGTGCGCTCAGTGCGCGGCGCCTCAGCGCGCGCTGAATCGCGGCCCGTGCAGAAAGCCGATCGGCGCCCCGCCGTCGGATCGCTGCGGCGGCTGTGGAGCCGCGGGCGGCGGCGGGCCCCAGCGGCCGTCGATCAGCACCTCGTGCGGCTTGAACTGTGCCTTGTAGGCCATCTTCGGGCTCTGGGCGATCCAGTAGCCGAGGTAGACGTGAGGCAGCTTCAGCAGCCGAGTCTGCTCGATTTGCCACAGCACGCTGTAGGTGCCGTAGCTCGCGGCGGGGTCGGGGTCGAAGAAGGTGTAGACCGCAGACAGGCCGTCGTTGAGCACGTCGAGGATCGACACCATGCGCAGCGCCCCGGCGCCATCGCTCGACGGTTCGCGAAACTCCACCAGGCGCGAGTTGACGCGGCTTTGCAGCAGGAACTGCGTGTACTGGTCGACGCTGTCGTGGTCCATGCCGCCGCCGGCGTGGCGCCCCGACTGGTAGCGCAGGTAGAGCTGGTAGTGCTCGGGCAGGAAGCACAGGCGCAGCACGCGCGCCTGCAGCGCGCTGTGGCTCTTCCACGCCCGGCGCTGGCTGCGCGAGGGCACGAAGCGCTGCACCGGCACGCGCAGCGGCACGCAGGCGCGGCAGCTGTCGCAGTACGGCCGGTAGGTGAACATGCCGCTGCGCCGAAAGCCGTTGGCCACCAGCCCTGAGTAGGCGTCGGCGTGGATCAGGTGGCTCGGCGTGGCTACCTGCGAGCGCGCCAGCCGCTCGGGCAGGTAGCTGCACGGGTAGGGCGCCGTCGCATAGAACTGCAGCGACGACAGCGGAAGCTCTTTGGGGTGCGTCACGGGGCGGCGGTTCGCTCGGGTGCGCCTCGCGGCTCCAGGCCGAGCTGCGCCCACATGGCGCGATCATAGGTCCAGCGGCGCGGCGGCGTTTCGGCCAGGGCCGCGGCGAGGTGCCGCTCGAACGCCGCACGTGCGACCTCGCGCGCACCCAGCGAGGCGAGGTGGCCGGTGTGCTGCTGGCAATCGATCAGGCCGATGCCGTGCGTGCGACAGAACGCCACCAGCGCCGCCAGCGCGATCTTCGAGGCGTCGGTGCGCCAACTGAACATCGACTCGCCGAAGAACATGCGGCCGATGCCCACGCCATAGAGCCCGCCGGCGAGCCGGCCGTCGACCCAGGTTTCGAAGCTGTGCACGCGGCCTTCGTCGTGCCACTCGCTGTAGGCACGCACCATCGCCGGCACGATCCAGGTGCCGGCCTGGCCCTCGCGCGGCACCTGCGCGCACGCGCCGATCACGCGGTAGGCGTCGTGGTCGACGCGGATCTCGCAGTCGGCGTCGGCGATGAACCGGCGCAGCGTCTTGGCCAGCGAGCGCGAGACCTTGAACTCGCCCACCGGCAGCACCATGCGCGGGTCGGGCGTCCACCACAGCACCGGCTGGCCGTTGCCGTACCACGGGAACACGCCGCGGCGGTAGGCCTCTTCGAGGCGGCGGGTGTCGAGCCGGCCGCCCGCGCAAAGCAGCCCGGGCGCATCGCTGGCCGGCCCGAGCGCACGGCGCGTGGCCGGCAGCGGCGCCGTGTCGTCGATCCAGGTCAGCTCGTGCATCGTGCCCATGGTGCCACGCGGCCGGTGCGCCGCCGGGGGTCCCCGGTGTTTCACCAGCAGCGGCATTGGTGCCCAGGCGCCATGATGCATGACACTGCCGCTGGACTGGAGCCCCCATGTGCAGGACCCGACCCGCAGCCTCGGCCTTGCCATCGAATCGATGACCCCACCGCTCGACGATGCCGGCCTGGCCGCGCTCGCTGCTGAGCGGGCAGGGCAGTTGCTGCTCGAGCTACGCGCCAATGGCGGCCTGCGCGGCGACGATCTCGGCCGCGCCGGCGATGCGCAAGCCAACGCCGTCATCGTGGCGCTGCTGCGGCAGCACCGGCCCGACGATGCCGTGCTGTCGGAAGAACAACCCGCCGACCCGCAGCGGCTGCAACGACAGCGCGTGTGGATCGTCGATCCGCTCGATGGCACGCGCGAGTACGGCGAACCCGGCGCGCGTACCGATTGGGCGGTGCACGTGGCACTCGCGGTCGACGGCGCACCCGCGGCCTGCGCGGTGGCGCTGCCGGGGCTGAAGCAGCTCTGGCGCAGCGATCGGGTCCGGCCGCTGCCAGCGGCGTACGGTGGCCGCCCGCGCATCATGGTCAGCCGCTCGCGGCCGCCGTCGATCGCCGACGCGCTGGCGCAGCGGCTGGGTGCGCAACTGCTGCGCGTGGGCTCGGCCGGCGCCAAGGCGATGGCGGTGCTGCGTGGCGACGCCGAGTTGTACCTGCACGTCGGCGCCATGAACGAGTGGGACTCCTGTGCCCCGGTGGGGGTGGCGCTGTCGCATGGGCTCGTGGCCTGTCGCTTCGACGGCAGCGCCTGCCGCTACAACCAGCCCGACCCCAAGACGCCCGATCTGCTGATTGGCCGCGGTGAGTGGGTCGAGCGCGTGCGCGCGTTGCTGCCGGAACTCTAGGCGCTGTGCCCTCAGCAGGGCCCGACGCGCTCAGCGCCTCAGGTCGCGCTGTGGCTCGGCCATGCCGCCGCGCGCGGAGGGTACGGCGGCAGCGCGCGACGATGTGCGAAGGCGGGCAGCGTCTCGGCGAAATCGCGGACGTTGGCCTCGTCGAGCCGCATCGAATCGGATTGATGGAACTCGCCGGCTGACAGCCGCGAGCCGTCGACGTACTCGTACGAGGCGACGGCGTCGTCGTTGTTGCCGCCATCGAGCCCGAGTACCCGGACCAACCACTGAACCGGCCTGGCCATTGCAATCTTCCGATTCGCTCGTTTGGGCACTGCTCCAGCGCAGTGCATGGGGTCGAAGCATGCGCCCAGGCCGCGGCCATTGAGAATCCCTCTGGCGAGGGTTGTGCACCGGATGCCGCCCCTAGCGCTAGGGGTGGCGCGACAAATGGGCTTGGTGCCTGCGCCCGAGCCCGGAGCCGGCGGCGAGCGCCACGAACGCGCTAACCTTCGGTGTAGCCGCGGGATCCGCGAAGGACGAACCATGACCAGCAAAATGCCGACCATCATCTACACCCTGACCGACGAAGCGCCGCGGCTGGCCACCGCATCGCTGCTGCCGATCATCCGCACCTTCACCGCGCCCGCCGGCATCGAGGTCGCCGAGAGCGATATCTCGGTGGCCGCGCGCATCCTGGCGGAGTTCGGCGATCGCCTCGACGCCAACCAGAAGGTTGCGGACCATCTTGCGGAGCTGGGGCGCCTGACGCAGGACCCGAGCGCCAACATCATCAAGCTGCCGAACATCAGCGCCTCGGTGCCGCAACTGATGGACGCGATCGCCGAGCTTCAGGCGCGAGGCTTGCGCGTGCCCGACTATCCCGACGAGCCGAAGACCGACGACGACAAGCGCATCAAGGCGCGCTACTCCAAGGTGCTGGGCAGCGCCGTCAACCCGGTGCTGCGCGAGGGCAACTCCGACCGTCGCGCGCCGGCTGCCGTGAAGCGCTACGCGCGCAAGAACCCGCATTCGATGGGCGAATGGAGCCCCGCGTCGCGCAGCCACGTGTCGCACATGCGCGCGGGCGACTTCTACCACGGCGAGAAGTCGATGACGCTCGACCGTGCACGCGACGTCAAGATGGAGCTGCTGACCAAGGGCGGCAAGCCCGTGGTGCTCAAGCCGAAGGTTGCGCTGCAGGCCGGCGAGATCATCGACAGCATGTTCATGAGCAAGAAGGCGCTGCTCGAGTTCTACGAGCAGCAGATGGAGGACGCCCGCAAGACCGGCGTGATGTTCTCGCTGCACGTGAAGGCGACGATGATGAAGGTGTCGCACCCGATCGTGTTCGGCCACGCGGTCAGGGTGTTCTACAAGGACGCCTTCGCCAAGCACGCCAAGCTGTTCGACAAGCTCGGCGTCAACGTCAACAACGGCCTGGTCAACCTCTACGACAAGCTCGAGCAGTTGCCCGAGCGCGAGCGCGACGAGGTGCTGCGCGATCTGCACGCCTGCCACGAGCACCGCCCCGAGCTGGCGATGGTCGATTCGGCCAAGGGCATCTCGAACCTGCACAGCCCGAGCGACGTGATCGTCGACGCGTCGATGCCGGCGATGATCCGTGCCGGCGGCAAGATGTACGGCGCCGACGGCCGGCCCAAGGACACCAAGGCGGTGATGCCCGAGAGCACCTTCGCGCGCATCTACCAGGAGATCATCAACTTCTGCAAGACCAACGGCGCGTTCGACCCGGCGACGATGGGCACGGTACCCAACGTCGGCCTGATGGCGCAGCAGGCCGAGGAGTACGGCTCGCACGACAAGACCTTCGAGGTGCCCGAAGACGGCGTGGCCAATATCGTCGACCTCGCCACCGGCGAAGTGCTGCTGTCGCAGAACGTCGAGCAGGGCGACATCTGGCGCATGTGCCAGGTGAAGGACGCGCCGATCCGCGACTGGGTCAAGCTGGCGGTGACGCGGGCGCGCCAGTCGGGCATGCCGGCGCTGTTCTGGCTCGATTCGTATCGTCCGCACGAGGCCGAGCTGATCAAGAAGGTGCACGCGTACCTGAAGGAGCACGACACCGCCGGCCTCGACATCCAGATCATGTCGCAGGTGCGTGCGATGCGCTACACGCTCGAGCGCGTGGTGCGCGGCCTCGACACGATCTCGGTCACCGGCAACATCCTGCGCGACTACCTGACCGATCTGTTCCCGATCATCGAGCTGGGCACCAGCGCGAAGATGCTGTCGATCGTGCCGCTGATGGCCGGCGGCAGCCTGTTCGAAACCGGCGCCGGCGGCTCGGCGCCCAAGCACGTGAAGCAGTTGCTCGAGGAGAACCATCTGCGCTGGGATTCGCTGGGCGAGTTCCTCGCGCTGGCGGTGTCGCTCGAAGACCTGGCACACAAGACCGGCAACCGCAAGGCCGCGATCCTCGCGAAGACGCTCGACGAGGCCACCGGCGCGCTGCTCGAACACCGCAAGTCGCCGTCGGCACGCAGCGGCGAGCTCGACAACCGCGGCAGCCACTTCTACCTGGCGCTGTACTGGGCGCAGGCGCTGGCCGCGCAGAGTGAAGACCGCGAATTGCAGGCGCACTTCGCCAGGCTGGCCAAGGCGCTGGCCGACGGCGAGCAGCGCATCACCGCCGAGCTGATCGCGGTGCAGGGCACCGCGGCCGACATCGGCGGGTACTACATGCCCGATCTGCGCAAGCTCGATGCGGTGATGCGCCCGAGCGCGACGTTCAATGCGGCGCTGAGCGCAGCCGGCGCTTGAGGCCTGCGGCCGGCAGCCGCGCCGACGCTGCGTGCGGCGCTTTGACCCCGCGCCCGCGAGGGCCGTCGACGCCGGGTCTAGACTGCACCTGTCGTCAACGCTGTCCTCGGAGATCGTCATATGCCGGATAGCAAGGCCCGTAAGGTTGCCGTTCTCGTCGGCAGCCTGCGCCGCGAGGCCTACAGCCGCAAGCTCGCAAACGCGCTGATCGAGCTGGCGCCGCCTGCGCTGGCCGCATCGATCGTCGAGATCGGTGCGCTGCCGCTCTACAACCAGGATCTCGAAGACGCGGTGCCGCCGGCGTGGAGCGCCTTTCGCGACGCGGTGCGGCCGGTCGACGCGGTGCTCTTCGTCACGCCCGAGTACAACCGGTCGGTGCCGGGCGTGCTGAAGAATGCCATCGACGTCGGCTCGCGCCCCTACGGCAAGAGCGTGTGGGCCGGCAAGCCGGGGGCGGTGGCCAGCCAGTCGTCGGGCGCGATCTCGGGCTTCGGCGCCAACCACCACCTGCGCCAGTCGATGGTGTTTCTCGACGTGCCGATGATGCCGCAGCCCGAGGCCTACATCGGTGGCTCAGCGGAGCTGTTCGACGGCGACGGCAAGCTGAAGAACGACAAGACGCGCGAGTTTCTGCGCCAGTTCATGGCCGCGTTCGCGCGCTGGATCGAGACCAACGCCAAGCGGTGACGAACGCCGCTTCGGCGGCGTGCGAGAA
>JABTUC010000001.1 GCA_015075545.1 Ideonella sp. | reverse complement strand
CAGGGCGCCCGACGCCGCTGCGCGCGGCGCGGGGCCTACGCTGTCGGGCAGCGCGCGCACCACGTCGTACTCGGCGTGTGCGCGCGCGAAGGCATCGCGCTTCTTGAACAGGATCCACGGCTCGCCGCGCTCGCCGTCCTTCGGCTCGATGCGCACCAGCTCCCACTGGCCGCGCAGCTTCAGGCCGTGCAGCGTGAAAAGCAGCTTGCCGTCGGCCAGGCCTTGTGCCGGGTCGCCCGCGGGCTCCCAGGTGCCACGATCCCACACCAGCACGGTGCCCGCGCCGTAGTGGCCCTTGGGGATCGTGCCTTCGAAGGTGTTGTAGGCGATCGGGTGATCCTCGGTGCGCATCGCGATGCGCTTGTCGGCCGGGTCGAGGCTCGGCCCCTTGGGCACCGCCCACGACCACATCACGCCGCCGTGCTCGAGGCGCAGGTCGTAGTGCAGCCGCGTGGCCGCGTGCTTCTGGACCACGTAGGTGCGCGCGCCATCCGACGCGCCGCCCACGTCCCCGCTGGGCTCGGGCGTGACGGCGAAGTCGCGTTTGGACTGGTACAGGACCAGCGGTGGCGCGGGCAGGCGGCGCGTCGGCACGGCGCGCATTGTCGGGCAGCCCTGCGGCGCAGCGGGTCAACCAGGCTTGGACACCATCAGCCAGAACACCACGAGCATGGCAACGAATGCGGGATAGCCCAACCACTCCCAACGCCGCGCGTAGCGCCGATACAGCGGTGGCAGCGGTGCGCCGCGGGCGGCGGCAGCCTGCGCCATGCCGGCCATGCGCCACTGCAGCCACAACACCGGCAGCCAGCAGGCGCCGGCAAACGCATAGAGCCCCAGCGCCCACACGATCCACGGCGTGCCGAGCGGATACCCCGCAAGCCAGACGAGCGCCAGCCCGCTGGCCGGCTGCACGATTGCCGCCGGCGTCGTGAACCACCAGTCGGCGCGCACCACCAGGCGTGCCACCACCGCCTGCGCCTGCACGTTGTCGCTGCGGTTGGCGAAGTAGAAGAAGTACGCGGTGCCGAATCCGGTGCCCACCAGCAGCACGCTCGACAGCACGTGCAGCGTCTTCAGCAGCAGGTAGGCGGTCATGGCTGTGCCTCGTCGACCTCGTCGGTGACCATGCCCCAGCGCGCGAACTCGGGCGCGAAGTCGGCCAGCCGCAGATGGCCGATGCATGCGCTGGCGCCGGGCGCGGGTGCGTCGCCGCGCGCGATGCGTTCGGCCAGCAGGATCGCGGCCATGCACGGGATCTCGGGGCCGTGGTTGTCGCCGGCCGTGATGTGCCAGGCGCGCGCCGCGCGGGCGCCGTCGGCGGCCACGCCGCGCACGCGCACGACCATGCCGCCGGTGGCGCTGCCCAACGGGTCGAACACCGCGGCCAGTGCGTTGAGCGCACCGGCCCAGCGCGCGGGCGACGGCACGCAGCGCGCGCCGCGCAACGCCGCCAGCAGCGCCAGGCCGCGCTGCGTCGCCGGCACTTCGAGCGCGGCGCGAAACATCACGCTGCGCACGCCCCGGTAGCGCGCGGGGAACAGCTCCAGGTCGGGGATGTCGCACAGCGCGCCGAGCCGCGGCGCCAGGCGTGCGAATTGCACCGCGGTGGGCGCGGCCCAGCCGCGCCGGCGCTGCCAGCGGCTGTCGAGCCAGACCTCGATCGGCTCGCCGCAGTAGCCCAGCACCGCCGCCATCGTGGCCGTGCCGCGAGTCGCCTTGTGCGCCGGCGCGATGCACAGGTCTATCTCGTCGAGTGCGCGCCAGCCATGAGCGAGGTGGTCGACCACCGCCGACGACAGCGCCGGCACCGTGCTCGCCCCGGTGATCGCGCAGCGGTTGGCGCTGCGGAACGCGTCGTCGAGTGCCGTGGCGAAGTCGCACACGAAACGGCGGCCGTCGGCGAGGTCGATGTAGTGCACGCCGACGCGCGCCGCGGCGCGCGCGACGCCGTAACCCTGCGTCTGGAACGGGCCGGCGGCGTGGATCAGCAGGCCGACGCCGCGCAACGCGGCGGCGAGCTGCGACTCGTCGTTCACGTCGAGGGCATGCGCTCTGGCATCGGGGCCGAGCGAAGCGGCCAGCGCAGCGGCACGCGCCGCATCGCGGCCGGCGATCAGTAGCTCGATGCCGTCGTGCCGAGCCAGCGCGCGAGCGATGCGCGCGCCGAAGTTGCCGTAGCCGCCGAGGATCAGGGTCTTCAATGGCGCTGCATTGTCGCTGCCGGCGCGGCCTCGGCATACTGCGCGCTCGCATCGGCTGCCAGGAGCCCCACATGCTGCACCGCCCGCTCGGCAAGAGCCCGCTCAGAGTCTCGGCGCTTTGCCTGGGCACGATGATGTTCGCCGACCAGACCGACGCCAAGGTGGCCGGCGAGATCGTCGCGCACGCGCGCGAGCACGGTGTCGACTTCATCGACACCGCCGATGTCTACAGCAAGGGCGGCTCCGAGACCATGGTCGGCGCACTGCTGAAGGGGCAGCGTCACGACTGGATCGTGGCCACCAAGCTCGGCAACAAGATGTCGGAGCGGCCCAACGAGATGGGCTACTCGCGCGCCTGGGTGCAGCGCGCCTGCGATGCGAGCCTGGCGCGGCTGGGCACCGACCACATCGACATCTACTACCTGCACCGCGACTACGACGGCATGGATCTCGAGGAGCCATTGCGTGCGATCGAGTCGCTGCTGGCGGCCGGCAAGATCCGCTACTGGGGGCTGAGCAACTTCCGCGGCTGGCGCATCGCCGAGGCGGTGCACACCGCGCGCGCGATCAACATGCCCGCGCCGGTGGTGTGCCAGCCGTACTACAACCTGCTCAACCGCCAGCCCGAGGTCGAGATCCTGAGCGCGTGCATGCATCACGGGCTCGGGGTGGTGCCCTACAGCCCGGTCGCGCGCGGCGTGCTCACCGGCAAGTACGCGCCGGGGGCCAAGCCCGCCGAGGGCACGCGCGCGGGTCGCGGCGACAAGCGGATGATGGAAACCGAGTTCCGCGACGAGTCGCTGCGCGTCGCGCAGACGCTGCGCGCGCACTGCGAGCGCAAGGGCGTGTCGCTGGTGCACTTCGCCACCGCCTGGGTGCTGGCGCACCACGCGGTGAGCGCGGTGATCGCCGGCCCGCGCACGCTCGCGCAGTGGCGCGACTACCTCGGCGCGCTCGATTGCGCGCTCGATGCCGAAGACGAGGCGCTGGTCGACTCGCTGGTCGCCCCCGGGCATCCGTCGACGCCGGGGTACAACGACCCGGTGTACCCGCTTGCCGCGCGACGCCGCGCCTGATCAGCCGCCGGCCGCTGATGCCGCCCGCGGCCGCTCGCGGATGCAGGCCCACGCCACCGTGCCCATGAGCCGCCGCAGGTCGGGCGGCTCGGCGCCGGCGTACACCGTGCGCGACACCTGCTCGATCAGCGCGGTGGGGTAGAGCGCGCGCGACGTCAGCCGCGTGCCGACGTTGTGCACCGCGTTCTCGCGCACCACGTGCTTGCTGCGTTCGACGTGCAGGAAGAACGCGACGTCGGTGCGCGTGAAGCACAGCGCCACCTGCTCGCGCGGCGCGCCCACGTTCATGCCGTGCGCGGCGGCGCACTCGAACAACGCCGCGGCAGCCTCCTGGCCCGGGTGGCGCACGATGCCCGCGTCGATGCGGTCCATCACCGCCTCGGCCGTCTTGACGGCCGCCGCGTCGTCCTTGAGGACCGGCATCACTGCGTCGCGGTTGCGGTCGGTCATCATGTAGTTGCGCGCGATGTTCAGCACCAGGAACGCCTGCTCGTCGCAGCGCCGAAACGACTCGCGCTGCGCCGCCGCGGCATGCGCTTGTGTGCCGGAAGCGGGGCCGGCGTCCGGTGCGGACGACGTGGCGCCCCCGTCCTGGGCGAGCGCGGCAGCGCCCGCGGCGAGGCCACACAGGGTCAGCAATGCGGCGCGCAGCGGCCGCAGGGCACGGAGGCACGAACCTCGGCGAGGACTCATTCGAGCAGGACCGGGGCGACCTACAGGCGCGATTCGTGCAGCTCGGGCTCGCTGCGCCACGTCGACCCACCCTGCACCCACTGCTGGTGGTAGGCGTCGAGCGCGCGCTGGTAGCTCGTCATCTCGTACACCACCCAGGCGGTGCAGGCGAGGAAGATCGCCACGCCGGTGTCGAAGGCGATCAGCCCCGAGAGGATCAGCGCGAACACCACCGCGGCGAACATCGGCGCCAGCGTGAACGCGAGGTTGGCGCTGCGGTCGCTCGGCGGATCGGGCTGCGGGCTCATGGGCGCCACGTTAACGTGGCGTGCCGCGCCCGTTGTGGCGGTCAGCCCCGGCAACCGTGCCGTATTGGCGCGATCGCGGCCTCGTGTGGCCTCGGGGCCGTCAGCGGCGTGGCGGGTTTGCCGCAGCGCAGCCCGCACGCGGCGGCGCGGCGAGCCAGGCTTCGGCCAGCCGCACCCAGTAGGTGGCCCCCAGCGGCAGCAGCGCGTCGTTGAAGTCGTAGCTCGGGTTGTGCAGCATGCACGGCCCTTCGCCGTGCCCTGGCGCGCGGTGGCCGCCCTCGCCGTTGCCGATGAAGGCGTAGGCACCCGGCCGCGCCTGCAGCATGAAGGCGAAGTCCTCCGACGGCATCTGCGGCTCCTGCACGAGGGCCTGGGCATCGCCGACGATGCCGCGCATCACCTCGGCGGCGAACAGCGCCTCGCGGCGGTGGTTCACCACCGGCGGCGCGCGGCGCACGAACTCGAACTCGCAGCCGGCCTCGAAGGCGGCGCAGGTGTGCTCGGCGATCGCGCGCATGCGGCGTTCGATCAGGTCGACCACCTCGGCGCGAAACGCGCGCACCGTGCCTTCGATGGTGCAGCGCTCGGGCACCACGTTGCTCGCCTCGCCGCCGTGGATCATCGTGACCGACAGCACCGCTGCGTCGAGCGGCGCCTTGTTGCGCGTGATCACGGTCTGCAGGGCGCTCACGACCTGGCACGCCACCGGCATCGGGTCGACACCCAGGTGCGGCAGCGCGGCGTGGCTGCCGCGGCCGCTCACGACGATCTTGAAGGTGTTGGCCGACGCCATCACCGGCCCCGGGCTGACCGCCAGCGTGCCTTGCGGGTAGCCGGGCCAGTTGTGCAAGCCGAACACGGCCTCGACGGGGTAGCGCTCGAAGACGCCTTCGCGCACCATCGCCTGCGCGCCGCCGCGGCCTTCCTCGGCGGGCTGGAAGATCAGCACCACGGTGCCGTCGAAGGCGCGCGCGGCCGCCAGGTGGCGCGCTGCCGCCAGCAGCATCGCGGTGTGGCCGTCGTGGCCGCAGGCGTGCATCACGCCGGCGTGCCGGCTGCGGTGCGCGAAGGCGTTCAGCTCCTCGATCGGCAGCGCGTCCATGTCGGCGCGCAGGCCCACCAGGCGCCGGCACGCGCCGCCGTCGCGGCCGTGCACGAGGCCGACGACGCCGGTCTTGGCGAAGCTGCGGTCGACCTCGATGCCCCAGGCGGCGAGGCGCTCGGCCACCAGGTCGGACGTCAGGCGCTCGTCGAAGCCGAGCTCGGGCTGCGCGTGGATGCGCCGCCGCAGCGCGGTGAATTCGTCGGCCTGCGCCACGATGGCTTCGGGCAGCTTCATCGTCGTCACCCGTGCGCGCGCGCCAGCGCCTGTTCGAGGTCGGCGATCAGGTCGTCGGCGTGCTCGATGCCCACCGACAGCCGCAGCAGGTCGGCCGGCGCCGGCGTGCCCGTGCCCTCGACGCTGGCGCGGTGCTCGATCAGACTCTCGGTGCCGCCGAGCGACGTGGCGCGCTTCCACAACTGCACGTGGGCCGCGGTGGCGACGGCTGCCGCTTCACCGCCCTTGGCGCGCAGCGACAGCATGCCGCCGAAGCCGCCGTGCATCTGGCGCGCTGCCACCGCGTGCCCTGGCGCGTCGCGCAGGCCGGGGTAGAGCACCGCCTGCACGTGCCGGTGGCCCGCGAAGTGCTCGGCGATGCGCTGTGCCGAAGCGCTCGCGCAGCGCACGCGCAGGTACAGCGTGCGCAGGCCGCGCAGCAGCAGCCACGACTCGAACGAGCCGAGCGTGCCGCCCACCTGCGCGCGCACCGCCTTCACGCGCTGCCAGTGCTCGTCGTCGGCCTTCGTGACCAGCACGCCGGCCAGCAGGTCGGAGTGGCCGTTGAGGTACTTGGTCGCCGCGTGCATCACGAGGTCGGCGCCGATCGCGAGCGGGCGCGTCAGCACCGGCGTGGCGACGGTAGAGTCGACCGCCACGCGTGCGCCGGCCGCACGCGCCAGCGCCGCGGTGGCCTCGATGTCGGTGATGCTCCACAGCGGGTTGGCCGGCGTCTCGATCCACACCAGCTTGGTCTTGCCGGGCCGCAGCGCCGCGCGCACCGCCGCGGGGTCGGTCATGTCGATCAGCTCGACCTGCAGCCCCCAGCGCGTCGCGAAGCTCGCCAGCCAGTTGCGCAGCGACCAGTACATCACCTGCGGAGCCAGCACGTGGTCGCCCGGCGCGAGCGCCTGGAACACCGCGGTGGCCGCCGCCATGCCCGAAGCGAACAGCGCGCCGTGCGAGCCGCCTTCGAGGCGTGCGATCAACTGCTCGGCCTGGTCGAACGCCGGGTTGTCGGCGCGCGCATAGACGCGGCCGTTGCGGTACTGGTTGTCGGCGTCGCGGACGAACGTGGTGCTGGCGTGGATCGGCGGCGAGATCGCGTGAGTGACCTCGTCGACCCAGCCCAGCGCCTGCGCGGCCAGCGATTCGGGTTCGAGGGCAGGGCAGTCCATGCGGCGCATTGTCCATGCATCGGCGCCGCCGCGGCTCGCCCTCAGCCGCCGGACTCCACCAGCGCGATGCGCCGGCGCAGCACCTCGAGCGCAGCCTGATCGCCGGCCGACTGCGCGCGCTGCGCGGCGATCGTCAGCCACGCCAGCAGCGGGCGCCGCCAGCCCTGCGCCGATGCGTTGTCGATCGCCAGCGCGATCACCGGCGGGCTGGCGCGGCCGCTTTCGAGCAGCACCGCCGCGCCGATCTGCCGTGCCAGCGCGTCGGGCATCGCCTGCAGCGCCGACAGCGCAGCGGCGTCCGACGCGCCCGCGGCGACGATCGCGCGGTGCTGCGGCGGCAGGTGCGGCAGGTCGTCGGCCGTCGCGCGGCCGGCGAGATACGCCGCGTAGGCCCGCTCGGCCTGCGGCGCGTCGGCGCGCAGCGCCTCGAACGCGCTGCACGGCTCGAACGCCAGGCTCGCGGTGCGCGCAGCGCAGCGCGTCAGCTCGGCGCGCGCCATCAGGTCGATGCGACCGGTGCTCGCAACGGCTGTGCGCGCGGTGGCGAACTCGTGCTCGGCGACCTTGGTGCGGCCTTCGAGCCAGGCGCCGGTGCCGCGTTCGAGTGCGCTCTGGGCATCGAGCTTCCAGTCGGGTACCGGCGGCTGGTTCGCGCAGGCTGCGAGGAGGCCTGCGAGCGTCAACGCCATCAACGATCCGGCCGAAGTCATGGCAGCTTGATCTCCACCTCGCGCGCGAACGGCCACTTGCGGTTCAGCTCGTTGACCATGCCCTCGATCTTGCGCAGGTTCGCCTCGACCTCGGTGCGCAGCGCACCGAGATCCTGCGTCGCGTCCTTGGCATTGCCGGCGACGGCCTGCGCGTCGACCAGGATGGCGTCGACCTTCTTCAGGCTGCTGCCCGCGTCGGCCAGCAGCGCCTTCAGCTGCACGATGGTGTCGCGCACCTCGGGCAGCACGCCGCGCTCGCCGAACACCTGCGTATCGGCCTTGGCGGCCATGCTGTCGAGGCGCGCCAGCAGGGCCTGGGTGCGCTCGAGCGTGGCATTGATGCGCTGCGCGTCGCGCTCGTTGCCGAACAGCACGCCCAGCGCGCCGCGCGGCCCGTTGAGCTTGCCGGTGGTGGCTTCCAGGTTGGCCAGCGTGCGCGCCAGCGGCGCATCGGCACCGAGCAGCGCGTTCAGGTTGGCCAGCAAGTCCTTCGCCGCGGCCACCAGCTTGGGGATCTCGTCGGTCGAGTCGCCGCGCAGCACGCTGCGCACCGCGCCGTCGGGCAGCGGCGGGTCGGTCAGGATGCCGGTGTAGGCGCGCAGGCTGGTGGCGCCCACCAGCCCGCGCGCGAGCACGAACACGCTCGAGGTCTTGAGCCAGCGCGCGTCCTTGGTCGGCACGTCGATGTCGATGTGCGCCTTGCCGTCGTCGCCCAGCTCGACGCTGCGCACGCGGCCGATCGGGAAGCCCGAGAACGTGAGGTCCATGCCGACCACCACGCCTTCGGAGTCGTCGGCCACCAGCACCAGGCGCTGCGTGGGCTCGAACACGCCGCGCGCGTACAGCAGGTAGGCGATCGATGCCAGCACCAGCACGACCAGCGTGGCCAGCAGCAGCCCGGCCTTCAGGCCGAGATGGCCGATCGCCTCGGGCCGGTCGAGCAGCTCGTCGGTGCCTTGTTTCGACTCAGACATAGTTGCCCACCAGCGAGGCGGCCTCGATCAGCAGCAGCAGTGCGAACAGCCGCACGAGCCCCCGCACCTCGGCGCTGACGCGCGAGCGCGTGTCGTCGTGCAAGGCCGAGCCGAGCGGCACCAGCACGACGACCAGCGCGAACAGCAGCGTCTTCAACTGGAACACCACCGCGGTCACCGGGTCGAACACGCGGCCGACGGTGCGCGTATAGCCGGCCAGCGCCCAGGTGGTGAAACCGTAGGTGGCCAGGTACGCCAGCAGCAGTGCCACCACGCCGGCCACCACCGCCAGCAGCGCCACCGCGAACAGCCCCGCCACCGCGCGCGGCAGCACCTCGCGGCGCAGCGGGTCGACGCCGCCCGCGCGCTGTGCGCGTAGCACGCCGCGCTGGCGCAGCACCGCCACCTCGGCGCCGTGCGGGATCGTGCAGCGCACGGCAACGAACAGCGCCGCGGTCAGCGGAATCAGCTCGATCACCAGCACGCGCACCAGCATCTCGAGCGCGTACTGCGTCAGGCCGTAGCTGAGCGCGGTGACGACCACGAGGCGCGCGATCACCAGGCTGATCAGAGCCGACAGCAGCACGAACCACGGCAGCACCGGCGCGGTGTCGAGCACCATGTGGCGAGCGATCGCACGCCGCTGTGCGCGCGCATAGCTGGCCGGCGACAGCGCCATCGCACTGATCGTCGCGCCGAAGGCGACGATGCGCCACCAGCCCGACAACCACCATGCGAGGCGCCGCAGCGGCAGCGGCGCGGCGCGCGCACGCCGGGTGGCGGCGTTCATGGCGCCCCCTTGGCGCCGCACGCATTGGCGCGAGCGCGGAGCGAACACCTTCGAGGCCGGCGCTCGGCGCTCATCGCGGGCTCAACCCGGCCAGCGACGCCAGGATCTCGTACGAGCGCAGCCGCGCCGCATGGTCGTGCGTGGCGCAGGCGACGATCAACTCGTCGGCGCGCGTGCGCTCGACGATTGCCTGCAGCTCGCGCCGCACCTTGTCGGGCCCGCCGCTGGCGGTGGCCGCGAGCATGCGCTGCACGCCCGCGCGCTCGACCTCGCTCCACAGGCCGTCCATCGACGCCACCGGGCGCGGCAGCGGCCCGCGCACGCCGCGCTGCATGCCGAGAAAGCGCTGCTGCAGCGAGGTCAGCAGCCGCGCGCCCTCGGCATCGTTGTCGGCGGCGACCACGTTGACGCCGACCATCGCGTGCGGCTTGGGGCCTGCGACCGACGGCCGGTAGGTGTCGCGATAGACGGCGAGCGCCTGGTCGAGCAGATCAGGCGCGAAGTGCGACGCAAAGGCATACGGCAATCCGAGATAGGCCGCGAGCTGCGCGCCGTACAGGCTCGAGCCGAGGATCCAGACCGGCACCTGCGTGCCGGTGCCCGGAATCGCGCGCACGCGCATGCCCGGCTGCGGCGCGTCGAGGTAGGCCATCAGCTCGACCACGTCGCGCGGGAAGTCGTCTTCCTCGTTGCTGGCGAGGTGGCGCCGCAGCGCGCGCGCGGTGAGTTGGTCGGTGCCCGGCGCGCGGCCGAGGCCGAGGTCGATGCGCCCCGGGAACAGCGTGGCCAGCGTGCCGAACGCCTCGGCAACCATCAGCGGCGCGTGGTTGGGCAGCATGATGCCGCCGGAGCCGACGCGGATCGTGCGCGTGCCCGCGGCGATGTGGCCGATCAGCACCGCGGTGGCCGAGCTGGCGACGCCGTCGAGGTTGTGGTGCTCGGCCACCCAGTAGCGCGCGTAGCCCCAGGCTTCGGCGTGCTGCGCGAGCTCGAGGCTGTTGCGCAGCGCGGCGGCGGCATCGCTGCCTTCGACGATGGGGGCGAGGTCGAGGATCGAGAGCGGCACCATGGCCCGGCATCATAGGCACGGTCGTTGGGCCGCCTCTTTCCCCACGTGATCCGGCGCTCGGCGATGGTGCGGCGCATTCATGCGGCCAATGGTGCACGGTGGTATGTTCAGCCCCATGTCCGAGCCCGTGGTACGCCGCCTGCTGATCGACCTCGACACGCCGCCTCCGCGCCACTGGTGCGGCGGCGACGCCTTCCGCACGGCCTGGTTCAACGCGCTGTCGATGAGCTTTCCGGTCGGCGAGCAGTTCTTCATCGATTCGGTGCGCGCCGGCGTGCAGGCGCTGCCCGAGGCCGAGCGCGCGCGTTTCGAGCCGACGATCAAGGCCTTCGTCGGCCAGGAGGCGACGCACCGGCGCATCCACGCGCTGTTCAACGCGCACCTCGCCGCGCAGGGCCTGCGCAACCACTGGGAGGCGCGCGCGCTGCGCCGCATGAAGCGGCTCGAGGGCGCCGACGTGCGCCAGGGTGTCGGCGCCACCGCGGCCACCGAGCACCTGACGGCGATCCTCGCCGAGTACCTGTTGTCGGAGCCGTCGGCGCTCGCCGGCAGCGAGCCGCGGCTGACCACGCTGTGGCTGTGGCACGCCAGCGAGGAGACCGAGCACCGCGCGGCGGCGTTCGATCTGTATCGCGCGCTCGGCGGCAACGAGTCGTGGCGCCTGCGGCTGTTCCGCCTGGTGACGTGGTACTTCGTCGGCGACGTGCTGCGCCAGACGCTCAACAACCTCTGGCACGACGGCAGCTTCTGGCGTGCGCGAACGTGGGTCGAGGGCTGGCGATTCCTGCTCGGCCGCAGAGGCATCCTGCGCTCGCTCGCACAGCCATGGCGGCGGTACCGCCGCGTCGACTTCCACCCGCTGCAGCAGGACGAGTCGAGTGCCCAGGCATGGTTGCAGGCCAACACGGCGCAGTTCGAGGTGGTGAGCCGTCCGCTGCAGGCGGCCGCCGAGACGGCCTGAGGCGCGAGCGGCGGGGCGCGGAATTCAGGCAGCCAGCGGCTTGCGCGCGCGGTAGAACGCGATCGGCTGCGCGCGCGCCGCGTCGAGCACGTGCCGCTTGATGCGCCCGACCACGTGCATCTCGCACGGCTTGCAGTCGAAGCGCAGGGTCAGCGTGTCGCCGCCGCTCGCCATCGTCAGCGGCTCGGCGCGGATCGTGCCCTGCACGCCGGTCACGCCCTTGGCCTGCTTGGGGCACAGGCTGAGCGACCAGCGTACGCAGTGCTTGGTGATCATCAGGCTCACGTCGCCCAGCGCCTCGTGGCTCTCGTAGGCGGCCTCGACGATCTTGACGCCGTGCTTCACGTAGAAGTCGTGCGCGGCCTGGTTGTAGACGTTGGCGAGGTAGGTCAGCGCGTCGCCGGGGTAGGGCACCGGCGGCTCCACCGGCGCGGCGCGCGGCAGCCGCTGCAGCGCGGCGGCGCGCGCCGCCTCGAGCGCGGCGACGGCGTCGCGCCGCAGGGCGTTGAGCGCGCTAGCCGGCACGAACCACGGCTGCGCGAAGTCGACCTCGATGCGGCGCGCCTCGAAGATCGTATTACCGAGGCGGCCCAGCTGTTCGCGGATCGCGGCGCGCGCCTGCGCGGCGTCGCGCGCCGGCTGCCTGGGGTGCGCTGCCGCGCTGCCGGCGTGGAAGCCGTCGTCGTCGCGCAGGTCGAGCGCGAAACCGGCGTCGGTCTCGCGCAGGCGCATCGATAGGCCGATGCGCCGCTCGGCGCTCTTCTTGGCCAGCAGCCGGTCCCACGCGACGTCGCGGTTGCGGTGCAACGCGGTGCCGGCGCGCAGGCCCTTCAGCGATTCGACCTCTTCGTTGGGCACGGCGCGCCACACGCGGCCGGCGATGCGTTGCGCAGTGTTGACCTGCCAGCCGACCAGGTTGTGCTGCAGGTCGAGGTGCGTCAGGCCATCGCCGTTGGCCAGCGCCAGGGCATCGTCGGCCAGCTCGACCTCGACGTGCGCCGGCGTCACGCGTACCACGTGGCCGATCGGCAGCCCGGCGTGCTTGGGGGTGTCGAACGCGCCGAGATCATCTGTGCGGCCGTTGACGAAGTAGTCGGTGGCGCCGCGGTTGAAGTTGCGCTGCGGGTCGGGCGTGAAAGTGAACGAGGTGTGGCCCGACGACGCGGCACGCAGGTCGTCGCGGCCTTCGAGCAGCGCGTCGATCAGCCACCGGTAGTGCGCGGTGACGTTCTTGACGGTGCCGAGGTCCTTGTAGCGGCCCTCGATCTTGAAGCTGCGCACGCCGGCGTCGACCAGCGCGGCGAGGTTGGCGCTCTGGTCGTTGTCCTTGATCGACAGCACGTGCTTCTGGTGCGCGATCACGCGCCCCTGGGCGTCGGTGACGGTGTACGGCAGCCGGCACTCCTGCGAGCAGCTGCCGCGGTTGGCGCTGCGGCCGGTGTGCGAGTGGCTGATGTAGCACTGGCCCGAGTACGCGACGCACAGCGCGCCATGGACGAAGAACTCCAGCGTTGCACGCTCGACCTGCGCGCGCACGTCGCGGATCTGCGGCAGCGACAGCTCGCGCGCCAGGATGATCTTCGAGAACCCCACGTCCTGCAGGAAGCGCGCCTTCTCGGGAGTGCGCGTGTCGCACTGCGTGCTGGCATGGAGCTGGATCGGCGGCAGGTCGATCTGCAGCAGCCCCATGTCCTGCACGATCAGCGCATCGACGCCGATGCCGTGCAGCGCCCACGCCTGGCGGCGCGCCGCCTCGAGCTCGTCGTCGCGCAGGATGGTGTTCAGCGTGACGTAGACGCGCGCGTGGTAGCGGTGCGCGTGGCGCACCAGGCGCTCGAGGTCGGGCAGCGCGTTGGGCGCCTTGTCGCGCGCGCCGAACGCCGGGCCGCCGATGTACACGGCGTCGGCGCCGTGGTTCAGCGCCTCGATGCCGATGTCGGCGTCGCGCGCGGGGGCGAGCAGTTCGAGCGTGTCGGCGGCCATCGGGGTCAGCGCTGCAGGCGGTGCGCGGCGGCGTCGAGCGCTGCCGTCAACTCTGGAAACGATCGCGTCACCGCGAACTGCGGAAACTGCGCGGCGATCGACTCCGGCGGGTGGATGAAGAACCCCGCATCGGCGGCGCCGAGCATCGCGGTGTCGTTGTACGAATCGCCGGCGGCGAGCACCTTGAAGTTGAGCCCCTTGAGCGCCAGCACCGCCTGGCGCTTCTGGTCGGCCTGGCGCAGCTTGTAGTCGACCACGCGGCCTTCGGCGTCGGCGATCAGCCGGTGGCACAGCAGCGTGGGGCGGCCGAGCTGGCGCATCAACGGGTCGGCGAACTCGTAGAAGGTGTCCGACAGGATCACCACCTGGTAGCGCGCGCGCAGGTCATCGAGGAAATCGCGCGCGCCCGGCAACGGCTGCATGGCGCCGATCACGCGCTGAATGTCGGGCAGCTTCAGGCCGTGCTCGCGCAGCAGCGCGATGCGCTGGCGCATCAGCTTGTCGTAGTCGGGTTCGTCGCGCGTGGTGCGCCGGAACGCCGCGATGCCGGTGCGCTCGGCGAACGCGATCCAGATCTCGGGCACCAGCACACCTTCGAGATCGAGGCAGACAACCAGCACGCTCGGGCTCCACGGTGGCGGCGCGCGGGCCGCGAAGGGGCGCCATGCTACCGCAGGGGCTGCGACGCCATGCGCTCGGTGCGGTCTCGAAAACGCTGCGTCTGCTGGGGCGCGATCCGCCCCGCAGTGACCGGTGGCGCCGCGCTTGCCGCCTTCGGCGTTGCGATCAGCTCATGCCGCGATGACGGCAGCGGAGGGCGCCTGAGCAGCACACCGCGCCGGCGCGGCCATCGCCGAGTCGAACACCTCGCGCGCGCAGTCGTGGCAGCAGCCGCACGACGACGCAACGCAGGTCTCGTC
The DNA here is from genome assembly GCA_015075545.1 of Ideonella sp. GTDB lineage: Bacteria > Pseudomonadota > Gammaproteobacteria > Burkholderiales > Burkholderiaceae_C > JAEUPI01. Next base: position 1,223,342 of record JABTUC010000001.1, on the reverse strand, counting down.
CTGCAGGTGGTCGAAGTTGTGCACGCCGCTGGCCACTGCACGCTCGATGTCGCGGTCGGAGACGCGGTGGCAGAGGCAGACGATCATGGGTTGATCCCTGGGTTCAGTGCTTGGGGAGCAGTCTAATGTAAACGCGAATAACTCTCAATAGACTTCAGGTTATTCGGATCGCCCCGGGTGGGTGACTTAACCCCTTTGGCTTCGGTGTCTCGTTCAACGCCACAGCCAGCCTGTCTCCCTGGCCCGCCGAGCGGGTGGGCCGGCGGGCCCGGCACCTTACCCATCCGAGCGGAGCCCAGCGATGACCATCGATCGACGAACCCTGTTGAGCCGCAGCCTGGCCGCGGCCGCCAGCGCGCTTGTGCCGGCCGCCAAGGCCCTCCCGGCCAGCCATCTGGCGGCCTACGACAGCGAGAGCCAGATGCGCGAGGCACTCGCGCGCTGGCACGAGCGCTCGCGGCTGCATGGCAACGCCCAGCGCTCCGCCGGTGCGCTGGGGCAAGGCGGCCTGGCCATGAAGCAGGAGGCCGCCATGCCGGCGGCCGCGCCCGCGGCCGACTCGGCTGCCGCCGAGTCGATCACCAACGTGCAGACCGCCGGTGTCGACGAAGGCGGCATCGTCAAGCGCGCCGGCGACTACCTGATCGTGCTGCGCCGCGGGCGGTTGTTCACGGTGCGCGTCGGCGGCGATGCGCTGCAGCCGGTGGCCACGCTCGACGCCTACGCGCCGGGGTCGAATCCGCAAGGTGCGTGGTACGACGAGTTGCTGGTGTCGGGCCGCGACGTCGTCGTGATCGGCTACTCGTACGCACGCGGCGGCACCGAGATCGGTCTGTTCGGGCTGGGCGCCGACGGCAGCCTCGCGTACCGCGCGACGCACCACCTGCGCTCGTTCGACTACTACAGCTCGCGCAACTACGCCAGCCGGCTGATCGGTCGCAAGCTGGTCTTCTACACACCGACCTTGCTATCGCCGTGGGCTGCGCAGCCGTGGCAGCAGTTTCCGGCGTGGCGGCGCTGGCACGGCGAGGTCGGCGCCGCGGGCTTCAGGCGCATCCTGCCGGCCACGCGCGTATACCGCACCGACGACGACTTCGCTCCCGGCGAGCCGCTGGCGCTGCACACGGTGACCACCTGCGAACTCGACGGTGACGATCTGCGCTGCGAATCCGCCGCGGTGCTGGGGCCCGCCGGCCGCGTGTTCTATGTATCGCAGGGCTCGGTCTACGTGTGGACGAGCGCCTGGCGCCGCCCGGGCTCACGCGGCGAGCCGGCGCAGCCGCTGTCGGCGGTGTTCAGGCTGCCCCTCGATGGCGCGGCGCCCAGCGCGCTGAAGACCGCCGGCGTGCCGATCGACCAGCTCTCGTTCCTCGAAGAAGGTGGCCACCTGAACGTGCTGCTGCGCGAATCGGGCCGCGGCGAGTCGATGTGGGGCAGTGAATCCACTGCTGGCGCGATGGCGCTGCTGCGCGTGCCGTTGGCCGAGTTCGGCGATGGCCGCGGCGCCGCGCGGCGCGAGCACTATCGCCGCCTGCCGGGCGCCGCCGGTGGCGCGCTGCACAATCGCTTCATCGGCGACTGGCTGGTCTGGGGTGGCACGGCCGGCGGCGGGTTCGGCGCCGATGGCGCGTCGGCCTGGGCGCTGCGCTATGCCGCGGCCGGCGATGCCGCCACGCTGTCGCCCGGCCACTCGGTCGAGCGCATCGAGTCGCTCGGGCGCGACGCGCTGCTGGTGGGCGCGCGCGGTGGTGACCTGCACTTCAGCGCGCTGCGGCTGGCGCGCGGCGACGCGCGCTTGGCCGGCAGCCACGTGCAGCGCGGCGTCGCACAGGGCGAGACGCGAACGCACGGCTTCTTCTACCGCGCGCAGTCGGACGACGAGGGCGTGCTCGGACTGCCGGTGTTGCAGGACGGCGCGCGCCGCGGGGCTTACCGCGGGGCCCAGGGCGCGGCGTCGGTGACCTTCCTGCGCAACCGTAGCCTGCGGTTCAGCGCGCTCGGCGAGCTGAGCGCCCGCCAGGGCGATGTGCGCGACGACGCCTGCAAGGCCAGCTGCGTTGACTGGTACGGCAACGCGCGGCCGATCTTCCTCGGCGATCGCGTATTGGCGCTGCTCGGCTACGAGATCGTCGAGGGCCGCGTCGACGGCGCCGGCTGGCGCTACGGCCAGAGCCCCGATACGCCCTGGGTCGAGCGGCTCGTCGAGCGCCGGCGCGTCAGCTTCGCCCCTGGCGGCGCCTGGCGCGAGGGTCGCTACTCACCGTTCGGCAACTGAGGTGGCGCTCCGGCGTCAGCTCACCACGTAGGCCGCCGCGGCCGTGGCAATCAGCGTGTCTTCGTCGTTGACCAGGCGCATCTGGGTCGAGCCGACCCGGCCGCCCAGACGCACCACCTCGGCGCTGGCCGTGAAGTGCTTGCCCAGCCCCGGGCGCAGATAGTCGACCCGCAGGTCGATCGTGCCCAGCCGCGAGTAGCGGTGCATCACCTGCATCGTCGACTCCTCGGCATGCTTCTCGCTGATGGCCCACATCAGCGCCACGCCACCCATCGCGTCGAGCGTGGCCGAGATGACGCCGCCGTGCAGCCGGCCGTACAGATGGTGGCCGACCAGCTCGGGCCGCATCTCGAAGCGCAGCGTCGGCGGTCGCGCGGTGATCATCTTCAACCCCAGCACCTGGTTGAAGCGGATGTGCTGTTCGGCCAGCTTGATCAGCTCGGCGTCGAGCCTGGCTTGCTCGGCGGCGTTGCGGCGCGGCGGGGGTGTCATCGCCGCCAGCATAGCCGCGACGCGGGCCGGCGCCGCGGCCGGCCTCAGCTTCCGACGCGATCGCCCTCGCGTTGAGCGAGGCGCAGTTGGCGCAGCAACTGCAGCGCCTGTGCGAACTCGAAACGCTGCAACAGCCCGCGCAGGCGGCGGCTCTCGGGGCCGAGCGCCGCCTGCAGCGGCTCGTGCAGGTCGCGGTAGCGGGCCAGCGCCGCGAAATCGGCCGCGTCGAGCAACGCCTCGAACTGATCGAGCTGGGCTTCCACCCTGGCCGTGTCGACCGCTGGCGCCCGGCGCTTGGCCGAAGGCGCGGTGCCGCGGGCATCGATCGCGGCGACCACCTGCGCCAGCTCGCGCGCCAGCGCCCGTGCAGCGGCCTCGAGGTCGCCGATCGCCACGCCGTCGACGACGTCGCGCTCGAACGAGGCGGCGTGCTCCGACAAGGCCCGGGCGCCGATGGCCGCGCTGGCGCCCTTGAGCGAATGCGCCTGCCGGCGCACCGCATCGAGCGCATCGGGCGTCAGCACCGCGCTCAACTCGGCGATCCCTGCGCGATAGCTGAGCGCGAACTGCCGCAGCACGCGCTCGTAGACCTCGGCGCGGCCCGCGAAGTAGCGCGACACCACCGACTCGTCGAGGCCCGATGCCAGCGCAGCATCGCGCGGCGGCGGCGCCGCCGAACGCTCTCCCGGCGCCATGGCGGCTGCCGGCTCCGGCGCCGCTGACAGCCAGCGCAGCAGCGTGCGATAAAGCAGCTGCGGGTCGACCGGCTTGACGATGTGGTCCACCATGCCCGCCTGCTCGCAGGCGCGGCGGTCGTCGCCGAACGCGTTGGCGGTCATCGACAACACCGGCGTCTCGCGCTGGTTCGGTAGCGCCCGGATCTCGCGGGTCGCCTGCAGGCCGTCGATGCCAGGCAACTGCACGTCCATCAGAATCAGGCGGTAGGGGTTGCGGCCGGCAGCCTGTACCGCCTCCTCGCCGGTAACGGCGACGTCGACCTGCAGCGCCACCCCGCGCAGCCACTCGAGCGCGACCTCGAGGTTGGCCGCGTTGTCCTCGACCAGCAGGATGCGCGCGCCGGCGTGCTGCCGGCGCAACCGCTCTTCGAGCGAGCGCAGCGATTCCTCTTGCGGCACGAAGTCGACCTCGCCACCGAACACGGTGTCGCCGGTGCGCGCCTCGTGCACGCGCTCGAGCCGCGCCTCGAACCAGAAGCGGCTGCCTCGGCCCGGCGTGCTCGAGACCCCGGTGTCGCCGCCCATCAGCCGCGCCAGGTGGCGCGTGATCGCCAGTCCGAGCCCGGTGCCGCCGAAGCGCCGCGTGGTGCTGCTGTCGGCCTGCTCGAAAGCGCCGAACAGCTTGTCGATCTGGTCGGGTGCGACGCCGATGCCGGTGTCGGCCACCGTGAAACGCACGCGCAGCGCCGCGCCGTCGCCCGCCACCTCGTTCACCCGCACCTCGATGCCGCCGGCATCGGTGAACTTGACGGCGTTGCTCAGCAGGTTCAGCAGCGCCTGCGACAGCCGTGTCGGGTCGCCGCGCAGGCGGTCGGGCACGTCGCCGGCGTCGACGTCGATCGTCAGGCCCTTGGCGCGCGCGCGTTCGGCCACCATCGCCTCGGCGCGGCGCAGCATCGCGCGCAGCGAGAAGTTGGTGTTCTCCAGCGTCAGCTTGCCGGACTCGATCTTCGACAGGTCGAGGATGTCGTCGATCACCTGCGACAGGTGTTGCGCGGCGTCGTGGATCTTGTCGAGTCGGTCGGCCTGCGACGGCCGCGGGTCGTCGCGACGCAGCAGGTGCGTCATGCCTATCACCGCGTTCATCGGCGTGCGGATCTCGTGGCTCATGTTGGCGAGGAACGCGCTCTTGGCGCGCGTGGCCGCCTCGGCGCGATCGCGTGCCTCGGTCAGCTCGACGTTCAACTCCTTCAGCCGCGCCTGCGCCTGTTTGAGCTCGCTGATGTCCATCGCCAATACCAGAAAGCCGTGCACCACGCCGTCGCGCAGATCGGGCGCGTAGTACGCCAACGTCGGCTGCACGCGGCCATCGGGCGAGTGCGCATCGAGCTCCATGCGAAGCTCGTCGCCGGCGAGCACGTCGGCGGCCAGCGGCAGGAGCTGGTGGTAGCGCTCGACACCGAGCACGTCGCGCGCGTGCATGCCGACAACCTGCTGCGGCGTCAGGCCGAACCAATGCGCGTAGCCGGGGTTGGCGAAGCGGCAGTACAGGTCGCGATCCCAGTAGCAGAACATGGCCGGGATGCTGCCCGCCAGCACGCGCAGGAACGACTCCGACTGCTCGAGCCGCGCCGCCGCCTGCTGCTGCTGGGCCGTGCGTGCCCGCACCAGGTCTTCGAGGTGCTCGCGATGACGCGCCAGCTCTTCGGCCGTGCGCTGGCTTTCGGTGACGTCGCGGGAGATGCCGAACACGCCGATCACCCGTCCGTGACCGTCGCGCAACGGCCCCTTGGTGACCTGGAAGGTGTGCCTCCCGGCGGTCGTGGTGTAGGTTTCGCTGAAGGTCTGCGTGCGGTCTTCGCGCACCACGAGTTCGTCGTTGGCGCGCAGATGTGCCTTCTCGTCTTCGGACAGTGCCAGGTCGTCCAGGGAGTTGCCGGACTTCGTCCTGAACGGCAGCGTCTGCAGCGAGGCGCGGTTGCGCAACAGGAAGCGGCCGTGCAGGTCGCGCGCGAAGATGTCGTCGGTCGAGCTGTCGGCCGCCGAGCTCAGCAGCGCCAGCGCCTGCAGCTTCGCCTCCTGCTCGGCGTGACGCGCGCGCGCCGCATGCAGCCGCCGCAGCAGCCAGTACAGCAGTGCCGAGGTCACCGCGACGAAGGCCCAGCCCTTGTACACCGACATCGTCGTCCGCCGCTGCGGATCGCTGACCAGCGATTCGAGCGCGAGGTCGGAGGCGTAGATCCACAACGCTGCGAACAGCATGTAGCCGAGCACGATGGCGAGGATGCGCCGCCGCGGCGTTTGCACGGAATCTGGTGCCGGACCCGTGTCGGTCATCGCGTCACCCCTGCGCCGAAGGTGCCGCAGCGCCCGCCGCGAAGCTGCGCAGCGAAGCCTGCTTGGCGGCCAGCGCCTCGTCGCTGTCGGCGTGGCGTTCGGCGATCGCGCGGAAGGTGTCGAAGTCGGCGACAAAGGCGTCGACCACGTCGGGGTCGAGGTGCGTGCCGCGGCTGCTGGCGATGATGTCGCGCGCACGTTCATACGGCAGGGCCGGCTTGTAGACGCGCCGCGAGATCAACGCGTCGAACACGTCGGCCAGCGCCATCAGCCGCGCCGGCAGGGGAATCGCGTCGCCCGCCAGGCCGTCGGGGTAGCCCAGGCCGTCCCAGCGCTCGTGGTGGTGGCGGGCGATCTGCTTGGCCACCGCGAGGAACTCGATCGGCTGCTGGGCGTCGGCCTCGGCGCGCTCGATCGCCTCGGCGCCGAGTGCGGCATGCGTCTTCATGATTTCCCACTCGGCGGCGTCGAGCCGGCCGGGCTTGAGCAGGATGTGGTCGGGGATGCCGACCTTGCCGATGTCGTGCAGCGGCGCCGACTTCGCCAGCAGCTCGATGGCCCGCGCGTCGAGCGAGGCGGCGAAGCGTGGGTGGGTGGCCAACAACTGGCCGAGCCGGCGCATGTACTGCTGGGTGCGAAGGATGTGGTTGCCGGTCTCGGGGTCGCGCGTCTCGGCCAGCCGTGCCAGCGCGTGGATGCTGGCGTCGTGCGCGAGCTGGTTCTCGCGCATGCGCCGCGCCACTTCGGCCTCGAGGAACGCGTTCTGATCGGCCAGCCTGTCGCGCGCGCGCTTCAGCTCGATCTGCGTGCGCACGCGCGCCAGCACCACGCTCGGCCGCAGCGGCTTGGCGATGTAGTCGACCGCGCCCATCGACAGGCCGCGCTCCTCCTCGTCGGTGGCATCGAGCGCGGTGACGCAGATCACCGGGATGTCGCGTGTCCGCGCCTCGGCGCGCAGGCGTTGCATCACCTCGTAGCCGTCCATGCCCGGCATCATCAGGTCGAGCAGGATCAGGTCGGGTTGCGGCGCCGCCGCAGCCAGCCGCAGCGCCGCGGCGCCCGAGTTGGCCGCGCGCACGGTGTACTCGCGCACCAGCAGCTCGCCGAGCACCGTGAGGTTCTCGGGGACATCGTCGACAACGAGCACGGTCGGCATGGGTCTGTGGCGCTCCAGCACCGGCGCGGCCGGCTTTTCCTGTTGCGCCGTCGAGCGCCGATTGTCGTGTTGTCCACCCTTCGGGAGCTTAGGTGGCGGCGCACATTGGCGGTGCTTTTCCGCGCCTCGCTGCCGCGTTGCATCCGACTCGGGATCGGCGCTCGATCGGATACCCGCCAGTTTGCGACACGCGCCTGACTGGCCGTTACCAAAGACCTCGGCGCCGCCGCGGCAATCGTTCACGCGGCGCCCCACGGCTGCAGCGTGACCTGTGTCACGCTCGGGCGCCCGCTCGATCCATTCGCCCCCAACAAGTGCCGTCGCGAATTGCGCTCTCTCGTCGCCTGGCTGCGCGCAGCGCGCGGCTCGGCCTGTGGCTGGTCGGCGCGCTCGCGCTGGCCGGCTGCACCACCACCGCGGCGGTGATCGGTGCCCTGGGCATCGCCACCGACACCAGTGCGAGCTGGTCGATCGCCAAGTACTTCCACGACAAGTGGGTCGAGGGTGGCCCGGTGCCGTGCTACTACCTCAACAGCGTCGAGCGCGCGCTGGCGCCGCACTGCCTGCCGTACCAGCCCGGGCTGATGAAGGCCGAGGATCTGGCGGCGTCGTACAAGCTGCCGCTGTGCCCGCTGGCGATGGCGGCACGCGATGTGCGGCTGTGGCCGGCGCTGCCCGAGCTGATCGACAAGGGGCAGATGCCCGAGGCCTGCGCGCGCGCGCCGCTGGTCGAGCTGGCGCAGGCTGACCCATGCCCCGACTTCGGCGCCGCGACGCCAGCGGTGCGCGAATCGCTGCTGTGGCTGGCGCAGGCCGACGCGCGCGCGATCCACCACGACGTGGTGCGCATGCTGAGCTGCCCGCGCGCGCGCGCCGCCGGCTTCGACAGCGTGATCGAGCGCTGGGTGGCACAAGGCCAGATGCCGCCCGGCCAGCTCGGCTTCAGCCCGCTGTCGGCGCTCGACCCCGAGATGCTGGGCACACCTCTGTCGGCGCAGCTCGAGGCCAGCGGGCATCGCATCGGCGCGGCGCTCGACCCCTACGACGGCAAGCTGCAGCCGGGGTTCGAGGCGGCGTTTCGCAGCGGCAACTACCGCGCTCTCGACTGGTGGCTGACACGCGCGCCGCAACTGGTGAACCGCGTGCCGCCGCAGCAGGGCGACCAGGTGCCCTGGATACCGCTGGCCAAGACGCTCGGCACCGACTGGCTGGAACCGGCGGTGCAGCGCCAGACGATGGCCGAGTACCTGCTGGCGCACGGCGCCAACCCGAGCACGCGGCTGCCCGCGCAGCCCGAGATGACGGTGCTGCGGCTGGCGCGCCAGCTCCACAGCCCGCTGCTGCCGCTGCTCGAGCGCGCGCCAGCACCGCGCGCGCGCGTGGCCGGCCGCGGCGGTCCGTAACCCCAGAGCTACTGCGCGGCCGCCAGTGTCACTGCCTGCTCGCGCGACTTGCCGGCGCGCGACAGCGTCAGCGTGACGCGGTCGCCGGCCTGATGTCGCTCGAGCTGCGCCAGCAGGTCGTCGAGGCTGGCGATCGGCATGCCATTGACGGCGGTGATGACGTCGCCCTGCACGATGGCGCCGTCGTCGGCGCGACGAAACGGCCGCAGGTCGGCGCGCGCCGCCGGCCCGCCGGCGGTGAGGCCGACGATGGCCACGCCCCTGGGCAGCTTGAGCGCCTCGCGCACGCTGTCGGGCAGCGCCGAGATGCCCAGCGCCGGCCGCACGATGCGGCCATCGCGGATCAGCCGCGGCACGACGCGGTTGACATCGTCGACCGGGATCGCGAAGCCGATGCCCGCGTTGGCGCCGCTCGGGCTGGCGATCTGCGAGTTGACGCCGATCAACCGGCCGGCCGAGTCGAGCAGCGGGCCGCCGGAGTTACCCGGGTTGATCGCGGCGTCGGTCTGGATCACGCCGCGGATCGTGCGGTTGTTGAACGCTTCGATCTCGCGGTTGAGCGCGCTGACGATGCCGGTGGTCAGAGTCTGGTCGAGCCCGAACGGGTTGCCGATCGCGTACACGCGCTGGCCCACCTGCAGGTCGCGGCTGCTGCCGATCGGGATCGGTGGCAGCTTGTCCTTCGGCGCGTCGATGCGCAGCACCGCGAGGTCGCCGTCGGGAAACGCGCCGACCAGCTTGGCCGAGTACGAGCTCTGGTCGGCCAGCGTCACGCGTGCCGCGTTCGCGCCCCGGATCACGTGGAAGTTGGTGACGATGTGGCCGGCGTCGTCCCAGATGAAGCCGCTGCCGGTGCCGCTGGGCACCTCCTGCGTGTTGCGCGAGAACAGCTCACGCTGCAGCTCGAGCGTGGTGATGTGGACCACCGACGGCGACACCCGCTTGAAGATCTCGATGTTCGCGATCTCTTCGGCGGCCAGTGGCCCGCGCGGCGTGATCGCGCGCGGGACGGCATCGGGGCGGCCGTTGGTTGCAGCGAACGGCCACATCCAGCCGATGACGAGCAGTGTCAATCCGGCAGCCAGCAGCCACAGGGCGCGTCTGGAGACGGAGCGGTTCATGACCGATGATAGGCCGCCGATCCCGGGCACCGCTTCGGGCCGCCGATCACCGGCGCGTTCGGCACTGACGGCGCGCGTCAGTGCGTGCCCTTGGGCAGCGTGCCCTCGAGCTTGCAGATGATGCCGAGCATCACCTCGTCGGCGCCGCCGCCGATCGAGCCGAGCCGCCCGTCGCGGAACGCCTGCGACACCGGGTTGTCCCACGTGAAACCCATGCCGCCCCAGTACTGCAGGCAGGCGTCGTTGACCTCGCGACTGAGCCGCCCGCACTTGAGCTTGGCCATCGACGCCAGCTTGGTGACGTCCTTGCCCGCGGTGTACAGCTCGACGGCGCGGTAGGTGAGGGCACGCAGCGCCTCGACCTCGGTGCGCAGCTCGGCCAGCCGAAAGTGCACCACCTGGTTGTCGAGGATGCTCTTGCCGAACGCCTGGCGCTGCCGCGTGTACTCGATGGTCTGGTCGATCGTCAGGTCCAGGCCGGTGATGTTCGACGCCGCGGCCCACAGGCGCTCCTCCTGGAACTGCATCATCTGGTAGACGAAGCCCATGCCCTCCTGGCCGACCAGGTTGCGCCGCGGCACGCGCACGTTGTCGAAGAATAGTTGCGCGGTGTCGCTCGACCACATGCCGATCTTGTGGATCTTCTGCTTGCTGATGCCCTTGGCGTCCATCGGCACGACGATCAGGCTCTTGTTCTTGTGCGGGCCGCCTTCGGCACTGGTATTGGCCAGCAGGCAGCACCAGTCGGCCTGCAGGCCGTTGGTGATCCACATCTTGCTGCCGTCGATGACGTAGTCGTCGCCATCCTTGCGCGCGGTGGTCTTGATCGCCGCCACGTCCGACCCGCCGCCGGCCTCGCTGACGCCGATGCAGCTCACCATCTGGCCGGCGATCGCCGGCGCCAGGTACTGCTTGCGCAGATCGTCGCTGCCGAAGCGCGCCAGCGCCGGCGTGGCCATGTCGGTCTGCACGCCGATCGACATCGGCACGCCGCCGCAGTTGCAATGCCCCAGCGCCTCGGCCATCACCATCGAGTAGCTGAAGTCGAGGTTGGCGCCGCCGTAGGCCTCGGGGTACTTCAAGCCCAGCAGGCCCAGCTCGCCGAGCCGCTTCATCACCTGGTGCGCCGGGTACTGCTGCGCGCGCTCCCATTCGGGCACGTGCGGGTTGATCTCGTTGACGACGAAACGCTTGACGGTGTCGCGGATCTGCTCGTGCTCGGGGGTGAACTTCATGGCGGCCTCGGGCGGGGGACGGTCGCGAATTAGGCCGCAGGGTGACGTTAACGTCAATCGGCTTCCGGTTAGGGGATCGCGAGCGTATGATCGCCCGCATCGGCGAGCCGCATCGCCGCACCCCCGACCGGAGAGCGCCGATGGATCTGCCCACCGCCACCCACCTGCTGCGCAGCAAGGCCGGCGCCGCGAAAAGCCTCGGCGCGACGCTCAAGTTCGATTGCGGCGACGCCGGCGTCGTGGTGATCGACGGCGCGGCGGGCGCCAACACGGTCGACAACGCCGGCCGCGACACCGACTGCACCATCGCCTGCGACGTGAGCACCCTGGGCGAGCTGATCGGCGGCGAGCTCAACCCCACCACCGCGTTCATGAGCGGCCGCATCCAGGTCAGCGGCGACATGGGCGTCGCGCTCAAGCTGCAGAGCATCTTCTGAAAGAGGCGCCGGTGGCCGAGACCCTGGTTCGCAGCAAGCGCTCGGGCGCGCACGGCGCATCGCACGACGCCAAGGCGGCAGTCGAGTCGCACCGTGACAGCGGCGCCGCCGATGAGCTCTATGGCATCGGCGAGCTGTGCGCCGAGTTCGGCCTCACGCCGCGCGCGCTGCGCTTCTACGAAGACAAGGGGCTGCTCGCGCCGCGCCGCGTCAACCACACGCGCATCTACACCCGGCGCGACCGCACGCGCCTGGCGCTGATCGTTCGCAGCAAGGCGATCGGTGCGCCGCTGGCGGAGATCAAGACCTTTCTCGACCTGTACGGGGCGCACGGCGAGGGCCGCGTGCAGCAGGCACGCTGGCTGCTCGCGCGCACCGACAAGGCGATTGCCGCGTTCGAGGCCAAGCGCGCTCACATCGACGCCACGCTGGCCGAACTGCGCGTGATCAACGACACCGTGCGCCGCACGCTGGGCAAGTCATGAGCCTGGCGAACTTTCCGTCGGCGTGGATGAGCGACGAGCACCGCATGTTGCAGGAGAGCGCCGCGCGCTTCTTCCGCGAGCGCTGGGTGCCACAGGCCGCGAAGTGGCGCGAAGAAGGCCAGATGCCGCTCGACACCTGGCGCGAGGCCGGCGCCAACGGCCTGCTTTGCGCCAGCACGCCGGCGCAGTACGGCGGCGCCGGCGGCGACTTCGGCCACGACGCGGTGATCTTCATGGAAGCCTCGCGCGCGGTGCTGTCGGGTTTCGGCGGCGGGCTGCACTCGGCGATCGTCGCGCCGTACTTCTACGAGTGCGGCACCGAGGCGCAGAAGCGCCGCTGGCTGCCCAAGATGGCGAGCGGCGAGTTCGTCGGCGCGATCGCGATGACCGAGCCGGGCACCGGCAGCGACCTGCAGGCGGTGCGCACCAGCGCCGTCCGCGACGGCGACCACTACGTGATCAACGGCTCCAAGACCTTCATCACCAACGGCCAGAACGCCAACGTCATCATCGTCGTCTGCAAGACCGACCGCTCGCTCGGCGCCAAGGGCACCTCGCTGATCGTGGTCGAGACCGACTCGCTCGGCGAGCGCAACTCCACGCCGGGCTTTCGCCGCGGCCGGCGGCTCGACAAGGTGGGGCTGAAGTCGCAGGACACGAGCGAGCTGTTCTTCGACGACGTGCGCGTGCCGGCCGACAATCTGATCGGCGGCCGCGAAGGCCAGGGCTTCATCCAGCTCATGCAGCAACTGCCGCAGGAGCGGCTGCAGATCTGCCTGCAGGGTGTGGCGGCGATGGAGCGCGCGCTCGACGACACGCTCGCCTACGTCAAGCAGCGCAAGGCGTTCGGGCAGGCGATCTGGGAGTTCCAGAACACGCGCTTCAAGCTCGCCGAGGTGCAGGCCGCGGTGCTGGCCGCGAGGGCGTTCGCCGACGCCTGCATGGTCGCCCACTTGAAAGGCGAGCTCGACGCAGCGCGCGCCGCGCTGGCCAAGGCCTGGATTACCGAACAGCAGGGCAGGGTGATGGACGAGTGCCTGCAGCTCTTCGGCGGCTACGGCTACATGATGGAGTACCCGATCGCCGAGCTGTACGTCAACGCGCGGGTGCAGCGCATCTACGGCGGCACCAACGAGATCATGAAGGAGCTGGCGTCGCGGTCGATGTGATCGCGCGCCGCTCGGCGGCTGCCGGCCGAGCGCAGCAAGGAGCAAGCGATGGACACCTCCGATCTTCCTCTGAGCGAGCGCCTCGGCGCCGCGCTGGCGCTGCAACGCGCTGCCTACCATGCGCACCCCGTGCCGAGCCATCGGGAGCGGCGCGAGGATCTGTTGCGCCTGCAGGCGTTTCTGCGCGACCACCAGCAGGCGATCGCCGATGCCATCAGCGCCGACTACGGCCACCGATCGCGCCACGAGACGCGGCTGGCCGAGCTGGTGCCGGCGCTCGACGGCATCGGCCACGCGCTGAAGCACCTCAAGTCGTGGATGCGCGTGCAGCGCCGCGCCGCCGACTGGATCACGTTTCCGTTCGCGCGCAACTCGGTGATTCCGCAGCCGCTGGGCGTGGTGGGCGTGATCGTGCCGTGGAACTTCCCGGTCAACCTGAGCTTCGTGCCGCTGAGCGCGATCTTCGCCGCCGGCAACCGCGCGATGGTCAAACTGAGCGAGAACTCGCGCCACCTCGCCGCGCTGCTGATCGACAAGGTGCCGTCGTACTTTCCGCCCGAGAAGCTGCAGTTCTTCGACGAGACCGGCGGCGTCGGCGTCGCGTTCTCGCAGTTGCCGTTCGACCACCTGCTGTTCACCGGCTCGGGCACCACCGGCCGCGCCGTGATGGCCGCCGCAGCGAAGAATCTGTGTCCGGTGACGCTCGAGCTGGGCGGCAAGTCGCCGGCCATCGTGGCGAGCGACTTTCCGCTCGCCACCGCGGCCGAGCGCATCCTGTACGCCAAGTGCATGAACGCCGGGCAGATCTGCACCACGGTCGACCACGTCTGGCTGCCGGCCGACAAGATCGACGAGTTCGTCAGCCTGGCGCAGGCTATCGTGCCGCGCATGTACAAGTCGATCGCGTCGAGCGACTACACCTCGATCATCGACCGCAAGTCGTTCGCGCGCCTGCTCGGTGCGCTCGACGAGGCGAGTGGGCGAGGCGCACGCGTGATCCCGCTGCTGCCGGGGCCCACGTTCGACGCCGCCACACGAAAGATCGCGCCCCATGTCGTGCTCGACGCACCGGCCGACAGCGCGCTGATGCAGCGCGAGATCTTCGGCCCCATCCTGCCGCTGCGGCCATATCAGTCGCTCGACGACGTGATCGCCACGATCAACGACGGCGACCGCCCGCTCGCGGTGTACCCGTTCAGCAAGAGCGAGGCGTTCGTGCAGCGCGTGCTCGACCAGGTGATGTCGGGCGGCGTGTCGGTCAACGACGCGCTGTTCCATGTGGCCCAGCACGATCTGCCGTTCGGCGGCGTCGGCCCGTCGGGCATGGGCCACTACCACGGCCGCGAGGGCTTCGAGACCTTCTCCAAGCTGCGCCCGGTGTTCCGCCAGGCGCCGGTGTCGGCACTGAAATTCTTCGGCCCGCCGTACGGGGCGCGGATGAATGCGCTGCTGAAGTTTCTGATCAAGTAGCGACCTGCTTCGTCAATCCACCCCATGCGTCTACTGAAGGAGCTCCAGCAATGAGCGACGCCTACATCTACGACCACCTGCGCACGCCGCGCGGCAAGGGCAAGAAGGACGGCGGCCTGCACCAGGCCACGCCGGTGTGGCTGCTGCGCACGCTGCTGAAAGAAATGGAGCGCCGCAACGCCCTCGACACCTCGCTGGTCGACGACGTGGTGCTCGGCTGCGTCACGCCGGTGGGCGAGCAGGGCGCCGACATCGCGCGCACCGCGGTGCTCGACGCCGACTGGGCGCAGACCTGCGCCGGCGTCACGCAGAGCCGCTTCTGCGCCTCGGGCCTCGAGAGCGTCAACCTCGCCGCGGCCAAGGTGGCCAGCGGTTTCGAAGACCTGGTGGTCGGCGGCGGCGTCGAGAGCATGAGCCGCTGGAAGATGGGCTCCGACGGCGGTGCCTGGGCGATGGACCCGCGCATCAACGCCAAGCTCGGCTTCGTGCCGCAAGGCATCGGCGCCGACCTGATCGCCACGATGGAGGGCTTCAGCCGCACCGACGTCGACACCTTCGCGCTGCATTCGCACCAGCGCGCCTCGGCGGCGCGTGCCGAAGGCCGCTTCGCGAAGGCCGTGATCCCGGTGAAGGACATCGCCGGCCTCGCGCTGCTCGACCGCGACGAGACGATCCGCGACAACGCCAGCCTCGAGGCGATGGCCAAGCTCGAGCCGAGCTTCGTCACCATCGGCGCGATGGGCTTCGACGCCACCGCGCTGCGCAAGTACACCACGGTCGAGCGCATCAACCACGTGCACCACGCCGGCAACTCCAGCGGCATCGTCGACGGCGCGGCGCTGATGCTCGTGGGCAGCGCCGAGGGCGGCAGACGAGCGGGGCTGAAGGCGCGCGCACGCATCCGCGCCGCGGCGGTGATCGGCAGCGAGCCCACCATCATGCTCACCGGGCCCACGCCGGCGTGCCGCAAGGCGCTGGCCAAGGCCAGGATGTCGGCGAAGGACATCGACCTGTTCGAGATCAACGAGGCGTTCGCGGTGGTGCCGATGCAGACCGCGCGCAACCTCGGCGTCGAGCTCGACCGGGTCAACGTCAACGGCGGCGCCATCGCGATGGGCCACCCGCTCGGCGCCACCGGCTGCATCATCCTCGGCACCTTGCTCGACGAGCTGGAGCGCCGCAATCTGAACACCGGCCTCGCCACGCTGTGCGTCGGCGGCGGCATGGGCATCGCCACCATCATCGAGCGCGTTTGAGGGCAACACCATGAGCAACCCAGCAGTCACCCTCGAACTCGGCAGCGACGGCATCCTCGTCGCGACGATGAACCTGCCCGGCCGCCCGATGAACGTGGTGGGCGACGAGCTGATGGCGGGCATCCAGGCGGCGCTCGAGAAGCTCGCCGACCCCGCTGCGAAGGGCATGGTGCTCACCAGCGGCAAGGCCGACTTCTGCGCCGGCGGCGACCTCGACCGCATGAGCAAGTGGACCAAGCCCGAAGAACCCTACGAAGGCAGCATGGCGATGAAGCGCGTGCTGCGCCAGATGGAGCTGCAGGGCAAGCCGGTGGTGGCCGCGATCAACGGCCACGCGCTCGGCGGCGGGCTCGAGATCGCGCTCGCCTGCCACGCGCGCATCGCCATCGACGACCCCAGGCTCAAGCTCGGTCAGCCCGAGGTCAAGCTGGGGCTGCTGCCCGGCGGCGGCGGCACGCAGCGGCTGCCGCGGCTGCTGGGCCTGCAGCAGGGCCTGCAGATCTGCGCCGAAGGCAACGACATCGCGCCGGCCAAGGCCAGGCAGATGGGCCTGCTGGCCGACACCGCAGCCGACCGCGCCGATCTGATGGCCAAGGCCAAGGCCTGGATCACCGCCAACCCGAAGGCGCAGCAGCCGTGGGACAACCCGAAGTTCAAGTGGCCTGGCGGCGACAGCCGCAGCGAGGCCGCCAGGCAGCTCTGGGCCATCGCGCCCAGCATCGCGGCGGCCAAGAGCTACGGCAACTACCCGGCAGTCGAGCACATCATGAGCTGCGTGTTCGAGGGCGGGCTGCTCGACTTCGACTCCGCGTGCGAGGTCGAGAGCCGCTACTTCGCCGCCTGCGTGACGAGCCAGGCATCGAAGAACATGATCAACACGCTGTGGTACCAGCTCAACGCCATCAAGAAGGGCGCGTCGCGCCCCAGGGGCCCGGCGGCGGGCAAGGTGAAGAAGCTCGGAATCCTCGGCGCCGGCATGATGGGCGGCGGCATCGCGTACGTGTCGGCGCGCGCCGGCATCGACGTGGTGCTGCTCGACACCACGCAGGCGCTGGCCGACAAGGGGCTTGGCTATTCGCGAGGCCTGCTCGACGCTGCCATCAAGAAGGGCAGGAGCACGCCCGAGAAGCGCGACGCGTTGCTGGGCAGGATCCACGCCACCACCCGCTTCGACGACCTCAAAGGCTGCGACCTCGTGATCGAAGCCGTGTTCGAAGACCGGGCGGTGAAGGCCGAGGTCACCAAGAAGGCCGAGGCGCAGCTCGCCAGCGGCGCCACGTTCGCCTCCAACACCAGCACGCTGCCGATCACGGGCCTGGCCAAGGCCAGCGTGCGGCCCGGGCAGTTCATCGGCCTGCACTTCTTCAGCCCGGTGGACAAGATGCCGCTGGTGGAGATCATCGTCGGCAAGGAGACCAGCGACGACACGCTCGCCAAGGGCTTCGACTACGTGCTGCAGATCGGCAAGACGCCGATCGTGGTGAACGACTCGCGCGGCTTCTACACCAGCCGCGTCTTCGCCACCTACATCACCGAAGGCATCGCGATGCTCAAGGAGGGCGTGCACCCGCGAAGCATCGAGCAGGCGGGCCTGCAGGCCGGCATGCCGATGCCGCCGCTGGCGCTGCAAGACGAGGTGAGCCTCAGCCTGAGCCTGCACGTGCAGGAGCAGACGCGCAAGGATCTCGCCGCCGAGGGCAAGACCTACGCCGAGCACCCGGGCGCGAGCGTGGTGCGCCAGATGTGCGAGATCGGCCGCGTCGGCAAGAAGGCCGGCAAGGGCTTCTACGACTGGGGCCAGGGCGCCGACGGCAAGAGCAAGAGCCTGTGGTCCGAACTCACCAGGATGTACCCGCCGAAGCCCGAGCAGCCGAGCCAGCAGGAGCTGATCGACCGCCTGATGTTCGCCCAGGCCAACGAGGCCGCGCGCTGCGTCGAAGAGAACGTGGTGCGCTCGGTGGCCGACGCCAATATCGGTTCGATCTTCGGCTGGGGCTTCGCGCCGTTCCAGGGCGGCGCGCTGCAGTTCATCAACGCGTATGGGCCCAAGCGGTTCGTGGAGCGAGCGCGCGAGCTGGCGAAGAAGTATGGGGCGCGGTTCGAGCCGGCGGCGGTGGTGGTGAGGATGGCGGTGGAGGGGAAGGCCTTCGCCGACTGAGCATTTCGAATCGATGGGTGTGCGCACGGTTGTTGCGTACGCCCTCGCCAGTGCGTGGTTCAGACCCTTTGGGTTCGACGAGACCTACGGTCACGTCAGCGTGCCTTTTCCGCCCGTTCGAGCACTCGAACCCGGCCAGACGCTGCCGCGGCGCGATCGAAGCGCAACAGAGCCGGGCGGTGACTGGCCACCGCCGCTGAGCCCGCGCCATGATCGCTACACGGCTCCCGTTTGACAGAATCCGTATCGCGGATCACACTGGCGCGTGTTCCGTTCGTTCGCCAGCACCGAAACGGAGAAGCTCTTTCGAAGCGAGGTGGTGCCCAGGTTTCGCAACATCGAACGTGTGGCTCGGCGCAAGCTGCTTCAACTTCATGCTGCGACCGAGCTGGCCACGCTGAAGGTGCCACCCGGCAATCAGCTCGAAGCGCTGAAGGGCGACCGCAAGGGGCAACACAGCATCCGTATCAACGACCAATGGCGCGTGTGCTTCGTTTGGCGCGACGACGGTGCGCACGGCGTCGAGATCGTCGACTACCACTAGGAACCGGCATGAGTACCAAGCGACTTCTCGCGGAAATCCATCCCGGTGAGATCCTGCTCGAAGAATTCATGAAGCCCATGGGCGTGAGCGCGCGCCAGCTCGCGGCCGACATCGACGTCTCGCCGAGCCGGGTCAGCGAGCTGGTGAACGGGCGGCGCCCGATCACGGCCGATACGGCGCTGCGGCTCGGGCTCTTCTTTTCGATGGAGCCGCGCTTCTGGCTCAATCTGCAAGCCGAGTACGACATGCGCATTGCCGAGCGCGAACTGCGCGCCAAGGTCGTGCCGCGCATTCGGGTGTTCCAGCCATCGGCGGCCTGAGCGCAACCCAACAACGGACAGAGCCTTCCCATGACCACCATCGCCTTCCTCGGTACCGGCCTCATGGGCGCCGCTTTCGTTCGACGGGCGCGCACCAACGGCCTGGCGGTGCGCGCCTGGAACCGCAGCCCATCCAAGGCGCAGGCCCTGGCCGCCGGCGACGCCGGCATCACGGCGTGCGCCAGCGTGGCCGATGCCGTGCGCGGCGCCGAGCGCATCCACCTTTCGCTCGGCGACGACGCCTCGGTCGACGCCGTGCTCGAGCCGCTGGCCGGCGCGCTGCCGCGCGATGCCTGGGTGGTCGACCACACCACCACCGCGGTGCGCCCCACCGCCGAGCGCGTGGCGCGCTGGGACGCGCGCGGCGTGCGCTACGTGCACGCGCCGGTGTTCATGGGCCCGGCCAATTGCGTCGAGGGCACCGGCTGGATGCTGATCTCGGGCGACCCGGCGCGCCACGCTGCGCTGCAAGGCCCGCTGAAGGCGATGACCGGCTCGCTGATCTACCTCGGGCCCGAGCCTGGGCGCGCGGCGGCGTTCAAGCTGTTCGGCAACCTCACGCTGCTGGGGCTGCTGGGCATCCTGGGCGACGTGGGCCGGCTGGCCGCCGCGGTGGGCATCGACATGAAAGACGCATTCAGCCTGTTCGAGCACTTCAACCCCGGCCAGACGCTGCCGCAGCGCGCCAAGCGCATCAGCGCCGGGCAGTACACCCCGCCGTCGTTCGAGATGTCGATGGCGCGGAAGGATTTGCGGCTGATGGTGGAAGAGGCCGCGCGTGGGGGGCAGGAGCTCCAGTTGATTCCGGCGTTGGCGAAGTTGTTGGATGACGGGATCGCGCGGGGGGAGGGGCAGCTGGATGTGGCGGCGGGGGTGAGGGTGCCGGGGCCGTAGAGCGCAACGGCTAAACCTACACTCGCCCGATGAACAGCACCTTGCTGGAGCAAACCCGCAAGCTCAGTGGCGATTCTCAGCTAAGGCGGAAGATCGTCCCTTGAAGCAGATCCTGTGCGCCTTGGTCGTGCTGGCGATCGCGCTACCCGGCTGCGATCGAGGCGATCGCACCGCCCCGGTGCCCGTCGTCGCACAGAACGAACCGACCCAGCAGAGTTGGCACGCGGACTATGTCGCCGGTGCCGCGCCGGTGTGCGACAGCGCCGAACGCTTCCCGCCCAGGTCGAAGGCGAACGCCAGCGGCGGATTCATCGTCTTGTATCACCACGGCGATGCCAAAGGGACATGGTCGGTCGACCAAGCGTTCGCGGGTCTCGCGGCGGAGCGCCCTCAAGAAATTGAGACGCTGGTCTGCATCAAGGGCCACCAAGTCCAAGTGGGTCAGTATGTCGGCACGAGGGTCGCCGGGATGCGCACCCAGTGGACCATTTCGATCTTTCGCAGTCGCGACCGGGCACTGGTGGCACAGAGGCGTTTCGAAGGCGGGCTGCCACCGGAGTCCATCACGGCGACGCGAAATTCGCGTTGGGAACCGCCCAGCACCGTCGGCGGTTCTGCGCCCACGGGAGAAGGCTACGCCTGGATCACCGAAACACTCAGACCCGCCAATGTTGCATTCCTGCAAGCGGCACCGAGGGAAGTCGCGTTTTCGATGGACGAGCGACTGCTGGCGTTCGCGTCAGCGCGAGGAAAAGTCTACGTCGCTGAACTAGACCCGGAGCGCGCGCGTCCGCTTGCTCCCATTGCAGTGATCGTTGCTGCTGGCGTCGGGCCTCTACCTCGGCAGCGCCGGGTTCTGGTCGATGGCATGGTTCTGGGTCGCCCTGGCGGCGTGGGTCGCCAACCTGGCGCTGGCCGCGATGGTGCTCGGCCCGGCGGGTGCCCGATTGGGCATGGCTGCGGCGCGCGCGGGCGACGGGGCGATTCCGCCACATCTCGACGCCTTGCGGCGCGCGCGGGCGCCGGCACTCGCTGCGGACGCGATGATCGGTCTGGACCTTGGCGTGTTGCTGCTGATGGTCGCCAAGCCGACGGCCGTGGCCGCCATCGTGTGGCCTTTGCTCGCCGTCGGCGCCACGCTGGCGCTCGGTCTGGCCGCCACGGGCCTGGCCGCGAGACGGGCCGAGGCCGCTGCGTGAGTCCGCGCAGCGGGCCCGACCCGGTTCACCAGTCATGACCGGTGGGCGGTGGCGCGCCGGTCAGACTCCGGCCGTCATTGCGGGCTGACCACGCTTGCCTGCGGCATCGCGCGTGGCGATGGCGCGCTCGACGTGGCGGCCGTGGTGCGTGTGCCGGAGCACCGTGGCCGATGGCCGCGCGCCGCGCATCGCCCGCACGGGTGCGCGCCGACGCGGTGTCGAACCCGCGGCCGTCGATCGAGCCCCCACCGGGTCGTGCTGGCGCGCCGGCCGCGAGGGTGCCCACCAGGCCATCGGCGCGCGCAGCCAGTACGACGTCAGCGCATCGAGGTTGAGCCACTGCTCGCGCTCGACGCTGCCGAGCACGAACCAGGCGGCGCGCTGCAGCGGCGTGGCTTGCCCCAGCATCAGGTCGGACCAGGGGGTGAATGCGGTCTTCATGTGGTGCTCCCGTTGACTGTCAGGCGTTGAGGGGGATGCGCGCGAAAGGCGAGGCGCGCAGCGGCATCGCCATGCGCTCGACGCACGGCACGATCACGGTGTCGCAGTCGGCTGCGGCGAGCAGCCCGCGGCTCAGCTTGGCGAGCGCGAAGCTGGTCGTCGCGGAGCGTGCCGGTTTGCCGACGACCACCAGGTCGGCGGCCGATGCGCGCAGTTGCCGCAGCGTCGATGGCAGCGGCGCGCCGTGTCCCAGCGCGAAGCTCATGCGCCGCGCGTCGAGCCCGAGCCGCGCGATGCTGCGGCGCATGCGCGCGTTGACGTGCGCCTCATCGCGCGCCCTGGCCTTGTGCAGGCTGACCTCGGCCGCGTCGGCCTCGCGCAGCACGGCGTGGCGCGCGGTGTCGATCGGGTGGAACACCTGGGTGCCCCACTCGGGTGCCAGCGAGCTGGCCACCTGCACCGCGGCGTCGGCGTGCGGCGTGAAGTCCATCGGCACCAGCGCCTGCCGATACGGCACCTCGGCGTCGCGCTTGACCACCAGCACCGGCGTGCGGCCGCTGCGCAGCACGCGTTCGGCCATGCAGCCGCGCGCCAGCGGCAGCAGCGGAATGCGACCACGATGCCCGAGCACCAGCAGGTCGGCTTGCGCGCAGGCGTGCAGCAGCTCCTCGCGCGGGTTGCCGATGCGCACGTCGACGGCCGCCGTCACCTCGTGGGCGGTGGCGAGCTCGTTGCCGAGCCAGCTCAGCGCCGCCTGCGCGCGTGCGGCCTCGAGCGCGGCGTCGAGCGGGCGCTTCAGCCAGCGCTGCCACGGCTTGCGCGCCGTGTTCACCACGTGCAGCAGCGTCAGTCGAGCCTTCAGGTGTCGGGCCAGCAGCGCAGCTCGCCAGACGGCGTTGTTGCCGTTGGCCGAGAAGTCGGTGGCGACCAGGATCTTGGCGATCGGGGCCATGGCTTTCTCCTCGATGGATGAAATCAGGGCACGCGCGCCGGCTGCGCGCATGCCGTGTCGGCGGCCGCGGCCGCGCCGGCGGCGGACGCCTACAGCGAGTAGTCGCCGCTGGCCTCGGGCTGGAAGAGGATTTCCAGCACCTCGGCCGCGCGCTCGCCCGCCGGCGTGCGCCAGCGCGCGACGTCGCCCACGCGCAGGCCGAGCAGGCTCAGCCCCAGCGGCGACAGCACCGAGATGAATCCCGCGGCGGGCTCGGCGTCGGCCGGGTAGCACAGCGCCAGCTTCGTGCGCTCGCCGCTGCCCTGGTCGAGCAGCATCACCTGCGAGTACATGGTCACCACGTCGGGCGGTACTTCGCGGGCGGGCACGACGGCGCTCGAATCGAGCGCCACCTCGATCTGCTGCGTCAGCGCGGCGGGGAGCCGATCGCGCAGGTCGCGGCGGATCAGGTTCTTGATGCGGACATGGTCCAGTTCCGTGAGCGTGCGGTCGAGTTCCAGCGCTTGCATGGCTTCACCTTCAGGAGTGGGCGCGCGGGCCAACGGCCGGCACGCAGGTCAGCGCGGGGCTTGGGGCCCGACGATCGGAGGTTGCGCTTGAGGGGAGGGGGTGATCGCCGGGCTCAGGAATGTGCGGCTTGCAGACGGTAAGTCGTCGCAGCCGACAAACCTTGCACGCACTCGGACACGCACAGCCAACCGGTGACCTGAGCGGTCACCGGCCACAAGCTGGCGCGCGGTGAGTGGAGGGCAATCGAACGCATGGGCGCGATCCTAACGGACCGGGCGCGAAATGGCAATGCTTCGGCCGCAAGGCCGGACGCCACGTGGGCGTATCGGCGAGCGCGCTCGCTGCCGTCCGCGAATGTCGCACCGGCCAGGTGGGGCATTCGGGTCTGCGCGATCGCATCCCGCCTATCGTGTCCACCGACAATGGGGTGCGTGGTGCCGCGCTGCGCTCGGGGAGACACGACATGGCCAAGTTGGCCAAGGGAACGAACCGCGATTCCTTCGATTCGCGCGATCTGCTCTATCGGCCGGCGCTGTTCAAGGCGCTGCCCTCGCAGGTGCTGCCGCGGTGGTCCGGCATCGAGATCCTCGACCAGAAGGAGGAAGGCGCGTGCACCGGCTTCGGCCTGGCCGCCGCGGTCAACTATCTGCTGCATCTGCGCGGCGAACGCGAGCGCGCCAGCGCGCGCATGCTGTTCGAAACCGCCAGGCGCTACGACCAGTGGCCGGGCAACCGCTACGACTGGTCGAGTGCGCGCGGCGCGATGAAGGGCTGGTACAAGCACGGCGTCTGCTCCGAGCGTGCATGGCCGAGCGACAAACCCAAGGACCGCGAACTCACGCTCGAGCGCCAGGCCGACGCGCTGAAGCGCCCGCTCGGCGTGTACTACCGCGTGCTGCCGCGTCGCACCGACGTGCAGTGCGCGCTCAACGAGGTGGGCGTGGTGTTCGCCGCCGCGGCCACGCACGGCGGCTGGGCCAGGCCCAAGGGCGGCGTGATCCCGCTCGTTCGCACGGGCGACACCACCGGCCACGCGTTCGCGATCGTCGGCTACGTCGACAAGGGCCTCGTCGTGCAGAACTCGTGGGGCCCCGGCTGGGGCGGCGTCGATCTCGACGGCAAGCTGCGCCGCGGCCTCGCGATCTGGACCTACGAGGACTTCGAGCGCAACGCGTGGGACTTGTGGGTGGCCACGATGGCGTTGCCGGTGGAGTCGCTGCAGGCGCTGCGCAGCGAGTACACCGTGGGCAACCAGGGCAGTCGCAAGAGCCAGAGCGGCCCGCCGGCGGCGGAGGTGAACCGCCACGTGATCCACATCGACGATGGCCAGTTCGACACGCGCAGCGAGTACGCCACCACCGCGGCATCGGCCCGACAGCTGATCGACGGCAAGGTCGCCGCCGCCACCGCGCGCGGTGCGCTGAACCTGCTGCTGTATGCGCACGGCGGCCTCAACAGCGTCGACGGTGCCGCCAGGCGCGCACGCGCCTGGCGCGACGTGATCGACGCCAACCAGATCGAGCACGTGCACTGGATCTGGGAGACGGGCTTTCTGGCCGAGCTGAAGGACGTGCTCTTCGGCAAGGACAAGTTCGCCGATGGCCGCGCCGGCCGCCCCGGCTCCTGGAAGGACAAGATCCTCGAATCGGCCACCGGGCCGCTGAGCCGGCCGCTGTGGCGCGAGATCAAGAGCGACGCGGCACTCGCCTTCGACGCCGGCAAGGCCGGCAGTCATGTGCTCGAGTTCTTCGGACAGGCGCTGGCCGCCGCCCCGGGCATCGCGAACAAGCGCATCACGCTGGCCGGTCACAGCGCCGGCGCCATCTGGGTCGGCGAGACGCTGCGCGCCTGGCAACGGCAGCAGCCCGGATTGCGCGTCGATCGGGTGGTGCTGCTGGCCCCGGCGTGCACCGTCGAGTACTTCGAGGAGCACATCGCGCCGCACGTGATCGCGCGGCGGGTGCAGCGGCTGACGATCTTTCAGCTCACCGACGAGCTCGAGCGTGACGACGACGTTGCCGAGCTCTACGGCAAGTCGCTGCTGTACTACGTGTCCAATGCCTGCGAGGCGAGCGAAGGCGGCACGCCGCTGCTGGGGATGCAGAAGTTCAACGACCGCTGGCAGCAGCTGCGCGATCAGCTGGGCGCGCGGCTCGAGCTCGTCACCGCGACGGTCGACCGGGCCAGGTGCCGTGCCACGTCGCACGGCGGGTTCGACAGCGACGTCGCCACCATGAACACGCTGCTCGAGATCGCGCGTGGCGTGCCGCCGCTGCGGCCATTCACGCAGGCCGATCTCGACGCGGTGTGAGGCAAGCGTTCAGAAGCTCGCCTTGGTCTTGATCAGCAACTGCGCCTTCGATATGTCGCCCTTGGCGTTGAGCGGGAACGCCACGTCGATGTGCAGCACGCTGCCGATCGCCGTGCGCGTGGCGGCGATGCGCAGGCCGAAGCCCACGTCGCTCAGCCAGCCGGGGTTGGCGGTGTTGACGTTGTCGCCGCCCCAGGCGCGGCCGGTATCGACGAACGCCGCGCCGCCGATGCGAAAAAGCCGCCACACATAGACGTCGGTGTAGAAGCGTTCTTCCGCGATGAACAACGCGCGTCGCACTCCGCCCTGGTAGCGCAGCGGGTAGCCGCGCAAGCCATTGTCGCCGCCGAGCATCAGCGCATCGCCGATGTCGGGGCGGGTCAGCACGTCGCCTGCGGCTGCGGCGTAGAACAGCCAGCGCGGGCTCTGCGGCCGGTAGTAGCGCGCCGCGGCGCCGAGCTGCTGGCGCTGCACCCGGCCGCCGATCAACTGGCCCGACAAGTTGGCCTGCGCGGTGAGCATCTGCTGCAGCCCCAGCTCGAAGCCGCGACCGATCGACGCCTTGTACAGCAGCGCGTCGTGGCTCGACCCCAGCGCCGTCGATGCCCACCCGAACTGCACCGTGGAGGCCAGGCCGAGCGCGAAGAACTCCGGCCGGCCGATCAGGTTGCGATTGAGCTGCCGGTCGAAGCGGTCTTCGATGATCTCGTGGCGTACGAACGGCCCCACCAGCCTCTGATCAGCCGGCAGCCGCGGCGGCGCCACCAGCCCGGGCCCCGGCGCATAGGCATCGTCGCTGGCGCTGATGCCCAGCGAGGTGCGATGCACCCAGCCGTCCACCAGGCCCGCCGACCAGCCGCCGAACACCTCGCCTGCGTGCTGGCGATGGCGGTACTGGCTGACGACCTTGCCCGCGTTGTAGATCGAATCGGTGCGATCGAACCGCGAGGCCGCGGCACCGGCCGACCAGCGCGCCTCCAGCGAGTAAAACGGGCGCACCAGCGACACCGCGTCGTTGCGGCCGTCGCTGTTACTGGCGTGGCGCAGCAGCACCGACGCCAGAGTGCCGAAGGCGCGCTGGTTGGCGTACAGGAAAGTGTTGCTGGTGCGATCGACGTCGCGCGTGGTGCCGAAGCTCACGGTGGAGCCCGAACCGAGCAGGTTGCGCTCGGTGAACTGCAGGCTGCTCGAGTTGGCGCCACCGGAGCGGCTGGCCTGGATGCCGAAATCCAGCGACCAGGTGTCGCGCGTGACGACCTCGATGTCGACCACGCCGTCGTGGTAGGCGAGCGGCCTGAAGTGCACGTCGTAGAGGTAGCTGTTGCTGCGCAGGTTGCGCTCGGTCTCCTGCAGCACGCGCACCGACACGGGGTCGCCGCGCTTGAACAGCAGCGCGCGCTCGATCACGCTCGGTCGCGTGGTGATGTGCAGCGCGTTGGCCCACTTGAAGATGCGGTAGTCCTCCTCGGGGTTCGCGGTGTCGAACACGTTCTCGGTGACGACGCGCACCTCGCCGATCACCGCGTGCGCGGCTTCCAGCTCGGCCCACGACGGCAGGGGTGCGGGCTCCGGTTCGGCCACGGCCACGCCGTGGACGGCCAGCGCCAGCACCAGCATCGCTGCACACAGGGCCGTATTCGGCTTGCGCCATCGGGAGGCGGTGGTTCGACGGCCGATCACCGCCGCGTGCAGCGGCGGGCTCAACCAGGATGCGAGGCAGTGGCGCGCCAACTCGTTCGAACTCCGGCGGCCGCATCGTCGTTGCCGGGAGCCGGCGGCGCAAGCGGGCAGGCCCGGTCTTTGTGGCCGGTGCGCCAACATTGCAGCGCGTTGGCCGGGCGCCGTGGCGCCGCGGCATCGCGCCGCCGCGCCGCGACCCGCCCGAGGCTCGCGCCACGCGCTGGCTTACAATGCAGCGTCGTGCCGCGGTTGCTCACCTGCGCGGCATCTGTCGACTGACCAGGCCGCGGCATCACACTTGCCGCCTGCCAAGCCCCGCGATCGGGCCCTACCGATCCCCTGCGGTAGTCAGCGACTCCACTCGGCGAGCTGTTCGTCCCGGTCGCATCGATCGTTCGCGCGACCGGGCTGTTGTGCCGCCCTTGCGGCGGCTGTCGTTCATGACCACCAACCACGAACCTTCGATCGTGGTGGGCCGATTCGTTGTCTCACCACTCGTCACCGCCAGCGACTGCGGCCGCTTCGCCGCGTCGGTGGCCATCCGCAGCGGCCACGGCAGCGCATCGCACCATCGCGTGCTGCGCTTCGCGCCGCGTTTCCGTTCGCGCGACAGCGCGCGCCGCTATGCCGTCGACCACGGCATCGCGCACGCGTCGGCGCTGAGTCAACAGGAGATCCAATGGCCAAGGAAGAACTGATCGAGATGCGAGGCAAGGTCGACGAAGTGCTGCCCGACTCCCGCTTTCGCGTCACGCTGGACAACGGGCACTCGCTGGTGGCTTATACGTCCGGGCGCATGCGCAGGCACTCGATTCGCATCCTGGCCGGCGACCAGGTGTCGCTCGAGCTGTCGCCGTACGATCTGAGCAAGGGCCGCATCACGTTTCGTCACCTCGAGCCGCGCGCCGGCGCGCCGCGGCCGCCGGTGCGGCGCCATCACTGAGCGCGGCGGGGCAGAGCTGCGTCGGGCCTGCACGCGGCAATTTACGAGTCGTCGCGCGGCGTGCCGATGCGTTCCACGCATCGCCGATGGCGCTCGTCGACCCTCTTGGCGAACCACTCGGTGGTCAGCCGGCGCGTGAACTTGGGGCTGCGCAGGTCGATGCGCGGCACCAGCGCGCGCGGCAGCTTGCTTCGTTCGAGCCGTTCGGCGTAGGCAAACACGCGTTCGTAGAGATCGGTGCGCCCGAACTCGGGGCCTTCGCCTTTCGCGAGATCGCGACGGATGGTCGGTTCGCTCAATCCCAGACGGCCGGCCAGCGTGGCGGCAGCGCGCTCGGTCTCGCCGCGAGGCGCGTTGGCTGTGTGCGGCAGCAGGTCGCCGTCGAGCGCCACCGGCAACCCCGACGCGATGGCCAGCGCGTTCTGGAAGCCCGCGTTGCGGCTCGCGTAGCGTCCGGCGTTGAAGTCGGCGAAGCGATACAGCAGCTTGTCGTACGACGGCGCCTCGTACGACAGCAGGTGCGCAGCACCGAAGTACAGCCCGCCGCGGCGCGTGAACACCTCATGCCGCACCGAGTCGCTCATCGCGTAAGGGTAGGGGCGCGCCTTTGCCTGCGCCTCGGCGAATGCGATGCTCACCTGCATCGGCCCGCCGGTGCGCACCGGGTTGCGGCTGGCGAGAAACGTCTTGCCCAGCGGCACCATGCCGATCAGGTCTTCGAAGATCTCGCTCAACTGGCGCTCGGTCCTCACGCCGTCGATGCGCTCGGCGTAGCTGCGCCCGTTCGGCGACTTCAGGCTCAACGCGGCGCGCACCGCCAACCTGGGCACGCCGGCGGCGTCGGCGCGGCGGTCGATCTCTTGCCACGCGATGGCCGGCAGGCCCGGCACCGCGGGGTCGGCGCGGAAGCTCGACTCCTGCGCGGTGACGGCGACCACCGCGCACAGGTTCTCGGGCGTCGAGGGCAACTCCAGCGCCGCCAGCGCGGCGTGGATATCGCGTGCCCAGCCGGGCTTGTCGGCAGTGCCGGCAGGCAGCACGCGCTCGATCGCCGCGCGCGCCTCGGTCGGCCCGTAGCCGACGGGTTCGGACATCGGCCCGGGTTGCGCGCAGCCGACCAGCAGCGCGACGACGAGCATCGCGCCGTCGAACGCGTGGCGCGGCGATGCGGGCGGGCGGGCGAGCGTCGACACGGCGGCGAGTATCCCTTGCCGGCGAGGCGGCAAAGCGCAGGCGGATGCGGCGTCTGCATATGCGGGTCAACGTCCGGCGAGACGCCACCGGCAGCAGCGAGTGCCGCCGCTGCCCCCGCCCCTGGCGCGCAGCGAGCCGCCCGCCGGCCTCAGGCGTGATCCATCGCCTGCGCGAGCTGCTGCAGCAGGTGCCGCAGGTGCGGCCCCGAATGCTCCAGCTCGGCGCGGTGCCGATCGGCGAGCCGGTCGAGCACGCGCAGGCCCTTGGCGGTGAGCCGCAGTTCGACCTTGCGACGGTCGTCGCTGGCGGCCTTGCGCACCAGCAGACCCTGATCGACGAGGCGGTCGACCAGCCCGACCGCGCTGTTGTGCTTGATCAGCAGTTGCCGCGCCAGCTCGTTGATCGTCATCTGCCGCGTCGACGGGTTGGCGCGCACGACCAGCAGCGCCTGGTAGTGCTGGCCCGTCAGCCCGGCCGCGGTGGCTGCCGCTTCGCTGAAGGTGAGGAACCGGCGCAGCGCGTGGCGAAACGCCGCCAAGGCGGCGTAGTCGCGATCGTCGAGCGGCGCGCCGGGCTGCTTGGCGGGCTCTTCAGCCGCGGGCATGCATACTCCCGGGGCGCCGGCCATCCTGGCGGAGGCAATGGCGCATGTCGTGCAGTATATCGTGTTGCGATGTAATATCGAGCGAGACGCGACAGACCCGAGGAGACCCCATCATGTCGATCGAACTGCCCCGGCTTCCCTATGCGCACGACGCACTCGAGCCGTTCATCTCCGCCACCACGCTGCAGACGCACCACGGCAAACACCACCGCGCGTATGTCGACAAGGTGAATGCGCTGGTCGCCGGCACGCCGCTGGCCGACGCGACGCTCGAAGCCATTGTCGCGCAGGCTGCGCAGCGCAAGGCCAGCGAGCCGGCGATGGTGCCGCTGTTCAACAACGCCGCGCAGGCGTGGAACCACGGTTTCTACTGGCTGTCGATGCGCCCGCCCGGCGCGTCGGCGCCGCAAGGCGCATTGGAGGCCCGCGTGCGCGCCGATTTCGGCGGCGTGCCCGCGCTGCGCGATGCGCTGAAGGCCGCCGCCACCGGCCAGTTCGGCAGCGGCTGGGCCTGGCTGGTGCTCGACGGCGGCGTGCTCAAGGTGACGAGCACGAGCAACGCCGATACGCCACTGACGGGCAAGCAGGTGCCGCTGTTGGTGATCGACGTGTGGGAGCACGCGTACTACCTCGACCACCACGAGCGGCGCGCCGCCTACGTGACCGGCGTGGTCGACCAGTTGCTCGACTGGGAGTTCGCGGGCCGCAACTTCGAGCGCGCGATGGCGCCCTGAGCCTGGCGAGCGCGCGATGACCGCCGGCGACCCCGACGACGAAGCCTCGACGCAGCCGAGGTCCTACGCGTCGCCCGCGTGTTATGCGCAAGAGTTCGAGGCCGCCGCGCAAGCGGCGGCGCTGCCGCTGCCCGTGTACCGCGCCATCGTCGAGCAGGCGGCCGAGGCGATCGTCTTCGCCGACCGCGAGGGCACCATCTGCCTGTGGAACCGGGCCGCGCAGCAGGTTTTCGGTTTCGGCGAGAACGAGGCTGTGGGCGCCAACCTCGACCTCATCATTCCCGAGCGCCTGCGCGCCGCGCATTGGGAGGCCTACGGGCGCGCCTTCGAGACCGGCCGCTTGCGCTCGCCGGGCAAGGCACGCGTCACGCGCGCGCTGCACCGCGATGGACGCAGGCTCTACGTCGAGATGAGCTTCGCGCTCGCGCTCGACGACGCGGGGGCGGTGATCGGTGCCTTCGCGGTCGCCCGCGATTGCAGCGAGCGCGTTGCGGCGAGCGGCGGGCCGCATGCGCCCGCGGCGCCGGTGCCCGACCCGATTCGTTGAGAAAATCGCGCTGCGTCAGCAGCAGCACAGTTGTCCTCGCGATTTCCACAGCCGATCCACCGGCTGTCCACTGGTCCGGCGCGTCGCCGCCCGATAGCATGCACAAGCGATCGGCGAGGGGGCGCGATGAGACAGCGCAAGCGGCTCAAGTTGATTTGTTCGCTCTGCGAGGGCTCCGGCTGGCTGTGCGACGAGCATCCCGACCTGCCGTGGAGTCACGACGACGACTGCGAGGGCGGCGGCATCGCGTGCCGCTGCAACGAGCTGGCGCGGCTGCCGCTGCGCGAGGTGTTCGTCGACTTCGACGCGCTCGACGCTGGCGTCCGATAGCCGCACCGGGGCGGCCGCGATGATCGACACCGTCGACGGCCCCGACGGCCGGCCGCGCTGCCGCTGGTGCGCGGCGGCGCCGGAGTTCATTCCCTATCACGACACCGAGTGGGGCTTTCCGGTGGGCGACGACACGCGCCTGTTCGAGAAGCTGAGCCTCGAGGGCTTTCAGGCCGGGCTGAGCTGGCGCACCATCCTCAACAAGCGCGAGCACTTCCGCGCCGCGTTCCACGGCTTCGACATCGCGCGCGTGGCGCGCTTGGGCGAGCGCGACGTGAGCCGGCTGCTGCGCAACGAAGGCATCGTGCGCCACCGCGGCAAGATCGAGGCGGTGATCCACAACGCACGCCGCGCGCGCGAGCTGGTCGCGCGCGAGGGCTCGCTGGCCGCCTTCGTCTGGCGCTACGAGCCCGGCGCCCGCGAGGCCGCGGCAACGAAGGGCGCGTCGACCACGCCGGCGTCGGCGGCGCTGTCGAAGGCGCTCAAGCAGCAGGGCTGGCGCTTCGTCGGGCCGACCACGGTGTACGCCTTCATGCAGGCGATGGGGCTGGTCAACGACCATGCCGCGGGCTGCGCGATCCGGCCGCTGGCCGAGCGCGCTCGCAAGGCGTTCGCGCGGCCCCGGCATTGAAGCCGGCCCGCGCGTCGCGCCCACAAGTGCGGCGGAATTGGCACTTCGGCCGCGGCGGGCTACAGCCGCGGCCCGGCATGGCCGAAACTCGTTGCTGGGCCTTGCCCCCAAGCCGCCATGACCGCGAACCCCCCGCCATTTCGCGTTCCCGCCAGCGACCCCGGAGCGCCGACGCTGCCGGGTCAGACGCTGACCACGTTCGACTGGCTCGACAGCCGCATCGAGCAGGCCGCTGCGCGCA
The DNA here is from genome assembly GCA_015075545.1 of Ideonella sp. Taxonomy (GTDB): domain Bacteria; phylum Pseudomonadota; class Gammaproteobacteria; order Burkholderiales; family Burkholderiaceae_C; genus JAEUPI01. The sequence continues at coordinate 1,191,596 of JABTUC010000001.1, read as the reverse complement.
GCGACCTGCTGGCGGCGCGCCACCTCGCGACGCAGATCGAGAGTGCATTCGCACCCACCACCGTGCTGGCGATGAGCGAGGAGGCCAGCCGCGTGCTCGGCAAGGTGGTGCTCGGCTACGCGCCGCTGATCGACCGCTACCAGGGCGTGATCGCGACGCGGCTCACGGTGGTGCCGTTGCGCATGGGCGTGACGCCAGATGCCGACGCGCTGCTGCAGGCGGTGGGCGAGGTCTGGCCCGAGCGCAGCGGGCCGGTGGTGCTCAATGTCTCGTCGGAACTGCTGCTGGCCGAGCTGCTGCGCGCGCGGCCGCAACGCAACGTGATGGTCGAGATCCCGTGGTTCGTCGCGGTGGAGCCGGTCAACACCGCGGTACTGCAGGAGCTGGCAGCGCGCGGCAACACGCTGCTGCTGAAGGGCCGCCCGATGCGCCAGCTGCCGCGCGAGCTGCTGCAGGCGTTCAAGTGGTCGATCATCGATCTGGCCGACGACCGGCGCCTCGGGACACCGGCGCCGCAGGGTACCACGCGCACCATCGCGCACATCCAGAGCGGCGTGCGCACGATGGCGCAGCTCAACCAGAGCTTCGAGCGCGGCGCGGTGGCGGTGCTCGGCTGGCCGCTGCACGATCCGGAGCTCGTCGCGCAAGGATCCGCGCGGCCCGACGCGCAGGTGGTGCTCGAACTGATCGAACATCTCGAGCAGGGCCGCCACGCCGATCAGCTCGACGAGACGCTGATGCGCGACCCGCTGCTCGCCTTCGAGCTGCTGCGCCACGTGCAGGGTGCGGCGCCCGGGCAGTTGCGGCTGGAGACCGGCTCGTTCAAGCAGGCGATCTCGCTGCTCGGCGCGCAGCCGCTGCGGCGCTGGCTCGGCGGCATGCTGGCACGCACCGGTGACGACATGCGGCTGCGGCCGGTGAACTTCGCGGCGCTGCGCCGCGGGCTGCTGATGCGCCAGCTCGCGGCGGCCTCGGCCAGCAACGAAACGCGCGGCGAGCTGTTCATGTGCGGCGTGTTCTCGCTGCTCGACCGCGTGGTCGGCCGCACCGCCGGCGAGACGCTGGCGATGCTCGAGGTGCCCGAACGCGTGCGCTCGGCGATCGTCGACGGCGCGGGCCCCTACCAGCCGCTGCTCGAGCTGGTGCGCGCGATCGAGTCGGAGCAGGCGAGCGACATCCGCGCTGCGGCCGATGCAGCGTTCATCGAGCCGCTCGAGATCAACCGCGCGTTGTTGAAGACGCTGTTCCTGGCCGGGGCACTCGACCGCTCGCGCTCGCAGCCCGGTCGCTGACGCGCGCCGCGGGCCCGACGCATGGCGCCGTGTGTGCGCGGGCGCTGGCCGACGGCGCAGCGACGGCCGCCACCGGGTGCCAGCGCGCTATTGCAGGCGCAGCCGCCCCAGCAGCTCGAGGCAGGCCAGCCACGGCAGCGCCGCCGCGATCATCGTCGCCATCGCGCGACGCACCCAGCGGAACTTCATCGCCGCCAGCACGGCCACGCGGTGGCACTGGTCGGCGAGGTCGTGCGAGAACTCGATCTGCGGCACCGCCAGCAGGCGCTCGAAGTAGGCGGCAGGCTCCATCGAGGCGATGCTGCCGAAGAACACCAGCGAGCCGGGCTGCGTGCCGGGCCGCGGAAACGCGGCGAGCGCGGCCATCGCCACGCTGGCCACACACGCCGCTGCAGTGAGCCCGAGCAGCCACCACAGCCACGGGCTGGCGGTGTGCAGCAGGCTGCTCGGAACCGATGCCGCCAGCGCACCGAGCATGCCGATGTTCGACGAGATCACGAGTCCGGCACGCGAGTCGGCGATCGCGCCGGTGGCCACCAGCCGCGACAGCGTGGTCTGCTGCGAACGCAGCAGCTGGTCGGCGGTGAGCGGCAGCGGCCCGACGCCGTGCGATGCAGGGGTCGCTGGCGTCGGGGCGGGCGTCGGCATCGTTGCTCGCGGGCGATCGAAGGGCTGCGAGCGGCCCGCTCAGGCCATCCCGATCGCGAAGCGGATCAGGTGATCGGCGTTGTGCCGCGGTTCGACACCGAGCGAGATCACGCCCGTGCCCTTGAGCTGGATCACCTCGCGCTGCACCAGCGCCGGGCGCGCGTCGCCGTCGCCCGCGACGTAGCTGCCGTTGGTGCTGTGGTCGTGCAGGAAGAACTGGCCCGAGACGCGCTCCACCGACGCGTGCCGGCGCGACACCAGCTCGTGGTCGACCTGCATCGCGCAATCGGCGTCGCGCCCGATCAGGCAGTGGGTCGCATCGGCGTCGACGACGAACATGCGCGCGCCGTAACGCAGTTCGAGCCGCGTGTGGAAGGTGCGCGTCTGATCGGGTGGCCGGTAGACGGTGCTGTGCGCCTCGTCGTAGGCCAGCAGGCAGATGTTCATCGGCTGCGCCTGGCCCTTGACCGGCACGTGCTTGATCAGCCGCAGGTTCCAGCGCCCGGGCTGCGAGAGCTGCTCGCCGGCGCTTTGGGTGAGCACGATTTCGAAGCGCTTGGCGATGTCGGCCATGCGGGCGGCGATGTTGACCACGTCGCCGTACAACTGGTCGGCCTCCTGCTGCACCGGGCCGGCGTGGATGCCCGCGTGCATCGACAGCGGCTCCCGGTACGGCAGCTCGCGCAGGGCCACCGCGGCGGTGAGCGCGGCATCGGTGCTGGCAAAGGTGCCGAGCAGGCCATCGCCGCGCAACTGCACCACCTGGCCGCCGTGGGCCGCCACCAGCTGCGACCACGATGCCAGCGTGGCCGCCACCACCTCGCGCGCGCGGTCGTCGCCCGCCTCGACGAACAGCCGCGAGCTGCCGGTGATGTCGGCAAACAGCACGGCGCGGTGGGGGAGTCGCTCGATCGGCATGGCGGATGCTTCAGGTGCGCACAACGCCGGGCGCTGCGTTGCGTTTGGCAACCACGGCGCCGGCGCGGAAATTCTAGGCTCGCGGCATCGGAACCGTGGCGGTACCCCGCCTACACTGGGTCTTGGGCGAGTCGCCGAGGAGGCAGGATGCAGGCGTTGCGCATGGAGCTGTTGCAGCAGATGCCGATCTTCGGCGGCATCGACGAGCAGGCGCTGCAGTACCTGCTGGAGCCGGTGCCGTCGATCGACGTGGCGGCCGGGGGGCACTTCTTCCGCGAGCGCGACCCGGCCGATTGCATGTACGTGCTGCAGGCCGGGCGGGTGGCCGTGCTCAAGGACTGGGCCGGCCGCGAGCTGCTGCTGCGCGAGCTGGGCGTCGGCGACTGCTTCGGCGAGATGGCGCTGCTCGACCTGTTCCCGCGCAGCGCCTCGGTGCGCGCGCTCGACGCCTGCCGGGCGATGGCGCTGTCGCCCGACCACCTGTACCGGCTGTACGAGCGCGATGCCGCGCAGTTCGCGATGATCCAGATGAACATCGGGCGCGAGATGAGCCGCCGGCTGCGCGAATCCGACGAGCAGCTCTTCCGCGCCACCATGGGCGAGGCGCAGCCGGCTGCCGACACGGCGTTCTGCGCGATCTGAGCGCCGCGTCGGCGGCAACGCCCGCGTGAACCCCAATGGCCGTGGCACCCGGCGGGGGCGCAGACTCGGCGTGGCGATCAATCGCCGCAAGGGGATCCCTATGCTCAAGGCAGGCATCGACCAGGATGCGCTCATCGACATGTTCGCCAAGGCCAGCGTGCAGCAGGGCGAGGCGTTGCGCAAGGCCGTCAGCCAGGCCACGCTCAAGGCGCTGCAGGGCCGCGAGCTGACGCTGGCCAACATCCGCAACGTCTTGAAGACAGTGACGCAGGCGGCCTCCAGCGGCGCGGCCAAGAGCCCGCTGCCGGCGGTCGATCTGGAGGCGCTGCTGGGCAAGGCGTTCGACGGCATGGATGCCGCGCTGCTCAAGGCGGTGCAGGCGCAGCGTGCAGCGCTGCAGCAGTTCGTCGACCAGGGCGTCGAGCTGAACAACAAACAGATGAAGGGCGCGCTGGCCAACCTGGAGAAGATGGAAGACGTTTTCTTCGCTACGGTCGGCAAGGCGGCGCAGGGCGCGGGCGGCGCGCTCGAGGGGCCGTGGTCGCAGGTGCTCGAGGCGATGAAGATCAAGGGCACCGGCACCGGCGAGCAGGCCCGCACCAGCCTCGAGGCGCTGGTGTCGCAGGCGCATGGCGCGCTGCGCGCGGGCCGCTCGGCCGGGCTGCGCGGCGCGCAGGCGATGATGGACAGCTACGCCGCGCTGGTCAGCGGCGTGCTGATCGGTATGTCCGAGGGCCTGCAGTCGGGCAAGACGGCAGCCAAGCCGCGTGCCAAGTAGTGCGGCGCTGCAGCGGGCAGGCGGGCGGGGCGTGAATGGCTGCTGAAGCACGCGTCGTGATGATCACCGGCGCGGCCGGCAACCTCGGGCGCGCGGTGGCACACGCCTTCGCGGCCGGGGGTGATCGGCTGGTGCTGGTGGGCCAGCATCGCGACAGGCTGGTCACGGCGTTCGGCGACGATGCCCCCACGCAACTGCTGGTGGCGGCCGATCTACTGCAGCAGGAGCAGGCGCAGCAGGCCGTGCAGGCGGCGATCGACCGATTCGGCCGCCTCGACGTGCTGTGCAACCTGGCCGGCGGTTTTCGCATGGGCGAGGCGGTGCACGAGACCAGCGACGCCACCTGGAACTTCATGTTCGACCTCAACGCACGCACGCTGCTGCACGCGGTGCGCGCCGCGGTGCCGCGCATGCTCGCGCGCGGCGGCGGCAAGGTGGTCAACATCGGCGCCTTCGGCGCCTTGCGCGGCGGCGCGCAGATGGGCGCCTACGCGGCGTCGAAGTCGGCGGTGATCCGCCTCACCGAGGCGATGTCCGCCGAGCTGCGCGAGCGCGGCATCAACGTCAACTGCGTGCTGCCCACCGTGATCGACACGCCCGAGAACCGCGCCGCTATGCCGCGGGCCGACCCCGCGAAGTGGGTGGCGCCCGACGATCTGGCCGCCGTCGTGCGCTTCCTGGCGTCGGACGCCGCGCGTGCCATCCACGGCGCCGCGCTGCCGGTGACGGGGCTGTCGTAGCCGGCCCACTACACTTGGCCATCGCGCCGTTGCGCGATGGGAGCCCGAATGGAGTTTTCTGATCGAGTCGCCGTGATCACCGGCGGCGGCAGCGGCATCGGCCGCGCGGTGGCCGCGGCGATGGCGCGCCGCAACGTGGCAGCGGTGGCGCTGGTGGACATGAACGAGGCGATCGACGACGTGGCCGCCGAGCTGAACGCCGCGGCCGGCCGCGCGTTCGCAGTGCCGTTTCGCGGCAACGTCACCGACGAGGGCTTCCGCCGCTCGGTGTTCGATGTCATCGGCGCGCAGCACGGCCCGGTGTCGCTGTGCGTGCCGGCCGCGGGCATCACGCGCGACGACCTCGCGGTGCGCATCGACAAGGACACGGGGCGCGCGCGCATCTACCCGCTCGAGCAGTTCAGGCTGGTGGTCGACGTGAACCTGATCGCGCCGGTCTACTGGGCCCTCGAGATGATCGGCCGCATCGCCGAGGCGCGCGCCGCCAACGGCCTCAAGCGCTGGAGCGCCGACGAGGGCATCCAGGGTGCGGTGGTGTTCATCGGCTCGATCTCGTCGCAGGGCAACCGCGGCCAGATCTCCTACGCCAGCACCAAGGCCGGGCTCGAGGGTGCCGCGGCCACGATCATGAAGGAGGCGATGTTCCACGGCGTGCGCTGCAGCGTGATCCACCCCGGCTTCACCGACACGCCGATGGTGCGCGCGATGGGTGCCGACTACGTGGCGCGCAACATCCTGCCGTTCACGCAGCTCGGCCGCTTGATCCAGCCCGACGAGATCGCCGACGCCATCTGCTTCATGCTGGCCAACGCCGCGGTCAGCGGCGAGCTGTGGGTCGACGCGGGCTGGCACGCGCCGGCCTGATCGGGCAAGCGCGGAATAGGCCGCGCCAAACGCGCTAATCCGCGCGTTGCGGGGCGCGCGGATCGCCGAAGATGGCGCCTCGAGCAGCGTGCGCCCCTGGGCCGCGCTGCGTCCGAGGAGCCCGAGCTGACTGCCGCCGTCACGTCTTCCGCCTTCACGCTGCTGCATGCAGCGCTGGCCATCGTCATCGGCCTGGGCGGGGTCGGCGTCGGCTGGTTCGTGCACGGCCGGCTGCGCCAGCGCGCTGCCGCACGGCCGCGCAGCGTGCCCGCAACCGACGCCGTCACCGGGCTGATGACCCGCGACGCCTTCGAGACGGCGCTGGCGCAGGCGCTCGACACCGAGCGCGGCGCCGAGCGCACCGGCGCGCTGCTGTACGCCGGGCTCGACGGCTTTCGCCTCGTCAACGAAGACCACGGTCTCGCGCACGGCGACAAGGTGCTCGCCGCGGCGACCCGGCAGTTGCGCGACGTCTGTGGTGCGCGCGTGCCGATGTGCCGCATGGCCGGCGACGAGTTCGCACTCTGGCTCAACGCCGACACCGCCACCTGCGAGCTGCTGGCGAGCCGCGCGGCCGAAGCGCTGGCCGGCGGCGTGGCGCTGGACGGCCAGCGCTACGGCGCAGGCGTGTCGGTGGGCGTGGCGCTGTTCCCGGTGCACGGCAGCAGCAGCCAGCTGATCCACCGTGCCGCCGCCGCGATGCGCGCGGTCAAGCGCGCCGGCGGCGGCTCGCACGCGCTGTTCGATCCGCGCTTCGAGATCGAGCAGCGCGAGGAACTGCGCATCGCGCAGGATCTGCGCCAGGCGATCGAGCGGCGCGAGCTCGATCTGGTGTACCAGCCGAAGGTCGAAGCCTCGAGCCTGCAGGTCACCGCGGTCGAGGCGCTGCTGCGCTGGAGACACCCGACGCTGGGCATGGTGAGCCCGGCGCGCTTCATCCCGATTGCCGAGAAGCACGGCCTGATCGAGCCGATCGGCAACTGGGTGCTCGCCGCGGCACTGAAGCAGGCGGCGGCCTGGCGCAAGGCCGGGCTGCGCATGCGAGTGGCGATCAACGTCTCGGGCTACCAGATGCGGCAGGACGATTTCGCGCGCCGGCTCGAGGCCGGCCTGCGCAGCCACCGCCTGCAGCCCAACCGCTTCACCTGCGAGATCACCGAGTCGGTGGCGATGGAGGACACGCAGGTCACGCGGCGCGCGTTCGCGCGGCTGGGCAAGATCGGCGTGCACGTGTCGATCGACGATTTCGGCACCGGGCACTCGAGCCTCGCCACGCTGCGGCGCCTGCCGGCGCAGGAGCTGAAGATCGATCGCGCCTTCATCGTCGACATGGTCGACGACGCCGACGCGCGCACCATCGTCGAGGCGGTGCTCACGATGGCGCGCACGCTCGGCCTGCGCGTCGTCGCCGAGGGCGTCGAAACGCCGGCGCAGCGCGACGCCTTGGTGCGCCTGGGCTGCGACGAACTGCAGGGCTACCTGTTCGCCAAGCCGATGAGCGCGCGCGCGATCGCGCTGTGGGCGATGGACGCACCGACCGCCCTGGCGCAGTCGTTCCGGCCGTCGCTGTTCAAGGAAACGATCATCACCGGATCGGCACCCACCGAGATCATGAAGCGCTGAGGGCCTGGCCCTTCACTTCGCGTCGGGCGACCAGCCGCCGCCGAGCGCCTGCACGAGCGCGATCGCGTTGGTCTGCAGGCCGACCTGCAACTGCACCAGGGAGCGGCGAGCGGCCAGCGCGCTGGCTTGCGCGGTGACGACGTCGGTGAAATCGACCTGGCCGGCGCGATAGCGGTTGAGCACCTGCTGCTCGGTGAGGTTGGCCGCGGCCGACGCCTGCTGCCGCAAGGTGAGCTGTTCGTTCAGGCCGCGGCGCTGCGCCAGCAGATCCTCCACCGATTGGAACGCGGCCAGCACCGCCTGGCGATAGCCGGCGACGGCAACACCGCGACTGGCCTGGGCGCTGTCGAGGGCCGCCTGGAGCGCACCGCCGTCGAACAGCACCTGCGCCAGCGACAGGCCGAGCGACCACAGCGTGTTGGCAGCATCGAACAGGTCGCTCACGCGCGGGCCCGCGCTGCCGGCCGTGGCACCGAGCGACAGGCTCGGGTAGAAGGCGGCGCGCGCGACGCCGATGCCCGCGTTGGCGGCGGCCACCGCGCGTTCGGCCGCTGCGATGTCGGGCCGGCGCTGCAACAGCTCCGAGGGCAGGGCGGGCGGCACCTCGGGCACGGTCTGCGTCCATGCGCCCGCCGCCAGCGTGAAGTCGGCCGGCGCCTTGCCCACCAGCACCGCCACCGCGTGCTCGAACTGCTGACGCTGCACCGCCAACGCAGCCACCTCGGCGCGCGTGTTGGCCAACTGCGTCTGCGCCTGCAGCACATCGGTGCGCGCGGCCTGTCCGGCCGCGTAGCGGTTGTCGGTGATCTGCAGGCTGCGCTCGTACGCCACCACCGTGTCGCGCAGCAGCACCAGCTCGGCATCGGCCTCGCGCAGGCTGAAGTACGCGGTGGCCAGCGCCGCCTGGGCCGACAGCTTCGCTGCGGCGAGGTCGGCCGCGCTCGCCTGGGCGCTGGCCTGCGCCTGCTCGACGCCGGCGCGCAGCCGGCCCCAGAGGTCGAACTCCCAGTCGGCGTTGGCGGCCACGCGCAGCGACGTGACAGGCGCCCGCCCCGGGCCACCGGCACTGCCGGCCTGCGACCGCGTCGCGCTGGCCGACAGGCCGAGCGAGGGCCGCAGCTGCGCCTGCTGGCCGGCCAGCAGCGCCTGCGCCGCGGCGTAGCGCGCCACCGCCGCGGCAACGCTCTGGTTCGACACTTCGACCTGCGGCATCAGCTCGTTCAAGGTGGCGTCGCGAAACGGCAGCCACCACGGGCCGCGCGCCTGCTCGTCGGCCGGCCGCGCCTCGTGCCAGCCCGGCGTGCTCGGCGCCTCCTTGAACGACACCGCGTGCATCGCGACGACGGGCCGCTCATAGCTCGGCACCATCGACGTGCAGGCGGCGAGCAGCGTGCCGGCGAGCGCGCCGCCGATGCGACCCGCCAGCCCTCGTCGCGCCAGCGGGCGAGCCGGCGTGCCTGCAAAGGTGGCTCGATGTCCACCGGGAAACGGATGGAGCGGAGGTCTCATGTCGTGGCAGCCCGGCTGAGCAGGAACTCGTCGCTGCGGCGGCGGCGCAAGCGGTCGAGCAGCACGTACACCACCGGCGTCGTCAACAGCGTCAGGAGCTGGCTCGCGAGAAGGCCGCCGATGATCGCGATGCCCAGCGGCTGGCGCAGTTCGGCGCCGTCGCCGAAACCGATCGCCAGCGGCAGCACGCCCAGGCCGGCGGCCAGCGTGGTCATCAGGATCGGACGCAGGCGCAGCAGGCAGGCCTCGCGCACGGCAGCCACGGGGCCGAGGCCGCGCGCGCGCTCGGCATCGAGCGCGAAGTCGATGATCAGGATCGCGTTCTTCTTGACGATGCCGATCAGCAGGAACACGCCGATCAGCGCGATCACCGTGAACTCCATGCGCAGCAGCAGCAGCGCCAGCACCGCGCCGACGCCGGCCGACGGCAGCGTCGACAGCACCGTCAGCGGATGGACCAGGCTTTCGTAGAGTACGCCGAGCACGATGTAGATCACCACCAGCGCCGCCAGGATCAGCCACAGCTGCTGGCCCTGCGCCTGCTGGAAGTTCAGCGCGGTGCCGGCGAACGCGCCGCGCACGTTGGTGGGCATGCCGATGTTGGCCTGCGCCTGCAGCAGCGACTGCTGCGCCTGCCCGAGCGACACGCCGTCGGCGAGGTTGAACGAGATCGTGGTCGCGATCTCGGTGTCCTGGTGCTGCACCGAGGCCGGCGCCGCGCCGACGCGAAAGCGCGCGATCGCCGCCAGCGGCACCATCGTGTTGACCTGCTGGCTCAGCGGCGAGGCGGTCGACGCGTTGCGCTGGCCCGGGTTGGCCGACGCGCCGGTCGCGGCGGCTGCAGGCTGCGTGGCGATGTAGAGGTCGGCCAGCGCATCGGGCCCGCGCGTGTAGCCCGGCGCCCACTCCATGATCACCTTGTACTGGTTGATGTCGCCGTAGATCGTGCTCACCGCGCGCTGGCCGAAGGCGTCGTACAGCGCGGAGTCGACGGCGGCGGCGCTGATGCCCACGCGCGCGGCGGCGCTCTTGTCGATCTCGACGTAGCTCTCGAGGGCGTTGTCCTGCTGGTCGGTGTTGACATCGGTGAGCTGCGGGTCGAGCTTCAACTCGTCGGCCAGCCGCGTCGCCCACTTGCGCAGGTCGGGCAGGTTGTCGGACTTCAGCGTGTACTGGTAGGTGGCGGCGCTGCTGCGTCCGCCGGCACGCAGATCCTGCACCGGGTTGAGGAACGCACGCAGGCCGGTCACCTGCGCGAGCTGCGGGCGCAGCCGCGCGATCACCGCGAACGCGCCGTCGCGCCGCTCGCTGCGCGGCTTCAGGTTGACGAACAGGAAGCCGCCGCCCGCGCGCCCGCCACCGGTGAAACCCACCACGGTGTCGACCGCCGGGTCGGCGCGGATGATGTCGACCACCTGGCGCAGCTTGGCGCCCATCGCCTTGGTGGAGATGCTCTGGTCCGACTGCAGGCCGCCGCGGATCTGGCCCGAGTCCTGCTGCGGGAAGAAGCCCTTGGGCACGTGCACGAAAAGGTAGACGTTGAGCCCGACCACGAAAACCAGGATCGCCATCACCAGCGCCGGGCTGGCGAGCGCCCAGTCGAGGCTGCGCGCATAGCTGCGCAGCACGAAGGCCCACATCGCCGCGCCCGCGCGAGCCAGCAGGCCGCGGCGCTGCGCAGCCGGGCCGCCGCTGCGCAGCCACCAGGCGCACAGCATCGGCGTGGTGGTGAGCGAAAGCACCATCGACACCAGCACCGCCGCCGACAGCGTGACCGCGAACTCGCGGAACAGCCGCCCGATCTGCCCGCCCATGAACAGCAGCGGGATGAACACCGCCACCAGCGACAGGCTGATCGACAGCACGGTGAAGCCGACCTCGCGCGCGCCGAGCAGCGCCGCCTGCATGCGGTTCATGCCCGATTCGATGTGGCGCGCGGTATTTTCAAGCACCACGATCGCGTCGTCGACCACGAACCCGGTGGCCACCGTGAGCGCCATCAGGCTCAGGTTGTCGAGGCTGTAGTCGAGCAGGTACATGACGCCGAAGGTGGCCAGCAGCGACGCCACCGTGGCCACCGCCGGCACCAGCGTGGCGCGCAGGCTGCCGAGGAACACGCCCACCACCGCGATCACCAGCGCCACCGCCACCAGCAGCGTGATCTCGACCTCGTGCAGCGAGGCGCGGATCGAGTTGGTGGCGTCGGAGGCGACGCGCAGCTCGATGTCCTGCGGCAACTGCGCCTGCAGTTCGGGCACCAGCGCACGCACCGCGTCGACCGTTTCGATCATGTTGGCGCCGGGCTGGCGCGTGACCAGCACGATGATCGCCGGCTGGCCGTTGACGAGCCCGAGCGTGCGCGTGTTCTCGACGCCATCCTCGACGCGGGCGATGTCGCCCAGCCGCACCGCCGCGCCGTCGCGCCAGGCCACCACCAGCCGCGCGAACTCCGAGGCGCGGCGTTCGGGCTTGGGCGTGTAGATCTGCAACTGGCGCTCGTCGCCCTGCAGCACGCCTTGCGGGCGGCTGGCGTTGACCGCCTGCAGCGCGGCGCGCACCTCGGCGCTGCCGATGCCCAGGCGCTGCAGCTCCAGCGGCTGCAGCTCGACGCGCACCGCCGGCAGCGAGCCGCCGCCGATCTCGACGTCGCCGACGCCGGCAACCTGTGCGATGCGCTGGCTGACGATGTTGGACACCGCGTCGTAGATCTGCCCCGGCGTGCGCGTGCGCGAGGTCAGCGCCAGGATGATCACCGGCGCGTCGGCCGGATTCATCTTGCGGTAGGTCGGGTTGCTGCGCAGCGTGGCCGGCAGATCGACGCGGGCGGCGTTGATCGCCGCCTGCACCTCGCGCGCGGCGGCGTCGATGTTGCGGCTCAAGTCGAACTGCAGCGTGATGCGCGCCGAGCCCGGCACGCTCGACGAGGTCATCTCGTTGACGCCGGAGATCACGCCGAGCCGCCGCTCCAGCGGCGTGGCGACGCTCGAGGCCATCGTCTCGGGGCTGGCGCCGGGCAACTGCGCGGTGACCGAGATGACCGGAAAATCCACCTGCGGCAACGGCGACACCGGCAGCACGAAGAACGCCGCGATGCCGGCGAGCGCGATGCCGATCGTCAGCAGCGTGGTCGCCACCGGCCGCTCGACGAACGGTTTCGACAGGTTCATCGCGTGTCGAGCGCCTCGCTTCGCCGCGCGCCACGCCGGGCGGCGAGCCGGTCGAAGGCGAGGTAGATCACCGGCGTGGTGAACAGCGTCAGCAACTGGCTCACCACCAGGCCGCCGAAGATCGCCACCCCGAGCGGCCGGCGCAGCTCGGAGCCTTCGCCCCAGCCGAGCATCAGCGGCAACGCCGCGAACAACGCGGCCAGCGTGGTCATCAGGATCGGCCGGAAGCGCATCAGCGCCGCCTGGCGGATCGCCTCGCTTGCCGGTTTGCCCTCGTGGCGCTCGGCGTCGATCGCGAAGTCGATCATCATGATCGCGTTCTTCTTGACGATGCCGATCAGCAAGATGATGCCGATGACGCCGATCACGCCGAGATCGTGGCCGCCGACCATCAACGCCAGCAGGGCACCGACGCCGGCCGATGGCAGCGTCGAGAGGATCGTCAGCGGGTGGATGTAGCTCTCGTACAGCACCCCGAGCACGATGTAGACGCACACCACTGCGGCCAGGATCAGCCAGAGCTGGTTGGCCAGCGAGTGTTCGTACGCTCCGGCAGCGCCCAGGAAGGTCAGCGACAGCCCCGGCGGCAGGCCGATCTCCTGGGCGGCCTGGCGGATCGCGGCAACCGCCTTGCCCAGCGCGACGCCGGGCGCGGTGTCGAAGCCGATCGTCGTCGCCGGGTACTGGCTCACGTGCGTCACCTGCAGCGGTGCCGGCGCCTCGCGCACGGTGGCGATCGCCGACAACGGCGTGCTGCTGCCGTTGCCGGCCTTCAGGCGCAGCGTCGCCAGCGCGTCGGGCGTGGTGATCGTGCCCGGCTGCGACTCGAGGATCACGCGGTACTGATTGGTGGCGGTGAAGATGGTCGAGACGATGCGCTGCCCGAACGCGCTGTACAGCGCATCGTCGATCGTGCTGGCAGCGATGCCCAGGCGCGAGGCGGTGTCGCGGTCGATGTCGATGATGGCGGCCGGGCCGGTGGCGCCGGCATCGGTGGTGGCGTGGCGCACCGCGCTCACCTCGCGCAGCCGTTGCACGAGCGCGAGCGCCCACTGGGTCACCGTGGGCGTGTCGGCGCCTTCGAGCGAGACGCGGAACTCGGTGGGGCCGCGCTCGGCATCGATCGTCAGATCCTGCGTCGGCTGCAAGTACAGCGTGACCCCGGGCACGCGGCTGACGCGATCGCGCAGCCGCTGCATCACCGTGTCCTGGTCGTCGCGCTGCGTCTTGGGTAACAGGTTCACCAGCAGGCGGCCGGTGTGCAGCATGGTGTTGTTGGTGGCGTCGACGCCGACGAACGACGCCAGCGTGGTCACCGCGGGGTCGGCCAGGATCGCCTCGGCGGCGGCGCGCTGCAGATCGCGCATGCGCGCGTACGACACGCCCTGCGCGGCCTCGACGCGCGCGTCGAGCTGGCCGGTGTCCTGCGTCGGGAACAGGCCCTTGGGGATCCACCAGTACAGCAGCGCCGTCAGCAGCAGCGTGGCCAGCGCCACCAGCAGCGTCGCCCCCTGGTGCCGCAGCACGACGCCGAGCCAGCGGTCGTAGCCGGCGATCAGGCGGTCGAAGCCGCGCTGCACCGCGGCGCCGAGGCGGTGGTTGCCGCGCGCGTCGCCGAGCCAGCGTGCCGACATCATCGGCACCAGCGTCAGCGACACCACCGCCGAGATCACGATCGTGATCGCCAGCGTGACGGCGAACTCGCGGAACAGGCGGCCGACCACGTCGCCCATGAACAGCAGCGGGATCAGCACCGCCACCAGCGACACGGTGAGCGAGATGATCGTGAAGCCGATCTGCTGCGCGCCTTCGAGGGCGGCCTGCAGTACGGGGCTGCGGCCGGGCGCTGGCGCGCCCTTCACGCCGGCTGCGCCGGCATGAGCCTGCGCCGAAACATTTCTCGCCATCTCCAGATGGCGAGAAATATTCTCCAGCATCACGATCGCGTCGTCGACGACGAAGCCGGTGGCGATCGTCAGCGCCATCAGGCTCAGCGTGTTGAGGCTGTAGCCGAGCAGCAGCATCAGCCCGCAACTGCCGACGAGCGAGATCGGTACCGCGATGCTGGCGATCACGGTGGCGCGCACGCTGTGCAGGAGGAAGAAGATCACCAACACCACCATCGCCACCGCCAGCAGCAGTTCGATCTGCACGTGCATCACCGAGGCGCGGATGCCGGTGGTGCGGTCGCTCAGCTCCTGCACGTGCAGCGACGCCGGCAACTGCGCGCGCAACTGCGGCAGTTGCGCCTTGATCGCATCGACCGTGGCGATGACGTTGGCGCCCGGCTGGCGCTGCACGTTCAGCACCACCGCCGCGGTCAGCTTGCCCGCGGCCCCCGACCAGGCGCCGAGCTGCGTGTTCTCGGCACCGTCGACCACGCGCGCCACGTCCGACAGCCGCACCGGGGCTTCGTTCTTGTAGGCGACGATCAGGTTGCGGTAGTCCGCCGGCGTGACCAACTGGTCGTTGGCGTTGATGTTGTAGGCGCGGATGGGGCCGTCGAAGCTGCCCTTGGCGCTGTTGGAGTTGGCCGCGGCGATCGCGCTGCGCAGCGTGTCGATGCCGATGCCCTTGGCGGCCAGCGCCTGCGTGTCGGCCTGGATGCGCACCGCGGGGCGCTGCCCGCCGGCCAGCGTGACGAGGCCGACACCGCCGACCTGGCTGATCTTCTGCGCCAGCCGCGTGTAGACCAGGTTCTGCACCTCGGTCAGCGGCATCGAGTCGGAGGTGATCGCCAGCGTCAGCACCGGTGCGTCGGCGGGGTTGACCTTGGCGTACACCGGCGGCGCCGGCAGGTCGGCCGGCAGGCTCGAGCTGGCGCCGTTGATCGCCGCCTGCACCTCCTGCTCGGCGACGTCCAGCGGCAGCGTCAACTCGAACTGCAGTGTGACGATCGAGACGCCCGATGCGCTGGTGGAGTTCATGCGGCTCAGGCCCGCCATCTGGCCGAACTGGCGCTCCAACGGTGCGCTGACGATGCGGCTCATCACCTCGGGGCTGGCGCCGGGGTAGAGCGTCTGCACCTGGATCGTCGGGTAGTCCACCTGCGGCAGCGCCGACAGCGGCAGCAGGCGCAGCCCGACCAGGCCCGACAGCACGATGGCCAGCATCAGCAGGCCGGTGGCCACCGGCCGCTCGATGAAGGGGCGCGACGGGTTCACCGTGGCCGCGCTGCGTTCAGGGCTGCATGCCCGCTGCCGCGCGATCGCCGCGGCGCGGCCGCGACGCGCCACCGTGCGGCGCGCTCGCGCCGGCTGGCTTCGATGCGGCGCGCGCGGCCAGGTCGGCGGCCAGTTGCACGGTGGCGCCGTCCTTCAGGCGGTCGGCGCCCTCGGTGACGACCGTCTCGCCCGCTTGCAGGCCACTGGTGATCACCGCGCGCTCGGCGTTGGCCGGGCCGCGCTTGACGTTGCGCTGGCTGACCGTCTTGTTGTCGTTGAGCACGTAGACGAAATCGCCGTCGGGGCCGGTGCGCATGGCGCCGACCGGCACCACCACTGCATCGACCAGCGTGCGCAGCTCGAGCTGCACGTTGACGAACTGGTTCGGAAACAGCACGCCGCCGACGTTGGCGAAGCGCGCCTTGCCCTTCACGGTGCCGGTGGTGGGGTCGACCTGGTTGTCGAGCGTGGAGAAGCGGCCCTCCTCGAGCAACCTGGTGCGCGTCTGGTCGAGTGCGCGCGCCGGCAGCGGCCCGTCGGCCAGCCGGTGCAGCACCTCCTGCACGCGCTCCTGCGCGATCGTGAACTGCACGTCGATCGGCGACAACTGCGTGATCACCGCCAGGCCGTTGGCGTCGGCGGTGCCCACCAGATTGCCGGCGTCGACCGTGCGCAGCCCCACGCGGCCGGCCACCGGCGCGACGATGCGCGTGTACTCGACGTTGAGCCGCGCGCTGCCCTCGTTGGCGCGGTCGGTGAGCACCGTGCCCTCGAGCTGCTTGACCAGCGCGGCCTGAGTGTCCACGTCCTGCCGCGCGATCGAATCCTGCGCCAGCAGCGTGCGGTAGCGCTCGAGGGTCAGGCGTGCGTTCTCCAGCTGGGCCTCGTCGCGCTCGCGCGCGCCGCTGGCCTGCATCAGGGCCAGCTCGAACGGCCGCGGGTCGATCTGTGCCAGCAGCTGGCCCTTCTTGACCATCTGCCCTTCGGTGAACAGCACCTTTGCCAGCACGCCCGACACCTGCGGGCGCACGGTAACGGTGGTCAGCGGCGTCACCGTGCCCAGCGAGTCGAGCAGCACCGGCACGTTGGCCAGGCGCGCGCGCGCCACCGCCACCGTGCTCGGTGGCGTCGCGCCGCGAGTGCCGAAGCCGCCGCGGCCGGCCGCAGCCTGCGGCGAGCCGCTCGGCGCCGGCCGGTGGGTGAGGAACCAGGCCAGCGCGGCCAGCGCCAGCACGCACGCCAGCGCGATCGAGGTGCCCACCTTGCGACGGGACTTGCCGGGCGCTGAGGCGGGCGCAACCGCAGGAGGAGGAGTCATGGGCGGGCGGGGTGGGTTGGTACGATGCCGCGCCCGTGTTAACGCGGCCAGGCGCGCATTGTTAAGGGTTTGTTGCGCGCTCGCGGTGGCAGTGCCGCGGCTCGTCTGCCCGGCGGCCGATTGTGCCGCTGGCGGTGCCCACCCCGGCGCCGTGGGGTGCCGACGCCGCCGCTACCATCGCCGCATCAGCGCCGCTGCCTTTCGACCGAACGCATGGATCGTGCCGTCACCGGATTTCGCCTGCCACGCCTGCTGCTGCCGCGGCCGGGCATCGATCTGCGCAAGTGGGCGGTGATCGCCTGCGACCAGCACACCGCCGAGCCGGCCTACTGGGAGCAGGTGGCGCGCGAGGTCGGCACCGCGCCGTCGACGCTGGAGCTGATTCTCCCCGAGGTGTACCTCGACGCGGCCGACACCGACGCGCGCATCGCGCGCATCCGGCAGTCGATGCGCCGCTATCTCGCCGACGGCGTGTTCGTCGGCCACGACAGCGCGGTGCTGGTCGAGCGCACGGTCGACGGCCGCACGCGGCGCGGCCTGATGCTCGAGCTCGACCTCGAGCACTACGACTACGCGGCCGGCTCGACGAGCCTGATCCGCCCCACCGAGGGCACCATCGTCGAGCGGCTGGCGCCGCGCATCGCGGTGCGCCGCGACGCACCGCTCGAGCTGCCGCATATCCTGGTGCTGATCGACGACCCGCAGCGCACGGTGATCGAGCCGCTGGCCGCCGCGCGCGACCACCAGCGCCCGTTGTACGAAACCGAGCTGATGCTCGGCGGCGGCCATCTGGTCGGCCGCGCGCTCGACGCCACGCAGGGCGCGCAGGCGGTGCGCTCGTTGCAGGCGCTGGCCGACCCGCGGGCGTTCGCCGCACGCTACGGCGTACCCGACGGCACGCCGGCGATGCTGTTCGCGATGGGCGACGGCAACCACTCGCTGGCCACCGCCAAGGCGATCTGGCGCGACGCGCGCGAACGCTTCGGCATGGCGCATCCGAGCCGTTACGCGCTGGTGGAGGTGGTCAACGTCCACGACCCGGCACTCGAGTTCGCCGCCATCCATCGGCTGCTGTTCGGGGTGGCCGGCGACACGCGGCACGCGCTGGCGCAGGCCTTCGGCTCGCGCGTCGTCTGCACCGACGTGGCGTCGGCGGCGCAGATGCGCGAGCGCGTTGCCGCCGCGGCGGGCAGCGCGCGCGTCACCACCGGGCTGATCGGCCCGGGCGCGCGCTTCTCGGTGGTGCAGATCGCCGATCCACCGTCGCCGCTGGCGGTGGCGACGTGGCAGCCGTTCATCGACAGCCTGATCGAACGCCGGCTCGCGCACGAGGTCGACTACGTGCACGGCGATGCGGCGCTCGAGCGCTTGGCGCTGCAGGCCGGGCGCGTCGGCGTGCACTTCGCGCCTATCGGCAAGAGCGAGCTGATGCGCCGCGTAGTGCACGAAGGCCCGACGCCGCGCAAGACCTTCTCGATGGGCGAGGCGCACGAGAAGCGCTACTACGTCGAGGCGCGCCGCATCGGCGATTGAGCGTGCAGGGCCGCCGCCGGCGCTCAGGTGCCCTCGCGCCCCTGCAGCCACTGCTGCAGCAGCATGTAGACGATCGCCAGCACCACCGGGCCGACGAACAGCCCGATGACGCCGAACGCGATCAGGCCGCCGATCACGCCGGCGAAGATCAGCAGCAGCGGCAGGTTGGCGCCCTTGCGGATCAGGTAGGGGCGCAGCACGTTGTCGAGCGTGCCGACGACGAGGCTCCACACCAGCAGCGCGATGCCCCAGCCGGTGCGCTCGTTCCAGAACAGCCAGATCACCGCGGGCACGAGCACCACCATCGGCCCCACCTGCGCGATGCAGAACAGCAGCACCAGCGCGGTCAGGAAGCCGGCCAGCGGAATGCCCGCTGCCGCCAGACCGATGCCGGCGAGCACCGTCTGCACCAGCGCCGTGCCGACCACGCCGAGCGCCACCGCGCGGATCGACGCACCGGCCAGCAGCACCACGCGTTCGCCGTTGTCGCCGGCCAGGCGGCGGCCGAAGGCCACCAGCATGTCGCGCGCCGCCTCGCCGTGGGCGTACAGGATGATCGAGATCAGCACGGTCAGCACCAGTTGCACCACCAGCAGGCCGGCGCCGCCGGCCAGCCGCGCCGCCCAGCGCGCCGCGTCGGCGGCGTAGGGGCCGGCGCGCGGCGCCAGCGCCCCGAGCCCCGACGCGGCGATGCCGCTCCACATGGCGGCGATGCGCTCGCCCACCAGCGGCAGATCGCGCACCCACTGTGGCGGCGGCGGGATCGGCGAGCTGGTGAGCGTGTGGATCCAGCCGGCAATGGTGCCGGTGTTCTCCGCCAGGGTGTCGATCATCAGCAGCACCGGCGCGAAGAAGATCACCAGCATCGCCAGCGAGATCAGCGCCACCGCCGGCGCGCGTCGGCGCAGCCGCTTCTGCGCCTCGAGCAACAGCGGCCAGGTGGCCACCACGATCATCGTCGCCCAGACGGTCGACAGCAGGAACGGCCGCAGGATCCACAGCGACGCGGCGATCAGCAGCGCCAGCAGCAGCACCGCCAGCACCGTGCGCGGCAGGTCGCGCAGCATCACCGGCGCCGGTGCGTCCGGCGGCGGCGCGGGTTCGCTGCGATAGGGCACTGCAGGGTCGGGTGCGGTCACGGCGCTTCCTCGTCGACGCCGCGGTCTGCGCGGCGGCGGCGATTGTCGCTCGCCGCTGGCGCCCGGCGCCGGCGCTATCCTGCACGTGTCCATCGTCGACCGGCAGCGTCAACGCATCGATGAGCTTCGCCTGGACGCCCGAGCAGGAGCAGATCCGCACCGCGATCGAGCGGGTGTGCGCGCCGTTCGACGCCGACTACTGGCTGCGCAAGGATCGCGACGGCGGCTTCCCGCACGAGTTCCACGCCGCGCTGGCGGCCAGCGGCTGGCTCGGCATCGCGATGCCCGAGGCGTACGGCGGGGCGGGGCTCGGCATCGCCGAGGCCGCGCTGATGATGCACACCATCGCCGCCAGCGGCGCCGGGCTGTCGGGCGCCTCGGCGGTGCACATGAACATCTTCGGCCTGCACCCGGTGGTGGTGTTCGGCAGCGACGAGCAGAAGCGGCGCTGGCTGCCGCCGCTGATCGCCGGCCACGACCGCGCCTGCTTCGCGGTGACCGAACCGAACGCCGGGCTCAACACGCTGGCGCTGCAAACGCGCGCGCAGCGCGACGGCGACCACTACGTGGTGAGCGGCCAGAAGGTGTGGATCTCGACCGCGCAGGTGGCCAACAAGATGCTGCTGCTCGCGCGCACCGCGCCGCGGCGGCGCGCCGGCGACACCAAGGGGCTGAGCCTGTTCTACACCGACCTCGACCGCGCGGCGATCGAGGTGCGCGAGATCGACAAGATGGGCCGCCGCGCGGTCGACTCCAACCAGGTGTTCATCGACGGCCTGCGCGTGCCGGTGGCCGACCGCATCGGCGAGGAGGGCAGCGGCTTCGAGTACATCCTGCACGGCATGAACCCCGAGCGCATCCTGATCGCCGCCGAAGCGGTGGGCCTGGGCCGCGCGGCGCTGCAGCGCGCCGCCTCGTACGCCAAGGAGCGCGTCGTGTTCGAGCGGCCGATCGGCCAGAACCAGTCGATCCAGCATCCGCTGGCGCGCTGCTGGCTCGAACTCGAGGCTGCGCACCTGATGGTGCGCAAGGCCGCGTGGCTGTACGACCAGCGGCAGCCGTGCGGGGCGGAGGCCAACGGCGCCAAGTACCTGGCGGCCGAGGCGTGCTATCGGGCCTGCGAGCAGGCCGTCTTCACCCATGGCGGCATGGGCTACGCCAAGGAGTACCACGTCGAGCGCTACCTGCGCGAGGCGTGGATCCCGCGGCTGGCGCCGGTGAGCCCGCAGCTCATCCTGTGCTTCATCGCCGAGAAGGTGCTCGGGCTGCCGAAGTCGTACTGAGCGTTGCGCGCCCGAGCGGTGTGCGGCAGGCATCACAATGCGCGCCATGGCCACACCGGGCATCTCGTGGGTCGGCGTGATCTGGCGGCTGCTGTTCGCGGTGGCGCTGGTGCTGCTGACCTTCAACCCGAGCGGCACTTCGTTCTATCACTGGCTGCTCGGCTCGCAGATCGCCGTCGCCGCCAAGGCGCTGATCGGCGTGCTGCTGCTGATCGGCTGGGTGGTGTGCCTGCGCACCGCCTACGTCGCGTTGGGCACGCTGGGTCTGGTGCTCGGTGCCGCGTTGTTCGGCTGCGCGGTCTGGCTGCTGGTCGACACCGGCGTGCTCAGCGTCTCGGACACCGACGCGCTGACCTGGGTGGTGCTGGTGATCCTCGGGCTGCTGCTGGGCGTCGGGCTGTCGTGGTCGCTGGTGCGCGCCCGCGCCACCGGGCAGGTGGAGGTCGATTAGGGCTCGAAGTCCTCGGCCTGTGCCTTGGCCGCGCGCTCGCGCAGCGGCCGCTCGAGCGAGCGCAGCTCGTCGATCAACTGCGGCACCGGTGCGCCGCGCACCAGGCGCCACGACGGCGGCATCAGGTTCGGCGCGTACAGCTCCTCGAGCAGGCGGTCGTTGCGGCGCCAGCTCGTCGCCATCGCGACCGCGAAGCCGACCGCCGTGCAGGCGGCCACCCACGCTGCAGCCGCGCGCGCATGCCTGGGCAGCACCAGGCGCAGATGCTGTGCCACCCACACCGCGCCGACGGTGAAGCTCGCCCCCATCCGCAGATGGCTGAGCAGCGGCCAGTCGAGGCTGAACGACAGCACCATCAGCAGCACATCGAGCGCCTGCACGGCCAGCCCGAACATGAGCGCCAGCCGCAGGTGCGGCGCCAGCGTGAAGCGGCCGGTGAACAGCTTGGACGCCAGGCCCCACGCCAGGCACCACAGCAGCAGCAGCGCGCCGGTGGCCACCAGCGGCGCCAGGTAGTCGTTCCACCGGGTGTCGGGGTCGCTGGCGATCCAGCGCGCTGCCAGCAGCCACGCCACGGCCGCCAGCACGAGCCCGGGCAGCAGCCAGCGCGGCGCGGGAGCGAGGCTCGGCGCGAGCGGCAACTCGGCGGCCAGCGCATCGCCGGGCAGGCGCAGCAGCAACTGGCTGTGCCCGAGCTGCACGCGCGCCAGCGCGGGCAGCGCCGCCTGCTCGCCGGCGCGCAGTTGCGCGCGCGTGCGGCCGTGCTCGATGCGCACGCCGTTGCGGCTTTCTCCGACCTGTAGGCGCAGGCGCCCGTCGTCGCCCGGCGCCAGCGTCGCGTGATGAGCCGCCACGTGCGGATCGGGCAGCACGATGTCGTTGTCGAGCGCGCGGCCGATGGCCAGCGGCCAGGCGTGCACGTCGATCAGGCGCACGCCCTGGCCGCCTGCGTCGACGACTTCGGCCTGCGCCAGGCGCGCCGCGGGCGAGGGCACCGTCACTGCGCGTCCGCCTTCGGGTTCCAGCCGAAACCCTTCAGGTAGTGCGCGGTCAGCCGCATCGCGTTGTCGAAGTCGACCGCCACCGCGTCGAGCCGGCCCTGCACGCCGCGCGTCGGCTGGTCGACCGTGGTCGTCAGCACCGAGAGGTTGTACAGGCCCTCGAAGCGCTTGAGCGCCGACAGGCACGCCACGGTGCGCAGCGTGAGGCCGTCGCTGTCGGTGAAGCCCTCCTTGCAGCGTGGCGTGGTGGCGGCGAAACCGCCGCCGAAGTGCTCGTTGGCGAAGCTCGCGCTGTACTCCTGCGCGAAGCGCAGCGCGCCCAGGCGATCGCCGTCGTAGCTCTCGTGGCGCACGTTGATCACGCCGGCGCGCAGTTGCGGCGCCGCGTAGATCGAGTGGTTCATCACGCAGTCGCTGCGCTCGAAGCGCATGTACTTCTGCGTCTCGGACGAGGCGCTGCCCCAGCAGCGCATGAAGGTTTCCTGCGGCACCGGCACGCGGTAGCGCGCCAGATGCGCGCTGCGCCACGGCTGGGCGACGAAAGCGTCGACCAGCGCCGCCTGGTAGGCCACGAGCTGGCGCGTCACCTCGGCGTACATCGGCTGCGTCTGTGCCTTGGCGCTCCGCCCGCGCTGCAGCAGCTCGGCGGCGAACGCGCCGGGCACCAGGAAACTCACCTGCTCGCCGTCGCGCCGCGCGGCCACGTTGATGCCGATCACGCGGCCGTCGGCGTCGACCGCGGGGCCGCCGCTCATGCCCGGGTTGAGCGAACCGCCGAAGAACACCTGCGGCAGGAAGCTGCGCTCGACCGGTCCGTTGTAGACGCCTTCGACCACCGCGAAGCCGACGTCCAGCGGATTGCCCAGCGAGTACAGCCGCTCGCCCTTGGACAGCGGCTGCGCCGCGCTGCGAAACGACAGCGGCGCGAAGTCGGCCGCCGCCGTGCCGACGTGCAGCCGCAGCAGCGCGAGGTCGTGGATGACGTCGATGGCCAGCAGGTCGGCGTTGCCGGTGCGGCCCTGCGCCATCGTGAACGCGAGGCGGTAGCGGTCGGGTCGCAGCGCGTACTGGCTGACCACGTGGTAGTTGGTGATCGCCAGCCCCGACGCGTCGACCACGAAGCCCGAGCCGACCGATGCCTGGCTGTCCTGGTCCTTGAGCAGCGTGCGCACCTGCAGCAGTTGTGCGCGCGTGGCGTCGACGATGCGCTGGCCCTGCGCCGACACCTGCGAGGCGGGCTCGGGCTTGGCGGTGTCGGCGCGCGCCGGCCACGGCGCGAGCGCGATCAATGCGGCCAGCGGCACGATCGGCCGCCACTTCGATGCGACACGCCCCATGCAACGATTCTAGGCGGCGCTGCGCGCTACACCGGATCCCAGGCGAAGACGTCGCCCGAGCGCTCCAGCCCGACGAACGACGCCCGCAGCGCCGGCATCGCGTGCGCGGCGATCGAGCGCGGCGTCCAGCCTTCGCCGCGGTGCACCGAGCGCAGCGGCCGCGGCTGGCTCATCAGGAAGATCTCGTTGTTGCGCACCGCGAACACCTGCGCGTTGACCTCGCGCGCGGCGTCGCTCAGCAGGTAGACCGCCAGCGGCGCGATCTTGGCCGGCGTCATCTGCTTGATCTTGTCGACGCGCGCCTGCTGCTCGGGCGTGTCGGTCGGGATCGAGCCGGTCATGCGGCTCCAGGCGAACGGCGCGATGCAGTTGGAGCGCACGGCGAACTTGCCCATGTCGAGCGCGATGCTCTTGCTCAGCGCGACGATGCCGAGCTTGGCCGCGCTGTAGTTGGCCTGGCCGAAGTTGCCGATCAGCCCCGACGTGCTCGTCATGTGCACGTAGGCGCCGCTGCCTTGCTCCTTGAAGTGGTTGGCCGCGGCGCGGCTGACGTGCCAGCTGCCGTACAGGTGCACCTTGATCACGCCGTCCCACTCGGCGTCGCTCATCTTGTGGAAGAAGCGGTCGCGCAGGATGCCCGCGTTGTTGACCACGCCGTCGATGCGGCCGAACGTGTCGAGCGCGCAGGTGACGATGCGGTTGGCCGAGTGCGCCTCGCTGACGCTGTCGGTGCTGGCTACTGCCTGGCCGCCGGCGGCGCGGATCTCGCCGACCACCCGCTGCGCAGGCCCTTCGTCGCTGCCCTCGCCGCTGGTGGAAGTGCCGATGTCGTTGACCACCACCCGCGCGCCCTCGGCCGCCAGCGCCAGCGCGATGTCGCGACCGATACCGCCGCCTGCGCCGGTGACCACCACCACCTTGCCTTCGACCATGGCCGTCATGTTGTCGTGTTCAGCGGTGGCATTGCACCACAGGCTACCTCTTCTGGTAGCTGAACTTCTGGCCGCCCACGGTGGCCTCGTACATCAGCCCGCCCTTGACGAGCGTGAACACCGCGATGCCGTCGTGGTAGCGCGAGATCGTGTCGGCCTTGTCGGTGCCGACGTTCTTGGCCGCGCCGATGCCGCCGGTGCCGACCCGCGCCGACGCGCCCGCGGTGATCGCCACCGCGCTGACCTCGGCGCCGAACTCGAACTCGCCACGCGTGAACTCGTCGAACGCGCGCTCGTCCTCGAGGAAGATGATCTCGCTGTACGCCTGACCACCGAGTTGGGCACCGACCGTGACCTGCGTCATCGTTACGTCGCCGACGTGGTGCCCGCGCTCGTAGACGCGGCCTTCGCCGCGCGCGACGCCGACCACCACACCGCCCTTGCCGACCGTGGGGAACACCGCGTAGCCGTAGGCGTTGGCGAAGAAGGTGCTGCTCTGCCCGGCGCCACGGAAAGCCTGGATGGTGTCGCTGTAGTCGTCGGCACGCGCTGGCGTCGATGCCAGCGCCAGCAGCAGCGCGGCCAGGCCGCTCAGTGCACGGTTCAGGTTCATGGTCCTCTCCTGTTGCGGCAAGCGGCGCTCGGCCGCCCGCCAGGCCAGCGATCATGCGCCCGAGTCGTGCGCGCCGCCCGGCTCGTCGTCGAAGACGCCAGCGGCTGCGCGGCCATCCGCCGGCGCACCTGCGGCAATGCGTGCGCGGTGGCGCGCGCAGAAACACACTGCGGCACTTGTAGTATCCACATACCGATGAGTCGCTTCCGCCTCGACGTTCTCGGTGCCGTGGCCGCGCGGCGGCGTGAATTCGAGCGCACGACGCAGCACTTTCCGATCTGCGTGGCGCTGCGGTGCGAGCACGCATCCGATGATGCGTGGTGCCGCCGAAGCCCGCCATGCGCAAAGCCGCCGTCGCCGCCAAGCTCACGCCGCCGAGCACCCTCAAGTGCGCGCTGCTCGGATTGGTCGGCATGGTGGGCCTGCTGATCTCGGCAGTCGGACCGTTCAAGGTGCCGTTCGCCGAGACGCTGGCCAAGACCTACTACCGGCAGGCGGTGCTCGGGCTGGCGCTGATGGTGGCGCTGGTGGCCGGGGTGGCCATCGCGGTGGTCAAGCTGTTCGATCCCAACCAGTTCAAGGACCAGCTCGTGCGCTGGGTGCACGAGCGCACGCAGCGCGATCTGGTGCTCGACGGGGAACTGCGCGTCAGCTACTTCCCGAAGCTCGCGCTGGAGAGCGGCAAGGCCTCGCTCAGCCAGCGCCGCAGCGCGCGCGAGTTCGCCGCCATCGACAAGGCGCGCGTCACGATCGCCTGGCTGCCGCTGCTGCGTGGCCGGCTGCACATCGACAGCGCCGAGGTCGACGGGCTGCGCGCGCAACTGCTGCGGCTGAAGGACGGCAGCACCAACGTCGATGACCTGGCGCACGACCTGGCGGCCGTCGAAGCCGCGGCGATCGACCTCGACAGCCTGCGGCTGACGCACTCGTCGCTGCAGTGGAACGACGAGGTGGCGTGGCAGCGCGGCGCGCTCAGCGAGCTGAACATCGAGTTGGGGCGCGTCGCCGACGGCGTCGCCAGCCCGTTGACGGCCAATGCGCGCGTCGACGCGCCCGCTGCCGGCATCGACGCCAGGCTGCAGGCAAAAGGCCGCCTGCTGTTCGACAGCGCGGCCGGCCGCATCGAGCTGGCGCGCATCGACGCCACGCTCGACGGCCGCGCGCTTGGCATCGACAACCTGGCGTTGCGCGTCAAGGGCGATCTCACCGCGTTGCCGCGCGAGCGCGCGCTCAATGCCGACAACGTGATCGTGTCGGCGCAGCACAAGTCGGGGCTGGCGCTGTACGACAGCGTGCTCTCGATCCCCGAGCTGAAATGGGGCGAGTACCGTCTGAGCGGCAGCGCAGCGAGCTTCGACGCCAGCGTCGCGCACCCCGACCGTCGCGCGACGCTGGCGATCAAGCTGCCGCGCTTCGAGTGGGCCGAGCGTGCGCTGCGCAACACCGTGGCGCAGGCGCAATGGAGCCTCGTGTACGGCGATGCACGGTTGCGCGCGAGTGGCGGCAGCCCGCTGACGCTGACGCTCGACGATGGGCCGCGGCTCGAGCTGCCCGCGCTCGAGGCTACCGCTCAGCTCAGCCACCCTGCGCTTGCCGCCGAAGCGATAACGCGGCTGGCCGGGCGCATCGAGGTCGATCTGCCGCGGCGCAATGCACAGGCCAACCTGACCGGCCAGATCGCGGGCAACGACGCCAAGCTCGATGTGGCAGTGTCCGACAGCGCCGGGCGCCGGCGCTGGAGCGTCGACGCCGAGCTGCAGCGGCTCGACCTCGATGCGCTGCTGGCCACCAGCTGGCTGGCGCGATGGCGCGACGACACGACAGGGATCGACCTGTCGCTGCTGCACGACGTCGCCGCACAAGGTCGCGTCAGGGTCGGGCAGCTCGTGGTCGCTGGCGTGCAGCTGGCATCCGCATCGGCGCGCTTCGACCTCGATCGCTCGGCGCTGGCGCTCGACCCCATCGCCGCGCAGGGCTACGGCGCGCAGCTCGAAGCGGCGCTGCGCCTCGACGCGGCCGGGGCCACGCCGCACCTGGTCGCCAAGGGCAGTGTCAACGAGGTGGACCTGCGCCGCCTGCTGGCCGACCTCGGCGCTTCCCCGGGGCTCGAAGGGCGCGGCGCGCTCAGCTGGGACGTCGCCGCCGAAGGCGCAAGCGTCGGCAGTCTGCGCCAGGCCCTGCTCGGATCGCTCGACCTCTCGTTGCGCAGCGGCGCGCTGGCCGGCGTCGACCTGCGCGCCGCGCTGCTAGATGGTCGCGAGAACCTCGGCAAGCGCGTGCCGGCCCAGCAGCGCGAGTTCGACCGCGCCGCGTCCACACGCTTTACCGACATGAAGGCGCACTTCGACCTGCGCGAGCAACGCGCCAGGGGGCAGATGCTCGAGCTGAACGCGGCATCGATCCGCGCCGCTGGCGAGGGCGACCTGCTGCTCGACACCGGCCTGCTCGACCTGCGGCTGCTCGCCACCGTCGGCCGCGGCACGAGCGAGTTGCCGGGTCTGGCCGGCGTCAGCGTGCCGCTGCACGTGCAGGGCCCGTGGCGTGCGCCGCGGCTGGCGTTCGACTTCGGCGCCGCCAGTGGCGGCGCTGTGGCGCAAGGCGGCGATGCTGCGCCCGACTCCGCGCTGGCGCTGGTCAGGGCGAACGCTGCGCCGGCGCGCACGGCCAAGTAGCGGCGCGAGGCCGCCGGTCCGCAGGCGCCTTCGCCGCCGGCGCCGACTTGCGCGCCGGTCGAGAACGTGCCTATCCTCGCTGTCGAGGGATCGCACGGAGGGGGCATGGCGCTTACCCAATTCACGCGCAACTACACCGATCGCTCGAGCGACAAGGGCTACCAGTTCGAGTTCTATTGCGACAAGTGCGGCACCGGATTGCGCTCGAGCTTCGTGGCCAACAAGCTCGGCATGGCCGCCGGGTTCCTGCGCGCCGCATCGAGCCTGTTCGGCGGCGCGCTCGGCGGTGCGGCGCAGAGCGCCGACTACGTGAAGGACGCGTTGCGCGGCGAGGGCTGGGACGCGGCCTTCAAGAGCGCCATCGACGAGGCGCGGTCGCGCTTCCGGCAGTGCGCCCAATGCGGCAGGTGGGTCTGTCCGGAAGTGTGCTGGCACGAGACGCGATCGTTGTGCAAGGTGTGTGCACCCGAGGCCGTTGCCGTGGCGAGCCCGGCGATGACGGCCAGCCCGGCGTGCCCGCACTGCCGCGCGAACGTGTCGTCGGGCGCGAAGTTCTGCCCCGAGTGCGGCAAGTCGCTGGCGCTGGCAACGGCGTGCGCCAAGTGCGGCGCCAGGTTTGCCACTGCTGGCAAGTTCTGTCCGGAGTGCGGCGAGCCGCGGCGCTAGCGGACTACCGTCAGTATCATGAGGTGCCCCATGCAGATTCCTCTTCGCCTGACCCTGAGCGTGCTGCGTTGCGCGCTGGTGCTCGTGGCCCACACGGTGGTGGCCCAGGGCGTCGCGTCAGCGTGCTCGATCGGTGTTCGCCCCGCGACCGCTGAAGAGCAGAGGTTCTACGCCGACGCCTTCGCGGCGTTCCAGAAAGCCGCACCTGCCGCACCGGCCGGTTGGACGGCCACGGACGACATCCATCCCGGCGCCTCGAACGGCGTCCTGAGAGAGCTATGCGCGAGGCCGAACGAGCGCGTGCACCACGCATTGTTCCGGCGCAGCTACAAGCTCGCCGGGCAGGAGGCGGCGGCGCGCCGAGCGGCCTTGGAACGCAAGCTGGCGGCGCTGATTCAAGAGCAGCAAGCGGCGACGAACGCCGGCAAGCCGGTGAACTGGGAGGCGTTCGATGCCGCAAAGGCAAAGGCCGGAGCCGAATTCGAACGTGACTCCGGCGCCGAGTTCGGGTTCAGCGTCGGCCACGAAAGGTCGATTTCCGACAGCTTCTCACCGGTGCCGGTGCCTGTCGGCAAGGGCTACCGGCAGGCGTACGCGAGCAGCATTGGTGTGCCGCACCAGGATCTGGTCATCGTGCTCAACCCGGGCACGCCGGCCAAGAGCGGCCTGAAGGTCGTGACGATCAGTGGCGATCCGGCTCGCGTGGAGGCGCTGCTGAAGGCCGCGACGCTGCGCTAGCAGGCCGCGCTCGCGCGGCCTGTCGCTCGGTTGGCGGCGGGAGCCGCATGCAGGGGGTCGGTTGCGTTGACGCGCATCGAGTTCGGGCAGACAGTGGCCCGGGCTTGGCGCGTCGCGACGATCCGTCGACACCCCGCCTCATCGTAGTGTGATGTCCGCGCAGTGACGCTCGCCGCCAGCGGCGCGAGGCCTCGGCGGCGACGCGATAGCCAACGAATCACTGTCGCGGGGCGGCGGCATGCGGTAGCAGGGCGTCGTCAAGTTGCCGCGCGAGCACCGCTGCGAACTCTGCCGCTGGGACCGGCCGCCCGGCGATCTGTTCGCACGACACGGTGCGCGCGCGCAGCGCGGCCTCGTCCTGCGGATGGTCGAGCGTGTCGCAGAGGAGCGTCCAGTCTGGCACGCTGACCAGCGTGCCGGCCACCAGCAGCACCGACTCGCGCCGCCGCCGCTGTGCCAGCCCCACCAGTTTGCGGCCTCGGCCGTCGACGACCTCCCACGGCGACAGGCTGCCGAAGCAGGCCCAGCGCACGACAGGTTCCGCATCGTTGGCGGCGGTGACGTCGCCCGGCCGCAGTGGCTGGCTCGCAATGCCGAGCTCGGCCAGCGCGTCGACGTGCAACTCGGCGATGCGGCGGTAGCTCGGCACGACGCCGCCGCGCACCCACGGGTGGTCGTGCGGCACCACCACCGATGCGCTGACCAGCCACGGGCCCACGAGCACTGCGCCGCCGCCCGATTCACGCAGCAGCACGTCGGCGCGCGCGCCGAGCCGCTGCTGCACGTCGGCATGCCAAGCGCGCTGCGAGCAGCCGAGCACCACCGCGCTCGCGCAGTAGGTCCAGACGCGGAAGCGCGCCGCGCGCGCCGATTCGTCGAGCGCGCGCATGTTCCAGTCCTGTTCGTCGGCTGCCTTGTCTACGGGGCCTCCTTCAGGATGGCGATGGCCTGGCCGCGCGCGAAGGTCGCGCCGGCGGCGACGCGGATGGTTTCCACGCGGCCGTTGGCGGGCGCCGTCACGTCGAGGTTGGCCTTCACCAGTACCACCTTGGCCAAGGGCTGGCCGGCCAGTACGGCATCGCCGGCGGCCACCAGCCATTGGTCGAGCAGCGCCTCGACGCCGGCCTCCACCCCCTCCCAGGCACTGTCGGGCAGCGTGACCGCTACGCTCATGCGGTTGCCGCCGCGGCCGTGCGCGCGCTCATCAGCGACTTCGCCGCCTCGACGATGCCTGCGACCTGCGGGATCACGAACTGCTCGAGCGGCCGGCTGTACGGAATCGGCACGTTCGGCACCGCGAGGCGCTTGACCGGTGCCTTGAGCTTCAGCGTGTCGAGGTTCTCCGCCACGATCGCCGAGATCTCGCCGGTCAGGCCGAAGCCGAGGTAGTCCTCGTCGGCGACGATCAGGCGCCCGGTCTTGCCCACCGACTTCAGCACGGCGTTGCGATCCAGCGGCACCAGCGTGCGCAGGTCGACCACCTCGGCGCTGACTCCGGCCTTGGCCAGTTCGTCGGCGGCGAGCAGCGCCTTGTGCACCATCTGGCTGATGGTGACGATGGTCAGGTCCTTGCCCTCGCGCGCGACCCTGGCCTGGCCGAACGGCAGCGTGTACGGCGCTTCAGGCACGTCGGTGCTGCTGCCTTCGAAGTAGGCCATCCACGGTAGCCCCATGATGCCCTTGTGGTACATGAACATCACCGGGTTGTCGTCGCGGATCGCTTGAGTCATCAGGCCCTTGGCGTCGTAGGCGTTGGACGGCACCACCACCTTCAGCCCAGGCACGTGCGCGAACGTCGCGTACAGGCACTGCGAGTGCTGCGCGGCGTCGTTGTAGCCGCCGCCAATCGCGGTGGTCAGCACCACCGGCAGCTTGATGTTGCCGCCGGCCATGTAGGTGTTCTTGGCCAGGTGGTTGTAGATCTGGTCCATGCAGACGCCGAAGAAGTCGACGAACATCAACTCGACGATCGGCCGCATGCCGCTAGCCGCGGCGCCGGTGGCCGCGCCGATGAACGCGGTCTCGGAGATCGGCGTGTCCATGATGCGGTCCTTGCCGAACTTCTCCAGCAGGCCGCCGGTGGCACCGAAGATGCCGCCGTAGGCGCCGATGTCTTCGCCCATCACGAAGACATTCGGGTCGCGCGTCATTTCCTGACCGATGGCCTCGGCGATCGCCTGCGCCATCGTGAGTGTGCGGGTCTTGCTCATGGTGTCCTCCTGCGGTCTCAGGCGGTGACGAACACGTCGGTCAGCGCGTCCTGCGCGGCCGGGTAAGGGCTCTTGCGCGCATAGTCGTAGGCGTCGGCGACGCGCTGCTTGGCGCGCGCGACGATGTTGGCCTCCTCGACGTCGTTGAGCAGGCCCTGGCGCTTGAGCAGGCTCGCGAGCTTGGGGATCGGATCGCTCTTGCGCAGCGTCGCCACTTCGTCCTTCGGCCGATAGACCTCGGGGTCGCCCTGGAAGTGGCCGAGGTAGCGGTCGGTCTTCACCTCGATCAGGCTCGGGCCCTCGCCGCGGCGCGCGCGCGCGATGGCCGGGCCGGCCGCCTCGAACACGTCGACCGCGTCGTTGTTCTCGACGTGGATGCCGGGCATGCCGTACGACGACGCGCGGTCGGCCACCCGGTCGACCGACGTCGCCGCCGTCTTGGGCACCGAGATCGCCCACCGGTTGTCCTCGCAGACGAAGATCACCGGCAGCTTCCACAGCGCGGCGAGGTTGAGCGATTCGTGGAAAGAGCCCTGGTTGGCCGCGCCCTCGCCGAAGAAGGCCACCGCGACCCAGTCCTTGCCGAGCTTCTTGGCCGCCAGCGCGGCGCCGCAGGCCGGCGGCAGGCTGGCGCCGATGATGCCGCTGCAGCTGAAGCGGTGCTCGGCGTCGAACAGGTGCATGTGGCCGCCCTTGCCCTTGCCCAGGCCGGTGGCCTTGCCGAAGATCTCGGCCGTCATCTTGTCGAGTGGCACGCCCTTGGCGATCGCGAAGTGGTGCGGCCGGTGGGTGCCGACGACGGTGTCCTCCTTCTTCAGGTGGGCACACACGCCGACAGCCACCGGCTCCTGCCCCGCGGCAAGGTGCATCTCGCCGGGCACCGGGCCCGATCCGATGTCGAAGGCCAGGCCTTTCTGGATCTGCGGCGGCAGTTTGCCTTCGAGGTAGACGTTGACCATCGTCTCCTCGTAGTGGCGGATCGCCACCATCGTCTCGAACATCCACAACAGCTGTTCCTTGCTGGCTTGCATGAACGTCTCCTTAAGCCATCGGACCGTGACACCCCTTGTGGCTCCGCGCATCGGGGGCATTGGGGGCTGCAACGATAGACCTCCGGCGTGCGGCGTGCCAGCACAAGCGCAGCTCGATTGAGCCGGATCACCTGCGGCGGTCGTGTCCGGGCCAGCGGTGCCGCGGCGCGGCCGCGGCACCGGGCTGCCGCGTCGCCAACCGGAGCGCGGTGGCGTCCGGGGCGGATGGCCGGTCGCGCTGGTCGGCTACTCTTCGAGGAACTGCTGCACCTCGCGGATCAGCTTCATGCGGTTCTTCTCCAGCGCGATCGCATGCGTACCCTCGCCGAGGATGATGAAGCGCTTGTCGGGCGAGTGAGTCATCTTGGCGAACACATCCTGCGCCATGTACAGCGGCGTGTCCTGGTCCCACTCGGCGATGATCAGCAGCGTCGGCACGCGGATGGCGGCCGGGTCGTACGGCGAGCGGCCCTTGGACCAGATGTCGCCGATGTCCTTGATCACGCCGTTGGGCGCGCGCACCACCGGCGGGTTCTGAGCGGCGCCGGTCGGATCGGTGGCGAGGTTGGCGTCGAACCACTGGTCGAACCACGCGCGCGGGCTGATCTCTTCGACGCGATCGGCCGGGATGCCGCGCACGCCGCGCTGGCGCGCCGGCTCGCGAGTCACCGCGCGGTAGGCGCCGACGCCCGAGATCGGCGGCGCCTCGCGCATCGCATAGAGCGGCGCGTAAAGCACCAGGCGCTGCACCTTGGCGTTGTGGTTCGCGGTGTAGGTGCCCATGATCGCCGTTCCCCACGACCAGCCGACCAGGTTGAGCTTGGCCGCGCCGCGCCGCTTGAGGATGAACTCGACCGCAGCACCCACGTCCTTCACCGCGTCGGCGGTGTCGGCGAACGGCGGGTTGGCGTTGGGCGGCGCGCTCATCGCTGCAGGCCGCGTCGAGCGGCCATAGCCGCGCACGTCGACCAGATAGGCGTCGAAGCCACGGCTGGCCGCGTGCTCGAGCCACGACCCGCCGGGCAGCGCGATGTCGAAGCCGGTCTCCGACGGGTAGGTGGCGCCGTGCACGAACAGCACGATGCGCTCGGGTCCGAATCTGTCGACGCCGGCCGGCCGCTTGTTGCGCAGGTGCAGCGCGATGCCAGGGTCGGCTGCCGGGATCATGAACGTCTCGGTCACCACGCTGGTGCTGCCACCGGCTGGTGCGGTGGCGCAACCCGCTGCCAGCAGCGCCGCTGCGGTCGCGAGCGCGAGCACTCGCAGCAATCGTGTCCGGCGGCACGCGACCAGCCAAGGTCTCATGGGCCTCCTCCAATTCCCCCGAGCGGCCGCCTTTGCGGCCAGTGCCCACTGATAAAAATGCTATGCCAGCGCGGTTGACGCGTCAATTGGCGGGGGCCGGCACTCTGCGCAGCGCCTGCATCGCCAGCGCCAGCGCGACCAACCCGAAGCCCACCATATCGGCTCGCCATCCCGGATAGACCAGTGCCACGCCGGCGATCAGCAGCATCCAGCGCTCGATCAGCGTCGTCTTGCGCAACGCCCAACCCTGGAAGCCGGCGGCCAGCGCCGCGATGCCCACCGCGGCGGTGAGCGCGACCTCGGCGATCGACCACCAGTCGGCCCTGGCCAGCGCCTTGGTCGAGCCCATCAGCAGCAGGCCCTGACCGCTCGGATCGAGCACGAACATGAACGGCACGAGGAACGCCGGCACCGTGTACTTCCAGCACTGCAGCGTGGTCTTGTACGGGTCGCCGCCGGTGATCGCGGCGGCGGCGAACGGCGACAGCGCGGTCGGCGGCGACACCTCCGACAGCACCGCGTAGTAGAAGATGAACATGTGCGCCGCGAAGTCGGGCACGCCGAGCTTGATCAGCGCCGGCGCGGCGATCACCGCGCAGATGATGTAGCTCGCGGTCACCGGCACCGCCAGGCCGACGATCCACACCACCAGCGACGTGAAGATCGCGGTCAGCAGCAGCGAGCCGCCGGCGTAGTCGATCACGATCGAGCTGAACTTCAGCCCGAGGCCGGTGAGCGTGACCACGCCGACGATGATGCCGGCGCCGGCGCAGGTGGCCGCGACGCTGAGCACGCCGGTCGAGCCGGCGCGCATCGCCTGCACAAACGGCGAGTCGAAGACGTGATCGACCCACGACCCGCGGCCGCGGAACAGGTCGTACGAGAACATCGCGGTGTCGCGGCGCAGGAAGCTGGTGACGAACGACACCGCGGTGGCCCAGAACACGCTGAGCACCGGCGAGTAGCCCAGCAGCATGAAGACGACGATCGACACCAGCGACAGGAAGTGGAACCAGTAGCGCCGCGACAGTGCCCACACCGATTCGAGCTTGCCGAAGTCGACCTCGCGCATGCCGAGCTTGCGCGCGTCGAGCTCGACCATCAGGAACAGCGCCAGGTAGTACAGCACCGTCGGCACCACCGCCATCAGCAGCACGTCGAGGTACGAGATCTTCAGGAACTCGGCGATCAGGAACGCGGCCGCGCCGAGCACCGGCGGCGAGATGATCGCGCCCAGGCCGCCGGCGGCGAGCAACCCGCCGGCGGCGTTCTTGCCGTAGCCGACCTTGGCCAGCATCGGGTACGCGACCGCGCCCAGCGTCACCGTGGTGGCCACGCCCGAGCCCGAAGGGCCGCCCAGCAGGAAAGACGCCAGCACCACGGTGCGGCCGGCGCCGGTGGGTTTGCCGCCCATCGCCGAGAACGAGAAGTCGATGAAGAACTTGCCCGCGCCGGTGTACTGCAGGAAGGCACCGAAGATCGTGAACAGGATGATCAGCGACGACGACACGTCGACCGCGACGCCGTAGATGCCCTCGAGCGTCATGTACATCACGCCCACCAGGCGGGCGAGGTCGTAGCCCTTGTGCGTCCACGGCGCCGGCAGGTAGGGGCCCCCCAGCGCGTAGGCGATGAACGCCAGCGTGATCACCGGCATGATCCAGCCGTTGGTGCGTCGCATCGCCTCGAGCACCAGCACGATCAGCGCTAGGCCGAAGGCGATGTCCCACGGCAGTGGCGAGGTGTTGCGGTCGGTGAAGTCGTCGCCGCCTTGGATCAGGTAGACGACGATGGCGATCGACAGCGCGGCGGCGATCCAGTCCCACCACATCACGCGGTGGCGGAAGCGTCCCGCCACCGGAAACAGCAGGAAGCACAGGAACAGCACGAACGCCACGTGCACCGGCCGCAGGGTCTGCGTGGGCACGATCTCGTAGGCGGCGTACAGGTGGAACGCCGACATCACGAACGCCACCACGGCGACGAAGACGCCGAGCCAGCCCTTCAGCTTGTTGGCCGCGCCTTCCTCGGCCTCGACGAACTCCTCGGCCTTGTGGAGCGCCTCGTCGCTGACTGCACCCGCAGGCACGGCCGCCGGCGGCGCGCCGGCGGGCCCACCTTGCGGCGCGCCGCTCAACTCAGTTTTCCATGGCGCCGAAGCGGCACCCTCGACGCATGAATCCGACGCCACCAAGCGGCCGCCGCGGAACCGGCTCTGCCGGGCCGCTGGCGGCGCCCCCTGGGGGGAGGCGCCGAAGGCGCTGCGGGGGGATTCATTTCAGTTGACCTTGACGCCCTTCTCGGCGAAGTACTTGGCCGCGCCGGGGTGGTACGGCAACGGCGACGCGCTCGCCTTCTGGTTCTCGAGTTTGAAGTTCGCGGCTTCCTTGTGCACGGCGATCAGGTCGTCGCGCTTGTCGAAGATGGTCTTGACGATGTTGTAGGCCGTCTTGTCGTCCATGCTCGCGTTGGCCACCAGGATGTTCATCACCGTGGCCTGGTGGTTGTCGGCGTCCATGCCCTTGTAGGTGGCCTTCGGGATCACGTCCTCGACGTACAGGTTGCCGTACTTCTGGTTCATCTTGGGCACGATGTCGGCATGGTCGATCAGCTTGATCTTGGTGCCCGGCGTGTTGGCGAGGTCGGTCACCGCCGCGGTGGGCAGGCCGCCGACCCAGAAGAAGGCGTCGATCTTGCCGTCCTTCATCGCGTTGACCGACTCGGCCACCCCGAGGCGCTCGCGCGTCATGTCCTTGTCCTTGTCGAGGCCCTCGGCCTCGATGATGCGAAACGCCATCACCTCGGTGGCACTGCCCGGCGACCCGGTGGACACGCGCTTGCCCTTGAGGTCGCGCATCTTGGCGATGCCCCGGCCCTCGACGGTGACCACGTGCATGCGGTTGGGGTACAGCACCATCAGCGTGCGCACCGCGATCTTGTGGTCCTTGAACTTGTTCTCGCCACGCAGCGCGTCCTGCGCGGCGTCGGCCATCGATAGCCCGATGTAGGGCTTGCCGCTGCCGATCAGCTTGAGGTTGTCGACCGAGCCGCCGGTGACTTCGGCGGTGGCCTCCATGCCGGGCACGTACTTCGACAGCGCCGCGGCGATGCCGCCGCCCATCGGGTAGTACACGCCACCGGTGCCGCCGGTGGCGATCGAGAGGTTCTGGGCGCTGGCGCCGAGGCTGAACAGCAGGCTGCTCAGCAGCGCGGCGACAAAGGCGAGGGCTTTCGACATCGGGTCTCCTTCGACTTCAGGGTAAGCCCGAGGTGGGCACCGCCGGGCGAAACGATTCTGGCATGCGAGGGCGGTGCGTTCGCTCCACACTTTCCAGCAGGAACCGCCGGCGCACCGTGCCGGCGTGCGGGCCTTGCCGCCGGCGGCACAATGCCCTCGCCTCATGCCGTCCGCCCCGTCGCGCGCCGCCGCCGCCTCATCGAACAGCAACCAGCAACTGGCGCTCGCCGCGGGGCTGTTCGTGGTGGCCGTGTGGGGCGCCAACTTCTCGGTGCAGAAGGCGCTGTTCGACGTGCTGCCGCCGGCGGCATTCCTTTGCGCGCGCTACCTGATGATGCCGGCGTGCGCGGCGTTGCTGCTGCTGCACGCCAACGGCTGGCGCTGGCTGCGTCTGCCGCGGCGCGACGCGTTGCAGCTCGCCGGGCTCGGCGTGCTCGCGCACACGCTGCACGTCAGCATGGTGACCTTCGGCATCCACTGGTCGACCGCGTTCTCCAGCGCGCTGATCATGGCCTGCGGCCCGGTGTTCACGCTGCTGATCCTGCATGTCAGCGGGCACGAGCGACTGACGCGCGGCCAGGTGGCGGGCGTGGCGCTGGCGTGCGCCGGGGTGCTGGTGTTCCTGTCCGACAAGCTGGCCGGGCGTCAGTGGGCCGCCACCGGCGGCGACCTGATGATGCTGTTCTCGGCGTCGCTGTTCTCGTACTACACGGTGATGTCCAAGCCGTTGATCCAGCGCCACGGTGGCGTCGCGGTGATGGCCTACGCCACGCTGGCCGGCAGCCCGCTGCTGGTGCTGCTCGGGCTGCCGGCGGCGTGGGGCGCATCGTGGGGGCAGATGGGCGCGTGGCACTGGTTCCTGCTGTTGTGGGCGTCGCTGGTGTCGGCGTTCCTCGGCTGGCTGATGTGGGGCTGGGTCAACGAGCGGCGCGGCGTCGCGCGCACCGCGCCGCTGCAGTACCTGATGCCGCTGGTGGCCGGCGTGGTGGCGTGGCTGGCCACCGGCGAGCGCTTCACCGCGGCGAAGATCGGCGGCGCCGTGGTGACGCTGGCCGGCGTGGCGCTGGCGCAGTACGCCACGCGCCCCAGCGACCCCGTGCGCGAGGCCCCGGCGCAAGTCGACTGAGCGAGCCGCCGTGCGCCGGAAGTGTCGGGTTACAGCGCACGCCCGCCGCCGGACTATCCTCGCGGCGACACCGTCGTGTGACGTCCTCCAGGAGCATCGATGTCGAACCTTGTCCGGATCCAGGTCGCCGCGCTGGCGGCGCTGTGCGCGCTGGCGAGCCTCGCCTGTCGCGCCGAGAGCTTTGCATCGTCGGCGTCGAGCGCGGGTTCGGCATCGTCGGGCAGCGTGTCCGATTCGCTGCAGAACTCGAGCACGAGTTCGTCGCGCACCACCACTGCCGACGGCGACTACCGGGTGATCGATGTGGCCGCGGTCGCGCAGCAGCCGGCGATGCTGCAATTGACGCTGCGTGCCGCCGCCGGCGAGGCCGAGTTCACGCTGAAGCTGCCGCGGCAGGCGCTGGCGCCGCAGGGCATCGCCCGCGGCGACATCGTGCGGTTGCGGCATCGCGATTGGGGCCTGGAGTTCGCGCGGGATACCGGCGCGCGCGAACCGTTCTTCCTGGTGCTGTACGACGACTGGCAGCGCGAGTTGGCGCCGCACCCGGTGGCGCTTTGACGTTGCGCTGAGGCGGCGTCGTGCGTGCCGTGCTGCTGGCCGCGGCGCTGCTGGCCGCCGCTGCGGGCGCGCCGGCGGCGTCGGCATCGGGGCATTTCTGCGACCGCGAGCGGGCGATCGCTGCCGCGCAGCAGAGCCGACTGCTGCAGTTCGCCGGCTTCGTGCGACGCGAGCTGGAGAGTGCCGGCGACGACGCGGCGCTGGTGTCGCGCTCGGGCATCGATCTGAGCCGCTTTCACCTTCGCTACTCGCATGCCGGCGTCAGCCTCAAGGCCAGCGGCAACACGCGGTGGTCGGTGCGGCAGCTCTACTTCGCGTGCGACGAAAGCCGGCCGAGGTTGTACGACCAGGGTCTCGCCGGCTTCGTGCTCGGCACCGACGATCCCGAGGTGGGCTTCGTGTCGATCGTCTGGCTGCCCGCCGAGCAGAGCAGCGCGCTCGCCCGCGAGGTGCTCGACAACGCGAGGGTGCTGCGGCTGCTGGCGCAGCGCTACAGCGCCAATGCCTACCCGTTCAGCGTGCGCTACCAGAACTGCAACCAGTGGCTGCTCGAGGCGATGGCGGCCGCGTGGGGCCGCCTGCCCGACGACGCGCAGCTGCGCGAGCACGCGCAGGCCTGGCTGGCTGCGCAGGGGTACGAGCCCGCGGTGATCGATGTCGGCTCGCATGCGCTGATGTTCGCCGGCCAGTTCGTGCCGTTCGTCCATCTCGACGACCATCCGCTGGATGACCGCTACGCGCTGCGCCTGCGCACCAGCGTGCCGGCCTCGATCGAGGCCTTCGTCCGCGCGCGCTGGCCGCAGGCGCGGCGCGTCGAGCTGTGCCACGACGCGCGGCGCGTCGTCGTGCGTCGTGGCTGGGAGCCGCTGGCCGAAGGTTGCCGGCCCGCGCCGGGCGACGAGGTGTTCGCGCTGCAGTGATCCGGCGAAGGCGCGGGCGCTGGCACCTGCCGCCGCCCGCCGGTGCTCAGATGCCGAGCAACTTCTTGGCTTCGCCGAGCGACTTCATCGAGTCGTCGTGCTTGCCGGCCTTGTGCTGCGCCTCGCCGTCGGCGCGCAGTGCCTTGACCCTCGTCATGTCGGCCGCGCTCAGCATGGGGTTGCTTGCCAGCTTGGCGTCGATGGCCTTCATCTCGTTGGGGCAGTTGTGTGCCAGCGCGAGGCCGGATGCGGCGGCCAACGCGGCGGCGACGATCAGCTTTCTCATGAGGTCTCCTTGAGGAACGAAGAGGCGGGTCCCTTGGCGCAACGGTCTTCGCGCAGGCACCGACGCGGCGATTGCGTGTACGCGCGAGGCGACGCCGGTTGGTCGTCGCCGTGCGGCACGCGGGCCGTATACGCAGCAGGTGGCGGATCGCTTCCGCGTCGCCTACCAGCCGCCGCGGGCGAGCCACTCGTCGATCAGCTCGAACTTGTCGACGCCGAAGAACGGCTCGTCGTCGACGATCACGAACGGCGAGCCGAAGGCGCCGGCTTCGATGGCGCGCTGCACCTCGGCGCGCAGCAGCATGCCGGCATCGGGCGCGGCGATCGCGGCGTCGATGAGTTCCGGCGGCGTTTCGCTGTGCTGCGCGCAGGCCAGCAGTTCGTCGCGCTCGACCACGTCGCGCGCCTCGGCCCAGACGGCGTGGAACACCGCGCGCGCGAATGGCTTGGCGTGCGCGGGCGCATGCGCGAGCAGCCAGGCGAGCGCGCGCGCCGCGGGCAGCGGATTCATCGGCTTGGCACGCACGTCGCGGCGCAGCGTCACGCCGTGCCTGCGCGCGTAGCGTGCGACCTCGCGCGGCACGTAGTCCTGCTTCAGCGGCGTGGCCATCAGCGGCTTGAGGCCCATCGTGCGCAGCACTGTCACGCTCACCAGCAGCGGATGCCACTGCACCGTGCGGCCGTGGCGGGCGGCCAGATCGTCGATGCGCAGGCTCGCGAAGTAGCCGTACGGCGAGATGAAGTCGAACCAGAAGCGGATCGGCGCGCTCATTTTGAAGTCCCCGCGGATCGCGCGGCGGTGTGCCCGCCCAACCGCGGCACGCACCCGGGCGCAGATCATCGGCGTTGCCGACGAGCGCCGCAACGAGGCGATCCCGAGGGTGGATCGACTGCGGTTATCCTGCGCGGTCGCCGCCGCGCCCACGCGCACGGCGGGCCCCACCTGAATTTCGAGGAGGAGCGCATGGGCGACGCCCATCCCAATCACGGCACCATCGACGGTGCGATCGTCATCATCGGCTTCGGCTCGATCGGTCGCGGCCTGCTGCCGCTGATCGAGCGCCATTTCACCTACGACCCGCGGCGGCTCCACGTGATCGAGCCGTCGGACGAGCATGCGACGTTTCTGGCTCAGCGCGGCATTCATCACCTGCAGACCGCGCTGACGAAGGACAACTATCGCGAGGTGCTGACGCCGCTGCTCGGGCGCGGGGGCTTCTGCGTGCACCTGTCGGTCGACACTTCGTCGCTCGATCTCTTGCGGTTGGCGCGCGAACTGGGTGCGCTGTACATCGACACCGTGGCCGAGCCTTGGGCCGGTTTCTACTTCGACCTCTCGCGGCCACCGCGCGAACGCAGCAACTACGCCTTGCGCGAGGCGATGCGCGCCGAGGCGCGCGCGCACCATGACGGCCCGACCGCGGTCAACTGCTGCGGCGCCAACCCGGGCA
The DNA here is from genome assembly GCA_015075545.1 of Ideonella sp. Taxonomy (GTDB): domain Bacteria; phylum Pseudomonadota; class Gammaproteobacteria; order Burkholderiales; family Burkholderiaceae_C; genus JAEUPI01. The sequence continues at coordinate 1,150,444 of JABTUC010000001.1, read as the reverse complement.
TGGTGTCGTGGCTGCTGAAGGATGCCCTGCTGCGGCTGGCAGCCGACATGGGCCGGGCGGTCGTCGCGCCGACCCGGCGCGAAGGTTGGGCGCGGCTGATGCAATCGCTCGGCGTCAAGGGGGTGCACATCGCCGAACGCGACACCCAGGCCGGCGCCGAGGCCAAGCCGCTCGGCGCCTTCGTCAACACCTGGTCGGTCGAGGGCTTCGTCGCCGAGGTGTTCCAGCCCTCCGAGCTGGGCTGGGGCACGCACGAGCGCTGGTTCCCGCCCAATGCACACCGTCACCCCGACGGCTGCGGGGCGGCGATCTATCTCGACACCCCGGGGGTGCTGACCAAGGTCCATACCTGGACCCCGGCGGCCGGACCGCAGTACGGCTTTCTCGTCACGCACAACGAGGCGATCTCGATCGCCGACTACTACACCGTCGGCATCGGTGGCGAGCCCGAGTACCGCCCGACCTGCCACTACGCCTACCACCCGTGCGATGCCGCGGTGCTGAGCCTGCACGAAACCCTCGGCTCGGGCCGCATGCAGGGGCAGGCGCGCATCCTCGAGGAGCACCACATCCTGTGGGGCGCCGACGACCTCGGCGTGCTGTTGTACGGCCACGCGAAGAACGCGTTATGGTACGGCTCGCGCCTGACGATCCAGGAGGCGCGCGATCTTGCGCCGTACCAGAACGCCACCGGGCTGCAGGTGACCTCGGCGGTGCTCGCGGGCATGGCCTGGGCGCTGGCCAACCCGCGCGCCGGCATCGTCGAGACCGACGAGATGGACCACGAGTTCTGCCTGCGCGTGCAGCGCCCCTACCTCGGGCGCATCGAGGCGCACTACACCGAGTGGACGCCGATCTCGACGCGCTGGCCGCAGTTCGAGGAGGAGATCGACGAGAACGACCCCTGGCAGTTCAAGAACGTGCTGGCGACCTGAAGCGCCGGCGAGCGCTTGACCCTCGTGCAGGGCGGACAGCGACCGTGTGCGAGGATCACCACGGTCGCGGCTGCCGTTCACCCGTTCCGATGAGCCAGCTCTTCAGTCCCTACACGATCGGCGCGTTGACGCTGGCCAACCGCATCGTCGTGGCGCCGATGTGCCAGTACTCGGCCGACGACGGCAGCGCCAGCGCCTGGCATCACATGCACCTGCCGCAGCTCGCGATCTCGGGCGCCGGCCTGCTGATCATCGAAGCCACCGCGGTCGAGGCGATCGGCCGCATCACGCCGGGCTGCCTCGGCCTGTACAGCGACGCCAACGAGCAGGCGCTGGCCGCGGTGCTGGCCGGCGTGCGGCGCTGTTCGCCGATGCCGGTCGCGATCCAGCTCGCGCACGCGGGGCGCAAGGGCTCCAGCGAGGTGCCGTGGCGCGGCGGCGCGCTGATCGCCCCCGAGCACGGCGGCTGGCGCACGGTGGCGCCGTCGGCGCTGCCGCATGCGCAAGGCGAGGCCGCGCCGCTGGCGCTCGACGATGCGGGGCTGGCGCGCGTGCGCCAGGCGTTCGTCGACGCGGCGCGGCGCGCGCACCGGCTCGCGCTGGCGGCGATCGAGCTGCACTGCGCGCACGGCTACCTGCTGCACCAGTTCCTGTCGCCGCTGGCCAACCAGCGCAACGATGCCTACGGCGGCACGCTCGCCAACCGCATGCGCTTCCCGCTCGAGGTGTTCGACGCAGTGCGCGCCGCGGTGCCGGCGTCGATGCCGGTGGGCGTGCGGCTGTCGGCCGTCGATTGGGTCGACGGCGGCTGGGATCTCGAGCAGAGCATCCCCCTCGGCCGCGCGCTGCGCGAGCGCGGCTGCAGCTATCTGCACGTGTCCAGCGGCGGCGTGTCGCCGCTGCAGAAGATCGTTGCGGCGCCCGGGTTCCAGGTGCCTTTCGCGCAACGGCTGCGCGCGCAGGTCGGTCTGCCGACGATCGCGGTGGGGCTGATCACCGAGCCCGCGCAGGCCGAGGCGATCATCGCCGCGGGCCAGGCCGATCTGGTGGCGCTGGCGCGCGCGATGCTCTACGACCCGCGCTGGCCGTGGCACGCCGCCGCGCAGCTCGGCGCGCAGGTGCAGGTGCCGCCGCAGTACTGGCGCTGCCAGCCGCGCGGCCATGGCAAGCTGTTCGGCGAAGTGCGTACCGGGCAGCGTTGAGGCCGGCGCCGGCGTCGCTGTGGCGTATCGAGAGCCTGGCACCGCGCAGGGCTGAATGGGCGGTGTCTTCGGCCCGGGGGTTGCAGCCACCTCGCGCAGCCCCACCTTATAGGCCTGCCCCTGTCCGAGCGGACGAGGGCGGCCGGCCCCGTCGACGCAAGCGCGCTTGCGGCACAGCCTGGACGATCGAGGCTGGTTCACTCGATCGGGCCTGCACCATGAACCCCAGCGACCGCGAACCCCTGCCACCGCCGGATCGGACCCCGAAGCACGACGACGTCAGCACCGCCGCCGACCTCGCGCTGCTCGACGCCTATTCGCGCGCCGTGGTGAGCACGCTGGAGCAGACCCGTGCCGGCGTGGTGTCGCTGCGCGTGCAGGCGCGCCGCGGCCAGGGCGCGGGGTCGGGGTTCCTGATCACGCCCGACGGCTACCTGCTGACCAACAGCCACGTCGTCGACGCCGGCGATGCGATCAGCGTCACCCTCGACGACGGCAAGGGGTACGAGGCGACGCGCGTCGGTGCCGACGTCGACACCGACCTCGCGCTGCTGCGCATCGGCAGCGCGACGCCGCTGCCGCACCTGAGGCTCGGCGAATCGAAGCACCTGCGCGTGGGCCAGGTGGTGATCGCGATCGGCAACCCGCAAGGGCTGTCGCACACCGTGACCACCGGCGTCGTGTCGGCGCTCGGGCGCAGCCTGCGTGCGCGCAACGGCCGCCTGATCGAGGGCGTGATCCAGACCGACGCCAGCCTGAACCCCGGCAACTCCGGCGGCCCGCTGCTCGACACGCGTGCGCAGGTGGTGGGGGTGAACACGGCGATCATCGCGGGGGCGCAGTCGCTGTGCTTCGCGGTGCCGGCCGACACCGCGCGATGGGTGGTCGGCGAACTGCTGCGCCACGGCCGCGTGCGGCGTGCCTGGCTCGGCGTGAAGGCGCAGACGGTGCCGTTGCCGCGGCGCACCGTGCTGCACCATGGCCTCGACGTCGCCAGCGCCGTGGGCGTCGACGAGGTGCTCGCCGACGGGCCGGCGCAGCGCGCCGGCGTGCGCGCGGGCGACCGCATCTTCGGCGTCGACGGATTGCCGACGCCCGACGTGGACACGCTGAACCGCGTGCTCGGTGGCGAGCGCATCGACCGCAGCGTGCGCGTGGACCTGCTGCGCGGCGTCGACAAGCTGTCGCTGTCGCTGGTGCCGGCGGCGCGCTCTTGAGCCGCCGGCTGTCGCGCGGACATCCGTCGGACAATGCGGGCCTTGCCGCTCGATGCGAGGAGGTTCGTCGGTGCAGCGCGCGTGGTGGCTGCTCGCCTTGCCAGGGCTGCTTTATGGGCTCGTGCTGGTGCTGCTGTGGTTCGCCCAGGAGCGGCTGTTGTTCCTGCCGACGCCACTGGCCCCCGAGTACCGGCTCGCGCTCGAGCCCGACGTGCACGAGCGCTTCGTCGAGGTGCCGGGCGCGCGCCTGCATGCGCTGCACCTGAAGTTGCCGGCCCCGCGCGGCGTGGTGTTCTTTCTGCACGGCAACGCCGGCAACCTGGCCAACTGGTTCGGTGACCCCGAGCTCTACCGGCGTGCGAACTTCGACCTCTTCATGCTCGACTACCGCGGCTACGGCAAGAGCAGCGGGCGCATCCAGAGCGAGGCGCAATTGCACGCCGACGTGCGCGCCGCGTGGGACGCGATCGCGCCGGCGTACGCGGGTGGCAAGCGCGTGCTGCTCGGCCGCTCGCTCGGCTCGGCGCTGGCCGCGCAGCTGGCGCTCGCGGTGCAGCCCGAGCTGACGCTGCTGGTCTCGCCGTACGCGAGCGTGCGCGCGCTGGCGGCGAATCACTACCCGTGGGTACCGGCGGCGCTGCTGCGCTATCCGCTGGACACCGAGACTTCGGTGCGCGCCTTGCGCACGCCGGTGCTGTTGCTGCACGGCGAGCGCGACACGGTGATCCCGGCGTCGCACAGCGAGGTGCTGGCCCGAGCCAACCCGGCCGCGCGCCTGCTGCGGATCGCCGGCGCCGGGCACAACGACCTCGATGCCTTCGATGCCTACCGCGCGGCGCTGCGCGCGGCGCTCGACGCGCTGTGATGCCGCGCAGGCGGCGCGCGCCGCTGGCGATCCCGTAGCATCGCGGCTGCGCCGCCGCCGTTGCGCGCTCGCGGCACCTGGAGCTTCGTTCATGACCGCCACCATCCTGCAGTCCCTCCCCGCCGGCCAACGCGTCGGCATCGCGTTCTCCGGCGGGCTCGACACGTCGGCGGCGGTGCACTGGATGCGCGCCAAGGGCGCCATTCCCTGCGCCTACACCGCGCACCTCGGCCAGCCCGACGAGAGCGACTACGACGATATCCCGCGCAAGGCCCTGCAGTACGGCGCCGAGATCGCGCGCCTGGTCGATTGCCGGGCGCAACTGGTGGCCGAGGGTATCGCGGCGATCCAGAGCGGCGCGTTCCACGTCACCACCGCCGGCGCCACCTACTTCAACACCACGCCGCTCGGCCGCGCGGTGACCGGCACCGCACTCGTGGTGGCGATGCGCGACGACGGCGTGCACATCTGGGGCGACGGCAGCACCTACAAGGGCAACGACATCGAGCGCTTCTACCGCTACGGGCTGCTGGCCAACCCGCAGCTCAAGATCTACAAGCCGTGGCTCGACCAGCACTTCATCGACGAACTCGGCGGCCGCAAGGAGATGAGCGAGTACCTGATCGCGCACGGCTTCGACTACAAGATGAGCGTCGAGAAGGCCTACAGCACCGACAGCAACATGCTCGGCGCGACGCACGAGGCCAAGGATCTGGAGTTCCTCGACAAGGGCATTGCCATCGTCAACCCGATCATGGGCGTGGCGTTCTGGCGCGACGACGTCGCCGTGAAGGCCGAGACCGTCAGCGTGCGCTTCGAAGAAGGCGTGCCTGTGGCGCTCAACGGCCGCAGCTTCAAGGACGCGGTGGCGCTGTTCGACGAGGCCAACCGCATCGGCGGCCGCCACGGCCTGGGCATGAGCGACCAGATCGAGAACCGCATCATCGAGGCCAAGAGCCGCGGCATCTACGAGGCGCCGGGCATGGCGCTGCTGCACATCGCCTACGAGCGGCTGGTCACCGGCATCCACAACGAGGACACGATCGAGCAGTACCGCAACCACGGCCGCCGGCTGGGCAAGCTGCTGTATCACGGCCGCTGGTTCGACCCGCAGGCGATGATGCTGCGCGAGACGGCGCAGCGCTGGGTGGCGCGCGCGGTCACCGGCGAGGTCTGGCTCGAGCTGCGCCGCGGCAACGACTACTCGCTGCTCGACACCCAGAGCCCGAACCTCACCTACGCGCCCGAACGGCTGACGATGGAGAAGGGCGAGGGCGCCTTCACGCCGGCCGACCGCATCGGCCAGCTCACGATGCGCAACCTCGACATCGGCGACACGCGAGACAAGCTCGGCATCTACTCGAAGGTCGGCCTGCTGGGCAAGGATTCAGGGGTGCCGCTGCTGTCGCCCCCCGAGCCCGAGTGAGCCCCCGGGGCCCGCGCTTCGACCGGCTCGACGCGCTGCGCGGCGTGGCGATCGTCTGGATGGCGATCTTCCACTTCTGCTTCGACCTCAATTACTACGGCTTCCTGACGCCGAAGCAGCATTTCACGGCCGACCCGTTCTGGTACTCGCAGCGCACCGCGATCGTCACGCTGTTCCTCTTCTGCGCCGGGCTCGGGCAGGCGATCGCCTGCGAGCAGGGTCAGTCGTGGCCGCGCTTCTGGCGGCGCTGGGCGCAAGTCGCCGGCTGCGCGGTGCTGGTGTCGATCGGCTCGTACCTGATGTTCCCGAGGAGCTGGATCTCGTTCGGCGTGCTGCACGGCATCGCGGTGATGCTGATCGTGGTGCGCCTGCTGGCGCCGCATCGGGCCTGGCTGTGGCCGCTCGGGGCGTTGGCGCTCGCGCTGCCGCTGCTGTGGCGCGACGAGGTGTTCAACGGTCCGTGGTTGCGCTGGATCGGGCTGGTGACGCGCAAGCCGGTGACCGAAGACTACGTGCCGGTGCTGCCGTGGCTCGGCGTCATGCTGTGGGGCGCGGCGGCGGGGCAGTGGCTGCTGGCGCGCCGGCCTGCGTGGCTGAGCGGCCCGGCACCGTCGCCCGCGCGCGCTCTGGCGCTGCTCGGTCGCTGGTCGCTCAGCTTCTACATGGTCCACCAGCCGGTGCTGATCGGCCTCGTGATGGCCGCGGCCGCGCTGCGGCGCTGAAGCTGCGCAGTTACGTTTGGCCGCACTTTGCCGGCTTCAGGCGTGCACCGTCGCTGCCGAAAGAGCGGCCATGCCGTTGCCATCGCTGTCCCGCGCCTACCGCGTCGCGCCACGCGGCGGCGCCGCGTGGTCGCCACCGGAGGCCGGCGAGCGCGACGCGCGCCGTGACCGGCGCGACGAGGCAAGCGGCGCCGATGCCGAGCCCGGCTGCGACAGCGTGCGCCACTCGCCGTTGCTGCGTGCGCTGCTGCGTGCGCTGCATCTGCCGGCTGCAGCCGCCGGCGCACACGATGGCATCGTCGAGCGCGCGCTGATCGCCTTCGCGCGGGCGCTCAACCTGGCCACCGGCGATGCCGACCCGGCGCCACAACCCGCGATGGCGCGCGCCAGCGACGCGGCGCAGCGTCGCGCGCGCAACGAGGAGCAGTTGCTCGCCGCGTTCGCCGAATTGCAGCATGCAGCCGGCCGGCCGCGCGCCGCCACGCGCGAGGCGCTGCAGGCACAGCTCGGCGACGCGCTGCAAGTGTTGGCGCGCGAACTGCATGTCGATGGCGACCGCGCCGGTGAGGCCACCCAACCCGGCAGCCTGATCAGCGTGCGAGCCTGAGAGGGGTGTGGGTCGGCCCTTGCGGCCTGGCCCCGTTGCGCACCGAGACAGGCGCGGGCCGCACTGCGGCTAGCATCGCCGCATGGCCACGCGTCAGGTGCTGTTCGGTTTCCACGCGGTGACGGTGCGACTGAAGACATCGCCGGCGTCGGTGCGCGAGGTGCACGTCGACGCCGCGCGGCGCGATGCGCGCATGCGCCAGTTCGTCGCGCGCGCGCACGAGGCCGGCGTGCGCGTGATCGATAGCGACGATGCCACGCTGCAGCGCCTGTGCGGCACGCACAGGCACCAGGGCGTGGTGGCACGCGTCGACGCGGTCTTCAAGGCGCGCACGATCGACGAGGTGCTCGAGGACGTGGCGGGCGCGCCGCTGCTGTTGCTGCTCGACGGCGTGACCGATCCGCACAACCTCGGCGCCTGCCTGCGCGTGGCCGATGGCGCCGGCGCGCACGCGGTGATCGCCCCGAAGGACCACGCGGTGGCCGTCAACGCCACCGTGGCCAAGGTGGCCAGCGGCGCCGCCGAGACGGTGCCGTACCTGATGGTGACCAACCTCGCGCGCTGCATCGCCGAGCTCAAGGCGGCAGGTATCCGGGTCGTCGGCACCGCCGAGGACGCGCCGCAGACGATCCACCAGGCCGACCTGCGCTGCCCGCTGGCGCTGGTGCTCGGCGCCGAGGGCAGGGGCCTGCGGCAACTGACGCGCTCGAGCTGCGATGCGCTGGTGCGCATCCCGATGCACGGCGCGGTCGAGAGCCTCAACGTCTCGGTGGCCGCCGGCGTGTGTCTGTTCGAGGCGAGGCGGCAGCGCGATGTCTGAGCAGCCGATCGACGCCGTGCGCGCGCGCATCGACGCGGCGCGCTCGCTGTTCGTGCTGACCGGCGCCGGCATGAGCGCCGAGAGCGGCATCGCGACCTTCCGCGACGCGATCACGGGGCTATGGTCTCGCTTCGACCCCGCGCAGCTCGCGAGCGAGGAGGGCTTCCGCGCCGACCCGGCTACGGTGTGGGATTGGTACGCCGAGCGCCGCGTCGCGGTGCGCGCCGCCCAGCCCAACGCAGGCCATCTCGCGCTCGGCGCTTTCGAGCGCCGCCGCCCCGGCGTGCTGACGCTCGTCAGCCAGAACGTCGACGACCTGCACCAGCGCGCCGGCAACACCGGCACCATCCGGCTGCACGGCGAACTGCTGGCCGACCGCTGGCTCGGGCCTTGTGCGCGCACGCCGGGGTGCGCCACCCAGCAGGCGCGGCCGGGCCGCCCGCCGCGCTGCGCCGACTGCGGCAATCTCGTTCGACCCGCAGTGGTGTGGTTCGGCGAGATGCTGCCGCCAGGGGCGATCGAAGCGGCCGAGCGCGCGGCGCGCGGTTGCGACGTCGCGCTGGTGGTCGGCACCTCGGGTGCGGTGTGGCCCGCCGCCGGGCTGGCTGCGGCCGCGCGACGCGCCGGCGCGTACGTGGCCATCGTCAATCCGCACGCCAGCGAGATCGACGACGAGGCTCACGCGGTGCTGCGCGCCACGGCAGTGCAGGCGCTGCCGCACCTGCTGCGGCACGACTGAAACCGTGCCGGTTGCGCACCGCGCGCGTTCGGTTCATGTGGCGCCATCCCTCCTGAGCGGGATGCGCGCCGCCGGCGCGAGGCCTATGGTTGCGCGCACGGTCTCGCTGCGGGGCCGCAAGGCAATCCCCGATGGACACCTTCGAACTGCGCCATCGCCAACCATCACGATGGCAGACGCACGCGCTGCTGCTGCTGGCCGTGCTCGCGTCGCTGGGCATGATGGTGCTGGCCTGTGCGCTCGCCGGCCCGGCGCCGCTGTTGCCGAAGTAATGCCTGCGTGACGGCCGGCGCGGGGTTGCCGGCCTGCGCGCGCCGCTGCATCGAAGTTCGCTACCATCGCGCCGGCTTTTCGGCAAACAGGGGCGATGCGCATGGCGATGGACGTGGTGGACTACGAGATCAAGGGCTCGGAGATGCAGTTCGTCGAGGTCGAACTCGATCCCGGCGAGGCGGCGATCGGCGAGGCCGGCAGCATGTTCTTCATGGACCCGGGCATCGCGATGGAAGCGGTGTTCGGCGACGGCTCGGGCGGCAACCAGGGCGGCCTGCTCGGCAAGCTGCTCGGCGCCGGCAAGCGGTTGCTGACTGGCGAATCGCTGTTCACCACCGTCTACGTCAACCAGGCCAACGGCAAGCAGCGCGTCGCCTTCGGCGCACCGTACCCGGGCAAGATCGTGCCGATGAATCTGCGCCAGCTCGGCGGCACGCTGCTGTGCCAGAAGGATGCGTTCCTGTGCGCCGCGCGCGGCGTGTCGCTGGGCATCGCGTTCCAGCAGAAGCTCGGCGCCGGCTTCTTCGGCGGCGAGGGATTCATCATGCAGAAGCTCGACGGCGACGGCCTCGCCTTCCTGCATGCCTGCGGCACGGTGGTCAAGCGCGAGCTGGCGGTGGGGCAGCAGTTGTTCATCGACACCGGCTGCATCGTCGCCTACACGCCGGGCGTGAATTTCGAGATCCAGTACGTCGGCAAGATCAAGACCGCGCTGTTCGGTGGCGAGGGGCTGTTCCTGGCGCGCATGACCGGGCCCGGCACGGTGTGGCTGCAGAGCCTGCCGTTCTCGCGGCTGGCCAGCCGCGTGTTCGCCGCGGCGCCGCAGCGCGGTGGCAGCCGCGAAGAGGGCTCGATGCTGCCGGGCTTCGGCGCCGGCGGTCTGCTGGGAGGCATCCTCGGCGGCGACGATGAGTGAGTGGCGCCGGCTCGCGGCTGGGCTGGTCGCGGCCGCAACGGTGGTCGTGGCGCTGCCGGCACACGCCGCCAGCGTGCAGCTCGAAGAGCTCACGTCGGTCGAGCTGCGCGATCTGATCGACCACGGCACCGCGACCGTGCTGGTGCCGGTCGGCGGCACCGAGCAGAACGGCGCGCACCTCGCGCTGGGCAAGCACAACGTGCGCGTGCGCGTGCTCGCCGCGCGCATCGCCGAGCAACTGGGCGATGCCATGGTGGCGCCGGTGATCGCCTACGTGCCCGAAGGTGCCATCGACCCGCCGGCGCAGCACATGCGCTACGCGGGCACGCTGTCGGTGCCGGTGGCGGCGTTCGAGTCGGTGCTCGAGGGCGCGGCGCGCAGCCTGCACCGCCACGGCTTCCGGCATGTCGTCCTGCTCGGCGATCACGGCGGCTACCAGCGCAGCCTGCAACGCGTGGCCGACAAGCTCAACCGCGCGTGGGGCGGCTCCTCGGTGGTGGCGCTGACCGAGTACTACGCAGCGGCTCAGGCGTTCGGCGCCACCCTGGCTGCGCAGGGCTACACGCCGCGCGAGATCGGGCGGCATGCCGGTCTGGCCGACACCGCGCTCGCCTGGGCCGTCGATGCGTCGCTGGTGAGGCCGCAGTTGCTGCGGCCGGTCGATGGCGTCAGCGGCGACCCGCGCCGTGCCAGCGCGCAACTCGGTCACGACGGCGTCGAGCACATCGTGGCTGCCTCGGTGGCCGCCATCCGCGAGCGCACCGCGGGCGTATCCTCCAGCAGGCACTGACACGCAGGAATCGGACGTATGGGCGACTCTGTGAGCCGGCCGGCCATGCTGGCTTCGGCAACGCTGGCACTGGGCGCGCTGGTCGCTGCTGGCTGGCTGGCGACGCCGGGCGCGCGTGCCCAGGCCGGCGCTGCCGCGCCGGCCGTCGTCACCGTGTCGGGCATGCCGCCGGTGCCCGATGCGCGCAACCTGTACAGCGAAACGGCTGCCGGCAGGTTCAGCGCCGTGGTGACCGGTGCGCTCGAGCGCATCTACGTGCCCAACCTGCGTTCCAACGATGTCTACGTGATCGATCCGGCGGCGATGAAGGTGGTCGACCGTTTCAAGGTCGGCATCGGCCCGCAGCACATCGTGCCGTCGTGGGATCTGCGCACGCTGTGGGTGACCAACAACGCCGAGGGCCGCACCGACGGCAGCCTGACGCCGATCGATCCGAAGACCGGCAAGCCGGGCCAGGCGGTGATGGTCGACGATCCGTACAACATGTACTACTCGCCCGACGGCAAGTCGGCCATCGTGGTGGCCGAGGCGCGCAAGCGACTCGACTTCCGCGATCCGCAGACGATGGCGATGCAGTACTCGATCGACGTGCCCGGTTGCCCCGGCGTCAACCATGCCGACTTCTCGATCGACGGCCGCTTCGCGATCTTCACCTGCGAGTTCGCGGGCGCGCTGGTGAAGATCGATCTGGCACAACGCAAGGTGCTGGGATACCTGCAGCTTCAGATGCCCACCACGCGCTTCAAGGAGACGCCCGGTGGCCCGCGTGTCAAGGCCGGCCAGATCTGGGAGCCCGGCGCAACCGAGATCTGCACCGCCAAGCGCGGCATGCCGCAGGACATCCGCGCCTCGCCCGACGGCAGGCGTTACTACGTGGCCGACATGCACGCCGACGGCGTGCACATCGTCGACGGCGAAACGTTCAGGCAGATCGGCTTCATCCCCACCGGCCTCGGCGCCCACGGCCTGTACCCGAGCCGCGACGGCCGCCACCTCTACGTGGCCAACCGCGGTTCGCACCAGGTGCACGGGCCCAAGCTCGGCGACGGCGGCGTCGCGGTGATCGATTTCGCCACCGACAAGGTGGTCGCGCGCTGGGGCATTCCCGGCGGCGGCAGCCCCGACATGGGCAACGTCAGCGCCGACGGCAGGTGGCTGTGGCTGGCGGCGCGCTACGACGATGCGGTCTACCGGTTCGATACCGCCAGCGGCGAGGTGCGGCAGATCAAGGTCGGCGCCGAGCCGCACGGCCTCACGGTGTGGCCGCAACCCGGCCGCTACTCGCTGGGCCACACCGGCAACCTGCGGTGAAGCGACCCCGCCGGCTTCGCTCGGCGCCCTCCGAAGGGCCGCGCAGCGCGCCCTGGCGATGAACTTCGGCCTGGTGATCGTCGGCGACGAGATCCTGTCGGGCAAGCGGCAGGACAAGCACCTGCCCAAGGTGATCGAGCTGCTGCGGGCGCGCGGCCTGGCGCTCGCCTGGGCGCGCTACGTCGGCGACGACCGCGAACGCATCACGCCGATGCTGCGCGACGCCTTCGCCGGCGGCGACGCCTTGTTCTGCTGCGGCGGCATCGGCGCGACGCCCGACGACCACACCCGCCAATGCGCCGCCGCGGCGCTCGGCGTGCCGCTCGAACTGCACCCGCAGGCGAGGGACCTGATCGTCGAGCGCATGCGCGACACGGCGCGCGAGCAGGGCTTGCCGTTCGAGCCCGAGCGCGCCGACAACCAGCACCGGCTGAACATGGGCGTCTTCCCGCGCGGCGCGCAGTTGATTCCCAACCCGTACAACAAGATCCCGGGCTTCAGCGTCGGCGACGTGCACTTCGTGCCCGGCTTCCCGGTGATGGCGCACCCGATGATCGAGTGGCTGCTCGACACGCGCTATGTCGCGCTGCGCGGCGTACAGCGGCGCGTCGAGCGCTCGCTGATCGTCACCGGCTCGATGGAGGCGACGCTGACGCCGCTGATGGAGCGCATCGAGGCGGACTTCCCGGGCGTCAAGGTGTTCAGCCTGCCGAGCATCGATCACCCGGTGCACGGGCGCCACATCGAGCTCGGCGTCAAGGGCGATGCCGCCGCCACCGATGCGGCGTTTGCCGAATTGAAGGCCGGGCTCGGCGCTCTCGGGGCCCGCATGGGCGCCGAACTGGTGCGCTGAACACGCCCGGGCCGGCACCATCGCGGTGCTATGCTCGCACCGGCCAGGTGCGGCATCGTCTGCCCGGGCGGCGCACGGAGGGCCTGTGACCGCGCCGCTCAATGGCATGGTTTCTGCTTAACTCGCCTTGCTGCGCGGCACGCGGCTCCATCCGGGGCCGCGGGCGAGCGCGCGCAGATCCGCTCCACCACAACCACCAACACCCCCCGCTGGAGATTTCCGATGGCAAAGACCGTTGCCGATGTGATGAAGATGGTGAAGGACAACGAAATCAAGTTCGTCGACTTCCGCTTCACCGACACCCGCGGCAAGGAACAACACGTGACGGTGCCGCTGTCGGCATTCGACGAGGACAAGTTCAGCTCCGGCCATGCTTTCGACGGCTCGTCGATCGCCGGCTGGAAGGGCATCGAGGCCTCCGACATGTTGCTGATGCCCGACCCGGCCACCGCCAATATCGACCCGTTCTACGAGGAGCCGACGCTGTTCATGAGTTGCGACGTGCTCGAGCCCGGCGACGGCAAACCCTACGAGCGCGATCCGCGCTCGCTGGCCAAGCGCGCCGAGGCGTACCTCAAGAGCAGCGGTATCGGCGACTCGGCGTTCTTCGGCCCCGAACCCGAGTTCTTCATCTTCGACCAGGTGCGCTGGAACGTCGACATGTCGGGCTGCTTCGTGAAGATCGATTCCGAAGAGGCACCATGGAGCACGGGCCTGGACTTCGAAGGCGGCAACCTGGCCCACCGCCCGTCGGTCAAGGGCGGCTACTTTCCGGTGCCGCCGGTCGACAGCATGCAGGACATGCGCAGCGAGATGTGCCTGCTGCTCGAGCAGATGGGCATCCCGGTGGAAGTGCACCACCACGAGGTCGGCGGCATGGGCCAGAACGAACTGGGCACCAAGTTCTCCACGCTGGTGCAGCGCGCCGACTGGCTGATGGTGCAGAAGTACATCATCCACAACGTCGCGCACGCCTATGGCAAGACGGCCACCTTCATGCCCAAGCCGGTGGTCGGCGACAACGGCTCGGGGATGCACGTGCACCAGTCGGTGTGGAAGGGCGGCAAGAACCTGTTCGCCGGCGACGGCTACGCCGGCCTGTCGGAGCTCGCGCTGTACTACATCGGCGGCATCATCAAGCACGCACGGGCGCTCAACGCGATCACCAACCCCGGCACCAACAGCTACAAGCGGCTGGTGCCGGGCTTCGAGGCGCCGGTGAAGCTGGCGTACAGCTCGCGCAACCGCTCGGCGTCGGTGCGCATTCCGTACGTCGCCAACCCGAAGGGCCGGCGTATCGAGGTGCGGTTCCCGGACCCCACCTGCAACCCGTACCTGGCCTTCGCCGCGATGCTGATGGCCGGCCTCGACGGCATCGAGAACAAGATCCACCCCGGCGAGGCGGCCACCAAGGATCTGTACCACCTGCCGCCCGAAGAAGACGCCAAGATCCCCACCGTCTGCAGCAGCCTCGACCAGGCGCTGGAGTACCTCGACAAGGATCGTGCCTTCCTCACCAAGGGTGGCGTCTTCACCGACACCTACCTCGATGCCTACATCGACCTCAAGATGCAGGAGGTGACGCGCTTTCGCATGACCACGCACCCGGTCGAGTTCGACATGTACTACAGCCTGTAGGCTGAGGGAGCCCGGTGGCGCCGCGTTTCGAGGCGGCCGATCGTGTCAAAGGGACGGCCCGTGCGCCGTCCCTTTCTCGTTGGCGGCCGCCGGTTTGCGACAATGCCGCCTGGCGGTTGCGGCGCGGGCCGGTTGCGGACCGGGGAGTGCGGTGGCATGAAGCATTCGTTTTGGGCGGTGTTGTGGTTGCTGGCGGCAGGCGCCGCCTGGCCGCAAGGCTCCGCCAAGAGCGGGGTCGTCTACCGCTGCCCGGGGCCGCCCGTCCTCTACACCGACCAGATCAGCGAGCAGGAGGCCAAGGACAAGCACTGCCGCACCATCGAGGGCGCGCCGATCACGATCGTGCAGATGCCCAAGCCCGCCGCGGCCAAGCCACCCCCGGTGGCATCGGGCTCGCGCGAGGGCAAGGGCGATGCCCGGGGCGACGGCAAGGTCGACCCGGCGGCGCAGCGCCAGCGCGACAGCGACGCGCGCAAGCTTCTCGAGGGCGAACTGCGGCGCGAGGAAGCGAAGCTGGCCGAGTTGCAGAAGGCGTACAACAACGGCGAGCCCGAACGCCAGGGCGACGAGCGCAACTACCAGCGCTACCTCGATCGCGTCGGCGAGATGCGATCGGCGATCACGCGCAAGGAAGAGGACGTCGCCGCCATCAAGCGCGAGTTGGCCAAGCTGCCGCAGTGAGCGGCAGTTCGGAGGCGCGTCGCACGACTCCGGCGTGGCCGCCAGCGGGGCCGCGATGAGCAGCGAGCGCTACGAAGCGTTCGACCTGCTGGCCACGCTGGTGGCGCTGGTGCA
Organism: Ideonella sp.; assembly: GCA_015075545.1. Lineage (GTDB taxonomy): Bacteria > Pseudomonadota > Gammaproteobacteria > Burkholderiales > Burkholderiaceae_C > JAEUPI01. Next base: position 1,135,335 of record JABTUC010000001.1, on the reverse strand, counting down.
GCGCGACGGCACGGTGCTGTTCGTCAACAGCGGGTTCGAGGCGGCGGTGGGGCTGTCGCGCCGCGCGCTGTTGCGCACCAGCCTGTTCGACCGCTTCGTCGACCCCGCGCCGCTGCGCGAAACGCTGCTCGCGGTGGCGCGCAACGAGATGTCCAGCGGCCGCCTCGAGGCCACGCTCGGGCGCAGCAGCGCGGCGATGGCCGCCGACGAGCTGCCGGTGCACGTGATCGTGACGCAGGTCGAACCGCAGGCCGGGCCGGGGCGGGGCGAAGGCTCCGAGCCGGTGCTGGTGGAGATGCTCGAGGTCGAGCAACAGACGCGGCAAGACCGCGAGCAGCGGGCGCTCGAGCAGCTCGCGGCCAATCGCGAGCTGATGCGCAATCTGGCCCACGAGATCAAGAACCCGCTCGGCGGCATCCGCGGCGCGGCACAACTGCTGGCGATGGAGCTGGGCCAACCGTCGGGCCGGCGCGATGCGCGCACCGCGGCGGGCCACGATGACCGCGGCTCCCCAGGGCTGGCCGGGCTGGCCGAGTACAGCGAGGTCATCGTGCACGAGGTCGATCGCCTGCAGGCGCTGGTCGACCGCCTGCTCGCGCCGCACCGCCGGCCGCACGTGGTGGGCGACGTCAACATCCACGAGGTGTGCGAGCGGGTGCGTTCGCTGGTGCTGGCGGAGTTCTCGCGCGGGCTGGCGATCGTGCGCGACTACGATGTCTCGCTGCCCGAGTTCCGTGGCGACCGCGAGCAATTGATCCAGGCGCTGCTCAACATCGTGCAGAACGCGGCGCACGCGCTGGCCGAGCGCATCGCCGCGGGTGACGCGCGCATCGTGCTGCGCACGCGCGCTGCGCGCCAGACCACGATCGGCAAGGAACGCAGCAGACTGGCACTGGAATTGCATGTCGAGGACAACGGGCCCGGCGTGCCCGAGTCGATCCGCGAGCGCATCTTCTTTCCGCTGGTGTCGGGGCGCGAGGGCGGCTCGGGGCTCGGGCTGACGCTGGCGCAGACGTTCGTGCAGCAGCACCATGGAGCCATCGATTGCGAGTCGGTGCCGGGCCGCACGGTGTTCAGGATCGTGATTCCGCTGCCTTGAGATGACCTTGCGTACCAGCGACAACCGCCGCTCGAAATGAAGCCGATCTGGGTGGCCGACGACGATCAATCGATCCGCTTCGTGCTCGAGCGGGCGCTGGCGCGCGAGCAGTTCGACGTGCGCACCTTCACCAACCCGCGCGACGTGCTGGCGGCGCTCGAGACCGACTCGCCGCAGGTGCTGGTGAGCGACATCCGCATGCCCGGCGGCTCGGGGCTCGAGCTGCTCGCCAGGGTCAAACAGCAGCACCCCGGGCTGCCGGTGATCGTGATGACGGCGTACTCCGATCTCGACAGCGCGGTGTCGTCTTTCCAGGGCGGCGCGTTCGAATACCTGCCCAAGCCGTTCGATCTGCCCAAGGCGGTGGAGCTGATCCGCCGTGCGGTCGACGAGAGCCTGCGCGAGCAGGGCAGCGGCGACGCTGACGCCGCCGCGCCCGAGATGCTCGGCCAGGCGCCGGCGATGCAGGAGGTGTTCCGTGCCATCGGGCGCCTCAGCCAGAGCCACGTGACGGTGCTGATCACCGGCGAGTCGGGCACCGGCAAGGAGCTGGTGGCGCGGGCGCTGCACCGGCACAGCCCGCGCGGCGAGCACGGCAACCGTGGGCCGTTCATCGCCATCAACACCGCGGCGATCCCGAAGGACTTGCTCGAGTCCGAGCTGTTCGGCCACGAGCGCGGCGCCTTCACGGGCGCGCAAACGATGCGCCGCGGCCGCTTCGAGCAGGCTGACGGCGGCACCTTGTTCCTCGACGAGATCGGCGACATGCCGTTCGAACTGCAGACGCGGCTGCTGCGCGTGCTCGCCGACGGCCAGTTCTACCGCGTCGGCGGCCACCAGCCGCTGAAGGCCAACGTGCGGGTGATCGCCGCCACGCACCAGAACCTCGAGCAGCGCGTCAAGGACGGTGCGTTCCGCGAGGATCTGTTCCACCGCCTGAACGTGATCCGCCTGCGACTGCCGCCGTTGCGCGAGCGGCGCGAAGACATCGCCGGCCTGGCGCGCGCCTTCCTGGCGCGCAGCGCGCACGACCTCGGGGTCGAGGCCAAGCGCCTGAGCGATGCCGCCATGGAGCGGCTGGTGCAGTTCGAGTTTCCGGGCAACGTGCGCCAGCTCGAGAACCTGTGCCACTGGCTGACCGTGATGGCGCCCGCGCAGTCGATCGAGCCGAAAGACCTGCCGCCCGAGGTGCTGGCCGAGCCCGCGCAGGCGCAGGCGGCCGGCGAAACCGCACCGCGCGGCGAGGCAGCAGTGCCGGCGGTGGGCCTTGCGTCGCCGCTCGATGCGCCCGACAGCGAGGCCTGGTTGGCGCGGCTGGCGCAGGAAGCGCAACGTCTGATCGACGCCGGTGTGCCCGATGTCTGGGGTGAACTGACGCGGCAGTTCGAGGCGCAGTTGATCCGGACGGCCCTCGAGCGCACGCGCGGGCGGCGCATCGAGGCGGCGCTGAAGCTGGGCATCGGGCGCAACACCATCACCCGCAAGATCCAGGAGCTCGGTCTCGACGAATAGCGCCCCGCCGCGCGAGGCCGCCTCCCGGCGCTGCGGTTACTTGGCGGCGGCAGGTTCGCCGAGGGGAGCAGCGGCGCTGGCGTAGATCTCGTCGAGCGCCATGCGGTTGGTCAGCTCGTCTTCGGCTTCGTCGTACTGCGACACCGAGGTTTCGCGCACCTCGACGTTGGCGATGTCGCCACGCATGTTCACCGGCGTTCGCTGGCGAATCGATTCCTCGACGCGCAGCCGCAGCGGCAGCAGCGCCTGCGCCTGCTGGCCGGCCTCGATGGTGTCGAGTTGATCCATCGCTCGTTGCAGCACCTTCAGCGGCAACTCGATCAGTGCGCGTGAGCCGGCGCGCGACAGCGCCTGCTCGAGGTGGAGCAGGTGCGGCAGCACGTGGCGCACGTCGCGATGTTCGTGCAGCAGCGCCTGCAGCGCGAGGTGCGACAGGCGCAGCGCCTCGCCGCGGCTGGCCGGCTTCGACGCGCCCGGGCTGTGCTGGCGCGAATCGTCGAACACCACGTGCCATTGCCGGCCGATGCGCTTGAGCTTGAGCGGCCGGCTGAGCAGGCGATGCATCCAGCGCAACGGGTGGAAGCCGCCTTTGCGGATCGTCTTCTTCTTGGAGCGGCTGGCTGAGCGGGCGATCGACATGGATGAACGGGTGCGCGATGGGCTGCCAGTGGAGCGGCCGTTGCAGCGGCTGCGAGCGATGGCGCAACCTTAGCGTCGGCCGCGCGGCCAATTGTTAAAAGTGAACTTCAAATGGGACGCCGTGTGACGCTTGTCTCAGTGCGCGGCGGGGCCACTGGAGCGGGCGCAGGGCCGCGGGGCGCCGCTGCGCCGCAGCGGCATTGCGCATCAAGGCGCGCCCAGCATCACCCAGGCCGGCGCATGGTCGCTCGGCTTGTCGCGCCCGCGCACCGCGCGGTCGACTCCCGCCTGCGCCAGCCGCGCCGTCGCGGCCGCGTTGAGCAGCAGGTGGTCGATGCGCAGGCCCGAGTTGCGCTCCCAGCGGTTGCGGAAGTAGTCCCAGTACGTGTACATCGGCTCGCCGGGATGCAGGTGGCGCAGCGCGTCGGTCCAGCCCTGCGCCAGCAGGCGCTGGTAGGCATCGCGGCTCTCGGGCTGCAGCAGCGCATCGTCGCGCCACGACTCGGCCGAGTAGATGTCGGCGCGGTCGTCGGTCGGCACGACGTTGTAGTCGCCGGCGAGGATCACCGGCTGCGACCGCTGCGCGAGTGGCTTCGCATGCGCGATCAGGCGCTCGAACCATGCGAGCTTGTAGTCGAACTTCGGCCCCGGCTGCGGGTTGCCGTTGGGCAGGTAGATCGAGCCGACGACGAGGTCGCCGACCTGCGCCTCGAGATAGCGGCTCTGAACATCGTCGGCATTGCCCGGCAGGCCGCGGTGCAGCTCGGCGGGCGTGCCGCCGCGCGCCAGCACCGCGACGCCGTTGAAACCCTTCTGACCGTGCCACAGCGCGCCGTAGCCGGCGTCGCTGAAAGCCTGCGCGGGAAATGTCTCGTCGGAGGTCTTGATCTCCTGCAGGCAGGCGATGTCGGGCTGCGACTCGGCCAGCCACTCGAGCACGCGCGGCAGCCGGCTGCCGATGCCGTTGACGTTGAAGGTGGCGATCTTCATGCCCCGCATCGTAGCGGCCGCGCGCGTGGGGCGCAGATGGGCGCGGACGTTGCTCAGGCGCGTGCGGTCGATGCCTGCGCGCGCGCGGGTGGCGCGTCGACGATCGGCCCCGAGCCGCTCCAGCGGTCGAGCGCGAGGTAGATCACCGGCGTGATGTACAGCGTCACCGCCTGCGAGACGATCAGGCCGCCGACCACCGCCAGGCCCAGCGGCTGGCGCAGCTCGGCCCCGGCGCCGAGGCCGATCGCGATCGGCAGCGCGCCCATCATCGCCGCCAGCGTGGTCATCAGGATCGGGCGCAGCCGCAGCAGGCAGGCCTGGCGGATCGCCTCTTGCGGCGGCAGGCCCTGGTTGCGCTGCGCGTCGAGCGCGAAGTCGATCATCATGATCGCGTTCTTCTTGACGATGCCGATCAGCATCAGGATGCCGATGGTGGCGATCAGCGTCAGGTCGGTCCTGAAGATCGTCAGCGTCAGCAGCGCGCCCACCGCTGCCGACGGCAGCCCGGCGAGAATCGTCAGCGGGTGGATGTAGCTCTCGTAGAGCACGCCCAGCAGCAGGTAGATCACCGCGATCGCCACGATCAGCAGGATCGCCTGGCCGGTCTGCGAATCCTGGAACACCGCGGCGTCGCCGCCATAGCTGGTGACGATCGACGGCGGTAGCTTCAGCTCGCGCACGAAGCCCTCGAGCCGGCGCGTGGCGTCGCCCAGCGCGACCTCGGGTGCCAGGTTGAACGACAGCGTGATCGCCTGCAGTTGCCCCTGGTGGTTGACCGCGGTGGGGCCGACGGTGCGCTGCACCGTCGCGAACGACGACAGCGGCACCAGCGCGCCGCCCTTGCCGCGCAGGTAGATGCGGTTGAAGGCGTTCTCGAACTGGCGGTCGGCGTCGGCCGCCTCCATGATGACGTCGTAGGTGTTGCTCGGGCTGTAGATCGACGACACCTGGCGCTCGCCGAACGCCGTGTACAGCGCGTTGCGCAGGTCGGCCATCGAAACGCCGAGCAGGTTGGCGCGGTCGCGGTCGATGGCCAGCGAGGCCTGCAGCCCGCCGAGCTGCGAATCGCTGGTGACGTCGCGGAACAGCGGATCGGCACGCATGCGCGCTTGCAGCCGGTTGGCCCATTCGTTGAGCGCATCGGCGCTCACGCTCTGCAGCGTGAACTGGTAGCGGCTCTTGCTCGAGCGGCCACCGAGGCGCAGGTTCTGCACCGGCTGCATGTACACCGCGATGCCGGGCACCGCGCGCACCTGGCGGCGCAGTTCGTCGATCACTTTGGCCACCGGGGGGCGCTGGCTGCGCGGCTTGAGCGTCACGAAGATGCGGCCGGTGTTCTGCGTGTTGGCACCGAAGCCGGTGCTGCCCAGGCCCGTGCCCACCGCGTCGATCGCCGGATTGGCGCGGATGATCTCGGCCACCCGGTAGTGCAGCGCCTCCATCGCGGTGAACGAGATGTCCTCGGCGGCCTCGGTGCTGACGAAGATCTGGCCGATGTCCTCCTCCGGGAAGAAGCCCTTCGGAATCGTCACGAACAGCACGCCGGTCAACACGACGCTGCCCAGCGCTACGCCGCCGATGAAGACCCGGTGCGCGAGTGCCCAGTCGAGCGTTCTGGCGTAACCGTTGAGGATCGCCGCGAAGCCGCGCTCGAACAGGCGGCCGAGCGCGTTCTCCTCGCGCGCGCTGTGGTGGCGCAGGAAGCGGCTGGCCAGCATCGGCACCAGCGTCAGCGACACCAGCGCCGACACCAGGATCGCCAGCCCCACCACCACCGCGAACTCGTGGAACAGCAGGCCGATGACCCCGGGCATGAAGAAGATCGGGATCAGTACCGCCACCAGCGAGATCGAGATCGACATGATCGTGAACGCCATCTCGCGCGCGCCCTTGATGGCGGCCTGGAACGGCGCCATGCCGTCCTCGACGTGGCGCACGATGTTCTCGAGCATCACGATCGCGTCGTCGACCACCAGGCCCACCGCCAGCGTGATGCCCAGCAGCGAGACGTTGTCGAGGCTGTGGCCCAGCGGGTACAGCAGCGACAGCGCGCCGATCAGCGAGACCGGCAGCGACAGCGCCGGGATCACGGTGGCCGATACGCGGCGCAGAAACAGGAAGATCACCAGCACCACCAGCACGATGGTCAGCGCCAGCGTGAGGTTGACGTCGTGCAGCGCATCGCGCACCGATTGCGAACGGTCGCTGAACGGGGTGATCGATACCGACGCCGGCAATTGCGCCTGCAGCCGCGGCAGCGTGGCCTTGACGCGATCGACCACCTGCACCGTATTGGCGTCGGGCTGGCGCATCACACCCAGCGTGATCGACGGTTCGCCGTTGAAGGTGGAGGCCGTCTTCACGGTCTCGAAGCTGTCCTGCACGTCGGCCACGTCGCGCAGCCGCACCGGCGCGTCGCCGCGGTTGGCGACGATGATGTCGGCGAATTCGCGCGCGTTCGTGAGCTGGCGATTGGCCTGCACCGTCAGCGTCTGGCGCGGACCGTCGAGCACGCCCACCGGCGTGTTGGCATTGGCCGCCGACACCGCGGCGCGCAGCTCGTCGAGCGTGAGGTTGCGCTCGGTCAGCGCCTCGGGCCGCGCGCGGATGCGCACCGCATAGCGCTTCTGCCCCCACACCTGCACCTGCGCGACGCCGTCGATGGTCGACAGCGACGGCGAGATCAGGTTCTCGGCGTAGTTGTTCAGCTCCGCCAGGCTCATCGACGGCGAGCGCAGCGAGATGATCAGCACCGAGAAATCGGCCGGGTTGACCTTGCGGTACGACGGCGGCGTGGTCATCTCCGCCGGCAAGGTGCGCTGCGCGCGCAGCAGCGCCGCCTGCACGTCGACTGCCGCGGCGTCGATGTCGCGCGAGAGGTCGAACTCGAGCACGATGCTGCTGGCGCCCAGCGTGTTGGTCGAACTGATCGTCGTCAGCCCCGCGATGGTCGAGAACTGCTTCTCCAGCGGCAGTGCCACCGAGCTGGCCATCGTCTCGGGCGACGCCCCCGGCAGGAACGCGGCCACCTGGATCACCGGCGTGTCGTAGCGCGGCAGCGCTGCCACCGGAATATCCTTCAGCGCCACCACGCCGGCCAGCACGATCGCGATGTTGATCAGCACCGTCATCACCGGACGGCGGATGAACACCTCGGTGAAGTGCAGGTTCACAGCGAAGCTCCGGTCGGCGCGCTGCCAGCGGGGCCGTTGGGGCGCTGGCCAGCCGGCGCGCGCCGCGGCGGTGCGTAGGGGGTTTCGCGCACCGTCGAACCCGGGCGCAGGTTCTGCTTGCCCTCGACGACCACCTTTTCGCCGGCCTGCAGGCCTTCGACGACCACGGATTCAGCGTCGTTGTAGCGCGGTTGCACCGGGCGCGGCTCGACCGTGGTGTCGGCCTTCACCACGTACACCGTGCGCTCGCTGCCGCGGATGATGAGCGCGCTCTGCGGGATCACGATCGCGCCGGGGATCGTGCGCAGCGTCATGCGCACGGTGACGTACTGGCCCGGCCACAGCCGGTGCGACGCGTTGGGCACTTCGCCCTTGACGCGGATGGTGCCGGTGGCGGTGTCGACCGCGTTGTCGACGAACGTGATGCGGCCGAGCAGGTCGCCGGTGCCGCCGGCCCGGCCGCGCTCGGCGTCGGGCACCAGCACCGCGAAGGCGCCGCCGCCTGCGCCCGCACGCGCTTGCGCGCTCGCCGCCGTCGCGGCACCGCGCGGCGCCGCGGCGCCTTGCTGCAGGCCGCTGGCGCGCAGCACCGCGGTGAGTTGCGCCTCGGGCAGCGTGAAGCTGACGCCGATCGGGTCGATGCGGCTGATGGTGACCATCGGCGCGCCCGTCGGCTGCACCAGGCTGCCGCGATAGATCGTCACCGCACCGGCGCGCCCGGCGAGCGGCGAGGCGATGGTGTCGAAGCTGAGCGATACCTCCGCAGCGCGCACCGCGGCCTGGTCGGCGGCAACGGCGGCGCGCTGCGCCTCGACCTGCGCCAGCACCGTATCGACGGCGCTCTGCGCGATGAAGTTCTGCGCGCGCAGATCCTGCGCGCGCGTGAGCTGGCGGTTCAGGTCGGTGAGCGTCGCCTGGTCGCGCAGCAACTGCGCGCTGGCGCGTTCGAGGTCGGCGCGGTGTGCGCGGTCGTCGAGCCGGAACAGCACTTCGCCGCGGCTCACGAAGCGGCCCTCGCGCACCACCACCTCCGACACGCTGCCCGACACCTGCGGGCGCACGTCGACCGTGTCGAGCGACACCACCGTGCCGGCCGCTTCGACCACCACCGGCACGTCGCGCTGCTGTGCGGCGAACACGCTGACGGTCTGCGTGGCGTGTGCCGCCGATGCCGCGGAGTCGGCCGCGGCCAGTGTGTCGGCGCGCGGCAGCCAGCGGTACGCCCCGAAAGCCAGCGCGCCGAGCGCGATCGCCACGATGCCGAGGGTCCAGCGCTTCGGATGCATTCTTGGTCTTGGTCAGCAGGGTCTACGGATGATCGCCGCTTGCGGCGACGTGGTCCGACAAGGCGGCCAGGCCGTGCTGCAGCGCCTGCAACTGGCCGACGGGCAGCGCCTGCAGGCGCGCGCCGAGCGCCTTGACGGTGTGCTCGCGCGCATTGCGAACCACGCGCTGGCCGCGCGGCGAGAGATAGAGCGTGCGCCGGCGCAGGCCACCGTCTTCGCGCGGCGCGCGCATCAGGCCGCGCGCGGTCAGCTTGGCCACCGTCACCGACGCGGTGGGCAGCGTGACGCCCAGGTGTGCGGCCAGCTCGGTCAGACTGCCGCCGGGTTTGACGTGAGCGAAGATCAGCGCGCGGAACAACGGCACCGACAGCGCCGCCGATGCCGACTGCCGCATCTCGCAGCGGATCTCGCGCATCAGCAGCGGCACCGCATCGAGCACCTGGCGCGCGCAGGCCAGCGATGCGTCGATGCCATCGGCGCCAACGGCAGCGCTGCCGCCCCCGTTGCGCGCAGGGCGGGCGCCATGCGTGCTGCGCGCGCGCGACTCGTCGCCGGCGGGGTGTTCGTTTGCCACTTAGGCAATCTAACACGGCGGCGCGAGCCGGCCGCGGCGGCAAACCCGGGCTCGGGTGCCTGCCGGCCCCCGCGGGTCGGCGGTGAGGGAGGGCGCTGCTGCGGCCTCGCGGGCCGGCCGGGACCTTCGCCGGGCCGGTCGAAAAGCCTCAGCGCTTGCGCCGATAGGTGACGAAATCGAACGCCACGCCGTCGTCGGCCGGCTGCGCGAGGCGGTTCACCTCGTCGAATGCGCTGCGGTCCCAGAACGGGAAGTGGGTGTCGCCGGCGGCGTCGGCATGGATCTCGGTCAGCTCGAGCACGTCGGCCAGCGGCAGTGCGTCGCGGTAGAGCTGCGCACCGCCGATCACGAACACCCGCCGGCTCGGGCCCAGCCGCAGTTGCGCCAGCCGCAGCGCGGCGGCCAGCGACGGTGCCGCCTGGGCACCTTCGACGCTCCAGCCGGCACGGCGGGTGACCACGATGTTGCTGCGCCCCGGCAGCGGCCGATAGCGCGGCGGCAGCGAATCCCAGGTGCGGCGGCCCATCACCACCGGGCCATCGCGCGTGACCTCGCGAAAATGCTGCATGTCGGCCGCCAGGTGCCACGGCAGTGCGCCGCCGCGGCCGATCACGCCGTTGCGCGCGACGGCGGCCACCAGCACGAGATCGAAAGGGCGTTCGGACACCAGGCGCGCATTGTCGCCGCACGGCCTGCCGCGGCCGTCTTCAAGGCGCCGTGAAGCGCACCACGGCCGAGCGCGTCAGCACCAGCAGCGCCCCGTCGCTGGCCACCGTCATCCCTACCGGTGAGCCGGGCACGCTGCCGAACGCGTAGGCGACGTTGCCGCTGGCAAGGTCGAGGCGGCCGACCACCGGCGTGCAGTAGTCGGTGAAGTAATAGCTGCCGCGATAGGCCTGCGGGAACGGCCCGGCATCGGGGTAGAACGCGCCGCCGACCACCGAGCAGCCGCTGAAGAAGCCGGCGACGTTGTCGGCCCCGCTGCTGTGGTCGAACGCGAACAGCGGCCCGGTGATGCCGGCCGCATTGGTCGGCCCCTCCGTCGATGGCCAGCCGTAGTTGGCGCCGGCCACACCGAGGTTGATTTCTTCCCAGGCGCTCTGGCCGACGTCGTTGATGTGGATGCGGCCGTCGCTGGTGCGCACGGCGAAGGTGAACGGGTTGCGCAGGCCGTAGGCCCAGACGGCGCGCGCCAGGCCGCTCTGCGAGTCGTAGAAGGGGTTGTCGGTCGGGATCGTGCCGTCGTCGTTGAAGCGCAGCATCTTGCCGAACACCGACGCGAGGTCGGCGGCGCGCGATGGCACCGCGTTCTCGCCGACACCGACGTACAGTTTGCCGTCGCTGCCGAAGTGCAGGGCACCGCCGTTGTGGTTGCTGGCCGAAAGCGCCGGCAGGTCGACCAGCACCGACTCGTTGCTCGCCGTGTTGCCGCTGACGGTGAAGCGACTGATGCGGTTGTGAATGCCGCCCGATGGGGTCGTGTAGTAGACGTAGAGGTAGCCGTTGCTCGCGAAGCCGGGGTGCGGCGTCACGCCGAGCAGGCCGCGCTCGCCGACGCTGTCGACGCTCAGCGTCAGCATCGTGCCTAACGCCGCGCCGCTGCTGTCGCGAACCAGCAGCGTGCCGCCTTGCTGCGCGATCAGCAGTCGCCCGTCGGGCAGTTGCGTGATCGCGGTGGCGTTGGACAGCCCGCTCACGAAACCGGTGTTGCGCGTGAAGCCCGCGGGCGCCGTGCGCGAGCCGCCGAAGCGGACGGTGCGCGCGACCCACGCCGACCAGTTGCCTGCCGCATCGCCGGCACGCACGCGCAGCACGTGCTGTCCCGACGCGTAGGCATTGGTGTCGACACTGGCACCGTAGGGCGATGCCGCGTCGTTGGCGACGCCGACGCCGTCGACCTGGAACTCGACGCTCGCGACCCCCACGTTGTCGCTGGCGTTCGCCGTGATCTCCAGAGTGCCGGTGATGCCGTCGGCCAGCGATGCCGGCGCAGCGAACGACACCGTCGGCGGCTGCGTGTCGCTGCCCGGCGGGTTGATGGTCACGGTCACTGCGGTGCTGGTGGTGACGGCGCCGCAGTTGTCGGTGGCGCGTGCGGTCAGCGCGTGGCTGCCGGTGGACTGCGGCGTCCAGCTCAACGAGTACGGCGCCGTGGTGTCGGCAGCGCCGATCGCGGTGTTGCCGTCGAAGAACTGCACGCCGGCGATCGTGCCGTCGCCGTCGCTCGCGGTGGCGCTGATTGTGAGCGGTGCCCCGACCGTGCCGCTGCTGTTGTTGGCCGGCGCCGTCAGCGCCACCGTCGGTGCGTTGGTGCTCGGCCCGTTGTCGACGAAGGTGGCGGTGTAGGTGGTGTCGGTGGCCGGCGTGGCGATGGTCCTCGTTGCTGCGCCGCCGCCAGGGCTCCAACTGCTGAACTGGTAGCTGCGGCAGTCGAGGGTCTGGCTCGTCGCGCCGAGGTCGCGTTCGATGCCGACCACGCCGGTGAAGGTGTGGGGTGCGGTCAGCGGTTGGCCGTCGAGCGTGAGCCTCAGGCCCGTTGGTTGGGTGGCCAGCGTGACCCGCGCCTTCTGCGGCATCACGTCGCGCGTCACCTCGGTGCTGAGCCCGGCGCTGTCGGTGGCCCGCAGGTGGAAGCGGTAGAAGACGTTGTCGGAGGTCTCGCCACGGGTGGGAATCGTCGCGCTGCCGCTGCCGCCGGTGGTCTCCTGCACGAACGGGTGCGTGTGGGTGTCGTGGTGCAGGTCGGCCCACCATGTCAGCCTGGCCGCGGGCAGTGTGCCGTCTTCGGCGTCGCTGGCACTGCCGGCGAAGCTCAAGGTGTCGCCAGCCTTGAAGGTCGCGTTGCTCGCGGGCGAGGCGATCACCGGCGCCGGCGGCGCGTTGGCCGGCCCGTCGTTGCCACCGCAGGCGGCGAGCATCGCGCACAGCGACACCACGAGCGGGAACCAGTCGGCATTGCGGTTCGTTTCTGGCCTCATGCGTGCCTCCCTCGATCGCTGGCGCAGCGGGCGGGCGCATTCTGCGGCGGTGGGCGCACCGGGCCTGTCACAAGACGTTCGACGGTACACGCCGCACCGTCGCCTTTCGTGACGGGGCGCCGGCCGCCGGTGGCTGGTGCTTTCGGGGCGGCCTGCCGGCCGGTCCGCTGGCCCAGCGTGCGCCGCAGAATGTATCGTGATACGATATATCTCCGTGCTTCTTGCTGTCCATGCACGAATCGGCTCACTCCGCCGGCTCGCGTCGATCGGCGCGATGCGGCGCTCGTTTTCTTGGAGCTCGCAATGAACAGACTTCTTTCCTCCCTCCGGCTGGCCGCGGTGGCGGCGAGCCTGGCGGTCGCCTCCGGCGCCGCGCCTGCGGCGCCGACGACGATATCTCTGGGCGCTTCGGTGCAACTCACCGGGTCGCTGGCCAACACCGGGCGCTACTACAAGGACGCCTACCAGTTCGCGATCGACCGCATCAACGCGGCCGGTGGCGTGAAGGTGGCTGGCACCCAGCGCAAGCTGGCGCTGACCGTGCTCGACAACCAGTCCGACGTCAACCTGAGCGTGCGCCAGTACGTGCAATTGCTGTCGCAGGTCAAGGTCGACCTGCTGCTCGGGCCGTTCGCGAGCAACTTCGTGCTCGCCGACTCGGCGATCTCCGAGAAGAACCAGGTGCCGATGGTGCAGGGCGGTGGCGCGTCCGACCAGATCTACGCGCGCGGCTACAAGTACATCTTCGGCACCCTGCCGGCGGCCAGCGAGTACTTCGGCAGCACCATCGACGCGATGGTCAAGCTCGAGCCCAAACCCAAGACGGTTGCGCTGCTGTACGCCGACGACGCCTTCGACGTCTCGGTGGCCAAGGGCACGCGCGGCCTGCTCGACAAGGCGGGGCTGAAGACGGTGATCGACGAGCGCTACAGCAGCAACGCCTCGGACTTCACCGCGCTGCTGTCGCGCATCAAGAGCACGGGCGTCGACGTGGTGCTGGTCGCCTGCCACGAGACCGAGGCGCTGAACTTCATCCGCCAGGCCAAGAGTCTCGGCGTGAGCCCGAAGCTCTACTCGTTCACCGTCGGCGTGCCGAGTGCCGACTTCCGTCAGGCACTCGGCCATGACGCCGAAGACGCCAGCGGCATGACCGCCTGGCTGCCGTCGAAGGCCCTGAAAGACCAGTGGTTCGGCGACGCAGCGCAGTTCGCCGCCGAGTACAAGGCCAAGTACGGCTACGACCCCGACTACCACGCCGCCTCCGGCGTCGCGGTGATCGAGGCGGTGGTCAAGGCGGTCGAGGCCGCCGGCAGCACCGATCCCAAGAAGGTGCGCGACGCCCTGGCCAAGCTGAACTTCGACAGCCTCTACGGCACGATCGCCTTCGGGCCGACCGGGCAGATCAGCCTGCCGCAGACGATGGTGCAGGTGCAAGACGGCAAGGTGGTGCCGATCTACGGCCCCAAGGGCTTCATCGGCAAGCTGCGCTACCCGATGCCCGATTGGGGCTCGCGCTAGAGCCCAGGTGATGGTGCGCCACACCTGCAGCAGGAACGCAGTGCGGGTGCGCCGCCTCGTCGCCGACGTGAACACCCGTTCCTGACCACCCGTGCTGCTGCTCTGGCAGGTTCTGCTCAGCGGCATCCTGCTGGGCGGGCTCTACGCCCTGATGGCGCTCGGGCTGGCGCTGGTGTGGGGCGTGCTCAACATCGTCAACCTCGCGCACGGCGCCTTCATCATGGTTGGCGCCTACGTGACCTGGGCGCTGTTCACCTACCTGCACATCGACCCCTTCGTCGCGCTGCCGGTGGCCGCCGCCGTGCTGTTCGTGATCGGCTATGCGGTGCAGCGCGGCATCCTGAATCTCGTGATCCGGGCGCCGATGTTCAACACGCTGCTCATCACCTTCGGCCTCGAAGTGGTGTTGACTTTCCTCGCGCAACTGGTCTTCAGCGCCGACTTCCGCACCATCAACCCGTCTTACGCGGGATCGAACTTCAGTGTCGGCGGCATCACGATCCCCTACCTGCAACTGGTTGCGTTCCTGATCGCCTGCGCGCTGACCTTCGCGCTGTGGGCGTTCCTGACGCGCAGCCGCATCGGCCGCGGCATCCGCGCCGCGGCGCAGAACCTGGTCGCCGCGCGGCTCTACGGCGTGGCGCCGCGCAGCATCTACGCGCTCACCTTCGGCCTGGGCACCGCGCTTGCCGGCGTCGCCGGCGGGCTCTACGGCACGGTGTCGCAGATCAACCCCTACATCGGCGGCGCGCTCACCGCGAAGTCGTTCGTCATCGCCATCATCGGCGGGCTCGACAACCCGCTGGGCGTGATCGTCGGCGGGCTCTTCCTCGGCGTGGTGGAGTCGCTGACCGCGCTCTACATCGGGCCGACCTACAAGGACGCGATCAGCTTCGGCCTGCTGGTGGTGGTGCTGATCGTGCGGCCCACGGGGCTGCTGGGGCGCACGGCATGAAGATGTGGCGCTGGCTGGGCGTGCTCGCGCCGGTGGTCGTGGCGCTGCTGGCGGCGCTGCCGTTGGCCGGCGACCCGGTGCTCACGCAGTTCGGCATCAGCGTGCTGATCCTCGCGGTGCTGGCGCAGGGCTGGAACATCCTCGGCGGCTACACCGGCTACCCGTCGTTCGGCAACTCGGTGTTCTTCGGCCTGGGCGCCTACGGCGTGGGCATCGCGATGGCGCAGTACCAGTTGCCGTTCTCGATCGGGCTGCTGCTCGGGCTGGCGCTGGCGCTGGCCTTCGCGTTCGCGCTCGGCGTGCCGGTGCTGCGCCTGAAAGGCCACTACTTCGCGATCGCCACCCTCGGCTTGGCGCAGGTGATGACGGCGATCGTCTCCAACGTCGAGATCGCCGGGCGCAACGTCGGCCTCGTGCTGCCGCTGCTGAAGAGCGAAACGCTGTTCTACGAGCTGGCGCTGGCGCTGCTGGTGGCGGTGACGCTGGTCGTCTGGTGGCTGTCGCGCAGCCGCTTCGGCTATGCGCTGATCGCGATCCGCGAGAACGAGGACGCCGCAGCGGCGATGGGCGTCAACACGACGCTGTACAAGGTGTTCGCCTTCGCGCTGTCGGCGGGCTTCACGTCGCTGGCCGGCGGCATCTACGCCTACTACATCACCTTCATCGACCCGGCCGGGGTGTTCGACATCTCGCTGAACGTGAAGATGATCATCATGGCGGTGTTCGGCGGGCCGGGCAGCGTGCTCGGGCCGGTGGTCGGCGCGCTCATCCTGTCGACGGTCTCCGAGGTGCTGGCGGCCAAGGTGACGAGCGTCGCCAGCCTGTTCTTCGGTGTCGTGATCGTGGTCGCCGTCGTGCTGATGCCGCGCGGCCTGGCCGACGTGATGCGCCGGCTGCGCAGCAGCGGCTGGCGCTATTTCGTCGAGAACGTCAGGGCGCACCGGCTGTGATCGCGCCCGAGCGCTCCGACTCGCCGCCGAACCCCGGCGCGCCGCACGACCGTGCGCGTGTGGGCG
Source organism: Ideonella sp. (assembly GCA_015075545.1). GTDB lineage: Bacteria > Pseudomonadota > Gammaproteobacteria > Burkholderiales > Burkholderiaceae_C > JAEUPI01. Next base: position 1,119,595 of record JABTUC010000001.1, on the reverse strand, counting down.
ACGACCAGCCCATCCTCGAGGCGCACCAGCTCACCAAGCGCTTCCACGGGCTGGTGGCCGTCAACGCCGTTGGCTTCCACATCGCCCGCGGCGAGATCCTCGGCCTGATCGGCCCCAACGGCGCGGGCAAGACGACGCTGATCGGCCTCGTCAGCGGCACGCTCGAGGCCGACGCGGGCGAGCTGCGCTTCCAGGGCCGCCCGATCCTCGAGTTGGCCGCCTACCGGCGCGCGCACCTCGGCATCGGCCGCACCTTCCAGGTGATGAAGCCGTTCCCGGGCCTGACGGTGCTCGAGAACGTGGCCATCGGCGCCATGTTCGGCAACCGCGGCGGCGAGCACCGGCTCGCCCGCGCGCGCGAGCGGGCACGCGAGTGCCTCGAATTCGTCGGCCTGGGGCAGCGCATCGAGCAGCGCGCCGACGCGCTCGGGGGGCCCGACCGCAAGCGGCTCGAGCTGGCCAAGGCGCTGGCGATGCAGCCCACCTTGCTGCTGTGCGACGAGGTGATGGCGGGGCTGAACCACGTCGAGATCGAGGAGGTGATCGAGGTCATCCGCAAGATCAACGCGCGCGGCATCAGCCTGCTGGTGATCGAGCACGTGATGAAGGCGATCCAGAGCCTCGCGCATCGCACGCTGGTGCTGCACCACGGCGAGAAGATCGCCGACGGCCCGACGCGCGACGTGCTCGCCGACCCGCGCGTGGTCGAGGCCTACCTCGGCCGGCGCAAGGTGGCTGCGACGTGAGCGCACTTGGCCGTTCTCGGGCGCACAACGCGCAGCGTGCGGCGCAAAGGGGAGCCGGGTGACCGCGGCGCGACCAGAGGGCGCACCGCTGCTCGAAGTGCGCAACCTCGTCGCCGGCTACGGCGAGATGAGCGTGCTGCGCGAGGTGTCGATCGACGTGCGCGCCGCCGAGATCGTGGCGCTGGTCGGTAGCAACGGCGCGGGCAAGACGACGCTGCTGCGCGCGCTGTCGCAGCTCATCGCCTGGCACGGCGAGATCCGTTTCGACGGCCGGTCGCTGGCCGGGCTCGACGCCGACGAGGTGTTCGCGCTCGGCATGGTGCAGGTGCCCGAGGGGCGCCAGCTGTTCGACCGCATGACGGTCGAGGAGAACCTGCTGATGGGCGCCTACCGGCGCGGCGACTTGGCAGCGGTCCGCGACGCGCTGGAGCGCAACTACGCGCTGTTCCCGGTGCTCGGCGAGCGGCGCCGCCAGCTCGCCGGCAGCATGTCGGGCGGCGAGCAGCAGATGTGCGCGATCGCCCGCGCGCTGATGGCGTCGCCGCGGCTGATGATGGTCGACGAGATGAGCCTCGGCCTGGCGCCGGTGATCGTCGACGAGCTGCTCGACGTGCTGGCCGCGATCCGCGAGCAGGGCGTCACCGTGCTGCTGGTCGAGCAGGACGTGTTCTCGGCGCTGTCGGTGGCCGACCGCGGCTACGTGATGGAGACCGGCCGCGTCGTGCGCGAGGGCAGCGCCAAGGCGCTGGCGGTCGACCCCGAGGTGCAGAGGGCCTACCTCGGCGCGTAGGCCGCGCCAGCCGAAGCTTTACACCGCCACCGGCGCCTTGATCGCCGGATGGCTTTCGTACTCGAGCAGCTCGAAGTCCTCGTACGCGTAGTCGAAGATCGACGGCGGGCAGCGCTTCAGCCGCAGCACCGGGTAGGCGAACGGCTGGCGTGCGAGCTGCGTCGCGACCTGCTCGACGTGGTTGCTGTAGATGTGGCAGTCGCCGCCGGTCCAGACGAAGTCGCCGACGTCGAGGTCGCATTGCTGCGCCAGCAGGTGTGTCAGCAGCGCGTAGCTGGCGATGTTGAACGGCACGCCGAGGAAGATGTCGGCGCTGCGCTGATAGAGCTGGCAGCTCAGGCGCCGCTGGGCTCCCGGCTGCTCGGCCGGCGCCACGTAGAACTGGAAGAACGCGTGGCACGGGGCGAGCGCCATCTTCGGCAGATCGGCCACGTTCCACGCGCTGACGATGATGCGCCGCGAGTCGGGGTCGGTCTTCAGTTGCCGCACCACCTGCGCGATCTGGTCGACGTGGCCGCCGTCGGGCGTGGGCCAGCTTCGCCACTGCACCCCGTACACCGGCCCCAGTTCGCCATCGGGTTTGGCCCACTCGTCCCAGATGGTGACGCCGCGCTCGCGCAGCCAGTTGGCATTGGACTCGCCGCGCAGAAACCACAGCAGCTCGAGCGCGATGCTCTTGAAGTGCACCTTCTTCGTGGTGACCAGCGGGAAGCCCTCGCGCAGGTCGAACCGCATCTGGTGGCCGAACAAGCTGCGCGTGCCGGTGCCGGTGCGGTCGGCCTTGAGCGCGCCGTGCTCGAACACGTGGCGCATGAAGTCCTCGTACTGCGAGCGGATCGGGCGCGGCGAGGTCATGGCGGGCGAATTCTAGGAGCGCACCGCTTCGCCGGCCGGCTCGAGGTCGAACTGCATCGCCGCCAGTCGCGCATAGAGCCCGCCGCGCGCCACCAGCTCGGCGTGGCGGCCGGTCTCGACGATGCGGCCACCGTCGAGCACCACGATGCGGTCGGCGCGCTGCACGGTGGCCAGCCGGTGCGCGATCACCAGCGTCGTGCGGTGCTTCATCGCCGCCTCGAGCGCGGCTTGCACCATGCGCTCGCTCTCGGCGTCGAGCGCGCTGGTGGCCTCGTCGAGCAGCAGCAGCGGCGGGTTCTTCAGCATCGCGCGCGCGATCGCGATGCGCTGCCGCTGGCCGCCCGACAGCCGCACGCCGCGCTCGCCGAGGTGGCTCGCGTAGCCCTCGGGCAGCGCGGCGATGAAATCGTGCGCGAACGCCGCGCGTGCGGCGGCCATCACCTCGGCGTCGCTGGCGTCTGGGCGGCCGTAGCGGATGTTCTCCATCGCGGTGGTCGAGAAAACGGTGCTGTCCTGCGGCACGAGGCCGATGCGGCCGCGCAGGTCGGCGAGCTTCAGCTCGCGCACCGGCACGCCGTCGAGCCGCACGACACCGCTGCCGGCGTCGTAGAAGCGCAGCAGCAGGTGGAACAGGGTGCTCTTGCCGGCGCCGCTCGGGCCCACCACGGCCACCGTCTCGCCGGGCTGCACCTGCAGCGACACGTCGCGCAGCGTGGCGTGCTGCGGCCGCGACGGGTAGCTGAACCCCACCTGCTCGAAGGCCAGCGCCGAGCCGCCGCGCGCCGCCGGCAGCGCGCGCGGCATCGCCGGGTCGGCCACCGGCGAGCGCGCCGCCAGCAGTTCCATCAGCCGTTCGGTGGCGCCGGCGGCACGCAGCAGATCGCCGTAGACCTCGGACAGCACCGCGACGCTGGACACCAGGATGATCACGTAGACCACCGTCTGACCGAGGTGACCGGCGGTGATGCGCCCGCCGAGCACCGCCTGCGTGCCCTGGTACAGCCCCCAAAGCAGCGCGCCGAAGGTGGCGCTGATGATGAAGGCCACCAGCACCGAGCGCACCGCCGTGCGCCGGCGCGCAGTGTCGAACGCCTCCTCGGTCGAGCGCGCGAAGCGCTGCGTTTCCTGCGGCTCCTGCGCGAAGCCCTGCACCACGGGTATCGCGTTGAGCACCTCGGCGGCGATGGCGCTGGCGTCGGCCACGCGGTCCTGGCTGGCGCGGCTCAGCCGCCGCACGCGGCGGCCGAAATACAGCGACGGCAGCACCACCAGCACCAGGATGCCGAGCACCTGCGTCATCACGTAGGGGTTGGTGACGATCAGCATCGCCAGCGCGCCGACGCCCATCACCGAGTTGCGCAGCCCCATGCTGAGGCTCGAGCCGACCACCGTCTGCACCAGCGTGGTGTCGGTGGTCAGCCGCGACAGCACCTCGCCGGTCTGCGTGGTCTCGAAGAACTCGGGGCTCTGGCGCAGCACGTGGCCGTACACCGCGTTGCGCAGGTCGGCAGTGACGCGCTCGCCGATCCAGGTGACCATGTAGAAGCGCGCCGCCGAGAACACCCCGAGCGCGGCGCCGACGACGAACAGCGCGCCGAAGTGCTCGCGCAGCGCCATCACCCGCTGGCCGGGGTCGGCGGCGACCAGCCCCTGGTCGATCAGCGACCTCAGCGCCACCGGCAGCACCAGCGTGCTGGCCGCGGCGCCGAGCAGGAAGAGCAGCGCCAGCACGATGCGGCCGCGGTACGGCCGCAGGAACGGCAGCAGCCCCGACAGCGAGCGCGCCGAGCCCTTGGCGGCCGCGGCGCGGGTGGCGGCGCGCGGAGCGCGCAAGGCAGGGGAGGAATCGACAGCCATCGCCGCAGTCTAAGGGCGTGCGGTGTTGGCCCCAGACGGCCACCGCCTAGCGACAAACCGATATCCGTGTCAAGGGCTCGCGGCGCGGCCCTGCGGCCGGGTGTGATCAGCGCAAAGCCCGGTGCGACCTGGCGCCGAGGTGGGGAAAGCGTGGGGCCTTCGAATGAGGGGGGCGCGTCGGGCGTGTGCCGTCGCGCACTGTGAACGCGGTGGCTGCCGCGATGGCGCGTTGGTGATGGATGGGGATAATGACTTCCACCGTGTCGCACGAATTGCCGTCACAGTCGGACTGGATCACCCGCGCCAGCCGCACGCTGGTGCAGCTCGGCTACATGCCGGCGCTGATGCTGGTGACGGTGGTGCTGGTGCCGATCTTCGCGATGCTGGCGCCGCTGCTGGTGATGGCGCTGGGCAAGGGCTCGCCGGCGGCGGCGGCGCAGATCGGCGCGCTGTCGGCGTTGATCCTGGTGCCCGGCATCGGCGCCGTCGTGCTGCGGCTGCTGTTCCAGCTCGAGCGCGCGCGCGCCCGGCTGGCCGTGCTGGCGACGCAGGATGCGCTCACCGGCGTGCACAACCGGCGCTACTTCTTCGAGATTGCCGAGCGCGAGTGGCAGCGCTGCAAGCGCTACGGCGAGGACGCCGCGCTGCTGCTGATCGACGCCGACAACTTCAAGGCCATCAACGACCTGCATGGCCACCTGTGCGGCGACAAGCTGCTGGTGGCGGTGGCGCGCGCGGTGCGCGCCACGCTGCGCACCACCGACCTGATGGCGCGCTTCGGCGGCGAGGAGCTGGTGATCCTGCTGCCGCACACCGACCCGCTGGGCGCGCTCGACGTGGCCGAGCGCATCCGCGAGCGCGTCGCCGGCGGGCGGCTCGACTGGCACGGCGAGAAGGTGGGCATCACGGTCAGCGTCGGGGTCGCCTCGTACGGCGGCGACGACCGCACGCTCGACGCGCTGGTGCACGACGCCGACCTCGCGCTCTACGCGGCCAAGAAGGCCGGCCGCAACTGCGTGCGCGCGGCGCCGATCCGGCCGCGCCGCAGCGGCGAAGCGCATCGGGAAACCTCGAAGTAGCGGGATTCCGGCGACACTTGCGCGCTCCGGGGCAAGGCCCGGGCTTCTTTGGAGTGATACCCGATGCCTGCAAGACGCACCCGTGACATCGAGAAGGTCTACTCCGCCCGCGAGTTCGTCGCGAAGCTGCGGCGACTGGCCGACGCGCTGGAGGCTGGCCGGGCATTCGAGATCCAGATCGCCGGCGAGCGCCTGTACGTTCCGGCCGATGCCGAATTCAGCGTCGAACACGAACGCGAAGGCAACACCGACGAGGTCGAGTTCCAGGTCCGTTGGCAACGTGCATGAATGATCGAGGCCCGTGCGGCAGATCGCAGCCTGGCCGGTTGCGTATGGGAGCCCACACCATGAGAGTCGTTCCGCTCGCACAAGGCAGTTTCCACCCGGCAGTTGCTCGATCGGACTGCCTGGTCGTCGAGTTTTCGAAGCGCCTCGACGACTTCGTCGATCGGGCGCAACGAGTGCAAGGCGCAGACCGCGTGCAATGGGGCCATGTCGATGTGCAGGCCGAGGTGCCGCTGGCGGCGATGTTCGGCGTCGTCGACGACGCCGCACTGGTGATCTTTCGGGAACAGATCGTTCTCTACCGGCAGGAAGGCAGGCACGATCCGGCCCAGATGGGCGCCTTGATCAAGAGCATCTGCGCCCTCGACATGGCCACGATCAAGGCCGAGGTCGCCGAGCGCAAGCAGGCGGAGCTGGCGCTGCAGATGCGCAGGGTGTGCCCGACGGTGCGGCTCATGTCCGAGAGCCATCGCGACGCAGGCTAGGGCGACGCCGAGGCCGAAGCAAGCTCATGCCGACCTGGGCCAAGCTTGCGTCGGCCATCGTCGTCGGCCTGGCCGTGGCGCTGTGGTTGGCGCAGCTCGTTCAGGCGCGGATCGGTGCCGCGGTGGTCGATGGCCTCGCGGCCCGTGCGCGGCAGGAGCCTGCGTCCGCGCGCGCCGGCCAATCACTCGAGCAGCTGCCCGCACCCGTGCGGCGCTACCTGGAACATGCGCTGCCTGCCGATCGCCGTGGCCTGCGACTGGCCCGCTACGAGCAGACGGGCACGCTGCGCACCGACCCGCTGCGCTATGCCTGGATGCCGTTCACGGCCTCGCAGGTGATCGGCCCCGAGGCCACCGAGTTCGTCTGGACCGCGCGGGCGTCGATCGCGCCGCTGCTGCACGTGCAGGTGCGCGACTCGTTGATCGGCGGGCGCGGTGCGGGCCAGGTGGCGCTGCTGTCGGCGCTGCCCGTCGCCTCCGCCGGCGGCAACCTCGAGATGAACTCGGGCGCGCTGCACCGGTTCCTGGCGGAGGCGGTGTGGTGCCCCTCGGCGCTGCTGCCGTCGCAGCATCTGTCGTGGGCGCCCGTCGACGACCAGCGCGCCGTCGCCACGCTCACGAGCGGGTCGACGACGGTCTCGCTCGAGTTCCGCTTCAACGCGGACAACGAGGTCAGCGGCATCTACACCCCGGCGCGCTGGGGTTCGTTCGGCGGCGGCTACAGGCAGGTGGCGTGGGAGGGCCTGTTCCGCAACTATTCGAGGCGCCAGGGCGTGTGGGTGCCCGGCGAGGGCGAGGTGGGCTGGATCATCGACGGCCAATGGCGCTCGGTGTGGCGCGGCACCATCGTGTCGGCGACGTTGGAGTTCCGATGAGGCCGGGTTCGCACGGCGGCGTGTCGCTGCCCAGCCTTCGCTGGGAGGCTGCATGCACCTCCGTCGAGTGGACGGGCCCTACATGACCAGCGGCTTCGCGTAGCCCGTCATCTCGAGGTAGCCGCGGCCGACGCGCCGCCCACCGGCGTCGACGAGATCGGACAGGCCCTCCCAATACACCGCGCCGTTGCTCGCGCCGCCGTCGAGCTCCTGCGCGTCCATCAGCGCGCGCAGGCCGAAGCTGCCCAGCGGCGTGTCGAGCTGCCACTGCACCGGGTAGCGTGCCTGCGTCGCCGGGCTGGTCCAGATGCGCTGCGGGGTGAAGCGCAGCTCGCCGTCGGCGAAGGTGCGCACGCGGCCGTCGGCGCTGCGGTGCGTGCCCCCGCTCCACACCGCGCTGCCGTCGGGGCGGCGCAGCCTGAACGCCATCAGCGCGCCGCCGTCGTCGAGGTCGATGCCGCACCAGTCCCAGCCCACCGCGCCGGGCGGCAGGGTCTCGTCGCTCCACTCGTGGTCGAGCCAGCCGCGGCCGGCCAGCTCGCGCGTGTGCGCGTGGCGCTCGACGCGCGCGTGCACGCGCAACTGCGGCAGGCTGTAGTACAGGCTCGCCTGCTGCGGCAGCGGGCCCTTGCGCGAGTAGCCGGCCTGGCCTTGCAGCAGCAGCGGTTGTGTCGCGTCGAGTTCGATCCTGAGGGCGAACGGCGCATCGGCGCCGCCCACTTCGGCGCGGTAGCGGCCGGCCTCGGCGGCGGCTTCGCGCCGCAGCCACCAGCGGCCGATGCGCACGTCGGTGTCGCTGCGCAGCGCATGCAACGCGGCGTCGCCTTCGTCGCCCGACCAGCGCTGCGTGCACTGTGCCTGCAGGTGGCTGCCCGCGGCGATGTCGCTCAGCGCGGCGTGCGCGAACAGCAACTGGCGCGGCGCGAAGCGCCCCGGCAGCGTCTGTGCCAGGCCGGTGCGGTGACGAAAGAACGTGATCTGGAAGCCGATCGGCGCCGCCTCGTCGCCGAGCCAACCGGTGGCATACCACCACTCGTTGCGCGCGCCCGGGTGTGCGCCATGGTCGCGCGGCCAGCGCAGCGCGCGGCCAGCGACGATCGCGTCGTCGTCGGCCGACTGTCCGCGCGACAGCGCGGGCAGGGCGCCGAGCAGCAGCGCGCGGCGGCGCATCACCAATCCTCCTTCACCGAGCGCACCGCGGCGTGCGAGGCCGCATGGCGCGCCGTCAGCGCGGCGGTGGCCACGCCGAGCAGCAGCACCACGACGCCGAGCGCCGCCACGCGCAGCCACGGGATCTGCAGCGGCATCGTCCAGTGGAAGCTCTGCGGATTGACCACGTGCACCAGCACCACGGCAACCGCCAGGCCGATCGCGATGCCGAGCACCACGCCGGCGGCCAGCCAGGCGGCAGCCTCGCCGCCGACGATGGCCAAGACCTGCGCACGGGTCAGCCCCAGGTGCACCAGCAGGCCGAACTCCTTGCGCCGCGCCAGCACCTGCGCCGACAGGCTCGCCGCGACGCCGACCAGGCCCACCGCGATCGCCACCACCTGCAGGTAGCGCGTGACCGCGAAGCTGCGGTCGAAGATGCGCAGCGAGAGCGCGCGCAGTTCGCCGGCGGTGGCGGTTTCAACCGGCACGTCGCCTGCGAGGCGGCGCAGTTGTTCGCTCACCGTGCCGAGGTCGGCGCCCGGTGCCAGCCACAGCGCCACCTCGTTGAGTCGGTCGTCGCCGCCGCCTTGCCGCCACACCGAGGGCTGGATCACCAGCGCGCCGAACTGGCGCGCGTAGTCGCGCCAGATGCCGGCCACGCGCAACGGCCGCGTGCGCGCCGGCAGCGGCAGCTCGATGCGATCGCCGACCTTCCAGCCATACAGCGCCGCCGCCGGCTCGCTGACGAACACTGCATCGTCGCCGCGCCAGTGCACGCTGCCGAGCCACGGCAGCGCGTTGGCGCCGTCGTCGACCGGCCGCACGATCAACGTCAGCGCCGGTCGCCCGGGGTCGAGCGACAGCGTGTGCACGCGCGACGCGCGCACGCGCGCGACGCCGGGAATCGCCGCCGCCTGCGCAGCGAAGGTCGCCGGCAGCGTGTTGTTGTCGGCAGCGGACGGGCCACCTACCGTGCGCAGATACAGCTCGGCGGGCAGCACGCCGTCGAGCCAGGCCGACACCGCGTCGCGGAAGCTGCCCACCATCACCAGCAGCGCGACCGACAACGCCACGCTCGCCACCACGCCGGCCACAGCCGCGCTGACGGTGTGACGCTGGTGGCGCGCGCGCTGGCGGGCCAGCAGCAGCAACGCGCTGCTCGCCGCGCCGGCGCGGCCGATGAGCAGCAACTGCACGGCGCCGGGCACCAGCGCCACGCCGCCGGCCAGCAGCGCGGCCACCGACGCATACGCGGCCAGGGCAGGCCATGCCACGGCGGCAGCAGCGCGAGCCGGTCGCGGCGGCCAGCAGCGAGCGCCGGCAGCACGCGCGCGCCGGGCGCGAGGCTCGACAGGCCCTTCAGCGCCTGCGCCGGCGCCAGGCGCTCGGCGGCGCGCGCCGGCCACCAGGCGCCGGCGAGCGCCGCCGCGACGCCGAGCCCGCCGTACAGCAGCGCGCTCCAGGCGTCGAACTGCAAGCGCGGTGCCGCGCCCGCGAAGTAGCCGCCGCCGAGGTCGCCACCCAGCACGCGCAGCGCCAGCCATGCCAGCGCGCCACCGCCGCACAGGCCGAGCACCGAACCCGCGGCGCCGACGCACAGCGCCTCGCCGAGCATCCACCAGCGCCGCTCGCGCGCGGTGAGGCCCAGCACGCCGAGCAGCGCCAGAGTCGGCGTGCGTTGTGCCACCGACAGCGCGAGCACCGAGTAGGCGAGGAAGCCGCCGACGAACAGCGCCACCAGAGCGAGCACGCCGAGGTTCACGCGATAGGCGCGCGACAGGTTCGAGACCCGCTGCTCGCCCTCGTGCGCGGTGGCGGTCCGCACCGCGGCCGGCCACTGCCGCGCGGCGAGCCAGCGTTCGGGCTCGACGCCCGGCATCAAGCGCAGGTCGATGCGCGACAGCCGGCCCGCCATGCCGAGCCGCGCCTGCGCCGCCGCGATGTCGACCACCAGCAGCGCGCTGCCGCCGAGCGCCAGCGTGCCGGCGATGCGAAAGCGCTGCCAGCCGGCGGGCCCGTGCAGCTCGACGGTGTCGCCGCTGCGCGCATGCAGCCGCCGCAGCGCGGCGGGGTTGGCGAACGCCGCATCGGGGTCGAGCAGCGCGAGCCGGCTCTCGCCGGTGGCGAGGTGCGGCAGCAGCGACGGCGCGACCGCCGCCACCTGCAAGGCATCGATGCCGAGCACGCGCAGCGAGCGTGCGTCGCCACCGGCCGCATCGCGCGCGGCGACGTCGAGTTCCACCACCGGGCTGGCCACGCGCACCGCGGCGTCGGTCTGCAGCGACTCGATCAACACGTCGTCGAAGCCCTCGCGCGTGCGCGCGGCGATCGTCAGGTCGGGGTCGCCGTTGGCGGCGCGTACTGCGCCGGAGAATTCCGACAAGGCCGAGGCGTTGATCAGGTGCACCGAGTACGCGAGCGCCACGCCCACCGCCAGGGCCAGCGCCACCGCCGCGTGGCGCCACGGATGCAGCCGCCACTCGGGCCACGACAGTGCGCGCAGCCAGCGCCACGCATGGCGCGCGACGATCGACGATGCGCCGTTCATGACGCAGCCTGCGCCGGCGGGGCGCTTCGGTGCGAGCGTGGCGATGCGGTCATGCGCACCGGTGGCCTATGTGCTGCGGCAGCCCGCAGCGTCGACCACGCCGTCGCTGCGCAGTTCGAGCACGCGATCGGCCAGGCGCGCGGCGGCCGGCGAATGCGTCACCAGCAGACACGCCGCGCCTTCTTCGTGCACCGTGCCGGCCAGCAGCTCGAGCGTGCGCAACGCCTGCGCGGGGTCGAGGTTGCCTGTGGGCTCGTCGGCCAGCACCAGCGCGGGCCGATGCACCAGCGCGCGCGCCAGCGCCACGCGTTGCAACTGGCCGCCCGAGAGCTGGGCCGGCCAGCGCTGCGCCAGCGCGAGCAGGCCGACGCGATCGAGCATCGAGGCGACGCGCCGCGGGTCGGGGCGGTCGAGCAGCAGCAGCGGCAGCGCCACGTTGTCGGCCACGCTCAGGTGCGGCAACACGTGGAACGCCTGGAACACGAAGCCGAGGTGCGCGCGACGCCAGCGCGCGCGCGCATCGGCGTCGAGCGCGCCGATCGAGCGGCCGTCGAAGACGACCTCGCCGGCGTCGACGCTCTCGAGCCCGGCGATGCAGTTGAGCAGCGTCGACTTGCCGACGCCCGACTCGCCGATCAGCACCACGAACTCGCCGGCGGCCAACTGCAGTGAGACCTGGCGGAACACCGGTACCTCGCCGTACGACTTGGCGAGCGCGCGCACTTCGAGCATCGGCCGATCATGCCCGAGGCGCAACGCGGCCTCGCAGACGCTCGCCGGGCGAGTGGCCTCGCCCGGCGAGCGCACCGCCCGCACCTCCCGGAAAAGGCGTCAGCGCGACACCGGCGCGCGCGTGACCAGCTTGCGCACCTCGGTCAGCTTGGCCTTCAGCGCTTGCCGGTGTGCCGCGCCCACCCGCAGCAGGATGCGCTGCCCGGATGACAAGGCCTCCAGCGCCGGGTCGGCATACTCGTAGCGCAGCCACGGCTGCTTCGACGGCACACTACCCTTGACCTCGGTGAGTTGCATCAGCGGCCCCGGCGCCGGCGGCTCGGGTGTGGCCAGCAGCAGATCGATCACCTCGACCACACGATCGTTGAAGTAGCGCCCCGGGTAGCCCAGCTCCTCGTAGGCCTTCTGCAGTTGCGGGTACATGCGCACGTACAGCGCTACGGCGCGCTTGCTGTCGATCGCCGTCAGCATCGACACCAGCGGCGTGTAGCGGCCCGCGTTCTCGGCAGCGATGGGGCGCAACTCGCCGTCGCCGCTGACCGAGAAACGCCCGGGCGTCGGCGTCACCGGCCACAGACGAGGCGGTGCGAACGGCCGCCCCAGGTTGTCGACCGTGGCCGCCACGCGCTGGGTGAAGTCGCTGCTCTGGATGAAGCGCACCACCGCCGAGTGGCCGAGCAGAGCCTCCAGCCCTTGGCGCCACATCGACTGCGGATCGCTGGGCGTCGGCGCGGATGGCGCTTCGGCGAGCGAGGTGTCGATCGGATGGCGGATCGGCGGTGGGCCCGCGGCACTCGCTGCGCTCGGCGGCGCCGCCGGCTCGGCCGGGGCCTCGGCAACGGGCGCTTCCGCCGCGGGAGTGCTGCGATGCTGGTACCAGTAGAGCGCGCCGAGCCCGAGTGCGGTGAGCAGCAGCACGGCGATGGCGATGATCGACTTGCGATTCATGGAAGCCCCTTGGCCAGGCATGTCCGTGGACGGGCTCCGCACCATACCGCGTTTTGGCACGGCATCGAAGCTGCGATCAGCGACCGGCGGCCGCGAGCCGTTGCGCGACCAGGCCGAGCACCCGATCGACGAGTGCGGCATCGTCGCAAGGCACGGTCTCGCGCGGCATCGCGCGCAGCCAGGTCAACTGTCGCTTGGCCAGTTGGCGCGTCGCCGCGATGCCGCGCTCGCGCAGGCCCTGCAGGCTGCCGTCGTCGAGCGCGCGCCACACTTGCCGGTAGCCGACGCAGCGCATCGACGGCAACGCCGCATGCAAGTCGCCACGCGCGCGCAGTGCGCGCACCTCGTCGACCAGGCCGGCGCGCAGCATGTGGTCGAAGCGCTCGGCGATGCGCGCATGCAGCCAGCTCCGCTCGCGCGGCTCGAGTGCGATCAGCGGCAACGCGAGGCCCGAAAGCGTGCGCCGGCCCTGCGACTGCGACATCGTGCGTCCGCTGAGCTGCCACACTTCCAGTGCCCGTTGGATGCGCTGCGCGTCGTGCGGATTCAGCCGCTGCGCCGTTGCGGGGTCGACTCGCGCCAGCTCGGCGTGCAGCGCCGGCCAGCCTTCGATCGCGGCGCGCGCGTCGATCGCGGCGCGCACCGCAGCGTTGCTCTCGGGGAGCACATCGAGGCCTTCGCGCAGCGCCTTGGCGTACAGCATCGTGCCGCCCACCAGCAGCGCGGCGCGACCGCGCGCGTTGATCTCGCCGATCAGGCGCGCCGCGTCGACGGCGAAGCGCGCCGCCGAATACGACTCGGTCGGCTCGACGATGTCGATCAGGTGATGCGGCACGCGCGCGCGTTCGCCCGCACTGGGCTTGGCGGTGCCGATGTCCAGCCCGCGGTACACCTGCGCCGAATCCATGCTGACGATCTCCACCGGCAGCGCCTGCGCGATGGCCAGTGCCAGCGCGCTCTTGCCGCTGGCGGTGGGGCCGGCCAGCACCAGCGCACGCGGCGCGCTCATTCAGGTCGGCTGCGCGCCGTGCCGCCGCACCAGCGTCCAGGCGATCAGCGCGGTCAGGCCTGCCATCGTTGCCAGTGTGGCGAAGTAGATCTGCGGCCGGTTCGCGCTCAGCGCCACGCCGAGCCACAGCGTGACCGCGGTCGCGGTGAGCGCGAGCAGAAAGCCGGCCAGCGCCGAGGCCACGCCTGCCGCGCGTGGAAACGGCCCCACCGCGCCGGCCTGCCCGCAGGCCTGATGCACGCTGTGGCCGAGGGCGAAGATCCATTGCGGCAGCACCACCGCCCACACCGACGTGGTGGGTTGCGTCGCGGCCCAGGCCAGCACCACCCCGGCTGCGGCGCTGAACATCGCCCCGCGCTGCACCGTGCCCACCAGACCGTAGCGCGCCAGCAAGCGGCGGCAGGCGAAGGTGCCCGCCACGTAGACCAGCGAGTTGCTGCCCACCGCCAGGCCGCACTCCCACATGCTCAGGCCCAGTTGCTCGATCAGCAGGAAGCTCGATCCGGTCAGGAACACCATCAGACCGCCGTAGCTGGCGCACACCAGGGCCGTCCACGCCCGGAACGCCGGATGCGCCATCGTGCGGCGCAGTTGCCCGAGCAGCGCCCGCAGCTGCGTGGCCTGCGGGTTGCGTGTGCGCGCCGTCTCCGGCACGATCCAGACGACGAACGCCAGCAGGCCGGCACCGAGCCCCGCCAGCAGGGCCATCGTCGAGCGCCAGCCGGCCACTGCGGCGATGGCGCCGCCGGCCACCGGCGCGGCGACCGCGATCAACCCGAGACCGCCGAGCGCGTGCGACATCACGTGCGCGCCGCGTTGCGGCTCGAACACGTCGCGCAGCATCGCGCGGGCGCACACCACCGAGGCCGCGACGCCAATGCCCTGCACGGCGCGCCAGCCGATCACTGCGCTCACGTCGCTCGCCAGCGCGGCGCCGAGCGACGCCAGCGCGAACAGCGCGACCCCAGCGCAAAGCACCGGGCGGCGTCCGAAGCGGTCGGCCACCGGGCCCCACAGGAGTTGTGCGAGGCCGAACGTCAGCACGAAAGCCGACATCGTCGCCTGTGCGGCCGGCATTGCCGCCGACAGGTCGCGCGCCAGCATCGGCAGCGCCGGCAGGTACACGTCGGTTGCCAGCACCTGGGTGGCGAGCAGCAACGCCAGCGCGATGGCCATCGTCACCGGCGACGGCGTGGCGATCACCGCGCTGGAAGAAGTCGCGTTCGGCGCCGCGTCGGTGGGGGAGGACATCGGGGCCGAAGCATACCCGTGGCCCGACCATGCGGCCGCCCACGCGGCAGGGCCGGCGCCGTTGTGCGCAGGACCAATGAGGCCAGCGGCCTTGGCGCCGCGGCGACGCCCGCTTGCCTAGGGTCTGGCCCTACACCAGCGCGTGCGAGCGCGCGAGGTCGACCAGGCGCTCGATCTCGCGGTCGCGCAGGCCTCGGCGGCGCAGTGCGTCGGCGGTCTCGAGCAGGTAGTCGAGCGTGGTGCCGAAGCGTCCCCGGGCGTGGCGCAGCACGTGCACCAGCTCGTTGTCGTGCATCGTCTGCACGAAGCTCGGGCTGCGCCGAGACAGCGTGAACGCCAGCGCGCGCACCTCGCCGTTCGCGGTGCGGCACGGCAGGAAGCGCGGGTCGTATACCGCCGAGGGCATCTCGCGTTTCCAAAGGCGCTCGAGTTCGGCCGCCGCGCGCTTGCGCGGCACGCGGTAGGCCACGCCGTGGCACGAGCCGCCGGGCAGCAACGCGAACACCAGACCGGGCATTTCGGGCGTGCCGCGGTTGACGCGCGAGCGCATGCGCAGCGCACGGTGCCAGCCGCGCACCTGACCGAGGCGGTGCTCGGCCGCTTCGAACTCGGGGCGCGCGATCAGCGACGCGTAGCCGAACACCCAGAGGTCGTCGCGCCCGCCCCACTGTGCGGTGGCGTGCAGCAGCATCTGGTCGGGGTCGCGCGGATGGGTGCGCATGTCCATCGCAGCAGCAAGAATGCCAGAGCAACGTCCGGCGCCGGCGATCGTTGACCGCGTTGCGGGGCCTGACCAGAATCTTTTCACGTACGAGTGCGGCGACCGCGCATCGTTCCGTGGTGCCGGTGACGCAGCGATGCGGCGTCGATCGGCGCCGGGCAACCGACTCTGACAAACTGCGACGCATGCTCGACATCGAGACTCTCGGCGACCATGGCCCGGTGATTCCGGTCATCGTGCTGCAGCGGCCAGAGCGCGCGGTGCCGCTGGCCGAGGCGTTGCTCGCCGGTGGCGTGAAGGTGCTCGAGGTCACGCTGCGCACGCCGGGCGCATTGCGTGGCATCGAGGCGATTGCCCGGGCATTGCCGCAGGCGGTCGTTGGCGCCGGCACGCTGCGCAGCGTGGCCGATGCCAGGGCGGCACGCGCTGCCGGTTGCGCGTTCGGCGTCAGCCCGGGCTACTCGCGCGAGGTCGCCGCGGCCTGCCGCGGCGCAGGTCTGCCGCTGCTGCCGGGCGTGTCGACCGCCAGCGAGGTGATGGCCGCCAGCGCCGATGGCCTGTCGTTCCTGAAGTTCTTCCCCGCGGTGCCGGCCGGTGGCGTGGCGATGCTGAATGCGCTGCATGGGCCGTTTGCCGACGTGCTGTTCTGCCCCACCGGCGGCATCACGGCCGCCAACGCGGCATCGTTCCTGGCGCTGCCCAACGTGCGCATGGTCGGCGGCTCGTGGCTCACGCCGGCCGATGCGGTGGAGCGTGGCGACTGGTCGCTTATCACGCGGCTGGCGCGCGAGGCGACGGCGCTGCGCGAGCACGGCGCACAGTAGCGCGGGCGGCGCCAACCCTTCCGGGACCAGCGCCGCCGCCTGCGACCCGTGGCTATGCAGCGCGCTGGATCAGCTCGATCTTGTAGCCGTCGGGGTCGGTGATGAAGGCGATCACCGTGGTGCCGCCCTTCACCGGGCCCGCCTCGCGCGTGATCGCGCCACCGAGCTGCTGTGCCCGGCTGCGCACCGCCTCGCAGGTGGCGGCGACGTCGGGCACGCCGATCGCGACATGGCCGAACGCGCTACCGAGGTCGTACTTGTCGACGCCGTAGTTGTAGGTGAGTTCGATCTCGGCGTGCTCGGGGTTGCCGCCGTAGCCGACGAACGCGAGGTCGTACTTCTGCTCCGGGCGCCGCGTGGTGTGCAGCAGCTTCATTCCGAGCACCTGGGTGTAGAAGTCGATCGAGCGCTGCAGGTCGCCGACCCGCAGCATGGTGTGGAGGATTCTCATCGCGGGTCGAAGATCAGGCAGGTGGTGGTCGCGTGCGCATACAGTGTGCCATCGGCGCCCACCAGCCGCCCGTCGGCGGTGGCCACCCGGCTGCCGACGTGGATGACCTCGCCGATCGCTCGCACCAGCGGCACGCGGTCGCTCAGTGCCTTGACGAAGTTGACCTTCAGCTCGAGCGTCGTGTAGGTCTTGCCCGGCGGCAGCACGGTGTGCACCGCGCAGCCGACGCACGAGTCGAGCAGCGTGGCCATCCAGCCGCCGTGCACGCTGCCCAGCGGGTTGTAGTGGCCGAATGCGGGGCGGCCCTGGAACTGCGCGTGGCCGGGGCCGGCCTCGACCAGCCAAAAGTCCAGGGCGGTACTGATCGGCGCGCGCGGCAGCCGCCCGGCCAGCATCGCCTCGAGCAGCTGCAGGCCCGTCTTGCCGGCGATCTGCTCGGGCCGTGCCACCCCGACCGGCGTGGCCCGGGCGGCGAGTTCGGCCTCGCGGGCCTGCCAGCGTTGCAGCGTCTGTTGGGCGGACGACAGGGTGTCGGTGGCGACGGCGGCAGTGATCATCGAGGCGTCCTTTCGTGGCAGCGGGTGATTCAATACTTGTATCTACAAAGATTGTAGCTACAATCGTCGCGTGAACGCCAGCGCCACCACCGCACAGCCGCGCGGCTGCACCAACCTCAAGCTGCGCCAGCTGTCGCGCGCGGTGACGCGCCACTACGATGCCTACGTCGCGAAGACCGGCCTGAAGAACACGCAGTACTCGCTGCTGTCGCACGTGGTCTTGCTGGGCCCGATCCAGCCGGTCGAGCTGGCGCGGCGGATGAAGCTCGAGGCCTCGACGCTGACCCGAAACCTGCAGCCGCTGGTGGCCCAGGGCTGGGTCGAGGTCGGCCCCGGCGTCGACGCGCGCAGCCGCTCGATCAGCGCCACGGCCGACGGCCGCGCCAAGCGCGCCGAGGCGCAGCGCGCATGGAAACAGGCCCAGCTGGCGCTGAACGAGCGGCTCGGCGAGGCCCGCGTCGTGCGCCTTCACGAGCTGCTCGACGCCTGCCTGGCCGAACTCGCAACCGCAGAGGGAACGCGTGATGATTGATTCTCGCCGCGCCGGCGCGCCGGCCTTGCCCGCACTCGTTTGGGTGCTGCTGGCCGCGGGCGGCACGTTCGCGCTGACGATGGGTGTGCGCCAGTCGATGGGCCTGTTCGTCGGCACGCTCAACACCCACACCGGCCTTGGACTGGCCGCGGTCAGTCTGGCCTTCGCTTTCGGCCAGTTGTGGTGGGGCCTGACCCAGCCCGTGGCGGGCATGGTGGCCGATCGCGTCGGCGCCGGTCGCGTGTTGATCGCCGGCGTGCTGCTGGTGGCGCTGGGCACCGCGTTGACGCCGTTCATGAGCAGTACGCTCGGGCTGACCTTCGCCATCGGCGTGCTCGCCGCAGGTGGCGCCGGCATAGCCGGCCCGGCCGTGTTGATGGCGGCCACCACGCGGCTGGTGTCGGCGCGGCACCGCGGTGTCGCGGTGGGCGTGGTCAACGCCGGCGGATCGTTCGGCCAGTTCGTGTTCGCGCCGGTCGCCCAGGGCATCACCGCGGCGGCCGGCTGGGCGGCGGCGCTGCAGAGCCTCGCCGCCTTCACGCTGCTGGCGTTGCCCGCGGCTTGGGTGCTGCGCACGCGCGGCGGTCCCGCGACGGTCGGCACCACGGTGCACGCCAGCGTGGCCGCGACGCTGGCGCGGGCCTTCGCGCTGCCGAGCTACCGCTGGCTGTGCGCGGGCTTTTTCGTCTGCGGGTTCCATGTGGCGTTCATCGCCACGCACCTGCCCGGGGTGGTGGCGAGCTGCCAGCTGCCGCCCGAGGTGGGGGCGTGGTCGCTCGGCGTGATCGGCCTGTTCAACATCCTGGGCAGCCTGGCGATCGGCTGGGCGATCGGCTTCCAGGGTGGCCGCTGGCGCATGAAGTCGCTGCTGGCGCTGCTCTACTCGGTGCGCGCGCTGACGGTGCTGGTGTTCGTGTTCGCGCCCAAGACGACGACCACGATGCTGATCTTCGCCGCGATGATCGGCTTCACCTACCTGGCGACGGTGCCGCCCACCGCCGGGCTGGTGGCGCGCTTCTTCGGCCCGTCGCAGATGGCGATGCTGTTCGGCGTCGTGATGCTGTGGCACCAGATCGGCGGTTTTCTCGGTGCCTACCTGGGCGGCAAGACCTTCGAGTGGACCGGCAGCTACGACTGGATGTGGTGGGCCGACATCGTGCTCGCTGTCGGCGCCGCGCTGGCGCACCTGCCGATCGACGAGAAGCGACAGCCGGTCGCGACGCAGCCGGCCTGAGCGCTCAAGCAAATGTGGCTCTGCCACTTTGCTTGACCCCTGGGGGCGGGAATGACGAAGTCATTTCCTGGGGGTGCTCAGAAGGTATCTCGCCTCAGCCGCCGCGCGCGGTGTCGAGGCCAGGCGTCGCGTCGCCATAGGCGGCGCGCCAGCGCTTGACGATGCCTTCATTGGCGTCGAGGCGCTGGCCGGGCAGGCCGTCGTCGGCGTGCCAGCCGGTGATGCGCGTTTCCACCGAGAAGTGCGTGGTCGGCCGCAGCGCCGACGGATCGTCGAGGCTGCCTACCGTGAGGTCCATGCGCGCGCTGTCGAGGTAGTCGAACGACAGCGGCGTGCCGCAGTGCGCGCAGAAGCCGCGGCGTGCGATCTTCGACGACGCGTAGTAGGTGGGCAAGCCGTGCCAGCGCACATCGGCCTTCGGCAGGTTGAAGAACGCGGCCCGCGTGTTGCCCGTGGCGAGCTGGCACATGCGGCAGTGGCAGTAGTAGCCTTCGCGGCTGTCGTGCCTGGCTTCGTAGCGCACGCGGCCGCACAGGCAACCCCCGTTCAGCGGCGGCAGCGCGGGGTCGGCGGCGTCGGACATCGCAGCAGCGCGCGCCGGTCAGACCCTGGGCGGCACCGTGTAGTTCAGTGCGCGCCGGCCGCCGTCGATGTACACGATCTCACCGGTGATGTAGCTCGCGGCGTCGCTGAGCAGGAACGCCACCGCGTCGGCCACCTCGTCGGGCTCGCCCAGCCGGCGCAGCGGCGTGCGCGACAGGATGCGCGCCTTGGCCTCGTCGCTGCCGAGCACCGCGGCGCGCGCCAGCTCGGTGGCGATGGTGCCGGGCCCGACCGCGTTGACGCGGATGCCATGGTCGGCCAGCGCCAGCGCCATCACGCGCGTGAGCTGGTCGACGCCGCCCTTGCTGGCGTTGTAGCTGGCGATCGACGGGATCGCCATCGTGCCGTTGACCGAGCTCATGTTGACGATCGAGCCGCCGCGGCCCGCAGTAGCCATCGCGCGCGCCACCGCCTGCGCGACCAGGAACGATCCCTTGAGGTTGACCGCGATCACCGCATCCCAGTCGGCCTCGGTGATGTCGAGGAAATCGGCCGCCTTGAAGATGCCGGCGTTGTTGACCAGCGCGTTGACGCTGCCCAGCGCAGCCTGCGTGGCCGCGAGCGCGGCCTCGATCTGCGCCTTGCGCGAGACGTCGCAGCGCTGCACGAACGCCTTCGCACCGGCGCTGCGCAGCTCGTCGGCGAGCGCCTGCGCCTTGGCGAGGTCGACATCCCACAGCGCCACTGCCGCGCCGTCGGCGGCCAGACGGCGCGCGCACGCCGCGCCGATCCCTTGCGCGGCGCCGGTGACGACGGCGACGCGGTCGTGCAATGCGAACGAAGGCCTGCCCATCGCGCCGATGTTACGCCGTGCGGTCGAGCCACGCTTCGAGGCCCTGCGCGTTGATTTGCACGTCGTCGGCCAGCAGCGCCAGCTTCGCGTCGAGGTCGGCGAAGCCGTGCTCGGCCAGGCGGTGTGCGTACATCGCCCGCAGCGCATCGCACAACTGCTGGTGTCGATCTTCGGCGTGACGCAGGCGCTGCCCGATAGCGGCCAGTTCGTCGATCTGCGAAGCCACCAGCGCGGCGAGGTAGGGTGCGTTGGGCACGCGGCCGAAATGCGTGACGCACAGCGCCGCCGGCCCGCGTGCCAGCAGCCGTGCCACCGAGGCCTTCAGCGGCTCGGGATCGAACTGCACCGGCGCGCAGGTCGGCGTGACCCAGCGGCCACGCTCGTTGACCAGCTCCGGATAGCCGAGCCCGAAGGTGTCGCCGGTGAACCAGGTGCGCGTGCGCTCGTCCCAGATGCAGTGGTGGTGGCGCGCGTGGCCCGGCGTGTCGATGAACTCGAGCGTGCGCTGCCCCAGCGCCAGCGTCATGCCGTCGGCGGTGACCACGGTGCGTTCGGGCTCGACGGCCACCGGCATGCCGTACGAGCGCGCCACTTCCTGCTCGCCGTAGACGGCGATGGCACCGGCGACCAGCGCGCCGGGGTCGACCATGTGGCGCTGGCCGCGCGGATGCACGGCCATGCGTGCGCGCGGCAATGCTTGCATCAGCAGCCCGGCGCCGCCGGCGTGGTCGAGGTGCACGTGGGTCGGGATCACCCAGTCGACGGCGTCGCATGCCAGGCCCAGCGCGGCCAGCGCCTGCAGCAGCCGCGGCACGCCGTGGTTGGTGCCGGTATCGACGAACGCCGCACGGCCGTCGTCGACGATCAGGTACGCCGCATCGAAGCGCGGGCGCACGAAGCCGGTGTCGATCGTGTAGAGGCCGTCACCCTGCGAGTCGACGAACCCGGGCAGCACCGGCGGACCTTGTGCGCGCTCAGGACGACTGGTTGGCGACCATCGCCCACAGGCGGCCGAGGTCGGCGGCGCCGTCGTTGCCGCGCACGCTGCGCAGCACCTGCAACGCCTTGGCCTTGTTCTTGCCTGACTGCAGCAGTGCCATGCCGAGGTGGAGTTTGGCGTCTTCGGGGCGCTTGAGGCCGCCCTTGGCGATGCCTTGCTCGATCAGCGCGACGCCCTTGTCGGCCTGGCCCATCGTGACGTAGACGTAGCCCACGTGGACCAGTTCGTCGCCGCTCTTGTCGGCCAGCGCCTGCTGCTCCTGCCTGGCGATCGCGGCCTTGCCTTCGGCTTCCTGCTTGAGTGCCAGTTCGCGCAGGCGCTTGTGGCGCTCGCCCTCGGCGCCGCTGCCCAACGCACCGGCGGCAAAGCCCTTGTCGATCACCGCCTTGCCTTCGGCCGGGTAGCCGGCCTGCAGCGCGAGCTGCGCCATCTCCATGAAGTCGTCGGTCCTGGTCAGGGTGCCGGTGGCCAGCCGCAGGCGCAACAGGTCGAGCGAGAGGCGGTCGGAGAAACCGCTCTTGCGCGGCAACTGGCCGAGCACGATCGCCCAGTACTCCTTCTTCGGGTAATAGGCGAGCAGCTTGTCGAGCGTGACGGCACGCGCCTGCGTCTGGCCGGTGCGCTGCTGCGCGTCGGCCAGGCGCAGCAGCTCGCCTTCGTCGGGCTTGCGACCTGCGGCTTCGGCGCCGGCCACCGCGGCCTGCGCTTCCTTGGCGATCGCCGCGTAGTCGCCGCTCTGGCTCTGCACGTAGGCCTGCAGTTGCTTGAGCTGGGCACTGGTGTTGCCCGCGGCCTGGGCACGCTGGATCCACTGGTTGGTGCGGGCCCAGTCCTTCTGCTGCGAGAAGGCGAACGCCAGCATCTCGGCGGTCTGCGCCTGCTCGCTGCTGCCGAGCTTGCCCGAGGCGAACATCGCTTCCAGCGCCTGGATCGCGGCGCCGGTGTCGCCCGCGCGTTGGGCCGCCGCGGCCTTCATGCGGTCGATCATCAGTTGCTCGCCGGGCGTCTTGCCGGCCACCGCGTCGGCCTCGCGCGCCCTGGCCAGCGCCTCTCGTGCCTTGCCGGCCTTCAGCAGCTCGGCCGCATGCTGCAACGGCTTGCCGACCTCGGGGCGAACGGCCTGCGCGTGCGCCGCAACGATGCACGCGCAAGACACGCACGCCACGATCCAGAAGCGCAGGTGCTTCATCATTGGCCCTGTGGTGCGGCGCCCATGGTTCATCGGGAGCGGGCCATCAGTTGATGAACTGCTCGTTGCCGACGAGCCCGATCTTGGTGACGCCCAGCCGCTGCGCGTTGGCCATCACCATCGCCACCACCTTGTACGACACGAGCTTGTTCGGCCGCAGGTGAACCTCGGGCTGATCGGGCTGGCTGGCGGCGGCAGCCAGCCGCGTCAGCAGTTCGTCCTTGGTGACCACGGTGCCGTTCCAGCCGATGGTGCCATCGAAGTCGATGTCGATGCGAACGATCTCCGGCGGCTTGGGTGGCTGCGCGCTCGGGGCGATCGGCATGTTGAGCTTGACCGCGTGCGTCTGGATCGGGATCGTGATGATCAGCATCACGAGCAGCACCAGCATCACGTCGATCAACGGCGTGGTGTTGATGTCGATCATCACCTCGTCGGTGTCCTGCGCGCCTACCTGCAGTGCCATGTCGGTCTCCGGCAGAGCCTACTGGTTGGGTGGCGGTTCGGTGATGAACCCCACCTTGGCGATGCCGGCGCGCTGGCAGGCCACCACCACGCGACCGATGCTCTCGTAGCGCGCGTCCTGGTCGCCGCGGATGTGCACCTCGGGTTGCGGCTCCTTGACCGCCTCCTTCTTCAGTTCGCTCACCAGCGTTTCGATGTCGGGCATGCGCCGCGTGTTCCAGTAGATGTCGCCGTCCTTGCTGACCGCCAGCAGCACATTCTCGGGCTTGGTCTGCGTCGGCACGTTGCGCTCTTTGGGCAGCGTCAACTGGATCGACTGCGTGACGACGGGAATCGTGATCAGGAAGATGATCAGCAGCACCAGCATCACGTCGACCAGCGGCGTGGTGTTGATGGTCGAGTTCATCGCATCGTCGTCGTCGTCGGGGGCTCCAACGGCTATCGCCATGGTCGACTCCTGGGCTGCGGGGCAAGGATGGTGATCAGCGCTTGCCGACCAGCAGCACGTTGTGCAGGTCGCCGGCGAACGCGCGCACGCGCTCCATCACCAGCTTGTTGCGGCGGATCAGCCAGTTGTAGCCCATCACCGCCGGCACCGCGACCGCCAGGCCGAAGGCGGTCATGATCAGCGCCTCGCCCACCGGGCCGGCCACCTTGTCGATCGACGCCTGGCCGGCGATGCCGATCGCCGTCAGCGCGTGGTAGATGCCCCAGACGGTGCCGAACAGGCCGACGAACGGTGCGGTCGAGCCCACGGTCGCCAGGAACGCCAGGCCGTCCTGCAAGCGGCTCTGGATGTTCTCGACCGCGCGCTGCACGCTCATGCCGATCCAGGTGTGGCGGTCGATCGTCTCGACCAGACTACCCTCGTGGTGCTCGTCGGCCTTGATGCCTTCTTCGGCCATGAAGCGGAAGGCGCTGCCTTCGTCGAGACCCTCGACGCCCTTCTTCACCGAGCCGGACTGCCAGAAGCTCTGCCCGACGGCCTGCGCGCTCTTGAACAACTTGCGCTGCTCGAACACCTTGGTGAAGATGATGTACCAACTGCCCATGCTCATGATGATCAGGATGATGAGCGTGCCGCGCGACACCCAGTCGCCCTGCTTCCACATCGCTTCGAGGCCATAGGGGTTCTCGATCGTCTCCTTGGTCACCTGCGGCTCGACGATCGGCAGGGGCGGAGCCGGTGGCGCGGGCGGCGCGGCTGCCGCTGCGGGCGCAGCCGCTTCGGGTGCCGACGCCGCCTGCGCCCAGGCGGCCTCATGCGGCAGCAGGGTCGCCGCCAGCAGCGCGAGAGCTGCCAGCGACGCGCGCACCTTGTTCTTCGATAACATGGGTTCCTCCAAGATGTTGCGCATGAGTGTCCGCTCGGACACGCGGTTGTGGCCGATCGGGGTCACTCGAGCTTCCAGGCGTAGTCGACGAACGTGGTCAGCGTCTGCGGCTTGCCGTCCACGGTTCCGGGCTTGAACTTGCAGGTGTCTCGGATCGCCGCTTCGGTGGCGCGGTCGAGCAGCTTGTGCTCGCGCGTGGGCCCCGAACTCTTGACGATCTCGGTGGACGTCACGCGGCCGTCGGTGCCGACCGTGACCTTCACGCGCACGACGCCAGTGGCCTCGGCGCGCGCCGCCGCCGGCGGATAGGCCGGCCTGACGCAATCGGTGTTGAAGTTGACGTGCGGCGCCACGCGCACCGGAGGAGCAGGCGGTGCGGGCGGGGCAGGCGGCGCTTCGGGTGCCGGTGGCGGGGCAATGGTCACCGGCGGTGCGGGCGGCGGTGGCGTCGTCTGCACGGTGATCGTCGGCGCCGGAGGTGGCGGCGTTTCGATCTTGATCTCCGGCGGCGGCATGTACGCCGGCGGCGGGGGCGGCAACTTCGGCGGGGGCGGCAGGTTCTCGGGCGGAGGCGGTGGTGGCGGCTTGACCTCCTCGATGATCTTGGTCTCGATGGGTCCGCGCACCACCTCGACCACGCGGCGCGCCAGGCCGTTGATCAATGCCCAGCCGAGCAGGATGTGCAACAACACGACGACGCCGATCCCGACCATGTGCTTGGTCGGATTGCGTTGTTGCTCGGCGTAATTCAATCGCAGCCCTCCAGTCGGCTGCGCGGCGGGTGACGCAGTCGCTGTGTGGTCGGGGAGTTCGCCGCCTCGTGGGCCGCGCGCGACGGCTTCCGTCGCGAAGGCGCGCACTATATCGCGAAAAATTCTGCCCTCTGGTCGGGGCATCACCCTAGAAGCGTCGCCCGAACAGCCAGGCCGGCGAGTCGCCCGTCGGCCGGCCAGGCGTCGGCTCGTCAGGCGGTGCCGGGGCGCCGTTGGCGGTGGCTGCCGCGCAGTTCGGTGGACACACGGGCGCATGCCTGAATCCGGTCCATCGGGCCGCGGGTTTGGCGACGATGCCGGCGCGATGCCAGGTCGTGCATGGCCGTGCGCGCGGACGACGCGTGGTGGCCAGGTGTAACCGCGCCGCGGCGTAACCGATCGGCGTCCCGCGAACACGGGGGCGAGCGGCCTCGCCGCCCGGGTTTGCGACATCGGTCACGTGCTCCGGGGATGGTCGCGCAGTGCCGCTGCGGTCACCCTGACGGCACCTCCACGCGCGTGTCGCGCGCATGTCCACACCGTCTACCGACCTCCCGGCTCCAGCGGGCGACCGCCTCGACTTGTCGGCCTTCCTGCCGCTCAGGCCGGCCGAGCAGATGTTGCTGTCGGCGTTCGCGGAAGACGAGATCGCCCGCATCGGCCTGCGCCGGCCGCTGACGCCGCTGCCGTCGGTGAGCGTTCGCGGCGCGCTGGTGGCCCATCTCGCGCGCCATGGCGGAGTGGTACGCCGGCTGCAGATCGTCGGTGCCTGGATCGAAGGCGCGGTCGACCTGCGCGATGCGTCGGTCCCCGAGGGCCTGTGGTTCTTCCGCTGCGTGTTCGATGCCGCACCACGCTTCGACGGTGCGCGCATCGGCGGCAGCCTGAGCTTTCCGGGCTGTCTGCTGCCCGCGTTGCGCGCCGAGGACTGCACGGTGGCCGGCGACCTCGCGCTCAACGCCGGCTGTACCGTGCGGCTCGACGTACGGCTGGCGCGTGCCACCGTGGGCGGCGATCTCAACCTCGGCCGTGCGCGCCTGAGCGGCGGCGATCGCGCCGACATGCAGGTGCCACGGCGGCTGGTGGCCGACGGTGCCCGCGTGGCCGGCGACGCGCTGCTGACCGATGGCTTCGAGTCCGACGGCGATGTGCGTCTGGTGGGCGTGCGCGTCGTCGGCGACGTGCGCGCGAGCGCGGCGCGGCTGAGCGGCCACGTCAACGGCGACGGCCAGCGCAGCGATGCGCTCAACCTCGACCTCGCCCGCGTGGCCGGCAGCGTGGCGCTCGACCGCGGCTTCTCTGCCGCCGGCGGCGTGCGCTTGAAGCGCGCGCAGATCGAAGGCGATCTCGATTGCTCGCAGGCGGCGTTCGATGCCTTCGGCGACATGGGCTGGCGCGGCGCGGTGGCCTTCGCGCTCGACCGCGCGCGCATCGGCGGCACGCTGGTGCTGGCGCGGCTGCGGCAGCCGCTGTCGAAGGCGACGCTGGCCGACACGCGTGTCGGTGCGCTGCACGACGACGACGCCACCTGGGGCGACGCGCTGGTGCTCGACGGCTTCGCGTACCGCCAGCTTGCGGCGGCGGCACCGCAGTCGTCGGGCTTTCGCATCGAGTGGCTCGAACGCCAATCGCCGGCGCATGTCGGGCGCGACTTCCGGCCGCAGCCGTGGCAGCAGTCGATCGCCGCGTTCCAGCGCATGGGGCTGGCCGGACAGGCGCGCGACGTGGCGGTGGCCAGCGAAGACCAATTGCGCCGCGCCGGCCGCATCGGCGCACATCTGAGCCCGCGCTGGCGCTGGTTGCCACGGCTGGCGCATCGCGCCTTCGGCTTCGCCGCGGGTTACGGCCATCGCCCCTGGCGGGTGTTGTGGGCCATGGTGGCGCTGTGGCTGGCCTGCGCGGGCTTCTTCGGCGTGGCCGCCGACCGCGCCGCGCTGCTGCCGCTGGGCGCCGACGCAGCACGCGCGTCACCCGCCATGACGTCGGCCTACAACCCGTTGGCCTTTTCGCTCGAGCATGCCCTGCCGTTCGTCGATCTGCAACAGCGGCGCTGGTGGGTCGTGTCGAACGAGGCTGCTGGCTGGTGGCCTTTGGCGACTCGCATCGTGGCGTCGCTGGAGATCGCGCTGGGCTGGCTGGGCTGCCTGCTGGCGCTGGCGTGCTTCGTGGCGCCATGGCGCCGGGGCCGGCTTTCGTGACGCCGAGTTGACAGCGTCCGACACGGTGTAGCCTCACACTCTCGTGCGGATCCGGCTTGCCGGACCGATCAGACCCTTGGCGGCGGCGGGCGGTGCCGTGGCCTGGGGCACTGGAAGTGGAGGTACCGATGTCCGATTCCCCGACCGCTGCATCGCTGGCCAGCACCGCGCTGATCGACAGCGCGCATCCGAGCGTGGTGGCGTTTGCGCGCGAACACGCCAACGGCCGCGACGACCGCGAGCGCGCGGTGGCGTTGCACGACGCCGTGCGCGACGACTTCCGCTACGACCCGTACCGCATCGACCTGTCGGTCGAAGGCATGCGTGCCAGCAGCGTGCTCGCGCGCGGTCGCGGCTGGTGCGTGCCGAAAGCGGCATTGCTGGCCGCCGCGTGCCGTGCGGTCGGTATCCCGGCTCGGCTCGGCTATGCCGACGTGCGCAACCATCTGAGCACCGAGCGCCTGCGCCGCACGATGCAGACCGATCTATTCATCTGGCACGGCTACGTCGACATCTGGCTCGACGGCGCCTGGCGCAAGGCGACGCCGGCGTTCAATCGCGGGCTGGTCGAGCGCTTCGGGCTGCTGCCGCTGGCGTTCAACGGCCGCGACGATTCGATCTATCACCCGTTCGACCGCGACGGCAACCTGCACATGGAGTACGTCAGCTACCGTGGCGTGTTCGACGACATGCCGCTCGAGCGCATCGCGGCCGACATCACGACGCTCTACCCTGCGTGGATTCAGGAAGGTCGCGACCTGATGGATGCCGACTTCACGGCCGAGGCCGAGCGCGAGAACCGCTGATGGGTGGCGCTTCGCCAGCGCCCGACGATCCGCCGCAGGGTTTTGCGCGGCTGCCGATCGGCGGCGACTTCATGGCCGGCAACGGCCCGTTGTACGTGCGCGTGGTCGACGGCCGCACTCAGGTGGGGTTTCGCGTCCAGCAGCGCCACACCAACCCGCTGAACATCTGCCACGGCGGCATGCTCGCCACCTTCGGCGACATGCTGCTGCCGGTGTGCATCCACCGCCAGAGCGAGTTGGGAATGCGGTTCATGATCACCGTCGGCCTGCAACTCGACTACCTGGCGCCGGCGCCGCTGGGCGCCTGGGTGCAAGGCGAGGCCGAGGTGCTGCGCGAGACGCGCACGCTCGTGTTCGCACAGGGGGTGGCGCGCGTGGACGATGCGCCGGTGTTGCGCGTCAGCGGCACGTTCAAGATCGGACAACCGTTCGACCGTGCGGTGGAGGCCGCCGGCGGCTGACGCGCGTCGGGCTGGAAATCCGACTCCTGCCGGCGCAGGAGTCGGATTCAACTGTCGTGACGACGTTGCGTACTGACGACCGCGTGCTGCGCGGTATCGGTGCTTTGCATTTGCGCCAAGCACGCCTTCGCGTGGTGAACGTCGGCGGTGCTCGCCAGCGCCGCGAGGGTGCCGGCAGTGATCAGGCCCGACAGACCGAGGGCGACGGCACGGCTGGCGATGCGCTCGATCATGGCGGGTCCTTTCGGTCGGCGTCCGGATGGCATGCGCCGCACTGTAGGCAGGCGATGCCTGCGCTGCGAGTGCCTTGCGACGAACCGCGCTCCAGGGCGGATGAACTGCGGCCGCCACCAACGGAATCGACGCCCGCGCGCCGTCCGTGCGTGGGCGATGGCGCGTATGCCGCCGCACGCGCGGCGGATCGGTTCAGTCGGGCACGACCGCGGTGGCTTCGATCTCGACCTTGGCGCGGTCTTCGAGCAGCGCCTTGACCTCCACCGCGGTCATCGCGGCGTTGTAGGCGCCGATCAGTTCGCGGTAGGCGCGGCCGATGTCGCGCGCCGCAGCCAGGTATTCGCGCTTGTCGGTCACGTACCAGGTCAGCCGTACGAGGTGCTGCGGGCTGGCGCCGGCCTCTCGCAGCACGGCGACCACGTTCTCGAGCGCCTGGCGCGCCTGCGCCGCGAAGTCGTCGCTGTGGAACACGCCGTGGGCGTCCCAGCCGATCATGCCGGCGATGAACACCATGCGGCCGCGTGCGGCCACCCCGTTGGCATAGCCCTTGGGTCGCGGCCAGCCGGCCGGAAGGATCACCTGCGATTCGTTCGTCGGCCGATCGTGGTCGACGGCGGCACCTTCGCTCATGCTGCTCTCTCCTGGCTGGCGGCCATCTGCACGCGCAGGTGGCCGAGGCCCTCGTACAACGCCTGCTTGTGCGTGGCGTCGACTCCGGCGAACAGCTCGATCACCCACTGTTCGTGCTCGCGCGCGATGCGCTCGAACGCCTTGCGGCCGGCCGCGGTCATGCGCAGGCGCCACGATCGACGGTCTTGCGGGTCGCTGTCGCGCTGCACCAGGCCCTCGCGCTCGAGCTCGTCGGTCAGCGCGGTGACGTTGCCGCCGGTGACCATCAGGTAGCGCGACAGCGTGCTCATGCGCAGGCCCTCGGGGTGGCGGTGCAACTGCGCCAGATAGTCGAAGCGCGCCAGCGACATGCCGAAGCGCTCGCGCAGGCGCTGCCGCACCTCCGTCTCGACCTGCGTGCTGCACGCCAGCAGGCGCAGCCACAGCTTCAGCGACAGATGGTCGTCGCTCTCGGCGCGCGCCTCGAGGCCGATCGCGCGGTCGTCGAGCAAGTGCGTCTGCGCGAAGCGGCGCATCGTGCGGCTCATGCGAGCCCCGCGCCCCAGCCCGCCCACAAGGCGCTCACCGCGCGGCTCCCGGCGCCATCGCGGCAGCGCGCTCGCGCAGAAAGTTGTTCTCCATCTGCTGCTTGGCGCTGCGGTACTGGCGCGGCCATTCGATCGCGGTGAAACCGATCTTGGCGGCCTCGGTCAGCGTCCACGACGGGTTGGCCAGGTGCGGGCGCGCCACGGCGCACAGGTCGGCTCGGCCGGCGGCGATGATGCTGTTGACGTGGTCGGCCTCGGAGATCGCGCCGACCGCGATCGTCGCGATGCCCGCCTCGTTGCGGATGCGGTCGGCGAACGGCGTCTGGTACATGCGGCCGTAGGTCGGCTTCTGGTGCGCGCTGACCTGGCCCGACGAGCAGTCGATCAGATCGGCCCCGGCGGCCTTGAACGCGCGCGCGATTTCCACTGCATCGGCCGGCGTGATGCCGCCCTCGACCCAGTCGTGCGCCGAAATGCGCACCGACATCGGCAAGTGCTGCGGCCACACGGTGCGCACCGCGGCGAAGACCTCGAGCGGGTAGCGCAGCCGGTTGGCCAGCGGGCCGCCGTAGGCGTCGCTGCGGCGGTTGGTCAGCGGCGAGATGAAGCCCGACAGCAGATAGCCGTGCGCGCAGTGCAGCTCGAGCCAGTCGAAGCCCGCGTCGGCGGCGTAGCGGGCGGCGCGCACGAAGTCGGCCGTCACACGGTCCATGTCGGCGCGGTCCATCGCCTTGGGCACCGGGCCGCCTTCGTCCAGGTAGGGCACCGCCGACGCCGCGATCACCGGCCAGTTGCCGGCGGCCATCGGTTGATCGGCGCCGGCGCCGACCCACGGCTCGTTGGTCGAGCCCTTGGCGCCCGAGTGGCCGAGCTGGATCGCGATGCGGGCGTCCGATTCGCGATGCACGAACTCGACGATGCGCCGCCAGGCGCGCGCCTGCGCGTCGTTCCACAGCCCCGGGCAGCCCAGGGTGATGCGCGCGTCGGGCGACGGGCAGGTCATCTCGGCCACCACCATGCCCGCACCGCCGAGCGCGCGCGAGCCCAGGTGCACGAGGTGGAACTCGTCGGGCATGCCGTCGACGCACGAGTACTGCGCCATCGGCGACACCACGACGCGGTTCTTCAGCGTGACCGAGCGCACCGTGAACGGCGTGAACATCGGCGGCACGGCGGCGGATCTTGGCCCCCACGCTGCGGTCGCGGCGGTGCCGCGATCCTCGCTGCCCCCCGAGGGGGCTGCCCCGCCTTGGGGCGGCCCGGCGGCGGGGCTTGGCCCCCACGCTGCGGTCGCGGCGGTGCCGCGATCCTCGCTGCTCCCCGAGGGGGCTGCCCCGCCTTGGGGCGGCCCGGCGGCGGGGCGCGCCGCCTGCTTTGCGAACCAGCGCTCGAAACCCTCGAGCCAGACCTTGTCGCGCAGGCGCAGGTTCTCGTGGCTGATGCGCTGGCTGCGCGTCAGCATCGAGTACATGAACTGCTCGGGCTCGAGCTGGTCGCAATAGCGCTCGCCGCAGACCTCGAACCACTCCATCGCGTTCCACGCCGCGTTCTGCAGCCGCACCACGTCGATCGCGCGCGCCGCCTGGTAGCGCTGCAGCACATCGGGAATCTGCCCGGCCGTGTCGCCGTGCTGCTTGAACTGCGAGGTCAGCTCGATCGCATCCTCCAGCGCCAGCTTGGTGCCCGAGCCGATCGCGAAGTGCGCGGTGTGCACGGCGTCGCCCATCAGCACCACGTGCGAACGGCCGTTGAAGTGCGACCACTGGCCGCACTTGACGCGCTGGAAGTTCAGCCATGCCGAGCCGCGCAGGTGGCGTGCGTTGGTCATCAGCTTCTCGCCGCGCAGGTTGGCGGCGAACAGGCGCTCGCAGAAGGCGATCGACTGGTCCTGGTCGGCATGGTCGAGGCCGTGTGCCTTCCAGACGTGCTCGGGGCACTCGACGATGAAGGTCGAGGTGGTGTCGTCGAACTTGTAGATGTGGGCCTGAAACCAGCCGTGCTCGGTCTTCTCGAATAGGAAGGTGAACGCGTCGTAGAGCTTGTTCGTGCCCAGCCAGATGTAGCGGTTGGGCCGGGTGACGATATCGGGCGCGAACACCTCGGCGTAGCGGGCACGGATCCTCGAATTGATGCCGTCGCTTGCGGTCACGAGATCGGCGTCGGGGAACTCGAGGTCGGACTCGACGTCGGTCTCGAATACCAGCTTCACGCCCAGCGCCTCGCAGCGCGCTTGCAGGATGTTGAGCAGCTTCTTGCGCCCGATGCCGACGAATCCATGCCCGCCCGAGCGGATGACGCGGCCTTTGAAGTGCAGCTCGATGTCGTCCCAGTGGTTGAACGCCTGCTGGATGGCATCGGCCGTCGGGGCGTCCCAGGCACGCATGTTGTCCATCGTGGCATCGGAGAAGACCACGCCCCAGCCGAAGGTGTCGTACGGCCGGTTGCGTTCGACCACGGTGATGTCGTGATGCGGCGAGAGCTGCTTCATCAGCAGCGCGAAGTACAGGCCGGCGGGGCCGCCGCCGATGCAGACGATCTTCAAGCCGGTGCTCCCGGGCCGCGCGGGGGAGCGGCGCCTTAGATAGTTTAACTATGAAAGATCTAGTTGTAAATCGATCGAGGCGGCGAGGTGTGGCCCGGACTGGCCGCGGGCCGGGCTGGGCGGCCCGGTTTGCGGACGCTCGTCTGGCCGGGGCCCTGAGTTCGGCAGCGCTCCGGCGCGCGCGGTGCGGGGCAGCCGGGCCAAGCCTGCTGCTGCGCTGGCCTGCCAGGAAGATGCATTTAAGGTGAATGTGTGATCTAGATCATGGTTTCGGTGGCCGGCCCGGCTAAATTGGTATTTCGGTACCGCAGTACCGATATTGGGCGATTCCCCGACCACAGGAGGCGACATGGAGACCGGCGCACCGGGCCGCGAGGCCGAACTCGAGGAGATCCTCGAGTACTGCAACAACCTCAGGCAGGCGCCCGTTCCCGCCGACGACGCGCTGCCCGACGGCTTCACCGGCACGCTCGGGCACTTCCCGGTCTACTTCCCGGAGGAGATTGCGCATGCCGCGGGCCTGCTGCCGGTGGGCATCCTGGGCGGCGGCAACAAGCTCGAACTCAAGCACGCCGACGCCCACATGGGCTCGTTCATCTGCTCGATCTGCCGCTCCACCTCGGAGATGGGGCTCAACGGCTCGCTGCAGTCGCTGAAGGGCTTCATCACCCACCCGATCTGCGACGCCGCCAAGCACCTGGCGGGCATCTGGGCGCGCAACTTCCCGGAGCAGCTGGCACAGATCCTGTACCTGCCGCAGAACCCCAACACGCCGGGCGCGGTGCGCTACGTCGCCGCCGAGTACCAGCGCCTGCGCGGCGAGCTCGAGCGCAAGTCAGGCCAGGAGGCCACCGACGAGAAGTTGCGCGCCAGCATCCAGGCCTACAACCGCAACCGCGCCTTGCTGCGCGAGCTGTATGCGATCCGGCGCGACGAGCCGTGGAAGCTGAGCTGCACCGAGTCGTACCTGCTGGTGCGCGCGCGCACGCGCATTCCGTGCCAGGCGCACAACGAACTGCTCGAGGCGGCGATCGCGGGCATCCGCGCGCGCAAGCGGGCTGCGCAGGACAAGCCGCGCGTGGTGTTCGTCGGCGGCTTCTGCGAGCAGCCGCCGCTGGAGATGCTCGAGGCGATCGACGACAACTGCTACGTGGTCGACGACGACCTGCTGATCGGCCTGCGCTGGCTCACCGACGACGTGCCGGGGCAGGGCGACCCGATCTGGGCGCTGGCCGAGAGCTTCGTGCAGCGCTCGGCGGCCAGCCCGGTGCAGCACGACGAGCGCAAGACCAAGGAAGGCTACCTGATGGACATGATCGCCGGCAGCAAGGCCGAGGCAGCGATCGTCACCGCGGCCAAGTTCTGCGAGCCGGGGCTCGACGAGCAGGTGGCCTGGTCCAAGCACCTCGACGAGGTCGGTGTGCAGTACCTGGTGCTCGAGTTCGAGGAAAAGATGACCTCGTTCGAGCAGATGGCGATGCAGCTCGAGACCTTCGCCGAATCGCTGCTCTTCGCCACCGCCTGACCGGAGCCCGAACATGACCACCGCCACCGTCGACCGAGCCGCCGCACCCGCCGCAGCGGACGAGTTCAACCCGATCCAGGAGGGCCAGCGCCTGTTCAAGGAGTGGTACGCCAACCTGGAGCAGGCCAAGGCGCGCGACCAGAAGGTCGCCAACGTCTTCGTGATGGGCAACGCGATCGAGATCCTGCGCAGCTTCGACTTCCAGCTCGTCTTCCCCGAGATCAACTCGCTGCAGACCGGCGTCAAGAAGGTCTCGGAGCAGTACCTGCGCGAGTCCGAGGACTACGGCTACTCGCCCGACGTCTGCTCGTACGTCAAGGCCGACGTCGGCCTGATCCTGCGCCAGCAGAAGCACCCGGCGGGGACGATTCCGCACGCCGACATCGCCATCACCTCGAACATGTGCAGCACGTTCATCAAGTGGGGCGAGATCTGGGAGCGCATGCTCAAGACGCCGACCTTCACCCTCGACCTGCCGGGCCAGCGCGCCGCCAACTGGCAGGTGCGCCGCGGCGACGCCCAGCACATGGCCGACGCGCAATGGGTCGAGGCGCAGTTCCGCGACTTGATCGAACGCTGCGAGAAGATCACCGGCAAGCGCTTCGACCCCGATCGCCTGGCCGAGGTGCAGGGCCGTGTCAACCGCATGGTCTATCACTGGAATAACGTGATGGCGCTCAACCGCGTGTGCCCGGCGCCGTACAACGCGATGCTCGACGGGCTCACCTACATCGGCATCATGAACGTCTACCGCGGCACCGAAGAGGGCGTCGAGTTCATGCGCCGCCTCGAGGAGCAGTTGCGCGCCAAGGTCGCGCGCGGCGAAGGGCGGGTGCCCGAAGAGAAGTTCCGGCTGCTGTTCTCGGGCACGCCGTGCTACGTGTCGATGCGCCGGCTGGTCGAGCTGTTCGAGACCTGGGGCGGCGTGTTTGCCTACTCCGACTACCTCACCTTCGCCGCCGGCGGCATGGATGCCGGCGAACTGGTCTACGACACCTCGCGTCCGCTCGAGAGCCTGGCCGAGATCTCGGCGCTGGCGGCGCAGCGCGGGCTGTCGAACCAGTTCTTCTCGCACGAGCGCCTCGCGCAGCAGATCAAGGACTACGACGTCGACGGCGTCGTGTTCCACGGCATCAAGAGCTGCCGCTTCGTCTCCTCGGGCATGGCCGACACGCGCAACTACCTCAACCACCGCTTCAACATCCCGAGCCTGTACGTCGAATCGGACCTGATCGACCCGCGCTACTGGTCCGACGCGCAGATCAAGAACCGGGTCGACGCGTTCTTCGAATCGCTGCAGCAGCGCGGCGGTGCGGCGCCCGGCACACGTCCGCCCGCCACCACCGCCACCAAGGGGAGCAAGGCATGAGGTACGTCGCAGGCGTGGATGTCGGATCGACGCAGACCAAGGCGCTGATCCTCGACGAAGACGGCGAGGTCGTGGGGCGCGCGCTGCTCGACATGGAAACCAGCATGGTCACCATCGCGCAGGACGCGTTCCGCGCCGCGCTGAAGGACGCCGGGCTCGCCGAGGATCAGGTGGTGCGCATCGGCAGCACCGGCTACGGCCGCTACAACGTCACCTTCGGTCACGAGCAGACCACCGAGATCAGCTGCCACGCGCGCGGCGCGGTGAAGCTGTTCCCCGGCACCCGCACGGTGATCGACATCGGCGGCCAGGACACCAAGGCGATCGCCGTCAAGCCCGACGGGCAGGTGGCCGACTTCACGATGAACGACAAGTGCGCCGCCGGCACCGGGCGCTTCCTGGGCGCTGCCTCGTATGCGCTGGAAATGCCGCTGTCCGAACTCGGGCCGCTGGCGCTGCAGGCGCGCAACCCGGTGCGCATCACCACCACCTGCACCGTGTTCGCCGAGTCCGAGATCATCAGCCACCTCTCCAAGGGCATCCTGCCCGAGGACGTGCTGATGGGCGTGCACCAGGCCATCACCAGCCGTTGCGTGGCGCTGGCGCGGCGCGTGGGCGTGCACTCGGAGGTCACGTTCACCGGCGGCGTCAGCCGCAATGTCGCGATCGTCAGCCTGATCGAGAAGGCCGTCGGCATGAAGATCAACGTCAGCCCCGACGCGCACTTCTGCGGCGCGCTCGGCGCGGCGCTGTTCGCCCGCGACCACGCCTTCGCCGCTGCGGCCGAAGCCACCGCCTGAGGAGACAAGAACATGACTTACGTTGTCGGACTCGACATCGGATCGACCTACACCAAGGCCATCGCGCTGGACGGCGAGCGCAAGGTGGCCGGCACCGCGGTGCGGCGCACCGGCTTCAAGCTCGCGCAGGCCTCCGAAGCGGTGTTCGAGGACCTGCTCGCCAACGCCAAGCTGAAGCGCGAGGACGTGGTCTACGTCGGTGCCACCGGCTACGGCCGCTACACCGTGCCGTTCCGTCATGCGCAGATCACCGAGCTGACCGCGCACGCCCAGGCCGCGGTGCATCTGTTCCCCGACACCCGCACGATCCTCGACATCGGCGGCCAGGACATCAAGGCGATCAAGGTCGACGGTGAAGGCCGGGTCAAGGCGTTTCGCCTCAACGACAAGTGCGCCGCCGGCACCGGCGCCTTCCTCGAGAAGACCGCGCGCTACCTGGGCCTGACCACCGAGGACATCGGCCCCTACGCATTGCGCTCGACTGCGCCCAAGGCGATCAGCAGCGTGTGCGCGGTGTTCGCCGAGTCCGAGGTCATCAGCCACCTGTCCAACGGCATCCCCGCCGAAGACATCATGATGGGCGCGATGATCTCGCTGGGCGGCCGCGCGATCCAGTTGATGCGCCGCGTCGGGCTGGAACCCGGCTACATGCTCACCGGTGGCATGACGCGCAACGAGGCGATGGTCAAGGCGCTCGAGCAGGCGCTGGGCGAGCGCTTCCACGTCGCGCCCAACGGCCTGGGCCAGCTCAACGGCGCCTACGGCGCGGCCTACCTGGGGCTGCGGCGGGTCGAGAAGCTGCTCGCCGAGGGCAAGCCGATCCCGCCTACCGCGGCGCAGCAGGGGCTGACGCAAGGTGGCCCGACCACGGTGCGCCGCTGGTCGGCGATGGCCGCCACGCGCAAGCGTTTCGAGCCTTGCGATACGGGTTCATGCTCCACGGGCGGCAGCGTAATGATGATGCCCAAGTCGACCAAGGCGTCGCGCACCGAGCAGGCGTCGGCCTGAGGAGGACCAGTTGATGACATCGATCACCGACACCATGCAGCACGACCACGTGCTGATCGACGGCTACGCCGAGCGCGCCGCCGCGGCCGCCGAGACCTCGGCGTGGCCTGACCTCGAGCGCGAGGGCGGCGAGTTCCTGCGCCGTCTGCGCCGCCACATCGAGATGGAAGAAGGCGTGCTGTTTCCGGCCTTCGAGGAGCGAACCGGCATGGTGCAGGCCGGCCCGAGCGCGCAGATGCGCATGGAACACACGCAGATGCAGCCGATCCTCGAGCAGATGCAGGCCGCCATCTCCGCGCACGACGGCGCCGGCTACCGGCGCGCATCGCAGGCGCTGTTCGAGATCCTGCTGCCGCACAACCAGAAGGAAGAGCAGATGATGTACCCGATGCTCGACCAGGCCGTGGGCGACCAGGCGTCGGCGCTGCTGGCGCAGGTGAGGGCGATGGCGATCTGAGCCGGCTCGAGCCGCCGGCGGCGCCACGCCGCGCGTCGGCCGCGCGCGGCTGACTACAGCAGCGAGAGCTGCCCCGAATCGGGCTCGCTCATCGTCCAGGCCAACCAGCGCCAGGCGCTCGGGTTGCGCTGCATGATGCCGAGCCAGCCTTGCCGCTGGGCGCGGATGAAGTTGCGGTGCCGGTCGCGATCCTGGAGACCGAACACGTGGTGCACCGCGTGGGTGATCTCGTGCACCGCCACCACCGGCAGGTTGCGGCCGTCGAGCCCTTGGTAGAGCTGCACTTCGCGCCGACCCTGGTCGTACCAGCCGAACGCATTGCCGGTTTCCGATTTCGAGATCAGGCGCACCGTCACCGGGTGGCCACCGACCAGGATGCGCTTGGGCACCGACGGGGCGCGCGCCAGGCAACGGCGCACCACGCGGTCGTAGCGCAGATTGCCCGGCAGGTGCTCGCTGAGCAGCAGGTTGAACCACAGCCACGCGCGCGGGTTGCGCTGTGCGAACTCCACCAGTCCGGTGGCGAAGCTGTGCGTGTAGGCCTCCTCGACGCAACCCTGCTGGCAGCCGCGGCTGGCGTGACACAGGCGGATCAGGCTGTCGAGCAGCGCGTAGAGCAGGCGCAGGCCGCTCAGATCCTGCCGCAGTTCGATGCGATGCGACTCGAGGTTCACGCACGACAGGCGCCTGCGGTCGAGCATGGTCTCGCTGGGACGCAGTTCGATGCTCAGGCGGTAAGGCCCCAGTTCGATCGGAAACGGCAGCCGCGCGGCCCAATCGCGGCGTGCCGCGAGGCGCAGCGCGGTGACGGTGGCCGGGGCAAAGCGGGGCATGAACGGTCTCTTGCGTGGGGAGCAGGCACCGATCCTTCGACGCCTTCGGGCATTGTGCGGCGAGCGCCTTTCCCGATGGATCCCCGTGGCAATCGAAGGGGCGCCGAGGTTGGTGTGTACGGGCATCCAGTGGTGCGGCGAAACCGCCACGGGCCGTGGGTGCTTCACCGTGCCGGCCATCGGTATTACCCTGCTACCTCGGATTAGGGGGCTGCAACCAGCCCTCGCTGTGGAAATCCATGAGCCAACGAACCACCAAGCCGCAAAAACCCCGCGGCGCCGCCAGGGTGATCCCGGAGAGCCTCGACGGCGATCTCGGTCCCATTCACCAGCGGCCCGACGGCTACTACTGGAGCACGCGCGACGGACAACGCGAGTTCGGCCCGTTCGCGTCGTTCGAGCACGCGCGCATGGATCGCGACCGTCTCGACGAACTGGCGCCGGAGCCGGGCGAGACGCTCGACGAAGCCGAAGACGAGATCGGCATCGGCAAGTGGATCGACCCGGAAACCGGTGCGCCGGCCGAGGGTGCCTCGCCGCCGCACCTCGACGACGACTGGCGCTAGCGTCGCCTGGCGCGCCCGTCAGAGGGCCGGTTTGCCTGCGGCGTTCGAGTAGCTCACGGCCATGCCCGCGCGCACGTCCTGCTGAATGCCGTACTGGGCAAACGGGTAGCGCAGGCCGTTCTTCGCCAGCGCCTGCATGCCGGTGAGCGCCTTGGCGATGAACGCCACCGGCAGCGCCATCAGCATCTCGTCGTCCTCGACGCCGCCGTAGCGGCGCTCGGCGAAGCACGGAATCGACAGGCTCGGCTCGCGCGTCTTCAGCGCGCGCCCCCACGAATCGGCGCACGCCGACTCGCCCACCACCGACCAGTCGAAGCGCTTGTAGCCCAGCCATTGCAGGCCGTTGATGAAGTACATCATCGCCCCGGGCGTGGCATAG
The DNA here is from genome assembly GCA_015075545.1 of Ideonella sp. Classification (GTDB taxonomy): domain Bacteria; phylum Pseudomonadota; class Gammaproteobacteria; order Burkholderiales; family Burkholderiaceae_C; genus JAEUPI01. The sequence continues at coordinate 1,080,193 of JABTUC010000001.1, read as the reverse complement.
AACAGCGCGATGTCCGGCTCGTCGAGTGCGCTCGATGCCGCGCCGTCGGCGCGGCCCCATTTCGACAGCGGGCCGACGACGAGCGCGCGGTACTTGCCTGCCGGCACGACGTGCATCGCGGCCTGGTGCTGAGCCGCGTCGTGCGGCGTGGCGTACCAGACGCCGACCATCGCCTTCGCTTCGTACCAGGGTGCATCCTGCCCGCCGAGCCCGACCACCGCGCGGCACTGGTCGCCCACCAGATCCTCTGCGGTGACCCCCACCGTCCACCCGAGGCGTGCCGCCTGCGCGACCAGTTGGTCCAGCGTGTGGATCGCCTGCGGACGGCGGATGCGCGGTACCGCCTGCATCTGCTCGACCGTCTCGCACAGCCTCATCGCGAACGGCAGCGAGCGCAGCTTCAGGCTGCGCTCGAGTTCGCCTGCGACGCGCTGGAAATCCTGCGGCGTGGCGACGTTCGATGGCATGGTTTGGCTCATCGAGTCAGGCATTGGTCGAGCGGTGCCCCGTGCGAGCGCAGTCAGCGTCAATCGACGCTGAAGCCGGACGCTTTGATCACCGGCTCCCAGATCACGGCGTCTTCGCGTGCCATCTTCGTCAGCTCTTCTGGCGTGCTGGACCGCGCGGCCATGCCCAGTGGTGCAAGGCGGTCTCGCACTTCGGGCATCTGCAGCACATTGCGCAACGCCGCATTCCACTTGGCTATCACGCCGGATGGTGTGCCGACTGGCGCGTACATACCGAAGAAGCCGCGTCGGATGACTTGCTTGAAGCCGAGTTCATCGAAGGTCGGCACGTCGGGCAACAGCGGTGCACGTTGCGTGCCGGTCACGGCAAGGATGCGCAACTTGCCACTGCGGTGCATCTCGATCATGTCGGTCAATGTGTTGACCCCCACCGTCGGCTGCCCCCCGATCAGGGCCGTCACCAGCATGGCGCCGCCCTGAAACGGTACGTGCAGCATATCCACGCCGAGGCCGCGGCCGACCATCAGCCCGACAAAATGCAGCGGGCTGCCCGCAGCGGGCGAGCCGAAGTCGGCGCGCTTCGGGTTCTCGCGCACGATCTTTGCGAACTCGGCGAAGTTCTTCGGCCCGAGCTCTGCGCCAGTGGCCAACGCGAACGGGAAATCTGCGACCAGCGAAACGGGCACCAGCTCCGACACCTCGTAGCTCAGCTTCTTGAACACGAACGGGTTCGTCGTGACCAGGGCTTCGGGGCCGATCATCATCACCGAGCCATCGTTGGGCATGTTCTTCAGCGCGGCAGCGAGGATGCGCCCACCGGCTCCCGGCCGGCTCTCAACGATGACTGGGCGCTTGAACTCGTCCTTGAGCTTGTCGGCGACAACGCGCGCGATGGTGTCGGCCGAACCCCCGGGCGGGAACCCGACCACGATGCGTACCGGTGAATCGCCCGCCTGGGCCGACGCCGCGCTTGCTGCGAGGGTCAGACAAAGGGCGGCAAGTGCTCGAGTGATGCGAAACATTCAAAGCCTCCGAAGGGGGACGGGCAGTGACTTCAACGAATTCACTGTACGAGGGGAAGAGATGTCCCGGGATCGGAAATCCGCAGACTTGCGTAGCGGTAAACCCGAGTCCGCGTTTCGGTGCCGATGTGGCTGGTAGCCTTTGACGATGAACCTGGACCTGCCTTATCCCACCCGGCGGATGCCGCTGCTTGCAAGCAACATGGTCGCCTGCTCGCAGCCGCTGGCTGCGCAGGCTGGCCTTTCGATGCTGTACTTGGGGGGCAACGCCGTCGATGCGGCGCTGGCCGCTGCGATCGCGCTGACCGTGGTCGAACCGATCATGAACGGCATCGGTGGCGACCTGTATGCGTTGGTTTGGCACCAGAGCACCTTGCATGGTCTGGACGCAACCGGGTCGGCGCCTGCGGCCTGGACGCCGGAACGTTTCGCAGGCCGCGCCGAAATGCCGCGCACCGGATGGGACTCGGTCACCGTACCCGGCCAAGTCTCGGGCTGGAAGTCGCTATCGGATCGCTTCGGTGCGCTGCCCTTCGAGCGCCTGTTCGCGCCCGCCATCCGCTACGCGGAAGAGGGCTTTGCCGTCTCGCCGGTGGTCGCCTCGGCCTGGCCGATGCTGTCGGACTTGGTCAACGACGTGCCCGGCTTCGGGCAGGCTTTCCTGCCCGGTGGCCGGGCCCCAGCAGCCGGCGAGAAGTGGCGCTTTCCCGATCAGGCGCGCACGCTGGCGGAGATCGCCGCCAGTGGCGGCGAATCGTTCTATCGCGGCGCGCTTGGCAGGCGATCGTCGACTGCTCGCGGCGCGCCGGCGGCGCGATGACGATGCCGACCTGGCGCAGCAGCAGGCGCGCTGGGTCGGGCCACTGTCGTTGCGCTACCGTGAACTCAACCTGCATGAGATTCCGCCCAACGGGCAGGGCATCGCCGCGCAGATGGCTCTGGGCATGCTGCGACGCTTCGATCTGCGTGCCGAGGGCCTCGACAGCGCGCAGACCGTGCACCTCCAGATCGAGGCGATGAAGCTGGCTTTCGCCGATCTGCATGCACACATTGCCGACCCTCGCTCGATGTGCGTCACTGCGGCGGAACTGCTGGACGCCGCCTACCTGGACAAGAGAGCGCGGCTGATCGATCCGCACAAGGCATCGGTGCCTCGCGCCGGCGCGCCGCGCGGTGGCGGCACGGTATACCTCGCGGCGGCCGACGCGCAGGGATGCATGGTGTCGCTGATCCAGTCGAACTACTATGCATTCGGCTCCGGTGTGGTCGTGCCTGGAACCGGCATCTCGATGCACACCCGCGGCTGGAACTTCAGCCTGCAATCCGGGCATCCCAACGAGGTGGGGCCGGGCAAGAGACCGCTGCACACGATCATTCCCGGTTTCGTCACCGACGCAACTGGGGCGCCACACATGGCCTTCGGCGTCATGGGAGGCTTCATGCAGGCGCAGGGGCACGTGCAGTTCATGTGCCGGATGGCCGACTTCGAGCAGAACCCGCAGGCGATGATCGACGCGCCGCGCTTCATGGTTTCGCCGCTCGATGGCATCGTCAAGCTGGAGTCGCACATGCCTGCCAGCGTGGCCGAAGGCCTGCTGGCTCGAGGCCATCGGATCGAGCTCCATCCGACAGGCCATTTCGACTTCGGCGCGGCGCAAGCCGTTCTTGCTGCGCGCGACCACCATGTCGGCGGATCCGATGGCCGGCGAGACGGCCAAGTGGTGGGCTTCTGACCTGGGCGCGGCGACTGGAAAACGGGGTCGGACAGAAGAAAGAAAGCCAGGCAAGGGGCCTGGCAGCTCTTTTCGTGGTGGAGACGAAGGGGATCGAACCCTCGACCTTCGCATTGCGAACGCGACGCTCTCCCAGCTGAGCTACGTCCCCGAAAGAGGCGCGGATTCTATCAGCTTCGAATCTGCAAACACGCCGCCGCGCGTCGGTCGGTTAACCTGTGCTCCTCGCTGGCAGCGCCCGGCCCAGGGCTTGGAGGAACCAATGCCGCTCGACGACCCCGCATGGCTCGATGCGCAGTACAACAATCGCGCGCGGGTTCCGCAGACCGCGCAGATCCTTGCGCGCTGGGCCGAGTCTTCCAAACTGGCGCGCGAGCGCCTGCAGGGCAAGCTCGACATCCGCTACGGCGACCAGCCGGGCGAGGCGCTCGACGTCTTCCCGGCCGCGCACGCCGGCGCGCCGGTGCTGGTGTTCATCCACGGCGGCTACTGGCGCACACTCGACAAGGCGGATCAGTCGTTCATCGCGCCGGCGTTCGTCGAGGCGGGCGCGACGGTGGTCGTGCCCAACTACGCGCTGTGCCCTTCGGTGACGATCGAGACCATCGCGCTGCAGATGACGCGCGCGCTGGCCTGGGTGTGGCGCAACCCGGGCGTGCATTCGGGAGATCCCAACCGCATCGCGATCGCCGGCCACTCCGCCGGCGGCCATCTGGCGGCGATGCTGCTGTCGTGCCGCTGGAAGGAGGTGGGCGACGATCTGCCGCTGCGCCTGTTGCAAGGCGCGCTGTCGATCTCCGGCCTCTACGACCTCGAGCCGATCCGGCTCACGCCGTTCCTGCAGGCCGATCTGCAGTTGACGCCGCAGTCGGTGAAGCGCTTGAGCCCGGCGTTCTTCCCGCGGCCGCGCGGCACGCTGTACGCGGTGGCCGGCCTCGACGAGAGCGACGAGTTCCTGCGCCAGAACCAGTTGATCCGCGACCAGTGGGGCCCCACCAGCGTGCCGGTGTGCGAGACGGTGGTCGGGCGCGACCACTTCACCGTGCTGCACGACCTTGCCGATCCCGCGTGCCGGCTGCACGAGCTGGCGCTGCGGTTGCTGGGCCTGCGCTGAACGGCGCGGGCGCAGCGCTCGGCGGCGCCGGCCGCCGCTGCCGTAGCGCCGCTTCCGAACCGGCGCCGCTCAGCGTGCCGCCGCCGGCCTGAAGTCGGCGCGCTCGAGCAGCCACGAGACGCCGAAGCCGGCCACCAGCCCCCAGAAGGCCGCACCGATGTTCCACAGCCCGAGGTCGGCCACCGTCACCACGAAGGCCACCAGCGCGCCCAGCGAGAAGCGCTCCTTGAACGAGATTACGAACGCCGACTGCAGCACGCGCAGCATCGCCAGCCCGGCCAGCGCCATCACGAACGCCTTGGGCGCGTGCAGCATCAGCCGCGTGCAAGCCGGCGCCAGCAGGCCGAAGCCGAGCGCGAGCAGCCCGGTGACGATGCCGCCGCTGTAGTGCCGCGACTTCTCGCCCGACGAACTGATGATCGCGTTGGTCGGCCCGGTCAGGCAGGTGCTGACCGCGCCGACCGCGGCGCTGGCCAGCGCGCCGATTCCGCACGCCACGGTGATGGCGTTGATCGGCGGCTCGTGCCCCGCCGCGTGCAGCACCGCGATGCCCTGGCCGTTCTGCACCACGAGCACGGTGATGGCCAGCGGAATCACCAGTTCGACCATCGCCGCCCATGACCACGCCGGGGCCTGCCACAGCGGCCGCGCGAACTCGATCGCGCCGAGCGTCGCGCTGTCGAAGCGCCCGAGCAGCGCGATCGCCACCGCGCCGGCGAGCAGCGCGCCGATCAGCGGCGGCATGCGGCGCGCCGCTGCGGGCCACAGGCTGAGCAGCAGCCAGGCCACCGCCATCGCGCCGGCGATCGCCGGGTCCTGGTGCAGCGCGCGCACCAGGTCGAGCCCGAAGCGCAGGAAGACGCCGGCCACCATGCCCATCACGATCGGCATCGGCACCGCCTGCATCGCGCGGCGCACCCAGCCCGACGCGCCGAGCAGCAGCACCAGCAGCCCGGTGGCGAGGTACGCGCCGACCACCTCGGCAAAGCTCAGGTGCGTCAGCGCGGGGCCCACCAGCACGGTGCCGGGGATGGTCCAGAAGAACGCCAGCGGCTGGCGGTACAGCCAGCAGAAGAGGATCGTGATCAGCCCGTTGACGAAGAACACGCCGAAGATCCACGACGCCAGTTGAGGCTCGCTGAGGCCGCCGCCCGTGCCCACCGACAGGATGATCGCCACCGGCCCGGTGGCGGCGAACAGCCAGCCGATGAAGCCGTTGGCAGCGTAGCGGCCGCCGAGGTCGGCGCGCCATTGGCGCAGCGTGGGCGGCGCGCTCGCAGGGCGTTCGAGTGTCGACCACATGGCGGCCGCATGTTAGGGCCTGTCCGCGCGGTCACCTCGTGGCGTGAACAGACCCCAGCGCGCCTCTCAGGAGCCGGCCCCCTGCGCGCCGGCCGACGGCAGGCACAGGCGCAGGCGGGCGCCGCCGAGCGGGGAGTCTTGCGCCTGCACGCTGCCGCCGTACGCCTGGGCCAGCGTGCGCACGATGTCGAGTCCGAGGCCCGAGCCGGGGCGCCGCTCGTCGAGCTGCACGCCGCGCTCGAACATGCGCTCGCGCTGTTCGGCAGCGATGCCGGGGCCGTCGTCGTCGACGGTGAAGCACAGCTCGCCGTCGTGCTGCCGCACGTCGACCACGACGCGGCTGCGCGCCCACTTGCCCGCGTTGTCGATCAGGTTGCCCAGCAGTTCGTACAGGTCCTGCTCCTCGCCGCGAAAGGCTGCGTCGTGCGCCTCGGAGGCGACCTCGAACTCGAGATGGCGTTGCGCATGCAGGCGCTGCATGGTGCGCAGCAGCGCGCGCAGCGGCGGCAGCACCGGGGTGGCCAGGCCGGTGGCGCGCACCGCGGCGGCGGCGCGCGCGCGGGCGAGGTGGTAATCCACCTGGCGGCGCGCGCGCGTCACCTGCTCCTGCACGAGTTGCGCCAGCGTGCCTTGCTCCTGCGCCGCCGCGTTGGCCATGATCGACAGCGGCGTGTGCACCGCGTGCGCCAGGTTGCCTGCCTGGGTGCGGGCGCGTTGCACCATGTCGGCGTTCTCCCGCAGCACGTGGTTGAACTCGCTCACCAGCGGCTGCAGCTCCTGCGGGAATCGGCCCTCGAGCTGCGTGGCTGCGCCACTGCGCACCGCGGCCAGCCGCTTGCGCAGGCGCTCCAGCGGGCGCATCGCGAGCTGCAGTTGCACCACCACGGCCAGCGCCAGGCCCAGCGCCAGCAGGCCCAGCGAAATCAGCAGCAGACGCGTGAAGCGCTGCAGCGGTTCGGCCAGCAGCGCCTCGTCGCCGGCCACCACCAGGCGCAGCGGCGGCGCGTCGGCCTCGGGCAACTGCACCACGCGCGCCACGGCCACCAGTGCGTGGCCCTGCGTATCGTGCAGCGCCAGCACGCGGTGGCCTTTGGCGGGGTAGGTGGCCGGTGGCGCGGGCAGCGCGAGCACCTGATCCCACAGCGAGCGCGAGCGCGCCACCGCCGCCGCCGGCGCCGCGCCCAGCTGGTCGATCTGCCAGTACAGGCCCGACAGCGGTTCGTCCAGGCGCGGGTCGGTGGGCATCGGGCTGATCGCGACGCCGCCGCCGGGCTTCCAATCGATGGCGGCACTCAGGTGATCGAGCTGCATCACCAGTTGCGCCTGGAACTGCTGCGTCACGTGCTCCTGGAACAGCGCACGCAGGCCCCAGCCGACGGCAGCGATGACCAGCAGCATCCAGGCGAGCGTGCCCGCCAGCAGGCGCAGGCGCAGCGAGCCGCCGTTCAAGCGCCCGCGTCCAGGTCGACCAGCCGGTAGCCCATGCCGCGCACCGTCTCGATGCTGCCCGGCGGCAGCTTGCGCCGCAGGCGGCCGACGAAGACCTCGATGGTGTTGGAGTCGCGGTCGCTGTCGTGGGCGTACAGGTGCTCCGACAGCTCGGTGCGCGACATCACCTCGCCCTTGCGCTGCATCAGTTGCGCCAGCAGCTTGTACTCGTGGCTGGTGAGTTGCAGCGGCTGGCCATCGACCTGCACGCGCGCGTGGCGGGTGTCGAGCACGATCGGCCCGCACTGCCAGCGCGCGCTGGCGTGCTCGCCGCCGCGGCGCAGCAGCGCGCGCAGGCGTGCGAGCAACTCCTCCATGTGGAAGGGCTTGGCGAGGTAGTCGTCGGCGCCGGCGTCGATGCCAGCGACTTTCTCGTGCCAGGCGCCACGCGCGGTGAGGATCAGCACCGGCATGTTGCGCCCGGCGGCCCGCCAGCGCCGCAGCACCGACAGGCCGTCGAGTTTGGGCAAACCCAGGTCGAGCACCACGGCGTCGAAATCCTCCACCTCGCCCAGGTAGTGGGCGGTGGCGCCGTCGGCGGCGCTGTCCACCGTGTGGCCCGCGGCGCCAATGGCCCGCACCAGTTGTGCGCCGAGCGCTGGCTCGTCCTCAACGACGAGGATGCGCATCGGACCCGCTCTCGTGTTCTCTGCGTTGCACGCTCAGTACGCGGCCATCGACGGCATCGACCTTGAGCCTGACCATGCGCCCGTCCTTCTGCAGCAGACGGATCTTGTACACGAAGCGCCCGTCGTCGCGCTCGAACTCGATCTTCATCACCTGACCCGGTTGCTCGCGCTCCACCTTGTCGAGCACGGTGCGCAGCGGCAGCACCTGGCCTTGCTCGAGCGCCTGGCGCGCCAGTTCGTGGTCGCGCTCGTCGGCGTGCAGCGGGGCGCCGATAGCGAGCGCGGCCAGGCCCACGCCCAGCGCGGCAAGGCGGCGACGAATGGGTGCGCGCGGTGTCATGGGCGGCATTCTTGCGCGTGCAGCGATGAACGGCGCCTGAACGCAGCCTTCAGCCTCGGTTCATGGCCGGCTTTCCAGAATGCCCGCGAGCCCGGCACGAGGCCGGAGCGCTGACACGATACGAGCCCTGCCCATGACCGCGAATCGCTTCCACCCGCTGCTGATCGGCATGCACTGGCTGACCCTGCTGCTGTTGATCGCCGTCTATGCGTCGATCGAACTGCGCGGCCTGTATCCCAAGGGGAGCGATGCGCGCGAGTTGATGAAGCTGTGGCACTTCATGCTGGGCCTGGGCGTGTTCGGGCTGGTGCTGATTCGTCTGCCGCTGCGCCTGGTGCTGCAGGCACCGCCCATCACCCCCGCGCCGCCGGCCTGGCAGCACCGCTTCGCGCTGGCGATGGACGGCGCGCTCTATGCGCTGCTGCTGACGATGCCTGTGCTGGGCTGGCTCGCGCTCGGTGCGCAGGGCAAGGAGGTCGTGTTCTTCGGCTGGCAGCTACCCGCGCTGATCGGGCCCGACAGGGCGCTGGGCAAGAGCCTCGAGGACATCCACGAATTCATCGGCGAGTTCGGTTACTGGCTGATCGGCCTGCACGCCGCCGCCGCGCTGTTTCACCACCACTTCATGCGCGACGACACCTTGCGGCGGATGTGGCCCGCGCGCTTCACCGCCGCGCTGCCGGCCCGTTCGCTCCCCGCGCCAGGCAGGCGCGAGCTTTGACGGCGCAGATGCCGTCTTCAGTCGCTGCGCGCCGTTGGCGCCAGTCAAACGATCGAAAGGACAGTTCCATGATCAAGACCCGAGCATCCCTTGCCTGCTGCGCGTTCGCGCTGTCGTTGACCGCAATGCCCGCGCTGGCCGACGACGACTGCGACGTGCCCGTGCAGCGCTGGCAATCGCGCGAGGCCGCGCGCCAGATGGCGGCCCAGCGAGGGTGGCAGGTCGAGCGCCTGAAGATCGACGACGGCTGCTACGAGATCCGTGGCAGGGACGCCGATGGCCGCGAGTTCAAGGCCAAGCTCGATCCCGAGACGCTCGCGGTCGTGAAGATCAAGCGCCGCGAGCGCGCGCGCGATCGAGCGCATCAACAGCGTCCCGGCAGTGCCGCGCCGCCCGCGTCGCAAGGCGCCGCCGCCCGGGTGTTCACCCCGGGCACCGCCCCGCGCGGGCAGATCGAATAGCCCCGACAGGAGATCCACCATGTCCAGACCACTGCTCGGCAGTGTCGCCGCCGCATGCGCGCTGGCGTTTCCCATCGCTTCGCACAGCCGCCCCGTCTCGCTCGCCGTCCAGCTCAAGAACTACGGCGGCGACGGTGCCTACCTCGCCGTGTACCTCACCGATGCCAAGGGCGCCTACGCCGGCACGCTGTGGGTCGCCGGCGGCAAGGCCAAGTACTACCGCAACCTGTCCGACTGGAACCGGCTGTCGGCGGGCGATGCCTAGCGCCTGGCGGGCGTGACCGGGGCCAGCGTCGGCGCCGGGCGCACGCTCAAGGTCACCGCCGATCTGGCCGACGCGCTGATCGACGCCGGCTGCGAAGCGCGCCTGGCGCACACGATGGACGCTCGCCGCGCCGCGCCGGTGAACAACGCGGTGGCATCGGTCAGCGTGCTGGCCGAGAGCTGCATGCATGCCGACGCCTGGGCCACCGCGCTGCTGGTGGCCGGGCCGGGCGATGGCCTGGCCATGGCGCAGCGCAGGGGGCTCGAAGCGCTGTGGCTGCTGCGCCGCGGCGATGCGCTGGTGGAGGCGGGGCTGGGACGCTTCGGCAACGCCGCCGCGCGCCGCGGCGCGGCCGCAGAGCAGCCCACGACATGAACGGCAGGTGAACGAGCCGTTCAACGATGGTTCAGCGCCTGCGGCCCACAGTGCGCTCACTGCCCGCGCAGGCCCGGATGGCTCGGGCCTGGCGCGGCGATTCGACATCAACCGAAGAGGACACGGATGAACAACTCCATCGCCTGCCTGATCGCGCTGGCGGCTTTCGGCCACGTGGCCGCCCAGGCCCAGAGCGCCACCTACAAGATCGACGACGACCACACCTACGCGACCTTCGCGATCGACCACAACGGCGCCTCGATCAACCGCGCGCGCTTCGACGAGGTGTCGGGCAGCGTGAGCTTCGACAAGCAGGCGCGCACCGGCGCCGTCGACATGACCGTCCAGATCGGCAGCGTGTACAGCGGCTCCAAGGGCTTCGACAAGCACCTGCTGTCGGGCGACCTGTTCGATGCCGCCCGGCACCCGACGATGCGCTTCGTCTCGGACCGCCTGGTGTTCGACGGCGATCGTCTGGTCGAGGTGCCCGGCCGGCTCACCCTGCTGGGGCAGACGCATCCGCTGACGCTGAAGGCCCGGCAGTTCACCTGCTACGCCAATCAGCGCGCGAAGGCCGAGGCCTGTGGCGGGGACTTCGAAGCCGTGCTCGACCGCACCCAGTGGGGCATGAACTATCTGGTCGACAAGGGCATGCCCAAGACCGTGCACATCACCGCCACGATCGAAGCCTTCAAGCAGTAGGAGGAGGCGGCGTCTACCTGAACGATCGGTGAACACGCCGTTCAGCACCGGTTCAATGCATCCGGCGCACAGTGCCACCACAGTCAGCTTCGACTGCACCCGTCCAGGAAGGAGTTCATCATGCGATCGACCACCCTGTTTGCTTCACTCGGAATGCTCGCGGCCCTCGTCGGCAGCCCCGTGCTCGCCGGCGACCACTCGCCCGGCGAACGCGGTGCACGACACGCAGTGGCCAACGACCACGGCATGCGCGAGGTGGCGCACAGCTCGGCCCAGGGCGAACCGGGCCATGGCTGGCAATACTTCAGCGATCCTGCGGCACACCGCGCGGTCGTCATCAGCCCGCAGGGCGACTACTACCTGAGCCGCGGCAAGGGTCTGCGTCTGGTGTTCGCGGCGAGCAGGGCGGCTTGAGCCTGCGGCGCGGCGGCAGCGAGCGGCCGGGCCAGCGCCGGCTCGCGCAAAGTCCACACAGCGAACCGCTCCCGCCGAACGGCGCAAGATCGAGCCGGCAAGGAGCGTTCGCCATGGACCACCCGATCTACCCCGACGTGTCAGCCGATCTGGCGCAGAAGCGCAGAGAGCTCGCCCCCGAGGTCTACGGCGCCTTTCGTACCTTCAGCGCTCGCGTCTTCGCCGCCGGCGCACTGCCTTCGAAGACCAAGCAGCTCATCGCGGTGGCCGTCGCGCACACGACCCAGTGCCCGTACTGCATTCGCGGGCACACCGAGGAAGCGATGAAGGCCGGCGCCAGCGAGCAGGAGCTGATGGAAGCCATCTGGGTTGCCGCCGAGATGCGGGCCGGCGCGGCCTATGCGCATTCGATGCTCGCGCTCGACACCATGAACCGCGTGGCCGCGCGCTCCAGCGACAACAAGGGCTGACGCCGTCTTGCGTGCCAGCCGGTGCGGGCCGCCGCACTCGACAGCCCGCGAGGTGTAGCCTCGCGCATGCATCCCGAGCCGGCCACACAGCCGCGGGCGCTGCCGCGCATCGCGTCGGGCACTTACTTCTACCTCGCGGCGTCGCTGTACGCAGTGGTCGTGCTGCCCTGGTCGGTGCTGGCGATCACCGGGCTTGTCCCCGGGCCGCCGTCGCTGGCCACGCCGCTGGGCCACGCGCACGAGATGCTGCTGGGCTATGCGCTCGCCGTCGTCGCCGGCAATCAGCTCGGCGCGCTGTCGCCCCTGCGACTGCGCCTGTTGCTGGCCGTCTGGTTGCTGGCGCGCGTGGTCTTCGTCGCGTCGGCGGGCGCCATCGCGGCGGCCTTCGATATCGCGTTCATCGTCGCACTGGGCCTGCACGCCGCGCCGCGGCTGTTTCGGGCCGCCAAGAAGCTGCGCAACCAGGCCTTGCCGGCCATCCTCAGCGCGCTGTGCGTCGGCGCGGTCGCCTTCGACATCGCGGCGTTCGTGGCGGGGGTGGCGACGGTGCACGCGATCGTCGTGGCCATCGTCCTCGTGCTCGCGGCGTTGATGCTGTTCATGGGTGGTCGCATCATCGCTCCGGCCGCGGCCGGACAGTTCTACCGCCAGGGCTCGACGCTCGACGCGCGGGTGCAGCCGCGCATCGAGGCGGCGATCATCGTGGCGATGGCATTGGCCGTCGTCGCCGCGCCGGTGGCGCCGCTCATGCCCGTGATGCGGTTGGCTTGCGCGGTGGCTGGCGCGCTGGCCCTGGTTCGGCTGCTGCGCTGGCGGCTGTGGGCGTGCCAGGGGCGGCCCGACCTGTGGTGCCTGGGTGTGGGCTATGCGTGGCTCGCCGCCGGGCTGCTGGCGATCGCGGCTGCCGCGCAGAGCCCTCTGCGCACCGCGGCACTGCACCTGGTGACCGTCGGCGCGCTCGGCACGCTGACCTTCAACGTGATGGCCACCATGATGCTGACGCGGGCGCGCTGCAGTTGCGCCGACGACAGCCGGCTCGGCTGGGGGACGCTGCTGATCGGGCTGGCGACGGCGGGGCGCGTCGCCGCCGCGCTGGCGCCGGCTCACGCCGTCGAACTGCTCGTTGCGGCGGCCGCCTGCTGGTCGGGCGCCTTCGTCGTGCTGACGTGGGTCTTGATCGACGCGCTGCGCGCCTACGCCAGGCGGCCGAAAAGCGAGTTCCTGCCGGGTTGAACCCGGCGACCGGCGCCGCATCGATGGCCGCGGCAAATCGAGGCCGTTCGTCGTCCGCCTGGGTCGACGCCGAAGCTACTGGCCGGCCGACACCTTGAACTGGTAGGTGTTGTGGCAGGCAACGCACTTCTGCAGCGTGGCGGCGAGCTGCGCCAGCGTGTGCTTGGGGTCGCCCAGGCTCTGGGCGTCCAGGGCGATGGCATCGAAGTCGCGATGCGTGGCGAAGCCGAGCGTCTTGAACTCGAGCGGCAGCTTGCCCACCATGGCCGCTGGCGCCGAATGGGCTGCGGCCATGCCCATCTGGTGCGCGGCTGCGGCGGTGGCTTTCATGTCGTCGCGCGCGAGCGCCGCGGTCATCTGCTGCAGCCCGGCGACGAAGGCTCGCATCTCGGTGAGCACGAAGGCGCGCTCGCCCGGCTCGAGCACGATCGCCACGCGTCCGTCGGCAGCCTTCTCGACCGACCCGGCGATGATGAACTTGTAGGCCATCGCCGCGATGACGATCAGCAGCACGGCGATGATCGTGAGCTGGAGGCGGTTGCGAAGTTGTTCTTTCATGGCTGTTCCTTGGTCGACGAAAGGCCGCGCGGCCGCGCAGGATCTGCCTTGCGCGAGCCCGGCCGCTCGGCGCCCTGCCGGCCATTGGATTTCTGCATCCGCCGAATTGAGCCAATGTATTTGCCGCGACCGGCGGGCTTTGCTAGGGTACGCGGATCCGGCGCACGATAGCGTGCCGGGGATACCCGATTCACCCACACGAAGGAGCGTGACATGGCAGCACTGAAGGGATCGAAGACCGAGCAGAACCTGAAGGACGCCTTCTCGGGCGAGTCGCAGGCCAATCGCCGCTACCTGTACTTCGCCAACAAGGCCGACGTCGAAGGGCAGAACGACGTGGCCGCGCTGTTTCGCTCCACTGCCGAAGGCGAGACGGGCCATGCGCACGGGCACCTCGAGTTCCTCGAGACGGTGGGCGACCCCGCCACCGGCCTGCCGATCGGCCCGACGCGCGCCAACCTGAAGGCCGCGGTGGCCGGCGAGACCCACGAGTACACCGACATGTACCCCGGCATGGCCAAGACGGCGCGCAGCGAGGGCTTCGACGAGATCGCCGACTGGTTCGAGACGCTGGCCAAGGCCGAACGCTCGCACGCCAACCGCTACCAGAAGGCGCTGGACCAACTGGTCGATTGATGCCCACTGAACGATGAAGGGTGAACAAGGGGCTCGCACGGCCCCTTGTTCTTCGATGGGGGAGGCCGGCATGAGTTTTCGCGAGGGCAACCTCGAGGCGCCGACGCGCCACGCACTCGACTGGAAGAGCGCCGAGTTCAACGACGAGGCCGCGTGCTTCGCGGAGATGGAGCGCGTGTTCGACATCTGCCACGGCTGCCGCCGCTGCGTCAGCCTGTGCCAGAGCTTCCCGAACCTGTTCGACCTCGTCGATGCCACCGAAGACGGCGAGGTGCACGGCGTCGCGAAGTCGGCGTACTGGAGCGTGGTCGACCAGTGCTATCTGTGCGACCTGTGCTACATGACCAAGTGCCCGTACGTGCCGCCGCACCCGTGGAACGTCGACTTCCCGCACGTGATGCTGCGCGCCAAGGCGATCAAGTTCAACCAGGGTCGGGTCAAGGCGGGCGAGCGCTTCCTCGCGTCGACCGACGTGCACGGCAGCTTCGCCGGCATCCCGATCGTCGTGCAGACCGTCAATGCGCTGAACAAGACGAAGTTCGCGCGCAAGCAGATGGACGGGCTGCTCGGCGTGCACCCCGAGGCCTGGATGCCCGAGCTGGCGACCAAGCGCCTGCGCTGGAGCGCGCGCAAGCAGGGCGCCGCCACCGAGGTGCGCAACGGCGAGCGCACGCCGGGCAAGGTGGCGGTGTTCGCCACCTGCTACGTCAACTACAACGAGCCGGGCATCGGGCACGACCTGCTGAAGGTGCTCGAGCACAACGCGATCCCGTACGTGATCGTCGACAAGGAGTCGTGCTGCGGCATGCCGAAGCTCGAGCTCGGTGACTTGCTGGCGGTGGAGCGGCACAAGAACGCCAACATCCCGGTGCTCGCGCGCTACGCGCGAGAGGGCTACGCCATCGTGAGCGCAATACCGAGCTGCACGCTGATGTTCAAGCAGGAGCTGCCGCTGATGTTCCCCGACGAGGCCGACGTGCAGCTCGTCCAGGACGCGATGTGGGACCCGTTCGAGTACCTGGTGGCGCGCCACAAGGACGGCCTGCTGCGCACCGATTTCAAACGCGACCTCGGCAAGGTCAGCTACCACGTGCCGTGCCACGGCCGCGTGCAGAAGGTCGGCCGCAAGACCGAAGAGATGTTCAAGCTGATCGGCCAGAGCGTGAGCGTGCAGCTCAACACGGTGGAGCGCTGCTCGGGCCACGCCGGCACCTACGGCGTGAAGACGCCGACCCACCCGGTGGCGATGAAGATCGGCCGCCCGGTGTTCAAGGTGATGGCCGGCACCGAGCCCGATTTCATCAGCAGCGACTGCGCGCTCGCCGGCCATCACATCGCGCAGGGCATGGCGCAGGCCGGCACGCCCGCCAGGGCGCTGCAGCACCCGCTGAGCCTGCTGCGCCACGCCTACGGACTGGAGTGACAAGCATGAGTACCCCGATCACCGCCGACAGCCTGATGACGCTCGAGGCCTACTCGAAGGCGCGCAAGCAGATCAAGGCGCAGGTCATCCCGCACCGCCGCCTGCGCAGCGTGGCGCTGGGCGAGCACATCACGGTGCAGTTCGAGGACGAAAAGACCATCCGCTACCAGATCCAGGAGATGCTGCGCATCGAGAAGATCTTCGAGGAGGCGGCGATCGCGCACGAGCTGGAGACCTACGCGCCGCTGGTGCCCGACGGCAGCAACTGGAAGGCGACGATGCTGATCGAGTACCCCGATCCCCACGAGCGCAAGCGCGAGCTGGCGCGCCTGATCGGCGTCGAGGACCGCCTGTTCGTCGAGGTCGAAGGCCAGGCGCGCGTCTACGCGATCGCCGACGAGGACCTCGAGCGCGAGAACGACGAGAAAACCTCGTCGGTGCACTTCGTGCGCTTCGAACTGCCGAGCGCGGCGCGCGCCGCGGTGCGCGCCGGCGCCGCGGTGCGGCTGGGCTGCGACCACAAGAACTACCCGGCGCACGTGGCGATCTCGCCCGAGACGCTGGCCAGCCTGGCCGGCGACTTGCGGTAAGTTCATTCGGGGCAGCGCCGGTCTGCCAGCTCGCCTGCCGCGCGAGGGCGCCCCACCGCTGGCCTGCAGGCGTGCTACGGGCGCAGACCGGCACGTCGCCGTGCCGACCCGCGCGAGGGCGCTCAGCCTTGCGCCGCCAGCACCTGCGCGGTGGCGTTGACCACCGCGGCAATGCGGCCGATGTCGCGCAACTGCTGCGTCGTCCAGCCCTCCTTCTTCAACAGACCATAGTGCGACCGGATGCAGAAGTGGCACTTGCCGACGATCGACGCGGCGAGCGCGTAGGCCTCGAACTTGACGCGCGCCACGCCGCCGTGGGTGGCGTAGGCGTTCATGCGCAGCTCCGGGCGCATCGTCTTCAGGTCGTCGTCGGCGGCCATCTCGACGAACGGGTACCAGACGTTGTTCATGCCCATCAGCGCCGCGGCGGTGAGCGCGGCGTGGGCCTCGGCCGCCGGCGCCGTCGACTGCAGCGCGCGCACCAGCTCGGGGCTGCGCGCGGCGAATGCCGCCGCGATCGCCACGCCGAGCGCGTCTTCGGGCGTCAGGCTCGAGCGCGCGATCACCGAGTCGAGGTTGAGCCGGATGTCCTTCGCGCTGTCGGGCAGGCGCTGCAGGATCGGGGTCAGGAATTCCATCGCCGATCCTTTCGTCACAACGTGGCGCCGCCGACCGTGCGGTTGCACGGGCACAGCTCGTCGGTCTGCAGGCCGTCGAGAATGCGCAGCACTTCGTCGGGGCTGCGGCCGACGTTGAGGTTGTTGACCGACACGTGCTGGATCACGTTGTCGGGGTCGACGATGAAGGTGGCGCGCAGCGCCACCCCGGCCTGCGCGTCGCGCACGCCGAGCGAGTCGACCAGCGAGCCCTTGACGTCGGCGAAGCTCCAGTGGCCGAGCTTGCTCAGGTCCTTGTGCTCGCGGCGCCAGCCGAGCTTGGAGAACTCGTTGTCGGTCGAGCCGCCCAGCAGCACCGCGTCGCGCTCGGCGAACTGGCGCGCCAGCTTGTCGAAGCCGACGATCTCGGTGGGGCAGACGAAGGTGAAGTCCTTGGGCCAGAAGTAGATGACCTTCCATTTGCCCGCGAAGCTCTTCTCGGTGAGGGTTTCGAACGCCGAGACGCCGTTTTCTTCGTGATGGTTGAAGCCCGGCTTGACGCCGACGACTTCGAAGTTGTCGAGTTTCTGACCAACGGTCTTCATTTGGGATGACTCCTGATTCGAGTGGAACGACATGGCGATAAGCGCCAGTCGTCACTTTGGGTCATCCATGCCGCGGCTCCAATTGCCATTCGCTAAGGCGCGAATAGGCAATCGGTGCCAGAAGGATTCTTCAACGCCCGCCGAGGCCGAGCGCGCGCGTCCAGCTCAGTTCGAGCACGGGGCTCTTCAAATCGCCGCCGCGGATCGATTTGACGCCGCCGACGCCGAAGCGCAACTGCGACTGCGGCGTCACGCTCCAGCCGGCCCAGGCGATCGACTGCACGATCGCGCCGTTGCCCGAAGCCACGCCGCCGCCGCCGGCCGCGCCGACCAGCAGCTCGACGCCGAAGCGGTAGGCGGCCGGCGCGCTGGCGAGCCCGGCGCCGATGAGGCCGATGGAATAGGCGCCGGCACCGCCGGCGTAGGCGCTGTGTGCTTGACCGCTGAGGTAGACATGCGGCCCGACATAGCGGTCGAGCTTGAGGCCCACCGTGTCGAGCGAACCCACCGTCCCATCGCGCCGGTGCGTGCGCAGGTGGTGCTGCAGAGTGGCCGACCACTCGTTGCGGCTGATCGTGCCACTGCCCGGCGCCGCGGGCGGCGGCTCGAGGTCCATCGCCAGCCAGATCTGGCCGCTGTGGGCGCGCAGCGGCGAGCCGAGGCCCCGCACCTCGCCCAGCTCGACGCCAGCGCGCCAGCCGCGACCGAACTCGACGCTGGCGCCGACGGCGATCTTGCCCAGCGCTCCACCGCCGGTCGGCATGCCACCGCCGCCGCCGAGGCCGAGTGCGCCGCGCGCTTCGAACGAGACGGGCAGCGCGGCCAGCGGCGTCCAGCGCCAACCGACGTCGCCGAGGATCTCCATGTAGCCCGCGGCGCCACCGGAGGCCGCGGCCGCGGCCTCGATGCCGGTGTAGAGGCCCGAGGGCCTGGTGGGCCACTCGGCGCGGGCGCCGACCAGGCCGACGTGCCGCGTGTCGGCGCCGCGCAGCCGATACGTGCTCACCGTGCCGGCGAGGCGCTGGATGCCGAGGCCGGTAGTGCCTCCCGTCGGCTGCGGTTGGCCGGCAAGCTGCGCGTCGAAGCTGCGAAACGCTCGCTCCCAGTTCAACACGAGGCCGATCTGCGAGCTGCCGATGTCGCCGCTCGGAAAGCTGATGCGCGACCAGCTCAGGCCGCCGCGCAGCGGCCCGAAGTCATGGCTCAGCGTCGCCGCCGCGCGCAGCATCAGGCCGCCACCCACCGGCGCCGCCGCGCCGCCGCCACCACCGGCGAAGAGCCCCGCGCGCAGATCCCAACCCCACGGCAGGTCGACGCGGCGCTGCAGCTCGCCGCCGCCCACGAACAGGCCACCACGCCGGCCATCGGCGGCGCCGTACACCGCGGGCCCGGCCCACCATTGGCCGCCGAGCGGAAACAGCACCCAGCCTGCCGCCAGCCCCATCTTCTCGTTGCCAGGCAGGCGGACCCGTTCGTAACCGAGGCCAGCTTCGATCGTCGATTCGCGGGTCGTTCGATCGGCGGCCAAGGCGCCGGGGCAACCCAGCGCGGCCAGCAGGGCGCAGCAAGCTGCGAAGCCGCGGCAGGCGCGCTTTGGTGTGAGTTCGGTCGGCATGGGGCTCTCGTCGAGTCGGCCGCGTTGCGGGCCGTGCAGCACGGCATCATGCCCGCACGGCGCGACGGCATGCGAGTCCCCCCGTGCCTCGAGCACGCGTGCACGTTGTTGCACAGTGCAGCGCGGCAAACACCCGGCTGGGGGAATGACAGGCGTCGCAGCAGACTTCGACAATGTCCGCGGGTCGATGGTGCTGCGCGTTTCCGTCTCGCGAAGCACTGCTCGCCCCGGCGCGCCCGGCGCGTCACGAGGGAGTACACCATGCCGCAGACGTTCAATGTCGGTTCACGGTCGCTGTTCGTCAGCGTCACGGCGTGGGTGTTCATCGTCTGCGGCGCCGTCGCCAGCGCGCTCGCCCTGATCCAGGGGGCGTCCACGGCATCGCTGTTGCCCGGTTTCGCGCTCGGCTTCGACGTGCGGCCCCTGCAAGGCCTGAGCGGCCTGCTCGCGGCCCACGTGCCGTGGGTGGCTGGTGCGGCGTTCGCACTGTCGGTGGCCACGCTGGCGACGGCCATCGGCCTGCTGCTGCGCCTGGAGTGGGCACGCCGCGCGTTCATCGTCGTCGTGGTACTGGCCATCGCCGCGAACCTGGCCGGCCTGTGGCTGCAGCAAGAGCTGCTGCAAGGCCTGATCGACCACACGCTGAGCCGCGCCGCGCTGCCGCGCGAAGCGGCCGGTGTGTTCGGCGGTTTCGCCACCGCCGCCCGCGCTGCGGCGCTGACGCTGAGCGTCGCCACCTGCGTGCTGCTGGCCTGGGTGATCGGCCGGCTGAACACACCGGCGGTGCGGCAGGAATTCGCCTGATCAGCGGCGCGCCGGCGCGGCGCTGACAAGTCGATCGGGCGCCGCCTGCGCGCGCCGGCGCATACGCGTCGACGACGCGGGGATCGAGGTGCGACTCGCGTCGCACCTACACTGCAGGGGCATCTCCAGCAGGAGCTCTTCGATGCTCGACCCGCAGGCGCGCGCGCTGATCGACCTGATGACCGAACGCGGCGTGCCGCCGACGCACACGCTGGTTCCCGCCGAGGCGCGGCGCCTGTACCGCGAGCGACGCAGCTTCACGCAGCCGGCGCCGATTGCGATGGCCGATGTGCGCGAGCTGAGCGCCAACGGCCCGCTCGGCCCGATCGGGCTGCGCCTCTATCGGCCGAGCAGTGCACCTTCGCCGGCGCCGGTGCTGGTGTACTACCACGGCGGCGGCTGGGTGATCGGCGACCTCGACACCCACGACGTCCTGTGCCGCGAGCTGGCGCACCGCGCCGGCTGTGCCGTGGTGGCGGTGGATTACCGGCTCGGGCCGGAGCATCGCTTCCCGGCCGCGGTGGACGACTGCCTCGCGGCCACGCGCTGGGTGCACGCGCAGGCCGGCGCGCTCGGCGTCGATGCGTCGCGTCTCGCGCTCGGCGGCGACAGCGCCGGCGGCAACCTCGCCGCGGTGAGCGCGATCGCGCTGCGCGACGGCGGCGGGCCGCAGCCGCTGCTGCAGGTGCTGATCTACCCCGCCACCGACATGCGCGCGCTGGCGCCGTCGCACACCGCCAACGGCCAGGGCTACCTGCTGACCAGCGACTCGATCGCCTATTACCGCGGCCACTACATGCCCGATCGGGCGCAGTGGCCCGACTGGCGCGCATCGCCGCTGTTGCACCCCGATGCGTCGAAGCTGCCGCCGGCGCTGGTGATCACCGCCGGCTACGACCCGCTGCGCGACGAAGGGCGGCAGTACGCCGACAAGCTGTCGCAGGCGGGCGTGCCGACGCAGTACGTGTGCTTCGAGCGGCAGATCCACGGCTTCATCACGATGGGCCGCGTGATCGACGAGGCGGGCACGGCGGTCGCGGTGTGCGCGAGCGCGCTGCAGCGGGCCTTCGCTTAGCGGGCAGGCCTGCCCGTTTCCGACGCGTCACGTTGCTTTGAGCGGCGGGGTTGCGGCCGCGCGCTCGCAGCGTCTCTTGCAGGGTTCGCTGCGGAGGTTGTCGATGAAGCTGTATGAATATACAGTATCGTCGTGGAGCTGTCACCCGTTCTGGCCGAGCAGGGGGTTGAGCCGGCAGCGGCGCCGCGCCAGGCGCTGCCCGCGCTGGCTGCGCTGTGGCGCGCGCATCAGCTCGGCACGCCACCCGCAGGCGTCACCGCGAGCGGCTTCGCCGCGCTCGATGCCGAATTGCCCGGCAGCGGCTGGCCGCACCGGGTGCTGACCGAGCTGTTGCTGCCGCACCCCGGCATCGGTGAGCTGCGCCTGCTGGTGCCGGCGCTCGCGCGCATCGCGGGGGCCTCTTCGCTGCAGGCCGGTCGCAGCGTGATGCTGTTCGATCCGCCGGCCGTGCTGTGCGGGCCGGCGCTGGCGCAGCTCGGCGTCGATGCGCAGCAACTGCTCGTCGTCCACGGCCGCGAAGGCGCACGCGCGACCCTGGGGTTGCGCCGCCGGTTGCCGAGTGCCGACGTGCTGTGGGCGCTCGAGCAGGCACTGCGCAGCGGGCACGTCGGCGCGGTGCTGGCGTGGCTGCCGCAGTGCGCGAGAGCCGATGCGTTGCGCCGCCTGCAACTGGCGGCGCAGTCGCACGATGGCCCGGCGTTCCTGTTTCGCGAGGTCGATGCGCGCGCCAGGCCGAGCGCGGCGCCGCTGCGGCTGCTGCTGCAGGGGGCGGGCATCGACCGGCTGTCGATGCGCCTGCTCAAGCGGCGCGGCCCGCCGCTGGCGCGGCCGCTGCTGCTGGCGTTGCCGCCGGTGCTGAGCGAGCGGCTGCGCGCCCGCGCGCGCGGCGAGCCGGCTGCCCTGTGCATCGCAACCACCGCGGTCGCCGGCTGACGATGCAACGACTCGCGCCATGCTGTGGATCGCCGTGCACCTGCCGCAGTTGTCGCTCGAGGCGTTCGCCGCCGCGCTCGATGCAGCCCGAGCGAGCCGGCCGCTGGCGCTGATCGAGGCGCACCGCATCGCGCAGGTCGATGCGCGCGCGGCCGCGCTGGGGGTGCAGCCCGGCGCCAGGCGCGCCACCGCGCTCGCGCTGGCGCCCGACCTCGTGCTCGGCGAGGCCGACGCCGTGCGCGACGCGCAGGCGCTGCAGGCGGTGGGCCATGCGGCGCTTGCCTTCACGCCGATGGTGTGCGTGCACGGCGCCGACGCATCGGGTGCGGCCGCGCCGATGGTGCTGCTCGAGGTGCAATCGAGCCTGCGCTGCTTCGGGGGCCTGCAGCGGTTGATCGAGCGCCTGCAAGGCGCGCTCGAGCCGCTCGGCCACGCGATGCATCTCGCGAGCGCGCCCACCGCGCTCGGCGCGGCGGTGCTCGCCCGCTGGCGCGGCGATCGGGTGCACGGTCCGCACAGCGCGAACCTCGACGCGCTGCGGCGGTTGCTCGACGACGCTCCCGTGTGGCTGCTCGGCCCTGGGCGCGAGCATCGGGAGGCGCTGCAGGGCATGGGGCTGCACCGGCTGGCCGATCTGCGCCGCCTGCCGCGCGCGGGGCTGGCACGGCGCTTCGGCCCGGGCCTGCTGGCCGACCTCGACCGCGCGCGCGGCGATGCGCCCGACCCGCGCGAGCCGATCGTGCTGCCGCCCGTGTTCGAGCAGCGCATCGAGCTTTTCGCGCGCGCCGACAACGCCGAGCAGATGATGGGCGGCGCGCGCGTGCTGATCGTGCGCCTGCTGGCGTGGGCACGGGCGCGTCACGCGCGGGTGGCTGCGTTCACGCTGCGCATGCACCACGAGGCGCGCCGCGGCACTGCGGGCCGCAGCGAACTGGCGATCGGCCTGGCCGAGCCGTCGGCCGATGCGGCGCACCTGCAGGCGCTGCTCGGCGAGCGGCTGGCACGCACGCCGCTGGCGGCGCCTGCGCTGGAGCTGAGCCTGCACTGCGATGCATTGGTGCAGGCGAGTCCACCGAATGCCGAGTTGTTCGCCACCTGCAGCAGCGAGCGCGAAGGCCTGACGCGCCTGGTCGAGCGCCTGCAGGCGCGCCTGGGCACCGATGGCGTGCAGCGCCTCGTGCTGCTGGCCGATCACCGCCCCGAGCGCGCGATGGCCTGGCGCAGCGCCCGCGCTGCCCGCGACAAGACATCCGCTTCGCCGTCTGCCACTGCCGCTCACGCCGCCCGCGGCGACGCAGCCGTGCCGCCACCAGCCGCTGCCGCGACGCGCCCGCTGTGGCTTTGCCCCGAGCCGCAGCCGTTGCCGGAACAAGGCTCGCAGCCGTGGCTCGACGGCGCGCCGCTGCAGTTGCTGGCCGGCCCCGAGCGCATCGAGTCGGGCTGGTGGGACGGTGCGCTGGCGGCACGCGACTACTTCGTCGCCCGCGCCGCCGATGGCGCGCTGGTGTGGATCTACCGGGCGCGGCTGGCGGCCGACGACAGCGGCTGGTTCCTGCAGGGACGCTTTGCCTGAGCCGCGCCTTCAGCGGCTGTCGAACCAGGCCAGCCGCACGCCGAGCGCGATGAACAGCGCGCCCACGCCGCGCGATACCCAGCGCCCGGCCGCGCCCGATGCGCCGAGCGTGCGACGCATCCGTGCCACCAGCGCGGCGAACGCCACGTTGACGATCGTGCCGTTGAAGGCGAACACCGCACCCAGTGCCGCGAAAGCCCAACCCTTGTGCGGTGCACCGCCGTCGATGAACTGCGGCAGGAAGGCGAGGAAGAACAGCGCCACCTTCGGATTGAGCGCATTGGTCAGGAAGCCCTGCACGAACGAGCGCCGCAGCGTCTGCGCAGGCGCTGCCGCCTCGGGCGCCGCCACCGCAGCGCCGCCGCGCAGCAGGCCCAGACCCAGCCACACCAGGTACGCCGCACCCGCCCAGCGCAACAGCGTGAACGCGGTGGCCGAGCCGGCGATCAGCGCCGACAGGCCGAGCGCGGCCGCGGCCACGTGCACGAAGCAGCCAGCGCCGACGCCCAGCGCCGCCGCCGCGCCGCTGCGAAAACCGTGCGCCGCGCTGCGCGCGCCGATCAGCGCGAGGTCGGCACCGGGCGTGATGTTGAGCAACAGCCCGGCGGCGACGAACAGCGGCAGGTCGTGCACGCCGGGCAGCATCAGGCCCAACCCAGCGCACCGACGACGGCGCCCAGCCCGATCATCCACAGCGGGCTGAGCCGCGTCTTCAACATGAAGACGATGGTCGCCGCCACCAGCAGCATCGACAGCGGCTGCTGCATCAGCGGCAGCGCCAGCACCCAGCCGGTGGACACCAGCAGGCCGATCGTCAACGGCGCCAGCCCGACGCTGAACGCCTGCACGGCGAGCACGTCGCTGCGCGAGTGGCGCAGGCGCCCGACGGCGAAGGTGACGATGCTCGAGGGCACCATGATGCCGGCCATCGTCGCCAGCATGCCCAGCGGCCCCGCGGTGCTCCAGCCGAGCAGCGCCACGAACAGGATGTTGGGTCCCGGCGCCGACTGCGCAATGGCGATCGAGGCGTTGAACTGCAGCGCATCGATCCAGCCGTGTTCGACCACCAGGTAGCGCTGCATCTCCGAGGCGAGCGTGATCGCGCCGCCCACGGCCAGCAGCGACAGCACCGCGAAATGCCCGGCCAGTTGCGCCAGATCACCCCAGGTCAGGCCGTGCAGGCCGAGCGCCGCGTTCATCGTCAGGCGCCGCGGCGCTGCCGCGCCAACTGGTGCCAGGCCCAGGCATAGCCCGCGACGCCCAGCGCCAGCACCACCCACACCAGCGGCCAGCGCAGCCAGCCGATCGCCAGCGCGCTGATCAGCACGATCGATGCGCACGGCCACAGGCCCATCGCGTTGCGCTTGAGCGTGGTGGCGAGTCTGAACGCGGTGGCGAGGATCATGCCGGCGGCCACCGCGCTCATGCCGCGCAACGCCCCCGCGACCTGCGGCACGCTGCTGAACTCGCTGTACAGCGTCGCCATCGCCAGCACGATCAGCAGCGGCACGCCGAGCATGCCCGACGCCGCGACGATGGCGCCGCGCCAGCCGAAGTGGCGGTCGCCGAACATCAGGCTCAGGTTGATCACGTTGGGCCCGGGCAGCACCTGCGCCAGCGACAACAGCTCGACGAACTGCTCGTGGTTCAGCCAGCGCCGGCGCTCGACCAGCTCGCGCTGCGCCACCGCCAGCACGCCGCCGAAGCCCTGCAGCGCCAGCGCGGTGAAGGCGACGAACAGCTCGGTCTTCGAGCGCGGCGCGCTCGATGCCGCCGCCACGGCCGGCGCGGGGATCTCGGCAGTCATCGACCGGCTCTCGTGCAGTGGCGCTGCAACCCCGCGGCGCTGCGCGCTTCGGCTGGCGTGTGCGGGCAGCCCGGCTCGCTCATGCGGCAGCTCGCACGTCGCCGGCGCTGGGCCGCCGCACCGCCGCCCATTGGCTGAGCGCGATCGCCACCACGATCCACGCCAGCGCGGCCCACGCCAGATGCGAGAAGCCGCTCACCGCGAGCAGCGCGCCGCCGGTGGCCGCACCGATCGCCTGGCCGACGTAGATCGCCGCCGAATTGAGCGCCATCGACGCCGGCGCCAGCGGCGGCGCCAGCGAGGTCAGCCGCGCGTGCTGCGACGATTGCGCAGCGAAGCAGCCGACCGCCCACGGCACGACTGCCAGCGCCATCGCCGACACGCTGCGCGCGAACGGCCACAGCGCGAAGCTGGCGGCCATGCCGAGCATCAGCAGCGCGACCATGCGCGCCGCGCCGAAGCGGTCGATCACGCGCGTGACCACCACGCTGGCGGCCAACCCGACGACGCCGAACACCAGGAACACCGCGGCGATTTGCGCCGCGCTGGCGCCCAGCTCGTCACGGAAGTACGGCGCCATGTACGAGAACAGCGTGAATTGCGCGGCGCCAGTGAGCACGGTCACCACCACCACCGCCATCAACACCGGGTCGGTGAACACCGTGCGCCACTGCGCGCCCGACAGCGCCGCCGGCCGTACGCCGTCGGGCATCACGCGCCACACCCACACCGCGGCCAATGCCGACAACGCGCCGACGCCGCCGATCGCCACGCGCCAGCCGAGCGCCTCGGACACGTAGGCATGCAGCGGCAGCCCGAGCACCGACGCCACCGCCCAGCCGAGGAACACGAAGGTGATCGCATGGCCGCGCGCGTGCGGCGGCGCCATCACGGCGATCGCGGCGCCGGCCTGCGGCGTGAACACCGCCGCGCCGAGCAGCGTGACCGTGCGCACGATCGCCAGCGTCGTGAAGTCGGGCGACAGCGCAGCCAGCAGATGCCCCACCGCGTACCACAGCAGCCACAGCACCAGCAGCCGCCGGCGGTCGCTGTCGGTGACCCAGGCGGCCAGCAGCGGCGCGCTGAGCGCGAGCACGATGGCGCCGATCGTGATCAGTTGCCCGGCGACCGCGGCGCTGACCTGCAGCGAATCGACCAGATCGTTCATCACGCCCGAGGGCGCCATCACCCCGCAGGCGATCGCGAAATTGCCGCCGAGCAGGGCCCAGCGCGAGCGCGCCAGCGCACGCGCATCGAGGGTTGCGGTCACGGGGGTTCTCGGGCCGCGCGTCGCGATGTCTGGCGGCCTCAGCCGCGCATCACCTTCAGCGCCTCGGGGTTGACGATGTTGGACGGCTGCTGCTGGATGAAGTTGACCACATTGTCGAACGCGGCGCCGAACAGCGTTTCGTAGCTGTCGAGTTCGACATAGCCGATGTGCGGCGTGCACACCGCGTTCTCCAGCCGCAGCAGCGGGTGGCCCTGCAGGATCGGCTCGCTCTCGAACACGTCGACCGCCGCCATGCCCGGCCGGCCGCGGTTCAGCCCGGCGACCAGCGCGCCTTCCTCGACGAGCTCGGCGCGCGAGGTGTTGACGAACAGCGACGTCGGCCGCATGCGCGCCAGGTCGGCCGTGCCGACGATGCCGCGCGTGGCGGGTACCAGCCGCAGGTGCAGCGACAGCACGTCGCTGCGCTCGAACAGCTCCTCGCGGCTCGACGCAGTGCTGCAGCCGTCGGCCAGCGCGCGCGCGCGCGACGCCTCGCTGCCCCAGACCATCACCTGCATGCCGAAGGCGCGGCCGTAGCCCGCCACCAGCTTGCCGATGCGGCCGTAGCCCCAGATGCCGAGCGTGCGGCCGTCGAGCAACATGCCGAGGCAGAAGTTCGGCGGCATCGACGCCGCCTTCAGGCCCGATTGCTGCCAGCCGCCGTGCTTGAGCGTGGCGATGTACTGCGGCAGCCGCCGCATCGCCGCCATCACCAGCGCCCAGGTCAGCTCGGCTGCCGCCACCGGCGAGCCGGCGCCCTCGGCCACCGCGATACCCAGCCGCGTGCAGGTTTCGATGTCGATGTGCGGGCCGGCGCGGCCGGTCTGCGCGATCAGCTTGAGCTTGGGCAGCTTCTCGAGCAACTGGCGCGGGAACTGCGTGCGCTCGCGGATCGTCACCAGGATCTCGGCATCACGCAGGCGCACCGACAACTGGCCGATGCCCTTGACGGTGTTGGTGTGCACCTTGGCGTTGTAGGCCTCGAGCTTGGCCGCGCAACGCAGCTTGCGCACGGCGTCCTGGTAGTCGTCGAGGATGATGATGTTCATGGGCGAGCGCGCCGATTGTGCCCGCTCGAGCATGCCGAACCCGCTGGCGCTAGCATCCGGTTTCATCGTCATCTGGGCGGGCGCATCCCGCGGAGAACAAGGTTCATGAGCATCTCGATGTACTCGGCCAGTGTGCCCGTTTTCGTCAAGACGCTGACCAACATGGTGGGCTGGCTCGACAAGGCCGAGGCGCATGCCAAGGGGCGCAACTTCGACCCGGCCGTGTACCTGACCCTGCGGCTGGCCCCCGACATGCTGCCGCTGCCCTCGCAGATCCGCATCGCGGGCGATTCTGCCAAGGGCTGCGCGGCGCGCCTGGCGGGCAAAGAGCCGCCGGCGTTCGAGGACAACGAGACCACGCTCGAGCAACTGCGCGAGCGCATCCGCAAGACGCTGGCCTACCTGCAAGGCGTGAGCGCGGCCGACATCGAGGGCAGCGAGCAGCGCGACATCGTGATCCCCGCGCGCAACCGCGAGCCGCGGCGCTTCAAGGGCGAGTACTACCTGAAGCACTACGCGCTGCCCAACTTCTTCTTCCACGCCACCACGCTGTACGCGCTGCTGCGCCACAACGGCGTCGACCTCGGCAAGGCCGATTTTCTGCAGGCCGACTGAAGTAGCGTGAGCCAGCGCCTGCGCGCTGGCGAGCGGGCCTGGCCGCCCGCGTTACATCGCCATCGACAGCGCGCGCTCGTCCTCGACGCCGCCGTGCATCACGCCCTCGAGGGCGCGCTGCAGTTCGGCCTGCAGCGTCGTGCCGGCGCTGGTGGGCCCGCGCAACGACAGGGCGTCGAACACCGCGCCGCGCAGCAGCCAGAGGTCGACCGCCTCGTTGGTGTGGCGCACCTGCTGCTTGAGCCATTGGCCGCGCCGGCCATCGAGCCGCTCGATGGCCGCCATGAAGCAGCGCTTCACGTGCACGAAACGGCGGCGTGCCGCGATGCGTGCCGCCTGGCGCTCGGCATCGGCGAGCCAACCGGCCATGGCGGCCAGCGGCCTTGCGGCGCATGAATCGAAGCGGGCAGTGGGCGTCTTCATTGGTTGCAGCGACGGACTGTGGGTGATGAATGCTGGCCCGCGGGGGAGCGGCCGAAGCGCCGAATAGCGCCCGCTGCACACGTCAAACGTCGGTGCTGCCGAAACTGACGGCCCGGGGCCGGCCATCTCGTGCGATCGGTGCGCCCGGCACCGCGACGCGGATGCGCTACGCTGCGCGACCGGACTGCAGGGGTGTGCGATGAAGTGGTTGCGAGGTGTTTGGTGGGTGCTGGTGTCGCTGTTGCTGCTGGTGGCGATCGCCGCCGGCATCTACACGATGCGCGCGATGCCCACGATCGACGGCCGGCTCGACATCGCGGCGCTGCAGCAGCCGGTGCGCATCGAGCGCGACGCGAACGGCATCCCCACGATCAAGGCGAAGAACACGCACGACCTGTGGTTCGCGCTCGGCTTCGTGCACGCGCAAGACCGCTTGTGGCAGCTCGAGACGCACCGCCGCATCGGCGCCGGGCGGCTGGCCGAGGCGTTCGGCGAGGCGGCGCTGCCGTCCGACAAGTTCCTGCGTGCGCTCGGCGTGCGCCGCGCGGCAGCGGTGCAATGGGCGCACGTGGCGCCCGACGCGCGGGCGGCGCTGCAGGCCTACACCGACGGCATCAACGCGGTGATCGCCTCGCAGTTGCGCGCCCGGCCGCCGGAGATGGTGATCCTCGGCATCCATCCGCAGCCGTGGGATCCGGTCGACAGCCTGGCGTGGGCGATCATGATGGCCTACGACCTCGGCGGCAACTGGAGCAACGAGCTGTTGCGGCTGCGGCTCGCGCTGCGGCTGCCGGTGCAGCGCATCAACGAGTTGCTGCCGCCGTACCCCGGCGAGAAGCCGCTGCCCACCGCCGACTACGCGGCGCTGTATCGCGCGCTCAAGCTCGACGGCGGTACCGCGACCGCGCGGCTCGACCTTACGTTCGACGGTGCGCTCGAGCGGCTGGCGGCCGCGGCGCCGCCGTCGGGCCTCGAAGGCGTCGGCTCCAACAACTGGGTGGTGGCCGGCAGCCACACCACCACAGGCTCGCCGCTGCTGGCCAACGACCCGCACCTGAAGCTGTCGGTGCCGGCGCTGTGGTACTTCGCGCGGCTCGAGGCGCCGGGCTTCGAGATGGCCGGCGCGACGATGCCTGGGCTGCCGCTGCTGGTGCTGGGGCAGAACGCGCACGTGGCCTGGGGCTTCACCAATACCAACCCCGACGTGCAGGACCTCTACCTCGAACGGCTGCACCCGGCCGACCCCAACCAGGTTCAGGGCCCTGACGGCGGCTGGCTGCCGCTGAAGGTCTTCGACGAGACGATCAAGGTGCGCGGCCGGCCCGACGTCACGATCAAGGTGCGCGAGTCGCGGCACGGCCCGCTGATCTCCGATGCCGGCGTCACCGACGACCTGCTCGGCGACAAGAAGCGCAACGCGTTCGCGATCGCGATGCGCTGGACCGCGCTCGATGCCGACGTCGACACCGTGAGCGCGGCGCTGGCCATGAACGGTGCGACCGACGTCGCTTCGTTCATCGAGGCCGCCAAGCGCTGGGTGGCGCCGATGCAGAACATGGTGGTGGCCGACCGCGCCGGCCACATCGGTTTCATCGCGCCGGGCCGTGTGCCGCTACGCAAGGCGAGCAACGATCTGTTCGGCCTGGTGCCCGCGCCCGGCTGGGA
The DNA here is from genome assembly GCA_015075545.1 of Ideonella sp. Classification (GTDB taxonomy): domain Bacteria; phylum Pseudomonadota; class Gammaproteobacteria; order Burkholderiales; family Burkholderiaceae_C; genus JAEUPI01. Next base: position 1,050,220 of record JABTUC010000001.1, on the reverse strand, counting down.
CGCACGCTACGACTGGGCGGGCTGGCTGAGCGCCGATGCGCTACCGCAGGAGCGCGACCCCGAGCGCGGCTGGATCGCCACTGCCAACCAGCGCGTGGTGCCGGCCGACTACCCGCACTTTCTCACCAGCGAGTGGACGCTGCCGTACCGGCAGCAGCGAATCGAGCAACTGCTGGGTGCCAAGCCCAAGCTCTCGCTGGATGACCTGCGCGCGATCCAGGCCGACGTGACCTCGCTCGCCGCACAGAAGATGCTGCCGTGGCTGCGGCGCGCGAAGTCCGATCACCCGCTGGCCGCGGCCGCGGCCAAGGCGCTCGACGGCTTCGACGGCACGATGGCCGCCGACAAGGCCGCGCCGCTGATGTTGTGGGCCTGGCAGCGCCACCTGGTGCAGCAGGTGTTCGCCGACGAGATGGGCTCGGTGTACGAACGCGCGATCGCCTCGCGCACGCTGCTCGACGCGCTGCAACTGGTGCTCGACACCGACAACGCCTGGTGGTGCGACGACAAGACCACGCCGGCCGTGAACGAAACCTGCGCGCAGCAGATCGACAAGGCGCTCGGTGCCGCGCTCGACGAACTGCAGCAGGCCCATGGCAGCGACGTGGCGCGCTGGCAATGGGGCCCGGTGCACCAGGCGCGCTCGGAACACCGGCCGTTCTCGCACGTGAAGCTGCTGGCACGCTGGTTCGAACTGCGCACGCCGGTGGGCGGCGACTCCTACACCGTCGACGCGACGCGCGTGCTGTTCAAGCCCGACCCGACCACCGGCGAGCTGTACCTGGCCGATCACGGCCCGTCGCTGCGTGGGCTGTACGACCTGGCCGACGCGAAGCGCTCGCGCTTCATGCACAGCACGGGGCAGAGCGGCCTCGCGTGGACGAAGTGGTACTCGAACTTCGTGCGGCCGTGGGCGCAGGTGGAGACCGTGCCGTTGTGGAGCGAGGTGCCGGCCAAGGACACACTGGACCTCGAGCCCGCGAAGTAGGGCGCTACGGCACGCCGTTGCGGCCGTGCACGCGGAACGCCGGCCGCTCGCCAAGCCGCTCGTAGTAGGCCTGTACCGCCGCCAGCGCCGGGCGCTGCAGCGGCGTCATGAACCAGCGGTGCGTGGCCAGGCCGAGCGTGATGTCGGCCAGCGTGAACGCAGCGCCGGCGGCGTAGGCACCGGTGCGCCGCAACTGCTCATCGAACAGTGCCATGTGCCGGTTCCAGTTGACGACGCTCGCGTCGATGGCGCGCGGGTCGGTGAACTCGGTGTGCTTTCGCACCAGCGCCATGAACGCGTAGCGCCACGCGCCGTTCAACTCGGTGGCCATCCAGTCCATCCACTGCTCGACGTTTGCGCGCGCCTGCGGCTCGGCGGGCAGCAGGTCGTGGCGAGCGTGCTTTGCGGCGAGGTAGCGGCAGATCGTGTTGGACTCCCACAGCACGAACTCGCCATCGCGGATCACCGGCACCAGCGCGTTGGGGTTCAGCGCCAGGAACTCGGGCGACTTCAGCGGCAATTCGGGGACGCCCCACGGCGTGTGCTCGAACGGCACGCCGATCTCCGTGCACAGCCACAGCACCTTGCGCACGTTGATCGAGTTGGGCCGGCCGAGCACCTGCAGCATGGCCGCATTGTGCGGGCTCGGCCGGCGTGCTTCAGACGTTGCCGTACAGCAGCTTGCGCTGCGCGGTGTAGGTCCACCACGCGGCCGGCGGCGCGCCGCGCATGAAATCGGTGATCGCCATGAAGGTGTCGAGCACGCAGGGGTCCTGCCGCCGGCCGGTGTGCGCGCACAGCGCCTGGTAGAGCACGAACGGGTCGCGGTGCGCGAGCTCGCGCGGGTGCTGCAGGCCGAGCACGCGCAGGTCGCCCGCCATCGCGGGGCCAACGTTGGGCAGTTGCTCGAAAGCCTCGCAATCGGCAGCGCGCGTTGCCTTGCGCGGCCTGACGCGCGGGCCGAACTGCATGGCAGGCCCTGGTGCCGCCGCGTCGCGGGCGGCGGCCTCGATGACGGCGGACTCGCGCGCGTTCACATCAACATCTGGTTGCGCACCAGCCCCACGGCCACGCCCTCGAGCTCGAAATCGACGTCGCCGAAAGGCACCACGATGGTCTTGAAGTCGGGGTTCTCGGGAATCAGCTCGATCGTGCTGCGCGTGCGCCGAAAGCGCTTGACGGTGACCTCGTCGCCGAGCCGGGCGACGACGATCTGGCCGTTCTTGGCCTCGCGCGTCCTTTGCACCGCGAGCAGGTCGCCGTCGAGGATGCCGGCGTCGCGCATGCTCATGCCGCGCACCTTGAGCAGGTAATCGGGCCGGCGCGGGAACATGCTGGCCTCCACCAGATAGGTCTGGTCGATGTGCTCCTGCGCGAGGATGGGGCTGCCCGCCGCCACGCGGCCCACCAGCGGCAGCGCGAGCTGCGCCAGGCTCGGCAGCGGCAGCGAGAACTGCTTGCCGCGAGTCTGGTTGAGCGCGCGTAGAGTCTCGGGACGCAGACGAATGCCGCGCGACGTGCCGCCCACCAGCTCGATGACACCCTTGCGTGCCAAGGCCTGCAGATGCTCCTCGGCCGCGTTGGGCGAACGGAAGCCCAGCTCGGCGGCGATCTCGGCGCGCGTGGGCGGGGCGCCGCTGCGCTCGATGGTGCTTTGCACCAGATCGAGAATCTGCTGCTGACGGGCGGTGAGCTTGGGGCTTTCTTCCATGGCCGGCGCCTGTTGATGCATCCAGTGGCTGTATTTTTATCCAGATGAGCGAAAAATGCAAAACCTCGTCGTGATCCTCGGCACCGGCGGCACGATCGCGGGCATCGCCCCCGAGGGGCAAAGCGATCTGGCCTACCAGGCAGCGCAGCTGCCCATCGACGCGCTGGTGCGCGCGGTGCCCGAGTTGGCCGACGCCACGCTCGAGCTGGAGCAGGTGGCGCAGCTCGACAGCAAGGACATGACGCACGCGCTCTGGCAGACGCTCGCGCAGCGCGTGCACCACCACCTGGTGCGCGCCGAGGTGCAAGGCATCGTCGTCACGCACGGCACCGACACGATGGAAGAGACCGCCTACCTGCTGCAGCGCGTGCTGGCGCCAGCCAAGCCGGTGGTGCTCACCGGCGCCATGCGACCGGCCAGCTCGCGCCATGCCGACGGCCCCGCCAACCTCGCCGACGCGGTGGCGCTGGCGCGCGAGCCGGGTGCGCACGGCGTGCTGGTGGCGATGGCCGGCAGCGTGCACGGCGCGGCCGACGTGCGCAAGGCGCACGCGCACAAGCTCGATGCCTTCGGCTCCGGCGACGTGGGGCCGCTGGCGCGCTTCGAGGACGACGGCGCGCTGCGGCGCCTGCGCGCCTGGCCGGCAGGCGATGCGTTGGGGGTCGCGGTGCTCGATGCCACGCCCGAGAGCTGGCCGGTGGTGGAGATCGTCACCAGCCACGCCGGCGCGAGCGGTGCACTGATCGACGCGTTGGCGCGTGGCGGCGCCAAGGGCATCGTGATCGCCGCCACCGGCAACGGCACCGTGCACCGGGCGATCGAGCAGGCGCTGGAGGGCGCGGCATGGGCCGACCTGGCCGTCATGCGCGCCACGCGCTGCTGCGACGGCGCGGTGCTCGATGTCGAGGGCGCCGGCGCCGCCTGGCCATCGGCCGGAGCGCTGACGCCGGCCAAGGCAAGGGTCGAGCTGATGTTGCGGCTGATGGCGCGCCGTGAAGGCGCCAGTGCGCCTGCCAGGCCGCTGTGATACAGGGCCGCGGCGCCCGAGTGCCCGGCCCTCAGGCAGCGCGGCGCGACGACTCGCTGCACGCCTCGTCGCCTGCGCGCCGGCGGTCGGCGCCGACGAACGGCATGCCTTGCCCGCGCCGGTCGTTGCTGGCCACCAGCACGAGCGTGCGCGAGAACGACGACTGCCAGCGCGGCCTGCGCGACACCGAAACCAGCGCATCGCCCAGCAGGCAGAGGATCGCGATGCTCACGCCGACCAGCGAAGCGAGGTAGATGATCGACACGGAGTCCCCCAACGAGTCGTTGAATTGACGATGCGGTCGAGCCTAAGGGGGTGGCCCTCGCGCGTGTGGGGCCGAAGTCACGCCGCTGGAAGTGCCCTCAACGAACCCCCCGCGAGCGTGGGGCAGCGCGCAGACGCGCCGTTGCAGCGGTTCACCGGCTGTTTCGGCAGGCGCGACGTGGGCGTGGCGTCGCGTGTGCGGTATGCACGGTGGCGATGCCGCTCGAGCCGAATCGTGCGATTCGTCCGCCCCGAGTTACCGCGCAGGAGCGAGTGCGTATCGGGCTACCCGCCCGCCCCGAGCGCCTCGATCTCGGCGTGCAGTTCGAGCCAGCGCTCCTCGAGCATCGCGGTCTCGGCGGCGATGTGGTTGAGCCGCCGGCCGGTCTCGGCCATGTCGTCGGCGGCCACGGTGCCGGCGACGAGCGCGCCTTCGAGTTCGGTCTTCTCGGCGCCGAGCTTCTCCAGCCGCGCATCGATCTGCTGCACCTCCAGCCGCAGCGGCCGTGTGCGGTTGGCGAGCTGTGCCCGCGACTGGGCCTGCTGCTTGCGTTCGTCGCGCCGCGTGCCGGCTGGCGATGGTGCCGCTGTCACGGTCGCGGAGGTCGCCGCGCGCGATGCCGCGGTGCGTGATGCCGCGGCCGATGGCGCCGCGGCCGGCGCAGCGCTGCGCTCGCCGCCCGGCCGCGCCGGCGCCTCGCCGCCGCGCGCCCGCGCCCGCGACACCTCGAGCAACCAGCGCTGGTACTCGTCGAGGTCGGCGTCGAGTTCGTCGACGGCACCGTCGACCACCAGCCAGAACTCGTCGCACACCTCGCGCAGCAGCGCGCGGTCGTGGCTCACCAGCATGACGCCGCCTTCGAACTCGTTGAGCGCCATCGACAGCGCCTCGCGCGTCGTGAGGTCGAGGTGGTTGGTCGGCTCGTCGAGCAGCAGCAGGTTGGGGCGCTGCCAGACGATGGTGGCCAGCACCAGCCGCGCGCGCTCGCCGCCCGAGAGCGTGCCGACGCGCTGGTGCACCATGTCGCCGGCGAACGCGAACTGGCCGAGAAAGTTGCGCAGCTCCTGCTCGCGCGTGTCGCTGCCGCCTTGCTCCACCTGTTTGCGCGCCAGCCGGGTCATCATCTGCAGCGGCGTGTCGTCTTCGTGCAGCAGGTCCATCTCCTGCTGCGCGAAGTAGCCGATCGCGAGGCCCTTGCCCGCGACCATGCTGCCGGCCAGCGGCGCCAGCGTGCCGGTGATCGTCTTGACCAGCGTCGACTTGCCCTGGCCGTTGGCGCCGAGGATGCCGATGCGCTGGCCCGCGCGGACGCTGCGCGTGACGTTGCGCAAGATGATGACGCTGTCACCGTAGCCGCACGACACGCCGCGCAGGTTGAGCATCGGGTCGGGCAGGCTTGCCGGCTCGCGAAACTCGAACTGGAAATCGCTCGCGGTGAGCACTGGGGCCAGCTTCTCCATGCGTGCCAGCGCCTTCACGCGGCTCTGCGCCTGGCGCGCCTTGGTGGCCTTGGCCTTGAAGCGGTCGATGAAGCGTTGCAGGTGCGCGATGCGCTCCTGCTGCTTTGCGTACGCGGTCTGCGCCTGCTCGATGCGCAGCGCGCGCGCCTCTTCGAAGGCGCTGTAGTCGCCGGTATAGCGATCGACGTGGCCGGCATCGACGTGCAGCGTGACCCTGGTGATGGCGTCGAGAAACTCGCGATCGTGGCTGATGACGACGAGCGTGCCGGCGTAGCGCACGAGCCAGCTCTCGAGCCACACCAGCGCGTCGAGGTCGAGGTGGTTGGTCGGCTCGTCGAGCAGCAGCGCGTCGGTGGGGGCCATCAGTGCGCGCGCCAGTTGCAGCCGCATGCGCCAGCCGCCGGAGAAGCTGTTCACCGGCGCGTCGAGCTGCTCGACGCGAAAGCCCAGGCCGAGCAGCAGCGCCTGCGCGCGGGCGCGGGCATCGAAGGTGCCGGCCTCCTCGAGCGCGAGGTGCGCCTCGGCGATGGCGTGACCGTCGCCGCGGGTTTCGGCGTCGATCAATTGCGCCTGCGCGCGCATCAGCACCTCGTCGCCCTGCAGCACGAACTCGGTCGCGCCGTCGCCGGTCTCGGGCATCGACTGCGCCACCTCGCCGACGCGCCAGCGCAGCGGCACCTCGACATCGCCCTTGTCGGCGTGCAGCCGGCCCGCCAGCAGTGCGAACAGCGACGACTTGCCCGCGCCGTTGCGGCCGACCAGGCCCACCTTCTCGCCGGCGTGCACGGTGAAGCTGGTGCGCTCGAGCACCACCTTGGCGCCGCGGCGCAGCGTGACGTCGCGCAGCACGATCATCGCGCGGCACCAGCGGGCTCGAGCGCTTCGCGGGCGATCGCCAGCACGGCGTCGTCGCCCTCGCTGGTGGGTAGCCCCGCCACTTCGAGCCGCGGGAACGCGGCGTCGAAGTGCGCGCGCTCGTGGCCGACCTCGAGCACCAGCAGGCCATGCGGTTGCAGGTGCGCAGCGGCTTCGTCGATCAGCCGGCGGACGAAATCCATGCCGTCGTCGCCACCGGCCAGCGCGAGCGCCGGCTCGGCCCGGAACTCCGGCGGCAGCGCGGCCATCGACGCCGCGTTGACGTAGGGCGGGTTGCACACGATCAGGTCGTAGCGGCCGCGCACCGCGGCGAAGCCGTCGCCGGCGTGCAGCGCGACGCGGTCTTCGAGGTCGTGGCGCTGCACGTTGATGCGGGCGAGCTGCAGCGCGTCGCTCGACACGTCGGCGGCGTCCACCGCGGCGGCCGGCCAGCGCAGCGCGGCGAGCACCGCGAGGCTGCCGTTGCCGGTGCACAGGTCGAGCACGCGCGCGGGTGTGCCGTGCAGCCAGGCGTCGAGCGTGCCGTCGGCGAGCACCTCGGCGACGAGCGATCGCGGCACGATGCTGCGCTCGTCGACGGTGAAAGGCACGCCCTGCAGCCAGGCCTCGCCGGTCAGGTACGCCGCGGGGCGGCGCGTCTCGATGCGCTGCGCGATCAAGGCCTCGACGTGGCCGACCGTCGGCTCGTCGAGCTCGTGCGCGGCCACGTCGTCGAGCGCATCGAGCGGCAGGTTCAGCCGCCACAGCACCAGCCATGCCGCCTCGTCGAATGCGTTGGTCGTGCCTTGCCCAAACGAAACGCCCGCCTGGTCGAGGCGGGCGCTGCAGCGCTCGATCAACTGGAGGACGTTCACTTCAGCAGAGTCTCGAGGGTGCGGCGGTAGATGTTCTTCAGCGGCTCGATGTCGGCCACGATCACGTTCTCGTCGATTTTATGGATGGTTTCGTTGATCGGCCCGAACTCCACCACCTGCGGGCAGATCTTCGCGATGTAGCGGCCGTCGGACGTGCCGCCGGTGGTCGACAGCACCGGCGTCACGCCGCGCTCGGCGCGGATCGCGGCGCTGAGCGATTCGCTCAGCGTGCCCGGGGTCGTGAGGAACGGTTCGCCGCCGATCGTCCACTGTGCTTCGAAGTCGAGGCCGTGGCGATCCAGGATGGTCTCCACGCGCTCACGCAACGACTGCGGCGTCGATTCGGTGCTGAAGCGGAAGTTGCACTCGACCACCGCGTGGCCCGGAATGACGTTGAGCGCGCCGGTGCCGCCGTGGATGTTGGAGACCTGGAAGGTCGTCGGCGGAAAGTGTGCGTTGCCGCGGTCCCACTCGGTGGTGGCGAGTTCGGCCAGCGCCGGCGCAAGCTGGTGGATCGGGTTGCGCGCCAGCTGCGGGTAGGCGACGTGGCCCTGCACGCCCTGCACCGTGAGCCGGCACGACAGCGAACCGCGGCGGCCGTTCTTGATCATGTCGCCGAGCTTGTCGACCGATGTCGGCTCGCCGACGATGCAGCAATCGAGCTGCTCGCCGCGCTGCTGCAGCACCTCGACCACGCGCACCGTGCCGTCGGTCGACGGGCCTTCTTCGTCGCTGGTGATGAGCAGCGCCACTGCGCCAGCGTGCGCGGGCTGCGCGCGCACGAACTCTTCGCTGGCCACCACCATCGCGGCCACCGAGGTCTTCATGTCGGCGGCGCCGCGGCCGAACAGGCGGCCGTCGCGGTGGGTCGGCACGAACGGATCGCTGTGCCACTGCTCGAGCGGGCCCGGGGGCACGACGTCGGTGTGCCCCGCCAATACCACGGTGGGCCCCGGGCGCGCGCCGCGGTGGATCGCCCACAGGTTGCTGACCCGCGCCTGCTCGGGGCCGAACGGCATCGGCTCGCACTCGAAACCCAGCGGCTGCAGGCGCTGGGCGATCAGCGCCTGGCAGCCGTCATCGGCCGGGGTGATCGACTGGCAGGAGATCAGCTCTTCGAGCAGACGCAGCGTCGCATGCATGCCGAATTATCGGCGACTGCCTTGCAGGGCTGCCGCTCGCTGCGGCGCGAGCGCGACGCCGAGACCGTTTCAGCGGCGGGTCAGCGGCGCGCTGCGCGAGTTGGGCGCGTCGCCGCCGACGACGTCGAGCGCGATCTCGGTGAAGAACGCGGTGTCGGGGTCCTCGCTCTTGGCCGGTGCGCGAGCGATCGGCGTCTGGTCGTTCTGCAGGCGCCACATCAGGTTGGTGGGCGAGTCGGCGTGCGACAGGCCTTCGTCGCGCGTGATGAGGCCGTCGCCGATCATGCGCGCGAGGTCCTCCTCGAACGTCTGCGAGCCTTCGGCGAGCGACTTCTCCATCGCCTCCTTGACGGCGGTGAACTCGTTCTTCTCGATCAGTTCGGCGACCAGCTTGGTGTTGAGCATGATCTCCACCGACGGCAGGCGGCCGCCCGCCGATGCGCGCACCAGGCGCTGCGACACGATCGCGCGCAGGCCCGACGACAGGTCGCTCAGCAGCGCCGGGCGCGACTCGGGCGTGTAGAACGACAGGATCCGCCCGAGCGCGTGGTAGCTGTTGTTGGCGTGCAGCGTGGCCAGCACGAGGTGGCCCGACAGCGCGTACGAGATCGCCGAGGTCATCGTCTCGCGGTCGCGGATTTCGCCGATCAGGATGCAGTCGGGTGCCTGGCGCAGCGCGTTCTTCAGCGCCACCTGCAGCGTGTTGGTGTCGCGGCCGACCTCGCGCTGGTTGACCAGCGAGCGCTTGTTGGTGAAGGCGAACTCCATCGGATCTTCGATCGTCAGGATGTGCCCGGCCATCTGCTGGTTGCGCCACTCGAGCATCGACGCCAGCGTCGTGCTCTTGCCGGTGCCGGTGGCACCGACCATCAGGATCAGGCCGCGCTTCTCGAGCACGAGCTGCGACAGCATCGGCGGCAGGTTCAGCGATTCGAGCGACGGAATCTCGTTGGGGATGTAGCGGATCACCGCGGCGATCGAGCCGCGCTGGCGGAACGCCGACATGCGGAAGGTGCCGAGCCCTTCCAGGCCCATGCCCATGTTCAGCTCACCGGTGTCGTCGAGCTCCTCGAGCTGCTGCGGCGAGAGGATCTCGGTCAGCAACTGGCGCGGCTGCCCCGGCGTCAGCGACTGGTCGGACAGTTGCAGCATCTGGCCGTTGATCTTGATCAGGATCGGCATGTTGGCCGACATGAAGACGTCCGACGCCTTCTTGTCCGCCATCATGCGCAGCACCTTCTCCATGTTGCTGCTCATCTAGGGGCTCCGCTCCCGTACGCACCAGCCCCGTAGTGTGCCGTCTTACTCGCGCAGCAGCTCGTTGATGCTGGTCTTGGCGCGGGTTGCGGCAGTGACGCGCTTCACGATCACCGCGCAATAGAGGCTGTGGCTGCCGTCGGCGGCCGGCAGCGACCCGCTCACCACCACGGAGCCCGCGGGCACCCGGCCGTAGTGGATCTGGCCGGTGGCGCGGTCGTAGATCTTGGTGCTCTGGCCGATGAACACGCCCATGCTGATGACCGAGTTCTCCTCGACGATCACGCCCTCGACGACCTCGGAGCGTGCACCGACGAAGCAGTTGTCCTCGATGATCGTCGGGTTGGCCTGCAGCGGCTCGAGCACGCCGCCGATGCCCACGCCGCCCGACAGGTGCACGTTCTTGCCGATCTGCGCGCACGAGCCCACGGTGGCCCAGGTGTCGACCATCGTGCCCTCGTCGACGTAGGCGCCGATGTTGACGTAGCTCGGCATCAGCACGACGTTGCGCGCGATGTAGCTGCCGCGGCGCGCCACTGCCGGCGGCACCACGCGCACGCCGGTGGCGCGCATCGTGGCCTCGTCGAGGTGCGCGAACTTGGTGCCCACCTTGTCGAAGAAGCCGAGGTCGCCGGCGCGCATCGGCCGGTTGTCGTTGAGGCGGAAGCCCAGCAGCACCGCCTTCTTGACCCACTGGTTGACCTGCCAGTCGCCGACGCCGCGCCGCTCGGCGACGCGCACGCGCCCGGCGTTCAGATCGGCGATCGTCTGCTCCACCGCCTCGCGGATCCGGGGGTCGGCGGTGGTGGAGCTGAGCGCGGTGCGGCCTTCCCAGGCCAGGTCGATGATCGATTGCGCGGATTCGCTCATGATGTGGCTGCGGCTTCTAGAGCCGCTCGGTGAAGTGGACGATGCGCTGCGCGGCCTCGAGGCATTCGGCGGTGGCGGCCACCAGCGCCATGCGGATGCGGCCGCGGCCGGGGTTGACGCCGTGCGCCTCGCGCGCCAGCAGGCTGCCTGGCAGCACGGTGACATTGTATTGAGCGAGCAGTGCGCGCGCGAATGCGACATCGTCGCCGCCGGGAACCGCGGCCCACAGGTAGAAGCCGGCGTCGGGCAACTGCACGTCGAGCACGCGCTGCAGCAGCGGCGTGACCTGGGCGAACTTGTCGCGATAGAGCGCGCGGTTGGCCTGCACGTGCGTCTCGTCGCCCCACGCCGCCACGCTCGCCGCCTGCACCACCGGGCTCATCGCGCTGCCGTGGTACGTGCGGTACTGCAGGAACGCCTTCATGAGCTGCGCATCGCCGGCGGCGAAGCCCGAGCGCATGCCCGGCACGTTGGAGCGCTTGGACAGCGAGGTCAGCATCACCAGATTGCGGAAGTCGTTGCGCCCGAGCGCGTGCGCGGCCTGCAGGCCGCCCAGCGGCGCGCCTTCGTCGTCGCGGAAGTAGATCTCCGAATAGCACTCGTCGCTGGCGATCACGAAGCCGTGGCGGTCCGACAGCTCGAACAGTGCACGCCACTGCGCCAGCGGCAGCACCGCGCCGGTGGGGTTGCCCGGCGAGCACACGTAGACCAGTTGCGTGCGTGCCCAGGTGGCGGCGTCGAGCTGCGACCAGTCGAGCGCGAAGTTGCGCGCCGGGTCGCTGTTGACGAACGCCGTGCGCGCGCCGCCGAGCAACGCCGCGCCCTCGTAGATCTGATAGAAGGGGTTGGGGCAGACCACGGTGGCGCCGTCGCGCGTGGGGTCGAGCACCACCTGCGCCAAGGCGAACAGCGCCTCGCGCGAGCCGGTCACCGGCAGCAACTGCGTCGCCGGATCGACGCGCACGCCGTAGCGCCGCCCGAGCCACGCCGCGCACGCCTCGCGCAGCCGTGGCTCGCCGATCGTCAGCGGGTACACCGACAGCCCTGCGAGCGACGCGGTGATCGCCTGCTCGATCAGCGGCGGCGTCGGGTGGCGCGGCTCGCCGATCCCCAGGCTGATCGGAGACAGCTTGCCACGATGCTGCACGCCCAGCGTCAGCTCGCGCCAGCGCTCGAAAGGGTACGGGTGCAGGCGGGCGAGCAGGGGATTCATGCGCCGATTATCGGCGGCCGCCTGCGGACCGAACCCGGCCGCAGGCTGCGGCACGCCGAGCGCGGGTCAGCGTCGCAGCACGGCCAGCCACTCGCGTTGGCGCTCGTCGAGCGCGGCGTCGGGCGTCAGCAGCGCCGAGGCCAGCGCCTGCCGGATCTCGGGCTCTTCACTCGGTAGCGGCTGCTGCAGCAACGCGTCGAGCAGCCGGCGCGCACTGGCGAGGCTGCGGCCGTAGCGATCGAGGATGGCTTCGACGCTCGCGTGCTGGGTCGGGTCGTCGAGCCAGCAGTCGTAGTCGGTGACGAGGCCCACCGTCGCATAGCAGATCTGCGCTTCGCGCGCGAGAAAAACCTCGGGCACGTTGGTCATTCCCACCAGATGGCAACCGGCGCCGCGCATGAAGTGGCTCTCGGCGCGCGTGCCCAGGCGCGGCCCTTCGACGCAGGCGTAGGTGAGGCCGGTGTGCAGAGTCAGGCCGAGCACCTTGGCCGCAGCGGCGACCCAGTCGACCAGGTTCGCGCTCACCGGCAGCGCAGTCGACACGTGCGCGGCGACGCCGTGGCCGAAGAACGAGAGCTCGCGCCGGCCGCGGGTCCAGTCGAGGTACTGCGCGGGCATCGCCAGGTCGCCCGGGGCCACCTCTCGAGCCAGGCTGCCCACCGCCGAGAAGCCGAGGATCTGCGTGGCGCCCGCGCGCTTGAGCGCGAACACGTTGGCGCGGTAGTTGACCTCGTGCGGCAGCAGGCGATGGCCGGCGCCGTGTCGCGCGAGGAACAGCAGTTCGCGACCGTGCAGCCGGCCGCGCCGCACCGGGCCCGAGGCGCGGCCGAACGGCGTCTCGGGGCTCAGCTCCTGCTCGATCTGCATGCCGGCCAGGTCGTACAGGCCGGTGCCTCCGATGATCGCGAGCATCGTGTGAACTCAGCCGTGCGGCGGCAACGCGATCGGCGCCGCGGGCTTCCAGCCGCGGCGGCGATGCTCGGCCGTCACATGGGTGCGGATGCCGCCGCGCACGAACCAGTCGGCGGCCAGGCGAACGAAGCGCGGATCGATCGCGCGCACGATGTCGTCGACGATCGCGTTGGTCACCTTCTCGTGGAAGGCGCCCTCGTCGCGGTAGCTCCAGAAGTACAGCTTCAGGCTCTTCAGTTCGACGCACAGCCGGTCGGGAACGATCTCGATCGTGAAGTGCGCGAAGTCGGGCTGCCCGGTCAGCGGGCACAGGCAGGTGAACTCCGGCACGTCGAAGCGGATCACGTAGTCGCGCTCGGGTGCCGGGTTGGCGAACACCTGCAGTTCTTTGCTCGGTGCGCTCGGCGGTGCCGCTGGTTTGGCGCGCTCGCGTGCGCGTGGTGCGCCGGCGTTGGATCGGGCCATGACACGGGTCGATGCGACGGGGCGCGATGGTATCATCCGCGCGCCCTCGACAGCACGGGGCAACAGGCTTCGAGCACAGCACCCAACGGCGGCACGACGATGGCTGCCGTTTTCACATCAGGGGCCGTTTCGCCGCTTCCTTCTCAATGCGCCTGAACCAGATCAAGCTCTCGGGCTTCAAATCGTTCGCCGAACCCACCACGTTCCAGTTGCCGGGCCAGCGCGTCGGCGTCGTCGGCCCCAACGGTTGCGGAAAGTCCAACGTCATCGACGCCGTGCGCTGGGTGCTCGGCGAGAGCAAGGCGAGCGAACTGCGCGGCGAGTCGATGCAGGACGTGATCTTCAACGGCTCGGGTCAGCGCAAGCCCGCCGGCCGCGCCAGCGTCGAGCTGGTGTTCAGCAACGAGGATGCGCGCGCCGGCGGCCAGTGGAACAGCTTTGCCGAGATCGCGGTCAAGCGCGTGCTGACGCGCGACGGCACCTCGAGCTACTACATCAACAACCAGCCGGTGCGCCGCCGCGACGTGCAGGACGTGTTCCTCGGCACCGGGCTCGGCCCGCGTGCGTACGCGATCATCGGCCAGGGCACGATCAGCCGCATCATCGAGAGCAAGCCCGAGGAGCTGCGGCTGTTTCTCGAGGAGGCCGCCGGCGTCAGCAAGTACAAGGAGCGCCGCCGCGAAACCGAGAGCCGGCTGAAGGACACGCGCGAGAACCTGACGCGGGTCGAAGACATCCTGCGCGAGCTGAACGCCAACCTCGAGAAACTCGAGGCACAGGCCGAGGTCGCCACCACGTATCGCAAGTTGCTCGACGAACAGACGCTGAAGCAGCACCAGTTGTGGTGGCTCAAGCACCGCGACGCGGCCAAGGAGGAAGAGCGCGCCAAGCGCGCCGTCGATGAGGCGCACACCGCGCTGCAGGCGCGCGTGGCCGAACTGCGGCACGTCGAAGCCGAGCTCGAGGCGATCCGCCAGGGCCACTATGCCGCCGGCGACGCGATGCACGCGGCGCAGGGCGAGCTGGCCGAGGCGTCGCTGGAGGTGAGCCGTCTCGAAGAGCGCATCCAGTACGTGGTCGAGGGCCGACAGCGCGTGCAGCAGCGCATCGCCGACCTCGACGCGCAGAACGCGCAGTGGGCTCAGCGCCGCACCGCCGACGAAGCCGAGCTGCATCGCCTGGGCGGGCAGATCGAGCAGGCCGAGGGAACCGCGGCTGCGCAGGCGCAGCAAGCGCAGTCGCACGCCGCGACGCTGCCTGCACTGGAAGACCGGGTGCGCGAGGCCTCGCAGCGCGCGGATACGCAGCGCCAAGCCGTCGTCGAGGTGCAGCAGCGCATCCAGTTGCTGGCCGCCGACTCGCGCAACCTGCAGGAGCAGGCGAGCGCGTTGCGTGCGCGGCGCGAACGGCTCGCTGCCGAGGCCGATGGCCTGAAGGCTCCCGACCCGCAGCGGCTGGGCGAGTTCCAGCGCCAGGTGCCGCTGCTGGAGCAGCAGCATCAAGGCGCCGAAGCGCGGCTGCACGAGCTGCAGGAGCAGATGCCCGCGCTCGACGAGCGCCGGCGCGCGCAGCACGACGAGGTCAACCGCCAAGGTGCCCGGCACAGCGACCTCGCGGCACGCATGGCGGCGCTGCGCGCGCTGCAGGAGAAGATCCAGACCGAGGGCAAGCTCAAGCCCTGGCTGGCCAAGCACGGCCTCGACAGCCTGCAGGGGCTGTGGACGCAGGTGCACATCGAACCCGGCTGGGAGACCGCGCTCGAATCGGCGCTGCGCGAGCGGCTCAACGCGCTGCAGGTGGGCCGCATCGATACGCTGCGCGCCTTCGCCGCCGACCCGCCACCGGCGCGCCTGGCGTTCTACACGGTGCCGCAGGCGACGACGCCCGAAACCCATCGCACTCTGCCGCGGCTGGCCGAACTGCTGCGGCTCGGCGACGCGGGGCTGCAGGCGCTGTTCAGCGACTGGCTCGAAGGCGTCTATACCGCTGCCAGCCTCGACGACGCGCTGGCCCAGCGCGGGCGGCTGACGCACGGCGAGGTGATCCTGACGCGCGAGGGTCATGCGGTGAGCGCGCATGCGGTGGCGTTTCACGCCCCCGACTCCGAGCACGACGGCCTGCTCGCCCGCGCGCAGGAGATCGAGCACCTGCAGCGCGAGTTGCGCGCGCAATCGCTGATCGCCGAGGAGGCCAGGGCGGCGTTGGTGCGGCTCGAGTCCACCTACACCGACGCCAGCCAGCGCCTGGTGGCGCTGCGGCGCGAGGCGATGGCGTCGCAGGCCACCGCGCACCAGGCGCAGGTGGAGCTGCTGCGGTTGACGCAGCAGGCCGAGGCCACCACCGCGCGGCGTTCGCAGCTCGACGCGGAACTCGCCGAGATCGACGCTCAATTGCGCTCGCTCGACGAGCGCCAGGTCGGCAGCCAGAGCGCGTTCGAGCAGCTCGATGCACAACTGGCCGACGCCCAGCAGCGCCACGCCGACCTCGACGAGGGCACGCTGGCCGCCGAACGCGTGCTGGTCGAGGCGCGCGACGCGCTGCGCGTGCGCGAGCGCCAGGCACAGGAGGCGCAGTTCGAGGCGCGCACGCTGGCGGCGCGGCGCGCCGAGCTGCAGCGCGCGCTCGATACCGCGGCCGAGCAGGTGGCCAACAACCAGCGCGCCGGCGAGCAGTTGACGCTCGAACTCGGCGCGCTCGACGACAGCGCCGCGCAGGCGGGGTTGCACAGCGCGCTGGCGCTCAAGCTCGACCGCGAGCAACTGCTGGCGGCGCGACGCAGCGAGTACGACGACCTGAGCGCGAAGCTGAAGGCGCACGACGAGCAGCGGCTGACCATCGAGCACAGCCTCGATCCGCTGCGCGAGCGCATCACCAGGCTGCAGCTCGAGGAGCAGGCGGCGCAGCTCGGCGGCGCGCAGTACGTCGAGCAGTTACAGCAGGCGCAGGTCGACCTGGAGGCGCTGGCTGCCGGCATCGCCGCGGGCGGAGTGAAGCTGTCGGGATTGCAGACGCAGATCGACCATCTCGGCCGCGAGGTGGCCGCGCTCGGCGCGGTGAACCTGGCGGCGCTCGAGGAGCTGACCACGTCGCGCGAGCGCAAGCAGTTTCTCGACGCGCAGAACGCCGACCTGCAAGAGGCGATCGGCACGCTGGAGGATGCGATCCGCAAGATCGACCTCGAGACGCGCGAGCTGCTGCAGCAGACCTTCGACCAGGTCAACCAGCATTTCGGTCGCATGTTCCCCACGCTGTTCGGCGGCGGCACCGCGCGCCTGGTGATGACCGGCGACGAGATCCTCGACGCGGGCGTGCAGGTGATGGCGCAGCCGCCGGGCAAGCGCAACTCGACGATCCATCTGCTGTCCGGCGG
Organism: Ideonella sp.; assembly: GCA_015075545.1. Classification (GTDB taxonomy): domain Bacteria; phylum Pseudomonadota; class Gammaproteobacteria; order Burkholderiales; family Burkholderiaceae_C; genus JAEUPI01. The sequence goes on along the minus strand of JABTUC010000001.1, from coordinate 1,033,810 downwards.
CGAGAAGGCGCTGACCGCCATCGCGCTGGTGTTCGCGATCTTCCAGCTCAACCCGGCGCCGTTCTGCCTGCTCGACGAAGTGGACGCGCCGCTGGACGACGCCAACACCGAGCGCTATTGCGCGCTGGTCAGCGAGATGAGCCGGCAGACCCAGTTTCTCTACATCTCGCACAACAAGATCGCGATGGAGATGGCCGAGCAACTGATCGGCGTGACCATGCAGGAGCAGGGCGTCTCGCGCGTGGTGGCGGTCGACATGGACGCGGCGGTCAGCCTGGCCGAGGCGGCGTGACATTGATGGCGGCGCTGGCCATCGTCGCCGGCCTGGTGCTGGCCGCGGTGGTGGCGCACGGGGCCTGGAACGCGCGGCGCGCGGGGCCGCGCCAGCCGCAGATCCTGCAGCCGCTCGAACGCACCGAGCCGACCTTGGGCACGCAGGTGCAGCCCGCTGCGGCCCCCGAGCCGCCCGAATTGAGTGCTGCCGCCGCGCCGCCGCCGCGGCAGGGCCCGCGCATCGACGCCCTGATCGACGCCATCGTGCCGCTGCGGCTCGAAGCCCCGGTGAGCGGCGAGTTCGTGCTGGCGCACGCGCCGTCGACGCGGCGCGCCGGCGGCAAGCCGTTCCTGCTCGAAGGGCTCGACGCCGAAAGCGGCCAATGGGAGCCAGTCGCCCTTGGCCGCCGCTACAGCGAGCTGCAGGCCGGCGTGCAGCTGGCCAACCGCAGCGGCGCGCTCAACGAGATCGAGTACTCCGAGTTCGCGCAGTTGATGCAGGCCTTCGCCGAGAACGCAGGCGCGCTGATCGAGCTGCCCGACATGCTCGAAGTGGCCGCGCGCGCCAAGGAGCTCGACACCTTCGCCGGCGCGCACGATGCGCAGCTCACGGTCACGCTGCGCGCCAACGGCGTCGCCTGGTCGCCGGGCTACCTGCAGCAGGTGGCCGGCCGACACGGTTTCGTGCCGGGCGCGGTGTCGGGCCGGCTGGTGCTGCCAGCGAGCGACGACCCGCACGCACCGGCGTTGCTCACCCTGAGCTACGACTCGCGCGCCGCGCTGGCCGACGAGCCCGAATTGGCCGCGGTGCGCGAGGCGACGTTGTCGCTCGACGTGCCGCACACCCCCGAGGCGGCCGAGCCGTTCGCCCAGTGGCAGCAAGCGGCGCGCAAGCTGGCCGACGACATGGGTGCTACGCTGGTCGACGACCAGGGGCATGCGGTGACGCTGCACGCCTTCAACGCCATTGGCCAGGAACTGCGGCAGCTCTACCGTGCGCTCGAGGCGCGCGACCTGGCCGCGGGGACGGCGTCGGCGCGGCGCTTGTTCAGCTGATCGAGGAGTATTCGGAGTGAACCTGCGTGTCCTCGATGAGCGCGGTGCGCGCGCCGCCGCGGCGCTGTGCGAGGCGATCGTCCCCGGGTCGATGCGCGTCGGCCCGGTCGTGTATGTCGATGCGCTGTTGGCGAAGATGCCGCCCGAGCCGCGGCAGGTGGCGCTGCAGGCGATCGACGCGCTGGCGCCGGCGGCGGCCGACGGCACGCTCGCACGGCACGAGCGCACACCGGGCTTCGCGCTCGTGCGCGCGCTGGCGATCGAGGCCTACTACAGCGACTTCGTCGCCCCGGGCAGTGCCGGCCCCGGCGCCTGGGCCGAGATCGACTTCCAGCCGCCGCGCGCGGTGGACCTCGAGCGCGACTGGTCGTGGCTGGGCATCGAGCGCTGAAGAAGGCGGTGCGATGAAGAACGACTTCGATGTCATCGTGATCGGCTCGGGCGCCGGCGGCGGCGTGGTGGCCGGCGAACTGGCGCAAAGCGGCTGCGACGTGCTGCTGCTCGAAACCGGGCGCCACTTCACGACCGAGAGCTTCAAGCGCTTCGAGGCCAAGGCGTCGCACGACCTGTTCTGGCCGATGCGCTTCGCGCCGCTGCCCGACGGCGACGTGGTGGCGTTCCTGTCGGGCCGCTGCGTCGGCGGCACGACCACCGTGAACACCAAGGTCGCGCTGCGCGCGCACGAGCAGGACGTGGCCAAGTGGCACGCCGCCACCGGGCTGACCAACGACGAGGGCAAGGCCTTCGCGCTGACCGACCTCGAGCCTTACTACCGCCGTGTCGAAGACCTGCTCGGCGTGCGCGAGCGCAGCGACTGGGAGAAGTGCGTCTACACGGTGCGCAAGGGCTTCCGCGCGCTCGGCGCAGACCTGGAGCCGGTGCTCTCGTACACCAGCAACGAGTGCCAGAGCTACGGCTCGTGCCTGCAGGGCTGCCCCACGGGCGGCGGCAAGTCGACCGCGATCACCTACATCGCCCGCGCGCTGCCGCTGGGCCAGCTCGACCTGCGCACGCAGGCGACCGTCGAGCGCATCGTGTTCGAGGACACCGCGTCCGGCCGGCGTGCGGCCGGCGTCGAGTACGTCGATGCGAGTGGCACGCGCCACGTCGTGAAGGCGCGCACCGTCGTCGCTGCCGCGGGCGCGCTCAACACGCCTCAGATGCTGATGCGCTCGGGCCTGCGCAGCCCGGCGCTCGGCCGGCACATCGGGCTGCATCCGGCGCGCCTCGCGTACGGCCTGTTCGACGAGATCCAGGATTCGCACCGCGTGTACCCGATCTCGGCGCACTGCATGAAGTTCCAGCGCGACGAGGACGGCGGCTTCGTGCTCGAAGCCTCCACGGTGATGGACCCGATCGCCTTCGCCACCACGGTGCGCGACGAGAGCGGGCCGCTGTGGGGCCAGCGGCTGGTCGACGCCGTGCGCGCCTACCGGCGCTACGCCGGCGTGCTGGCGATGGTCAACGACGAGAACAACGCATCGGTCGGCATCGACGCGCAGGGCGCCGAGCGCATCGAGGTGAATCTGAATGCGCGCGAGCGCCAGCGCATCGACGCCGCGCTGAACTTCAGCCGCAACGCGCTGCGCGCGGCGGGCGCGCGCAAGGTCTACTGGACCGGCCTGATCTCCACGCACACGCAGGGCGGCTGCCGCATGGGCGACGACCCGGCGCGTTCGGTGGTCGACCGGCACGGGCAGGTTCACGGCGTCGCGGGCCTGTACGTGGCCGACGCGTCGCTGATTCCGCGCACGGTGTCGGTCAACCCGTCGCTGACGGTGATGGCGCTGGCGACGCGGCTGGCCGAACGGCTGGCGATGGAGCTCACCGAAGAGCCGTCGCCCGCCGCCTGAGGCCGGCTCGCCGGTTGACGCCAAGGCGGTCCCGCCCGCTGTGGCCTGCCGCTCGCTACGAAGCAGACCCACGCCGATCGTTCAACGCGCTCGAACGCTGTGGCGCGAGCGTTCGAACGCAACGCCCGAGCGGGTCGGTAGGATCGCGCGGCCGATGCAGACCCTGTTGAACCATCCGGCGGTGCAGGCCGCGGCCGTGCCCTTCGTCGTCGCGCTCGTGCTGGCCTTCGCGCTCGCGCGCACGCGCGCTCTGGCCGTGGCCGTGGCTTCGGGCCTGGTGGTCGAGCTGGCGCTGACGGTCGGCTTCGCGCTCGAACCGCTGACCGCGATGCGCAAGATGGTGGTGGTCACGCTCGCCGCCACCGCAATCGCCGTCGTCCTCGAAGCCGCCGGGGTCGCACAGCGCCGCGGCATCACCGTGGTCCTGGCGGGCGTTACGGCGCTGGCCGCCGCGTGGGTGCTGCAACGCGTGCTGGCGCAGAAGGAGCCCGCGGCCGCCGTCTGGATGGGCACCGGTGCCGTCGCGTTCGTGTTCGCCGTGGTCGGCAGTTCGTTGCAAGCTGCAACGGCGTCGCCGCTGCCCGCTTCGGTGGTGGCCGCCTGCCTGGGCTGGGGTACCGGCGTACTGGCGCTGTTCGGAGCTTCGGCGCTGCTCGCGCAACTCGGCCTGGCGCTCGGTACGGCAGGCGCGGCGGTGGCCCTGGTGCAGATGATCCGCGGCCAGGAGTCGCCGCTCGGCTGGACGCTGGCGCTGCCTGCTGCCGTGGGTGCTGCCCTGGTCGCCCTGCTGGCCAGTGCGACCGGCGAGTTGCCCTGGTACTGCCTGTTGCCGCTGCCGCTGGTGCCGTGGGCCGCGCGACTGGTTCGCGCACCGTCGGGCGCGCTGTGGCGCAACGGCTTCGGCGCCGGCTGCGCGGCACTGGTTCCGGTGTTGCTCGCGGTCGGCGTCGCCTGGTTCGCGGCGCGCCAACCTTCCCCGGCCGGCTGATGGCCGGCCCTTCACCTACACCCCCAAGGAGGTAAGCATGAACCGAACGCTCGAGGCACTGTTGCTGATGGCCCCGCTCACCGCGCTCGCGGCCCCCGAGACTTACGTGCTCGACCCGACGCACACGATCCCGGTCTTCTCGATCTCGCACTTCGGCATGTCCACCGTCTACGGCAAGTTCGAGCGCACGACCGGCAAGGTGGTGCTCGATCGCGCCGCCAAGACCGGATCGATCGACGTCAAGATCCCGACAGCGACGATCTCCACCGGCGACAGCAAGCGCACCGACGGCCAGCGCTCGCGCGACGAGCATCTGCGCACCGCAGACTTCTTCAACGTCGCCGAGTTTCCCGAGATGGTCTTCAAGTCGACCAAGTTCAACTTCGCGGGCGACAAGGTCGAGAGCGTCGAGGGCACGCTGACGCTGCTGGGCATCACCAAGCCGCTCAGGCTCACCGCGGCCAGCTTCAACTGCGGGCCCAACCCGTTCAGTAAGAAGGAGATGTGCGGCGCCGACCTCGTCGGCTCGATCAAGCGCACCGACTTCGGCATGAAGTTCGGGGTGCCCGCGATCAGCGACGAAGTGAAGCTGCTGATCGCGGTGGAAGGCTACAAGCAGTAGCCCGGCAGCGATGGCCGCGGCGCCGGGCAGTCAGCCGCTGCGCCGCGCCAGCGTGCGCAGCAGCACGAACTCCTCGGCCGCCGTCGGGTGCACGGCGATCGTGGCGTCGAAGTGCGCCTTGGTCGCACCCGCGCTCAGCGCCACCGCCAGGCTCTGCACGATCTCGGGTGCGTCGGCGCCGATCATGTGCACCGCGAGCACGCGGTCGCTGGCGTCGTCGACCAGCAGCTTCATGTAGGTACGCTCGCCGCGCCCGGTGAAGGCGTGGCGCATCGGCTTGAAGTCGGCTTCGTACGCGCGCAGCGTCGTCCCTGCGGCAATGAGGTCCGACTCGCTCGGGCCGATGGTGCCGATCGGCGGCAGCATGAACACCGCGCTCGCCACGCGGCTCAGGTCCACCTGCGCGTCGCGCACGCCGCCGAACAGGCGGTCGGCCACGGCGCGGCCCTCGGCGATCGCCACCGGCGTCAGGTTCTTGCGGTTGGTGACGTCGCCGATGGCGAATACGTGCGGCACGCTGCTCTGGCAGCGCGCATCCACGCGCACCGCCGCGTGCGAGTCGGTGGTCACGCCGATCGCCTCGAGCCCGAGGTCCGCGGTGTTCGGCCGCCGGCCGGTGGCGTTGAGCAGCCACGGCACGTCGAGCGTGACGCCGGCGGGCAGCGTCAGCCGCCAGGCGCCGGGCGCGCCGCCGATGCGCAGCGGCGCCTGGCCCGGCATCAACGTGACGCCCGCCGCGGCGAGCGCATCGGCGGCGCGCCGGCGCAGATCGTCGTCGAAGCCGCGCAGCGGCAGTGGCGCGCGGTACAGCAGGCTCACCGGCACGCCCAGGCGCGCCAACATCGACGCGAACTCCACCGCGATGTAGCCGGCACCGACGACCGCGGCGCGCGCGGGCAGCGCGGCGAGGTCGAGCAGGTCGTCGGAGGTCGGGCAGCGCTCGATGCCGGGGATCGCGTCGCGCACCGGCGCGGCGCCGGTGGCGATCAGGACGTGGCGCGCGCTGAGCTTGCGCGTGCCGGCCGCGATGGTGTGCGCATCGACGAAGCGGCCTTGTCCCTCGACCAGCTCGACCCCGCCTTGCGCCAGCATCGAGCGGTAGACGCCCTCGAGGCGGGCGGTCTCGGTGGTCTTGGCGGCCTGCCAGCGTGCCATGTCGAACGCCGCGGCGCCAAACTGCCAGCCGTAGCCCGCCGCCTCGGCGAACGCGTCGCCGTACTGCGCGGCGTACATCAGCAGCTTCTTCGGCACGCAGCCGCGCAGCACGCATGTGCCGCCGACGCGGCCGGCCTCGACGATCGCCACCTTCGCGCCGTGCAGAGCGGCGCGGCGCGACGCTGCCACGCCGCCGGAGCCGGCGCCGAGCACGACGAGGTCGAAATCGAAGGCCACGGACCGCGTTGTACGCCATTGCGCCTGCCGGCCGTCGTGTCGGGGGCTATGCCCGAGAATCGGCCCATGAATGCGCATGCGAGGTCGTCGGTTTCCGCACACGCGGCCGAGTTGCGCCGGCTGCTGCGCCACCACGCGCACCGCTACTACGTGCTCGATGCGCCGGAGATCCCGGACGCCGAATACGACAAGCTGTTTGCCGAGCTGCAGGCGCTCGAAGCCGCGCACCCCGAACTGCTGAGGCCCGATTCGCCGACGCAGCGCGTGATCGGCGCGGTGCGCGAGGGGCTCGAGCCGGTGGCGCACGTGGTGCCGATGCTGTCGATCAAGACCGAGACCGACACCTCGAGCGCCGGTGCACTGGGCTTCGACGCCGCGGTGCGCAACGCGCTCAAGCTCGCGCCCGACGCGCCACCGGTGCGCTACGCGGCCGAGCTGAAGTTCGACGGCCTGGCGATCAACCTGCGCTACGAGCGCGGCGCGCTGAGGCAGGCCGCCACGCGCGGCGACGGCGAGACCGGCGAGGACGTCACGCACACCGTGGGCACGATCGCCGAGATCCCGAGGCACCTGCACGGCGTGGACGCGCCGGTGCTCGAGGTGCGCGGCGAGGTGTTCATGCGGCGCGACCGCTTCGAGGCGCTCAACGAGCGGCAGCGCGAGGCCGGCGCCAAGACCTTCGTCAACCCGCGCAACGCCGCCGCGGGCATCGTGCGCCAGCTCGACGCCAGCATCGCGCGGCAGCGGCCGTTGAGCTTCTTCGCCTACGGGCTGGGCGAGGTGCAGGGTTGGGAGATCCCGCCCAGCCACAGCGCGCTGCTCGATGCGCTGGCTGCGCTCGGCTTTCCGGTCGAAGGGCACCGCGCCGTGGTGCACGGCGGCGAGGAGCTGGCGCAGTTCCACGCACGCATCGCCGCAGCGCGCGACGCGCTGCCGTTCGATATCGACGGCGTGGTCTACAAGGTCGACGAGCGCGCACTGCAGCTGCAACTGGGCTTCAAGTCGCGCGAGCCGCGCTGGGCGGTGGCGCACAAGTACCCGGCGCAGGAGCAGCAGACGCGGCTGAACGACATCGAGATCCAGGTCGGCCGCACCGGCAAGCTGACTCCGGTGGCCAAGCTCGAGCCGGTGTTCGTCGGCGGCACCACGGTGAGCAACGCCACGCTGCACAACCTGTTCGAGCTGCGCCGCAAGGGCGTTCGCATCGGCGACACGGTGATCGTGCGCCGCGCGGGCGACGTGATCCCCGAGGTGGTCGGCCGCGTGCCGGGCCGGCGGCGCGGCTACGTGCCGAATTTCCGCATGCCCAAGGCGTGCCCGGTGTGCGGCAGCGCGGTGGTGCGCGAGAAGGGTGCCAACGATCACCGCTGCTCGGGTGGCTTGTTCTGCGCTGCGCAGCGCAAGCAGGCGGTGCTGCACTTCGCGAGCCGGCGCGCAATGGACATCGAGGGCCTGGGCGACAAGCTGGTCGACCAGCTCGTCGACGGCGGCCTGATCGACACGCTGCCCGATCTGTACCGGCTCGACGTGGCGACGCTCGCCGCGCTCGAGCGCATGGCCGACAAGAGCGCGGCCAACCTGGTGGCTGCGCTCGAGCGCAGCAAGCAAGCGACGCTGGCGCGCTTTCTCTACGCGCTGGGCATCCGCCACGTCGGCGAGTCGACCGCGAAAGATCTGGCGCGGCACTTCGGCCGGCTGGTGCGGATCGTCGATGCGTCGGTCGAGCAGTTGCTCGAAGTGAACGACGTCGGTCCGGTGGTGGCGCAGAGCATCCACACTTTCTTTGCCCAGCCGCACAACCGCGAAGTGGTCGAGCAGCTTCGCGCCGCCGGCGTGCACTGGCCCGAGCACGACGGCATGGCCACGCCCGGCGCACCGCAGCCGCTGGCCGGCAAGACCTTCGTGCTCACCGGAACGCTGCCGAGCTGGAGCCGCGAAGAGGCCAAGGCGGCGATCGAGGCGGCGGGCGGCAAGGTCAGCGGCTCGGTGTCGAAGAAGACCGACTACGTGGTGGCCGGCGCCGAGGCGGGCAGCAAGCTCGACAAAGCGCGCGAACTGAACGTGCGCGTGCTCGACGAAGCGGCGCTGCGCGCACTGCTCGAGGCCTGAGGCCCGCGCCCGCGTAGCATGGTGTTTGTTCGCTTCTGAGTGAGAACCGAGATGGCAGTCCGAGAGATCCTGAAGATGGGCGACCCGCGCCTGCTGCGCATCGCGCAGCCGGTGCGCGAGTTCGGCACGCCGAGCCTGCGCGCGCTGGTCGACGACCTGTTCGACACCATGGCCGCGGCGCGCGGCGCCGGGCTGGCCGCACCGCAGATCGGCGAGGACCTGCAACTGGTGATCTTCGGCGTCGAGCACACCGATCGCTACCCCGACGCGCCGCCGGTGCCGCAGACCGTGCTGATCAACCCCACCGTCACGCCGCTGGGCGACGCGATGGAGGAGGGCTGGGAGGGGTGCCTGTCGGTGCCGGGCCTGCGCGGCGTCGTGCCGCGCTACGCGCGAATCCGCTACGCGGGCTTCGACGCCGAGGGCCGGCCGATCGAGCGCGAGGCCGAGGGCTTTCACGCGCGGGTCGTCCAGCACGAGTGCGATCACCTGATCGGCCGGCTGTACCCCACCCGCATGCGCGACCTCACGAAGCTGGGCTTCACCAGCGTGCTGTTTCCCGACCTCGACGAGGCCGGAGACGACTGACTTCGATGCGGGCAGTCTCGCACCGATGCCCGCCGCCGCTGCTGCGGCTGCAACTCGGCGGCTTCACGCTTCTTGACACTTCGCGCGCTGCCGCCGGTCGGCCGCGCGCGGCCGGCGAGCGTTGAAGCAGGCATGGCAGCGATCTCCGTCATGACCACGAAGCCCGCGGTCCGCCGCCTCGGGGCCTGGCTGGCCGTGCTGCTGTGGGGGGCGATCGCCGCGCTCGCGGTGCCCGCATGGGCACAGGACGATCCGCCCGGCCGCATCGGCCGCGTCACCGACGGACAAGGGCAGTCGTGGTTCTTCGACGGCGAAGCCAACGAGTGGGTCACGCTGCTGCGCAACCGGCCGCTGACCACCGGCGCACGCATCGCGGTGGATGCCGATGCGCGGCTCGAACTGCGCATCGGCTCGACCGCCGTGCGCCTGGCCGGCGGCAGCGACCTCGAGATCACCCGCCTCGACGACGAGCGCATCGAGCTGGCCCTCGCCGACGGCAGCGTTGCGGTGCGCGTGCGTTCGCCCGAGGTGGCACGCGAAGTCGAACTCACCAGCGCGCTGGGGCGCTACGCGCTGCAGGGCCCCGGGTACTTTCGCGTCGATCGGCGCGGCGACAACGATGTCGCCACCACCTGGTCGGGCGACCTGCGGTTCGACGCCGCCGACAGTGCGCTCGCCATCCCGGCCGGGCGCAGTGCCGAGCTTTGGCGCGAAGGCAATGTCACGCACTACGACTGGAGCGCGCCGTCGAACGACGCCTTCGCGGTGTGGGCCGAGCGGGCCGACCGCGCGGACGATCAGGTCGCCGTGGCGCCCTATGTCTCGCCGGAGATGACCGGCGCCGAAGACCTCGACCGCTACGGCACCTGGGAGACCACGGCCGACTACGGCCCGTTGTGGATTCCGACCACGGTGGTCGCCGGCTGGGCCCCCTATCGCTTCGGACACTGGGTGTGGGTGCAGCCGTGGGGCTGGAGCTGGGTCGACGATGCGCCGTGGGGTTTCGCGCCGTTCCACTACGGGCGCTGGGTCTACTACGGCCGCCGCTGGTGCTGGGCGCCGGGCCAGCGCGTTGCACGCCCCGTCTACTCGCCGGCGCTGGTGGCCTGGGTCGGCAACGTGTCGCCGGGCCGCAACCACCGGCCGTATGTCGGCTGGGTGCCGCTGGCGCCGCGCGAACCGTACTACCCGCACTACGGCCACGGCGGCAGCTATTGGCGCGCGGTGAATGCGGGGCAGATGAGGATGTTTCCGCCCGGCACGTCGCAGCGTCCGCCGGCGGCCGCATCGCTCTATGTCAATCAGGGCGTGGCCGGCGCGGTCAGCGTGGTGCCCGGGCGCATGCTGGTGCCGCGGCGTCCGGTGGCTCCGTGGGTGGCGCAGGTCGACGCCGGCGTTCGCCGCAGCTTCGCCACCGAGCCGACGCGCACGCTGGTGCCACCGCCCGGTGTGGCGCGGCCGATCGCGGTGCCTGGCGTCGCCGCACCGCCGCGTCCGCCGCTGCGGCCGCCGTCTCCGGCGCTGATGCCTTCGCCGCGGGCGCCCGATTGGCAGCGCGCGCCACACGGCGCACCGCCCCGTTCGACGACGCCTTCGCCCGCCGTGCCGCCGGCAACCGCGCCGCCGCCGCGCGCGACGATCGCGCCTCCTGGGGCAAGGCCGCAGCACCCGGGCCGCGGCGGCCCGCCACCGGCCGGCACAGCGCCACCGCCTCAGCCGCACGGGCAGGCGCAGGTGGTGCCAAGGCCTGCGGCACCCCATGCGCCTGCGGTGCTGGCGCCGGCGCCGCCCGAGGGTGCGAGAGGCCGGCAGCGCTCAGAACCGGGTGAGTCGGTGCCGCCGCCACGCGCACCCGGCCGCTCGTCGATGCGGCCCGCAACGCCGCCGCAGGCGCACGCGACGCCGGCGCCGCCGCGGGCCGAGCGCGTGATGCCGCCGCCGGAACATCGCGAGGCCACCCGTCCGCGCAGCCCGCACGGCGGCGAGGCGCGGGTGCGCGTGCCGCAGTGGCGCGGGCACCCGAGCCGCGAGCAGGCACGCTGATTCGCCGGCCCTAGCGGAGCTGCTTGCGCAGCACCGGCCAGACGTTGCCGGCGATGATCGCCTGCGCCTGCGCGTTGGGGTGGATGCGATCGTCCTGGAACAGGCTCCTCGAGTCGGGCGCATCGGCGACGCCGGCAAGCAGGAACGGAACCAGCGCCGCATCTTCGGCCTTGGCCAGCGCGACGAACATTGCCTCGAACTCCTGCGTGTAGCTGCGCCCGTAGTTGGGCGGCATGCGCATGCCCACCAGCAGCGGGCGCGCGCCGCTGCGGCGCACCGCGCGCAGCATGGCGGCCAGGTTGTCGCGCGTCATCGTCAACGGCAGGCCGCGCAGCGCGTCGTTGCTGCCCAGCTCGACGATCACGTGGGTCGGCTTGGTTTGCTCGAGCAACGCGGGCAGCCGCGTGCGGCCGCCCGAGGTGGTGTCGCCGCTGACGCTGGCGTTGACCACCGTGGCGCCGGGTTGCTCGCGCTGCAGGCGCTGGGCCAGCAGCGCCACCCAGCCGCTGCCGCGGGCGATACCGTACTCGGCCGACAGGCTGTCACCGACCACCAGCACCTTGGCCGGCCGCGTCGCGGCCGATGGCCCCGGCACGGCCGGTAGCGCCAAGGCCACGCTACAGTGCGCGAGCCAGGCGCGCCGCGTCAGCGGCGCAACCTGGGTGGGCTTCATGTCGGATCCGATCATTGCGGTAGAGCGAGTCAGCAAGCAAGTCCGCGATTCGAGTGGCACGCTGACGATTCTCCACGACATCAGTTTTGCGCTGCAGCCGCGCGAGACCGCAGCGATCGTCGGCGCCTCGGGCTCTGGCAAGAGCACGTTGCTGGGCATCGTGGCCGGCCTCGACACGCCGACATCGGGGACGGTGCGGCTGGGGAGCCAGGATCTGTTCGCGCTCGACGAGGACGCGCGTGCCGCGCTGCGTGCACGCCAGCTCGGCTTCGTGTTCCAGAGCTTCCAGTTGCTGGCCAACCTGAATGCGCTCGAGAACGTGATGCTGCCGCTCGAGCTGCTGGGTGCCGCCGGTGCGCGCGCGCGCGCCACCGAGATGCTGCAGCGGGTGGGCCTCGGCGAGCGGCTGGGGCACTACCCGCGAACGCTGTCGGGTGGTGAGCAGCAACGGGTGGCACTGGCGCGCGCCTTCGTGGTGCGGCCGGCCGTGCTGCTCGCCGACGAGCCGACCGGCAGCCTCGACTTCGCCACTGGCGAGCGCGTGATGGCCTTGATGTTCGAGCTGAACCGCGAGGCCGGCACCACGCTGCTGCTGGTGACGCACGAAGACGCAATTGCCTCGCGCTGCGACCGCCAGCTACACATCGAAGCCGGCAGGCTGCGGCACCACGGGCTGCGACCGGAGGGCGCATCTTCGAGCGGACACCGCGGATCCGGCTCTGCCGATCCGCTGGTGTCGACCCCTTGAGGGGGCGAGCGTGGACGTTCGAGTCTGCCTGCGCAGACCCGGACGCCTCGCGAACCGCCCGAGCTCTGCGAGGGCGTGGCGAGCGGCCGCCAGGCCGCATCCGGGGTGGGGCCGCTACTGCGCGCTGGAGAACTTGAAGTCGGTCTTAGCCGCCTTGCGCAGGTCTTCCTGGTACTTCTGCAGCTTCATCTGAGCGATGCGCTGCTCGAGCTGCGGCTTGACGGCGTCGAAATCCGGGAACTTGGCCTCGCGCACGTCTTCCAGCCGGATGATGTGGTAGCCGAACTGCGTCTTCACGGGCGTCTCGGTCATCTCGCCCTTCTTCAGCGCAACCATCGCCTTGCTGAACTCGGGCACGTAGGCGTCGGGCTTGGCGAAGTCGAGGTCGCCGCCCTTCTCGCCCGAGCCGGTGTCCTTGGAGTTCTTCTTCGCCAGCTCTTCGAAGCTGGCGCCGCCCTTGATCTGCGCGATCAGCTTCTTGGCCTCGTCTTCCTTCTCGACCAGGATGTGCCGTGCGTGGTACTCGGTGCCCGACGCCTGGGTCTTGACCTTGTCGTACTCGGCGCGGGCCTCGGCGTCGGTGACCGGGTTCTTCTGCCTGAACTGATCGAACAGCTCGCGGATCAGCACGGTCTGGCGCACCAGTTCCATCTGCGCCCGGTAGTCGGCGCTCTGCGCCACGCCCCGCTTCTCGGCCTCCTGCGCGAAGATCTCGCGCAGCACCACCTCCTCGCGGGCGCGTTGCTCGAGCTCGGGTGTGCGCGGCTGGCCGCGTGCGGCCTGGCTGAGCAGCGTCTCGACGCGCGCCTTCGGCACGGCCTTGCCGTTGACGATGGCCACGTTCTGCGCCAGGGCGGCCAGGGGGCTGAGCGCGAGCGCGGCGATGCAGGCCAGGCGCACGATGCGGATCGGTTCGGTCATGGATCGATGCCTTTCGGACAGGCGTGAGTTTCGGAGAGCGGACGCTGAAGGCCACTCGAACGACGGGCTAGGGCCTCGTCGTGTCACCCGTTGGCGTCGGGTTCGTCGGGGGCGTGCGCCTGGATGGCCAGCGCGTGGATGCCCTGTGGGATCAGCGGTCGCAGGGCATCATACACGAGGCGATGTCGCGCCAGCCGGCTCAAACCCGTGAAGCGTGCGCTGGTGATTCGTAGCGAAAAGTGACGGCCTTCGCGCGCACCGGCGTGCCCCGCGTGGTGGTGCGAATCGTCGTCGACCGCGAGTGCGGTCGGCGCCAGCGTGGCGCGCAGCACGCGTTCGATGTCGTCGGCCGATACGCCGTGGGGGGCTGTGGCCATGTCAGCGGGGCTCGGCCGGCGGCTCGTGCTCGAGGTAGCGGCTGAGGTACAGGCCCTGCGCCACCGTGAACGCCAGCATCAGCCCGAGCGCGCCGAACAGCTTGAAGTTGACCCACGCCGCGGTCGAGAAACTGTAGGCCACCCACAGGTTGAGCACGCCCATCAGCGCGAAGAACGCCACCCAGGCCCAGTTCAGGCGCTGCCACACGGGCGCGGGCAACTGCAGTTGCCCGCCCAGCAGCATGCGCAGCAGGTTCTTGCCGAAGGCGAGCTGGCCGATCGCCAGCGCCAGCCCCATCGTCCAGTACAGCGCGCTGGGCTTCCACTTGATGAAGGTCTCGCTGTGGAACCAGACGGTGAGGCCGCCCAGCAGCACCACCAGGCCGAGGCTGACCCACAGCATCAGGTCGACCTTGCGTCCGCGCAGCTTCAGCCACGCCACCTGCACCAGCGTGGCGACGATCACCACCACGGTGGCCAGCAGCACCGGCGCCTCCTTGGGCCCGACCACGCCGCCGGCGACGATGCCGCCGAGGTACTGGGTGGCGAAAGCCGCCGCCCACGCCGGGTTGCCCTCGGCGTACTTGAAGGTACCGAAGAACAGGATGATCGGCAGGAAGTCGAGCAGCAGTTTCATGCGCGCGCGAGTGTACGTCGCGTGGCTGTCGCGGCCGTCAGGCCTTGGGCGCGAAGTCGATCGACGCCGAGTTGATGCAGTAGCGTTCGCCGCTGGGTTGCGGGCCGTCGTCGAACACGTGACCGAGATGGCTGCCGCAGTTGGCGCAGCGCACCTCGACGCGCGTCATGCCGTGGCTGTGGTCGACCAGCCGCTCGATGCGGCCGGGCTCGGCCTGCTTCCACCAACTCGGCCAGCCGCAGCCGGCGTCGAATTTCTCGGCGCTGTGGAACAGCACCTGGCCGCAACCGATGCAGCGGTAGCTGCCGTCGGCCCAGTGGTCCCAGTACTTGCCGCTGAATGCGCGTTCGGTGTCGCCGTGGCGCGCGACCCGGTACTGCATCGGGTCGAGCTGTTCGCGCCACTGGGCGTCGGTCTTGTGCAGCGGGTAGCGCGGGTCGTCGATGGCGTGGCTCATGAGAGGCTCCGGTTCAGGACGAGCACGACACCGCGATGCGCTGCGCCCACTGCGGCGGGTAGCCGGCGTCGGCCTCGTGCTCGGGCTGTTCGTCGAACGGCCGCTGCAGAACTCTCAGCAGCCGCTGCGTCTCGGCGAAATCGCCCTCCTGTGCGCGCCGGATCGCCTGCTCGGCGAGGTGGTTGCGCAGCACGAACTTCGGATTCGCCGCGTTCATGCGCGCGCGGCGCTCGGCGTCGACGCTGTGCTCGTCGCGCAGCCGCTGCGCGTAGCGCAGACCCCATGCATCGAACGCCGCGCGGTCGACGAACAGGTCGCGCAGGTCGTCGTTCGTGGCGCCCTCGGCGCTGGAGAATGCGGCCAGGCGGCGCATCGCGATCGTGTAGTCGGTGTGCTCGGCGGCCATCAGTCGCAGCAGGTCGTCGATCAATGCCGGGTCGCCGTCGTGCTCGGCGGCCAGGCCGAGCTTGGCGCGCAGCAGGCGCTGCAGCGACGCGTCGAACTCGGCCTTGAACGGTTCGACCGCCGCGCCGAGCGCCTGCGCGTGTTGCCGCGGGTCGCCGTCGCCCAGCGCCGGCAGCAGCGCCTGCGCCAGCGCGTGCAGGTTCCACCACGCGACACCGGGCTGGCGCGCGTAGGCGTAGCGGCCCTGGTGGTCGCTGTGGTTGCAGATGTGCATCGGATCGAAGCCATCGATGAAGCCGAACGGGCCGTAGTCGATCGTCAGGCCGAGGATCGACAGGTTGTCGGTGTTCATCACGCCGTGACAGAAGCCCACGGCCTGCCACTGCGCCATCAGCCGCGCGGTGCGCCGCGCGACCTCCTCGAGCCAAGCCAGCAGCGGCACGGGTGCCTCGCGGCAGGCCGGGAAGTAGCGCTCGATCACGGCGTCGACCAGCCGACGCAGCGCCGCCGCGTCGGCGGCGGTGTGCGCGAAGTGCTCGAAGTGGCCGAAGCGCAGGAAGCTCGGCGCCACCCGCGTCACCACCGCCGCGGTCTCGACGGTTTCGCGCATCACCGGCTGCGGCGAGCCCACCACCGCCAGCGCGCGGGTGGTCGGGATGCCGAGGTGGTGCATCGCCTCGGAGCACAGGAACTCGCGGATCGACGAGCGCAGCACCGCGCGGCCGTCGCCCATGCGCGAATACGGCGTCAGCCCGCTGCCCTTGAGCTGGATCTCCTGCACGCCCGAGGGCGAATCGATCTCGCCCAGCAGCAGCGCGCGCCCGTCGCCGAGTTGGCCGGCCCAGACGCCGAACTGGTGGCCGCTGTAGACGCTGGCCAGCGGCGGCGCGACGCGCGCGGGCGCGTTGCCCGACAGCACCTGCAGCGCGCGCTCGCCTTGCAGCCAGTCGGCCAGGCCCAGCTCGGCGGCCAGCGCGTCGTTGCGGGCGACCCAGCGCACCTCGGGCAGCGGCTGCGCGGGCAACTCGCTCCAGAAGGCGGGCCCGAGCGATTGCAGAAAGCCGCCGGCGCGCCAGCGCGGTTCGCTGACCACCGAGTGCTCCGACAAAGCGTTCATGCCCGTGATTGTCGGCGCCGGCGGCGGCACGCGGGTGCGGGGCGGGGAATCACCCCATGCGGCACGGCGCCGGCGTCGCCCCACAATAGCCGGCAGGCGCCCGCCGGCGGCGCAGCCGAAGGAGACCGCGATGTTGGGTTTGATGCAGGAGCAGCCGCTGCTGATCTCGGGGCTGATCGAGTTCGCCGCCAGGCACCACCGCGACGCGGCGATCGTGTCGCGCCGCGTCGAGGGCGACATCCACCGCTACACCTACGCCGATGCCGCGCGCCGCGCGCGGCAGGTGGCGCGCGCGCTCGACCGCGCGAAGCTCGGTTTCAGCGACCGCGTGGCCACGCTGGCGTGGAACGGCTACCGCCACTTCGAGCTGTACTTCGGCATCACGGGCAGCGGCCGCGTGATCCACACCATCAACCCGCGGCTGGCGCCCGAGCAGGTGGCGTGGATCGCCAACCACGCCGAAGACCAGGTGCTGTGCTTCGACTTGACCTTCCTGCCGATCGTCAAGGGCGTGTGGCAGCACTGCAAGACCGTGAAGCACTGGATCGCGCTGTGCGACGCCGACAAGCTGCCGGCCGACACCGGGGTGTCCGGCCTGCGCAGCTACGAGGCGTGGATCGGCGATGAGCCGGGCGACTACGAGTGGCCGCAGTTCGACGAACGCAGCGCCGCGGCGCTGTGCTACACCAGCGGCACCACCGGCAACCCCAAGGGCGCGCTGTACAGCCACCGCTCGACGCTGCTGCACGCCTACGCCGCGGCGCTGCCCGACGGCATGGGCATCTCGGCGCGCGAGGCGATCCTGCCGGTGGTGCCGATGTTCCACGTCAACGCCTGGGGCATCCCGTACAGCGCCGCGATGACCGGCGCCAAGCTCGTGTTCCCGGGTGCTGCGCTCGATGGCGCGTCGGTGTACGAGTTGATGGAGAAGGAGAAGGTCACCTTGTCGGCCGGCGTGCCCACCGTGTGGCTGGCGCTGCTCAACCACATGAAGCAGCACGGCTTGAAGTTCTCGACCATGAAATCCACGGTGATCGGCGGCTCGGCCTGTCCGCCGGCGATGATCAAGACCTTCCGCGACGACTTCGGCGTCACCGTGCTGCACGCCTGGGGCATGACCGAGATGTCACCGCTGGGCACGGTGTGCCAGCTCAAGAACAAGCAGCTCACGCTGCCGCCCGACGAGCAGCTCGCGGTGCTGGCCAAGCAGGGCCGCGCGATCTATGGCGTCGAGATGCGCATCGTCGACGCCAGCGGCAAGGAGCTGCCGTGGGACGGCAAGACCAGCGGCGACCTGCAGGTCAAGGGGCCGTGGATCATCTCGGGCTACTTCAAGGGCGAGGGCGGTGACCCGTTGGTCGACGGCTGGTTCCCCACCGGCGACGTCGGCACCATCGACCCCGACGGTTTCCTGCAGATCACCGACCGCACCAAGGACGTCATCAAGTCCGGCGGCGAGTGGATCAGCTCGATCGACGTCGAGAACATCGCGATGGCGCACCCGGCGGTGGCGATGGCCGCCTGCATCGCGGTGCCGCACCCCAAGTGGGACGAACGGCCGCTGCTGGTGGTGGTCAAGAAGCCCGGCACCAACCCGACGCGCGAGGAGCTGCTCGGCTTCTTCGAAGGCAAGGTGGCCAAGTGGCAGATCCCCGACGACGTGGCGTTCGTCGAGTCGATCCCGCTCGGGGCCACCGGCAAGATGCAGAAGATCAAGCTGCGCGAGCAGTTCAAGTCGTACGTGCTGCCGTCGCCGACGTGACACCCGGCTCGGGAAGTTCCCGAGGCCGGGAGGGGCGGATTTCGTCAGACTCGGCCGTCGGATGGATCGCTCGAACTACCAGGAGGTTGCATGAAGCGATGGATGTGGAAGCTGGGTGCTGTGGCCGGCGCAGCGCTGCTGTGCGCAGGGTCGGCCTTCGCGCAGGTGAAGATCGCCTACGTCGATCCGCTGTCGGGCGGCGGTGCCACGATCGGCGAGCATGGGCTGAAGCACATGCAGTTCCTGGTCGAGACCCTCAACGCCAAGGGCGGCGTGCTCGGCGGCCAGAAGCTCGAGGTCGTGGCCTACGACAACAAAGTCAGCCCGCAGGAGAGCCTGGTGCAGGTGCAGAAGGCGATCGACGCCGGCATCCGCTTCATCACCCAGGGCAATGGCTCGGGCGTGGCGATCGCGATCTCCGAGTTCGTCACCAAGTACAACGAGCGCAACCCCGGCAAGGAGGTGCTGTACTTCAACTACGCCGCGGTGGACCCGTCGCTCACCAACGAGAAGTGCAGCTACTGGCACTTCCGCTGGGACGCCAGCTCCGACATCAAGATGGCCGCGCTGACCAACTTCCTGAAGGACAAGAAGGAAGTCAAGAAGGTCTACATCATCGGTCAGGACTACGCGTTCGGTCACTCGGTGCGCAAGGCCGCCAACGAGATGCTCAAGGCCAAGCGCCCCGACATCCAGGTGGTCGGCGACGAGTTGCACCCGCTGCTGAAGGTGACCGACTTCGCGCCGTACATCGCCAAGATCAAGGCCTCGGGCGCCGACTCGGTGATCACCGGCAACTGGGGCAACGACATGTCGCTGCTGCTGAAGGCGGCGGCCGACGCCGGCCTGAAGGTCAACTGGTACACCTACTACGCCGGCGGCGCTGGCGGCCCCACCGCGATCAAGCAGACCGGGCTCGACCACCGCGTCTACCAGATCAGCGAGTGGCACACCAACGTGTCGTCGCCCGACATGGACGCCTTCGCCGAAGCGTTCCTCAAGAAATACGGCGGCCCCAGCCACCAGGGCTGGTGGTATCTGCGCCTGCGCAATGAAATGGAGATGTTCGCGCTGGCGCTCGACAAGGCGAAATCGGCCGAGCCGAAGAAGGTGGCCGCGGTGCTGGCCGACATGAAGTACAAGAACGCGCTCGGCGCCGAGGTGTTCATGCGGCCGAGCGACCATTCGCTGTTCCAGGACATGTACATCTCGTCGTTCGGTTCGGGCACCAAGCACCACGAAGAGGGCACCGGCTGGGGCTGGAAGACCGAGGGCATCGTCAAGGCGGCCGACACGGTGATCCCCACCACCTGCAAGATGCAGGTTCCGAGCTGACGCCGGGTCATACCCGGGCAAGCGCCACGGGCCGCCGCGAGGCGGCCCGTTTTGCATACGGCGCCTGAACGCAGGCGCGAACAGGTCGATCGCCGATGCTCGAGCTGATCGTCTTCTCGACTCTCAACGGCGTGCTCTACGGCATGCTGCTGTTCCTGCTGGCCAGCGGCCTGACGCTGATCTTCAGCATGATGGGCGTGCTCAATTTCGCGCACGCCAGCTTCTACATGCTGGGCGCGTACTTCGGCTACCAGATCAGCCGCTACGTCGGCTACTGGCCCGGTCTGGTGCTGGCGCCGCTGCTGGTGGGCGCGATCGGCGCGCTGGTCGAGCGCTTCGGGCTGCGCGCCGCGCACAAGCACGGCCACGTCGCCGAACTGCTGTTCACCTTCGGGCTGGCGTTCATCGTCGAAGAGCTGGTGCAGATGGTCTGGGGCAAGGTGCCGGTCGACTACCGCGTGCCCGACGCGCTGAACTTTGCCGCGTTCACGCTGTTCGCCACCAACTACCCAGCGTTCCGCATGTTCATGCTGCTGATGTCGGTGGCGGTGTTCATCGGCCTGCTGCTGCTGCTGACGCGCACCCGCGTCGGCCTCATCATCCGCGCCGCGCTGATTCACCCGGCGATGGTGGGCGCGCTCGGCCACAACGTGCCGCTGGTGTTCATGCTGGTGTTCGGCGTCGGCTGCGGCCTGGCGGCGCTGGCCGGCGTGATCGCGGGGCCGGCGCTGGTCACCCAGCCGGCGATGGCGGCCCTGCTCGGGCCGATCCTGTTCGTGGTGGTGGTGGTCGGCGGGCTCGGGTCGCTCACCGGCGCGTTCGTCGCGTCGCTGCTGATCGGCCTGGTGCAGACCTTCGGTGTGGCGATCAACGTGTCGGTGGCCAGCGTGCTGGCCAAGTTGGGCATCACACTGACGCGCGACTCGTTCGGCGGCGACCTGTGGATGGCCACCGTCGCGCAGGTGGCGCCGATCCTGCCGTACCTGCTGCTGGTGCTGATCCTGATCTTCCGGCCCAAGGGCCTGTTCGGAGACCGCGAGACATGACCGCGGAGGCCGCGTGAACGGCACCGTGCAGGTGCGCACCGCCTGGCTGCTGTGGGGTGGCGCCGCGGTCGTGCTGGCGGTGCTGCCGCTGGTGTTCTCCAGCGGCGCGGCGCTGACGATGATGAGCCTGATGGGCTTTGCGGCGATCTTCGCGCTGTCGTACAACATGCTGCTCGGGCAGACCGGCATGTTGTCGTTCGGGCACGCGGTGTACTACGGCCTCGGCGGCTTCGTGACCGCGCACGCGCTCGATGTCATCGGCGCCGACCGGCTGCCGGTGCCGCTGCCGGTGGTGCCGCTGGTGGGTGGCCTGGCGGGGCTGACCTTCGCGCTGATCTTCGGCTGGGTGTCGACCAAGCGCGCCGGCACCGTGTTCGCGATGATCTCGCTGGGCATCGGCGAACTGGTGGCCGCGTGCTCGCTGATCCTGCGCGGATTCTTCGGTGGCGAGGGCGGCATCTCGACCAGCCGCACCAAGACGCTGGCGGTGTTCGGCCTGAACTTCGGGCCGCAGATGCAGGTGTACTACCTGATCGCAGCATGGGCGCTGCTGTGCGCGGGCGCCATGTACGCCATCACGCGAACGCCGCTGGGGCGCATGTGCAACGCCGTGCGCGACAACCCCGAGCGCGCCGAGTTCATCGGCTACAGCACGCAGATGGTGCGCTTCCTGGTGTTCTGCCTGGCCGGTTTCTTCGCCGGCGTGGCCGGCGGGCTGGCGGCGATCCACTACGAGATCGTCACTTCGTCGATGGTCGGCGCCGCATCGTCGGGCTTCGTGCTGCTGATGGCGTACATCGGCGGCGTGGCGTTCTTCATCGGGCCGATCATCGGCGCGGTCCTGATGACGGCGCTGCAGATCTCGCTGTCGGACTACACCGCCGCGTGGCAGCTCTACGTCGGGCTGATGTTCGTCGGCGTCGTGATGTACGCGCCGTGGGGGCTCGGCGGGCTGATCCTGATGCACCAGCCGTTGCTGGCCGCCGGCACGCTGCGCCGGGTGGGGCCCGCCTATGCGCTGGCCGTGTTGCCCACCGTGCTGCTCGGCACCGGGGCCATTGCGCTGGTCGAGACCACGCACCATCTGCTGGTCGACATGGCGCAGGGTCCGGCGATGCGCGTGCTCGGCGTCGGCTACGACGCGACTTCGCCGCTGGCCTGGGCAGTGATCGTCGCGCTGCTGGCGCTCGGCGTCTGGCTGCTGCGGCGGGTGGCGCCGCGCGTTTCGTCGGCCTACCACCAAGCGGTGCAGGCCGCGCACGCGCAGGGGGCGCGGCGATGAGCGGCGCGGGCGACGCCGGCGCGACAGCGCTGGAGCTGATCGCGCTGCACAAGCAGTTCGGCGCCACGCCGATCATCCGCGGCGTCGACCTGCAGGTGCGCAAGGGCGAGCGCCACGCGGTGATCGGCCCCAACGGCGCCGGCAAGTCGACGCTGTTCAACCTGATCAGCGGGCGGTTTGCGTCCACCTCGGGGCAGATCCGCCTCAACGGCGACGACATCACCGGGCTGCCGCCATACGCCATCAACCGCCGCGGCCTGGCGCGCAGCTTCCAGGTGACCAACATCTTCGCGCGCATGTCGGTGTTCGAGAACGTGCGCTGCGGCGTGCTGTGGTCGCTCGGCTACCGCTACGCGTTCTGGCAGCGCGTGGCCAAGGCGCGCGACGCCACCGAGCGCACCGAATCGATCCTCGAGCAGATCAACCTCGCGCAGCGCCGCAACGCCCCCGCCGGCGTGCTGTCGTACGCTGAGCAGCGCGCACTCGAGATCGGCATCACCATCGCCGGCGGCGCCGACGTGATCCTGCTCGACGAACCCACGGCGGGCATGAGCCGCAGCGAGACCGAGCACGCGGTGGCGCTGATCCGCCGCGTCAGCGAGGGCAAGACGCTGCTGATCGTCGAGCACGACATGAGCGTGGTGTTCAACCTGGCCGACCGCATCTCGGTGCTGGTGTACGGGCAGGTGATCGCCACCGACACGCCGCCGGCGATCCGCGCCAACGCCGAGGTGCAGAAGGCCTATCTGGGCAGCGCGGTCGAGGAGGCCCACTGATGCTCGAAGTGCGGGGCCTGCACGCCTACTACGGCAAGAGCCACATCCTGCATGGCGTGGATTTTCGCGTTGGCGACGCCGAGATCGTGTCGCTGCTCGGCCGCAACGGCGTCGGCCGCTCGACGACGATCAAGGCCATCATGGGCGAGGTCACCCGCGAGGGCTCGGTGCGCTTCAAGGGGCGCGAGCTGATCGCGGCCAAGCCGCACCAGATCGCGCGTGCGGGGCTCGGCTACGTGCCCGAGAGCCGCGACATCTTTCCGCAGCTCACGGTGCGCGAGAACCTGATCCTCGGCATGAAGTCGGTGCGCGGCGGCGGCCGCTGGTCGATGGACGACATGTTCGAGCTCTTTCCCCGCCTGCGCGAGCGCGCCGACACCGCCGGCGGCGTGCTCTCCGGCGGCGAGCAGCAGATGCTGACGATGTGCCGCACGCTGATGGGTGACCCCGACCTGATGATGGTCGACGAACCCACCGAGGGCCTGGCGCCGAAGATGGTCGAGCTGGTGGCCGAGCTGCTCGAGCGCATCGCCGCGCGCGGCGTGTCGATCCTGCTGGTCGAGCAGAAGCTGACCATCGCGCTGCGCATCTCCAAGCGCCTGTACGTGATGGGTCACGGTCAGATCGTGTTCGAGGGCACGCCGCAAGACCTCAAGGCCAGCGCCGACATCCGTCGCGAGTGGCTGGAGGTCTGAACACGGCCCGAGCGAGCACCGCGCAGGGTCGGCAGTGCGGCCCTGCGCGCGGCCTCACTCGGGTCCACAATCGCCGCTGTCGCGCCAGCGACTCGGGCGCGATGCCCTGCAGCCTAGAATCGAACGATCGTTCCATTTCGCCGGGAGCGACGGCGGCGAAAGAGCGCCCCATGAGGAGCCTGCCATGAGTGCCAGCTACGAAGTCCGCGACGGCGTTGCCGTCATCACGCTGAACAACCCGCCGGTCAATGGGCTGAGCTACGAGACGCGGCGCGCGGTGGCCGCGGGCCTCGACCAGGCGCAGGCCGACGCATCGGTGCGCGCCGTCGTGATCACCGGCGGCGGCAAGGCCTTCTCGGGTGGCGCCGACATCCGCGAGTTCGGCTTGCCCAAGGCGCTGGCCGAGCCGAATCTGCTGACGCTGATCCGCATGACCGAGGAGTCGTCCAAGCCGGTGGTCGCCGCGGTCAATGGGGTGGTGATGGGCGGCGGCCTCGAACTCGCTCTTGGCTGCCATTACCGCGTCGCGGCGCCCAAGGTGCCCGTGGCGCTGCCCGAAGTCAAGCTCGGCCTGCTGCCGGGCGCCGGCGGTACGCAGCGGCTGCCGCGCGTGCTCGGCGTCGAGACGGCGCTGAACATGATCGTCAGCGGCGAGCCCGTGCCGAGCGATGTGCTCGCCGCGCTGCCGGGGCAGAAACTGTTCGACCAGGTCGCCGATGGCGACGTCGTCGCCGCGGCGATCGCGTTCGCCAGGTCGGTGGCCGACCAGCGGCCGCTGCCGCGCGTGCGCGACCTGAAGGCCTCGCACCCGAATGCCGACGCCTACTTCCAGTTCGCGCGCAACACGGTCAAGGCGATGGCCAAGCACTTTCCGGCGCCGCCCAAGTGCGTCGATGCGGTGCAGGCCGCGGTGACGAAGAAGATCGACGACGGTCTCGCCTACGAGCTCGAGCTGTTCAAGGGCCTGATGCTGACGCCCGAATCGAAGGCGCTGCGCCATGCGTTCTTCGGCGAGCGCGCTGCAGCCAAGATCCCCGACGTGCCCGAAGACACGCCGCAGCGCAAGATCGCGAAGGTGGCGGTGATCGGCGCCGGCACGATGGGCGGCGGCATCTCGATGAACTTCCTCAACGCCGGCATCCCGGTGACGATCCTCGAGATGAAGCAAGAGGCGCTCGACCGCGGCGTCGCGACGATCCGCAAGAACTACGAGGCGCAGGTCAAGAAGGGCAAGCTCGAGGCCAAGAAGTACGACCAGCGCATGGCGCTGCTGAAGACCACGCTTTCGTACGACGACATCAAGGATGCCGACCTCGTGATCGAGGCGGTGTTCGAGGAAATGGGCGTCAAGGAGAAAGTCTTCAAGCAGCTCGACGCGGTGATGAAGCCAGGCGCCATCCTGGCCAGCAACACCTCGACGCTCGACGTCAACGCGATCGCCGCCTTCACCAAGCGCCCGCAGGACGTGATCGGCACGCACTTCTTCAGCCCGGCCAACGTGATGAAGCTGCTCGAGGTGGTGCGTGGCGCCAAGACCGGCAAGGACGTGCTCGCCACCGTGATGAGCCTGGGCAAGACGATCAAGAAGACGGCGATCGTCTCGGGCGTGTGCGACGGCTTCATCGGCAACCGCATGATCGAGCAGTACTCGCGGCAGGCGGGCTTCCTGCTCGACGAAGGCTGCACGCCCGCGCAGGTCGACAAGGCGATCGAGCGCTTCGGCTTCGCGATGGGGCCGTTCCGCATGGGCGACCTCGCCGGCAACGACATCGGCTGGGCGATCCGCAAGCGCCGCTACGTCGAGCACCCGAACCTGCGCTACAGCAGAACCGCCGACCTGCTGTGCGAAATGGGCCGCTTCGGCCAGAAGACCGGCGCCGGCTGGTACGACTACCAACCCGGCAAGCGCGACGCAATTCCATCGTCGTTGGTCGACAAGATGATCGAGGATCACCGCAAGGAGCTGGGCCTCGCCCCGCGCAAGATCGGCGACGACGAGATCGTGCACCGGCTGGTGTACGCGCTGGTCAACGAGGCCGCGCACATCCTCGAGGAAGGCATCGCCAGCAAGGCCAGCGACATCGACATGGTCTACCTCACCGGCTACGGCTTCCCGCTGTGGCGCGGCGGGCCGCTGTGCTACGCCGACAGCCGGGGCCTGTTCAACGTGGTGCACACGATGAAGCGCTTCGCCGCCAACCCGCACGACGACGCCGCGTTCTGGCAGCCGGCGCCGCTACTGGCGCGCCTGGCGGCCGAGGGCAAGACATTCACCTGAGGCGAATGGCACACGAGCGCGCATGGTGCCGACCCACCTCGCCGAACCGATTCGCTTCCATCATCACCTGCTGCGGTTCGCCGCCGGCTGACCCTGCAAGGAGAATTCCATGACCCAGGCCGTGATCGTTTCGACCGCCCGCACGCCGCTGGCCAAGAGCTGGAAGGGTGCGTTCAACATGACCCACGGCGCCACGCTCGGCGGCCACGTGGTGAAGGCGGCGGTCGAGCGCGCCGGCGTCGACCCCGGAGCGGTCGAAGACGTGCTGATGGGCTGCGCCAACCCCGAGGGCGCCACCGGCATGAACATCGCGCGCCAGATCGCGCTGCGCGCCGGGCTGCCGATCACCACCGCGGGCGTCACCATCAACCGCTTCTGCTCGAGCGGCCTGCAGACGATCGCCATGGCCTCGCAGCGCGTGATCGCCGGCGAGGGCGAGGTCTTCGTCGCCGGCGGCGTCGAGAGCATCTCGTGCGTGCAGCAGGAGATGAACCACCACATGCTGATCGACCCGGCGCTGCAGAAAGCCAAGCCCGAGGTCTACTGGACGATGCTGCAGACCGCCGAGAACGTCGCCAAGCGCTACAACGTCTCGAAGCAGCGGCAGGACGAATACGGCGCCGCCAGCCAGCAGAAGGCGTGCGCCGGCCAGGAGGCGGGCCGCTTCAAGGACGAGATCGCGCCGATCACGGTCACCGCCGGCGTTGCCGACGCGGTGCTCGGCCTGCGCAGCAAGGAGGTCAGCGTCGACAAGGACGAAGGCCTGCGCCCCGGCACCACGGTCGACGGCATCAAGGACATCCGGCCCGCGATCCCGGGCGGCGTGATCACCGCCGGCAACGCCAGCCAGTTCAGCGACGGCGCGGGCGCCTGCGTGGTGGTCAGCGACAGCTACGCGCAGAAGAAGAACCTGAAGCCGATCGGCCGTTTCCTCGGCTTTGCGGTGGCCGGCTGCGAGCCCGACGAGATGGGCATCGGCCCGGTGTTCGCGGTGCCCAAGGTGCTGCAGCGCCTGGGGCTGAAGGTGGGCGACATCGACCTGTGGGAGTTGAACGAGGCGTTCGCGGTGCAGGTGCTGTACTGCGCCGACAAGCTCGGCATCCCGATGGAGCGGCTCAACGTCAACGGCGGCGCGATCGCCATCGGGCACCCCTACGGCGTCAGCGGCCAGCGGCTGACCGGCCACGCGCTGATCGAAGGCAAGCGCCGCGGCGCCAAGCGCGTCTGCGTCACGATGTGCGTCGGTGGCGGCATGGGCGCGGCCGGCGTGTTCGAGGTGCTTTGACCGAAGAATCGGCGCATGGACATCCTGCGCACGCCCGACGAGCGCTTTCGCGATCTGCCCGGGTTTCCGTGGGCACCGCACGACGTGGCGATCCTCGAGGGGTTCGAGGGCCTGCGCGTCCACTACCTCGACGAAGGCCCGCGCGATGCCGAGGTGACCGCGTTGTGCCTGCACGGCAACCCGACGTGGTGCTACCTGTACCGCCACATGATTCCGGTGTTCGTCGATGCCGGCGTGCGGGTGGTGGCGCCCGACCTGATCGGCTTCGGCCGCTCCGACAAGCCGGCCGAGCCGGGGTGGCACAGCTTCGACAAGCACCGCGCGATGCTGATGCGCTTCGTCGAGTGGTTCGACCTGAAGAACATCATGCTGGTGTGCCAGGATTGGGGCGGCCTGCTCGGCCTCACCCTGCCGCACGAGATGCCCGAGCGCTTCACGCGGCTGCTGGTGATGAACACCGGCCTCGGGATCGGTGAAGTCACCGAGGGGTTCCGCCTGTGGCGCGCGTACTCCAACACGCAGTCCGACCTGCCGGTGGGCAAGCTGCTCGGCCGCGGCAAGCCCGGGCTGACGGCCGAAGAACTGGCGGCCTACGACGCGCCGTTTCCCGAGGCGCGCTACAAGGCCGCGCTGCACGCGTTTCCCAACCTCGTGCCCGAAGGCAACGACGCGCCGGGTGTCGCCGTCAGTCGCCGCGCGGCCGAGTTCTGGAGCCGGCAATGGGCCGGCGACAGCTTCATGGCGATCGGCATGAAGGATCCGGTGCTCGGCGAGGCGCCGATGCGCGCGCTGCAGCAGGTGATCCGCGGCTGCCCGCCGCCGCTCGAGTTGGCCGAGGCCGGCCACTTCGTTCCCGAGTGGGGAGCCCCGATCGCGCGGGCGGCGCTGCAACGCTTCGGCCTCGCGCCATGAGCGAGGCCGCGCATGGCGAGTTGCTCGCCCGTGGCCGCGAGGTGCTCGCCGAGCAGCCGTTCAGCCGCCTGCTCGGCACCCGCCTGAACGCGTTGACGCCGGGCCGCGCCGAGTTGGAGCTGACGCTGCGCACCGAACTGCTGCAGCAGAACGGCTTCGCGCACGGCGGGGTCGTCAGCTACCTGGCCGACAACGCGCTCACCTACGCGGGCGGTTCGGCGCTCGGCTTCGGCGTCGTCACCTCCGAGTTCAAGATCAACTACGCGCGGCCGGCGATCGGCGAGCGCCTGATCGCGCGCGCCGAGGCGGTGGCATTGAGCCGCAGCCAGGTGGTGTGTCGCTGCGACGTGCTCGCCTGGCGCGGCGGCGAAGAAAAGCTGTGCGCCGTGGCGCAGGGCACCGTCGTGCGCATGACGCCACGCTGAAGCCATGGCGACCGATCTCGACCTCGCGCGCGCGATCTTCGCCTCGGCCCCCTTCATGGTCGAGCTGGGCGTGGTGCCGACGGCGATCGGCGCGGGCACGGTGGCGACCGAACTGCGCGTCGAGAAGCGTCATACCCAGCACACCGGCGTCGTGCACGCCGGCGTGATGGCGACGATGGCCGACCACTCGATGGGCGCGGCCGCGCAGTCGCTGGCTCCCGCGGGCCACTGGGTGCTGACGGCCGAACTGAAGACCAGCCTGCTGCGACCGGCGCTCGGCGAGCGCCTGGTGTGCGAGGCGCAGGTGCTGAAGCCCGGGCGCGCCATCACCTTCACCGAAGCCCAGGTGTGGGCGGTGTCGGGGCAACAGCGCACGCTGGTGATGAAGGCCTCGGCGACGATGGCCATCACTGCGCCGAAGACCTGACCGAGCCGGCCATCATCTGCAGGAGAGCGAAGTGTCCACCCCTGTGAAACAACTGTTCGACCTCACGGGCCAGCACGCGCTGGTCACCGGCGGCTCGCGCGGACTTGGCCTGCAGATCGCCGAAGCCCTGGGCGAGGCAGGCGCCAAGGTCATGCTCACGTCGCGCAAGGCGGCCGACCTCGAGGAGGCCGTGGCGCACCTGCAGGGCAAGGGCATCGACGCGCGCTGGATCGCCGCCGACGCGAGCGACCCGGCGCAGGTGCGCAAGGTGTGCACCGAGACGCTCGAGCGGCTCGGCGCGGTGGACATCCTCGTCAACAACGCCGGCGCCGCCTGGGGTGCGCCGGCCGAGGACCACCCGCTCGAAGGCTGGGACAAGGTGATGAACCTCAACGTGCGCAGCATCTTTCTGTTCAGCCAGGCCGTCGGCAAGGCGAGCATGATTCCGCGCAAGCGCGGCCGCATCATCAACGTGGCGTCGATCGCGGGCCTCGGCGGCAACCCGCCCGGTCACGAGACGCTGGCCTACAACACCAGCAAGGGCGCGGTGGTCAACTTCACGCGCGCGCTGGCGTGCGAGTGGGGCGAGCACGGCATCACCGTCAACGCCATCGCGCCCGGATTTTTCCCGAGCAGGATGACGCAGCACACGCTGCAGACCATGGGCGACGTGCTGGTGTCGCATGCACCGTTGCAGCGGCTCGGCGACGACGACGATCTCAAGGGCGCTGCCGTGCTCTTCGCGTCGGCCGCGGGCAAGCACATCACCGGCCAGATCCTGGCGATCGACGGCGGCGTCTCGTGCGTCACCGCAGGTTGAGACCCCGAGGCGGCATGTCCAGCAGCGATCGCATTCCGTTTCCGGTTCGCATCCCGTTCGTCGAAGAGCTGGGGCTCGAGCTGCACAGCGTCGGCGACGGCCGCGCCGAGCTGCGCGTCGACCTCGCCGAGGCGCACCTCAACTCGTGGGAGGTGGCGCACGGCGGCGTGCTGATGACGATGCTCGACGTCGCGATGGCGCAGGCCGCGCGCAGCGTGCACCGCCAGAACGGCCGCCCCAGCGTCGCAACGATCGAGATGAAGACCAGCTTCGTGCGGCCGGCCGAGGGCGAGCTGCGAGCGCTGGGCAAGCTGCTGCACCGCACGTCGACGCTGGCGTTCTGCGAGGCCTCGGTGCTCGATGGCGAATCCCGCCTGTGTGCCCACGCCACCGGCACCTTCAAGTACCTGCGCGCGCTGCCCACCTCCAAGACCGGCCTCGGAAGGCCGCACGACAAGCCGACGGAGTGACATCATGGCCACGATCAACAAGCGCTTCGTGCTGGCTTCGCGCCCCAGCGGTGAACCGACGCCCGCCAACTTCAGGCTCGAAGAGGCGCCGCTTCCTGCGTTGGGCGACGGCGAGGTGCTGGTGCGGCACCACTACCTGAGCCTCGACCCGTACATGCGCGGCCGCATGAACGAGGGCAAGAGCTACGCGCAGCCGCAGGCGCTGAACGCGGTGATGGTCGGCGGCACCGTCGGCGAGGTGGTCGAATCGCGGCACCCCGACTACAAGCCCGGCGACGCAGTGGTCGGCATGGGCGGCTGGCAGCAGTACTCGGTGGTCGCCGCCGCGCAGCCGTGGGCGCTGCGCAAGATCGACACCGCGCGCGTGCCGATCTCGGCGTACCTCGGCGTGGTGGGGATGCCCGGCGTCACCGCGTGGATGGGGTTGAACAAGATCATCGAAGCCAAGGAGGGCGAGACGATCGTCGTCAGCGCCGCCAGCGGCGCTGTGGGCAGCGTGGTCGGCCAGCTCGCCAAGGCGCGCGGCTGCCGCGCCGTGGGCATCGCCGGGGGCGCCGACAAGTGCAACTACGTCGTCGACGAACTCAGCTTCGACGCCTGCATCGACTACAAGAAGCTCGATGGCACCGACGCCATCGCTGCAGCGCTGGCGCAGGCGTGCCCGAGCGGCATCGACGGCCATTTCGAGAACGTCGGCGGCGCGATCCTCGACGCCGTGATGCGCAGGGCCAACGCGTTCTCGCGCATCGCGATGTGCGGCATGATCTCGGGCTACAACGGTGCGCCGATTCCGATGGCCGCGCCGCAACTGATCTTGCTCAACCGCATGAAGGTGCAGGGCTTCATCGTCAGCGAGCACATGGCGCTGTGGCCGCAGGCGCTGGCCGAACTGGGCGAGCGCGTGGCCAAGGGCACGCTGAAGTACCGCGAGACGGTCGCGCAGGGCCTCGAACGCGCTCCCGAGGCGTTCATCGGGCTGCTGAAAGGCCGCAACTTCGGCAAGCAGCTCGTCAAGCTGGTCTGAATGCCGCTGGCGTGGGTGTGGCTGCGCTTCGGTGACCTCGGCGCCGACGGCGTCTACGACATGCTGGCGCTGCGCGCGCGCGTGTTCGTGCTCGAGCAGGGGCCGTTTCTCGACCCCGACGGCGCCGACCGATCCGCCTGGCACTTGCTCGGGCGCAAGGCCGGCGGCGAACTGATGGCCTATCTTCGGCTGCTGGATCCCGGGGTGAAATACGACGAGGTCTCGATCGGGCGCGTGGTGGTCGACGCGGCGCTGCGCGGGCGCGGTTTCGGCCACGCACTGATGCGCGAGGGCCTGGCGCGCTGCGCGTTGACGTGGCCCGGGCACGCGGTGCGCATCAGCGCGCAGGCGCGCCTGCAGCGCTTCTACCGGCAGCATGGCTTCGAAACTGCGTCGGACGAGTACCTCGAGGACGGAGTCCCCCACGTGCAGATGCGAAGGAGCGGGTCATGAGCCAGACGCACGAAGTCACCAACCAGAGCACGCCGTTCGTCGACGTCAATCTGTTCGACACCGATCGTGGGCTGCGCGACGCGCTGCGCTTCAACGCGCCGCAGCTCGACACCAAGGCGCTGTCGGTGCTCGGCGCCGAGGCGGGGTCGGCGGCGACAGGCGAGCACGCGCGGCTGGCCAACGTGCACACGCCGGAGCTGCGCAGCTTCGACCGCTTCGGCCACCGCATCGATCAGGTGGAGTTCCACCCGAGCTACCACGTGCTGCTCGGCGGCGCGCTGCGCCACGGCCTGCACGGCGCGCCGTGGTCGCGCGGGCCCGGCGCGCACGTCGAGCGCGCTGCGGGCTTCGTCGTGTGGACGCAGGCCGAGCCATCGGTGCTGTGCCCGGTGTCGATGAGCTACGCGGTGACGCCGTCGCTGCGCGCCAATGCGCCGCTGTACGAGGCCTGGCGCGGCGCCATCGCCGGCACGCAGTACGACCCGCGCTTCGTGCCGATGCCGCAGAAGCCCGCCGTCACGCTCGGCATGGGCATGACCGAGAAGCAAGGCGGCTCCGACGTGCGCGCCAACACCACGCGCGCCGAGCCCGACGGCCGCGACGCCTGGGGCGAGCGCGTGCGCATCACCGGGCACAAGTGGTTCCTGTCGGCGCCGATGTGCGATGCGTTCCTGGTGCTGGCGCAGGCCGCGGGCGGCCTGAGCTGCTACTTCATGCCGCGCTGGCTGCCCGACGGCACGCCCAACGTGCTGCGCATCCAGCGCCTGAAGGACAAGCTCGGCAACAAGGCCAACGCCAGCTCCGAGGTCGAGTTCGACCGCTCGGTGGCGTGGCGGGTCGGCGACGAGGGCCGTGGCGTGCCGCAGATCCTCGCGATGGGTGCGATCACGCGGCTCGACTGCTCGCTCGGCACGGCGGGTCTGATGCGCCAGGCGTTGACGCTGGCGCTGCACCACTGCAGTGAGCGTCGAGCATTCGGCAAGCGGCTGATCGACCAGCCGGCCATGAAGAGCGTGCTCGCCGACCTCGCTCTCGAGAGCGAGGCTGCCACCGCGTTGGCGTTGCGCCTGGCGCGCTCGCTCGACCGCAGCGAGAACGGGCAGGACGCCAGCGGCCACGAGGCGTTGATCCGCCGCGTGTTGACGCCGATCGGCAAGTTCTGGATCTGCAAGCGCGGCAGCCTGTTTGCGCAGGAGGCGATGGAGTGCCTCGGCGGCAACGGCTACGTCGAAGACAACGGCGAGGGCGTGATGGCGCGCGTCTACCGCGAGATGCCGGTCAATTCGATCTGGGAGGGCGCGGGCAACATCCAGGCCATCGATCTGCTGCGCGCGCTGCGCACCGGCCCGGTGGCCGACGCGCTGATGCACGAGCTGGCGCCCGCGCGCGGTGCCAACGCGGCGCTCGATCGGCTCGCCGACAGCCTGCCGGCGCGCGTGGATGGCACCACCGACGAAGCCGATGCGCGCCGCCTTGCACGCGATGTCGCCCTCGCCGTGCAGGCGGCGTTACTGCGCCAGCACGCGCCGGCCGAGATGTTCGACAGCTTCTGCGCGTCGCGGTTCGGCGATGCCATCGGCGGGGGCGGGGCGTTCGGGCTGCTGCCGGGCGGTGCACCGCTCGATGCGCTGATCGCCCGCGCGATGCCGCATTGATCCGATCGCGAAGTTTGCGCAACATTGGCGCGCCGGCGCGCGCGCTGTGAACTAGAATTTGCGAATCATCGATGCACAAGGGCTGAGAAGGGCACCATTGTTATGACACCGCGAACGACCGGCACCACCGATGCCCAGTCGGTCGCGCGCGCTCGTCCCTAGCCTTACCCGATCCATCACGAAGCGCGGCGCGAGCCGCGTTTTTTTTGCCACCGAGGATTGACATCATGATCAAGATCACGCTGCCCGACGGCTCCCGACGCGAGTTTGCGCAGCCGCCGACCGTCGGCGACGTCGCAGCGGCGATCGGGCCAGGCCTGGCCAAGGCGGCACTGGCGGGCCGCCTCGGCAGCGGTGCGGGCGCGCGGTTGGTCGACCTGAACCATCGCGTCACGGACGATGCGGCGCTGGCGATCGTCACCGACAAGGACCCCGACGGCCTCGAGATCCTGCGGCACTCCACGGCGCACCTGCTCGCCTACGCGGTGAAGGAGCTGTTCCCCGACGCGCAGGTGACGATCGGCCCGGTGATCGAGAACGGCTTCTACTACGACTTCGCCTACAAGCGTCCGTTCACGCCGGAGGATCTGGCGGCGATCGAGCAGCGCATGGCCGAACTGGCGGCGAAGAACGAGCCGGTGGTGCGCCGCGTGCTGCCGCGCGACGAGGCGGTGGCGTACTTCAAGGGCCTGGGCGAGCACTACAAGGCAGAGATCATCGGCAGCATCCCGGCCGGCGAGGAGGTGTCGCTGTACCGCGAGGGCGGCTTCGAAGACCTCTGCCGTGGCCCGCACGTGCCGAGCACGGGGCGGCTGAAGCACTTCAAGCTGATGAAAGTGGCCGGTGCCTACTGGCGCGGCGACCAGAACAACGAGCAGCTGCAGCGCATCTACGGCACGGCGTGGGCCACCAAGGACGAACTGCAGGCCTACCTGCGCATGCTCGAGGAGGCCGAGAAGCGCGACCACCGCAAGCTCGGCCGCGAACTCGACCTGTTCCACATGGACGAGCACTCGCCGGGGTTGGTGTTCTGGCATGCCAACGGCTGGGTCATCTGGCAGCAGGTGGAGCAGTACATGCGCGCGGTCTACCGCGACAACGGCTACCTCGAAGTGCGCGGCCCGCAGATCCTCGACAAGAGCCTGTGGGAGAAGACGGGCCACTGGGACAACTACCGCGAGAACATGTTCGTCACCGAGTCGGAGAAGCGCGAGTACGCGCTCAAGCCGATGAACTGCCCCGGCCACATCCTGATCTTCAAGCAGGGCATCAAGAGCTACCGCGACCTGCCGCTGCGCTACGGCGAGTTCGGCGCCTGCCATCGCAACGAGCCGAGCGGCGCGCTGCACGGCATCATGCGCGTGCGCGGCTTCACGCAGGACGACGGCCACATCTTCTGCACCGAGGAGCAGATCCTCGACGAATGCGTCGCCTACACGGCGCTGCTGCAGAAGGTATACCGCGACTTCGGCTTCACGGAGGTCATCTACAAGGTGGCCACGCGGCCCGACCCGCGCGTGGGCTCCGACGCGCAGTGGGACAAGGCCGAGCAGGCGTTGATGGAGTCGCTGCGCCGCTCGGGCTGCGATTTCACGGTGTCGCCGGGCGAGGGCGCCTTCTACGGCCCGAAGATCGAGTACACGCTGAAAGACGCCATCGGCCGCCAGTGGCAGTGCGGCACGATGCAAGTCGACTTCAACATGGCCGAACGCCTGGGCGCCGAGTACGTCACCGAGGCGAGCGCGCGGGAGGCGCCGGTGATGCTGCACCGGGCGATCGTCGGCAGCATGGAGCGCTTCATCGGCATCCTGATCGAGCAGCACGCCGGCGCCATGCCGGCATGGCTGGCGCCGCGGCAGGCGGTGGTGGCGCCGATCGCCGAGGCGCAGGCCGACTATGCCGCGGATGTGGCGAAACGGCTTCAAAAACAAGGGGTTAGAGTCAATGCCGATTTGCGCAGCGACAAGATCGGCTATAAGATACGCGAGCATTCGATGCTGAAGGTCCCGTACATCCTGGTCGTTGGCGACAAGGAAAAGGCAAGCGGGGCCGTTTCGGTGCGCGCCCGGGGCAACGTGGATCTCGGTGCGATGTCGGTCGAGGTCTTCTCGCAGAAGATCGCCGACGACGTCGCGCGCAAGGTCTGAGCCTTCGGCGCGCTTTTCGTTTTGTTCGGCTCCTTGCTTGCCTGAGGGGCCGTTGAAGGGGTCGACACCATCGCTACATTTCTGGACCGCCGTATTCCCAATGCCGAGCGCAAGCACCGGCTCAACCGCGAGATCACCGCACCGATGGTGCGGCTGAACGGGCCCGAGAACGAACCCTTGGGCGTCGTGCCGCTGATGGAGGCGCTGCGCCTGTCCGGCGAGTACGACGTGGACCTGGTCGAGATCGCTGCCACCGCGGATCCGCCGGTATGCCGGCTGATGGATTACGGCAAGTTCAAGTACCAGGAGCAGAAGAAGGCGGCCGAAGCCAAGAGCAAGCAGAAGGTCATCGAGGTCAAGGAAGTCAAGTTCCGCCCGGGCACCGACGAAGGCGACTACGCCATCAAGATGCGCAACCTGCGCCGCTTCATTTCCGAAGACGGCGACAAGGGCAAGGTGACACTGCGCTTCCGCGGCCGCGAGATCACGCACCAGGACATCGGCATGCGATTGCTCGAGCGCATCCGCGACGAGCTGGCCGACGTGGCGGTGGTCGAGCACATGCCCAAGCTCGAAGGCCGCCAGATGGTGATGGTGCTGGCGCCGAAGAAGAAGTAAGTCAGTTCCACCCGAGTTCACTCTTCCACGGCGCGGTTGGTCGCCGCGCCGTTGGAAGCACAAGGCCACCGCAGGCCTCACCAAGCGATGCGCG
This sequence comes from Ideonella sp., assembly GCA_015075545.1. Lineage (GTDB taxonomy): Bacteria > Pseudomonadota > Gammaproteobacteria > Burkholderiales > Burkholderiaceae_C > JAEUPI01. The sequence goes on along the minus strand of JABTUC010000001.1, from coordinate 998,047 downwards.
CGGTCAGCGCATCCGCCTGCGGCAGCCACAGCAAGAAGGAGCAGTCATGCCCAAGATGAAGACCAAGAAGAGCGCGGCCAAGCGGTTCCGCGTGCGTCCGGGGGGTACCGTCAAGCGCGGCCAGGCGTACAAGCGCCACATCCTCACCAAGAAGTCCACCACCCGCAAGCGCCACCTGCGCGGTGCCACCGCGGTGCACGAGACCAACATGGGGCACGTCGCCGCGATGCTGCCCTTTGCCGGTATCTGACGGACCGACTTCGCACGAAGGAGCTCAGACATGCCACGCGTCAAACGCGGCGTCACCGCCCACGCACGCCACAAGAAGGTCCTCGAGCAGGCCAAGGGCTACCGAGGCCGCCGCAAGAACGTCTTCCGCATCGCCAAGCAGGCGGTGATGAAGGCCGGCCAGTATGCCTACCGCGACCGGCGCGCGCGCAAGCGCGTGTTCCGGCAGCTATGGATCGCCCGCATCAACGCCGCCGCGCGCGAGCTGGGCATCACCTACAGCCAGTTCATGGCCGGTATGAGAAAGGCGGCGATCGAGATCGACCGCAAGGTGCTGGCCGAGCTGGCCGTCAACGACCCGGCTGCCTTTGGCAGCATCGTCGCCAAGGTGAAGGCCCAGCTCGGCTGAAGCGAATGCACGGCCGCGCGCTCGCCGCCGGCCGACGCAACGCGGCGGCTGCCTGAGGCACCGCCGGTTGCAGCCAACAGGGCAGGCCATCACCTCGCGGGTGGCCTGCTTTTTTTCTTGGTCGATCGAAGACATGGACGAACTGGATCAACTGGTGGAGCGCGCGCAGCACGAGTTCGCGCGTGCGCCGACGCCGGCCGAGCTGGAGAACGCGAAGGCGCGCTTTCTCGGCAAGTCCGGTCGCGTCACCGAGCTGTTGAAGGCGCTGGCCAGCATGCCGGCCGACGAGAAGAAGTCGCGCGGTGCGGCGATCAACCGCACGAAAGAGCGCATCGAGGCGGCACTGTACGACCGGCGTCGTTCGCTCGCGCAGGCCGAGCTCGACGCGCAGTTGCGCGCCGAGGCGCTCGACGTCACGCTGCCCGGCCGCCGCCGCGGCGAAGGCGGGCTGCACCCGGTGACGCTGACGATCGAACGCATCGAGGCGATCTTCCGATCGATGGGTTTCGACGTCGCCGATGGCCCCGAGATCGAGACCGACTGGATGAGCTTCACCGCATTGAACAACCCGGAGAACCACCCGGCACGCTCGATGCAGGACACCTTCTACGTCGACATGAAGGACGAGGAAGGCCGCTGGCTCAACCTGCGCCCGCACACCTCGCCGATGCAGGTGCGCTATGCACGCGCGCACGCCAGGCGCTATGCGGGCGTCGAGCCGATGCCCGAGATCCGCGTCATCGCACCGGGGCGCACCTACCGCGTCGACAGCGATGCCACCCACTCGCCGATGTTTCATCAGTGCGAGGGGCTGTGGATCGGCGAGAACGTGAGCTTCAAGGATCTGAAGGTCGTGTTCACCGACTTCTGCCGCGCGTTCTTCGAGAGCGACGATCTGCAACTGCGGTTCCGGCCCTCGTTCTTTCCGTTCACCGAGCCGTCGGCCGAGATCGACATCGCATTCGCCAGTGGCCCGCTGAAAGGCCGCTGGCTCGAGATCTCGGGCGCGGGGCAGGTGCATCCGAGCGTGGTGCGCAACTTCGGGCTCGATCCGGAGCGTCACATCGGCTTCGCGTTCGGCATGGGTCCCGATCGCCTGGCCATGCTGCGCTACGGCATCGACGACCTGCGGTTGTTCTTCGACGGCGACCTGCGGTTCCTGTCGCAGTTCAACTGAACGGGGCAGCCTGACCATGCAATTCCCCGAATCCTGGCTGCGCGAGTTCTGCGACCCGCCGCTGTCGACCGCGCAGCTCGCCGAGCTGCTGACGATGTCGGGCATGGAGGTCGAGGAGCTGCGGCCCGCCGCGCCGGCGTTCACCGGCGTCGTCGTCGGCGAGATCGTCGAGTGCGGGCCGCACCCCGGGGCCGACAAGCTGCGTGTGTGCCGCGTACAGGCCGGCAGCCACTCGCGCGACGGCGCGCTGCAGGTGGTGTGCGGTGCGCCCAACGCGCGCGTCGGCCTGCGCGCGCCGCTGGCGCTGGTGGGCGCATCGCTGCCGCCGGGCGCCGACGGCCGGCGGCTCGACATCGCAGTGGGCGTGCTGCGCGGCGTCGAGAGCCACGGCATGCTGTGCTCGGCGCGCGAGCTGGGGCTGAGCGACGACCATGCCGGCCTGCTCGAACTGCCTGCCGATGCCGAGGTCGGCGCCGACATCCGCCAGACGCTGGCGCTCGACGACACGCTGTTCACGCTGAAGCTGACCCCGAACCTCGGTCATTGCCTTTCGGTGTACGGCGTCGCGCGCGAGGTCGCGGCGCTCACCGGCGCGCCGCTGCGCACGCCGGCGATCGCAGCGGTGGCTGCGACGCTGCCCGACAAACTGCCGGTGCAGATCGAAGCCACCGACCTGTGCGGCCGCTTCTCGGGCCGCATCGTGCGCGGCATCGACCCGCGCGCCCAGACGCCACTGTGGATGGTGCAGCGGTTGCAGCGTTGCGGCCAGCGCTCGGTCAACGCGCTGGTCGACATCTCGAACTACGTGATGTTCGAGTACGGGCGGCCGTCGCACATCTTCGACCTCGACAAGATCCGCGAGCGCCTCGTCGTGCGCTGGGGCCGTGCCGGCGAGTCGCTGAAGCTGCTCAACGGCGAGACGGTCGAGCTCGATACCGAGGTCGGCGTGATCGCCGACGCGCAGGCGGTCGAGTCGCTGGCCGGCATCATGGGCGGCGACGCCACCGCGGTGAGCGACGCCACCCGCAACGTCTACATCGAGGCCGCGTTCTGGTGGGCCGATGCCGTGGCCGGCCGGTCGCGACGCTTCGCCTTCGCCACCGAGGCCGGGCATCGCTTCGAACGCGGCGTCGATCCGTCGACCACCGTCGAGCACATCGAACGCATCACCGCGCTGGTGCAGCAGGTGTGCGGCGGACGCGCGGGGCCGGTCGACGATCAGCAGCCCAATCCGCCGCGTCGCGAGCCAGTGACTCTGCGTGTGGCGCGCGCGGCCAAGGTCGTCGGCATGCCGCTGTCGCAGGCCGATTGCGCGGGCGTGATGCAGCGGCTCGGGCTGCAGCCCACGGTGGCCGACGGCCGCATCACCGTGACGCCGCCGCCTTGGCGCTTCGACTTGCGGCTCGAGGAAGATCTGATCGAGGAGGTGATCCGCGTCGTCGGCTACGACAAGCTGCCATCGGCAGCGCCGCTCGCGCCCGTGCGCCCGACGCGGCAGCCCGAAGGCCGGCGCAGCCTGTACGCGGTGCGTCGCGCGCTGGCCGGGCTCGGCTACCAGGAGACGATCTCGTTCAGCTTCGTCGAATCACGCTGGGAGCAGGAGCTGGCGGGCAACGACGACCCGATCCGCGTGCTCAACCCGATCGCCGTCCCGCTGGCGGTGATGCGCTCGAGCCTCATCGGCAGCCTGGTGGCCACGCTGCAGCGCAACCTGGCGCAGCGCATCGAGCGCATACGCGTGTTCGAGATCGGGCGCGTCTACCGGCGCGATGGCAGCGTGCGCGCCGGCGACGATGCGGTGGCGGGGGTGGCGCAGCCGGTGCGCATCGGCGGCCTCGCCTACGGCGACGTGGCGGCCACGCAATGGGGCAGCGCGGCCCGGCGCGTGGACTTCTACGACGTCAAGGGTGACCTCGAGTCGCTGCTGGCACCGCTGCCGCTGCGCTGCGCGCCGGTGCGGCACCCGGCGCTGCACCCGGGGCGCAGCGCCGAGCTGTGGCTCGGCGAGCAGGCGGTCGGCGTCGTCGGCGAGTTGCACCCGCGGTGGCGCCAGGCCTACGAACTGCCGCATGCACCGGTGGTGTTCGAGCTCGACGCGGCGGTTGTGCAGTGCCGCAGGGTGCCGACGTTCGTGCCGATCGGCCGCTTTCAGACGGTGACGCGCGACCAGGCTTTCGTCGTGTCGGAGCGCGTGAGCCACGACGATCTGCTGGCCGCGCTGACCGACGACCCCAGCGGGCTGGTGCGCCGCGCCACCCTGTTCGACCTCTACCGCCCCGGTGGATCGGCCGACCTCGCCCCGGGTGAACACAGTATGGCCGTGCGCCTCGAATTGATGGACGATGCCGCCACGCTGACCGACGAGCGGATCGAAGCGGCCCTGCAGGCGGCGCGCGCGCGGGCACTCGAGCGGGTCGGCGCCCGCTTGCGCGGCTGAACAAGATCACCAACGATGCCGAGGGAACCATGACGATCGAGCAAGCTGCGGGTTCACGTGCCGTCGCCGTGCCGTCGCTGCAGACGCCCACGCTGACCAAGGCCGAGCTGGCAGAGCTGTTGTTCGAACGGCTCGGCCTGAACAAGCGCGAGTCGAAGGACATGGTCGAAGCCTTCTTCGAGCTGGTGCACGCCACCCTCGTGTCGGGCGAAGACGTCAAGCTGTCGGGGTTCGGCAACTTCAACATCCGGCGCAAGGCGCCGCGACCAGGGCGCAACCCGCGCACCGGCGAGGCCATTCCGATCAAGGCCCGACACGTCGTGACCTTTCACGCAAGCCAGAAGCTGAAATCAATCGTGCAGGGCGACACGCCCGCCGAAGGGGAGTTCGAGTAAAGTCTAGCTTTACCGTGCCACCTCATTGATTTCAATGGAGAATGGGCTCCCGGCGATTCCGGCTAAGCGCTACTTCACGATCGGTGAAGTCAGTGTCTTGTGCGGCGTGAAGCCGTACGTCCTGCGCTATTGGGAACAGGAGTTCACGCAGCTCAAGCCGGTGAAGCGGCGCGGCAATCGCCGTTATTACCAGCACCACGAAGTGCTGTTGATCAGGCGTATCCGCGAGCTGCTGTACGACCAGGGCTTCACGATCAGCGGCGCGCGCAATCGCCTGGCCGAGCAGGCGCCGCGGGCCGAGCGCAGCAACGGCGACGTGGTGCTGGCTGCCGAAGCTGGGGACGACGAGCTCGGCGCCGCTGCGCAGGCCGAAGCGACGACCGAGGGCAAGGCCGCACCCGAGAAGCTGCCGCTGCCGGAGGTGACCGAAGTCGACCTCGCGCAGCTGCGCACCGAGCTGCTGTCGATCCGCAAGCTGCTGGAAGGCTGAGCCGCCCGGGTGCGGCGCGACGCGCACCTATAATTCATACCGTCGTCGGGGTGTAGCGCAGCCTGGTAGCGCACTTGCATGGGGTGCAAGGGGTCGCGAGTTCGAATCCCGCCACCCCGACCAATGAGTTCGACGCTTTGGCAGCGTATCGCCGCCAGGGCGTTCGGCTTTCTGCGGCCCCGAGGCGCAGATCCGGGTGGGCAATCCATTCGAGAAGGAGCACCCGATGACGGTGCACGACGGCGCGGGGCGAACAGCCGACTGGCTGCGCCGACTCGAAACCAAGGTGCCGCCGCCGCTGGTCGCGCTGGTGATCGTGGCGGGAATGTGGTTCGTCGCGCGGCTGACGCCCGTGGTGTCCATGCCGGATCTGCTGCGCCTGCAAGTTGCAGGTGTGCTGGCTGCAGTCGGCGCTGCCTTCGCGGTCGCCGGTTCGCGCGCTTTTCGCAAGGCCGGGACCACGGTGAACCCGCTGAAGCCCGAGCGTGCCTCTCGACTGGTCGACGAGGGGGTGTTCCAGATCAGCAGGAATCCGATGTACCTCGGACTGCTGCTGGGCCTGCTCGCGCTGGCCGTGTACCTTGCCGCGCCGGTCGTGCTGGTGGGGCCGATCGCCTTCGCCGGGTACATCCAGCGCTTCCAGATCCGGCCCGAGGAGCGGGCCCTCGAAGCGAAGTTCGGTGCCGAGTACGTCGACTACAAGCGCCGCGTGCGACGCTGGCTCTGACGCGATCTCGAAACCCGCACCCGGGCGCGATGCAGGTCCATGTTCGTGACCGGTACCCGGGGCCTTGACCGGCGACGCGCCGCTACTCGGTCATTCCCGCCTTGGTCAGGCCCGCATAGAAGCGCTCGCGCCCGGCGCGGTTCGGCCCTTCATCGGCCCGCCGGTTGGCCTGCTTCAGCGCGCCTACAGTCAGACCCGCCTGCAGACGACGCGCCTGCTCGAGGTTGCGCGTCGCCGCTTCGGGCCGATCGCGCAAGCCGTCCATCGCGGCCATGTAGAGCCACGGCGCGGGGTTCTGCCCGTTCAGCGCCGCCGACTGCCGCATGTGCTCATAGGCGTCGTCGTCGCGCTGCAGGTGGAATTCCGCGCTGCCGGCAATGAAGTGACCGAGCGCGCGCAGCGTCGGCTCGAATGGATTGAGGCGCTTCGCCTCGGCGACATGAGCCGCAACCTCGCTCAGCCGCCCGAGTTCGAGCTTGGTCAGGCCGATGCGCGTGTGCGCCCACGAGTCGCCGGGACGCAGTTCGACGACCTTTTCGTAACTGCGCAGCGCTTCCTCCAGCCGCCCGCGCAGCGCCAGCACGTGGCCGTGCGTATAGAGCGCCATCGGACTGCCGGAATCGAGCGCGAGCGCGCGTTCGACGGCGCGTTCCGCCTGCTGCAGATGCGTCTCGCGGTCGTCGCTCCACAGACCGCGCAGCTGCGCTGCGTAGGTCTGCGCCAGGCCACACAGTGCATTGACAGAGCCGGTGTCGAGCGCCAGCGCCGCCTCGAAGTGGCCGCGCGCGCGCAGCACGTCGGCCGGCGCAGTCGAGGTGCGCATGATGTGCTGGCCCTGCATGACGGCGTCGATCGCCTCGGCCTGCCTGTGGCCGCGCAATATCGCTTCGGCATCGGCAAGCTTCAGGTGCAGCGTCTGTGCGATGCGCCGCGCGATGTCGCGCTGCCAGGTCCACTCGGCGCCGGTCGGGTAGTCGAATCGCTCGCTCCACAGCACCGCGCCGCTATCGGTCGCCGCGAACTGCGCGTTGATTTGCACGGCGGTACCGTTGCGCCGCAAGCTGCCAGTCAGCGCATAGCGCACGTTCAAGTCGCGGCCGAGTTTGCGCAGGTCGCCCTGCGGCCCGGCCGATACCGCGGCCGACTTGCTGCCGACCACCAGCATGCCGGGCAGCCCGGCCAGTTCGGTGACCAGGTCCTCGGTCACACCGTCAGCGAAGTACCCGCGGCGCTCCTCGCTCAAATCGGACAACGGCAGCACCGCGATCGAGCGCCGCACGGCGCCCGCGGCCGGCGCCTGCGCGTCGCGCGACTGCATGAACGCGCCCAGCGCGGCGATCGTCAGCGCTGCCGCGACGGTGGCGCCGAGCCAGCGCGCGCGGCGCGGCAGCGTCGGCGCCTGCGCGGAGGCGGGCGGCGCAGTCGGCGCACCCGTGTCTGCCGCAGGCGCTTGCGGCGGCAGGTCCAAGCGATAGCCGCGCCGCGACACGGTCTTGATCAGGTTGTGGTCGCGGTCGTCGAGCGCGACGCGCAATTCGTTGACGCATTGCGACAGCGAGTCGTCGGAGACCACCAGCCCCGGCCACACCGTGGCGAGCAGCTTCTGCTTGCCGACGACGCGATCGGCGTCGGCGGCCAGCGCGGACAACAGCGCAAAGGTCTTTGGGCGCAGCGGCACTGCGGCACCGTCTCGCGTCAACAGCGCGCGCGGGTTGTCGAGGACGAACGGCCCGAAGCTCAGGACGCCGGGCTCGGGCGATCGGTTGCTCGGATCCATGGTCGCCTCCTGGAAGGGACGCCTTCGGCAAAGCTTCGACAAAGCTTCCGCAAAGCTTCGACCGGCTTTCGTTTCACCTGGATGGACGCTGCCTAGAGTACTCCGGACGCCACGCCGTGGCGCATTCCCCCTGGGGCATCAGGAGCATCGAAGATGAAGGCCTACCATCTCGCCTGGCTGGCGGCCGCGCTCGCGCCGCCGGCGATCCACGCCGACACCGCGCCTTGGGGCGCTCACTCGGTGCTGCGCGAACACGAGGCTATCGCCGCGCGCTTCGAGGTCATGCCTGAGGCCGACCTCAAGGCGGTGTATCTGCGCTGCGATGCAGAAGCGAATCGGCGCCTGCTCGACTTCGGCGACGCCGCCCTTTGCTCGCTCGCATACGAAGCATTGAAGCGCCGAGTCTTTGGCGGCGACTTCGACGCGCTGCTCGCGTGGTGGCGGACGCAACCCCGCGTGCCGTAGGATGCCATCGGGCCGCTGACACGGCTGCAACATTGGATCAGACCTGCGAGCGCCGCCAACGGCATTTGTCCGGGCCCGCACTGTGCGGCACGCGGGCCCCGCGCGTCAGCCCCTGATCGTCGCTGACCAGGGTCTGTTGACATATGAATCACGGTCACGATTCACGTGTCAACAGGCCCTAGAGCCCGAGCGCGAGCTGCGCCGCCTCGGACATGCGCGAGCGGTCCCACGGCGGGTCGAACACCACGTCGACCGTCGCCTCGCCCACGCGCGGCAGCGCCAGCAGCTTGTCGCACACCTCGTTGGCGAGCGCTTCGCCCATGCCGCAGCCTGGCGCCGTCAGCGTCATCTGGATCTTGACTTTGAAGCGCTCGTCGTTCATCGGCTCCATGTCGCACGCGTAGACCAGCCCGAGCTCGACGATATCCACCGGGATCTCGGGGTCGTAGCAGGTCTTCAGTGTCTGCCAGACGAGTGCTCGCAGGTCGTCGGGCGATACGTCGCGCGGCACGGCGGGGGCCGCGGGCACGGGCTTGCCGATGGCGTCGGCGTCGCTGCCCTTCAGGCGCACGAGCTGGCCCTGCGCGACCAGCGTGAACGACGAACCGAGGGCCTGCGTGATCTGCGCCACCGTGCCGGCGGGCAGCTCGATCGGCGTGCCGTCGGGCACGCGCTCGACGCGCACGACGCGCGCGGTGGTCACTGTCTCGCGTCGCAGCCTCATGGGATTGCCTTGCGCGCTGCGTGCTCGGGAGTGCGTTGTTGGCGGCTGCCGGCGCTCATGCCATGCTTGTCGTGGCGGTGCCTGCGGCCGGCGCGGCGTCGCCCGTCGGGGTGTCGATGGCATGCATCAACGCGTGCCAGCCGAGCAGTGCGCACTTGATGCGGCTCGGGTAGCGCCGCACGCCGCTCAGGCTCACGAGTTTGCCGAGCTGCGCCGCGTCGGGCTCGAGCTGGCCGGTGATCACCGCGCGGTAGCGCTGCTGCAACTGGCGCGCGAACTCGACCTCCTGCCCGCGCACGGCCTCGGTCATCATCGAGGTCGACGCGATGCAGATGGCGCAGCCCTGGCCGGTGAAGCGAATTTCGCCCAGCCGAGCGCCGTCGATCTGCAGCTCGACGCTGATGTCGTCGCCGCACTGCGGGTTGGTGCCGCGCGCGCGGTGGGTGGGCTGCGGCAGCTTGCCGAAGTGGCGCGGCGAGCGCTTGTGATCGAGCGTCACCTGCTGGTACAGCTCGTTCTCGGCGCTGTTCATCGCAATACCTCCAGCACCTCGGCCACGCCGGCCAGCAGGCGTTCGACTTCGTCGTGCGTGTTGTAGACCGCAAACGATGCGCGCGTCGTCGGCCCCAGGCCCAGGTGGTCGAGCAGCGGCTGCGCGCAGTGGTGTCCGGTGCGCACCGCGATGCCGCGCTCGTCGAGCAGCGTACCGATGTCGTGCGGGTGCGCGTCGCGGGCGACGAACGACACGATCGCCGACGCGTCGGCTGCGGGCGACAGCACCGTCACGCCGTCGATCGTCGCCAGCCCCTGCACCGCGTGGGCGCGCAGGCTGCGCACGTGGCGGTCGATCGCGTCACGACCGATCTGGTCGATGAACGCTGCCGCGGCCGCCAGGCCGACGGCGCCGCTCACGTTGGGCGTGCCGCCTTCGAGCCGTGCCGGCAGGTCGGCGAAGGCCGCCTCGGTGGCGCTGACCCAGGCCACCATGTCGCCGCCGTAGCGCAGCGGCTCGAGCCGCTCGAGCGCCGTGCGGCGACCCGCCAACACGCCGCTGCCCATCGGGCCGTACATCTTGTGCCCCGAGAAGGCCATGAAGTCGCAGGCGAGCGATTGCAGCGCGGGCATCTCGTGCGCCACCGCCTGCGCGGCGTCGAGCACGGTCAGCGCGCCGGCATCGGCGGCCATCGCGAGGAGCTTCTCGTACGGCGGGCGCTCGCCGGTGGCGTTGGCGCACGCGGTGACCGCGAACACGCGGGTGCGGGGCGACAGCAGGTGCGCCAGGTCTTCGGCGTGCAGGCGGCCTTGCGCATCCGGGCGCAGGATGCGCAGCGTGGCGCCGCAGCGCCGCGCCGCCTGCTGCCACGGCACGAGGTTGGCGTGGTGTTCGAGGCCGCTGACGATGACTTCGTCGCCGGGTGAGAGAAGGGCTGGGTGCACGCCGGGCGTCGACAGGCCGTGGGCCACCAGGTTGAGCGCGTCGGTCGTGCCCGAGGTGAACATCAGCAAGTGCTCTTCGCCGGCGCCGATGAAGTCCGCCAGGTCTTGCCGTGCGCGCTCGAACGCATCGGTGGCGCGCTGGCTCAGCGTGTGCACGCCGCGGTGGATGTTGGCGCGCTCGTGCTGCTCGAAGTAGCGCATCGCCTCTTGCACCTGCAACGGCATCTGCGTGGTGGCGGCGTTGTCGAGGTATGCCAGCGCCGCACCGTGAATGCGCTGTTCGAGCAGCGGAAAGCGCGCGCGCACGCCGCGCAAGTCGGCCTGCCAAAGCGCATCGCGATCACCCATGGTGTGCCTCCTCGGCGGGAGCCAGATGGCCGGCCACCGCAGCGGCCAGCAGAGCGTCGATACCCAGCGTCTCGAGCAGCGCGGGGCCACCGAGGCCGCGCGCCAGCAGCGCGGCGGCCATGCCTTCGACGATCAGCCCGCGCGCGCGCGCTTCGTCGAGGCCGCGCTGGCGGGCGTAGAACACGGCCTCGTCGGGCAAGGCGCCCCAGGTCGCGCCGTGTGCGGCCTGCACGAGGTCGTGCAGGATCTCCAGGTGCGGGCGCAGCACGAGCTTGGGCTGCCCGCCGGTGGGAATGCCCGACAGGCGCTGGCGCGCGTCGGCTTCGTCGCAGCCCGCGGCGATGCCGGTGTGCGCGTTGAGCACCGCGCGCGCCGCGCCGGCGGCCAACGCCAGCGCTTCGACGCTGCTGCTGGTGTGCGCCGCGCGGTGCGCCATGCGCACCTGCTGCTCGATCGCAGTGCCGGCGGCGAACACCACACCGGCGATCCGCGCCGCCGAACGTTCGGCCGCCAGGTCGACGACGCTGCGCTGCAGGTGATAGCCGCTGCCCGCGGCGACCAGCGCCTGCTGGTACTGTGCTCCGCGTGCGAGGCGGGCGAACAAGTGGTGGGCGAGGTGGTCGCCGCGCTGCGGCAGCGCGATGCGCACGTGCTGCAGCGTGGCGCCTTCGCCCAGATGCACGTGGACCTGCAGGTTCTGCACGACGTCGTGCGTGCAGTGCAGCGGCGCGCGCTCGTGCGTCTCGACGAGCACGCCGTGCACGCCGGGCTGCACGTCGATCACCAGCAGCGGCGCCTCCACCGCCGAGCGCGGCTGATGGCGCAATTGCAGCCACACCGTCTCGCCCGGATCGCGGCTGACGCCAGGCTCGCCGCCGACGCGCAGGCGCAGGCCGTGGCGGCACAGCGCGCGGTGCGCCCAGGCAAACGGTGCAGCGTCGCCGTCGCCAGGTTGCGGCAGACCGGCGAACAACTCGGCGCGCTGCGCCGCATCGGCGGCATCGAGCCAGCGCGCATCGACCCGGCCCTGCGGCGTCTGGCCGACGGGATGCAAGGTCCAGCCAGCGCCGTCCAGCGGGTGGGCCTCGCAATCCGGCGCGTCGGGGCCGGACCCCAGCCACACGGCCGCCGGCGGCGGCAACAGGTGGCGGAACGACTCGGTGTCGCGTGCGATCCAGCCCTCGCGGGCCAGGTGCTCGCGGGCGGCCAGCGCGTCGGCGCGTGCAGTGTCCATGTCAGCGGCGCCTGGTCGTCCGAAGCCGCTGACGCGCCCCCTCGGGGGGCGGCGAGCGAAGCGAGCTTGGGGGTGTTTTCATGTCACGCCGCCTGCGGTTCGGACGGGCGCGCGAAACCCGATCGCGCCACCTCGCGTGCGAGGCTGAGGTCGCCCTGCTCGGCGATGCAGCCTTCGTGCAGGCGCAGCACCGCGTCGGGCTCGAGCGATTCGATCAGGTGCAGGTAGTGCGACACCACGATGAACGCGGTGCCGCTCTCGCGCAGCTTGCCCACCAACTGCACGACGGCCCGCGCGCCGTCGACGTCGAGCCCCGAGTCGATCTCGTCGAGCAGCGCCAGCTTGGGCTGCAGCAGCGCGAGCTGCAGCAGTTCGTTGCGCTTGCGCTCGCCACCCGAGAAGCCGTCGTTGACGGGCCGCGCCAGCATCGCCTCGGGCAGACCGAGGCCGGTCGACGCCTCGCGCGCGCGGCCGAGGAAGTCGAAGGCATCGAGCGGCGCCTCGCCGCGCGCGTCGCGCACCGCGTTGAGCGCGGTGCGGATGAACAGGTTGTTCTTGACGCCGGGAATCTCCGGCGGTGCCTGGAACGACACGAACAGGCCGGCGCGTGCGCGCGCTTCGGGAGTCATCGCCAGCAGATCGTGTCCGCCGAGACTCGCCTGTCCGCTCACCACGTGGTAGCGCGGGTGGCCGGCGAGCGCCAGGCCGAGCGTGCTCTTGCCGCTGCCGTTGGCGCCCATCAGCACCACCAGGTCGCCGCGGTCGACGTCGAAGCTCACCGACCTCAGCACGTTGCGCGTGCCGATGTCGACGCGCAGGTCACGCACGTGCAGCAGGGGGCGATCGGAACTCATGTGGGCGTCTCTCGATGTGGTTGATGCGGGCGTTCAGCCGACGGCGCCTTCGAGCGACACCGCCAGCAGCGATTTGGCTTCGAGCGCGAACTCCATCGGCAGCTCCTCGAGCACCGCCTGGCAGAAGCCGCCGACGATCAGTGCCGTCGCCTCCTGCGGATCGATGCCGCGCTGCTGACAGTAGAAGAGCCGCTCCTCGGAGATGCGCGTGGTCGTGGCCTCGTGTTCGATCACCGCGTCGGCGCGCGCCGCGTCGAGGGTGGGGAAGGTGTGGGCGCCGCAGTGCGGGCCGATCAGCAGCGAATCGCACTGCGTGTGGTTGCGCGCGCCGGCGGCCGTGGGCGCCACGCGCACGAGGCCGCGGTAGCTGTTCTGCGCGCGGCCCGCGCTGATGCCCTTGGAGACGATGCGGCTCGACGTGTTGCGGCCGAGGTGGATCATCTTGGTGCCGGTGTCGGCCTGCTGGAAGTGGTTGCTGACGGCGATCGAATGGAACTCGCCGCTGGAGTCGTCGCCGCGCAGCACCACGCTCGGGTACTTCCAGGTGATCGCCGAGCCGGTCTCGACCTGCGTCCACGAGATGCGCGAGCGCTTGCCCGCGCACAGCCCGCGCTTGGTGACGAAGTTGTAGATGCCGCCGCGCCCCTGCTCGTCGCCGGGGTACCAGTTCTGCACCGTCGAGTACTTGATGTGCGCGTCGTCGTGCGCCACCAGCTCGACCACCGCGGCGTGCAGTTGATGCTCGTCGCGCTGCGGCGCCGTGCAGCCCTCGAGGTAACTCACCTGGCTGCCTGCCTGGGCGATGATCAGCGTGCGCTCGAACTGCCCGGTGTTGCGCGCGTTGATGCGGAAGTACGACGACAGCTCCATCGGACAGCGCACGCCCGCGGGCACGTAGACGAACGAGCCGTCGGAGAACACCGCCGAGTTGAGCGCGGCGTAGAAGTTGTCGCCGACCGGCACCACCGAGCCGAGGTAGCGCTCGATCAGCTCGGGGTGGTGCTCCACCGCGTGCGAGAACGAGCAGAAGATCACCCCGACCTCGGCGAGTTGCTCGCGGAAGGTGGTGCCCACCGAGACCGAGTCGAACACCGCATCGACCGCCACGCCGGCCAGGCGTGCGCGCTCGTGCAGCGGCACGCCGAGCTTCTCGTAGGTCTCGAGCAGCTTGGGGTCGACCTCGGCCAGGCTCTTGGGGCCGTCCTTGTGCGACTTCGGCGCCGAGTAGTAGCTCAATGCCTGGAAGTCCACCGGATCGATCTGCAGCCGGCTCCAGCGCGGCAGCTTCATCGTGCGCCAGCGCTCGAAGGCGGCGAGCCGCCACTTCAGCAGGAACTCGGGCTCGCGCTTGCGCCGCGAGATCTCGCAGATCGTCTGCTCATCGAGCCCCGGGGGCAGCGAGTCGGACTCGACCTCGGTGACGAAGCCGTGCTGGTACGGCCGCTGCAGCGCGTGTGCGAGCGGGGCGTGCGCTTCGACCGCCGGCGGCGCCGCGTCTCGCCTCGACGACGCTGCCGCGACGGCTGGCTCGGGCGGTTGATCGAGCTTCATTCGGCGTCCTTAATGATGCCCAAACTATACATCTTTAACGCCGAAAGCAACAGCCGCTGCTGCGCTCGCACCACGGCCGCCGGGGCCGCAGTGCCGCAGGCGAGGGCGCCGGCGCTCAGCGACCGGGCTCGACCACCAGCCGCACGATGCCGGTGTCCTTGCGCGCCAGGCGGCCCAGGGCCTCGTTGATCTCGGCCAGCGCATAGGTCTTGGTGACCGAGCGCGAGAGGTCGAGGCGGCCGCGCGCAACGAAGTCGAACAGGTCGGCGATGTCGCGCTTGTCCATGCCGAACGAGCCGATCACGGTCTGCTCGCGGGCGATGAAGCTGACGAGCGGCGGCAGGCTCGGGCGGCCGGGCCCGACGCCGACGAGCACCGCGCGGCCGCCGGTGTCGAGGCAGCGCAGCGTCGTCTCGACGGTCTCTGGGCGGCCGACGAACTCGAGCGCCAGGTCGACACCGCGGCCGAGCTGTGCCCGGATGGCGCGCCCCGGGTTGGCGTGCTCGGCGGGGTCGATCACCAGATCGGCGCCGAACTCGGCAGCGCGCGTGCGCGCCTCGGCCTGCGTGTCGATGGCAGCGATGAAGCCGGCGCCCATCAGGCGAGCCAGCAGGATCGCGTGCGCGCCCAGGCCGCCGCAGCCGACCACCGCCACCGCCTCGCCGGCGCGCAGCGCACCGCGCGAGCGCAGCGCGTGCAACGGCGTCGAGACGCCGTCGGTGATGATCGCCGCGGTCGCGAAGTCGACCGCATCGGGGATCGCGATCGCGCCGAACTCGGGCGCGACGATGTAGCGGGCCAGGGCGCCGTCGCTCGACATGCCGTAGGCCTGCGTCGCCTCGCACAGCGACTCGCGGCCGCTGCGGCAGAACCGGCACTTGCCGCAGATCGGCGATGGGAACAGCGCCACGCGCTGGCCGATACGCAACGAACTCACGCCGTCGCCGAGCGCGACGATGGTGCCTGCGGCCTCGTGCCCGAGCGTGATCGGCGTGCGCGCGACCGGGATATCACCGTCGACCGCCAGGTGGATGTCGGTGCCGCACAGGCCACAGGCCGCCACCTCGATCAGCAACTGCCCCGGCCCCGGTTGCGGCACGGGAACGGTCTCGACCCGCAGCGGGGCGCCGGGCTGGTGCAACCTGGCGGCGCGCATCGTCGTGGCGATCATGGGTGGGCTCCTGTGGCGCTGGTCGGGCAGCGAGTTGGAATCAGAGCGCACGCGCCTTGGTGGCCCGCTCGGCAGGCTCGGCGCTCGACGTGCGACCGGCACGCGCCTTGCCCGCGCTGCCCGCGGCGGCAGCCTCGAAGCCGCGCTTGACGACCTCGAAGGCGCGCGCGCGCACCTTGCGCCCCTGGCCCGGCTTGCCGTGGCCGAGGTTGGTGCGCGCGGCCTCGCTGATCGTCAGGCCGAGGAAGAGCGACCAGATCAGGTCGGCCAGCGCTGCCGCAGGTTCGGTCGGGCTGGTCTGCTCGAGCAGCTTGGCCAGGCGGCGGAAGTTCTCGCCCGACGAGCGCGCGATCGCCTCCTTGACTTCGGCCGACACGTTCTCGAGTACCTGAGGCTGCGCGAGAAAGGCCGAGATCACGTAGTACTCGGGATGCTCGACGTAGACCGACTCGTGGAACTGCCAGACCGCGTCGAGCATCTGCGCCGGCGGCAACGCCTTGGCGGCGATCGCGTCGAGCCCTTTACCCCAGAACTCGATGCTCTCGAACAGCAGCGACAGCAGGATCTCGTCCTTGCTCTGGAAGTAGAAGAACAGCGTCGCCTCCGACAGCTCGCACTGCTCGGCGATCTCCTTGGTGGTGGTGCCGCGCACGCCGCGGCTCATCAGCACGCCGCGCGCGGCCGTCAGGATCGCCTGTCGGCGTGCCATGCGCTCCCGTTTGCGTCGATCGGCAACCGCCATGGTGGTCTACCTTCCGATATGTCTGAAGATGGTCTCGCGCTGGATCTCGCTGGTGCCCTCGCCGATCTCGAGCACCTTGCAGTCGCGGTAGAAGCGCTGCGCCGCGCTCTCGCGCATGTAGCCCTCGGCGCCGCACAGGTGCAGCGCGCGTTCGCACACGTGGGTGCAGGCCTCGGTGGCGAACAGCTTGGCCATCGCCGCGGCGCAGTCGTGGTCGCCGCCGGCCTCGACGGTGCGCGCGGCGTGCAGCGTGAGCTGCCAGGCGGCCTGCAGCCGGGTGGCCATGTCAGCCAGCGTGAAACGCACGAACTGGTGACGGGTGATCGGCGCGCCGCCCTGCATGCGCGCGGCAGTGTAGCGCAGCGCTTCGTCGAGCGCGGCGCGCCCGAGGCCGACGCCGAAAGCCGCCGACGCGATGCGCCCGAGCGTCAGCACCTTCAGTGCGGCGATGAATCCGAGATGCTCGTCGCCGAGCCGGTTGGCCAGCGCGATGCGCGCGCCGTCGAACACGATCTCGGTCATCTCCGAGGCACCCATGCCGAGCTTCTTGAACGGCGCACCGGTGCGCACGCCGGGCGTGCCGCGATCGACGACGAACAGCGACATGCCCTTCAAGCCGCGCTCGGGATCGGTCTGCGCGACGATCACCATGAAGTCGGCAAAGGTCGAATTGGTGATGTACAGCTTGGCGCCGTCGAGCACGTAGGCGTCGCCGTCGCGGCGCGCGCGCGTACGCACACAGGTGACGTCGGCGCCGGCGCCGGCCTCGGCGTAACCCCAGCAGCCCACGCGCTTGCCGGCCAGCGCGTCGGGCAGGTAGCGTGCCTGCTGCTCGGCGCTGCCCAGGTGCAGGATCGCCGCCGACGCGAGCGCGCTGTGCACGTACAGGCCGAGCGCCGCGGCGGCCGAACCGCGCGCCAGCTCGGCGCACAGCAGCGCGAACAGCACCGGGCCGCCGCCGCTGCCGCCGACTTCCTCGGGAAAGCCGACGCCGAGCCAGCCGAGCGCCCCCGTCTCGGCGAACAGCTCGCGCGGGTAGCGCTCTTCCAGATCCCAGCGCGTGGCGTTGGGCGCGATGCGCTTGTCGACGAACGCGCGCACGCTGTCGCGAAAGCGCACTTCCTCTTCGCTGAGTCCGACGTCGGTCATCACGAACTGCCCTCTCTTTCGCTGCGGACGCGGAACACGCCCGAGAACTGCGCGCATTCGTCGCCGCGGCCGTCGCGCACCGCGCAGGTCAGGAAAGCCACCGAGCGCCCGAGCCGCGCCACCGCGGCGCGCGCTTCGATGCGCCCGGGCGCTGCGGGGCGCAAGTAGGTGGCGGTGACGGTGATGCTGCTGAGCAGCGGCTGGCCGCCGAGCGCCTCGAGCAGCGCGAAGCCCATGCCGGTGTCGGCCATCGCGAACAGCACCGCGCCGTGCACGACGCCGTAGACGTTGCAGGCATCCGGCCCGGCGTCGAGCCTGGCCAGGCAGGCGCCGTCGGCGGCATAGCCGAACTCGATGCCGAGCTTGTCGCACACGGCGTCGCGCCGCGACTCGATGCGCTTGACGATGGCTTCCTCCGCCATGGCGGCGAACCTCAGACGCCGCGGAACACCGGCGGGCGGCGCTCGCGGAACGCGGCCACGCCTTCGCGATGGTCGGCGCTTTGCAGGCACTGCACCTGGGCGAAGATCTCGTAGTCGAACTCGGCCACCATGTCGCGGTCGACCGAGCGCCTGATCGCTGCCTTGGTGAACGCGGTGGTGCGCGGCGCGAACGCGGCCAGCTTGCCGGCCAGCGCATCGACCGCGGCATCGAGTTCGCTGGCGGCGGCGAGCTGGCCGACCAGGCCGATCGCCAGCGCTTCGCCCGCCTCGACGACGCGCGCCGTCATCATCATGTCGGTGGCGCGCCCCAGGCCGATCAGCCGCGGCAGGAAGTAGCCTGCCGACATGTCGCAGCCGGCCAGCGCGAGCTTGACGAACGGCGCGCAGAAGCGCGCGTCGTCGGCGGCGACGCGGAAGTCGCAGGCGATGGCCAGCCCCAGTCCGCCGCCGAAGACGTTGCCGTGCAGCCTGGCGACGACCGGCTTGCCCATGCGCGAGATGGCGCGGATCGGGTCGAGGTAGTGGTCGACGGTGCGCTCCCAGTCGTCGGGTGTGCGCTCGATCATCTGGCCGATGTCGGCGCCGGCGCAGAAAGCGCGGCCCGCACCCGCGAGCACGATGGCGCGCACCTCGGGGTCGCGCTCGGCCGCCTCGAGCGCCGCGGTCAATGCGTCGAGCAGCGGCACATCGATGGCATTGAGCTTGTCGGGTCGGTTCAGCGTCAGCCTCAGCACGCTGCCGCGGCGCTCGCTCAACAGGGATTCGGTCATCGGCTTCTCCTGCGCATGGCGTAGTGGAAGATTCCATCGAAGACAGTGGCACCGCCCGGGTCGCGGATCGTCACCGCGACCGCCAGCGACGCTCGCCCGTCGGCGGCAAAGGCGCGCTCCAGCGCCGCGCGATCGGTGGCGGTGTCGAGTTGCGCTTCGGCCTCGAGCGCGCCTTCGGCGCGGCGCGTGTAGCGCACTTCGGCGGCGCCGAGCAGGATGAATCCGTCCAGCGGTCGCGCAATGCCGTCGGCGGCGACGCCGGCGGCGGTCTCGGCCAGGGTGTAAATCGCCCCGGCGTGGGTGGTGCCGAAGTAGTTGTGCAGATCGGGCCGGTCGGGCTGGCCGACGACGACGCGACCGGGCTCCTCGGTGCGCAGCACCTGGGCGTGCCACGCGACATAGGCGATCGAATCGAGCAGCGACTGGGTGGCGGTCATCGAGGAGCCTGCGCGCTGCGGCCGCGCTTGGTCGGTGTCGGCCGCACTCACAGCTTCAGCTTCAGCGCGCGCAACAGGTTGTCGCGCACGATCTTGCGGTACACCTCGTCGCTGACGCCGAGCGCCTCGAGTTCGCTCAAGGTGCGATCGAAGCCGAGCAGCGGGTAGTCGGTGGCCCAGATCACCTTGTCCTGGCCCCAGCCCTTGGCGAACTCCACCAGCGATTGCGGCCACTGGCGCGGACCGCGCGCCGAGGTCTCGAGGTAGACGTTGGGGTGCTTCCAGGCGAGCACCATCATCTCCTCGTGCCACGGCTGGCCCACGTGGCAGCCGAGGATCGCCAGGTCGGGAAACGACAGCGCCACCTCGTCGAGGTAGATCGGCCGGCCGCACTCCGAGGGCAGCAGCGGCCCGGTGTGCCCGACCTGGATCGCCACCGCGACGCCGAGCTCGCTGCACTTCATGTACACCGGCCAGTAGTGCTTGTCGTTCGGCGGCAGCCCGGTCATGCCGTCGCCGTACATGTAGGGTTCCAGCCGCAGGCAGCGCAGCCCCAGTTCCTTGACGAGGTACTCCACCTCGCGCACCACCTGCATCGGCTTCTGCATGATGTTGACGGTGCCCGCGCCGATGAAGCGGTCGGGGTGCTTGCGCACCAGTTGCGCCACCTCCTCGTTGCTCAGCACCCACTGGCCGCCGTAGAAGAACGCCGACAGCACGATGCGGTCGACGCCCGCGGCATCCATTTCGTCGAGCATCGACTGCAGCGGCGCGCCGTCGAACATGTTCGGCGGGCACTTGTACTTGCGGAAGATGTGCAGGAACTCCGGCGGCCACTTCTTCGCCCCTTCGGGCGAGATGTAGGTCGCCCAGCCGTCGATCGCGATCTTGGGTCTTGCCATGTCGTGGTGCTCCAGTGGCGGTGGGTGGCGGCCGGGGTCAGCGGCCGGTGAATTTCGCAGGGCGTTTCTCGACGAAGGCGCGCACGCCCTCGGCGGCGTCTTCGCTCAGGCGCAGCGGCTCGGCGGTGTACTGCTCGAGCCGCAGCGCGGCATCGAGCGGCAGATCGCGGCCCTGGTAGATGGCATCGCGCGCCGCGCGCACGGCCAGCGGGCCGTTGGCGGCGATGCGCGCGGCGATCTCGAGCGCGCAGTCGAGCAACGCGGCGGCCGGGACGACGCGGCTCACCAGCCCCCAGCGCAAGGCCGCCTCGGCGTCGATCGGCGCACCGCTGAGGATCATCTCCATCGCCACGCCGAGCGGCAGCGCGCGCGGCAGCCGCTGCGTGCCCCCGGCGCCGGGCAGGATGCCGCGACAGACTTCGGGCAGGCCGAAGCGCGCATGCTCGGCGGCGACGCGGATGTCGCAGGCCAGCGCCAGTTCGAGCCCGCCTGCGAGGCAGGCGCCGTTGATCGCGGCGATCGATGGCTTGCGCGGGTCGAAGTGGCGCGTGATCGCACCCAGCCCCGGTTCGCGTTCGGCGCGCTCGCGGCGCTGGATCGGCGTCATCGAGCGGTAATAGGCGCCCAGCTCCTTCAGGTCGGCGCCGGCGCAGAACGCCGCGTCGCCGGCCCCGGTGAGCACCACCACGCGCAGCGAGTCGTCGTCGCGAAAGCGGCGCCATTCGTCGAGCAACGCGGCCTGCGTCGCGGCGTCGAGCGCATTGCGCGCCGCCGGGCGGTCGATCGTCAGCACGAGGATCGCGTCGCGGACTTCGCGCTTCAAGCTCATTGCGCCACCAGATGGTTCGAGCGCGCGATGATCTCGCGCATGATCTCGCTCGATCCGGCGCCGATGGTCATGGCCAGCGCATCACGATGCAGCCGGCCCATCAGGCACTCCTCCATGTAGCCGAGGCCGCCCTGGATCTGGGCGCATTCGGTGGCGGCGAAGCGCGCGGTCTCGGTGGCGAACAGCTTGGCCATCGAGATCTCCGACTGCGCGGGGCGGCCCTGCAGGTGCAGTTCGATGCCGCGCAGCGTCAGCGCCTCGGCGGCAACGATGCGCGTCAGCACGTCGGCGAGCCGGTGCTGCCAGACCTGGAAGCCGAGCAGGGGCTGGCCGAACGCGCGGCGCTGGTGGCCCCAGTCGCGCGCCTGCTCGAACATCAGCCTCGCGTGGCTGCACGCCATCACCGACAGCACCAGCCGTTCGCCCTCGAAGCCCGACATGATCATGCCGAAGCCGTCGTTCTCGGCGCCCAGCAGATGGCTGGCCGGCACGCGGCAGTTCTCGAAGAACAGCTCGGCCGTGTCCGAGGCGTGGGTGCCGAGCTTGCGCAGCCGCTGCCGTCGCAACCCCGGGGTGTCGGCCGGCACGACGATCACCGACAGCCCGCGCGAGCCGGCGCCGCCGGTGCGCACCGCCAGCGTGATGTAGTCGGCGATGGTGCCGTTGCTGATGTAGAGCTTGGAACCGTTGATCACGTAGTGATCGCCGTCGCGCACGGCGCGCGTTCGCAGCGCGGCCACGTCGCTGCCGGCGTCGGGCTCCGAAACCCCGAGCGCGCCGATCAGGCGCCCCTCGGCGGCGCCACGCACATAGGTTTCGCGCAGCGCCGGCGAGCCGTAGCGGTCGATCAGCATGGTGGCGAACTCGGCGTGCGCCATCACCGACACCGGCACGCCGATCGAACCGCAGCGCATCAGCTCCTCGAGCAACACGACGGTGAACCAGAAGTCCTGCCCGCCACCGCCGTACTGCGGCGACAGGCGCAGACCGAGCACGCCGAGCGCGGCCAGATCGGTGAACAGGCTGCGCGGCACTTCGCCGGCCGCCTCCCAGGCCAGCACGTTCGGCGTGACGCGCTCGTGCACGTAGTCGCGCAGCGATCGCCTCAGCAGTTCGTGCTCCTCGCTCCAAGTTCTGTCCACGCTCGTCTCCCCGGTTGCTGTCGCGCTCGATCGCCGTGCCGTCAGCGACGGTTGAGTATCACTCAGTTTACGTGCAATAATCAAGACCATGGCGAAATCGATCGTCATCGCCGGGATCGGGCAGACGGCGTTCGGCCGTCTGGCGGGGCACAGCGCGCTCGAGTTGGAAGCCCAGGCAGCACGGCTGGCGGTCGACGATGCGGGCCTGATCCCGGACGACATCGACGGGCTGGTTACCGACCCCGGGCCGGCGCAGGGCGTGCTGCTAGGCATCGAGCCGCACTATCTGCGCCTGGGTCGCGCGCTCGGCCTCGATCCGGCCTATGCCGGCACCGAGATCCTCGGCGGCGCCTCCAGCCTGGGCAGCATTCAGCGCGCCGCGATGGCGATCGAGGCCGACCTGTGCGAGGTGTGCCTGTGCGTCTATGGTGACACCGCGCTGTCGAGCCCGGGCTCGTTTGCCTACGGCCGCGGCGACGAGGCGGTGTTCGGATTCTTCGGCGCGGCAGGGCTGCACGCGCTGGCAGCGCAGCGGCACATGGCCCTCTACGGCACGCGAGCGCAGGCGTTCGCCGAGGTGGCGATCGCGGCGCGCGCGCATGCGGCGCGTACACCCCATGCGCAGTTGAGGCAGCCGCTCGACATGGAGGGGTACTTCGCCTCGCGCATGCTGGTCGAGCCGCTGCGCAAGGCCGATTGCTGTCTGATTTCCGACGGCGCCGCAGCGGTCGTGGTGTGCGCGGCCGAGCGCGCGGTGGATCTGCGTCATCGCGCGGTGCGCGTTCTCGGCATGGGCCAGGCGCACAGCCTGGGCACGTTCTCGAACCCCTCGCACTTCGACACACTGCCCGCCGCGCGTTGTGGCCCGGCCACACTGGCGCGCGCCGGGCTGAGTGCGGCCGATGTCGACGTGGCGATGCTCTACGACTGCTTCACGATCGTCGTGCTGATGCAGCTCGAGGCCTACGGTTTCTGCCCCGCAGGTCAGGCCGGTGACTTCGTTGCCGGTGGCCGCATCGGCCCGGGTGGCTCGCTGGCGGTCAACCCCAGCGGCGGGCTGCTGGCCGAGGGCTATGGCGGCGGCATGCTGCACGTCACCGAAGCGGTGCGCCAACTGCGCGGTGCGGCCGGTGCACGCCAGGTGGCGGGCGCCGAAGTGGCGCTGGTCACTGGCCATGGGCTGGGCATGAACAGCCATGCCACGCTGGTGCTGGGCGTCTGAGCCATGAGCCTGGCGCACGACACTCCGTCGCCGCGGCTCGAGGCTGCGGTCTGCAAGACGTGCGGACACCTGTTCCTGCCGAGCGGCCCGGTGTGCCCACGCTGCTGGTCTGCCGGCTTCGCGACGCGCGCGCTTTCGGGCCGCGGCAGCGTCGCCACTTTCACCATCTATCGACAGCAGTACGACCCTGGCTTCGTACCGCCTTACGTGATCGCGCTGATCGCACTGGCCGAAGGGCCACGCATGATTTCCAACGTCGTCGGCTGCGCACCCGAATCGGTGCGTGTCGGCATGCCGGTGCGAGCACGTTTCGAGCGCAGGGGCGAGCGCGTGCTGGCGCTGTTCGAACCCGATGGCGTCGCCCCTACCGCCGATGCGGCCAGGCAAGGAGAGCCCTCATGAATCAAGCGCAGATGCCGCACCGGCGGCGCCATCAGATCGGCGAGTTCGTCGCCTCGGGCGATTGGAGCGACTACTGGAGCACCTGCATCAGTCGCGCCGGCCACGGTCGCATATTGGTGCGCGGCTATCCGGTCGAGGAGATCATCGAGCGCCTCAACTACACCGAGACCGCGTTCCTGGTGCTGCGCGGCGAACTGCCCGATGCCCGCGAGACGGCCCTGTTCGACCTCGTGCTGCGCAGCGGTGTCGACCAGCAGTTCATCAGTGCGGCGGTCGGCGCCGCGCGCTTCACCGCGTCGGCCTTTCCCGATTCGCCGGTGCCGGCGCTGGCCAGCGGCATGCTGGCCTCAGGCTCTGTCACCGGCTCGCCGCAGGAGCCCGCGCAGATGCTGATCGAGGCGGTCGGATGGAAGCTGCCGCCTGCGCAGGCCTGTGCGCGTGTGATGCAGGTGTGGGGCGAGCGCCGCGGGCGCGTGCCGGGGCTCGGCCACCCGCTGCACAAGGAGGCCGAGCCGCGCGCGATCACCGTGCGCCGTCTCGCCCAGAAGCTGGGCGGTTGGCGCGAGCACGGCCAGATGCTCGACGCCGTCGAGTCGCATCTGGCCGAGCTGAAGGGGCGCAAGATCCCGATCAACCTCGCCGGTGCGCTGGGGGCGCTGCTGGCCGACCTCGGCTTCGACCCGCTGGTCATCGGCGGGCTCGGTGCGCTCAGCTACGGCATGGCACTGCTGGCGCACATCACCGAGGAGATCCGCGACGGCGTGCCGCTGCGCATCATTCCCGACGCGCTCGGCGCCTACTACGACGGGCCCGCCGAGCGCCACATCCCCGAGCGGAGGAGCTGATCATGATGCACCCGTATTCGCACTATCCGTCGCGCGCCGCGCGGCTGTGGCCCGATCTCGTCGCCGCGATCGACGGCGAGCGGCAGTTGACGTTCGCCGAACTCGATGCGCGCGCCAGCGCGGTCGCTGCGGCGCTCATCGCGCGCGGGCTGCGCGTGGGCGAGCGCGTCGCGCTGATCCAGTTCAACTGCCTGGAGTTCGTCGTCGCGGCGATCGCCATCGCGCGTGCGGGCGGTGTCTGGTGCCCGATGCTCGGCGTGCTGACCGAGGCGGAGCACCGCTATATCGTCGGCGACAGCGACGCGCGCTTCGTGCTGGCGCTGACGCCAGAGCATCTGGAGCGCGCGCGCGCCGTGGCGCCGAGCCCCGAGGCGGCCCTGGGCCTGGGCGCGTTCGCTGCGGGGGCCGATTTGCTCGTCGGTGCACAGAGCGAGACGGCGATCCCCGACTTCGATCGCCCGCCGCAAACGCTGGCACAGATCCTCTACACGTCGGGCACCACGGGCAAGCCCAAAGGCGTGACGCACAGCTTCGCGTCGGTCTCGGCGGCGATGAACTTCTGGGCCGCCACCTTCGGCCACCACCCTGGCGATCGCGTGCTGGGGCAACTGCCGCTCAGCCACTTCTGCGCCCGGGCGATGGACAGCGCGTGGATCGGCGGCGCGGCGCTGGTGATCCTGCGCGACGCCTCGCCGGCGACCGTGCTCGGGGCCATTTCACGTCATCGGGTCAACTTCATGCTCGGGGTGCCGACGTTCCTGCGCGTGCTGCTCGACGACCCGGCGATCGAGGGTGCCGATCTGTCGACCCTGCGCAACATCGTCTACGCCGCCGCACCGGCTGCGCCGACGCTCGTCGAGCGCGCGATGAAGCGCTTCGGTCCGGTGCTGAACACCGGCTTCGGCCAGACCGAGGCCTACGGCCTGTGCACCTTGATGACTGCCGCCGAGCATGCCGCGGCTCTCGCCGCCGAACCGCGCCGCCTGACTTCGGTGGGGCGCGAGTTCGGAGCCGCGCAAGTGATGATTCGCAGCGCCGACGGTCGCGCCTGCGCCGCCGGCGAGGTGGGCGAGATCTGCATCTGCGCGCCCTGGGTGACGCCGGGCTTCTGGAAGAACCCCGAACTCGACGCCCAGCGCCTGAAGGGCGGCTGGCTGCTGACCGGCGACCTCGGGCGCATGGAGGCCGACGGCTATGTTTACTTGGCCGACCGCAAGGAGGACATGATCATCAGCGGCGGCTACAACGTCTACCCCGCCGAGGTCGAGCACGCACTGGCCGCCCACGAAGCGGTCGCCGAGTGCGGCGTCTTCGCGGTGCCCGACGACAAGTGGGGCGAGGCGGTGCACGCGACGGTGGTGTTGCGCCCGGGCAAGACCGCGACCGAGGCCGATCTGATCGCATTTGCCAAGGAGCACCTGGCGTACTTCAAGGTACCCAAGGCCGTGCACTTCGCGGAGGCCCTGCCCAAGACGCCGGTGGGGAAGATCGTGCGCCGCGTGCTGCGCGAGCCGTTCTGGGCCGGCCGCGAGCGGCAGGTGCACGGCGCCGGCTGAGGGGCTCGAGGGCGTCATGCGCAGGCCCAGCGCAGGGCGCCTCGGTTTTCACGGAGAACCACAGGGTCATGGCGCCAACGCGCCCCATGCCCGGTCATCTCGCCCATTGGCCATAAACGGCCCTCACCTTGTTCTCGGCGAGCTTGGCGCGCGCGCACATCGTGCGCAGGTTGGGAAAGCGAGCGGCCCAAGTGAACGCGTCGGCCATCATCGTGTCTCAGAGAATGACGCCCTCGACAACGCTTGGCTCGAACGGCGCGCGAGTCGAGTCGACGCATCCAACCCACGTTTCAGGGCCAATTCAGGGAAACCCGGATGACGAGGTACGAGGCCGCAACCCACCATACCGTGGACGCCTTGTGTTGGGTTCCGCATCCACGGTCGCCCTTAACCCCATGCGCGTACCACCTGCGTTCAATTCATGACGGCGGGTCGGCCCTGTCCTCGCAAGAGCCGTCCGCAGTCGGATGCGACGGCGGACTCGCATACGAGGTGAGGAAGCCGCCGTGCAGGGTACAGAGGAGGGGCTAGACATGGTGCTTGATACCCCGTGCGATCTGCGCACGCACGCGCATGGCCGATGCTTGATTGCTGGCGAGTCCAGGCGGGTGTCGGTCGCGTCGCGTGATTCGTTTTCGATGCTGTGCGCGTTGCTCACCGCCGCCCTCCTGTCGATTCCCCCAGCGACCCGTGGCAACACAGGCTTTCCGGACATCGACGACAAGGACAAGAAGGCCTGGGAGGTGTGGCAGAAGGCGCCCCCGCAGTCCAAGGCGAACAAACCGCGGCCCGGCGGTGAGCAGACCGCGCCGCGTCAGCAGCCGGGCACCACGGTGTTCGAACAGTTGACCTACGAGCAGTTGGTGCGGGCCTGTACCGATCGGCGGCTCGCGGTCGAGCAGCGCAAGGCCTGTCACGACGAGGTAACCCGCCGGCTGCCAGCCAGGGCACGGCAGAGTTTGGAGGAAGCCGAGGATCATTTCGCTTACTGGGCGCCGAAGAACGAGGACTTCTGCGGCGAGTTCGCCCTGCGCAACGGTGTGGACGACACGAATCGCGCGCAGATCAAGACAGCGTGTCTGCGTCATCTAGGCCGTTATCGCGGTTGCATAGAACAGGTCGGGCGTTCGGGTCTGGTTCCCACGCCGGAGCGGTACCTGCGCTGCTACCGCGGCGAACCAGTTGCCGCGGGAGTTGGCACGGATCCGACGCCGCCCGCCGCGTCAGACAGCGGGCGGAGCGACGGACCTGGGGCTCCGGACGCCGCCGACCCGAAGCGCGAATACGAGGCGAAGTTGAGGGAACTCGAGGACGATTTCGCCCGGCGCGATCGCGATCAGCACGATCGGGCGCTTGCGCTCAGCCGCGAGTTGCAGGCATTGGCCGGCGAGCTGATCGACAAGCGGCGCGAACAAGCCGCACTCACCGATCGGCTGAGCCGGCTCGAGCACGAACTGAACTACGGCAGCTCGCTCAGCATCGAGGCCCTGCAGCGCGACATCGAGCGCCTGCGTAACGAGCAGGCGCAGCGGCAGATCGAACTCGATCGGCTGGAGGCTGCTGAACACGCCCGTCGACTTCAGGCACAGGAGCTTCAGCAGCGGCAGGAGCAGACGCAGCGCGAGCGTGCCGACGCCCTGGAGGCCTTCGGGCGTGCGTTCAGCGGTGCCCTGCAGCGCTACAGTAACAAGAGCTATGGCGCCACGCCGCCGGCAATACCGTCGCGGCCAGGCGCCTCGCCTCGCCACCCTTGCTACGACTCGAGCAATCCGCCGCGCTACATCGGTGGCGCGGGGTGCCCGGGCAGCGGCGGCAACCCGGCGCCGGGCCAGGGCGGACAGCGGTATCGCGACGACACCGCGCCCTCCCGACCTGGTCGATAGGAGTCACGATGGCCACACCGATCCACCGCGCCGCCGCAGCATCCGGCCATTGGTGCCGCCGCTGTGCGCACGGCGTGCCCACGCCCGGCACCCGCACGTCACGCGCGCGATGTATGGCCGCTACGCTTGCGCTGCCACTTCTCCTTTCGTTCGCGGCCGGTTCCATGCTGTTGGCGCCGGAGCTTGTGTATGCCCAAGCGCGCGCGGCTTCTGCGCCCAGCAGCCACGCGGCGCTGTTGTTCGAAGCCGCCAGGCGTGGCAGCGCAGCGCGCATCCGCGCGCTGATCCGTGGCGGCGCCGATGTCGAGGCAGCTGACGCAGATGGCTGGACGCCACTGATGTTTGCCGCGATAAAGGGCCACGAGCCCGCGGTGAAGGCGCTGATCGACGCCGGTGCGCCGCTCGACGCGCAGGCTCGCGACGGTGCCAGCGCGCTGATGCTGGCCGCCTTCATGGGCCACGCGGGCACCGTGCGCGCGCTGCTGACTGCCGGTGCCGACGCGGCGCTGCGCAACCACAACGGCCAAAGCGCCGCCGGCCTGGCGCAGGCGCGCGGGCACCGGGAGGTCGTGGCCCTGCTCGCACGAGCGCCGCAGCCCGGCAGGCCCGCCGCGCCGTCGCAAACCGGCGGCAGCGCGCTGAAGGCGGAGCACTTGCTCGCGGCGCCGGCTCCGGCGGAGTTTCCCGAGCTACCGGCCGTGATCTACGAGCATCCGGCGTTTCGCGGGGCACCCCCGGCGCGGGTGTCGGTGGTCGAAATCGACGGCAAGGAGGAGTCGAGGCTGTTGATGCAGGACGGAATCGCCCAGCGGTGGTCGTCGGGATCGGAGAACCTGAGGGTCCACGTACTTGGCGGTTTGTGGAATGCGTCCTTCCTGATGCGCCACCCCAAGGGCATCGAGCGCATCACCTTGACCGGAATGTCTCAGGTCAGCGGCACCCTCTTTCCGTTGCGAACCGGGAATCGGCTGCGATTCCTGGCGCTGCGGAAGCAAGAGTCGAGCGGCGCTGCTGGCGATGTTTGTGACGGGCGGCCGAATGAAGTGCGGACCCAAATTGAAGTGGCTGGGAAGGTTCCCGGCGCCGGGTTCGCTGTACCCGGTGACGTGTACGTTGTGAACATCGACGAGAACATTGTGTTTCCGTTGGCCCCAGCGCAGCCGGGCGGCGCTTGCGGGAGATCTAGGCGCGAATTTTCAAGGACAGAGTTCTTCGCCGAGTCGTTGGGTGTGTCGATACCGCATCCATCGGATACCAAGGCGAAGTCGTCCTACATTGTGCGCTCCGCGCATGGAGCCTTCCCGATCGCTGGCGACGCTGGCGGCCTGGTGTCGCTCGGGCACGCGATGGCGGCGGCGCGCAATGGCCACGTGGCTACGCTGAAGCGTTGGCTGGAACAGGGGATGCGCGTCGACCCAGACGTGGTACGCGGCGCCATCGAGGGTGAACAGCTTGCCGCACTGGATCTGCTGCTGGACACCGGCCTGAACCCCGATGGACCCGAGCGCGATGGCAAGTACCTATGGACAGCCATCCACAACGGCAAGAAGTCGGTGGTTGAGCGGCTGCTTGCCAAGGGCGCGGATCCGAACGCGGGCGAGGACGGCATGCTCCAAGAGGCGATCAGCCAGGGTCGCGGCATGGAGATCGCGAAGGCACTGATCGCTGCCGGAGCCGATGTGAATCGGATCTCCTCGTCGGGTGTCACCCCCCTGGGGAAGGCAATCAGAAGCAAGCAGGTCGAGGTCGCGATTACCTTGCTCGACAAGGGCGCAGACCCGAATCGAGGGGATTGGGGCCCGGGCGGTCCGTCATTCGCGGTTCAGCACATCCCGCGCGGCGCCGCCGTGCTGATGCAGGCGATGCTCAAACGTGGGCTTGATTGGCGTCACCACGACAATCTGGGCAACGCCCTCGATTACTGGTTCATTCCGGCGTGCATGGCCGACTCCAGCCAGCAGAACAACCCGTTCGCGCACAGCGAAGGCAACGACGTGGTCACGGTGCTGCTGAACGCCGGCGCACGTCCAAGTGAGCAGGGCATCGACAGGCTGCGCAACCTCAGGGGCAGCAGTTTCGGGAACCTCGCGTCGTGCCAGCGCCTGTTCTCGATCCTGCGCACCTACGGCATTCAGCCTTGACGAACGCCCCGGCGGTGACGCCTGCGACCTGGGCATTGATTGCGCCGGAGTGAGTGAACCGAACCGCTGCGCGCGGCGACCACAGTGCCTACTTCACAGGCCACTCATGTGCCGGGGCGCGCACCTCAGGCTTGGCATGCCGATGATTCCGCCCGCATGTGAGAGGGGGAGGCGGCGGGGAAGCCGCGCTCTTGATCGCCACGGGCCGGACGGCGTCGCTGGCGTGGCGCAGCGCTTCGGTCGAGGGGCAGCCCAGGGGTTCCTCACGCCCGCGCTGCGGCGCCGTGGCGTTCCACTCGCGCTCCGCTCAGGCCACGCTCGCGAGACGAAAGAGGAGGCACCACCGAAGCCCGTCGATCAACACGCCAACTTCTCGCGCAGGGCGCGCTTGAGCAGCTTGCCGGTCGGCGTGCGCGCCAGAGCATCGTCGCTGATGACCAGCCGCTTTGGGATCTTGTACTTGCCGAGCTTGCCGGTGCAGTGCGAGACCACCTCGGCGAGCGTGAGCGACTGCCCCTCCTTGAGTCGCGCGACGACGCAGACGGCCTCGCCCCAATCGGGGTCGGGGACGCCGATCACGGCGATCTCGGCGCACTGCGGCAGCGCGGTCAGCACGCTCTCGATCTCGGCCGGGTAGATGTTCTCGCCGCCCGAGATGATCATGTCCTTCTTGCGCTCGACGATGTAGAGATACCCTTCGTCGTCGAAGCGGCCGAGGTCGCCGCTGTGCAGCCAGCCGTCGCGAACCGTCTCGGCGGTGGCCTGCGGGTTGTTCCAGTACTCGCGCATCACGTGCGGGCCGCGGATGATGATCTCGCCGATCTCCCCGGGTGCGCTGTCGTGCCCGAGGTCGTCGACGACGCGGATGTCGGTGTGGAACATCGGCAGGCCGGTCGAGCCGACCTTGTCGAGCGCGCGCTGCGCGCTCAGCACGGCCGCGCCGCCGGTGCATTCGGTCAGCCCGTAGACCTGCTGGATCGCGATGCCGATGCCCGACCATGCCTGGATCAGCGGCACGGGCACCGGCGCCGTTCCGCACAGGGCCCACCGCACCGACGACAGATCGAACTCCTTGATCGCCGGCACCTGGAGCATGAAGTGCAGCATCGCCGGCACCGCGAGGAACGAATCGATCTTGTGATCCTGCAGCGCGCGCAGGAAGCCGACCGGGTCGAAGGCCTTCATCAGCACGGTCGTGGAGCCGATGTGGACGTCGATCACGACATCGATCAGCGCACCGATGTGGAACAGCGGCAAGGCGATGAGCACGCGGTCGCCCCATCGCCAATCGGTGCTCATCGTCACCGTGCACGAATCGTAGAACAGGTTGTCGTGGGTCAGCACCGCGCCCTTGGGCTTGCCGGTGGTGCCGGAGGTGAACATGATGACGAGCGGGTCGGTGCCTGCGCCGGCCGCATCGGGTTCGCTATCGGGCATGCTCGCGGTGAGCGCGGCGTAGCTGCGATCGCCCCCGGGGGCGTCGCCGACGACGACGTAGCTGGCCGCCGGGATCTTGCCGCGCAGCGCCGACACCGTCTGCGCGTATTCGGCGCCGTAGGCGAGTGCGACGATGCCTGCGTCGTTCGCGATGTAGGCCAGCTCCGGCGGCGTCAAGCGCCAGTTGAGCGGCACCACGATGGCACCGATCTTGGCCAGGCCGAAGAAGCATTCCAGGAACTCGGGCGAGTTCGCCATCAGCACGCCGACGCGGTCGCCTGGGCGGATGCCGAGGCTGGCGAAACCGTGTGCGGCGCGGTTGGCGCGCTCGTTCCACGCCTTGAAGGTCAGCTCGCGCCCTTCGAAGATCAGGCCGGCCCGGTGCGGATCGAGCTTCGCGCGCTTGGCCAGGAACAGGCCGATGTTGGTCTTCATGACGGTGCCTCGTCTCGATGCGGAGTCAGTCGCGGTAGTGCATGGGGTCGGTCAACGCCACCCAGCGGCCTTTCTGGATCTGCGCCAGGAACGTGCGTCGCGACGCCAGGTGGTTGCCGGGCGAGAACGAGATCGGCGGGGTGCCGAACATGTTGCGGTAGTCGCGGATCTGCTCGAGCCCCGCGATCAGCGAGTCGACGGTGAGATTGCGGCCGGCATTGCGCATGCCCATCGCCGCGGTCGAGATGACCATGTAGCCCACCACCGCCTCGACGTTGGGCTCCTGGTTGAACCTGGCCTTGTAGCGCTGCATCCAGTCGAGCACCTTGGGCGAGGCGGTGTCGGCGTACGGTATCGGCGTCATCGCGCCGGCGTACAGGCCCTCGACGACATCCTTGCCCAGCGCGGCGACCACTGGGGCGTAGCCGGCCTGGCTGACGAGGAAGGCGGGCTTCCAGCCCAGGGTGTGGGCCACCGTCATCGCGCCCACCGTCTCGCGCACCACCGTGCCCATCACGACGAGGTCGGCGCCGTCGCTCTTCATGCGTGCGACCTGGCTCGAGAAGTCGGTGGCGCCGCGCTTGAAGCTGGTCACCGACACGGGCGCGAGTCCGCTGGCCGCAAGCTGATCGTGCACCGCCTTGGAGATGTTGGCGCCGAACTCGTCGTCCTGGTACATGACCGCCACCCGCTTGTAGCCCTTGGTCGCCAGCAGGTACTTCAGGCTGGTGCGGATGTCGTCGTAGTAGGGCGCGAAGTACGCGAACTTCAGGCGGTCGTACGGCACCGCGAACATCTCGGCCGGCGTGATCGGGAACAGGTGCGGCAGGCCCCGCTCGAGCACCATCGGCATGGTGGCCGCGGAGGTCACGGTGCCCATCGACCCGACCATCGCGAAGATGTGGTCGCGCGAGAGCAGTTTCTGCGTTGCGAGCACCGCCTTCTTCGGGTCGTAACCCATGTCTTCGATCACCAGGCGCAGCTTGCGGCCATGGATGCCGCCGCCGGCGTTGATCTCCTCGACCGCCATCTCCATGCCGTTCTTCACCGGCAGGCCCCAGAAATTGATCGGGCCGCTGAGGTCGAGGTGGGTGCCGATGACGATCTCGTTATCGGTGACGCCTTGCGTCTGCGCCTGCGCTGCAGGCAGGAAGGGGCCGCTGAGCAGGGCACACAGTGCCGCCGTCAGGAATCTCCGCAGCTTCATCCGTGTTTCTCCTTCGGTGCGTGGGGTCGCTGTGATGGCGTGGCTGCACCCTGCCGCCGCCGGTGGCTCTGCTGTCGATCGAGGTCGTGCGGCGACGGCCGTTGCCTGCTCATTCCAGGCGGCGAGCTTAATGGATGAAAATTCAGTTATCAAGTAGCATTCGAAAACTTCGTCGCAGTTGGAGTTGTATGCGGCGCATCGCATGGAAACGGAGGCGTCCATGACCCAGTCAGGCAGCAGCATGCAGGCCCTGGTGCTGCGTCACGATGGCTTCTCGGGCAGGGTGGGCGGTTTGGCGATCCCCGACCTCGCCGAGTTGCTCGCCTTCGAGCGCATTGCGGTGCCGCGCGCCGGCCCCGGGCAGGTGCTGATCAGGGTCGCGTGCTCGCCGGTCAACCCGTCCGATCTGCACTACATCAAGGGCGAATACGGTCAGCCGCGGCGTCGCGGCACGCCGGCGGGTTCGAAGGCACCGGCACCGTCGTTGCCGCCGGTGATGCGCAGGGTGCCGCCCTGGTCGGCAAGCGGGTGAGCTTCCTGGCCAGCGCATCGGGTGCCTGGGCCGAGCTGGCGCTGACCGAAGCCTCGGCCTGCGTTGTGCTGTGCGACGGCGTGCGCGACGACGATGCCGCGGCGCTTCTCGTGAATCCGCTGACGGCGCTGGCGATGATCGCGCTGGCCCGGCAAGCCGGTGCGCACTCGATCGTTCTGACGGCTGCGGCCTCGCAACTGGGGCGCATGCTGATCGAGCTCGCGAGCGAGCGCGGCATGACGACGATTGCCGTCGTGCGCCGCGCGGGCGAGGAGGCCGCGTTGCTGGCACGCGGCGCGAAGACCGTGCTGGTCAGCAGTGCACCCGACTTCGCGGCGCAGCTGGATGCGCTGGTGCGCGCGGAGAAACCGCGCATCCTGCTCGACGCGGTGGGCGATCAGACGGCGGCCGACATCCTTCTGGCGATGCCGGCGCACAGCCGCTGGATCTCGTACGGCATGCTCGCCGACAAGGGCCCGCGCCTGGCACACATGGGGCAGTTCGTCTTCTCCGGCAAGAGCATCGAGGGCTTCTGGCTCAGCCGCTGGCTGAACGATGCGCCTGCGCCCGTGCGTGCCGCCGCCGAGAGCGAGGCGCAACGTCGCTTCGCGACAGGGCTCTGGCGGACTCGCGCCGCTGCATGCGTGCGGCTGGCCGATGCGCTGCGCGACCTGCCGGCGGCGCTGCAGCTCGCCGGCAAGGTGCTGCTCGTGCCCGGCGAGAACTGAAGCGCAGCTCCGGCACCACGGTGGCGTGATCCAACTTGGCCTGAACCTGGCCACCGTTGATCTCGGCAGCGGTCGTCATCAGGGCTGAATGCCGTAGTTGCGCAGGATCGAGAACAGGTGCTGGCACGACGCGAGGTTCGCCGCGCGGCCGCCCAAGAGGCGACTGGGCGAAAGACCTTGTCCCCGAAATCACCGGTCCAAGTCCCCAGCAAGCGCGGCCCCGGCTGCGCCGGGGCCAATGGAAACACGTGTTCCTCGTCGATGTTTACGACGTACACGTCACCGGGTACAGCGAACCCGGCGCCGGGGACTCTCCGAGCCACTTCGATTTGGGCATGTACCCTGTCATTCGGGTTACTCCGGGGTCGGCCCCGAAACGTAGCTCGATCGGAGTTGCGTGCGATCAAACACCGTCGCGTCGCCAGCGTCGACAGTGCCTAGGCGATGCGGGGATCGGACGCGATACGGGGAGTTCGTGTTCGCACCACGCTGCGACCAGCGCACATCACGCCATGACGGGCCCCCACCCAACATCGGTCGAATCCACGGACGCAATCGTCGCCGACCTGTACCGCGCCGCGGCTGGTGAACTGCCGTGGGGCGAGCCGCTGGCGGCGCTACGCACGCTGTTCGACGCCTGGGGTGTGCATCTGCACGGCGTGCGTCTGGCGACCGGCGGCGTGGCGTTCAGCTACGAAGTCGGCGGTTTTCCGCCCGATGGCGTGCTCGCGTACATCCGCGAATACCACGCGATCGATCCGCGCGCCGCGCTGGTGGCGCGCTTGGGCCTCGGCCAGTGGATCAGCTGCCACCACCACTTCGACGACGCCTTCGTCGCGCGCGATCGCTTCTATCAGGACTTCCTGATTCCCTACGGCGGGCGCTACGTGTCCGGCGCCAAGATCTACGAAGACGCGGAGATCGTGGCCATCCTCGGCATTCACCGCGGGCGCGGCATGCAACCCTTGGCCAGGCACGAGGTGACGCTCGTCGAACGAATGGGCCGGCATGTCTCGACGGCACTGGGGATGTGGCGGCGCCAGTGTCGACTGCTCGATGAGCGTCTGCTCGGCAACGCGGTGCTCGATCAACTGCCGCACGCGGTCATGCTGATCGACGAGCAGCAGCGACTGCATCACGCGAACGCGGCTGCGCGGCAGCTGCTGCAGACGAATCGGACACTGCGACTCCACGAGGGCGCCCTACAGCTCATCTCGCCGCAGTGCCATCACGAACTGCTGCTGGCATTGCGCCGATTGCGGATCGGCGGCGAGCAGTCGTACCGCGACGACACACCGTCCGTCGGGCGCGCGATCGTGCGCCTGGGCGCCCCCAGGTGCGGCCACTTCATGGCGCTCGTCATCAGTCGGCTACGCCCCGACGAGACGATGGGCGCCTTCGGGCAGCGCGATCTCGCCATGGTGCTGGTCCACGACCTACGCCGTCGCGTGCCGGTGGACCGCTTCGTGGCGGCGTCGATCTTCGGCTTCACGCCGGCCGAAGCCGCGGTGGCGGTGGCGGTGGCCGAAGGGCGCACTCCCGCCGACATCGCCGCCGAACACGGCGTGGCGAGGTCCACGATTCGTGCCCAGCTCAACTCGATCTTCGCCAAGATGGGTGTGAGCCGACAGGTCGACGTGGCCGCGGCTCTGGTGTCGTTGCCAGGCGCAGGCGCCGACCTCCTCGTTCGAGCTGACGCCGCAGGGTCCGGGCGATCTCGACCTTGATGGAGGCTCGTCCATCGTTTGATGGATGCGAAGCTATCGCGGCGGGCATATACCTCTGTCGAGTCGGGAATGACGCGCCGTGGTCGCCGGACCGACCAATGCCATCCTGCGTAGGACTGTCTGAATGGGAGCGACCATGATGTCGATAGCAAACGGCGGCGCCCCGCTGATCCGCGTTGCACAGTCTGCGCTGGTCGCCGCGCTGCTCTCGGTGCAGGGGCGGCGGAGATGGATGCGCTTCGCCGCCGCAGCATCGTTGCGCGGATGGAGTGTGACCGGCCGAACTGAGTGACCTCGCTTGCGCGGTCCCTCGAGGGAGGAGTCGGTCGATGAAGACGTTGCCGTTGCCGCAATTCGTGGCACCACGATGCACAGGCAGCAGAGCCATTGACTCGGGATATCCGAGGAGTATGAGTGTCGAAAGAGCCCGGCATCCGTCGAAGGAGTGAGATTCGATGAGTAGCGCCCGATCGACCCGCACGACATGGATCAGCGTTGCCTGTGTGCTGATCGTCTCTTCCTGCGGCGGCGGTGGCGGATCGACGCCGACGGATCAGCCGGTCCCATCGAATCGGCCGCGGGTCTCGGTCGCCCCAGCCTCTGCGGTCGAAGGCCACGGCAGCGGCGCCTCGCTCGACTTCGAGGTCACGCTCGAGACGGCGTCGAGCGACACCGTCAGCGTCGATTTCGCCACCCGCGACGGCACCGCGACCGCCGGGCGCGACTACCTCACGCAAGCCGGCACGCTGCAGTTCGCGCCGGGCCAGACGCGGCGCGTTCTCAGCGTGCCGATCGTGGGCGACGGCCTGCTCGAAGGCGACGAGACGCTGACGATCGAGTTGGCGAGCGTATCGACCAACGCGCGACTCGGCGTCGCATCGGCCACCGGCACTCTGCTCGACGACGAGGCCGCACGCCGCTACGAGCGGGTGGAGATCGGCTTCGACCTGCCGGGGGCGTACGCCAACTCGTTCGACCTTGACGAGGTGACGGTGACGATGCGCGTCGTGCGGCCCGACCAGAGCACGATCGACGTGCCGGCGTTCCACTACCGCGAGTTCGAGATCGTCGGCATCGCACCCGAGCGCTACGGCAACGGCGGCGCGCCGACCTGGCGCGCGCGCTACACGCCGACGCAGCTCGGCGCGCACGCGTACAGCATCGTCGTCATCGACGCCGCGGGCACACGCACAGCCGGCGGCGGTCGGTTCGTCGCCGGCGACGGCGCGAGTAAGGGCTTCGTGCGCCGCGATGCGCGCGACGGGCGCTTCCTGCGCCACGACGACGGCACGCCGTTCGTGCCGATCGGACACAACGTGGCGTGGGAAGACGGCACCGGGCTGGGCACTGCGTTCTGGAACGACGTGTTCGCCCGCATGGCGGCCAAGGGCGAGAACTGGACTCGCATCCATCTCGTGCACTACTGGGACGGCCAATCGCTCGAGTGGACGCCCAACCACACCGGCTATTACGTTGGCCTGGGCCGCTACAGCCTCGAGCTGGCTTGGAAGATCGACCGCATCGTCGAGGCGGCCGAGCGCCATGGCATCGCGATCCAGCTGACGCTGCTGAACAACGTGATCTTCAACACGCAGACCACGCCGCAGTGGCAGGACAACCCCTACAACGTCCGCAATGCCGGCGCAGGCGGCTTCCTGCAGCGGCCGGAGGACTTCTTCAGCGACCCGCAAGCGCGGCGGCTGATGAAGCGCCAGTTGCGCTACCTGGTGGCGCGTTGGTCGTATTCACCAGCCATCCTGTGCTGGGAACTGCTCAACGAAGCCTATCTGGTCGATGGTTTCGGCAGCTCGCAGGCGGTGCGCGACGCGGTGATCGACTGGCACCGCGAGATGGCCGACCATCTGCGCTCGATCGATCCGGCCCAGCACCTCATCACTACAGGCAGTGCCGAAGACGCGCGCATGGACCCCGTGTGGAGCCACCCGACGATCGACCTCGTGCAGTTCCACAACTACCGCCGGGGCATGATCGGCGCGATGGAAATCGACCTCGCCCGCCTGCAGCACCTGGGCAAACCGATTCTGATCGGCGAATTCGGCGTCGAGGACCAGCAGGCCGAGACGCGCGTCGAGACGATGCCCGAGCCCGAACGCACGCAGCTGCGCGAGGCGCTGGCGCTGCACAACGGCATCTGGGCGGCGTCGATGCTGAACTCGGGCGCCATGCTGTGGTGGTGGGACCACTACATCCACGCGCTCGACCTGTACGGCGAGTTCGCGCCGCTGGCCGCGTATTGGGCTGGCGAGGACCCGGCCTTGCATGGCCTGGCGCGCGCCGCGGCATCGGTGCGCGGCGGGCCCCAGCACGAGCAGCTCCATTTGCGGCCCGGCATCGGCGACTTCTGGACTCCGCCGGCGCGGACTGCCTTCACCGTCGGCGCCGACGGCAGCGTGCCCGGCTTCGAAGGCATGACGGTCTGGCTGCACGGCAACGGGCAGCCCACGCTGCGCTCCGACCCGAGCTTCACGATGACGCTGGCGCGCGCCGGTAGCCTGCGCCTCGCGGTGCAGGAGGTGTCGCCATATGCAGCGGCATTGGCGATCGATGTCGATGGCGTTTCGACATTCAGCGCTTCCTACGGCGGTGGGCAGACCAACTTCGTGGTCGATGTGCCGCTGCCCGCGGGCTCGCACGTCGTCCGCGTGCGCAACACCGGCAACGACTGGATCAAGGTGGACCACTACACTTTCGACGGCGTGCAGCTACCGGCGGTGGCGGCGCTGGGCCAGACCTCGGCGTCGCGGGGTTACCTGTGGGTGCGCGACAAGGACAGCGACTACCACCTGACTGATCACGGCCCGATCAGCGGCACCACGGTCTCGATCTCGGGCCTGCAGGATCGCGACTACCGCATCGAGTTCTGGCGCACGCGCCAGCCGGGCGGACCAATCGGCACCGCGCAAGCGCGCGCCAGCGCCGGCGTGCTGGAGATCGCCCTGCCTGAGTTCACGAAAGACGTTGCTGTGAAATGGCAGGCAACGAATTGAGCTGCGCCGGTGCCGCTCGTGCCGGGCGAGAACCGAAACGCTGCCTCTTGCCCGCCCGGCGGCGCAGCCGGCCGGGGAAACGAGAAGGGCCGGTGACCCGGCCCTTCGCTGCGTCTGCGCGGTGCAGCCCTACTTCGATGCCGGCTCGGCCGGCACTGCAGCCTGGCTCGCTGCCGCCGGCGCGGCCGGGGCGACCACCGGCGCGGGGGTGCCGTGCGCTGGCGCCGTCGAGCCCGCGGGCACCGGCAGCAGCGGCACGATCAGCAGCGCCACGATGTTGATGATCTTGATCAGCGGGTTGACCGCGGGGCCGGCGGTGTCCTTGTAGGGGTCGCCCACGGTGTCGCCGGTGACAGCGGCCTTGTGCGCGTCGCTGCCCTTGCCGCCGAAGTTGCCGTCTTCGATGAACTTCTTGGCGTTGTCCCAGGCGCCGCCGCCGGTGCACATGCTGATCGCGACGAACAGCCCGGTGACGATGGTGCCCATCAGCAGGCCGCCGAGCGCCTCGGCGCCGAGCAGCAGGCCGACCAGGATCGGCACCACCACCGGCAGCAGCGACGGGATCATCATCTCCTTGATCGCTGCGGCGGTGAGCATGTCGACGGCCTTGCCGTATTCGGGCTTGGCCTTGCCTTCCATGATGCCCTTGATCTCGCGGAACTGGCGGCGCACTTCCTCGACCACCGAGCCCGCGGCGCGGCCGACCGCCTCCATCGCCATCGCGCCGAACAGGTACGGAATCAGGCCGCCGATGAACAGGCCGATGATGACCTTGGGGTTGCTCAAGTCGAAGCTGGCGCTGATGCCGCGGGTCTCGAGCGAGTGGGTGTAGTCGGCGAACAGCACCAGCGCCGCCAGGCCCGCGGAGCCGATCGCATAGCCCTTGGTCACCGCCTTGGTGGTGTTGCCCACCGCGTCGAGGGGGTCGGTGATGTCGCGCACGCTGTCGGGCAGTTCGGCCATCTCGGCGATGCCCCCGGCGTTGTCGGTGATCGGACCGTAGGCGTCGAGCGCGACGATGATGCCGGCCATGCTCAGCATCGAGGTGGCGGCCACCGCGATGCCGTAGAGGCCGGCGAGCCAGTAAGACACCAGGATCGCGATGCAGACGAACAGCACCGGCCAGGCCGTGCTCTTCATGCTGACGCCGATGCCGGCGATGATGTTGGTGGCATGGCCGGTGGTGGAGGCCTGCGCCACGTGCTTCACCGGCTTGAAGTCGGTGCCGGTGTAGTACTCGGTGATCCACACCATGCCGGCGGTCAGCAGCAGGCCGACCACGCAGGCGCCGAACAGCGCCATCGCGCTGACCTTGGCGCCGCCCGTCACCTCGACCGGCTGCGGGAACATCGCGCTGGTGACGAAGTAGAAGGCGATCACCGAGATCACGCCAGCGACGATCAGCCCCTTGTACAGCGCCGGCATCACGTTCTTCATGCCAGGGCTCGCCTTGACGAAATTGCAGCCGATGATCGAGGCGATGATCGACACGCCGCCCAGCACCAGCGGGTACACCACGGCCGCGGCCGACGCGCCGGTGACCATCAACGCACCGAGCGCCATCGTCGCGATCAGCGTCACCGCGTAGGTCTCGAACAGGTCGGCGGCCATGCCGGCACAGTCGCCGACGTTGTCGCCCACGTTGTCGGCGATCACCGCGGGGTTGCGCGGGTCGTCCTCGGGGATGCCCGCTTCGACCTTGCCCACCAGGTCAGCGCCGACGTCGGCGCCCTTGGTGAAGATGCCGCCGCCCAGGCGCGCGAAGATCGAGATCAGCGACGAACCGAACGCCAGGCCGAGCAGCGGCTTCAGGGTCTCGGAGTCGACCTTGGTGCCGCCCGACACATACCAGAAGAAGGCGCCCACGCCGAGCAGCCCCAGGCCGACGACCAGCATGCCGGTGATCGCGCCGCCGCGGAACGCCACGTCGAGCGCCGGGCCGATGCCCTGCGTGGCCGCCTGTGCGGTGCGCACGTTGGCCCGCACCGACACGTTCATGCCGATGAAGCCACAGGCCCCCGACAGTACGGCGCCGAGCACGAACCCGGCGGCCGTCTTGCCGCCCAGGAAGATGGCGATCAGGATCGCCAGCACCACGCCGACGATGGCGATCGTGCGGTACTGGCGCGCGAGATAGGCAGCTGCACCTTGCTGCACCGCGCCCGAGATCTCCTGCATGCGGGCATTGCCCGCGTCCTTGCTCAGGATGAGACCGCGTTGCACGAACCCGTAAATCACTGCGGCCAGACCGCAGGCCAGCGCCACATACAGCGCCATGGTCATCGACATGGAGAGCTCTCCTTCCTCAATCAACGG
The DNA here is from genome assembly GCA_015075545.1 of Ideonella sp. Classification (GTDB taxonomy): domain Bacteria; phylum Pseudomonadota; class Gammaproteobacteria; order Burkholderiales; family Burkholderiaceae_C; genus JAEUPI01. The sequence goes on along the minus strand of JABTUC010000001.1, from coordinate 956,770 downwards.
CTGATTCGTTCGCGACCGCTGCGCTTCGCCGACGGCAGCGCCGGCAGGGCGGTTAGCACGGCGCGAATCCTAAGCGATGTGGTGTGGCGGCCCGGCGACGGTGCGCCGAACCTCCTTAGAATACGGGTTTCCCCGGTGCGGGCGAGCCACGAAATGAGTCTGCACAACGTCGGTCCCGGCGCGCGCGCGCCCGACGAGTTCAACGTCATCATCGAGATCCCGATGAACGCCGACCCGATCAAGTACGAGGTCGACGAAGGCTCGGGCGCACTGTTCGTCGACCGCTTCATGTCGACGTCGATGCACTACCCGTGCAACTACGGCTACATCCCGCAGACGCTGGCCGACGACGGCGACCCGGTCGACGTGCTGGTGATCACGCCGGTGCCGCTGATCTCGGGCGTCGTTGTCACCTGCCGGCCGCTGGGCGTGATGCAGATGCGCGACGAGGCCGGCGGCGACAACAAGTTGCTCGCCGTGCCGATCGATTCGATCCTGTCGCTGTACACGCAGTGGCAGAAGCCCGAAGACTTGAACCCGCTGCGGCTGAAGACGATCCAGCACTTTTTCGAGCACTACAAGGACCTGGAGTCGGGCAAGTGGGTCAAGGTGCTCGACTGGGCGGGGCCCGATGTCGCTCGTTCGGAGGTGCGCGCTGGCATGCAGGCCTGGACGGCGCGCCAGCGGGCCTGAACGACTGCCCACACCGGGCGATCGGTCTTTCTTCCCACCGCCGAACCTTCGGCGGTGGCGCCTGTCTACACTGATGCCGATCATTCGGCGGTGGCACCGAAAGAACAGCTCATGCGCATCGTGAAGGCAATGCTCGGCGGCCTGGGTCTAATGGCCGCCGTGTCGGCCGCGGCATTGCCCAAGCCGGTGACCGAGGTCGAGGGCATCACCGAGTACCGACTGCCCAACGGCCTGCAGGTGCTGCTGGCGCCCGACGGCAGCAAGCCGACGACCACTGTCAACGTGACCTACCGTGTCGGCTCGCGCCACGAGAACTACGGCGAGACCGGCATGGCGCATCTGCTCGAGCACCTGATCTTCAAGGGCACGCCGACGCACCGCACGGTGTGGGCCGAGTTCTCCAAGCGCGGGCTGCGCGCCAACGGCTCGACCTGGGTCGACCGCACCAACTATTTCGCCAGCTTCTCGGCCAACGACGACAACCTGCGCTGGTATCTCGGCTGGCAGGCCGATGCGATGGTCAACTCGTTCATCGCGCGCAAGGATCTCGACACCGAGATGACGGTGGTGCGCAACGAGATGGAGATGGGCGAGAACGAGCCCGCAAACATCCTGTTCGAGAAGACGCTGGCGGCGATGTTCCAGTGGCACAACTACGGCAAATCGACGATCGGCGCGCGCAGCGACGTCGAGCATGTCGACATCGGCCGCCTGCAGGCGTTCTACCGGCGCTACTACCAGCCCGACAACGCGACGCTGATCGTGGCCGGCAAGTTCGACCCGGCGCGCACGCTGGGCTGGATCGAGCAGGCGTTCGGCCGGATCCCGAAGCCCAAGCGTGAGCTGCCACGGCTGTACACGCTCGATCCGGTGCAAGACGGCGAGCGCAGTGTCACGCTGCGCCGCACCGGCGGCGTGCCCCAGGTGTTGCTGGGCTATCACATTCCGGCGGGCCCGGATCCCGACTACCCGGCGTTCGAACTGATCTCGCAGATCGTCGGCGACAGCCCCTCGGGGCGTGCACACAAGCGCTTGGTCGAAGCCGGCATGGCGTCGGCGGTGTATGCCGAGTCGCTGGCGATGGCCGACCCAGGGGTCGCCGTCTTCGGCGCGCAGTTCACGGCCGCCCAGGACCCCGCGCGCGGCGCACAGGAGTTGACCCGGGTGGTGGAGAGCCTCGGCAGCGAACCGATCACCGACGAGGAGTTCAAGCGCGCGCAGGTCAAGTGGTTGAAGCACTGGGATCAGCAGTACAGCAATCCCGAGACGATCGGCCGGGTGCTGTCCGAGACGGTGGCGCAGGGCGACTGGCGGCTGTTGTTTCTCGACCGCGACCGGGTGCAGGCGCTGACGCGCGAGGCCGTGCAGCGCGTCGCACAACGCTGGCTGGTGCCGTCGAACCGCACGCTGGCGACCTACGTTCCCACCGAGAAGCCGCTGCGCGCACCGCCGCCCGAGGCGGTGGACGTGGCTGCGCAGATGAGGACCTTCAAGCCGCAACCCAGCGCCGCAGCGGTGGCGGCCTTCGATTCGTCGCCGGCTCACATCGACGCCAGCACGCAGCGCCTGGTGCTGACCAACGGCATGAAGGTCGCGCTGCTGCCCAAGCCGACGCGCGGCAAGACGGTGCGCATCTCGATGGCGCTGCGGCTGGGCACCGAGCGCAGCCTGATCGGCCAGCGCGAGGTGTCGGAGTACACCGCCGAGATGATCGACAAGGGCGGCGCCGACCTCACGCGGGTGCAGATCCAGGATCGCCTCGACGCGCTGAAGTCCGAACTGCAGATCGGCTCGAGCGGTGACGAGGTCAGCATCACCCTGCGTTCGCAGCGCGACACGGTGGTCGATGCAATCGGGTTGCTGGCGCGGTTGCTGCGCGCGCCGGCGTTTCCGGCCGCGGCGCTCGAGGAACTGAAGCGCCAGACGGCCGCCGAGATCCAGGCTCAGCGCGACGATCCGCAGGCGATCGTCAGCGACGCGCTGGCGCGCCGTGGCGACCCTTATCCGCGCGGCGACGTGCGACATGCGCGCAGCTTCGACGAGCGACTCGAGGACTCGCAGGCCGTGACGATCGAGAAGGTGAAGGACTTCCACGCCCGCTTCTACGGCGCCTCGCAGGGGCGCTTCGCCGCGGTCGGCGACTTCGATGCCGAAGCGCTGCGCCGTGCGCTGGCGGCCGGCTTCGGCGACTGGGTGGCCAGCGAATCGGTCGAGCGTGTTGCAAGGCCGAGCTTCGCGATGGCGCCCGGGCGCGAGGTGGTGCGTACGCCCGACAAGCAGAACGCCACGCTCGGGATCGAGCTTCACCTGCCGCTGTCGGACAACGATGCGGTCTATCCGGCGCTGATGCTGGGCAACTACATCCTCGGCAGCGGCGGCAACTCGCGTCTGTGGAAGCGCATCCGCGAGCGCGAAGGCCTGTCGTACGACGTCTTCAGCTATCTGGATTGGGGCGATCTCGACGCGCATACGCGCTGGATCGGCGGGGCGATCTTCGCGCCGCAGAATGCCGGCAAGGTCGAGCAGGCCTACCGCGAGGAGTTGGCACGGGCGTTGGCAGAGGGCTTCAGCGATCAGGAGGTGGCGGCGGCCAAGGCCGCGCTGCTGAACTTCAGGCGCCTGGCGCGCGCTCAGGACGACCGGCTGGCGCAGGCGCTGCAGCGTGACCTCGCGCTCGACCGCACTTTCGCTTTCGCCGCCCGCATCGACACGGCTCTCGCGGCACTGCAGGCCGGGCCGGTGAGCCAGGCGTTGCGCGTGCAGATCAAGCCCGAATCGATGGCGTTCGTCCTGGCGGGCGACCTCGAGCGGCCCTGAGCGGCCCGTGCGCGGTCACGGCGCGTGCCTGAACGGCGCGCGCTCGTTCAGTTCGTCGACATAGCGGCGGACGCCGTCGCGCTCGGTCACCAGGAATTCGTCGACTGCGCGCGCGAACGCCGGATGCGCCAGCCAATGCGACGATGCCGTCGGCGCGGGCATCAGGCCGCGCGCCATCTTGTGCTCGCCCTGCGCGCCGCCTTCGAAGCGCTCGATGCCGTTGGCGATGCACCATTGCAGTGGTTGGTAGTAGCAGGCCTCGAAGTGCAGGCTGTCGATGAACCGCGTGGCGCCCCAGTAGCGCCCGAACGCGGCGCGGCGTTCGCGGTCGACCGCGATCAGCGAGGCCGCAACCGGCTCGGCCGCGATGCGCGCGACGAACAGCACCCAGTGCTCGGGAATCGACCTCGCCATCGCGGCGAAGAACGCGCGCGTCAGGTACGGCGTCGAACCGTGGGCTCGATAGGTGAGGGTGTAGCAGTGGTGAAAGAAGTCCCACAGCGATTCGTCGATCGCGGCGCCTTCGTGCACGCTGAAGCTCACGCCCGACTGGGCGACCTTGCGCCGCTGCTGGTTGATTTTCTTGCGCTTGTCGTGCTGCAGGCGCGCCAGGAAGTCGTCGAAATCGCGCGTTGCATCGTGACCCTCGCGCTTCCAGTGGAACTGCACGTTGTGGCGCGCGAACCAGCCCGCGCGCTGCAGCGCCTGCGCGTCGTGCTCGTCGTGGAACAGCACGTGCGCCGACGACAGCCGGGCATCGCTGGCCACGCGCCGCAGCGTGGCCACCAGCGCGTCGCGCGCGCGATCGTCGTCGGCCATCAGGCGGCTGCCGGGCACCGGCGTGAACGGCACTGCAACCAGCAGCTTGGGGTAGTAGCGCAGGCCGTGCCGCTGGTAGGCGTCGGCCCAGGCCCAGTCGAAAACGTACTCGCCCCACGAGTGCGCCTTCAAGTACGCCGGCGCGGCGGCACGCAGCCGCGCGCCCGACCACAGCATGACGAAGCGAGGCGACCAGCCCGAACGTGGCCAGGCGCTGCGTGAAGTCTGCATGGCCTGCAGATACGCGGCGCGCATGAACGGTGTCGGCAGCGATTGCCGTGCCAGCAGATCGTCCCAGGCTGCAGCCTCGAGCGTGGCGAGATCGTCGACGACCCGGATGACATAATCGTCCGGACCGTTGCCGTTCGCGTTACTGGTCGCGGCGCGCGCCGTCGTCACTCGTTCACCGTCACCGTTGTGTCCAAGCTCCGCGTCGCGCTGGCGCAAATCAACCCTACGGTCGGCGACCTGCCCGGCAACGCGAAGCTGATTGCCGAGGCCGCGCGAGCGGCCCATGCCGGCGGCGCGAGCTTGATGATCGCACCGGAGCTCGCGCTGTCGGGCTACCCGCCGGAAGACCTGCTGCTGCGTCCGGCTTTCATGGACGCCTGCGAGCAGCAGCTTGCCGCCCTGGCGGTCGAACTGGCACCGCTGCGAGGGCTGTCGGTGCTGCTCGGGCATCCGGCGCGCAGCCGCACGGTGATCGTCGCACGCACGCGATCGCTGGCCGCTCCGGTGTGCTTCAACGCAGCGTCGGTGCTGGCGCAAGGACGCGTGCAGGCCACCTACTGCAAGCGCGAATTGCCCAACTACCAGGTGTTCGACGAACGCCGCTACTTCGTCGGCGGCCGCGAGGCCGGGCTGCCCCCGGTGGTGTTCGACGCCGGCGGCCGACGCTTCGGCGTGCTGATCTGCGAGGACGCCTGGTACGACGAGCCCGCCGTCGCCGCGGTGAGCGCCGGCGCGCAGGTGCTGTGCGTGCTCAACGCCTCGCCGTTTCATCTCGACAAGGGCGAAGAACGCGAAGCTCGCATGGCCGAGCGCGCCCGCGCGGTGGGGGTGCCGCTGTTGTATGCCCATCTGGTAGGCGGCCAGGACGAAGTGGTGTTCGACGGCGCGTCGTTCGCGGTCGATGCGCACGGCCGCATCGTCGCGCGCGGGCCGAGTTTCGAGCCCGGCCTGGTGTGGGTGGATCTCGACGCGCAAGACGTGCCGAGCGGGCTGTGTTGCGAGGCGCCGAGCCTCGAGCAGCAGGCCTGGAGCGCGCTGGTGCTGGGGGTGCGCGACTACATCGGCAAGAACCGCTTTCCCGGCGCGGTGATCGGCCTGTCCGGCGGCGTCGACTCCGCATTGGTACTGGCGATCGCGGTCGACGCACTGGGTGCGCAGCGCGTGCGCACCGTGATGATGCCCTCGCCGTATACCGCCGACATCTCGTGGCTCGACGCGCGCGACATGGCCCAGCGGCTCGGTGTGCGCTACGACGAGATCGCGATCGCGCCGATGTTCGACGCCTTTCGCGCGTCGCTGGCCCAGGAGTTCCGCGGGCTGCCGGAGGATGCGACCGAAGAGAACATCCAGGCGCGCATCCGCGGCACGTTGCTGATGGCGCTTTCGAACAAGCACGGCTCGATCGTGCTGACCACCGGCAACAAGAGCGAGATGGCCACCGGCTATTGCACGCTGTACGGCGACATGGCCGGCGGCTTCGCGGTCATCAAGGACGTCGCCAAGACCCTGGTGTACCGCCTCGCGAAGTGGAAGAACCAGCAGCCCAACCGCCGTGCCGACGGCACGATCGGGCCGGTGATTCCCGAGCGCATCATCACGCGTGCGCCATCGGCCGAATTGCGACCCGACCAGACCGACCAGGACAGCCTGCCGCCCTACGACGTGCTCGATGCGATCCTGGCGCGCTACATGGAAGACGACCAGAGCATCGAGCAGATCATCGCGGCAGGCTACGCGCGCCGCGACGTCGAGCGCGTCACCCGGCTCATCAAGGTGAACGAGTACAAGCGAAGACAGGCCCCGATCGGGATCCGCATCACCCATCGCGCGTTCGGGCGCGACTGGCGCTATCCCATCACGTCGGGGTTCCGTGCTTAAATGCCAGCGACACGTTACGGACTCGCCTCGACGGAGCCACCGCCATGAAGCAAATCACCGCGATCATCAAGCCGTTCAAACTCGAAGAAGTGCGCGAGGCGTTGGCCGAAGTCGGCGTCTCGGGATTGACGGTCACCGAGGTCAAGGGCTTCGGCCGGCAGAAAGGCCACACCGAGCTGTATCGCGGCGCCGAGTACGTGGTCGACTTCCTGCCCAAGGTGAAGATCGAAGTGGTGGTCAAGGACAGCGAGGTCGATCGCTGCATCGATGCGGTCGTCAAGGCAGCCAAGACCGGCAAGATTGGCGACGGCAAGATCTTCGTCACCGCGGTCGAACAGGTGGTGCGCATCCGCACCGGCGAGACCGACGAAGCCGCGGTCTGACCGCGGAACCGGCGCTCCTCGAGCCGGCCCGATCCACCGCATCGGCCTCGATGGTGCCCCCGCGATGTGGCGCGGGGGGAAATCTGCATCAGATGCGGCGCAGGTCCACGGGCTCGCAGGTCGCCGTCAAGTCGCTTATCGCATCGAGCAGGTCGTCGGGCGTTGTGCGCAGCGTCACCATCGACATCTGCTCGGCGGTGACGAAGCCTTCGCGCTGCGCGTGCTGCATCAGCGCCAGCAGCGGCTGGTAGTAGCCGGCCACGTCGAGCAGACCGAGCGGGCGTTCGTGATAGCCGAGGTAGCGCCAGCTCCAGACCTCGAACAGCTCTTCGAAAGTGCCGACGCCGCCCGGCAACGCGACGAAGGCGTGCGTGTGCTCGGCCATCAGTCGCTTGCGCTCGTGCATGGTGTCGACCACCTGCAGCCGCGTCAGCCCGGTGTGACCGGCCTCGCGCTGCATCAGCGAGCGAGGGATCACGCCCTCGACGTCGCTGCCGGCGGCCAACGCTGCATCGGCCAGGGCGCCCATCATGCCGACGCGGCCGCCGCCGTACACCAGTTGCCAGCCGCGCCGGCCGAGCGCCGTGCCCATCCGCTGCGCGCTGTGCAGGAAGGCCGGGTTGGCGCCCGGGCGCGAGCCGCAATAGACGCACACACGCAGCCTGGGCCGTGTCATGCGGCGCTCCAACGCTGCCACAGCGCCACGCACCAGATCGCCGCGCAGCCGAGCAGTGCCAGCATCACCGCGGCGCTGCCGAGATCCTTGGCGCGCTTGGACAGCGGGTGCAGATCGGCCGACACCCGGTCGACTGCCGATTCGACGGCGGAATTCAACAACTCCACGATCAACACCAATACCACGGAGCCGGCAAGCAGCACGGTCTCGGTCCAGCTCCGGCCCAGCCACCATGCTGCCGGCAGCATCAACACGGCGAGCACGCATTCCTGGCGAAAGGCGCTTTCGTGACGCCAGGCTGCCGACAAGCCGGCCACCGAGTAACCCGCGGCGCGCACGATGCGTTGTACGCCGGTGTGCGCCTTATGCGGGTGCGTCATGCCCCCATTGTGCAGGCGCGGGTCGATCGCCCCGAGTGTCGACCAGCCGGGTGCCGCACAGCACGTCGTGGGGCAACTGACGGTCGCTGCGCAGGCGCGCGATCGCTGCATAGGCGGCCATCCACACGGCCAGCAGACTGGCCATGAAGCCGACGCTGCGGATGCCCGCGGCGTGCGCCGACGCCAGCGCCGGCAGGAACCACAGCCAGCTCGCGACGTAGCGCGCGGTGGCCCGCAGCCGCCCCGGCGGCCGGCCGTCGGCGGCCAGCACGCGGATGTGCCAGGTCTTCATCGCCAGCGTCTGTCCGCGCCACGACCACAAGCCGGCGAAGTAGGCGCCGAGGACGAAGAAGAGGAAAACCTGCAGGCCGGTGCTTCCCTGCAACGCGTGGCGCTGATCGGTCACGATGCCGTATGCCAGGCCGGCGGCCATCAGCACTCCGAACAGCAACATGGCTTCGTATGACATGCACGCAACCCGGCGCCACACGCCGGGCGCCGGTAGTGCCGCCGCGGCCGGCGGCCTGCCGCTGGTCATGGTTTGCTCGCGGGCGGCAGGGGCTTGCGCACGCCGGCGCCTTGCGGGCCACGTTGCGGAAGGAGCGTACGGCTGTCGACGAACCCCGGCGTGGCCGCGATCTTCGGCATGCCGGCCTGCTGGTGCGTCGGCGGCGCCGGCTGGCGTGTCACCAGCGTGGTCGTTGCACCCGGAGCTGACTGCACGACGGTCGGCGCGACCGATCTCACCCGAGTCGCCGACTGCGACGGATTGGGAACGAGGTTGCGCTTGGCCGTGCGCTGCGGTGCTGGCCTGGTGCCCTGTCCGGCCTTGGCAGCCGACGCGTTGGCGCGTTCGGCCAGAGCTTTGCGCTCGCTCTCGGGCAACGCCTGGTAGGCCTGCCACTGCGTCTGGCGCTCCTGGGTCGGTACCTGCCGGGTTTGCTGGAAGTTCAAACGAGCCTGGGCACGCTGTTGCGGGGTCATGCGTGCCCACTCGGTCATTCGCGCCTGCATCCGCTGCTGGTCGGCCGCAGGCATTCTCGGGTGACGATCGGCCAATTCGATCCACTTCGACTTGCGGGTGGCATCGATCGACGGCCAGTCGTTGCGCAGCGGCGCCAGCACCCTTCGCTGCTCGGGGCTCAATGACGACCAGGATGGACCGGACGGCTCGGCCGAGCGCCTGACCGTCGCCTGTTGTGCCTGTGCCACTGCGCCGCCAGTCGACACGAGCCACAGAACGGCCAATGCGACAGTGGACGCCATGGCGCCCAGCGGGCGGCGGCGAGGCCTTTGGGTCATTCGACGGCGTGCGGCGTGCGCAGGTACTCGGCGAAACCCTGGTCGGTGTAGGCCTGCGGCGGCAGATCGTCGGTCAGGATCGCGGCGTCGAGTTCGGCGGCCGCGTTCACCTGCTGGTCGACGTAGCTGCGCTGGATGCACAGCAGCCCCACCAGCAACAGTGCCAGCGGCGCCAGCGACGCCAGGCGCAGCCACCACGACGGTGGGCCCGAGATGACCAGGGTGCCCCCCTGCCGATGGTGCGCTGGCGCAGCGTGCCGTTTGCGCAACTCGCGGCCGCGCTCGACGGCGAGCGCTCGGGCTACCTTGAGGCGCTCGGCGATGTCGTGCGGCAGATCGTCACTGCGCTCGGCCAGAGCACTGGCGATGCGCAACCCGATCCGTGCTTCGAGGGCGTCTGGATTCGGCGGCGACCCAGCGGGGCCGGGCGCGTTGGGTTGCTTGCCGTTCATGGTGTGATCCCCTTGGCTTTCAAGGCCTTCGCCAATGCATGAACCGCCCTGGAACAGTGGGTCTTGACGCTGCCCTCGGAACAACCCATGACGGCGGCCGTCTCCGTCACGTCGAACTCCTCCCAGTAACGGAGGAGGAAGGCCTCCCGTTGACGCTGTGGCAGCTGGCTGACTTCATGCTCGATCTGAAGCAGGATCTGGGCCCGCCCGACGCTGTCGGCCGCGCTTTCGGTGCCGATGGAGTCTTCCGACAAGTGCAGAGTCTCCAGCAAATCGAAGTCGCCAGCCTCGGCCTCGGTCTCGAAGTCCGAGAAGTTTTGCATCACGGCATTGCGCACGCGCTGGCGCCGGAACCAGTCCATCGTAGCGTTGGACAGGATGCGCTGGAAGAGCAGCGGCAACTCGGCCGCCGGGCGATCGGCGTATTTCTCGGCCAATCGAATCATCGAATCCTGCACGATGTCCAGCGCCGCCTCGTCGTCGCGGACGGCGAACGCCGTTCGCTTGAAAGCCCGCCTCTCGACACTCCTGAGGAAATCGGACAGTTCTTGGTCGGTCGCCAATGGTGCGAGGAACCGGCGCCCGAGCCCCGGCAGTTTTTGGGCGGCGCGATTATGGCACCGGGGCACCCACGGACATGGGGTGCAGCGGACGACGCGGCCTGCAGTGACATAATGCTGCTTCGCACAACGCTCTTTTGGATCATCGCGGCGGCCGACACGGCTCACCGATGAATGGTTCGCGCAGGCTCCAAGTTCACCTCACGAGGGTGCGAGTAGGGGCACCGATGGTTTTTCGTCAGAGAAATTCACAGAGGTTCGAAATGGACATGTCTGCCGCGGAAGTCAAGCGCGCCGCTTCGGCGCAACCGCAAGCCAACTCAGCCGGCGCCGACGTCATCAACGGCGCCGAGATCATCGTTCGCTGCCTGCAGGCCGAAGGGGTCAAGTACCTCTGGGGCTACCCCGGCGGTGCGGTGCTCTACATCTACGACGCGCTGTACAAGCAGCAGGGCATCGAGCACGTGCTGGTGCGCCATGAACAGGCCGCCGTGCACGCCGCCGACGGCTACGCGCGCGCCACCGGCGAGGTGGGCGTCGCGCTGGTGACCTCGGGCCCCGGGGTGACCAACGCGGTGACCGGTATCGCCACCGCGTACATGGACTCGATCCCGATGGTCATCATCACCGGCCAGGTGCCCACGCCGGCGATCGGGCTCGATGCCTTCCAGGAGTGCGACACGGTGGGCATCACGCGTCCGGTGGTCAAGCACAACTTCCTGGTCAAGGACGTGCGCGAGCTGGCGCCGACCATCAAGAAGGCCTTCCACATCGCGCGCAGCGGTCGACCGGGGCCGGTGGTGGTCGACGTGCCGAAGGACGTGTCGGTGAAGACCGCCGCGTTCGCCTACCCCGAGCGCATCGAGATGCGCTCGTACAACCCGGTGCGCAAGGGCCATGGCGGCCAGATCCGCAAGGCCGTGCAGTTGCTGCTGCAGGCCAAGCGGCCTTACATCTACACCGGTGGCGGCGTCGTCCTGGGCAATGCGGCGGCCGAACTGCGCGAGCTGGCCGACTGGCTCGGCTTCCCATGCACCAACACGCTGATGGGGCTCGGCTCCATCGCGTCGAGCGACCCCAAGTTCCTCGGCATGCTCGGCATGCACGGCACCTACGAGGCGAACATGACGATGCAGCACTGCGACGTGCTGCTCGCGGTGGGCGCGCGATTCGACGACCGCGTGATCGGCAACCCGAAGCACTTTGCATCGGTCGAGCGCAAGATCATCCACATCGACATCGACCCTTCGTCGATCTCCAAGCGCGTGCGCGTGGACATTCCCATCGTCGGTGACGTCAAGGACGTGCTGCGCGAGCTGATCGATCAAATGAAAGAGGGTAGCGCCAAGCCCGATTCGATCGCGCTCGCCGCCTGGTGGAGTCAGATCAACGAGTGGCGGCGCCGCGAGTGTCTGAGCTACAGGCGCAGCACCGAAGTCGTCAAGCCGCAGCAGGTGGTCGAGACGCTGTGGCAGCTGACCCGCGACAGCGATGCCTATATCACCTCCGACGTCGGCCAGCACCAGATGTGGGCCGCTCAGTTCTACGGCTTCAAGGAGCCGCGCCGCTGGATCAACTCCGGCGGCCTCGGCACGATGGGCGTGGGGCTGCCCTACGCGATGGGCATCAAGCTCGCCAAGCCGCAGGCCGACGTGTTCTGCATCACCGGCGAGGGCTCGATCCAGATGTGCATCCAGGAGCTGTCGACCTGTGCGCAGTACAAGACGCCGGTGAAGATCGTGTCGCTGAACAACCGCTACCTCGGCATGGTGCGGCAATGGCAGGAGCTCGACTACGGCGGCCGCTATTCGCATACCTACATGGATGCGCTGCCCGATTTCGTGAAGCTCGCCGAGGCCTACGGCCACGTGGGCCTGCTGATCGAGAAACCCGCCGATGTCGAGCCGGCGCTGCGCGAGGCGATCCGGCTGAAGGATCGCACGGTCTTCCTCGATTTCCGCACCGACCCCACCGAGAACGTCTGGCCGATGGTGCAGGCCGGCAAGGGCATCACCGAGATGCTGCTCGGTTCCGAGGATCTCTGAGTCGACGGGCAGCGCGCTGCGGCGCTCACCGGCGCCCCGGCGGTGCTGCACGAAAGCCCGGGGTTCCGTTTCCGCAACCTGTGATTCGAAGCGCGTGACCAAGGTCCGGCGGTGAAGCGCCGCCGGCGCCGAAGAGTCCGAAGGACGAACGAAGATGAAGCACATCATTGCCGTGCTGCTCGAGAACGAGCCCGGCGCCCTGTCGCGGGTCGTGGCGCTGTTCTCGGCGCGCGGCTACAACATCGAAAGCCTGACCGTCGCGCCGACCGAAGATGCGTCGTTGTCGCGAATGACGATCGTCACCAACGGCTCCGACGAGGTGATCGAGCAGATCACCAAGCACCTGAACCGGCTGATCGAGGTGGTCAAGGTGGTCGACCTCACCGAAGGCAGCTTCACCGAGCGCGAACTGATGCTGATCAAGGTGAGGGCGGTCGGCAAGGAGCGCGACGAGATGAAGCGCATGGCCGACATCTTCCGCGGCCATATCGTCGACGTCACCGACAAGAGCTACACCGTCGAGCTGACCGGCGACGCCGCCAAGCTCGACGCCTTCATCGGCGCCGTCGACCGCGCGGCGATCCTCGAGACGGTGCGCACCGGTACGAGCGGGATCGGCCGCGGCGAGCGGATACTGCGGGTCTAGCCGCACCGACCCGCGGAGCCCTTTGCAGATCAATTGGAGAACACATGAAGGTCTACTACGACAAGGACGCCGACCTGAGCCTGATCAAGGGCAAGCGCGTCACCATCGTCGGCTACGGCTCGCAGGGCCACGCCCACGCGCAGAATCTCAACGACAGCGGCGTCCGCGTGACCGTGGGGCTGCGCCGCGGCGGGGCGTCGTGGAGCAAGGCCGAAAGGGCCGGGCTGAAGGTGGCGGCGATCGGCGACGCCGTCAAGGATGCCGATGTGGTGATGATCCTGCTGCCCGACGAGCAGATTGCCACTGTCTACCGCGACGATGTGGCGCCCAATATTCGCCAGGGCGCGTCGCTGGCCTTCGCGCACGGCTTCAACATCCACTACGGCCAAGTGATGCCGCGCGACGATCTCGACGTCTGGATGGTCGCGCCCAAGGCGCCCGGCCACACGGTGCGCAACACCTACACGCAAGGCGGCGGCGTGCCGCACCTGATCGCGGTGAACGCCGACCGCTCGGGCAAGGCGCGCGACCTGGCATTGAGCTACGCCGCGGCCAACGGCGGAGGCAAGGCGGGCATCATCGAAACTTCGTTCCGCGAGGAGACCGAGACCGACCTGTTCGGCGAGCAGGCGGTGCTGTGCGGCGGCTGCGTGGAACTGGTCAAGGCAGGTTTCGAGACACTGGTCGAGGCAGGCTACGCGCCCGAGATGGCTTACTTCGAGTGCCTGCACGAGCTGAAGCTGATCGTCGACCTGATGTACGAGGGCGGCATCGGCAACATGAACTACTCGATCTCTAACAACGCCGAGTACGGCGAATACAGCACCGGCCACAAGGTGATCGGCGAGGCGTCGCGGGCGGCGATGAAGAAGGCACTGGCCGACATCCAGAGCGGCGAATACGCCAAGAGCTTCATTCTCGAGAACCGCGCTGGTGCGCCGACTCTGCTGTCGAGGCGCCGCCTCACCGCCGAGCATCCGGTGGAGGTAGTCGGCGAAAAGCTGCGCGCGATGATGCCTTGGATCAAGGCCAACAAACTGGTCGACAAGAGCCGGAACTGACAGTCGCCCCAGAGGCCGAGTGCTCGCGCCGGCCGCTCGGTGGCCGGCGCGAGCTGCACGAGGAGCGGGGTGGCAACGCGTGCAAAATGGCTCCAAGATGAACGACTTGTCGCAACCGCAGGCCGACGAAGGCGTCGTCCCGCCGCCGCTGCGGCCGCGCCGCAAGGGCATCTACATCCTGCCCAACCTGTTCACGGTGGCGGCGCTGTTCGGTGGCTTCTACGCCATCCTGATGGCGATGAACGGCCGCTTCGACATCGCCGGCGTCGGAGTGTTCAGCGCGATGGTGCTCGACAGCCTGGACGGTCGAGTGGCGCGGATGACCAACACGCAGAGCGCGTTCGGCGAGCAGATGGACAGCCTTTCCGACATGGTGAGCTTCGGCGCGGCGCCGGCACTCATCGTCTACGAATGGGCGCTCAAGGGCCTGGGCAAGTGGGGCTTGATTGCCGCCTTCGTGTACTGCGCATGCGCCGCGCTGCGGCTGGCGCGTTTCAACACCAACATCGGCGTGGTCGACAAGCGGTTCTTCCAGGGGCTGCCGAGCCCGGCCGCGGCGGCGCTGGTGACGGGTTTCATCTGGGTGCTCGATGACTATGGCTTCAAGGACGCCGCCCGCGTCGATTGGCTGGGCTGGACGGCGTTCGCGGTCACCCTGTATGCCGGCCTGACGATGGTCACCAACGTGCCCTTCTACAGCTTCAAGGACGTCAGCTTCAAACGCTCGGTGCCGTTCATCGTGATCGTGGCCATCGCGCTGGGCATCGCGGTGGTCAACATCGCGCCGCCGCTGGTGCTGTTCGCCGCCTTCTGCGTCTACGGTGTCTCGGGGTATGCCGTCTACGGATACAAGCGTGCCAAAGGCCGGCCCGTCAGCGTGATCGCCACCTCGATGGACGAGCCCGACGAGGAAGGCCTGCACCGCTGAGGGGGTGGCCGCCGGAACGGCGGCCCTGAAGACGCGCCAGCCAGGCGTGCTACAGTGCGCCCCATGACGCTGCCGAACGCGATCGCTCTGGCTCTACTGCTAGGAGACCCACGGGCTCGCTGATCGACCACGTCCAATCGTTTCCCGATCTCACGGCCCGTATGCAACCCGCAGCGGGCCGTTTGCTTTGTCTGAAATGCGGGTTGCGGACATGAACCACAAGAGGAAATCCATGTTGAAGCAACCGCAGACCAAGTACCGCCCGTTCGCGCCGGTGCGCCTGGCCGACCGCTGCTGGCCCGACGCCGTGCTGACCCGGGCCCCGGTGTGGTGCAGCGTCGACCTGCGCGACGGCAATCAGGCGCTGATCGAGCCGATGGACAGTCAGCGCAAGCTGCGGATGTTCGACAAGCTGGTGAACATCGGGTTCAAGGAAATCGAGGTCGGTTTTCCGTCGGCGTCGCAGACCGATTTCGACTTCGTGCGCATGCTGATCGAGCAGCGTCTGGTTCCCGACGACGTGACGATCCAGGTGCTGACGCAGGCGCGCTCCGACTTGATCGAGCGCACGTTCGCGTCGCTGGTCGGAGCCAGGCGCGCGATCGTGCACCTGTACAACGCGACCGCGCCGGTGATGCGGCGCATCGTGCTCGGGTTCGACGAGGACGGCATCGTCGAACTGGCCGCGTCGCACGCCAGGCTGATCCGCGACCTGGCGGCGCGCCAGCGCGACACCGAGTTCGTCTTCCAGTACTCGCCCGAGATGTTCTCGGGCACCGAGCTGGCGTTCAGCAAGCGCGTGGTCGATGCGGTGACCGAGGTCTGGCAGCCGACGCCGCAGCGCAAGTGCATCGTCAACCTGCCGTCGACGGTGGAGCACAGCACGCCCAACATCTTTGCCGACATGATCGAGTGGATGCACCGGCACCTCGCGCGCCGCGACGCGATCGTGCTGTCGGTGCATCCGCACAACGACCGCGGCACCGGCACCGCAGCCGCCGAGTTCGCGCTGATGGCCGGGGCCGACCGCGTCGAAGGTTGCCTGTTCGGCAACGGCGAGCGCACCGGCAACGTCGACCTGGTCAACATCGCGCTCAACCTCTACACGCAGGGCGTGGCGCCGGATCTCGACTTCTCCGACATCGACGACGTGCGGCGCTGCGTCGAGCACTGCAATCAATTGCCGGTGCACCCGCGCCACCCGTATGTCGGGGATCTGGTCTACACGTCGTTCTCGGGCTCGCACCAGGATGCCATCAAGAAGGCGTTCGCGGCACGCTGTGAGGGCGACATCTGGGAGATGCCGTACCTGCCGATCGACCCCAAGGACCTCGGTCGCAGCTACGACGCGGTGATCCGCGTCAACAGCCAGTCGGGCAAGGGTGGGATCGCCTATCTGCTGGAGCACGAGTACGGGCTCGAACTGCCCAGGAGGCTGCAAATCGAGTTCAGTCGCGTCGTGCAGGCAGTGACCGACGACACCGGCAAGGAAGTGACCGCGGCGCAACTCAAGCGGCTCTTCGATGCTGAATACGGCCTGGGGGCGCCTGCGGTCTCGCAGGTGTCGATCGCCGAGCGCAGCGACGGCAGCGTCGCTGTCCACGCCCAGTGGCTGCGCGACGATGGCTCGCGGCAGCCGGTCAGTGGCGTCGGCAACGGGCCGATCGACGCCTTCGTCTCGGCGCTGCAGACGCATCTGAGCGAGCCGATCCGCTTGCTCGACTACCATGAGCACGCGATCAGCGGCGGAGCCGATGCCAGCGCCGCCGCCTTCATCGAGTTGCGGGTCGGCGAGCACACGGTGTTCGGTGTCGGCGTCGATCGCAGCATCACCACCGCGTCGTTCAACGCGATCGTGTCCGGAGTGCGCCGGGCCCGCTCGCGCGCCGCGGTGCAGCAGCCGTTGAGCGCCGTTGCCTAAAGAGATCCAGCGCATCCGGGAGCACGTTATGGCCGACAAGCTGATCATCTTCGACACCACCTTGCGCGACGGCGAGCAGTCACCCGGCGCATCGATGACGCGCGAGGAGAAGCTGCGCATCGCGCGGCAGCTCGAGCGACTGAAGGTCGACGTGATCGAGGCTGGCTTTGCGGCCTCGTCGAACGGGGACTTCGAGGCCGTGAAGGCGATCGCGCAGGTGGTGCGCGACAGCGTCGTGTGCTCGCTGGCGCGTGCCAACGACCGCGATATCTCGCGCGCGGCCGAGGCGCTGAAGGGCGCGGCGCGCGCGCGCATCCACACCTTCATTGCCACCAGCGCGCTGCACATGGAGAAGAAGCTGCGCATGACGCCGGAGCAGGTGTTCGAGCAGGCGAAACTCGCGGTGCGCTTCGCGCGCAACCTGTGCGACGACGTGGAGTTCTCGCCCGAGGACGGCTACCGCTCCGATATCGACTTTCTGTGCCGCGTGCTCGAAACCGCGATCCGCGAGGGGGCGACGACGATCAACATCCCGGACACCGTGGGCTATGCGGTCCCCGAGCTGTACGGCGGCTTCATCGCGACGCTGCGCGAGCGCGTGCCCAACTCGGACAAGGCAGTTTGGTCGGTGCATTGCCACAACGACCTCGGCCTGGCAGTGGCCAACTCGCTGGCCGGCGTCAAGATCGGCGGCGCGCGCCAGATCGAATGCACGATCAACGGCCTCGGCGAACGCGCCGGCAACTGCGCGCTCGAAGAGGTGGTGATGGCGGTGCGCACGCGGCGCGACTACTTCGGGCTCGAGCTCGGCGTCGACGCCAGCCAGATCGTGCCGGCGTCGCGCATGGTGAGCCAGACCACCGGCTTCGTCGTGCAGCCGAACAAGGCAGTGGTCGGCGCCAATGCGTTCGCGCATGCCTCGGGCATTCACCAGGATGGCGTGCTGAAGGCGCGAGATACCTACGAGATCATGCGCGCCGAGGATGTCGGCTGGTCGGCCAACCGCATCGTGCTCGGCAAGCTGTCTGGACGCAATGCGTTCAAGCAGCGACTGCAGGAACTCGGTATCGCGATGGAGTCGGAGGCCGACATCAATGCGGCATTCATGCGCTTCAAGGATCTTGCCGATCGCAAGAGCGACATCTTCGACGAGGACATCCTGGCGCTCGTCAGCGACGAGTCGGTGAGCAGCCAGCACGAGTACTACCGACTGCTCAGCCTCAGCCAGCGCAGCGAAACCGGCGAACGGCCGCACGCGCGAGTTAGCTTCGCGATGGGCACGCAGGAGTTCTCGGTCGACAGCGACGGTAACGGTCCGGTCGACGCTTGCCTCAAGGCCATCGAGTCGAAGGTGGGTTCGGGCGCCGAACTGCTGCTGTATTCGGTCAACGCCATCACATCGGGCAGCACCGAATCGCAGGGCGAGGTGACCGTGCGCCTGCAACTCGGGGGGCGGATCGTCAATGGCGTCGGCGCGGACCCCGACATCGTGGTGGCCTCGGCAAAGGCCTACGTCGCGGCGCTGAACAAGCTGCATCACGGCCCGGAACGGGTCGCCGCCCAAGGGTAAACCCGGGTTTCTGCGCCCCCGAGACGCGGTGGCAACAACGCACGGCAGAAGTTGGCGTACCCCCGCACTTGAGGAAAATTCCCTAAGCTTTTGATATTGCCCGCGTTTTGATGCGCCGATACACTGGCGCACCGGTCAGCTCATGGCCGGTTCGTTTGTCTCAATCGGGCATGCATGCAAGAACCTGGGGAACGGCGTTGCTGAAGCAATTGGGCCTATGGGCGGCTGGTGTGTTCACGCTGGCTTGTTTTCTGGCGATGCCCACTACCGCGGTGGCTGGTGCCGATGCGCGACCAGCAGCCAAGGCCAAGAGCAGCAATGCGGCCAAGAGCGCAGCGCGCCGCAAGGTGCGCACGGTCGCGCGCCCTTCCCTGGCGCAGAAGCAGGGCTTGCGCAGCACCGAGGACGCGCTTCGCCTGAAGTCGAGCGCGGCCCTGGTGATCGATCAGGATACCGACGAGGTTCTGTACAGCAAGAACGCCGAAGCGGTGTTGCCGATCGCCTCGATCACCAAGCTGATGACGGCGGTGGTCGTGCTCGATGCCGGTCAGTCGATGGACGAGCCGATCAAGGTCGCCAAGGTGGCGCTCGATACGCCGAGGAACAACCGCTCGCGTCTGCGCGTGGGTGCCACGCTGTCGCGCGGCGAGTTGATGCATCTGGCGTTGATGTCCTCGGAGAACCGCGCCGCCTATTCGATCGGTGCCGCTTACCCGGGCGGGCTGCCGGAGTTGGTCGAGGCGATGAACCGCAAGGCGGTCGAGCTCGGCATGCACGATTCGCACTTCGTCGAGCCCACGGGGCTGTCGAGCGACAACCGCTCGAGCGCTCACGATCTGGCGCTGCTCGTCAGGGCGGCGTACGAGCATCCGGTGCTTCGCGAGTACTCCACCGATTCCGACGCCACGGTGCCCATCGGTCGCCGCATGGTGCGCTTTCACACCACGAACTCGCTGGTGCGCAGTCCGTCGTGGGAAATCGGCCTGCAGAAGACGGGCTACATCTCCGAGGCCGGGCGCTGCTTGGTGATGCAGGCCGAACTGGCCGGGCGCAAGCTGATCATGGTGCTGCTCGATTCGGTCGGCCGCTACTCTCGAATCGGCGATGCCGAGCGCATCCGCCACTGGCTCGACTCGCTGCCGACCGCGCAGCGCCCGCCGGAGGCGCCAGAGGCGCCCGCGGCGGTGGCGCACGAGCCTTCAGCGACGGTGACCGAGGGCGAGGGAGATCTGGGCCGCAGTGGCTCGGACACGTTCTAGCCAAGACTCCTCGAGCCGGTCGGCCGGCGCCGACACCGACAGCCCGGCCACCAGACTCGACTGATCGTCGAAGATCCCTGCGGCGAGGCAGCGCACCCCGAGTTCGAGTTCCTCGTCGTCGCGCGCGGTCGCGGTCTGGCGCACCTGCGACAACTCACGCTCCAGGCGAGCGAGGTCGGTGATGCTGTTGCGGGTATGGCCTGCCAAGCCGGTGCGTGTGGCGTACGCGCGCACGCGCTGCGGCTCGTCGAAGGCCAGGAAGAGCTTGCCCACCGAAGTCAGGTGCAGCGGTGCCCGGCCGCCGACGGCGCGCACCACCTGCATGCCCGAGCGCTCGCTGTACGTGCGTTCGATATAGACGATCTCGTCGCCCTGGCGTACCGAAAGATTGACCGGCTGGTGAGTCAGCTTGTGCAGTTCGCGCATCGGCCCGAGCGCCGCGTCGCGCACGTCGAGTCGCGCCTTGACGAGGTTGCCCAACTCGAGCAGACGCATGCCGAGACGGTAGCTGCCGGCCTCGGGCCGATCGACGAAGCGACCGATCACCAGATCGTTGAGGATGCGGTGCGCGGTCGACGGATGAAGACCGGTGCGCTCGGTCAGGTGCTTCAATGGCACCGGATCGGGCTGTGACGCGAGCACGTCGAGCAACGTGAACATGCGCTCGATGACCTGGATGGTCGGCGCCACCGACGGGCGCGTGGCTTCTCTTCGCTCTTCCTTCATGGAACGTGATTCTGCATCCTGAAAGCGCGAATTCACGGCCGCGACCACAGCAATGGCTACGCGGCCTGTGCCGCCCGGGCGGCGCCGACGCCCGAGCGCACTGCGCCTTCGAGCGTCGCCGGGTAGGGTCCGTCGACGTAGTCGCCGGCGGCCCACAGGCACGGTGCCACTTTCGCCGGTGGCCGCGCCAGCGCCGGCACGCAGGCAAAGGTGGCGCGTCGCTCGATCGTGCTGTGCACGATCTCGGGTCGGTCGTCGAACGAACCGCGCAGATCGTGCGCCGCCTGACGCTGCACCGCCGAGGCCAGCGCCGGCAGGCCGCGGTCGATCCAATGACGGGCGCCGCTGACCACGAACGCCGCCAGGCCGGGGTGCTGCCCGAGCAACCCCAGGTCGAAGGCGAACTGCGCCGGTTGTTCGGCGCCGCTGTGCAGTGCCACCATCGGCGCGGTCAGCGGCCGCGTTCGGCGCAGGTAGACGGTGGCTATGGGCTCATGCGTCAGCGACTGTGCGCGTGCCGACCAGGGGGCGTTCAGCGGTGAGGCCAACCGCGCCGCCTCGCTGGCGCTACAGGCCAGGATCGCCGCATCGAATTCGCAGCCATCGACCGACCATGCGCTGCGCACACCCGTGGCGATCGCCTGCACTCGGTGCTTGAGCCGCAACGTGGCCCCCTGGCGCTCGAGCCAGTGCAGCGCCGGTTGCGGCAGCAACTGCGACAGGCCGGCGGCCGGCAGCAACAGGTCCGAACTGCCGCGCCCGCCGAACAATCCGTCGGCCAGCACGCGCAGGAACACCGTGGCATCGGCGTCGGCCGAGGGCGTGTTCAGCGCAGCGATGCACAGTGGATCGATCAGCTCCGCGCGCACGCGCTGCGGCAGCACGGCGCAGAGTTGCCCGACGGTCCCGACGCCAGGGTTGCGCATGCCGTTGCGCAGCCAGCCGAGGGCCTGCACCAGCAGCGCAGCGCGTTCGCGCCAGCGCCATCCGCGCCGCCGCGCGACGGCCCATGCGAACGCCAGATGCGCATTGCCGCGTGGCAGGCGAAGCCCGCTGCCATCCGGATACAGCAGCTCGAGCGGGCGTCGTTGCAGCAACTGTTCGGGGTCGACCCCGACGAGCCGCATCAGCCGCAGCGTCTCGCTGTAGGCACCGAGCAAGATGTGCTGGCCGTTGTCGAGCGCCAGGCCTTCGATGGCAACGCTGCGTGCCCGTCCGCCAACGTGACTGGCCATCTCGAACAGCGTGACCGCATGGCCATCGGCGCTGGCCTGTACCGCGGCGGCCAGGCCTGCCCAGCCGGCCCCGACCACCGCCACGCGCCGGCACGCGCGGCCCACTTCAGTGGCCTTGCCACTGTGTGCGCGCCGCAATCCACAGCTTGCGCAGTGGCGTCAACGACGTGCGCTGGTGCAGCACCTGGAAGCCGTCGTCCTCGATTTCCTGCAGCAGCGTGCGGTAGATGTTGGCCATCATCAGCCCGGGCCGTTGCGCCTCGCGGTCGACTTCGGGCAGCAACGCCAGCGCTTCGTCGTAGGTGGCCTGCGCACGCCGCGCCTCGAAGCGCATCAGCCTCGTGAAACGGTCGCTGTAACCCCAGGGCGCCTCTCGCTGCAGGATCTCCGATGCCTTGACGCCGAAGCGCTGCAGATCCTCCAGCGGCAGATAGATGCGGCCGCGCCGTGCGTCGTCGCCGACATCGCGAATGATGTTGGTGAGTTGCAGCGCCAGGCCGAGCTTGTGCGCATAGTCGATCGTGCGCTCGCTGCTGCGCCCGAAGATGTTGGCCGCCACCTCGCCGACGACCCCGGCCACCAGATGGCAGTAACGCCGCAGCAGCGCGAAGTCGAGGTACCTCGTCTGGTCGAGATCCATCTGACAGCCTTCGATCACTGCCAGCAGGTGCGATGCCTCGATGCGGTGCATGCCGGCCAGTGGCGTCAACGCCTGCAGGACCGGATGGTTCGGTGTACCGGCGAACGCGCTGGCCACCTCCTGCCGCCACCAGGCGAGCTTGGCGGCGGCCACGCCAGGATCGGTGACTTCGTCGACCACGTCGTCGATCTCGCGGCAGAAGGCGTAGAAGGCCGTGATCGCCGCGCGCTTGGGTGCTGGCAGGAACATGAACGCGTAGTAGAAGGACGAGCCGCTGCCCGCCGCCTTCTGCTGCACGTATTGCTCGGGGTTCACGCCAGACGCCCGGGCTGAAACCACGCGGCGCGATAGTGCCAACTGCGCCACGCCAGCAGCGGCGCATCGCTGAAGCTCAGCTTCGGCCGCCGGACGATCGACGCGTAGTTCATGCGCGCGATTCTCTCAAGGATGCGCCAGCCGCCGTGTACCACGAGGCGCAGTTCCCAGCCGGCGCGGCCCGACACGCGCAGCGGCAGCGGCGCGCCTTCGGCCATCAGCGACGCAGCCCAGCGCACCAGTTCGCGCACCAGCTCGCGCAGTGCCGGGGTGTCGCGCAGCTCGCGCGGGTCGGCGACATCGACGCCATGGCGTGCCGCGTCGGCATGCGGCAGGTAGTTGCGCCCGCGCGGCAGGTCGACGCCGAGGTCCTGCCAGAAGTTGATCAGTTGCAGGCCCGAGCACAACGCATCGGCCTGGCGCAGCGACTGCGCATCGTCGACGCCGTAGAGGTGCAGCAACAGGCGTCCGATCGGATTGGCCGAGCGGCCGCAATAGTCGAGCAGGGCGTCGCGGTCGGCATAGACGGGGTTGCCCACGTCCTGCTCGAAGGCATCGAGCAACGCGTGCAGCGGAGCCGAGGGCAGGGCGTGCGTTCGCAAGGCACGCGCCAGTGCGTCGAACACCGCGCTCCAGGGCCCTTCGGCCGGCGCCGCACCGCCGAAGGCAGCCACCAACGCCTCGCGAAAGCGGCCCAGTTCATCGAGGCGGTGTGCGGGTGCGCAGTCGCCCTCGTCGGCGATGTCGTCGGCGGTGCGGGCGAAAGCGTAGATCGCGCGTACCGGTTGGCGCAGTGCCGGCGGGCACAGCAGCGATGCCACCGGGAAGTTCTCGTAGTGACCGACACCCACGCGGGCGATTTTCATGTCAATTGAAACGAGTCGCGTTTGACAGCCGCGAGGGTGATGAATACATTACTGACCGGTTAGTCAGTAATGGATCTGGGCGCTTTCCCAACGCCCCCCGAGCCCGCCTGCCCATGAAGCACATCGTCATCGCCACGCTGTTGCCCGTTGCCGCCGTCGGGCTCGCCGCCTGCTCACCCGTGCCGCCGCCGGCCGAACCGATCCGCTCGGTGCGCATCGTCACCGTCGAGTCGACTGTCGGCGGGTTCCACGAGTACGCCGCGGACGTGCGCGCGCGCACCGAGTCGAGGCTGGGGTTTCGGGTCGGCGGCAAGTTGCTGTCGCGCGCGGCCGATCTTGGCGACGCGGTGCGCGCCGGTCAGGTGCTGGCGCAACTCGACCCCAGCGACCTCAGGCTGGGTCAAGAGGCGGCGCAGGCCGCGCTTGGCGCGGCCAAGGCGAACTACGAGTTCAACCGAGCCGAGTTCGAGCGCTACAAGGAACTGCGCGCCCAGGGGTTCATCAGCGGGCTCGAGCTCGAACGTCGTGAGACCGGCCTGGCGGCTGCGCGTGCGCAGTACGAACAAGCGCGGGCGCAGGCCGGCGTGCAGGGCAATCAGACGCGCTACGCGACGCTGACGGCCGACGCATCGGGCGTCATCACCGGCGTCGACGCCGAGCCCGGCGCAGTGGTGGCCGCAGGTGCGCCGGTGGTGCGATTGGCGCACGACGGCCCGCGCGACGTGGTTTTCAACGTGCCCGAGGATCGCGTGGCACAGATGCGCGCGCTGGCCGGCAAGACGGGTGCGCTGCAGGTGCAGCTCTGGAATGACGGCGCGACGCCGATCGCCGCCACGGTGCGCGAGGTGGCCGCCGCCGCCGACCCGGCAACGCGCACCTTCGTCGTCAAGGCCGACGTCGGGCGTGCGGCCGTACGGCTCGGGCAGACCGCGACGGTGCGAGTCGAGGCGCCGCGCGTGGCCGGCCAGATCAAGCTGCCGCTGGCTGCGGTATTCGAGCTGAAGGGTGCGCCGACGGTGTGGCGGCTCGACCGCGAGCGCATGACAGTCACGGCGCAAGCCGTGCGCGTGGCCGGCGCCGAAGGCAACGAGGTGGTGATCGCCGCCGGGCTGTCGCCCGGCGAGACGGTGGTGGTCGCCGGCGTGCACGTGCTGAGCCCCGGGCAGAAGGTGCGCCTGTACGCCGAGCGCGGCGCCGCCGCGGGCCACACCGCGGCGCGAGCCAGCATCGCATCGCGCTGAGGCAGGGGCTGCCGATGTCCGCGGTCGTCGGCGCGAGCAAGGCGCAGCGCTTCAACCTCTCGAGCTGGGCACTGCAGCATGCAGCGCTGACGCGCTACCTGCTGATCGTGCTGATGGTGCTGGGGTTCGCCGCCTACTTCCAGCTCGGCCAGGACGAGGATCCGCCGTTCACCTTCCGTGCGATGGTGGTGCAGGCGTATTGGCCTGGCGCCAGTGCACGGCAGGTGGCCGAGCAGGTGACCGACCGCATCGAGAAGACGCTGCAGGAGGTGCCCTATGCCGACATCATCCGCAGCTACACCAAGCCCGGCGAGTCGCTGACCATCCTGCAGCTTCGCGACAGTGCGCCGCCGAAGGAGGTGGCCAACACCTGGTACCAGGCGCGCAAACGCGTCGGCGACATGCGCGGCACGCTGCCGCAAGGCGTGATCGGGCCGCTGTTCAACGACGACTTCGGCGACGTCTACGGTTCGATCTTCGCGCTGTCGGCCGACGGCTTCAGCGACGAGGAACTGCGCGAATTCGCCGATGACGTGCGTTCGGCGCTGCTGGGCGTGCCCGATGTCGCCAAGGTCGAGTTGTTCGGCGTGCAACCCGAGAAGCTGTTCGTCGAGATCTCGCATCAGCGCCTGGCGCAGCTCGGTCTCGACCTGAACCAGGTGATCGCGCAGCTCGGTGCGCAGAACGCGGTCGAGGGCGCGGGCCTGCTCAACGCCGGCGCGCAGAACCTGCAGGTGCGAGTGGCCGGCGCCTTCGACTCGGTCGACGAACTGCGGCGCTTTCCGATTCGCGCAATCAATCCTGCGAGCGGCGTCGCCAGCAGCCTGCGCCTGGGCGACATCGCCGACATCCGGCGCGCCACGGTCGACCCGCCGGCGGTGAAGGTGCGCTATCAGGGCAAGCCGGTGATCGCGTTGGGCGTGGCAATGGCCAAGGGTGGCGACATCGTCGCGCTGGGCGACGCGCTGCACGCCAGGGCCGACGCGCTGCGGCGTGACCTGCCCGCGGGCATCGAGCTGATGCAGGTGCAGGATCAGCCGCGCGCGGTGTCGCGCTCGGTGGGCGAGTTCGTGCGCGTGCTGATCGAGGCGGTCGTCGTCGTGCTGGCGGTCAGCTTCGTGAGCCTCGGGCTGCACACCCGGCCGCTGCGCATCGACATGCGGCCGGGCCTGGTGGTGGGCATCACGATCCCGCTGGTGCTGGCGATCACCTTCATCGCCATGTACTACTGGGGCGTCGGCCTGCACAAGGTGTCGCTCGGCTCGCTGATCATCGCGCTCGGGCTGCTGGTCGACGACGCGATCATCGCGGTGGAGATGATGGTGCGCAAGCTCGAGGAGGGCTACGACAAGGCGCGCGCGGCGTCGTTCGCCTACGAGATCACCTCGATGCCGATGCTCACCGGCACGCTGATCACCGCGGCGGGCTTCCTGCCGATCGGCCTGGCCAGGTCGATGACCGGCGAGTACACCTTCGCGATCTTCGCGGTGACCTCGGCGGCGCTGCTGATCTCATGGCTGGTCTCGGTGTACTTCGTGCCGTTTCTCGGCGCGGCGCTGCTGCGCACCAGCAGCCGCGCCGGCGGCCAGGTGCACGAGTTGTTCGACACGCCGTTCTACTCGCGCTTTCGCGTACTGGTCGACTGGTGCGTGCAGCATCGCTGGCTGACGATCGGTGCCACCGCGCTCACCTTCGCGCTCGGGCTGGCCGGCATGGCCAAGGTGCAGCAGCAGTTCTTCCCCGATTCGAGCCGGCCCGAGATCCTGGTGGATCTGTGGCTGCCCGAAGGTTCGACCATCCAGGAGAGCGAAGCGGTCGCGCGCCGCTTCGAGCAACGCATGCTGAAGGAGCCGGGCCTCGAATCGGTCAGCGTGTGGATCGGTTCGGGTGTGCCGCGCTTCTACCTGCCGCTGGACCAGATCTTCCCGCAGAGCAACGTCAGCCAGAGCATCCTGCTGGCACGCAGCCTCGAGCAGCGCGAACTGCTGCGCCGGCGGCTGCCCGCGCTGCTGGCCGACGAGTTTCCCGAGGTGCGCGGCCGCGTCAAGCTGCTGCCCAACGGGCCGCCGGTGCCGTATCCGGTGCAGTTCCGCGTGCTGGGTCCCGACGTGCAACAGGTGCGCGCCTGGGCCGACGAGGCGCGCGTCATCGTCGCCACCGATCCGGCGATGCGCGGCGTGAACGACAACTGGAACGAGTCGGTCAAGGCGTTGCAGCTCGAGGTCGACCAGGACAAGGCGCGCGCGATCGGCGTCAGCAGCCAGTCGGTGGCACAGGCGTCGCGCACCATCCTGTCGGGCACCACGATCGGCCAGTACCGCGAAGGCGACAAGCTGGTCGACATCGTGCTGCGGCAGCCGCTGCGCGAGCGCAACGCCATCACCGACCTCGGCAACGCCAACCTGCCCACGGCGAGCGGACGCTCGGTGCCGCTGACGCAGGTGGCGCAGATCGGCTTCGGCTTCGAGCCCGGCGTGCTGTGGCGCGAGGGCCGCAAGTTCGCCGTCACCGTGCAAGGCGACGTGGCCGACGGCATCGAAGGAGCCACCGTCACGCAGCGTCTGTGGCCGCGGATGCAGCAACTGCAGGCGCGCATGCCGGCGGGCTACTCGATCCAGGTGGCCGGGGCGGTGGAAGAGAGCCGCAAGGGCCAGGGTGCGATCGTCGCCGGCGTGCCGCTGATGCTGTTCATCATGATGACGCTGCTGATGCTGCAGTTGCAGAGCTTCTCGCGCTCGGTGTTGGTGTTCCTGACCGCGCCATTGGGGCTGGTGGGCGTGGCCGCCGCGCTGCTGCTGCTGAACCGCCCGTTCGGCTTCGTCGCGTTGCTCGGGGTGATCGCGCTGATGGGCATGATCATGCGCAACTCCGTGATCCTGATCGACCAGATCGAGCAAGACCGTGCCAAGGGTGTCGATGCCTGGAACGCCATCGTCGAGGCCGCGGTGCGCCGCTTCCGGCCGATCGTGCTGACCGCGGCCGCCGCGGTGCTGGCGATGATCCCGCTGACACGCAGCGTGTTCTGGGGCCCGATGGCGGTGGCGATCATGGGCGGGCTGATCGTCGCCACCGCGCTGACGCTGCTGTCGCTGCCGGCGATGTACGCGGCGTGGTTCCGCGTGAAGCGCGAACGCTAGAATCTGCCTCAAGCCACCTCCACCTGAAAAGGGGTCGTCCTGAGGCGACCCCGCTTTCCATCCAGCACCCTCGCGCGGGTGGCGAAATTGGTAGACGCACCAGGTTTAGGTCCTGACGCCCTTACCGGCGTGCCGGTTCGAGTCCGGCCCCGCGCACCACAATCCTCGAGCAACCGAAGGCCAACATGGCAGTGCAGATCGAAACCCTCGAAAAACTCGAACGCCGCATCACGCTGACCGTGCCGGCACAGGAGATCAGCGCCGAGATCGAGGCGCGCCTGAAGAAGCTGTCGCGCACGGTGCGGGCCGACGGCTTCCGCCCCGGCAAGGTGCCGCTGTCGGTGGTGGCGCAGCGCTACGGCGCTTCCGTGCAGTACGAGGTGATGAACGACAAGATCGGCGCCGCGTTCGAGCAGGCGGCCAACGAGGCCAAGGTGCGCGTGGCCGGCATGCCGCGCATCACGCCCAAGAGCGATGCGCCGGAGGGCAGCGTGTCGTTCGACGCCACCTTCGAGGTCTATCCCGAGGTCAAGCTCGGCGACCTGGCGGCGGCCGAGGTCGAGCGCGTGCGCTGCGAGGTCGACGACGCGGCGATCGACCGCACGATCGGCATCCTGCGCAAGCAGCGGCGCAGCTTCGCGCAGCGCCCCGCCGCCGAAGGTGCAGCCGAGAGCGACCGCGTGACGATCGATTTCGAAGGCAAGATCGACGGCGAGGCGTTCGCCGGCGGCAAGGCCGAAGGCTTCGCCTTCATCATCGGCGAAGGCCAGATGCTCGAGCAGTTCGACAAGGCGGTGCGCGGCATGCAGGTGGGGCAGTCGAAGACCTTTCCATTGCAGTTTCCCGCCGACTACGGCAGCAAGGACGTCGCCGGCAAGGAGGCCGACTTCCTGGTCACGATGAAGAAGATCGAGGCGCAGCATTTGCCCGAGGTGAACGAGGCGTTCGTCAAGGCGCTGGGCATCGCCTCGGGAGACACCGAGGCGTTGCGCGCCGACGTGCGCAGGAACCTCGAGCGCGAGGTGAAGTTCCGCATCCTCGGCCGCAACAAGGCCGCCGCGCTCGATGCGCTGGTCGAGCGCGCGGAGTTGGAGGTGCCGAAGTCGCTGGTCGCCGCCGAGGTCGACCGCATGACCGCCGCCGCGCGCGAGGATCTCAAGCAGCGTGGCGTCAAGGATGCCGAGCAGGCGCCGATTCCTGCCGATCTCTTCGAGGCACAGGCGCAGCGGCGCGTGCGGTTGGGCCTCGTGGTGACCGAACTGGTTCGCCAGCAGAGCCTGCAGGCCAAGCCCGAGCAGTTGCAGGCGCACATCGAGGAGCTGTCGCAAAGCTACGAGAAGCCGGCCGAGGTGATGCGCTGGTATCTGTCCGACCGCAAGCGAATGGCCGAAGTCGAGGCGGTGGTGGTGGAGTCCAATGTGATGCAGTACGTGATGAATCACGCGAAGGTGGTCGACAAGGCGCTGGCGTTCGCCGAGCTGATGGAGGCGCAGGCATGAGCGTGCACGAGACCACCGGCCTGGGCATGGTGCCCATCGTCATCGAGCAATCGGGCCGCGGCGAGCGCGCCTACGATATCTACAGCCGGCTGCTGCGCGAGCGCATCGTCTTCCTGGTCGGCGGCATCAACGACGCCACCGCCAACCTGGTGGTGGCGCAGCTGCTGTTCCTGGAGAGCGAGAACCCCGACAAGGACATCTCGCTGTACATCAACTCGCCGGGCGGCAGCGTCAGCGCCGGGTTGTCGATCTACGACACGATGCAGTTCATCAAGCCCGACGTGTCGACGCTGTGCCTCGGCATGGCCGCCAGCATGGGGTCGTTCCTGCTGATGGCCGGTGCATCCGGCAAGCGCGCGGCGCTGCCCAATTCGCGGGTGATGATCCACCAGCCCTCGGGTGGCGCGCAGGGGCAGGCAGCCGACATCGAGATCCAGGCGCGCGAGATCCTCAAGACACGCGAGCAACTCAACCGCATTTACGCCGAGCGCACCGGCCAGTCGGTGGAGAAGATCGCCGCCGACATGGAGCGCGACTACTGGATGTCGCCCACCGAGGCCAAGGAGTACGGCCTGATCGACCAGGTGCTCGACAAGCGTGCGTAATCCACAGCCTCACGGCAGCCGGCGTCGGCCGCTGCGTCGGGGTGCGTTCGGGGGCGGCTCGGGCTTGGCATATCATCCATTCAACCCGGCATCGCGGCGAATCGCAAGCTAGACACCCATGGCCGACAAGAAGGGCGCCACTGGCGAGAAGGTGCTGTACTGCAGCTTCTGCGGCAAGAGCCAGCATGAGGTGAAGAAGCTCATCGCCGGCCCGTCGGTGTTCATCTGCGACGAGTGCATCGAGCTTTGCAACGACATCATCCGCGACGAGGCTCCGGCGGAGTCCGGTGCCGCGCGGGCGGCGAAGTCTGAGCTGCCGACGCCGGTGGAGATCAAGGGCATCCTCGACCAGTACGTGATCGGCCAGGAGATCGCCAAGCGCACGTTGTCGGTGGCCGTCTACAACCACTACAAGCGGCTCAAGCACCTCGGCGGCAAGGACGACGTCGAACTGACCAAGAGCAACATCCTGCTGATCGGCCCCACCGGCTCGGGCAAGACGCTGCTGGCGCAGACGCTGGCGCGGCTGCTCAACGTGCCGTTCGTGATCGCCGACGCCACCACGCTCACCGAAGCGGGCTACGTCGGCGAGGACGTCGAGAACATCATCCAGAAGCTGCTGCAGAACTGCAACTACGACGTCGAGCGCGCGCAGCGCGGCATCGTCTACATCGACGAGATCGACAAGATCAGCCGCAAGTCCGACAACCCCAGCATCACGCGCGACGTCTCGGGCGAGGGCGTGCAGCAGGCGCTGCTCAAGCTGGTCGAGGGCACGATGGCCTCGGTGCCGCCGCAAGGCGGCCGCAAGCATCCGAACCAGGATTTCCTGCAGATCGACACCACCCACATCCTGTTCATCTGCGGCGGCGCGTTCGACGGCCTCGAGAAGGTGATCCAGAACCGCACCGAGCGCTCGGGCATCGGCTTCGGCGCCACCGTGCACAGCAAGAGCGAGAAGCGCGCGGCCGACGTGTTCCGCGACACCGAGCCCGAGGATCTCATCAAGTTCGGGCTCATCCCCGAGCTGGTCGGTCGCCTGCCGGTGGTGACGACGCTCGGCGAGCTGACCGAGGACGCGCTGGTGCGCATCCTCACCGAGCCGAAGAACGCGCTGACCAAGCAGTACCAGAAGCTGTTCGGCATGGACGGCGTCGAGCTCGAGATCCGGCCGTCGGCGTTGGCGGCCATCGCGCGCAAGGCGCTCGAGCGCAAGACCGGCGCGCGCGGCCTGCGTTCGATCATGGAACACGTGCTGATCGACACCATGTTCGACCTGCCCACGCTCGACGGCGTGGCCAAGGTGGTGGTCGACGAACACAACGTCGAAGACGGCACCAAGCCCCTGCTGGTGTATCGGGAACAGGCCAAGGCCAGCGCCTGACCCATGAAACCCCGGGCGCGGCCTGCCGTCCAAGACCTGCAGCGCGCCGATCCTTGCATTCGTTGCCTCAGGCCTCATGTCGGCCTGAGAAAGTGAGGTCCTAGATGTCCGGACATCCGATCCTTCCGCCCGATCCCGTGACGCTGCCGCTGCTGCCGCTGCGCGACGTGGTCGTCTTCCCGCACATGGTGATTCCGCTGTTCGTCGGCCGCCCGAAGTCGATCAAGGCGCTCGAGGCGGCGATGGAAGGCGGTCGCCAGATCATGCTGGTGGCGCAGAAGGCCGCCGGCAAGGACGAGCCGCGCCCAGAAGACATGTTCGCGGTCGGCTGCGTGTCGAGCATCCTGCAGATGCTCAAGCTGCCCGACGGCACCGTGAAGGTGCTGGTCGAGGGCCTGCAGCGCGCCGAGACGCGCCACATCGCCGACACCGGCGAGCACTTCGTCGCCGAGGTGTCGCCGATCCAGCCCGCGGGCGAGACCACGCCCGAGGTCGAGGCGCTGCGCCGCGCGGTGACCCAGCAGTTCGACCAGTACGTCAAGCTCAACAAGAAGATCCCGCCCGAGATCCTGACCTCGATCGCCGGCATCGACGATCCGGGCCGCCTCGCCGACACCATCGCCGCGCACCTGCCGCTGAAGCTCGAGGCCAAGCAGTCGGTGCTCGACCTCGACTCGGTGGCCAAACGGCTGGAGAAGCTGCTCGAACTGCTCGAGCACGAGGTCGACATCCTGCAGGTCGAGAAGCGCATCCGTGGCCGCGTCAAGCGGCAGATGGAGAAGAGCCAGCGCGAGTACTACCTGAACGAGCAGGTCAAGGCGATCCAGAAGGAGCTCGGCGACGGCGAGGAGGGTGCCGACCTCGAGGAGCTCGAGAAGAAGATCAAGGCCGCGCGCATGTCCAAGGAGGCGCGCAAGAAGGCCGAGGGCGAGCTGAAGAAGCTCAAGCTGATGTCGCCGATGTCGGCCGAAGCCACCGTGGTGCGCAACTACATCGACACCCTGGTCGGCCTGCCGTGGAGCAAGAAGACCAAGATCAAGCACGACCTCAAGTACGCCGAGCAGGTGCTCAACGAGGACCATGCGGGCCTCGAGAAGGTCAAGGAGCGCATCCTCGAGTACCTCGCGGTGCAGCAGCGCGTCGACAAGGTGAAGGCGCCGATCCTGTGCCTGGTGGGGCCACCCGGCGTCGGCAAGACCTCGCTCGGCCAGAGCGTGGCGCGCGCCACCGGGCGCAAGTTCGTTCGCATGGCGCTGGGCGGCGTGCGCGACGAGGCCGAGATCCGCGGCCACCGCCGCACCTACATCGGCTCGATGCCGGGCAAGGTGCTGCAGTCGCTCACCAAGGTGGGCACGCGCAACCCGCTGTTCCTGCTCGACGAGATCGACAAGCTCGGCATGGACTTCCGCGGCGACCCGTCGTCGGCGCTGCTCGAAGTGCTCGACCCCGAGCAGAACCACACCTTCAGCGACCACTACGTCGAGGTCGACTTCGACCTGAGCGACACCATGTTCGTCGCCACCGCCAACACGCTGAACATCCCGCCGGCGCTGATGGACCGCATGGAGATCATCAAGCTCTCGGGCTACACCGAGGACGAGAAGGTCGACATCGCGCAGCGCTACCTGCTGCCCAAGCAACGCAAGAACAACGGCGTCAAGGAAGACGAGCTCGAGGTCACCGAGAGCGCGATCCGCGGCATCATCCGCTACTACACGCGCGAGGCCGGCGTGCGCTCGCTCGAGCGCGAGATCTCCAAGATCTGCCGCAAGACGGTCAAGGGCATCCAGCTCAAGACCACGGTCGGCAAGGTCGTGGTCGCCGAGGAGAACCTCAACGAGTACCTCGGCGTGCGCAAGTTCGATTTCGGCCGCGCCGAAAAGCGCAACCAGGTCGGCCAGGTGGTCGGCCTGGCGTGGACCGAGGTCGGCGGCGATCTGCTGACGGTGGAGTCTGCGGTGATGCCCGGCAAGGGCAACATCATCCGCACCGGCCTGCTCGGCGACGTGATGAAGGAGTCGGTCGAGGCCGCGCGTTCGGTGGTGCGCAGCCGCGCGCAGCGGCTGGGCATCAAGGACGAGCTGTTCGACAAGCGCGACATCCACATCCACGTGCCCGACGGCGCCACGCCGAAGGACGGCCCGAGCGCAGGCATCGCGATGACCACCGCGTTCGTCTCGGCGCTCACGGGCATCCCGGTGCGTGCCGACGTGGCGATGACCGGCGAGATCACGCTGCGCGGCGAGGTCACCGCGATCGGTGGCCTGAAGGAGAAGCTGCTGGCCGCTCACCGCGGCGGCATCAAGACCGTGCTGATTCCGGAAGAGAACGTCAAGGATCTGCAGGACATCCCGGAGAACGTGAAGAACCACCTCGAGATCGTGCCGGTGCGCTGGATCGATCGCGTGCTCGAGGTGGCGCTCACCGCCGCACCACAGCCGCTGCCCGACGAGGAGGCGCCCAAGGTCGAGCCCGAGAAGGCAGTCGAGACACCCAAGCCGGCACTCGGCGGCGAGGTGCGCTCGCACTGACGATCCGGCAAGTGAAGGGGCTTGCTTCACGGATGCCGTGGCTATAATTCGCGCCTGCGCCGGGCTCGCGTCCGGCCCCTCGCGGGAATAGCTCAGTTGGTAGAGCGCAACCTTGCCAAGGTTGAGGTCGGGAGTTCGAGACTCCTTTCCCGCTCCAGACGACGCACGAAGGGGAAGCCAGCGCTTCCCCTTCGCCGTTTCGGAGCGCCCGAGCGCGCGACGGCTTATGGGAGAATCGACGCCCTCACGGCGCGATAGCAAAGCGGTTATGCACCGGACTGCAAATCCGTTGAGGCCGGTTCGACTCCGGCTCGCGCCTCCACACCCGATCTGCCACGGCCGCCCCGTGGTCAGCCACCCGCATTCCGCGCGCGCGAACCGCTCCAGCGGCGAGCGGTGCCATAGCGCCGCCTGGCGCGCCCCGAGCTAGCGCTGCACGGCCCGCGCCGGCGCCGCACAGGCCTTCACGCATGCCGGCCAGCGGCGTTGCAATGAGGGTGCGCTCTCGGTCAAGCCGGGCCTGCTCTTTTGGCGAAGAATGCTCCGATTCCGCCGGCTTCGGGACGAGAGCATGGTGCAGCAGGGCTACGACTATGTGGTGGTTGGCGGCGGCTCGGCCGGCTGCGTGATCACGCACCGGCTGGTGCGGGCCGGGCATTCGGTGCTGATGCTCGAGTCGGGCCCCGACGACCAGTCGATGTTCGTCCAGATGCCCGCCACCTTCGTGCGGGTGATCGGCACCGAACGCAGCTGGATCTATCAGACCGAGCCGCAGGCCGCAGCGGCCGGGCGCAAGATGGCCGTGCCGCAGGGCCGCATGCTCGGTGGCGGCAGCTCGCTCAACGCAATGGTCTACATGCGCGGCGCGCGCGACGACTACGACGGCTGGGTGCGCCAGGGCTGCGCCGGCTGGGGCTGGAACGAAGTGCTCGAGGTGTTCAAGCGAGCCGAGAACAACCAGCGCCTGTCGGAGCCGCTGCACGGCACCGAGGGTCCGCTGAGGGTCAGCGACTCGCGCTACCGTCACCCGCTTTGCCTGGCATTCGTCAAGGGTGCGCAGGAGGTGGGCTTCGCCTACAACGACGATTTCAACGGCGCGCATCAGGCCGGCGTGGGCTTCTACCAGAGCACCACCTTCGACGGTCAGCGCGGCAGCACGGCGGCGACTTATCTGGCCGCGGTGCAAGACAACCCGCGCCTGACCGTGCTGACCGGCGCACATGTGCTGAAGCTGTCGATGAGCGGCACCGAAGTCACCGGAGTCGAGTACCGCACCAAGGCTGGCACGGCGACGGCGTCGGCCACGCGCGAAGTCATCCTGGCCGCCGGGGCGCTGTCGACGCCGAAGATCCTGATGCTTTCGGGCATCGGCCCGGCAGACCACCTGCAGTCGCTGGGCATTCCGGTGGCGTGCGATCTGGCCGGCGTCGGCGGCAACTACCACGACCACCTCGAGGTCGGCGTCTACGGGCGCGCGCGCCACCCGATCAGCCTCGCCGGCAACGACAAGGGCTTCAAGGCGTTGAAGCACGGCATCCAGTGGAAGCTGTTCCGCAGCGGCCTGTTGACCTCCAACGTGGTCGAGTGCGGCGGCTTCGTCGACACGCTGGGCGGCGGCCGACCCGACGTGCAGTTCCACGTGCTGCCGACGCTGGTGGGCGACGTCGATCGCGAGCCGATCGGTGGCCACGGCATTTCGCTGAACCCGTGCTTCCTGCATCCGAAGTCGCGCGGCAGCGTGCGCCTGCGCAGCACCGACCCGATGGCGCCGATCCTGTTCGACGCCGGGGCCCTGCGCGAGCAGGCCGATGTCGACACGCTCGTTCGCGGCGTCAAGCTGGCGCGGCGCATCCTGCGCGCGCCGTCGATGAGCAAGCTGGTCAGCGAGGAGCTCGAGCCGAGCCACGACGCGGCGGTGACCGACGACGCGCTGGAGGACTACGTGCGCCAGCGCGCCAAGACCGTGTACCACCCGGTGGGCACCTGCAAGATGGGGGTCGACCCGCAGGCGGTGGTCGATCCGCAGTTGCGGGTGCGCGGCGTGGCGCGCCTGCGCGTGTGCGATGCGTCGGTGATCCCGACGATCATGAGCGGCAACACCAACGCGCCGGTGATCATGATCGCCGAGCGCTGCGGCGATTTCGTTCTCTCCGGCTCGCGCTGAGCGGGCATCCGTTGCGAAAGGCAGGCATGGGCGTGTTCGAGGGTCAGGTGGCGTTGATCACCGGCGGAGGCACCGGCATCGGTGCGGCCGCTGCCCGCCAGTTCTGTGCTGCCGGCGGCAAGGTGGTGCTGATGGGCCGCCGCGCAGGCCCGCTCGAGGCGGTGGCCGCGCCGCTGGGCGGTCTCGCGGTGCCCGGCGACGCGGCCGACGCTGCCGATGTGCGCCAGGCGCTGGCCGCTGCGCGTTCGGCGTTCGGCGGCGTCGACGTGCTGTTGGCCAATGCCGGGGGCAGTGCGCCCGGCAGCGTCGTCGACACCGACGACGAATCGTGGGCCCGCGCCATGCGCGTCAACCTCGACACCGCCTTCGTCTGCGCCCGCGAGTCGATGCCCGAGCTCATTGCACGCAAGGGCAGCATCGTCATCGTGTCGTCGCTCGCGGGCCACTTCGCCGGCCCCCATGTCGTCGGCTACGTCACGACGAAGCATGCGCTGATCGGCCTCACGCGCTCGCTGGCGCGCGACTACGGCCCGCAGGGCGTTCGCGTCAACGCGGTCAGCCCGGGCTGGGTGCGAACCGACCTGGCCGACCGGCAGATGGCCGCGCTGATGGCCAAGCACAAGCTGCCCGATCTCGACGCCGCCTACGCGCTGGTCACCCGCGACGTGCCGCTGCGCCGCGCCGCCAGTGCCGACGAAGTCGCGCAGGCCGCGTTGTTCCTCGCCTCCTCGCAGGCATCGATGATCAGCGGCGTCTCGCTGCTGGTCGACGGCGGCGCATCGGCGGTCGATCTGCCGACGCTCGCGTTCACCCATTGAGCACCCGTCAGGAGACGCCGCGAATGACCCAGACCCGCCCCGCCGACTGGAAGAACTACGACGACTTCGCCGCCGGCATCGCGACCAACCGGCTGCCCGCCACCGATGCGCTAGTCGGCCGCACCCTGCGGCTGCGACTGCCCGAGTTCGTGCTGGTGCTGCAGCCGCGTTCGGCGCACGAGCTGCAATGGCGCGAAGAAGGCGGGCGCGACGGCGGCGGCACCGACTGGTACGAAGCGATCGAGGTGGCCGGTGATACCTACTTCATCGATCTGTTGCAGGCGAGCCGGCCGACCGAGGCGCTGACCGTGATCGTCAACACGCGCAGCCTGCGCGTGCTGGCGGTCCGCTGCCGCGTGATCGGTGCCGACGAAGCCGCCGGCGAGCCGCGCGTGCCGCAGGACTTCTGGGTCGGCACGCTGGGCGACGATCCGTCGAAGGCGAGCGGGGTCGCGCCGCACGAGACGCGCGACCTGATCGGTCTGCGCACCTGGCAGACCTACAGCCCGCACCACACCTACGAGCACACCTATCTGAACTCCCGGCGCTACGCCTGGCAGTGCCTGGTGGGCGTGCAGCGCGGCCACGGCGACGTCGATCTCGCGAGCTACTACAAGTTCGACGACGAGCAGTACCTGTTCACCTTCCGCGAGTTTCGGATACCGGTGGCGTCGGTGTTCTTCTTCAACTTCGCCAGCGGTCGATCGACCGGCAAGTTCCTCGGCATTACCGGCCAGGGCGCGATCGCCAACAACCCGGCGGGCGCCTTCATGCGCAAGGCGTCGATCACCTCGTACCCGCCGGATCAGGCGCCGATCTGACGCCGGACATCGCGTCTGTGCTGTCGCGGCACGACGCGGCCGCGATAATCGCCGGCGATCGCGCGGGCCCGGATGGCGAAACTGGCAGACGCAGCGGACTTAAAATCCGCCGCCCTCGAAAGAGGGCATGTGGGTTCGATCCCCGCTCCGGGCACCACGCCTCGATGGGTGGCGCAATCCCCGGCGCCCTCCGGTGCGCCGACGCAGCGTCGAGGTGAGCATGGCCTGGTTCCCGCAAGCAGCGTTGAACGACGGCGTGCGCAAGCGCGAGGTGTTCGGTTGGGCGATGTACGACTTCGCCAACTCGGGCTACACGACGGTCGTGCTGACCGCGGTGTTCAACGCCTACTTCGTCGCCGCGGTCGCCGGCGGTGCGCACTGGGCGACCCTGCTGTGGACCGCGGCGCTCGGCCTGTCGCGTGCCATCTGCATGGTGACGATGCCCACGCTCGGCGCCTATGCCGACGTGCGGGCGGCCAAGAAGCGGCTGCTGATGCTGACCACCGCGTTGTGCGTGGTGTGCACCGCCGGTCTGGCGTTCGTCGGCCCCGGCAGCGTGCTGCTCGGCGTCGTGCTGATCGTGCTGTCGAACCTGTTCTATGCCTACGGCGAATCGCTGACCGCAGCCTTCCTGCCCGAGTTGAGCCGGCCCGCTGCGCTCGGCCGGGTGTCGGGCTGGGGCTGGAGCTTCGGCTACTTCGGCGGCATGCTGACGCTCGGCCTGTCGCTCGCCTACGTGCTGGCGGCGCAGCAGCGCGGCGACAAGGCAAGCGACTTCGTACCGGTGACGATGTGGATCACCGCGGTGGTCTACGGCATCGCGTCGGTGGCCACCTTCGTGCTGCTGAAGGAGCGCGCGCAACCGCAGCTCGCTGCCGCCGGCGAGGGCTTCGCCGCCTCGCTGGTGCGCCTGCGCGAAACCTGGGCGCAAGCCCGGCGCTACTCCGATTTCGTGTGGTTGATGGTGTGTGGCTTCTTCTACCAGGCCGGCATCGCCGTGGTGATCGCACTGGCGGCGGTGTACGCCGAGCAGGTGCTCGGTTTCAAGCAGACGCAGACGATGCTGCTGGTCTTCCTGGTCAACATCGCGGCGGCACTCGGCGCGTTCGCCTTCGGCTACTTCCAGGACCGCATCGGCCACAAGCTCGCACTCGGCACCACGCTGATCGGCTGGGTGGTGATGACCGTGCTGGCCTATGCCGCGACCACGGCCACGCTGTTCTGGGTGGCGGCGATGATCGCCGGCCTGTGCATGGGGTCGAGCCAGTCGGCAGGCCGAGCGATGGTGGGCGTGTTCGCGCCGCGCGAGCGCCTGGGCGAGTACTTCGGCTTGTGGACGTTCGCCACCAGCCTGGCGTCTATCGTCGGCCCGCTCACCTACGGCGCCGTCACCTGGGCCACCGCGGGCAACCACCGGCTGGCGATCGTCTCGACCGGCCTGTTCTTCGTGATCGGCTGGCTGGCGATCCGGCCGATCGACGTGCGCCGCGGCGCCAGCGCAGCAGCGGCCAGCGCGTAGCGTTCGGCGCGCGACGGCCGGGGGTGCCCGGCTCGCATAGAATTCGAAGCGAACGATCGTTCGTTTTTGCCGCGGTGCCGCAGCGTCGAACCTAGAATCGTCCGTTCGACAGCACACGCATTCACGCTTTCAGGAGCCTCGCGTCATGAAGGTACTGGTCCCCGTCAAGCGGGTGGTCGATTTCAACGTCAAGGTGCGCGTCAAGAGCGACGGCAGCGGCGTCGACATCGCCAACGTCAAGATGAGCATGAACCCGTTCGACGAGATCGCCGTCGAAGAGGCGATGCGGCTGAAGGAGAAGGGCGTCGTCACCGAAGTCATCGCGGTGAGCTGCGGCGTCGCGCAATGCCAGGAGACGCTGCGCACCGCGATGGCGATCGGCGCCGACCGCGCGATCCTCGTTGAGACCAGCGAAGAGCTGCAGCCGCTGGCGGTGGCCAAACTGCTGAAGGCGCTGGTCGACAAGGAGCAGCCCGGCCTCGTGATCCTGGGCAAGCAAGCGATCGACGACGACTGCAACCAGACCGGCCAGATGCTCGCCGCGCTGGCCAAGCTGCCGCAAGCCACCTTCGCCTCCAAGGTGGTCGTCGAAGGCGGCAGCGCCCAGGTCACGCGCGAGGTCGACGGCGGGCTCGAGACGATCAAGCTGAAGCTGCCGGCGGTGATCACCACCGACCTGCGGCTCAACGAGCCGCGCTACGTGACGCTGCCCAACATCATGAAGGCCAAGAAGAAGCCGCTCGAGACCTTGAAGCCGGCCGATCTGGGGGTCGACGTGGCCCCGCGCATCAAGACGCTGAAGGTCAGC
This sequence comes from Ideonella sp., assembly GCA_015075545.1. Taxonomy (GTDB): domain Bacteria; phylum Pseudomonadota; class Gammaproteobacteria; order Burkholderiales; family Burkholderiaceae_C; genus JAEUPI01. The sequence goes on along the minus strand of JABTUC010000001.1, from coordinate 916,840 downwards.
GAGCCGCCCAAGCGCGGCGCCGGCGTCAAGGTGCCCGACGTCGCCACGCTGGTGGCCAAGCTGAAGAACGAAGCCAAGGTGATCTGAATGAGTGTCCTCGTCATTGCCGAACACGACCACGGCACGCTCAAGGGTGCCACGCTCAACACCGTGACCGCCGCGCTCGCCTGCGGCGGCGACGTGCATGTGCTGGTGGCCGGCCAAAACGCCGCCGGCGCTGCCGCTGCCGCCGCCAAGATCGCCGGCGTGGCCAAAGTGCTGCACGCCGACGGCGCGAGCCTCGCCGAGCAACTGGCCGAGAACGTCGCCGCGCAGGTGCTGGCGGTCCTTGGAGAAGGGGCCAGGAACTACAGCCATCTGCTGTTTCCCGCCACCGCGCACGGCAAGAACGTGGCGCCGCGCGTGGCGGCGCTGCTCGATGTGGCGCAGATCAGCGACGCCAGCAAGATCGCCAGCGCCGACACCTTCGAGCGCCCGATCTACGCCGGCAACGCCATCGCCACCGTGCAAAGTGCCGACCCGATCAAGGTGATCACCGTGCGCACCACCGGCTTCGACGCCGCGCCGGCCAGTGGCGGCAGCGCCGCGGTCGAGACGCTGGCGGCGGTGGCCGACAGCGGCCTGTCGAGTTTCGTCGGCGCCGAGATCGCCAAGCTCGACCGGCCCGAACTCACCGCCGCCAAGATCATCGTCAGCGGCGGCCGTGCGATGGGTTCGAGCGAGAAGTTCAACGAGGTGCTGACGCCGCTGGCCGACAAGCTCGGCGCCGCGCTCGGCGCCAGCCGCGCCGCGGTCGACGCCGGTTACGCGCCCAACGACTGGCAGGTCGGCCAGACCGGCAAGATCGTCGCGCCGCAGCTCTACATCGCGTGCGGCATCAGCGGCGCGATCCAGCACCTGGCGGGCATGAAGGACAGCAAGGTGATCGTGGCGATCAACAAGGACCCGGAGGCGCCGATCTTCTCGATTGCCGACTACGGGCTCGAGGCCGACCTGTTCACCGCCGTGCCGGAGCTGGTGAAGCTGCTGTGATTCAACCAGCGGGCGCAGCGGCGCCCGCGTCGACTGGAGACGCGTCATGAGTTATCGCGCACCGGTTGCCGACCAGTTGTTCGTGATGAAGGAGCTGGCTGGCCTCGACGCCGTATCCAGGCTGCCGGGCTTCGAGGAGGCGGGGCTCGACACCGCGCAGGCGGTGCTCGAGGAGTGCGCACGCTTCAACGAGCAGGTGGTCGCGCCGCTGGACCGTGCCGGCGACACCGAGCCGTCGACCTGGCACGACGGCCGGGTGAGCACGACACCGGGCTTCAAGGCGGCGTTCGAGCAGTTTGCCCAAGGCGGCTGGCAAGGGCTGCAGCATCCGACGCAGTTCGGCGGCCAGGGCCTGCCCAAGACGATCGGTGCGGCGTGCACCGAGATCCTCAACAGCGCCAACCTGAGCTTCGCGCTGTGTCCGCTGCTGACCGACGGCGCGATCGAAGCGCTGCTGACCGCCGGCTCGCCGCAGCAACAGCAGCAGTTCATTCCCAAGATGGTGTCGGGCCAGTGGACCGGCACGATGAACCTCACCGAGCCGCAGGCGGGGTCCGACCTGTCGCTGGTACGCACGCGCGCCGAGCCGCAACCCGACGGCAGCTTCAAGATCTTCGGCACCAAGATCTTCATCACCTATGGCGAACACGACATGGCCGACAACATCGTCCATCTCGTGCTCGCGCGCGTCGCCGGCGCGCCCGAGGGGGTGAAGGGCATCTCGCTGTTCGTCTGCCCCAAGGTGCTGGCCGACGGCACGCACAACGACGTGCACTGCGTCAGCATCGAGCACAAGCTCGGCATCAAGGCGAGCCCGACCGCCGTGCTGCAGTACGGCGACAAGGGCGGCGCGGTTGGCTACCTGATCGGCCAGGAGAACCGCGGCCTCGAGTACATGTTCGTGATGATGAACGCCGCGCGCTTTGCGGTGGGCGTGCAGGGCATCGCGGTGGCCGAGCGTGCGTACCAGAAGGCGGTGGCCTATGCGCGCGAGCGCGTGCAGAGTCGCCCGGTCGACGGCTCGCTGCCGCGCGCGGCGACGATCATCCACCACCCCGACGTCAGGCGCATGCTGATGACGATGCGCGCCTATACCGAAGCGTGCCGCGCGATGGCGTTGGTGGGCGCTGCCGCGTACGACGCAGCACACGCCCACCCCGACGCGCAGTCGCGCCAGCGCAACCAGGCTTTCTACGAGTTCCTGGTGCCGCTGATCAAGGGCTTCAGCACCGAGATGAGCCTCGAGGTCGCGAGCCTGGGCGTGCAGGTGCACGGCGGCATGGGCTTCATCGAGGAGACCGGCGCCGCGCAGCACTTGCGCGACGCCAAGATCCTCACCATCTACGAAGGCACAACCGCCATCCAGGCCAACGATCTGGTGGGCCGCAAGACGATGCGCGACGGCGGCACGGTGGCGCGCGCGGTCGCCGCGCAGATCGAGGCCACCGAGGGCGAGCTGGCCGGCAGCGGCAGCGAGCATGCCGCGGTGATGCTGAAGCGGCTTCGTTCCGCACGGCAGGCCTTCGTCGACGTGGTGGACTACATCGTCGACAAGGGCAGGACCGACCCCAACGCGGCGTTCGCCGGCAGCGTGCCGTACCTGATGCTGGCGGGCAACCTGGTGGCGGGCTGGCAGATGGCGCGCGCGCTGCTGGCGGCCGAGCAACGCGTTGCGGCCGGCGAGCAGGCCGAGTTCATGCGCGCGAAGATCCTGACCGCTCGCTTCTATGCCGACCACATCCTCACCCAGGTGCCCGGGCTGCGCGACAGCGTTGTCGAAGGCGCTGCCGGCGTCACCGGCATGGCGCTGGAGGCGTTCTGAGCATGGCGCTGCCGCCCGCGCTTGCGCGCCTGCCGCTGCCGATCATCGGCGCGCCGCTGTTCATCGTCAGCAACCCGAAGCTGGTGATCGCGCAGTGCACGGCGGGCGTCGTCGGGTCGATGCCGGCATTGAACGCGCGCCCGGCCGAGCAGCTCGACGAATGGCTGGCCGAGATCGCCGATGGGCTGGCCGCGTGGAACCGCGCCCATCCCGATCGGCCGGCGGCGCCGTACGCGATCAACCAGATCGTGCACAAGAGCAACAACCGGCTCGAGCACGACATGGCGGTGTGCGCGAAGCACAAGGTGCCGATCGTAATCACCAGCCTGGGCGCGCGCACCGATGTCAACGACGCGGTGCACGGCTGGGGCGGCATCGTGCTGCACGACGTCATCAACAACGCCTTCGCGCACAAGGCGGTCGACAAGGGCGCCGACGGCCTGATCGCGGTGGCCGCCGGTGCCGGTGGTCATGCCGGCGTCAAGAGCCCGTTCGCGCTGGTGCAGGAGATCCGCCAGTGGTTCGACGGCCCGCTGGCGCTGTCGGGCGCGATCGCCAACGGCGGCGCCGTGCTGGCGGCGCTCGCGATGGGCGCCGACTTCGCCTACGTGGGCTCGGCCTTCATCGCCACCGACGAGGCGCGCGCCAGCGACGCCTACAAGCAGTGCATCGTCGAGTGCAGCAGCGACGACATCGTCTACTCGAACCTGTTCACCGGCGTGCACGGCAACTACCTGAAGCCGTCGATCCGTGCCGCCGGGCTCGACCCCGACAACCTCGAGCAGAGCGACCCGACCCGCATGAGCTTTGGCAGCGACTACGGCTCCAAGGGCAAGGCGTGGAAGGACATCTGGGGCTGCGGCCAGGGCATCGCCGCGGTGCAGGCGGTGGTGCCGGCGCGAGAGCTGGTGGCGCGCCTGAAGCGCGAGTTCGACGCCGCGCGCGAGCGGCTGCTGGCTACCGTCTGACCCGCGAGGCGCAGCGATGGAACGGCTGCTGATCGACAACGTGCGGCCGTTCGACAGCCGGCGCGGCATGCTCGGGGCGCCGTCGCGCATCGTGATCGACGACGGGCGCATTGCCGAGGTCACGTCCGAGCCGCGCAAGGTCGACACGGCGCGCCGCATCGATGGCGGCGGTCGCGTCGCGCTGCCGGGCCTGATCGACGCGCATGTGCACGTCACCGCGACCATGCACGACCTGATGGGGCAGGCGCTGAAGCCGCCCTCGTTGGTCGTCGCCGAGTCGAGCCGAATCCTGCGCGACATGCTGCAGCGCGGCTTCACCACCGTGCGTGACGCTGCCGGGGCCGACTTCGGGCTGCAGGAGGCGGTGGCCAAGGGCCTGTTCGAAGGGCCGCGCCTGTACATCGCCGGCTTTCCGATCTCGCAGACCGGTGGGCACGCCGACATGCGCCCCAAGGGCGCGCGGCTGCGCGAGATGTTCTGCACCTGCGCCGGCCTCGGGCTGATCGGCGCCATCGCCGACGGCGTCGGCGAGGTGCGGCGCGCGGTGCGCGAGCAGGTGCGCAATGGTGCCAACCAGATCAAGATCATGGCCGGCGGCGGCATCGCCAGCCCGAGCGATCCGCTCGAAGGCACGCAGTTCTCGCTCGACGAACTGAAGGCCGCCTGCGAGGAGGCCGAGGCCGCAAACCTCTACGCGATGGCGCACGCCTACTCGCCGCGCGCGGTGACGCGCGCCGTGCAGGCCGGCGTACGCTCGATCGAGCACGGCAACCTGATCGACGCCGCGACCGCCAGGGTGATGAAGACCGAAGGCGCCTTCCTGGTGCCGACGCTGTCGACCTACGCGGCGCTGGCCGACGAGGGCGAGCGCCTGGGCTGGTCGGCGCAGATGCTGGGCAAGCTCGCCAGCGTCAGTGCGTGCGGCATCGAATCGGTGCGGCTCGCGGTGGCCGAAGGCGTGCCGGTGGTGTTCGGCACCGACCTGCTCGGCCACATGCACGCGCGCCAGTCGGGCGAATTCGACTTGCGGCGCCCGGCGATGAGCCCGGTGCAGATCCTGCGCAGCGCCACCTTTACCGCGGCGCAACTGCTGCGCGAGGAAGGGCGCCTGGGCGAACTCGTCGCCGGTGCCTGGGCCGACGTGCTGCTGGTCGACGGCGACCCGACGCGCGAACTGTCGATGCTGGCGCGGCCCGACGAAGGCATCCGCCTCATCGTGCAGGCCGGGCGTGTAGTGAAGAACGCGCTCGCCTAGATCGAACGCAGCGAGCGAGGCGCCCGCAGGGCGCAAGCGCCCGTCAAGCAGACACCGCGGATCCGGCTCTGCCGGTCCGCTGGTGTCGCCCCCTCGAGGGGGAGGCGGCCGACAGGCCGCCTCGGGGGTGGGTCATTTCACCGAAGTGAAGCGTGCCTCCGGCCGATCGTCCGAGCGGTGCACGGTGGTGACGTTGGTCTTCATCGCCCACGGCCGGATCTGGTGGTGCAGCGGCACGAACAGATACTCGTCGCGCGTGCGGATCAGCGCGTCGCGGATCATGCCGTTGCGCTTGGCCACGTCGGTCTCGGTCTTCATCGCGTCGACCAGCGCATCGACCTTGGCGTCGCTGACCTTGGCGAAGTTGAAGTTGCCGTCGGCGCCGGAGGTGCGCGTACGCACCAGCGACTGCAGCGAGTACTGGCCGTCGTAGGTGGCCACGCCCCAGCCGAGCAGGTAGGCCGAGGTGTCGAAGTTCTGCACCTTCTGGATGAAGGTGGCCATGCCCTCGGCATTGAGCTTGACCGTGAGGCCCACCTTGGCCCACATCGAGACCAGCGCGACGCAGATCTTCTCGTCGTTGACGTAGCGGTTGTTCGGGCAGTTGAGCTGGAACTCGAAGCCGTTGGGGTAGCCGGCGTCGGCCAGCAGCTTCTTGGCCTTGGCGACGTCGGCCTTCAGCGGCTTGTCGAGCTCGGTGCTGTAGCCGTTGACGCCGGGGGCCACCATGATGTTGGCCGGCACCGACAGCCCGCGCATGATGCTGCGCTTGATCGCCTCGCGGTCGACCGCCAGGTTCAGCGCCTCGCGCACCCGCTTGTCCTTGAACGGGTTCTTGCCCTTGACGTTGGAGTACTTCAGCTCGTTGCTGCCCTGATCGAGCGCGATGAAGATGGTGCGCACCTCGGGGCCGTCGACCACCTTGAGCCGCTTGTCGGCGCGCAGCTTGTCGATGTCCTGCGTCGGCACATCGGTCACCATGTCGACGTCGCCCGACAGCAGCGCCGAGATGCGGGTCGAGTCGCTCTTGATCGGCGTGTAAAGCACCTGCGTCACGTTGCCGCGCGGCTTGTCCCACCATTGGTCGTTGATCGCCATCGCCACGCGCGACTCGGGCTGCCAGCTCAGGATCTTGTAGGGGCCGGTGCCGTTGACGTTGCGCGACGCGAAGTTCTCCTCCTTGGCCTTGTAGTCCTGCACGTTGGTGGTCTTGTTCTTCTCCGACCACGCCTTGCTCATGATGCGGAAGTCGATGATGTTGCGCAGCAGGATCGGGTTGGGCGCCGCCAGGATCACGTCGATCGTGTGATCGTCGATCTTCTTGATGTCGGCGATGCCGGTGACGTAGATCTGCATCGTGCCCTGCGGCTGCTTGATGCGCCCGAAGCTGAACACCACGTCGTCGGCGCTGAAGGGGCTGCCATCCTGGAACTTGACGCCTTTGCGCAGCTCGAAGCGCACTTGCGTCGGGCTGACGAAGGTCCACTTGGTCGCCAGACAGGGTTCGACCTCGTACTTTTCGTTGTAGCGTGTCAGCCCTTCGTACGAGTGCATCAGGATCGCGTTGGTCGTCGCATGGTTCTGCGAGTGCGGATCGAGCGTCAGGATGTCGTTCTGCGCAGCCCAGCGCAGGTTGGCGGCGTGCAGCGGCGCCGTCAGAGTCATCGCAACGGCCGCTGCGGCCAGCATGGCCTTCAGTCTCATGAAGTGGCTCCTGGGTGAGAAGGCCGCCATCGTAGTCGGCCGCAGCCGGCGTGCCGACCGGATTAGCCCTCGGTCGCGCGGCGGCGCCAGGGCAGGCGGCGCCGTCGAATTGCGCTGGCCTTGCGGCCCAAATGGCGTCGACGAGGGGCATGGCGACGGTGCTACAGTGCCCCTGGCATGAGTCGTTAGGTCCTTTCCGTGTCCTCCCTTTGCTGGGCGCCCCAGCAAAGGCGGGTCGCTAGTCCGCCAACCGGTCGAGCCGGGACGCGGAAGGTTGCGCAACCCATCTGTGAGCCCGTGGAAACCGCGGGCGAGAGGTGAGCGAAGATGATGCAGGAGTACAGGGCGAATTCGTACCTGTTCGGGGGCAATGCCCCTTACGTCGAGGAACTCTACGAGGCCTACCTCGACAACCCGGGCAGCGTGCCCGACGCCTGGCGGGCCTACTTCGACAAGCTGCAGCACGTGCCCGCGGCCGACGGCACGCTCGGACGCGACGTGCCGCACGCGTCGGTGGTGGAGTCGTTCGCGCAGCGCGCCAAGGCCAACGCCTTCGCGCTCAAGGCCAGCGCCGCGGAGCTGGCGGTTGCGCGCAAGCAGGTGCACGTGCAGTCGCTGATCGCAGCCTACCGGTCGCTGGGCGCGCGCTGGGCCGATCTCGACCCGCTCAAGCGCGCCGAGCGGCCGCGCATCCCCGAACTGGAGCCGGCGTTCTACGACCTGACCGAGAGTGACATGGACATCACCTTCTCGGCCACCAACACCTATTTCACCCAGGACGAGCACCAGACGCTGCGCGAGATCGTGCTGGCGCTGCGCGAGACCTACTGCGGCACCATCGGCGCGGAGTTCCAGCACATCACCGAGCCGACCGAGAAGCGATGGTGGCAGCAGCGCCTGGAGTCGATCCGCAGCCAGCCGAGTTTCAACAGCGAGCAGAAGATCGGCATTCTCGACAAGCTCACCGCCGCCGAGGGCCTGGAGCGCTTCCTGCACACCAAGTACGTCGGTCAGAAGCGCTTCTCGCTCGAGGGCGGCGAGAGCGTCATCGCCAGCCTCGACGAGCTGGTGCAGCGCGCCGGCGAGAAGGGCGTGCAGGAGATCGTGATCGGCATGGCACACCGCGGCCGGTTGAACGTGCTGGTCAACACCTTGGGCAAGCTGCCCAAGGATTTGTTCGCCGAGTTCGAGCACACGGCCCCGGAGAGCCTGCCCGCCGGCGACGTCAAGTACCACCAGGGCTTCTCGAGCGATATCTCGACGCCCGGCGGTTCGGTGCACCTGAGCCTGGCGTTCAACCCGAGCCACCTGGAGATCGTCAACCCGGTGGTCGAGGGATCGGTCAAGGCGCGCATGGACCGCCGGGGCGACAAGCTCGGCGACCAGGTGCTGCCGGTGCTGGTGCACGGCGACGCCGCCTTCGCCGGCCAGGGCGTGGTGATGGAGACGCTGGCGCTGGCCAAGACGCGCGGCTACTACACCGGCGGCACGGTGCACCTGGTGATCAACAACCAGATCGGCTTCACCACCAGCGACCCGCGCGACTCGCGCTCGACGCTGTACTGCACCGACGTGGTCAAGATGATCGAGGCGCCGGTGCTGCACGTGAACGGCGACGACCCCGAAAGCGTGGTGCTGTGCACGCAGATCGCTCTCGACTACCGCCAGCAGTTCAAGAAGGACGTGGTGGTCGACATCGTGTGCTTCCGCAAGCTCGGCCACAACGAGCAGGACACGCCGAGCATGACGCAGCCGCTGATGTACAAGAAGATCGCCGCGCATCCGGGCACGCGCAAGCTCTACGGCGACAAGCTGGTGGCGCAGGGCGTGCTCAGCGCCGACGGCCCCGAGAAGATGGTCAAGGAGTTGCGAGCCGCGCTGGAGGCCGGCAAGGAGACCATCGAACCGGTGCTCACCAACTTCAAGAGCAAGTATGCGGTCGACTGGGCACCGTTCGTCGGTCGCAAGTGGACCGATGCGGCCGACACCGCGCTGCCGCTGGCCGAGATCAAGCGGCTGGCCGAGCGCATCACCACGGTGCCGACGAACTTCAAGCTGCATCCGCTGGTCGAGAAGGTGGTGGCCGAGCGCGCCGCGATGGGCCGCGGCGAGATCAACGTCGACTGGGGCATGGGCGAGCATCTCGCTTTCGCCTCGCTGGTGGCCTCGGGCTACGCGGTGCGCATGTCGGGCCAGGACAGCGGGCGCGGCACCTTCACGCACCGCCACGCCGTGCTGCACGACCAGAACCGCGAGAAATGGGACACCGGCACCTACACGCCGCTGGAGCACGTGGCCGACGGGCAGTCGCCGTTCGTGGTGATCGACTCGATCCTCTCCGAGGCGGCGGTGCTCGGCTTCGAATACGGCTACGCCAGCGCCGACCCCAACACGATGGTGATCTGGGAGGCGCAGTTCGGCGACTTCGCCAACAGCGCGCAGGTGGTGATCGACCAGTTCATCGCCTCGGGCGAGGTGAAATGGGGCCGCGTCAACGGCTTGACGCTGATGCTGCCGCACGGCTACGAGGGGCAGGGGCCCGAGCACTCGTCGGCGCGGCTCGAGCGCTTCATGCAACTGGCGGCCGAGAACAACATGCAGGTCGTGCAGCCCACCTCGGCCAGCCAGATCTTCCACCTGCTGCGCCGCCAGATGGTGCGCCAGTTCCGCAAGCCGTTGATCATCATGACGCCCAAATCGCTGCTGCGCGCCAAGGATGCGACCTCGCCGCTGTCGGACTTCACCAAGGGCGAGTTCAAGACCGTGATCGGGCCCACCCGTGCGGAGGTCGAGGCCGAGAAGGTCAAGCGCGTGATCGCCTGCTCGGGCAAGGTCGGCTACGACCTCATCAGGTTCCGCGACCAGCGCAAGGCGTGGGACGTCGCAGTGCTGCGCGTCGAGCAGCTCTATCCGTTCCCGCACAAGGCGTTCGCCACCGAGATGAAGCGCTTCCCCAACGCCACCGAGGTGGTGTGGTGCCAGGACGAGCCGCAGAACCAGGGGGCGTGGTTCTTCATCCAGCATCAGATCCACGAGAACATGAGCGACGGGCAGCGCCTGGGCTACGCGGGCCGACCCGCCTCGGCGTCACCGGCGGTGGGCTACGCGCACTTGCACCAGGAGCAGCAGAAGGCGCTGCTCGACCAGGCGCTGGGCAAGCTGAAAGGCTTCGTGCTGAGCAAGTGATGCGGTGGCGGCGCCCTGGCGCTGCCACCGCTGCGCGCATCGGACACCGGCGCTTCGTGCCGGGCCGATGGACATCAGACCGATCGAGCGAAACGAGAAGAAGACATGGCAATCGTTGAAGTCAAGGTTCCGCAGCTCTCCGAATCGGTGGCCGAAGCCACGCTGATGCAGTGGAAGAAGAAGCCCGGCGACACGGTGGCGATGGACGAGATCCTGGTCGAGATCGAAACCGACAAGGTGGTGCTCGAAGTGCCGGCTCCGGTCGACGGCGTGATCACCGAGCTGGTGGCGCCCGACGGTGCCACCGTCACCAGTGACCAGTTGCTCGCGAGAATAGACACGAAGGCGGTCGCCGGCGCTGCCGCGCCGACGCCTGCGCCTGCGGCGCCGCAAGCGGCGCCGACCTCATCTCTTGCCCCGAGCGCCGGCGCCGCCAAAGCCGGCGTCGCGATGCCGGCAGCGGCCAAGCTGATGGCCGATCGTGGCCTCGCGCCGGGTTCGGTCGCGGGCACCGGCAAGGACGGCCGCATCACGAAGGGCGACGTGCTCGGCGCTGCGCCGCCAGCGCCGCCGCCACCGGTGCCGGCGAAGACGGCTGTGCCGCCGGCCCCGGCGCTGCCCGTGGTCGCCGCACCGGTCGTGGCGAACTTCGGCGATCGCCCGGAGCAGCGCGTGCCGATGTCACGGCTGCGCGCGCGCGTGGCCGAGCGGCTGCTGCTGTCGCAGGCGACCAACGCGATCCTCACCACCTTCAACGAGGCCAACATGGCTCCGGTGATGGAGATGCGCAAGCGCTTCCAGGAGCGCTTCGAGAAGGAGCACGGCGTCAAGCTCGGCTTCATGAGCTTCTTCGTCAAGGCCGCGGTGGCGGCGTTGAAGCGCTACCCGATCGTCAACGCCAGCGTCGACGGCAACGACATCGTCTACCACGGCTACTTCGACATCGGCATCGCGGTGGGCAGTCCGCGCGGCCTGGTGGTGCCGATCCTGCGCAACGCCGACCAGATGAGCTTCGCCGACATCGAGAAGAAGATCGCCGAGTACGGCGCCAAGGCGCGCGACGGCAAGCTCGGCATCGAGGAGCTGACCGGCGGCACCTTCTCGATCAGCAACGGCGGCGTGTTCGGCTCGATGCTCTCGACGCCGATCATCAACCCGCCGCAAAGCGCGATCCTCGGCGTGCACGCCACCAAGGACCGTGCGGTGGTCGAGAACGGTGTGGTGGTGGTGCGGCCGATGAACTTCCTGGCGCTGAGCTACGACCACCGCATCGTCGACGGCCGCGAGGCGGTGCTCAGCCTGGTGGCGATGAAGGAGGCGCTGGAGGATCCGGCGCGCCTGCTGTTCGACATCTGAGCGTCCGCTGATGGCCTGGATCCACCTGCTCGCTGCCGGGTTGTTCGAGATCGGCTGGCCGGTCGGGTTCAAGCTGTCGCAGCAGCCCGGCTACAAGGCCTGGGGCATCGTGTTCGCGATCGGGTCGATGGCGCTGTCGGGCTGGCTGCTGTGGCTGGCGCAACGCGAGATTCCGATCGGCACGGCCTACGCGGTGTGGACCGGCATCGGCGGCGCCGGCACCTTCCTGATCGGCGTGATGTTCTTCGGCGATGCGCTCACGCTGCTGCGCGCCCTCGGCGTGCTGCTGATCGTCGGCGGCGTCGTCACCCTCAAGCTCTCGCATTGACGAGAACGAATCCGAAATGACCAACAAAGCATTCGACGTCGTCGTCGTCGGCGGCGGCCCTGGCGGCTACATCGCGGCGATCCGCGCCGCCCAGCTCGGCCTGAGCGCAGCCTGCATCGACGACTGGAAGAGCGGCGCGGGCGGCCCGGCGCTCGGCGGCACCTGCACCAACATCGGTTGCATCCCGAGCAAGGCGTTGCTGCAGTCGAGCGAGAACTTCGAGCAGGCGGGACACCACTTCGCCGACCACGGCATCGATGTCGGCGCGCTGAAGCTCGATCTGAAGAAGCTGCTCGCGCGCAAGGACGCCATCGTCAAGCAGAACAACGACGGCATCGCCTACCTGTTCAAGAAGAACAAGGTCGCGTTCTTCCACGGCACCGGCTCGTTCGTGAAGGCCGTCGACGGCGGGTACGAGATCGCGGTGGCCGGCGCGGCCAGCGAGACACTGACGGCGCGCCACGTCGTCGTTGCCACCGGCTCGAGCCCGCGCCAGTTGCCCGGCGCCGCGTTCGACGAAGACCGCATCGTGTCCAACGACGGCGCGCTGCGCATCCCCGCGGTGCCCAAGACGCTCGGCGTCGTCGGCTCGGGGGTGATCGGTCTCGAAATGGGATCGGTGTGGCGCCGGCTCGGCGCCGAGGTGACGATCCTCGAGGCGCTGCCGTCGCTGCTGCCGATGGCCGACGAGGCAGTGGCCAAGGAGGCGCTCAGGGCCTTCGGCAGGCAGGGGCTGAAGCTGCAGTTCGGCGTGCGCATCGGCGAGGTCAAGGCGACGAAGAAGGGCGTCAGCGTCGCCTACACCGACGCCAAGGGCGCCGCCGCCACGCTCGAAGTCGAGCGGCTGATCGTCTCGATCGGCCGCGTGCCGCACACCGCGGGCCTGAACCCGGCCGCGGTGGGCTTGAAGCTCGACGAGCGCGGCGCGGTCGTGGTCGACGACGAGTGCCGCACCAACCTCGCGGGCGTGTGGGCGATCGGCGACGTGGTGCGCGGCCCCATGCTCGCGCACAAGGCCGAGGAAGAGGGCGTCGCGGTGGCCGAGCGCATCGCGGGCCAGCACGGGCACGTGGACTTCAACACCATTCCGTGGGTGATCTACACCTCGCCGGAGATCGCCTGGGTCGGCCAGACCGAGGCGCAGGCCAAGGCCGCGGGGCGCGCGGTGAGGACGGGGCAGTTCCCGTTCAAGGCCAACGGGCGCGCACGCGCGCTGGGCGACACCACCGGCTTCGTCAAGTTCGTCGCCGACGCGGCGAGCGACGAGATCCTCGGCGTGCACGTGATCGGGCCGCTCGCCTCCGAGCTGATCGCCGAGGCGGTGGTCGCGATGTCGTTCAAGGCGTCGTCCGAAGACATCGCGCGCATCTGCCACGCGCACCCATCGCTGAGCGAGGCGACCCGGGAGGCGGCGCTGGCGGTCGACAAGCGCACGCTGAACCTCTGATGACGGCCGCCACGCCCGCCCGCTGACGTGCCGGTCCGCGAGCTCTACGAACGCACGCTCGCCGAACGCGGCTACCGGAGCGACCCGGCGCAGCTGCGCGCGATCGACGCGCTCGAGCGCTGCGAGAACGAGTGGGCCGACTACAAGGCGCGGCGCAGCAACGCGGTCACGAAATTCCTGCGAGCCCCCTTGCCGGCCGATGCCGGCGTCCCCCCAGGGGGGAGCGAGCCAGTCTTGAGGCGGCTCGGCGACTGGCTCGTCCGCCCGCCGATCCCGCGCGGCGTCTACATGTACGGCGGGGTCGGGCGCGGCAAGAGCTTCCTGATGGATTGCTTCTTCCAGGCGGTGCCGCTGACGCGCAAGACGCGGCTGCACTTCCACGAGTTCATGCGCGAGGTACACCGCGAACTGCAGGAGCTGAAGGGCATGGCCGATCCGCTCGACGAGCTGGGGCGGCGCGTCGCGCGGCGACACCGGTTGATCTGCTTCGACGAGTTTCACATCGCCGACATCACCGATGCGATGATCCTGCACCGGCTGCTCGAGTCGATGTTCGCCAACCGGGTGTCGATCGTGACGACGTCGAACTTCCGCCCCGACGAGCTGTACCCCAACGGCCTGCACCGCGAGCGCATCCTGCCGGCGATCGCGCTGCTCGAGGAGAAGCTCGAGGTGGTCGATGTCGACAACGGTGTCGACTATCGCCGCGCGACGCTGCAGAGCCTGACGATGTACCACCAGCCGCTCGGGCCTGCCGCCGACGCCGCGATGCAGCACGCGTTCGAGCACCTGGCCGAGGCGCGCGACCAGGATCCGCTGCTGCGCATCGAGCACCGCGAGCTGCGCGCGCTGCGCCGCGCCGGCGGCGTGGTGTGGTTCGACTTCGCAACGCTGTGCGGCGGGCCGCGCTCGCAGAACGACTACCTCGAGCTGGCGCAGCAGTTCCACACCGTGCTGCTGTCCAACGTGCCGCAGATGCCGCCGCGGCTGGCCAGCGAGGCGCGTCGCTTCACGTTGCTGGTCGATGTGCTGTACGACCGCCGCGTCAAGCTGATCGTCTCGGCGGCCGTGCCACCCGAGGCGCTGTACGAAGATGGCCCGCTGGTGCACGAGTTCCCGCGCACGGTGTCGCGCCTGCTCGAGATGCAGACGCCGGCCTACCTCGCGCTGCAGCGGCGCGACGTCGAGACGGCACTGACCTGAAAGGCGGCGATGAATCCCGCTTCGTTGCGCCGCGCCTGCTTCGTGGCCTGCCTGGCGGCCTCGTTGAGGGCGCTGGCGGCCGACGGCGCAGCGCCGGAGCAGGCGTCACGCGCACGCCTGGCGGCCGAAAGAGACGCCGCGCAGGTGCGCTACGAACAGGCCGTGCGCGAATGCGAGCACCGCTTCGCCGTCACGAGCTGTGTCGACAAGGCCAAAGCCGAGCGCCGCGCCACGCTCGACCGCGTGGCGCGCGAGCAGGCGGCGCTCGACGACGCGCAGCGCAGGCGCCGCGCCGACGAACGGCGGCAACGCATCGCCCACAAGCAGGCACAACTGGCGGCGGCCCGGGAGGCGCAGAGCGCGGCGTCGATGCCGCCGGCGCAGGTGCGTCCGCCCCGCCAGTCGCCGGCCGCGCGATCGGGCAAGCACTTCGAGACGCGGTCGACAGCAGAGTCCGTGGCGCAGGAGGCCGAGGCCGCTGCGCGCGCCGCGCAGGCGCGCGAGCGGCGCGAGCGCGCCCGCGCCCATGCGCAGGCGGTGCGCCAGCGCAACGCCGAGCGGGCGGCGCAGCGGCCGCCGGCCGCCGCGCTGCCGGTGCCGGGCGCCTCGGCGGTCAGGTGAGCGAATCGATGCGAACCAGCGCCAGCGACAGATTGTCGCCGGCGCCGCGCGCGCGCTGGCGCGCCTTGCTGACCAGCATCTCGCTGGCCTCGCGCGGCGGCAGCGCGTGCACGATCGCGCCCAGTTCCTTGGGCGTGAAGTAGTGCCACAGGCCGTCGCTGCAGGCCAGCAGGCTGTCGCCGACCTCGAGCTTGTCGATATGCTCGGTGGCCAGCGGCGGGTCGTTGGTCGTGCCCAGGCAGCCGGTGAGCAGATTGCCCTGCGGATGCGTGTTGGCCTGCTCCTCGGTGATCTTGCCCTCGCTGATCAGCCGCTGCACGTAGGAGTGGTCGGTGGTACGGCCGACCAGATCGGCGCCGCGGAAGTGGTAGACGCGCGAATCGCCGGCATGCACGAAATCGCACTCGCGATCGGGCCCGATCATGTAGGCGGCGATCGTGCTGTGCGGCTCCTCCTCGGAGGTGATGGCGGTCAGCTTGATCATCAGGTGCGACTCCATCACCACCTGCTTGAGCATCTCCCCGCCATCGTCCTTGGCCGGCGCGTGGCGCTCGAAGATCTGCTTGGCCGTCAGGATCACCTGATCGGCGGCCTTGCGCCCGCCGCTCTTGCCGCCCATGCCGTCGGCGAGCACCGCCAGCGCGCAGCCCGGAACGCGTGGATGCGCGACGATCTCGACCTGGTCTTGCTGGTAGGCGCGATCGCCCTTGTGGATGCCGGTGGCGGCAACCAGGCGGTAGCCCTTGGGGGCGCGTGGCATGGCCGGAATATAAACTCGCCCTTTCGCGTCGCAGCGTGCAATGTGCGCGTCGCGGCGGGTGGCTGGACGAAACCAGCGTCCGGGGGCACATTGCCGTTGTCCAGCCGCCTCGATCCGTCCGGCGCTGAACCGGGCCCGCCCGCCCGGCGCAGCGCCCGACGCCCCGCGATGGAAGAGAACCTGCATTCACCGCAGCGCCGCCTGATCGAATTGCGCATTGCGCATGCCGATCTGGACAGCGCCATCGACACCATGGCGGTGCAGTCGCCGGTCGACGAGCTGGTGCTGCGGCGTCTGAAGAAGCGGCGCCTGCTGCTGCGCGACCAGATCGTCAGGCTCGAGACCGAACTCGATCCGCCGGAACCGGCGTGAGCGTGGAGCCGCAGCCCAGCGCCTGCCCCGGGGCGCGCCGTGCGGGCGGCAGCCGGTCGAGCCCTGGCAGGGCCGTTGCGCAGCGCATCCCGCCAGGCGACACGGCGTTGCCGGCCCAGAGGTGTGCGCATGAGTGGCGCGACGGGTGAGCCACTGGAGCAGGCCTGCGTGCATGCGCTGTCGGCCGCTGGCGAGCTCGCCGCCGGCGACCCCGCGTTCGTCGAGCGCCATGCGCAACTGGCGATGGCGCGTGCCGTGGCGCGGGCGATCGAGCAACGCCAGGCGCTGGTGGCCGAGGCGGGAACCGGCGTGGGCAAGACTTTCGCCTATCTGGTGCCGCTGCTGCTGTCGGGACGGCGGGCGCTGGTCAGCACGGCCACCAAGAGCCTGCAGGACCAGTTGTTCCTGCGCGATCTGCCGCGCCTGAGGCGCTCGCTGCGACAGCCGGCGCGGCTGGCGCTGCTAAAGGGCCGCGCGAGCTACCTGTGCCTGCATCGCCTGCGGCAGGCGCGCGATAGCGCCACGCTGCCCGACCGCTTCGCGGTGCGCACGCTGGCACGGGTCGAGCAATGGGCGAGCGTGACGCGCAGCGGCGACCTGGCCGAACTCGGCGGGCTCGACGAGCGCTCGCCGGTGATCCCGCTGGTGACTTCGACGCGCGACAACTGCCTCGGCACCGAATGCCCGTCGTACCGCGATTGCCACCTCATGCGCGCGCGCCGCGACGCGATGGCCGCCGACCTGGTGGTGATCAACCATCATCTGTTCTTCGCCGACCTGGCGCTGCGCGACAGCGGCGTGGCCGAGCTGCTGCCCACGGTCGACGCCGTGGTGTTCGACGAGGCGCACCAGTTGGTCGACTCGGGCGTGCAGTTTCTCGGCGTGCAACTTGGCAGCGGCCAGTTGATCGACTTCGCGCGCGACCTGCTGGCCGCGGGGCTGGCACAGGCGCGTGGCCTGCGCGACTGGGCGGCGCTGGCCGCCGGTTGCGAGCGCGCGGCGCGCGATCTGCGGCTGGCCTGCGCCGGAGCGCTGCGCGAGCCGCGCGGCACCATCAAACTGGCGTGGCGCGAGCGCGCCGAAGCACCGGTTTTCGGCGCTGCGCTCGCCGCGCTGCACGCTGCGTTGCAACGCTGCGTCGATGCCCTCGACGACCTGCTCGGCAGTGCGCCCGACCTTGCCCGGCTGGCGCAGCGCGCTATCGAGCTGACGCAGCGCGTTGCCTCGTTTGCCGGCGATGCCGCGGCCGACCGCGTGCGCTGGATCGACGTCTCGCCGCGCGATGCGCGCTTGATCGAATCGCCGCTCGATATCCGCGCATTGCTCGCCGAACAGCGCGCGAGCGCGGCGCGCTGCTGGATATTCACCTCGGCCACGCTGGGCGACGACGAGCCGCTGAGTTGGTTCAGCCAAGCCGCGGCGCTCGAAGACGCCCCCAAGCTGCGCGTCGACAGCCCTTTCGACTACCGCAGGCATGCACGCGTGTGGGTGCCCTCGCAGTTGCCGAGGCCGAATGAGGCGGGTCATCCGGCGGCGATCGGCGAGTTGGCGGCCATGCTGGCCGGGCGGCTCGGCGGCCGCACGTTCGTGCTGACGACGACCTTGCGGGTGCTGGAGCCGATCGCGCAGGCGCTGCGCGATGCCGCGCAGCGCGATGACCTTGCGCTCGAGGTGCTGGTGCAGGGCAGCCAGCCGCGGCGGCTGCTGCTCGAGCGCTTCGCCGATGGGCGCGGCCGCGTGCTGGTGGGCTCGCAGAGCTTCTGGGAAGGCATCGACGTGCCCGGCGATGCGCTGCAGTGCGTGCTGATCGACAAGCTGCCGTTCCCGCCGCCGAACGATCCGCTGGTGCAGGCGCGCGCGCAGGCGCTGCGCGCGCGCGGACGCGACCCGTTCGACGATTATTTCGTCGCCGACGCTGCGGTGTCGTTGAAGCAGGGCGCCGGTCGCCTGATCCGCCACGAGGACGACCGTGGCCTGCTGGTGATCGGCGACGTGCGCCTGCGCCGCATGGGCTACGGGCAACGCCTGCTGCGGGCGCTGCCGCCGATGACGCCGCTGGACAACGAGGCGCAGGCGCTGGGCTGGCTCGAAGAGCTGGCCGCGGCGCGGGTCTGATCAGCGCGGTCGCGCCTGCTTCGCGAGCCCGGGGTGCGCCCTTACCAGAACTGCCACCAGGGCTTGTCGCGTCGGCGGATGCCGTCGCGCATGAACGAGCTGCCGGGGTAGTTGGCCTTCAGCACGCGGTCGGCGTCGTCGCGCAACTGGGGCAGCCCGAGCCTGTCGTAGCTCTGCGCCATGATGTAGAGCGCCTCTTCGACCGATGGCGTCTGCTGATACTCGCGCACCGTGTATTGCGCGCGGTTGGCCGCCGCAACGAACGCGCCGCGCCGGTAGTAGTAGCGCGCCACGTGCAGCTCGTACTCGGCCAGCGCGTTGACGATGTAGTCCATGCGCACGCGGGCATCGGCGCTGTACTTCGAATCGGGGAACTGATCGACCAGTTGCTTGAACGACTGGTAGGCGTCGCGCGATGCCTGCTGGTCGCGCTCGGAGATGTCCTGCCGCGACAGCGAGCTGAGGATGCCGAGGTTGTCGTTGAAGTTGACGATGCCCTTGAGGTACATCGCGTAGTCGAGCGCCGGGCTCGACGGATGGTTCTTGATGTAGCGCTCGAGCGTGACCAGCGCCGTGGCCCGTTCGCCGCTGCGGTACTGCGCATACGCCTGTTCGAGCACCGCCTGCTGCGCGAGGATCGAGCCCGCGGCCTTGCCCTCGACGCGCTCGAGCAGCTTGACCGCCCTGTCGTAGTTGCCCGAGGCCATCTCGTCGCGCGCGTCTGCGTACAATTTTTCGGCGCTGTCCTTGTCGTTGATGAGCGATGCCGAGCCGCAACCGGCGACACCGAGCACCAGCGCGGCAACGGCCAGCAACGCACGGACGGCAGACGGCAGACACTTCATCGGGCATCGGGGCCGCGGCGGCGGCCCAGTCAGTTGGCGAGGCGATTCTAATGACGCACCCCACAGCCGCGTCGGCGACGGTGGATCGCGACGACGATGCGGCGGCCGAGCCCGATGCGCTCGAGCCCGAGCGGCGCGAGTGGCGGCTCGACGCCCAGGCGCACGGCCAGCGCGTCGACAAGCTGCTGGCGACGCTGGCGCCGGAGTTCTCGCGCAGCCACCTGCAGGGCGTGATCGCGCAAGGCCACGTGTTGCTCGACGGTGCAGCCGTCGCCACCGTTGCGCGGCGCGTCAAGGCCGGCCAGCACCTGCAGGTGACGCTGTGGCCGACGGCGCAGGCCCTGGCGTTCCGGCCCGAGCCGATACCGCTGTCGATCCGCTTCGAGGACGAGCACCTGCTGGTGCTCGACAAGCCCGCCGGCCTGGTGGTGCACCCGGCTGCGGGCCACTGGTCGGGCACCTTGCTCAATGGCCTGCTGGCGCACCACCGCGACGCCGCCGCGCTGCCGCGCGCGGGCATCGTGCACCGGCTCGACAAGGACACCAGCGGCCTGATGGTGGTGGCCAAGACCACGCCTGCGATGACGGCGCTGGTGCGTGCGATCGCGGCGCGCGAGGTGCAGCGCATCTACCACGCCTTGGCGCACGGCGTGCCGGCGTGGCGCGAAACGACGATCGAAGCGCCGATCGGCCGCGACCCGCAGCAGCGCACGCGCATGGCGGTGGTCGCCGGCGGCAAGCCCGCGCGCACCGACGTGCGTTGCCTGGCGCGCGGCCACGACGCCTGCGGCCTGCAATGCACGCTGCACAGCGGGCGCACCCACCAGATTCGCGTGCACCTGGCGTGGCGCGGCCACCCGCTGGTAGGTGACGCTCTGTATGGCGGTGCCGGCCGCTGGGGCCTGCAGCGCCAGGGACTGCACGCGCACCGGTTGGCGTTCGCGCACCCGATCGATCGCCGTGCCCTGGCTTTCGAGAGCCCGTTGCCGCCCGATCTGCGTCGTGCTTGGCAGCAGGGGTTGTCGCCGTAGCCCGCTCGCGCGGTGAGCGCGCTACAATGACGCCCAAAGCGCGCCTTGGGCGCGGCCGCCGCCGAAGCGATCGGCCAAGGCGGCCGATGAGAAAGCAGTGCGTCGACATCCGCGCACCACGCCGGCCGGGGCCGGCCCACGTAGCACCATGAAACCTGCCGCGCCGAGGGGCGTGGCGCCGACATCCTAGCGAACCAGGGACGCCGATCGCGGCGCGCTGCGGCGCCGGCCGGCCGATGCAACGACGAATGAGTACCCTCGGGGCCAAGCATGTGCTCGAAGCGGCGCTGCTGTGTGCGCAGCAGCCGCTGACGTTGCGCGACATGGCCGCGTTGTTCGACGACCAGCCTGCTCCCGATGCGATCCAGGCGCTGCTCGACGAACTCGCGCGCGACTGGCAGGACCGCGGCGTCGAGCTGGTGTCGTTGGCCAGCGGCTGGCGATTCCAGAGTCGCAGCGACGTCGGCGCGGCGCTCGAACGGCTGAACCCCGAGAGACCGGCGCGCTACTCGCGCGCCGCGATGGAAACACTGGCGATCATTGCCTACCGGCAGCCGGTGACGCGTGGCGACATCGAGGAGATTCGCGGAGTCACCGTCAGCGGGCCGATCATCAAGCAGCTCGAGGATCGCGGCTGGATCGAGGCGATCGGCACGCGCGAGTCGCCGGGCCGGCCTGCGCTATATGCCACCACGAGACAGTTCCTCGACGACCTCGGCCTGGCTCGGCTCGACGAACTGCCCGCGCTGCAAGGCCCGCCCGGTGCCGCGCCGCCGGCGCTGCTGGCGCGGCTCGGCGATGGCCAGGGCGCGCTCGAGCTCGATGCCCAGGCGGTGGCCGAGACCGCGGCCGATCCGATGCAGATTGCAAACCCTGACGAGGTGACGTCGCCGTCCGATTCGACACCACAGCCATGAATCCCAACGAACCCGATCCGTCTGCCCCCGTGTTGTCGGCGTCACCGCCGGCGCCATCCGATGCGCCACGTGCCGACGCCGACGCTGCGGCATCGCCGCCCGCCACGGCAGCGGCGGGCGATGCGGCCGGCGAGCGGTCGGCCGGCAGCGGCGACGCGCAGCAGCCGCGGCGACGCAACCGCAATCGCCGTCGCGGGCGGCGCAACCGCGGCGAACAGGCGGCCGTCGAGATCACCGCCAGCGCCGACGCAGACGACGACTTCGACGATGACGACGAGACGGACGACGACGACAGCGGCGAGTCGGCTGCGCCCGCCGATTGGACGCCGGTCGAGGCGGGCGAGCGGTTTTCCGATGTCGTGTCCGGCGCCTACGACAGCGAGCCCGCGCCGGAGCCGCAGGCCGAGCCTGCCAAGCGCGTGCTGGCGGCGATGCCCGATGCGCCCAAGCTGCACAAGGTGCTCGCGCAGGCCGGCATCGGCTCGCGGCGCGACATGGAGCAGTTGATCGCCGATGGCCAGATCACGGTCAACGGCCAGAGCGCGCACATCGGCCAGCGCATCACCGCGCGCGACCAGATCCGCGTCAACGGCCAGCCGGTGAAGGTGCGCATCGCGCCGCCGCGCGCGCGCGTGCTGGTCTATCACAAGCCGGCCGGCGAGATCGTCACGCACGGCGATCCGCAGAATCGGCCCACGGTGTTCCGCCGCCTGCCGCGCTTGCACGAGGGCAAGTGGCAATCGGTGGGGCGCCTCGACATCAATACCGAAGGCTTGCTGCTGTTCACCAACTCCGGCGACCTCGCCAACCGCCTGATGCATCCGCGCTTCGGCGTCGAGCGCGAGTACGCGGTGCGCGTGCTGGGCACCCTGAGCGACGAACAGCGCGAACAACTGCTCGAAGGCGTCGACATCGACGGCCAGCGCGCCGCGATGCGCTCGATCGAAGACGGCGGTGGCGAAGGCGCGAACCACTGGTACCGCGTCGTCATCACCGAAGGGCGCAATCGCGAGGTGCGTCGCATGTTCGAATCGCTGGGCATGGCGGTGAGCCGGCTGATCCGCATCCGCTACGGCTGCGTCGTGCTGCCACGCGGCCTGCGCCGCGGGCTCTGGGTCGATCTGCCGGCGAGCGACATGCAGACGCTGCAAGCCCTGGTCGGCGGGCCGCGCCAGCAGGGCAACCAGAACAACGGCCGGCCGAACAACCGCAACCGGCGCGATCGCGGACGCGACCCGCGCGGCCCGCGCGACGGCGCGCCCGCACCGCAGGGCGCGCGGCCGCACGACGACGAGGACAATCTCGATTTCGCCTCGATCCCCAATCCGCTGCAGCAGACCTTCGATCGCCGCGCCATTCGCGAGGCGCGGCAGCCGCGCCGCGAGATTTCCGAGGACGGACCGATCCCGAACCCGCTGGAGCAGACCTACGACAAGCGCGGCGTGCAGAAGCCGCGCGGTCTGGGCGTCGGTGGCCGCCGCGGTAGCGGCAAGGGCGGTGGCGGCGAGCGCCAGCCCGATCCGATGCAGACCTCGGTTGGCTACATCGGTGCCGATGCCTTCCACAAGCAGATGAGCGGCGGCGGTGGTGGCGGCCGCGGCCGCCGCCGGCGCTGAGCGTGCATGGCGCACGCGCAGCGTGACGCCGCATCGTCGCTAGAATTATTTGTTGACCTGATGCACCTGGATTCCGAGGAGACCTGAATGGCCGTCGAGCGCACGCTCTCGATCATCAAACCCGATGCCGTTGCCAAGAACGCGATCGGCCAGATTCTGGCGCGCTTCGAGGCCGCCGGCCTGAAGATCGTCGCCGCCCGCATGGCGCACCTGTCGCGCGGCGAGGCCGAGGCGTTCTATGCAGTGCACAAGGGGCGTCCGTTCTTCACCGACCTGGTGAAGTTCATGACCTCGGGCCCGGTGATGATCCAAGTGCTGCAGGGCGACAACGCGATCGCGCGCAACCGCGAACTGATGGGTGCCACCGACCCCAAGAAGGCGGCCAAGGGCACCATCCGCGCCGACTTCGCCGACAGCATCGATGCCAATGCGGTGCACGGCTCCGATGCCCCCGAGACAGCGGCTGTCGAGGTGGCGTTCTTCTTCCCGGGCATGGCCGTCTACGACCGCTGAGGGCGCCCGTTCGGTGTGGTCAACCTGCTCGACTTCGACCGCGACGCCCTGATCGCCTTCTGCGAGCG
Source organism: Ideonella sp. (assembly GCA_015075545.1). Lineage (GTDB taxonomy): Bacteria > Pseudomonadota > Gammaproteobacteria > Burkholderiales > Burkholderiaceae_C > JAEUPI01. The sequence continues at coordinate 893,681 of JABTUC010000001.1, read as the reverse complement.
GCTCGGCGAGAGGCCGTTTCGCGCCGTGCAGTTGTTTCGCTGGATCCACCAGCGCGGCGTGGCCGAGTTCACGCAGATGACCGACCTCGCGCGCTCGCTGCGCGAGCGCTTGCCGGCGCAGGCGCTGGTGGCGCCGCCGCCGGTGGCGAGCGAACAGGCCTCCGACGATGGCACCATCAAGTGGCTGTTCGACGTCGGTGGCGGCAACGCGGTGGAGAGCGTCTTCATCCCCGAGGCCGACCGCGGCACGCTGTGCGTCTCGTCGCAGGCCGGCTGTGCGGTCGGCTGCCGCTTCTGCGCCACCGGCCACCAAGGCTTCAGCCGCAATCTCACCACGGCCGAGATCGTCGGCCAGCTCTGGTTCGCCGAGCATCATCTGCGGGCGCGCTTCGGCCTGGGCGCTGAGGAGCGGGCGATCGACAACGTGGTGATGATGGGCATGGGCGAGCCGCTGCAGAACTACGGTGCGCTGGTGCCGGCGCTGCGCGTGATGCTCGACGACCATGCCTACGGCCTGTCGCGCCGCCGTGTCACGGTGTCGACCTCCGGCGTGGTGCCGATGATCGACCGCCTGCGCACCGACTGCCCGGTGGCGCTGGCGGTGTCGCTGCATGCGAGCGACGATGCGCTGCGCGACCAATTGGTGCCGCTGAACCGCAAGTACCCGTTGTCCGAACTGCTCGACGCCTGCGCGCGCTACCTCGACGCCGCACCGCGCGACTTCATCACCTTCGAGTACGTGATGCTCGACGGTGTCAACGATTCGCCTCAGCAGGCGCAGGCCCTGGTGCGGCTGGTGCGCGATCGCGTCGCGTGCAAGGTCAACCTGATTCCGTTCAACCCGTTCGCCGGCTCGGGCCTGAGGCGTTCGCCGCGCGAACGCGTGGCGGCGTTCGCCGAGGTGCTGCGCGCCGCCGGCATCGTCACGACGGTGCGCCGCACGCGCGGCGACGACATCGCCGCTGCATGCGGCCAGCTCGCCGGCGAGGTGCGTGACCGCACGCACGTGGCGCAGCGGCGGGCTCGTGGCACGATCCCCTTGCTGCCGGCGCGGCCGGCGACGATCCACAGGAGCAACGAGTGAAGCGAGCGAAGCTGGCCCATGCGATCACCGCGCTGGCCCTGTTGGGCGGGTTGTGGGGGTGCGCGTCGACGGTCACGACCTCCAGCGAACCGGTGAGCTACGAGCGCTCGGGTGCCGAGCAGACCGAGGCCGATCGTCGCGCGCACGTGCGCATGGAACTGGCGTCAGGCTACTACGCCCGCGGTCAGCTCGATACGGCGCTCGACGAGGTCAAGCTGGCGCTGGCGGTGAAACCGGACCTGCCCGAGGCCTACAACCTGCGTGGCCTGGTCTACCAGAGCCAGGGAGACGTTCGCCGGGCCGAGGAGAACTTCAAGCGTGCGCTGCAGCTCAACCCGCGCGACCCCGACGCGATGCACAACTACGGCTGGTTCCTGTGCCAGAACCGGCGCATGTCGGAGGCGTTCGCGATGTTTCAGCAGGCGATCGCGACGCCGCGCTACGCGGGCCTGTCGCGCACGCTGATGGCGCAGGGCGTTTGCCAGGCGCGCACCGGTGCCTATGCCGACGCCGAGAAGAGCCTGGCGCGCTCGTACGAGCTCGACCCGAGCAGCCCGGTGACAGCGTTCAATCTGGCCGACGTGCTGTATCACCGCGGCGCCTACGAGCGCGCTCGCTTCTACATCGGCCGCGTCAACGCGGTGGCGGAGTACTCCAACGCGCAGACGCTGTGGCTGGCCGCGCGCATCGAGAACAAGCTGGGCAACCAGCTCGGCGCGCGCGACTACGGTCGCCAGTTGCGCAATCGCTTCCCGCAGGCGCCCGAAACCGCCGCCTACGAGCGGGGTCGCTACGATGACTGAGGGCGCGGTGGCGGGCTCCGACGCACGCAGCGCGGGCGCGCTGCTGCGCGCGGCGCGCGAGCGCCAGGGTCTGCACATCGCGGCGCTGGCGGCGGCGATCAAGGTGCCGCAGGCCAAGCTCGAGGCGCTCGAAGCCGGGCGCTACGCCGAGTTGACCGACGCCACGTTCGTGCGTGCCCTGGCCAACAGCGTTTGCCGCGCTCTGAAGATCGATGCGAAGCCGGTGCTCGAACTGTTGCCGGCGGTGCCCGACGCGCTGCTCGAGCGGGTCGATCGCGGCCTGAAGGCGCCGTTCCGCGATCGCCCCGGCATGGAGCCACCCGGCGAAGTGCAGCTCTGGCAGCAGCCGGTGTTCTGGCTGGTTGCGCTGTTGCTGGCGGCAGCGGTGGCCTTCGCGTTGGGGCCGCGGCTCGGCTCGCTGTGGAGTGCGCTGCCGCCGCTGCCGAGGCTCGACCTGCCCACGGCAGCGCCGGCGAAGTCGCCCGTGCCACCAGCGCCGACTCAGGTATCGACGCCGGCGCCGACGAGCACGCCGCCCGAACAGCAGCCTGGCCAGATCGCAGCGGTGGCCCCAGCGGCACCCGCGCCAGCCGCGCAGGCTGCGCAGCCCGCTGCGGCCATGCCGGCCGCGCCCGGCCCCGGCGCCGAAACCGTGCATGCGGCCGACGCTGGTGCCAGTGCGGCTGCCGACTCGCCACCGGCGGGCATCGCCGTGGTGCGCGCCAGCGAAGCATCGTGGGTCGAAGCGCGCGATGCGCGCGGCACCGTGCTGCTGTCGCGCACGTTGGCGCCGGGCGAGGCGGTCGGGCTCGACGGCGCGCTGCCGCTGCGGCTGGTGATCGGCAACGGGCCGGCGACCGCGGTGACGTTTCGTGGCAAGCCGGTGGTGCTGGGCACGCCGAATCGCGACAACATCGTGCGCGTCGAACTGAAGTGAGGCCGGCCCGATGAATTCGATCGACCCCGCGCTCGCCGATTGCGCCATCGAGCGTGCCGCGCCGCGGCGGCATCGCACGCGCCAGGCGCGCGTGGCGTGGGGTGCGCGCGTGGTCACCATCGGCGGCGATGCACCGGTGCGCGTGCAGTCGATGACCAACACCGACACGGTCGACGCCATCGCCACCGCGATCCAGGTGAAGGAGCTGGCCCAGGCCGGTTCGGAGCTGGTGCGCATCACCGTCAACACGCCCGAAGCGGCGCAGGCGGTGCCGCACATCCGCGAGCAGCTCGACCGCATGGGCGTCGACGTGCCGCTGATCGGCGACTTCCACTACAACGGCCATCGATTGCTCGCCGACCACCCCGAGTGCGCGCGCGCGTTGTCGAAGTACCGCATCAACCCGGGCAACGTCGGCAAGGGCGACAAGCACGACCGGCAGTTCGCGCAGATGATCGAAGTGGCGCTGCGCCACGACCGGCCGGTGCGCATCGGCGTCAACTGGGGCAGCCTCGACCAGGAACTGCTGGCCGCGCTGATGGACGAGAACGCGCGCCGTGCGCAGCCGTGGGACGCCCGGCAGGTGATGTATCAGGCACTGGTGCGCTCGGCCATCGGCTCGGCCGAAGCGGCGCACCGGCTCGGCATGAGCCGCGGGCAGATCGTCATCAGCTGCAAGGTCAGCGGGGTGCAGGATCTGGTGAGCGTGTACCGCGCGCTGGCCGCGCGCTGCGACTACGCGCTGCACCTCGGGCTCACCGAGGCCGGCATGGCCACCAAGGGCACGGTGGCCTCGACCGCCGCGCTGGCGCTGCTGCTGCAGGAAGGCATCGGCGACACCATCCGCGTCTCGCTGACGCCGCAGCCCGGCGAGCCGCGCACGCAGGAGGTGGCGATCGCCCTCGAAGTGCTGCAGGCGCTCGGCCTGCGCACCTTCAACCCCAGCGTCACCGCGTGCCCGGGCTGCGGCCGCACCACCAGCACGGTGTTTCAGGAGCTGGCGCAGCAGATCGACGGCTTCCTGCGCGCGCAGATGCCGATCTGGAAGGCGCGCTATCCGGGCGTCGAAAGCATGAAGGTGGCGGTGATGGGCTGCATCGTCAACGGTCCGGGCGAGAGCAAGCACGCCGACATCGGCATCAGCCTGCCGGGCACCGGCGAGGCGCCGGCCGCGCCGGTGTTCATCGACGGGACGAAGGCCGTCACGCTGCGCGGCGACTCGATCGCGCAGGAGTTCCAGAGAATCGTCGAGGACTACGTCGCACGCCGCTACGCCGCCGGGGCGTCCGCGTGATGGCGGCCGGCCCGAAGACCGCTGCCAGGTCCGCTGCCGCGGCGCTGCCCGCGGTGAAGGGCATGAACGACATCCTGCCCGCGCAGGTGGTGCGCAAGGAGCGCCTGCCCGACTCGGGCCTGTGGTTGTGGTTCGAGCAGGTGGTGCGCGAGGTGCTCGGCGCCTACGGCTACCAGTACCTGCTGACGCCGGTGGTCGAGCCCACCGCGTTGTTCGTGCGCGGGCTGGGCGAGGTGACCGACATCGTCGAGAAGGAGATGTACTCCTGGCGCGACGCGATGAACGGCGACGAGCTGACGCTGCGCCCGGAGGCCACCGCCGGCATCGTGCGCGCGATGATCGAGCACAACGCCCTGTACAACGGCCCGCTGCGGCTGTGGACCCTGGGCGCGATGTTCCGCCACGAGCGGCCGCAGAAAGGGCGCTACCGCCAGTTCCACCAACTCGACGTCGAGGCACTCGGCCTGCCCGGCCCCGACGTCGACGCCGAGATCATCCTGCTCGCGCGGCGGCTGTGGCAGGGCCTGGGCCTGGTCGAAGGCCGGCACGTGCGGCTCGAGCTGAACAGCCTGGGCCAGAGCCACGAACGTGCGGCCCACCGCGCCGCCCTGGTCGCGCACTTCGAGGCGCACGCCGATCGGCTCGATGCCGACGCGCGGCGGCGCCTGCACAGCAATCCGCTGCGCATCCTCGACAGCAAGAACGCGGCGATGCAGCCGGTGATCGACGCGGCGCCGAAGCTGATGGATTTCCTCGGCCGCGAGTCGCTGGCGCACTTCGATGCCGTGCGTGCCGCGCTCGACGCGGTGCGGCTGGAGTACCGCGTCAACCCGCGCCTGGTGCGCGGCATGGACTACTACAACCTGACGGTGTTCGAGTGGGTGACCGATCAGCTCGGCTCGCAGGGCACCGTGTGCGGCGGCGGCCGCTACGATGGCTTGTTCGAGCAGCTCGGCGGCAAGCCGACGCCGGCCATCGGCTTCGGTCTGGGGATCGAGCGCCTGCTGCTGCTGATGCAGGAGCTGAAGCTGCCGCTGCCCGACGCTGCGCCGATGGCCTATGCGGTGATCCCCGACGCCGCGGCACTGCCGCGTGCGCTGGTGCTGCTCGAGGCGCTGCGCAGCCAGCGCGTCAGCGTGCAGATGCACGCCGCCGGCCCCGAAGGCCAGGGCAGCATGAAGGCGCAGTTCCGCCGTGCCGACGCCAGCGGCGCGCGCTTCGCGCTGGTGTTCGGCGCCGACGAATTGGCGCATGGCATGGTGGCGATCAAGCCGCTGCGCGATGCCGACGGCGGCGCGCAGCGGCTGCGACCGCTGGCCGACCCGGCCGCCTGGGCCCACGAACTGCGCACCGCATAATCGCCGCCGCGCCGGCGGCCCGGCATCCGAGACGACGACACCCTCATGGCCACCCATCTCGACCTGCAAGAGCAGGAGCAAGTCGACGCGCTGAAGGCGTTCTGGCAGCAGTACGGCAACCTCATCACCTGGACCCTGGTCGCGGCGCTGCTGGTGTACGCCGGCATTACCGGCTGGCAGTGGTGGCAGCGCGAGCAGGCGGGCAACGCCGGGGCGATGTTCGACGAGTTCGAGCGCGCGGCCCGGGCAGGCGACCTCGACAAGACCGCGCGCGTCTGGGCCGATCTGAAGGAGCGCTATCCGCGCACGGCATACGCCGAGCAGGCGGCGATGATGGTGGCCAAGCTGCAGGACGAGAAGGGCAAGGTCGACGATGCGCGTGCATCGCTCGGCTGGGTGCTCGACCACGCGGTCGACGACGACTACAAGAACCTGGCCCGTCTTCGCTTGGCCGCGCTGCTGCTGCAGGCCAAGCAGTACGACGACGCGCTCAAACAACTCGACGCCGTGCCCGCGGGCCCTTACGCGGCGCTGGCCGCCGATCGCCGCGGCGATGTGCTGCTGGCGCAAGGTCGCAAGGACGACGCACGCGCCGCCTATCGGCAGGCCTACAAGCTGATGGACGACAAGGTCGAGTACCGCCGGCTGATCGATGCCAAGCTCACCGCGTTGGGCGCTTCGCCAGAGGTCGCGGCCGCGGCCTCGGGAGCGTCGCGGTGAGGCTGCGCGCGCGGCCGCTGCTGCTCGCGTCGCTGTTGCTGGCCGCCTGCGCCAGCGAGAAACCCAAGCCGACGCCGCTGGAGCCGCTCGAATCCAGGTTGCCGGGCCGGGTCGTCTGGCGCGCGCAGATCGGCCGGGTGCCGTTTCCGCTGGCCGTGCAGGCGCGCGACGGCCTGTTCGTGGTGGCCAGCGGCGACGGCACGGTGCTCGCGCTCGATGCCGCCAGCGGCGCCGAACGCTGGCGCGCCGACGCCGGCACCACGCTGACGGCCGGTGTCGGCAGCGACGGCCGCTTCTCGGCGGTGGTCACGCGCGACAACGAACTGGTGGTGTTCGAACAGGCCACAGCGCGCTGGCGCAAGGCATTGAATTCGCGCGTCGCCACCGCCCCGCTGGTGGCCGGCGAGCGCGTGTTCGTGATGGGGGTCGACCGCGTGGTCGACGCCTTCGATGCCCTCGACGGCCGGCCTTTGTGGCGTCTGCAGCGGCCGACCGACGCCTTGACGCTGGCCGAGCCAGGAGTGCTTGCGCCCTACCAGAACACGCTGCTGGTCGGCCAGGGCGCGCGCCTGCTCGGCGTCGACTCGTTGCGCGGTCGCGTGCTGTGGGATATCGCGCTCGCCAATCCACGCGGCACCAACGAGATCGAGCGCCTGGCCGACCTCATCGGCCCGCCGCTGCGGCTGGGCGATCTGCTGTGCGCGCGCGCATTCCAGTCGGCGGTGGCCTGCGCGCGCCTCGACAACCCCGGTCTGCGCTGGAGCCGCAACGCCGGGGGCATCGAGCCGGTCGGCGGCGACGCCGAGCTGGTGGTCGGCGCCGATGCCAGCGACCGCATCACGGCCTGGAAAACCGTCAACGGCGACATCGCCTGGACGCAGGAGAGACTGCTCTACCGTGGCCTCAGCGGGCCGCTGGTCACTGCAGCGGCGGTGCTGGTGGGTGACGCCGAGGGCAATCTTCACGCGCTGGCGCGCGATGACGGCCGGCTGCTGGCGCGCTGGAGCACCGACGGCTCGGCTGTGGTGGCGCCGCCGGTGCGGCTGGGCGAAATCGTGCTCGTGGTCACCCGCAACGGCGGCCTGTTCGCGATGCGCATCGGGTGAATCCGTACCACCGCGCAGCGGGCTGGCGGGGGCCGATACAACGGATCGGCACGGCCAGCAAGGCACTTCAGCAGGCCGGCCAGGCCGGATCCGCGGTGTCCGCTTGATTTGCGAGATTGGGAGGCAGTTGCTTGAAACCGGTGCTGGCGATCGTCGGCCGCCCCAATGTTGGCAAATCGACGCTGTTCAACCGGCTGACGCGCTCGCGCGACGCGATCGTCGCGGACTTCGCGGGCCTGACGCGCGACCGTCACTACGGCGACGCGGTATCCGAAGGCCGCGAGTTCATCGTCGTCGACACCGGTGGCTTCGAGCCCAGCAGCGAGACCGGCATCGTGCACGAGATGGCCAGGCAGACGCGCGCCGCGGTGGCCGAGGCCGACGCGGTGCTGTTCGTGGTCGATGTGCGCGCGGGGCTGTCGGCACAGGATCACGAGATCGCGCGCGTGCTGCGCACCAGCGGCAAGCCGGTGGTGCTGGTGGCCAACAAGGCCGAGGGCATGAGCGAGTCGCCGGCGCTGGCCGAGTTTCACGAGCTGGGCCTCGGCACGCCGCACGCGGTGTCGGCTGCGCACGGCCAGGGCGTGCGCAGCCTGCTCGACGCGGCGCTCGAAGGCTGCGTGTTCGAACCGCACGAGGCCGCCGGCGTTGACGTCGACAAGCCGATCCGGCTCGCGGTGGCCGGCCGGCCCAACGTCGGCAAGAGCACGCTGATCAACACCTGGCTCGGAGAGGAGCGGCTGGTCGCGTTCGACCAGCCGGGCACCACGCGCGACGCGATCCACGTGCCATTCGAGCACCGCGGCCAGCGCTACGAGCTCATCGACACCGCGGGCCTGCGGCGCAAGGGCAGGGTGTTCGAGGCGGTCGAGAAGTTCTCGGTCGTCAAGACGCTGCAGGCGATCGCCGACGCCAACGTGGTGGTGCTGCTGCTCGATGCGACGCAGGGCGTCAGCGACCAGGATGCCCACATCGCGGGCTACATCCTCGAGAGCGGCCGCGCCGTGGTGGTGGCGGTCAACAAGTGGGACGCGGTCGATCGCTACCAGCGCCAGATGGTCGAGCGCGCGCTGGCTCAGCGGCTGGCCTTCCTGCGCTATGCCAGCGTGCTGCACATCTCGGCCACCAAGCGGCAGGGCCTGGCGCCGTTGTGGAAGGCGATCGCGCAGGCGTACGCATCGGCGCGTGCCAAGCTGCCGACGCCGGTCTTGACGCGGCTGCTGCGCGAGGCGGTCGCGCACCAGGCGCCCAAACGCGCGGGCACGGTGCGACCCAAGCTGCGCTATGCGCACCAAGGCGGCATGAATCCGCCGATCGTGGTGATCCACGGCAACGCGCTCGAGCATGTGACCGACGCCTACAAGCGCTATCTGGAGGCGCGCATTCGCGCCCACTTCGAGCTGGTGGGCACGCCGCTGCGCATCGAACTGCGCAGTTCCCGCAACCCGTTCGATGGCGAGCGCTCGGGCTGAAGCCGTCCGCCGCGGATTGAACTCCCGGCTCCGCCAACGGTCGATGACGGATGCGCCCGGCCCGCAAGTTGGCCCCGCCGGCGAGATCGGCGCGTGCCGTGTGATAACGTGGGGTCTGCTGGAACTCTCAACACGGAGCATATCGTGAGCAACAAAGGGCAACTGCTACAAGACCCGTTCCTGAACCTGCTGCGCAAGGAGCACGTGCCAGTGTCGATCTACCTGGTCAACGGCATCAAGCTGCAGGGTCACATCGAGTCGTTCGATCAGTACGTCGTGCTGTTGCGCAATACCGTGACTCAGATGGTCTACAAGCACGCGATCTCCACCGTGGTGCCCGGCCGTCCGGTGAGCTTCCACGCCAACGAGACCCCCGACGCGGCCTGAGCGCCGGGCGGCCCGACTGCGACGCCTGAAGCGGCTGCGGCAACCGTTTGCCCTTGGATCGCGCCTCCGACCCGTTGTCCGCCGATGAGGCGGGCGCGTTGCGCACCGTGCTGGTGGGCGTCGATTTCGGCGACCCTTCGTTCGATCCCACGCTCGACGAGCTGGCGCAACTGGCGCAGTCGGCGGGCGACCAGCCGGTGGCGCGCATCGTCGCGCGCCGCAAGGCGCCCGACGCGGCGCTGTTCGTCGGCAGTGGCAAGGCCGACGAGATCAAGGCCCTCGTCCAGGAGCATCGTGCCGCCGGCGTGCTGTTCGATCAGGCGTTGAGCCCCGCGCAGCAGCGCAACCTCGAGCACCACCTCGGCGTGCAGGTGGCCGACCGCACGGCACTGATCCTGGAGATCTTCGCCCGCCGCGCCAAGAGCCACGAAGGCAAGCTGCAGGTCGAACTGGCCCGGCTGCAGTACGTGGCGACACGGCTGGTGCGGCGCTGGAGCCACCTCGAGCGCCAGCGCGGCGGCGCGGGCCTGCGCGGCGGCCCGGGCGAGGCGCAGATCGAGCTCGACCGTCGCATCATCGGCGAGCGCATCAAGTCGGTGAAGGCGCGCCTGGCCAAGGTGCAGCGCCATCACGACACCCAGCGCAAGGCACGCGCCAAGAGCGGCGCGCTGCGCGTGTCGCTGGTGGGCTACACCAACGCCGGCAAGTCGACGCTGTTCAACGCGCTGGCCAAGACCCGCGTCCATGCGGCCGACCAGTTGTTCGCGACGCTCGACACCACCACGCGCGCGCTGTACCTCCAGGGCGTGGCGCAGTCGGTGGCGCTGTCCGACACCGTGGGCTTCATTCGCGATCTGCCGCACAAACTGGTCGAGGCGTTCCGCGCCACGCTGCAGGAGGCCACGCAGGCCGATCTGCTGCTGCACGTGATCGACGCGGCGAGCCCGCAGGTCGATGCACAGCGCGAGGAGGTCGAGCGCGTGCTGGCCGAGATCGGCGCGCAGGATCTGCCGCAGATCCTGGTCTACAACAAGCTCGACGCGCTGCGGCCGCAGCCGCGCGCGCTGCACGACTGGATCGAACGCAGCAACGGCGTGCTGGCGCCGCGCGTGTTCGTCAGCGCGATCGACGGCACCGGTCTCGACGGCCTGCGCGCGCTGATTGCCGGCGTGGCGCTCGGGCAAGCTCTGCGGCCTGCACCGTCGCCGCCCGAGGCCGCCGCGGCGAGCGCCGCATTTGCCGGACAATCCCCCCCTTGCCTGCAAACTCCCCATACCGCATGAGCCCGACTCCGCTTGCCGATCACGAACCCCGCGCGCTGCCGCGCCGGCTCGCGCTCGCCTGGCGCTCGGGGCTGTCTTGGCTGCGCGCACGGCTGCGCGCCGGCTCGCCCACCGTGACGCTGGCGGGCCGCAACGACGGCCCCCCTGACCTCGACGAGCTCTGGCGCGACTTCAACCGCCGGCTGAGCGGTCTGTTCGGCGGCAAGGGCGGCGCGCGGCGCGGCAATCAGCCCGAAGGCGGCGGCAGCAGCGGACCGTCGTTCCAGCCGCCCGACATGAAGAGCGCGGGCATCGGCATCGGCCTGATCGCGCTGGTGGTGGTGCTGGTGTGGCTGGGCAGCGGCTTCTTCATCGTGCAGGAAGGCCAGCAATCGGTGGTCAGCACCTTCGGCAAGTACAGCTACACCACCGACGCCGGGTTCCAGTGGCGGTTCCCGTATCCGATCCAGACCAACGAGACGGTGTCGGTGACGCAGCTGCGCTCCAAGGAGATCGGCCGCAACACCGTGGTGCAGGCCACCGGCCTGCGCGATTCGTCGATGCTGACCCAGGACGAGAACATCGTCGACATCCGCTTCACCGTGCAGTACCGGCTGAAGGACGCTCGTGACTACCTGTTCGAGAACCGCGACCCCGACGCCGCGGTCGAGCAGGCGGCCGAGTCGGCGGTGCGCGAGGTGGTCGGGCGCAGCAAGATCGACTCGGTGCTGTACGAGCAGCGCGAGGCGCTGTCGAGCAGTCTCGTCAAGCTGATCCAGACGCAGCTCGACCGGCTGAAGACCGGCATCCTGATGGTCAACGTCAACGTGCAGAGCGTGCAGGTGCCCGAGCAGGTGCAGGCGGCGTTCAACGACGCGGTCAAGGCCGGCGCCGACCGCGACCGGCTGAAGAACGAGGGCCAGGCCTACGCCAGCGACATCATTCCCAAGGCTCGCGGCACCGCGGCGCGGCTGCACGAGGAGGCGCTGGGCTACCAGCAGCGCGTGATCGCCGAGGCCGACGGCGACGCGCAGCGCTTCAAGTCGGTGCTGGCGGCCTACGAGCGCGCGCCGGCAGTGACGCGCGACCGCCTGTACCTCGAAACGATGCAGCAGATCTACTCCAACGTGAGCAAGGTGATGGTCGAGACGCGCAGCGCGTCGAACCTGTTGTACCTGCCGCTGGACAAGCTGCTGCAGCAAGGCGCCAGCCCGCCGCCGGCATCGACGCCCGCGCCGGCGACCAGCGAAGGCGCGACCACCGTGCCGGCCGCCGCCAGCGACGCGCGCTCGCGCGAGGGCGCGCGCAGCCGCGACCGCGAAGGCCGCTGAGGCAGGAGAACAAGCCATGAACCGCATCGGATTGTTCGTCGCCGGCGTGCTGATCGTGCTGATGATCCTCAGCTCGACGCTGTTCATCGTCGACCAGAAGCACGTCGGCGTGGTGTATGCGCTCGGCGAGATCAAGGAGGTCATCGCCGAGCCCGGGCTGAAGACCAAGCTGCCGCCGCCGTTCCAGAACGTGGTGTTCCTCGACAAGCGCATCCAGACGCTCGACAGCCCCGAGAACCGCGCGATCTTCACCGCCGAGAAGAAGAGCCTGGTGATCGACTGGCTGGCCAAGTGGCGCATCGCCGAACCACGCCAGTTCATCCGCAACAACGGCACCGACTTCCGCAACCTCGACAGCCGTCTGAGCCCGGTGGTGCAGGCGGCGTTCAACGAGGAGATCACCAAGCGCACGGTGCGTGGCGTGCTGTCCGACGAACGCGACAAGATCATGCAGGACGTGCGCAACCGCCTGCTCGACGAGGCGAAGTCGTTCGGCATCGAGATCGTCGACGTGCGCATCAAGCGCGTCGACTTCGTGGCCGACATCACCGACGCGGTGTACCGCCGCATGCAGTCCGAGCGCCAGCAAGTGGCCAACGAGCTGCGCTCGCAAGGCGCCGCCGAGCGCGAGCGCATCCGCGCCGACGCCGACCGCCAGCGCGAGGTGATCATCGCGGAGGCGTACCGCGACGCGCAGAAGATCAAGGGCGAGGGCGACTCGAAGGCCACCGCGCTGTATGCCGACGCGTTCGGCCGCGACCCGCAGTTCGCGCACTTCTACCGCAGCCTCGAGGCCTACCGCGCGAGCTTCCGCAACCGCAGCGACGTGATGGTGATCGACCCGTCGAGCGAGTTCTTCAAGGCGATGCGCGGCGCGCCGCCGGCGGCGCCGGCGCGACGCTGACGAAGCCATGCTCGATCTGTTTCTCGGCGCTGTGGCGCTGATGCTGGTCTTCGAGGGCGTGCTGCCCTTCCTCAGCCCCGATACCTGGCGCGAGGTCTTCTCGCGCGCGCTGCGTCTGAGCGATGGGCAGATCCGCTTTCTCGGCCTGTCGAGCATGCTGGTCGGATTGCTCTTGCTGCTGGTCTTCTGGCGTTGACCCGAGCGGCCCCGGCGCGCGCCGGGTGCGCGCGGCCCGGCCCGTACAATGCCGTTTTTAATCACTCCCGGTGCTCATGTCCTCTGCCTGGCTGCTGCCGGAGCACATCGCCGACGTGTTGCCCGCGCAGGCGCGGCGCATCGAGGAGCTGCGCCGTACGCTGCTCGACCTGGCGCGCAGCTACGGTTTCGAGCTGGTGATGCCGCCGCTGCTCGAGTACCTCGAGTCGCTGCTGTCGGGCACCGGACGTGAACTGAACCTGCAGACGTTCAAGCTGGTCGATCAGTTGAGCGGCCGCACGCTGGGGCTGCGCGCCGACACCACGCCGCAGGTGGCGCGCATCGATGCCCACCTGCTCAATCGCGCGGGCGTCTCGCGCCTGTGCTACTGCGGCCCGGTGCTGCACACGCGGCCGGGTGCGCCGCACGCCACGCGCGAACCGCTGCAACTCGGCGCGGAGATCTACGGCCACGGTGGCCTCGAGGCCGATCTCGAGGTGCAGGAGCTGGCGCTCGACGGCCTGCGCGCGGTCGGCGTCGACGGCCTGGTGCTCGACCTCGCCGACGCGCGCATCGTGCGCGGCGTGCTGGCCGGCGTACCGGCCGACGGCGAGCGCCTGCAGGCGGTGGTCGGCGCGCTGGCAGCCAAGGACAGCGCAGCGCTGGCTGCTCACAGCCGCGGCTTCCCGCAGCCGGCGCGCCGTGGGCTCGAGGAACTGCTGGGGCTCTACGGCGACGAGTCGGTGCTCGAGCGCGCTCGCGCGGTGCTGCCGCGCAGCGAACTGATCCGCCGTGCGATCGACGATCTGGCCTGGCTGGCACGCAACGTGCGGCAGACGTACCCGCAGGTCCGGATCGGTTTCGATCTCGCCGATCTCGGCGGCTACGACTACTACAGCGGCGCACGTTTCGCTGTCTATGCCGCCGATGTCGGCGAGGCGGTGGTGCGCGGCGGCCGCTACGACGAGGTGGGCGCGGTGTTCGGGCGCAACCGGCCGGCGGTGGGTTTCAGCCTCGACCTCAAGGCGCTGTCGTCGCACGGCCCGGCACGTTCGACGCGACGCGCGATCCGTGCACCGTGGGGTGCCGATGCCGCGCTGCGCACGGCGGTGCGGCGCCTGCGCGAGCAGGGCGAGACGGTGTTGTGCGTGCGGCCCGGCGACGAGCCGGAGGCGAACGAGTTCGATTGCACCCGCGAGCTGGCGGCGGTCGGCGGCCAGTGGGTGCTGCGCGCGCTGTAGCTCGAATCGATCCGACGCATCCCATGAGCGAACCCCCATCGATCGAGCGCGGCCGCAACGTGGTGGTGGTCGGCACCCAGTGGGGCGACGAGGGCAAGGGCAAGGTCGTCGATTGGCTCACCAACCACGCGCAGGCCGTGGTGCGCTTCCAGGGTGGGCACAACGCCGGCCACACGCTGGTGATCAAGGGTGTGAAGACCGCGCTGCAGCTCGTGCCCTCGGGCGTGATGCGCGACGGCGTGGCGTGCCTGATCGGCAACGGCGTGGTGGTCGATCCAGCGCACCTGCTGGCCGAGATCGCGCGGCTCGAAGACATCGGCCTGGACGTGCGCTCGCGGCTGATGGTCAGCGAGTCGTGCCCGCTGATCCTGCCGCTGCACGTGGCGCTCGACGCGGCGCGCGAGGCGCTGCGCGAGCGCAGCGGCAGCGGCAAGATCGGCACCACCGGCAAGGGGATCGGCCCGGCCTACGAGGACAAGGTGGCGCGCCGCGCGCTGCGCATGCAGGATCTGAAGCACCCGCAGCGCTTCGAGGCCAAGCTGCGCGAGCTGCTCGCGCTGCACAACGAGGCGCTCGGCGGCTATCTGCATGCGCGGCCGCTCGAGCTGCAGCCGATGCTCGACGCCGGGCTGCGCGCGGCCGAGCAACTGGTGCCACTGCTGGGCGACGTCGGCAGCCGCATCGCGCAGCTCCATCGCAATGGGCACAACGTGCTGTTCGAGGGGGCACAGGGCACCTTGCTCGACATCGACCACGGCACCTACCCGTACGTCACCTCGAGCAACTGCGTGGCCGGCAACGCCGCAGCCGGCTCGGGCGTCGGGCCGCAGTTGCTGCACCACGTGCTGGGCATCACCAAGGCATACACCACGCGGGTCGGCAGCGGGCCGTTCCCGACCGAGCTGCCGATCGACGCACAGGGCACGGTCGGCCATCACCTGTCGACGGTAGGACAGGAGCGCGGTGTCGTCACCGGCCGCGCGCGGCGCTGCGGCTGGCTCGACGCCGCGGCGCTGCGCCGCGCGGTGCTGATCAACGGCGTGTCGGGCCTGTGCGTCACCAAGCTCGACGTGCTCGACGGCCTGCCCGAGGTGCAGGTCTGCGTCGGCTACAACTACCGGGGGCAGCGGCTCGACATCCTGCCGCTCGACGCCGACGAGATCGCCGCCTGCGAACCGATCTACGAAGCGCTGCCCGGCTGGCGCGAGCCCACGGCCGGGCTGACGCGCTGGGAGCAGTTGCCGGCCAACGCGCGCGCCTACCTCGATCGCATGCGCGAACTGATCGACGCGCCGATCGACCTGGTGTCCACCGGCGCTGACCGCGAGCACACGATCGTGCTGCGGCATCCGTTTCTTGCCTGAACCCTGGAGGCGCCTCGGCCATGCTCACCGACGACGGCAAGCACCTGTACGTGTCGTGGGACGAATACCATCTGCTGATCGAACGCCTGGCGCTCAAGGTCGCGGCCTCGAAGTGGCCCTTCGACCAGATCCTGTGCCTGGCGCGCGGCGGCATGCGCCCGGGCGACGTGCTGTCGCGCGTGTTCGACCTGCCGCTGGCGATCATGTCGACCAGCTCGTACCGCTCCGAGGCCGGCACCATCCAGGGCCGGCTCGACATGGCCAAGTACATCACGATGCCCAAGGGCGAGCTGGCCGGCCGCGTGCTGCTGGTCGACGACCTCGCCGACACCGGCATCACGCTGCGTGCGGTGGTCGATCGGCTGCGCGGCCTGCCGTCGATCAGCGAGCTGCGCTCGGCGGTGATCTGGGTCAAGGGCGTGTCGAGCTACACCCCCGACTACTACGTCGAGATGCTGCCCACCAGCCCCTGGATCCACCAGCCGTTCGAGGAGTACGACGCGTTGCGTCCCGAGGGCCTGGCGAAGAAGTTTGCGGTGTGATCGCAGGCGGCTTGTGCCGTACAAAAAGAAAGGGTTCGCGTCAGCGAACCCGCTTCTTCCTCCAACATTGGTGCCCAGGAAGGGACTCGAACCCCCACGCCGTTAAGCGCTAGTACCTGAAACTAGTGCGTCTACCAATTCCGCCACCTGGGCATTTCAGGAGCGCAGGAGTTTAGCATCAAGGCAGTCAACGACATCGCGAGCGCGCCGCTGAGCGGCGCGCTGATGAGCGAGGTGACCGGCACCGTGCTCGGCCATCGCGACGGGCACGGCTTCGTGCAGCGCGACGACGGCGAGCCCGACATCTATCTGTCGCAGCAGGAGATGCATTCGGTGCTGCACCGCGACCGCGTGCGCGTGCGCATCGTGCGCTACGACCGCAAGGGTCGCCCCGAGGGCCGCGTGCTCGACATCGTCGAACGCCGCAAGGTGTCGATCATCGGGCGCCTGCTGCACGAGAACGGCATGTGGCTGGTCGCGCCGGAAGACCGCCGCTACGGGCAGGACATCCTGATTCCCAAGAACGCCACCGCAGCGGCCACCGCCGGCCAGGTGGTGGCGGTCGAGTTGACCGAGCCGCCGTCGATGTTCTCGCAGCCGGTGGGCCGCGTGGTCGAGGTGCTCGGCGAGATCGACGACCCCGGCATGGAGATCGAGATCGCGGTGCGCAAGTACGAGGTGCCGCATCGCTTCTCGGCCGAGTCGCTGGCGCAGGCCGCCGCGCTGCCCGATGCGGTGCGAGCGACCGACCGACGCCATCGCATCGACCTCACCGACGTGCCGCTGGTGACCATCGACGGCGAGGATGCGCGCGACTTCGACGACGCGGTGTACTGCGAGCCGATCCGCCTCGGCCGCGGCAAGGGCGCGGCCGCGGGCTGGCGCCTGGTGGTGGCGATCGCCGACGTCAGCCACTACGTCAGGCCCGGCGAGGCGATCGACGACGACGCCTACGAACGCGCGACCTCGGTGTACTTTCCGCGCCGCGTGATTCCGATGCTGCCCGAGAAGCTGTCCAACGACCTGTGTTCGCTGAATCCGCAGGTCGATCGGCTGTCGATGGCGTGCGACATGATCGTCGACGCCGAGGGTGCCGTCACCGCCTATCAGTTCTATCCGGCGGTCATCTGCTCGCATGCGCGTTTCACCTACACCGAGGTGGCGGCGATCCTGGCCAACACGCGTGGCCCCGAGGCGCAGCGGCGTGGCGCGCTGGTGCCGCATCTGATCCATCTGCACGAGGCATATCGGGCGCTGCTGAAACACCGCGGCAACCGCGGCGCGGTGGATTTCGAGACCACCGAGACGCAGATCGTGGCCGACGAGAACGGCCGCATCGAGCGCATCGAGCCGCGCAAGCGCAACGAGGCGCACCGGCTGATCGAAGAGGCGATGCTGGCGGCCAACGTGTGCGCCGCCGAGTTCGTCGCCGATCATGGCCACCCGGCGCTGTACCGCGTGCACGAGGGGCCGACCACCGAGAAGCGGATCGCGCTGCAGAACTACCTGAAGGCGATGGGCCTGGGTGTCACGCTGTCGGACGACCCGACACCGGGCGAGCTGCAGGCGATCGCCACCGCCACGCGCGAGCGGCCCGACGCCGCGCAGATCCACGCGATGCTGCTGCGCTCGATGCAGCAGGCGCACTACACGGCGGCCAACAGCGGCCACTTCGGCCTCGCCTACGACGCCTACACGCATTTCACGAGTCCGATCCGCCGCTACCCCGATCTGCTGACCCACCGCGTCATCAAGGCGCTGCTGCAGGGCAAGCGCTACCACCTGGCCAGCGGGGCGCTCGAAGACGCACCGCGACGGGCGCGAACCGAGAAGCCGACCGACGGCAAACCCAAGCGCAGCGCATCGGCGCAGGAGCTCGAGCAGTGGAACGCCGCCGGCGCGCACTGCAGCGCCAACGAGCGGCGTGCCGACGAAGCGTCGCGCGACGTCGAGGCGTGGTTGAAGTGCCGCTACATGCGCGACCGCCTCGGCGAGGAGTTCAACGGCACGGTGAGCGCAGTGGTGCCGTTCGGCCTGTTCGTGACACTCGACGATCTGTACGTCGAGGGCCTGCTGCACATCACCGAGATCGGCGGCGGCTACTACCGCTACGACGAGCTGCGTCAGGAGCTGCACGGCGAGCGCAGCGGCGTGCGCTATGCCGCCGGCACGCGCGTGCGGGTGCAGGTCAGCCGCGTCGACCTCGACAGCCGGCGCATCGATTTCCGCATGGTCCGCGATGGCGAGGGCGATCGCATGCTGGCGCGCGGCCGCAAGGCCGAGGCGCGTTCGCCGCAGGCCGAGCTGGCCGCGGTGCGTGCGCGCGACCGCGCGGCCAAGAAGGGCGCGCGCGCCGCCAAGGCGAGGCCGCAGCCGGGCGGCAGCAAGAACGCGCGCAACACGCGCGAGCGCACGCCGCGCGGCTGAGGAGAAGCTGCAAAGGCGAAGGGCGGGCGATCAGCGCGCGGCCGGCAGGGCCGCACGCGTGCGCACCAGCGCGTCGACCAGGCGCGACGCCCTCAGCGGCCCAACGGCCGGCGCGTGCTCGACGGCGGCGCCGTGCAGCCACGCCGCCGCCTGCGCGGCCACATGCGACGACGCCGACGCCGCATGCGCCGACCACAGGCCGGCGAGCCAGCCCGCCAACACGTCGCCACTGCCGGCGGTGGCCAGCCGCGCGTCGCCGGTCGGGTTGATCGACGTCGGCTGCTGCGGGGTGGCGACGACCGTGCCCGAGCCCTTCAGCAGCACGGTGCACCGCATCGCCTCGGCCAGGCGGTCTGCCGCCGCCAGGCGGTCGGCCTGCACCTCGGCGCTCGGCACTTGCAGCAGCCGTGCCGCCTCCAACGGATGCGGCGTCAGCACGGTCGCCAGGCCACGCGCCGAGCGGGCCCGCACGGCACGCTGCAACCCCGCGTCGACCGCCACCGCGTTGAGCCCATCGGCGTCGAGCACCAGACGCCGCGCGTGGTGCAGCACCGGCGGCAGCACCTCGCGCACCGCATCGCCGCCGCCGCAACCGCAGACCACAGTGGCCTGCGCCAATTGCGGTGGCGCCAGCAAGTGCGCCACCGGCCGCGACATCAGTTCGGGCCATGCCGGCTCGAACCACGCCGTATCGAGGGCGGCCAACACCCCCAGGTAGACGCGTCCGGCGCCGGCGGCCATCGCCGCGCGCGCGGCGAGCACGGCAGCGCCCACCATGCCGCTGGCGCCGCCGAGCACCATCAGGTCGCCGAAGCTGCCCTTGTGCTGCGCATGCCGGCGCGCTGCCGACAGCGAGCGCGCCGCGCAGGGCCCCACCAGCACGGCATCGCCGCCGGTCGCGCCCACCGAGAGATCGTCGAACCAGATGCGGCCGGCATGGTCGCGGCCGTGCGCGGTGAACAGGCCGGGCTTCAGCGCCAGCAGCGCCAAGGTGTGCGTGGCTTGCACCGCAACGCCTTGCACGACGCCGGTGTCGCCGTGCAATCCCGTCGGCAGGTCGACCGCGAGCAGCGGCGCGTCGCCGCCATTGAGCCGCGCCACCGCCATGGCCAGCGGGCCGCTCAGGGCCCGGCTGACGCCGAGTCCGAGCAGCGCATCGACCGCGAGGTCGCCCGATACGCGCTCGGGCAGGCCTTCGGCCACCGGCACGCCCGCGTCGCGCGAACCTTGCCAGGCGTGACGCGCATCGTCGGGGCCGCCCGCCGGGTCGCCGACGAGCACGATGCGTGCGTCCTTGCCCCAGGCGCGCAGCAGCGTGGCGGCGACGAAGCCGTCGCCGCCGTTGTTGCCGGGGCCGCACCACAACTCGATCGCGCGTGCGTGCGGTGCGAGCGCCAGCGCCAGCCGCGCCACGGCTTGGCCGGCGCGCGCCATCAGCGTGTGCGGCGGCAGCGCCGCAGCCGCGCGTGCTTCGATGGCGCGGCAGCCAGGGCCACGGTGCAGCGGCCAGTCGCGGCTGACCGGCAGCACCGGTTGCGGGCGCGGGGAGGCGGTCATGGCCGCAGTCGGACCCCTTTTTTTGCTCGGCGGCCGCGGAAAGGCCGCGCGCATTGTGCTCTACTGCGGGCCCTTTATCTCCGAAGGAGCCTTGGGTATGAAGCGATTGGTCGCCATCGCGCTCGGCGCGCTGGTCTTCGTCGGCGCCGCGCAGGCGCAGCAGTTCTTCCGCATCGGCACCGGCGGCACCGCGGGCACCTACTACCCGGTGGGCGGCATGATCGCCAACGCGGTGTCGCAGCCCGGCAAGATCGTCGTCACCGCGCAGTCGAGCAACGGCTCGATGGCCAACGTCAACGGCATCGCCGGCGGCGCGCTCGAATCGGGCTTCTCGCAGGCCGACGTCGCCACCTGGGCGCAGAAGGGCACCGGCGTGTTCGAAGGCAAGCCCAACGTGCCGGGGTTGCGGCTGATCGCCAACCTCTACCCCGAGAGCGTGCACATCGTCGTGCGCAAGGGGCTGGGCGTGAAGACGCCGGCCGACCTGAAGGGCAAGCGCGTCGCGCTCGACGAGCCGGGCTCGGGCACGCTGATCAACGCGCGCATGATCCTCGCGGCCTACGGCCTGAAGGAGAGCGACATCAAGCCCGACTACATCAAGCCCAACCAGGCCGGCGACAAGCTGAAGGACGGCTCGCTCGACGCCTTCTTCTTCACCGGTGGCGCGCCCGCGGGCGCGATCGCCGAGCTGGCCACGGCCGGCGGCGGCATCGAGCTGGTGCCGATCGACGGCCCGCAGGCCGACGCGCTGCGCAAGTCGAGCCCGTTCTTCGCACCCGACGTGATCCCGGCCGACACCTACAAGGGCGTGGCCGCGGTGAAGACGCTCGCCGTCGGCGCGCAATGGGTCACCAGCGACAAGGCCGACGCGGCCACGGTATACGAGATCACCAAGGCGCTGTTCAGCGACTCGACGCAGAAGATCCTCGCCGCTGGCCACGCCAAGGGCAAGCTGATCACCAAGGAGAACGCCGTCAAGGGCGCGGGCATCCCGTTCCACCCGGGCGCCGAGAAGTACTACCGCGAAGTCGGGCTGCTGAAGTAGCACGGCGGTTTCGCGGGGCGAGGGCGGTGCGCCGCGAGGCGCCCGCCCTCGTCTGGCATCGACCACGAGGCGCGCGATGACGACCACCACGATCGACGATCGCCAGGTCAACGAGCTCGAGCAGAAGTTCGACCCCGAGATGCGCTTCCGGCCGACCTGGCCGCCGGCGTCGACGCTGCTGGCGGCGCTGTTGATCGCGCTGTCGTGCTTCCACTACTACACGGCCGGTTTCGGCCTGCTGCGCGAAGCCACGCACCGCGGCGTGCACCTGGCGTTCGTGCTCGGCCTGATCTTCATCGTGTTCGGCTTTCGCCGCACGCACGGCGAGGCCGCGGTGCGCAGCGCCTGGGCCCCCGGCGGCGTGCCGCTCGTCGACTGGCTGCTCGCGGTCGCGGTGGCGGTTGCGGTGCTCTACGTGCCGTACGTCTTCGACGACCTCGCGTTTCGCGTCGGCAACCCGACGCGGCTCGACGTCGCGATGGGCTCGATCCTGCTGGTGCTGCTGCTCGAAGCCACGCGCCGCAGCATGGGCTGGCCGCTGCCGCTGATCGCGATGGCGTTCATGTTCTACGCGCTCGCCGGGCCGATCTTCCCCGGCCTGCTGCAGCACGCGGGCGCGTCGTGGAGCCAGCTCGTCAACCACCAGTACCTCACCAGCCAGGGCATCTACGGCATCGCGGTGGGCGTGGTCGCCACCTACGTCTTCCACTTCGTGCTGTTCGGCGTGCTGGCCACGCGCGTCGGCCTGGGCCAGCTCTTCCTCGACGTGGCGTCGGCCATCGCGGGCCGCTACGCCGGCGGGCCGGCCAAGGTCAGCGTGTTCGGCTCGGCGATGTTCGGCATGCTGTCGGGCTCGTCGGTGGCCAACGCGGTGACGGTGGGTTCGCTGACGATCCCCGCGATGATCCGCGTCGGCTACCGCCGCGAGTTCGCCGGCGCGGTGGAGGCGGCGGCGTCCACCGGCGGGCAGATCACGCCGCCGGTGCTCGGCGCGGCGGCGTTCCTGATGATCGAGTTCCTGGCGCTGCCGTACCAGACCATCATCGCCGCCGCCGTGGTGCCGGCGTTCATGCACTTCTTCGGCGTCTTCATGCAGGTGCACTTCGAGGCCAAGCGCTTCGGCCTGCGCGGCCTCACCGCCGACGAGATGCCCAGGCTGCGCGAATCGCTGCGCCTGCGCTGGCCGACGCTGATCCCGCTGGTGCTGCTGATCGGCATCCTGGTCAGCGGCCGCACGCCGTACCTGGCGGCGTTCAGCGGCATCACCTCATGCGCGATCGTCGGGCTCACCACCGGCGCCGGCGGCGAAGGCGTGCGGCACTGGAGCCTGCTGGTGGCGCTGCATGCGGTGCTGCTGGTGCTGGCGTTCGGCGGCATCGAGAACGAGGTCGTGCGCGTGGGGCTCTTCGCCGCCGCCGTGGTGGCCACGCCGCTGCTGCTGAAGGCGCTCGACATCAAGGGCCGCATCGGCCTGCGCACGCTGGTCGAGGCGTTCGAGACCGGCGCCAAGTACGCGCTGGCGGTGGGTGCCGCCGCGGCGACGGTGGGCATCGTGATCGGCGTCGTCACGCTCACCGGCGTGGGCTTCAAGCTGTCGACCATCATCACCGGCGCGGCGCAGGGCGTGGCCGGCGGCATGCTGAGCTTCCTGCCCGGCGGGCTGTTCGACCTCAAGGCGCTGACGCTGCTGGTCGCGCTGGCGATGACCGGGCTGGTGTGCATCCTGCTCGGCTGCGGCATCCCCACCACCGCCAACTACATCATCATGGTCGCGGTCGCGGCGCCGACGCTGGTGGTGCTGGGGGTCGAGCCGCTGGTGGCGCACTTCTTCGTCTTCTACTACGGCGTGCTCGCCGACATCACGCCGCCGGTGGCGCTGGCCGCGTACGCGGCCGCGGGCATGGCCGGCAGCGATCCGTTCAAGACCGGCAACATGGCGTTCCGGCTCGGCATGGCCAAGGCGCTGGTGCCGTTCGTCTTCGTGTTCTCGCCGTCGCTGCTGCTGGTGGCCAAGGGCTTCAACCTCACCGACTTCGCGATCACCTTCGTCGGCTGCGTGGTCGGGGTCACGCTGCTCGCCGCGGCGCTGTCGAAGTACCTGTTGAGCGAACTGCAGCGCTGGGAGCAACTGCTGCTGGCGTGCGCCGCCTTGCTGCTGGTGGCCCCGGGCCTTCCGAGCGGCCTCACCGGCCTGGCGATCG
The DNA here is from genome assembly GCA_015075545.1 of Ideonella sp. Classification (GTDB taxonomy): domain Bacteria; phylum Pseudomonadota; class Gammaproteobacteria; order Burkholderiales; family Burkholderiaceae_C; genus JAEUPI01. Next base: position 870,451 of record JABTUC010000001.1, on the reverse strand, counting down.
CCTCGCCGGTGTTCGCTCGCCAGTGGCTGGGCCGCGCGCGCGCGGCGCGGGCCGTCGCCTGACTCAGCGCAGGCGGTCGACCCCGAGCCCGTCGAGGTCGATCGCCGGCGGGCGCTGCGACATCATGTCGGCCAGCACGCGCGCCGAGCCGCACGCCAGCGCCCAGCCGCTCGAGCCGTGCCCGAGGTTGAGCCAGACGCCGGGTGCGCCGCTGGCGCCGATCACCGGCGGGCCGTCGGGCAGCATCGGCCGTGCGCCCTTCCAGTTCTGCGCCTTGGCGTGCTCGGAGCAACCGGGGAACCAGTCGTCGAGCACCTTGTACAGCGTGGCCAGCGCGGCGTCGTTCTGAGTGTCGAGGCTGCCGCCGAGCTCGGCGCCGCCTGCCACGCGCACGCGTTTGCCCAGGCGGCTGATCGCCACCTTGTAGCGCTCGTCGATCAGCGTCGAGCGCGGTCCGGAGTCGCCGTGCTCGGCGGCCTCGCGCAGCGGCGCGGTGACCGAGTAGCCGTGCACCGGCGCCAGCGGCAGCCCGAGCTTGAGCGGCAGCAGCAGTTGCCGCGAGTCCGCTGCCGCGCACACCACCACGGCGTCGAACGCCTCCATGCCTTCGGACTCCGGCTGCGTGGTCAGGTGCTCGGCACCGGCCAGTTGCGCCGACTCGAAGCGCGCCAGTGCACGGTGGTGAACCACCGGTTTGTCGCCGGCCTCGATGCGCCGCACCTCGCGGTGAAAGCGGAACAGCGCGCCGCGCGCCTGCGCATGCTGCTTCAGCAGGTGCGCGAACTGCCGGCAGTTGCCGACCTCCTCGTCGGGCAGATGCAGCGCGGCGTGCAGCGGCGTATCGACGTTGAGCGCGGGTTCGATCTCCCTGGCGCGCGCCGCTTCGACCAGGTGGCAATTGACGCCGAGGTCGGCCAGTAGCTTGACGCCCGGCCTTGCCAGCGCCAGCTCGCGCGGCCCACGCAACAACACCAGCAGGCCCTTGCGTTGCTCGAACTCGAGCTCCAGCTGTGCACTGAGCAGGTGCATGCGCAGCAGACTGAAGCGCGCGAGCTGGATCATGCGGCCGCGGTTGGCCTGGTAGACCGCTGGCCGACAGGCGCGCCACCAGCGCCAGACCCAGGCGAGCAGCCGCGGCGAGAACGGCCGTGCCAGCCGCACCGCGGCGTGACGCCCGAACATCTGGCGCAGCACCTTGCCGGTCATGCCGGGTGCGGCCCACGGCGTGACGTAACCCGGCGCCAGCACGCCGGCGTTGGCGAAGCTGGTTTCGGCGGCCACGCTGGCCTGCCGCTCGAACACCGTGACCTCGTGGCCGTCGACAGCCAGCTCGTACGCGGTGGTGACGCCGACGATGCCGGCGCCGACGACGGCGACGCGCATCGGTCAGGTCTCGCCCAGCCGTCCGGAGGGACCCGGTCCCCCGTGCGGGAACGCGAGCGCAGCGAGCCAGGGGGCCACTTCAGCGCTCGCCGCGCAGCGCGGCCTCGATGGCCAGCGACGCGCTCAGCACCGCGTCGTCGGCCAGCGCGCCGGCCCACACCATCAGGCCGACCGGCAGCTCGCCGTCGCGTTGGCAAGGCAGCGACAGCGCGCAGCCGTCGAGCAGGTTGACCACCGAGGTGTTGCGCAGCAGCTTGCCGTTGGCGGCGAAGAACGCGTCGTCGTCGGCCAGCAGCGGCGCCAGCGGCGGCGCGACGATCGGCACGGTGGGCGACAGCGCCGCGTCGAAGCCGCGCAGCGCCAGCGCCATGCGCTCGATCCAGAGCGCGCGCGAGCGCAGCAGGTCGATGTAGTCGGCCGCGCTCATCGACTCGCCGCGCCGGATGCGCAGCGCCACCCGCGGGTCGTAGCCGGCGCCGCGCTCGGCCATGCGCCGGCGGTGCCAAGCCCACGCCTCGGGCGGCGAGAAGCCGCCGCTCGCGTTGATGCCAGCCACTTCGGCCAACTCGGGCAGCGCGATCTCCTCGATGCGGGCGCCGGCCGTGCGCAGCGTGCGCAGCGTGCGCTCGAACGCGGCGGCGACCGTGGCATCGAGCGCGTCGAGCATCAGCGTGCGCGGCAGCGCGAAGCGCCACGCCGCGAGGGGCCGCGCATCGAGCGCGACGCGGCGCTGCGCCAGGATCTCGTGCATCGTGACCGCGTCGCGCACGTCGCGCGTGATCGCGCACACCGTGTCGAGCGTGGTCGACAGCGGCACGGTGCCTTGCAGCGGCGTCAGCCGTTGCGTGTTCTTGAAGCCCACCAGCCCTTGCAGCGCCGCCGGAATGCGGATCGAGCCGCCGGTGTCGGAACCGAGCGCAGCCAGCGCGGCGCCGAGCACCACCGACGTGGCCCCGCCCGAGGTGGAACCGCCCGGCGCACGCGCGGTGGCGTCGAGCGCCAGCGTGCCGCCGTTGGCCGGCGTGCCGCAGTGCGGATTGATCCCCACCCCCGAGAACGCGAACTCGCTCATGTTGGTGTGGCCGATCAGCACGCCGCCGGCGGCGCGCACGCGCGCCACGGCGAGGCTGTCGTGGCTGGCCGGCGGCGCGTCGTGCATCGTGGCCGAACCCGCGGTGGTGGCGAAGCCCGCCACGTCGTACAGGTCTTTCACCGAGATCGGTGCACCGGCCAACGTGCCGATCGGCGCGCCGCCGCGCAGCATCGCCTGCAGCGCGCTTGCGCTGGCCAGCGCCGACGCCTCGAACAAGCGCACGTAGGCCTTGTCGCAGGCCTTCGTCTTGGCGGCGTGCAGCGCACGGCCCGCTGCAGCCTCGATCGAATCGCGGCCGGCCAGCACCGCGGCATGGTGACCGGCCAGGGTGTGCCCGGTGGGCGCTGCTACAATTCGCGGGTTCAACTGAGTGCGTCCGGGCGGGTCATTCGTGGCACGCGGCACGGTCTGCTCGCAGTCGAGCCAATCCCGAACCGGCCCTCGAAAGGTGTCGCCCGCCGCGGCCAAGCCGCACGCAGGCGATTCGCGCCGGATTCTAGACCCAACCTTTGGAGCCCCGATGCCCACGACGATGCGTGAGATGCTGGAAGCCGGCGTCCATTTCGGACACCAGACGCGCTTCTGGAACCCCAAGATGGCCCCGTACATCTACGGGCACCGCAACAAGATCCACATCATCAACCTCGAGGCGACGCTGCCTGCGTTCGAAGAGGCGATGAAGTTCGCGCGCCAGCTGGCGAGCCGCCGCGGCGCGATCCTGATGGTGGGCACCAAGCGGCAGGCGCGCGAGGTGATCAAGCAGGAGGCGCAGCGCGCCGGCATGCCGTTCGTCGACCAGCGCTGGCTCGGCGGCATGCTGACCAACTTCAAGACCGTCAAGGCCTCGCTGAAGAAGCTCAAGGAGATGCAGGCCCAGAAGGAGGCCGGCATGGAGCAGATGAGCAAGAAGGAAGGCCTGATGTTCGAGCGCGAACTGCACAAGCTCGAGAAGGACATCGGCGGCATCCAGGACATGACCGCGCTGCCCGACGCGATGTTCGTGATCGACGTCGGTTACCACAAGATCGCGGTGGCCGAGGCCAAGAAACTCGGCATTCCGGTGATCGGCGTGGTCGACACCAACCATTCGCCGCAGGACATCGACTACGTCATCCCGGGCAACGACGACTCGGCCAAGGCGGTGGCGCTGTATGCGCGCGCGGTGGCCGACGCGGTGCTCGAGGGCAAGGCGGCGGCGGTGACCGAAGTGGCGCAGGCTGTGGCTGGGGGCGATGAGTTCGTTGAAGTGAACGAAGGGGCGTAGGGCGCCACTTCGGGCACCGCCGCCGCTGGCGGCGGCGGTCACATCGCTCCCCCGAGCTCCCTCCGGGAGGGGGCTCCAGCATGAAGACGAGCCGGCCGTTGGCCGGCTGAATACGAGATGTTTGGAGTTCGTATGGTTGCAATCACCGCAAGCATGGTCGCCGAGCTGCGCGCCAAGACCGACGCGCCGATGATGGAGTGCAAGAAGGCGCTCGCCGAGGCCGGTGGCGACATGGCGCGCGCCGAGGAGATCCTGCGCGTCAAGCTCGGCAACAAGGCCGGCAAGGCGGCCGCGCGCATCACCGCCGAGGGCGTGGTCGCGGTGGCGGTCGATGGCGACGTCGGCGCACTGGTGGAGATCAACTGCGAGACCGACTTCGTCTCCAAGAACGAGTCGTTCCTGGCTTTCGCGAAGGCGTGCGCGCAGTTGGTGGCGACGCAGAACCCGGCCGACCTGGCGGCGCTCGCGGCACTGCCGCTGTCGCACGATGGCTTCGGCCCGACCGTCGAAGACGTGCGCAAGGGCCTGGTCGGCAAGATCGGCGAGAACATGTCGATCCGCCGCTTCGAGCGCTACGCCGGTGGCGGCCGGCTCGCGCACTACCTGCACGGCACGCACATCGGCGTGCTGGTCGAATACGACGGCAGCGACATCGCAGCCAAGGACGTAGCGATGCAGATCGCCGCGTCGACCAAAGGCACCCGCGTGCTGGCGATCGATGCCAAGGGGGTGCCGGCCGAGCTGGTCGACAACGAGCGCAAGATCGCGATGGCCAAGGCGGCCGAGAGCGGCAAGCCCCCGGAGATCGTGGCCCGGATGGTCGACGGCTCGGTGCAGAAGTTCCTCAAGGAGGTCTCGCTGCTCGATCAGGTGTTCGTCAAGGCCGCCGACGGCAAGCAGACCGTCGGCCAGATGCTCAAGGGCGCCAACACCTCGGTCAGGGCGTTCACCTTGTACGTGGTGGGCGAGGGCATCGAGAAGCGCACCGACGACTTCGCCGCCGAAGTCGCGGCGCAGGTGGCGGCCGCCAAGAAGGGCTGATGCCGGGTTGACGCCCGCGGCAGCGTGACCGAATGCGCGTGTGCCGCCGCGTAAACTTCGCCCGGGCGTGAGTCAGGGAGAGCTGCCGGATGCCGGCCTACAAGCGAATTCTGCTGAAACTGTCGGGCGAAGCGCTGATGGGCGAAGACGCCTACGGCATCAACCGCGGCACCATCGTGCGCATGGTGCGCGAGCTGAAGGAGGTCACCGACCTCGGGGTCGAGCTGGCCGTGGTGATCGGCGGGGGCAACATCTTCCGCGGCGTGGCCGGCGGCTCGGTGGGCATGGACCGCGCCACCGCCGACTACATGGGCATGCTGGCCACCGTGATGAACTCGCTGGCGCTGGCCGATTCGATGCGCCAGGCGGGCCTGACCGCGCGCGTGATGTCGGCCATCTCGATCGAGCAGGTGGTCGAGCCCTACGTGCGGCCCAAGGCGCTGCAGTACCTGGAGGAGGGCAAGGTCGTGGTGTTCGCCGCCGGCACCGGCAACCCCTTCTTCACCACCGACACCGCCGCGGCGCTGCGCGGCGCCGAAATCGGTGCCGAGGTCGTGCTCAAGGCCACCAAGGTCGACGGCGTGTACAGTGCCGACCCCAACAAGGTCGCTGCAGCGACGCGCTACGCATCGATCAGCTTCGACGACGCGATCGCGCGCAACCTGCAGGTGATGGATGCCACCGCGTTCGCGCTGTGCCGCGACCAGAAGCTGCCGATCCGCGTGTTCTCGATCAACAAGCCGGGCGCGCTCAGGCGCGTGGTGTCGGGCGAGGACGAAGGCACGCTGGTGCACGTGTAGGCTGCGCGCAAGGAGATCGAATTGGCTACCACCATTGCCGAGATCAGGAAGAACGCCGAGGCCAAGATGCAGAAGTCGGTCGAGGCGCTGAAGCACGAGCTGCAGAAGATCCGCACCGGCCGCGCCCATCCGGGCCTGCTCGACCAGGTGCATGTCGACTACTACGGCTCGATGGTGCCGATCAGCCAGGTGGCCAACGTGTCGCTGCTCGACGCACGCACGATCAGCGTGCAGCCGTGGGACAAGGGCATGGGCGCGAAGATCGAGAAGGCCATCCGCGAGAGCGACCTCGGGCTCAACCCGGCCGCGCAGGGCGATCTGCTGCGCGTGCCGATGCCGGCGCTGACCGAGGAGCGCCGCAAGGAGCTGACCAAGGTCGTGCGCCATACCGGCGAGGAGGCCAAGGTCGCGGTGCGCAACCTGCGCCGCGATGCCAACGAGCACCTGAAGAAGCTGCTCAAGGACAAGCAGGTCGCCGAGGACGAGGAGCGCCGCGCGCAGGACGAGGTGCAGAAGCTCACCGACCGCACGGTGGCCGAGATCGACAAGCTCGTGCACGCCAAGGAAGCCGACGTCCTGGCGGTCTGACGTCGATGCTCGCGCGCACGGCAGCGGCCGCCTGATCCCGAGCGCAACCCGCGGCGATGCAGCGCGAGCGCCACCCGGTTCCCCGTCACGTCGCGATCGTGATGGATGGCAACGGTCGTTGGGCCCGCAAGCGCTTCATGCCGCGCTTCTTCGGCCACAAGCAAGGGGTCGATTCGCTGGTGCGCTGCGTGCAGGCGTGCTCCGACCGCGGCATCGAGTACCTCACGGTGTTCGCCTTCTCGTCGGAGAACTGGAAGCGGCCCGAGGAGGAGGTCTCGGGCCTGCTCGGCCTGGTGCTGGTGGCGGTGTCGAAGTACCTGCGCAAGCTGGCCGAGAAGGGTGTGCGAATCCGCATCGTCGGCGATCGCAGCGCGGTCACCGACAAGGTGCGCGCCGCCTGGGACGAGGCCGAGTCGCGCACCGCGCACAACACGCGCATCACGCTGTCGGTGGCCTTCAACTACGGCGGCCGCTGGGACGTGCTGCAGGCCTGCCGGCGGGCGCTGGCGCAGGGCCTGCCGCCCGAGCAGATCGACGAGCGGCAACTGTCGTCGCTGATGGCGCTGGCGCACGCACCGGACCCCGACCTCTTCATCCGCACGGGCGGCGAGGTGCGGGTGAGCAACTTCATGCTGTGGCAGATCGCCTACTCGGAGCTGTACTTCACCGAGTGCCTGTGGCCCGACTTCGACGAGGCCGAGCTCGACGCCGCGCTGGCCGCCTATGCCGGGCGCGAGCGCCGCTTCGGCGACGTGGCGCCGGTCCGGGCGGCACCCGCAGCCGGTGGCTGATCGCGATGCTCGCGCAACGCGTTGCCACGGCGCTCGTGCTGCTTGCGCTGTGGTTGCCGACCTTGTGGATGACGAGCGCATGGCCTTTCATGCTGCTGACGCTGCTGCTGGTCAGCCTCGCCGCGTGGGAGTGGGGGCGCCTGAACGGCCTCGCGCCGCCGGCCGCCTGGGGCTGCGGCCTCGTCCTCGCGCTCGCCGGTGTGGCGACCGCGTGGGCTTCGCCGCCGATGCACGAGCTGCAATGGCTGTGGTGGCTGGCGGCGGCCGCCTGGGTCGCCGGCGGTGCGCTCGCCCTGCGCGCCGGCCCGACGCGCTGGCCTGCGCTGCCGCGTCCGTTGCGCATCGCGCTCGGCCTGGCGCTGCTGGCGGTGGCCTGGTGGGCACTGGCGCAGGCGCGCATCGTCGGCGTCAACTACCTGCTGTCGGTGCTGTGCGTGGTGTGGATGGCCGATATCGCGGCCTATTTCGGTGGCCGCGCCTTCGGCCGCCGCAAGCTGGCGCCGCAGATCAGCCCGGGCAAGAGCTGGGAGGGGGTGGCCAGCGGCATGCTCGGCGTGCTGGTGCTGGCCGCGCTGTGGCTGGCCTTCGATCAGCACGTGGCCACCGACTCGGCGAGCCTGTTCACGCAGCTTCGACACCGCTTCGGAGTGGCATCGATGGTGCTGGCGCTGCTGGCGCTGGTGGCGATCAGCGTGGTCGGAGATCTGTTCGAGTCGCTGATCAAGCGTGCGGTCGGCGTCAAGGATTCGAGCGCGTTGCTGCCCGGGCACGGCGGCGTCCTCGACCGCCTCGACGCGCTGCTGCCGGTGCTGCCGTGCGCGCTGGCGCTGACCACCGTGTGACCGTGGTCGCTTGACCGACAATCGCCCGATGCAGACCCGACAGCGCCTGTGCATCCTCGGGGCCACTGGCTCGGTGGGCATGAACACGCTCGAAGTGGTCGCGCTGCATCCGGAGCGCTTCGAGGTGTTTGCGCTCAGTGCCCGGCGGCGCATCGACGACCTGGCCGCGTTGTGCGAGCGCTGGCAACCGCGGCTGGCGGTGGTCGAGACCGCGGCGCAGGCCAAGCAATTGCGCGAACGGCTCGGCCAGTCGGCGCTGCGCACCGAAGTGCTGCACGGCGCCGCGGCGCTGGTCGACGTGGCCGCGCACCCCGAGGTCGACACGGTGATGGCGGCCATCGTCGGCGCCGCCGGCCTGGCGCCGTGCCTGGCGGCGGCGCGCGCCGGCAAGCGCCTGCTGCTGGCCAACAAGGAGGCGCTGGTGGTCGGCGGCGAGCTGTTCATGCGCAGCGTGCGCGACGGCGGAGCCACGCTGCTGCCGATCGACAGCGAGCATTCGGCGATCTTCCAGTGCCTGCCGGCCGAGCGTGCGAGCTGGCCACAGCGCATCGACCACATCGTGCTCACCGCCTCCGGTGGGCCGTTCCTCGAGCGCGACCCGACCTCGCTGCAGCATGTGACTCCCGACGAAGCCTGCGCGCACCCGAACTGGGTGATGGGCCGCAAGATCTCGGTCGACTCGGCGACGATGATGAACAAGGCGCTCGAGGTGATCGAGGCGCGCTGGCTGTTCGCGCTGCAGCCCGAGCAGATCCGCATCGTGATCCATCCGCAGAGCATCGTGCACTCGATGGTCGTGTGCCGCGACCAGTCGGTGCTGGCGCAGATGGGCACGCCCGACATGAAGGTGCCGATCGCCTGCGGGCTGGCCTGGCCCGAGCGCATCGACTCCGGCGCGTCGCGGCTGGATTTCGCCGCGTTGAGGGCGCTGACCTTCGAGGCCCCCGATGCGCGGCGCTTTCCCGGCCTCGCGCTGGCCTACGACTGCCTGCGCGCGGCGCCGGGCGCAACCAACGTGCTCAACGCGGCCAACGAGGTCGCGGTGGGCGCCTTTCTCGACCGCGCCGTGCCGTTCCCGGCGATCCATGCCGTCAATGCCGCGACGCTCGAGCAGATGGCCGGCGACTTCGGTGCGCAGGACACGCTGGAGGATCTGCTCGCGCTCGACGAGCGCGCGCGCGCGCTGGCGCGCCGGCACGTGCGCAGGCTCGCCGCATGATCACGGTGCTCGCGTTCGTCGTCACGCTCGGCCTGCTGATCGTGGTGCACGAGTACGGTCACTACCGCGTCGCGGTGGCCTGCGGCGTCAAGGTGCTGCGCTTCTCGGTGGGCTTCGGGCGCACGCTGTGGAGCCGCCGGCGCGGCGAGACCGAGTTCGTCGTCGCGGCGCTGCCGCTGGGCGGCTACGTGCGCATGCTCGACGAGCGCGAGGCGCCGGTGCCGCCGCACGAACTGCACCGCGCGTTCAACCGGCAGTCGCTGGCCAGGCGCACCGCGATCGTCGCCGCCGGTCCGATCGCCAACCTGCTGCTGGCGGTGCTGCTGTACGCCTGCGCGCACTGGATCGGCATCGAGGAGCCGAAGGCGGTGCTCGGTTCGCCGACGGCGGGCAGCGTGTTCGAGCGCGCCGGCGTGCGCGCCGGCGACTGGGTGCGCGCCTACGCCGACCGCGACGACCAGTGGCACGACCTGGCGTCGCTCAACGACCTGCAATGGCAGGTGATCCGCCATGCGCTGAACCAGCAGCCGATGGAGCTGTTGCTCAGCGACGCGCAGGGCCGCGGCCAGCGCCGCGTCACGCTGGATCTCGATCGCCTGGCGGTCAACGAAATCGACGCCGACTCGCTGCGCCGGATCGGCCTGCCCGCGGCGTTTCGCCAGCCCGTGGTCGGGCAGGTGATCCCCGGCGGGCCGGCCGCGGCTGCCGGCCTGCGGCCGGGCGACCGCATCGAGAGCATCGACGGCGCGGCGATCGTCGATGCGCAGCCGGTGTTCGAACGCATCCGTGCCGCGGTGCGCGACGGCGCGGGCGTGCCGATGCACTGGCGCGTGCTGCGCGGCGGCGAGACGGTGGAGCTGACGGTGACGCCGCGCGCCATCAGCGAAGGGCAACACACGTTCGGGCGCATCGAGGCCGCGCTGGGCGGCGTGCCCGAGCGGGTGCTCGTGCGCTCGGGGCCGATCGACGGCCTGGTCAAGGGCGTGCGGCGCACCTGGGACATGTCGGTGCTGAGCCTGAAGATGCTCGGCCGCATCGCGATCGGCGAGGCCTCGGTGCGCAACCTCAGCGGGCCGCTGACGATCGCCGACGCGGCAGGGCAATCGGCGCGGCAGGGCTTCGTCAGTTTCATCGGTTTCCTCGCGGTGGTCAGCCTGAGCATCGGCGTGCTCAATCTGCTGCCGCTGCCGATGCTCGATGGCGGGCACCTCATGTATTATCTTTTCGAGGCCGTCACCGGTCGCCCGGTGTCAGACCTCTGGCTCGCGCGGCTGCAGCGCGGCGGCGTCGCGATCCTGCTGCTGGTCATGTCGGTGGCCCTCTACAACGACGTGGCCCGCTTGCTGGGCCTGCAGTGAGCCTGATTTCCCGAGCATGGTGTTCTTCCCCGAGGTGAATCCGCTGCGCCCGCTGGCGGCGGTGGCGGTGGTGGTGGCGGCTGTCTCGAGCGCCGGCACGGCGCACGCCGTCGAGCCGTTCGTGCTGAAGGACATCCGCGTCGAGGGCCTGCAGCGCGCCGACCCGGGCACCGTGTTCGCGGCGCTGCCGTTTCGCATCGGCGACACCTACACCGACGAGAAGGGCGCGATTGCGCTGCGTTCGCTGTTCGCCACCGGCCTGTTCAAGGACGTGCGCATCGAGATCGAGGGCGAAGTGGCGGTGGTGATCGTCGAGGAGCGTCCGGTCATCCAGACCGTCAGCTTCGTCGGGCTCAAGGAGTTCGACAAGGATCAGTTGGTGAAGTCGCTGAAGGACAACGGCATCGGCGAGGGCCTGCCGTTCGACAAGGCGCTGATCGACCGTGCCGAGCAGGAGATCAAGCGCCAGTATCTGGGGCGCAGCCTGTACGGGGCCGAGGTGGTGACGACGGTGACGCCGGTCGAGCGCAACCGAGTCAACGTCACCTTCACGGTCACCGAGGGCGATGCCGCCAAGATCACGGAGATCCGCATCCTCGGCAGCAAGGCGTTCTCCGAGGGCACGCTGCTCGGCCTGATGGAGCTCACCACCAGCGGCTGGCTGACCTGGTACACCAAGAACGATCGCTATTCGCGCGCCAAGCTCAATGCCGATCTGGAGACGATCCGCTCGTACTACCTGAACCGCGGATATCTCGAGTTCGCCGTCGAATCGACGCAGGTGACGATCTCGCCCGACAAGCAGGACATCTCGATCACCATCACCGTCAGCGAGGGCCAGCTCTACACGGTCACCGCGGTGCGGCTGGAGGGCGACTACCTGGGCAAGGAGGCCGAGTTCCGCGAGCTGGTGAGGATCAAGCCCGGCGAGCCCTACCGGGCACAGGAGGCCACCGACACCACCAAGGCGTTCAGCGATCGCTTCGGTCTCTACGGCTACGCCTTCGCGCGCGTCGAGGCGGTGCCGGACATCGACCGCGCGCGGGCGCAGGTGGTGATCACGCTGCGGGCCAACCCGCAGCGTCGCGTCTACGTGCGGCGCATCGAGGTCTCGGGCAACACGCGCACCCGCGACGAGGTGATCCGCCGCGAGTTCCGCCAGTTCGAGTCGTCGTGGTACGACGGCGCGAAGATCAAGGCCTCGCGCGATCGCGTCGATCGCCTGGGCTTCTTCAAGGATGTGAGCGTCGAGACGACCGAGGTCGCCGGCGCGCCCGACCAGGTGGATCTGACCATCACGGTGGTCGAGAAGCCCACCGGCAACCTGCAGCTCGGCGTCAGCTTCTCGAGCACCGAGAAGCTGGCGCTGTCGGCGTCGATCCGCCAGGAGAACGTGTTCGGCTCGGGCAACTACCTCGGCCTCGATTTCAACACCAGCCGCTACTCGCGCTCGCTGGTGTTCAGCACGGTCGATCCGTACTTCACCATCGACGGCGTCTCGCGCGCGCTCGACCTCTACTACCGCACCTCGCGGCCATACAACAGCCTCGGTGACCAGTACCAGATCGTCACGCCGGGGGCGTCGATCCGCTTCGGCGTGCCGTTCTCGGACATCGACACCGTGTTCTTCGGCATCGGCGCCGAGATGACGCAGATCAAGTCGAGCGCCTCGCTGCCCAACGCCTACTTCATCTACCGCGATCTCTACGGCCAGCGCAGCGCCTCGGTGCCGTTGACGATCGGCTGGGCGCGTGACCAGCGCGACAGCGTGATCGCGCCGACCACCGGGCGCTACCTGCGTGTCAACCTCGAGTGGTCGGCCGCCGGCGACGTGCGCTATCTGCGCCAGAACTACCAGGCGCAGCAGTACATACCGATCACGCAGCGCATCGCGCTGGGCCTCAACGCTGAGGTCGGCCTCGGCAAGGGGCTGGGGGGCAAGCCGTACCCGGTGTTCAAGAACTTCTACGGCGGCGGGCTCGGTTCGGTGCGCGTGTTCGAGCAAGGCTCGCTGGGCGTCATCGACCCGACGGGGGCCTACATCGGGGGTGCCACGAAGTTCAACGGCAATGCCGAGCTGTATCTGCCGGTGCCGGGCACCGGCAACGACAGGTCGCTGCGCATCTTCGCGTTCACCGATGTCGGCAACGTCTGGCGCGAGCACGAGCCCATTCGCGCCGGCGACCTGCGCGCATCGGCGGGATTCGGCGTGTCGTGGATCTCGCCGGTCGGCCCGCTGAAGCTGAGCTGGGGCAAACCCGTGAAGAGCAAGCCGACGGATAGAATCGAGCGATTCCAATTCCAGATCGGGACTGCGTTCTGATGATTCACCTCACACGCATCGCCCTGGTGACCCTGGCCACGGGGTTGTGGGCAGCCGCCACGCCGGCTCAGGATCTGAAGATCGGCTACGTCAACAGCGAGCGCGTGCTGCGCGAGGCGGCGCCGGCGAAGGCGGCGCAGAGCAAGCTCGAGAGCGAGTTCGGCAAGCGCGAGAAGGACCTCAACGACCAGGGCGCGCGCCTGAAGGCCGCCGCCGAGAAGCTCGACAAGGATGCGCCGGCGCTGAGCGAGGCCGAGCGCACGCGCCGCCAGCGCGAGCTGGTCGAGCAGGATCGCGACCTGCAACGCAAGCGCCGTGAATTCCAGGAGGATCTCAGCCAGCGCCGCAACGAGGAGCTGGCCGCGGTGGTCGAGCGCGCAAACCGGGTGATCAAGCAGATCTTCGACCAGGAGAAGTACGACCTGATCCTGCAGGAGGTCATCTTCGCCGGGCCGCGCGTCGACATCACCGACAAGGTCATCAAGGCGATCAACGCCGCGCCCGCCAGCACGACCGGGCGCTGACCCGTCGCAGCGCGGCGGCCCGTCGTCCGTGAAAGCGCACCGCCTCGCCGACATCGTCGCCGCGCTCGGCGGCGAGCTGCACGGCGACGGCGAACTGGCGATCTCGCGCATCGCATCGCTCGACCAGGCCGACGGGCGATCGATCAGCTTCCTGGCCCATTCGCGCCATGCACCCAAGCTGGCGCGCAGCGCGGCCGGCTGCGTGATCGCCGCCGTGGCGTCGCTGCCGGCGGTGCGCGCGCGCGGCGCTGCGGCGGTGGTGACCGACGACCCGTACCTGTACTACGCCCGCCTTACCCAATGGTGGCGCCGGCAAGAGGGCGGCGCGGCCGCGGGCATCCACCCCAGTGCGGTGATCGACGCGGGTGCGCAGGTCGACCCGCTGGCGACGGTGGGCGCCCTGGCGGTGGTCGGCGCCGGCGCGCGCATCGGGCCGCACGCGGTGATCGGCGCGCATTGCGGCGTCGGCGCGCAGGCGCGCATCGGCGCGCACACCTGCCTGGCCGAGCGGGTGACCTTCGGCGCGCGCTGCACCATCGGCGAGCGCGGCATCGTGCACGCCGGTGCGGTGATCGGTGCCGACGGCTTCGGCTTCGCGCCGGCGCAGGGGCGCTGGGAGAAGATCGAGCAGCTCGGCGCGGTGCGCATCGGCGACGACGTCGAGATCGGCGCCAACACCTGCATCGACCGCGGCGCGCTCGACGACACGGTGATCGAGGACGGCGTCAAGCTCGACAACCTGATCCAGGTGGCGCACAACGTGCGAATCGGCGCCCACACCGCGATCGCGGCGTTGGCCGGCATCGCCGGCTCGACGCGCATCGGGCGGCATTGCACCATCGGCGGCGCGGCCGGGGTCGTCGGCCACATCGAGATCGTCGATCACGTGCACATCGACGCCGGCACCATCGTCTCGCGCTCGATTCGCCAGGCGGGGCGCTACAGCGGCGTGTTTCCGTTCGACGACAATGCGTCGTGGGAGAAGAACGCCGCCACCTTGCGGCAACTGCACGCGCTGCGCGAGCGCCTGCGCGCGCTGGAGAAGAAGCCCTGAGCCCGCGATGAACATCCACCAGATCCTCGAGCGACTGCCGCATCGGTATCCGATCCTGCTGGTCGACCGCGTGCTCGAACTCGAACCGCACCGACACGTGCGTGCGCTGAAGAACGTGTCGATCAACGAGCCGTTCTTCGTCGGTCACTTTCCGCATCGGCCGGTGATGCCGGGCGTGCTGATGCTCGAGGCGCTGGCGCAGGCGGCCGCGCTGCTGGCATTCGAGTCGGCGGGGGCGTCGGTCGAACCCGACTCGGTGGTCTACTTCGTCGGCATCGATGCCGCGCGCTTCAAGCGGCCGGTGGAGCCGGGCGACCAGCTCATCCTCGAGGCGACGATCGATCGCGTCAAGGCGGGCATCTACAAGTTCAGGACGCGCGGCACCGTCGACGGCGATCTCGCCGTGGAGGCCGAGCTGATGTGCACGCTGCGCAAGATCTGATCGGCTGCGGGCGATGTCGCGCATCCACGCCACGGCGATCGTCGACCCCGGGGCCGAGCTCGACGGGTCGGTCGAGGTCGGGCCCTACGCGGTGATCGGCCCGCACGTGCGCATCGGTGCACGCAGCTCGATCGGCGCTCATTGCGTGATTGACGGCCGCACCCGCATCGGCGAGGGCAACCGCATCTTCGCGTTCGTGTCGATCGGCGGCCCGCCGCAGGACAAGAAGTACGCCGGCGAGGACACGCGCCTCGAGATCGGCGACGGCAACACGATCCGCGAGTACGTCACCATCAACACCGGCACCGTGCAGGACGCCGGCGTCACCCGGCTGGGCGACGACAACTGGATCATGGCCTACGTGCACATCGCGCATGACTGCCAGCTCGGCAGTCACCTGATCCTCGCCAATGCCGTGCAGCTCGCCGGCCACGTGCACCTCGCCGACTGGGTGTTCCTCGGCGGGCTGTCGGGGGTGCACCAGTTCGTCCGCGTCGGCGCGCACGCGATGACCGCCTTCCAGACGCGGCTGGCGCAGGATCTGCCGCCGTTCGTCACCGCCGCCGGCAACCCGGCACAGGCCCAGGGCGTCAACCAGGAGGGCCTGCGCCGTCGCGGCTACACGCCCGAGCGCATCGCGCGCGTCAAGCAGATGCACAAGCTGCTGTACCGCGACGGTCTGACGCTGGCCGCCGCGCGCGAGGCGATCGCGGGGCTCGCTC
The DNA here is from genome assembly GCA_015075545.1 of Ideonella sp. Taxonomy (GTDB): domain Bacteria; phylum Pseudomonadota; class Gammaproteobacteria; order Burkholderiales; family Burkholderiaceae_C; genus JAEUPI01. The sequence goes on along the minus strand of JABTUC010000001.1, from coordinate 855,007 downwards.
ACGCCGACCCTCGCGGCGACGGCGACGTGGCGCAGATGCAGGCATTCCTGGCGACCGCCGAGCGCGGCATCGTGCGCTGAGGGCGATGGCCGACAACGCCTTGCAGCTGGCGATGGTCGCCGGCGAGGCGTCGGGCGATCTGCTGGCCAGCCTGCTGCTGCGCGGCGTGCGCTCGCGCTGGCCGGATGCGCGCGCCTTCGGCGTCGGCGGGCCGCGCATGGCGGCGCTGCAGTTCGATGTCTGGTGGCCTTCGGACAAGCTCGCGGTGCGCGGCTATTTCGAGGTACTGCGGCACTACCGCGAGATCGCCGGCATCCGCCGTGCGCTGGCCGACCGATTGCTGCAGACGAGGCCCGACGCGTTCGTCGGTGTCGACGCCCCGGACTTCAACCTCGGCCTCGCGCGGCGGCTGCGCGAGGCCGGCCTGCGCACGATCCAGTTCGTCTGTCCGTCGATCTGGGCCTGGCGCGCCGGCCGGCTCGACAAGATCGCGCGCGCGGTCGACCACGTGCTGTGCCTGTTCCCGTTCGAGCCGCAGATCCTGGCGCGTGGCGGCGTGGCCGCCACCTTCGTCGGCCATCCGTTGGCCGACGAGATCGCGCTGCAGCCGCCGCGCGCCGCCAGCCGCGCGGCGCTCGGCCTGGGCGAGGATGACACCGTGGTCGCGGTGCTGCCGGGCAGCCGCCGCTCGGAGATCGAGCAGATCGCGCCGCTGTTCGTGCGCACGGTGGCTGCGCTGCAGGCGCGCCGGCCAGGCCTGCGCTACCTGCTGCCGGCCGCACCCGGCCTGCGCCCGCTGCTCGAGCCGCTGCTCGCGTCTGCCGCAGGCGCTGCGTTGACGCTGCTCGAAGGCCGCTCGCACGAGGTGCTGGCCGCGTGCGACGTGACCTTGATCGCCAGCGGCACCGCGACGCTGGAGGCCGCGCTGTTCAAGCGGCCGATGGTGATTGCCTACCGCATGAATGCCCTGTCGTGGCAGATCATGCGCCGCATGCGGCTGCAGCCCTGGGTCGGCTTGCCCAACATCCTGTGCGGCGAGTTCGTCGTCCCCGAGTTCCTGCAGGGCGATGCGACACCCGAGGCGCTGGCGCACGCGTTGCTGCAGTGGCTCGACTCGCCGGCGCGCTGCGACGCCGTCGCCGCGCGCTTTGCCGATATCCACCACCTCCTGCGGCGCGACACCGCGCGTGCGGCCAGCGATGCGATCGCGGCGATTCTCGAGCGCTGAGCAGCTCGGCTTCGACTGGAGCCGCCCCGGCCTGGTGGCGGGGGTCGACGAAGCCGGCCGCGGGCCGCTGGCCGGGCCGGTGGTGGCGGCGGCGGTGATCCTCGACGACTGCAATCGCATCGAGGGCCTGGCCGACTCCAAGGCGCTGACGCCGCTGCGGCGCGAGCGCCTGTTCGACCAGATCCGCGCGCGCGCTCTCGCGTTCAGCATCGCGCAAGCCGAGGTCGAGGAGATCGATGCGCTGAACATCCTGCGCGCCACACTGCTGGCGATGCGCCGCGCGGTCGACGGCCTGCGGCTGCCGCCGGCGCTGGTGCTGGTCGACGGCAATCGGTTGCCGGTGTTGCGCATGCAGGCCGAGGCGGTGGTCGGTGGCGATGCCACGGTGAGCGCCATCTCGGCGGCATCGATCCTGGCCAAGGTGCACCGCGATCGGCTGTGCCGCGAACTGCACGGCAGCCACCCCCAGTACGGCTTCGATGCGCACAAGGGCTATGCAACGCCGGAGCACCTGCGCGCGCTGCGCGAGCACGGTGCCTGCGCGGCCCATCGGCGCAGCTTCGAGCCGGTGCGCGCGGCACTGCGGAGATCGTGAGCCCTGGGCGAGTGATCCGCGTCGCCGCGCGCGACAACCCGCTGCTCGTCAAGGTGCGGCGGCTCAATGCCGCGCCCGATGCCTACCGCCAGCTCGGCGTCGTCTGGCTCGAAGGCGATCATCTGGTGCGTGCCGCGCTGGCCCGCGGCTGGCGGCTGCGCGAGCTGTTGATCGGCGCGCGGCACGAGAGCGACGCGGCGCTGCGCCCGCTGTGGCAGCACGCCGATACGGTGCGCGTGGTCGACGACGCCTTGTGGTCCGGCGTCGGCTCGCTGTCGGCGAAGGCGCCGCTGGCCGCGCTTGCCGCCTGGCCCGGCGCGACGACGGTGCTCGCGGGCCGCCGCAGCGTCGTGCTCGACCGCGTGCAGGACAGCGGCAACCTGGGCAGCATCCTGCGCAGCGCGGCGGCGTTCGGCGCGGCGCAGGTGGTGGCGCTCAAGGGCTGCGTGGCGTTGTGGTCGCCCAAAGTGCTGCGCGCCGCGATGGGCGCGCATTTCTCGCTGCACCTGGTCGAGGCGGCCGACGAATCGGCGCTGGCTGCGCTGGGCGTGCCGCTGCTGGCCACCAGCCCGCACGGCGGCGCATCGCTCGTCGACGCGGTGCTGCCCGACCCGTGCGCCTGGGTGTTCGGCCACGAGGGCCAGGGCGTCGCGGCCTCGTTGCTGGCGCGCTGCGCGCAGCGACTGGCCATTCCGCAGCCCGGTGGCGAAGAATCGATCAACGTCGCGGCCGCAGCCGCGGTGTGCCTCTACGAGTCGATGCGCCGCCGCGCTCAGTAGACGAGGCGGTCCGGCCGGATGTCGTGCAGGATCGTGGTCGCGATCTCCTCGATCGACTTGTGCGTCGAGCTGAGCCACGCGATGCCCTCGCGGCGCATCATCGCCTCGGCCTCGCGCACCTCCATGCGGCAGTTGTCGAGCGCAGCGTAGCGGCCGCCGGGGCGGCGCTCGTGGCGGATCTGCGCCAGCCGCTCGGGGTCGATCGTCAGCCCGAAGCACTTGCGCCGGTGCGGCGCCAGCGATTTCGGCAGTTCGCCGCGTTCGAAGTCTTCGGGGATCAACGGGTAGTTGGCCGCCTTGATGCCGTGCTGCATCGCCAGGTACAGCGAGGTCGGCGTCTTGCCGCAGCGGCTGACGCCCACCAGGATGACCTCGGCGCTCTCCAGGTCGCGCGCCGACTGGCCGTCGTCGTGGGCCAGCGAGAAGTTGATCGCCTCGATGCGCTCGTGGTACTCGTGGCTGCGCGCCACCTCCGAGAAGCGGCCGACGCGGTGGTTCGACTTGACGCCGAGCTCGGCCTCGAGCGGCTCGACGAAGGTGCGGAACATGTCGAGCACCATGCCGGCGCAACTGTCGCGCGTGAGAACGGCGCGCACCGCGTCGTCGACCAGCGTGATGAAGACGATCGGCCGCTGACCCTCGGCGAGCGCGATGGTGTTGATCTCCTGCACCACGGCGTGCGCCTTCTCGACCGTGTCGACGAATGGCCGCCGCACGTGCCGCGCACGCAGCGGGAACTGCGCCAGGATCGAATTGCCGAAGGTCTCGGCGGTGATGCCGGTGCCGTCGGACACGAAGAACACGCTGCGGTTGGGCAATGCCGGCTCCGAGGATGAGGGTCGCGGCGCCGATCATAGGGTGCGGGCGCGCCCTAGAATCGCAGCCATTGCCTGCCCCGATGACGCCGTCATGAGCCGCCGCGGTCTTCGAACCAGAACCACACCGGCCTGCTGGTGCGCTCGCGTCCGGACAGCACCGTTTGTTCACCTTCACGGAGCTCTCCCATGTCATCGACCTCATTGGCGACCGCCCTGGTCGTACCGCTCGAGCAGCTGAGGATGACCGATGTCGAGGCGGTCGGCGGCAAGAACGCCAGCCTCGGCGAGATGATCAGCCAACTGGCCGCCAGCGGTGTGCGGGTGCCGGGCGGCTTCGCCACCACCGCGTACGCGTTTCGCGAGTTCCTGCGCCACGGCGGCCTCACCGAGCGCATCGGCGGGCGGCTCGCAGCACTCGACATCGACGACGTGAAGGCGCTCGCCGTGGCGGGTGCCGAGATTCGCGGCTGGGTCGCCGCCGCCGCGTGGCCGCCGGCGCTCGAGGCGGCGATCCGCGCGGCCTACGAGCGGCTCGCCGCCGGCGACGCGCAGGCCTCGTACGCGGTGCGCTCGTCGGCCACCGCCGAGGACCTGCCCGATGCCTCGTTCGCCGGCCAGCAGGAGACCTACCTCAACGTCGCCGGCATCGACGCGGTGCTCGCCAAGATCAAGGAGGTCTTCGCGTCGCTGTACAACGACCGCGCGATCAGCTACCGCGTGCACAAGGGCTTCGCGCACAGCGACGTCGCGCTGTCGGCGGGCGTGCAGCGCATGGTGCGCTCCGACCTCGGCAGCGCCGGCGTGATGTTCACGATCGACACCGAGTCGGGCTTCGACCAGGTGGTGTTCATCACCTCGAGCTATGGCCTCGGCGAGACGGTGGTGCAAGGCAGCGTCAACCCCGACGAGTTCTACGTCCACAAGCCGATGCTGCGCGAAGGCAAGCAGGCGATCATCCGCCGCGCGCTGGGCTCCAAGCTGCTGCGCATGCAGTTCGCCGCGTCGGCGGTGGCCGGCGGCAAGCTGGTCACCACGGTGGAGACGCCGCCCGAGCAGCGCAACCGCTTCTCACTCGCCGACGCCGACGTGATGGAGCTGGCGCGCTACGCGCTGGTGATCGAACAGCACTACGGCCGGCCGATGGATATCGAATGGGGGCGCGACGGCCGCGACGGCAAGCTCTACATCCTGCAGGCGCGGCCCGAGACCGTGAAGAGCCAGGCCCAGGTGGAGCACCGCTACAAGCTCAAGGGCCACGGCAGCGTGCTGGCCGAGGGCCGCGCGATCGGCCAGAAGATCGGCACCGGCCGGGTGCGCCTGGTGCACTCGCTCGCCGACATGGAGCGCGTGCACGCGGGCGACGTGCTGGTCACCGAGATCACCGATCCGAACTGGGAGCCGGTGATGAAGCGCGCCGCGGCGATCATCACCAACCGCGGCGGCCGCACCTGCCACGCGGCGATCATCGCGCGCGAGCTGGGCATTCCCGCGGTGGTCGGCTGCGGTGACGCCACCGAGAAGCTGAGCGACGGCGCGCTGGTCACGGTGTCGTGCGCCGAGGGCGACACCGGCTACGTCTACGAGGGCCTGCTCGAGACCGAGGTCACCGAGGTCAAACGCGGCGAGATGCCGTACTGCCCGATCAAGCTGATGATGAACGTCGGCAACCCGGGCCTGGCCTTCGAGTTCGCGCGCATCCCGAACTCCGGCGTCGGGCTGGCGCGGCTCGAGTTCATCATCAACACCAACATCGGCGTGCATCCGAAGGCGATCCTCGACTACCCCAACGTCGACGCCGAGCTGAAGATGGCGGTCGAGTCGGTGGCGCGCGGCCACGCGTCGCCGCGCGCGTTCTACGTCGACAAGCTGATGGAGGGCGTGGCCACCATCGCCGCAGCCTTCTGGCCCAAGCCGGTGATCGTGCGGCTGTCGGACTTCAAGAGCAACGAATACAAGAAGCTGATCGGCGGCTCGCGCTACGAACCCGACGAGGAGAACCCGATGCTCGGGTTCCGCGGCGCGTCGCGCTACATCAGCGGCGAGTTCGGCGACGCCTTCGCGATGGAGTGCGAGGCGCTGCGCCGCGTGCGCGCCGACATGGGGTTCACCAACGTCGAGATCATGGTGCCGTTCGTGCGCACCGTGCGCCAGGCCGAACGCGTCAACGCGCTGATGGCCGAGCGTGGCCTGGTGCGCGGCAAGGACGGCCTGCGCGTGATCATGATGTGCGAGGTGCCGAGCAACGCGATCCTGGCCGAGGCGTTCCTGCAGCACTTCGACGGCATGTCGATCGGCTCGAACGACCTGACGCAGCTCACGCTGGGGCTCGACCGCGACTCGGGCCTCGAGCAGTTGACGGGCGACTTCGACGAGCGCGACCCGGCGGTCAAGGCGATGATCTCGCGCGCCATCGCGGCCTGCCGCGCCACCGGCAAGTACGTCGGCATCTGCGGCCAGGGGCCGAGCGACCACCCCGACTTCGCCGACTGGCTGGCCGCCGAGGGCATCGTGTCGATGTCGCTGAACCCCGACACCATCGTCGACACCTGGCAGCGGCTGGCGGCGATCAAGTAGCGGCCCCGGTGCCCACACGGGTGACCCGAGCGTCCGGCCTGCTCGGCCCCGCTATAATCACCAGCTTTCCCTTGCCGCACCCCACGCCGACGCTACCGGGGGCGGCTTCCCGACCACCGGCGCAGTCGAAGCGCCGGGGTCAACGGAAACCACGAGGAGTCGTCATGCGTCACTACGAGATCGTGCTCCTGATCCACCCGGATCAGAGCGAGCAGGTTCCGGCCATGCTCGAGCGCTACAAGACCCTGGTCACTGCCGGCGGCGGCAAGGTGCACCGGGTCGAGGACTGGGGCCGGCGGCAACTGGCCTACATGATCCAGAAGCTCGCCAAGGCGCACTACCTGTGCCTGAACATCGAATGCGGGCAGAACGTGCTTGCCGAGCTGGAATCGGGCTTTCGCTTCAACGACGCCGTGCTGCGCCACCTGACGGTGGCCAAGGACAAGGCCGAGACCACGCCGTCGGTGATGATGAAGGTGGTCGAGAAGGAAGAGGCCCGCAAGGCCGCGCAGGAAGCCAGCAGCTGAGGCGGCATCGCGCTGCCCACCCGATGAACCGCCTCGTGCTCTCTGCCCGACTGATCGAACGCGGCGCCCTGCGGTATACGCCGGCGGGCTTGCCGGCGCTGGACTTCAGGCTCGAGCATCAGTCGCAGCTGAGCGAGGAAAGCCAGTTGCGCAAGGTGTCGCTGCAGGTCAGGGCGATCGCGATCGGCGCCATCACGCGCTCGCTGGCGGCCCTGAGCCTCGGCGAGGCCGGCACGTTCGCAGGTTTCCTGTCGGGCACGCGCAACGGACGCGGGCTGCTCTTTCACGTCACGTCGCTCGGCTGAAGCATCCAACAACGAATCACGAACTCAACGCATCGCAGAGGTTCCCCATGCCACCACCCAGAGGCAAAGGCCGTTTCTCGAAGGATCGCAAGCCCAAGCGCAACCAGCAATCGCTGCTGTTCCGTCGCAAGCGCTTCTGCCGTTTCACCGTCGCCGGCGTCGAGGAGATCGACTACAAGGATGTCGACACCCTGCGCGATTTCATCGGCGAGAACGGCAGGATCACGCCGGCGCGGCTCACCGGCACGCGCGCGTTCTACCAGCGCCAGTTGAGCACGGCGATCAAGCGCGCACGTTATCTGGCGCTGCTGCCGTACTCCGACCAGCATCGCGTCTGAGGAGCCGGCCATGCAAGTGATCCTGCTGGAGAAGATTCTGAACCTGGGCAACCTGGGCGACGTGGTCAAGGTCAAGGACGGCTTCGCGCGCAACTTCCTCATCCCGACCAAGCGCGCGCGGCGCGCCACCGAGGCGGCGATCAAGGAGTTCGAGGATCGCCGCGCCGACCTCGAGAAGGCCGCCGCCGACAAGCTCGCTGCCGCGCAGGCGCTGGCCGAGAAGCTGGCGGGTCAGACGCTCGCCGTCGAGCAGAAGGCCGGCGTCGATGGCAGGCTGTTCGGTTCGGTGACCAACTTCGACATCGCCGAGGGGCTGAAGAAGCTCGGCCTGCCGATCCTGAAGTCGCAGATCCGCCTGCCGATCGGGCCGCTGAAGACGGTGGGCGACCACGTGGTCTCGGTGGCGCCGCATACCGACGTGGTGGTCGAGATCACCGTGCGCGTGACCGCCGAGGTCGAGTAGCGCCGATCGTTCGCTGTGCGTCGAGAATGGGCCGGCTCTGCCGGCCCTTTTGTTGTGTCCGGTGCCGAGGCCGCTTCCCCACTGCTTGTGCAGCGCCTTTCCACAGGGCTGCCCACAGGGGCGTGCTCGCCCGCGGTCTATCATCGACCCATGTCCGCGGTGTTCCAGCAGCCAATCGGTACGGTCGACGACGAGGTGGCACGCCTGCGCGTGCCGCCGCACTCGATCGAGGCCGAGCAAAGCGTGCTCGGCGGCCTGCTGCTCGACAACCTCGCGTGGGATCGTGCCGCCGACCTGCTCGGCGAGAGCGACTTCTACCGCTACGAGCACCGGCAGATCTACAGCGCGATCGCCGCGCTGGTCGGCGCCAGCAAGCCGGCCGACGTGGTGACGGTGCACGAACACCTGCAGAGCCTGGGCGCAGCGGCCGATTGCGGCGGGCTGGTCTACCTGAACGCGCTGGCGCAGAGCGTGCCGAGCGCCGCCAACATCCGCCGCTATGCCGAGATCGTTCGCGAGCGTGCGGTGCTGCGCAAGCTCATTGGTGCCAGCGACGAGATCGCGACGCAGGCGTTCAATCCGCAGGGCAAGCCGGTGTCGCAGATCCTCGACGAGGCCGAGTCGCGCATCTTCCAGATCGGCGAGGAGGGCGCGCGCACCAAGCAGGGCTTCGTCGGCATGGACAAGCTGGTGGTCGAGCTGATCGACCGCGTCACCGAGCTGCACGAGAACGGCGCCGAAGAAGTCACCGGCGTTCGCACCGGGTTCTACGACCTCGACCGCTACACCGCCGGCCTGCAGAAGGGCGATCTGATCGTGCTGGCTGCGCGGCCGAGCATGGGCAAGACCGCGCTCGCGCTCAACATCGCCGAGCATGTCACCGTGCACGAAGAGCTGCCGGTGCTGGTGTTCTCGATGGAAATGGGCGCCTCGCAGTTGGCCGTGCGCATGGTCGGATCGCTCGGCCGCATCGACCAGCAGCACCTGCGCACCGGGGCGCTGAAGGACGACGAATGGACTCGGCTGACCGAGGCCGTCGACCGGCTCGGCAAGGTCAGCCTCTTCATCGACGAGACGCCGGCGCTCAACCCTGCCGAGCTGCGGGCGCGGGCGCGGCGCATGGCGCGCCAGTTCGGCGGCACGCTCGGGCTGATCGTCGTCGACTACCTGCAGTTGATGAGCGGCTCGGCGGGCAGCGACGAGAACCGCGCCACCGAGCTGGGCGAGATCTCGCGCGGGCTGAAGGCGCTGGCCAAGGAGCTGCAGTGCCCGGTGATGGCGCTGTCGCAGCTCAACCGCAGCGTCGAGTCGCGCAACGACAAGCGGCCACTGATGAGCGACCTGCGGGAGTCCGGCGCCATCGAGCAGGACGCCGACGTCATCATGTTCATCTACCGCGACGACTACTACAACAAGGACTCCAAGGAGCCTGGCGTCGCCGAGGTCATCATCGGCAAGCAGCGCAACGGCCCGGTGGGCACGCTGAAGCTCACCTTCCAGAAGCCGCTGACGCGCTTCGACAACCTGGCGGTGGGAGCGAGCGAAGCCGAATACTGACAGCCCAGAGGGCTTCGCTTGACGGCAGGCGGGTAGCTGTATAAATTTACAGTATGCCGCGCAGCCCCGGAGGTTGCGGATCCGTCGCGGGCAAGCCGTCCGCCGCGGCCCCGCTCGTGTTCGCGCCCGTCAAGGGCCGCGGCACGTCATGGGCCATCGAGCACCGCTTCGCCGCCGAGCAGCGCGAGGCCTTCGACGACGGCTGGGGCACGCTCGACCAGGAGGCCCACGAACAACCGCTTCGTCCCGAGACGCAGGTGATCGAGGAGCAGGCGAGGTCGATCCTCACCGGCAACGACTCGCCCGACATCGGCTTCGACCTGTCGGTCAATCCCTACCGCGGCTGCGAGCATGGCTGCATCTACTGCTACGCGAGGCCCACCCACGGCTACCTCAACCTGTCGCCGGGCATCGACTTCGAGACGCGCATCGTCGCCAAGGTCAACGCCGCCGAGCGCCTGCGCGAGGCGCTGGCCCGGCCGGGCTACGTGCCGATGAAGCTCAACCTCGGGTCGGCCACCGATTGCTACCAGCCGGTCGAACGCAGGCTGAAGATCACGCGCTCGATCATCGAGGTGCTCGCCGAGTGCCGCCACGCGTTCTCGCTGTTCACCAAGTCGGCCGGCATCGAGCGCGACCTCGATTTGCTCGCGCCGCTCGGGCCGCAGCGACTGGTGGCCGTCTACGTCACGATCACCACGCTCGATCCGCAACTGGCGCGCACGCTCGAGCCGCGGGCGGCTGCACCGCACCGCAGGCTGAAGACCATCGAAACGCTGGCCCGCGCCGGCGTGCCGGTGGGCGTCAGCGTGTCGCCGATGATTCCGTTCCTCAACCTGCACGAGCTCGAGCGCATCCTCGAGGCGGCCCGCGGCGCGGGAGCCGCGGCAGCATCGAGCATCGTGCTGCGCCTGCCGTGGGAGGTAAGCCCGTTGTTCCGCCAGTGGCTGCAGCAGCACGTGCCCGAGCGTGCCGAGCGCATCATGGCGCGCGTGCGCGAGATGCGCGGCGGCAAGGACAACGATCCGCGCTTCGGCTCGCGAATGAGTGGCACCGGCATCTGGGCGCAACTGATCCGCCAGCGCTTCGACAAGGCCAGCGCCAGGCTCGGCTTCGGGTGCAGGCACTTCGAGCTCGACCTCACGCGGTTCAGGCGGCCGTCGGCGCAGCCGGGTCAGGCCGTGCTGTTCTGATCCTGGGCGGCTGCGGCTCTGGTCCGCCCGAAGCGCGCTGCCCGCGCGCCGGCGGCGCGGCGGTCAATCGCTGTGGTCGGCTTCGAAGAAGCACCAGCGCAACTGCGGAAACGCCTCGCGCAGCGAGCGCTCGACGCGGTTCACGGCGTCGATCATCGCGCGCTCGCCGCCTTGCGGCCTCATCACCGCCTTGACGGCCACCATCACGTCGGGCCCGAGCTGTTGCGTGATCATGTTGAGCACCCGCTGCACCTCGGGCTGCTGCGCGAGGTGCTCGCGCATCGCCTGCACCACCTGCGGGTCGGCGCTCTGGCCCACCAGCATCGACGCCACCTCGCGGCCCACCAGCACCGCCACCAGCACCAGCAGCGTGCCGATCGCCACCGAACCGAGTGCGTCCCACATCGGGTTGCCGGTGGCCAGCGCGGCGAGGATGAAGCCGAACGCCAGCACGAGGCCGCCGAGCGCGGCCAGGTCCTCGCCGAAGATCACCACCAGTTCGCTGGTGCGCGATTGGCGAAACCAGCGCCAGTAGCCGTTCGCGCCGCGCTCCTTGTCGATCTCGCGCAGCGCTCCCCACAGCGACAGCGCCTCGGCGACGATGCCGAAGCCGAGGATCGACAGCGCCACCCAGGCCTGCTTCAGAGGCTCGGGGCTGGCGAGCTTGTGCAGGCCTTCGTAGATCGAGAAAAGGCCGCCCATCGAGAACAGCATCAGCGCGACGATGAAGCTCCAGAAGTAGATCGCCTTGCCGTAGCCGAGCGGGTGCTCGTCGGTGGGCGGCCGGCGCACGCTGCGCATGCCCCACAGCAGCAGACCCTGGTTGCCGCAGTCGGCAAACGAGTGAATCGCCTCGGCCAGCATGGCCGACGAACCGGTGTACAACGCGCCTGCACTCTTGGCCAGCGCGATCGCCAGATTCGCGCCCAGCGCGTACAACACCGACCTCAGCGAATCGGCCTTGCCAGACATTGCTGTTTCTCCCACGTGCCCCGCGCCGCGCGCGGCCGCGCGCATTGTGACGGTGTCGCGCCAGCCGCGGCCAGAGCCGGTTGTGCGCGTCGAACATGGTCATTGCTGAACTCATCCAGACCTACGGCTACGCTGCGGTGGCCGTAGGCACGTTCCTCGAGGGCGAGACTGTCTTGCTGCTCGCCGGCGCCGCCGCCGGCCGCGGCCACCTGTCGATGCCGTTGGTGATCGCGGTCGCGGCGGTCGCGAGCTTCGCGGGCGACCAGCTCTTTTTCCACCTCGGACGGCGTTACGGCAATGCGCTGCTGCGGCAGTTTCCGGCCCTGCAGCCGCACACGGCGCGCGCACGCGCGCTGCTCGAGCGCTACAGCACGCCGCTGATCCTGTCGATCCGCTTCCTCTACGGCCTGCGAGTCGCCGGGCCGTTGGCAATCGGCATGAGCGACGTGCCGTGGCTGCGGTTCCTGCTGCTCAATCTCGCCGGCGCGATCGTCTGGGCCGTCGCGGTCGCCATGACAGGCTACTGGTCGGGCCACCTGCTGGTGCGCCTGTTGGCGGCGATCAACGTCGGCGAACTCTGGAGTCTGGCCGCGCTGTTGCTGATCGGCGTGTTGTGGTGGCTGATCGCGCGCTCGCGCAGCCGGCGTGCGCAGCGACGCGGATCCACCGGCTAGCCCTCGATGTCGCCACCCGCAGGCGGGTCGATGGTTTGACCCGCGTCAACGCGAGACGCACGCCGCCACGGAGACTGGGCTCATGCACAGCAGGGTTTGCGCCCTCGCCACCGAGGGCCACGGGAGGCGCGGGCGTGCACTCGCGGCGCATCGTTTTGCCAACCGCGTCTTCGCGCGCTGCGCAGCGGCGCTGGCGTGCAGTGCCGTCATGGCCGCCCTGTCGCAACCTGTGGGCTGGGGTGCCGCGGTGCAGGCTCGCATCGACAGCTACGTCGAGCGCGAGCGGCAGGCTTCGGGCATTCCGGGCATCGCGCTCGCCATCGTGCACGCGGACCAGACCGTTCATCTGCGCGGCTTCGGGCACGACGGTCGCGGCAAGCCGGTCAGCGCCGACACGCCGTTTCCGATCGGCTCGTTGAGCAAGTCGTTCACGGCACTGCTGGTGCGGCAGGCGATCGAATCTGGTCGCCTCTCGGCGGACGCCCCTGTGCAACGTTACCTGCCTTGGTTCCGCGTTGCCGATGCGCAGGCCTCGGCGCGCATCACGCCGCGCCATCTGCTCAACCAGACCAGCGGTCTCTCGCGGGCCGACGGCATGGCACCGCTCCTGCAGGGCAGCATGGCAAGCGCCGAGGAGCTGGCACGGGGGCTGTCCACGGTGTCGCTCGCACATCCGGTGGGTGAGCGCTTCGAGTACAGCAATCTCAACTTCGTCGTGCTCGGCGCTTTGCTGCAGGCGGTGACGGGGCAATCGTGGCAGGAATCGATCGACGGGCGGGTGTTGCTGCAGCTGGCGATGTCGCACAGTTTCACCGATCGAGATGCCGCTCGGCAGGCGGGCATGACAGCCGTGCATCGCATGTGGTTCGGTGTGCCGATCGCACAGCCGCTGGTGCTGCCGCCGGGCTACGCCGCCGCAGGTGGCCTGGTGTCCAGCGCTTCGGACCTGGCGCGCTACCTGCAGATGCTGCTGGCCGGCGGCGTCGCGCCTGGGGGTCGGGTCTTGTCGGAGGAGGGCGTGATGCAGTTGCTGGCCCCCGCGTCGCCGCCCGGCCATTCGACACTGCTGTCGGCCGACTTCGCGTTTCGCTACGGGGAGGGCTGGTTCGTCGGGCCGTTCGGCGTCGCCAACGGTGCGCGCTGGCACCTCGGCAACCTGGCCTCGTTCGCGGCCTGGATGGTGCTGCTGCCAGAGACGAGGCAGGCGGTCGTGGTGCTGATCAATGCGAATTCCGAACTGCCCATCAACGAGGTGAATGCAGTGATCAGCCGGGTGCCCATCGGGGTGGTGAACCTGTTGCACGGCCGGCCCCCGCCGCAGGGACCGAGCCTGCGCCGGGCGTACCTGCCGTTCGATGCCGCGTCGCTGCTGGCGATCGCTTTGCTGGCCGCGCTGACGTGGCGGGCGGCGCGCGCGCGGCACCCAGGGTGGTCGGTGGCGACGATGCTGATCGCTGTCGCGCTTGTCGCTGCTGTGCATGCGGCGGGTCTGACTCTGGCCACCTTCGCGGATTTCGCGCCGGACCTCGCCTTGGTTGTCGACCTCGCGCTTGTCCTCTCGTGTCTGCCTGCGCTGTGGCGTGCAGCGGCATGGATGCAGAGATTCGCCCGCGATGGACGCGATGCGCGACGGGCATGAGCCGCCGCAGCGCCGCTGAACCCGCCGGTCTCTTGCTGGTGTCGCGCCGGCGGCTGCGCGGGTCAGGCCGCGAGCTGGATGTCCGGCAGCGGACGCCGTGGTGTCGCAGGCAGTGCCCGCAAGGGAGCACCGAGCCTCAAGAGCAACTGCGCATGGCCAGGGCGTCGCGTGAGCTGCTGCAACTTGGGCCGCAACGATGCAATCTGCACCGGCTGGTTCAGGTACGAGGCCTGAAGGCCTCGACTCACCGCCAGCAGGAGCAACCGCTGCAAGGCCTGGCCGGCGGCCAGCCAGTCGTGCGGCGTGTCGCCCGCAGTGGCCAGCACCGCCAGTACCGGCGACTCGTCGGCCAACTGCCGATCCTTGGCGGCAACACCGTTGCCCATGTCGAAAGTGCGCACGACCATCTGAGCCACTGGCACCGCGAGTGCGGGCAGGGTCAGGCCGTCGCCGCGACGCCGCGGATGCATCCAGGCCGCCAGTTCGCGTCGCCAACTGGGGTTGGCCCACTGCACGCTGTCGCCTTCGGCGACGAGCGCGGCTGCGTGCAGGCGCTGTTCGGGGGTCTCGAGCACAGTCAGGGTTGCCCCTTCGCTTGCCGCGGCCTCGGCCAAGGATCGCAGCACGTCGGGGTCGACCGGGGTCGAGTCGAAGCGTTCCCGATAGGTGCGACGCTCGGCCATCGCACCCTGTAGTTCGGCGTCGAGCGACGGTGCAGCGGTCGGCGCCACGCGTACGCGGGCAAGCAAGTCGCCCATTGATCCGTCCGGCAGCATCAGCACTTCGGCGCGCAGACCGGCGGCGGCGGCGGCAATTCGCAGATTGAGCAGCGCGCAACCACAACTGATGGTCAGTTCGCGGTCTTCCGGGTCGTTCACTGGCAGGGCGCGAGTGCGGTCCGCGAGCAAATCGATCGTCGAGCCGCCAATCCGGAAAAGCCACGGTTGCGTGTTGTGACTCGACGGCGCCAGAGTCGCAGCCTGCACCAGGCCTTGCCAGTCGGGGGTGGTGACGTCAGGGCTGGTCGTCATCCTGCAGTCCTTCTGTTCTGCCGTTGCAGTTCGATTGCTCTCGGGCGAGCACGGCATGATGCCAGCCACGCCCGAACCGGCGGGGCCGGTCGAGCAGTCGAGATGGAGCTCGTATGCCGCAGATCATCGACGCCACGTTCGCCCACGGCTTCCTTGCGCGCCTGCATCGTGCCGTCAATGTGCACGATCCCCACGCGGTTGCCGCGCTGTGCAGCGAGAACGTGATCTGGGAGGATCCGGCTGCGCCCCGAACGCTGCGTGGGCGTGCCGAAGTGCTCGGCTTCCATCGCGACATCATGTTCGTGGCGCTGCCGGATGCGCAGATCGAAATGGTCGATGGGCCATTCCTCGCGCTGGACGGCACCGGCCTGGCGGTGCGGTTGCGGATCACCGGCACGATGACCGGGCCGCTGAATCCGCCAGGCTTCGCACCGACCGGCGGCCACTTGGCGTTCGAGACGGCGGAGTTCTCTCAGTTCGAAGACGGTCTGCTCGCGCGGCACACCGTGGTGCTGAACATGCTCGATGTGGCGCGGCAGATCGGCGCGGTGCCGCAGGCGGATTCGGCTGCAGGGCGCATCGGCGTCTGGCTGCAGCACGTCAGCGCATTCTGGGCGCGAGCACGTCCAGCTTGATTGCGCCGACGGGCAGACCACGCCTTGTCGAATGGCGGCATTCCCGGTCGCCCGCTGACCGCCCTCACTTGAAAAGGTCTTTGACGCGGTCGGTCCAGCTCTTGGCGTTGGGCGAGTGGCGCTCGCCGCCTTTCTTCAGCGACTCGTCGAGCTCCTTCAGCAGCTTGCGCTGCGGCTCGGTCAGCCGCACCGGCGTCTCGACGGTGATGTGGCAGTAGAGGTCGCCCGGGTAGCTCGAGCGGATGCCCTTGATGCCCTTGCCGCGCAGGCGGAACGTCTTGCCGTGCTGCGTGCCCTCGGGCAGTTCGATCTCGGCCTTGCCGGCCAGTGTCGGCACCGTGATGCCGCCGCCCAGCGCCGCCAGCGTCAGCGGCACCGGCACCGTGCAGTGCAGGTCGTCACCGTCGCGCTCGAAGATCTCGTGCTGCTTGATGCGGATCTCGATGTAGAGGTCGCCCGCGGGCCCGCCGTTGGAGCCCGGCTCGCCGTTGCCGACCGAGCGGATTCGCATGCCCTCGTTGATGCCGGCCGGGATCTTGACCTCGAGGGTCTTCTGCTTCTTGACCTTGCCCGCGCCGTTGCAGGTGACGCAGGGGTCGGGAATCACGCGGCCGCTGCCGTGGCAGTGCGGGCAGGTCTGCTGGATGCTGAAGAAGCCCTGGCGCAGGTGCACGCTGCCCGAGCCGCCGCAGGTGCTGCAGGTCTTGGCGCTGGTGCCCGGCTTGGCGCCGCTGCCCTTGCAGGTTTCGCATGCCTCCCAGCTCGGAATGCGGATCTGCGTGTCCTTGCCCTGCGCCGCTTCGTCGAGCGTGATCTCCATCGAGTACGACAGATCGGCGCCGCGGTACACCTGCTGGCCACCGGCGCCACGCCGGCCGCCGGCCGCGCCGCCGAAGATGTCGCCGAAGATGTCGCCGAACGCCTCGGCGAAGCCGCCGAAGCCCTCGGGCCCCGGGCCGCCGCGGAAGCCGCCGCCGGCCATGTTGGGGTCGACGCCGGCGTGGCCGTACTGGTCGTACGCGGCGCGCTTGTGCGCGTCGGTGAGCATCTCGTAGGCCTCCTTGGCCTCCTTGAACTTCTCCTCGGCCTTCTTGGCGTCGTCGCCCTGATTGCGGTCAGGGTGGTACTTCATGGCCAGCTTGCGATAGGCCTTCTTGATGTCTTCGTCGGACGCATTCTTCGCCACGCCGAGGACGTCGTAGTAGTCGCGCTTTGCCATGAACGGTCTCAGCAGTACTCGAGCACCAACGCCGCGTCGAGCCGCGGGCGACGCCCGCCGGCTCGAACGCGGCCAGGAATCACGGCCAGGCCCGCCGCGCGGGCCTGTCGTGATTTCACTTCTTGACTTCCTTGAACTCCGCGTCGACCACGTTCTCGTCGGCCGGCTTGGATTGCGCCGCCGAGCCCTCGGGCTGCGCGGCACCGGCGGCACCGGCGGCGCCCGCCGCGGCCTGCGCATCGGCGTACATCTTCTCGCCGAGCTTCTGGCTGGCGTGCATCAGCGCTTCGGTCTTGGCCTCGATGGCCGCCTTGTCGTCGCCCTTGAGAGCTTCTTCGACGTCCTTCAGCGCGGCCTCGATCTTCTCCTTCTCGCTGGCGTCGAGCTTGTCGCCGTGCTCGCCGAGGCTCTTCTTGACCGAATGCACCATCGCATCGGCACTGTTGCGCGCCTGCACGACCTCGAGCTTCTTCTTGTCCTCGGCGGCGTTGAGCTCGGCGTCCTTGACCATCTTCTCGATCTCGGCTTCGGAGAGGCCCGAGTTCGCCTTGATGGTGATCTTGTTCTCCTTGCCGGTGCCCTTGTCCTTGGCGCTGACGTGCAGGATGCCGTTGGCGTCGATGTCGAACGTGACCTCGATCTGCGGCAGGCCGCGCGGCGCCGGCGGAATGCCTTCGAGGTTGAACTCGCCCAGGCTCTTGTTGCCGACGGCCATCTCGCGCTCGCCCTGGAACACCTTGATCGTCACCGCCGGCTGGTTGTCGTCGGCGGTGGAGAACACCTGCGAGAACTTGGTCGGGATGGTGGTGTTCTTCTTGATCATCTTGGTCATCACGCCGCCCAGCGTCTCGATGCCCAGCGACAGCGGCGTCACGTCGAGCAGCAGCACGTCCTTGCGCTCGCCACCGAGCACCTGGCCCTGCACCGCGGCGCCGACGGCCACCGCCTCGTCGGGGTTGACGTCCTTGCGCGGCTCCTTGCCGAAGAACTCCTTGACCTTGTCCTGCACCTTGGGCATGCGCGTCATGCCGCCGACCAGGATCACGTCGTTGATCTCGCCGAGCTTGACGCCCGCGTCCTTGATCGCGATGCGGCACGGCTCGATCGTGCGCTCGATCAGGTCGTCGACCAGCGCCTCGAGCTTGGCGCGCGTGAGCTTGATGTTGAGGTGCTTCGGGCCCGACGCGTCGGCCGTGATGTAGGGCAGGTTGACGTCGGTCTGCGTGCTGTTGGACAGCTCGATCTTCGCCTTCTCGGCGGCTTCCTTCAGCCGCTGCAGCGCGAGCACGTCCTTGGTGAGGTCGACGCCCTGATCCTTTTTGAACTCGGTGACGATGTAGTCGATGACGCGCTGGTCGAAGTCTTCGCCGCCGAGGAAGGTGTCGCCGTTGGTCGACAGCACCTCGAACTGCTTCTCGCCGTCGACGTCGGCGATCTCGATGATCGAGATGTCGAAGGTGCCGCCGCCCAAGTCGTACACCGCGATCTTGCGGTCGCCCTTGCCGTGCTTGTCGAGGCCGAACGCGAGCGCGGCCGCGGTCGGCTCGTTGATGATGCGCTTGACGTCGAGGCCCGCGATGCGGCCGGCGTCCTTGGTGGCCTGGCGCTGGCTGTCGTTGAAGTACGCGGGCACCGTGATCACCGCCTCGGTGACTTCCTCGCCGAGGTAGTCTTCGGCGGTCTTCTTCATCTTGCGCAGCACCTCGGCGCTCACCTGCGGCGGCGCCAGCTTCTTGCCGCGGATCTCGACCCAGGCGTCGCCGTTGTCGGCGGCGACGATGCGGAACGGCATCAGGTCGAGGTCCTTCTGCACCTCTTTCTCGGTGAACTTGCGGCCGATCAGGCGCTTGACGGCGTAGATGGTGTTCTTCGGGTTGGTCACCGCCTGGCGCTTGGCCGACGCGCCGACCAGCACCTCGCCGTCTTCCTGGTAGGCGACGATCGACGGCGTGGTGCGGGCACCTTCGCTGTTCTCGATCACGCGGGTGGTGTTGCCTTCCATGATCGACACGCACGAGTTGGTCGTGCCGAGGTCGATGCCGATGATCTTGCCCATGTGGTGGCTCCTAGAGGAGATGTGGATTCAGTTGTGTACGAGGTGTGGATAAGTCGGCGCGTTTCAAGGCGGCGGCGGGCAGATCACCTGGACGCCGCCACGATCACCAGCGCCGGACGCAGCACGCGGTCGGCGATCAGGTAACCCTTCTGCAGCACCGAGACGATCGTATTGGCCTCCTGCTCGGCGGGCACCACCGAGATCGCCTGCTGCTGGTGGGGGTCGAACCGCGTGCCGACCGGCGGATTGATCTCGACCACGCGGTTGCGCTCGAGCGCCTGCGTCAGCAGCTTCAGCGTCGCATGCACGCCCTGCAGCATCTGCTCGGTGGTGGCGTTGCTGATCGCGGTGGCCGCCTCGAGGCTGTCGAGCACCGGCAGCAGGCTCTCGGCGAACGACTCCAGCGCGAACTTGCGCGCCTTGGCGATCTCTTCCTCCGCGCGGCGCCGGGTGTTCTCGGTCTCGGCCTTGGCGCGCAGGAAGGCGTCGGACACCTCGGCATGCTTGGCTTGCAGCTCGGCGAGGCGCGCCGCCTCGGGTGCCGGGCCCGCGGCGGAGGTGGGCTCTGCGGGTTCGGGTCCCGCGCTCGGGTACTGCTGTGGCTCGTCGTTCGGTGTCATGGTCGGGTCGGCAAAGCGCTCGTCCAGACCTTGGGGGCAGGCCGAGCGGTTTCAAGAGGCAGGCCCTGAGCGAGCCGTCATTCGTCGAGACTGGCGCTCCAGCGCCGCCAGTCGGCCAGGGCACGACGGTCGCGCTTGGTCGGCCGCACCCCGCTCAGGGCAGCCGGTTCGGGTGCCAGCCGGCGCTGCCGTTGCGCCTGCTCGCGCGCGGCCACACTCTCGGGCGACTCGACGTACATCGTGCGCGCCACCGTGGCGCCGCCGCGCTGCAACGACAGCTTCGCCACAGTCAGCTCCAGCACGAGGCCGGCTTGCTGCAGCCGCAACCGGTCGCCGACGTGCAGGTCGCGCCCCGCCTTGGCCGGCTGCCCGTTGACGATCACCCGGCCCAGCGACACGCCTTGCACGGCCAGCGCACGCGTCTTGTAGAGCCGCGCCGCCCACAGCCATTTGTCGAGGCGCATCGAGTCGGGCATCGGCAAGATTGTCGGTGATGACCACGAGCGTCGCCGCGGTGCACTTAGCATTTGCCCTAGTACGCGCCGGCGTGCAGCGCGAAGCGAGCGCGCGATCATCGCTGGCAACGTCGTTCGAGCTTCGAGGAGACCCCATGCGTCGAGACCGCTTCATCCACACCCTGATCGCGCTGGGTACCGCCGGCGCCGCCCCGTGGGCACGCGCGGCGGTGAGCCTGAAGATCATGATCCCGGCCAACCCCGGCGGCGGCTGGGACTCCACCGGCCGCGCGCTCGGCAAGGCGCTGCAGGAGGCCGGCGTGGCCAGCGGCGTGACCTACGAGAACAAGGGCGGCGCCGCCGGTGCTCTCGGGCTGGCACAGTTCGTCAACGCGAGCAAGGGCGATCCGCACGCGATGATGGTGATGGGCGCGGTGATGCTCGGCGGACAGATCACCACCAAGCCGGCGGTGCAGCTTTCGCAGGCCACGCCGCTGGCGCGCCTGACCAGCGAGTACAACGTCTTCGTGCTGCCCGAGTCGTCGCCGCTGAAGACGATGAGAGACGTGGTCGAGCAGCTGAAGAAGGACCCCGGCAGCGTCAAGTGGGGCGGCGGCTCACGCGGCAGCACCGAGCACATCGCCGCCGTGATGCTGGCGCGCGAGGTCGGCGTCGACCCAGCGAAGGTCAACTACGTGGCGTTTCGCGGCGGCGGCGAGGCGGTGGCGGCGATTCTCGGCGGCAACGTCACGGTGGGCGGCAGCGGCTACAGCGAGTTCCAGCAGTACATCGAGAGCGGCAAGATGAAGGCGATCGCGGTCACGTCGCCGACGCGCCTGAAGGGGCTGAACATCCCGACCATGAAGGAGCTGGGCTACAACGTCGAGATCGGCAACTGGCGCGGCGTGTACGGAGCGCCCGGCATCACGCCCGAGCAGCGCAAGGCGCTGACCGACATGGTGGTCAAGGCCACCAAGACCAAGGCGTGGGCCGAGGCGCTCGAAAAGAACAAGTGGACCCCGGCGCTGCTCGCCGGCAAGGAGTTCGAGGAGTTCGTCGACCACGAATTCGCGTCGCTGCGCGCGATCATGGTCAAGGCCGGGATGGTCTAGGACGAGCCGAGCTTGTCCGAGCGCGCGCCGGCAGTCCTGCACCAGACGCTGATCGGCGCCGGCGCGCTGGCGATCGGCGTCGCGATGGCGTGGGGGGCGAGCCAGATCCCGTCGACGGCGGGTTATTCGGGGGTCGGACCCAACTTCCTGCCATGGGTCGTATCGCTGGCGCTGATCGTCTGCGGCGTCTGGCTGGTGGTCGAGGCGCGCAGCGGCGGCTGGCGTGCAATGGAGGAACCGAGCGGCGCAGCCCACGGCGACTGGGCCGCGCTCGCCTGGGTGGTCGCCGGCATCGTGGCGGTGGCCGCGCTGATCACGACCATCGGCTTCATCCTCGCGTGCACGTTGTGCTTCATGCTCGCGGTGCGCGGGCTGCGCATCGCCGAAGGCAAGCCGCACGGCGGCGCGAACGGCGTGGTGATCGACTTCGTCACCGGCTTCCTGGTGGCGGCGCCGGCGTTCTGGCTGTTCACGCTGGTGCTGGGCATCAACCTGCCCAACATCACCGGCACCGGCTGGTTGTAGCTCGGCATGGACATCGGCGCACAACTGCTGGCCGGCATCGCCATCGCGGCGACGCCGATCAACCTGCTGTGGGCGTTCGTCGGCTGCGCGGTCGGCACCGCGATCGGCGTGCTGCCCGGCATCGGGCCGGCGGTGACGGTGGCGATGCTGCTGCCGATCACCTCGCAGGTCGAGCCCACAGCGTCGATGATCTTCTTCGCCGGCATCTACTACGGCGCGATGTACGGCGGCTCGACCACTTCGATCCTGCTCAACACGCCGGGCGAGACGGGCACCATGGTGACCGCGCTCGAAGGCTTCAAGATGGCCAAGAGCGGGCGCGCCGGCGCGGCGCTGGCCACCGCGGCGATCGGCAGCTTCGTCGCCGGCACCGTCGCCACCGTGCTGGTAACGCTGTTCGCGCCGGTGGTCGCGTACTACGCGGTGCAGCTCGGACCGCCCGAGTACTTCATGCTGATGCTGCTGGCGTTCACCACGGTGAGTGCGCTGCTCGGCAAGAGCACGCTGCGCGGCATGACGGCGCTGTTTGCCGGGCTGGCGCTCGGCTGCATCGGGCTCGACCAGATCAGCGGCCAGATGCGCTACACCGGCGGCATCCCGGAGTTCCTCGACGGCATCGAGGTCGTGCTGGTGGCGGTGGGGCTGTTCGCGGTGGGCGAGTGCCTGTACCTCGCGCTGTACGAGGGCCGCACGCAGTCGTCGTTGAACCGCATGAACAAGGTGCACATGACGCGCCAGGAGTGGCGCCGCTCGTGGCCGGCGTGGCTGCGCGGCACCGCGATCGGGTTTCCGTTCGGCACCGTGCCCGCGGGCGGCTCGGAGATCCCCACCTTCCTCAGCTACGCCGTCGAGCGCAAGCTGAGCCGGCATGCGCACGAGTTCGGCACCAGCGGCGCGATCGAAGGCGTGGCCGGGCCCGAGGCGGCCAACAACGCCGCCGTCACCGCCACGCTGGTGCCGCTGCTGACGCTGGGCATCCCCACCAGCGTGACGGCGGCGATCCTGCTGTCGGCGTTCCAGAACTACGGCATCAACCCGGGGCCGCAACTGTTCCAGAGCAACGCCGCGCTGGTGTGGGCGCTGATCGCGTCGCTGTACATCGGCAACGTCATGCTGCTGGTGCTCAACCTGCCGCTGGTGGGCATGTGGGTCAAGCTGCTGAAGATCCCGCGGCCGCAGCTCTACGCGGGCATCCTGATCTTCGCCACCGTCGGCGTCTACGGCATGCGCCAGAGCGCGTTCGACCTGTTCCTGATGCTCGGCATCGGCATCGCGGGCGTGCTGATGCGGCGCTTCGACTTTCCCACTGCGCCGGTGATCGTCGGCATGATCCTCGGGCCGCTGGCCGAGGCGCAGATGCGCAACGGGCTGGCGATCGGCGAAGGGCATTGGAGCGTGTTCTTGCAGCGTCCGGGTTCGGCGGCGCTGCTGGCGGTGATCGTCGCGGTGCTGCTGCTGCCGCGGCTGGTGAGCTGGTGGCGCAGTCGCGCCAGGCCTGCCGTGGTCGGCGAAGACTGAAGCCTCGGCTTCAGCGGACCGCGGACGCCGCGTCGGCCTGCGCGCGCTGGCGCAGCAGATCCGCGTTCGCACCGGGCTGCGACGGCCAACCCTGCAGATGTCGGATCGACAGCTTGGCGAGCGCGTCGATCCAGGGCGGGCTGTCGTTCAGGCATGCGATCAGGTTGAATGCCTTGCCGCCCGCAGCGAGGAAGCTCTTGCGCCCTTCGATGCCGATCTCCTCGAGCGTCTCGAGGCAATCGGCGGTGAAACCGGGGCAGATCACGTCGACGCGTTCGTGCCCCTGCGCGGCGAGCTTGCGCAGCGTGGCATCGGTGTAGGGTTCGAGCCAGCGCGCGCGGCCGAAGCGGCTCTGGAAGGTGACGACGTACTGGTCGGCACGCAGCGCAAGCCGCTCGGCCAGCAGGCGCGCGGTGGTCAGGCACTGGCCGTGGTACGGATCGCCGAGTGCCCGCGTGCGCGCGGGCAGGCCGTGGAAGCTCATGACCAGCGTGCCGTCGCGGCCCTCGCGCATCCAGTGCTCGGTGACGCGTGCAGCGAGCGCGGCGATGTAGGCCTCGTCGTCGTGGAACTGGTTGACGACTCGCAGTTCGGGCAGGCGGCGCACGCGGCGCGACCACGCTGCGACCGCGTCGAACGCGCTCGCGGTGGTGGCCGCCGAGTACTGCGGGTACAGCGGCAGCACCAGCACGCGGGTCGCGCCGTGCGCCTTCAGCGCATCGAGCGCGGAGGCGATCGACGGCTGCCCGTAACGCATGGCCCAGTGCACCAGTACTGCATGGCCGCGCTCGCCGAGCGTGCCGAGCAGGCGCGCGGCCTGCAGGCGAGTCCAGGTGGCCAGCGGCGAGCCCTCGCGGGTCCAGATGGCCGCGTACTTGGCGGCCGACTTCGCCGGCCGCGTGCGCAGGATCAAGCCGTGCAGGATCGGCCACCACAGCGCGCGCGGGATCTCGATCACCCGCGGATCGGCGAGAAACTCGCGCAGATAGCGGCGCACCGCCCTGGGCGTCGGCGCATCGGGCGTGCCGAGGTTGACCAGCAGGATGCCGGTGCGCTCGGGCTTGTCGGGCGCGGGCTCCGCGGCGAAACGCATCGCGGAAGCCGTGCTCAGGTGAGGTGCGGCACGGTGTCGACGATCGACAGCACGTCGAAGCGGATGCTCGGCGAGGCGGCGTCGGCCGGTGCGCCGCCCAGCCCGATGACGCCGTAGCCGTGCAGCGTGCAGCTACCGCGGCGCAGCGTGATCAGCTCGTCGGTGCCGCCGAAGCGCACGTAGGTGCCGTTGTAGCTCATGTCGGTGAGCTGGAAGCTGCCGCCGGTCCAGTCGATGCGCGCGTGCGAGCGCGAGACTTTCGAGTCGTCGAGCCGGAACGTCGCCTGCGGGCTGCGCCCGAGCACGACCGGCAGGTGCTCGGCCGCGTACACGCGCACCTGGTCCTGCCAGGCGAGGCGGATGCCCTCGGGGTCGGGCACCGGCTCCACCGGCCCGAACTGCGTCGCCGCGGCGGCATCGGCCTGGCGGCGCAGGCCCAGCACGTGCACGTGTACCGGCTCGGCGCGGCCGCGCAGGTGCATCCAGTCGAGGCTGCGGAAGCGCGCGCGTTGCGGCGCCGGCAGGTCGGCCAGCACGCCGGCGGTGACCAGCGTCTCGTTGTCGCCGGCGTGGTCGAGCAGGCGCGCCGCGACGTTGACGGCGTCGCCGAAACAGTCGCCGGCCATCTCGACCACCTCGCCGCGCGCCAGCGCCACCTGCAGGCGCAGGCCGCGCAGGCCGGCCGACGCGCCGCGCTCGCGGCCGCGCGACACCAGCTGCTCCAATTCGTCGTGCATCTGCGCGGCCGATTTCAGGCCGGCCTCGGAGCCATCGAACAGCGCCATCAGGCCATCGCCCAGCGTCTTGATCAACTGGCCGCCGCACGAGGGCACCGTGCGCGCCATCGCGGTGACGGTGTGGGTGACGACAGTCGTTGCCTCGGCGTTGCCGAGCGTCTCGTACAGCGACGTGCTGCCGCGCAGGTCGGCGAACAGGACAGTGCGCTCGGAGATCCGCGTCATGTCCGGCGCAGTGTAACGCTGCGACCGGCCGGCGCAGCGCACTTGCCGTCGGCGGTCGATGGCAGGCGCGAGTTCGGCCCGACGCCTGCGACGGCCTATCAGACGTGCATGCCGCCGTCGACCATGAACACGCTGCCGGTGGAAAAGCTGCTGCGCGGGCTCGCCAGGAACAGCACCGTCTCGGCGATCTCGCGCGGCTGCGCGTGCCGGCCCAGCGGGATCATGCCGTCGAGCATCTGCGTCGCATCGCGCCCCACCACGCCCGACAGGCGGCGCTCGATGTCGTCCTGGAACGAGTTGGCGATCGGCCCCGGCGCGATCACGTTGACGCGGATGTTGCGCCACGCCACTTCCTTGGCCGCCACGCGCATCAGCCCGAGCAGTGCATGCTTCGAAGTCGCATAGGCACAGATGCCGGGATCGGCGGTGACGGCGACGACGCTGGCGTTGATCAGCACGCTGGCACCGTCGCGCAGGGCCGGCAGGCCGTGCTTGAGCGCCAGGAAGACGCCGCGCACGTTGACCGACCACACGGCATCGAACACGTCCTCGGGGTACTCGGTGATCGGCGTGATCGCACCGCTGATGCCGGCGTTGCAGAACAGGAAGTCGATGGCGCCCCAGCGCGCGCGCGCCTGCTCGATGTAGGCGCGAGTCTGCGCGCCGTCGCTCACGTCGGCTGCGGCGTGGTCGACCCGCGCGCCCGAGGCGTCGAGCGCCGCCGCGGCAGCCTTGGCGGCGGCGCCGTCGCGGTCGACCAGCAGCAACTTGGCGCCGGCGGCAAACAGTGCGCGCGCCGAGGCCAGACCCACGCTGCCCGCACCGCCGGTGATCACGCATACCTTGT
This sequence comes from Ideonella sp., assembly GCA_015075545.1. Lineage (GTDB taxonomy): Bacteria > Pseudomonadota > Gammaproteobacteria > Burkholderiales > Burkholderiaceae_C > JAEUPI01. The sequence continues at coordinate 829,272 of JABTUC010000001.1, read as the reverse complement.
CCTGCATGTCGCTCACGGCTGCTTCCTTGGAAGAGTTCGATCGTTGTCCACCTGGCGGCGGCGTGACGATTGTCGCCAGCGGCCGTTGGCCGACCATGCACATTGAGTTGATCCAAGGCGCATGCCGCCGACGGCGCCGCCCGCGCGGCTGCCTTGCGGTGCGCGCAGGTGCAACCCGCGCTGCGCTGGCAGGCAAGCCGGGGCGTGGCGCGGCACCTACAGTGCCACCCCCATCAGGTCGAACAGGGAAGGCGTTCGATGAAACCCCGTGAGTTGTCACTGGCCGAACTGGCCCGGGTGGGTTTTCTGTCGCGGCGGCGGCACGGCAACTTCGTCGACGGTCGCGAGGTCGAGCCGGCCGATGGCGCCTATCTGCCGGTGGTCGATCCCGCCACCGAGATGGTGATCGCCGAGGCGCCCGACAGCAGTGCCGGCGACGTCGCGCGCGCGGTCACCAGCGCGCAGCGCGCCTTCGAAGGCGCCGCCTGGTCCGGGCTGCGCCCGGCCGACCGCGAGCGGTTGCTGGTCCGGCTGTCGATGCTGATCGAGGAGCACACCGACGAGCTGAGCGCACTGGAAACGCTACAAAGCGGCAAGCTCAACGCGCTGGCGCGCGCGATCGACGTCGGATCGGGCGCTGAGTTCGTGCGCTACATGGCGGGCTGGGCCACCAAGCTCGAGGGCCAGACGCTGCAGCCTTCGATCGGCGTGCCGCCCGGCGCGCGCTACTTCACCTACACGCAGCGCGAGCCGGTGGGGGTGGTGGGGGCGATCGTGCCGTGGAACTTCCCGCTCGCCATCGCGCTGTGGAAGGTGGCGCCGGCGCTCGCCGCCGGCTGCACCGTGGTGCTCAAGCCATCGGAGGAGACACCGCTCACCGCGTTGCGGCTGGCCGAACTGGTGATCGAGGCCGGCTTCCCGGCCGGCGTGCTCAACGTGGTGTGCGGGCGCGGCGTCGGCGCCGGCGCGGCGCTCGCGCAGCACGCGGGCCTGGGTAAGATCAGCTTCACCGGGTCGACGCCGGTGGGGCGCGCGATCGGGCATGCCGCAGTGGAGCGCATGACCCGCTTCACTCTGGAGCTGGGCGGCAAGTCGCCGCTGATCGTGCTGCCCGACGCCGACGTGGAGCAGGTCGCACAAGGCGCCGCGATGGGGATCTTCTTTCACCAGGGGCAGGTCTGCACGGCGAGCTCGCGCGTGCTGGTGCACCGCAGCTTGCTGCAGCGCGTGTGCGACGGGCTGGCGCGCGTCGCCGCGGGCATGAGGATCGGTTCGGGTTTCGACCCGCAGGCGCAGCTCGGGCCGCTGGTGTCCAAGCGTCATTTCGACCGCGTGATGGGCTACATCGAAGGCGCGAAGGCGGACGGCGCCACCTTGCTCACGGGCGGCGCGCGCGCGCTCGAAGGCGGCTGCTTCGTGCAGCCGACGGTGTTCGCCGACGTGCGCGCCGACATGCCGGTGGTGCGCGAGGAGGTGTTCGGCCCGGTTGCCGTTGTGATGCCGTTCGACGACGTCGACGAAGCCGTGCGCCTGGCCAACGACACGCCCTATGGCCTGTCGGCCAGCGTGTGGTCGCGCGACCTGTCGGCGGTGCACCGCATCGTGCCGCGGCTGAAGGCGGGCACGGTGTGGGTCAACACGCACAACATGCTCGACAACAACCTGCCGTTCGGCGGCGTCAAGGGCTCGGGCATGGGGCGTGATCTCGGTCGCACCGCGGTCGAGTCGTGCACCGAGTTGAAAAGCGTATGCATGGCGGTCTGAGTCGCGCCCGGCTGTCCGAAGGGGCTCGGCCCCGCTCGGCGGGGAGGCGCGCAGCGCCAGGGGTGCCCACATGAGCGCCGCACCGGCCGCAACGCCCGCGCACGGCGACGTCGTGCTGCGGCTGCAAGGCGTGACCATCGCCTTCGGCGGCCTGCGCGTGCTGACCAACGTGAGCTTCGACGTGCCGCGCAACCAGGTGGCCGGGTTGATCGGCCCCAATGGCGCTGGCAAGTCGACCTGCTTCAACGTAATCACCTCGGTGTACCGGCCCGATGCGGGCTCGGTGCGGCTGGGCGGCGTGAACCTCGTCGGCATGGCGTCGCACGAGGTGTGCCGTCGCGGCATTGCGCGCACCTTTCAGCTCGTGCGCACGTTTCAGCGCATGTCGGCGCTGCAGAACGTGCTGGTCGGTGCGGTCTACGGCAAGCCGCGCGCGCGCGACGACCCCGAGGCGAGGGCGCTCGATGCGCTGGCGCTGGTGGGTCTGGCCGACCAGCGCGATCGCGACGCCGCGCACATGACGCTGTCGGACCGCCGGCTGCTCGAGATCGCGCGCGCGCTGGCCACCGTGCCGGTGCTGCTGCTGCTCGACGAGCCGATGGCCGGCCTGAACGAGAGCGAGATCGAGACCATGACCGCGGTGATCCGCCGCATCCGCGACCAGCGCGGCGTCAGCGTGCTGTGGGTCGAGCACAAGGTCGACGCCATCATGGCGGCGTGCGACCACGTGATCGTGCTGCACCACGGCGAGAAGATCGCCGAGGGCACGCCGGCGCAGATCGTCAGCGACCGCTCGGTCATCGAGGCCTATCTTGGCGAACCCGCCGCTGCTTGAGGTGCGCGGCCTGCAGGCCGGCTACGGCGAGGCCCAGGTGCTGTGGGATGTCTCGATCACGGCCGAGCGCGGCAGCGTGGTGGCGCTGGTGGGCGCCAACGGCGCGGGCAAGTCGACGCTGCTCAAGACCGTGTCGGGGCTGCTGCGGCCGCGCGCCGGCGAGATCGTGTTCGACGGCCGCTCGATCGCTGGCATAGCGCCGCAGCAGATCGTGGCGTCGGGGCTGTCGCACGTGCCCGAAGGCCGCGGCTTGTTCTCGCGCATGACCGTGCTGGAGAACCTGCAGCTCGGCGCCTACCCGGCGCAGGTGCGTGCGCGCATGGACGAGTCGCTGCAGCGCACCTATGCGCTGTTTCCCCGTCTGCGCGAGCGCAGTGCGCAGCGCGCCGGGCTGATGAGCGGCGGCGAGCAGCAGATGCTGGCGATCGGCCGCGCGGTGATGGCGTGTCCGCAACTGCTGATCCTCGACGAGCCGTCGATGGGGCTGGGCCCGCTGGTGGTGGAGGAGGTGTTCAGTCTGATCCGGCGTCTGCACGACAGCGGCGTCACGATCCTGCTGGTCGAGCAGAACGTGCAGCGCGCGCTGCGCATGGCCGACCGCGCGTTCGTGCTGAAGACCGGCCGCGTCGTGATGCAGGGCACCGGGCCCGAGTTGCTGGCCGACGAGCAGATCCGCAAGGCCTACATCGGGAGCCTGGGATGAGCCCGGCACGGCCGCTGCGAAGGGGCGTGTTCCCTGCCGCGGCAAATACCCGCAACGCCGAGGCGGCGCGATGAGCGGCTTCGACATCTTCGTCGAGTTGCTGACCAACGGCGTGCTGTTCGGCTCGATGTACGGCGTGGCGGCGATCGGGCTGAGTCTGATCTTCGGCACCATGGGCATCATCTTTCTCGCGCAGGGCGCGATGATCGTGCTCGGCGGCTATGCCGCCTACTGGGCGTTCAGGCTGCTGGGCGTCGACCCGTACGTCACGCTGCTGCTGCTGGTTCCGGTGTCGCTCGCCACCGGCTGCGCGCTGTACCAACTGCTGTTTCGGCGCGCCGCCGCGCTGCAGGACAAGAACACCTCGCTGCTGATCGCAGTGGGGCTGAGCTTCATGCTCGAGAGCGTGATGTCGCTGGTGTGGACGCCCGACCCGCGCTCGATCACCACCACCTACACCTCGAAGAGCTTCGAGCTGCTGGGCATGCACCTATCGATCACGCGCACGGCGGGCTTCGCGGTGGCGATCGTGGCGGCGCTCGGTGTGGCGGTGTTCCTGCGCCGCACGATGATCGGCAAGGCGGTGCGCGCCACCTCCGAGGACATGACCGCCGCCACGCTGGTGGGCATCTCGCCGCACCAGGTAAACATGATCGCCTTCGCGATCGGCATCGTGCTGGCCGGCATCGCCGGCTGCACGCTGGCGGCCACCTACACGATCGATCCGTACTTCGGCTTCCTGCTCAGCCTGAAGGCGCTGATCGCGCTGGCGCTCGGCGGGCTGGGCAATGTCGGCGGCGCGCTGGCCGGCGGCGTTCTGCTCGGGATGATCGAGAGCGGCTCGTCGTACATCCTGCCGGGTTGGGGCGATGCCGTGGGCTATGCTGCCTTTCTGCTGGTGCTGTTGTTCCGGCCGCAGGGTCTGTTCGTGCGCACGGTGACCAAGACATGAATCGATTCGGCGACGCCACGAAGCTGAAGATCGCCGCAGCCGTGGTGCTGGCCTTCGCGCTGGTGCCTTTTATTCCGGGCGTGCTCGATCACTATGTCTTCTTCTACCTGTTCCTGGTGTTCGTCTACGTCGTGCTGGCGCAGAGCTGGAACATCGTCGCCGGCTATACCGGGCAGATCAGCCTGGCGCAGCACGCGTTCTTCGGCATCGGCGGCTACACGACCGCGCTGATCGCCACCACGCTGTTCGCCGACGGCGGCTCCTATTTCAACCCCTTGCTGCTGCTGGGCAGCGGCGTCGTGGCGGCACTGTTCGCCTGCGCGATCGGCACGCCGCTGTTGTCGAAGCTCGCGGGCGATTACTTCGCGCTCGGCACGCTGGGTTTCGGCGAGATCGTGCGCGTGATACTGATCAAGGGCGGCAGTTTCACCGGCGGATCGGGCGGCGTGTCGATGTCGCCCGAGCCGTTCGACACCCTGAAGCCGCACTACTGGGTGGGCCTGGTGCTGGCGGTGGCGAGCACCGCGGGGGTGTACGCGCTGGCGCGCTCGCGCCTCGGGCTGGCATTGATGGCGATCCGCGAAGACCCGATCGCCGCGTCGGCCAGCGGCGTGCACGTGCTGCGTTTCAAGGTGATGGCGTTCGGCGCCGGCGGCTTTCTCGCCGGGCTGGCCGGCAGCCTGTATGCCTTCTACGTGTTCTCGGTCAGCCCGGGCGGGTTCGTGAACCTGACCTGGACGCTCTACCCGATCCTGATGTGCGTGATGGGCGGCAACGGCACGGTGTTGGGGCCCGTGCTCGGTGCCTTCGTGATGACGGCCGTCTTCTCGGCCGGCAACATCTGGCTGCCGGGGGCGCACCCGATCGTGTCGGGGGCGTTGATCATCCTGGTGATGCTGTTCATGCCAAACGGGTTTCTACAGGCGAGGAGCAATCGACAGGCCGCAAAGCGGCCGCAAGGCGAGGCGGTGGCGACATCGCCATGAGTCAACCAGCAAGGAGACATGCAATGAAGAAACGCGCAGCACTGAGTGTGATGGCGTCTGCCGCCGCGGCCGCGATGTGGCCGATGGCGACGCTGGCGCAGGCCCCCACCGAGATCCGAATCGGGGCGCCGATCTCGCTGACCGGCCAACTCGCCGCCGACGGGCTCGACCAGAAGTGGGCCTACGAACAGGCGGTGGCCGACATCAACGCCAAGGGCGGCATCATGATCAAGAAGGCCGGCAAGAAGCTGCCGGTCAAGCTGGTGATCGCCGACGACCAGAGCGATCCAGCCAAGGTCACCGATGCGATGGAGCGGCTGATCAAGATCGAGAAGGTCGATCTGCTGCTCTCGACCCACGGCGGCGACCTCAACATGGCCGGCGCGCTGGCGGCCGAGAAGTACAAGAAGTTCTACATGATCACCACCATGTGGCCGCACATGTGGACGCCCAAGAAGTTCAAGTGGTCGGCGCTGTTCTTCTTCGACGCCGGTGGTGGCGCCGAGGTGCCGTTCATGATCTGGGAGACCCTGCCCGAGAAGGAGCGGCCCAAGAAGCCGGCGCTGGTGATGGAGGATTCGCCCGACGGCCAGGGCTTCGGCGGCGTCTTCAAGGCGATGGCCAAGAAGCACAAGGTCAACCTGGTGATGGACGAGCCATGGGCGATGGGCGCCAAGGACTACTCGGCCTACATCCTCAAGATGAAGGCGCGCGGCGCCGATGCGGTGCTGCTGTTCGGCAACCCGGTCGACGCGATCACGCTGGTGCGCCAGATGAAGGAGCAGAACTTCAGCGTGCCGTACCTGCACGGCTGGAAGGGCACCTGGCCGTACGAGTTTCGCGAGGCGCTGGGCGATTCGTCGAACTACGTGCTGGCCGACGGCTTCTGGTCGATGGACTATCCGTATCCCGGTGCCAAGGATCTCGGCGAGCGCTACATGAAGGAGCACAACAACAAGTCCAACACCAGCGTGGGCATGTTCTACGCCAACGCGCAGGTGCTGCTGAAGGCGATCGAGAACACCGGCACCGTCGACTCCAAGGCGGTGCACGACGCCATCGTCGGCAAGGCCTTCAAGGGCACGGTGCAGGGCGACGTGAAGTTCGATGCTGCCGGCCTGGCGCTGATCACCAGCACGGCCAACCAGTGGTGGAACGGGCGTCACATGCTGGTGTACCCGCATCAGAAGGGCGGCTGGTCGCTCAAGCTCGCGCCGCCCTGGGATCAGCGCAAGTAGGGTGATCTGCCGCCGCAGCGCGCCCGGGAGGGCGCCGTGCGCGGCGGGCTGCTCGAGCGCGAACGCGCGTCGACCCCTCGCGGGCTTGCCCGCGAGGGGTCATCCCATCACCGCCCTCGGCAGATAGAGCACGAGGTCGGGAAACAGGAAGAGCAGCGCCAGGCAGGCCACCAGCGCGATCAGGAACGGATAGACGCCGCGATAGACGACGCCGATCGGAACGCCGGTGACCTGCTTGACGATGAAGACGCAGATCGCCATCGGCGGGATGATCGAACCGATGCCGAGCACCACCGACATCGTGATGCACAACCAGATCGGGTCGTAGCCGAGCTTGATCATCGCCGGCCAGAAGATCGGCGTGGCCAGGATCAGGAACGCCAGGTCGTCCATGAACGTGCCGCCGATCAGATAGACCGCGAAGATGATGATCAGCGTGACGCTGCGCTGAAACGGCAGGTCGGCGACGAACTTCGCCACGTCGTTGGGGATGTCGGCGGCGGTGATGAAATGCCCCAGCATCGTCGAGGTGGCGATCAGCAGCACGATCATGTTGGTGGTGCGCAGCGCCTCGGCGGTGGACTTCTTGATCCCGGCCAGGCCGATGTCGCGTTTGACGGTGGTGACCAGCAGCACGCAGAACACGCCGACCGCACCGGCCTCGGTGGGCGTGAAGATCCCCTTCATCAGGCCGCCGATCATCACCACGAAGATCAGCGCAGGCCAGGCCAGCTCGGGCAGGGCCCTGGCGCGGTCGCGCCACGGGAATCGCGGCCCCTTGGGGCCGATGGACGGGTTGACCCGCGCCCAGCCGATGATCACGGCGACGAACAGGATCGCCAGGATGATGCCGGGAACGATACCGGCCACGAACAGCTTGCCGATCGACTGCTGGGTGATGATGCCCAGCAGGATCAGCGTTCCCGCCGGCGGAATCAGCATGCCCAGCGTGCCCACCGTGGCCACGACGCCGGTGGAAAGCTCGCGGCGATAGCCGAAGCGATCCATCTCGGGAACGGCCACCGATGCGAAGGTGGCGCTGGTGGCGGCGGCCGACCCGCACATGGCCTTGAACACCCCGGCGCCCACCACGGTGGCCACCGCGAGCCCGCCCGGGATGTGCCCGAGGAACTTGTAGCTGCTGTCGTAGAGCCGGCGCGCCAGTCCGCCATTGAACACGATCTGCCCCATCAGCATGAACAGCGGGATCACCGTGATGCCGTAGGCGCGCACCGAGTCGACGAAATCGTTGGCCAGCATGTTCACCGCCGCCGTGGGGCCGACCACCACGGCGTACCCGGCCACGCCGACGATGGCCATCGCGAACGCCATCTCGAGGCCGGTCAGGAACAGCGCGATCAGGGCGAGCAGCCCGATGATGCCGATCGCCGTTTCGGTCATCGTGGCCCCCCGTCGCTCAGGCGGGCGGTCAGGTCGGCGGCCAACGCCAGGCACTGCACCGTGCTGCAAACCGCCAGCGCGTAGACCAGGTAGTACTCCGGAATCTGCAGCAGCGAAGACACCAGGCCGCTGGCTTGCGACTCGATGCCATCCTGGATCAGGTACCAGGCCAGCAGCGCGAACAAGGCGATGGCGAGCAGCCGCGTGACGACGAGCAGGGCCACGCGAGCCGTACGCGACAACGCGTTGGTCAGCAGGTCGACCTCGACGTGGCCGCGGTCGAGCGAGGTCTTCGGCATCGCCAGCCCGACCACGCCGGCACCCATCAGGCCGACCAGCTCGTACGAGCCGAGGATCGGATGGCCGAAATACCGCATCGTCACGTCGGCGACCGTCAGCAGCACCATGGCATACACCAGGCCCGCGGCCAGCGTGGCCATCCAGGCCGAGACCTTGCCGCACCACGCGGCAAATCCGCGCACGGCGGCGCCCTCGAGGGCGTGCGACGAAGCCACGTGAGGGCCCTCGCGTGCTGCTACCTGGGTGCGGTCTTCAGTTGCTCGCGCACGAACTGCAGCAGTTCTTCGCCGGGCAGGCCCTTTTGCTTGGTATTCGCGACGTAGTCATCGTAGAGAACCTGGGCCTTGGCGTTCCACTTCGCCTGCTCCTGCGGCGTGATGCGGGTGATGGTGATGCCACGGCTGGCGGCGTATCTGCGACCCTCCTCCTCGACGGCGTCGTGGGCCCTGGCGTGCTTGCCGACCCACTCGCGGTTGATCTCCTCGATGATCTTCTGGTACTTCGACGGAATGCTGTTCCACTTGTCCTTGTTCATCGCGACGACGAACATGCCGGTGAACGCCATGCCGCGCACGTCGAGGCTGTACCTCAGGATGTCGGCGGTCTTGAACGACTTCAGGTTGGAGTAGACCGAGGCGACGCCGTCGACCATGCCCTTGGACAGCGCGTCGTACACCTCCGGCTGCGGCATGGCGATCGTCGTCGCGCCGAAGAACGAGAGGATCCGCGCGTTGGCGTCGAGGCTGCGGATGCGCAGGCCCTTCAGGTCGTCGAGCGCGACCAGCGGCTTCTTCACCGTCAGCAGCGCTGCCTCGGGGCCGGCGTTGAAGTACATCACCTTCACGTTGTCGAGCTCTTTGGGCTTGAACTTGTCGTAGGCCGCGTTGCAGATGCGCGTGCTGGTGAGGCCGTCGGGATACTCGAACGGGTTCTCCCACAGGCCCGCCATCAAGGGAAATCTGCCCTTCGAGTAACCCATCAGCGCATTGCCCACGTCGACCACCCCCTTGACCACGCTTTCGTAGGTCTGGCTCGGCGGCGTGAGTGTCGAGGCGGGGTAGTACTTCACCCGAACCGCGCCTTCGGTTCGCTTCTCGACTTCCTTGCCCCAGTCTTCCGCGACGATCGACAGCGGATCGCTGGAAGGGAACATGTTCGAGTAGCGCAGGGTGATGCTCGCCTCCTGGGCCACGCTGGGCCAGGAGCAGGCGAGCCCGAGGACGAGCAGGGCTGAGGTCGTGGCGGCTTTCATCGTCTTCATCGCGATCCCCTCTTTCTTACCTGGATGGATGCTTCGCACTTCTCGCCGGAATCGTGCCGGCAGTCTTGGGCTTGTCTGGTACGGTCTTCTTGGCAGGCGACCGCAGGCGTGCCGTCTGTCCGGCATGGCGTTCGACTTGCGGCGGTGACCGGCCCCCGCGCAAGCCGGAGGAGTCCCGGATTTCATCGGCCGCCGCGGCTGTGGCCCAGGAGCCATTCATGACGCGGGACTCGGCCTCGATCCGGTCGACCATGCTGCGCAGACTCGCAGCGTGTGCGCGGATGTTTTCGTCGCTGATGCGTGCGTCGAGGCCGAAGGTCCAGATGACGGCCTGGGTGCCGAGAAACGGCACCATGAAAGCCACGGCGGCGGCCCAGATGCCAGGGTGATACTCCTCGCGCTCGGTGGCCCACCCAGTCTGGCGAATTTCTTCGATCCGGCGCAGGTAGCGTCGCTTGTCGGTCAGCGTTTTCGGCGTGAACTTCTCCAACTCGCTGCGATCGAGGATCGCCTCGATCTCGCTGTCGGGAAGTAACGACAGTGCGGCCATGCCGTGCACGCCGTCCAACAGAGGCCGCGACTTCGACTTGTTGATCACGTCGATGCCACCTGGCACCACCGTGCGGTTGAGCACGATCAGCTTGAGCCCCGAGCGGATGCCCAGGCTGGTGGTCAATCGAGTCCGCTCGGTGAACGATTCGAGCAGCGGCTGGACGCGGCTGCTCAGCAGGCTCTCGTAATCGATGGCCTGGCCGAGCAGGAAGAACTTGGGCCCGAAGTAGTACTTGCCGCCGGTCTTGTGCAGCACGGTCAGGTCGACCAGCGAATGAAGGATGTTGTAGACGGTGCTCTTGTTCAGGCCCGTGGCAGCGACGATCTCGCTGATCCCGACCGGCGCGTTGTTGCGCGCCAGCAGATCCAGGATGTCCATGCACTTGTAGATCGCGCTGACTTCCTTGAATGCCATGATCGAGCGTTTCGTTGGTGGTGGCGGTGCTCGGGCGGCGGCAGCTTCACGCTGCCATGTCCAGTATCTCGACGATCTGCTCGGGCCCTTCGATGGGCCTTGCGTTGGTGTAGATCCACGGCTCGTCCATGCACTCGCGGGCGATGCTGTCGAAGCGCGAGCGATCGACGCCCACTTCGCGCAGGGTCGAAGGCAAACCCAGCTGGCGAACGAAGGAGCCGATCAGATCGGCGGCGCGCTCGCGCGGATGACCGATGGCTGCGGCGATCCGCTGCTGCTTGTTGCCGTTGCACGATTCGTTGAAGCGCAATGCCGCCGGTGCGATGACGCACGACGTGTAGCCGTGCGGCACTTCGAGCAGCCCGCCGAGCACGTGTCCGATGGCATGGCTGACGCCCATCGGGACGCCGGCGGCGCCCGGCAGCAACGAGTGCCACATGCCGAACTGGCACTTCAGTCTGGCGTTCGAGTCGGCCGGATCGCGCTTCACCAGAGCAAGGCCTTCGAACAGCAGCCGCAGCGCGCTCTCGGCGATGCCGTCGCAGAAGTCGTTCGATTGCAGCGATCCGAGCGTCTCCAGCGCATGATCCAGGGCGCGCACGCCCGACGACAGCCACAGCCATGCGGGCGTGTGCACGGTGATGGCCGGGTCGAGGATCACCATCTGCGGCGCGAGCGCCGGATGCTTGTAGCCTTCCTTGATGCCCTTGCTCCGGTTCTTGGCACCGGCAATGGCGGTGAACTCCGAGCCCGACAGCGTGGTGGGCACGGCGATCACGCCGAGGCGGGGCGCGGCGAACTGCGGCACCACCATGCGCCCTCGCTCGTCGAGCGAGAAACGATAGGGCTCGAGTTGGTCGGGCGCAGTCAGGTCGTGCTCGAGGCACAGCGACAGGAGCTTGCCGGCGTCGGTCACCGAGCTGCCGCCGACCGTCACCAGCAGATCGACCCCGACGCGGCGCGCCAGCGCGGCCGCTTCGAGGGTCGCGTCGGTGGGTGCGTGGGCGGGAACGGCGTCGTAGGCCGCGGCAAAGCGCTGACCGAGCCTGGCCCTGATCCGATCGATCTCCCGCGTCTTCCGGCCGATCGATGCCGTCGTCAGCAAGAACACCCGGCGCGCATCGCGTCGGGCGGCTTCCTCCCCGATGACGTCGGCGCACGGACGTCCGTACACCACTTGCGCGGGGGCCGTCAGACGGATGGTGCCGGTCGCCGTCATGCTTCGATGCGGGTCAGCGGATTTCCGTTGGATTGAGCATGTGGAATCCGCAACTGACGATCAGGTTCTGCCCCGTGATCGCGCTGCTCTCGTCCGAGGCCAGGAAGAGCGCGGCCCTGGCGACCTCCATCGGTTCGGCCAGGCGGCGCATCGAGTAATGGCTCAGGATCTTGGCCATCAGGTCTTCGAACGAAGTGCCGAAGCGTTCGGCGCGGGCCCGCACCGCGGCCTCGAAGCGCTCGGTGCGCGTCGCCGCGGGCGACAGGCTGTTGACGCGGATGTTGTGCGGGCCTGCTTCGATCGCCAGGGTTTCGGTCAGTCCGTTGACCGCCCACTTCGATGCGCTGTAGGGGCTGCGCTTCGGGTTCCCGATCACGCCGGCGATGCTGCTGACGTTGACGATGCTGCCGGTGCGCTTGGGCATCATCACCTGGAGCGCCTCGCGGCAGCACAGCATGGTGCCCGTGAGGTTGACGCCAAGCACCTTGTTCCAGTGGTCCAGCGTCATGTCGGCCACCTCGACCTCGTCGGGAATCATGGCCGCGCTGTTGTTGACCAGGATGTCGACGCCGCCGAAGTCATCGACACAGCGATGCACCAGGTGTCGCACCTGTTCTTCGACAGTGAGATCGGCCTGCACCGCCAGCGCCGCGCCACCGCTGGAGCGGATCTCGCGCGCCGTCTGCTCCAGCGCCTGCAGGTTGCGCGACGCGACGACCAGCTTCGCGCCGGCGGCGGCGAAAAGCTCGGCGATGGCCTTGCCGATGCCCGAGCCGCCGCCCGTCACGATGGCCACCTTGTCGCGAAGCCTCATGGCAACCTCGGTGCTGTGGTCAGCGGGTCAATACGACCCGCGCTTTGCCGGGGGTGACGAGCCGTTCGATGACCGCTTCGTTCAGCTCCACGCCCAGGCCCGGGCCGTGCGGTGGATGGATGTGGCCGCCTTCGTACCGAGGCAGTTTCTTGGCGAGGTCGTCGGTGATGTCCACCGACACAGTGTCGAGGATCTCGAAGTTCTCCAGCGGGCCCAGGTTGCCCTGTTCCATCCTGCCCATCCACTCGGTGGCCGCGAGAAAGTGCGCGTAAGTCGCGGCCTCGATGCCCGAGCCCTTGAAGCAACCGCTGGTGACCGGCAGCCCGGCGGTCTTGGCCAGGGCGACCCATTTCTGCGCCTTGAGGAAACCGCCGACCTTGGCGATCTTGATCATGAAACCGTCGACCGCTTCTTTCCTGATGCACTCGGCCACCTGCGCAAGCTCGACCGCCGATTCGTCGGCGAAGATCGGCACGCGAACCTGCTTGCGCAGGCGAGCCATGCCGTCGATGTCCCACCAGGGCAGCGGCTGCTCGACGTAGGTGAGGTTGTAGCGCTCGACCTGCCTCAGCACCTCGAGCGCTTCGAAGTACTGCCAGCCGGCGTTGGCGTCGATGATGATGCGCACCTCGGGCCCGAGCGCCTCGCGCGCGGCCTTCACCATCTCGACATCCTGCTGCAGCGACTGCGCCGCCGCCTTGAGCTTGATGCTCTTGAAGCCTGCGGCGAGTGCACTGCGCGCCTCCTTGATCAAGGCCGTGGTGTCGCCAGCGCCCAGCACCTTCATCAGCGGGATCTTCTCCTGGCTCAGTCCGCCGAGCAGTTGATACACGGGCACGCCGAGCCTCTTGCCCACGATGTCGTGCAGCGCAAAGTCGATCAGTGCCTTGGCCTGGTAGTTGTGGCGCACCGCGTAGTCCATCCGGGCCACGATCAGTTCGATTCTGAACGGGTCCTCGCCGAGCACGATCTGCGGCGCGACGACCTTGCGAATGACCTCGATGACCGAATCCTGGCTGTCGCCGATGTACCAGGGCGAGGTGTCGCCGGTTTCGCCGATGCCCACGATGCCTTCGTCGGTGTGCATCTTGATCACCACCGAATCGATGCTCGTGATCCTGGCGCCCGACATGACGAAAGGCTTGCGCAACGGGAAGGAGGTCGGGATCAGTTCGATGCGGGTGATCTTCATGGTCGGTTCGGTTGCGATGGATGGGCTGATCGCGCCAGTGCGCCTATTCGTCGACGACGCCGTACTGTTGCGCCAGCTTGGCCGACCGCGGCCCCAGCCGCTGCTTCCAGGTCAGCTTGTCGATCTTCCAGTCGTCGCCGGTGCGGACGTACTCGCAGTCATAGACGCCTTGCACCCAGGCGTGGGTCTGGATGTGCGAGGCCTCGGTGAACATGTGGTACAGCAGCCAGGTGCCGGTGGCACGGTCGCCGGCGACATCGATGACCGGGTGGGCGAGGAAGATCATTTCCTTGCCCACGTGGCGGGTGCCGATGTCTGCCTTGAACAGCCTGGCGATCGCGGCGCGGCCGGCATGTGCGCCGGAGATTCCGATCTCCACGGTCGCGTCGTCGGTGAAGCAGTCCAGCACCTCGTCCCAGCGCACGAAGACCAGCGCGTTGACGTAGGCGCGCATCCGTCGCTTGATCCGCTCGAGGTCCTCCAATGCGCGGATGCGTTGCTCCAGGTCGTGCGGGACCGACATCGGTGGCGTCTCTTTGATTGTGTTGAAGTTCTCTATAGAGAACACAGCGTTCTTCCATTGGAACTTGGCTCGGCACCACTGTCAAGGGCGATCGCGTCTCGGGCGATCGCGTCTCGCTGCGCGGGTGCCAACGCGGCACGCCGATCGCTTACCGCCGATCGCCGCGGTGAGCGCGCCGCGTTTGCCGGGTTCCTTGGTGTTGCCGGCGCGCGAGGGTGCCGCGGCATGCGACTGGGGCTGCTGGTGACCGGCAGCGCGGCGGCCGGGTCAGGCCGTGGCGTCGTGCAAACCTGCGATCGCGTGGAGCCCGCAAGCGGCCGCTGACGGCGAGTTCGCCGCGCGGTCTCACCCGCAGTGCGCGTTCAGTGGCGGCGCGACACCGCTGCCGAAGCAGCTTCGGCCAGTGCCCGCCGCCGGAAGTCTCGTGGCGAGACGCCGTAGTAGCCCTTGAACAGCCGGCAGAAGTGCGCGCTGCTGTTGAAGCCCCAGGCGAACGCGATCTCGGAGATCGACCGGGCGGTGGCGGCGGGCGCGGCGAGCGCGGCACGGCAGCGCTCGAGCCGGGCCTGCCAGATGTAGCGATCGAGCGAGCAGGGCTCGTCTTCGAACACGCGGTGCAGGTAGCGCTTGGAGCAGCGCAAGTCGAGTGCGATGCGCTCGATCGTCAGATCCGATTCGCCGAGGTGCGCATGCACATGCTGCTTGACGCGCAGCTTCAGCACGGCCGGCAGTGTGGCGTGGTCAGGCTGGCCGCTTTCCTGATACGCCGCCAGCGTCGATGCGAGCAGCCCGATCGCCGTTTCGCTCACCGGCTGACCCACCGCGTCGGGCAGCGCGGGCAGTTGCTCGGCAAGCGAGCGCAGAAACGAGCCGAACACCGCCGACAGCCCCAGCAACGCGCTCGTGTGGGCCTCGCTGGTGTGCAGGTTGGGCACCTTGAAGCCCTTGAACTGCTGGCGCGGCAGCTGCATCACCAGCAACTCGGCGCGCTCGAAATTGGTGATCGAGTAGGGGGCCTGCGGGTCGTAGAGGCTCCAGTCGCCGGGCCGCAGATCGAACGAGCGCTCGCGATGCCGGATCTGTGCGCGGCCGCTGAGCTGCAGCACGAGCTTGTAGTAGCCGTCGGTGGGCAGATCACGCCAGCCCGCGTCGCGCCACACGCGGTGCGCCGGCGCGTCGATGCGAAACAGGCGCAGCGGCCCCACGTCGTAGGCAGACATCGCGGCGTCGAACGGGCCGGGGTCGAGGCATTGCACGCCGAGCTCGCCGAAGAAGCCGCGGTTGATACTGCCCCAGCAGTGGGCACGGTCGGCCGCGGCCTCGCCGCGCGTTTCGAAGGTCCGGTGCTCCATCGCGGCGAGTCTACGGGCGGTGCAGCGGCGCCCCATCGGGACTTTCACCCCGCGCGGGAGCCCGGGGCCGCCTTCGGCGGCCCCTGCCTGGCCAATCAGAGATTGTCCAAGTAGGTTCTCAGCTTGTCGCTGCGACTCGGGTGCTTGAGCTTGCGGATCGCCTTGGCCTCGATCTGGCGGATGCGCTCACGGGTGACGTCGAACTGCTTGCCGACCTCTTCCAGCGTGTGGTCGGTGCTCATCTCGATGCCGAAGCGCATGCGCAGCACCTTGGCCTCGCGCGGGGTCAGGCTGTCGAGGATGTCCTTCACCACGTCGCGCAGGCCGGCCTGCATCGCGGCATCCACCGGCGCCACGTTGTTGGTGTCTTCGATGAAGTCGCCGAGGTGCGAGTCGTCGTCGTCGCCGATCGGCGTTTCCATCGAGATCGGCTCCTTGGCGATCTTCATGATCTTGCGGATCTTGTCCTCGGGGATCTCCATCTTCTCGGCCAGCGTCGGCGCGTCGGGCTCGAAGCCGAACTCCTGCAGGTGCTGGCGCGAGATGCGGTTCATCTTGTTGATCGTCTCGATCATGTGCACCGGGATGCGGATCGTGCGCGCCTGGTCGGCGATCGAGCGCGTGATCGCCTGGCGGATCCACCAGGTGGCGTAGGTCGAGAACTTGTAGCCGCGGCGGTATTCGAACTTGTCGACCGCCTTCATCAGGCCGATGTTGCCCTCCTGGATCAGGTCGAGGAACTGCAGGCCGCGGTTGGTGTACTTCTTGGCGATCGAGATCACCAGGCGCAGGTTGGCCTCGATCATCTCCTTCTTGGCGTCGCGCGAGGCCTTCTCGCCCTCGTTCATGCGCTTGTTGATCTGCTTGAGATCCTCCAGCGGCACCACGGCGCGCGCCTGCAGGTCGATCAGTTTCTGCTGCAGCTCCTGGATCGGCGGCAGGTTGCGCAACAGCACCACGCCGTAGGGCTTGCCCGCGGCGATCTCGCGCTCGGCCCACTTCAGGTTGAGCGCATTCGGTGGAAACGTGCGAATGAAGTGCTCCTGCGGCATGCCGCACTTGTCGACCACGATCTTGCGGATCTCGCGCTCGTAGCGGCGCACGTCGTCGACCTGCGAGCGCAGGATGTCGCACAGCCGCTCGATCGTCTTGACCGTGAAGCGGATCGTCATCAGGTCGTCGGAGATCGCGCGCTGCGCCTTGTCGTAGGCCGGTGAGCGGTAGCCTTCCTTCTGGAAGGCCTTGCTCATCTTCTCGAAGTGCTGCGCCAGCAGCGCGAACTTCTCCAGCGCCTGCGCCTTCAGCTCCTCGAGCTTTTTGGTCAGCGCCTTGCTGCCGCCCTGGCCGTCGTCGTCGTCCTCCTCGTCGAATTCGTCGAAGTCCTCCTCGGCGACGTAGTCGTCGGCCTCGTCGTCCGACACGAAGCCGTCGACTGCTTCGGAGATCTGCATCTCGCCGTCGGCGATCCGCTTGGCCATCGACAGGATCTCGTTGATGGTCGTCGGCGACGCGCTGATCGCGTACATCATCGCCTGCAGGCCGCCCTCGATGCGCTTGGCGATCTCGATCTCGCCTTCGCGCGTGAGCAGTTCGACCGAGCCCATCTCGCGCATGTACATGCGCACCGGGTCGGTGGTGCGGCCGAACTCGGAGTCGACCGTCGACAACGCGGCCTCGGCGGCCTCCTCGGCCTCCTCCTCCGTGGCGGTGGTGGTGGTGCCGCCGGCGATCAGCAGCGTCGCCGCGTCGGGCGCCTGCTCGTACACCGCGATGCCCATGTCGTTGAGCATCGAGACGATGGCTTCGATGATCTCGTTGTCGACCAGCTTCTCGGGCAGGTGGTCGTTGATCTCCTGGTGCGTCAGGAAGCCGCGCGTCTTGCCCATCTTGATGAGCGTCTTCAGCTCCTGGCGGCGCTTGGTGACCTCTTCTTCGGTGAGCAGGGTCTCGTCGAGGCCGAACTCGCGCATCAGCGCGCGCTCCTTGGCGCGGCTGACCTTCATGCGCAGCGGCTTGGCCTTGGCTTCTTCCTTGGCGGCCTCGGCGACCTCGGCGTCGGGTTCGCCGTCGAGTTCGGTGTCGATGTCGTTGAAGTCTTCGTCCGGCGCCGGCTTCTGGCCGTCCTTGCGGTCCTTGCCGTCGCGCTTGCCCTTCGGCGGCGGGGCGCCCTTGGCGGCCGGCTTGGCGGCCGGCTTCGTGGCGCCGGCCTTCGCTGCCCCGGGCTTGGTCGTGGTCTTGACGGGCGAGGGACGTACCGCCGGCTTGGCGTGTGCTGCCGACTTGGCGGCCGGCGCCGGCTTGGCGACCTTCTTCGGCGCCTCGGCATGCGCTTTCGCTGCCTTTGACTTGGTCTTGGTCGCGGGCTTGGCAACGGGCTTCTTCGCGTTCATGCGGGCGGATCCTCGAATCGGGTAGCTACGGGCGGCAGGCCAGACCTCAAGGGCCCGGCGCAACGGCGTCTGCACGGGCGTGCGCCCGCGCCACGGCGCCGGGCCGCGCGGGCAGAGGTTTCACAAGCAGGCAAGGTTGCGTGGACGCCCGAAGGCCGGTCAGCGCCTGGAGGGATGGGTGGCCTTTTTGATGCCCCGTGTCGCGGGGGGCCGGGTTCCCTGCCCGTAAGGGTCAGCGCTGCTGTCACTCTTGCCGCTGCAACGAATTGCGAATTATCGCTGAACTCGCGCGGCGGCGTCAAAGACGCGGAGCCTGCCCGGGCCCCGAAGCCGCGCCGGACAGCGCGGCACTCAGTTCCCCCTGGCGGCGGTCGAGCTCGCGGTAGCGGGTGAGCGTCTCGCCCGCGAGCTGGCCTGTCTCGACGAGTTGCCGGCGCTGGTCCTTCACTTCTTCCAGTTGCAGGCGCAGCAGCAGCGTGCGCAGGTCTTCGAGGGCGTCGACCTGTTGGTCCAGGTCATGCAGCGCCGCCGAGCGCTCGAGCAGCGAACACAGGCCCGCATCGTCCACCGATGCCTCTTGCAGGCAGGCGATCAAGCCACTGCGACCCAGCGGACCGTGGTCGTGCAGGCTGCGCTCGAGCAACGCGAAGAAGCCGCCGTACGGCGCCGGCTGCGACGCCAGGCGCTCATGGGCTTCGGCGTCGATCTGCTCCCACAGGTCGCAGCGCTGCAGCAGCAGCCACACCGCACGGTCGAGCAAGGTGGCGGCCCCTCGGGTGGCGGGCAGCCGCCGCGGTGGCGGTCGCGGCGGCGGCCGCGACAAGCCTGCGCGAGGCCCTTCGCCGCCGGCCCACAAGGCGCGCAATTGTTCGCCCGTCGCGCCCGCGGCCTGCGCCACCTCCGACGAAACCTGCTCGCGCAGCGCACCGGCGGGCAGCGCCTGGACCAGCGGCTTGGCCTGCGCCAGCATGCGGGCACGCCCCTCGGCAAGCGCCAGGTCGCAGCCCTCCTGCGCGGTTTGCAGCAGCATGCGAGACAGCGGCACAGCGGCGTTCACCTGTTGCTCGAAGGCAGCCGCACCGAGTGCGCGCACGAACGAGTCGGGGTCGTGCTCGGGCGGCAGGAACAGGAAGCGCACGGTGCGCAGATCGGTCGCGTGCGGCAGCGCGGCTTCGAGCGCGCGGGTGGCCGCGCGCCGTCCGGCGGTATCGCCATCGAAGCTGAACACCACGTGGTCGGTGAAGCGGAACAGCTTGGCCACATGCTCGGCCGTGCACGCGGTGCCGAGCGTGGCCACGGCATGGGCGAAGCCCGACTGCGCCAGCGCGACGACATCCATGTAGCCCTCGACCACCAGCGCATAACCGGCCTCGCGCAGCGCGGCGCGCGCCTCGAACAGGCCGTACAGCTCGCGGCCCTTGACGAACAGCGGCGTCTCCGGCGAGTTGAGGTACTTGGGCTCGCCGTCGTCGATGATGCGACCGCCGAAGCCGATGACCTCGCCGCGCGCCGAGCGGATCGGGAACATCACGCGGTCGCGGAAGCGGTCATAGCGCTTCTGCTCCTCGCCGTCGTCCCCCTGCACGATCACCAGGCCCGCTTCGGCCAGCAGCGGGTCGTCGTAGCGCGCGAAGACGCTGGCCAGGCCGCGCCAGCCCGGGCCTGCGTAGCCGAGCCCGAATCGCGCCGCGATCTCGCCGCTCAGACCGCGACCCTTGAGGTAGTCGATCGCGCGCGGCGACGCCTTCAACGACGCCCGGTAGTGCTCGGCCGCGCGAGTCAGCACGTCGGTGAGCGTCTGACGCTTGGCACGCTGCTCGGCCGCGCGTGCCTGCTCCTCGGGGCTCGAATCGTTCGCCGGCAGATCGACGCCGGCGCGCTGCGCCAGCTCGCGCACTGCGTCCATGAACGGCAGGCCCTGGCTCTCCACCAGGAAGCGGATCGCGTCACCGTGCGCACCGCAGCCGAAGCAGTGGTAGGTCTGACGACTCGGGCTGACCGTGAAACTCGGGGTCTTCTCGCCGTGGAAGGGGCACAGGCCCTTGTGCACGCTGCCGGCGCGCTTCAGCTCCACATGGCGGCCGACGACCTCGACGATGTCGATGCGCGACAGCAGCTCCTGGATGAATCCGTTGGGCAGCACGGTCGCAGTCTAGCGGCCGCCGTGCCGCCGCGACCCGTGCCTGGCATCAGCGCGTGCGCGGTCCGCCCGAAGGTGCTGCCGAGACGGCCGGCCCGCTGGCCGGGCCGATCGAGAACAGGCCCTTCCAGTCCTTGGCCCAGCGGGCCAGCTCGGCGGCCGGCATCGGCGCGGCAATCCCCGAGCCCTGACCGACCTCGCAGCCCATCTCCAGCAGCGCGCGCGCCTGTGCAGGCGTCTCCACGCCTTCGGCCACCGCGACGCAGGAGAAGGTGCGTGCCAGACCGACCACGCCTTGCACGATCGCGCGGTCCTGCGGATCGGCGAGCATGTTGTGCACGAACGAGCGGTCGATCTTCAGCACCTGCACCGGCAGCCGCTTGAGATAGGTGAGCGTCGAGTAACCGGTGCCGAAGTCGTCGAGCGCGAAGCGCACGCCGAGCGCCGCGCAGCGCTCCAGCAGCATCGAGGTGTACGCCACGTCGGCCAGCGCCGCGGTTTCGAGCACCTCGATCTCGAGCCGCGAACCCAGCGGGCGCGCATGGCGCGCCAGCAACTCGGTCAGTCGCTGCACGAAGTCGGGCTCCTGCAGGTGGCGTGCCGACACATTGACGCTGACCGACAGGTCGAGCCCTTGCTCCAGCCAGCGTTCGAGCTGATTCAGCGCCTGCCCGAGCGCCCAGTCGCCGATGCTGGCCGACAGCCCGGTGTGCTCGATCTGCGGCAGAAACTGGCCAGGCGGCATGACGCCGTGATCGGGGTGCTCCCAGCGCAGCAACGCCTCGGCGCCGAGCACGGTGCCGCGGCGCAGGTCGACCTTGGGCTGGTAGTACAGGCGCAACTCCTGCCGGTCGAGCGCCTCCTGCAGTCGGCCGAGTATCAGCGCATGCTCCTCGGCGCGGCGGCTGTGCTCGAGATCGAAGAACAGGTAGCCGTTGCGCCCGCCCTGCTTGGCACCGTACATCGCCTGGTCGGCGTGGCGCAGCAGCGTGTCGGGGTCGCTGCGATCGATCGGGTACACGGTGGCGCCGACGCTGGCGCTGACGGTGGCGCCCGACGTGCGGGGATCGATCGAGTACGGCTGTGCGATCACGCGCAGCACGCGCTCGACCGCCAGGCGTGCCTCCTCGATCGTATCGGCGCGCAGCAGCAGCACGAACTCGTCGCCGCCCACGCGGGCCGCCGCGTCGGCCCAGCCGGCATGCGCGCGCAGCGCACTGCGCAGCCGGGCGGCCAGCTCCACCAGCAGGCGGTCGCCGGCGGCGCGGCCCTGGTGCTCGTTGATCTCCTTGAAGTGATCGAGATCGATGTAGCACACGGCGAGCAGGTGGCCCTCGCGCTCGCTGGCAGCCACTGCCTCGTGCAGCAGTTGCGTCAAGCGGGCGCGGTTGGGCAGCCGCGTCAGCTCGTCGAAGTGCGCCTGACGCTCCAGTTGTTCGCGCTGCAGCCGCTGCTCGGTGATGTCCGACACCATCAGCACGCGATAGCGCACGCCACCTTCGGGGTCGGGCACCGTGAACACGCTCAGGTGCAGCGCGCAGGGGTCGCCGTTGCGGCGTCGCTCGACGACTTCGCCGCTCCAGTGCCCGAGGCTGCGCAAACCGGCCCAGATGGCGCTCTGCTGCTGGCGTGTCATTGCATCGGTGAGCGGCGAACTGAGCAGCGACGGCACGGTACCGATCAAATCCTCGCGCGCGACGCCGGTGATGCGGCTGTAGGTCGGATTGACGTCCAGGATGCGCGACTCGGTATCGACGATGACCAGGCCTTCGTGCAGGTTCTGGAACAGACTGCTCGACAGGCGCTCGCGGTCCTCGGCGTTGCGGCGCTGCTGCACGTCGGACAGCGTGGCCACCAGCCGAGTCGGCCGCTGGCTGGCATCGCGGGCAGCCACCGTGATGCGGCATTCGAACCAGGGCCACGCGTCGCCCACCCGGATGCGCGCCTGCCGCCACGCCGAGTCGTGCGCGGGGTCGTCGAGCGAATCGAGCGCCGCCTGCACGTCGGCACGATCGTCGCCGTGCACGCGCGACAACCAGCCCGCGAGCGTCGATGTGCGGCTGCCGTCGAGGTCGCCGAGCAACGTGCGCCAGCGCGCAGACGTGTACGGTGTGCCGGTGCCGAGCGGCCAGTCGGCCACACCCAGGTCGGCGCTGCTCAACGCGAGATCGAAGGTTTGCGCGGCGCTGCGCGCGCGGCCGGCGAACACGTGCACCAGCAGCACCAGCGCCTGGGCCAGCGCCAGGCACGCCCACATCGAGCGCAGGCCCAGCGTGGCGGCCGCCTGGCCGATTGCGCGCGAGCCGCCGGCCAGCAGCGCGATCGCCAGCAACGACATCACCGCCAGACCCGCGGCCGGCACGGCGAGGCTGCCGCGCAGCGCCAGCCACGCCAGTGCCACCAGTGGCAGCACCGCGAACGGCAACAGGCCGAGCCGCGCGTTGGCCAGCGCATCGATCACCAGCCCGAGCGACAGCGCAATGGCCAGCAGCAGCGCGGCGTCCCCGATCCAGCGTGGCGACGCGAGCCCCTGCGGTGCCAGTTGCGGCAGCGCCAGCAACGCGACGCCGACCACCAGCAGGCCGACTCCCTCGCCGAACCACCAGGTGAGCCAGGTGCTCGCGATATCGAGCACCTGGACGCGACCGGCCAGCGCCAGCCAGGTGGCCGCGTTGGCGGCGCTGAGCATCGCGCCGCCGCAGATCACTGCACCGAGCAGCAGCCACAAGTCGCGCGGCTGCTCGAGCCTCGAATCGAAGCCGGCGCGCCCCAGCCAGAATGCCGACAGACACGCGCCGAGCGTCTGCCCGGTGGCCAGCGCGAGCGCCAACGACCACGACGCGCCGGCCCAGATGAAGCCGCCGGCAAGGCCGAGCCAGACTGCCGGGGTCACTTCGGGGCCCCAGCGCATCAGCGCAGCCCATGCAAGGCCGACGGCCGGTGCAAACGTGGCCACCAGCCACTGGTCGTCGGCGGTGGTCAGGCCCAGGCGCGTCAGCAGCATGCAGGTCACCAGCAACAGCCCACCGCGCAGCGCGCCTTGCAGGCGCGGCGGCGACTCGATCGGCTTTGCCGGCGTCACGCGGACGGATCGCTCGGGCGTCAGACCGCGAATTCGCTCAACTGGCGGCCTTGCGCCAACGCCGCCTGCAGCCATTTGGGCTGCAGACCGCGTCCGCTCCAGGCGTTGCCGGTGGCGGGGTCGCGGTACTTTGCGGGCACCTTGCTGCCTTTGCGCGGCCCGGCCTTGGCCCTGGCCGGGCCCGCCGCCCCGCCTTTGATGCCGAGGTCGGCCGGCGACAGGCCGTGCTGCGTCATCAGGTGTTTGATCTGCGCGATCGCCGCTGCGCGCTCGTGATCCTGCGCCTCGGCAATGCGCTTTTCCAGTGCTGCCTTCTGGGCGATCAGTTCGGCCAGGCTCGACATATGACCCCGCGGGTATTGTGACTGGCAGGCAATATACCCAACGCAAGAGTTCCGAGGAAGGGGTTGCAGCGCCGGCGATCGGCCGGAAAACCCCGAACGATCAACGGGCTAACGCCACTTTTCGTCGATCCCGGCGGCCTCGGCCGAGGCGCTTTGCCGGTGCCGTACGGTGCTTATGTCGTCGGCGCGACATACCCTGCCGGCTGGTCGGCGCCGCCGCCGAAGAGAAACTGCTCCATCTGGCGTGCCAGGTATTGGCGCGCGCGCTGATCGGCCAGATTGAGGCGGTTCTCGTTGACCAGCATGGTCTGGTGCTTGAGCCAGGCCGCCCAGGCCTCCTTGCTGATCTCGTTGTAGATGCGCTTGCCCAGGTCGCCGGGGTAGGTGGGGAAGTCCAGCCCCTCGGCGTCGCGCTTGAGGTAGGCGCAGTGAACGGTGCGTGCCATGTCGAACCTCCAGTGGTCTCGGATCGATTGCTGCGCGGTCAGGCCAGTTTCTTGACCAGCACCTGCGAGCGGCGATCCCAGTTGTACTTGCGCTTGCGCGCCTCGGGCAACCAGTCGGCGTCGACCTGCTCGAAGCCGTGCTTGATGAACCAGTGCATCGTGCGCGTGGTGAGCACGAAGATGCTGCCCAGGTCAGCGGCCCTGGCGCGTTGCTCGACCCGCTTGAGCAGGCGCTCGCCGTCGCCCTGGCCCTGTACGTTGGGCGACACCGTCAGTGCCGCCATCTCGCCGGTGTGCGCCTCGGGGTACGGATACAGCGCCGCACAGCCGAAGATCACGCCGTCGTGCTCGATCACCGTGTAGTTGCCGATGTCGCGTTCGATCTCCGTGCGGCCGCGCTTGACCAGCGTGCCGTCGCGCTCGAACGGCTCGATCAGCGCCAGGATGCTGCCGACGTCGTCGGGCCCCGCTTCGCGCAGCGTCTCGAGTTTCTCGTCGACCACCATGGTGCCGATGCCGTCGTGGGTGAACACCTCCTGCAGGATCGCGCCGTCCACCGCGTACGGCAGGATGTGCGAGCGCTCGACGCCGGCTTCGCAGGCACGCACGCACTGGCGCAGGTAGAACGCCCCGTTGCCGGGCTGGTCGTGCGCGGGCATCTGCGCCAGCAGCCTGCGTGCATCGACGAGCGCCAGTTCGGTGTCGATTTCGGATTCGGGATCGTCGGGCTTCTCGCGGATGCCCGGCACCTCGGTGACGAACAGCAGCTTGTCGGCCTGCAGCGCGACCGCGGTCGAGGTGGCGACGTCTTCCATCGCCAAGTTGAAGGCCTCGCCGGTGGGCGAGAAGCCGAACGGCGACAGCAGCACGATCGAGCCGCCGTCGATCGTGCGGCGCACGGTGGCGGCATCGACGCGGCGCACCAGCCCGGAGTGCATGAAATCGATGCCGTCGACGATGCCCACCGGCTGCGCGGTGAGGAAGTTGCCCGAGATCACCCGCACCACCGCGTTGGCCATCGGCGTGTTCGGCAGCCCTGCGAGAAGGCGGCCTCGATCTCGAAGCGAAGCTGGCCGGCGGCCTCCTGCGCGCAGTCGAGCGCCACGCCGTCGGTGATGCGCCGCCCGTGCGAGAAGCGCGAGGTGTGCCCCTTGGCCTTCAACTGCTCGTTGACCTGCGGCCGGAAGCCGTGCACCAGCACCAGCTTGATGCCCATCGCGTGCAGGATCGCGAGGTCCTGCACGAAGGCGTTGAGCTTGCCCGCGGCGATCGCCTCGCCGACCAGCCCGACGACGAAGGTCTTGCCGTGGTAGGCGTGGATGTACGGCGCGACCGAGCGGAACCAGGGAACGAAGGTGTGCGGGAAGACGACGCTCATGCCGGATGCGATTGTGCCGCAGCGTCGCCGCACAGCCGGCCGCATGGCGCCGCGCGTATCATGCGCGCCGCGTGAACGAGCCGCCGTCGCGCGAGAGCGCTCGCCGCGCAGCGCCCGGCGAACCCGATCCCGCCGATCGCGTTTCCCGAGTTGCTGCCGGTGAGCGCGCGGCGCGACTGGATCGCGCAGGCCATCCGCGAGCATCCGGTGGTCATCGTCTGCGGCGAGACCGGCTCGGGTAAGACGACGCAGTTGCCGAAGATCGCGCTGCAGCTCGGCCGGGGCCTCGGTGCGGGAGGCCACGGTCTGATCGGCCACACGCAGCCGCGCCGCATCGCCGCGTCGAGCGTGGCGCGGCGCATCGCCGACGAGCTGAACTCGCCGCTCGGCGAGGTGGTCGGCTTCAAGGTGCGCTTTCACGATCGCCTGCAGCGCGGCGCGTCGGTCAAGCTGATGACCGACGGCATCCTGCTGGCCGAGACGCAGAGCGACCCGGATCTGCGTGCGTACGACACGCTGATCATCGACGAGGCGCACGAGCGCAGCCTGAACATCGACTTCCTGCTCGGCTATCTCAAGCAGTTGCTGCCGCGGCGCCCCGACCTCAAGCTGGTGGTGACGTCGGCCACCATCGACGCCGAGCGCTTCGCGCAGCACTTCGCCTCGGCGCGCGGCGCCGCCCCGGTGATCCAGGTGTCGGGCCGGCTGTACCCGGTGGAGCAGCGCTGGCGCCCCTTCGAGGAGAGCCGCGAATACGGTCTCGAAGAGGCGATCGCCGACGCGGTCGATGAGCTCTGGCGCGGCGGCACCGGCGGCGACATCCTGGTGTTTCTGCCCGGCGAGCGCGAGATCCGCGAGGCTGCCGAGCATTTGCACAAGCACCTGGCGCGCGCGCAGCGCGGCGCGGCGGCCGAGATCCTGCCGCTCTACGCACGGCTGTCGCAGGCCGAACAGGATCGCGTGTTCGAACCGCACGGCGCACGCCGCATCGTGCTGGCCACCAACGTCGCCGAGACCTCGCTCACGGTGCCGGGCATCCGCTACGTCGTCGATCCCGGGCTGGCGCGCGTCAAGCGCTACAGCTACCGCAGCAAGGTCGAGCAGCTCCAGATCGAGCCGATCTCGCAGGCGGCGGCCAATCAGCGCGCCGGCCGCTGCGGCCGTGTTGCCGACGGCGTGTGCATCCGCCTGTACGACGAGAAGGATTACGCCGCGCGGCCGCGCTTCACCGACCCCGAGATCCTGCGCTCGTCGCTGGCCGGTGTGATCCTGCGCATGAAGGCGCTGCGGCTCGGCGCGGTGGAGGACTTTCCGTTCATCGAGCCGCCGCCGCGCAAGGCGATCGCCGACGGCTATGCGCTGCTGGCCGAGCTGAACGCGGTCGACGAGGTCAACGAGTTGACGGCGATCGGCCGCGAGCTGGCGGCGCTGCCGCTCGACCCGCGCGTCGGCCGCATGATCCTCGAGGCACGCGAGCGTCAAGCGCTCGACGAGGTGCTGGTGATCGCCTCGGCGCTGAGCGTGCAGGACGTGCGCGACCGGCCGCTCGAACACGCACAGGCCGCCGACGAGAAGCACAAGCGCTTCGACGACGAGAAGTCCGAGTTCATGGGCCTGCTGGCGCTATGGCGCTGGATCGAGCAGGGCCGCGGTGGGCATGCGCCGGGCGCTGCGGCGGCGGGGCCCGCTTCACGTCGGGGGGCACGCGCGGGCACGCCGAGCCCGCCCGTCGGCGCCGAGTCTGCGTTGCACCGGCTGAGCAATCGCCAGCAGGAGCTGCGCCTGCGCGAACACTTCGTCAGTCCGCGCCGTGTGCGCGAGTGGCGCGACATCCATTCGCAGTTGCACACCGTGGTCGCCGAGCACGGCTGGCGAATCAATGCCACGGCCGCCACCTACGAGCAGATTCACCTGTCGATGCTCGCCGGGCTGCTGGGCAACGTGGGCTGCCGCGCCGACGCCGGGCCGCCCCAAGGCGGCGCGCCCCGGGGGGCCAGGGAGCCGTCGGAGAAACGACCAGGACGATTGGTACCTCGCGCGCGCGCGGCATCAAGTTCTGGTGCCACCCCGGCGCGCACCTGAGCAAGAAGCCCGGCCGCTGGCTGATCGCCGCCGAGCTGGTGGAGACCACGCGCCTGTACGGCCGCGGCCTGGCGGCGATCGAGCCCCAGTGGATCGAGCCGGTCGCCGGCCACCTGCTGAAGAAGCAGTTGCTCGAACCGCACTGGGAGAAGAAGGCCGGCGAGGTGGTGGCGCTCGAGCGCGCCACACTGTACGGCCTGGTCGTCTACAACGACCGCCGCGTGAACTACGCGAAGCTCGATCCGGCCGGCGCGCGCGAGATCTTCATTCGCGAGGCGCTGGTCGGCGACGACTGGGACAGCAAGCTGCCGTTCCTGTCGCACAACCGCAAGCTGATCCGCCAGGTGCGCGAGCTGGAGCACAAGGCGCGGCGCCAGGACGTGCTGGTCGACGACGAGCTGATCTTCGCGTTTTACGACCAGCAACTGCCCAACGACGTGCACTCCGGCGCCGCGCTCGAACGCTGGGTTCGCGACGAGTCCAGGCGCCGGCCGCAACTGCTGCAGTTGACGCGCGACGAGCTGATGCGCCACGAGGCCGCGGGCATCACCACAGCGGCGTTCCCCAAGATGATCCGGCTGGGCGGCATCGACTGTGCCGCCGAGTACCTGCACGAGCCGGGCAACGCCGGGACGGCCTGACGGTGACGGTGCCGATCTTCGCGTTGAACCAGGTGAGCGACGAGCGCTGCGACTGGCTGGTGCCCGGCATGCTGCGCGAGAAGGTGCAGGGGTTGCTGAAGAGCCTGCCGCAACGGCCGCGCTCGCGCCTGCTGCCGTTGGCCGACGCCAGCGCCGAATTCTGCGAGGCGACGACGTTCGCGCACGGCCACCTGCTCGACGTGCTGCTGAAGTTCGTTCGCGAGCGCACGCAGCTCGCGGTGCAGCGCGCCGACTTCAAGCTCGACGCGCTTCCGGCGCACGTGTTCATGAACCTGCGCGTCGTCGATGAGCATGGGCGCCAACTGGCGATGGGCCGTCACCTGGCGACGTTGAAGGCGCAGTGGGGCGCGCAGGCACGCGGCGCCTTCCAGGCGCTGGCGGCGCTGAAGGGCGCCGCCGCAGAGGTGAAGGGGGAGGCGGTGGCCGACGTGCTCAGCCCGGCGGCATCGGCGCAGCGCGCGGTCGCGAGTCATCCCGTCAGCGCGCACTACACCGCGTGGACCTTCGGCGAGCTTCCCGAGTTGCTCGAAGTTCGCAAGGGCGGCCAAAGCCTTGCCGGCTTTCCGGCGCTGGTCGACCACGGTGATCACGTCGAGATCGAGGTGTTCGACGAGCCGGACGCTGCCGCGCAAAGGCAGCGTGCGGGCTTGCGCCGGTTGTTCGCGCTGCAGTTGCGCGACACGCTGAGGCACCTCGAGAAGAACATCCCCGGGCTGCTGGCGATGGGCGCCGCATACATGCCGCTCGGCACGCTGGAGGAGTTGCGCGAACAGATCGTCGACGTGGCGCTCGAACGCGCGTTTCTCGGCGATCCGCTGCCGCACGACAGCGCGGCGTTCCAGGTGCGGCTCGACGAGGGGCCGCACGCGCGTGGTGCTGCTGGCGCACGAGGTAGCGCGCCTGGCGGCGACGGTGCTCGCGCAGTTCACGGCGGCGACGCGCAAGCTGCGCGACGCGAGACCACCGAAAGGCGTGGCCGACGACGTCGCCGCGCAGCTCGCGCGGCTGTGCGGCAAGCGGTTCCTCGCCGACACGCCGTGGCCGGTGCTGCAGCACCTGCCGCGTTACCTGAAGGCGATCGTGCTGCGGCTCGACAAGCTGCGCAGCGACCCGACGCGCGATGCGGCGCGCATGACCGAACTGCGGCCACTCGAGCAGCGCTACGCGCGTCGCGCGAGCGAGCGACGCGGCAAGCCCGACGCGCGCCTCGACGAGTATCGCTGGCTGCTCGAGGAGCTGCGCGTCAGCTTCTTCGCACAGGAGCTGCGCACGCCGCAGCCGGTGAGCGTGAAGCGGCTCGACAAGCTGTGGGCTCAGATCACGGGTTGAGTTGCACGCTTGCGATGCCTACGGGTTGCCCGGCATTGAGCAATCGCCTCGAACTGCCTACAGTGCGCCGGCAGCGGCGCGGCGCCGCGAGGCCGGAGAGGATCGATGCATTACGTCTGGATGGTGATCGTCGGGTTCGTGGTGGGTTTGATCGCCCGTGCCGTGATGCCCGGCGATCAGAAGCTCGGTTTGATCATGACCGCGGTGCTCGGCATCGTCGGCTCGCTGGTGGCCGGCTTCATCGGGCAGGCGATCGGCTGGTACCAGGCCGGGCAGGGCGCCGGCTTCATCGGCTCGGTGGTCGGCGCGCTGATCGTGCTGTTCGTCTACATGAAGGTCGTCGCCAAGCCCGGCGGCAGCGGCGGCTCGTCGAGCTGATCAGCACGCGGCGCGCCGGATCGCGCTTCGCGCTGCCCTGGTGGCGCGCGCAGGCGGGCCGGCGCGCTCACGCCGCGACGGCAGCGCTCGGCGCGCCGAGCGAGCGCAGCACGTCGCGAACGAACTGCGCTCGCTCGCGAGGTTGCGCCAGCTCGCGCTCGATGCGCAGCCGATCGTTGCCGGCCAGCCGGATGTGGCGGTTGCGCTGCACCAGCTCGATGATGCGCTGCGCCTCGATCGGCGGGTTGGGCCTGAAGGTGATGCTCATGACCTTCGGGCCCGCATCGACCTTCAGCACGCCGTAGCTTCGCGCCAGCACGCGCAACCGGTGCGTGTCGAATAGCACCTGCCCCTGGGCGGGAAGCTTGCCGAAGCGGTCGGTGATCTCCTCCAACAGCGTATCGAGCTGCTCGATGCGCTCGGCCATCGCCAGCCGCTTGTACAAGTTGAGCCGCGCGTGCACGTCGCCGCAGTAGGCGTCGGGCAGCAGCGCCGGTGCGTGCAGGTTGATCTCGGTGGTGGCCGCCAGCGGCGACAGCAGGTCGGGTTCGCGGCCCGCCTTGAGCGCGCGCACCGCCTCGGCCAGCATGTCGTTGTAGAGCTGGAAGCCCACCTCCTGCATGTTGCCGCTCTGGTGTTCGCCCAGCAGCTCGCCGGCGCCGCGGATCTCGAGGTCGTGCATCGCCAGGTAGAAGCCCGAGCCGAGTTCTTCCATGCTCTGGATGGCGTCGAGCCGCGCCTGCGCCTGCCTGGTCAGCGAGCGCGTGTCGGGCACCATCAGGTAGGCGTAGGCCTGGTGGTGCGAGCGGCCGACGCGGCCGCGCAACTGATGCAGCTGCGCCAGGCCGAACTTGTCGGCGCGGCTGATCACGATGGTGTTGGCGCTGGCCACGTCGATGCCGGTCTCGATGATCGTCGAGCACAGCAGCAGGTTGATCCGCTGGGCGACGAAGTCGCGCATCACCTGTTCGAGCTCGCGCTCGGGCATCTGGCCATGCGCCACCGCGATGCGTGCCTCGGGCACCAGGCCTTCGAGGTGTTTGCGCCGCTGCTCGATCGTCTCGACCTCGTTGTGCAGGAAGTACACCTGCCCGCCGCGCTTGAGTTCACGCAGCACTGCCTCGCGGATCAGGCCGTTGCCCTCGTCGCGCACGAAGGTCTTGATCGCCAGCCGGCGCTGCGGCGCGGTGGCGATCACACTCAGGTCGCGCAGGCCTTCGAGCGCCATGCCCAGCGTGCGCGGAATCGGCGTCGCGGTGAGCGTCAGCACGTCGACTTCCGAGCGCAGCGCCTTGATCGCCTCCTTGTGGCGCACGCCGAAGCGGTGCTCCTCGTCGATCACCAACAGGCCGAGGCGCTTGAAGCGCACGTCCTTGCTCAGCAGCTTGTGCGTGCCGACCACGATGTCGACGCTGCCGTCGGCCAGCCCCGCGAGCGCGGCGGCGGTCTCCTTGCCGGTGCGAAAGCGCGACAGTTCGGCCACCTTGACGGGCCACTTGCCGAAGCGGTCGCTGATGGTCTGGAAGTGCTGCTCGGCCAGCAGCGTGGTCGGCGCCAGCAGCGCCACCTGCTTGCCACCGGAGCACCGCGACGAACGCGGCGCGCAGCGCAACCTCGGTCTTGCCGAAGCCGACATCGCCGCAGACCAGGCGATCCATCGGCTTCGGGCTCACCAGATCCTGGATCACCGCGTGAATCGCGGCGCGCTGGTCCGGCGTCTCGTCGAAGCCGAAGCCGGCGGCGAAGGCCTCGTAGTCGTGCGCCGAGAAGCGGTGCGCGTGGCCTTCGCGCGCCGCACGCCGCGCGTAGAGGTTGAGCAGCTCGGCCGCGGTGTCGCGCACCTGCTCGGCGGCGCGGCGCCTGGCTTTCTCCCACTGGCCGGAGCCGAGCTTGTGCAGCGGCGCTTCCGACGCATCGACCCCGGTGTAGCGGCTGATCAGGTGCAGTTGAGCCACCGGCACGTACAGCGTCGCGCCGTCGGCGTAGCCCAGGTGCAGGAACTCGCTGGCACCGTCGCCGAGGTCGAGGTTGACGAGCCCCGGTAGCGACCGATGCCGTGGTTGGCGTGCACTACCGGGTCGCCGATCTGCAGTTCCGACAGATCCTTGATCAACGCCTCGACGTCGCTCACCGCCGCCTGGCGGCGGCGCCGGCGCAGCGCTGGCGTGGCCGCGAACAGCTCGGCCTCGGTGATGAAGGCAATCGGCGCCCGGCCGTCGCGGCGCCACACGAAGCCGCGCGCCAGCGGTGCGGCGACGATCGCCACCGGCTCCTCGCCCGATTCGAATGCCGCCAGCGTGGCGACGCTCGGCACGTCGATGCGATGGTCGCGCAGCAACTCGAGCAGGCTCTCGCGGCGGCCTTCGCTTTCGCCCACCAGCAGCACGCGCGCAACGTGCGCGAATCGATCAGCCCGCCCAGCGCTGCCAAGGGCTCCTGCGAACCCCGCTCGACGCTGACGTCGGGCGCGGGTGCGGCCCACGCCACCGGCGCGTCACCGGCTGCAGTGCCGCGCAAGGCCAGCGTCGCATACGGGCCGGCCAGCGCGAAGAATTCGTCGACGCGCAGGAAGATCGCCTCCGGCGGCAGGATCGGCCGCTCGGGGTCGTGCTGCAGGAAGCGATGACGCTCGCGCGTGTCGGCCCAGAAGCGCTCCAACGCGGCGTCGAGGTCGCCGTGCAGCACCAGCGTGGCTGGTGGCTGCGCAACGGTGCCGCCTGTGCGCTCAGCGGCCTCCGAGGTGCAGCCCAGATAGTCGAAGATCGTCGCCGTCGAATCGAAGAACAGCGGCAGGTAGTACTCGATGCCGGCGCCCGCCAGCCCTTGCGCGATGTCCTTGTAGATCCGCGAGCGCGTCGGGTCGCCTTCGATGCGCTCGCGCCAGCGCGCGCGAAACCCGGCACGCGCGGACTCGTCGAGCGCGAACTCGCGGCCGGGCAGCAGCCGCACCTCCGACACCGGATACAGGCTGCGCTGCGTGTCGGGGTCGAAGGTGCGGATCGAATCGACCTGGTCGTCGAACAGGTCGACGCGGTACGGCACCGGCGAGCCCATCGGAAAGAGATCGATCAGGCCGCCGCGCACCGCGTACTCGCCCGGCGACACCACCTGGCTCACGTGGCTGTAGCCCGCCAGCGTGAGCTGCGACTTCAGCGCCGCCTCGTCGAGCCGCGTGCCCTGCTTGAAGTTGAACGTGGTGGCAGCGAGAAAACTTGTCGGCGCCAGCCGCGTCAGCGCGGTGGTGGCCGGCAGCAGCACCACGTCGAGGTCGCGCTGCAGCAGGCGCCACAAGGTGGCCAGCCGCTCGGACACCAGATCCTGGTGCGGCGAGAAGGTGTCGTACGGCAGCGTCTCCCAGTCGGGGAACACGGCCAGGCGCAACTGCGGCGAAAAGAACAGCAACTCTTCGGCGAGTCGCTGTGCGTCGGCGGCGTCGGCCGTGAGGATCGCCAACAGTGCGCCCTCGGCCTTGCGCGCATCGGCCATTCGCGCGAGCAGCAGCGCGTCGGCCGAGCCGGGCGGCAGCGGCAGCGCGAAGCGTTTTCCGGGACTGAGGCGCGGCAGTTGCATGGTGGCAGGCGACGACTCCGGATGCTCCCGAAGAGAGCCGCGCGCATCGCTGCGTCACGATTCTAGAATCGCCGCGATGACGACCACGCCCGCGGCCGCGCCGCTCTGTTCGCGCTGGTGCCGTGTGCCGGCGTCGGTGTTCGCGCCGGCACCGCCGGCCCGAAGCAGTACG
Organism: Ideonella sp.; assembly: GCA_015075545.1. Classification (GTDB taxonomy): domain Bacteria; phylum Pseudomonadota; class Gammaproteobacteria; order Burkholderiales; family Burkholderiaceae_C; genus JAEUPI01. The sequence goes on along the minus strand of JABTUC010000001.1, from coordinate 795,792 downwards.
CCCGCCTGGGGGGGCGCGCGTTGGTCGCCCACACGCTGGGTGCGCTGATGCAGGTGCAACGACTGCACGCCGTGATGGTCGTGCTGGCCGACGACGATGCGCGGTTCGAGCGTGAAGCGCCCGAGTTCGTCGGCGCGCGGCGCTGGCTGGTGCGCCGCGGGGGCGCCACGCGGGCGCAGACGGTGGCCAACGGCCTGCAGGCGCTGCGCGAACGCGGCGCGGACGACGGCGACTGGGTGCTGGTGCACGATGCCGCGCGCGCGCTGATCGAGGCAACGGCGGTCGATCGCCTGATCGATGCCTGTCTCGACGATGCGGTCGGCGGGTTGCTCGCGGCCGGTGGCCGACACGCTGAAGCTCGAGCATGACGGGCGCGCGGCCGGCACCGTCGATCGGCGCGGCAAGTGGGCCGCGCAGACGCCGCAGATGTTCCGTCTCGGGCCGCTGCTCGAGGCGTTGCAGCGCGCAGGCGACGGCGTGACCGACGAGGCCAGTGCGATCGAGGCTGCGGGGCAGCAGCCGCGCCTGGTGATGGGCGATGCCTCGAACATCAAGGTCACCTGGCCGGAGGATCTGGCACGCGCACAGGCATTGCTGGCCACCCGCTCGCCGGCCATTGCGCCCGCGTTACGCATTGGCGAGGGCTGGGACGTGCACGCGCTGGTCGCCGGACGGCCGCTGATCCTCGGTGGCGTGACGATCCCGCACACGCACGGCCTGCTCGCGCACTCCGACGGCGATGCGCTGCTGCACGCGATCGTCGACGCGTTGCTCGGAGCGGCCGCGCTCGGCGACATCGGGCGGCATTTCCCCGACACCGATGCGGCGTTCGCGGGCGCCGATTCGATCGCGTTGCTGGCGCAGGCGGCCGAGCGCGTGCGTACGGCCGGCTATGCGATCGTCAACGTCGATTCGACCATCGTCGCGCAGGCGCCGAAGCTGAGCCCCTACATCGACGCCATGCGCCTGCGCGTCGCAGCAGCGCTCGGGCTCGACGCGGCATGCATCAACGTGAAGGCCAAGACTGCCGAGAAGATGGGGCCGGTGGGCGAAGGGCGGGCGATCGAGGCGCGCGCGGTCTGCCTGCTGCAGAGCCGCTGACGGCGCCTGTGCTTCGCGCCGCCCCGGCGGCGCGTCTCCACGCCGCCGCCTGGTCGCCTCGAGGGCCTACGGCGCGCGCTTCAACCGGATGTGCGCCACCAGCCCGCCTTCGCCCGCGTTGTCGAGCTCGAGCGAGCCGCCCATGCGCGCCAGCGCCTTCTCGACGATCGCCAGCCCGAGTCCGGCGCCGGTGGCGGCGGTGCGCGGCATCACCGCGAAAGAACGGCGTCGTCAACTGGTTGAGCTTCTCGGGCGCCACGCCCGAGCCGTGGTCGCGCACGCTGACGATCACCCACGGACCGGTGCGGGCGTAAGTCACGTGCACCAGCGCGATGCCGGTGTCGATCGAGCGGCCGTAGCGGCGCGCGTTCTCGAACAGGTTGGCGAACACGCGGCCGAGTTCGATCTCGTCGGCCATCACCGAGATGTCGATCGCCACGCGGTGCTGGATGCGGATCGTGGTCGGATCGCGGAAGCCCTGCATCTCGCGCTCGATCACCTGCGCCAGGTTCACCGGCTTGAGCTTGGACTCGCCCGGGCGCGCGTAATCCATGAACTTGTCGATGATCGCGTCGAGCTGGTCGATGTCCTGCGCCATGTTGCGCTGGGCCTCGTCGTCCTGCACGCTCATCTCGGCCTCCAGCCGCAGCCGCGCCAGCGGCGTGCGCAGGTCGTGACTGATTCCTGCCAGCATCACGGCGCGGTCTTCCTCGACCTTGGCCAGTTCGCGCGCCATGCGGTTGAAGCCCATATTGACTTCGCGGATCTCGCTGGTCAGCGTGTTCTCGTCGAGCCGCGAGTCGAACTCGCCCTCGCGGATGCGGCTGGCCGCGAAGCTCAGCTCGCGCAGCGGCTGGTTGATCAGCCGCGCGATCGCCACCGAGCCGAAGATGGTCGCCAGCAGCGCGATGCCGACCCACACGAACCACGTGGGTCCGGTCAGCGCCTGCACGCGGCCGAGTTCGGTCTGCAGCCACCAGGCATCTCTTTCGATGCCGAAGCCGACCCACAGGCCTGCATGGCCGTTGACGCTGCGCGCGACGATCGTGCCCGGCCCGAGGCGGTGCTGCAGTTCACCGGCGACGACGCGCGTGAAGCGGTCCTCCTCGAACGGCTCCCACTTGTCGGTGGGTTCGTGTGGCGCGATGCGAATCGCCTCCTGCCCGGACAACGACTTGACCATCGCAACGCGGTTGATCGAATCGGTGTTGCGCAGCGCCGCGCGCCCCAGGTTCACCAGGGCTCGCGATCTGCTGCGCAGCGGCCAGTGCACGCGGCTCGAACTCCAGCGAGCGCAGCGTCCACACCCAGGCCATGATGCCGCTGCCCAGCAGGATCGCCAGCAGCACGAAGGTGCGCCAGAACAGGCTGAGGGCAACACCTTGCGAGCGGGGCATGTCAGCAGGCGGGAGTCAAAATCGGCTGCGGCGGAAGATACACGACCGGCGAGAGCCGGTCGTTTGCCAGTGTCGCAGCGTGCTGCTGCCAGAGCGGCGAGGGCGCGGTGGGCCGGCGCCGGGCCGCTCCCAAGCCGGCCGCTCCCCTCGGGGAAGCGAGCGCAGCGAGCAAGGGGGCCTACATCAATTCGCGCCGTCGGGCACGAACACGTAGCCGACACCCCACACCGTCTGAATGTAGCGCGGCTGCGAGGGGTCGGACTCGATCATCTTGCGCAGGCGCGAGATCTGCACGTCGAGGCTGCGGTCGAACGGCTCGAACTCGCGGCCGCGCGCCAGTTGCGCCAGCTTGTCGCGCGACAGCGGTTGGCGCGGGTGGCGCACCAGCGCCTTGAGCATCGAGAACTCGCCGGTGGTGAGCGAGATCTGCTCGCCGTTCTTCAGCAGCCGGCGCAGGCTGAGGTCGAACTCGAAAGGGCCGAAGGCCACCGTCTGCGGCTCTTTCGATGGCGCGCCGGGGGCCTCCATCGCCGGTCGGCGGCGCAGCACCGCGTGCACCCGCGCCAGCAGTTCGCGCGGGTTGAACGGCTTGGGCAGGTAGTCGTCGGCGCCGACTTCGAGGCCGACGATGCGGTCGACGTCCTCGACCTTGGCGGTCAGCATGATGATCGGCGTCACGTCGTTGGCGGCGCGCAGACGCCGGCAGATCGACAGCCCGTCTTCGCCCGGCAGCATGAGGTCGAGCACGATGAGGTCGATCGTCTCGCGGGTGAGGATGCGGTTGAGCGCCTTGGCGTCTTCGGCCAGCAGCACCTCGAAACCCTTCCTGGGTGAGGTAGCGGCGCAAGAGGTCCCGGATGCGCGCGTCGTCGTCGACCACGACGATGCGGTCGGGTCGAGTGTTGGCGGGCGTATTCATCTGCAACTCCACATTTGTAACAGCGGCATTTTGCCGGGGGAAACCCCATGCCAAGCTCGAAAACCGACCGGCTGTTACATCTATTTCGGGCTTCACGCCGGGTTCCGTGACCTGGAACACGCCCCGCGAGATGGCTGCGGTATCGGCCGCTCGCGGCACACTGGTGGTCTTGGTCACGAAGGTTTCGTACAAGGACCATGCCATGAGGCGCGGCACCGCCATCGCTTCGATCCTCGGCGTCGCGCTGACCGCGTTTTCGATGGTACATGCGCAGCCCGCCGCACCGGGTGGGCCGCTCAGCGACAGCTTGACGCTGTCGGCCTCGGCCTCGCTGGAGGTGCCGTTCGATGTTCTCAGAATGACGCTGGGCGCCACCCGAGAGGGAGGCGAGGCGGCCGCGGTGCAGACGCAACTGCGGCAGGCGCTCGACGCCGCGCTGGTCGAGGGCGCGCAAGGCGCATCGGCCCGGCCAGCTCGACGTGCGCACCGGCGGCTTCAGCCTGTCGCCGCGCTACGACCCGAAGGGTACAGGCATCGCCGGCTGGGTGGGCCACGCCGAGCTGGTGCTCGAGGGCCGCGACATGAGCGCGATCGCCCAGCTCGCCGTCCGCCTGGGCACGCTGACGGTGGCGCGCGTGGACTACACGCTGGCGCGCGACACCCGCGAGCGCGTCGAAGCCGAGGCCGCCGCACAGGCGATTGCCAGGTTCCGTGCGCGCGCGGCCGACTACGCCAAGCAGTTCGGCTACGCCGGCTACACGGTGCGCGAGGTCAACGTCGGCACCTCGGAGCCACCGGTCAGGCCGGTGTTGTCTCGCATGCGCGCGATGGGCGCGGTTGCCGGCGAGTCGATCCCCGTCGAAGCGGGCAAGCGCCAGCGTCACCGTGCAGGTCAACGGCAGCGTGCAGATGACGCGCTGAACATCGCGAGCGTTCACGCAGCCGTTGCTGTGGCCTTCACTGCGCAACCCAGCCGCCGTCGACGTTCCACGCCACTCCGCGCACGTTGTCGGCCGCCGGCGAGCACAGGAACACGGCCAGCGCACCGAGCTGCTCGGTGGTCGTGAACTGCAGCGACGGCTGCTTCTCGGCCAGCAGTTGGCGCTTGGCCTCGGCCTGATCCACGCCGGCCTGACTGGCGCGCGCATCGACTTGCTTCTGCACCAGCGGTGTCAGCACCCAGCCCGGGCAGATCGCATTCACCGTGACGCCGGTGGTCGCGGTTTCGAGCGCGACGCTCTTCGTGAAGCCGACGACGCCGTGCTTGCTCGCCACGTAGGCCGACTTCTCGGCCGACGCCACCAGGCCATGGGTCGACGCGATGTTGACGATGCGCCCCAGTTGCGCTTCTTCATGCCAGTCAGCGCAAGCCGCGTGGTGTGAAAGGTTGCGCTGAGGTTGATGGCGATGATCGCGTCCCAGCGATCGACGGGGAAGTCCTCGACCTTCGCCACGTGCTGGATGCCCGCGTTGTTCACCAGCACGTCGAGGGTGCCGAACTCGGCCTCGCAGGCGCGCACCATCGCCTCGATCTCGGCGGGCTTGCTGATGTCGGCACCGTGGTACGAAACCTTCACGCCGCACTCGGCGATCGCGCGCCTGGCCGCCTCGGTCTCGCCGAAGCCGTTGAGCATGATGTTGGCGCCGTCTTGCGCCAGCGCCCTGGCGATGCCCAGGCCGATGCCGCTTGTCGAGCCGGTGACCAGAGCGGTCTTTCCCTTCAACATGGTGGTTCCTCGCAATCCGTTGCTAGGATCATTATCGGCAAAGGAGTCGACCCGTGTCCGAACCCCGACTGCATCGCGTCTCGTGTCTGAGTGGCGTCAACCTGCACGGCATGGCCTATTGGGAGTGGGGCGACCCGGCCAACGACCGCGTGCTGGTGTGCGTGCACGGCCTGACGCGTCAGGGGCGCGACTTCGACACCCTGGCGCGCGCCATGCTCGACCACTACCGCGTGGTATGCCCCGACGTCGTGGGGCGCGGCCGCTCCGACTGGCTGCGCGATCCGATGGGCTACGGGTTCCCGCAGTACACGGCCGACATGGTGACTCTGCTCGCGCGGCTCGACGCGCGCACGGTGCACTGGCTCGGCACCTCGATGGGCGGCCTGATCGGTCTCGGTGTGGCCGCGCTCGGCGGCTCGCCGGTGGCCAAGCTGGTGCTCAACGACGTCGGGCCGCATCTCGACCCCGCCGGCATGGCGCGCATCGGTGGCTATGTCGGCCAGATCCAGCGCTGGAAAACGCTCGACGAGGCCGCCGACGCGATCTGGTCGATCTCCACCGGCTTCGGGCCGCACACCCGCGAGCAATGGCTGGCACTGACCGAGCCGCAACTGAAGGCCGACGGCGATCACCTCGTGCCGCGCAGCGACCCCGACATCGCGCGGCCGTTCAAGGTGATCACCCGCAGATGGCCGCCGCCGGCGAAGCCGCGATGTGGCAGGCCTACGATGCGCTGCGCTGCCCGACGCTGCTGCTGCGCGGTGCGCAGTCCGACGTGCTGTCGAGCGACACCGCGCGCGAGATGACGCAGCGCGGGCCACGCGCGAAGCTGGTGGAGTTCGCCGGCGTCGGGCACGCGCCGATGCTGCTGCAGCCCGAGCAGGTGCGCGCGGTGCGCGAGTTCCTGCTCGCCTCGCCGTGAAGACCGAGCTGATTCCCGCGGCCGACGAGGCGGCACCGATCGTCCGGCTGGCCGAGGTCGACACCCCGACGGGCGGTGCACCGCCGGTCGACGTGCAGGCGGTGCAGCAGGCGGGCGCGCTGCAGCGCGCCCGCGCCTTGCCGAGCCGCTGCTGTCGGGGCACGTGCTCGATACCGGCGAGCCGGCGCTGGCGCATGCCGACGGCGTGGCCGCCATCCTCGAGGGCATCGGGGCGGCGCCGACGCTGCGCGCGGCGAGCTACCTGGTGTGTACGCGGCCGACTTCCTGCAGCGCCCCGAGGAGATGGTGCGCAACGCCTTCGGCGAGTCGTACGCCGGGCTGGTGGAGTACACGCGCAAGCTGGTGGCAGTGCGCGCGCGCCGCGCGCGCAGCCAGCGTCGAGGCCGAGCGCCGCGAGCTGCAGACCGAACGCGTGCGCAAGATGCTGCTCGCGTTCTCGCGCGATCTGCGCGTCGTGCTGCTGCGGCTGGCCTCGCGGCTGCAGACCTTGCGCTGGCACGCCGCGGCGAGGCGGCCGTGCCCGGCGGAGTTGGCGTCGGAGTCGCAGCAGGTGTTCGCGCCGCTGGCCAACCGCCTGGGAATCTGGCAGATCAAGTGGGAGCTGGAGGATCTGGCGTTTCGCTTCCTGCAGCCGGCGCAGTACGCGCAGATCGCGCGTGCCCTCGACCAGACGCGCTCGCGCCGCGAGGGCGCGGTGCGCGAGGCGAGCCAGCGGCTGCGCCGCGAGCTGGCCGCGGCCGGCATCGACGCCCAGGTGCAGGGCCGGCCCAAGCACCTGTACAGCATCTGGAAGAAGATGCAGGGCAAGGGCGTCGATCTGGGCGCGATCTACGACCTGCGCGCATTGCGCGTGATCGTGCCAGACGTGCGCGACTGCTATGCCGCGCTGTCGTGCGTGCATGCGCGTTGGCGCGCGCTGCCCGAGCAGTTCAGCGACTACATCGCCAGGCCCAAGGCCAACGGCTACCAGTCGCTGCACACCGTGGTGCTCGACGACGACGGCGCACCGCTGGAGGTGCAGATCCGCACCCAGGCAATGCACGAGCACGCCGAGTACGGCGTCGCCGCGCACTGGGCCTACAAGGAGGCCGGCGTGCGCGGCTATGGCGGCGTCAGCGCCGCCGGCGGTTTCGAGGAGCGGGTGGCGCAGGCCCGCAAGGCGGTGCTGCGCCAGTTGCTGGCGTGGGAGCGCGACCAGGCGGCGCAGCGGCCGCACGAGGGATTCGACGACCGCATCTTCGTGTTCACGCCGCAGGCCACGGTGATCGAGCTGCCGGCCGGTGCCACGCCAGTGGACTTCGCGTACGCGGTGCACACCGACCTCGGGCATCGCTGCCGCGGGGCGCGGGTCGACGGCGCGATGGTGCCGCTGAGCACGTCGTTGGCCAACGGCCAGACGGTCGAGATCACCGCGGTCAAGGAGGGCGGCCCTTCGCTCGACTGGCTCAACGCCGAGCTGCACTTCCTGAAGAGCCGCGCGCGCGCGCCAAGGTACGCGCCTGGTTCAATGCGCGCGCGCTGGCCGACACCATTGCGCGCGGGCGCGAGCAGGTCGAAGCTGCTGCAGCGCGAAGGCCGCACTGCGCTCAAGCACGACGAGCTGGCCGCGCGCCTGGGCTTCAAGGCCGCCGACGCGCTGTTCGAGGTGGTGGGCAAGGACGAGTTCTCGCTGCGCGCGATCGAGAACCTGCTCAAGCCGCACGAGGCCGCGCCGGCGGAAGCCGAGACGATGCCGCTGCGCCGCGCACGCACCGGCGAGGGCGGCGTGCTGGTGGTCGGCGTGGAATCGCTGATGACCAGCCTGGCGCGCTGCTGCCGCCCGGCACCGCCCGATGCGATCGGCGGCTACGTCACGCGCGGCAAGGGCGTGGCGATCCACCGCAGCAACTGCACCAACTTTCGCCACATGCTGAGCGTCAACCCCGAGCGCGCGATCGCCGTGGCGTGGGACGCCGCGGCCGCACAGCGCAGTGCGCTGTACCCGGTGAAGGTGTGGGTCGAGGCCAACGATCGCACCGGGCTGCTGCGCGACATCTCCGAGTTGTTCGCCAAGGAGCGCATGAACGTCACCGCGGTGCAGACGCAAGTCGGCAAGGCGGCGCGCGGCGCGCCGACGGTGATGGAGATCACCGTCGAGCTCGACGATGCGTCGCGCCTGGTCGCAGTGCTGGCGCAGGTGGCCCGCTTACCGGGGGTGCGCAGCGCGCGTCGCGGCTGAACGCGCTGCTAGAATGCCGCCCTCGCAGGCGCGTAGCTCAGCTGGTTAGAGCACCACCTTGACATGGTGGGGGTCGGTGGTTCGAGTCCACTCGCGCCTACCATGACGACCAACGGCACCCCCGGGTGCCGTTGTGCTTTCCGAAGGTCTGGCGGCTCAGCGCCGCGGCCCGAGCATCTGCTCGGGCCGCACCCAGCGGTCGAAGTCTTCGCCGCTCAGGCCCCCATGCCGATGGCGGCCTCGCGCAGCGACAGCCCATGCTGATGCGCATGCTTGGCGATGGCCGCCGCGCGGTCGTAGCCGATGTGCGGCGTCAGCGCTGTCACCAGCATCAACGAGCGATCGAGCAGCTCGCGCATCCGCTTCACATCGACTTCGATGCCGGCCACGCAGTGGATGCCGAAGCTGTTCATCGCGTCGGTGAGCAGGCGCAGGCTGTCGAGCAGGTTGGTGGCAATCAGCGGCTTGTAGACGTTGAGCTCGAACTGGCCCTGGCTGGCGGCGACGGACAGCGCAACGTCGTGCCCGATCACCTGCGTGCACACCATCGTCAGCGCCTCGACCTGGGTCGGATTGACCTTGCCCGGCATGATCGAGCTGCCCGGCTCGTTCTCCGGCAGGTGCAGCTCGCCGATGCCGGCACGCGGGCCGCTGCCCATCAGGCGCACGTCGCAGCCGATCTTGATCAACGCCACCGCCAGGCCCTTCAGCGCGCCGTGCAGCGCCACCAGCGGCTCGTGGCCGGCCAGGGCCGCGAAGCGGTTGCCGGCCGGCACGAACGGCGCATCGAGCCGCTCGGCCAGCCGCGCGGCTACGCGCTCGCCGAACTGCGGGTGCGTGTTGAGCCCGGTGCCGACCGCGGTGCCACCGATCGCCAGCGCGTGCACCGCCGGCAGCGCCTGGCGCAGCGCATCGGCGGCCAGCACGAGCTGCGCCTCGTAGCCGCCGAACTCCTGGCCCAGCGTCACCGGCGTCGCGTCCTGCAGGTGCGTGCGGCCGATCTTCAGCACCTCGGTGAAGGCGGCAGCACGCTTCGCGCAGCAGCGCGCGCAGCTCGTCGAGCGCCGCCATCAGCGGACGCATCTGCAGCACGGCGGCCACGTGCATCGCAGTGGGAAACACGTCGTTGGACGACTGGCCGCGGTTGACGTCGTCGTTCGGGTGCACGAGCCGCTTGGGGCCGACCTCGCCGCCGAGGTCGAGCGACGCCAGATTGGCGATCACCTCGTTGACGTTCATGTGGCTCTGCGTGCCCGAGCCGGTCTGCCACACCGACAGCGGGAACTCGGCGTCGAACTCGCCGGCGATCACGCGCGCGGCCGCGCGTGCGATGGCGCCGGCCTTGGCGGCGTCGAGCAGGCCGAGATCGCGATTGACCTCGGCGCCCGCGCGCTTGACCTCGGCGATCGCGTGGATCAGCGCCAGCGGCATGTGCTGCGTGCCGATGGCGAAGAAGCGCCGGCTGCGCTCGGTCTGCGCGCCCACAGCGACGCCTGCGGCACCTCGATGGCGCCGAAGCTGTCGACCTCGGTTCTGGTGGTGGCTTGGTCGTTGCTCGTGCTCATGCACAGGCAGTCTAGGCCGGATCGCTTGCACCCTGCGGCGGCCGGGGAAACCCGGCGCGGCGAGCGGGCAGGCGCCGCCTAGAATCGCGCACCGACAAGGAGCCTCCCGCCATGCCAGCGTCCCGCCGCGCTGCATCCCAGGCCGAACCGCAGGGTTCGCGCATCCTGAAGAAGTATCCCAATCGGCGGTTGTACGACACCCGCGCCAGCAGCTACATCACGCTGGCCGACGTGAAAAAGATGGTGCTCGATAACGAGCCGTTCGAGGTGCGCGACGCCAAGACCGGCGAGGAGCTGACGCGCAGCATCCTGCTGCAGATCATCCTCGAGGAGGAAAGCGGGCGGTGTGCCGATGTTCTCCACGCAGACCCTGGCGCAGATCATCCGCTTCTACGGCCACGCGATGCAGGGCATGATGGGCCAGCACCTCGAGCGCAACCTGCAGGCGTTCGTCGACCTGCAGCGCCGCTTCAGCGAGCAGGCGCAGGGCATGTTCGACGCCAAGACCTTCACGCCCGAGGCGTGGTCGCAATTGATGGGCGGGCAGGCGCCGATGATGCAGAACCTGATGGGCAGCTACCTCGAGCAGTCGAAGAACCTGTTCCAGCAGATGCAGGAGCAGATGCGAAGCACGCCGGCGCGATGTTCCCCGGCATGCCGGGCTTCGGCGGCAAGCGCTGAGCGCCGGCGGCCCTGCCGCCGAGGTGGCGGCGCGCTTGGCCGACAATCGCGGCATGTCCAGCAGCGAGATCGCAGAGCCGGCGACGTCGGTGCGGGCGCCGACGGTCGGCTTCGTGTCGCTCGGCTGCCCGAAGGCGCTGACCGACCCGAGCGCATCCTCACCCAGCTCAGCGCCGAGGGTTACCGCACCAGCAAGACCTTCGACGGCGCCGACCACGGTGATCGTCAACACCTGCGGCTTCATCGACGAGGGCGGTGAAGGAGAGCCTCGATGCGATCGGCGAGGCGCTGTCCGACAACGGCCGCGTCATCGTCACCGGCTGCCTCGGCGCCAGGGCGGGCGAGGGCGGCGGCAACCTGGTGCAGCAGGTGCACCCGAAGGTGCTCGCCGTCACCGGCCCGCACGCAACGCAGGAGGTGATGGCCGCGGTGCACGCGCACGCCCGAAGCCGCACGATCCGTTCGTCGACCTCGTGCCCGCGCAGGGCATCAAGCTGACGCCGAAACACTACGCGTATCTCAAGATCAGCGAAGGCTGCAACCACCGCTGCACGTTCTGCATCATCCCGTCGATGCGCGGCGATCTGGTGTCGCGGCCGGTGGGCGACGTGCTGCGCGAGGCGCGCACGCTGTTCGAGGCCGGCGTGAAGGAGCTGCTGGTGGTGAGCCAGGACACCAGCGCCTACGGGGTCGACGTCAAGTTCCGCAGCGGCTTCTTCGACGGCCGGCCGGTGAAGACGCGGATGGTCGAGCTGTGCGAACAGCTCGCGAAGCTGGCCGAGCCGCACGGCGCCTGGGTGCGGCTGCACTACGTACCCGTATCCGCACGTCGACGAACTGCTGCCCTCTCATGTCCAGCGGCGCCGTGCTGCCGTACCTCGACGTGCCGTTGCAGCACTCGCACCCCGACGTGCTCAGGCGCATGAAGCGACCGGCCAGCGGCGAGCGCAACCTCGAACGCATCGAGGCCTGGCGCCGCGCTTGCCCGCAGCTGGTGCTGCGCTCGACCTTCATCGCCGGCTTCCCCGGCGAGACCGACGAGGAGTTCGAGCATCTGCTGCAGTTCCTGCGCGACGCGCAGATCGACCGCGCCGGCTGCTTCGCCTACTCGCCGGTGGCCGGCGCCGCGGCCAACGACCTGTCCGGCGCGCTGCCCGCTGCCGAGCGCGAGCAACGCCGCGCGCAGGTGATGGCGGTGGCCGAGGCCGTGTCGGCGCAGCGCCTGAGGCGCCGCACCGGCTCGACGCTGCAGGTGCTGGTCGATCATGCGCCCGCGCTCGGCCGCAAGGGCGCGGTGGGCCGCAGCTACGCCGACGCGCCCGAGATCGACGGCAGCGTGCGGCTGTTGCCGCCGGCCAAGGCTTCCACACGCATGCAGGCGGGCGAGTTCGTGCGCGCGCGCGTGACGGCCACGCAAGGACACGACCTGATCGCCGAACCGATCTGACGATTGCATCGCTCCACCATGACCGAACCGAACACCCCGCTGTCGACCGCGTTGATCCACCACGACTACCAGCCGCCGTCGGGCTTCGGCGCGGTGCCGGTGGGCGTGTACAAGGCCTCGACGGTCATCTTTCCCAGCGTGGCGGCGCTGCGCGCCCGCGACTGGCGCCACAAGACCGGCTACACCTACGGCCTGCACGGCACGCCGACCACCTTCACGCTGGAGGGCGGCTGGCCACGCTCGAAGGCGGCAGCCACTGCGTGCTGGCGCCCAGCGGGCTGGCGGCGATCGCGATGGTCAACATCGCGCTGCTTGCCGGCGGCGACGAGGTGCTGCTGCCCGACAACGTCTATGGCCCCTCGCGCGAGATGGCGCGCACCCTGCTGGCCCAGTGGGGCATCGCCCACCGGCTGTACGACCCGATGGACGTGGCCGGGCTGCAGGCCATGATCGGCGAGCGTACGCGCTGGTGTGTGGCTCGAGGCGCCCGGCTCGATCACGATGGAGTTCCCCGACCTGCGCGCGCTGGCGCGCGCGGCGCGCCAGCGCGGCGTACCGACCGCGCTCGACAACACCTGGGGCGGCGGCCTCGCGTTGAAGGCGTTCGACCTCGGCGAAGGCGCTGCGGTCGACTTGTCGATGCACGCACTGACCAAGTACCCGTCGGGCGGTAGCGACGTGCTGATGGGCTCGGTGGTGACGCGCGACGCCGCGCTGCACGAGAAACTGCTGCTGGCGCACATGCGTCTGGGCATCGGCGTGGCGGCCAACGACGTGGAGATGGTGCTGCGTTCGCTGCCGACGCTCGAAGTTCGCTACCGCGCGCACGACGCATCGGCGCGTCGCATCGCGGCGTGGTTGCAGGCACAGTCGCCGGTGCGCCGCGTGCTGCACCCGGCCTTGCCGCAGGCGCCCGGCCACGAGCACTGGGCCAGCCATTGCCGCGACGCCGCGGGGCTGTTCTCGATCCTGCTCGATGCCGCGCTGCCGGCCGAGCGCGTCGATGCGTTCTGCGATGCGCTGAAGCTGTTCAAGCTCGGTTACTCGTGGGGCGGCCCCACCAGCCTCGTCGTGCCGTACGACCTGCGCGCGCTGCGCGGCGACGCCAATCGCTATCAAGGCCACCTGGTGCGCCTGTCGATCGGGCTCGAAGCGACCGACGACCTGATCGCCGACCTCGAGCGGGCGCTGCAGGCGCTGCGCTAGATGCTGCGCGGAGCCCGCGCGAGCGGGGTGATTCGCCGGGCCTGGCCGCGGCTGAAGTAGAGTCGCGCCTTGTGTCCGAGCGCGCGGGAGCCCCAATGAACACCGTCGAAACCTATGACGACCAGGTCGTGCGGCTGTTCCTGCTGCTCGCCTCGGCCGTGTGGGGCATCATCGGCACGCTGGCCGGCATGTATGCGGCCGCCGAACTGGCGTGGCCGTACTGGAACCTCGAGCTGCCGTATCTGACCTTCAGCCGGCTGCGCCCCGACCACACCTTCGGCGTCATCTTCGCGTTCGGCGGCTCGGCGCTGATGGGCACCTGCTACTACGTCGTGCAGCGCACCGGGCACACCCGCCTGGCGCTGCCGAACCTGGCGATGTTCACGTTCTGGGGCTGGCAGCTCGCCTGCGTGCTGGCGATGGCGACGATGCCGCTCGGAATCACGCAGAGCAAGGAGTACGCCGAACCCGAGTGGTTCGTCGACATCCTGATCGCGGTGGTCTGGGTCAGCTTCGGCGTCGTCTTCTTCGCCTCGCTGGCGCGGCGGCGAATCCGCCACATCTACGTGGCCAACTGGTACTACGGCGCGTTCATCATCGCGGTCGGGTTGCTGCACATCGTCAACAACCTGGCGCTGCCGGTCTCGCTGACCAAGTCGTACCCGATCTACTCGGGCACCGTCGACGCCATGGTGCAGTGGTGGTGCGGCCACAACGCGGTGGCGTTCTTTCTGACCGCGGGCTTCCTCGGAATGATGTACTACTTCGTGCCGCGGCAGGCGCAGCAGCCGCTGTGGAGCTACCGCTTCTCGATCGTCAACTTCTGGGCGCTGATCTCGATCTACATGTGGGCGGGCTCGCACCACCTGCTGTACACCGCGCTGCCCGACTGGGTGCAGGCGGTCGGCATGGCTTTCTCGCTGGTGCTGCTGATGCCCAGTTGGGGTTCGGCGGCCAACGGTCTGCTGACCTTCAACGGCTCGTGGCACCGGCTGAAGGACGACCCGGCGGCCAAGTTCATGGTGATCGCGCTGGTGTTCTACGCCGCCTCGACCTTCGAAGGCTCGATGATGGCGATCAAGACGGTGAACTCGCTGTCGCACTACACCGACTGGACGGTCGCGCACGTGCACTCGGGCTCGCTCGGCTGGGTGGCGATGATCACCATCGGCTCGCTCTACGCGATGGCGCCGCGCGCGCTCGGACGCCCGGCGATGTACTCGAAGAAGGGCATGGAGCTGCACTTCTGGCTGCACTTCTCCGGCACGCTGCTGTACGTGGTCGCGATGTGGGTCGCCGGCGTCACCGAGGGCATGATGTGGCGCGCCACCAGCCCCGACGGCGCGCTGACCCGGCGATTTCCTCGCCAGCCTGATCGCCATCAAGCCGCTGTACATCCTGCGCTGGCTGGGCGGCGTGCTGATCTGGCTCGGCATGTGGGTGCTGGCGTGGAACCTGTGGTTCACCGCCGCCGACGCGCGCAAGCCGATCATCTCGCCGATCCCGGTGCCGATTCCCGACCCCCGAGCCCGAGCCGCCCGCGGCCTCGCTCGCCCCTGCGCGTTGAGGACGCTGCCATGGCCTTTCGCCACTACGAGTTCATCGAGAAGCACGCCTGGGCGCTGGGCATCCTCACCGCGATCATATGGTGTCGCTCGGCGGGCTGGCGGAGATCACGCCGCTGTTCATGGAGGCCAACAAGGTGCAACCGGCCGAAGGCGTGAAGCCCTACGAGCCGCTGCGCCTGGCGGGCCGCGACATCTACGTGCGCGAGGGTTGCTACCTGTGCCACTCGCAGATGATCCGCGCGCTGCGCTTCGAGACCCAACGCTACGGGCACTACTCCACCGCCAGCGAATCGGTCTACGACCGTCCGTTCCAGTGGGGCTCCAAGCGCACCGGGCCCGATCTGGCGCGCGTGGGCGGCAAGTATTCCGACGAATGGCAGCGGCTGCACCTGATGGATCCGCGCCACCTCGTGCCGGAGTCGAACATGCCCGCCTATCCGTGGCTGGCGCTGGCGCTGGTCGAGGGCAAGGACATCCAGCGGCGCATGGGCGTGCTGCGCACGCTCGGCGACCCGTACACCGACGCCGACATCAAGGGCGCGCCCAAGGCCGTCGCCGGCAAGACCGAGCTCGACGCGCTGGTGGCGTACCTGCAGGGCCTGGGCGTCGACAACCTGCCGCAGCCACCGGCGGCCGCGGCGTCGGCCGCCGCGCCTGCCGCATCGGGAGCGACGCAATGAGTCCGCTGTGGGGGCACATGGTCGGCGTCTTCATCGTCGTCTTGATGGCGGCCTTCATCGGCATCTGGGTCTGGGCCTGGCTGCCGCAACACCGACGCGCCTTCAACGAGCTGGCGCGGCTGCCGATGGAGGACGACGCCGCCGTCGCCACCGCGGAGGAGCAACCATGAGCGAGTTCTGGTCGTGGTGGGTCGTCATCCTCATCGTCTTCAACCTCGGCCTCACCTTCGCGCTGTTCCTGTGGGGGCCGCGCGCCAAGATCCCGGTGCTGGCCGACGGCACCACCGGGCACGTCTGGGCGCACGGGTCGATTCGCGAAGCGCTGCACCGGCTGCCGATGTGGTGGATCGTGGTGTCGCTGGTCATGTACATCAGCGCAATCGCCTACCTCTGGCGCTACCCCGGCTTCGGCAACCACTTGGGCTCGCTCGGCTGGACTTCGCATGGCGAGCTGGCGCGCGACACGGCGGCCAACAACGAGCAGTTCGCCGCGACGATCAAGCGCTTCGCGAGCGAGCCGCTCGACAAGCTGGCCGGCAACCCAGAAGCCGTGGCCATCGGCGAGGTGCTGTTCCGCGACAACTGTGCCGCCTGCCACGGGCGCAGCGGTCACGGCAATCAACAGCTCGGCGCGCCGAACCTCACCGACAAGGTGTGGCTCTACGGCAGCGGCGACGTGGTGCTGGCGAGTGTTCTCGATGGCCGCCGTGGCACCATGCCCGCCTTGGGGGCCACAGTTCGGCGAAGCCGGGGTGGAGAATCTGGCCAACTACGTGCTCGGCCTGTCGGGCGCGCCGCACGATGCCGCCAAGGCCGCTGCAGGCAAGACGCAGTTCGTCGCCTGCGCCGCCTGCCACGGTGCCGACGGCAAGGGCAACCCCGCGCTCGGCGCACCGAACCTGACCGATGCCGTCTGGCTCTACGGCGGCGACCGGAAACCGTGATGACGTCGATCCGCGATGGCCGCGCCGGCATCATGCCTGCCTGGCGCGAGCGCCTCGGGCCCGACAACGCGCGCCTGGTCGCGGCCGCTGTCCTCTCGCTGTCGCAAGGTGGAGCCGTCGCGTCGAAGTGATGGCGTCGGGCAACGCAGCACCGACGCCTGGTATCGCCAGGGCATCGTCTGGCTGGCCGCGGCGGTGTTCGCGCTCAGCATGGCCGGCTGCATCTGGCTGATCGTCCTCGGCCAGCGCTACGCGGATCCGCCCCTGCCGCTCGACGGTCCGCAGGTACTGAAGGTGCCCGTCGCGCGGCCGCCGGCGCCCAGCCCGGATCCGCCATCGTGAACACGCCCGCCTGCTGGCACTGCGGCGAGCCGCTGCCGGCGGCACCGCCGCAAGCCGTGGTCGCCGGCGTCGCGCACGCCGTCTGCTGCCACGGCTGCCGCGCCGCGGCCGAGTGGATCGATCAGCTCAGGCTGGCCGACTACTACCGCCTGCGCAGCGCGCCGGCCGCGCGCGCGGCGTCCGAGCCGCAGGAGGCGCTGCGCAGCACGCAGGTCTGGCGGCGCGAGGAGCTGGCGCGCCACGTGGTGCGCGACCTCGATGCGCAGCGCTGCGAGGTGCTGCTGCTGATCGACGGCATCCGCTGCTCGGCGTGCGTGTGGTTGATCGAGCGCATGCTGGCCGCGGTGCCGGGAGTGGAGTCGGTTCGCGTCAATGCGGCGGCGCGGCGCGCACGCATCGTGTGGGACCGCGCGCGCACCGACCTCGCCGGCGTGCTCGGTGCGCTCGCGCGCACCGGCTACACGGCGCTGCCGCTCGATGCCGCAGCGCTCGACGACTCGCGCCGGCGCGAATCGCGCGCCGCGCTCAAGCGGCTGGTCGTCGCGGGGTCCGGCGCCATGCAGGCGATGATGTACGCCAGCGCGCTGTACCTCGGCGGAGCCGACGCGATGGACGCGGCCACGCGCGAGGCCATGCGCTGGCTGGGCCTGCTGGTGGCCACGCCGGTGGTCTTCTACTCGGCCGGCCCGTTCTTCAGTGGCGCGTGGCGCGCGCTGCGCGCTCGCTCGCTCGGCATGGACGTGCCGGTGGCGCTGGCGATCGCGCTGATCTACGGCGCCAGCGCGGTCGAGGCCGTGCGCGGCGGCGCCTGAGGTGTACTTCGACTCGGTCAGCATGTTCGTCTTCTTCCTGCTGATCGGCCGCTATCTGGAGATGCGCGCGCGACATCGCGCCGGCAATCTGGTCGACGCGATGGCGCGCCTGGCGCCGGCCTTCGCCGAGCGGCTGCGCGCCGATGGCGGCGTCGAGCGCATCGGCGCGATCGAGCTCGCGCCGGGCGATCGCATCCAGATCGCGCAGGGCGAGCGCGTACCCGCCGACGCAAGCCTCGAGAGCGAAGTCTGCCGAGTCGACGAATCGCTGCTCACTGGTGAGTCGACACCCGTGCGCAAGAGCCGCGGCGATGCGTTGACGGGCGGCAGCCTGGTGCTCGACGGCCCGGCGATCGCCCGCGTGACCCGTGTCGGCGCCGACACGGCGCTGGCCGGCATCGCCGCGCTGGTCGCGCGCGCGCAGAGCGAACGGCCGCGCCTGGCGCGCGCGGGCGAGCGCGCGGCCGCGGGCTTCGTCGCCCGCGTGCTGGCGCTGGCGGCGCTGTGTGCGCTCGGCTGGAGCGTGGTCGACCCGGGGCGGGCGCTCACGGCCACGCTGGCCGTGCTGGTGGTGTCGTGCCCCTGCGCGTTCGCATTGGCGGTGCCGGCGGCGCTGACGCGCGCGCTGTCGGTGCTGGCCGCGCGCGGCGTCTTCGTCGTCAACGCCGACGCGATCGAGAACCTCGCGCTGGCCACGCAGGCGGTGTTCGACAAGACCGGCACGCTGACCGACGCGCAGCTCGAGGTCGACGCGGTCGATGCCCTCGACCGCGACGCGGCACTTGCAACGGCCGCAGGGCTCGCGCGCGGCAGCCGCCACCCGATCGCGCAGGCGCTGGTGCGGGCGGCGGCAGCGCTGCCGCCGCGCTCGGCGAGCGACATCTGCGCAGTGGCCGGCGAAGGCCTGGAAGGGACGATCGAAGGGCGCGCCCATCGCCTCGGGCAGCGCGCCTTCGCGGTTAGAGCAGCGGGCGAACCAGACGACGACGACGCCGTGCTCGCCGCCGATGGACGCATCGTCGCGACGTTGCGCCTGCGCGAGCGTCTGCGCCCGGGGGCGCGCCAGGCACTCGACGCCCTGCGCGCCGACGGCGTGGCCATCGAGATCGCCAGCGGCGACGCGCGCCCGAAGGTCGCTGCCGTCGCTGCGCAGTTGGGGGTCGCACGCTGGAATTCGCGCATGCGTCCGGCGGCAAAGCTCGAGCGGCTGCGCGAGCTGCGCGCGGCCGGGGCGCGCGTCATCGCGGTCGGCGACGGCGTCAACGATGCACCCGTGCTGGCGGGCGCCGACGTTGCGGTCGCGCTTGCGTCGGGGGCCGAACTCGCGCAGGCGGCCGGCGACATCGTGCTCGACGGGGCTCGCCTGTCGGCCTTGGCCGAAGCGCGCGCCATCGCTCGCCAGACGCTCGCCGTGCTGCGCCAGAACCAGCGCTGGGCGCTGGCCTACAACCTCGCGGTGGTGCCGCTGGGCGCGCTCGGGTTCGTGCCGCCGTGGCTGGCGGCGATCGGCATGTCGGCGAGTTCGCTGGTGGTGATCGCCAACGCGCTGCGCATCGGCCGGCGCGAGCCGGCGCCTCGCGAGACAGCGCTGCCTGCAGCGGTGGGCTCGACGCCGTGAACGTGCTCGTCGTGCTGATTCCGTTGTCGATCCTGGTGCTGATCGGCGCCGGCGTCGCGTTCTTCTGGGCCATCGAGCACGATCAGTTCGAGGATCTCGAGACGCCGCGGCTGTTGCCGTTGCTAGACGACCCTGCGCCGGCGGATTCGGCCGCGAGCATCGAGGACGACACCGCACGATGAACGCCTCGCTCACGCTGGCCGCGGCGCTGCTGCTGGGCCTGGCCGCCAGCGGGCACTGCCTGGTCATGTGCGGTGGCATCTCGGCCGCGCTGGGCGTGGCCACCGCGCCCGGCGTCAACGGACGGCCGCGCGCGCTGCTGCTCGTCGGCTACCAGTTGGGACGCATCGCGTCGTACACGCTCGCCGGCTGGCTGCTCGGCGGCGCGCTGGGGGTGGTGATCGGGCTGCTCGACATCGAGGCGGTGCGGCGCACGCTGCGTGCGCTGTCGGCCTTCGCGCTGCTGCTCGGCGCGTTGGTCGCCTTCGGCCGCGTGCGCGACCCCGGCTTTGCCGTCGGCCGGCGCCTGTGGGGCCGCATCGCGCCGCTGGGCAGGCGGCTGCTGCCGGTGACGAGCCTGCCGCGCGCGCTGGCCTTCGGCATGGTCTGGGGCTGGATGCCGTGCGGCTTCGTCTACACCGTGCTGATGATCGCCGCCCTGCAAGGCGCTGCGCTCGACAGCGCGGCGACGATGGCCGCCTTCGGGCTCGGCACGCTGCCGTCGATGCTGGTGGCCGCGTTCGGCGCGCAGCGCATCGCACGGCTCGGTGCCCACCCCGCGGCGCGGCAGGGCGCCGGCTGGGTGCTGCTGGCCAGTGCCACGCTGACGCTCGTCGGCCCCTGGCTGCCGGCGTCGGCGATGCACGGCTGGCTGCCGTTCGTTTGTCGGGCGCCTTGAGGCGCAGGCTCGCGCGAGGTGCAGAGCAGCCGGTGCCAGCTCGCAATCAGGCCAGCGCGCTCACTGGAGTACCTTCCAGCCGTTGAGTAACGGCGGCATGGCACTGCGCAGGGTTGCCCACGGCGGCGGTCGGTCGGCGCTTGCGACGAACCGACCGGCCGCCGCGGTGGACAACCCGTGTTTGACGCGGCGATGCCCGTACGACGATGGTTCGATCCGACTTCCGTGCCCTTGCAGTGACTGCCGCGCGCGCTGGCCGCTCGACGGCCCGTGTGAGACCCGCAGCCTGCAAGGTGCCGGAAGACCCAGACGGGCTACAGGATGTAGCGCCAAGCCTCGCATCTTCGAGCGCCAATCAGTGAGCGACCCGCACGGGCTTCCGGCACGGCAAGTCATACCGCAACTCACAGGAGTCTGTCCATGAGCAACTGCTTTGCCGGGCTGGACTGGGCCAGCCGAACCCACGCGGTGTGCGTCATCGACGAGCGCGGCAGCGTGCGTGTGCAGTTCGAGGTCGCCCACGACGCGGCGGGCCTGACCGAACTGGTGCGCCGTCTGCGCACCGCCGGCGTCAGCGCCGTCGCGATCGAACGGCCCTCGGGTCTGATCGTCGATGCGCTGGTGGAGGCGCGCTTGTGCGTGGTGCCCATCCATCCCAACATCGTCAAGGCCACGCGCCCGCGCTACCGCAGCCACGGCGGCAAGAGCGACGCCACCGACGCGTACCTGCTGGCCGATTTGCTGCGCACCGACGGCCATCGTTTCAAGCCCCTGGCTTGCCAGAGCGACGAGATCCGTGCACTGCGCGCCTTGGTGCGCGGGCGCGACGACCTGGTGGCCACCCGCGTGCAACTGGCCAACCAGCTGCGCAGCCTGCTGCAGTCGTTCTGGCCCGGCGCCGCCGAGGTCTTCGCCGAGGTCGATTCGCCCATCGCGCTGGCCTTCGTCAAGCGCTACCCCACGCCGGAGTCGGCCAGCCGCCTGGGCCCCAGGCGCATGGCCGGCTTCTGCGGCCAGCACGGCTACAGCGGGCGTCGCAGCCCCGAGGAGTTGCTGCAGCGCTTGCATCAAGCCGCAGCCGTCGCCCTGGGCGAGCTCGAGATGGAGGCCAAGGGCGAACTCGCACTGAGCCTGGTGCGCACGCTGTCGCCCCTGGTCGAGCAGATCCGCGTGCTGACCAGCCGCATCGAGCACGACGTGGGCAGCTTCGACGACGGCAAGCTCATCATGAGCTTCCCGCGCGCCGGGCGCGTGTGCGCCGCGCAGATCGTCTGCGAGATCGGCAGCGTGCGCGAGCGCTTCGACAGCGACGAACACCTCGCCGGCGAGGCCGGCGTCGCTCCGGTCACCTACGCCTCGGGCAAGTCCAAGGCGGTGGCCTTCCGCTGGGCGTGCAACCACCGGCTGCGTGCCGCGCTCACTTGCCTGGCAGACAACTCGCGCCACGCCAGCGCCTGGGCTGCCGATGTCTACGACAGGGCCATGGCTCGCGGCTGCGATCATCCGCACGCCACGCGCATCCTCGCGCGCGCTTGGCTGCGCGTCATCTGGCGCGCCTGGCAGGACCGCAAACCCTACGACCCCACCCAGCATCGCGCCGCCGTGATGCTGCTCAAAACGGCAGGAGGTTGACACAGGATGTCTCACACCAGCAACACGCCCTCGTGCTGCAGCAGGTACTCCTTGCGCGGCAACCCGCCGGCGAAGCCCGTCAACGAGCCGTCGCTGCCGATGATGCGGTGGCACGGCACGATGATGGCCACCGGGTTGCGTCCGATTGCCGCGCCGACTGCGCGCGAGGCGTGCGGCATGCCGAGGCGACGCGCGATCTCGCCGTAGGTGCTGGTCTCGCCGGGCTTCACGTCGAGCAGCGCCTTCCATACCGTGCGTTGGAACGGCGTGCCCTGTGGATCGAGTGCGACGTCGAAGCGCGTCGGGCCGCGCCAGTAACGCTCGAGCTGCCGGGCCGCGGCGGCGATGAACTTGTTCTTCGGGTCCACTGGAACGTCGAGGTGGGTGTCGTAGTGCGCCTCCTCCTCGAACAACAGGAACGCCAGCCCCTTGTCGGTGGCCGCCAGCGTCAACGGGCCAACCGGCGAATCCACGCGCGCCTGCGCCACCAATCGATCGGTCTTCACGGGGTTTCCTCCAGACTTTGCCAAAGCCGCATCACCGCATAGCTGCGCCAGGGTTGCCAGGCCTGTGCCTGCTCGGCGGCGGCGGCCGTGTCGCGCGTGCGCAGCGCATTGAGCACGCCGATGTCGCTGGCCGGAAAGGCATCGGGCCAGCACAGCACGCGCATCGCGATCACCTGGGCCGACCACTGCCCGATGCCGGGCAGGGCCTGCAGGCGCTGCAAGGTTTCGCTCAACGGCGCCGCGCGGTGCAGCTCGAGCGTGCCGTCGCACACCGCGCGCGCCAGCGCCTGCAGCGCGCCGACGCGTTGCCGCACGATGCCCAGGCTGCCGATCGCATCGGCGCTGGCGCCGGCGATCGCTTCGGGCCGCGGGAACAGGTGCCGCAGGTCGGCGAACGGCGTGCTCACCGGCTCGCCGAAGCGCTCGACCAGCCGCGCGGTCAGCGTGCACGCCGCCTTCACGGTGACCTGCTGGCCGAGCACGACCCGCGCCGCGGTCTCGAAACCGTCGAACGAGCCGGGCAGGCGGATGCCGGGGCGCGGCGAGAAGGGCATCGCGGCGAGCACCGCGTCGACCCGCGCCGGGTCGGCGTCGAGGTCGAGCGCCTGCCGCACGCGCTGCACCAGCGCACCGGTGACCGGCGCCAGCGCGGGCGCCAGCGCCAACTCGACCTCGTGGCGCTGCGGCACGAACCGCCAGGCCAACCAGCCCGCGAGCGGTCGGCCGCGGTGCGGCAGCGCGATCGTGCGGCGCATGCCTTGGGCATCGACGGCTTCGATGCCGGCCAGCGCGCGCGCGGCGAAGAAGCGCAGCAGCGCGTCGTGCTGATACGGCGGCCGGTACGCCAGGCGCAGCCTGAGCGTGGTGCCGGCCGTGCGCTGCGCGGCGTCGTCGTCGCGCGCGCGGCGCAGGCCGCTCGGGTTCATGCGGTAGCGCTCGGCGAACGCGGCGTTGAAGCGGCGCAGGCTCGCGAAGCCGCTGGCCAGCGCCACCTGCGTCACCGGCAGCGCGGTGTCGGTCAGCAGCTGCTTGGCCAGCAGCAGGCGCTGCGTCGTCAGGTAGTCGATCGGTGCCACGCCCACGTGCTGCTGGAAGATTCGACGCAGGTGCCGGTCGGTGACGCCCATGCGCTGCGCCAGCCGCGGCATCGACAGCGAGCGGCCGTCGTGCGCGGCCTGCTCGATCGTGCGCGCCGCCTGCTGCGCCAGCGCCTGCGACGAATCCACAAGCGACAGCCCGGGCGCCAGCTCGGGGCGGCAGCGCAGGCAGGGCCTGAAGCCGTGCGCCTCGGCGAGCGCTGCATTGGCGAAGAAGCGGCAGTTCTCGCGCCGCGGCAGCCGCACGCGGCACACCGGGCGGCAGTAGACGCGCGTGCTCGTCACGCCGACGAACAGCCGCCCGTCGAAGCGCGCGTCGTGCGTGCTGATTGCGCGGTAAGCGGCGTCGTCTTGCAAGGTCATGGGCGCGATGATAGGCCGACCCCGACGCAGCACTCGCCGTTTTCGGACGCGTGCCTGCGCCCGTATCGGGCATCGGTTCTCCTCGGCCCTCTGGCGCCGAGGGCGCGGGGGCGTACAGGCCGCTGCCTACAATCGCGCCTCTTTCCACCCCGCAGAGACGGCAGCGCGAATGAATCCAGCTCCGAGTGTGTTCAAGGCCTACGACATCCGCGGCATCGTCGGGCAGACGATCGACGAGGTGTTTGCCGAGCACCTCGGGCGCGCCTTCGGCAGCGAGGCGGTCGCGCAGGGCGAGCGCGCCGTCGCCGTGGGGCGTGACGGCCGCGTTTCGGGCCCTGGCCTGCTGGCGGCGCTCGCCCGCGGCCTGATGTCGACCGGGCTCGACGTGGTCGACCTCGGCGCCGTGACGACGCCGATGCTGTACTACGTGGCGGCCACGCGCGGCAAGCATAGCTGCCACTCGGGAATCCAGGTCACCGGCAGCCACAACCCGAAGGACTACAACGGCTTCAAGATGGTGCTGCGCGGTCGCGCCATCCACGGCGACGAGATCCAGCGCCTGCGCCAGCGCATGCAGCGCGAAGACTACGCGCAGGGTGCCGGGCGGCTCGGCTCGATGACGATCGTCGGCGAGTACACGCGGCGCATCGTCGACGACTGCAAGCAGGCACGGCGCATGCGCATCGTGGTCGATTCGGGCAACGGCATCCCGGGCGCATCGGCGCCGGCGATCCTGCGCGCGCTCGGCCACGAGGTGATCGACCTGTACTCGCGCGTCGACGGCGACTTTCCGAACCACCATCCCGACCCGAGCAAGCTCGAGAACCTGGCCGATCTGATCAAGGTCGTGCACGCCACCGAGGCCGAACTCGGGCTGGCGTTCGATGGCGATGGCGATCGCCTGGGCGTCGTCACGCGCGATGGCCAGGTGATCTTCCCCGATCGCCAGCTCATGCTGCTGGCACGCGACGTGCTCGCGCGAAACCCGGGCGCGACCATCATCTACGACGTCAAGTGCAGCCAGCGGCTCGGCGCCGACATTCGCGCCGCCGGTGGCGTGCCATTGATGTGGAAGACCGGCCACTCGCTGATGAAGGCCAAGTTGAAGGAGGAGGGCGCGCCGATCGCCGGCGAGATGAGTGGCCACATCTTCTTCAACGAGCGCTGGTACGGCTTCGACGATGCCATGTACACCGCGGCGCGGCTGCTCGAGATCCTGTCGCGCGCGCGCGATCCGAGCGCGGTGCTCAACGCGCTGCCGACTTCGTTCTCGACGCCGGAGCTCAACGTGCCGTGCGCCGAAGGCGAGCCGCCGCGCGTGATCGACGCGCTGCGCGCGCACGCGCGCTTCGACGACGCGCGCGAGGTCACCACCATCGACGGCCTGCGTGCCGACTACGACGACGGCTTCGGCCTCGTGCGAGCGTCGAACACCACGCCGGTGCTGGTGCTGCGCTTCGAAGGTCACACGCCGCAGGCGCTGCAGCGCATCGAGGGCGCGTTCATGGCCGCGCTGCGCGCGGTGAAGCCCGACGCGCAGGTGGCCCGCGCCGCGCATTGACGATGAAGCCCCGGGCGCGATGATCGCGCGCGCGTCGTGGTCGCTGCTGTTGCGACTGGTGCTGCCGCTGGTCTTCGTGCGTCTGTGGTGGCGCGGGCGGCGTGAACCCGGCTACCGCCAGGCCTGGCGCGAGCGCCTCGGCCTCGGCGAAGGCAGCAGGCCCGGCGCCGTGTGGCTGCATGCAGTCTCGCTGGGCGAGACACGCGCTGCCGGTGCGCTGATCGAGGCGCTGCGCACGCTGCGGCCGAGCGTGCACTTTCTGCTCACGCATGGCACGGCCACCGGTCGCGAAGCCGGTCGCGCCTGGCGGCGCGAAGGCGATCATCAGTGCTGGTTGCCGTACGACACACCGGGTGCAGTGCGTCGCTTCCTGCGGCGCCACCAGCCGGCGATCGGCATCCTGATGGAAACCGAGGTCTGGCCCAACCTGATCCACGAGGCCGTGGGTCGCGGCGTGCCGATGGTGCTGGCCAACGCTCGCCTGAGCGAGCGCAGTGCGCGCAAGGGCCGGCGCCTGGCCGCGCTGATGGAGCCCGCGGCGGCGGAGCTGACCCTGGTGCTGGCGCAATCGCAAGACGACGCGCGGCGCATGCGCGCTGCGGGCGCGCATCACGTGGAGGTATGCGGCAACCTGAAGTTCGACATGACCCCCGACGCGTCTCTGGTGGCGCGCGGCCATGCCTGGCGCAGTGCGCTGCAGCGCGAGGTGGTGCTGATGGCGAGCAGCCGCGAGGGCGAGGAAGCGCCGCTGCTCGACGCCTGGCGGGCGCAGCCCGCGCCGCGACCGCTGCTGCTGCTGGTGCCGCGCCATCCGCAGCGCTTCGACGAGGTGGCGCAACGGGTGCGCGACGCCGGGCTCTCGCTGGCGCGCCGCAGCGCTTGGGGCGACGCCCCGGCAACCGACGATGCGAGCCGCGACGTCTGGCTCGGCGATTCGATGGGCGAGATGCCGCTGTACTACGCCGCCGCCGACGTGGCGCTGCTCGGTGGCAGCTTCGCGCCGCTGGGCGGGCAGAACCTGATCGAGGCCGCGGCCTGTGGCTGCCCGGTGGTCATGGGCCCACACACCTTCAACTTCGTGCAGGCTGCCGAAGGCGCGCTGGACGCGCGCGCGGCGCTGCGCGTGACCGACATCGGCGAAGGCGTGACACGCGCGATCGCGCTGGCCCGCGACCCTCAGCGCGCCCAATGGACGCAGCGCACGCTGGCCTTTGCCGAGTTGCACAAGGGCGCGGCACGGCGCATGGCCGAGCGCATCGTGCGCTTGATCGGCGGCACAGCGCCGCCGCCATAGCGCCCGCGCGCTCGTTCAGGCGCGCAGCAGTTCGATCGCCGCGACGCGCGAGGCGCCTGGCATCACCGAGGCGTCGAGCGCGCGCCGCGACACGCGCAGATGGTCGGCCAGCACCGCCTTGACGAGCGCGCGCAGGTCGGTGGTGACGCGCAGGTCGCGCCCCTCGAAGCGGTCGGCCGGCGCGAGGCCTGGCCAGTCGGCGAGCACGCGGCCGCCGCGCACCGCGCCGCCGAGCGCGAACGCCACGCCGCCGCTGCCGTGGTCGGTGCCCTGGGTGCCATTGACGGCAACCTCGCGGCCGAACTCGGTGAGCACCAGCACCACGGTGCGCGGCCACGCCGGCTGCGCACCTTGCAGCGACTCGCGCAGCGCGTCGAGCATCTGGTCGAGCAGCTCGAGGTTGCGCGACAGCGCGCCCTGCGGTGCCGCCTGGTTGGCGTGACTGTCCCAGCCACCGAGTTCGAGCACTGCCGCCTGCGGGCCCTCGGGCAACGACAGGAACTCGCCGGCACGGCGGGCCAGCGCCAGTGCCTGGCCGCGGGCGCCGCCGCCGGATCGCAACCCGGCGTTGGCGCCACCGGCGTTCATCGGGTGCGCCTCGACCATCTCCATCGCGGGGTCGGCGCGCAGCGCGCACGCGCGCTCGAGCGCTCGCGCGAGCGCCGGGTCGTTGCGGTAGAGACGCTGCACGCGGGCGACCAGCTCGAGCGAAGGGTCGGGCAGCACCGAGGGCGCCCAGGTATCGGCCTCGGTGGGGCCGCGCAGCACCAGCGGCACCGCCGTCTGCAGCGCCATGCCCTTGCGGCCGCTGGCGGCCAGTGCGCGGCCGAGCCAGCCCGTGGCCAGCTCGTGCGGACGCGTGCCGCCCGATTCGAGCAGTTGCTGCGCGTCGAAGTGCGAGCGCTCGTGGTAGGGCAGGCCGGTGGCGTGCACGACCAGCAGCTCTTGCCGACGATACATCGCGTGCAGCTTCGCCAGTGACGGGTGCAGCGCGAAGGGCCCGTGCAGCGGCAGCGGCGCGGCGGGCACCTGTGCGAGCGGGCCGCGCGCGGCGGCGAACTGCGCATCGGCCGGCAAGGGCACCGCACTCAGGCCGTCCATGCCGCCGCGCAGGATCAGCAGCACCAGCCGCGCATCGTCGCCGCCGGCACGACCGGCGATGCTGAGCTGGCTCCACGGCGCCAGCGCGGCGCTGCTGAGCAAGGTGCGGATGAACTCGCGGCGGGCCTTCACGATCGGCTCCTAGCGGCGCTGGAACTCGGGCGCCATCAGCAGCAGCGCGAGCGCCTGCGGGCCGTCGGCTGCGCGCGCGATCTGCTGGCGGCTGTCGTCGCCGAGCCAGGGGCCGAGCGCGCGAGCGGCCAGCTCGCGCGCGTCGAGCTGGCGCCCCAGGCGGTCGCCGACCCGCGCGGCCCACTCGAGGCGCTTCCACACCGCCTCGGGGCCGAGCCACTCCTCGGCGCGGTCGGGCCAACCCGCCGGCGACGGTGCCGCCTGCACGCGCTGCCCCATCAAGCCGATGCCGGCGTCGCGGCCGCGTGCCAGCAGGGCGTCGCCGACGCCGAGCACGCGGGCGGTCGAGACCACCAGCTCCTCGGGGGTCTTGAGTTTGGTGGGGGCCTCACGCCAGGCTTCGGGCGCGCGCACCAGTTCGCGGTAAAGGGCGCTCAAGTCGCCCGTGCTGTCGGCGAACGTGTGCGCCAGCCGCTCGACCAGCGGCGGCGGCGGATCGTCGGCGACGAAGTAGCGCGCCAGCTTGGTGGCAACGAAACGCGCGGTCGCCGGGTGGCGCGTCAGGTCGTGCAGCACGTCGGCCAGCGCCTGCGGACCTTCGCCGTAGCGCTTGCCGAGCACCACCTTCGGGCCGGGCTCGTGCCAGGCGGGGTCGAAGAAGCTCGCCTCGTCGCCACGCGGCAGGCGTGGCGCCCGCCAGCCGGTGAGCACGGCGGCCAGCGCGGTGACGTCGGCCTGCGTATAGCCGCCGTCGACGCCGAGCGTGTGCAGCTCGAGCGTCTCGCGCGCCAGGTTCTCGTTGAGGCCGGTGATGCGCGGCAGCTCGCCGTTGCGCTGCTGCCGGCGCGCCAGCCGCGCGACGACGCGCGAATTCGGCCCGGCCGACAGCGCGTTGTCGAGGTAGCGCACCATCGCGGCATGGCGCGTCGCCGCGCCGAGCAACTGCTCGAAGTGGCCCGCGATGTGCGGGCGGATCGCCTCGCGCTCGAAGGCACCGACCAGGCCACGCGTCGCGCCCTTGGCCAGCGATACCGTGAAGTGGTTGCACCAGAACAGCGCCAGCCGCTCGGCGAACGGCCGCTTCGTTGCCGCTGCGGTGCTCAGGCGCGCGGTCATGTCTGCCTGCACCAGTTCGCGCAAGGGGTCGGCGCCACGGCGTTCGGCCCGCGCGTCTCTCATCGCGCCGGGCTCGCTGCTGGCCTGGCGGCGGGCGCGCTGCGCGGCGTCGAATGCGCGCAGGCCGTCGGCCGCGCTGGGCAGGCCTGTGCCGCGCTGCGGATCAGCCGCGCCGATCTGCGCCAGCAGCCAGCCCTGCACGTCGCCGCCGACGATGCCCAGATCGGGCTCGCCGAGGCCGAAGCGGTGGGCAGCGATCGCGGCGTGGGCCGATGTCGACGTCACGCGCGGCAGTATGGCCGCGCTGCGTTGCTGCGTCGTTGCACGCTGGCGATGCGCGACGAAAAGTTGCGTAAAGCCAGCGTGTCAGCGCGCCAGCAGTGCGTTGACGGCGTCGATGTCGCCCGGCTGCAGGTTGCCTGCCGCCTGCCGCAGGCGCAGGTCGTTGACCAGTACGTCGTAGCGCGCACGCGCGAGGTCGCGCTGGGTCAGAGTCAACTGGGCCTGGGCGTTGAGCACGTCGATGCTGACTCGCACGCCGACCTTGTAGCCGAGCTGGGTGGCCTCGAGTGCGAGCTTGCTCGACGACTCGGCCGCCTCGAGCGCGCCGACCTGTGCGCGACCCGACTTCAGCCCGAGGAACGCCGTGCGCGTGCCCTGCGCCACGCCGCGGCGTACCGCCTCGAGGTCATTGCGCGCCTTGTCCTCGAGCGAGAGCGTCTCCTTGATGCGGTTCTGCGTCGCGCCGCCGGTGTACAGCGGCACCTTCAACTGCAGGCCGATCAGCGAGTTGGCGGTGTTGCCAGGCGCGGCCGTCGCGGTGCCGGTGGTGCGGTTGGCTCCCACCGAACCCACGAGGTCGAGCGTCACGCCACCGGCGGCACGCGCGCGCTCGATCTCGAGCTGCGCGATCTCGAGGCCGAGTTGCGCTTTTCGGATCTGCGGATGCCCGCGCTCGGCGGTGTCGACCCAGGCGTTGGCATCGTCGGGCGCGGGACCGGGCAGCGTCACCGGCAGCAACAACGGCTTCGGGGTGACGTCGGCACGCCCGACCAACTGATCGAGTGCGACGCGCTTGGTGCGCAGATCGTTCTCGGCGGCGATCTCCGCGGCACCGGCGAGATCGAAGCGCGCCTGTGCCTCGCGCGTGTCGGTGATGGTTGCCGTGCCGACCTCGAAGTTGCGCTTGGCCGATGCCAACTGTTCACCGATCGCCTTGCGGCTGGCCTGCTGGGTGGCCAGCGTGTCGTAGGCCGCCAGCACGTCGAAATAGGCCTGCGCGACGCGCACGATGAGATCCTGCCCCGCGCTTTCGAAGTCGGCCTGCGCTGCCTCGTAGGCCCGCTTGGCCTGCGCGATGCTGGCATCGTTGCCGCGGTTGTAGAGCGGCTGCGTGGCGCTGACCGCGGCATCGATGCGGTGGCCGTAGAAGTGGCCGTCGGTGCCGGGGATCGGCGTGCGGTTGGGGCCGGTCAGCGTGCTCGGCACGTCGACGTCGCTGCGCGAGGCGTTGGCCACGAGGCCGACATTCGGACGGTTCAGCGCCTCGGCCTGGGCCATGCGGTATTGCGACGACTCGGCCAGCGCGCGCGCCGCAAGGTAGGTGGCGTCGTACGCGCGCGCTGCGTCGTACACCTCGCGCAGGCTCTGCGCGTGGCCGCTCAGCGGCAGCAGCACCAGCGCACCCAGCGCCAGGGCCCGGCGGGCAGGATGGGTTGTCTGGCGCAGCAGCGCGGCAGTCATGCGATGTCCTCTGGCAAGCATTGACGGGGGCGTCGAATCGGCAGCAGGCGTTCTACGTTCTAGTTGGGCGGTTGCGCGGGGGCAAATCGTGTGCGACGAAACGGCGATCGGAGGCGACAGGACGAGTCACGGCGGTGGACTCCGTGGGCATCGGGGCTCAGAAGCGGAAGCGGCTCGGCTCGTCGAAGCCGCGCAGACGCTGCGCCACCGTGTCGAACAGCTCGCGCGTCTCGAAGCTCGCGGCCGCCAGGCGCTGCACGCGCACCGCTCGCATCACCGGCTCGTCGCCGACGATGGCGATCAGCCGGCCCTCGGGTGCGAGTTGGTCGAGCAAGGTCTGCGGCACCGCGCTGACCGACCCCGACAGCATGATGACGTCGAACGGCGCTTCGGCGGGCAGGCCGCGCGCACCGTCGTAGACGCGCACCTTGCAGTTGGCGATGCCGGCACGCTGCAGATTGCCGGCGGCCAGCGTCGCCAGCGCCGGATGCACTTCGACCGACAGCACCGAGCGCGCACGGTGCGCCAGCAGCGCCGCCATGAAGCCCGAGCCGGCACCGACCTCGAGCACGCGCTCGTGCCGCTGCACGCCGGCCTCCTGCAGCAGCCGTGCCTCGACCTTGGGCGCCAGCATGCACTGGCCCTCGGGCAGCGGCACCTCGGTGTCGACGAAGGCCAGCGCGCGGTAGGCGCTGGGCACGAAATCCTCGCGTCGCACCACCGCCAGCAGGCTCAGGACGGCCGGGTCGAGCACGTTCCACGGCCGGATCTGCTGCTCGATCATGTTGAAGCGCGCGAGTTCGAGATTCATGTCGTTCGGCCGGGCTGTACGCAAACGGCGAATTCTAGGGGCGGCACCCACGGCCGCCGCGCGGCGCTGCAGGAGGGCGCCCGCCATGCCGCAGCAGCCCGCGGATCACCAGGTCGATGTGTCCGCCGATGAATGACCGGGGGTCGAAGTGCTCGTCGTGGCCGGGGCAGGCTCCCAGCGAGTGCTTGTACGTGCACAGCATCACCATCGGCAGCACCAGCGAGTGCACCACCAGCGAAACGTCGACGGCGTCGAACTCGCCGTTGTCGATGCCGCGCTGCACGACGCGCGAGATCAGTTGCTCGCCGGGCTGCACCACTTCACGCTGGTAGAACTCGGCGAGGTCGGGGAAGTTTCGCACCTCGCTGACGATCAGCTTGAAGACGCCGGAAGTCGGGCTGTCGAACACCTCCAGCCACCAGCGGCTCAGCACGTCGCGCAGCAACGCAGCGACCGAGCCGCGGTGTCGCTCGACGTGCACGGCGCCGGCGGCGATGCGGGTCGACAACTGCTCGCGGATCACCGCCTTGAGCAGATCCTCCTTGCTCGCGTAGTAGAGGTAGAGGGTGCCCTTGGAGACGCCCGCGCGCTGCGCCACCTCCTCGGCGCGGGTGGCGGCGAAGCCTTTCTCGACGAACAGCTCGAGCGCGGCGTCGAGCAGTTGCTGCGGGCGGGCCTCCTTCTGGCGGCGCCGGGGCGGGGCGAGGGTCTGGCTCATCGTTAATGACCAATCGGTCAGTAATGTAAGCGAGCTCCTGCAGTGGGTCAACCGCCTCGAGCCATGAACAACTTGGGTGGAACCCGCTGCGCCAGGCGATGGCGGCGCGCGCGGCCTCGCGCACTGCACACCGCCCCGTATGATCCGCCGCTGCGCGAAGCGGAGGGTCGATCTTGGACTGGTTGCTGCTGGCCAAGGCGGCCGTGATGGGGGTCGTCGAGGGCCTGACCGAGTTTCTGCCGGTGTCGTCGACCGGTCACCTGATCCTTGCCGGCGCGCTGCTCGACTTCAACGACGAGCGCGGCAAGCTGTTCGAGATCGTGATCCAGTCGGCGGCGATCCTCGCGGTGGTGTGGGAGTACCGCGCGCGCATCGGCCACGTGCTGCGTCACGCCGGTCACGACGCGAAGGCGCGACGGCTGCTGCTCAACGTGGCGGTTGCCTTCGCGCCGCTCGCGCTGCTCGGGCTGGCCTTCGGCAAAGCCCTGAAGGAGCACCTGTTCAACGCGCCGACCGTGGCGACCACCTTCATCCTCGGCGGCCTCGTCATCCTGTGGGCCGAGCGCCGCAACCACCGCGTGCGGGTGGCGGAGGTCGACGACATGACCACGCTCGACGCACTGAAGGTCGGCATCGCACAGGCGTTCGCGCTGATCCCGGGCACCAGCCGCTCGGGCGCGACCATCATCGGCGGCATGTTGTTCGGCCTGTCGCGCCGCGCGGCCACCGAGTTCACCTTCTTCCTCGCGATTCCGACCCTCGTGCTGGCCGGGGTGTATTCGCTGTGGAAGGAGCGTGCCCTGCTGGCCGGCAGCGACCTCGGCATGTGGAGCGTCGGCATGCTGACTTCGTTCGTCTCGGCGTTCTTCTGCGTGCGCTGGCTGCTGCGCTATGTGGCCAGCCACAGTTTCGTGCCGTTCGCCTGGTACCGCATCGCCTTCGGCATCGTCGTCTTCGTCACCGCATCGACCGGCGTCGTGCGCTGGGTCGGCTGAACGGCACGCCCTGGCGGCGCAAACGCCGCCGCCCCCTGAGGAGGTCTGAGTAGCCCGGCAGAGCCGGATCTGCTCAGGCTTGCAGCCCGCGCCGGCGCCTGCAGGCGCCGGCCCCTTCGTAGGCGCAAGCCGGCACGCAGGTGCCGTCTTGCGTCCGACTCAGGCGACCGCTTCAGCGCTTGCGGAACACCAGGTCGCGGCTGAGGTGACCGAGGCGCTCGCCGCGCTGCTCGAACTTGGTCGCCGGCCGGTACGGCGGGCGCGACGCGAAACCGGCGGCGGTGTTGACGAGAGTCGGCTCGTCGCTCAGCACTTGCAGCATCTGCTGCGCATAGGGTTCCCAGTCGGTGGCCAGATGCAGCGTGGCGCCGCTGGCCAGCCGCGAGGCGAGCAGCGACACCAGCGGCGGCTGGATCAGGCGCCGCTTGTGGTGACGCTTCTTCGGCCAGGGGTCGGGGAAGAACACGCAGGCCCCGGCCAGCGATTGCGGCGCGATCATCGCCGCCAGCACCGCCACCGCGTCGTGCTGCACGATGCGCACGTTAGGCAGCGCGAGGGCGTCGAGACGCTGCAGCAGCGCACCGACCCCAGGCGGGTGCACCTCGACGCCGAGAAAATCCAACTCGGGGCTTGCCGCCGCGATGCGCGCCGTGGCGTCGCCCATGCCGAAGCCGATTTCGAGGATCAGCGGCGCACGGCGGCCGAACACGGCCACCGCATCGAGCGGCTGCTCGGCAAACGGCAGCACGAAGCGCGGCGCCAGTTCGCGCAATGCGCGCTGCTGGCCGCTGCCCATGCGGCCAGCGCGCAGCACGTAGCTGCGCACGGTGCGGCCGCTCTCGACCCCGGGGCTCAGGCGCAGGTTCCGCAGCCGTGGCCAGGCCAGCGCCGCGCGCTCGACTCGCCCATCAGGGTTTGAACCCCGACTTCTCGACCACCGGCAGCCACTGCGCACGGTAGGCCTTCAGCATGGCCTCGGTCTCGGCCTGCGCCGCGGCCACCGGCGTCATCAGCGTCGCCGCGAAGCCTTTGCGCAGCGCGTCGTCGTGCATGACGTCGCGGATCGCCGCGGCGATCGCCTGCGCCTTGGCCGCCGGCATCGATGCTGCAGCGAAGAACGCGTTCCAGCCGGTGGCGGTGAGCCCGAAGCCGGCTTCGCGGAAGGTCGGCACGTCCTGCGCGAACGCAGCGCGCATGGCACCGGAGGCCGCGAGCACCCTGATCTTGCCGGCGGCGTGCAGCGGATACAGCGTGTCGAGCGTATCGACCGCCACCGGTAGCTGGCCGCCGATCAGATCGTTGGCCAGCGGACCCGAGCCGCGGTAGCCGACGATCTGCGGCGACAGCTTCACCGCGTCGCCGAGCATCAGCGCGAAGAAGTGCGGCAGGCTGCCGGTGGCCGGGACGCCGAAGTTGTTCTGGTCCGGGTGCGCCTTCAGCCACGCGATCAGTTGCGACAGATCGCGCGCCGGCACCCCGGCACCGACGGCCACTCCGAACTCGTACTGGCTGACCTGCGCGAGCGGCTGGAAGTCCTTCTCGCCGTCGTAGCCGGCGTCCTTGAAGACCACCGGCGCGATCACCATCGTCGCCGGATTGCCGACCATCACGATGTTCTGGTCGGCGCTCGCGCGCTTGAGCTGCTGCGCCGCGATGCGCCCGCCGGCACCGGTGCGGTTCTCGACGATCACGTTGACGCCCAGCCTGGCCTGCAGCCGTTCGCCGACCAGGCGGCCGGCGCGGTCGCTGGAGCCGCCGGGCGCGTAGGGCACGACGATGGTCAGCGGGCCGTCGAGCGTGGCCGCCCGCGCCGCCCACGGCAACGCCGCGATCGATGCGAACCACGCGAGGGCGTGACGGCGGGGCAGGGCGAGGGTTCGGGTCATGGTGGCTCTCCGCGCGCCGGCCGGCGCGCGACGCATTGTGAATGAAGGCGCCATCGCACAGGCCCCAGGGAAGCCCGCTGGCGCATCGGTCGGAGGCGGATCCGTCGACGCTGCCGCGGGCCGCGATGCCGGCTTGGGCCAGCCTCGGGGCCTACGGTGTGGCGGCTCGACTCGCGCGCCGCGCGCCGAGCGCCGCCAGCAGCGCCTCTTGCAAGCGCTGTGCGTCGATCGGCTTGGTGAGGAAGGCGTTCATGCCGGCAGCCAACGCCAGCTCGCGCTCCGAGGTCAGCGCCGCGGCAGTCAGCGCGATGATCGGCAGCGCCTGTGCGTCGTGCCGCTGGCGCAGCAGCCGCGTCACCTCGTAGCCGCTCATCGCGGGCATCTGCACGTCCATCAGGACGGCGTCGAATGGCTGGCCCGCGCGTTCGGCCTGCGCCACCGCCTCGAGCGCCTGCTCGCCATCGGCCGCCTGCGACACCACGACACCCCATTGCTCGAGCATCGCCACCGCGATCATCATGTTGACGCTGTTGTCCTCGGCCATCAGGATCCGCGCGCCGGCTAGCGCGGTGCAGCCGTGATCTTTGCCGAGCGCCCCGCCGGCCGCACCCGTCGGCGCGCTGCCCAGCGGCAACTCGACCCAGAAACGGCTGCCCTGGCCCGGTGTGCTGTCGACGCCGGTCTCGCCGTGCATCAGGCCGGCGAGCTGGCGGCAGATCGACAGCCCGAGGCCGGTGCCACCGAAGCGTCGGGTGGTCGACGTGTCGGCCTGCGTGAACGGCGTGAACAGACGCGGCTGCACCGCCGGGTCGATGCCGGGCCCCGTGTCGGTCACCTCGACACGCAGCCACTGCGGGCGCGGCGCGGCGGCGCTGAGCACGACACTGCCGCGCTGAGTGAACTTCAAGGCGTTGTTCAGGTAGTTGGTCAGGATCTGGCGCAAGCGCACCGGATCGCCTGTTGCCTCGCGCTGCAGCGCCGGGTCGATGGCCTGCCGGTAGGCCAGCCCGCGCGCGTCGGCCAGCGTCGCGTACACACGCCCCAACGATTCGAACAGCGCGCCGAGGTCGAAGGCAACGTGGTCGATCGACAGCTTGCCGGCTTCGATCTTCGACAGGTCGAGCACGTCGGAAATCACCGCGGTCAGCGTCTCGGCGCTGTCGGCAATCTGCTCGAGGTACTGACGGCGGCGCGCCTCGTCGACCTCGGGCCTGCGCGCCAGCCGGGCCAGCCCGACCAGGCCGTTCAGCGGCGTGCGGATCTCGTGGCTGGTGTTGGCCAGGAACGCACTCTTGGCGCGGTTGGCGGCCTCGGCATCGTCGCGCGCCTTGGCCAGCGCCTGCTCGGTGCGGCGGCGCTCGGTGATGTCCTCGACGATCCAGATCGTGCCGCCGCGCATCGGATGCGAAGGGTCGACCGCTTTCACCAGCATGCGGCACCAGAACGCGCCGCCGTCGCGCCGTGTCATTTCGCGCACCAGTTCGACCGATTCGCCGCGCGCCAGGCGCGGCCCGAGCGAGGCGCCGATCTGTGCATACTCGTCGTCGCTGGCCCAGACCACCCGGCCCGGCTGCCCGGCCAGGGTGCCGCGCTCCCAGCCGAGCATCTGCTCGAGTGCGGCGTTGGCCTGCACGAAGCGCTGCTCGTAAGTGACGGCAATGCCCAGTGAGGCGTTGTCGAGCACCGCTTCGTGCGCCAGCCGCGTGCGCTGGGTCTCCGAGATGTCGCGTCCGTTGAGCACGAGGTAGCGCCGGCCTTCGAGGTCGAACAGCGCCGCCGACAGCAGCAGCGAGAAACGCTGGCCGCTGCGGCTGAAGAACTCGTGCGGCCAGTTGAGCACCGTGCCGCGCTCGCGCACTGCAGCCAAGAAGGCGGCGCGCTCGCTCGGCTCGCGCCAGATCTCGAGCTCGACCGCCGTGCGCCCGACGATCTCCTCATGCGCATAACCGCTGTAGCGAGCGAAGGTGTCGTTGACCATCACGAACTTCCCGCTGTCGAGTTCGCTCAGGGTGATGAGGTCGGGGCTGGTCCCCACCACGTGCGACAACGTCGCCTCCGACCGTCGCAACGCCTCCTGTGCGGCGTGCAACTCGGTGATGTCGTCGTAGATCGACAGCACGCTCGGCCGCCCGAGGCCTTCGATGCGGGTGCCGGTTGCCCGCAGAACGCGCCGCTGCCCCTCGCGCGTGACCAAGTGGAACACCGCCGGTGGCAACCGCTCGCCGGCGAGCACGGCGCGCTGGCGAGCCCTGGCACGGGCCTCTTCGCCGGGCAGCAAGTGCGCCAGGAGTGGCTGGCCCTTCATCGCCTCCAGGTCCGCGTAGCCGAGCATCCGCAGCGCGGCGGGGTTGGCATCGGCCACGAGGAAATCCTGGTGAACCACCAGCGCCAACGGCGCCATTTCGAACAGCTCGCGGTAGCGCGACTGCGTGGCCTGCATCGCCTGCTGCATCTGCACGTCGGCGCTGACGTCGCGAGTCACCCCCCAGTAGCCGGCGAAGCGGCCCAGGTGGTCGAAACGGGGCTGACCGCTGACCTGCTCATGGCGGATGCGACCATCGCCGAAGTCCCACCGGGCGGAGAGATTGCGAAACGGGCGCCGCGCCGCCAGGTCGGCCAGCAGCGCATCGAGCACGGGGCGATCGATCCGGCAATTCGGCTCGCCCCAGGGTGGCGTCGTCAGCGGGCGGCCCAACGGCACGAATTGCTTGTTCTGGTCGCACAGCCAGACGCTGGTGGAGCGCAGCGAGGCATCGAGCTCCCAGTAGGTGTCCACCGCGATGCCGAGCAGCCCGACGAAGCGGGCCTCGCGCTCCTCGCTGGCGCGGCGCTGGGTCTTCAGCACGTGGGCGATCATCAGCCCGCAAGCGAGGCCTGCGCCCACCAGCAAGAGGTGATTGATGAGCCGGCGCGACAACGGCAGTTCGCTCAGCAGCGCGGCACCGACGATCTCGCCTCGGTACTCGGCCCACGACAGCAGCAGCAGCGACGCGGTGCTGGCGATGGCGGTCACGATGCCGGCACGTGCGCCGACGGCTGCGCAGATCACCATCGGCACGACGGTCATGAACCCGACGACCGGCGAGTTCAGACCCAGCCCGCTGAGCATCAAGTAGATGGCGATCATCGCCAGCGCGCAGACGCTGACGCCGAGCACGGCCCACTGCGGCGCGTCGCCGGGCCAGCGTCTGGCGATCAAGGAGAACAGCGCCGCCGCCACGAAGCCGGCGGTCAGGTGAGGGCGCCACGGGATCGGGAAGGTGCCGGTGGCCAGGAGCAGCGCGGCCAGGAAGAAGACCACGGTGGCCACCGCCAGGAAGCGCCGCGCGATCAGGGTCCGGGCTTCGTCGCGCGGATCGGACAGCAGGGTGTGGCTGAGCTCCACGGGGGTTGGCAGTATCGCGCCTTCGGACCCCAATTCGGCGTCGGCCGCTGCGGATTGAGCCCATTGCCGCGCCGCGGCGTGCAACGCGTCGCGCAGCGGCGCTGCTGCTGAGCCACGGCGCAGCGCGTCTAGAATGACGGCCGCCGCGGGTGTAGTTCAATGGCAGAACGGCAGCTTCCCAAGCTTCATACGAGGGTTCGATTCCCTTCACCCGCTCCAGTCTGGCCGTGATGCTGCCGCTCGGCGTTCACGGGCCCGTGCGTCGCGAGCCGGCCGCCGCGGCCATGCTGCAACTATGAAGGCCCCCATCCGGGTTCTGCTTCGGGGCGGTGCGCCACCCGACCTGGCCCGTTCGGCGCTGGGGCCGTTCGTCGTTCAGGCCTGCGACAGCCTCGACGACGCGGCTGCGCAATGCGTGGCGAATCGCTTCGACGCGTTGCTGCTGCACGCCGCCACCGCCGCCGAGCTGGATTCGCTCGAGCGCTGGAGCGCCCTGCCGCGGCTCGCGCTCGACCTGGCGATCGTGGTGCTCGCGCCGGAGTCAACGGCTGGAAGTCTCGCGCGGCTGTTGCGATTGGGTGTGCAGGAGGTGGTGCCGTTGCGCGACGCGGGGCCCGGGCGCGTGGCGCTGGCGCTGCGACAAGGCGTCGAGCGCAAGCGACTCGACGCTGCCGCGCGCCGCGCCTACGGCACCGACCTCGACACCGGGTTGCCCAACCAGGCGCAATTGATGGAGCACATGACGCACCTGCTGGCGTTACGCGAGCGCGAGCCGGCGCCGATGGCGCTGCTGGCGCTGCGCGTCGATGGCCTCGCGCCGGTACGGCAGCAACTGGGCCACGAGGCCGCCAATGTCGCACGCCGCAAGATCGCCGTGCGCCTGCGCGCGGGCTTGCGCGCCAGCGACGTGGTGGCGTCGATCGGAGAGGATCAATTCGCCGTGCTTCTGGCCTGGATCGACGACCCCGCCGATGGCTCGCGCGTGGCCACCAAGCTGGCCGCCAGCCTGCAGCGCCCGTTCGACGTCGCCGGCCGCGAGATCGAAATCGCCATCGGCGCGGGCGTGGCACGCTACCCCGACGACGGCCGCGACGCCGCGGCGCTTCTGCAGCTGGCGACAGGGCAGGCCGCGCAGGACAACCCGCACAGGGGTGCACGTGCCGGCGGCCGCGTCGAGCGCGGCGGCCCCGCCGCCAACGACGAGCGGCCACCTCGACCTTGAGACGAGCACCTACTTGTTCAGGTCACCCAGGCAGAGGTACTTGACCTCGACGTACTCGTCGATGCCGTGGTGCGCGCCTTCGCGGCCGAGCCCCGACTGCTTGACGCCGCCGAACGGCACCTCGGCCACCGAGATCATGCCGGTGTTGATGCCGACCATGCCGTACTCGAGCGCCTCGGCAACGCGAAAGATGCGGCCGACGTCGCGGCTGTAGAAGTAGCTCGCGAGGCCGAACTCGGTGGCGTTGGCCAAGCCGATCGCCTCGGCCTCGGTCTCGAAGCGGAAGACGGGCGCCACCGGGCCGAAGGTTTCCTCGTGCGCGCACAGCATCTCGGAGGTCGCCCCGGCGATCACCGTCGGCTGGTAGAAGCGCTCGCCGATGCGCGCGCCTCCGGCGACCACCTTGCCGCCCTTGGCCAGCGCGTCGGCGACGTGCGATTCGACCTTGGCCATCGCCTGGGCGTCGATCAGCGGGCCCTGGTTGACGCCACTCTCGAAACCGTTGCCGACCTTGATGGTGCCGGCCTTGGCGGCCAGCTTGCGCACGAACTCGTCGTAGACGCCATCCTGCACGTACAGCCGGTTGGCGCAGACGCAGGTCTGCCCGGCGTTGCGGTACTTGCTGGCCATCGCGCCTTCGATCGCGGCGTCGAGGTCGGCGTCGTCGAACACGATGAACGGCGCGTTGCCGCCCAATTCGAGCGACAGCTTCTTGACGGTTGGCGCGCACTGCTGCATCAGGATGCGGCCGACCTCGGTGGAGCCGGTGAACGACAGGTGGCGCACGGTGTCGGAGGCGCACAGCACGCGTCCGACCTCGATCGAGCGCTGCGCGTCGGCGGTCACCACGTTGAGCACGCCGGCCGGCATGCCGGCGCGCTGCGCGAGCTCGGCGCACGCCAGCGCCGACAGCGGCGTCGCCTCGGCGGGCTTGATCACCACCGTGCAGCCGGCGGCCAGCGCGGGAGCCACCTTGCGCGTGATCATGGCGATCGGGAAGTTCCACGGCGTGATTGCCGCGCAGACGCCGATCGGCTGCTTGATGACGACCGTGCGCTTGTTGGGGTCGGTGGTCGGGATCGTCTCGCCGTAGATGCGCTTGCCTTCCTCGGCGAACC
Source organism: Ideonella sp. (assembly GCA_015075545.1). Taxonomy (GTDB): domain Bacteria; phylum Pseudomonadota; class Gammaproteobacteria; order Burkholderiales; family Burkholderiaceae_C; genus JAEUPI01. The sequence continues at coordinate 755,046 of JABTUC010000001.1, read as the reverse complement.
ACTCGATGAAGCTGGCGCCGTAGACGACCTCGCCGCGCGCCTCGGCCAGCGGCTTGCCCTGTTCGGCGGTCATGATCCGCGCCAGATCGTCGGCGTGCTGATTCAGCAGCGCGAACCACTTCATCAGGATGCCGTGGCGCTCGCGCGCGGTCTTGCCGCGCCACGCCGGCCACGCGGCGTTGGCCGCCGCGATGGCCTGCGTCGCCTCGTCGGCGCCGAGGTTGGCCACGTCGGCCAGCTTGTGGCCGGTGGCCGGGTCGTGCACCGCGAAGCGGCGGCTGCCGCTGCTCCAGTGGCCGTCGATCAAGGCGTTGGTGCGCAACAGCGAGGCGTCCTGCAGCGACGACAGCGGCGAGGTCTTCATGTCCATCGAGAATCTCCTGAGTCAGCCGACGCCCGGCCAGTCGTCGGCGCGCGACAGCGCTTCGCGGATCGCGGCTCCGTGCTCGTCCAGGCGAGGGGCGGGCCGGTCCGATACCGCGCGCTGGCCGTCCATGCGCATCGGTGCGGCAACCATCGGCATGCCGGCATTGTCGATCTTCATGCCACGCGCCACCACCTGAGGGTGCTTGAACACCTCTGGCAGATCGAGAATCGGCGCGCACGGCACGGCGTTGGGCTCGAGCAGCGCGGTCCATTGGGCGGTCGTGCGCTCGCGCATCCACAGAGCGATCTGCGGCGTCAGTTCGTCGCGGTGAGCGATGCGCAGCGCGTTGGTCGCGAAGCGGGCATCGGAGCCCACCTCGTCGTGCCCCGCCAGTTGGCAGAAGCGCTGGAACTGCCGGTCGTTGCCGACCGCCAGCACGATGTGGCCGTCGGCCGTCTTGAACACCTGGTACGGCACCACGTTGACGTGCGCGTTGCCCATGCGCTTGGGCGTCCTGCCGCCGACCAGATAGTTGCTCGCCTGGTTGGCCAGCACGGCAAGCTGGGTGTCGAGCAGCGCCGCGTCGATCCAGCGGCCGCGGCCGCTGCGCTGGCGCTCGTGCAGCGCGGCGAGGATCGCGGTGGTGGCGTACATCCCGGTGAACAGGTCGGCCACCGCGACGCCGACCTTCTGCGGCTCGGAGCCCGGCGTGCCGTCCTTCTCGCCGGTGATGCTCATCAGGCCGCCGGTGGCCTGGATCGCGAAGTCGTAGCCGGCGGCCGGTGCATACGGGCCGTCCTGCCCATAGCCGGTGATCGAGCAGTAGATCAGCCGCGGGTTCAGCGCTTGCATTGCCGCGTGATCGAGGCCGTACTTGGCCAGTTGCCCGACCTTGTAGTTCTCGAGCAGCACGTCGGCGTGCGCGGCGAGCCGCTTCACCAGCGCGGCGCCGTCGGCGCTGGCGATGTCGATGGCGATCGAACGCTTGCCGCGGTTGGCGCTCAGGTAATAGGCCGACATGCGCTGGCCGGCGTCGCCCCACCAGGGCGGGCCCCACTCGCGCGTGTCGTCGCCGGCGCCGGGGCGCTCGACCTTGATCACGTCGGCACCGTAGTCGGCCAGCAGCTGGCTGCACCAGGGCCCGGCGAGCACGCGGCTCAGGTCGAGCACGCGCACACCCGCCAGCGGCGTCATGACAGCCCCTCGTCCGACGGGGCGGTCGGCCGGTCCCCCGAGGGGACCCGGGCCGGCTTGGGAGCGGCCCGGCGCTCGGCCCGCCGCACGCCAAGCGCTGCCGAGGTCATGCAGAGAACGCCTGGATGCCGGTGATCGCGCGGCCGAGGATCAGCGCGTGGATGTCGTGCGTGCCCTCGTAGGTGTTGACCACCTCGAGGTTGACCAGATGGCGCGCGACGCCGAACTCGTCGCTGATGCCGTTGCCGCCCATCATGTCGCGCGCCATGCGGGCGATGTCGAGCGCCTTGCCGCAGCTGTTGCGCTTGAGGATGCTGGTGGTCTCGACCGCCGCCTTGCCTTCGTCCTTCAGGCGTCCGAGGCGCAGGCACGCCTGCAGGCCGAGCGCGATCTCGCTGAGCATGTCGGCGAGCTTCTTCTGCACCAGCTGGTTGGCCGCCAGCGGGCGGCCGAACTGCTTGCGGTCGAGCACGTACTGGCGCGCGCGGTGGAAGCAGTCCTCCGCGGCACCGAGCGCACCCCAGGCGATGCCATAGCGCGCGCTGTTCAGGCAGGTGAACGGGCCCTTGAGGCCGCGCACCTCGGGGAAGGCGTTCTCCTCGGGGCAGAACACCTCGTCCATCACGATCTCGCCGGTGACGCTGGCGCGCAGGCCGACCTTGCCGTGCACGGCCGGCGCGCTCAAGCCCTTGGCGCCCTTGTCGAGCACGAAGCCGCGGATCTGCCCGCCGTCGTCCTTGGCCCAGACGACGAACACGTCGGCGATCGGCGAGTTGGTGATCCACATCTTGGCACCGCTCAGCGAGTAGCCGCCGGGTACCTTGCGGGCGCGGGTGATCATGCTGCCGGGGTCGGAGCCGTGGTTGGGTTCGGTCAGGCCGAAGCAGCCGATCGCCTCGCCGCTGGCGAGCCTGGGCAGATACTTGCGCTTGAGCGCCTCGCTGCCGAATTCGTTGATCGGCACCATCACCAGCGAACTCTGCACGCTCATCATCGAGCGGTAGCCCGAGTCGACGCGCTCGACCTCGCGCGCCACCAGCCCGTAGCAGACGTAGTTCAGGCCCGCGCCGCCGTAGGCCTCGGGGATGGTGGGCCCGAGCAGGCCCAGCGAGCCCATTTCGCGAAAGATCGCGGTATCGGTCTTCTCGTGGCGGAACGCCTCGAGCACGCGCGGTGCCAGCCGCCCCTGGCAGTATTCGCGCGCCGCGTCGCGCACCTGGCGCTCGTCGTCGCTGAGCTGCTCATCGAGCAGCAAAGGGTCTTCCCAATCGAACCGGGCGGCGCTGGACATGCAGATGATCCTCGACAGAGGCCGGCGGGGCTGCCGGCTCGCGGATCATCGTAACGCGGCCCGCAGTGGCGGGCCTTGTACTGGCGCAGGTTTTCTACTTCTTGGCGGTCGCCGGCGCCTGCGCGGCCGCCACGGTGTTCGCGTTGGGGGCCATGAACTTGGCCTCGCGCATCAGCACACGGTGGAAACTGTCGGCGCGATCGAGCCAGTCGACGAACGGCGCTCCGGCCAGGTTCTGCTGCCTGAACGCGCCCTGCGCCATGAAGCTCTTCCACTCGGGCGCGGCGCGCACCTTGGTCAGCAACTGCACGTAGAAGGCGACCTGCTCGGGGGTGGCGCCGGGGGTCATGAAGATGCCGCGCAGCATCAGGTACTGCACCGGGATGCCGAACGACATGCAGGTCGGCAGGTCGTTCCAGCTCATCTGGCCGGCGATCTTGTCGTGGTAGTCGAGCGGCGCACCGTCGAACACACACAGCGGGCGCAAGGCGCCTTCGTGCCACAGCTTCTGGCCCTCGATGGGGTTGTTGACCGTCAGGTCGACTTCACCGGCGGCCAATGCCTTGGCCACCGCGCCGCCGCCCTTGTACGACACGTAGGTGAGCCGCGTCGCGCCGGCCGTCTCGAGCAGCACGGTGATCAACTGGTCTTCCTGCTTGGTGCCGGTGCCGCCGAGCTTGATCGCGCCGGGCGGCAACGCCTGCATCGCGTCGAGCACGTCCTTCGGCGACTTGAACGGCGACTTGACGTTGACCCACAGCACGAACTGGTCGAGCGCCATCATCTGCACCGGCGTGAAATCCTGCCAGGTGAACTTGGTGCCGGTGGCCAGCGGCGTGGTGAACAGGTTGGACAGCGTGATGATCAGTTTGTGCGGGTCGCCCTGCGCCGCCTTGACGTCGAGGAAGCCTTCGGCGCCCGAGTTGCCCGTCTTGTTGACCACGTTGATCGGCTGCGCCATCAGCTTGTGCTTCTTCACCATCTCGGCGATGAAGCGCGCCATCTGGTCGGCGCCACCACCGGTGCCGGCAGGGACCACCAGCTCCACCGGACCGGTGGGCTCCCACGCCTGCGCGGTGGGGGCCATCAGGGCGGCCCAAGCCAAGGCGGCCAGCGCGGCGAAGCGGCCGCCGCGACGGAGCAAAGGGGTGCGAAGTGCGGTCATGGTGGTCGGCATGGTGCCGTCGTTCTGGGGTCCGGATGCGGCATGCTAGTCGCTCGCAGGGCCATCGACTCATGCTCCTGCTGCGCGGCGGTCAGCCCCGCCCAGAATGTCACGGCCCTCGGCCGTGCGCCGATTGTGGCCTGTAGCCTTTTCGGCATCGAGAGCGCCGGGCGATGCCGCGCCCAACCGTCGCTGCGGCACAGCCGACGGGCGCGACGCACCTAAAATCGCGGGTCGCCCTGCAAAGCCGCGCATGAAAGCCGCCGAGATCCGCTCCACGTTCCTGTCGTTCTTCGAGTCCAAGGGGCACCAGGTGGTGCCCAGCTCGCCGGTGGTGCCGCACGACGACCCGACGCTGCTGTTCACCAACGCCGGGATGAACCAGTTCAAGGACGTGTTCCTCGGCTTCGACAAGCGGCCGTACACGCGCGCGGCCACGGCGCAGAAGTGCATCCGCGCCGGCGGCAAGCACAACGATCTGGAGAACGTCGGCTACACCGCGCGCCATCACACGTTCTTCGAGATGCTGGGCAACTTCAGCTTCGGCGACTACTTCAAGCGCGACGCGCTGAAGTACGCGTGGGAGCTGCTGACCGTGCACTTCGCGCTGCCGGCCGACAAGCTGTGGGCCACCGTCTACGCCGAGGACGACGAGGCCTACGACATCTGGGTCCACGAAATCGGCCTGCCGCCTGCGCGCGTGGTGCGCATCGGCGACAACAAGGGCGCGCGCTACGCCAGCGACAACTTCTGGATGATGGGCGACACGGGGCCCTGCGGCCCGTGCTCGGAGATCTTCTACGACCACGGTCCCGGCGTCGCCGGCGGGCCGCCGGGCAGCGCCGAGCAGGACGGCGACCGCTACATCGAGATCTGGAACAACGTCTTCATGCAGTTCAACCGCACCGAAGACGGCGTGATGCACAAGCTGCCCAAGCCGAGCGTCGACACCGGCATGGGGCTCGAGCGCCTGACCGCGGTGCTGCAGCACGTGCATTCGAACTACGAAATCGACCTCTTCGCCACGCTGCTGGCCGCGACGCGCGACGCGGTGGTGAGCGCCGGCGCCGCGCCGCTGGCGGATCTGCAGACGCCGTCGCTGAAGGTGATCGCCGACCACATCCGCGCCTGCGCGTTCACGGTCACCGATGGCGTGATCCCGGGCAACGAAGGGCGCGGCTACGTGCTGCGACGCATCGCGCGTCGCGCCATCCGCCACGGCTACAAGCTCGGCGCGCGCAAGCCGTTCTTCCATCGGCTGGTGGCGCCGCTGGCCGCCGAGATGGGCGACGCCTACCCCGAGTTGCGGCGCGAGGCCGCGCGCGTCACCGAGGTGCTGAAGGTCGAGGAGGAGCGCTTCTTCCAGACCATCGCCAACGGCATGGAGATCCTCGAGGCGGCGCTGGCCGGCGGAACCAGGCAGGTCGACGGCGAGACCGCGTTCAAGCTGCACGACACCTACGGCTTCCCGCTCGACCTCACGGCCGACGTCTGCCGCGAACGCGGCGTGACCGTCGACGAAGCCGGCTTCGCCGCGGCGATGAACCGGCAGCGCGAGCAGGCGAGGGCGGCGGCCAAGTTCAAGATGGCCGCGGGGCTGGCCTACAGCGGCGCGGCCACCACCTTCCACGGCTACGACAGCCTCGCGCGCGACGGCGCCAAGGTCACCGCGCTGTACGTCGACGGCACGCCGACGCGCAGCGTGAGCGCGGGCGACGATGCGGTGGTCGTGCTCGACCACACGCCGTTCTATGCCGAGAGCGGCGGCCAGGTGGGCGACACCGGCGAATTGCGCAACGCGACCTTCCGGGCGCTGGTCGAGGACACCACCAAGATCCAGGCCGACGTGTTCGGCCATCAGGTGCGCGTGGTCGAAGGCACGCTCGCGGTGGGCGACGCGGTCAACGCCCGGGTCAATGCCGAACAGCGCGCGAAGACGATGCGCAACCACAGCGTCACCCACCTGATGCACAAGGCGCTGCGCGAGGTGCTGGGCGAGCACGTGCAGCAGAAGGGCTCGCTGGTCGACGCCGACCACACGCGCTTCGACTTCGCGCACCACGCGCCGCTGACCGACGAGCAGATCTGCAAGGTCGAGGCGATCGTCAACGCCGAGATCCTGGCCAACGCGCCGACGGAGGCGCGCGTGATGTCGATGGACGAAGCGCAGAAGCTCGGCGCGATGATGCTGTTCGGCGAGAAGTACGGCGAGCGCGTGCGCGTGCTCGACATCGGCTCGAGCCGCGAGTTGTGCGGCGGCACCCACGTGCAGCGCACCGGCGACATCGGCCTGTTCAAGATTGTCTCCGAGGGCGGCGTCGCCGCCGGCGTGCGGCGCGTCGAGGCGGTGACCGGCGACAACGCGCTGGCCTACCTGCAGGGCCTCGAATCGACGATGTCGCAATTGGCCGCCACCTTGAAGGTCGCGCCGGCCGAGGTGCGCGCCCGCGTCGACAACCTGCTCGACCAGGTGCGCAGCCTCGAAAAGGAACTCGGCGCACTGAAGGGCAGGCTGGCCTCGGCACAGGGCGACGAGCTGCTCGCGCAGGCGGTCGAGGTCAAGGGCCTGAAAGTGCTGGCTGCCACGCTGCGCGACGCCGACGCCAAGACCTTGCGCGAAACGATGGACAAGCTGAAAGACAAGCTCAAGACCGCCGCCATCGTGCTGGCCACCGTCGACGGCGCGAAGGTGCAGCTCGCAGCCGGAGTGACCCCCGACAGCATCGCGCGGGTGAAGGCCGGCGAACTGGTCAACTTCGTCGCGCAGCAGGTCGGTGGCAAGGGCGGCGGCAAGCCCGACCTGGCGATGGCCGGCGGCACCGAACCGGCCAAGCTGCCGCAGGCGCTGGCGTCGGTGCGCGGTTGGGTCGCCGGACGGCTGCCGTAGCGACCGGGGACCACGCCACTGCCGAAGGCGGCGCGAGCAGGGCTCCAGGTGGCCGAGGGTGCTTTCGACAGTCTCGCGGCAGCGTCGACGCGGCGCGGGCGTCGTCGCATGGCGCGGGCGGTGCTGCTGGCGTCGCTGGCTGCGGTGTGTTGTGCGGGCGCCGCGGCTCAGCAGCGAGTCGAGGTACCGAGCTTCGACCGCCCGCACGGCGCCGCGCTGCTGCTGCCGGGCATCTGGTTTGCCGCGTCGCGCCCCGGCCCGGCACCGGCGTGGGTGCTGCTGCACGGATGCAGCGGTGCGTATGGGCGTGATGGCCAACTCGCCGCGCGCCTGCGCGACACCGCGCAGTTGCTGAACCAGCGCGGCATGCACGCGTTGGTGCTGGACTCGCTGACGCCGCGCGGCGAGCATGAGTTGTGCACGCAGCGCGTCGAGCGCCGCCGCGTCACCCAGACGCAGCGCCGTCGCGATGCCTTGGGGGCGCTGCAGTGGCTGGCTGCGCGCGGCGACGTCGATCGTGCGCGGCTCGGCTTGATGGGCTGGTCCAACGGTGGCAGCACGGTGCTCGCGGCAACCAACGTGAACCACCCCGAAGTCGCCGCGGCGGCCGTGCGCCCGAGCCGCGCCGTGGCGTTCTACCCCGGTTGCGCCGAGGAGCTGCGACGCGGCTATCGGCCGCTGGCGCCGCTGCTGCTGCTGCTCGGCGAGATCGACGACTGGACGCCGATTGCGCCGTGCCTGGCGCTGGCCGCGCGCTCTGCCGCTCCCCAACCCGAAGTGCAGGTGTACGCCGGCGCCGGCCACGGCTTCGACAGCCGTGCCCCCGTGCGCCTGCGCAGCGACGTGCCGGGCGGCGCGCGGCCCGGCGCAGGCGTGCACGTGGGCGGCAACGCTGCGGCACGCAAGGCGTCGCGTGTCGCGCTGCAGACCTGGCTCGATCCGATGGCCTCGCGCTGAGCCCGGAGCATGCAGCCGCGATGGCGCTGATAATCGCCGCAGTTTCAGGTTGCGACGGAAGGGCAGCGGAATCCCGATGACAGCGCTTCTCGCTGAGCCGCAGGCGGTGGCAAGCGACTTCGAACAGGTGTGCTGGCGCCTCGCAGGCTTCGATGGCCGCGTCTCGCCCGAATGGATCGATGGCTACCTGACCGGCGTGCTGGCCGGCCCGCGCGCGGTGCCGATCGATCAATGGCTGCCCGCGATGCTGGGCGACACCTTCGAGCGTGTGTTCGCCGACCCGAGCGATGCGCGCCGAGCGCATCGCGCGTTGTCGTCACGCTGGAGCGAACTGGCGCAGCAACTCGACGCCGAGGGGCTGCTCGGCAGCCCCAGCAGCATCTATCTCGAGCCGTGGATGATGGCGTACGAGGCCGACGATCACGAGGCCTTCGTCGCGCAGGGCCTGGGCGATGCGCAGCAGGCGGCCGACGAACTGCGGCCCGGGGTCGGCTGGTCGCGCGGCTTCTTCGCGGCGGTCGAACACTTTGCTGCCGATTGGGTTGAGCCGGCGCTCGACGCACCCGATGCCGCCCGTTATCACGATGCGATGCGGCGCATTCGCGATCTGCAGACGGCCGCATCGCAAGCCGACATCGCGGCCGACCGCGACGCGCAGATCGACGCCGCCTGTCTGGCGGCGCAACAGCTTCGCCTGTACTGGGTCGATCATGCGCCGAAGCCGTCGACACGCCGTGTCGAAGCGCTGCCCGGTCGCAACGATCCGTGCCCGTGCGGCAGCGGTCTGAAGTTCAAGAAGTGCCACGGCGCGGCGCGCTGAGCCGGTTGCTGCGCGGCTGCGCGATGGCACGCTGCTACATTGCAAGCCATGCCTGAGGTGCTGCAACTCGACGGTCGCCACATCGTGCTCGGCTTGAGCGGGGGCATTGCCTGCTACAAGGCGGCCGAACTGGCGCGCGAGTTGGTCAAGGCCGGTGCCAGCGTGCAGGTGGTGATGACCGAGGCCGCAGCCGCCTTCGTCACGCCGGTGACGATGCAGGCGCTGAGCGGGCGCGCGGTCTACACCAGCCAGTGGGATGCGCGCCAGAGCGACAACATGCCACACATCCACTTGACGCGCGACGCCGATGCGCTGATCGTCGCCCCGGCGTCGGCCGACTTCATCGCCAAGCTGGCGCACGGCCTGGCCGACGACCTGCTCAGCCTGCTGTGCCTGGCGCGCCCGGCCGAGCGCTGCCCGCTGCTGGTGGCGCCGGCGATGAACCGCGAGATGTGGGCGCACCCGGCGACGCAACGCAACGTCGAGCGGCTGCGCGACGACGGCGCGCTGGTGCTCGGGCCGGCCGCTGGCGATCAGGCCTGCGGCGAAATCGGCGACGGTCGCATGCTCGAGGCCGACGAGTTGCGCGACGAGGTGATCGCTGCGCTGCAGCCCAAACTGCTGGCCGGCCGCCGGGTGCTGGTGACCGCCGGGCCGACGTTCGAGGCGATCGACCCGGTGCGTGGCATCACCAACCTGTCGAGCGGCAAGATGGGCTTCGCGGTCGCGCGCGCGGCGCAGGAGGCGGGCGCCGACGTCACCCTGGTGTGCGGGCCGGTGCATCTGCCGACGCCGCGGCACGTGCGACGCATCGACGTTGCCAGCGCGCAGCAGATGCACGATACCGTGCTGCCGCTGGCCGCCGTTCAGCACGTGTTCGTGGCCACCGCCGCCGTCGCGGATTGGCGCCCTGCCAGCTACGCGCAGCGCAAGATCAAGAAGGACGGCAGCCACAGCGCGCCCGCACTCGAGCTGGCCGAGAACCCCGACATCCTGGCTGCGGTGGCGCGGCTGCCGCAGCGCCCATACTGCGTGGGCTTCGCCGCCGAGACCAACGACCTGGCCGCCAACGCGCGCGCCAAGCTGCAGCGCAAGAACGTGCCGCTGATCGTCGGCAACATCGGGCCGTCGACCTTCGGCCGCGACGACAACACGCTGCTGCTGGTGGACGCACGCGGCGAACGACAGTTGCCCGCGGCCGACAAGCTGACGCTGGCGCGCCAACTCGTGCGCGAGATCTCGCAGCGGCTGGAGGCGCTTGCGTGAGCACGGTCGACGTGCGCGTGCTCGACGAGCGCGTGGCCGATCAGCTTCCGGCCTACGCCACCACCGGCAGTGCCGGGCTCGACCTGCGCGCGTGCATCGACGCACCGCTGCGGCTCGAGCCGGGTCAGTCGGCGTTGATTCCCACCGGGCTGGCGATCCACATCGGCGACCCCGGGCTGGCGGCGATGCTGCTGCCGCGATCGGGGCTCGGCCACAAGCATGGCATCGTGCTCGGCAACCTGGTGGGTCTGATCGACAGCGACTACCAGGGCCCGCTGATGGTGAGCTGCTGGAACCGTGGCGTCGCCACCTACACCGTGCAGCCGTTCGAGCGCGTCGCGCAGATGGTGATCGTGCCGGTGGTGCAAGCCCGGTTTCGTCGGGTCGAATCGTTCGAAGCTTCGACGCGCGGCGCGGGCGGATTCGGCTCCACCGGGGCGGGTTGACCGCTGCCTGCCGCCGCGGCGTGCGGTTCTGCCGACCCGCACCTTTCGTCACCAAACGCCGATCTGCGCTTCACAGGCCAGCAATCCGGCTGCTCTACGGTGTTCAGGCATGCCGCCGGCACCGGCCAGCGGCTCGCACCCCCGAAGGAGACGGCGATGAGATGGCACGCGACGGTGCGCGGTGCGCCGGTGCTGCAGCGGCGGCTTGCAGCAGCCGGCGCCGTGTTCGGCTTGGCGCTGGGTCAATCTGGCTGCGGAGGCGGCGGTGACGGAGGCAGCAAGACGCCGCCACCGATCACCCTGGATGCGCGCATCGGTGCGGCCACGGCCACGGCGCAAAACAGCGGCAACGCCTGCACGCCGATCCAGCCGTTCTACTGGGAAGTCGGCGACCAGACCGAGCGCCTGGCCTCGGGCTCGGTGCCTTCGAGTGGCGGCAACCCGACCTACACCAGCACGTCGGTGATGAGCATCGCGTCGGCATCGAAGTGGCTGTACGGCGCGTACGTCGTGCAGTTGCGCCAGAGCCAGGCGAGCCCTTTGTCCGGCGACGACATCGAGTTCCTCACCTTCCGCAGCGGCTACACGAGCTTCACGAAGTGCCTGAAGGGTCAGACCGTCGATGGCTGCGTCGCCTACCTGAACAACGGCAAGTACACCGCCGCCGACGACGGCTTCTTCTCCTATGGCGGCGGCCACATGGAGAAGCACGCCAGCCTGATCGGCCTGGGTGCGCTCGACAGCGCCGGCCTGGCCGCCGAGTTGCGTTCGCAGCTCGGCATCGTCGGCACCCCCTTCACCTACGGCCAGCCGCAACTTGCCGGCGGCGTGGTCACCAGTGCCGATGTGTACGCGGTGTTCCTGCGCAGAATCCTCTCGGGCACCCTGGCGATGAAAGCGGCGCTCGGCACGCACGCCGTCTGCACCAACCCGCTCACCTGCCCGCAGGCGCGCAACACACCGATTCCCGCGTCCGAAAGCTACAGCTACTCGATCGGCCATTGGGTCGAGGACGACCCGAACCACGGCGACGGCGCCTTCAGCAGCGCGGGCGCCTTCGGCTTCTACCCGTGGATCGACAAAGATAAGACCTGGTACGGCATCGTCGCCCGCATGGACATGAGCAACATCAGCGACCCCGACAACCCGGATTCGGGCGGCCACGGGTTCGATTCGGCCCGGTGCGGCCAGCTGATACGTCGCGCCTGGATCGACGGCGTCGCGCGGTAGCTCGCGCGCACTCGGACCGCCGTGTTGCCGCGCGCGTCGTGGTGCCAGCTGTCGGCTGTGCCGTGCCGAGGTTCGAAGCAGACCCTACACGCCAGGATCCATGCCGTCGGCCAACGAGAGCAACGGCCCGGCGACGCTGCGCTGTTGCAGCTCGGCCTGCGCCGCGGCGCGCACGCCGTGCACCCGCAGCTGCAGACGCAGCGCGATGCCGGCCAGCGGATGGTTGGCGTCGAGCACCACGTGCGACGGGTAGATCTCGGTCACCGTGTACATCGCGTCGCCTGGCATGCCCCGCGTGCGAGCACCGGCGGGCAAGCCCTCGAACTGCATGCCTTCGCGCAGCTCTGCTGGAAACAGCCCCTTGTCTTCGAAGCACACCTTGGTGGCGTCGTAGTCGCCGAAGGCGTGCTCGGGCTCGAGGTGCAGCGTCGTCGCGAAGCCCGGATCGCGCCCGGCGAGCGCCTTCTCGACCTCGGCCAGCAGATCGTCGCCGCCGTAGAAGTACTCGGTCGGTTGCATGCACTCGTCGATCGGCTCGCCCTGCGCATCGTGCAACGTCCAGGTCAGCGTCACGACGCAAGGGGCGGCGATCTCCATCGAGCCATCATCGCACGGCCAGGGCGGCCGGCGACAATGGCCGCGTGGATCTGCATGCACCGATGGCCCTGCTCGGCGGCTTGTCGCCGGCGCAGTTCATGCGCCGGCACTGGCAGCGCAAGCCGCTGCTGGTACGCGCCGCGTGGCCGCGCATCGCACCGCCGTTGACGCGCGGCCGGCTGTTCGCCCTGGCGGGCGATGACGACGTCGAATCGCGGCTGGTGGTGCGCAGCGGCGGGCGCTGGGCGGTGCGCCATGGGCCGCTGCCGCGGCGCAGCCTGCCGCCATTGCGCCAGCCGGGCTGGACGCTGCTGGTCCAGGGCGTCGATCTGCACGACGACGTGGCGCACCGCATGCTGCGGCCGTTTCGCTTCGTGCCCGATGCGCGGCTCGACGACCTGATGATCTCGTACGCCAGCGATGGCGGCGGAGTCGGGCCGCATGTCGACGCCTACGACGTGTTCCTGCTGCAACTGCACGGCACGCGCCGCTGGCGCGTGGGCCGCGTGAGCGACGATCGGTTCGTCGAGGGGGCACCGCTGAAGCTGTTGCGCCGCTTCGAGCCGCGCCACGACTGGCTGCTCGAGCCGGGCGACCTGCTCTACCTGCCGCCCGGCTGGGGCCACGACGGGATCGCCGTCGGCGAGTGCATGACGGCATCGGTGGGTTTTCGCGTGCCGCGTCGGGCCGAACTGGCGCAGGCGATGCTGCTGTCGGTGGCCGACGCCGTGGCCGAAGCGCACGACGACGGCGGCGCACCGTACGCCGATCGCGGCGCTGCGGCCACGCTGGCGCCGGCGCGCATTCCTGCGGCGCTGCAGGCCTTTGCTCGTGGTGCGTGGACCAAGGCGGTGCGTGATCCGCGGGCGCTGCGGCGCGCGCTCGGGCAATGGTTGAGCGAGCCCAAGCCGCGCGTCTGGTTCGAAACCGACCCACGCCCGCACAAGCTCGCTGCGGGCACGCTGGTGCTCGACCGGCGCAGCCGCATGCTCTATGACGCAGATCACGTCTACCTCAACGGCGAGGCACTGCCCGCGTCGGGGCGCGACGCACAATGCCTGCGCCGGCTGGCCGACGAGCGATCGCTGCCATCGGCCGAAGTGCGCCGCCTGAGCCGTGGCACGCGCACGATCGTCGAGCAATGGCTGCGGTCGGGGTGGATGCATGAACAATGAGTCGGGGGGCGGCCGCAGCGCCGCGTCGCGCAGCGAGTTCGTGGCACTGGCGCGCGAGCGCCTGACTGCGCTCGACAAGACCTCGGGCCGCGACCTCACGCTGGTCGATGCCGACTTCTCGCCGTGGCCGCTCGACGATCCGGCGGTGGTCGACGCGTTGACGCGCTGGATCCAGTTGCCCGCGCGGCGGCTTCGCCTGGTGGCGTTACGGTTCGATCTCGTCGAGCGCCATCAGCCGCGGTTTGCCGCCTGGCGCAAGCCGTTCGCGCATGCGCTGGAGTGCCTCGCGCCGACCGAGGTCGACCCGACCGACATGCCTTCGCTGCTGCTGCTCGACGCAGAATGCCTCGAACTGCTCGATCGCGAGCGCTGGCAGGCGCGCTGGAGCAGCGGGCGCCGCACCTGCGTGCTGCAGCGCGAGCGCGTTGATGCGTTGGTGCAACGCTGCGAACCGGCCTGGCCGGTAACGGTGCTGGGGCTCTGAGGGATCAGGGTCTCCCCGAATATAATTTTCCGCTGGACACCGTATCGCCTGGAGTCGCGGCACCGGACCGCGGCGGCAGGCGCGCATCACATCGAGTGCCGGTGAGATCCACCTCCCCAACCGGTTTACCCCTTCGAGGACAAGCATGAACAAGTCGCTCCTGTTGGCCCTGTTCGCTGCCGCCACGCTCGCGGCCTGCGGCAAGACCGAAACCCCCGCACCGGCGCCGGCACCGGCGCCTGCGGCCGCTCCGGCCGCCGCCGCGGCTTCCGCGGTGACTGCCGCCGCCAGCGAGGTCGCCGCCGAAGCCAAGTCGGCTGCCGACGCTGCAGCGTCGGCCGCCGCGGGTGCCGCGGCCAATGCCGCCGCTGCCGCCGCTTCGAAGTAAAGAGCAGGCTGCTGCCGATGCAACAGGCCGCCCTCGGGCGGCCTGTTTGCTTGCCGTACCCGCAACGCGGCGTTATTTCAGTTCATTGACCAGGAGCGCGACGATCTGCTTGCCGGGCGCGCCTTTCTCGGGTGCACCCTGCGAGGTCTGTACCGTGACCTGGGTCTTCTCGCCGCTGCCCTTGAGCACGATGCGGTAGCGCTGCGGCGCGCCGGGGTCCTTGTCGGAACCGAACAGCTTGGCGAAGAAACCGGGCTCCTCGCGGCCCGCGTACTTGGGATCGATGTAGCGCACGAAGTACACCCCGGCCGCGCGGTCGCGGTCTTCGACCGTGAACCCGCTGCGGTCGAGCGCCAGCCCGACGCGGCGCCAGGCACGGTCGAAGCTTTCGTCGAACTCGAGCGTTGCACCGGGCGCACCTGCCACCTCGCGCGCGCGGGCGGGCGTGGTGTCCTGCGCCGCTGCCGCTTGCAGGGTCGGCGCCTCGGTCTTGCCGCCCAGCTTGATCATCAGACGCACCAGCATCGCCGCCTCGAGCTGCGGATCGCTCGGCCGGTTGCGCCACACCGGCACGTCGCGCGTCGTGTCCGACAGGTACTCCTCGATGCCTCGATGGCTGATGTAGACCTCGCTGCCGGTGGGCGTGCGCTCGACGCGGACGTGGAAGCGGTCGCGCTCGCCGGTGGAGTACAGCGAATCGAGCACGCCTCCGAACAAGCGCCGCAGGCCGTCCATCGGAATCTTGGCGCGGTTCTCTGCCCAGTCGGTTTCCATCACGCCGGTCTGCGGGTCGTCGATGTCGAGCGTGAAGCCGGCGTCGGTCCAGAACTGCCGCAGTTGCGGCCACAGCTTGTCGGGCGGAATCGGCGTCACCAGCCAGCGCTGGTTGCCGTCGCGCTCGATGTGCATCTCGCCGATCGCGTTGGGCGCCACCACCGGCACCGACGCCGCGGGAGCCGCAACGCTGGCGGTCTGGCGGTCGCTGGCGCTCACCACGCCGCGTTGCGGCTGGTAGCGGCTGTCGCGCGCGAGTTGCGTCAGATCCGGCGGCACCTCGAGCGGCGCCGTCTTGCTGGCCTGGCTCTTGTAGTCGATCTTGTCGCCGGCGAGGAAGGTCTCGACACTGGAGCAGGCGGCGACGCCGAGCACCGCAAAGCCGGCCGCGGCCCAGCGCGTCACTGCAGAACGAACGATCACTTCAGGGGTCTCCAAAACACCGGCGCAGGCGCCGGCCCCGGGCTGCGGCGGCGTCAAACCAGGCCCGCCTCGCGCAGCGCCTGCTCCACCTGCGCCTGGCCGGTGGCCGTCAGCGCGACCATCGGCAATCGCAGCGCGGCGCCGCACAGGCCAAGTCGCGCCATGGCCCACTTGGTGGGGGTGGGGCTCGGCTCGCAGAACAACTGCCGATGCAGCGGCAGCAACTTCAATTGAATCTCGGCAGCGCGGCGCGCCTGGCCGTCGACAGCCGCCATGCACAGCTCGTGCATCAGGCGCGGCGCCACGTTGGCCGTGACGCTGACGTTGCCGTGCCCGCCCAGCAGCATCAGCGCCACCGCGGTGCCGTCGTCGCCCGAGTAGATCGAGAAGCCGCGCGGCGCCTGCTTGATCAGCCAGGCCGCACGCTCGATGTTGCCGGTGGCTTCCTTGATGCCGACGATGCGGTCGACCTGCGCCAGCCTGAGCACCGTGTCGTGCTGCAGGTCGGCCACCGTGCGGCCGGGCACGTTGTAAAGCACCACCGGGATGTCGACCGCCTCGGCAATGGCGCGAAAGTGCCGGTACATGCCCTCCTGCGACGGCTTGTTGTAGTAGGGCACCACCTGCAGCGTGCAATCGGCGCCGACCTTCTTGGCGTAGCGCGACAACTCGATCGCCTCGTGCGTCGAGTTGCCGCCGGCACCGGCCATGATCGGCACGCGCCCTGCGGCGTGCTCGACCGCGACGCGGATGATCTCGCAGTGCTCCTCGACGGTGACGGTGGGCGACTCGCCGGTGGTGCCGACGACACCGATGCAGTCGGTGCCTTCGGCGATGTGCCAGTCGATCAGTCGGCGCAGGCCGGCGTAGTCGATGTCGCCGTTGTCGAGCATCGGTGTCACCAGCGCGACGATGCTGCCTACGATGGGTTTCATGCTGGGTCCGGGTTCCGGGTGGGGATTCTAGGGCTTGCCGAGCACGCCTATTGGAGACGCGGCGGGTCGGCACCGCGCGGGCGCCAGGCCGCCAGCCGCTGAACGCGTCGATCCGGCAGCGCGGCCACGCCGTCTTCGTACGCCAGCACGTGCAGGCCTTGCGCCGCCTCGAGCAGTTCACCCGGGCGCAACAGGAAGTGCGGGTTGCTCGGACGGCCGAAGTGCTCCTGGCCGAGCGCGAAGGTCTCGTAGAGCAGCAATCCCCCGTCGGCCACGCAGGCGGCGATGGCCGGCAGCAGCGGGCGCCAAAGGTAGTTGGTGACGACCACCGCGTCGAACTGCCGGCCCGGCAGCGGCCACGCGTCGGCCTCGAGGTCGGCTTCGATCGACTCCGCTGCGATGCCGCGCGACTGCGCCAGCGCCTCGCGATCGCGGTCGACCGCGGTCACGCGCAGTCCGCGCGACGCCAGGTAACGCACGTGGCGGCCGGGGCCGCAGGCGAGGTCGAGCACGCGACCGTACGGCGCGATCGCGCCGGCCCAACGCGCGACCCACGGTGACGGCGTGTCGGACATCGCGTGGCGCTCAGGCAAGCGGGGCTCGGCCGCCTTGCCGTGGCCCAGCGAGCGGGAATGACGGAGTCATTTCGCGCGGGGCGCTCAGAAGCAGGCCCAGAGCCGGTTGGCGAGATCGAACACGAGGTGCGGGTTGCGGTAGGCGACGAACACCGCAGCCAGTGCCAGCGCCGCCGCTGCCCACGCCAGGCTGCGCCAGAATCGGCGGCGCAGCCCGGATGCGGCGGACGCGTTCATCGTCAGGCCGCAGCCGCCAGCGGCCGCGCGATCGGCACTTCGCGCACCGGCAGGTTGATCAGCGCCGCGAAGACGCCCAGCGCCACCGCGATCCACCACACCACGTCGTAGCTGCCGGTGGCGTCGAACAGCTTGCCGCCGAGCCACACGCCGAGGAACGAGCCGACCTGATGGCTGAGGAAGACGAAGCCGCTGAGCATCGACAGGTACTGCACGCCGAAGATCTGCGCCACCACCGCGTTGGTGAGCGGCACCGTCGACAGCCACAGCAGGCCCATCGCGGCCGAGAACACGTAGATG
The DNA here is from genome assembly GCA_015075545.1 of Ideonella sp. GTDB lineage: Bacteria > Pseudomonadota > Gammaproteobacteria > Burkholderiales > Burkholderiaceae_C > JAEUPI01. Next base: position 737,535 of record JABTUC010000001.1, on the reverse strand, counting down.
CTGGTCGAGGTCAGCGGCAGCAGCAGGAACAGCACGATCGCCAGCGAGCGCGCCGCGTAGATCGTCGACAGCAGGTAGCGCTTGGGCCAGCGCTGGCCCAGCGCGCCGGCGGCGTAGGTGCCGAACACGTTGAACAGGCCGATCAGCGCCAGCGCCATCGTCGCCACCTGCGGGTCGAAGCCGCGGTCCTTCAGGTAGCTCGGCAGGTGCACGCCGATGAACACCACCTGGAAGCCGCACACGAAGTAGCCCGCCGTCAGCAGATTGAAGCTGCGGTCGCCGAAGGCCTCGCGCAGCGCCGCGCCGATGCCTTGCGTCGATGCGCCACCCGCCGCGGCGCGAACGGGCTCGCGCAGGCCCAGCGCCAGCGGCGCGATCACCAGCACGAGCAGCGCCAGCGCGTACAGCGCCTGATCCCAGCCGAGCCGGCTGATGAGCGCGCTTTCCACCGGCAGCATCAGGAACTGGCCGAACGAGCCGGCTGCCGCCGTGACCCCCATCGCCCACGAACGGCGCTGCGGCGCGATGTTGCGGCCGATCACGCCGTAGACGACGGCATAGGTGACGCCCGATTGCGCGATGCCCACCAGCAGCCCGGCGGCCCCCGTGAACGCCGCGCCGTTGGCGGCCAGCGGCATCGTCGCCAGCCCGGCCGCGTACAGCAGCGCACCGGCCACCAGCACGCGGTAGGCGCCGAAGCGGTCGGCCAGCGCGCCGGCGATCGGCCCGGCGATGCCCCACGCGAGGTTCTGCACCGCCAGCGCGAAGGCGAAGGTCTCGCGCGACCAGCCGCGCGCCATCGTGATCGGCTGCAGCCACAGCCCGAAGCCGTGCCGGATGCCCATCGACAGCGTGACGATCATGGCGCCGCACAGCAACACCTGCGACATCGACAGCGTGGGCGCGCGTTGGCCTTGCATGGCACGCAATCTAGCCCAAAGCCGCACGCCGCGGCCGCACAGCGGCCACCGGTACAGTTGCGGCCACGAGGCGGGCGGGAGCGAGCGATGCGGGTTCTGGTGCTGGGCGGCGGCGTGATCGGCGTGTCGGCGGCGTACTACCTGACGCAGGCCGGCCACGAGGTCGAACTGGTCGAGCGTCGGGGTGAGGCAGCGATGGAAACCAGCTTCGCCAATGCCGGCGAGGTGTCGCCGGGCTACTCGGCGCCATGGGCGGGCCCGGGCGTGCCGATCAAGGCGATCCACTGGCTGCTGATGCGCTACAGCCCGCTGGTGATCTGGCCGCTGCTCGACCCGGCCATGTGGCGCTGGGGCGTGATGATGCTGGCCAACTGCACGGCCAGGGCCTATGCACTCAACAAGAGCCGCATGGTGCCGATCGCCGAGTACAGCCGCGACTGCATGAAGGCGCTGCGCGCCGACACCGGCATCGCCTACGACGAGCGCACGCAGGGCACGCTGCAGTTGTTCCGCACCCGCAAGCAGCTCGACGACACGGCCAAGGACATCGAGGTGCTGCAGCAGTACGGCGTGCCCTACGAGGTGCTCGACCGCGCGGGGTTCCTGCGCGTCGAGCCGGGTCTGACGCAGACCCAGGACAAGTTCGTCGGTGCGCTGCGTTTGCCCGGCGACGAGACCGGCGACTGCCACCTGTTCACGCAGCGCCTGGCGGCGATGGCCGCCGCGCGCGGCGCAAAGCTGCGCTTCGACACCACGATCCTCGGCATCGAGCGGGCGGGCGAGCGCATCGCCGGCGTGCGCACCACCGCCGGCGTGCTCGCCGCCGATGCCGTGGTGATGGCGCTGGGCAGCTACACGCCGCTGATGCTGAAGACGCTGAAGCTGCGCATTCCGGTGTACCCGGTCAAGGGCTACTCGATCACGCTGCCGATCGTCGACGCGACGCGCGCGCCGGAGTCGACCGTGATGGACGAGACGCACAAGGTCGCCGTCACCCGGCTGGGCAGCCGCATCCGCGTCGGCGGCACCGCCGAGCTCGCCGGCTACAGCCTGGCGCTGCGCGAGCCTCGGCGCGCCACGCTGACGCACGTGGTGAACGATCTGTTCCCCGGCGGCGGCGACCTCGCGCGCGCCGAGTTCTGGTGCGGCCTGCGCCCGATGACGCCCGACGGCACGCCGATCGTCGGGCCGACGCCGATCGCCAACCTGTACCTCGCCACCGGCCACGGCACGCTCGGCTGGACGATGGCCGCCGGCACCGGCCGCGTGATCGCCGACCTGATCTCGGGGCGCAAGCCCGAGATCGACCTCGACGGCCTGACGATGGCGCGCTATCGGCGCTGAGGCTCACCGGCGCACGCCAAGAGCGGAATCCAAGTGGCCGCCGCGGATCAGGCTCTGCCGGTCCGCTGGCGGGCCTTGCAGGCCGCGCCGAGCCTGGCGGCTCGGCCGCTCGCCAGGCGCGGACGGCCCACCGGACCTTCCGCGTCCGGGCTCGCCCCCCTGGGGGGGTGAGCGCAACGGCGGCAGTCCAGTGGACTGCCGCCTGCCAGCGAACGCCGCCAGGCCGCCTCGGGGGGATCCTCATAATCGCGCCATGGCAACCAAGCAGGGCAGGTACGCGGAGGAGTCGATCCGCGTGCTCAAGGGGCTCGAGCCGGTCAAGCAGCGGCCGGGCATGTACACGCGCACCGACAACCCGCTGCACGTAATCCAGGAGGTGATCGACAACGCCGCCGACGAGGCGCTGGCGGGCTTCGGCAAACGCATCGCGGTGACGGTGCACGCCGACGGCTCGGTGTCGGTGGCCGACGACGGCCGCGGCATCCCGTTCGGCATGCACCCCGACGAGAAGGTGCCGGTGCTCGAGATCGTGTTCGCGCGCCTGCACGCGGGCGGCAAGTTCGACAAGGGCGCCGGCGGAGCCTACAGCTTCTCGGGCGGCCTGCACGGCGTGGGCGTCAGCGTCACCAATGCGCTGGCCAGGCGGCTCGAAGTGACCGTCGCGCGCGACGGCGAGGTGGCGACGATGGCGTTCGCCGGCGGCGAGGTGGTCGAGAAGCTCAAGCTGCGCAAGCCCAAGGCCGACGAGCGCGCGCACGGCACCACGGTGCGCGTGTGGCCCGATGCGAAGTACTTCGAGAGCAGCGAGCTGCCGCGCCACGACCTGATGCACCTGCTGCGCAGCAAGGCGGTGCTGATGCCCGGCGTCACGGTCAGCCTGAGCTACGAGAAGGCCGGCGGCAAGGAAGACAAGCAGAGCTGGTTGTTCAAGGGCGGCCTGCGCGACTACCTGACGCAGTCGCTCGCCGGCGAGCCGGTGATCCCGCTGTTCGAGGGTGAGCGCTTCGCCTCCGACGCCGAAACCGAGAACGTCGCCGAAGGCGAGGGTGCCGCCTGGTGCGTGGCCTTCACCGAGGAGGGCCAGCCGCTGCGCGAGAGCTACGTCAACCTGATCCCCACGGTGGCCGGCGGCACCCACGAGGCCGGCCTGCGCGAGGGCCTGTTCGCCGCGGTGCGCGCCTTCATCGAGGTGCACGCGCTGCTGCCCAAGGGCGTCAAGCTGATGCCCGAAGACGTGTTCGCGCGCGCCAGCTTCGTGCTCAGCGCCAAGGTGCTCGACCCGCAGTTCCAGGGCCAGATCAAGGAGCGGCTCAACAGCCGCGACGCGCTGCGGCTGGTGGCGGGCTACGTGCGGCCGATGTTCGAGCTGTGGCTGAACCAGCACGTCGAGCACGGCCGCAAGCTCGCCGAGCTGGTGATCCGTCAGGCGCAGACTCGCCAGCGCGCCAGCCAGAAGGTCGAGAAGCGCAAGGGCTCGGGGGTTGCGGTGCTGCCGGGCAAGCTCACCGACTGCGAGAGCCGCGACCTTGCGCTCAACGAGCTGTTCCTGGTCGAAGGCGACAGCGCGGGCGGCTCGGCCAAGGCCGGTCGCGACAAGGAGACGCAGGCCATCCTGCCGCTGCGCGGCAAGGTGCTCAACGCCTGGGAGGTCGAGCGCGACCGGCTGTTCGCCAACACCGAGATCCACGACATCGCGGTGGCGATCGGCGTCGACCCGCACGGCCCTGAAGACGAACCCGATCTCGGCGCACTGCGCTACGGCAAGGTGTGCATCCTGAGCGATGCCGACGTCGACGGCTCGCACATCCAGGTGCTGCTGCTGACGCTGTTCTTCCGCCACTTTCCGAAGCTGATCGAGCACGGCCACATCCACGTGGCCAAGCCGCCGCTGTACCGGGTGGACGCCCCGGCGCGCGGCAAAAAGCCCGCCGCCAAGATCTACGCGCTCGACGACGGCGAGCTGGCCGCCACGCTCGACAAGCTGCGCAAGGAGGGTGCGCGCGACAACAGCTGGACCATCAGCCGTTTCAAGGGCCTGGGCGAGATGAGCGCCGAACAACTGTGGGAAACCACGCTGAACCCCGACACGCGGCGCCTGCTCCAAGTGGCCTACAGCGAGCTGGGTCCCGCGGCGACGACGCAGTCGCTGACTCGGCTGATGGGCAAGGGCGAGGCGCAGGCGCGGCGCGAGCTGATGGAACTCAAGGCCGATACGGTGGAGCTCGATGTCTAGTCGAGACCTCTCCCTTTCGGGGCGCGACGGCCCCCGGGCACAGGGCTGGCGATGAGCGTCCCGGCCGACACCGAAGCCGCGCGCTCGTCGCGGTTGCGCCTGCGTCCGACGATGCTGTCGGACCTCGACTTCGTGATCTCGGTCGAGACCGATGCGCAGAACCTGCCGTTCATCACGCCGTGGGAGCGAACGCAGCACGAGGGCGCGGTGCGGTTCCCGGATTTCCGCCACTTCATCGTCGAGGCCGGCGAGGGCTACGAGGCGGCGGGCTTCGTGATCCTGCAAGGCTGCCGCAACCCGCACGGCAGCGTCGAGCTCAAGCGCGTGGTGCTGCAGCCCAAGGGGCAGGGGCTCGGCCGCGAATGCGTGCGACAGCTCAAGCGCATGGCGTTTCGCGATCTGCGCGCGCACCGCTTCTGGCTCGACGTGAAGTCGCTCAACACGCGCGCGCTCGCGCTCTACCAGAGCGAGGGCTTCGTCGAGGAGGGCCGGCTGCGCGAGAGCGTGCGCGTCAGCATCGGTGGCGTCGGCGCCGACGGCGCGACCGGCGCGGGCTACGACTCGCTGATCGTGATGAGCATGCTCGACCGCGAGTACGCGGCGCGCGTGGCCCTCGGACTGGAGCCTGGATGAAGGCCGCCGCGGTCGCCGCCGCGACGCTCGGCGGCAGCGTGATCGCGCACGCCGCGCTGTGGGGTTACGTCGACGGCAACGGCGTCGCGCATTTCGCCGAGCGGCAACTCGATTCGCGCTACGGTCTGGTGATCGGCGACGGCGCGACGCCCAAGGCCGACAAGGTGCCAGGCAAGGCCACCTCGCCATCGGCGATCCTGACCTGGCTCGAGATCGCGCCCGAGGTCCGGCGCGTGCAGCCATGGGTGCGCGAGGCCGCGGCCAGGCACGGCGTCGACAGCGAGCTGCTCAACGCGCTGATCGCGGTGGAGTCGGGTTTCGACGAGCGTGCGGTGTCGCCCAAGGGAGCGGTCGGGCTGATGCAGATCATGCCGGCCACCGCCGCGCCGCTGCTGGGCAAGACCGACCCGCGCGAGGTGGCGCGCCGGCTGGCCGAGCCGCGCGTCAACATCGGTGTCGGCGCACGGCTGATGGCGCAGTTGCTCGAGCGGCACCGCCGCATCGACCTCGCGCTGGCCGCGTGGAGCGCCGGCAGCGACGCGGTGCGGCGCAACGGCGGCCGCCTGCCGCCGATCGACGAGACGCGCGCGCACGTGCAGCAGGTGCTCGAGCTGTACTGGGCGCTGCTGCAGCGCCGGCACTCGCGCGGTGCGCAGCAGTTGAGGATCCACCCCTGAGGAGGCCCCGATGCAAGCCACGATGATGCAGGTTCGGCTGTCGCTCAACGACGTGATCGAGCGCGCACGAACGATGCTGTCGGGCAGTTCGATCGTCTCGCGGCTGCCCGACAAGTCGCTGCGGCATCACAGCTACGGCGAGTTCGCCACCCGCACGCGCCAACTGGCGGCAGCGCTGCGCAAGCTCGGCCTGCGCCGTGGCGACTGCGTGGCCACGCTGTGCTGGAACCACCACGCGCACCTGGAGTGCTACTTCGGCATTCCGGCGGCCGGCGGCGTGATGCACACCCTCAACCTGCGCCTGGCCGCCGACGAACTCGGCTGGATTGCCGGCGACGCCGAGGACCGGTTCCTGATCGTCGACGACATCCTGCTGCCGCTGTACCGGCAGTTCGCGGGTCTGCACCGCTTCGAGAAGGTGATCGTCTTTCCGTTCTCGGGCGCTGCGGTCGACGCGTCGTTGGTCGACTACGAAGCGCTGCTGCGCGACGGCGATGCCTCGCGCTTCGAGTACCCGGAGCACGACGAGAACGACCCGGTGGCGATGTGCTACACGTCGGGCACCACCGGGCGGCCCAAGGGCGTCGTCTACTCGCACCGCTCGACGATCCTGCACACGCTGGTGGCGATGGGGGCCGACATCTGGGGCCTGCGCAACACCGACGTCGTGCTGCCGGTGACGCCGATGTTCCACGCCAACAGCTGGGGCATGCCCTACGGCGCGGTGATGCAGGGCGCCAAGCTCGTGTTCCCCGGGCCGCACCTGCACCCCGACGACCTGCTCGACCTGATCACGCTGCAGCCACCCACGCTGTCGCTGGGCGTACCGACGATCTGGCTCGGGCTGATCCAGGCCTACGAGCGCGCGCTCGCCGAGGGCTCGACGCGCTGGAAGCTGCCGCGCGGCATGCGTTCGCTGGTCGGCGGCGCGGCGGTGCCCGAGTCGCTGATCCGCGCCTTCGCGCGCCACGACATCACGATCCAGCAGGGCTGGGGCATGACCGAGACCTCGCCGCTGGCCACCGCGGTCTTTGCGCGCCACGAGCTGCGCGACGCCAGCGCCGACGAGCAGTTCAAGCGCGCCGCCACCGCCGGCATGGTGGTACCGTTGGTGTCGCTGCGGCTGCAGACCGACGACGGCTCGTTCGCGCCGTGGGACGGCGCCACGATGGGCGAGGTGCAGGTGCGCGGGCCGTTCATCACCGGCTCGTACCACCGCGTGGGCTCGCCGGCGGACAAGTTCACCCCCGACGGCTGGCTGCGCACCGGCGATGTCGGCACGCTCGATGCGTTGGGCTATCTGCGGATCACCGATCGCACCAAGGATCTGGTGAAGTCTGGCGGCGAGTGGATCTCGTCGGTCGATCTCGAAAATGCGCTGATGGCGCACGACAGCGTGGCCGAGGCGGCGGTGATCGCGATTGCGCACGACAAATGGGGCGAGCGACCGCTGGCGTGCGTGGTGTTCAAGCCGGGCAAGACGGCGGCTCCCGACGAGCTGGGCGATCACCTGCTGAAGCATGGCTTCGCGAGGTGGCAGTTGCCCGACCGCTACGAGGTGATCGACGGCGTCCCGCGCACGTCGACCGGCAAGTTCTGGAAGGTCAAGCTGCGCGAACGGTTTCCGCGCTGAACGCGGCGGCGCATCCGACAACAACCCCTTATGCCCGAACAACTCTCGTTGATGCCGCCGGCCGACGACGGCGTCGTGCCGCTCGCGCAGTACGCCGAGCGCGCCTACCTCGAGTACGCGCTGTCGGTGGTCAAGGGCCGCGCGCTGCCCGATGTGAGCGACGGCCTGAAGCCGGTGCAGCGGCGCATCCTCTACTCGATGCAGCGCATGGGCCTGGGCTACGGCGCCCAGGGCGCCAAGGCGGTGAAGAGCGCGCGCGTCGTCGGCGACGTACTCGGCAAGTTCCATCCGCACGGCGATACCGCGGCGTACGACGCGCTGGTGCGCATGGCGCAGGGGTTCTCGCAGCGCTACCCGCTGGTCGACGGCCAGGGCAACTTCGGCAGCCGCGACGGCGACGGCGCGGCGGCGATGCGCTACACCGAGGCGCGGCTGAGCCCGATCGCTCGCCTGCTGCTCGACGAGATCGACGAAGGCACGGTCGACTTCGTGCCCAACTACGACGGCTCGACCGAAGAGCCGACGCTGCTGCCGGCGCGGCTGCCGTTCGTGCTGCTCAACGGCGCCTCGGGCATCGCGGTGGGCCTGGCCACCGAGTGCCCGAGCCACAACCTGCGCGAAGTGGCCGCCGCCGCGGTGGCGCTGATCAGGAACGACAAGCTCGGCGACGACGAGCTGTACGCGCTGCTGCCGGGCCCCGACTATCCCGGCGGCGGGCAGATCATCAGCAGCGACGACGACATCCGCGCCGCCTACGCCAGCGGCCGCGGCTCGCTGAAGGTGCGTGCGCGCTGGAAGATCGAAGACCTGGCGCGCGGCCAGTGGCAGCTGGTGGTGACCGAGCTGCCTCCGGCCACCAGCGCGCAGAAGGTGCTCGAGGAGATCGAGGAGCTGACCAACCCCAAGGTCAGGCTCGGCAAGAAGGCGCTCACGCAGGAACAGGTGCTGCTCAAGCAGACGGTGCTCGCGGTGCTCGACACCGTGCGCGACGAGTCGGGCAAGGACGCGCCGGTGCGGCTGGTGTTCGAGCCCAAGACGCGCACGGTCGACGTCGCCGAGTTGTCGGCCACGCTGCTGGCGCACACCAGCCTCGAGACCAGCGCGCCGGTCAACCTGACGATGGTCGGGCGCGACGGCCGGCCCACGCAGAAGAGCCTGCGCGAGGTGCTCGTCGAGTGGATCGCCTTTCGCCAGGCCACCGTGCAGCGGCGCACGCAGCATCGGCTGCACAAGGTGCTCGATCGCATCCACATCCTCGAGGGCCGGCAGCTCGTGCTGCTCAACGTCGACGAGGTGATCCGCATCATCCGCAAGAGCGACGAGCCCAAGCCCGCGCTGATCGCGAAGTTCAAGCTCACGGATCGACAAGCCGACGACATCCTCGACCTTCGGCTGCGCCAGCTGGCGCGGCTCGAAGCGATCAGGATCGAGCAGGAGCTGAAGGAGCTGCGCGACGAGCAGGGCAAGCTCGAAGACATCATCGGCAGCGCGGCGACGCTCAAGCGCACGGTGATCAAGGAGATCGAGGCCGACGCCAAGGCGCACGGCGACGAGCGCCGCACGCTGATCCAGGCCGAGAAGCGGGCGGTGGCCGAGATCCGCGTCGTCGACGAGCCGGTCACCGTGGTGGTGAGCCTAAAAGGCTGGGTGCGATCGATGAAAGGCCACGAGGTCGACGCGGATACGCTGGCCTTCAAGGCCGGCGACGGCCTGTACGGCACCTTCGGCTGCCGCAGCGTCGACACCTTGCTGGCGTTCGGCAGCAACGGCCGCGTCTACAGCGTGGCGGTCTCGGCGCTACCCGGCGGACGCGGCGACGGCCAGCCGATCACCTCGCTGGTCGAGCTCGAGAGCGGCACGCAGGCCGTGCACTACTTCGCAGGCGCCGGCGAGACCACGCTGATGCTGGCCAACACCGGAGGCTTCGGCCTGCAGGCGCGCGCCGCCGACCTGCACAGCCGCCAGCGCGGCGGCAAGGCCTTCCTGTCGCTCGAGGCCGACGATCACCTGCTGCCGCCGATCGCGGTGGGCCCGGGCCACGACCGGCTGGCGTGCCTGTCGCGGTCGGGGCATCTGCTGGTGTTCGCGCTCGACGAGGTGAAGCTGCAGCCCAACGGCGGACGCGGCCTGACGCTGATGGCCGTCGACGCCAAGGATCCGCTGATCTCGGTGGCCACCTTCCACGACGCGTTGACGGTGCAAGGTGCGAGTCGCGCCGGCAAGCCGAAGCAGGAGACCCTGCACGACGCTGGGCTTGCCGGCTTCGAGGGCAGGCGCGCACGCAAGGGCAAGCTGGCGCCGGGCATGAAATCCGGCGTGCGCGTGATGCCGGCATGACCCGCCGCTGCGGGCAGGCACTCGCGCTCGGCTATTCCATCTGCCGTAGACTCGCCGCGTTTGCGATTCGCGGGATCGTTTGCGAGAGGCCACGCGCCGTGGCCATGCGAAGCGGGCCCGCAGGAGACAACCTGAGTGCACCCCACTGACGTGGCGGATCCGACCTACTTCCACAAGGTCGTCGATTGCCAATGGGCCTGCCCGGCCCACACCCCCGTCCCCGAGTACATCCGTCTGATCGCGCAGGGCCGCTACAACGAAGCCTACATGGTCAACTGGGAGAGCAACGTCTTTCCCGGCATCCTCGGCCGCACCTGCGATCGACCCTGCGAGCCCGCCTGCCGGCGCGGCCGCGTCGAGGAGAAGAACGCGCAAAAGCCCGAGCCCGTAGCGATCTGCCGCCTCAAGCGCGTGGCAGCCGACTTCAAGAGCGGCGAGATCCGCGCCATGCTGCCGCGCGCGCCCGCCGCGAAGAACGGCAAGCGCGTGGCCTGCGTCGGCGCGGGGCCGGCGTCGCTGGCGGTGGCGCGCGACCTCGCGGTGCAGGGCTACGCGGTCACCGTGTTCGAAGGCGACGCCAAGGCCGGCGGCTTCATGCGCACGCAGGTGCCACGCTTCCGTCTGCCCGAAGAGGTGATCGACGAGGAGGTCGGCTACATCATCGGCCTCGGGGTCGAGTTTCGCGGCAACACGCGCGTCGATTCGATGAAGGCGCTGCTGGCGCAGAACTACGACGCGGTGTTCGTCGGCTGCGGCGCACCGCGCGGCCGCGACCTCGACGTGCCGGGCCGCCAGGAGGCGAAAGCCAAGATCCACATCGGCATCGACTGGCTGGCGTCGGTGTACTTCGGCCACGTCACCCAGGTGGGCAAGCGCGTCATCGTGCTCGGCGGCGGCAACACCGCGATGGATTGCTGCCGCTCGGCTCGCCGCCTGGGCGCCGATGACGTCAAGGTGATCGTGCGCTCGACCTTCGACGACATGAAGGCCTCGCCGTGGGAGAAGGAAGACGCGATGCACGAGGGCATCCCGATCCTGCCGTGCCACGTGCCACTGGCCTTCCTGCACGAAGGCGGCCGGCTCACCGGCATGCGCTTCCGGATCGTCGAATCGGTCTACGACGCCAAGGGCCGGCGCACGCTCAAGCCCACCGGCGCACCCGATGTCGACTTCGCGTGCGACGAGGTGCTGGTGGCGGTGGGGCAGGAGAACGCCTTCCCGTGGATCGAGCGCGACGCCGGCATCGCGTTCAACGAGTGGGGGCTGCCCGAGCTGAACGAAACCACGTTCCAGTCGTCGCTGCCGCAGGTGTTCTTCGGCGGCGACGCCGCGTTCGGGCCCAAGAACATCATCACCGCGGTGGCGCACGGCCACGAGGCCGCGGTATCGATCGACCGCCTGCTCGCCGGCGAGGACGTGACGCGGCGCCCGCCGCCGCACGTGAACCTGATGTCGCAGAAGATGGGCATCCACCAGTGGAGCTACGACAACGCGCCGTCGGACGACCTGCGCTTCAAGGTGCCGTGGCAGAAGGCCGAGCAGGCGCTCAAGAGCATCAAGGTCGAGGTCGAACTCGGCTTCGACGCCGCCACCGCCTTCAAGGAGGCGCAGCGCTGCCTGAACTGCGACGTGCAGACGGTGTTTTCGCCCAAGCTGTGCATCGAATGCGACGCCTGCGTCGACATCTGCCCCACCGACTGCATCACCTTCACCGTCAATGGCGACGAGGCCGATCTGCGCACCCGGCTGAGCGCGCCGGCGACCAACCTGGCACAGGCGCTGTACATCGGCGCGCCGTTGAAGACCGGGCGCGTGATGGTCAAGGACGAGGACGTCTGCCTGCACTGCGGGCTGTGCGCCGAGCGCTGCCCCACCGGCGCCTGGGACATGCAGAAGTTCCTGCTGCTGACCACCAAGGCCGGGCCGCGCTGCCGCGACAGCACGCCGGCCACCCCGCGCGCAGGAGTGCTGGCATGAAGCGCATCGAAGCCGTCAACGACTTCGTCGTCAAGTTCGCCAACGTCAACGGCTCGGGCTCGGCCTCGGCCAACGAGCTGTTCGCCAAGGCCATCCTGCGCATGGGCGTGCCGGTCAGCCCGCGCAACATCTTCCCGAGCAACATCCAGGGCCTGCCCACCTGGTACGAGGTGCGCGTCAGCGAGCAGGGCTGGCTCGGACGGCGCGGCGGCATCGACATGATGGTGGCGATGAACCCGCAGACCTGGGACGCCGACGTCGCCGAGATCGAGCCCGGCGGCTACCTCTTCTACGACAGCACCAAGCCGCTGCCGGCCAGCGCGTTCCGCGAGGACATCAACGTCATCGGCATGCCGGTCACCGCGATCTGCAACGCCACCTACGAAGACCCGCGCCAGCGCACGCTGTTCAAGAACATCATGGTGCTCGGTGCGCTGTCGGTGCTGATGGACGTCGACCCCGCAGTCATCGAGAGCCTGTTCGGCGAGCAGTACAAGGGCAAGGAGCGCCTGCTCGAAAGCAACGTGCGCGCGCTGCACGCCGGCCGCAGCTTCGCCACCGACCATCTGCGCCCGCCGCGCAGCCCGGCGATGGGCCTCAAGGTGCGGCGCGCCAACCTGGTGGGCGAGCGCATTTTCATGGAGGGCAACGCGGCCGCCGCGCTGGGCTGCGTCTACGGCGGTGCCACCGTGTGCGCCTGGTATCCGATCACGCCGTCGTCGTCGCTCGCCGAGGCGTTCGAGCGCTACTGCCGCAAGCTGCGCGTCGACCCCGAGACCGGCGAGAACCGCTTCGCGATCATCCAGGCCGAAGACGAGATCGCCTCGATCGGCATCGTCACCGGCGCCGGCTGGAACGGCGCACGCGCCTTCACCGCCACCTCGGGCCCCGGCGTGTCGCTGATGACCGAGTTCATCGGGCTGGCGTACTTCGCCGAGATCCCGATGACGATCATCGACGTGCAGCGCGGCGGGCCGTCCACCGGCATGCCCACGCGCACCCAGCAGGCCGACCTGATCTCGAGTGCCTACGCGTCGCACGGCGACACCAAGCACCCGATGCTGCTGCCGCAGGACCCGGCCGAGTGCTTCGAGCATGCCGCGGCGGCGCTCGACCTGGCCGACCGCCTGCAGACGCCGGTGTTCGTGATGACCGACCTCGACATCGGCATGAATCAACGTCTGTGCGAGCCGCTGCAGTGGGACGACGCCCGTCGCTACGACCGCGGCAAGGTGATGAGCGCGGCCGACCTCGAGGCCGGCCGCGACTTCGGCCGCTACAAGGACGTCGACGGCGACGGCATCCCGTGGCGCACGCTCCCCGGCACGCATCCCACGCGCGGCGCCTACTTCACGCGCGGCACCACGCGCGACCCGTACGCGCGCTACTCGGAGGCCGGGCCCGACTACATCTACAACGTGCAGCGGCTGCTGAAGAAGTTCGACACCGCGGCGAAGCTGGTGCCGCAGCCGCTGGTGCGCGCCGCGGCCAAGAAGACGCGGCTGGGCGTGATCTACTTCGGCTCCACCGCGCCGGCGATGGACGAGGCGCTGGCGGCGCTGGCCGGCGAGGGCATCCACCTCGACGCGATGCGGCTGCGCGCATTTCCGTTCCCCGACAGCGTGCGCGAGTTCATCGACGCGCACGACCATGTCTTCGTCGTCGAGCAGAACCGCGACGCGCAGATGCGCACGCTCTTGATCAACGAGCTGGAGATCGATCCGGCGTGGCTGATCGCGGTGCTGCACTACGACGGCACGCCGATCACCGCGCGCTTCATCACCGACGCCATCACCAAGCACGTGCACGCGCTGGCGGTTTCGCCGCGCCGCGAGAAGGTGTGAACCTGCCATGACCTACATCGCCAAACCGCGCCTGCACCACCCCACGCTGGCCAGGAACAAGGTCGGCCACACGCGGCGCGACTACGAAGGCAAGGTGTCGACGCTGTGCGCCGGCTGCGGCCACGACTCGATCTCGGCGGCGATCGTGCAGGCCTGCTGGGAGCTCGACGTCGAGCCGCACCGCGTGGCCAAGCTCTCGGGCATCGGCTGCAGCTCGAAGACGCCCGACTACTTCCTCGGCGCCAGCCACGGCTTCAACACCGTGCACGGCCGCATGCCCAGCGTGCTCACCGGCGCCAACCTGGCCAACCGAGAGCTGCTGTACCTCGGCGTGTCGGGCGACGGCGATTCGGCGTCGATCGGCCTCGGGCAGTTCGCGCACGCCATGCGCCGCGGCGTGCGCATGGTCTACATCGTCGAGAACAACGGCGTCTACGGCCTCACCAAGGGCCAGTTCTCGGCCACCGCCGACCGCGGCAGCCGCAGCAAGAAGGGCGCGATCAACAACGACTCGCCGGTCGACCTGGTCGGCATGGCACTGCAGCTCGGCGCCACCTACGTCGCGCGCGGCTTCTCGGGCGACAAGGCGCAGCTGGTGCCGCTGATCAAGGGCGCCATCGAGCACGGCGGCGCGGCCTTCCTCGACGTCATCAGCCCGTGCGTGGCGTTCAACAACCACGACGGCAGCACACGCAGCTACGAGTACGTGCGCCAGCACAACGAGGCGATGAACCGCATCGACTTCATCGCCCTCGGCCCCGAGATCAAGGCCGAGCCGGCGCCCGGCGAGACGCTCGACCTGCCCAACGCCGACGGCTCGATCATGCGGCTGCGCAAGCTGCACGCCGACTACGACCCTACCGACCGGCTCGGGGCGATGAATCATCTGCAGCAACTGCAGGCCACCGGCGAGGTGGTCACGGGCCTGATCTACGTCGACACCCGTGCCGGCGATCTGCACGCCGCGTTGAAGACCGTGCACAAGCCGCTCAACACGCTGGGCGAGACCGAGCTGTGCCCCGGCGCGAATGCGCTGGCGAAAATCAACGCCTCGTTGCGCTAGCCGTGGTCGCAAGACCGGCGCACGCGCGGCCGTCGCGGGCGATGCACGGATCGATCGGCGCCACGGTGCCGGCCCTCCGGCGCTGTTTGCCGCCGCCCCCGATCTCCGGCTCGATGAGCCTGACGCGGTTGGTCGCGCTGCCCAGCCACGCCGTGGCTGACCGTCCGCGTACCAGACCGGCGTCGCGATGCTGCTGAATTTCGCCGATCTGCGGCGCCGCGCGCGGCGGCGTCTGCCGCGCTTCGTGTTCGACTACGTCGACGGCGCTGCCGAGGACGAGCGCTGCCTGCAACGCAACCTCGCCGAGCTGGAGCGGCTGCACCTGTGGCCCACCTGCCTGCGCGACACGGCGCGGGTCGATACCGGCGTCGAGGTGTTCGGTTCCCGCTGGGCAGCTCCGATCGGCGTCGCGCCGCTCGGCCTGAACGGTCTGGTGCGAGCAGGCGGCGACGTGCTGCTGGCGCGCGCGACCGCCGGCGCAGGTCTGCCGTTCGTGCTGTCCACTGCGTCGAACTCGCGCGTCGAGGTCGTGCGCGACGCGGTGCGCGATGCGGGCGGCGCGGCAGCGGTGATGTGGTTCCAGCTCTACGTGATGTCCGAGCGCGGCATCGCCGAGCAGATGGTGCGGCGTGCCCGCGCGGCCGGCTGCCACGCGCTCGTGCTGACGGTGGACGTGCCGGTCAGCGGCTGGCGCGAACGCGACGTGCGCAACGGTTTCAAGCTGCCATGGCGGCCCGGCATCGCCACCGTGCTCGACGTCGCCACCCGTCCGCGCTGGCTGCTCGCGCAACTGCGCCACGGCACACCGAGATTCGTCAACCTCACCGAGGGCGAAGGCGCGGCCGGCGCGCAGGCGCAGGCGGCGATGCTCGCGCGCACGATGGACCGCAGCCTGACCTGGGAGTCGCTGGCATGGCTGCGCCGGCTGTGGGACGGACCGCTGGTGCTCAAAGGTGTTCTGCACCCCGACGATGCGCGGCGTGCGCTGGCCCACGGCGTCGATGCGCTCGTCGTCTCCAACCACGGCGGCCGCCAGCTCGACGCCGCACCGGCGAGCATCGCGGCGCTGCCGCCGGTGATCGAGGCCGTGCAGGCGCGCATTCCGGTGTTCGTCGACAGCGGCATCCGGCGCGGCAGCGATATCGTCAAGGCGCTGGCGCTCGGCGCGCGCGCGGCATTCGTCGGTCGCATGCCGCTGCTCGGGCTGGCCTGCGACGGCCAGGCCGGTGCGCATGCCGTGCTGCAGCGGCTGCGCGAGGAACTCGAGCGCACGATGACGCTGATCGGCGCGGCCGACATCGCGGCCATCGAGCGCAGCCACGTCGGGGTGGCGCCGACGCGCTGAAGGGGTGTCACGCCCAGCTCTGCGGCTTGCCAGGCCCGCTCGCACTGGCGCCCGTAGCGTGAACAGGCCCTAGCGGCCGCGCTGCAGCAGCGCCATCATCAGCGCCACGCCGAGCACGGCGAACAGCGCCAGGCTCCAGTATTCGTACGGCAGCCCGAACAGCGACACCGCGGCGTCGGCGCACGAGGCGGTGGCGGCGAACACCTGCGGCAGCCAGACATCGAGCTGCGCGCCCGAGATGATGCGGTCGGCCAGAGTCAAGTTGCACGACGTCGAGTGCGCCGCCACCACGTGCTGCCACAGCGCCGCGGCCACCCCGAGCGCGGCCAGCACGACGCCCAGCGTTGCCGCCACGCGCCGGCCGGTGCGCGCACGCCACAGCAGGCCGAGCAGCCCGACCAGCGCCAGCGCGGCAAAGACGAGCCGCTGCAGCACGCACCAAGGGCAAGGTTGCATGTCGAACCCATACTGGGTCACGAGCGCAGCGGCGATCGCACCGAGCGATGCCAGCAGCGTGAACCCGAAGACGGCGCGGCTCATCGTGACGCCGCCCGCGTCATGCAGCGGCCATCGGGCGAGACCGCAGCGCTGGGACTCACGCGACTTCGGCGATCAGCTCGATCTCCACGCAGGCGCCCAGCGGGATCTGCGCGACGCCGAAGGCCGACCGCGCATGGGCGCCGGCTTCGCCGAACACCTCGCCCAGCAGCTCCGATGCGCCGTTGATCACCAGATGGTGCTCGGTGAACGTGGGCGCGCTGTTCACCAGACCGAGCAGCTTGACGATGCGCTTGACCTTGCCGAGGTCGCCCAGCGCGGCATGCAGCGTGCCCATCAGCTCGATCGCCACCGCGCGGGCGGCGGCCTTGCCTTCGGCGGTGGCCACGCCGTTGCCCAGTTGCCCGACCCACGGCTTGCCGTTGCGCCGCGCGATGTGGCCCGAGAGAAACAGCAGCGATCCGGTGCGCACGAACGGCACGTAGGCGGCGGCCGGCGTGGCCAACGGCGGCAGGCTGATACCCAGCGTTTCGAGGCGGTTGTAGACGGACATGAGAGGCGGTCGTTGAGAGAGCAGGCGGGCATGGTACCGCGGGCTTGCGTCCGGCGTCCGTACTGCGGGCGGCGAACCTACACTGCGGCCGATGCACGCAGCCGCCGGCGACCCTGGGTGGCGCTGGGCCAGCGCGATGCTGGCCTGGCTCGGCGGCGTGGCGCTGCAGTTGCAGCAACCGTCGCTGTGGCCGGCGGGCGCGAACCTCGCCTGCGCGACGGGCGGGCTCTTGGGTGTGGTGCTGGTGGCACTGTGGCAACACCGCGCGAGCCACGCGCTGCTGTGCGTCGCGTTGGCGATGGCTGCGTTCGGCAGCACCGCCTGGCGCGCCGAGCAGCGCCTTGCTGCGCAGCTGTCGGGTGCCCTCGAGGGCCGCAACCTGCTGGTCACGGGCAGCGTCGACCGCATGCCGCAGCTTTCGAGCGACGGCGTGCGTTTCGTCTTTGCCGTCGAGTCGGCCTCGACCGATGGACGCGCCGTGGCGCTGCCGAAGTTGCTGGCGTTGTCGTGGTCGCACACCGCCGACGACGGCTCGCTCGCCGCGCCGCAGGTCGATCTGCGCGCGGGGCAGCGCTGGCAGTTGCCGCTGCGTCTGCGCCGGCCGCACGCGGCGATGAATCCGCACGGCTTCGACGGCGAGTTGTGGTTGTTCGAGCAGGGTTTCGGCGCCACCGGCATCGTGCGCAACACCGTGGCAGGGCCGCAGCCTCGGCTGCTCGGCGAAGGCGCGTGGCGGCCGATCGAGCGCGCGCGCCAGGCGGTGCGCGATGCGCTGCTGCTGCGCGTGCGCGACACCCGGGCCGCCGGTGTGCTGGCCGCGCTCGCGGTCGGCGACCAGGCGGCGATCGCTCGCGACGACTGGAATCTGTTCCGCGACGCCGGCGTGGCGCATCTGATGAGCATCAGCGGCGTGCATATCACGATGTTCGCCTGGCTGGCCGGTGGCCTCATCGGCTGGGCGTGGCGACGCAGCAGCCGCGCGTGCCTGTGGTGGCCGGCGCCGCAGGCCGGCCGTGCGGGCGGGTTGCTGGTGGCGGCGCTGTACGCGCTGCTGGCCGGCTTCGGCGTGCCCGCGCAACGCACACTGCTGATGCTCGCCGCCGCCGTGCTGCTGCGTGCCGCAGGCACGCATTGGCCGTGGCCTCTGGTGCTCGCGGCCGCGGCCGTGGTCGTCACGGCAGTGGACCCGTGGGCGCTGCTGCAGGCAGGGTTCTGGTTGTCGTTCGCCGCAGTGGGCCTGCTGATGGCGAGCGACCCCCTGCAAACCGGCGCGTCCCCGGCTGCGTTGCCGGCGCGCCTGCGAACGGCGTTGCGCACGCAGGTGATCGCCACGCTCGGGCTGGCACCGTTGTCGCTGGCGTTCTTTCAGCAGGTGTCGCTGGTCGGTTTCGCCGCCAATCTGGTGGCCATACCGTGGGTCACGCTGGTCGTCACGCCGCTGGCATTGACCGGCATGATCGTCCCGTGGCTGTGGCAGCCGGCGGCCGCAGCGGTGGCGGGGCTGGTCTGGCTGCTGCAAGTCATCACGACGTGGCCGGCCGCGGTGTGGACGGTACCGGCGGCGCCGACATGGGCCGCCATCGCAGGGACGGCCGCGGCGCTGCTCGGCCTGCTGCCGCTGCCTTGGCGGCTGCGCCTGTTGGCGGTGCCACTGGCGATGCCGCTCCTGCTGCCGGCCGTGGCGCATCCGCCACCGGGGCATTTCGAGCTCGTGGTGCCCGACGTCGGGCAGGGCACCGCGGCCTTGGTGCGCACGCATTCGCATCTGCTGCTGTACGACACCGGGCCGGGGTACGCGCGCGATGCCGACGCCGGCCAGCGCATCATCGTGCCGTTGCTGCGCGCACGCGGCGAGCGGCGCATCGATCTGCTGATGCTCAGCCATCGCGACAGCGATCACGTCGGTGGCGCGGCTTCGGTGCGCGCCGCAGTGCCGGTGGCCCACTGGAGCACGTCGCTGGCACCCGAGCACCCGCTGCTCGCCGGGGTCGCATCGCACCGGCGCTGTGTGGCGGGTCATCGCTGGCAATGGGACGGCGTGGCTTTCGAGGTGCTGCATCCCGACGCGGCCGACTACGCCGTCGCAACCAAGTCTAACGCGCTGTCGTGTGTGCTGCGGGTCAGCGACGCGGCCGGCCGCAGCGCGCTGCTCAGTGGCGACATCGAAGCCAGGCAGGAAGCGGCACTGCTCGCCCGCGCGGGATCGACGCTGCAAAGCATGTTGATGCTGGTGCCGCACCACGGCAGCAAGACGTCGTCGAGTGCGGCCTTCGTCGACGCGGTGCAGCCGCAGGTCGCGCTGGTCCAGGCGGGCTACCGCAGTCGCTTCGGCCATCCGGCGCCGGAGATCGAGTTGCGGTATCGGGCGCACGGAATCGCGCTGGTGCGCAGCGACCGCTGCGGCGCCTGGACATGGCGCGACGGCGCCGCACAGTGCTCGCGCGACGCGCGGCGGCGCTATTGGCACTGGACGCAGCGGCCGCTCGGAGCGCCCGAGGTCTCGCCAGGCACGGCCGAGCAGGCAAGCCGCTGAGGCGAGGCCGCTCGGCTGCGGCACAGCAGTGCCGTCGCGTCGGCATGGCGCCGTCGCAGGGTTCGACTACCCCGCGCGCAAGGCTGCTCGACCGTGGCGTGCGCGACGCAGCCGCGAGGCCTCGAACGAAAAGCGCTGCCACCAGGCCGGGTCGGGGCGCTGCCGCGCCTGCGGCCCGTAGCGGAGGCGATCGAGCGCGTCGAGTTCGTACGCCAGCAGATCGCTGTGCTCGCCCAGACGCTCGCGCACCATCGCGGCCAGCCGCCGAGGCGAGTCGCAGCCGCGCGCCGCCACGCCCAGCGGCGCCAGGGCATCGCGGACACGAGCCTGCAGGCGCTGCCACGGATCCTGGCGGTGGCGGTCCCACAGTGCCCATGCTGCTGCGGCGATCGCCGCTCCCGCCGCCAGCAACAGCACGATCAGGCCCAGCGTCGCCCAGTCGGGGGCAGCGAATCCCAGGCCCTTGAGCAGATCGAACTGCTGCGTGCGCGAGTAGTTCAGCACCCACTGGTTCCAAGCGTTGTTCACGGCCTCCCAGCCGTCTCGCAGTTGCTGCATCAACGCGGGGCTCACCGTGCGCAGTGCGCCGGCGACGATGCCCGGCGCCGGCTCGAGCGGACGGCTGCGCGCGACGCGATCGGGATCCACCGCGGCGGTGGGATCCATCCGCACCCAGCCGCGCCGCGACTGCCAGACCTCGGCCCAGGCGTGAGCATGGCTCTGGCGGACGATGTAGTAGCCCCTGGCCGGCGCGCGTTCGGCACCCTGGTAGCCGGTGACGACGCGCGCCGGCACCCCGAGCGCGCGCATCACGACCACGAAGGCAGCCGCGAAGTGCTCGCAGAAACCCGCGCGGCGGTCGAGCCAGAACTCGTCGATGGCATCGCGGCCGTAGAAGCCGGGCGCCAGCGTGTAGCTGAAGTCGCCCCGGCGGATGTAGTCCAGCACCGCGCCGCCGAGCGTGATGGCGTCGGCACCCTGCAGCGCCTGCTCGCGCTTGAAGGCGGTGGCCCACGCCAGCACGCGCGGGTTGAACCCGCGGGGCAGGTACAGCGCCTCGAAACGCTCGTCGGCGTCGAGCGTGGCGCCGTATTCGAAACGCGGCCACGCCTGCGCCCTGAAGCGAACGCGCTCGGTGACGAGACGATCGGTCTGCCACTGCAGGTCGGGGCGCAGCGTCAGCGAGTAGCCCTCGAGCTGCGGTGCCGATTCGGCCGTATCGGGCGTGGCCTCCAGCAGCGGCAGCAGCGGCAGGCGGATCGGCTCGAGCGTCACCTCGTAGCTCAGCGGCGCGCCGATCGTCCGCACCGCCGGTGCCCGGCGTGTCGCATCGGCGCCGTTGCCGAATGGACGGCGGCGCCATTCGACGCCGTCGAAGCGGCTCAGCACCGGGCCGCGGAAGTACAACTGCTCGGGTTGCGCGACCATGCCACCGTCGAAGCGCACGCGAAAGGCGACGGCGTCGTCGTTGGCGATCTCGGCCACGCCACCGAGGCGCAAGGTGCCCGACAGCCCCGTGCGCCCGAGCGCGTCCTGCGGCGTGCCCCACAGCGGCCCGACGCGCGGAAACAGCAGGAACAGCGCCACCATCACCGGCGCGCCGAACAGCGCGCTGCGCGCCGCCAGCGCGCCGGCCTGGCGCAGCGACGGCTTGCCCACCGGCATGTGAGCCAGTACCAGCGCGGTCAGCAGCCCCCACACCGACACCAGCATCGCCAGCGCGGTGAACAGCGACTGCGAATAGAGGAAATGCGTCAGCACGAGGAAGAAGCCGAGGAAGAACACCACCAGCGCGTCACGTCGCGCGCGCAGCTCGAGCGTCTTGAGCGACATCAGCACCACCAGCATCGTGACGCCGGCCTCCTTGCCGAACAGGCTCTGCTCGCTCCACAGCGTCAGCAGCACCGCGCTGACCAGCAGCGCGGCGATCGGCACCCGCCCCGGCAGGCGCAGATTGGCCAGCGCCAGGTGCGCCCGCCAGACCAGCACCAGGGCGCTCAGTGCCACGCACCACCACGGCAGCCGCGCGAGATGCGGCAGCACCGTCCAGCCGATCACCGCCAGCAGGAACAGCGTGTCGCGCGTGTCGCGTGGCAGATGGCGCCAGCCCGGCCAGCGCGGCAGCGAGGTCTCGATGCGCGCCACGGTCAGCGCCTCACCACAGCGCCAGCGCCTCGAGCGCGGCGCGTCGCTGCGCGTCGCCCTCGCCGGGCGGCAGCTCGATGCCGGGCATGCGCAGACCGAACGCCATGCCGGCGTGAGCGGCCATCAGGGTCCAGGCCGCCAGGCGACTGAGGCACGCCTCGCTGTCGCGCAAACCGGTGTCGTCGAAGTCGAGCCACAGCTCGCGGCTGGTGCTCTCGCTGGTGTCGCGGCTGACCAGCTCGCCGGTCTTGGCGGCCTTCTTCCAGACCAAGCGCCGCATCGCGTCGCCGCGGCGGTAGCTGCGCACGCCGTCGAACTCGCCGCCGTCGGTCGCGCGGGTGGCACGCGCCACGCCGGGCACCGCGCGCGCCGGCGGCAGCGGTGCGCTCGGCTGCTCGAGCTGCGGATAGATCAGCACCGTCGCCGCCGGCCGCAGGATCGTCCAGGCACGGAACAGCCCGAGCGGAAAGCGCGTCTCGGCCATCAGCGTGGGCACGCGCGCCAGCCCGCGCTGACGCGGCGCGAAGGTGATGCGAGCCGTGGCGCTGCCGAACGCCGGCACGTCGCACCAGGCGAAGTGCGGCCGCGCCCGGCGTACCCCGACGCCGATGCCGTGGCGCGCTGCACCCGCATTGCTCAGCACCAGCTCGACCTCGGCCGGCTGGCCGAGGAACACCGGCGCCGGCGCCTTGACGCGCAGCGTCAGTCCGCGCAGCGTGCCGTGCGTCAGGTGCATCGAGACCAGCGCGCTGCCGGCCAGGAGAAAGGTGAGCAGGTAGCCCAGATTGAGCTGGTAGTTGATCGACGCCACCAGCATCAGCACCAGCGTGAAGGCGAACGCGAGACCCGCCTTGGTGGGCACGATGTAGATGTTGCGCTGGGTCAATGTGTGGGTATCGCTGACCGGCAACCGGTTCTCGAACCAGTCGCGGATGCGTTGCGCGATCACCGGGCGCCTGCGAGGGGTTGTGCGCCGCTGCACCGCGGGGAGGGCGCTGCGGAGCGGCCTTGCTTGCTCACGGCAAGGCCACGGACTCCAGCATCGCGCGCACCTGCTCGGCGCGGCCGCGCCCGGCGCCGGCCACCGGCACCAGCCTGTGCGCGATGGTCTGCGCGGCCACTGCCTGTAGGTCGTCGGGAGCCACGTAGTCGCGTCGCGTCATCAGCGCGCGGGCGCGCGCCGCACGCAGCCAGGCGATGCCGGCGCGCGGGCTCAAGCCCTCGTCGAACCACTGGCCCGAGCGGGTGGCCTGGATCAGCGCCTGCAGGTAGTCGAGCAGGGCGTCGGCGGCGTGCACGGCGCCCACCAGCGTCTGCGCCGAGCGCAACAGCTCCGGGCTCATCACCGGCTGCAGGCGCTCGATGGCCTGCCGGCGATCCTCACCGGCCAACAGCGCGCGCTCCGAGGCGCGGTCGGGGTAGCCCAGCGTGATGCACATCAGGAAGCGGTCGAGCTGCGACTCCGGCAGCGGGTAGGTGCCGAGCTGGTCGACCGGGTTCTGCGTGGCGATCACGAAGAACGGCTTGGGCAGCGCTCGCGTCTCGTTCTCCACCGTCACCTGGTGCTCTTCCATCGCCTCGAGCAGCGCGCTCTGCGTCTTCGGGCCGGCGCGGTTGATCTCGTCGGCCAGCAGCACCTGCGCGAACACCGGCCCCTGGTGAAACACGAAGGCTTCCTTGCTGCGCTCGTAGACGCTGACGCCCACGAGATCCGACGGCATCAGATCGGCGGTGAACTGCACGCGCGAGAACTTCAGGCCGAGCGACACCGCCAGCGCGTGCGCCAGCGTGGTCTTGCCGACGCCCGGCACGTCCTCGATCAGCAGGTGGCCGCCGGCCAGCAGGCAGGCCACGCAGTCCTCGATCTGCGACCGCTTGCCGACGATGATCGTGCTAATCTGGTCTACCAGCGCCGTCAGTTGGCGCGTGACGTCGTTGTTGTCGGTCATGCGCGGCACCTTAACCGAAAAGCCACGGGCCCAGAATGACCACCCTCGTGTTCACC
Organism: Ideonella sp.; assembly: GCA_015075545.1. Classification (GTDB taxonomy): domain Bacteria; phylum Pseudomonadota; class Gammaproteobacteria; order Burkholderiales; family Burkholderiaceae_C; genus JAEUPI01. Next base: position 713,795 of record JABTUC010000001.1, on the reverse strand, counting down.
CACCCCGAGTGCCGTTTGCACGATATGGGTCGCGGCCATCCCGAGTGCGCGGCACGGCTCGATGCGATTGCCGATCACCTGCGCGCCACCGGGCTCGACGCCGTGCTGGCGTTTCGTGACGCCCCCTTGATCGAGCGCGATGCGCTGTGCAGGGCGCACACCGCCGGCTTCGTCGCCGAGCTCGATGCGGTCTTGTCGGAAATCGAGGCCAGCGGCGAGCATCATGCTTTCGACCCCGACACCATCGCCTGCCCGCATACGCGCCGCGCGGCGCAGCGCGCCGCGGGTGCTGCGGTGGCAGCCACCGAGGCGGTGGTGCGCGGCGAGGCGCGGGCGGCGTTCTGCGCGGTACGGCCGCCTGGCCACCATGCGACGCGCGACGCCGCGATGGGATTCTGCTTCTACAACAACGTGGCGGTGGCGGCGCGGCACGCGCTGGACGTGCTGGGCCTGCATCGCGTGGCGATCGTCGACTTCGACGTCCATCACGGCAACGGCACCGAAGACATCGTCGCCGGCGACGAGCGCATCCTGATGGTGAGCTTCTTCCAGCACCCGCTGTACCCTGGCAGCGGCTCGGTCCCCAAGGGCACCAACATGGTCAATCTGCCGATCCGGCCGTACGCGCGCGGCCCCGAGATCCGCGAGCTGATCGAGGCCAACTGGATGCCGGCGCTGGAGGAGTTCGCGCCGCAGATGGTGTTCTTCTCGGCCGGCTTCGATGCCCACCGCGACGACGAACTGGGCCAGCTCGGCCTGGTGGAGGCCGACTACCAATGGATCACGCAGCGGGTCAAGGAAGTCGCTGACCGCCACTCGCAAGGGCGCATCGTGTCGTGCCTGGAGGGTGGCTACAACCTCGGTGCACTGGCGCGCAGCGTGGCCACCCACCTGCGGGTGCTGGCCGAAATCTAGTGCACGCCGGCGAGACGCTGTCGCAGGTCTGGGCCGCGCTGACCCAGGCCAGCGCGCTGTCCGAGACGGTCGTGCTGGTGGCCTGCCTGCTGCTGGCCTGGGCGCTGGTGCGGCTGGCGCGCCGGCACGCGACGGCAGCCGGCGTCTGGCTCGGCAGTCATGCCATCGACGGCGTGGCGTTTCCGCTGCTGGCGCTGCTGCTGGTGGTGGTTGCGCGCATGCTGCTGGCGCGCTGGATGCCGATCGGCCTGCTGCGGCTGGCGGTGCCGATCCTGGCCAGCCTGGCGATCATCCGCACGCTGGGGCGCGTGCTGAAGGCGGCGTTCCCGGATTCCACCACGGTGCACACCCTGGCACGCACGCTGGCGTGGATCGTCTGGCTGGGGCTGGTGCTGTGGGTCACCGACCTGCTGCCGATGCTGATCGACGCGATGGAGGAGGTGCGCTGGCGCGTCGGTGGCAGCACCGTCACGCTGCTGGCCATCATCCAGGGCGTGCTGACCGCGCTGATCGCGCTGGTGGCGGTGCTGTGGCTGTCGGCGTTGGTCGAGGCTCGCCTGATGCGAGCCAGCAGCGTCGACCTGTCGGTGCGCAAGATCGCTGCCAACGGCGCGCGCGCGCTGCTGCTGCTGGTGGGCGTGCTGGTGGCGCTGGGGGCCGCCGGCATTCCGCTGACGGCGTTGTCGGTGCTTGGCGGCGCGATCGGCGTGGGCATCGGCTTCGGCCTGCAGAAACTGGCGGCCAACTACGTGTCGGGCTTCGTCATCCTCGCCGAACGCAGCCTGCGCATCGGCGACGTCGTCAAGGTCGACAGCTTCGAAGGCCGCATCACCGACATCACCACCCGCTACACCGTCGTGCGCGCCGGCAACGGCCGCGAATCGCTGGTGCCCAACGAGATGCTGATCACGCAGCGCGTCGAGAACGCCTCGTTCGCCGATCCGCGGGTCGTGGTGTCGACCGTCGTGCAGGTGGCCTACGGTACCGACCTCGACGCGCTGGTGCCGCACCTCAAGCAGGCGGTGCACGCTGTGCCGCGCGTGCTGGCCGATCCGCCGTGCGCCGTCAACCTGTCGAGCTTTGCCGCCGACGGTCTCGAGCTGACGATCGGCTTCTGGATCGGCGACGTCGCCAACGGCGAGGGCAACGTGCGCAGCGACGTCAACTTCGCGATCCTGCGCTGCCTGAACGAGCGCGGCGTCGAGATTCCGTTTCCGCAGCGGGTGGTGCGGCAGGCCTAACCGCGCACTGACGCGTGCGCGGCGCTCAAGCCACCGCGATCGGGATCTTGCCGATGCGGGTCTGCCACTCGCGCGGCCCGGTCTCGTGAACGCTGGTGCCGCCGGCGTCCACCGCCACGGTCACCGGCATGTCCTTGACGTCGAACTCGTAGATCGCCTCCATGCCGAGGTCGGCGAAGCCGACGACCTTGGCAGCCTTGATCGCCTTGGCCACCAGGTAGGCGGCGCCGCCCACCGCCATCAGGTAGGCGCTCTTGTGCTTGCGGATCGCCTCGATCGCCGCCGGCCCGCGCTCGGCCTTGCCGATCATCGCGATCAGGCCGGTGCGTGCCAGCATCATCTCGGTGAACTTGTCCATCCGCGTCGAGGTGGTGGGGCCGGCCGGGCCGACGACTTCGTCGCGTACCGGGTCGACAGGGCCGACGTAGTAGATGACGCGGTTGGTGAAGTCCACCGGCAGCTTCTCGCCCTTGGCCAGCATGTCCTGGATGCGCTTGTGCGCCGCGTCGCGGCCGGTGAGCATGCGGCCCGACAGCAGCAGGGTGTCGCCGGGCTTCCAGCTCGCCACCTCGGCCGGCGTCAGGGTGTTCAGGTCGACCTTGCGGCTCTTGTTGTAGTCGGGCGCCCAGTGCACATCGGGCCACAGGTCGAGGCTCGGCGGCTCGAGGTAGGCCGGGCCCGAGCCGTCGAGCACCACGTGGGCGTGGCGCGTGGCCGCGCAGTTGGGGATCATCGCCACCGGCTTGCTCGCCGCGTGCGTGGGGTAGGTCTTGATCTTGACGTCGAGCACCGTGGTGAGGCCGCCCAGGCCCTGTGCCCCGATGCCCAGCGCATTGACCTTCTCGTAGAGCTCGATGCGCAGCTCCTCGAGCTTGTTGCGCGGCCCGCGTTGCAGCAGCGCAGCCATGTCGATGTCGTCCATCAGCGCCTGCTTGGCCAGCAGCATCGCGCGCTCGGCGGTGCCGCCGACGCCGATGCCGAGCATGCCCGGCGGGCACCAGCCGGCGCCCATCGTCGGCACCGTCTTGAGCACCCAGTCAACCAGGTTGTCGCTGGGATTCATCATCGCGAACTTGCTCTTGTTCTCGCTGCCGCCGCCCTTGGCAGCCACCATGACGTCGACTTTGTCACCGGGCACCAGTTCCACGTGGAGCACCGCCGGTGTGTTGTCACGCGTGTTCTTGCGCTCGAACAGCGGGTCGTCGAGCACCGAGGCGCGCAGCTTGTTGTCGGGGTCGAGGTAGCCGCGACGCACGCCTTCGTTGACGACGTCGTCGAGCGTGCCGGCGAAGCCTTCGAAGCGCACGTCGAAACCCACCTTCAGGAACACGTTGACGATGCCGGTGTCCTGGCAGATCGGGCGCCGGCCTTCTGCGCACAGGCGCGAGTTCGTGAGAATCTGCGCGATCGCGTCCTTGGCCGCGGCGCTTTGCTCGACCCGGTAGGCCTGCGCGAGGTGGGCGATGAAGTCGGCCGGGTGGTAGTAGCTGATGTACTGCAGCGCGGCGGCGATCGTTTCGGTCAGATCGCTCGCGCGGAGGATGGTGGGCATGGTGCAGGCTATGGCTCGTCGAAAGCGGTCAGTGTATTCCCCTCGATTCGCGACTCATCGACGGCGGCGCAGGCGCGCCGCGGTCCCGGAGCCACGGCGCAGTGCGGCGGATCAGTGGTGCTCCCGGCCGCCGCTACCGAGCACGCGGTCGGCCGCCGCCACCGCCAGCGCCGACAGCAGGAACGCGATGTGGATCGCGGTCTGCCACAGCAGCGCTTTCTCGGTGTAGTTCTCGGCGTTGATGAAGGTCTTGAGCAGGTGGATCGAGCTGATGCCGATGATCGCCGTGGCCAGCTTGACCTTCAGCACCGAGGCATTGACGTGGCTCAGCCACTCGGGCTGGTCGGGGTGGCTCTCGAGGTGGAGCCGCGAGACGAAGGTTTCGTAGCCGCCGACGATCACCATGATCAGCAGGTTGCTGATCATCACCACGTCGATCAGCCCGAGCACGACCAGCATGATGATCGTCTCGTTGAGGCCTTCGACCGGCCCTTCCTTGTAGCCCACGCTCTTGACCAGGCTCGCCAGCGCTTCCTGGTCGCCGAACGCCGCCTCGACCAGGTGCCACAGCTCGACCCAGAAATGGAACACGTAGACCGTCTGGGCCACGATCAGGCCCATGTACAGCGGCAACTGCAACCATCGGCTGGCGAAGATCAGGCTCGGCAGCGGGCGCAGCGTGGGGTGGGCGGGGTTGCGCAGGGGGCTCATGCACACGCACAGGGGTTTGCCCCGAATCGAGGGCGGGCGAATTCTAGTGGCGGGGCACGGCCGCCAGTCGCTAGAGTAGGGCCTTGGCCGGCACGGTCTCGACCGTGGCGGCACTGCGCTAGAAACCCGATTCCGGCCGCATCCAAAAGCAGGAGACCTTCATGAGCGAGCTTCGCGTCTACCCACCCCCCGCGGCCCTGGTGAAGTCCGCGACGATCTCCGGCATGCCGGCGTACCAGGCGCTGTGCCGCGAAGCCGAGGCCGACCATGCGGGCTTCTGGGCCCGGCTGGCGCGCGAGCACATCCAGTGGAAGACGCCGTTCACCAAGGCGCTCGACGACAGCAAGGCGCCGTTCTTCAAGTGGTTCGAGGACGGCACGCTGAACGCGTCGTACAACTGCCTCGATCTGCAGGTCGAGCGCGGTCTCGGCGCCAAGACGGCGATCGTCTTCGAAGCCGACGACGGCGCGGTGACGAAGGTCACCTACGCGCAACTGCTCGAGCGCGTGAGCAAGCTGGCCAACGCGCTGCGCGGCCACGGGGTCAAGAAAGGCGATCGCGTCGTCATCTACATGCCGATGTCGATCGAAGGCGTGTGCGCGATGCAGGCCTGCGCACGCATCGGCGCCACGCACTCGGTGGTGTTCGGCGGCTTTTCGGCGCAGAGCCTGCGCGACCGCATCGCCGACGCCGGCGCGGTGATGGTGATCACCGCCGACGAGCAGATGCGCGGCGGCAAGCCGCTCGGCCTGAAGAGCATCGTCGACGAGGCGCTCGCGATGGGTGGCTGCGACAGCATCCGCAATGTCATCGTCTACAAGCGCACCGGCGGCACGATCCAGTGGGACGCTGCGCGCGACAAATGGCTGCACGAGGTGGTGGCCGGCCAGAGCGCGAGCTGCGAACCCGAGTGGGTGAGCGCCGAGCATCCGCTGTTCCTGCTGTACACGTCGGGCTCCACCGGCAAGCCCAAGGGCGTGCAGCACAGCACCGGCGGCTACCTGCTGCATGCCGCAGTGACCACCAAGTGGGCGTTCGACATCAAGCCCGACGATCTCTTCTGGTGCACCGCCGACATCGGCTGGGTCACCGGCCACACCTACATCACCTACGGGCCACTGGCCTGCGGCGCCACCGAGATCGTGTTCGAAGGCGTACCGACGTACCCCGACGCGGGGCGCTTCTGGAAGATGATCGAGTCGCACAAGGTGACGGTGTTCTACACCGCGCCCACCGCGATCCGCTCGCTGATCAAGGCCGCCGAGACCAACCCGGCCGTGCATCCCAAGAAGTACAAGCTCGACTCGCTGCGCATCCTCGGCTCGGTGGGCGAGCCGATCAACCCGGCAGCGTGGGAGTGGTATTACGAGAATGTCGGCGGCGGCCGCTGCCCGGTGGTCGACACCTGGTGGCAGACCGAGACCGGTGGCCACATGATCACCCCGCTGCCCGGCGCAACGCCGCTGGTGCCGGGCTCGTGCACGTTGCCATTGCCGGGCATCGCCGCAGCGATCGTCGACGAGGCGGGCGGCGACGTGCCCAACGGGCAGGGCGGCCTGCTGGTCGTCAAGAAGCCGTGGCCCGGCATGATCCGCACCATCTGGGGCGACCCCGAGCGCTACAAGAAGAGCTACTACCCGCCGGAGCTCAAGGGCTACTACCTCGCCGGCGACGGTGCCAGCCGCGACGCCGAGCGCGGCTACTTCACGATCACCGGCCGCGTCGACGACGTGCTCAACGTCTCGGGCCACCGCCTGGGCACGATGGAGGTCGAGTCGGCGCTGGTGGCGCACACGCAGCTGGTGGCCGAAGCCGCGGTGGTCGGCCGCCCCGACGACCTCACCGGCGAGGCGGTGTGTGCGTTCGTCGTGCTCAAGCGCGCAAGGCCCACCGGCGAAGAGGCGAAGAAGATCGCCAACGAGCTGCGCAACTGGGTGGCCAAGGAGATCGGTCCGATCGCCAAGCCGAAGGACATCCGCTTCGGCGACAACCTGCCCAAGACCCGCTCGGGGAAGATCATGCGCCGCCTGCTGCGCTCGATCGCCAAGGGCGAGGCCATCACCCAGGACACCAGCACACTGGAAAATCCAGCGATCCTCGATCAGTTGGCGCAGTCCAACTGATCGAGCGCCGAAGGCGGCGGCGCGCAGCGCCGAGAGCGCTGGATTTCGGCGCAGGCCAACTTGCGCGAAAGCGCAAGTTGAGGCGCGCAGCGCCGGCCGAAGCCAAAACTCGGCGATCCTCGATCAGTTGGCGCAGTCCAACTGATCGAGCGCCGCCAAAGCAAAGGCCCCGCATTGCGGGGCCTTTTTATCTCGAGCGCGCGAGCGGGCTACTTCAGCGACAGGATCCAGGTTGCCAGTTGCTTGGCCTCCTCGGCATTGACCTGCGGGTTGGCCGGCATCGGAATCTGACCCCAGACGCCGCTGCCACCCTTCTGGATCTTCTCGGCGAGCTTGGCCACGGCGTCTTTCTGGCCGGCATACTTCTTGGCCACTTCCTTGTAGGCGGGCCCGACCAGCTTCTTGTTCTCCTGGTGGCAGGCCAGGCAGTTCTTCTTCTCGGCCAGAGCATGCTGGGCAAACGCGGCCGGCGCCATAACGGCAACAATCGTCGCGAAGATGAGCTTTTTCATGGTTTCCTTTCGGGCGTGTTCGAAGGCTCGGATTACAGTGGTCTGTAACGGGATTCTAGGTCGTCCGGTTGACGCTCTCCGGATTGACCCCGCGGCTGGAGACGGGTATGTGGTTCGTGGTGATCGGTTGTCTGCTGCTGACGATGAAGATGACCGAGTTTGGTTTCGCCGCCGACTGGTCGTGGGGCTGGATCCTGCTGCCGTTCGGGCTCGCGGTAGCGTGGTGGTCCTTCGCCGATCTGAGCGGTCTGACGAAGCAGCGCGAAATGGACAAGCTCGACGAGCGCAAGCAGGAGCGGCGCCGCCGCCAGATGGATGCGTTAGGCCTGAACTGGAAGCGCGCGCGCCGCGTCACGGTGATCAAGGAGAACCGCAAGGTGGAGCCGCCGCCGATGGCACCGGTGAAGAAGTCCGAGGAAGAGCGCCACAACCGCGACGTGATCACCGCATTCCTGCCCAGCCGCCAGGAACTGCCCCCGACCCGGCCGGCCGACGACCAGCCGGCCTGACGCTCAACGCTCGTCGTAGAGGTCGAGCACCGCCCCGGCGCTCGCGCTCGACGCGTTCTTCCAGAACTTGCCCAGCACGCCGCGCGTGTAGCGTGGCGCCGGCGTCCGCCAGGCAGCGCGGCGCTTGGCGATCTCCGCATCGGCGACATTGAGCTGCAGCAGCAGACGGTGCGCATCGATGGTGATCGAGTCGCCTTCGTGCACCAATGCGATCAGGCCGCCTGCATAGGCCTCGGGGGCGACGTGGCCGACCACCATGCCCCAGGTGCCACCCGAGAAGCGCCCGTCGGTGATCAGCCCCACCGTTTCGCCGAGGCCCTGACCGATCAGCGCGCTGGTCGGCGCCAGCATCTCCGGCATGCCTGGGCCGCCACGCGGCCCCAGGTAGCGCAGCACCATCACGTCGCCCGGCTCGATCTTGCCGGCCATGATCGCCGCCAGGGCCGACTGCTCGTCGTCGAACACGCGCGCGGGGCCGGTGATCACCGGATTCTTCAGCCCGGTGATCTTGGCCACGCTGCCTTCGGGCGACAGGTTGCCTTTGAGGATCGCCAGGTGACCCTGCGCGTACATCGGCTCGCCGATCGCGCGAATCACCTCCTGATCCTTGCGCGGCACGTCGGGCACTTCGGCGAGCACCTGCTCGAGGGTCTGGCCGGTGATCGTCATGCACTGGCCGTGCAGCAGACCGGCCTTCAGCAGCACCTTCATCACCTGCGGGATGCCGCCGGCGCGATGCAGGTCAATCGCCATGAAGCGGCCGCTGGGCTTGAGGTCGCACAGCACGGGCACCTTCTTGCGCATGCGCTCGAAGTCGTCGATCGTCCACGACACGCCGGCTGCATGCGCGATGGCCAGGAAGTGCAGCACCGCGTTGGTCGAGCCGCCGATGGCCATGATCACCGCCACCGCGTTCTCGATCGCCTGCTTGGTGACGATGTCGCGCGGCTTGAGATCCTTGCGCACTGCCTCAATCAGCACCGCGGCGGCGCGCCGCACGTTGCCGACGATCTCGTCCTCGACGTTGGCCATCGTCGACGAGTACGGCAGGCTCATGCCCAGCGCCTCGAAGGCCGAGCTCATCGTGTTGGCGGTGTACATGCCGCCGCAAGAGCCGTTGCCTGGAATCGCGCAGCGCTCGATCTGGCAGAAATCCTCCTCGCTCATGCGGCCGGCAGAGAACTGCCCGACCGCCTCGAACACGCTGACGATGTTGAGATCCTGCCCCTTGTACCTGCCCGGCAGGATGGTGCCGCCGTACACGTACAGCGCCGGCACGTTGGCGCGCAGCATGCCCATCATGCCGCCGGGCATGTTCTTGTCGCAGCCGCCGATCACCAGCACGCCGTCCATCCACTGGCCGCCGACGCAGGTCTCGACGCAATCGGCGATCACCTCGCGCGACACCAGCGAATACTTCATGCCCTCGGTGCCCATCGCCATGCCGTCGCTGATGGTCGGCGTGCCGAACACCTGCGCGTTGGCGCCGGCCTGTTCGAGCGCATCGATGGCCGCGTCGGCGAGTCGCTGCAGCCCCGAGTTGCACGGCGTGATCGTCGAATGTCCGTTGGCCACGCCGATCATCGGCTTGGCGAAGTCGCCAGGCTCGTAACCCATCGCGTAGTACATCGAGCGGTTGGGCGCGCGCGCCACGCCCTCGGTGATGTTCTTGGAGCGTCGATTCATGCTGCTCATGGCGAATTTCCGTTGCGTTGACTGATTTCGGATTGGGTTGGCGCACCTGTGCCAACTCGTATCGTAGCGTCGGCCCCGTCCCCAGGACGCAGCATGGATTGCGGCGACAATCGCGGGGCCTCATCCCGCAGGAATCACACCCCCGATGCTCGTGCATCCGCAGTTCGACCCGGTGGCGATCGACTTGTCGCGCTTCGGCATTCCGATCGCCATCCACTGGTACGGCATCACCTACCTCGTCGCCTTCGCGCTGTTCCTCTGGCTGGCTCGGGTGCGCGCGGCGCGAGCGCCGTTTCGCGACCACGGCTGGAACAAGCGCGACATCGAAGACCTGCTGTTCTACGGCGTGCTCGGCGTCGTGATCGGCGGCCGGCTCGGCTACGTGCTGTTCTACAAGCCCGGCTACTACGCCGTGCATCCGCTCGAGGTGTTCGCGGTCTGGAAAGGCGGCATGTCGTTTCACGGCGGTCTGCTCGGCGTGATCGGCGCGATGTGGCTGTTCGGACGGCTGCACCGCCGTCCGTTCCTCGAAGTGGCCGACCTCGTGGCCCCGTGCGTACCCACGGGCCTGGCGGCCGGGCGCATCGGCAATTTCATCAACGGCGAGTTGTGGGGCCGCCCGGCCGACCCCTCGCTGCCGTGGGCGATGGTGTTCCCGCAGTCGGGCACGACGGTGCCACGGCATCCGTCGCAGTTGTACGAGTTCGGTCTCGAGGGGCTGCTGCTGTTCGCGCTGCTGTGGTGGTTCGCGTGGCGGCCGCGGCCGATGGGCCAGGTGTCGGGCGCTTTCCTGTTCGGCTACGGCGTGCTGCGCTTCATCGCCGAGTACTTCCGCGAACCCGACTCGTTTCTCGGCCTGCAGGCGCTCGGGTTGTCGCGCGGGCAGTGGTTGTGCGTGCCGATGGTGCTGGCAGGCATCGCGTTGATGGCATGGGCCGCACGCCACGGGCGGACGACACGATGAGCCGGCTCGTCTTCGTCGACACCGAAACCACCGGTCTGTCGCACGACAACGGCGACCGAATCGTCGAGATCGGTTGCATCGAGATGGTCAACCGCAGACTCACCGGTCGCCACAAGCACTTCTACGTCAACCCTCAGCGCCCGAGCAGCGACGACGCGCTCAAGGTGCACGGCATCAGCGACGACTTCCTCGCCGACAAGCCGCTGTTCGCTGCGGTGGCCGATGAACTGCTCGCGTTCTTCGAAGGAGCCGAGGTGGTGGCGCACAACGCACCGTTCGACGTCGGCTTCATCGACGCGGAGTTGCGGCGGCTCGGCCGGCCGTCGTTCCTTGCCTGCGTCGCCAAAGTGACCGATTCGCTGGCACTGGCGCGCGAACTGTACCCCGGCAAGGCCAATTCGCTCGATGCACTGTGCCGTCGTCTCGAGGTCGACAACACGCATCGCACACTGCACGGCGCGTTGCTCGACGCCGGGCTCCTGGCCGAGGCTTATCTGCGCATGACGCGCGGCCAGGATTCGCTGGTGATCGACCTTGCCGAAGCCGCGGCGGGCGGTGCGCACTCGGGCGATGCGGTCGACCTGTCGAGCTTCGATCTGCCGCTGCTCGAACCCACTGCTGACGAGTTGCTGGCCCATGCGGCCGTGCTGGCCGATCTCGACAAAGCCAGTGGCGGCCGCACGGTGTGGCGCTGAGCGCATGGCATAATTCGCGCCCCTTGCAGGGCGGTTAGCTCAGGGGTAGAGCGCGTCGTTCACACCGACGAGGTCGCAGGTTCGAAACCTGCACCGCCCACCAGCAGCGCGCGGCGCGCCTCAGCCCTGCGCCGGCAGCGGTAGCGCCATCGGCTGCGCCGACCACGATGCCTGCGGGTCGACCTTGTCGCGATCGAACCAGAACTCGTCGACCAGCGTGCGAATGCGATCGCCGAGCCGCGCATGCAGCTCGATCGCCCCGAGGTTCTCGTTCAGCTGATCGCGCGACGTGCAACCGAACAGCACATTGCCCAGCGACGGATGGCAAAGGCACAGCGCCACCGCGAGTTGCGCGGGCGTCGCGCCGACACCGGCCGCCACTTCGGTGAAACGAGTCGCGGCCGCTTCGATGAGCGGCCGGATCTCGCCGGGGTCGCGTGCGACCCCGCGCGTGAGCTTCGTGCGCCCGGCGAAATACCCGCTCTCGAAGATGTCGGAGGCCTGAAAGCGCACGCCGCTGCGCTGGAAGAAGTCGAGCCACACCGCGGATTCGGCCTTGGTGCGCCGCGCCGGGTTGTACTTGAGCTGCGCCAGCGCGGGCGGTGGCAGGCCGTGCGCGACCGCATGGTCGTTCGCGGTCGCCAGCTCGGCCACCGACCAGTTGTTGACGCCCCACCAGCGCGCCTTGCCGACGCGGATGATGTGCGCCACCTCGTCGACGACCGCGCCGAGGTCGAACGCGTCTTCCATGTCGCCGAGCATCACGAAATCGGTGTAGTCGGTACCGAGTCGCAGCAGCGCATGGTCGAGCTGCGCTTCGATCGACAGGCGCGGGTAGGCCCACATCCAGATCTTCTCGGCGGTCATGTACGACGACCGCGCGATCCCGCTCACCTGCATTGCGTGGGCGAAGACGACGTCGGTCCAGGTGCGGCCATAGCGCGGGTTGGACAGCGGATGACGCTGCGGATAGCGGCCATAGACCCCGACGTCGAACAGCGTGACGCCACGCTCGACCGCGAGTTGCAGCATGGCGACGACCTCGTCGAAGTCCATGCGGTCGTAGGTGTACCAGGAGCCGAGCGCCAGTAGCGGCAGCGTCGGTCCGGTAGGCGTGAATCGATGGGCAGGCACTTTCAAGCCAGGGACTCCTTCGGCGCCAGGGGAGAACGATGCCCCGGGCCTCAGCCGAGGATCCACTTGCTCCAGCGCTCGCCCACCTTCTGCCGGTTGTCGGCCCACCAGCGTGCGTCTTTCATCACCCCCTGCGACACCGTCCACGGCTTGCCGGTCTGGGGGTCGACCAGATCCCTGGGCATCGTCTTGTAGGTCTTGCGGTTGATCGTGAATTCGTTGTTGGCCGACAGCCAGCGCTCCTGCACCGCCGGGCTGAGCGTGTAGTCGACGAACATGCGCGCCGCGTCGAGGTTGCGCGCGCTCTTCGTGATCGAGGTGGAGGTGAGGTTCACGAGGTTCTGGTTCCACTGGATCGCCACCGGTGCGCCCTTGTCGCGCGCCGCCTGCGCGCGGCTGCTCCAGATCGAGCTGAGCACGGTCTCCTTGTCGGCGAGCAGTTGCACCGACAGCGCGCCGGAATCCCAGAACTTCACCACCGACGGCCGGATTCGCGACAGCGACTTGAATGCGCGCTCGATGTCGATCGGGTAGATCTTGTCGGGCGCCACGCCGTCGGCGAGCAGCGCGAACTCGAGGTTGGGCACGCCGCTTTGCATGTCGGCCAGGCCGCGCGCGCCGGGAAAGGCCTTGGCGTTCCAGAACTCGGCCCACGACTTGGGCACCGTCTGCGCGTTGTACGCCTGCGTGTTGTAGCCGAGCACGTCGCTGTACGTCGACATGCCGACGTGATACTCGGTCTTGGCGCTCGGCTCGATGTCGGCCGGGTCGGTGAACTTGAAATCCTTGTAGGGGATCGGCACCAGCGCGCCCGCGTCCTGCAGCAGCCAGAGGATGTCGGGGCCGGTCTCGATGATGTCGAGGTCGGGCCGGCCCGCCTTGAACATCGCCACCAGCTTGCCGGCGCTGCTGGCCACCGGCACCACCTCGATGCCGGTCTCCTTCTGGAACGGCTCGTACACCGTCTTCTGGCGCTTCTCGTCGTAGCTGCCGCCTGGCGTACGCACCATCAACCGCTCGGCGGCCGCCGCGCGACCGACCCACAGTTGCGGCAGCGCGAGCGCCGCAGCGCCGCCGGCGAGCACAGCGCGACGCCTGCGAACCGAGAGAGCCTTGCGTTGGGACATGGTGGCCTCCTTGTCGAGGCGCCGAGCCTAGGGCCGGAGATGATCGAAGGAAAGCGCAAAATACTGGTCACCAACATCGAACCGATTGATGGAGATCGGGAAATGATCGTCGACCTGGGTGCCCTGAGAATCCTCGAGGCGATCCTCGCGCAGGGCAGCTTCGCCAAGGCTGCGCTGAGCCTGAACAGGACCCAGGCTGCCATCAGCTACCAGGTGCGCAAGCTCGAGGAGCAGCTCGGGGTGGTGATCTTCGACCGCAACAGCTATCGCGCGCAGCTCACCCCGGCCGGCTTGCTGATCCTGCAGGAAGGGCGGCAGCTCCTGCATCACTCGGAGCGCATCCACTCGATCGCACACAAGCTCAAGCAGGGCTGGGAGCCCTACCTGCAGATCGTCGTCGACGGCGCGATTCCGATGGAGCCCGTGATGCGTGCACTCAAGGCCATGGTCGAGCGCGACGCACCGACCCGCGTGCAGCTCAAGATCGAGTTCCTGCACGGGGTGCAGGCGTGCTTCGAGAGCGACGGCGCCGCGATGATGATCGCGCGCGACATCGAAGACGACCCGTTCTACCGCGTGACGCTGCTGCCCGAGCTGGCGTTCCTGCTGTGCGTCAGCAGCGACCATCCGCTGGCCGCCCGCTGCGCGGTGTCGAGCACCGAGTTGCGCGAGCACGTCAAGATCACGATCAAGGGCAGCCACATCCGCATCGACAACTCCGAGCGGCTCGCGGCCACCGACGGCGTGCGCGCGCTGTACCTGAGCGACTTCGAGACCAAGAAGCGTGCGATCCTGCGCGGCATCGGTTACGGCTGGCTGCCCATCTACCTGATCGCCGACGAGCTGCGTGACGGCCGTCTGCGGCCCGTGGACTGCGTCAACGGCAACCGCGACGGCTACCGGCCGAAGTTCGTCACGCGGCTGAACCGCGAACCCGGCCAGGCCGAGCAACTGCTCGAGCGCGAGATGCTCGCCAACTTCGCGGCGTTTCTGGGCGACGACGTGGCCCCGAGGCGCGGCGCGGCCTCGGTCGGCGCGGCAAGCCTGGCGAGCGAGCCGCCCGCGCGTCGTCGCGACGGCTCATCACCGGCTCGCGCAGCACAGCGACAAGGCTCGACCGCGCCCCAGGTGTGAGCGTCAGCGCGTGCCTTCGACGGCGAGCGCTTCGAACCGCGCCGGAACCGCGGCGATCGGCGAGACGGGCAAGATCTGCTCGAGTTCTCGGGGAGGCCAGTCCGACGGTGGCTGGATGCGCCCGTTGAGTTCGTACTTCTCGAACGCGCGCAGCGGCGAGCCCGCCGAGAGGTCCGAGCAGGTGCCGCTGGGATAGTAGAACGAGTGCTCGTCGGGCGCCGGTCGGCCGGCGGTGGCAAACAATTCGCCGCGGTCCCACGGCTTGCGTCGTTCCCACACCGAGAGTTGTCTTCGCATCGCGACGTCGACGATGACGCCGGGAGCCTGGCCCAGCGTCTGGCGCATGTCTTGCTGCCACCCCGGGCGAGCCGCGGCCCAGTTGACCTTGGCGATGCGCTGCTGCCAGTGGTCGATGACCTGCGCCTGGGCACTGGCAAGCTCGGTGCACGATCGGATCTGCAGCTCCATCACGTACCCGCGCAGCGCGGGTCCCGGCTGCACGAGGGCGAGGATCAGCAGCACGCCCGTGGTCGCGCTGCCCTTCAGCAGGCGCCACTGCGTGCGTGCCCCGGTGCGCGCGAGCGTGCACAGGGCGAGCAGCAGGAGTCCGAGCGCGGCGCCGGCGGGGCCGGTGATCAGGATGCCGACCAACGGCCCTTGATTGGCATCGCGGTCGAAGATCATCGGGCCGAAGAACCCGGCCGCGAACCCGGCTGCGCCCAGCAGCAGCGGCCACTTCAACCCTGGCGGTCGCGGCGCGTTGTCCATGCGGCAATGTAGTGGCGATCGCGCCCCGATCGGTGATCGGTCGCACCACGCCGCATCGACTCCGGGCAGAACTCGATGGAGTTCAGCGAGTGCGCCGGAAATCACGGACCGGGAGCCCGCCCGTTGCGGCTCGACACGCCTCAGTTGCGGCGACCCACCCGCTCGTCGTCGTGGCGCGCCATCACCATCTTGCGCAACAGCGAAACGAGCGTCGCCTGCTCTTCGCGCGTGAGCGATTCGGCCCAGAACTGCTCCTGGCGGTTGAAGACCGAGAAGGCGGCGTCGAACAGGCGGCCGCCGCGCGCGGTCATCTCGAGGCGAATGACGCGCTTGTCGGCGGTGGTGTCGCGCCGCACCAGCCCCTGAGCGACCAGCCCGGTCATCAGCGCCGACACGGTGGCGCGGCTTTGCCCCGACAGCCGAACCAGTTGCCGCATCTCGAGCGGGCCGCAGGCCGACAGCACGAGCAGAAGAGTCAGCGCAGTGGCCGACGTGAGCGCGCTCCCCTGGTTCAGCTTGACGTGCATGTCGTAGAAGATCAGGTTGGTCGCGCGCCGTAGCGTCATCAGCAGCAGCATTGGCTCCCGCGCAATGCCAGGGAACTGCTCGCTGATGCGGTCCACGGCATGGTCGACGAATGTCCAGTAGTCGAGCGTCGCGGGATCTCTCTCTCGCGCACTGCCTCCCTTCGCGTCGTTGTGCATCCTCTTCCGCGACACGTCAGCTTCTCCAATCGATGCCGGTGCACTCTCAGCCATCGAGCCCGATACGGCGCCGGCGAGTCTGTCAGACGACCCGCTCACGCTGCTCACAAGTGGCGCGCACCATCTTTCCCTAGCCTAGCCTTCCGCCATCGGTAGCCTACCCGCGAACTTCGGTATCGCGGCTGAAGGCGCGGTCGCTGACGAACTCAGGCGTCAGAGCCGCGTCGAATGCATAGGGCGCCTCCTCGACATGGCCTGCAGACGCGAGGGAGGCGACCATGTGGCGCAGCGCCGGTCCGTGCTCCAACCCCAGGCTGAGTGCCGCGACGTTCTCTTCGAGTTGCGCGATTCTCGTAGCCCCGAACAGCACCGACGAGACCGTTGGATTGGCAAGGCAGTACGCGATCGCGACCTGCGCCGAAGTCGCTCCGAAGAGCGACGCGATCTCACGCACACGAGGGAGGATCGCCCTGATTTCGTCACGGATGCCGCCGGTGTCGATTCCGATCTTGCGATTGGGCTGCAGGTTGCCTGCCAGTATCCCGCCCTCCATCACGTCCGACGCGATCAGCGAGACGCCGAGCTCGGCGCACAGCCCACGGAATCGATCGCCATCGACGATTGCGCTGCGCGCGATGTTGTATTTCAGTTCTGCGGCCTGTGGTCTTGGCAGGTTTAGCTTGTCGGCATGCTCGTAGCCACGACGGATGTCGTCAATCGACCAGTTCATCGCACCCCAGCACTCAGCGCGCCCACTGACCACGAGATCAGCGATCTCCTCGGTCAGCTTCTCGACGTTCATCCCGGGCCGGGGGTGTTCGCTGAGGATGATGTCGACGTGGTCGCAACCGAGTCGGACCAGCGACTCGTCGAGTTGACGCGAAAGAGACTTCTCTGGGTAGCTCAAGAACCAGAGCTTTTCGATCAGCCGGTACTCGCTGCGCGGTCGGCCAACGACGTCGAGAATCCGGCCGACTAGCACCTCGGTGTGCGGTTGATCGCGGTAGTAGCAGACGTCGAACGTATCGACTCCTAGTTCGAACGCTCGGTGCACCAACGCAACGCCTGCCTCGAACGACAGCCGCCCATAGGTGTGCCACGATCCGAGGGCAAGCGCGGACACGGTCGGGCCATTGGCGCCGAGACGGCGATATCGCATCGATCATTTCCTCCTTGTCATGCTATTACAGTGGTGCATGCAATGATTGTCAATACGTTGACAATCAGATTCGAATCGAGGGATGGGCCTCGAGCGGTCGGTTCGCGAGGAGATGACACATGACAGCGACGGACACCACCAGTCCCGCCTTCGTCGGCGGATCGAAGCGGCACCTGATGGGCGGCCAGTGGCGGGCTTCGGTGTCCGGCCTCGAGTTCGACACAGAGAACCCTTCCACCGCTAGAGCGATCGCTCGCCTGGCAAGGGGGGGCGCTGCAGACGTCGATCTGGCGGTGAAGGAAGCTCGCCGCGCGTTCGAGGGCGAATGGAGTCGGTGGACACCCTACCAGCGCCAGCGTCTGATCCTGCACGTGCACGACCAGCTCGAGAAGCATTTCGACGAACTGGCGCTGATCGAAACGCTGGACATGGGTGCGCCATTGGCGGGCACAAAGGGGCTGAAGGACAGGATGTCGAAGACGCTGCTGTTCTACGCGTCGCAAACGAACGCTTGCACGACAGAAACCCTTTCGAACTCGCTGCCGGGGACGTACATGACCCTGGGGCACAAAGCACCAATTGGTGTCGTAGGCGGCATCGTCCCGTGGAACGCGCCGCTGATCGGTCAGTTGTGGATCATCGGCGCGGCGCTGGCGACGGGCTGCACCGTGGTGCTCAAACCGGCCGAGGATGCGTCGCTATCGATCCTGCGCACCGCCGAGTTGCTGCTGGAAGCCGGCGTGCCGCCGGGCGTGATCAACGTAGTGACCGGCTATGGCCCGGAAGCAGGGGCTGCGCTCGCCGAGCACCGCGACGTGGATCGCATCGCGTTCACCGGTTCGATCGAAACAGCCCGCCAAATCGTGGCGGCTTCGGCGGTCAATGTGAAGCGGTTGCAGCTCGAGTTGGGCGGCAAGTCGCCCGACATCGTCTTTGCCGATGCCAATCTCGACTTGGCGGTACCTGGGGCCGCGATGGGCGTGTACACCAATAGCGGTCAGGTGTGCGTGGCCGGCTCGCGACTCTTCGTGCAACGCGCTATCCAGCGTGAGTTCGTCGATCGGCTGAAGGAATTCAGTCGCAGCCTGCGGATCGGCAACGGGCTCGATCCCCAGGTGCAGTTGGGGCCCTTGATCTCGCAGAGACAACTCGACCGCGTAACGAAATATGTTGATCTCGGCAACCGAGAGGGCGCGCGCCTGGCGGTAGGCGGCGGCCGCCTTGGCGGGGATTTGGCCCAGGGCTACTTCTTCGAACCAACGGTGTTCACCGACGTTCGAAACGACATGACCATTGCGAGGGAAGAGATCTTTGGTCCCGTCATCTCAGTCATTCCATTCGACGACATCGACGAAGTGATTCGCCTGGCCAACGATACGCCCTACGGACTGGCCGGCGGCGTATGGACGCGCAGCGCGGCGACCGCACACCTCGTGTCGCGAGGCATCAAGGCCGGTACGATCTGGGTGAATAGTTATGGACTGCTCGATCCCGCGGTGGGTTTCGGCGGCTGCAAGATGAGCGGCTATGGCTGGAAGGGAGGCGCCGAGCATATTGAGGGCTTTCTCTATCGCAAGGTCGTCTACATGAACCTCACTCCTGATTAGCGAGAAACCTCAGCAACCCGGAGCACCTGCCCGGAAGACGGCGGAGCGAGGACCGGGGCGGTGAGCAATCGGGACAGGATGGTTTTCATGTTGAAGAGACGGTTGAAGCGGTACTGGAACTCGGCAAGGTAGCGATGGGCGTACGTGGCGAAGTCGAAGGCGTGGTACGAGCCGGTGATGGCGGTCTTGAGGTTGCCCAGCAAGGTGTTGATGGCTTTGAACTGCGGCAGCCTCACGCTGGCCTTGCCGCCGCCGGTGACGTGGCGCTGGTGCTCGGCCCCGACGATGGCGGCAGCGCCGAAGCACCACAGCCCGTCGGTGTCAAGGGTCGCCGAATTCTCCCCAGCCGTGGTCGTTCAAATTTCCCCACCTGGTTGAGAGGAGTTGTCGTGGTGTGAGCCGACCAAGCCGGCCTTGAGCTTGTCCTTCAGGCGGTAGGAGTTGCCGCGGATGTTCATCGTCACCGCGTGATGCAGCAGCCGGTCGAGGATGGCGGTGGCGATGATGCGATCGCCGAAGACCTCGCCCCAGGCGCCGAAGCTCTGGTTGCTGGTCAGAATCATCGGCCCGCGCTCATAGCGCCGGCTGATGAGCTGGAAGAACAGGTTCGCGCCCACGCGGTCGATCGGTAGGTAGCCGATCTCGTCGACGATCAGCAGCCGCGGCGCGGTGTACAGCTTCAGTTTCTCCTCGAGGCGGCCCTCGGCGTGTGCCTTGGTCAGCTTCTCGATCAGGTTGGCCGCTGTCGTGATGGTGCCGCTGATCAGGCTGCACTGGTGGGCACAGGCGCCGCACTGCCAGTAACGCAGCCCGCCGCGCTCGAAACTGGTGCGCGCGGCGCCGCCGCAGGCCGGTGCCCCGGCGAACTCGCAGGCCCTGCCCAGGCCCGTCACCGCACGAAGCAGCCCAACGCGGTGGACTTCGACACGCGGCCATTACTGCACCAGATCGTCGGCACCGACCTGACGCAGATCCACGGCATCGGCCCCCAATCTGGCACTTCGCCTCGTATCGGAGTGCGGTACCGACCTCGGCCGCTGGCCAACGGCCAAGCACTTCACGTCTTGGTTATCGCTGTCGCCGGGCTGCAAGATCAGCGGCGGCAAGGTGCTGTCGTCGAGAACGCGCAGGTCCAATAACCCGGTGGCCGTGCACTTGCGGCTGGCGGCAGTCACCGTGGGCCGCACCGACACCGCACTTGGGGCGTTCTTCCGACGTCTTGCCGCCCGGATCGGCAAGGCCAAGGCAGTCACGGCGACAGCGCGCAAGATCGCCGTGCTCTTCTACAACACGATGCGGCATGGGATCGAGTACCGGGATCCAGGCGCCGACTGCTACGAGGCGGCCTACAGGCAGCGGGTCGTCAAGCAACTGCATCGACGCGCCGCCAATTTCGGGTTCAGGCTGGAGCCGGTGACGCGTGATTCTTAGGAAGGCTACGGCCTGGATCGCCGGCAAGAGCGACGCGCGTTCAGTGGATCGATCCACCCAGATACACATCCTTGACGCGTCGGTCGTCCCTCAGCTCCGCTGCCTTGCCGGCGAGCACGATCCGGCCGCTTTCCATCACATAGGCATGATCGGCCACCTCGAGCGCAGCGCGCACGTTCTGTTCAACCAGCAGGATCGAGGTGCCGCTGCCGCGAATGCTCAAGATCAACGCAAAGATCTGCCGCACCAACCTCGGTGCCAGCCCGAGTGAGGGCTCGTCGAGCAGGAGCAGGCGCGGGCGGCTCATCAGCGCACGGCCAATGCACAGCATCTGTTGCTCGCCGCCAGAAAGCGAACCTGCTTGCTGCACCATACGCTCGGCCAGCACGGGAAAGCGCCCCAATACCTCCTCCAGTACCTGCCGCCGCTCGGCAGACTTTGCGCGGCCGGCACCGAGGATCAGGTTCTCGCGCACCGACATGTTTGAGAATATCTGCCGGCCCTCAGGGGCCTGCGCCAGCCCGCGCGCGACAATCCGATGCGGCCGCAAGCGCTCGATCGGCTCGCCAGCGAAGGCAATGCGACCGGTGCTGGCCCTATACACTCCGGAGATCGTGCGCATTAGCGTGGTCTTGCCGACGCCGTTGGCGCCCAGCACCGTGATCACTCCACGTTCGGGCACCCGCAGCGACACGTCGGACAGGATCTGCTGGATACCCATGCGTACGCCGAGAGCCTCCACCGCGAGCAGTGGGGCCATGCTCAGGTCCGGCGTCGCAAACCCTTGAGCTTGCGAATACGGATCCACCGGTGCAAGGGTGGTGCTCATGCTGCCTCTTCGGTTCCAAGATACGCATTGAGCACGGCCGCGTCGGTTTGCACGGCAGCCGGGGCGGCATCGGCGATCTTCTTACCGAACGCGAGCACGATCACGCGGGTGCATACACGCATCACCAGGCCCATGTCATGTTCGACCAGTAGGATCGTTAAACCTTCGGCACGCAACTCCTCGATGAACCGCGCGAGTTCCGAGGTTTCGCTGGTGTTCAATCCCGCGGCCGGTTCGTCGAGAATCAGCAGGCGCGGTTTGCCAGAGAGAGCGCGCGCGATCTCGAGCATCTTGCGCTTGCCGTAAGAGAGATTCGCCGCCAACTCGTCGGCTAGGCTCGCCAGGCCGACCTTACCTAGCATCGCCGCCGTCACCTCAGCAATCTCGCGCGAACGCAGCGCACCCTTGGCGCCGAATACGTCCCCGAGGCCAATGCCGCCGATTGCGCCGACCGATACGTTGTCGGCGACCGTCATGTTCGGGAACACCCGCAGATTCTGGAAGGTACGACCGATGCCGAGCCGCGCAACCTCGAAGGGCCGCAGGCCAGCAAGGTCACGCCCTTCGAAGATCGTGCGCCCCGCACTGGGCGGTGTGACGCCCGAGATGAGGTTGAACAAGGTCGTCTTCCCTGCGCCGTTGGGTCCGATCAGGCCGACCAGTTCTCCTCGACGCACCTCTGCTGAGAAGTCGGCAATCGCAGTCAGGCCTCCAAAGCGGCGGGTAACACCTATCAGTTGGAGCAGGGCGGTCGTCGTCATCGCGCCAGTTCACCACACCGGGTGCAGGTCGTTGGGTCGGGTGCCCCGCCGTCTCAACTGCGCACGGATCAGCCTCAGCGCCGACACCTCGCCGACCAAGCCCTTGGGCAGAAACAAGATCGAGCAGAACAGAACCGCGCCGACGACGATCATCCGGTAGCTGCCGAGCTGACGTAGCGCTTCGGGCAGCACGGAGAGCAGCACCGCGCCGATGATCGAGCCGTAGATGCTGCCAAGCCCGCCGACGACAACCATCGAGAGAATCAGGATCGATTCCATCAGGCGGAAGCTCTCGGGCCCGATGTAGCCGGTGGTGTGTGCGAAGAGTGCCCCCGCGACACCTGCGAAGTAGCACGAAATGCTGAAGCTCTCGAGTTTCAGCCGGGGCACATCGATCCCCATCGCGTCGGCGCAGGCGTCGTCCTCGCGCAATGCGCGCAATGCGTTGCCGTAGTACGAGTGGGTGATTCGATGCATCACCCAGAGCGAAACCAACATGACGGCCGCCACGACAACCATACCCGACAACGTGCTCGAGAGACCTGGTAGCGCGATACCTGGAATGCCGCGAATGCCCATTGGCCCTCGGGTCAGATCTACCCAATTGAGCAGCACCACGTAGATCATCTCGCCGATGCCCAGCGTCGCCACTGCGAAGTAGATGCTGATCAAGCGCATCGTGGGAATCGCGACGACGGCCCCGATCGCCGCGGCGATGACTCCGGCCACCGGCACGGTTACGACAACGGGCCAATCGGCCCGCGTCGACAACAGTGCTGAAGCGTAGGCGCCAACACCAAAAAAGGCTGCATGGCCCAGGCTCAAGAGGCCCGCTGAGCCGGCAATCAGATTCATGCTCGCGGCCAGAATCACGAAGATCATTGTGATGATCGCGACTTGATTGAGGTAGCTTGACTGCATTGCCACCAGTGCGCCTAGCACCAGCATGAGCCCGGTGACGAGCAAGCGGTTCAGGTTGGCTGTCAGCATCTTCGGGACCCACGAGCCATTGCCGCTACATCTTCTCGCGCTTGAAGCCGAAGAGCCCCGACGGGAACAACCACAGAGTCAGCAACAGGAATCCGTACGACACCAGTGCTTTCCAGCCGTCGGCAAAGTACTGCGTCGCGACCGATTCCGATACGCCGAGGATCAGCGAACACACGACCGCACCCGGGATGCTGGACAAGCCGCCCATCACCATTGCAACGAAGGCCTTGACACCCGGCTCGAAACCCATCTGCGGAAAGATGGCGCCCTGGTAGAGCCCGACCATGATTCCGGCCACTGCGCCAAGCATCGAGCCGACGACGAAAGTGGCGATCACCGTCCGATCCGTGTCAATGCCGACGAAGCTCGCACCGAGCACGTTGTTCGAAACGGCGCGGATCGACAAGCCAATGTGGGTACGGTAGAGCACGAACTGCAGCACCAGCAGCATGGCGAGCGACAGACCGAAGATGATCAAGTTGCCGTCGGTCATCACCAAGCCGCCGAGCTGGATCGGCTGCTGCAGCAGATAGCCTTGTGCGATCGTCTGCATCTCGCCGGAGAACTTCAGTTCCAGCGCCTCGCGAACCACAGTAGACACCGCCAGCGAGGACAGCAGCGTCGCCTCGCGCATCGCCTTGCTCCTCAACGTCGCCTCGTCCTGGAAGCGACGGAACGGTTTGAACGCGATCCGTTCGAGCAGCCAACCGGAGATGCCTCCCGACAGTAGGGTCAGAAGCAGTACCAGCCACAGAGGCGGTGCCAATGCGGTGAGCAGGATCAATCCAGTGAATGCGCCCAGCGCGTAGACCTCACCGTGCGCGAAGTTGACGACGTTGAGTACGCCGAAGATCAGCGTCAAACCGATCGCCACCAGCGCATAGACCAGACCGATCGACAGACCATTGACCAACTGCTGTAGTGCTACGCTGGTGTCCATTGGTCAGGCACCTTGATCAACGGAGCGTCCACCCTGTGGAACGGGTCGCAAGCCCTTCCCGGCTGCGCCGCGCGACACTCACGGCAGCTCAACTGGGGCTGGTGACTCGTAGCTAAGATTCACTTTAGCAGCACGAATTTTCCGTTCTCTACGTGTAGCCGCGATAGCTGCTTGTCGGGTTCCCGTGTTGCCTTGTCGAAAGTCGTCGTGCCGGTGACACCGGGATAGCCGGAGGTATCCGCGAGCGCATCGCGGACCTTCGGCCGCGTCATTTCCGGGCCCGTGCGCTTAAGCGCTTCGATCACGATGCCGACTGCATCGTATGCCTGCGCAGCGAACATCGTCGGGTCGCTGCTATATCGCTTGCGGTATTCGGCAACGTACTGCTGCACATGCTTGGATGGGTGATCCACCATGAATACGGTCACCAGGAAGAGACCTTCGGCCGCCGGGCCAGCAAGTTCAAGCGTCTTCTGGTGGTGAAGCGATGCTGTCGAGAACAATTTCGATTGGATATTGAGCTGCCGTGCCTGCTGCAGAAGCAGCGCGCCCTCTTCGTAGAACACTGCCAGATAGATCGCCTCCGGCTTGCCCTGCATCACCTTGGTCAGGATGGCCTTGAAGTCACGCGTGCCGGGGTTGAACGCCTCCATCGCAGTGACCTTGCCGCCAGCCGCTTCGAACGATTTCTGGACCTCGCGGGTTGCCGATAGCCCCCAATCGTTCTGTACGGCGATGATCGCCAAGGATTTGCTGCCGGTCTCGCCCAGCCATTTCGCAATGAATGGCCCCTCCTGCACCATCGTCGACACGTTGCGGAATTGCCAGTTCGAGATTTTTAGGAAGTCCGGATGCGACGAGGTCGGCGAAAGCTGAGCCACACCCTCTTTGCCGTAGACCTCCCCAGCAGCCATCGATGGGCCGCTCGCGAAGTCGCCAAGCACCGCAACGATGCGCTTGTCGTCAACGAACTTCCTCGCGATGTTGACCGCTTCCTTCGGATCGGATTTCGAGTCCTCGTAGACGATCTGCACCTTGCGCCCGCCGACACCGCCGGCCGCATTGAGCTTGTCGAGTTGCATCTGCGCTGAATTGCGGAACGTTTCGCCGTACTGGGATTGCGACCCGGTCAGCGGCAACTGGAACCCGATGAGGATGTCCTGTGCGGCGGCGTCGGAGGGCAAGGCGATCGCGGCGACCAGAGCTGCCGATGCGAACAGGCATGAGACCGGCGTAGACATGGAGCGGACCTCCTAAGATTGAAAGCGCAATTGGGAGAGATCGAGTTCATTGAGCCGGATGGCAAGTCCGAAAGGCGCTCCGGCGGAGCGCGGTGGCAGGGATCCTTGCGTTGACCTGAAACCGCCGTTGGCCGTGGCGGCTGCATCGTGCGCGCCTCGACGAATCCGTGTCGGCGCGTCCTCCTCGGATGGGAATTTGAAACGTGGCGCGCTGTATTGTCAATACCTTGACAATCTGGCGCGCGACTGGCTTGGCTAACGGCATAGGGCGGGGTCCGAGCCGGCGCGCCGTCCTCGCGCGCAGCGGGGTGGGCGAACGCAGCGCGCCTAGTCCGGCTCGAGCAGCGCGGTGAGCTGGCGCAGGTCTTCGAGCGATTCGAGCGCGCGCATGCGGTCCCACAGGTGCGCGGCGCGGTCGCGCGCCAGGCCAGCCGCGGCCGCCAGATCGAACAGCTTGGCGCGGTGGTCGCTCTCGTCGAAGGCGTTGTCGGCGGCGCCCTTCGGAGCCGGCACGAATTCGCGGTGCACGACGCCGTCGACGGTTTCGATTTCGACCGCCCCCGCATAGCGCCGCTCCACGTCGTAGTGGTGCTGGGCTTGCTCGTCGTGAACCAGCTCCACGCGGTGGCGCAGCTCGCGTGCCGCCGCGCCGAACAGCGCGGTCTCGGTGTACCACGCCGGGCCCGGCGGCACTCCGAGCATCGTCATCGCCAGCCCGTGCGGCATCGAGAACTGCGCGCCGATCATGTGTTGCGGGTCGGTGTGCGGCAGGTTCTCGGTGGTCCACAGGTGCGTGCGCGCCCGGATCCGCCGCACCTGGTCGGCCCTGCAACCGGTGCGCGCGCGGAACCGCTCGACGGCGTCGGCAAAGGCGCTGATGTGCCGGCAGCACGGCTGCGCCTTGAAGCCGATGCCCATCAACAGGAACGGCGGCTCGAAGCCACGCTGCAGCAGCGTGCTGTCGTAGCGGTCGGAGCCGACGAGCGCGGCGTAGTTGCGCTGCTGATCGAACATCTCGCGGTCGCCCGGAAACCCGTCGGCGGCCAGCAGCGCCGCCTGCAGACCCGGCACGACGACGTCGCCTTGCGTCACCTTGAACCACTGCGGCATGCCGTGCTCCGGCATCGGTGGCGTGGTGACGTGCCACGGCCGCAGATGCCCGGTCAGCCCCAACGCGTCCTGGAACGCGACCGCACCGAGCCCGAGCAACGCGGCGGCGACGACGGTCGAGCAGAAGTGCACGCCGCTGTCGACACGCTCGAAGGTGCTGCGAAACGCCGCCAG
Source organism: Ideonella sp. (assembly GCA_015075545.1). GTDB lineage: Bacteria > Pseudomonadota > Gammaproteobacteria > Burkholderiales > Burkholderiaceae_C > JAEUPI01. The sequence continues at coordinate 687,769 of JABTUC010000001.1, read as the reverse complement.
CGTCGGGTTCACCGCCTGCCGCAGGCGTAGCGGCATCTCGTAGGCCAGCGCCAGCGCGGTGATCAGATCGCGCCCGTCGCTGTGCAGATGCTCGCCGATCGCCAGCGCCGCGGCCACCGCCACCGAACTCATGTGGCCGGTGCCGATCACCGTGTCGTCGAAATCCAGCGCGTTGATCAGCACGCGGTTGGTCTGCGCGGCCTGCAGCATGCCGAAGCGTGCACCGGCGCCGAAGATCGTGAAGCCGCTGGCACCACTGCCGGTGCTGCGCGCCAGTTCCAGCAGCGCCGTCGCCTCGTCGGTGCGGCTGCCGCCCAGGCCGCACGACACGGTATCGATGAAGCACCACTTCACGTGCTCCACCACCTCCTGCGGCAGCGCCTCGAAACGGGTGCCGGCCAGCCAGGACGCGAGACTCGCGGTAGCGCCGCGCTCGTTGCGCAGCGGCGTCTCGACGCTGGATTCGTTCACGTGGTTCTCCCGGTTGCATGACGGCTTCGATGGCGTCGCAGCACGGCCTCGAGCGTCAGCACCACGGCGGTGACCGCAATGAGGAACGCGTTGACGGCGGCGATCGTCGGCTCGACGTCGAGGTGCAGGCTGTTCCAGATGCGCACCGGCAGCGTCTGCGAGCGCACGTCGGCGAGGAACAGCGAGATCAGCAGCTCGTCGAACGAGGTCAGGAAGGCGAACAGCGCCGCCGACGCCAGCCCCGGCGCCGCCAGCGGCGCGACGATGCGTGTGAATACCATCGTCTTGCTCGCCCCCAGGCTGAGCGCGGCACGCTCGAGGTTCTGGTCGACGCCGTTGAGGGTCGACAGCAGAATCAGCACCACCACCGGCAGCGCCACCACCGCATGGCAGAAACCGAGCCAGACGACGCTGCCCACCAGGCCCACGGCGGCCGACATGAAGTAGATCGCGATCGCCGTCACCACCGAGGGAATGATCATCGGGGTCAACAGCAGCGACAGCACGATCGTCTTGCCTGCGAAGCGGCCGCGCACCAGTGCATAGGCCGCGAAGAAGCCGATCGTCGTGGCGAAGGCGCAGGCGATGAGGCCGATGCGGACGCTGAGCCAGATCGACTCCTGCCAGCGGGCATCGCGCAGGAAGGCCGCGAACCAGCGCAGCGAGTAGCTGTCGGGCGGGAACTTCAGGTACGCCTGGCCCGAGAAGGAGACGATGATCAGGATCGCGATCGGCGCGATCAGCACCAGGCTGATCGCCCACACCACGCCGCTCAGCAGGGCGGGGGTGTGCGAGCCGCGGCCGGCGGAGCTCGTGGCCGCCATGTCAGATCCCCTGCAGCAGCCGGCGCGCGTCGGCAAAGCGGAAGTACAGCGCGTAGAGCAGCAGCGTGACGGCCAGCAGCACCAGCGACAGGCTGGCCGCGAGCTGCCAGTCGAGCGTGACCTCGGCGGCGCGCTCGATCAGCATCGCGATCATCACGTCGGAGGGCCCGCCCATCAACGCCGGGGTGACGAAGAAGCCGAGCGCCAGGATGAAGACGATCAGGCACGCCGCGAGCACGCCGTGCATGCTCAGCGGCAGAAACACCTTGGCGAAGGCGTACGCCGGGGTGGCGCCGAGGCTGAGCGCCGCGCGCTGCAGCGCCGGGTCGATGCTGCGCATGCTGGCGTACAGCGTCAGCACCATGTACGGCAGCAGCACGTACGACATCGCCAGCACGATCGCGCCCTTGTTGTACATCAGCGGCAGCGGGCTGCTCACCAGGCCCGATTCGAGCAACGCACGGTTGATCACGCCGCTGCGGCCGAGCAGCACCATCCAGGAGTAGGTGCGCACGATGATGCTGGTGAAGTAGGGCACGATGATGCAGAACAGCACCAGCGTCACTCGCCAGCCACGATCGCGCGCCAGGAAGTAGGCCACCGGGTAGCCGGCGATCAGCACCGCCAGCGTGACGAGCAGCGCGATCCACACCGTGGTACCGATGGCGAACACCATCACACGCGAGGTGAGCACCTGCGCGAACAGGGTCGCGGTTGCCGCCACCGTGTGATCGACCAGGAACACGCGGACGAAGAACGACACGAGCGGCAGCGCGAAGCCCAGCACCAGCATCGCCAGCGCCGGCAGCAGCAGCCAGGTCGCGGACAGACGGCGGTTCATCCTGCCGCTGGCAGCAGCGTCGCGTCGTCGGGCAGCCAGCGCAGGCCCACCCGCTCGCCGAGCCGCGGGCGCCTGAGATGTGCCGCATTGGCGACGTCGACCGTCAACACCGTGTCGTCGCACGCCACTCGATAGCGGATCACGCTGCCGAGGAAGTCGCTGCGCCGGACCTCGCCGCTGAGCGGGGCGTCGGCCACGTCGCCCAGCACCACCTTTTCCGGTCGGACGAACAGCACCGCTGCCGACCCCGGGCCGAAGCCCGGCTGGTCGCGCACCGCGACGCTCAGGCCGCCGGCGGCGGCAAAGCGCAGGCCTGCGTCGCCGTTGCGCTGCACCGTGCCGGCCACCAGGTTGGCTTCGCCGAGGAACTGCGCGACGAAGCGGTTGGCCGGCTGCTCGTACACCTCGCCCGGCGCGCCGACCTGCGCCACGCGGCCGCGATCGAGGATCGCGATGCGGTCGGACATGTTGAGGGCCTCTTCCTGATCGTGCGTGACGTACACCACCGTCATGCCGAGCCGGCGCTGGATGTCCTTGATCTCCGACTGCATGTCGTAACGCAGGTTCTTGTCGAGCGCCCCCAGCGGCTCGTCCATCAGCACCACCGGCGGCGAGTAGACGATCGCGCGCGCGATCGCCACGCGCTGCTGCTGGCCGCCGGAGAGCTCGCGCGCGAACTTCGTCGCGTGCCGCTGCAGTTGCACCAGTTCGAGCGCGCGCGCCACCTGGGTCTCGACCTCGGCGCCCGCGATGCGGCGTGCACGCAGCGGGAAGGCGATGTTGTCGAACACGTTCATGTGCGGGAACACGGCATAGTTCTGGAACACCATGCCCAGCCCGCGCCGCTGCGGCGGCGTGCGCGCGATGTCGACACCGTCGATCAGGATCGCGCCGCCGTCGACCGCGGTGAAACCGGCGATCATCATCAGCGTGGTCGTCTTGCCCGACCCCGAGGGCCCGAGCAGCGAGAAGAACTCGCCGGCGCGAACCGTCAGCGACACCGCGTCGACGACGTTCTCGTCGCCGTAGCGCTTGGTCACCGAACGAAGTTCGACCGCGCCCCGGTCCCGGCCTGTCCGCGCGCTCATCCGCCGGCAGGCCGCCTTCGGCGGCGCGGTCGCGTCATTCGAGCACCCAGCGCTGCCAGCGATCGGCCACCTTCTGGCGGTTGTCGGCCCACCACGTGATGTCACGCATGAAGCCTTTGGAATGCACCCACAGCGTGCCGGTGGCCGGATCGCGCAGCGTCGGCGAGGCCTTGGACACCGCCTTGCGGTTGGCCGGCATCGCGGTCACGCCCTGCATCCAGCGGCCCTGTGTCTCGGCGCTCAGGCAGTAGTCGACGAACACCTTCGCGTTGGCGGCGTTGCGCGCGTGGCGGTTGATGCCGAAAGCGACCAGCGCCGCCTGGTTCTGGTTCCATTGTGCGGCCACCGGGGCACCCTTGCCCATCGCCTCGTACAGCCGGGTGTTCCACAGCGCCACCAGCGGCGCCTCGCCGTCGACCAGCAACTGCGTCGACAACGCGCCGGTCTCCCAGAACTTGACGATCGATTTCTTGATCGTGCCGAGCTTCTTCAGTGCGCGCTCGATATCGAGCGGGTAGAGCTTGTCCATCGGCACGCCGTCGGCGATCAGCGCAAACTCGAGCGTCGGCTCGCCCAGCGACGGGTTGGGCATCGAGCGCGCACCCGGGAAGCGCTGCACGTCGAAGAACTGCGCCCAGTTGGCCGGCTCGGAGCCCGGCTTGATGCGGCTGGTGTTGAAGCCCAGCAGGGTGGCGAAGTACGAGTGCCCGGCGTACTGCGGCTGCCGCAGCGCCGCCGGCAGATCGGCCGGGTCGGTGAACTTGAAGCCCGCATAGTCGATCGGCGCCAGCCCATTGGCGCGCGAGATCTGCAGCAGCGTCTCGTCGTTGGTGTCGTAGACGTCGATCTCGTCGGAACCGGCGCGCGCCAGCGCGAGCATCTTGGTGGCGTTGGCGGCAACGAGCACGATCTCGATGCCGGTTTCGCGAGTGAAGGGCTCGTACACCGAGGCCCGCTTGGCTTCGTCGTAGCCACCGCCGCCGGTGCGAACGACCACCTGCTTGCCCTGCGCGCGCACGGAAATCCCGATCGCTGGCGCGACCAGCGCGGCCGCCAGGCCGGCAACGACGGTGCGCCTCGGTTGGGCGCGGCTCGGGCTTTGTGGCATCGACGCTTCTCCTTGGATGGACGAGCGGCTGAGCCTTGCCCGCCGCATGCGCGCCGATGCTATCGGTGCACTACTGGAAAAGAAACGCGGAAAAATCGTTCGATTCCATCGGGGGATCTTATTGTCGGTGGTGCGACCGTCGGCGCCCGCTCCGTCGGACAACTTGCCCTTGGCCTGCCCGGAGGGATTCGAACCCCCGGCCTGCTGCTTAGAAGGCAGCTGCTCTATCCAACTGAGCTACGGGCAGCCGTGCGCAGCGATTCTATGCAGCCGCCACGGGCCAAAGCGGCCGGCGCGCTCAGTGGCGCTGGTACTGCTCGGCCCCGAAAAGCACCGTCCGCGCCTTGTCGTCGACCAGCGGGCGGCGCCGATCGGCGAGCACCTCGACCCCGCGCATCACCGCGGGCCGCGCCGCGATCTCGTCGAACCAGCCCTTCAGGTGCGGATAGTCGGCCCAGTCGATGCCCTGGTTCTTCCAACTGCGCAGCCACGGAAAGATCGCGATGTCGGCGATCGAGTAATCGTCGCCGGCGATGTAGCGCGACCTGGCGAGCCGATCGTTCATCACGCGGTACAAGCGCCGGGCTTCGTTGGTGTAGCGGTCGATCGCGTAGCCGATCTTCTCGGGCGCATAGATGCGGAAATGATGCGCCTGCCCGAGCATCGGACCGACGCTGCCCATCTGGAACATCAGCCACTGCAGCACGCCATAGCGGCCGCGCGTGTCCGGCGGCAGGAAGCGCCCGGTCTTGCCGGCCAGGTACAACAGGATCGCGCCCGACTCGAACAGCGAGATCGGCTTGCCGTCGGGCCCGTCGGGGTCGACGATCGCCGGGATCTTGTTGTTCGGGCTGATCGCCAGGAAGGCAGGCTCGAACTGATCGCCGGCGCCGATGTCCACCGGTGTGACGTGGTAGGGCAGCGCGCATTCCTCGAGCATGATGTGCACTTTGTGCCCGTTGGGCGTGGCCCAGGAATACACTTCGATCATCGCCGCTCCTGCTGTCGTTGCCGCGCGCACTCTACCCCATGCTCGCTCTCATCAAGCGCTTGTGGCCCGCGTCGACATCGCAGCCACGCCTGCAGAGCATCGAGCAATGGGCGCACGTGCGCCAGGCCCAGTGGCGCCGCGTGCGCGACGACGGCGGCTTCGTGATCGACGGTGCGCACGGCAGCGTGCCCTGGCGCATCGAGTGGGGCGCGTCGCATCGCTCCTACATCGCGGGCAGCGAGCTGCGCTTCATCGCCGAGTTGGGCCTGCACCGCGACCTTCAGGCCATGGTGCTCAATCGCGTGCTGATGCTGTCGTCGGAAGCCCGGGTCTACGACGAGTACGTGCAGGGCGTGCAGACGCGCGTCGACACGCAAACGCCCACCGAGATCCGCTGGCTGGTGATGTACACCAAGCTCAGCGCCAGCGAGCTGGGACGCCTCGGGCTGCGCTTCGGCGGCGTCGCCAGCGCCAAGTCGTGGCTGCTGGCGTGGCTGGCGGGCCCGTTGTCCGAGGCGCTGCTCGATTCGGGGCGGGATCTGTCGGAGAACGACGCCTTCGTGCTGTCGATCGCCCGCGGGCGCCTCGGCATGCGGCTGGCCATGCGCGACCCGCGCCCCGAGCGCATCGAGCGGTGGCTCGGGCTGTTCGGGGTGGCCATCGACGAGGCGCGCCGGGTCGCCGGTGAATGGCGCGATTCGACACTGCCGGTTGCGTCGACCCGGCCGTCGGTGTGGCCGCGCGACAGCCGGCTCGAGTAGACCGCGCTCAGCGCGCCGGCGCCGCCGCAGCGTGGCGGCCGAGTTCGATCTTGGCGATCGCGTTGCGGTGCACCTCGTCGGGGCCGTCGGCGAAGCGCAGCGTGCGCGACAGCGCGTAGAAGTAGGCGAGCGGAAAGTCGTCGCTGACGCCGCCACCGCCGTGCGCCTGGATCGCCCAGTCGATCACGCGGCCGGCCATGTTGGGCGCCACCACCTTGATCATCGCGATCTCGGCCTTGGCCGCCTTGTTGCCGGCCACGTCCATCATCCACGCCGCCTTCAGCGTCAGCAGCCGCGCCTGCTCGATCAGGCAGCGTGCCTCGGCGATGCGCTCCTGCGTCACGGTCTGCTGCGCCACCGTCTTGCCGAACGCGACCCGCGCCTGCGCACGCCTGCACATCAGCTCGAGCGAGCGCTCGGCCAGGCCGATCAGCCGCATGCAATGGTGGATGCGCCCGGGCCCCAGGCGCCCCTGCGCGATCTCGAAGCCGCGCCCCTCGCCGAGCAGCATGTTCGACGCCGGCACGACCACGTCCTTGAAATCGACCTCCATGTGCCCGTGCGGCGCGTCGTCGTAGCCGAACACCGGCAGCGGGCGCAGCACGGTGACGCCCTTGGCATCGACCGGCACCAGGATCATCGACTGCTGCGAGTGACGCGGCGCCGACGGATCGGTCTTGCCCATGAAGATCATGATCTTGCAGCGCGGATCGCCTGCGCCGGAGGTCCACCACTTGCGTGCGTTGATCACGTACTGGTCGCCGCGGCGCTCGATGCGCGCCTCGATGTTGGTGGCGTCCGACGAAGCCACCGCGGGTTCGGTCATCGCGAAGGCGCTGCGGATCTCGCCGGCCAGCAGCGGCCGCAGCCACTGCTGCTGCTGCTCCTTCGACCCATAGCGCACCAGCACCTCCATGTTGCCGGTGTCGGGCGCCGAGCAGTTGAACACCTCGCTGGCCCACGGCACGCGGCCCATGATCTCGGCCAACGGCGCGTACTCCTGGTTGCTCAGACCCGCACCATGCTCACTGTCGGGCAGGAACAGGTTCCACAACCCGGCGGCACGCGCCTTGGGCTTGAGCGCCTCGATGGTCTGCAGCGGCGTCCAGCGTTTGCCGGCCGCGGTGTTGGCGCGCAGCTCCTCGGCGTAGCGCGGCTCGGCCGGATAGACGTGCTCGGCCATGAAGCCCGTGAGCCGGGCCTGCAACTCTTGCGTGCGCGGTGAGTAGCCGAAGTCCATGGCGGTGCTCCTCCTGGGTGGTGAGTATGCGGTCTCTGCGGCGAGGGCCCGACGTCAGCCGCGCTGCGCCTGCGCCCAGCCCATGCGGGCAAGGGCGCTCGTCGCCTGGCCTGAACTTTGCGCCTGCGCGCTGGCGGCGGTGCCGTCGGCAGCGCGTTTGGCGATGCCCTGGGTGATCGCCGCGAGACGGAACAGGTTGTACGCGAGATAGAAGTTCCAGTGGGCCATCACGGCGTCGGGGTCGGCGCGTCCGGTGCGCTCGCAGTAGCGGCGCACGTAGTCGCGCTCGTTCGGTATGCCGAGCGCCGTCAGATCGAGCCCGCTGATGCCGCGGAATACGCCGGGCTCGATGTGCCACGCCAGGCAGTGGTAGCTGAAATCGGCCAACGGATGCCCGAGCGTCGACAGCTCCCAGTCGAGCACGGCCGCGATGCGCGGCTGTTGTGCCTCGAAGATCAGGTTGTCGAGCCGGAAGTCGCCGTGCACGATCGATACCTGCGATTCGTCGAGCGCCGACGGCGGCAGGTGCGCCGGCAGCCAATCGATCAGGCGATCCATCTCGGCGATCGGCTGCAGCGCCGAAAGCTGGTACTGCTTGGTCCAGCGAGCGATCTGACGCACGAAGTAGTTGCCCGGCTTGCCGTAGTCGGCCAGCCCGATGTGCCCTGGGCTCACGCTGTGCAGTGCGGCGATCACGCGATTCATCTCGTCGTAGATCGCGCCGCGATCCGATGGCGCGAGCCCCGGCAGCGATTGCTCCCACAACACGCGCCCGTCGACGAACTGCATCACGTAGAACGCGCGGCCGATCACCGATTCGTCTTCGCACAAAAGGTGCATGCGCGCCACCGGCACCGCGCTGCCGGCCAGCGCGCGCATGACGCGGAACTCGCGCTCGATCGCGTGCGCCGAGGGCAGCAATCTGGCTGCAGGGCCCGGCTTGGTGCGCATCACGTAGGTCTGCTGCGGCGTCACGAGCTTGTAGGTCGGGTTGGATTGGCCGCCCTTGAACTGCTCGACCGCGAGCGGGCCGGCAAAGCCCGCCAGTTCGCCGTGCAGGTAGTGCTGCAGTGCCGCGATGTCGAAGGCATGACGCGCCGACACCGCCTGCGTGCCGATGAACTGCTCCATCGATTCCATGGCGCTCCTTCAGCGTTCGGCCAGAGCCAGCAACTTGTCGCGCGACAGCACCACCAGCCGCGTCGGCTCGACCCGCACCGCACCCTGGCGCTCGAACACCTTCAGCTCCTGGTTGACGCGCTGGCGCGAGGCGCCCAGCAGCTGCGCCAGATCTTCCTGTGCGAGTTGCAGTGCGATGCGGATCTCGCTGCCGTGCATGACGCCGTAGCTCTTGACCAGCAGCAGGATCTGCTTGGCCAGCCGCGCGCTCAGCGGGCGGCTGTTCAAGTCTTCGATCAGGTTGAACATCAGCCGCAGGCGGCGGCAGTTCAGCCGCAGCAGCGCGTCGTAAAGCTCGACGTGCCGGGCCAGCAGCTCCTTGAAGTCGGCCTTGCGAACCACCAGCAGCGTCGTTTCGCCGTGCGCGCTCGCGTCGTGCGTGCGTGGCAGGCCGTCGAAGAGGGCAATGTCGCCGAACCAGGTGCCGGGCTCGACGTAGGTCAGCACCACCTGCTTGCCCGACAGCGTGACATTCGAGACCCGCACCGCGCCGCGCGCAACGCCGCACCACTGCTCGGCCGGCCCGCCGCGCGTGCCCAGCCGGGCGTCGTCGGGGTAGCGCTTGATCGCCGCGCGCTCGAGGATGTCGCCGCGCAGGCCCGCCGACAGGCGCGCGAACCAGGCACCCGATTCGATGCACTTCAGTTCCTCGCTGCTCAGGGCCGGCATGCGCATGGGGGTTCGCGGCGTGCGCGCTCGTCTGCGCGCCGCCGGGCCTATTGTCCATGGCCTCCGGGCCTGTGCCGGAGTCGGGCTCTGCGTGTCGAGGTTGCTTCAGTCGAAGCGCGGCGCCCGCTTCTCGAAGAACGCGCTCAGCCCCTCGGCGGCGTTGCGGTGCTGCAGGTTCGGCACGAACTGCTCGCGCTCGGCGTGCAGTTGCTCGCCCAGCGTGCGGGTTCGCGCGTGATTCACCAGCGCCTTCGCGCTGGCGATCGCGTTGCCTGCCATGCGCCCGAGGCGCTCGGCCAAGGCCAGCGCCTCGGGCAGCGCCTGCCCATCGGCACACAGCGCGTTGACCAGGCCCCAGGCATGCCATTGCTGCGCGCTGATCGGCTCGGGCAGCCACATCAGTTGCAGCGCCAGCGCACGCGGCAGCGCCTGAGCCAGGTGGAAGGTACCGCCGCCATCGGGCGACAGGCCGGCACGGCCATACGACATCGTGAAACGCGCCCCGCTGGCGGCCACCACGAGGTCGCACGCCAGCACGAGCGAGCAGCCGCCGCCGGCGGCATGCCCTTCGACCGCGGCGATCACCGGTTTGGGGCAATCGCGAATCGCCAGCACGAAGGCATGGAAGCGGTCGATGTTCGCGCGCACGGTGTCGGCCGGGCCTTCACGCGATGCGGCCAGGCGCTGCAAGTCGCCGCCGGCACAGAAGTGCGCACCGTCGCCGCGCAGTACCACCGCGCGCACGCCGGCATCGGCAGCCGCCGCCTGCAGCGCACGACTGCCGGCTTCGTACACCTGCGGCGACAGTGTGTTGCGCGTCGCCGGGTCGCTGATGGTCAGCACCTGCGCGGCGCCGCGGCGTTCGCTCAGCAGCACCGAAGCCATGGCCCGCAACCCTTCACTGCAACGTGACGCATAACAGAGAAGATTCTCTCACCCGGCGCCTGCCGTGCCAGCGCTTCACGATGGCCGGCGAGGGTCTTCATGCTAGAGTCCCGCGCGTCTTTTCGATCGCAACGCAGCGCCTCAGATCCGACGTACCAGCGCCCACTGCATGAGTGCTCGCCGCATCGTCTCGGTGGGCTCGCTGGCCATCGCCGCGAGCATGCCCGTGCATGGCTTGGGCATCGTCGGTGCACCATCCAACGCGACGCTCGGCGCGCCGCTGAACTTCCCGATCAGGGTTCGCATCGACAGCGACGAGTCGCTGAACTCGACCTGCGTCACGGCCGAAGCGTCTCAAGGCGATCAGCGGATCGCGCCGTCGTCGCTGCGCACCAGCATCGAACAGGGCAGCATCCCCGACGAGCGGGTGGTGCGCGTCTACACGACGGTGGCGATCGACGAGCCGGTGGTCACCGTCACGCTGACGCTGGGCTGCGCAGGCCGCTTCGAGCGGCGCTTCACCGTGTTCGCCGACCCGCCGCTGGTCACCGTGGCGGCAGCACCCGAAGCGGTCGCACCGTCGAGCGTCGAACCCACCGTTGCCACGACGCCGACGCGCCGCGAGGCCGCTGCATCGGCACCGCGCGCCGATGGCGCGCCGCCCGGCGGCAGCATGGCAGAGCCCGCCGCGGCGGCCAGCCAGCCCGTGCGATCGTCGCGTCCGACAGCGGGCCATGCGCCGGCACGCTCCGCTGCGGCGATGCGGCCCACCGCACGACGACCCGCAGCGCGCGCAGTGGCTGCCGCGCCCGCGACATCCGAGGCGCCCGCCGCCGCGGCCGCCGCCCGCGGCGGCGCGGCCCCTGCGCGAGCCCTTGCGGCGTCCGGTCCACGCCTGAAACTCGACCCGCTGGAGCCGATCGCCCGCGGCAGCGCGGCCGCGTCGGCGGTTGCCGCGGTGCAGGAGGCGCAGTTGCGGGTGGCAGCCATGGCTGCCAGCGCGGCGATTGCCGAGCAGGCAGCCAGCGCGGCCATTGCCAACGCCGCCGCCGCGGCCGAACGCCTGCGCGCGCTCGAGCAGGGGCTGGAGAAGCTGCGTGCAGATGCCGAGCGCGACCGCGAGCAGGCGGCGGCGATCCGCTCGAAGCTCGCGAGGGCAGAGACCGCCGGTCGCCTCACGCCGTGGCTGGTGGGCGGCATGGTGCTGCTGGCCGTGTTGGCGCTGTGGCTGTGGCTTCGCATGCGCCGGCTGCAGCGCGAGCGTGAAGCCGCGTGGTGGGCAGCCAGCCGTGCTGCGGCCAAACCCCCGCCCAATCCACCGACGCTGCACCCGATGACGTTGCCGCCGCAGGTGGCGCCACCGCCGCTGGTGAAACCCGAGGCAACGGTCATCGTGAAGCCGGCGACGATGCGCAAGCCTGCGTTCCGCGACTCGCTGTTCGCTTCGCAGCAGGAACCCCGCGACGTGTCGATCGAGGAGTTGATCGACCTCGAGCAGCAGGCCGAATTCTTCGTCGTGCTCGGGCAGGACGAAGCGGCGATCGACCTGCTGATGGGCCACATCCGCAGCAGCGGCGGCACCAGCCCGCTGCCTTACCTGAAATTGCTCGAGATCTATCGCCGGCAGGGCGATCGCGAGTCCTACGAGCGCACGCGCGAGCGCTTCAACCACCGCTTCAACGCCTACGCACCCGACTGGGATTCCGATCTCCAGCATGGCCGTGCGCTCGACGAGTACCCGGCCGTGACGCAACGGCTGGTGGCGCGCTGGCGCGAACCGCTCGATGCGATGGCCGAGCTGGAGGCGCTGATGTTCCGCCGCGACGGCGGCGAGCTGTTCGAGCTGCCGGCGTATCGCGAGGTGCTGTTCCTGTACTCGATGGCGCGCGACCTGCTCGACCATCAAGGCGGCCCACCGACGGCCATCGACGTGCTGCTGCCACTGGGGGACCGCAGCGCCGAGTTCGAGCCGACGACAGCGCGCCCGCACCTGTTCACGTCGACCGGCCTGGCCGAGCTGAGCCGCGACGGCGAGCCGTCGTCGATCCAGCCGCTGCAGCCATCACGGCGCACGGCCGATAGCGGGCCCGAGAGTCTCTACGGCGCGATCGACGTCGATCTGACGAAGCCGATGCCGATCGACGAGGACACGCAGGTGTTCCGCCGCGACGACGATCAGCGCAGCGATTTCCTAGACCTGCCGCCGCCGAAGTCGAAGTAGCGCTCTACAGGCGGGCCAGGCGCTCCAGCGCCGAGCTGAGGGTTTCGTCGCGCTTGGCGAAGCAGAAGCGCGCCAGTCGCTGATTGCGGCCGTCTTCGTAGAACGGCGCCAGCGGGATGGCCGCCACGCCGATCTCGGTGGTGAGCCAGCGGCAGAAATCCTCTTCGCTGCGATCGCTGATCGCCGAGTAGTCGACGCATTGGAAGTAGCTGCCCTGGCTCGGCAGCAGGCGCAGCCGCGTGCGCGCCAGGCCGTTGCGGAAGAGATCGCGCTTGCGCTGGTAGAACGCCGCCAGCCCGAGGTAGGGCCCGGGGTCGGCCATGTAGCTGGCCAGGCCATGCTGCACCGGCGTGTTGACGGTGAATACGTTGAACTGGTGCACCTTGCGGAACTCGGTGGTCAGGGCGCGCGGTGCGGCCACGTAGCCGACCTTCCAGCCCGTGACGTGATAGGTCTTGCCGAAGCTCGACACCACGAACGCGCGCGCCGCCAGCTCGGGATGAGCGCAGACGCTGGCGTGTGCGACGCCGTCGTACACCATGTGCTCGTACACCTCGTCGGCGATCAGCAGCACGTCGGTCGGTCGCAGCAGGGTGGCCAGCGCGTCGAGATCGGCGCGCGTCCATACCGTGGCGCTCGGGTTGTGCGGCGTGTTGACGAGGATCGCGCGCGTGCGCGGCGTGATCGCCGCGGCGATGGCGGGAAAGTCGGGCCTGAACGTACCGGCAGCGAGCGCCACGCGCACGACGCGCCCACCTGCCAGCTCGATGTTCGGAACGTAGCTGTCGTAGCACGGCTCGAGCACGATCACCTCGTCGCCCGGGTGCACCGCGGCGAGGATCGCCGTCAGGATCGCCTGCGTCGCGCCGGCGGTGACGGTGATCTCGTCGCCCGGGTCGTAGGCACCGCCGTAGAGTGCCTCGATCTTGCGCGCGATCGCCTCGCGCAGCACCGGCACGCCGGCCATCGGCGGGTATTGGTTGAGTCCCGAGCGCATCGCCCGGTTCACCGCGTCGACGAGCGCGGGGTCGCAATCGAAATCGGGAAAGCCCTGGCCGAGGTTGACGGCGCCGTGCTGCGTGGCCAGCGCCGACATCACGGTGAAGATGGTGGTGCCCACCTGGGGCAGGCGGCTGGTGACGGCAGGGGTACGCGCGACGTTCATGCGGGGCGACGGCAGGTTGCGGCTCGGGGTCACAGATCGTAGTCGACGCCGGCGCCGCTCATCGCGCGCTGGATCAAGCTGCGCGTCAGGCGATCCGACAGCAACTCGGCAAAGCTGAGCACGAACTGCCGCAGATAAGCCCCGCGTTTGAAGGCCACGCGCGTCAGGTTGCTGCCGAACAGATGCCCCGCCCGGTGCCAGGCCAGATCGCCGCCCGCCGGATCGTCGCGCACCGCCATCTCGGCAACGATGCCGATGCCCATGCCGAGCCGCACATAGGTCTTGATGACGTCCGAGTCGATGGCTTCGAGCGCGATGAGCGGCTTCAGCCGCGCCCGCGCGAACGCGGCATCGATGCGCGAGCGCCCGGTGAACGTGGAGTGATAGGTGACCAGCGGCTCGGCAGCGATCTGCTCGATCGTCGGCCGCTCGACGCCGGCCAGCGGATGCCCGGCCGGCACCACCACCACGTGTTGCCACTCGTAGCACGGCAGCGAAACGAGGCCTTCGGCGTCGGCGAGCGATTCGGTGGCCAGCGCGATCTCGGCCGAGTCGTCCTGCAGCATGCGCGCCACCTGCGCCGGCGTGCCCTGGTGCAGCACCACCTGCACTTTCGGGTAGCGCTTGCGCAGCGCCGCCACCGGCTCGGGCAGGAAGTAGCGCGCCTGCGTGTGGGTGGTGGCGATCGACAGCGTGCCCGCGTCCTGCTTGGAGTATTCCTCGCCAATGCGTTTGAGGTTGGCCACTTCGCGCATGATCACTTCCACCGCCTTGAGCACCAACTGCCCGGGCTCGGTGATGCGCCGCAGCCGCTTGCCGTGGCGCGCGAAGATCTCGACGCCGAGTTCCTCCTCCAACTCGATGATCGCCTTGCTGATGCCGGGCTGCGACGTGTACAGCGCTTTGGCGGTCTCGGTGAGGTTCAGGTTGCGGCGCGCGGCCTCCTGGACGAAGCGGAACTGGTGCAGATTCATGGCCTGTGGGCGATCAGGAACCGAACGTTGCGGCGCCGGCGGCCACGCGCGCGATGGTTTCGATGACCTCGGCATGCTCGCCGATCGGCTCGATCAGCAGCCAGTCGACTCCAGGGTATTGCGCCTTCAGCGCGCTCAGCCGTTGCGGCAGGTCGCGCCGCACGTGGCCGCCGGTGCCCAGGAACAGCGGCACCACCGTGATCTGGCGGCAGCCTTGCGCCACCAGCCGGGCCGCAGCGTCGGCGAGGTCGGGCAGCATGATCTCGAGAAACGCCAGCATCACCCGCGCGTCGGGCCGCAGCAGCCGTACGCGCGCGAGCACGGCCTCGAACGGCGCTGCCCACGCGGGGTCGCGCGCCCCGTGGGCGAACAGCACCAGGCCGCGCGGCGCCGTCGCGTCGATCATCTGAACCGCACCAGCCAGGTGAACGCCGCCAGCGACAGCGCGAGATAGACCAGGCCCGGCGCCGACGCCGCGACCCACGGCGCCCAGTTGCGCAGCATGCCCAGGTGCCCCGACACGTTGTTCAGCAGCACGAAGCTGATGCCGAGCATGATGCCCCCGAACACCTTCAGGCTGAGGCCGCCGGCACGCGCGTGCAGGTAGGCGAACGGCAGCGCCAGCGCCACCATCACCAGGCAGGCAAACGGGTACAGCGCACGCTTCCAGAACAGGATTTCCTGGCGCTGCGAGGCTTGCTCCTGATCGCCCAGATGCGCGCTGTAGCGCCACAGCTCGGCGGTCGACATCGTGCTCAGCGGCAGCACGGCAGCGGCCACCACCGACGCCGACAGCGAGCTGGGCCAGCGCACCGTTGCATGGCGCTGAACCCTGACCTCGGCCCCCGCGGCCGCCTGCTCGGGCGTCGGCCAATCGGTGCGCTCGACGTCCGCGAGCTGCCATACCGAGTCGGCGTCGACGCGGGCACGGCGCGCGTCGATGCGCGTGCGCAGCCGACCATCGGAGTCCTGCTCGAAAATGCGGATGCCTTCGAGCTCGCCGTTGGCTGCCGTGCGCGCGACGTTGATCGAGATCGCACGCTCGCCATCGGGTCCGGCGCGGCGCTCCTTCAGCCAGGCGCCGGTGCTGCCCAGCGCGAGGCCGCCGCGGAACGACGCCTTCAACTGCACCGCCTCGCGCTCCGACAGCGGCGACAAGTAATCGCCGACGACGAAGGTGACGGCGCCGAAGAACAAGCCCAGCAGGGCCAGCAATCCGAGCGCGCGCACCGGCCCCAGCCCGCCGGTGCGCAAGATGGTGTACTCCGACGACTGCGCCAGCCGCGCCATCGCGTAGATGGTGCCGATCAGCACGCAGATCGGCGACAGCTCGTACAGGTGCCCAGGCACTTCCAGCGTCGCCGCGATCGCCGCATGCAGCAGCGTGAAGCCGTTGCGCCCGACGTTGTCGAGTTCGTCGACGAAGTCGATGAAGAAGAACAGCGACAGGAACGCCACGGCGACGAACGCCACCGACCAGACGATGTCGCGGTACAGCAGTCGGCGCACGGTCCTCACGACGGCGCCTGCCCACCGCCCAGCCGCCATGGGCGCCACACCGTGCCGTGATCGCGCCACCAGACGAGCGACAGCGCCAGCGCCAGTGCGCCGCCGTGCACCATCGCCAACGCCGGCCCGAGCTCGAAGCGGCCGCTCGACACCCAGGCCTGCGACAGGTTGATCAGGTTGTAGTAGACGACGAAGCCCAGCAGTGCGAACAGCAGGTTCCAGTTGGTCGCGCGGCGTGGATTGATGGCTGCCAGCCCGATCGCCAGCAACACCAGGTTGACGGCGCCGAACACCAGCCCCAGGCGCCAGACTAGCTCGCCCTGATTGCGCGGCGTCGGGTTGAGCAGCAATTCGACGGTGGCGATCGTCTTCGGCGAACGGCTCGACGCACTTTGCACCTGCTGCTCGCCGACCAGCAACTGGTAGCGCACGAAGCTGGCCAGCGCATGCTCGCCGGTCTGGCGGTCGGTCTGATTGCGCTGGCCGGTGTCGAGCACCAGAAAGCGGTCGCTGCCGATGGTTTCCAGATGCGCACTGCGCGCCGAGGTCAACGAGTCGTCGCGCTCGCCGCTGGCCAGCACGAAGACGCCGCGCGCGTTCATCGATTCGTCCGACCGCTTGTCGATGAAGAACACCCGGCGCCCGTCGCGCGAGGTCTGGAATACCCCGGGGGTCACGCGCGACAGGTCGGAGCGCTGCTCATAGCGCTCGCGCAGTTCGGCGCTGCTGCGATTGCCCCATGGCCACACCAACAGCACCAGCACCGCCACCACCAGCAACACCGGCCAACTGACGCGCAGCACCGGCGCGACGAAGCGCGTCAGCGCGACGCCGCTGGAGAACCAGATCGCCATTTCGCTGTCGCGGTACATGCGCCCGAGAGTCACCACGATCGCGATGAACAGGCTCAGCGCGAGGATCGTCGGCAGGTGGCTCAGCGCCGCATAGCCCATCAGCAGCACCACGTCGGCCGGTGCCACCGCGCCGTTGGCCGCCTGGCCGAGCACGCGAATCAGCATCATCGTGATCACGATGGTCAGGATGACGACCAGCGTGGCGCCGAATCCGCGCGCCAACTCCTGGCGCAGCTTCGAATCGAATAACATCTCCGAGCCTCAGAACCTGGGTTGATTATGGACTTCAGACATCAGGCGATCACGGTCGCCGCGGTCGCATCGGTGAGCGCCGATGCCTTGCTTGTGGTCTTGGTCGGTTCCAAGGCGCCGGCCGACCTGCCAGCGGCGCTGGGCAAGGCCTTGCAGGCTGCGCTGAAGCAAGGCGACCTGGTGCTCGAGGCCGGCCGCACGCTCTATCTCGGACAGGTTCGTGGCGTGAAGTCGCCGCGCGTCGCCTTCGCGGTGGCTGCCGATTCCACCCCGCGCAGCGTGAAGGGCGCCTTCGCTGCAGGGCTGGCGCAGCTCAAGGGGCTCGGCGGCAGGCACGTTGCCGTCTGGATCGCCGGCGCTGGCGTGCTGCGTGAAGCCCACGGTGAGGCGCTGGCCGCTGCGGGCGGCGACGTCAGTTATCTGTATCGCCACACCAAGCCGAGCGCGGGCCCGACCCCGAAGCTGACGCGTGCCACCTTGCTGTGCACGCGCGCCGACGAGGCCGCGGTCGACGCCGGCGTGCGACTTGGCGCAGCCATCGTCGCCGGCGTCACGCTGGCGCGCGAACTCGCCAACCGACCCGGCAACCACTGCACGCCGGCGCACCTCGCCGAGCAGGCGCAGGAGTTGGCCAAGGCGATGAAGCTCGAGGTCGAAGTGCTGGGCCGCAAGGAGATCGAGAAGCTCGGCATGGGCGCGCTGCTGGCGGTGGCGCAAGGGTCGCAGCAGCCGCCGCGCTTCATCGTGCTGCGCTACCGCGGCGCCGCTGCCGGCGACGCGCCGGTCGTGCTGGTGGGCAAGGGCATCACCTTCGACAGCGGTGGCATCTCGATCAAACCGGCCGCCGAGATGGACGAGATGAAGTTCGACATGGGCGGCGCTGCCAGCGTGCTCGGCACGCTGCGCGCGGTGGCGCAGTTGAAGACCCGCGTCAATCTGGTGGGGCTGATCCCGACCTGCGAGAACCTGCCGAGCGGCCAGGCCGTCAAGCCGGGCGACGTGGTCACGAGCCTGGCGGGCAAGACCATCGAAATCCTCAACACCGACGCCGAAGGGCGACTGATCCTGTGCGACGCGCTGGCGTACGCCGAACGCCTGAAGCCGCGCGTCGTGGTCGACATCGCCACCCTCACGGGTGCCTGCGTGGTCGCGCTCGGCCACCACCGCAGCGGCCTGTTCACCCCGCACGACGCGCTGGCCGAGGCGCTGACGCGCGCCGGCGACGCCGCACTCGACCCGTGCTGGCGCATGCCGCTGGACCCCGAGTACGACGACGCGTTGAAGAGCAACTTCGCCGATGTGGCCAACGTCGGCCCGCGCGCCGGAGGCGCGATCACCGCCGCGATGTTCCTGAAGCGCTTCACCGACAAGCTGCGATGGGCACACCTCGACATCGCCGGCACGGCGTGGAAGTCGGGCGCCCACAAGGGCGCCACCGGCCGGCCGGTGGGCCTGCTGACCCACTACGTGCTGGCGCAGGCCGACGGCGCCTGATCGGCGCGCTGCGAAGTGGAGTCTGGTCATGGTTCGGCTCGAGTTCCACACCGACGTCGCCGACCCCCTGGCCTACGGCTGCCGGCTGCTGCGCAAGGCGTATCGCCAGCGGCTCGAGGTGGTGGTGTCCGGCGACCCCGATCGCCTGGGCCGGCTCAACGTCCTGCTCTGGACCTTCGAGCAGCTCGAGTTCGTGCCGCATGCGCGGCTGCGCGGCGGCGAGCGGCCCGATCCTGCGCTGCTTGGCCATACGCCGATCTGGCTGGCCGACGCGGCCGCTGCATGGCCGCAGGCCGACGTGGTGGTCAACCTCGGCGAGCAACCGGTGGCCGACCCGAGCCGCTTCGGCCGGATCGTCGAGATCGTCGGCCGCGACGCCGACGCTGTACTGGCAGGGCGCCTGCGTTGGCGACACTACGCCGATCAGGGCCTGTCGCCGCAGAAGGTGACCGGCACCGCGGCCGACGCCTCCGCATGAACAGCCCCCCACCCAAGCCGCCGCAGCGGGTGCCGACGCTGACCGAGGTGATCGGCGAGGTGCCGCCGGCCGCAGCGCCGCCGCCGCCCGCCCCGGGGCCGCCGCGCGACGCCGAGATCGCGCCCGACGCGCTGCTGGCCGAGGTGTGGCTGCAGGAGTCGCGCATCGCCGAGCGCGTGATCGAGCGGTTGCAGCCGCGCATCGACTTCCTGTTCGAGCACCGGCTGCGCGAAGCGCTGGCGCCGCTGGTTGCACGCGTTTACAACGTCGTTGCCGACGAAGCGCGCAAGGAGCTGGCCCATCGCCTGCGCGAGGCGGTCGAGCAGGCCGTCAACGAGGAGCTCGGGCGTCATCGCGCGCCCTGACTGCCGCGTTGTGGAGCCTCTCGCGCAGCCGTGTGGGCTGTCGCGAGCGCCCGGCTCGGCCGGGCGGCAACGACCCGAGGATTCCCGATGAGACAGGGGGGTGGATTGGGGTATCGTGTCGCCCGTTGAGAAAAACCCCGGGTAAACGCTCTCAACTTACCCACTTGGAGGCTCAAGACATGCTATTGAAATTCAGTGTGATCGCCGCGGCGTCGGTAGCGCTATTCGCCGGCGCCGCGTCGGCGCAGGAGATGGTGGTCAAGATCGGGCACGTCGCGCCGATGTCCGGGCCGCAGGCGCACTACGGCAAGGACAACGAGAACGGCGCCCGCATGGCGATCGACGATCTCAACGCCAAGGGCGTGACGATCGGCGGCAAGAAGGTCAAGCTCGAACTCGCGGCCGAGGACGACGCCGCCGACCCGAAGCAGGGCACCGCCGCCGCGCAGAAGCTGTGCGACGCCAAGGTCGCCGGCGTCGTGGGCCACCTCAACTCCGGCACCACGATTCCCGCATCGGCGATCTACGAGAAGTGCGGCATCCCGATGGTCACACCGTCGGCCACCAACCCCAAGCTCACGCAGCAGGGCTTCAAGTACATCTTCCGCATTCTGGCCAACGACAACGCGCTCGGCGCCGGCCTGGCGCTGCACGCGGCCAACAACCTGCACCTGAAGCGCATCGCGGTGATCGATGACCGCACCGCCTACGGCCAGGGCGTCGCCGAGGTGTTCGCGGCCACCGCCAAGACCAAGGGCATCCAGATCGTCGACCAGCAGTACACCACCGACAAGGCCACCGACTTCATGGCGATCCTCACCGCCATCAAGTCCAAGAACCCCGACGGCATCTTCTACGGCGGCATGGACACCCAGGGCGGCCCGATGCTGCGCCAGATGGAGCAACTTGGCCTGTCCAACGTCAAGTTCTTCGGCGGCGACGGCATCTGCACCGACAAGATCATCGAACTGTCCGGCGGTGCCAAGACGCTGGGTGGGGTGGTGTGCGCCGAGGGTGGCTCCTCGCTGGCCAAGATGCCAGGCGGCACGGCCTGGAAGGCGCGCTACGACGCCAAGTACCCGAAGCAGTTCCAGGTCTACTCGCCCTACACCTACGATGGGGTGCACGTGCTGGTGCAGGCGATGGTCGACGCCGGGTCGTCCGACCCCAAGGTCTACCTGCCCAAGCTGAAGGCCATCAACTACAAGGGCGTCACCGCCAACATCTCGTTCGACAAGGACGGCGAGTTGAAGAATCCGGCGATGTCGCTGTACATGTACAAGGATGGCAAGAAGGTGCCGCTGAACTGACGGCCCCGGCTCGTTGCCACGCAAGGGCGCCGCAACGGCGCCCTTTTTTCGTGCTTGCCGCACCCCGGCCTGCTGCTTCGCACAGCTTTACGAAGCGTTGACTTGCGAGCGTGCTCGGCGCATCGGCTCG
Organism: Ideonella sp.; assembly: GCA_015075545.1. GTDB lineage: Bacteria > Pseudomonadota > Gammaproteobacteria > Burkholderiales > Burkholderiaceae_C > JAEUPI01. Next base: position 666,960 of record JABTUC010000001.1, on the reverse strand, counting down.
CCTCGTTGTGGAGGCGCGACCGTCGTGGTCGGCAACTCCGCAGGAGACAGATCCATGAGCAAGAGCAAGCTGTTGGTGGCCACCGCGCTGGTTGCGACCGGTGCGCTCGGTGTCGGCGCCGCGCAGGCGCACGAAAGCCGCGTCGGTTGGTCGATCTCGATCGGTCTGCCCGCGCCATTGCTGCCGGTGCCGATGCTGGCGCCTGCGCCGGCCGTGATCCGGCCCGCACCGGTGGTCGTGCAGCCGACGCCTTACCGGTACGGTGGCTACTATGGCCGCACTGCGTACGGCCATTCGCAGCCAACTGCCTGGGATCGCGACGGCGACGGCGTTCCGAATCGCCGCGACCGCCTGTACAACCCCGCGTGGGATCGCGACGGCGACGGCATCCCAAACCGGCGCGACCATTTCGACAACCGCCGCCACGATCGCGATCGCGACGGCATCCCGAACCGCTACGACCGGCATTGAGCAGCCTGCACGAGCGCCGGCAGGTGCTCTTGCGCGTGTCGATACCCGGCGTCGATGATCTCCGCATGGCGTCGCAACGCCAGCAACCCGAATGGCGACAGATCGGGGCGCAGGCACAGATCGGCTTCGAGGCGCATGCGCCGGGTATGCGCCAGGCTGGCCAGCAGCAGGCTGTGCATCATCACCTCCAGCATGCCCGGCGGGGTCGCACGCGTACGGCCCCGTACCAGCCGCGCAGCCAATTCGAGCCACGGTGAAGGGTAGGCGCTGGCGGGGGTGCGCACGTCGAGGTCGGCCGTCACGTCGACGGCGATCACGTGGCCGGCAAGCCGCTCGCGGGCCACGCCCACCGGCAGGTTGTCGACCAGCGCACCGTCGACCAGCAGTTGCCCGTCGCGAATCACAGGCTCGATCAGACCCGGCAGAGAGCCGCTCGCGCGCAGCGCCTCCCAGACCGGCCCGCGCGTATGCAGATGCGCCGAACGCTGCGTGAGGTTGCTCGACACCACCACCAGCGGAAGCCACAGATCCTCGAGTTGGGTGTCGCCGCACTGCTCGTGCAGCGCGCGGCTCAGCCGCTCGCCGCGGAGCAGCGAGAACAGCGGCAGCGTGTAGCCCTTGAACGGCCGCGCGCGCGCCAGGCGATCGACCGAATGGCGCATCTCCTGGTGGCTCGCGCCCGCGGCGGCCAGATAGCCCACCATGGCTCCCGCGCTGGTGCCGGCGAGCAGATCGATCGGCACGCCGTGCTCATGCATCGCCCGCACCACGCCGATGTGGGCACAGCAGCGTGCGCCGCCGCCCGACAACGCCAGCGCTACCCCGCGCCCCGCGAGGCGGCGCGCGAGCCGGTCGACATCGTCGTCGCGGTCGAGCCGCAGGTGCAGATGGGCCTCGACGGTGCGCGCATCGAGCCAGCGCGCGGTACCGGTTGGCGCGCGCGCGCCGCTGGCGTGCAGCAGCACCAGCAGACGCCGTGCATCGGGCCGCTCGGCAGCGGCGGGCAACAAGGCCTGCTCCAGCGCACCGGGGCTCGGGTCGCCCAGCGCGTCGCCGACCAGGATCACCCGGTCGGCATGCCCTATCGCTCGCAGGCCCCAGGCATTGGCCACCGGATCGACCACCAGTACGAGAAAGCGGTGGGCGGCGCTCTGTTCGTCGAGCCAGGCGCCGACACGGATCCAGCTTGGGTGCAGCTGCGGACGGTCGGCTGCGCCTTGGCCGAGGCCCACTTCATGCAACTGTGCGCTGCCCACCACGCGGGCCGAGCCGAGGCGGCCGAGCGCGCGCAGGAGCCGCTGCGCCAGGCCGGCGAGATCGACACCCGGCGTGGCCGGTACCAGCGCGATCGCGAGGCCGCCACCCTCGTCGCGCCGCGACACGCCGCCTTGTTGCATCACGCGCAGCGCGAGCGCACGCAGCATCGCGTGCGTCACTTGCGGCCGGGCCGCCATCAGCTCGGTCACCAATTCGACCGGAAAGCGCGCCAGTTCGGCGTCGCGCAGCGCATAGACGGTCGCCGAGCGGCTCTGACCGGTGACCAGCGCCATCTCGCCCACGCCTTCACCGCGCCCCACCTCGGACAGCAGACGCTCGGGCTGGCCGTCGCGGGCGGGCTCCACCACCGCCAGGCGGCCGCTGGTCACCACGTACCAGGCATCGCCGGGGTCGCCCTTGCGAAACAGCACGTCGCCGCGCCGCAGCGTACGCCAGCTGACCCGACGCTCGAGTGCGGTGAGGTCGGCGTCATCGAGCGCGCCCAGCAGTGCGGGCAGCACCGCCAGCATCTGGCGACGCAGCAGGCGCCGCGCGGCGATGCGTGCCAAAGGCTCCAGCAGCGCGGGCGAGGCGACGCAGAGCCGGTCGAAGTCGTCTCGCTGCAGCCGGTAGACCTCGGCCGCGTCTGCAGCCACCACGGTGGCCGATGCCACACCACCGACGATGATCTGCAACTCGCCGACCACGTCGCCGCGACCGACGGTGTCGATCACGGCTTCGCTGCCGTCGTCGCGCCGCAGCCGCACGTCGAGCCGTCCGCGCGCAACGACGAACAAGGCGGCGCTGGCCTCGCCCTGACGCAGCAACACGTGCCCCGGCAGCGCAGTCTCGCGCCGCAGCGCGCCCGCCAGGCGCGTGCGGTCGGCTTCGTCGAGCGTGGCGAAGACGGCCGATGCGCTCAGCAGCGCACGCAGCTCACGGTCCTCGTCCATGGTGCGCGCACCAGCCCAAGTGGCGGAGGGAGCGTCGTTCGAATGAACGCCGCCAACCCGCATGAAAGCTTGCCAGATTGATCTGAGTCTCGGCGGAGAGCCCCCAGATAGTCCCCGCGTCTGCGAGACTTGGGTTAGGCGTCAGCACCGTCCCTACTCAACCGCATTCTGAGTTAGAACCTTGGCAGAACAGTGAGAATGCAATCTTGAGCAGACTTCGGTCGCAAGGACAGGTGCTCGCAATCGTGTTGTTGCTGTGGGCGGCAACGGCCCAAGCCATGCTCCACTTCCTTGTCGCACAGTGGACCGACAAGTCCGGCAACAACTTCTGCAAGTACAGCAACGGTACGGTGCTCAACGTCGGCATCAACCTGTGCCCGCTGAGCATCGAGGGCTAAGGGAGGCCACTTCGAGTGGCCCCTCAAAGCGCGCTGTTCTGCGTCTGATCGCTGGACAGCGAAACCCAGGCATATGCTCAAGTACACGATCATGGCCGACTACGGCGGCGCCTACGCCTGGGTCACGGCGGCCGATGACACGTCGATGGTGGTCGGCCCGAACTGCGCCGACACATTCGGCGGCATGACCAACACCTGGCAGGGCAGGCACCCGATCTCGAGCGAACTCGATCAGGCGTTCGCGCAGTGGCAGCTTCAGTTCGAGCGCACCAACCCCCTGAACGGCGACGCGCCCGCTTGTGGATGGGATGAGTTCCACGCTCAGGGCATCGCGCTCGCGCGCCGGCTGCAGGCGGAGCTGGGCGACGCGGCGATCGTTGCCTACCGGCCGTGCAGCGAAGATCCGCGGCACTGGGCACGAGACCCAAGGGACGTGGCGATCGCCTGACCCGCCGGCCTGCGGGCGCCGCGCAACTCAAGCCTACAGGTCCCCGGATCGCCCATGGCGTGCTTCGCGGGTGGATCAGCGTCGACGCATCGGCGATGTGCCACGGGCTTGATTCTTCCGGAATGCAGCGGAAACTTCCGTGGAGCGCCGCAGCGGTGCGGCAAGCGACGGATTGACGATGGACCGGTACAACACGAACCAGCCGAAGCTCTACGGGATCGACGAGATACGGGCGCTCTGCGGCGGTAGTCTCAAAGGGCTGTCCAAATTGCTCGAGGTGCGCGAAGACGGCAGCATTTGGTGGGCGCTGAGCCAAGCCGAGCGTGACGACATGGACGACACTGATCCGGAGCTCGAGGTCGTGAGTCGTCATCCGAATGGCAGACCGTCCATCGAGCCGCTCCTGCCGGCCAAGTTCACAGCAGTGCAGTTCGTCGACCTTGAGTTGCTGGTGCCCCAGTTCGCGTGGCAATACATCGATGCGGAAGTCACCTACCGGGTCGACCCAGAAGACGACCAAGAAGACCAGCGCCGAAGGCCCATCGCGGTGGTCTGGAAGGGCTTGAAGGATCCAGCCGTCGACGTGCTTCGCAAGAGATCGTCGCACGCGCCAGAGCTAGTAGAGGCGCTCCTTGCACGCCTGAGAGGTGGCCAGGACCACGCGCCGCTGCCGGGGCAACCGAGGGTGGGCCCCACTGATGCGAGAGCAGCCTGGAGGGCCCTCGTGCGCACCCACATCGCAACCATGGACACGCAATCCAAGCGTGGCAAGGCCAGCGTTGAGGAGATCGTCAGGTTCTTGCTTCGCCTGCCGGGTACAGGTCTTCTAAGGGGCCCGTCAACGGACGAGCCGCTCGAGTGGCGAGACCTGGCTGGGAATCCGCTGCGCGTCACCAGGAAGACCATCCAAAACGAAGCCGCTGAAGCACGAAGGCCATTTAGTTTCCCATCTAGGCTTCCCAGTTTCCCGCCTAGCTTCCCATATCGCCCCGAGCGACTGACGCTGCCATAAGGTGTCGCCGAACGCCGCGATTGTGTGCGGCCATCGGAGACCACACCTTGGACACCTTCATTCGCCCCGCTGAGATGCCGTCACTAATCGGCCTGCAGCGCACCGCCATCCACGACAGTGTGCGCGACGAGACCCTGACTCCTCCGATCCAGCTGTCCAAGAGGGCCGTCGCTTTTCTGTCGAGCGAGGTGGCTCAGGTGATGGACGCCCGCATCGCCGGCGCCACCCCAGAACAGCTCCGACAGTTGGTGCGCAAGCTCGTCGCCGAGCGCGCCAGCAAGATGCCGAAGCTCTGAAGACCGAGCCGAGAGGGCACGCCATGACGGTGTTCTCCTTCACGATCCTGGCGCCGGGCGCAGCGGCAACGCAGAGGACTGAGCCACGGCGGTTCTGGCCGCGGCTAGGCCGCAAGCTGACCTTGGATGTGATCCGAGGGCCTTGGCGGCCATCTGGTGCGGTGGGCGGCGTCGGCGTCTTCGCGGTGGTGTGGCCGACACGACGCGGTGACTTCTTTGGCGGTGTGGCATGAGCGCCTCCCAGAAACGCGACAGCCCGGCGGCAACCGGGCTGGACGCAGAGAAGAGTACACAGAACGCGCCCATTGTCGGTGCTGAGGGTCCGGAGCGCAAGCGGCTCGAGACCGTGCGTGCGATCGCCGCCATCTCCGGCATCACGTTGCACGAGCTCGAAGGCGACGGTGGCGTGCCGGTCTACATCGCCACGAAGTGGAACCTCACGCGCGAACTTCAGACGCTTGATGAAGTCGCCGCTTGGCTCAACACGGTCACTGGGTACGCGGGGACGATGCCATCGCAGGCCACCAACGCCGCAGTGATCGACGAAGCCGATCGCGCGCGGCGCATGGCGTTCGACGACACGAACCGCACGCAGGACGCGCTGGACGAGGCGGCCGACTTCCTGCGCGGGCCTGGTGGCGAAGCCACAGAAGGGCTCGCATGAACTTCTTCGAGTTTCACTGCGGCGACTACGCCGAAGCGACCGGGCACCTGACGTTTATCGAGGACGCCGCCTACATGCGTTTGCTGCGTAAGTGCTACGCCAGCGAACGGCCAATCCCTGCCGACATCGCGGCGGCACAGCGACTGGTCGGTGCACGCACCGACGATGAGCGCGCTGCGGTAGAGACCGTACTGCGCGAGTTCTTCGAGCTGCGCGACGACGGTTGGCATCAAGCGCGTGTCGACAGCGAGATCGCGCGCTTCAAGGAGTCCGAACCCGAGAGGCAGGTCAAGAAGGCCAACGAGCAGAACCGCGTTCGGCGCCATCGCCAGGAACGCAGTGAGCTGTTCCGACGCCTCACTGATGCCGACCAACACGCACCTTGGAACATCGGCATCAGCGAGTTGCGCGACATGGTGGCTGCACTGCCCGCCGCGGTTGTGCCTGCAACGTCAACTGAAACACCAGGCTTGCCTGTATCCGCAAAGGGTGAAACGCCGCCTGCAACGGCATCAGCAACGCTTGCAACGGCTACCCAGTACCCACTACCCAGTACCCAAGTAGTAATACCTTCGGAAGCTAAAGCTTCCGCCGCAGTCGCGGCGCCAGCTTCCGCCATGTCGGCCAAGGAGCGGGCTTGGGCCGTGGGTGTGGCACTGTTGGGCGAGAAGGGCCGTCCGTTCCTCGGCAAACTAGTGTCGTGAGTTAGAAGTTCGCAGACAAAATCTTTCGATGCTGGCGAGGATGTCATCGGCAGACTTGGTCCAAACGAACGGCTTGGGGTTGGCGTTATGAACGTCCAGGTAGTGCCGGATGGCTTGCTCGAGTTGCCGAGTCGAGCGGTGGGTGCCGCGACGGATGTACTTGTCGGTCAGCGTGGCGAACCAGCGTTCGACTTGATTGAGCCAGGACGCCGAGGTGGGCGTGAAGTGGACGTGGAATCGTGGGTGCCGAGCGAACCAGGACTTGATGGTGGGCGTCTTGTGCGTGCCGTAGTTGTCCATCACCAGATGCACATCCAGCTCGGCCGGCACGTTGGCATCGATGGTGCGCAGGAACTGCAAGAACTCGCTGCCGCGATGGCGCCGATGCAACTGGCCGATCACCTCGCCGGTGGCAATGTCCAGCGCTGCGAACAGCGTGGTCGTGCCGTGGCGCATGTAGTCGTGCGTGCGTCGCTCGGGGATGCCGGGGGCCAGAGGCAGCACCGGCTGCGTGCGGTCCAGCGCCTGGATCTGGCTCTTCTCGTCCACGCACAGCACCATCGCCTTGACCGGCGGGTCCAGGTACAGAGCGACGATGTCGCGCACCTTGTCCACGAACAGCGGGTCGGTGGACAGCTTGAAGCTCTCTTGCCGGTGCGGCTGCAGACCGAAGGCGCGCCAGATGCGGCTGACGGCCGATTGCGTCATGTCCATCTCGCGGGCCATCGCCCGCGTGCTCCAGTGCGTGGCCGCCTCGGGGACGGACTCGAGAGTCTTGGCGATCACGGCGTCAACCCTGGCATCGTCGATGGTGCGCGGCGCGCCTGGCCGTAGCGCATCGAGCAGACCATCGAGCCGATGCTCGACGAACCGCGCGCGCCACTTGGACACCGTTTGCGCCGTCACGCGCTGGCGTGCGGCCACAACCTTGTTGTCCGCGCCATCGGCACAGGCCAGCACGATGCGAGCGCGCTGCGCCAGCGCTTGCGCCGTCTTGCGACGCATCGTCAGCGCCATCAGCTGCTCGCGTTCGCTATCGCTCAACACCAGTTGCGCCTTCGGTCTTCCTCTCATCGCCGTCCTCGTCGTGCAACGCTACACGACAGACCATCGGCAATGCGATTAGTTCAACGAATTTATAACTCACTACACTAGGAGCCGAAGCGCACGATCTGCGCCGCGGGCAGCGCGCCGCTGCTGCGCGCCACCTCGCGGCCTTGCTCGAACCGCACCAACGTCGGGATGCTGCGGATGCCCAGGCGCGCAGCGGCGCGCGGGTTGTCGTCGCTGTTGACCTTGGCCAGCAGCGCGCGGCCGCGCAGCGACGAGGCCGCCTGTTCGAACTGCGGTGCCATCGCGCGGCACGGGCCGCACCAGGGGGCCCAGAAGTCCACCACCACGGGCAGCTCGGTGCCCGCAGTCACCGCGTCGAAGTTGGCGTCGGTCAGTTCCACCGGCACGCCGGCGAGCAGCTCGGCGCCGCAACGGCCGCACACAGGGTGATCGGCAGCGCGCCCGGCGGCGAGGCGGTTCTTGGTGCCGCAATGCGCGCACACCACGTGGATCGGGGAGGGCTGGTCCATCGCTACGAGATGCGAGCGCTTTGTCCGCCTTCAAGCACCAAGGCCGAGGCCGCGGCGGAATAATCCGCCGCCAGCCCTCGTAAGCCCCGCAAGGATGCACAAGCCCGCCGTTCCCGTGGTCGCGTCATCGGCCTTTGCTGCGCCGCCAGGCGTGCGGCCGCCACGGCGAGACACCGTCTAGGCTCATGCAGGCCGACGACGTGTTCCGCCATCAGTTGCTCGGGGTCATCCCGCGATTGCGGCGTTATGCGCGCTCGCTGGTGTTCGACCACCCGGCCGCCGACGATCTGGTGCAGACGACGCTGGAGCGTGCGCTTGCGCACTGGCACCAGTTCGACCAGCGGCGCGATCTGCTGGTGTGGGTGCTGTCGATCGCGCACAACGCGCATCTCGATCAGCGCCGCCGCGACGCGCGGCTGTCGGTGGTCGACCCCGAGCGGGCCAGCGCCGACCAGGACGCGCAAGGCGCCGACCCCGGCGTCGACGTCGGCCTGCGCATCGACCTGGTGGCAGCGCTGACGCGCTTGTCGCCCGAGCAACGCGAGCCGTTGCTGCTGGTGTCGGTGGAGCAGCTCACCTATGCGGAGTGTGCCGACGTGCTGCGCATACCGGTGGGCACCGTGATGTCGCGCGTCTCGCGGGCGCGCGCCATCCTGCGGCAGTTGCTCGACGGCGGCGATCGTCCCAAGGGCGACGGGCAGCGCGGTTTGAGGCGAGTGGTATGAGCGGCGATCAGCGCCCCGACGACACGCTGCTGTCGGCCTGGCTCGATGGCGAGGTCGAGGGCAGCGAGTGCGCCCGCATCCAGGCCTGGCTGCAGACGCACCCCGACGACGCCGCGCGCGTTCGGCTGTGGGCGGTCGATCGCGACGCGCTGCGCGCTCGTTTCGCGGCGACGCTCGACGAGCCACTGCCCGAGCGACTCACGCAGACGGTGTGGCGGCGCAGCGGTCCGCGGCGCGGCTTTGCCTGGGGCCGCTGGGGCCAGGCGGCAGCGGCGGTGGTGCTGCTCGGTGCTGGCGTCGCCATCGGCGCCTGGTGGCGCGGCGGCGCAGCGGCCGAGCGGGTGGCCAATGGCCCGCGCTGGGCGCAGCGCGCCGCGGTGGCACACGCGGTGTACGCACCCGAGGTGCGGCATCCGGTGGAGGTGAGCGTGCGCGACGGCGACGCCGCCCAGCAGCGCGAGCAGGAGACGCACCTGTCGCGCTGGCTGACGCGGCGGCTGTCGGTGCCGGTGAAGCTGTTCGATCTGCGCGACCAGGGCTTCGAGCTGGTCGGCGGCCGCCTGTTGCCGGATGCCTCGGGCCCGAGCGCGCAGCTGATGTACCAGGACACCATGGGCATGCGCGTCACCGTCTACCTGCGCAAGGCCGGCGAGCCCGATGCGCCGGCAGCGTTTCGCTTCGAGCGCCAGGGCGACTTGAGCCTGTTCTATTGGGTCGAGGGCCGCTGCGGCTACGCGCTGGTGGGGGCACTGCCGCGCGAGCGCCTGCTGGCGCTGGCGCAGGCCATCGCCCGGCAGGACCAGGCGCCGATGCCGCCGGCCGCCGCGTCGCGCTGATCGAAAGCCCCGTTGCGGGCGGTCCCTAGAATCGGCCGATGCCCGAGTCGCCCACCCCGCCGCGTGCCCATTCGCGCGTGGCGGCGTTGCAGCGGCTGGCCGTCGTCACGGTGCTCGGCTTCGCCTCGGGGCTGCCGCTGGCGCTCACCGGCCAGGCGCTGCAGGCGTGGCTGAGCGTGGAAGGCATCGACATCGCGACCATCGGCTTCCTGAGCCTGGTGGGGCTGCCGTACACCTTCAAGTTCCTGTGGGCGCCGCTGATGGATCGCTTCGAGCTGCTGCCGCAGCTCGGCCGGCGGCGCGGCTGGCTGATCGCGACGCAGCTCGCGCTGGCGGCGACGCTGCTGGCGCTGGCGGCCACGCCGCCGAAGCAGGCGCTGCAGGTGTTCGCGCTGCTGGCGCTGGCGGTGGCGTTCGTTTCGGCCTCGCAGGACGTGGTGGTCGACGCCTACCGGACCGAGCTGGTGCTGCCCAGCGAGCGCGGACTCGCATCGTCGCTGTACGTGCTGGGCTACCGGCTGGCGATGATCGTTTCCGGCGGCATCGCGCTGATCTGGACCGACGCGACGCAAGGCGGCGGCTGGACCTGGAGCGAGGTCTACCGCACGATGGCATGGCTGATGGTCGGCGGCGCGTTGTTCTCGCTGCTGGCGTTGCCGCGGCTGCCGGTGGTCTCGGGCAAGCAGGCGGTGGCGCGCCACGACGTCGTGGGGTTCGTCGCGGTGCTGCTCGCGGTGGCGGTGGGCTACGGCCTGACGCAGCAGTTCGGCGGCGCGATCGCGCGCGCGCTGCTCGCGCCGCTGCTGCGTGCGAGCACGGCCGAAGCCGCGCTGCAGGCGCGCTGGGTCGACCTCGCGACGCTGCTGCTGGGCATCGCGGCGACGCTGCCGCTGGCCGCGTGGGCCGCACGCAAGGCGCACTTCGAGACGCTGCTGTCGGGCCTGTCGAACTACTTCGCGCAGCCCGGCGCCGTCGGCTTCCTGGTGTTCATCGTGCTTTACAAGCTCGGTGACGCGTTCGCGGGCTCGCTGATGACACCGTTCCTGCTGCAGGTGATGGCCTACGGTTCGGCCGAGGTCGGCGTGGTCAACAAGGTGATCGGCCTGTGGCTGACGATCGGCGGCGCGCTGCTGGGGGGTGCGCTGATGCTCGGGCTCGGCCTGTGGCGCGCGCTGATGCTGTTCGGCGTGCTGCAGCTCGCGAGCAACGTCGGCTTCTGGTGGCTGGCCACCCATGGCAAGGGGCAGTTGCCGGGGCTGACGATCCCGGCGTTCGACCTCGGCATCGTGCATCTGGCGCAGGCCACGCCGGTCGACGGCGGGCTGCTGCTGGTGGTCGCCGCCGAGAACATCTCGGGCGGCATGGGCACCGCGGCGTTCGTCGCCCTGCTGATGGCGCTGTGCAACCAGCGCTTCACCGCGACGCAGTTCGCGCTGCTGAGTGCATTCGCCTCGGTCGGCCGTGTCTGGGTCGGGCCGCTGGCAGGCGTGCTGGCCGAGACGATCGGCTGGCCGGCGTTCTTTGTCGTCTCGATGGTGCTGGCATTACCGGCTTTGGCGATGCTGTGGTGGATGCGCGCACCGGTGCGCGCGCTCGAGGTCGCGCCGCAGTGACCCGACGCCGGCGCTGCCCGACAGCGCTGCCTAGAATGATCCGGACACCGCAGCGGATCGCAAGCCTCGCATGAGCAGTCCCCTCGTCGCCCGAGAAGACAGCAACGGCGCCTTGCCGTCGCGCGCGGCGTGCTGTGCGCTGCACGATCGCCGCCGCGTGCTCGCGGGGTTGCTGGCCGGTGCGGCGTTGCCGGGCGTCGCCGCGGCGACCACGATCCCCGAATGCAAGCGCAGCTCGTTCACCAAGATGGTGTCGGCGCAGCAGATCGAGCAGGCAGCCGGGCAGCAGTATCGGCAGATGCTGCAGCAGGCGTCGGGCAAGCGCGCGCTGGGGCCGAAGGAGCATCCGCAGGTGCTGCGGCTGCGCTATATCGCGCAGCGCATCATCCCGTTCACCGACGAGTGCAACCCGGCGGCCGAGAGCTGGCACTGGGAAGTCAACCTGATCGGTTCGCAGGAGCTCAATGCCTTCTGCATGCCCGGCGGCAAGATCGCGTTCTACTGGGGCATCCTCGCCAAGCTGCAGCTCGACGACGACGAGGTGGCGGCCATCATGGGCCACGAGATCTCGCACGCCCTGCTCGAGCACGCCCGCGAGCGCATGGGCAAGACCACGGCCACGCGACTGGGCATCGAGCTCGGCGCCGCGCTGCTGGGCCTGGGTAGTGCCGGACGCATGGCCGGCGACCTCGGCGGCCAGTTGCTGACCCTGCGCTTCAGCCGCGACGACGAATCGGAGGCCGACCGCCTGGGCATGATCATGGCGGCCAAGGCGGGCTACGACCCCCGCGCCGGCGTCACCCTGTGGCGAAAGATGATGGCCGCCAGCAAGGGCGCGCCGCCGCAGTTCCTGTCGACGCACCCGTCGAGCGAGACGCGCATCCACGACATCGAGGCGCTGCTGCCGCGCGTCGAGCCGATCTACGCCGCGGCGGCCAAGCCGACGCAACGCTTCGGCCCGCCGGCGCCCAAGGCGGCCAGCAGCGCCAGCGGCTGACCGCCTCCGCGGCACCCCCGCCGGAGGGACACCCCGGCGGTGGCCCTCGCAATCCAGCCCGTTAGGCGATGGTCCGCGCGCCACACCGCCGCGACCATCGATCGCAACGACCCCGAGGAGCGCTGCGATGCATTTCACCACCCGTTGCCCGGCCGCGTCGCTGGTGCGCACGCCACTGCGCGAGCTGGCGCTGATCCCGATCATCGAGGACAGGGCACCGCCGCAGGAGTCGTTCAGCCGCTGCGGCTGGTTCGACTCCAGCCTCGACTTGGCCAGCGGCCTGCAGGTGACCGAATTCATCGATCGCCTGCCCGATGGCTTGCCGTTCGAAGCGGCGTAGCGGGCGCGGCGCCCGGCTTGTCGGCCGCAGACGCAGCCCGTCGCGCGCCCGGGCCGCCGGTCGCATTGCGCTCGCGTGGCCCCGGGGCGCTGCCTACAGTGCCGTCCATCGACGACGCAACCGCACCAGGAGCACCGACATGACCCGCAACTTGACCGCCCAGGCCGTTTCGCTCGCGCTGTCGGCACTGGTCACCGTGTGCACCCTGCTGGCGCTCGACGGCCTGGCACGCAGCGAACACGCGGTGCAGACGCAGCAGCTCGCCGCCGCCGCCCAGACGCGCGCCTGACGCCGAAATAGCGCCGCGTCGATGGTCTGCCAGGGGCATGCGCAGCACGCGCATGCCCCTTGCTCTTCGTGCCGCCCGGCATCGGGCTACGATGGGCTACGGCTGCAGGGAACGCACATGAAGGCGATCTGGAACGGCGTGGTGATCGCCGAGAGCAACGACACCGTCGTGGTCGAAGGCAACCACTACTTCCCCGAAAGCGCGCTGAAGACGCAATACACCACCTTCAGCAACCACCGCAGCAGTTGCGCCTGGAAGGGTCAGGCGCACTACAAGAGCCTGCTGGTCAACGGCGAGCTGAACCCCGACGCGGTGTGGTACTACCCCGAGCCGAGCGAAGCGGCGCGGCAGATCAAGGGTCGGGTGGCGTTCTGGAAGGGCGTCAAGGTCGTCGATTGAGGCACGGTGAGCGACGGCTCCTCGTCCCACCCGCCGCCCACGCGCGTCAGGCTGCCAAGCGCCCCTGCTGGTAGTCCGCCACCGCCTGCATCAGTTGCTCGCGCGTGTTCATCACGAATGGCCCGTACTGCGCGATCGGCTCGCGCAGGGGTGCACCGGCGATGAGCAGCGCCCGCGCCGGCGCGTCGAGCGCCTGCAGCACGACGCCGTCGCTGCCCGGCGTGTTGGCCAGCACCGCCATGCGCTGCACGTCGACACGACGTTCGCCGATCCGCAAGGCACCGCGGTAGACGTAGACGAACGCGTTGTGCGTGGCTGGCAGCGGCTGTTCGAAGCGGGCATCGGGGTCGAGATGAAGGTCGAGGTACAGCGGCTCGGTGCGGTCGCGCCGCATCGCGCCTTGCACGCCGTGGCTCTCGCCGGCGATCACCCTGACCGTGGCGCCGGGCAGCCGCAGATCGGGGATCTCGGCGCTCGGGATGTCGCGATACCAGGCCGGCCGCATCTTGTCGTTCGCGCCCAGGTTCAGCCAGAGCTGAAAGCCTTCCATCCGGCCGTCTTCCTGCTCGGGCATCTCGCTGTGGATCACGCCGCGGCCGGCGGTCATCCATTGCACGCCGCCGTTGGTCAGCAAGCCCTCGTGCCCCGCCGAGTCGCGGTGGCGCATGCGCCCGGCGATCATGTAGGTGACGGTCTCGAAGCCGCGGTGCGGATGATCCGGAAAGCCGGCGATGTAGTCTTCGGGCGAGTCGGTGCCGAAGGCGTCGAGCATGAGGAACGGATCGAGCCGATGCTGCAGATCCTGGGTCAGCACACGGGTGAGCTTGACGCCGGCGCCATCGCGCGTGGCTTGGCCGACCACGAGCCGCTCGACCGAACGTTCGTTGTGCACAGTGGCGGTTTTCATGTCGGCATGGTGGCACGGGCGGCGCGCCTCGTGGGCTGCAGGGGATCGAACGCGGCGTTCAACCGGATTGCACCTTCGGCGTCGGGCTGCACCGTTTCGCGAGGCCGGGCGCGGGCGAGCTGATGGGCGCATCGCCTGCCGACGAGACTCGCGTCCTCGGCGCGCCGCACCGGCGCCGGCTGCGCGAAGTCTGGCGCTCGGCCGGCTGGCCATGCCAGGATCTGATCGAGGTCGAGCTGCTGGCCGCCGGCCTGCTGCAGCGGCAGCGCGACGGCGACGGCCGCGAATCGCTGCGTGTCACCGATGCCGGCATCGCGTTGCTGGCAGCCACCTTGCAGCGCAACCGCGCCGCGCGCGACGCCCACGAGGCGCTGGTGGCGCGCGTCGCGCGCGAGATGCAACGCGCGGGTCGCGTCGTGTGGCGTGGCCTGGCGCTGCGCGCCAAGGTGGGCATGGGCGACGACGCGGCGTGGGCGATGGCGCTGCCCGACGTCTATTCGATTCGCCACACCACGGTGGCAGACTACGTCGAGCCGGTGGCGCACGAGGTCAAGGTGCGGCGCGCCGACCTGCTGGCCGACTTGCGCCGGCCGCAGAAGGGCGAGGCCTACCTGCAAAACAGCAGCCAGTGCTGGTACGTGCTGCGCGAAGGCATCGGCGAGCCCGCGGAGATTCCCGCCGAGTACGGCGTGATGGTGGCGCGCGAGTCGGCGCTGGAGGTGCTGCGGCCGGCGCCGAAGCGGCCGCTGCAGTTGCCGTTCGCGGTCTGGATGGCGCTGGCCCGCGCGACGCCCGAGCCCGCGGAAGACGACGCGCAGGGGTGGCTCGGCGCGCCGCCCGCGACGGACTGATCGATCGCGGGCGCAGCGTCGAGGGCGCTGCGCTCAGCGCGGCGTTTCGTTCTGCTCGGGCAGTGCGGCGTAGGCTGCGTGCAGGTGCGCCGGCCGCCTGGCGCGCCGGCGCATGCGGATGTTGAGCAGCTCCACGCAAACCGAGAATGCCATCGCGAAGTAGACGTAGCCCTTGGGCACGTGGTGGCCGAAGCCTTCGGCGATCAGCACCACGCCGATCACCACCAGGAACGACAGCGCCAGCATCTTGATGGTCGGGTGGTCCGACACGAAGCGGCCGATCGGGCCGGCGAACCACATCATCAGCACCACGCTCAGCACCACTGCGGCCACCATCACCTCGACACGGCTGACCATGCCCACCGCGGTGATGATCGAGTCGAGCGAGAACACGATGTCGATCAGCATGATCTGCACGATCACCGCGGCGAACGTCGCCTTCACGACGCTCGAGGCGTGACCTTCCTCGCCTTCGAGCGACTGGTGGATCTCGCTGGTGCTCTTCCAGATCAGGAACAGTCCGCCGAGGATGAGGATCAGGTCGCGGCCGGAGACGCCCTGATCGAGCACGGTGAACAGCGGTGTCACCAGGCCGACGATCCACGCCAGCACCAGCAGCAGCCCGATGCGCATGAACATCGCCATCGCCAGGCCGATGCGGCGCGCGGCCTCGCGCCGTGCCGGCGGCAGTTTGTCGACCAGGATCGAGATGAAGATGATGTTGTCGATGCCCAGCACCAGCTCCAGTGCGGTCAGCGTCGCCAGCGCGATCCAGGTCTGCGGATCGATCAGCAGCTCGGTCATAGAGATCCCTTCGGCCGAATCGGGCCGGCGGCGATTCTGCCGTCGGACAACCGGTAACCGCGCCGGTATCGCGAACTGCGATCGACGCCTGCGGGACCGGCGCCGCCGAACCCCCGTCAACGGGCGTGCGCGGGCCACGCGTCCCGCGCACAATCGCCGCCATGCGTACACCGATTGCCGCCATCGCCAGCCGCGGCTTCGCCGCGGCAACTCGGGCAGCGCTGGCCGCTTGCCTCGTCCTGGTTCTCGCCGGGGCGGCGCGGGCCGCCGCCGACGGCGTAGCCTGGCTGCCTGCGGCCAACGACGCCGACATCGAGCGCGCGTTCGCGCAGGCACGCGCCAGCGGCAAGCCGGTGCTGCTGTACTGGGGCGCTAAATGGTGCCCGCCGTGCAATCAACTGAAGGCCACGCTATTCAACCGGCACGACTTCATCGAGCGCAGCAAGTCGCTGGTGGCGGTGGAGATCGACGGCGACCTGCCCGGCGCGCAGAGGCTGGGCTCGCGCTTCAAGGTCAGCGGCTATCCGACGATGGTGCTGATGCGCGACGACGGCGTCGAGCTGATGCGGCTGCCCGGCGAAGCCGATCCGCCACAGGTGCTGCGGCTGCTGGAGTCGGGCCTGGCCGGTGGCCGTGCCGCCAAGGACGTGCTGGCCGACGCCCGCGCCGGCAAACCGCTGCCGGGCGCCGAGTGGCGGATGCTGGCCTTCTATTCGTGGATCAGCGACGAGGCGCAACTGCTGCCGCCCGCCGAACGCCCGGGCGTGCTGGCCGGCCTGTCGGCGGCGTGTCCGCGCAGCGAGGCCGACAGCGCCACTCGCCTGATGCTGAAGGCGTTGGCTGACAGCGACGACGGCAAAGGCGTGAAGGCCGATGCCGCACTGCGCCAGCGCGTGCGCGGCTGGCTGACCGACCCGCCGGTGGTGCGCGCGCAGATGGACGTGCTGGCCAACTACGCCTCGGAAATCACCAAGGCGTTGTCGACTCCGGGCAGCGCCGAGCGCAAGGCCGTGGTCGGCGCGTTCGATGCCGCGCTGCAGCGCTTGCAGGCCGATGCCACGCTGTCGCGCGCCGATCGTCTGACGGCACTGGGCGCCCGCGTCGATCTGGCGCGCATCGAGCGGCCGAAGACGGATCGCCACCCACGGATGCCCGGGTCGCTGCTGAAGCAGGTGCGCGACGCCAGCGCGGCGGCCGACCGCGAAGTCACCGACGGCTACGAGCGCCAGGCGGTGATCACCGCGGCGGCGTACATCCTCGGGCAGGCGGGGCTGTGGTCGGACTCCGACGCGCTGTTGAAGACCAACCTGGCCAAGAGCCACTCGCCGTACTACCTGATGAGTCAGCTTGCCGGCAACGCGCGCAAGCTCGGCCGCAACGCCGAGGCGCTGCGCTGGTACGAACAGGCGTTCGCGCGCAGCGAGGGGCCGGCCACGCGCCTGCAGTGGGGTGCGCAGTACGTGAGTGCGCTGGTCGATCTGGCCCCGGGCGACGAGGCCCGGCTGGAGCGCACGGTCATGAGCCTGATCGACCAGGCGGCGCTCGACCCGGGCGCCTTCGACGGCCGCAGCGCTCGCTCGCTGGCGCGGGTGGATCAGCTGCTCGCCAGCTGGAACCGCGACGGCCGCCACGACGCGGTGATCGCCCGCCTGCGCACCCGGCTCGAGCCGGTGTGCAGCAAGCTCGATGGCGCGAGCGAGCGCGCGGCCTGTGGCCGCACGTTCAAGCCGGCGGCCAAGGCGAGCGCCTGATCCGGCGCGCCGCGCGCTACGCGAGCAGGCCTTCGGCCTTCATCGCCGCCTGCACGGCGGGGCGTGCCGCCACCCGTTTCTGGTACGCCTGGAGGTGGGCGAGGTCGACGATGTCGACGCCGACTTTGGGCGCCCAGTTCGTCACGGTGAACAGGTAGGCGTCGGCGACCGAGAAGGCGTCGCCCATCAGATACGAGCGGCCTTCGAGCTGTTGATTGAGGTATTCGTAGCGCCCCCGCAGGCGTTTGCGGTAGACCGCCTTGCCTTCCTCGGGCATCGCCGGGTTGAACAGCGGCGAGTACGACTTGTGTATCTCGCTGGTGGTGAAGTTCAGCCATTCGAGCTGACGGTAGCGCGCCATCGTGCCGACCGGTGCGATCAAGCCCTTGGCGGGCGCCAGGTCGGCCAGGTACTGGACGATCACCGGGCCCTCGCTGAGGCGCTGGCCGTCGTCGAGTTCGAGCAGCGGCACGTAGCCCTTGGGGTTGATGGTGTAGTAGTCGGTACCGTCGGCCAGCTTGTGCGTCTTGGTGCTCGCCAGCACGGCTTCGAACGGCAGCCCCAGCTCGCGCAGCACGATGTGCGGGCTCAGCGAGCAGGCTCCGGGGCTGTAGTAGAGCTTCATGGATGAGTTCTCCTGTTCAATGCGCAGCGAAGGTATGCGGGAGCATAGCTGGGATTGAAATTCGCGGCCGGGCAGCGGGGCATGCGCGCGCCGTCCGTGCCGCGCGTGGACAATGCGCGCCGATGACGAATCGGTGGAGGTTGCGTGGTGCCGTGGGCCTGGCCGGCCTGGTGTTCGCGGTGGCCGCGCAACCGGCCTCGCTGGCGCCGTGCCGCCTCGAAGGCGTGACCCACGACGCGCTGTGTGGCAGCGTGCGGCGTGCGCTCGATCCCGCGCAGCCCGATGGCACGAAGATCGACGTGCACTTCGCGGTGCTGCCAGCGCTGGCGCAGCACAAGCTGCCCGACGCGGTGTTCTTCTTCGCCGGCGGCCCGGGGCAGAGCGCGACCGAACTGGCCGGTCCGCTGGCGGCGCAGTTCGGGCGGCTGAACAACCGGCGCGACCTCGTGTTCATCGACCAGCGCGGCACCGGCCGCAGCGCGCCGCTGCGCTGCGCAGACGATGGCCGCGTGCTGCTCCCGCTGGCCGAGCAACTCGACCCGCAGCGGCAATTGGCGCAGTTGGCGTCGTGCCGCGAGCAACTGATGCGTCTGCCGTACGGCGACTTGCGGCGCTTCACCACGTCGATCGCGATGGGCGATGTCGAGGCGGTGCGCGCCGCGCTCGGCGCGCCGACCATCGACCTCGTGGGGGCCTCGTACGGCACGCGCGCGGCGCTGGAGTACATGCGGCAGTTTCCGCGCTCGGTGCGCCGCGCGGTGCTCGACGGCGTGGCGGCGGCCGACATGGCGCTGCCGGCGTCGTTCTCGACCGACAATCAGGCCGCGCTCGACGCCTTGTTCGACTGGTGCGCGGCCGACGCCGACTGTGGTGCGCGCCATCCGCGCCTGCGCGCATCGTGGCAGGGTGTGCTCGACGCGCTGCCGCAGCAGGTGCAACTTGTCGACCCGCTGACGGGCCAGCGCCAATCGGTGCGGCTGATGCGCGACGAAGTGCTGGGCATGGTGCGTTCGCCGCTGTATGTCCCGGCACTGGCGGCCGTGCTGCCGGCGGCCATCGCCGAAGCGGCGGCGGGCCGCTTCGAGGCCCTGGCCGGGCTGGCCGCGGCGATGACGAGCCCCGGGGCCATGCTGTACAGCGGCATGCATTTCTCGGTGGTGTGCGCCGAGGACGTGCCGCGACTGGGTCGCTCGACCGATACCCCGGGCGCTCAGTTCGGCAATGCCTTCGCGCACTTCTACGAACAGGTCTGCGCGGCCTGGCCGCGTGGCGACGTGCCCGCAGGGTTCTATGCCACGCCCCCCGCGCCGGCGGCGACCTGGCTGCTGTCGGGGGCGGCCGATCCGGCGACGCCGCCGCGCCACGGCGAGCGGATCGCGCGCGCGCTGGGGCCCAAGGCGCGACACACGGTCGTGCCCAACGCCGGTCATGGCGTCATGACGCTGCCGTGCCTGCGCGACGCGGTGGTGCGGTTCATCGAGGCAAACGACGATGACACGGCGCTGCGGGTCGACGCGCGCTGCGCGCAGGCGCTGCCGCGGCCCCGCGTGTTCGTGCCGCTCGGCCAGGCCGCGACGGGGCCGGCCCGATGATCCGGGTCGAGCGACTGCACAAGCGCTTCGTGCAAGGGCGCGGTCGCGGTCGGCGGATCGTCGAAGCCGTGGCGGGCGTGACGTTCGCGGCGGACGATGGCTGCATCACCGCGGTGCTCGGCCCCAATGGCGCCGGCAAGACCACCTTGTTGCGCATGACGGCGGCATTGCTCGCGCCCGACGACGGCCGTATCGAGGTCGACGGCATCGACGTGGCGGCACGGCCGCGCGCGGCGCTGGCGCGGCTGGGGGTGCTGTCGGACGCGCGCGGCCTGTACCCGCGGCTGACGGCGCGCGAGAACATCGTCTACCACGCCCGATTGCACGGCATCGCAGGCGACGCCGCAGCGGCGCGTGCGCAGATGCTGGCGCGCACGCTCGACTTCGAGCCCTTGCTCGATCGACGCACCGCCGGCTTCAGCCAGGGCGAGCGCATGAAGACCGCGCTGGCGCGCGCGCTGGTGCACGACCCGCCGAACATCGTGCTCGACGAGCCGACCAACGGCCTGGACGTGCAGTCGATCCGCGGCTTGCGCCTGGCGCTGCGCCGGCTGCGCGACGAGCACGGCAAGTGCATCGTGTTCTGCACCCACATCATGCAGGAGGTGCAGCGCCTGTGCGACCACGTGGTGGTGATGGCGCACGGGCGTGCGGTGGCCGAGGGCAGCGTCGACGAGTTGTGCCGCGCGAGCGGGCATGACGACTTCGAGCAGGCCTTCGTCAGCCTGGCCTTCGGCGACGGTGGGGGGCCCGGCGCTTGAGCGACGCCTGGACCGTGTTCGCCAAGGAGCTGCGCGACGCGCTGCGCGATCGCCGCACGCTGCTGGCGGTGGTGCTGTCGTCGGTGCTGATGGGGCCCGTGCTGCTGTTCGGCCTGTCGGTGCTGGTGGCCAGCAGCGAGGAGCGCGCCGAGGCGCTCGACGTCGTGGTCGCCGGCATCGAACATGCGCCCAGCCTGCGCAACTTCCTCGAGCGACAAACCCTGCAGATCAGGGCGGCGCCGGTCGACTACGAGCGCGAGCTGGTGCAGCGGCGCCTGGCCGACCCGGTGGTGGTGGTGCCGCCGGAGTTCGAGGCGGCGCTGGCGCGCGGCGAGCGCCCGCTGCTGGAGGTGGTGACCTCGAGCGCCAATACGCGGGCCGCCGCGTCGGTGCGGCGGCTGCAGCGCACGTTGACGGCCTTCAACCAGGAGTTGGCACTGCAGCGGCTGGCTTATCGCGGTGTCGCGCCGGCGCTGCTGCAGCCGACGCGGATCGAGGAGCGCGATCTCGCGAACCCGCGCGCGCGTGCCGCGCAACTGACCGGCATCTTGCCGTTCTTCGTGCTGATGGCCGTGCTGTACGGCGCGCTCAACGCGGCGCTCGACACCACCGCCGGCGAACGCGAACGCGGCTCGCTCGAGCCGTTGCTGACCACGCCGGCATCGCCGGTCGCCCTGGTGATCGGCAAGTGGGCGGCGGTCGCCAGCGTCGGCATGCTGATCGCGGTGCTGAGTTGCCTCAGCTTCATGCCGGCGCAGAGCCTGATGCGCAGCGACACGCTGGCGGCGCTGTTTCGCTTCGGCCTGCGCGAGACGGGCCTGTTCCTGGCCTTGCTGCTGCCGCTGGCGGCGATGCTGTCGGCGCTGATGATGGCCATCGCCATCGGCTCCAAGACCTTCAAGGAAGCGCAGGCGAGCAACACCGTCGTCATCCTGCTGGTGTCGCTGTTGCCGCTGGTGACGCTGTTCAACGACAGCGGCGAGCGGCCCTGGCACCTGTGGCTGCCGGCGCTGGCGCAGGTGACGCTGATGAGTCGCGTTCTGCGAGGCGACGCCTTCTCGGCGCCCGACCTGCTGCTGCCGCTGGCGGTGGCCGCCGCGGGAACGGCCATCTGCCTGGGCATCGTCGCGCGCCGCTTGCGGGCGGCGGCGACGCGTTGAACTCGGCGGCGCTACGCCGCTGACACGGCGACCCCGAGCACGCGCTCGACTTCGCCCTGCCACGGCAGCGCGTGCACCACCTCGTTGAGGCGGCGCAGCGACTCCAGCGGGCCGAGCGAGTCGCCGTCGGCGCCGACCAGGTGCACGTTGGTGATCACCGACAGCGGGTCGGCCATCGCCACCACCCCGGCCGACAGCTGGATCCAGTCCCAGGCCATGCCGGCCTGGCCATCGTCGGCCGCCGCCGCCCAGATGGTCTGCCCGGACGTGCGCGAGATCTGGTCGCCCGGGTTCGTGACGCGCGTGCCCAGGTGCTGCAGCCGCAGTGGCTGCAGCTTGTCAACCTGCCACAATAGCGGTGGCCAGGCGCGAACGGTCCAGGGGGGACAGGCGTGGGTCTTGGTGTGCATGATGCGACTCGTTGTTGGCTGTGTCGGCTAGTGTTCGACAAGCGGCAACCGTTTGAAATCTGTAAGACCTTTCAGGTCTGCGTGTGCGCGGCGCGTTGACGCCGACTCGATCACATGCTGCAAGGCGGTTATTCATCGGTGTTGCAGGCTCGGAACCGTGACGAGTTCCGCGACGAGGTCGTCCGCTTCGGGCGCGCTTTGGGATTCGAGACGGTATCGGCAATGGCTGTGGTGGATCGGGGCATCGATCGCAGCGAGTTCGCAGTCGTCGACAACACCCCGAGGGAGTTTCTCGGTGTCTTCAACGATCCCAGTGCGATGCGGCGCGACCCGGTGATGCAGCATTGCCGCCGGCAGAGCTTGCCGATCATCTGGGACCAGGGCACCTACACCTCGCAGGGGCAGGGCGAGTTGTGGGAGGAGCAGGCGCGCTACGGGTACCACACCGGTATCGCGATGGCGCTGCACCTGCCCGAGGGCAAGCACTTCATGCTCGGCGTCGACCGCGACCGCGCGCTGCCGAGCGACCGCCACGAGTTGACGCGCGTGGTGGCCGATCTGCAGTTGTTCGCGGTGCACGCGCTCGATGCGGCGCTGCGGGTGCTGGTGCCGGCGGCGTCGAGCCCCGACGCGCCATCGCTGACGCCGCGCGAACTGGAGGCGCTGCGCTGGACGATGGAAGGCAAGACGGCGTGGGAGGTCGGGTCGATCCTCGGCATCACCGAGCGCACGGCCGTCCTGCACGTGAACAACGCGATGCGCAAGCTCGGCTGCGTCAACAAGCACCAGGCGGTGCTCAAGGCGTTGCGTCTGGGCCTGATCCGCTGACGCAAACCCGCTCCATTGGGCACGGATTCGTGTCATCTGTCACCCTGTAAGAGTTGACAGTTTCATGGTCGAGCATCGGCTGCTGCAATCTCCGTCATGCGCCTTAGGCCAGGCGCGAATTTCCGAACGGAGACCACCATGCAGCAGACCCGCAAGACCTCGTTGCTCAAGACCCTGTTCGCCGGCAAGCGTGCCGCCGCGGCCGAGCCGAAGAAGGCCCTGCAGCCGCTCGAGCCGCACCAACTGGCGCAGGTGGCTGGTGGCCAGGGGTCGCCCAAGGGCGGCTGGTAGCGCACCGAGTTTCCTCGACGCGCCGGCGCTTCCCCCCTCCGGCCGGCAAGTCGGCGGCCCGGTACATCCGGGCCGTTCTGCGTTTGTGGGGCCGCTTTCGTCATGAAGCCGCTGTTCCGGCACGAGGCCCTCGAGGCGCACCGCCAGCAGTGGCTGGGCGAGGTGCGACTGGTGCGCCCGGTATCGTTGTCGGTGATGGTGCTGGTGTTGATCGCCGCCGCGGTGGCGATCGGCACCTGGCTGGTGCTGGGCGAGTACACGCGCAAGGCGCACGTGTCGGGCGTACTGGTGCCCGATCGCGGCTGGATCCGGCTGGTGGCACCACAGCTGGCCACCGTCGCCGAGCGGCGGGTCGAACAAGGCCAGGCGGTTCATGCCGGCGACGTGTTGTTCGTGCTGACGCTCGACCAATACGTGGGCGACGGCACGGCGCAGCAGCGGGTGCAGAGCAGTCTGCGTGCGCGCCAGGAGAGTCTGCAGGAGACCTTGCAGGCACGGCAGCGGCTGAGCCGCGAGCAGGAAGCGGCGCTGGCGCAACGCTTGGCCGGACTGCGCCAGGAGATGGCTCAGATCGGCACCGAGGCCGAACTGCAGCGTCAGCGGCTGGCGCTGGCGCAACAGACCTTGACGCGACTGGAGTCGCTGCGCGACGAGCGCTTCGTGTCGGGCGCGCAGGTCAACAGCAAGGGCGAGGAGGTGCTCGCGCTGCGGGCGCAGCTCGTTGCGCTCGAGCGTCAGCGCAGCACGCTGCAGCGCGAGATCGCTGCCCTCGAAGGCCAGCGCCGCGAGCTGCCGCTGCAAGAGCAGACGCGTGCGGGCGAGTTGCAGCGCGCGGCCCAGGCGCTGGCGCAGGAGTCGGCCGAGAACGAAGCGAGGCACGAACTGCTGATTCGTGCTCCGCAGGACGGCACGCTGGCTTCGGTGCTGGCCGAGCCCGGGCAGACCGTGTCGCCCGACGTGGCGTTGGCCAGCCTGGTGCCGGCGGACACGCGGCTGCAGGCCCAGCTCTACGCGCCTTCGAGCGCACTGGGCTTCATCCGCCCGCACCAGGCGGTGCGCATGCGCGTGGCGGCGTTCCCGTACCAGAAGTTCGGCCACCAGGATGGTTCGGTGATTCAGGTGTCGAGCACGCCGTTGCAAGCGGGCGAGCTGGCGGCGTTGCCGCTGGCCGTGAAGCCCGACGAGCCGCTGTACCGGGTGACGGTGAGCCTGGAGCGGCAGTCGGTGATGGCGTATGGACGCGAGCAGCCGCTGGCCGCCGGCATGCAGCTCGACGCCGACGTGATGCTCGAACGGCGCCGTCTCGTCGAGTGGTTGTTCGCGCCGGTGCTGGGCGTGGCCGGCCGTCTCTGAGGCCGCGAGGATGACCGTCGCCCGCTCGTTGCGCATCGGCTTCGGCGGCCTCGGGACCCCGGTGATCCTGCAGAACGAGGCCGCCGAATGCGGCTTGGCGTGTCTGGCGATGGTCGCTGCCGCCCACGGATTGCACGTCGACCTGCCGGCGCTGCGTCAGCGCTTCAACCTGTCGCTCAAGGGCGCCACGATGGCCGACCTGGCCACCATGGCTCACGCGTTGAAGCTGCAGACGCGCGCGGTGCGTGCCGAGCCCGAGCAGCTCGGGCAACTGCCGCTCCCCGCGATCCTGCATTGGGACTTCAATCACTTCGTCGTGCTGGTCAAGATCGGCCGCGACGCGGTATTGATCCACGACCCCGCGCGCGGCGCCCACTGGGTGAAATGGGCTCGGCTGTCGCGGCACTTCACCGGCGCGGCGATGGAGCTGACCCCCGACGCAGGGTTCGAGCGTCGCGACGAGCAGCGTCGCATCACGATGCGCCAGTTGCTGGGGCGGGTGGTGGGACTCAAGCGGTCGCTGGCGCAGATCGTCGCGCTGGCGCTGGTGCTCGAGTTCTTCGTGCTGCTGAGCCCGTTCTATCTGCAGTGGGTGGTCGACGACGTTCTGGTGACGGCCGATCGCGACCTGCTGGTGACGCTGGGCATCGGTTTCGCGCTGCTGGTGACGATCCAGGTGGCGACCGCGGCGATACGGTCGTGGGCGGTGCTGCACCTGTCGGCGACCCTCAACCTGCAGTGGCTGGGCAATGTGTTCGCCCATCTGCTGCGCCTGCCGCTGGCGTGGTTCGAGCGGCGGCACATGGGTGACATCTGGTCGCGCTTCTTCGCCGTGCAGCAGATCCAGAAGACCCTGACCACCAGCTTTCTCGAGGTGCTGCTCGACGGCGCCCTGGTGGTGACGACGCTGGCGATGATGGCGTTGTACAGCCTGTTGCTGAGCGCCGTGGTGCTCGGGTTCGTCGTCGTCTACGCGCTGCTGCGCTGGGTGCTGTTCGCGCCGATGCGCCGTGCCACCGAGGAGGCGCTGGTGCACGATGCCAAGAAGACCAGCCACTTCCTCGAGTCCTTGCGCGGCGTGATGGCGATCAAGCTGTTCGCGGCCGAGACCGATCGGCGCGCTCGCTTCATGAACTTGGTGGTCGACGCGATGAATGCCGACATGGTGGTGCGCCGGCTCGAGGTGACTCTGGCCGTTGCCAACCGAGGGTTGTTCGGCCTCGAGCGCGTACTCGTGATCTGGATCGGCGCGTCACTCGTGCTGGATCAGACCTTCACGGTGGGCATGTTGCTCGCGTTCGTTGCCTACAAGGAGCAGTTCTCGCAACGCGTCGGTGCGCTGATCGACAAGTGGGCCGAGCTCGGCATGCTCAAGGTGCAGGGCGAGCGTCTCGCCGACATCGTGCTCAGCGAGCCGGAAGCAGTACACGCCCAGGCGCCCGGATTGCAGCCGGTCGACAACGCCGCCGCGGCGCCGCGCATCGAGTTGCGCGGCGTGGGCTTTCGCTACTCCGACAGCGAAGGCGATGTGCTGCGCAACGTGAGTCTGAGCATCGAGCCGGGTGAATCGATCGCCATCGTCGGCCCGTCGGGCTGCGGCAAGACCACGTTGATCAAGCTGATGCTGGGCATCCTGGCGCCGGTGCAGGGCGAGGTGTTGGTCGGTGGGCGGCCGCTCGAAGCGATGGGCTCGGCCGCGTGGCGGGCGATGGTCGGCACGGTGATGCAGGACGAGCCGCTGTTTGCCGGCGCGGTGGCCGACAACATCAGCTTCTTCGATCCGCGGCCCGACATGGAGCGCGTGGTCGAATGCGCGCGATTGGCGGCGGTGCACGACGAGATTGCCGCTCTGCCGATGGGCTACTACACGTTGATCGGCGAGATGGGGTCCACGCTGTCGGGTGGCCAGAAGCAGCGCGTTCTCTTGGCGCGTGCGCTGTACAAGCGGCCGCGCGTGCTGTTTCTCGACGAGGCCACCAGCGCCCTCGACATCGAGCGCGAGCGGCTCGTGAATCAGGCCGTGCGTCAGTTGAAGCTGACCCGCGTGATCGTTGCCCACCGCCCCGAGACGATCGCCAGCGCCGACCGGGTCGTGGTGCTTGCCGAGGGCAACGTGTCGCACGAATTGCGCGCCGTCGCCACCGCCATCGCCTCGCAGAAGTCGCACTGAGTCCCCGGGCGCGCAGGCGCGCGCCTTCCTACAATGCGGGACTTCGTAATGGAGTCGGCAGCCAATGCAGTTTCCCAGGCGATTCGACGTGATCGTGGTCGGCGGCGGTCATGCCGGCACCGAGGCCGCGCTCGCGGCCGCTCGCATGGGGTGTGCCACTCTGCTGCTGACGCACAGCATCGAGACCCTGGGGCAGATGAGCTGCAATCCGTCGATCGGCGGCATTGGCAAGGGCCATCTGGTCAAGGAGATCGACGCGCTCGGCGGCGGCATGGCCGCCGCCGCCGATGAGGCAGGGATCCAGTTTCGCATCCTCAACAGCTCGAAAGGTCCGGCCGTACGGGCCACCCGCGCCCAGGCCGACCGCGTGCTCTATCGTGCGGCGATCCGTCGGCGTCTGGAGAACCAACCGAACCTGTGGCTGTTCCAGCAGGCGGTCGAGGACCTGTGCCTTGACGCGCATGGTGAAATCACTGGCGTTATTACGCAAGTGGGCATACGCTTCTGTGCATTGAAGGTCGTGCTGACCGCGGGCACGTTCCTTGATGGACGCATTCATGTCGGGCTTCACAACCATGGCGGGGGGCGCGCTGGAGACGGCGCGGCCGTGGCGCTGGCGCAGAAGTTGCGCGACCTCGGACTGCCACGCGGAAGGTTGAAAACAGGCACTCCACCGCGGCTCGATGGCCGATCGATCGACTTTCCCAAAGTGATCGAACAACCTGGCGATACGGACCCTGTGCCCGTGTTCAGCTTCATGGGGCGAGCCGACCAGCATCCCCGCCAGATCTGTTGCTGGATCACCCAGACCAACGAGCGCACGCACGAGATCATCCGTGGCGGTTTCGATCGCAGCCCGATGTTCACAGGAGTGATCGACGGCGTTGGCCCGCGCTACTGCCCCAGCATCGAGGACAAGGTCAATCGGTTTGCCGACAAGGCCGGGCATCAGATCTTCCTGGAGCCCGAAGGGCTCGACACCCATGAGGTGTATCCCAATGGGTTTTCGACTTCGCTGCCGTTCGATGTGCAATGGGAAGCCATTCGCTCGATGCCGGGGCTCGAGCAGGTACACATCCTGCGCCCAGGCTATGCGATCGAGTACGACTATTTCGACCCCAGAGCATTGAAGGCGACCTTCGAAACGCGGGCCGTCGCCGGCCTTTATTTCGCCGGACAGATCAACGGCACCACCGGCTACGAAGAAGCGGCGGCACAAGGCCTGCATGCCGGTACGAACGCGGCGCTGGCGGTGTTGGGGCGCGAGCCGTGGGTGCCGCGGCGCAGCGAGGCCTACTTGGGTGTGCTGATCGACGATCTGGTCAACAAGGGGGTGTCGGAGCCTTACCGCATGTTCACCAGTCGGGCCGAATATCGCTTGCAATTGCGGGAAGACAACGCCGATCTGCGCCTGACCGAGCAGGGGAGACGGCTTGGCTTGGTCGACGATCTTCGATGGGCCGCGTTCTGTCGAAAGCGCGGGGCGCTGGAGCGGGAACGCCAGCGACTGGGATCGACCTGGGTGTATCCAGCCATCGTCTCGGATGCCCTTGCGTCGCGCACGATCGGCACGCCGCTCGAGCGCGAGTACAGCCTTGCCGAGCTGTTGAAGCGCCCCGGAGTCGGCTTCGACGATGTGGTCGAACTCGCGAGGCAGGCGCTGGATGAGCCGGCTGTGGTTTCACGTGAAACACTTCACGGGGAGGTGGGCGCTGAGATGGCCGACGCGGTGATTGCCCAGCTCGAGACCTCGACCAAGTATGCTGGCTACATCGAGCGACAGGACGATGACGTGCGGCGAGCGGCAGCCTACGAATCGCTGCGGTTGCCGCCCGAGTTCGACTACTCGAAGGTCACCGCGCTGAGCTTCGAGGTTCGGCAGAAGCTGAGTCAGCACCAACCAGCGACGCTGGGTCAAGCGTCGCGCATTTCGGGAGTGACGCCGGCGGCGATTTCGCTACTTCTGATTCACCTGAAGCGGCGTCGGCTGCGTGCGTTGGACGGGGGTGACGAGATCCCGACTGCCGCCTGAAGCCGAAATGCCTCAATCAAGCCCGAGCCATGATCCGGAACTCATGCGGCGGTTGGTGGAGGGCACGCGCCGCCTGGGTCTCTCGATCAGCGCTGCCCAAGCTACCCAGTTGCTCTCGTACCTCGCCGGTCTCGAGCGCTGGAATCGGGTGCACAACCTGAGTGGGCAAGGGTCGCCATCAGATTTTCTGGTTCAGCACGTGTTCGATAGCATGACTCTGGTGGGGCCTCTGACCCGATATGCGAAGGGAAGGTCGCTGCGGGTGCTCGATGCGGGCTCGGGAGCGGGATTCCCAGCCGTGGTCGTGGCAGTGATGCGGCCTGACTGGTTGGTCGCCGCCGTGGATGCCGTGGCAAAGAAGATGGCGTTTGCCCGCCAAGCGGCCAACGAGGCCGGTATCGCCAACCTGGTGATGCATCATGTGCGGCTCGAACGGTTCCAGCCGGCCGAGCGGTTCGACGTCGTGGTGTCGCGGGCCTTCGCGTCGCTCGATGGGCTGGTCACCGCGACCGAACACCTGCTGGCTGCGAACGGCGTGTGGGTTGCGATGAAGGGTCGATCGCCTTCGAGCGAGATCGCCGGATTGGCGGCAGGCGTGCAAGCGTTTCACGTGGAACCTGTCACGGTGCCTGGGTTGAACGCCGAGCGCAACCTGATTTGGATGTGCAGATCCACGTGATGACAGCAGGCCTCATGGATCGACCACCGATGCAGCGAGCTCGGGTCTTCTGCGTTGCCAATCAGAAGGGTGGAGTCGGCAAGACCACGACGACGGTGAACCTGGCTGCCGGGCTGGCCAGAGTTGGGCAGCGCGTCCTGCTGGTCGACCTCGACCCACAGGGTAACGCCACGATGGGATCCGGTGTCGACAAGCGCTCGCTGAGCTTGTCGATCTACGACGTTCTGCTCGAGACGGCGACCATTGTCGAAGCGCGCCAGCGTTCCGAAGTGGGTGGTTACGATGTCCTGGGGGCAAACAGGGAGCTAGCCGGAGCAGAGGTTGAGCTGGTCGGGCTCGAGCGGCGCGACCAACGGCTGCGACAAGCCCTGGAACCTGTGGCCGACGAATACGACATCGTGGTCATCGACTGCCCGCCGAGCCTCAGCCTGCTCACGCTGAACGGCCTGTGCAGCGCGCACGGCGTGATCGTGCCCATGCAATGCGAGTACTTCGCACTCGAGGGCCTGACCGACCTGGTGAACACGATCCGCCAGGTGCATGCCAACCTGAACCCGGAGTTGCAGATCATCGGCCTGCTGCGAGTGATGTACGACCCGCGCATCACCTTGCAGCAACAGGTCAGCGAGCAGTTGAAGGGGCACTTCGGTGACAAGGTGTTCGACGCCGTGATACCGCGCAATGTTCGTCTCGCCGAGGCGCCGAGCTACGGGCAACCGGGGGTGGTCTTCGACCCCGCGTCGAAAGGCGCCCAGGCCTACCTCGAGTTCGCCCGCGAGATGGTCGCACGCGTCAAGCAACTCGCCTGATGACGCATTCTGTCTTCCCGGCGCTGCTGTCCCGCGTGGAAGACGCGGGCTTGAATGCGAGTGCGCCCCCGCAGCAGCGCTGGATCGATGGCTGGCTGGTGCGGTTCTCGCCTGGCAAGGCGAAGCGGGCACGCTGCGTGAACGCCGTTTCCCAGGGTCAACTGGCGCTTCAGGAGAGACTGGTGTTGTGCCAGGAGGTCTTCGATCAGGCGCAGTTGCCGCTCATCGTGCGCGTGACCCCACGGTCGCAGCCGCCGCAACTCGACGCCTGGCTCGACTCACGAGGCCTGGTGGCATTCGACGATACCCGCGTCATGGTGAACCCGGATCTCGCGGCCCTGCTGGTCGAGCCGTTGCCCGCCGGAGTGAGTCTGCAGCGGCTGGGAAACGCGGCCTTCGCCCAGACCGTGGGGCAACTTCGGGGTTCATCCCTGTCGCAGCAGCAAGCGCACGCCCAGCGGCTCGAGTTGTCGCCGGTGCCGTTCGAAGGTTGGGCGTTGCGCGTCGACGGGCAGAGCATGCCGTTGGCCTGCGGGCAGACGGCCGCGGAGGCTGACATGGTGGGCCTGTACGATATCTTCACCCCCAGCGAATCGCGCAACCAAGGTTGGGCGCGCAAGCTTTGCGCGCTGCTGCTCGACCGCGCTCGGCAGCGCGGTGCTCGCATCGGCTACCTTCAGGTCGATGCGGCCAATCATCCGGCGCGTGCGGTTTACAGCCGGCTCGGGTTCGCCGACGGCTACTCGTACCACTACCGAGCGGCGGCTGAACCGGTCGGGTAGTTCGCCGACCGGCCGTCGGCGGCTCTCAAGCGACGAGCCCCAGAGCCTCGTCGAGCCCCAGGTGCAGATTCATCGACTGCACTGCGGCACCGCTCGCTCCTTTACCCAGGTTGTCGAGCCGGGCGATCAAGATAGCTTGGTCGGTGCTACCGAACACGAAAATCTCGCAACGATTGCTGTCATTGCACGCCTGAACATCGAAGTAGCCGGAATCGAGCGCGGCCACATCCGACAGCGGCATCGTCCTGATGAATCGTTCGCCGGCATACCGCTCGCCCAGCACATCGTGCAGACGGCCCGCGTCAACACCCTTGCTCAATACAGATAAGTGCAAGGGCACACTTACTGCAAGGCCCTTGTAGAAATTGGCGACGACTGGCATGAAGACAGGGCGGGTCTGCAAACCCGACCAGCGCGTCATCTCGGGAACATGCTTGTGCGCCAGGCCCAGGCCATACGGCCGCGGCGACTGTAGGCGTTGCGACAACGGCTCGGCCCGGTATTGCTCAATCAGCTTTCTGCCACCGCCGGAGTAGCCCGTGATCGACATGGCGGCCAAACCCAACCGCGGATCGATCAGACCGGCGTCGACCAGTGGGCGTATCAACAAGATAAATGCTGTCGCATGGCACCCGGGGTTGCTGATCCGCTTGCTGCGACGCAGCCGGTCGCGCTGTTCGCGTGCCAGTTCCGGCAAACCGAAAACCCAGGCCGGATCGACGCGATGCGCCGTGCTGGCATCGATCACGCAAGTGCGAGGATTGGTCACCCAGCCAGCCGCCTCGCGTGCCGCCTGGTCGGGCAGGCAGAGGAACACCACATCGGCGGCGTTCAACAGCCGGGCACGCTCGCGACTGTCCTTGCGCAACTCGTCGGCGATGCGCAGTACCTCGATGTCGCGGCGCCTCGCCAACAACTCGTTGATCTGCAGCCCCGTGGTGCCTTCCTGACCATCGACGTAGACGGTGTAGCTCATCGCGGAACCCTGCACTCCACTTCGCGGTGCCAAAGGATATCGTCATTCATCAATGCCCGTGCGCGGGTGCGGCCCCTCGATGGTCGACAATGACCGACCATGGTGAGCAAGAAACCGAAGGGATTGGGCATGGGGCTCGAGGCGCTGCTCGGGCCGAAGGTGACCGAGGCGTCGGCCGCACAGGCGCAGCGGCCGAGCAGCCTGCGCCTCGCCCAGCTCAGGCCCGGCCGCTATCAGCCGCGCACTCGCATGGACGAGGGCTCGCTGATGGAGCTCGCGCAGAGCATCAAGAGCCAGGGGCTGATGCAGCCTGTGCTCGTGCGGCCGCTCGGGGCAGGCAGCTACGAGATCATCGCCGGCGAGCGGCGTGTGCGGGCCGCAGGGCTGGCTGGCCTCGACGATGTGCCGGTGCTGGTGCGCGATGTGCCGGACGAGACAGCCGCCGTGATGTCGCTGGTCGAGAACATCCAGCGCGAGGATCTCAACCCGCTGGAAGAGGCGCAGGGTCTGCAGCGGCTGATCGATGAGTTCCGGCTCACCCACGACCAGGCCGCCCAGGCTGTGGGACGATCGCGCAGCGCGGCCAGCAACCTGATGCGGTTGCTCAACCTGGCCGAGCCGGTGCAGAAGCTGCTGATGGCCGGCGACCTCGAAATGGGCCACGCCCGCGCGCTGCTGGCCCTGTCTGCCTCCGAGCAGATCCTGTGCGCCAACGAGATCGTTGCCAAACACCTGTCGGTGCGCGAGACCGAGCGCCTGGTCGCCCGTCGGGCCGGCGGTGGCGCTGCAGTGAACGGGCGGTCGACACAAGCTGCCGACAAGTCGCGCGACATCGTGCGCATCGAGGAGCAACTGGCCGATCGCCTGACCGCCGCGGTGCAGGTCCGGCTGAAGCGTCGCGGCGCAGGCGGCCGCGGTGAGATCGCCATTTCGTTCGGATCGTTCGAGGAGCTCGCAGGCTTGCTCGACAAGCTCGGCGTGGTCGAGAGGTGACCGAGATTCCCGGCGCCTCTCGCAGCACGGATGTCTTGACAAACCACAACACCTCGCGTGTGCTACGTCACGCCGCGCCGCCTTGCAAGCGGTGGAATGCGGATCTCGCCGCCGAGCGCGAGCGCAGCCGGCGCATAGTGAGCCCCACCATGTTGCCGGGCGGGTCAGCCGCAGGTCGCACACTTGCGTTGAAGGCACTACCATCGGATCGACGCGGCGGCACGGGTGATCGACGTGCGAATCGAACAAGGCACGAATGCGGGCTTTACTCGGGGCGTCGGGTCGAGCAGGATCGCTATGCTGAGTTGCACGAGGGGCTGACGCCTCGAGCGTTGCAGACCGGAAAGCTCTGATGGAGCCTGGGCCCGTACAGCCGGGACTCCATCAGAACTTCCCAGATGTCGACGGCACCAAGGTCGTGTCGAGGCATCGGTCCGATGAAGGAGGTCCGCATGGACGTGATCAGCAGCTTTGCAGCGCGCTTCGAGCGCACGCGAGAAGAAGAGCTCTCGCTCGAAGAGTACCTGGCTGAATGCAAGCGCAACCCGCTGGCCTATGCCACCGCGGCCGAGCGCATGCTGAAAGCGATCGGCGAGCCGCAGATGATCGATACGCGCAACGACCCGCGCCTGTCGCGCATCTTCGCCAACAAGGTCATCAAGATCTACCCGGCGTTCGCCGAGTTCTACGGCATGGAAGACTCCATCGAACAGGTGGTGTCCTACTTCCGTCACGCCGCGCAGGGCCTCGAGGAGAAGAAGCAGGTGCTGTACCTGCTGGGTCCGGTGGGCGGCGGCAAGAGCTCGATCGCCGAGCGCCTGAAGCAATTGATGGAGCACGTGCCGTTCTACGCGCTCAAGGGTTCGCCGGTGAACGAATCGCCGCTCGGCCTGTTCGATTTCGCAGAGGACGGCCCTATCCTGGAGAAGGAATACGGCATCCCGAACCGCTACCTCAACCGCGTGATGTCTCCCTGGGCAGTCAAGCGGCTCGAGGAGTATGGCGGCGACATCCGCAGGTTCCGCGTCGTCAAGCGGTACCCCTCGGTGCTCAAGCAGATTGCCGTGTGCAAGACCGAGCCCGGCGACGAGAACAACCAAGACATCTCCTCGCTGGTGGGCAAGGTCGACATCCGCAAGCTCGAGACCTACGCGCAGGACGATCCCGACGCATACAGCTACGCCGGCGGGCTGTGCCTGGCCAACCAGGGCCTGCTCGAGTTCGTCGAGATGTTCAAGGCGCCAATCAAGGTGCTGCACCCGCTGCTCACGGCCACGCAGGAAGGCAACTTCAAAGGCACCGAAGGCTTCGGCGCGATCCCGTTCGACGGCATCATCCTCGCGCACAGCAACGAGAGCGAGTGGAAGACGTTCCGCAACAACAAGAACAACGAGGCCTTCCTCGACCGCGTCTACATCGTCAAGGTGCCGTACTGCCTGCGTGTGTCGGAAGAGATCAAGATCTACGAGAAACTGATCCGCAATTCATCGCTGGCCGAGGCCAAGTGCGCTCCGGGCACGCTGAAGATGATGAGTCAGTTCGCGATCCTCACGCGCCTGAAGGAGCCCGAGAACTCCTCGCTTTTCTCCAAGATGCAGGTCTACGACGGCGAGAACCTGAAGGACACCGATCCGCGCGCCAAGAGCTACCA
The DNA here is from genome assembly GCA_015075545.1 of Ideonella sp. GTDB lineage: Bacteria > Pseudomonadota > Gammaproteobacteria > Burkholderiales > Burkholderiaceae_C > JAEUPI01. The sequence goes on along the minus strand of JABTUC010000001.1, from coordinate 632,550 downwards.
GGAGTACCGCGACTACGCCGGCGTCGACGAGGGCATGAGTGGAATCTCCACCCGCTTCGCGTACAAGATCCTGTCCAAGGTCTTCAACTTCGACAGCCAGGAAGTCGCCGCCAACCCGGTGCACCTGATGTACGTGCTCGAGCAGCAGATCGAGCGCGAGCAGTTTCCGCAGGAGATGGAGCAGAAGTACGTCGGTTTCATCAAGGAGCAGCTCGCGCCGCGCTATGCCGAGTTCATCGGCAAGGAGATCCAGACCGCGTACCTCGAGAGCTACAGCGAGTACGGGCAGAACATCTTCGACCGCTACGTCACCTACGCCGACTACTGGATCCAGGACCAGGAGTACCGCGACACCGACACCGGCGAGGTGTTCGACCGCTCGGCGCTGAATGCCGAACTGGAGAAGATCGAGAAGCCCGCCGGCATCGCCAACCCGAAGGACTTCCGCAACGAGATCGTCAACTTCGTGCTGCGCGCGCGTGCCAACAACCAGGGCAAGAACCCGGTGTGGACCAGCTACGAGAAGCTGCGCTCGGTGATCGAGAAGAAGATGTTCTCCAACACCGAGGAGCTGTTGCCGGTGATCAGCTTCAACGCCAAGGCGAGCGCCGACGAGGCCAAGAAGCACGAGGACTTCGTCAACCGCATGATCGAGAAGGGCTACACCGGCAAGCAGGTGCGGCTGCTGTGCGAGTGGTATCTGCGAGTGCGCAAGAGTAGCTGACGAAGGGTGCCCTCAGGAACACCGATGCTGCAGATCATCGATCGTCGGCTGGCCGGCAAGAACAAGTCGATCGGCAATCGCGAGCGCTTCCTGCGTCGCTACAAGGACCAGATCCGCGAGGCGGTCAAGCGCGCGGTCGACGGCCGCGGCATCCGCGACATCGAGCGTGGCGAGGAGGTTCGCATCCCGAAGAAGGATGTCTCCGAGCCGGTGTTCCACCACGGCCAGGGCGGCGTACGTGAGGTCGTGCACCCCGGCAACAAGGACTACGTGCGCGGCGACCGCATCGAGCGGCCCAAGGGCGGTGGTGGCGGCGGTTCGGGCAAAGGTCAGGCGAGCGATTCCGGCGAAGGCGAGGACGACTTCACCTTCGCGCTCAGCAAAGAGGAGTTCATGCAGGTCTTCTTCGAAGACCTGGCGCTGCCGCACCTGATTCGCACCCAGCTGGCCGAGACGCCTGAGTGGAAGAGCCAGCGCGCCGGCTTCACCGCCGACGGCACGCCCAACAACTTGCACGTGGTGCGCTCGATGCGCGGCGCGATCGGTCGGCGCATCGCGATAGGCTCCACCTGGCGCAAGGAGTTGCGCGAGCTCGAGGAGCAACTGGCGCTGCTCAAGCGCCACCGCGATCGCAACGATGCGGTGAAGGAACGCGAAATCCAAGAGCTGGAGGAGCAGATCGAGATGCTGCGGGCGCGGCTCGAGCGCATTCCGTACCTCGATCCGATCGACCTGCGCTTTCGCAATCGCATCAGGGTGCCGGTGCCCACCACCAAGGCGGTGATGTTCTGCCTGATGGATGTGTCGGGTTCGATGGACGAGGCGCGCAAGGATCTGGCCAAGCGCTTCTTCATCCTGCTGTATCTGTTCCTGACACGGCACTACGACAAGATCGAACTCGTCTTCATCCGCCATCACACGCAGGCACAGGAAGTCGACGAGGAGAACTTCTTCCACGCCCGCGAGACCGGCGGCACCGTGGTCTCCAGTGCGCTCGTGCTGATGGAAGAGATCATTCGCGCGCGCTACTCGCCAGGCGAGTGGAACATCTACGGCGCACAGGCGAGCGACGGCGACAACTGGCACCACGACTCGGGCCGCTGCCGCGAGCTGCTCGCCGACAAGCTGCTGCCGCTGGTGCGCTACTTTGCCTACGTTCAGGTGGCCGAGGAAGAACAGAATCTGTGGGAGGAGTACTCGCAGCTCGCCGAGGGCCATCCCCACTTCGCGATGCGCAAGGCCACCGAGGCCTCGCAGATCTACCCGGTGTTCCGCGACCTCTTCAAGAAAGAGGGCGCGGCGGCTGCGGCATGAATGAGGCGGCGGTGAATCACGCCAGACCGCGGCGCGGTCCATTGCCGTCGAGCAGGGCCACCGAGCCGTTGCCCGACCCCAGCGATTGGTCGTTCGAGCTGGTCGACCAGTACCACACCGTCATCAGGCGTACCGCGCAACGCTTCGGCCTCGACACCTATCCGAACCAGCTCGAGGTCATCACCGCCGAGCAGATGATGGACGCCTACGCCAGCGTCGGCATGCCGGTGCACTATCGCCATTGGAGCTACGGCAAGGAGTTCATCGCCACCGAGAAGAACTACCGTCGCGGCCACATGGGCTTGGCCTACGAGATCGTCATCAACTCCAACCCCTGCATCAGTTATCTGATGGAGGAGAACACGATGGCGATGCAGGCGCTGGTCATTGCGCATGCCGCCTACGGCCACAACAGCTTCTTCAAGGGCAATTACCTGTTTCGCATGTGGACCGACGCGTCGTCGATCATCGACTACCTGGTCTACGCCAAGAACTACGTCGCCGAGTGCGAGGAGCGCCACGGCCTCGACGCGGTCGAGCTGTTCCTCGATTCGTGCCACGCGCTGGCCAACCATGGCGTCGATCGCTACCGCCGCCCGAGCCGCAAGTCGCTGGCGCAGGAGTTGCGCGAGCGCAAGGAGCGCGAGGCCTATGCGCAGCGGCAGGTCAACGATCTGTGGCGCACGCTGCCCAAGCGCGCGGGCAAGGGCGGCGATGCCGCCGAGAGCCGCCGCTTCCCCGAGGAGCCGCAGGAGAACCTGCTGTACTTCATCGAGAAGAACGCACCCCTGCTCGAACCCTGGCAGCGCGAGATCGTGCGCATCGTGCGCAAGGTGGCGCAGTACTTCTATCCGCAGCGCCAGAGCCAGCTGATGAACGAAGGCTGGGCCACCTTCTGGCACTACCACATCCTCAATCAGATGTACGACGACGGCTACCTCACCGACGGCGTGATGATGGAGTGGCTGAAGTCGCACACCAACGTGATCTACCAGCCGCCGGTCGGGCATCCGGCCTACAGCGGCATCAACCCCTACGCGCTGGGCTTCGCGATGTACTGCGACCTCAAGCGCATCTGCGAAGCACCCACCGACGAAGACCGCCAGTGGTTTCCCGAGATCGCCGGTGCCGACTGGGTGCCGACGCTCGACCACGCGATGCGCAACTACAAGGACGAGAGCTTCATCGGCCAGTACCTGAGCCCGAAGCTGATGCGTGAGTTTCGCCTCTTCACGATCGTCGACGACGAGAAGGAGAGCGAGCTCGAAGTCGCCGCGATCCACGACGACACCGGCTACCGGCGGGTGCGCGAGGCGCTGTCGCGCCAGTACGACCTCGGGTCGCGTGAGCCCAACATCCAGGTGTGGAACGTCAACCTGCGCGGCGATCGCTCATTGACGCTGCGCCACTTCCAGCACAACGACCGGCCGCTGGCCGACAGTGTCCAGGAAGTGCTCAAGCACGTGGCGCGCCTTTGGGGTTTCGGCGTTCAGCTCGAGAGCGTCAACGCGGCCAACGAGGTGACGGGAACCTGGTCGGTGGCCGCGCCCGAAGAGGCAGACTGAGAGCGCCCAGCGCGGGCGCACCACCGGTGAGCGACGAGTTCGCCCGCGCCAGCGTGCCGCGGCGGCGAGGTCAGAGCGAGAAGATCTTGCCCGGGTTCAGGATGTTTAACGGGTCGAGCGCGCGCTTGACCGTGCGCATCATCTCGACGCCGCCCTCGCCGGTCTCGTCGACCAGGAAGCCCTGCTTGTGCAGTCCGACGCCGTGCTCGCCGGTGCAGGTGCCTTCCAGCCGCAGCGCGCGCTGCACCAGGCGCAGGTTGAGCCGCTCGGCGGTGTCGAACTGCGCGCCGTTCTTGGGGTCGACGAGATACGCCACGTGATAGTTGCCGTCGCCGACGTGGCCGACGATGTAGTACGACAACCCCGACTCGTCGGCCTCGCGCACCGATTCGGCGATCGCCTCGGCCAGCCGTGAGATCGGCACGCAGGCGTCGGTGGTGACCGTGCGGCAGCCGGGGTTGGCGGCCATGCCTGCGAAGTAGGCGCGGTGGCGCGCCGTCCACAGCCGCGTGCGCTCCTCGGGCGTGCTCGCCCACTGAAACGCCTCGCCGCCGTGCTCGCTCGCGATGCCCTGCACCGTGGTCGCCTGCTCGGCGACGCCGGCGTCGCTACCGTGGAACTCCATCAACAGCATCGGCGTTTCGCGCAGCGCGAGCTTGTCGTGCTTGTTGACGGCGCGCACCGCGTTGGCGTCGAGCAACTCGACGCGCGCGATCGGCACGCCCATCTGGATCACCGCGATCGTCGTGTCGACCGCCGCGGCGACGCTGGGGAAGTGGCAGATCGCCGCCGAAATCGCCTCTGGCAGCGGGTAGAGCTTCAGCGACACCTCGGTGATCACGCCGAGCGTGCCCTCGCTGCCGACGAACAGCCGCGTCAGGTCGTAGCCGGCGCTCGACTTCTTGGCGCGGGTGCCGGTGCGGATCACCTCGCCGGCCGCGGTGACCACCTCGAGCGCGAGCACGTTCTCGCGCATCGTGCCGTAGCGCACGGCGTTGGTGCCCGAGGCGCGGGTGGCGGCCATGCCGCCGAGCGACGCGTCGGCGCCGGGGTCGATGGGGAAGAACAGCCCCAGATGCTTGACCGCCTCGTTGAGCTGCTTGCGCGTGACGCCGGGCTGCACGGTGGCCGTCAGATCCTCGGCATTGATGCGCAGCACCTGATTCATGCGCTGCAGATCGAGCGTGATGCCGCCCTGCACCGCGAGCAGATGGCCTTCGAGCGACGAGCCGACGCCGAACGGGATGATCGGCACTGCGTGCTGTGCCGCCAGCTTCACCGCGTCGGCGACGTCGCGCGTGCTCTCGCAGAACACCACGGCATCGGGAGGCGGAACGTCGAACGGCGATTCGTCGCGGCCGTGCTGCTCGCGCACCGCCTGCGCGCGGCTGCAGCGATCGCCGAAGCGCTGGGCCAGGGCGTCGAGGAAGGCCGGCGGCACCGGGCGGCGCTGCACCTTCACCAGCACATCGAGATCGGGCGCGTTCATGGCATGCCTTTCGATAATTCCCGGGCCGGGAAGCTGGCGCATTGTAGGAAGACGCGGCGCGGCGTGCCCCCGGCGGTTACGATGCCGAGGATGGGCAAGCGCCTGACCCGGATTGCCACCCGCACCGGCGACGACGGCACCACCGGCCTGACCGGTGGCGCGCGCGTCGCCAAGAGCCATCGCCGTGTCGCCGCGATGGGCGATGTCGACGAACTGAACTCGCAGCTCGGCGTGCTGCTGAGCGAGCCGCTGCCCGACGACGTGCGCGCTCTGCTTCAGCAGGTGCAGCAGCAGTTGTTCAACCTCGGCGGCGAGCTGTCGTGGCCTGGGCAAGCGCTGCTGACCGACGACGCGGTCAGCCAGCTCGACCAGGCACTCGAGCGCTACAACGCCAGCCTGCCGCCGCTGGCCGAGTTCATCCTGCCCGGTGGTACGCGCAGCGCGGCGATCGCGCATGTTGCGCGCACAGTGGCGCGACGCGCCGAGCGCGCCGTGGTTGCGCTGGGCGAGACCGACGCGATCAACGCACCGCCGCGCCAGTACCTGAACCGCCTGAGCGATCTGCTGTTCGTGCTCGCGCGCACGCTCAATCGCGCCAACCTCGACGGCCTCGGCGGCGACGACGTCTATTGGCGCAGCCGCAAGCTCGAACGCGACGGACCGGCCTGATGCCGGATCGACGCGATCAGCGCCGCCGCCGGCGCACCGCGTCGTCGAGCAGCCGCAGCACGGTCAGCGAATCGTCCCAGCCGAGACAGGCGTCGGTGATGCTCTTGCCGTACTCGAGGGCGGCAGGATCGTCCTTTCCCGGGTTGAACTTCTGCGCCCCGCCGGCCAGATGGCTCTCGACCATCACGCCGAAGATGCACCGCGTACCGCCGGCGACCTGCGCCGCGACGTCGCGCGTCACCTCGATCTGGCGCTGGTGTTGCTTGCTCGAGTTCGCGTGGCTGCAGTCGACCATCAGGCGGCACGGCAGCTTCGCCGCTTCGATCTCCTGGCAGGCAGCGCCGATGCTCGCGGCGTCGTAGTTCGGCGCCTTGCCACCGCGCAGGATCACGTGGCAATCGGCGTTGCCCTTGGTCTGGACGATCGCCACCTGGCCGTTCTTGTGCACCGACAGGAAGTGATGCGGCCGCGCCGCCGCCTGGATGGCGTCGACGGCGATCTTCAGGTTGCCGTCGGTGCCGTTCTTGAAGCCGATCGGCGCCGACAGCCCCGAGGCCAGTTCGCGGTGCACCTGGCTCTCGGTGGTGCGCGCGCCGATCGCGCCCCAGGCGATGAGGTCGCCGATGTACTGCGGGCTGATGACGTCGAGGAACTCGCTGCCGGCCGGCACGCCCAGGCGGTTGATGTCCACCAGCAACTGACGTGCGATGCGCAGGCCTTCCTGGATGCGGTAGCTCTCGTCGAGGTAAGGGTCGTTGATCAGGCCCTTCCAGCCCACCGTGGTGCGCGGCTTCTCGAAGTACACGCGCATCACGACCTCCAAGGTGTCGGCGTAACGCGTGCGTTCGGCCTTGAGGCGGCGCGCGTACTCCAGTGCCGCCGCCGGATCGTGGATCGAGCACGGACCGATCACCACCAGCAGGCGATCGTCATCGCCCTGCATGATCTTGCGCACCGTCGCGCGCGTGCGGCCGATCAGTTTCTCGACCGGCGTGCCCGCAATCGGAAAGAAGCGGATCAGGTGCTCCGGCGGCGGCAACGGAATGACGTCGCGGATGCGCTGGTCGTCGGTCTGGCTGGTGCGTTCGCTCAGCGAGTAGCTGCGCGTGTTCTCGAGCGGGTCGGTCGGAGTCTGTCGCGGGGTCACGGAAGTCATTCCTGGCATGGTTCTGGAGAGCGGTCGATGCGGGGCTTCGGGCGGGCAAGAAAAAACCGCCGGGGTCACCGGCGGTTTGGTCTGGGTCGCGTCGTCTTCAGGTGCGCACGTTCATCCAGCCGCCGGGTGCGGGCGAGAACCAAAAGTACGCAAAGAAGAAGGGCGCGCGACGCATGGCCTGCACTCTAGCACGTTCGGTGGGCAGGTCGCCCGCGAACCGGCTCGCCCACCGTGCCGATGCCCAGCGGCCACGACAAGGCAGGCTGTTGCTCATCAGGCGGTGCCCCCCACCGTCAGGCGATCGATGCGCAGGGTCGGCTGCCCCACCCCCACCGGCACGCTTTGCCCATCCTTGCCGCAGACGCCGACGCCGGTGTCGAGCGACATGTCGTTGCCGATCAGGCTGACGCGCATCAGTGCATCGGGGCCGTTGCCGATCAGCGTGGCACCCTTCACCGGATACAGGATGCGGCCCTTCTCGACCCAGAACGCTTCGCTGGCGGAGAACACGAACTTGCCGCTGGTGATGTCGACCTGGCCGCCGCCGAAATTGGTGGCGTAAAGCCCGCGCTCCAGGCTGGCGACGATCTCCTCCTTCGACCTGTCGCCGCCGAGCATGTAGGTGTTGGTCATGCGCGGCATCGGCACGTGCGCGTAGCTCTCGCGGCGGCCGTTGCCGGTGGGCTTGGCTTTCATCAGGCGCGCGTTCAGCGCGTCCTGGATGTAGCCGCGCAGCACGCCGTCTTCGATCAGCACGTTGCGCTGCGTGGCATGGCCTTCGTCGTCGACATTGAGCGAGCCGCGGCGATCGGGCAGCGTGCCGTCGTCGAGCACCGTCACGCCCTTGGCCGCCACGCGCTCGCCGATGCGACCCGAGAACGCCGACGAGCCTTTGCGGTTGAAGTCGCCCTCCAGGCCGTGCCCCACCGCCTCGTGCAGCAGTACGCCGGGCCAGCCCGGGCCGAGCACGACGCTCATCTCGCCGGCCGGCGCGGGCCGCGATTCGAGGTTGGTGAGCGCGGCATTGACCGCCTGGTCGACGTAGCGCGCGAGCACGTCGTCCTGGAAGTAGCCGAGCCCGAAGCGGCCGCCGCCGCCGCCGCTGCCGATCTCGCGCCGGCCGCCGGACTCGGCGATCACGGTGATCGACACCCGCACCAGCGGCCTCACGTCGGCCGCGCGAGTGCCGTCGGCGCGGGCGACGAAGACGACGTCGTACTCGGCCGCCAGGGAGGCCATCACCTGCACGATGCGCGGGTCGCGCGCGCGCGCCAGACGCTCCACGCGCTCCAGCAGTGCCACCTTCTGCGTGCTGTCGAGCGTGGCGATGGGGTCGATCGCCGAGTACAGCGCACGGCTGGCCGCCACCTGCGAGGCCGCGCTGCCGATCTTGACCCGCTTGCTCTGCCCGGCCGCCGCGATGCTGCGCACGGTGCGCGCGGCGTCGAGCAGCGCCGACCGCGAGATGTCGTCGGAGTAAGCGAATGCCGTCTTCTCGCCGGCCACCGCGCGCACACCGACTCCCTGGTCGATGCCGAAGCTGCCGCTCTTGACGATGCCCTCTTCCAGGCTCCAGCCCTCGTGCCGTGTGATCTGGAAGTAAAGGTCGCAGTCGTCGACGCGGTGGCCGCCGATGCACGCCAGGGCCTCCTGCAGCGCCGCCTCGTCGAGCCCGGCGGGCTCGAGCAGCAGGCGCCGCGCGTGCGCCAGCCGTTCGATCGTGGGTTCGCGCGAGATCATCGATGCATTGTAGGCAGCGGCTGTTCCGGGTGCACGAGGACGAAGGTCGCGCTGCCGGCGCGCGCCTCAACGCCCGGCGTCGTCGTCCGCCCGACTTCGAAGCGCGAGCGCGTACAACGCCTTGCGCGACGAGCCGCTGATGCGCGAGGCCAACGACACGGCCTGCTTCAAGGGCAGTTCGGTCAGCAGGATCTCGAGTGCGTGCGCGCCTGCTGCGTCGGTTTCGGTGCCCGCGGCTTCGGTGGTGGCATGGAGCACGAGCACGAACTCACCGCGGGTGCGCTGCGGGTCGGCGCCCAGCCACGCGGGCAGTTCACTGGCGGTCATCGTCGCCACGCTCTCGAACTGCTTGCTCAGCTCGCGGCACACGGTGAGGCGGCGCGCGCCGGCGTGCACCGCCCAGGTCGCGGCCAGCGTGGCGATGCGGTGTGGCGCTTCGAACCACACCTGCGTGTCGGCGCTGGCGCATGCGGCCTGCAGCGCCCGCAGACGCTCTGGCCCCCTATGGGGCGCGAAGCCGCAGAATCGGAAACCGCAGCCCGTCGCGTCGCCGGCCACGCTGAGTGCGGCTGTCACAGCGCTCGGGCCGGGAATCGGCACCACGCGAAAGCCCTCGGCCGTCACGGCACGGACCAGTGCCGCGCCCGGGTCCGACAGCGCTGGCGTTCCCGCGTCGCTGGCATAGGCCACCCGGGAGCCGCGGGCCAGTTGCTGCAGCACGGCCGCGGCCGCTTCGCGCTCGTTGTGCCGGTGCAGCGGAAGCAATGGCCGGTCGAGCGCGAAGTGGTGCAGCAGCTGCCGCGTCACGCGGCTATCCTCGCAGGCCACCAGATCGACCAGCGCCAGCACGTGCAGCGCGCGCAGGCTCAGGTCGGCGAGGTTGCCGATCGGCGTGGCCACCATGTACAGCGCTGGCGCGGGGTAGTGCTGAGCGCCCGCGGCAGTGGCGGCCGCTTGTCGGCAGAGCGATGCGTCGAGGTTCAAGGAGGCTGGTTGGCCGCAACCACTTCGAAGTCAACGGGCGACCGGGCCGAAACGCTCGCGCTCGAGCACCTGCTGAATCACGGCCTGATCCTGGTGTGCCGCAATTATCGGGTGGCACGCGGCCCGCATGCGCGCGGCGGCGAGATCGACCTGATCGTGCGCGAACGAGACGGCACGATCGTGTTCGTCGAGGTGCGTTCCCGCGCCAGCGGTGTCTTCGGCGGTGCGCTGGGGAGCGTGACCGCGCGCAAGCGGCAACGCATCGTGCTGGCGGCGCGCCACTTCCTGGCAGGACTGGCGCAGCTGCCGCCGTGTCGTTTCGACGTTGTGGCCATCGAGGGGCAGCGGGTGCAGTGGCTGCGCGCGGCGTTCGATGCCTGACGCAAGCGCTGCAAAGCGGCGTTCATTTCGACACGAACGGCTGACTTATCATCGGCGCCCATGCTCGAGCAGCGCATCCAGCAGCAGTTCTTCGATGCGGCGGACCTGAAATACCGATCGGCGGAGCCGCTGGCACGGCCGATCGCCGAGGCCTCGCAAGCCGTCGTCGGCGTGCTGACCGCGGGCGGCAAGGTTCTCGTGTGCGGCGTGGGGGCGGCCACCGCGCTGGCATCGTTGTGTGCGGCGCGGCTGGTGGGCAGCTTCGAGCGCGAGCGGCCGGGCTTGGCGGTGATCGCGCTGGGCGCCGACGCAGTGGTGTCGGGCCAGTTGTCGCTTGCCGGCAGCGCCGCGGCGATGCTGGCGCGGCAGGTGGCGACGCTGGGCGCGCCGGGCGACCTGCTGCTGCTGCTCGACGTCGATGGCGGGCACGAGGCGGCGCTCGCTGCCGTGCAGGCGGCTCACGCCAACGACATGGTCGTGGTGGCCTTGATGGGCGCCGGCGGCGGTGCGCTGCTGGCCGCACTTGCCGAGACCGATGCGGCGATTAGCGTGTCGCACGAGCGCGCCGCGCGGGTGCTGGAGATGCAATTGCTGATCCTGCACTGCCTGTGCGACGCGATCGATCTTCAATTGCTGGGAGAACAGGACCCCACATGATCCAAGCACCAAACCCATCGTTGCCACGCCGCGGCAGGCCGCAGCTGTTGATTGCCGCAGTGCTGGCCGCGCTGCAGCTCGGGGCGTGCGCCCCGCTGGTGATCGGCGGGGCGATGGTCGGCGGCACGCTGATGTACGTCGATCGGCGCAGCACCGGCGCGCAGGTGGAGGATCAGGCGATCGAACTGAAGGCCAGCCGCCGCGTGGGCGAGCTGCTCGGCGACCGCGGGCACGTGAACGCCACGAGCTACAACCGCACTGTCCTGCTGACCGGCGAGGTGCCCACCGAGGCCGACCGCACGGCCGTCGAACAGGCGGTGCAGCAGATCGACAATGTCCGCTCGACCGTCAACGAACTGGCGGTGGGTTTTCCCAGTTCGATCTCGTCGCGTTCGAACGATTCGTTCCTGACCACCAAGGTCAAGGCCACATTCGTCGACGCGAAGGATCTGCAGGCCAACGCGATCAAGGTCGTCACCGAACGCGGCAACGTCTACCTGATGGGCCGCGTCACCGAGCGTGAAGCCAACCGCGCCTCCGATCTGGCGCGCTCGGTCAGCGGCGTACAGAAGGTGGTGCGGGTGTTCGAGATCATCAGCGAGGCCGAACTCGCCGATCTGACGCCCAAGCCGGCTCCCGCTGCGTCGGGCGAACCGGCGAAGAAGTGAACGCCACGGCGCTCAGCGCAGCCGCTTGATCAGGCTCGAGGTGTCCCAGCGGCGGCCGCCCGCGGCCTGCACGTCGCCGTAGAACTGGTCGACCAGCGCCGTCACCGGCAGATGGGCGCCGTTGCGGCGAGCCTCGTCGAGCACGAGGCCGAGATCCTTGCGCATCCAGTCGACCGCGAACCCGAAGTCGAACTTGTCGTCGATCATCGTCGTACCGCGGTTGTCCATCTGCCAGCTCTGCGCGGCGCCCTTGCCGATCACCTCGAGCACCAGCTTCATGTCGAGGCCGGCACGCTGGCCGAACGCGATGCCTTCGGCCAGCCCCTGCACCAGGCCGGCGATACAGACCTGATTGACCATCTTCGCCAACTGGCCCGCACCGCTCGGGCCGACTCGTGTCACCGCCCGCGCGAATGACATGGCCAGCGGCTTGATCGCGTCGAACGAGGGTTGATCGCCACCGCACATCACGGTGAGCATGCCGTTGACGGCGCCGGCCTGGCCGCCGGAAACCGGCGCATCGACGAACGACAGGCCCCTCGTCTGCGCCGCCGCGCTCAATTCGCGTGCCACCGTGGCCGACGCGGTGGTGTGGTCGACGAAGATCGCCCCCTTCTTCATGCCGGCGAGCGCCCCGTGCTCGCCGAGCACCACCGAGCGCAGATCGTCGTCGTTGCCGACGCAGCAGAACACGAAGTCGGCGCCGGCGGCCGCCTCGTGCGGCGTGGCGGCGGTGCGGCCGCCGTACTCCCCGGCCCAGGCCTGCGCCTTGGTCGCGGTGCGGTTGTACACGCACACCTCGTGGCCCGCGCGCGCGAGGTGGCCTGCCATCGGATACCCCATCACGCCGAGGCCGAGGAATGCGGCCTTGCGCGAGGGGGTCGGATCGTAGGTCTTCATGGCGGCATCCGGCAACGAAAAGGGCCGCCAGTTTAAGCCGCGGCCCTCGGCGAGCGCTGCGCCGCGGCTTCGAGGCCGCGGCTGCGCCGATCAGACGATCGTCAAGTGCTCGGTGCCCGCGGCCAGATCCTGGTTGCGCGCGCGCTGGCTGTTGAGCTTGATCTGCAGCCGCAGATCGTTGACCGAGTCGGCGTTGCGCAGCGCGTCTTCGTACGACACGTGCCGCTGCTCGTAGAGATCGAACAGGGACTGGTCGAAGGTCTGCATGCCGAGTTCGCGCGAGCGCTTCATCAGCTCCTTCAGCTCACCGACCTCGCCCTTGAAGATCATGTCCGACACCAGCGGCGTGTTGAGCATGATCTCCACCGCCGCGATGCGGCCTTTGCCCTCCTCGCGCGGCAGCAGCCGCTGCGAGATGATGCCCTTGAGGTTGAGCGACAGGTCCATCAGCAACTGTGCGCGCCGCTCCTCGGGGAAGAAGTTGATGATGCGGTCGAGCGCCTGGTTCGAGCTGTTGGCGTGCAGCGTGGCCATGCACAGGTGGCCGGTCTCGGCGAACGCCACCGCGTGCTCCATCGTTTCGCGGTCGCGGATCTCGCCCATCAGGATGACGTCGGGCGCCTGGCGCAGCGTGTTCTTCAGCGCGTGCTCCCAGCCGTCGGTGTCGATGCCGACCTCGCGCTGCGTGATGATGCAGTTCTTGTGCGGGTGCACGAACTCCACCGGGTCCTCGATCGTGATGATGTGGCCGTGCGAGTGCTCGTTGCGCCAGTCGACCATCGCCGCCAGCGACGTGCTCTTGCCCGAGCCGGTGGCGCCCACCATGATGACCAGGCCGCGCTTGGTCATCGCCACGTCCTTCAGCACCTTGGGCAGGCCGAGCTGGTCGACAGTCGGCAAGGTCTGCGGGATGACGCGGAACACCAGCCCGATGTAGCCCATCTGCACGAAGGCGTTGCAGCGGAAACGCCCGATGCCCTGCGGCGAGATCGCGAAGTTGCACTCCTTGGTCTTCTCGAACTCGGCGGCCTGCTTGTCGTTCATCACCGCGCGGGCCAGTGCCATCGTGTGCTGGCCGGTCAGCGGCTGCGGGCTCACCTTGGTGACACGGCCGTCGACCTTGATCGCCGGCGGAAAGTCGGCGGTGAGAAACAGGTCCGACCCGTTGCGCGAGATCATCAGGCGCAGCAGATCGTTGACGAATTTCGATGCCTGGTCGCGTTCCATGAGTCGGTTCTCCCGGGTCCAGGCGCTCAGGTGGAGCTGGTCAGCAGCGCGCTCAGGCGCGCGCTGGCCTGCCGCAGCCGCAGCGAAAGCCGGCGCGCCAATGCGGCCAGCAGCACCGCAGCCAGCCGCGGATCCTCGGTCATCATGCGGTCGAGCGCATGCGCTTCGAGCACCGCCACCACGCATGGCGTGAGGGTGCGGCACGACGAGAAGCGCGTGCCGGCGTCGAGCAGCGACATCTCGCCCAGCAGATCGCCCACCCGCGCCTCGCCGAGCCGTGCGCGGCCGCCCCACGGCTGCACGCGGTCGACGGCGATCGTGCCCTCGAGCACGATCAGCAGATAGGCGCCCTGTTCGTCCTGCGCGATCACTTCGCGGTCGGGCGCCAGGCCGACGAACGACAGGTACTCCATCAGGCGCTTCTGCTCGCTGTCGGCCAGCGCGACCGCATGGCGATCGTTGCTCCATGCGCGGGCGAACTTGAGCGCGCCGTCGGCCGGGTCGAGCGGCTGCGCCTGCAGCTGGGTCGCGCGCACGTCCCACGGCACCAGCGGCGGCGCTTCTTCATCGCGCTCGAGGAACATGGTGGAGAAGTAGCCGGAGTCCGGCGTCTCTGGGTTCTCGCGGTGATTGCCCGCGATGCGGTCGAGCAGTTTCTTCACGGCGGGGCGGCGTCAGCCGGGGAAGTTTTCCGGGAACTTGGCCTTCGAGCGCGCTTCGGCCGGCGAGACGACGTTGCGGCGCACGAGGTCGGTGAGGTTCTGATCGAGCGTCTGCATGCCGGCGCTCTGGCCGGTCTGGATCGACGAATACATCTGCGCGATCTTGTTCTCGCGGATCAGGTTCTTGATCGCCGAGGTGGCGATCATGATCTCGTGCGCCGCGACGCGGCCCGAGCCGTCCTTGAGCTTGCACAGCGTCTGCGAGATCACCGCGATCAGCGACTCCGACAGCATCGCGCGCACCATCTCCTTCTCGGCCGCCGGGAACACATCGACCACGCGGTCGATCGTCTTGGCGGCCGAGCTGGTGTGCAGCGTGCCGAACACCAGGTGGCCGGTTTCGGCGGCAGTGAGCGCCAGCCGGATCGTCTCGAGATCGCGCATTTCGCCCACCAGGATCGCGTCGGGGTCCTCGCGCAATGCCGAGCGCAGCGCGTTGGAGAAGCTGAGCGTGTGCGGACCGACCTCGCGCTGGTTGATCAGACACTTCTTGCTCTCGTGCACGAACTCGATCGGATCCTCCACCGTCAGCACGTGGGCGTACTCGCTCTCGTTGAGGTGGTTGATCATCGCCGCCAGCGTCGTGCTCTTGCCCGAGCCGGTGGGGCCGGTCACCAGCACCAGCCCGCGCGGCTTGAGCGACAGCTCGGCGAACACCTTCGGCGTGTTGAGCTGCTCGAGCGTCAGGATCTTGCTCGGAATCGTGCGGAACACCGCGCCCGCGCCGCGGTTCTGGTTGAACGCGTTGACGCGAAAGCGCGCCAGCCCCTGGATCTCGAAGCTGAAGTCGCACTCCAGCGTGTCCTCGAAGTGCTTGCGCTGCGCATCGTTCATGATGTCGTACACCATGTCGTGCACCTGCTTGTGCTCGAGCGGGTCGACATTGATGCGGCGCACGTCGCCGTGCACGCGGATCATCGGCGGCAGGCCCGACGACAGGTGCAGGTCGGAGGCCTTGTTCTTGACCGAGAACGCGAGCAGTTGCGTGATGTCCATGGAGCGCGGGGCGGGTGTAGGCTGCGCGGGATTATGAGCAGCGTCGCAGCGAAGTTACAACAAGTGCGCACGCGTATCGCGACTGCGTGCGAGGCCTCGCAGCGTCCCGTGCAAAGCGTCACGTTGCTGGCCGTGACCAAGACCTTCGGCCCGCAGGCGGTGCGCGACGCGCACGCCGCCGGCCAGCGCGCCTTCGGTGAGAACTACGTGCAGGAAGCGCTCGAGAAGATGCAATCGCTGGCCGACCTGCGAGGTGCAATCGAGTGGCACCTGATCGGCCCCTTGCAGAGCAACAAGACCCGCGTGGTGGCCGCGTCGTTCGACTGGGTGCACTCGATCGATCGGCTGAAGATCGCCGAGCGGCTGTCGGCGCAGCGCGCCGACGCGCTGCCGCCGCTGCAGGTGTGCCTGCAGGTCAACATCAGCGGCGAGGCCAGCAAGAGCGGGGTCGCGCCGGCCGATGTGCCGGCGCTGGCGCACGCGGTGGCGGCGCTGCCGCGGCTGCGCCTGCGTGGCCTGATGGCGGTGCCCGAGCCGGCCGGCGACTTCGCGGCGCAGCGCGCGCCGCACCGCGCCCTGGCGCGCCTGCTGTTCGGCCTCAACGCGTCCGGGCTCGCGCTCGACACGCTGTCGATGGGCATGAGCGCCGATCTCGAGGCGGCCATCGCCGAAGGCGCTACCCTCGTGCGCGTGGGCAGCGCGATCTTCGGCGATCGCGCGTACCCCGCCGCAGGTTTGAACGCTCAGGGATAGAGCCCGCGCTCCACCCGGGCCATCAGGATGCGCTCGCACGCCACCGCGAAGGTGGCCGTGCGCAGCGTGATCTTGTGCTGGTCGGCGGTGTCCCAGATGCGCTTGAGCGCGCCGACCAGGATCTTGTCGAGCCGCAGGTTGATCTCGTCCTCGGTCCAGAAGAACGAGCTGAAATCCTGCACCCACTCGAAGTAGCTCACCGTCACGCCGCCGGCGTTGCAGATGACGTCGGGCACCACCAAGATGCCACGTTCGGCCAGCACGTCGTCGGCCGCGGGCAGCGTGGGCCCGTTGGCGCCCTCGAGCACCAGCTTCGCTTTGGTGCGGCGCGCACGCGCCGGCGTGAGCTGGCTCTCGAGCGCGGCCGGGATCAGGATCTCGCAGTCGACGCCCCAGAACGACTCGTCGTCGGCGCGGTCGGCGCCCGGGAAGCCGGCCACGCCACCGGCCTCGCGCACGTGCGGCATCAGCGTGGCCAGATCGAGCCCGCGGGAGTTGACGATGGTGCCGGTGTGGTCTTGCACGGCGACGATCTTCGCGCCGGCGCCCACGAACAGCTCGGCGGCCGCCGAGCCGACGTTGCCGAAGCCCTGCACCGCGACGCGCGCACCCTGCAGCTCGAGGTTGATCCTGCGTGCCGCCTCGCGGCCGGTGACGAACACGCCGCGGCCGGTGGCCTTGACGCGGCCGAGCGAGCCGCCGAGGTGGATCGGCTTGCCGGTGACCACGCCGGTGGCGGTGGCCCCGACGTTCATCGAGTAGGTGTCCATCATCCACGCCATGATCTGGGCGTTGGTGTTGACGTCGGGCGCCGGAATGTCCTGCTGTGGCCCGATGATGATGCCGATCTCGCTGGTGTAGCGGCGCGTCAGGCGCTCCAGCTCCTTGTGCGACAGCGTCTTCGGGTCGACGCGGATGCCGCCCTTGGCGCCGCCGTACGGCAGGTTGACCGCCGCGTTCTTGACCGACATCCACGCCGCCAGCGCCATCACCTCGTCGAGCGTCACCGCAGGGTGGTAGCGCACGCCGCCCTTGCCGGGGCCGCGCGACAGGTTGTGCTGCACGCGAAAGCCCTCGAAGTGCGCCACGCTGCCATCGTCCATCTCGATCGGCACGTCGACGATCAGCGCGCGCTTGCAGCGCTTGAGCGTCTCGGCCCAGCGCGCCAGCGAGCCGAGATACGGCACCACGCGGTCGACCTGCGCCAGGTAGGTGCTCCACGGGCCGTCGGGAGATTCGTCGACATAGGACAGTCTGCTCATGCCTTGCACCTCGCCCAAGCCAAGGCGGCACTGTAGGCGCGGGTGTAGCCATTGCGCAACTGGGCTCCGGCGCGGCGTGCCTGCGTGCAAGTACCGCCCTTCATTCGCGGGCCTTGCCGGTGCCCGCGCGACATCCGGGCGACGAGGAGCGCCGACGATCGGAACCCGCGCCACTACACTGATCCGATGAATAGCGGCATCCGCCCCGAGATCGCGTTCGTCGGCGGCGGCAACATGGCCAGCGCGCTGGCCGGCGGCCTGCTCAAGGGCGGCCGGGTGCCGGCCACCGTGCTGATGATCGAGCCCGACGATCGCCAGCGGGCCCGCATCGCATTGCAGTTCGGCGTGCTGGCGCTGCCCGCCGCCGACGAGCATCTCGCGGGCGTGCCATTGGTCGTGTGGGCGGTCAAGCCGCAGGCGTTCGCCGCCGCCGCGCGTCCGTGCGCGCCGTTCATCGCGGACGCCCTGCAACTCAGCGTGATGGCCGGCATCCGCACTGGCGCGCTGGTCGCCGCCACCGGCAGCGCGCGCGTCGTGCGCGCGATGCCCAACACGCCGGCACTGGTCGGCCTGGGCATCACCGGCCTGTTCGCGACGCCCGAGGTCAACGCCGCCGATCGCGCCGCCGCCGAAGGCGTGCTCGGCGCCAGCGGCGAGCTGATGTGGCTGGCGCGCGAATCCGACCTCGACGCGGTGACGGCGCTGTCGGGGTCGGGGCCGGCCTACGTGTACTACTTCATCGAGGCGATGATCCAGGCCGCCGGCGAGATGGGGCTCTCGGTCGAGCAGGGTCGCCGCCTGGCGCTGGCCACCTTTGCCGGCGCCACCGCGCTGGCACGGCAGTCGAGCGACTCGCCGGCCGTGCTGCGCGAGCGCGTCACCTCCAAGGGCGGCACCACCTATGCGGCGCTGATGTCGCTCGACAACGATGCGGTCAAGGCCGCGTTCGTTCGTGCGCTGCACGCCGCGCGCGAGCGGGCGCGCACGCTCGGCGACGAGTTCGGCGCCGCGCCCCAGCCCGCTAACGCAGCGCCAGATCCAGCGCCACGCCCATGAAGACGCTGGCACCGAGCCAGTGGTTGACGGCAAACGCCTTGAAGCAGCCCTCGCGCGTGCGGCCGCGGATCAGCGTGTAGTGCCACAGCGCCTGCGCCGCCGCCGCGGCGATGCCGAGCTGGAAAATGAGCCCCAGGCCCAGCGAGCGGCCCAGCCATGACCAGGCGGCCAGGTAGATCGCATAGAACGCCATCACCGCGGCGACGTCGAAGCGGCCGAGCGTGATGGCCGACGTCTTCATGCCGATGCGCAGATCGTCGTCGCGGTCGACCATCGCGTACTCGGTGTCGTACGCCAGCACCCAGAACAGGTTGCCGGCCAGCAGCCACCAGGCGTGCGGCGGCACGGCATCGGGCACCGCGCGCAGCGTCCAGTCGGGCGCACCCAGCACCGCCGCGAACGCCATCGGAATGCCGAAGCTGAACGCCACCCCGAGCACCGCCTGCGGAATCGGCGTCACCCGCTTGGCGAACGGGTACAGCAGCGTCACCGCCAGCCCCGCGACCGACAGCCACACGGTGGGCGGGTTGGTCGTCAGCACCATCGCGAAGGCCAGCACGCCCAGTGCGGCGCCCAGCGTCAGTGCTTGCCGCACGCTGACCCTGCCGCTGGTGACCGGCCGGCCGGCTGTGCGCTTGACGTGGCGGTCGAACTCGCGGTCGGCGACGTCGTTGACACAACAGCCAGCGCTGCGCGTGACGATCGTGCCGGCGACGAACACCGCCAGCAGATGCCAGCCCGGAAAGCCGTCGGCGGCGATCCACAGTGCCGACAGCGTCGGCCACAGCAGCAGCAGCCAGCCCGCCGGCCGGTCCCAGCGGATCAGGTCGAGGTAGAGCGCCAGGCGTGGCGCGGTGGCTGCGAGGCCGGTCATCGGCGCCCCGAGTCCCTTCGGTAAAGTCAACGAGCTTGCGCTATTCTCGCGCCCCGAATGAACCTCGCCCTCTGGCTGCAACGCAGCGCGCAGCGCGACGGCGAACGCGCGGCGATCGCCCACGGCCTGCAGCGCTGGTGCACTTATGCCGAGCTCGCGCAGCGCGCCGCGGCGCTGGCGGCATGGCTGCGCAGTGGCGGAGTCGAGCCCGGCGATCGCGTGGGCATCTTCCTCGCCAATCGCCCCGAATACCTGGTGATGCTGTGGGGCGCCTGGTGGGCAGGCGCCGCCGCGGTGCCGATCAACGCCAAGCTCCATCCGCGCGAGGCGGCGTGGATTCTCGGCCACAGCGGCGCGCGGCTGGCGTTCGTCGACGCCGCGCAGCGCGGCGAGCTCTTCGGCTGCGGCGTCACCTGTGCACTGCACACCGAGTTGCCGCCGCTGCGTGCGGCCGGCGCGCTGAGCGAGCCCGTGCCGCGCGCGGACACCGACCCCGCCTGGCTGTTCTACACCAGCGGCACCACCGGTCGGCCAAAGGGTGTGGTGCTGGCGGCGCGACAGTTGCGCGCTGCGAGCTTCGGCTACCTGAGCGAAGTGCAGAGCGTTGCGCCCGGCGACGCGATGCTCCATGCGGCGCCGCTGTCGCACGGCAGCGGCCTGTACCACCTGCCGTATGTGATGCACGCCGGCGTCAACGTCGTGCCGGCGTCGGGCGGCTTCGACCCCGCCGAGATCGTCGAGCTGGCCGCGCACTGGCGCAATGCGTCGTTGTTCGCCGCGCCGACGATGGTGCGCCGCCTGGTCGACCACGTGGCGGCGGCCGGCCGCCGGCCCGAAGGGCTGGCCACCATCACCTACGGCGGCGGGCCGATGTATCTGGCCGACATCGAACGCGCGCTGCAGGTGGTCGGCCCGCACTTCGCGCAGATCTACGGCCAGGGCGAGAGCCCGATGACGATCACCGTGCTGCCGCGTGGCGTGATCAACGACAGCGCGCACCCGCGGCATCGCGAGCGGTTGGCGTCGGTGGGCCACGCGCAACCGATGCTCGAGGTGTCGATCCGCGATGAGGTCGGTGCGGCGCTGCCGGCGGGGGCCACCGGTGAAGTCTGCGTGCGCGGCGAGGTCGTGATGCAAGGCTACTGGCAGCAACCCGAAGCCACCGACGCGGCGATCCGCGACGGCTGGCTCTGCACCGGCGACGTCGGCCGGCTCGACGGCGAAGGCTTCCTGACGCTGCTCGACCGCAGCAAGGATCTGATCATCTCGGGCGGCAGCAACATCTATCCGCGCGAGGTCGAAGAAGCGCTTCTGCAGCACCCGGCGGTGCAGGAGGCGAGCGTGATCGGCCGGCGCGATGCCGAGTGGGGCGAAGTCGTCGTCGCCTACGTCGTCGCGCGCACGCCGCTGAACGCAGCCGACCTCGACGCCCACTGCATCGAGCGCATCGCGCGCTTCAAGCGACCCAAGATCTACCGTTTCGTCGACGCGCTGCCGAAGAACAACTACGGCAAAGTACTCAAGACGCAGTTGCGGGATATCGAGGCGCAGCGCGACGGCCCGGCGCCGTCGGCATAGCATGCCGATGGGCACGCGGCGGCATCGGCGGGCCGCGCGCAGCGGGCGGGGCCTAAGTCTGCGCGAGATCAAGGCGCAGCGCATCGCGCGAGACTAGGGTCGTCGTACGCCGCTGGCCCGCGGCAAGCAGTCAGGAGATCGCCATGGCACGCAAACCCACCGCACCGCTTCGGGCTCGCGACAAGGTTCCTGCGGCACGCCGGGCGAGCGCGCGCAGGATCGTCGCCGGCGGCAGCGTCGAGCCGACCGCTGACGGCAATGGCCTGGCCTGGGCGATGGCGCCGAATCTGTCGAGCGTGTGGACGCAGTTCTCGCAGGAGCTGCAGCGCGCGAGCGAGCAGGCCTGGCAGGACCTGCGGCGCGACCTCGAGATCGAAACCGAAGACGTGCAGCGCGCCGACACGCCGCAGCAACTGGCTGGCGCGCCGATCGGCTTCAGCGCCGAGCAGGTGACTCGCTGGGCGCAGCTGTCGAACCGGCTTGCCGCCAGTCTGCTCGACGTGCAGGCGGCATGGTTCAGGGAAGTCGAGGCCGCCGCCGCGCAGTGGCTGGCGCCGCTGATCACCCGCGATGGCCGCATCGCGTTCGGATCGGCGCAGGACCTGGTCGACCCGCCCGATCCCGCCGCGCCGATGCAGGCGTTGCGGTCGGCGCAGCAGTGGTGGTCGGAGTCGGCCAAGGTGTGGCTGAACGCGATGTCGCACGACCTGCAACGCGAGCCGGCGCACACGTCGTAACGGCGCGATCCGCGTCGGGGTCAGCCTTCGAGCTGCCGCTGAAACACCAGCCCCGCGTGCTCGCGCAGCGCGTGGAACTTGATCTTCGGCCAGTTGCTCTCGATCGCGCGCAGCTCCGGCGCGTATTCCACCAGGATCGTCGGCGCGCCGACGGCGTCGTGGGCCATGCGGTGCGCGTTGCCGTCGATGAAGCGCTGCAGCTCGCGCTCGCCTCCGTCGGCCTCGTCGCAGGAGACCCAGCGCGCGATCGAGTAGCGCGCAGGCTGAATGCGCGCCTTGCAGCCGTACTCGTGCTCGAGCCGGTGCGCCACCACCTCGAACTGCAGCTGCCCAACCGCACCCAGCAGCAGCACCGTGCCCGCCACCGGGCGGAACACCTGGATCGCGCCCTCCTCGCCGAGCTGCGTCAGGCCGGCCTTGAGCTGCTTGGTCTTCAGCGGGTCGGCCACCTCGACGCTGCGGAACATCTCGGGCGCGAAGAACGGCAGCCCGGTGAACTGCAGCGCCTCGCCCTCGGTCAGCGTGTCGCCGAGCTGCAGCACGCCGTGGTTCGGGATGCCGATGATGTCGCCGGCATACGCCTCGTCGAGCAGCTCGCGCCGCTGCGAGAGGAAACTCACCACCGTGTTGGGCTTGAGCTCCTTGCCCGAGCGCGTGACCCTCAGCCGCATGCCGCGCTCGAAGTGCCCCGAGGCGACGCGCACGAACGCGATGCGGTCGCGGTGCGCCGGGTCCATGTTGGCCTGGATCTTGAACACCACGCCGGAGAACTTGGGCTCGTCGGGCTGCACCGTGCGCTGCATCGCCGGCTTCGGGCCCGGCGGCGGCGCCAGGTCGACCAGCGCGTCGAGCACCTCGCGCACGCCGAAGTTGTTGATCGCCGAGCCGAAGAACATCGGCGTCTGCTGGCCGGCGAGGAACTGCGCCTCGTCGAAGGCGGGCGCGGCCTCGCGCACCAGATCGATGTCGTGCTTCGCGTGCTCGTATTGCGCGCCGAAGCGCTCGGCGTACGCGGGGTTGGCGAGCCCTTGGAGGATCTCGTCGTCGTCGCGGTTGCGATCTTCGCCCGGCACGAACACGCGCATCTGCTCGCGCCTCAGGTCCATCACGCCGTGGAACACCTTGCCCATGCCGATCGGCCAGGTGAACGGCACCACGCTCATGCCCAGCTCGCGCTCGATCTCGTCCATCAGCTCCAGCGGCTCGCGCACCTCGCGGTCCATCTTGTTGACGAAGGTGAGGATCGGCGTGTTCCGCGCCCGGCACACCTGCAGCAGCCGGCGCGTCTGCGGCTCGACGCCGTTGGCGGCGTCGATCACCATCAGCGCGGCGTCGACCGCGGTCAGCACACGGTAGGTGTCTTCGCTGAAGTCCTGGTGCCCTGGCGTGTCGAGCAGGTTGATCACGCAGCCGCGGTACTCCATCTGCATCACCGAGCTGGCCACCGAGATGCCGCGCTGCTTCTCGATCTCCATCCAGTCGCTGGTGGCGTGGCGGCTCGCCTTGCGCGCCTTCACCGAGCCGGCGATCTGGATCGCGCCCGAGAACAGCAGCAGCTTCTCGGTCAGCGTGGTCTTGCCCGCGTCGGGGTGCGAGATGATGGCGAAGGTGCGGCGGCGCCGGACCTCGGTGGCGATGTCGGACATGAGGTGAAAGGCGAGCGCGTTCGGCGGCCGCGTGGGGCGGGTGGCATGCCCGGCGGGCACCGCGGCAGCGCCTTCAGGGACCGGCCGCAATTATCCTTGCCCGGTCACCCGCGCCGAGGCCAGCCATGTACCTGCCCGCCCACTTCGAAGAAACCCGCCCCGAGAGGCTGCGCGCGCTGCTGCGCGAGAACCCGCTGGCCACCTGGGTCGTGCAGGCCGACGGCGGCCTGCAGGTGAACCACATCCCGTTCATGCTCGATGCCGACCGCGGGCCGCACGGCACGCTGGTGGGTCACGTGGCGCGCGCCAACCCGGTGTGGCGCTCGCTGGGCCCGAGCGTCGCGGTGTTCCAGGGCCCACAGGCGTACATCTCGCCGTCGTGGTACCCGAGCAAGCGCGAGCACGGCAAGGTGGTGCCGACCTGGAACTACGCCGTCGTTCACGCGCACGGCACGCCGCGCGCGATCGAGGCACCCGACGAGGTGCTGGCGATCGTCACCCGCCTGACGCAGACCCACGAGGCGGGCAGCGCGGTGCCGTGGGCGGTCAGCGATGCGCCGGCCGATTACATCGAGCAGATGCTCAAGGCGATCGTCGGCATCGAGATCGCGGTCGAGCGGTGGGTGGGCAAGTGGAAGGCCAGTCAGAACCGCGGCGTGCCCGATCGCCTCGGCACGGTGGCCGGTCTGCGGCAGCGCGGCGGCGAGCAGGGCCTGGGCATGGCCGCGCTGGTGCCGACCGACGGCGCGGCGCCCTGAATCGGGGGCACCGCGCCACCGTGCTCGTCAGTCTTCCAGCAACGATCTCAGCATCCACGCCGTCTTCTCGTGGATATCGAGCCGCTGCGTCAGCAGGTCGGCGGTCGGCTGGTCGTTGGCCTGGCTGACCAGCGGGAACAGCTCGCGCGCGGTGCGCGCCACCGCCTCGTGCCCCTTGACGAGGATGCGCACCATGTCCATCGCCTTCGGCGGCTCGGCCGGCGCGTCGGGCACGCTGGCCAGCTTGCCGTACTGGCCGTAGCTGCCCGGCGCCGGGTGGCCGAGCGCGCGGATGCGCTCGGCGATCGGGTCGACTGCGTTCCACAGCTCGGTGTACTGCGTCATGAACATCGCGTGCAGCGTGTTGAACATCGGCCCGGTGACGTTCCAGTGGAAGTTGTGGGTCGTCAGGTACAGCGTGTAGGTATCGGCCAGCAGGCGGCTGAGGCCGTTGGCGATGGCGGCGCGATCCTTGTCGCCGATGCCGATGTGGATGCCGAGGGATTCTCTGGTGCTCATGGACGACTCCTTCGTGACTCGTAGTCATGAAGATACGGGCGCCTGCGGGATCGATCAAGTTGATCGCGTCAAGCGCGGCGATAGCCTTTGCCCGCCCGGCCCGCGGTGGCGCTACGACAGACGCCTCACGCCGTCGAGCTGGCAGGCGTACACCGCGTTGCGCAGCGCGGCGATCGCCTCGTAGCGCGTGAAGCTGCGCCGCCACGCGAGCACCACGCGGCGCGACGGCACCGGCGGCTCGAATTCGATGTAGGTCACGTGGTCCTGGGGCTGCTTGGGCACGCTCATCACCGGCACCACGGTGATGCCCATGCCGGAAGCCACCATGTGCTTGATCGTCTCCAGCGACGAGCCCTCGAAGCTCTTGCGCATGCCCTCGGCGTCGGTCGAGAAGCGCGCGAACTCGGGGCACACCTCGAGCACCTGGTCGCGGAAGCAGTGTCCGGTGCCCAGCAGCAGCATGGTCTCGCGCTTGAGCTCCTGCGCGCTCACCGACTTGCGCCGCGCCAGCGCGTGCGAGCTGGGTACCGCCACCAGGAAAGGCTCGTCGTACAGCGGCGCGATCGCCAGCCCGGTGTCGGGAAACGGCTCGGCCATGATCGCGCACTCGAGTTCGCCGCTGCGCAGCAGGTCGAGCAGCTTGACGGTGAAGTTCTCCTGCAGCATCAGCGGCATCTGCGGCGTCAGGCGGATCGCCTCGCGCACCAGTTCGGGCAGCAGGTAGGGGCCGATGGTGTAGATGATGCCGAGCTTCAGCGGGCCGGCCAGCGGATCCTTGCCGCGGCGTGCGATCTGCTTGATTTCGGCGGCGTCCGCCAGCACCTGCTGCGCCTGCTGCACGATCGCCTCGCCGAGCGGCGTCACGCTGACCTCGCTGGCGCCGCGCTCGAAGATCTTCAGATCGAGCTCCTCCTCGAGCTTCTTGATCGCCACGCTGAGCGTCGGCTGCGACACGAAGCACGCCTCGGCGGCGCGGCCGAAGTGGCGCTCGCGGGCTACCGCGACGATGTAGCGCAGTTCGGTGAGGGTCATGGCCGCATTGTCGGCCAACGCCCCGCGGATGGCGCCGCGGTGGCGCGCGCGCTGCGGTGGGCAGCGCCGCGGCGGGCATGCGTCACCGCGCAGGGCCGCGCGCGAAGCCGTCGCAGCTTCGGCGCGGGGCCTCGACTACGCCTTGAAGTAGTCGGCCCGGTTGCCGAGCCAGCGTTGCACGTGTGCGCGTGCGGCCTGGGGGTCGCTGGCGAGCAGCCGGGGCGCCACCGCGCGCGCGTGCTGCAGCAGCGGCGCATCCTCGGCGAGGTCGGCGAAGCGCAGTAGCGCGTCGCCGCTCTGGCGCGCGCCCATGAACTCGCCGGGCCCGCGGATCTCGAGGTCGCGCCGCGCGATCTCGAAGCCGTCGTGGGTTTGCCCGATCGCGCGCAGACGCTCCTTGGCGGTGGGCGACAGCGCGCCGCCGTACAGCAGCACGCAGACGCTGGCGTCGCTGCCGCGGCCGATGCGGCCGCGCAACTGGTGCAGCTGCGCCAGGCCGAAGCGTTCGGCGTGCTCGATCACCATCAGGCTGGCGTTGGGCACGTCGACGCCGACCTCGATCACCGTGGTCGACACCAGCACCGGCATCTGGCCGCCGCCGAACAGGCTCATCACCGCGGTCTTCTCGCGTGCCGGCATGCGGCCGTGCAGCAGGCCGATCATGCGATCGGGCAGTGCCGCGCAAAGCTGCCGATGCGTCTCGGTGGCGTTTTTCAGGTCGAGGGTCTGGCTCTCCTCGATCAACGGGCACACCCAGTACACCTGCCGGCCGCGCGCCACCTCGTCGCGGATGCGCGCCACCACCTCGTCGCGGCGCGTGTCGGCGAACAGCTTGGTCGTCACCGGCTGGCGGCCGGGCGGCAGCTCGTCGATCGTGCTGACGTCGAGGTCGGCGAAGTAGCTCATCGCCAGCGTGCGCGGGATCGGCGTGGCGCTCATCATCAGGAAGTGCGGCTCCTGGCCGCCGCTGGCCTGCGAGCCGAGCTTGCGCCGCAGCTCGAGCCGCTGCTCGACGCCGAAGCGATGCTGCTCGTCGACGATCGCCAGGCCGAGCCGGGCGAAGCGCACGTCGTCCTGGATCACCGCGTGCGTGCCCACCACCAGCGCGGCGTCGCCGCTGGCGGCGCGCGCCACCATCGCCTCGCGCGCGCGGCCCTTGCGGCTGCCGGTGAGCCAGGCCACGCCGACGTTCAGCGGTGCCAGCCACTGCACCAGCTTGCGGAAGTGCTGCTCGGCCAGGATCTCGGTGGGTGCCATCAGCGCGCACTGCCAGCCGTTGTCGATCGCGGTGGTCGCGGCCAGCGCGGCGACCACCGTCTTGCCCGAGCCGACGTCGCCCTGCAGCAGGCGGTGCATCGGGCGCGGCTGCGCCAGGTCGGCCGCGATCTCGCGCCCGACGCGCTGCTGTGCCGCCGTGAGGCGAAACGGCAGCGCGGCCAGCAGGCGGTCGTGCAGCGCGCCGGGAACGGCGGGCAGCGGCGGCGCGTGCAGCGATGCGCGCTGCAGCCGCGCCTCGTGCTGCGCCAGTTGCTGTGCCAGCAGCTCCTCGAACTTCAGCCGCTGCCATGCCGGGTCGCTGTGGTCGAGCAGCGCGCCGAGCGCGGCATCGGCGCTCGGGTGGTGCACGCGCTGCAGCGCGTCGCGCAGCGCCGGCAGGCCCGCCGGCACGACCTCGGGCGGCAGCATCTCGTGCAGCGGCGCGCGCTGCAGCGCCGAGGCGATCGCCTTGCGCAAGTACGCCTGCGGCAGCTGCGCCACCGTCGGGTACACCGGCGTCAGCGCGCTGGCCAGCGGCGCGCCGGGCTCGACCGCCTTGAAGCCCGGGTGCACCATCTCGCGGCCGAAGAAGCCCGCACGCACGTCGCCGCGCGCGCGCACGCGCACACCGCGTGCCAGGGCCTTCTGGTGCGACGGATAGAAGTTCACGAAGCGCAGCACCATCGAGCCGCTGTCGTCGCGGATGCGCGCCACCAGCTGCCGCCGCGGCCGGTACGTCACCTGCGAATCGGTCACCACGCCCTCGACCTGCACCGTGTCGCCGTCGTGCGCATCGGCGATGCGCGTCAGCCGCGTTTCGTCCTCGTAGCGCAGCGGCACGTGCAGTGCGAGGTCGATGTCGCGTACCAAGCCCATGCGTTCGAGCGCCCGCACCGGTGCGCTCGCCTTGGGTGCCGCCCGCGACTCGGGTATCGTGCCTTCTTGTGCGATGGCCTCGGCCATGGAACCATTCTGCAACGCTGACGACCGATTGCAGGTCGCGCTCCAACCCGCCGGATGACCGACACGCCCTTCACGCTCGCCGACTTCGACTTCGAGCTGCCCGAGAGCCTGATCGCGCAGCAGCCGGTGCCGCAGCGCAGCGCATCGCGGTTGCTCGACGGCAGTGGCCGCTTCCCCGTCGACCGCGAGTTCCGCGACCTGCCCGCGCTGCTGCAGCCCGGCGACCTGCTGGTGCTCAACGACACGCGCGTGATCAAGGCGCGCCTGTACGGCGAGAAGCCCAGCGGTGGCGCCGTCGAGGTGCTGGTCGAGCGCGTGCTGCCTGGCAACGAGGTGGTCGCGCAGTTGCGCGTCAGCAAGGCGCCGCGACCCGGCACGACGATCCGATTCGCCGACGCCTTCGACGCCGAGGTGCTCGGCCGCGCCGGTGCCGACGGCTCGATGTACCGCCTGCGCTGGCCCGCCGATCCGCTGTTGCTGCTCGAGCGCCATGGCCACATGCCGCTGCCGCCGTACATCAAGCACGCCGATGACGCGGTCGATGCCGAGCGCTACCAGAGCGTGTTCGCGCGCCGTGCAGGCGCCGTGGCAGCGCCGACGGCGTCGCTGCACTTCGATGCCGGCGTGCTCGACGCGCTCGCGCAGCGCGGGGTGCTCAGCGCGAGCATCACGCTGCACGTCGGCGCCGGCACCTTCCAGCCGGTGCGCAGCGACGACCTGGCCGAGCACCGCATGCACAGCGAGTGGTACGAAGTGCCCGCCGACACCGTGGCGGCGATCGTCGCGGCACGCGCGCGCGGGGCGGCCGTGGTGGCCGCGGGCACCACCGCGCTGCGCGCGCTGGAGTCCGCGGCGCTGGCTGCTGCCGACGACCAGCCGCTGGCCAGCGGCGCGCGCGAGACCGAGCTCTTCATCACCCCGGGTTTTCGCTTTCGCGTCGTCGATCGCCTGATCACGAACTTTCACCTGCCGCGCAGCACGCTGCTGATGCTGGTGTGCGCCTTTGCCGGCTACGAGCACGCGATGGCGCTGTATCGCCACGCGGTGGAGGCGCGCTACCGCTTCTTCAGCTACGGCGATGCCATGTACCTGGCGCGCGGCTGATCGGGGCACGGGTGCTCGAGTTCCAACCGCTGGCGATCGACGGCCTCGCGCGACGCGCGCGCCTCACGCTGCGCCGCGGCGTGGTCGACACGCCGCAGTTCATGCCGGTAGGCACCTACGGCAGCGTCAAGGGCGTGCTGCCGGCGGCGCTCGAGCAGATGGGCGCGCAGATCATCCTCGGCAACACCTTCCACCTCTGGCTGCGGCCGGGGCTGGATGTGATCCGTGCCTTCGACGGCCTGCACCGCTTCGAGGGCTGGCGGCGGCCGATCCTCACCGACTCCGGCGGCTTCCAGGTGTGGTCGCTCGGGGCGATGCGCACCATCGGCGAGGAGGGCGTGCACTTCGCCTCGCCGGTCAACGGCGACCGGCTGTTCCTCACTCCCGAGGTCAGCATGCAGATCCAGACGGTGCTCGACAGCGACATCGTGATGCAGTTCGACGAGTGCACTCCGTACGAAACCGCGGGCCGCGTCACCCGCGAGGACGAGGCACGCTCGTCGATGGAGCTGTCGTTGCGATGGGCGCAGCGGTGCCGCGCCGAGTTCGAGCGCCTGGCCAATCCGAATGCGCTGTTCGGCATCGTGCAAGGCGGCATGTACGAACCTCTGCGCGAGGAATCGCTGGCGCGGCTGGCCGAGATGGACCTGCCCGGCTACGCGATCGGCGGCGTCAGCGTCGGCGAACCGAAGGACGACATGCGCCGCATCGTCGCGCACACGCCGCGGCGGCTGCCGGCGCACAAGCCGCGCTACCTGATGGGCGTCGGCACGCCGGAGGATCTGGTCGACGGCGTGGCCCACGGCGTCGACCTCTTCGACTGCGTGATGCCGACGCGCAACGCGCGCAACGGGCACCTGTTCACCCGCTTCGGCGACCTGCGGCTGCGCAACGCGCGCTACAAGGCCGACACCCGGCCGCCGGACGAGAGCTGTGCCTGCCACACCTGCGCACACTTCAGTCGCGCCTACCTGCATCATCTGGATCGCTGCGGCGAAATGCTGGCGCCGATGCTCGCCAGCCTCCACAACCTGCACTACTACCTGAACCTGATGCGCGAGATGCGCTCGGCAATCGAGCAGCAGCGCTTCGCGACGTGGCGCGCGCAGTTCGAGGCCGATCGTTCGCGCGGGGTCTGACACGACGAGCCGGCATGCCGCGCCGGAACCGATTGCCCGGGGTTTGGTCATACCTGCTTTGCGGGTCGGGCCCCCCGGCTACGGGTGGTGACCGCGCGATTACACTGCGCCCAGAATTCCGCCTCAGCCCCTCGGAGTACGTCCCCACGGCGGTCTCTCTCGTGTCATGGCAGACGTCGCCAGCCCGCCAGCCGCCCTCCGCGCGCGGCTTTGGCCGAACCCCGCTGCAATGCATGGAGCGCCCGTCGGGTGCGCGAGGTTGGGCCAAACCCGTCTCTTGAACTTCGATGATTGGATCGCCGATGAACAGCCCGCGCCTCGAAGGCGTGCGCCTGAACGCGCCCGCCTACGTGAATCACCAACGCCTGCTCGATTGGGTGGCGCGCATCGCCGCGCTCACCGAGGCCGACGATGTCTACTGGTGTGACGGCTCGCAGGCCGAGTACGACCGCCTGTGCCAGCGCCTCGTCGACGGCGGTACGCTGCAGCGGCTGAACCCGAAGCTGCGACCCGACAGCTACCTCGCGCTCAGCGACCCGGGCGACGTGGCCCGCGTCGAAGACCGCACCTTCATCTGCAGCCGCCACAAGGAAGACGCCGGCCCGACCAACAACTGGGTCGACCCCGCCGAGATGCGCGCGCTGCTCGAAACCGGCGACCACGCGCTGTTCAAGGGCTGCATGCGTGGCCGCACGATGTACGTGGTGCCGTTCTCGATGGGGCCGCTCGGTTCGCCGATCGCGCACCTCGGCATCGAGCTGTCGGATTCGCCGTACGTGGCGGTCAACATGCGCCTCATGACCCGCATGGGCCGCGCGGTGTTCGACGTGCTGGGCAGCGACGGCGAGTTCGTGCCGTGCGTGCACACCGTCGGCGCGCCGCTGCAGCCGGGCCAGCGCGACGTGGCGTGGCCGTGCAACAAGACCAAGTACATCGTCCACTACCCCGAGACGCACGAGATCTGGAGCTACGGCTCGGGCTACGGCGGCAACGCGCTGCTGGGGAAGAAGTGCTTCGCGCTGCGCATCGCCTCCAAGATGGGGCGCGAGCAGGGCTGGCTCGCCGAGCACATGCTGATACTCGGCGTCACCTCGCCCGGCGGCAAGAAGTACCACGTCGCGGCGGCGTTCCCGAGCGCGTGCGGCAAGACCAACTTCGCGATGCTGGTGCCGCCGAAAGCCTTCGCCGGCTGGAAGGTCACCACCATCGGCGACGACATCGCGTGGATCAAGCCCGGCCGCGACGGGCGCCTGCTGGCGATCAACCCGGAGGCAGGCTACTTCGGCGTCGCGCCGGGCACCAACGAGAAGACCAACCCCAACTGCATGGCCTCGCTGCAGCGCGACGTCATCTTCACCAATGTCGCGCGTACCGACGACGGCGACGTCTGGTGGGAGGGCATGACCGACACGCCGCCGGCGCACCTGATCGACTGGCAGGGCAACGACTGGACGCCCGAGATCGCCAGACGCGACGCGGTCAACGGCAAACCCAAGCCGGCGGCGCACCCCAACGCGCGCTTCACGGTGGCTGCCACCAACAACCCGGCGCTCGACTCCGAGTGGGACAACCCGGCCGGCGTGGCGATCGACGCCTTCGTGTTCGGCGGCCGGCGCTCGACCACGGTGCCGCTGGTGACCGAGGCGCGCAACTGGGTCGAAGGCGTGTACATGGCCGCCACCATGGGCAGCGAGACCACCGCGGCGATGGCCGGCGGCAACGGCGCGGTGCGGCGCGATCCGTTCGCGATGCTGCCGTTCGCCGGCTACCACATGGGCGACTATTTCCGGCACTGGCTCGCCCTGGGGGCGAAGCTGCAGGCGGCCGGCGCGCGGCTGCCGCACATCTACTGCGTCAACTGGTTCCGCAAGGGCGACGACGGCAAGTTCGTGTGGCCAGGCTACGGCGAGAACATGCGCGTGCTCAAGTGGATGCTCGACCGCATCGAAGGCCGCGCCGGCGGCGTCGAACACGTGTTCGGCATCAGCCCGCGCTACGAAGACCTGTCGTGGGACGGTCTGCCCTTCACGCGTGAGCAGTTCGGCGTCGTGATGTCGATCGATACGGCGGCCTGGCGCCAGGAGTTGCAGTCGCACGACGAGCTGTTCGCCCGCCTGGCCGCGCGGCTGCCCGAGCAGTTGCCCAAGACCAAGGCATCGTTCGAGCGCAAGCTCGCCGCCTGACCGAACGCCCTCGTCCGCGCCGCGGCCGCCCGACCATGCGGCTGCAGTTGCTGTCGGACCTGCACCTCGAGACCGAAGCGTTCGACCCGCAGCCGGCGCTGCAGGCCGACGCGCTGGTGCTGGCCGGCGACATCGATTCGACCTGGGGCGGACTCGACCGCTTCGCGCACTGGCCGGTGCCGGTGCTGCTGGTGGCCGGCAATCACGAGTTCGACGGCCGCGAATGGAACGACGCGTGGCCGGCGCTGCGCGCGCGGGCGGCGGGGGTCGGCATCCGGCTGCTCGAGCGCGAGGTCATCGAACTGCGCGGCCGCGACGGCCGCCGCATCCGGCTGCTTGCCACCACCCGCTGGGCCGACTTCGATCTGTTCGGCGCGGACCAGCGCGAGCGGGCGATGCGCAGCGCGGGCTATTTCATGCGCCTGATGCAGGCCACGCGCGACGGCCAGCCGTTCGATGCGACGGCGATGCGCGCCGAAGCGCTGCAATGCAGGGCCTGGCTGGCGAACGCGTTGGCCCAGCCGCACGACTGCGCAGCCACCGTGGTGGTCACGCACTTCGGGCCGAGCGTTGCGAGCGCAGACCCGCGCTTCGGCTTGCAGCCGAGCACGGCGAGCTTCTGCAACGACGACCAGGCGCTGTTGACGCGGGCCGACCTCTGGCTGCACGGCCACGTCCACTGCTGCCACGACTACACGGTGGCACGTCCGGGCGCGCTGCCGGTGCGCGTGGTGTGCAATGCACGCGGCCTGCTGAACAAGGCCGAGGGTGGGGGCTTCGACCCGCTGCGGGTGGTCGACGTCTAGCGCGTGATCACGGTCAATGCGAGGTGGCACGGCGCAGCGATACTGCAGTTGGGCGACCGCACCGCCTGCTCTGGAGAACGCCGATGAAGACCCTGGTCGCTGTGGATGGCAGCCGCTACACCAAGCGCATGCTCGCCTACTTGGCCGCGCACGACGACACGTTCGGATCGAGGCAGCACCGGTTCACGGTGCTGACCGTGGTCGGGCCGATTCCGGCGCGCGCGGCGAGCGCGCTCGACAAGAAGGTCGTGCACGACTACTACAAGCAGGAAGCCGAGGCGACCTTCAAGCCGATCCGGGCGTTCTTCGCCAAGCAAGGGATCGAGGCGACGTTCGAATACCGGGTCGGCAATGCCGGCGACCACATCGCCGAGTTCGCGCGCAAGGGCAAGTTCGACCTGGTCATGATGGGCTCGCACGGCCACGGTGCCCTGACGCGCCTGGTGGTCGGCTCGGTGACCGGCCGCGTGCTCGCCGCCTGCGAGGTGCCGCTGCTGGTCATCCGCTGAGCCGTCCGTTCATCGCGGCCCGCCGCCGGCCGCGTCAGCCTGCCGGCTTGTGCTGCTCGACCCAGCGGCGGATCCAGCCGAGCGGATCGTCGGCGTCCTCCTCAGCGGGCGCTTGCTTCGCCGACGAGTCGATCGTCAACTCCATGCCGTAGGCGGTGCCGAAGTCCGCCGGGTCGGGTGCAGGCGCTCGCGGTGCGGGCGGTGCCGGCTCGCCGGGCGCCGGAGGATCGGGAGATTCGTGTGCGTCGCGCATGAGGCCCTCACAACCAACGACCCGACCCGAGTGTGCGCCGCGCGCCGCATGCGACGAAGGAGATAAGGCACGGAACCGCCGTGCAGTTCGTGAGGCCGCTTGGCCGGGATCCGGCGCGCGCGCAGGAGTCGAAGTTCCATCGCGCGACAGCGATCGCGAGTTGCGGGTTAGGGATGGGCGCGGTCGCGGCTTGTGCCTAGAGTGCGCCCGTGTCAGCCGCAAACCCGAACCGGCGGCCGTGCAGGCCGGTGGCAAGGGGCGGTGCCCGATGGGGGGTACCGGCTGCATTGGTCCCAACGACGTCCTCCTTGAGGACTTTCGAGCCCGCGCCTCGGCGCGGGCTTTTTTTGTGCCCGACCCTGAGGCGCTCGCTGCTGCGCCGCCGGCGTAGCATCGCGGTTTCGCTCGCGCGTTCGCCGCGAGCCGTTGCACGAGGAACCAGCATGGGCGCTCCCGAACCCTTCACCGCCACCGCCGACGTGGGCCACTACATCGCCGGCGCCATTACGCCGGGCGGCGCCTCGCGCCGGCAGAGCGTCTACAACCCGGCCACCGGCGCCTTGGCCCGGCAGGTGCTGCTCGGCACCGAGGCCGACGTGGCCGCCGCGGTCGCCGCGGCCAAGGCGGCATTCCCGGCCTGGGCCGATTGGGCCCCGGTGCGGCGCGCACGCGTGCTGCAGAAGTTCCTCGAGCTGCTGAACCAGCACCGCGACACGCTGGCGGCGATGATCACCGGCGAGCACGGCAAGGTGTTCAGCGACGCGCAGGGCGAAGTGACGCGCGGCATCGAGAACGTCGAGTTCGCTTGCGGCATCCCGCAACTGCTGAAGGGCGACTACACCGAGCAGGTGTCCACCGGGATCGACAACTGGACGCAGCGCCAGCCGCTGGGCGTGGTGGCCGGCATCACGCCGTTCAACTTCCCGTGCATGGTGCCGTGCTGGATGTTTCCGCTGGCCATCGCCTGCGGCAACGCGTTCGTGCTCAAGCCCAGCGAGCGCGACCCCAGCGCCAGCCTGTTCATGGCCGAACTGCTGAGCCAGGCGGGGCTGCCCGCGGGCGTGTTCAATGTCGTGCAGGGCGACAAGGTCGCCGTCGACGCGCTGCTCGCGCACCCCGACGTCAAGGCGGTGAGCTTCGTCGGCTCGACGCCGATCGCCCACTACATCTACGAGACCGGCGCGCGTCAGGGCAAGCGCGTGCAGGCGCTGGGCGGCGCCAAGAACCACATGGTGGTGATGCCCGATGCCGATCTGGAACAGGTCGTCGACGCGCTGATCGGCAGCGCCTACGGCTCGGCCGGCGAGCGCTGCATGGCGATCTCGGTCGCCGTGCTGGTGGGCGACGTCGGCGACAAGATCGTGCCCAGGCTCGCCGAGCGCGCGAAGGCGCTGAAGATCCGCAACGGCATGGCGGGCGACGCCGAGATGGGCCCGGTGATCACGCGCGAGGCCAAGGCGCGCATCGAGGGCTACATCGACCTCGGCGTGAAGGAAGGCGCCAAGCTGGTGGTCGACGGGCGCGGCTGCAAGGTGCCCGGGCACGAAGGCGGCTTCTTCACCGGCGGCACGCTGTTCGACCACGTGACCCCGTCGATGCGCATCTACAAGGAGGAGATCTTCGGCCCGGTGCTGGTGTGCGTGCGCGCGAAGGATTTCGGCCAGGCGCTGGCGCTCGTCAACGACCACGAGTTCGGCAACGGCGTCTCGTGCTTCACCCGCGATGGTCACGTGGCGCGCGAGTTCTCGCGCCGCGTGCAGGTGGGCATGGTCGGCATCAACGTGCCGATCCCGGTGCCGATGGCGTGGCACGGCTTCGGTGGCTGGAAGCGAAGCCTGTTCGGCGACATGCACGCCTACGGCGAGGAGGGCGTGCGCTTCTACACCAAGCAGAAGAGCGTGATGCAGCGCTGGCCCGAGAGCATCGGCAAAGGCGCCGAGTTCGCGATGCCCACCGCGCGCTGAACCGCCTGCGCGAAGGGGCCGACGATGCTGAAGATCCTGCTGCCGGTCGACGGCTCCGAGGCGTCGCTCGACGCGGTGCGTCATGCGCTCGCGCTGCGCTCGCACGGGCTGGCGGCGAGCTTCGTGCTGGCCAACGTGCAGGAGCCGGCCAACCTGTACGAACTGGTGACCGCGCACGACCCCGAAGTGCTGCAGCGGGTGAGCACCGGCGCCGGCGCGCACCTGCTGCAACCGGCCGAGGCGCTGTTGGCCGAAGCCGGTGCACCGTGGGAGCGCAAGATCGCCAGCGGCGACCCGGCGCACGTGCTGGCCGAGATGATCGAGAGCCACGGCATCGACGCCGTCGTGATGGGTACGCGCGGGCTCGGCTCGGCACGCAGCGCGGTGGTTGGTTCGGTGTCGCACTGGCTGCTCACCCACTGCACGGTGCCGGTGACCGTGGTACGCCACATCCCGCCCGACGACGAGGTGGAATGATCGATCCGGCGGGCGCCACCATGTCCCCACCGCGCATCGCCCTGGTCACCGGCGCCGGCCGCGGCATCGGTGCGGCCACCGCGCGGCTGCTGGCCGAGTGCGGCTACGACGTGGCCATCAACTACGCGCGTCATGGCAGCGCGGCCGAGGGCGTGGCCGCCGATGTGCGCGCACGCGGCCGGCGCGCCTTGCTGGTGCGCGCCGATGTGGCCGACGAAGCGGCGGTGGTCGCGATGTTCGAAGCGGTCGACCGGGGGCTCGGGCGTCTCAGCGCACTCGTCAACAATGCCGGCATCGTCGATATGAAGGCGCGCCTCGACGAGATGAGCTCGGCACGATTGAAGCGCATGCTCGACGTCAACGTGCTGGGCACGCTGCTGTGCTCGCGCGAGGCCGTCCGGCGCATGAGCACGCTGCACGGCGGTTCGGGCGGGGCGATCGTCAACCTGTCGAGCATCGCTGCCACCCTGGGCGCGCCGGGCATGTACGTCGACTATGCGGCCAGCAAAGGCGCGATCGACACCTTCACGCTCGGCCTCGGCCGCGAGCTGGCGCTCGAGGGCGTGCGCGTCAACGCGGTGCGCCCGGGCATCATCGACACCGAGATCCATGCCGACTCGGGCGACGCGGCGCGTGCCCACAAGTCGGCAGCGGTCATTCCGATGGAGCGCCCCGGCACCGCGCTCGAGGTCGCGCAGGCGATCGCCTGGCTGCTGTCCGACGAGGCGAGCTACGTCACCGGCAGCGTGCTCACCGTCAGCGGCGGGCGCTGAAGCAGGGGCGCGGGCGATGAGCACAACGACACCGCGGCCGCTGTTCGTCGCACGGCCGCAGACCCTCGGCGAGGAGATCGCCAACGCGATCAGCCACGGCATCGGCTTCCTGCTCGCGGTGGCGTCGCTGCCGATCCTCGCGGTGGTGTCGGTGCAGCACGGCGGCGCCGCCGACGTGGTGGGTGCCAGCGTCTTTGCAGCGACGATGATCGTGCTGTACCTGGTATCGGCGCTCTACCATGCCGTGCCGCGCGGGGCAGCCAAGCGATGGCTCGCGCGCATCGATCACGCCGCGATCTTCGTCTTCATCGCCGGCAGCTACACGCCGTTCGTGCTCGGCGTGCTGCGCGGCGGCTGGGGCTGGTCGTTGTTCGGCGTCGTATGGGCGCTGGCGGCGCTCGGCGTCGCGGCCAAGCTGCTGAACCGGTTGCGCCATCCGCTGGCGTCGACCGCGCTGTACGTGGCAATGGGCTGGGTGGCGATGATCGCCGTGGTGCCGCTGGTGCAGCGGCTGCCGGCGGCCGGTCTGGCCTGGCTGGTCGGCGGCGGCCTCGCGTACACCGCCGGCGCGGTGGTGTTCCTGTTCGACAACCGGGTGCGCTACGCGCATCTGGCATGGCACCTGCTGGTGATGGCCGGCAGCGGGTGCCACTTCTTCGCGGTGCTGGGTTACGCGCGTTAGCCGTCGGTACCGCGGCCGCAGGCAGCGCGGCCCCGGAACGAGGGCCCTGCCCGTGGCCGCGGGATGCCGCCCGGTGGCACCGATGCTCACACTGGGCTGCGTGCGCGTCGAGCATGTCGCGCGCACAGGAGCGCGGGCATGCCGGTGTCACCGAGACTGCGCGAGGAGCTGGCCAACACGGCCAGCCATGCCCTGGGCGCAGTGGCCGCCCTCGCCGCGCTGCCGGTGCTGGCCGCCGAGCATGCCGCGCGATCGAACGGACGCGAGACCGGCATGTGGGTGTTCGCGGCCACCATGCTGCTGGCCTACACGGTCTCGTCGATGTACCACGCGACGCCAGCCGGCCATCGGACCAAGGCCTGGCTCAGGCGGCTCGATCACGCGGCGATCTACGTCTTCATGGCCGGCACGTACACGCCGTTCGCGCTCGGCCATGCGCTGGGTGCGCCGCTGCTGGCACTGGTGTGGGCGGTGGCCGCCACCGGCGTGGCGCTCAAGCTCGTGGGCTGCCTGCGCAACCGTGCGCTGTCGACTGCGCTGTATCTGGCGTTCGGCTGGCTGATGATCGCCGCCGTGCAGCCGCTGCTGGCTTCACTGGGCCGCGACGGCTTGTTGTGGCTGCTGGCCGGTGCCATCGCCTATTGCGCGGGCACGCTGTTCTTCCTGCTCGACCAGCGAATGCGTTTCGGCCACCTGGTCTGGCATCTGTTGGTGCTGGTCGGCAGCGGCTGCCACCTGGTGGCGGTGCTCAAGCACACGGCTTGAAGCAGCCGGCGCGCGGGCCGTTGCGCCCGCCGTGCTCGGATTCGGCGTGACGGGCCGTTCTTCAGCGCCGCTCGACGATCATCGGCACCAGTTGCAGCTCGGCGCGCAGCCGCTCGGCGGCGCCGCTGGCATCGGCGCGCGTGCGGTACGGGCCGGCCTGCAGACGATGCAGAGCGTGATCGGTGAACACCGCCAGCGATGGCGCCAGCCAGTCGAGCTCGCGTTCGACCTTGCGCTGGAAATCGAGGGCGCCGTCGCGCTCGCGGAACGCACCCAGTTGCAGCCAGAAGCCCGTCGCCGCCGCGGCGATCGGTTGCGGCGTACGCGTCACGCTGTCGTCGATGGGAGCCTCGGCGCGGTCGGGGGTCGTGGTGTCGGCAGCCGCGGCCGGCGGCGCAACGGCCACGTTGACGATGGCGCCGGCCGGCACCGGGGGCGGGCTTATCGCGGGCGGCGCGACTGCCGGTGCGGCAGGCGACACTGGCGCATCGACTGCTCTGTCGGGCGCCGGTGCGGCGGCGTACGCACGATCGGATCGCGCCCGCCAGGCGCCGCTGCGGATCGCCTCCTGCGTGATGCGCTCCACTTCCACCGGCGCCACCGCGTTGAGCACGCCGAGCTTGAGCGCTGCGGTGTAGCTGAGGTCGATCACGCGGCCCTCGTGGAACGGCCCGCGGTCGTTGATGCGCACGATCACCTCGCGTCCGTTGGCCGGGTTGCGCACGCGCGCGTAGCTCGGGATCGGCATCGTCTTGTGCGCCGCGGTCATCGCGTACATGTCGTACGGCTCGCCGCTGGAAGTCGGCCTGCCGTGGAACTTGCGGCCGTACCAGGATGCCAACCCGCGCTCGCTGAACGCCGCGTCGCGCGTCATCGGCGTGTAAGTGCGACCGAACACTTCATAGGGCTTGTTCGGGCCGCCGCTGCGCAACGGCTCGACCCGCGGTTCGGCATCGGGCACCTGCGCCAGGTTCGGCGGTGGGCTCGTGCCGGGCCCGTCGCGGCCGGCCAGGCGCGGTGTCGACGAGCAGCCCACCAGCGCGAGCAGGGCCACCGCGAGCACCGTCGCGGTCCAGCGCCGGCGCGCAGCGTCGTGCATGGGGGCAACC
This sequence comes from Ideonella sp., assembly GCA_015075545.1. Classification (GTDB taxonomy): domain Bacteria; phylum Pseudomonadota; class Gammaproteobacteria; order Burkholderiales; family Burkholderiaceae_C; genus JAEUPI01. Next base: position 593,159 of record JABTUC010000001.1, on the reverse strand, counting down.
ATACCAGCGAACGGGGCGTCGCAGGCGCAGGGCGATACGGCGCCAGCTGCGTTGTGGCATTCGCCGCGATCACCGTGGGCAGCGTTCCGCCGCGATGTCGCCGCGAGCCGAAGGGGCGGCAAGGGTGATGCTCGAACTGGCGCGCCCGGCGCGGATCGAACGCGCGACCCCTGGCTTCGGAGGCCAGTACTCTATCCACTGAGCTACGGGCGCAGCGTGATGCGCGGGTCGCGAGCGCGACGCACCGCATCAGCGCGGAGCGCGCGATTCTATCAGCGGCCCTCGTGGCGACCGCCGCGCGCCGGCGCTGGCTATAGTCGAGCTGCTTCGCGCCACGTGAGCGCTGCAGTCGGAATCGATGCATGAGCAAGCCAACGACCTCTTTCTTGCAGGAACCGCTGCCGGCCTACCGCGAGTACCCGCGCGCCGAGATGATCGAGCGCGCGCGCGCCTTCCACGCCGACCTGGTGCGTCGGCGCACGGTGCGCGACTACGACGCCGGCCGCGAGGTGCCGCGCGAGGTCATCGAGGCCTGCCTGCTCGCCGCGGGCACTGCGCCGTCGGGGGCCAACCAGCAGCCATGGTCGTTCTGCGTGATCACCGACGCGCAGCGCAAGCGCCGCATCCGCGAGGCCGCCGAGGCGGAGGAGCGCGCCTTCTACGGCGGCCGCGCGCCGCAGGAGTGGCTCGACGCGCTGGCCCCCCTCGGCACCGACCCCGACAAGCCGTTTCTCGAGGAGGCGCCGGTGCTGATCGCGATCTTCGCGCAGAAGTACGGCGTGCGTCCCGACGGCTCGCGCTTCTCGCACTACTACGTGCCCGAGTCGGTGGGCATCGCCACCGGCCTGCTGATCGCCGCGCTGCACCACGCGGGGCTCGTGATGCTGACGCACACGCCGAGCCCGATGGGCTTTCTCAACGAGGTGTGCGAGCGGCCGGCATCGGAGAAGCCGGTGATCCTGCTCGTCGTCGGCTATCCGAAGCCGGGCTGCAGGGTGCCGGTGCACGGCGGCATCAAGAAGCCGCTGCAGCAGATCGCGCACTGGCTCTGAACTTGCGGCGCTTCGCCTGCGCGCCGGGCCGATCCGTCGAGGTGCGCTGATAGAATCGCGGCCCTGCCGAAGGTCATCGATCCATGAGCGACGCCACGCATCCCGACTCCGATTCGCATCAGGGCCCGATCCGCACGCCCAAGCAACTGGTCGCGGTGCTGGTGGCTGCGTTCGTGCTGCCGGTGGTCATCATCATCATGATGATCAATTCCGTCGCGACCGAGAGCAAGTCGGGCGCCGGCAGCGACGGCTTGAGCGCTGCGGCCGTGGCCCGTCGCATCCAGCCGGTGGGCGTGTCGGACTACAAGGACATCACCGACGTTAAGTCGATGAAGACCGGCGAGCAGGTGTTCCAGGCGCAGTGCACGGTATGCCACTCCAGCGGCGCACTCAACGCACCCAAGCTCGGTGACACCGCCGCCTGGGCGCCGCGCATCAAGACCGGCTTCGACACGCTGCTGCAAGCGGCACTCAAGGGCAAGGGCAGCATGCCGGCGCAAGGCGGCGGCGACTTCACTGACTTCGAGATCGCGCGCGCGGTGGTGTTCATGGCCGGCAAGGCCGGCGCCAAGTTCGCCGAGCCCACGCTGCCGACGGCCGCGGCCAGCGCGGCGAAATAGCGTCTTCGCAGCTCACCGAGTTCTCCGCTCGAGATCATCGCCCGCGCCAGCGGGCTCGCGCGCGACTCAACCCCCGCGGGCGGTGGCCGCGGGCAGCGGCTCGAGCACGTAGCCGAAGCGCCCGGGCATCGCCTCGAACGGCAGCGGCTGCGGCAACCACGCGCCCTGCTCGATCGCGCGCGCGGCATCGAGCATGTCCTGCGAGTGGACGATGCCCAACCCGCGATCGGATCGCAGGAACAGGCGCCCGTGCTGGTCGAGCCAGGCGTCGCGCACCGCGGCTTCCTCGCCGGTATGGGCCTGCACGCACAGCGCGTCGCCGCGCCACAGCACGCGCCACACCAGCGGCGCGGCCTCGAGCTCGACATAGACGCGCTGCGGGCCGTTCTGGAAGAACCAGCAGCCCTGCGCATCGCACTCGTAGTTGCGGTGGATGAACTCGAGCAGTCTGTCGTGCCGGATCAGGCTGCCCTTGACGCGCGGAAACGGCCCGGCGCGCTGGATGCGCTCGTCGCGCATGAACCACTGGCCGCGCGCGTCGAGCGCGAGCCAGCCGTAGCAGTGAGGCACCGAGGGCCACTTCTTCAGCGCGGCCTTGACGATCTCGTCCACGCGCTCGACCTTAGCTCACGCGAGCTCGTGCATCCAGCGCATCACCGCGTCGGGCAGGGTCATCAGGTGGCCCGGAAAGGCGCCGCCGGGAAAGCCGACATGCCCGCCGTGCGCCGGCTGCCACAACGTGACGTACGCGGTGCCGCGCGGCGGCAGGCTCGCCTGCGGCACGAACGGATCGTTGTGCGCGTTGAGCGCCAGCGTCGGCACCCGGATGCGCGCCAGGTGCGGCTTGGCCGAGGCGCGCGACCAGTAGTCGTCGGTGTCGCGAAAGCCGTGCAGCGGCGCGGTGACCACGTTGTCGAACTCGTACAGCGTGCGTGCGCCGAGCATGCGCTGGCGGTCGAACAGCCCCGGAAACTGCCCCAGCTTGACCAGCGCCTTGGCCTTCATCGTGCGCAGGAACATGCTGGCGTAGACGATGCGGTTGAAGCCGCTGTCGATGGCGTGGCCGCCGGCGGCCAGATCGAGCGGTGCGCTGATCGCGGCCAGTGCACGCACCTCGGCCGAGGCCTGCTCGCCGACCTCGCCGGCCCAGCGCAGCAACGCATTGCCGCCCAGCGACACCCCCACCACGCACAGCGGCACGCCGGCCCAGGCGCGCAGGCGCACCATCAGCCACGCCACCTCCGCGTAGTCGCCCGAGTGGTAGGCGCGCGGCAGGCGGTTCGCCTCGCCGGAGCAGCCGCGCCAGTGCGGCACCGCAAAGCGCCAGCCGGCGCGTCGCGCCCAGTGTGCGAACGCCACCGCATAGTGGCTTCGCGACGACCCCTCCAGGCCGTGAAGCAGTACCAGGGCCGGGGCGGCGATGGTGCTCGCGTCGATGAAATCGACGTCGACGAAATCGCCGTCGGGTGTGTCCCAGCGCTCGCGTCGCCACGCTGGCGCAGGCGGTCGCCGCGACAGCAGCGCCGGCCAGATCGTCTGCGCGTTGCCGCCGGGCAGCCAGCGCGGCGCGCGCCAGTCGCCGAGCACGGGCAGCGGCTCGCTCATCAATGCAGCGTGCTCGGCGCCTCGGCGTTCTCGTGCGGCGGCAGCGCGCTGCCGGGGCTCGCATGGTGCGCCACCAACCGCCAGCCGAGCGTCGTCTTCAGGTAGACATTGGTCGCCACCACGTAGGCCTGCTGCAGGCCTTCGGCACTGACGATCGCCACCGTCTCGACCAGGTTGTGGACGGCCGCTTCCAGCGAGCGCGTGCGATGCAATTGCTCGGGCTGCACCGGGATGCCGCCGCGCTCGAAGATCGCCTCGAACGACGCGCGGATGGCCGCTGCGCCCACCACGCGCGGCCCGCCCGGGTGCACGCAGACGATGTCGTCGTCGTCGGACCACACCGCCATCAGCTTGCCGATGTCGGCGTCGCGCAGCGCCTCGTAGAACTGCGCCTCCACGTCGTCGGGGGTCGCCAGCAGATGAGCGGCTTGCGGCGACGCCATGGTGTCGCGGGCGGTCAGCGCCGCTGCAACTCCTCGAGCGCCTTCTGGGTCGGCGCGTCGAGCTTGCCCGAGCGAGAAAGCCCCTGCTTCTCCTGGAAGGCTCGCAAGGCCGCCTGCGTGCGCGGCCCGAGGATGCCGTCGATCGGGCCGACCTCGAAGCCCGCGCTCTCCAGCGTGCGCTGTGCGGCTCGCAGCGTCGGGTCGACGATGCAGGCGCCGAGCTCCGGCGCAGCGCGGAACCAGCCTTCGACTTCGGCGGCGTTGTCGTCCGGCGACGGCCGCGGCGACGAATCGCGACCCTTCACGTGCGCCAGCAGCGACGGCAGCGTGTCGCGAAAAGCCGTCGGCATCGCCTGCACGAAGGCCGGGTCGGCGCGCTGGGTCACGGCACCGCGGTCGGCCGGGCCCTTGCGTACGAACGTGCGACCGTTGCCCACCTGCACCCGCGCCAGCGAGCGGCCGCTCGGCACGAGCGCGGTGACCGTACCCTGCTCGACGAAGAATGCGGCGTCGTGCTCGCCGACGCGCAATGCGGCGACGCCGCTGTCGGTGGCGAGGTTGAACTGCGGCGTGTCGATGCGATACGCCGCGGCCTTGTCGCGCTTCGGCACCGTCAGCTTCACCCAGCCCGACAACAGGTAGTGCGGCCCCACCACCGGGTCGCCGCCGAGCGGCAGGTCGACCACCAGCCGGCTGTCGGGCCCCAGCACGATCCTGCCGCCGTCGTCGTACTCGATCTGCACCAGTGCCTTCGGCCCGGTGCGTATGACGTCGCAGGTGCGCAACTGCAACCCGGCCTTCGGCAGGTACGCAGCGCCGCCCGAGAAGACGGTGATCTTGCCTTCGGCGATGGTCATCGTCGGGGTGGCCGCACCGGCCGATGCACAGGCGAGCAGCAGCGCCACCGCGCCCGGCATATGCCGGGTGCCGCAGGGTTGCCTGGGCCGGTTCTTGGGGGCGCGTTGGGTCATCGAGTCGGCTTCCATGGCCGACCGCAGAGCCGGCCGCGACACTGTAAGAGGGTGCGCCGGGGTGTCAATCCCGTCTGGCACGGGCCGCCCGGAGTCGCCATGCACGCTGGAGTGAGCGCAGACCAGCGATGTAACAAGCGAGGCTTCGGACGGCATTTTTTCACGCCGACGTGTGGCCATCGGCCGCGCCCATCGCACCGTCCGTGGCCCGCGAGGTCTATGGTTACAAGTGCGACGGTTGTCCACCGATCGCGATGAAGGGGGCGAGGGCGTGGTGCCAGCCAGGAGATGAAACATGGCGATCGTTTGGCGAGATTCGGACCACGGGGCGCTCCTTGCGGCGCCGCAAGACGAACCCATCGAGGGCGAGCGCCCGACGATGCTGCTGCTGGGCTTCGAGCCCGCGCGGGCGATGACGCTGGTGCGCTTGCTTTCGCCGCTGGTGCGGGTGCGCTTGGCCACCCGCCTGCGCGACGCCGTGGACATGGCGCGCGATCTGCAGCCCGACGCGATTGCGCTCGGCGGCGCCATCGACGGCGCCGACGTGGCGACGGTGCTGGCGGCGTTTCAGGCCGGCGCGATGCTGGAGGACATTCCGGTCATCGTGCTGGCCGCCGGCGACGGCGACGCCAGCGAGCGCGACGCCTTGCGCGGCGGCGCGCTGGCGTGGTTGCCGCACACGGCCAGCGCCGAAGCGCTGCTGTCGCGCGTCCGTCTGGCGGTGCGCATGCGCCGCAGCTACTCGCCCCGCTGGGGCTCCGCCGCAACCGCGCCGACGCGCGACCCGCGCTGAGCCTGCGCGCTGCGGCGTCAGTGGCCCGGCGCGAGCTTCTCGCCGGCCCGCAGCCGGTACTCGGTGCCGCAGTAGGGGCAGCTACCGACGCCCTCGGTGGCGATGTCGATGAACACCCGCGGATGGTTGCTCCACAGCGGCATCTTCGGGTTCGGGCAGAACACGACGCGGCCGCCGATCAGGTCGCTCGCGGCCAGCTCGACCAGGGCCTTGGGTTGCGGTTGTGCACTCATCTGGAGCCTCCGCGCTGATCGCGCTCCGGCATGAGCGCTTTGGAGCGGCCATGCGCGTTCATACCGGAGTCAGCCACTCGGCGTACTTGGCGTTGCGGCCGTTGACGATGTCGAAGAACGCGTTCTGGATCTTGGTGGTGACCGGGCCGCGCGCGCCTGCGCCGAGCGTGACGCGGTCGTACTCGCGGATCGGCGTCACCTCGGCGGCGGTGCCGGTGAAGAACGCCTCGTCGGCGATGTAGACCTCGTCGCGCGTGATGCGCTTCTCGACGATGCGGATGCCGAGGTCGGCACAGATCGCGAACACCGTGTTGCGGGTGATGCCGTTGAGCGCGCCGGCCGACAGATCGGGCGTGTAGACCACGCCGCCCTTGACGACGAACAGGTTCTCGCCGGCGCCCTCGCTGACGAAGCCGGCCGAGTCGAGCAGCATCGCCTCGTCGTAGCCGTCGTCGGTGACCTCGACGTTGGCGAGGATCGAGTTGGTGTAGTTGCTCACCGCCTTGGCCTGCGTCATCGTGATGTTGACGTGGTGGCGCGCGTAGCTCGAGGTCTTGACGCGGATGCCCTTGGCCAGCCCCTCTTCGCCGAGGTAGGCGCCCCAGGCCCAGGCCGCGATCATCAGGTGGATGGTGTTGCCCTTGGGGCTGACGCCGAGCTTCTGGTCGCCGATCCAGGTGAGCGGGCGCAGGTAGCAGCTGTCGAGCTTGTTGACCCGCACCACCTCGCGCTGCGCGTCGCACACCTGCTCGAACGAGTAAGGGATCTTCATGCGCAGGATCTTGGCCGAGTTGAACAGCCGTTCGGTGTGCTCGCGCAGGCGGAAGATCGCGGTCTTGCCGGCGGTGGTCTTGTAGGCGCGCACGCCCTCGAAAGCGCCGCAGCCGTAGTGCAGCGTGTGCGTCAGCACGTGGATCTTGGCGTCGCGCCAGTCGACCAGCTTGCCGTCGAACCAGATCTTGCCGTCGCGGTCGGACATCGACATCGGAGTTCCTTGGCGGTGAAAACGCGGGAGCGGGCGACGATTTTAGGCCGCTGGCGCGGGTCGGCCTGCACCGCCCGGCGCTCGCCCCCACCCCCGGCCGGCCCGCCACGAGCCCCGCCCCGTGAAGCCGCGAAGAACCGGGGCTCGGCCGAGCTTCAGTCGATGAACTGCCCGTGCGCGAGGCCGGCGTTCTGCTCGCCGTCGTGGTTGATCCAGAACTGCGCCCGTTCGGTTCGCATCAATTGCGCCACGCGCTCCATCGATGCCAGCGTCTGCTCGCGGCTGAAGTTGAAGCGCGGCACCCGCCGCTGATCGAAGTTCTCCTCGAAGTGCGCGCAGTCGCCCGATAGGATCACGGCGCCGGTCTTGGGCAGCCGCAGCAGCAGCGACTGGTGGCCCGGCGTGTGCCCCGGCGTCGACAGGATCACCACGCTGCCGTCGCCGAACACGTCCTTGTCGCCGTTGAGCTTGACCACCTTGGCGTCGCGCAGCTTGGCGTACAGCGCCGGGTTGAAGCCGAACTTGCCCGGCTCGGCGCCGAACGCCGCGTCGTGCTCCGCCTGCTGCATGTACAGCGTGGCGCCGGCGAACTGGTTCGCGTTGCCCACGTGGTCGGCGTGCGTGTGCGAGAACGCGACGATCTTGATCTGCTCGGGCGCCACGCCGAGCGCGGCGAGCTGCGACGCCAGCGTCTTGGTGCGCCGCATGCGCATGCCCATCGGGCCGCCGGCGCCGTCGGGGTTGGCGGCCAGCGCGTCGGCGAGCCCCGAATCCCACAGCATCCAGTCGGAGCCGTGCTGGATCAGGTAGCAGTTGTCGCTGAAGGTCATCGGCCGACCCTGATTGAACCCCGGCGACCACGGCGAGATGTCGGGGATCTGGATCTCGCCGCAGTACAGCGCGGCCACCCGCAGCGGCGCGCGCGCGCCCCCGGTGGCGCAGCCGGCCACCACCAGCACGGCGCACAGCAGCAGGCCCAGGCTGCGGATCGTTCGCATGGTTGCGTCTCCTCGTTGTCGTCAGTTCGGCGTCGTCGTCGCTGGCTCCCCCGCGCGCAGCAACCGCCAGCGCGCGAGTTTGCCGCGAACCAGTTCGGCGCGCACCACGTCGCCGCCGGCGTCGCGCCATTCGAACACCTCCTGGTCGCGCTCGGGGCTGCCCGATGCGAGGCCCAGGCTGCGCGTCAACGCCAGGATCTGCGGCAGCCGCTGGCCCTGGTGCAGCCGCGCGGCGAGCATCACCGCGCTGTCGATGTGCCCCACCGGGGCGCGGCCGGCGTTGCGCAGCACGCGCAGCGCGCGGCTGAACTGCAGCAGCAGCCAGAACGCGATCATCGTCGCCGCCAGCGCGACGCCGGGCCAGCCCCACTGCACGTAGCCGATCGCGACGGCCAGCGCCGCCAGCGCCCAGCCGACGATCGGGTTGTTCAGCATCGCGTCACAGCCCGCGCACGACCTCGATCGCCTCTTCGATGCGCTCCACCGCGTGGATCGTCAGGCCCTCGAACGCGCGCGCATCGGCCGCTTTCGGCGCGTTGGCCTTGGGCACCACCGCCACCGCGAAGCCGAGCTTGGCCGCTTCGCGCAGCCGCTCCTGGCCGCGCGGCGCGGGCCGCACCTCGCCGGCGAGCCCCACTTCGCCGAACGCCAGAAAGCCGCGCGGCAGCGCCTTGCCACGCAGCGAGCCGTGGATCGCCAGCAGCACCGCCAGGTCGGCCGCGGGCTCGCCGATGCGCACGCCGCCCACCGCGTTGACGAACACGTCCTGGTCCATGCACGACACGCCGGCGTGGCGGTGCAGCACCGCCAGCAGCATCGCGAGGCGGTCGCGATCGAGCCCCACCGAGAGCCGCCGCGGTGCGACGCCGGCGGAATCGACCAGCGCCTGCACCTCCACCAGCAGCGGCCGCGTGCCTTCGAGCGTCACCAGCACGCAGGTGCCGGGCACCGGCGCACCGTGCGTCGACAGGAAGATCGCGCTCGGGTTGCTCACCCCCTTGAGCCCGCGCTCGGTCATCGCGAAGACGCCGATCTCGTTGACGGCGCCGAAGCGGTTCTTGATGGCGCGCACGAGGCGGAAGCTCGAATGCGTGTCGCCCTCGAAGTACAGCACCGTGTCGACCATGTGCTCGAGCACGCGCGGGCCGGCGAGCGCGCCTTCCTTGGTGACGTGGCCCACCAGCACGACCGCGGTGCCGAGCGACTTGGCGGCGCGCGTGAGCTGCGCCGCGCACTCGCGCACCTGCGCCACCGAGCCCGGCGCCGAGGTCAGCGCGTCGGAGAACAGCGTCTGAATCGAGTCGATCACGCAGAAGCGCGGGCGCTCGGCGTCGATCGCCGCCAGGATGCGCTCGAGCTGGATCTCGGCCAGCACGCGCACCGGTGCGTCACGCAGGCCGAGCCTGCGCGCGCGCAGCGCCACCTGCGCGCCCGACTCCTCGCCGGTGACGTACAGCACCGGCATCGTCCGCGACAGCTTCTCGGCCGCTTGCAGCAGCAGCGTCGACTTGCCGATCCCCGGGTCGCCGCCGATCAGCACCACGCCGCCTTCGACGATGCCGCCGCCCAGCGGCCGGTCGAGCTCGGCCAGGCCCGTGGGCGAGCGCTCGATCTCGGCGGCCTCGATCTGCGACAGCGTGGCCACCGGCTGCATCGGCGCCATCGCCTTGAAGCGGTGCCGAGTCGCGCCGCCGTTGGCCTCGGCGACGGTCTCCTCCAGCGTGTTCCACTCGCCACAGTGCGGGCACTTGCCGAGCCACTTCGGGCTCGTGCCGCCACAGGCAGTGCAGGTGTAGACGGTCTTGTCGCGCGCCATCGAACGCCATTGTGCAAGCTGGCGCCGAGGCGTCCGAGGCGCACCGGCTCGCGCTGCTAGCATCGCGACCCCGCGCCGGCTTGCGCGGCGACTCCCGCCTTCCGCTTGCGCCAGCTTCTCGACTCGCCCCGCGTACTGTTCTGGGTGCCCACGCTGATCTGGGCCTCGACCTGGCACGTCATCCTGTACCAGCTGGCCGAAGTCGCGCCGCTGAACTCGGTGGCGTGGCGCTTCGGGCTGGCCGGCGTCGTGCTGCTCGCGTTGGCCGCTGCGCGTGGCGAACATTGGCTGCTGGCGCCGCGCTGGCACGGCTGGCTCGTGGCCACCGGCGTGGTGCAGTACAGCCTCAACTACTGGGCCGTCTACGAAGCCGAGCGCCACGTGCCGAGCGGCCTGGTGGCGGTGCTGTTCTCGCTGATGGTGTTCGGCAACGCGCTGCTCGGCTGGCGCGTGTTCGGCCAACCGGTGAGCCGGCGCTTCATCGCCACCGCGGTGTGCGGCGTGGTCGGCGTCGCGCTGATCTTCTGGCCCGAGCTGGTGGCCACCGGTTCGCGGCCCGATGCGGGGCTCGGCCTCGGCGCCGGCCTGCTCGCGGTGACCTGCGCCTGCATCGGCAACGTGATGACGCTCGCGCTGTCGCGTCGCGGCCTGCCGCTGGTGCCGATGCTCGGTTGGTCGATGGCCTACGGCGCGCTGGCGTTGTGGCTGGTGGCTTTGGCGCAGGGCACTGCGGCTCAGGTGGGCACCAGCGTGCTGTGGTGGGGCTCGCTGCTGTACCTGGCGCTGGCCGGCTCGGTGGTTGCGTTCTTCGTCTACTTCAGGCTGGCGCAGCGCGTGGGCCCGGCGCGTGCGGCGATGACCGGCGTGACGATCCCGCCGATCGCGCTGGCGATCTCGGCGGCGCTCGAAGGCTGGCGGCCCAACGCGCTATCGTGGCTCGGTATCGTGCTCAGCCTGGGCAGCGTCTACGTCGCGACGCGGCGATCGGGGTGACCGGCTTCGCCGCGGCCGTTCACTCGTCGCGAGAGGGCGTCGCCCTCGTTGCCTTGAGCCGGCCCTGGCGCAGCTTGTCGTCGAGCCGCCGCTCGCGCGAGGCGGGCGTCGGCGCGGTGGCGACGCGCCGGCGCGGCAGCGTCGCCGCCGCGTTGAGCAGCGCGCGCAGGCGCTCGAGCGCCGCGGCGCGGTTGCGCGGCAGGCTGCGATGCTCCTGCGCCTTGATCGTCACCACGCCGTCGCTGCCGATGCGGCGGTCGCTGCGCGCGCGCAGGCGCGTCTTCAGCGCGTCGGGCAGGCTGGAAGCCGCGATGTCGAAGCGCAGCACCACTGCGTTGGACACCTTGTTGACGTTCTGCCCGCCGGCGCCTTGCGCGCGCACCGCCTCGAAGCGCACGTCGCGCTCGTCGAGCACGAAGGGGATGCGCGCCATCGCGGCGGACCTCAGGCGACGCGGGTCGGCACGCGCTGCGCGAGCGCGCACATCAGCTCGTAGCTGACGGTGCCGGCGGCGTGCGCCACCTCGTCGATCGGCAGCACGCTGCCGTGCGGCCCGCGGCCCCACAGCGTGACCTCGCTGCCCGGCGCGGCGTGCGGCGCCGGCGCGAGGTCGACGGCGATCATGTCCATCGATACGCGGCCCAGGGTGCGCGTGCGCACACCGTCGACCAGCACCGGCGTGCCGGTGCCGGCATGGCGCGGGTAGCCGTCGGCATAGCCGCAGGCGGCGACGCCGATGCGCATCGCCGCGTCGGCGACGAAGGTGCCGCCGTAGCCGACGCGATCGCCGCGCGCGAGCTGCTGCACGCCGATCAGCTGCGCGCGCAGCGTCATCGTCGGCTGCAGCTGCCAGTGCGCGGCCGTGTGCTGCGGATGGTCGGGCGCGCCGCCGTACACCATGATGCCCGGGCGCACCCAGTCGGCGGCGCTGGCCTGCGCGTGACGCAGCAGCGCGGCACTGTTGGCCAGCGTGCGCTCGCCGGGCAGGCCTTCGGTGGCGCGCTCGAACACCGCCAGTTGCTCGGCCACGCCGCCGGCCCCGTCGGCGTCGGCGAAGTGGGTCATCAACGCGACCTCGTCGACCTGCGGCAGCGCGTTGAGCCGTGCCCACGCGGCGCGATAGGCGTGCGGCGCGAAGCCCAGCCGGTTCATGCCGCTGTTGAGCTTGAGGAACACGCGCTGCGGCTGCGCCGTCTTGTGCGAGGCCAGCCAGTCGATCTGCTCCTCGCGGTGCACCGTGTGCCACAGGTTCAGGCGCGAGCACAGCTCGAGGTCGCGCGCTTCGAAAACCCCTTCGAGCAGCAGCACCGGACCGCGCCAGCCCAGCGCGCGCACGCGCTCGGCCTCGCCGAGGTCGAGCAGCGCGAAGCCGTCGGCGGCGCGCAGCGACTCGAACACGCGCTCGATGCCGTGGCCGTAGGCGTTGGCCTTGACTACCGCCCATACGCGCGCGCCGCACGCCAGCGCGCGCGCACGCGCCAGGTTGTGCGCGAGACCGTCGCCGTGCACGAGCGCTTCGATCGGTCTGGGCATGGCGGTGGGCCTCGAATGCGTGGGGAACGATGGCGCGAACGATTCTGCCAGCGCCGCCGCGCCCGCCGGCGGCCCCGACCGTGCGTGCTATAACGCCGCGCCCACGGTCGCATGCCTACGCCAAGCCGTCAGAGCGCCGTCGGGCGCGCCGCACACGAGAAGCGATGAAAAGAGGCTTCTACACCATCATGTCGGCGCAGTTCTTCAGCTCGCTGGCCGACAACGCGTTGCTGGTCGGCGCCATCGAGCTGCTGCGCAGTACGCATGCGCCGGCGTGGCAGATCCCGGCGCTGACACCGATGTTCGCGCTGTTCTACGTGCTGCTCGCGCCGCTGGTGGGCGCGTTCGCCGACGCCGTGCCCAAAGGGCAGGTGATGTTCATCTCCAACACGATCAAGGCGGTGGGCTGCCTGCTGATGCTGTTCGGCGGCCACCCGTTGCTCTCGTACGCGGTGGTCGGGCTCGGCGCGGCGGCCTACTCGCCGGCCAAGTACGGCATCCTCACCGAGCTGCTGCCGCCGTCGCAACTGGTCAAGGCCAATGGCTGGATCGAAGGGCTGACGATCGCCTCGATCATTCTCGGCGTGCTGCTCGGCGGCCAGCTGATCGGCGGCAGGGTGGCGCCGTGGCTGCTCGGTTTCGACTTCCCGTGGTTCGACTTCGGGGTCAACACGCCACCGGAGGCGGCGATCGCCGCGATCATCGTGCTGTACGTGATCGCCGCGGTGTTCAACCTCTACATTCCGCGCACCGAGGCGCCGCTGCAGCCGCTGACCACCAACCTGCTCGTGCTGGTGGCCGACTTCAGCCAGTGCAACGCCCGGCTGTGGGCCGACAAGCTGGGGCAGATCTCGCTGGCCACGACCACGCTGTTCTGGGGCGTGTCGGGCAACCTGCGCGTGATCGTCTTCGCCTGGGCAGCGGCGGCGCTCGGCTACAGCACGACGCAGGCGTCGTCGCTGGTGGGCGTGGTGGCCATCGGCACCGCCATCGGCGCGGTGGTGGCGGCGTGGCTGGTGCGGCTCGACCAGGCGACCAAGGTCATTCCGCTCGGCGTGGCGATGGGCGTGCTGGTGATCGGGCTCAACATCATCCACCAGCCGTGGGTGGCCGCGCCGTTCATGATCCTGCTCGGCGCGGCGGGGGGCTTCCTGGTGGTGCCGATGAACGCGCTGCTGCAGCACCGCGGCCACAACCTGATGGGCGCCGGCCGCTCGATCGCGGTGCAGAACTTCAACGAGCAGGCGGCCATCCTCGGCCTGGGCGCGTTCTACACCGGCATGACCAAGGTCGGCCTGTCGGCGTTCGTGTCGATCGCCGTGTTCGGCGTCGCGGTCACCGCGACGATGGCGCTGATCGGCCGCTGGCACCGCTCCAACAGCGTGCGCCATCGCGACGAGGTGGAGCGGCTGCTGGTGATCGCGCGCTCCGACAAGCTCGGTGCCTGACGGCGCACGCGGCGCGGCGGTGACGGCAGTCCCTGCATCGCGGGCGGCGGTGGCGGCGCTGCTGTTCAATGCCTTCACCTGGGGCGTCTTCTGGTGGCCGCTGCGCCAGTTGCAGGCGCTGGGCGTGCACCCGCTGTGGGCGACCGCGCTGACCTACGGCGTCGTGGTGGCCGCGCTCGCGGCCTGGCGGCCGTCGGCGCTGGCCGATCTGCTGCGCACGCGCAGCCTGTGGGTGCTGGTGTTTGCCTCGGGCTTCACCAACGCCTGCTTCAACTGGGGCGTCACGGTCGGCGACGTGGTGCGCGTGGTGCTGCTGTTCTATCTGATGCCGCTGTGGAGCGTGCTGCTCGCCAGGGCGCTGCTGCGCGAGCCGCTGCATGCCGACGTGCTGCTGCGCGCGCTGCTGGCGGTGATCGGTGCGCTGGTGGTGCTGTGGCCCGACGGCGGCGGCTGGCCTGCGCCGCGCACGGCGGCCGACTGGCTGGGGCTGGCCGGCGGCGCGTCGTTCGCGCTCAACAACGTGATGCTGCGCCGCGAGGCGCGTCGGCCCGCGGCGTCGCGCGCGCTGGCGATGTTCGTCGGCGGTGCCCTGGTCAGCGCGCTGGTGGCGGCGACCGGCACGCAGGCCGGCTTCGCGCTGCTGCCGCCGCTGAGCGCTGCCTGGGCGCCGTGGGTGCTGGGGCTGGCGCTGTGGATCCTGGTGTCGAACCTGGCGCTGCAGTTCGGCGCCGCCCGGCTGCGTGCCGGCACTACCGCCGTGGTGATGGTCAGCGAGGTGGTGTTCGCCAGCGTCTCGGCAGTCGTGCTCGGCGCCGCGACGCTGCGCGCGCAGACGGTGGCCGGCGGCCTGTTGATCGTCGCGGCGGCGTTGCTCGCGGCGTGGCACGAAGGCCGCGGCGAGCGCGCGGACTGACCCTGGCGGGCTACGGGCGGCCGCGGCGCAGGCCGACCACCGCCAGCAGCTCGCGCGGCTGCAGCGGCTTGCCGAGGTAGGCGTCGCAGCCGGCGAGGCTGCCGCGCACGCGGTCGGTCTGCGTCGCGTGGGCCGACACCATCGCCACCACCGGCGGCCGGTGCCAACGGCGCTTGATGTGCCGGCACAGCGCCAGGCCGTCGAGCTTGCTGCCGGGCCCGAGTTCGACGTCGAGGAAGACGTAGTTGAAGTCGTGCTGCGCGAGCTGCGCGAGCGCGGCGTCGCTGTCGGTGACGGTGCGCGAGCGCAGCCCCAGTTCGCCGAGCTTCAGCTCGAGGAACTTCAGCGCGATCTCGCTGTCGTCGACCAGCAGCGCATCGCAGCGCGCAGCGGCCTTGGCGGCGGCCGGCGCGGCCTGCCCGGCGACCGCTGCGCGATCGGGAAATCGCTCGGCCAGCTCCGACAACTGCGAGTCGAGCAGGCCCCCGTCGGCAGCGCGTTGCGGTTCAGGTGCGGGTCGCTCTGCCGCAGCGGCCACGACGCGCGACGCTGGCCGCACGGGCACCACGGCCGGCGGCGGGGGCGGCGGCGCCGGCGGCAGGGCGGCCGGGCCTTGCAGCTGAATCAGCGCGGCGTCGAGTTCGCGCAGCAGCGACAGCGCGTCGATCGGGCGGCGCAGGCGCGCCAGCGCGCCCTTGGGCGCCGCCGCCACGCCGACGAACAGGCAGTGCGCCAGCCGCCCGGCATCGAGCGCGCGCTGCACCGCCGGCTTGGAGTCGCCGTCGACCACCAGGAAGCGCGCCTCGTCGATGCCCGCCACCAGGGCATACGACGGCGTACGACCCGCGGCGAGGCGAAACTGCAGCGCGAGCGCACGGCGCTCGAAATCGCTGAAGCCCAGCAGGCACACGCTGTGTGGCGACGACATGGGGCGGGCCCCTGGACGGCTCGAAGGAGGGTGTCGCATCGTCCGCTGCCGGGTCATGGCGCGTCAATGCAGCGCGTGCAGGCGCCGCGGCATAACATCACGGCGGCCCGGGCGGCGGCGAGAAAGGAGCAGCGATGGGCACCGATGTGTGGGGCTTCGAGGCACAGGCGATCGACGGCAAGCGAGTCAAGCTCGACCGCTACAAGGGCAAGGTGCTGCTGATCGTCAACACCGCCAGCCAGTGCGGGTTCACGCCGCAGTTCGACGGCCTGCAGGTGCTGTGGCAGGCCTACCAGGATCGCGGGCTCGTCGTGCTGGGGTTCCCGAGCAACGAGTTCGGCGGCCAGGATCCGGGTGCCAACGACGAGATCGCCTCGTTCTGCCGGCTCAACTACGGCGTCTCGTTCCCGATGATGGCCAAGATCGAGGTCAACGGCAGCGGCGCGCATCCGCTGTACCGCTGGCTGACGCAGGAGGCGCCGGGCATGCTCGGCACGCAGGCGATCAAGTGGAACTTCACCAAGTTCCTGATCGGCCGCGACGGCAAGACCATCAAGCGCTACGCGCCGAAGGACGAGCCGGCCAAGCTGACGCACGACATCGAGGCCGCGCTCGCGGCGTAGCTGAGCGGGCGCGCGGCCCGATAATCGCGCCATCCACTGCAGGAGCATCGTGTGTTCGAGCATGTCGAGCCCTATGCGGGCGACCCGATCTTCGCGCTGGTCGAGGCCTTCAACGCCGACCCGCGGCCGCACAAGGTCAACCTCTCGATCGGCATCTACTTCGATGACGAGGGTCGAATCCCGGTGCTCGACAGCGTGCACTCGGCCGAGCAGCGCCTGCTCGCTCGCGGCGGGCCCAAGCCTTACCTGCCGATGGAGGGCGCTGCCGATGCGCGCAGCGCGGTGCAGCAACTGCTGTTCGGCGCCAACCACGAGGCGCTGGCCTCGCGCCGCGTGGTCACCGTGCAGTCGGTGGGGTCGAGCGGGGGGCTCAAGGTCGGCGCCGACTTCCTGAGGCGCTGGTTTCCCGGCAGCGGCGTCTGGATCAGCGACCCGAGCTGGGAGAACCACCGCTCGATGTTCGAGGGCAGCGGCTTCGCGGTCAGCACCTATCCGTACTACGACGCGGCGAGCGGCGGTGTGCGCTTCGCCGAGATGCTGGCGGCGATCGAGCAGCTGCCCGCGCGCAGCATCGTGCTGCTGCACGCCTGCTGTCACAACCCGACCGGCGTCGACCTCACGCGCGCGCAGTGGGATCAGCTGATCCCGGTGTTGAAGCGGCGCGAGCTGATCGCCTACCTCGACCTCGCCTACCAGGGCTACGGCGACGGGCTCGACGAGGACGCCTACGCGGTGCGTGCGCTGGCCGCCTCCGGCGCGGCCTGCCTGGTGGCCAATTCGTTCTCCAAGAGCATGAGCGTGTATGGCGAGCGCTGCGGCGCGCTGTCGGTGGTCTGCCCCAGCGCGCGCGAGGCCGAGCTGGTGTTCGGCCAGCTCAGGCTGACGATCCGCCGCATCTACTCCAGCCCGGCGATCCACGCCGCGGGCATCGTGGCGCAGGTGCTCGGCGACCCGCAGTTGCGCACGCAGTGGCAGGGCGAGGTGGCGCGCATGCGCGAGCGCATCCGTGCGATGCGCAAGGCGCTGCACGAGGTGCTCAGCGCGCGCGTGCCGGGGCGCGATTTCGGCTACCTGCTGACCCAGCGCGGCATGTTCAGCTACACCGGCCTGTCGGCGGCGCAGGTCGATCGCCTGCGCGAGGAGTACGCGGTCTACCTGATCCGCTCGGGCCGCATGTGCGTGGCGGGGCTCAACCACGGCAACGTCGAGCGCACCGCGCAGGCGTTCGCTGCGGTGCTGGCGTAATCCGAGAGCGCGCCGCAGGCGCGGCGTCGGGCAGCAGCGTATCGGCCGTGACGTAGTGGGCGGTCACCCGACACGCTTGTTGGGCCCCAGGGCGTCGCCGGCATCGGAAACGTGCCGCGCAGCCTCTAGGCTGTGGCCCGGGCGTGCCGAAACAACCCGCGCGGAGACCCGTCATGGACACCGTCAGTCCGGCTTTCGATTCACGAGCGATGCCCCTGGCCGAGCCGAGCACCGCGCCGAGCGCGTTCTCGTGGTGGGGCTGGCTCGAGCAATGGATCGCGCCGGTGCGTCGCGAGGCGCTGCCGGCCGCCGAACCGCAGCCCGGCGCCAGCGAGCCGCCGGCCGAGGGCTGAGCCTCAGTCGTGCTTGATGGCGATCGTCTTCAGCGTCGAGAAGCCGTACAGCGCCTCGAAGCCCTTCTCGCGGCCGTGGCCTGAGCGCTTGACGCCGCCGAACGGCAGCTCGACGCCGCCGCCGGCACCGTAGTTGTTGACGAACACCTGGCCGCACCTCAGCGCGCGCGCCACGCGCAGCGCGCGGCTGCCGTCGCGCGTCCAGACGCCGGCCACCAGGCCGTAGTCGGTGCCGTTGGCCTGCGCGATGGCATCGGCCTCGTCGTCGAACGCGATCACCACCTGCACCGGGCCGAAGATCTCCTCCTGCGCCAGCCGGTGGTCGCTGCGCACCGGGGCCAGCAGCGTCGGCGCGACGTAGCAGCCCTCGCGAGGCAGGCTGCTGGCGAGGTCGGCCTGAGCGGCCACCCGCAGGCCGCTATCGCGCGCCGCGGCGAGGTAGCTCTGCACCACCTCCTTCTGGCGCGCCGAGATCAGCGGGCCGACGTCGGGGTCGGCGATCGCCGGGCCGACCACCAGCTTGCGGTAGCGCTCGGCCATGCGCGCGACCACCTCGTCGAAGACGCTCGCCTGCACCAGGATGCGCGACGCCGCCGAGCAGGTCTGGCCGGCGTTCTGCACGCCGGCGTTGACCAGGAACGGCAGCGCGGCGTCGAGGTCGGCGTCGGCGAACACGAGCTGCGGGCTCTTGCCGCCCAGCTCGAGCGTCACCGGCACGGTGTTCTTCGCCGCCGCCGCCTGCACCTGCTGCCCCACCGCCACCGAGCCGGTGAACGACAGGTGCGCCACGCCGTGGTGTCGCGCCAGCGCGGCGCCGGCCTCCTCGCCGAGCCCGGGCACGACGTTGAGCGCGCCGCCCGGCAGCCCGCAGTCGTTCGCGATGCGCGCGAACGCCAGCGCGGTGAGACACGCCTCTTCGGCCGGCTTGAGCACGCAGGCGTTGCCCATCGCCAGCGCCGCGCCGACCGAGCGGCCGATGATCTGCATCGGGTAGTTCCACGGCACGATGTGGCCGGTGACGCCGTGCGGCTCGCGCAGCGTCAGCGCGGTGTAGCCGGGCGTGAACGGAATCGTCTCGCCCATCACCTTGTCGGCGGCGCCGCCGTAGAACTCGAGGTAGCGCGCCAGTGCATGCGCGTCGGCCAGCCCCTGCTTGACCGGCTTGCCGACGTCGAGCGCCTCCATGCGCGCCAGCACGTCGGCGAGTTCGCTCACGCGCTGGCTCATGCGCTGCAGGATGCGGCCGCGCTCGGCCGCGCTGCTGCGCCCCCAGGCGCCGTCGAGCGCGGCCTGCGCCGCGCGCACCGCGGCGTCGATCTCGGCGGGGCCGCCGCGCGCGATCTGCGTCAGCTCGGAGCCGTCGGACGGATTGACGAGTGGCAGCGTGCGGCCGAACGACGCCGCCTGCCAGTGCCCGTCGACGAAGACCGAACGGGTGTCGAAGTCGATCGATTCCATGGCCACTTCCCGCGCCGCGGCCGGCATGGTGCTCCGGCGGGCATCCATGGGGCGGCTCTCGCTTTGGGGCATGATAGTCCGATGCCCCGATCCGAGTCCCTGGCACTGCAGCGGCCGCAGTGCCGCCGCGCGCACGCGGCATGAGCGCGCACGGCCGCTCCGAAGCGCTCATCCCGAAGCGCGCAGCGCGCAGGGGAGTCCAGTGAGCGTCTTCCTGCTCAAGCGCTTTGCCACCTTTGTCGTCACCCTGGCGGTGGCGTCGGTGCTGGTGTTCGCGGTGCTCGACGTACTGCCCGGCAACGTCGCGCAGGTGATCCTGGGCGACACCGCGACGCCCGAATCGATCGCCACGCTCGAGGCCAAGCTCGGGCTCGACCGCCCCGCACTCGTGCGCTACGGCGACTGGATCGGCGGCCTGCTGCAGGGCCGCACCGCGCAGAGCGTCTCGTACGACACCCCCACCGCGACGCTGATCGGCGATCGATTGCAGGTGACGCTGCCGCTGGCGGTGATGGCGATGGCGTTCACGGTGCTGATCGGCATCAGCGCCGGCATCTTCGCGGCGGCGCGCCAGAACCGGGCGGGCGACGTCGGCGTGATGGCGCTGAGCCAGCTCGGCATCGCGGTGCCGAGCTTCTGGTTCGCGATCCTGCTGATCCTGCTGTTCGCGGTGAAGCTGCAATGGGTCAACGCCGGCGGCTTCCCCGGCTGGCGCGAGGAAGACGGCGGCGGCTTCTGGCAAGGCTTCGTCGCCTTGCTGCTGCCGGCGATCGCGCTGGCGGTGGTGCAGGCCGCCGTGCTGTCGCGCTGGACGCGCTCGGCGGTGCTCGAGACGCTGCGCGAGGACTACGTGCGCACCGCGCGCGCCAAGGGCCTGAGCCGGCGTGCGGTGCTGTGGCGGCACGTGCTGCGCAACGCGATGATCCCGGTGTTGACGATCCTCGGGCTGCAGTTCGCGTTCCTCATCAGCGGCACCGTGGTGGTCGAGCAGGTGTTCGTGCTGCCGGGCATCGGCCGGCTGGTGTTCCAGGCCATCGCCAACCGCGACCTCGTGGTGGTGCGCGACGTCGTGCTGCTGCTGGTGGCGATGGTGGTCGTCGTCAACTTCGTCGTCGACGTGCTGTACGCGGTGGTCGACCCGCGGCTCAAGCCGAGCGATGCATGAGCGCCGCGCGGCCGCCCCGAAGGCGCTCGCTCCCCCTTGGGGGGACGGCGCGCAGCGCCAAGGGGGTGAGATGAGCGCCGCGCGGCCGCCCCGAAGGCGCTCGGCCTTGCAGGCCGCGGCGTCGCGAGACGCGACGCCTCCTCGTGCCGTCCATGCCCGCGCAGGCGGGCATGGAGCCGCGGCACTCGGCCCCCTCGGGGGGGCGGCGCGCAGCGCCAAGGGAGTCAGGTGACCGCACGGGGCAACGCTCGATGAGCGCGGTGCTGCCGGCGGCGGCGCCCAGCGGGTTCGTGGCGCGTGCGCTGCGCCATCCGAGCTTCGCGATCGGTGCCGCGCTCACCTTGCTGTTGTTGCTGGCGGCCACGGTGTCGCTGGTGTGGTCGCCGTATCCGGCAGCCGAGATCGACATCCCCCACAAGTTGCAGGGGTCGAGCTCCGCGCACTGGTTCGGCACCGACAGCCTCGGGCGCGACGTCGCCTCGCAGCTCCTGGTCGGCTCGCAGGCGACGATCGTGGTCGGCGTGTTCGCGGTGCTGATCGGCTTCTCGATGGGGGCGGCGCTCGGCCTGCTGGCGTCGGCGCGCCGCGGCTGGGTCGAGGAAGGCGTGATGCGGCTGTCGGACTTCACCTTCGCGTTTCCGGCGCTGCTGTCGGCGATCCTGCTGGGCGCGATCTACGGCCCGGGGCTGGTGACCGGCATCGTCGCCATCGGCATCTTCAACATCCCGGTCTTCGCGCGCGTCACGCGCGCCGCGGCCAACGCGATCTGGGCGCGCGAGTACGTGCTGGCGGCGCGCGCGGCGGGCAAGAACCGCTGGCAGATCACCTGGCACCACGTGGTGCCCAACATCGCCAGCGTGCTGATCGTGCAGGCCACCAACCAGTTCGCCACCGCCATCATCGCCGAGGCGGCGCTAAGCTACCTGGGCCTGGGCACGCAGCCGCCGATGCCGAGCTGGGGCCGCATGCTCAACGAGGCGCAGACCCAGATGTTTCAGGCGCCGATGCTCGCGGTGTACCCTGGCCTGACGATCGTGCTGGCGGTGCTCGGCCTCAACCTGATGGGCGACGGCCTGCGCGACCTGCTCGACCCCAAACTCGCGCGCAAGAGATGACCCACCCCCGAAGCGGCCTGGCGGCCGCCTCCCCCTCGAGGGGGCGCCGCCAGCGGCCTGGCCGAGCCAGATCCGCGGCGTCCGCTGGGTTCGAGCGCCGCGATGCGCAATGTCGCGTCCATGCTCTAGCGAAGGAATCCCGATGAGGAAGTTGAAGATCGATTTCGTGTCCGACGTGGCGTGCCCGTGGTGCGCCATCGGGTTGCATTCGCTGGAGCGCGCGCTCGATCGCACGCGGCCTGACGGCATCGACGCCGAACTGCACTTCCAGCCGTTCGAGCTCAATCCGTCGATGCCGGCCGAGGGCGCCGACACGGTGCAATACCTGTCGGCCAAGTACGGCATCGGGCCCGAGCAGATCGCGCACAACCAGGCCGCGATCCGCCAGCGCGGCGCCGAGGTGGGCTTCGCCTTCGGGCAGCGCGCGCGCGTGTGGAATACCTTCGACGCGCACCGGCTGCTGCACTGGGCGGGGTCGAGCGGCAAGCAGCGCGAGCTGAAGCACGCGCTGCTGAAGGCCTACCACGGCGACGGTCGCAACGTCAGCGCGCACGAGGAGCTGGTGCAGATCGCCGGCGAAGCCGGGCTCGACGCCGACGCCGCGCGCGAGGTGCTGCAAAGCGGCCGCTACGCCGACGAGGTGCGCGCCGCGGAGCGCCGCTGGCAGCAGGCCGGCATCCACTCGGTGCCCGGCATCGTGATCGACGAGCGCCACCTGATCTCGGGCGGCCAGCCGCCCGAGGTGTTCGAGCAGGCGCTGCGGCAGATCGCGCAGCAGGATGAAGGCTGATTGCCGGGGCCTCGTCGAGCATCGCCCTGGCGGGGCGGGCACCAGATGCAGATCGGCAAGCGATGCCCTTCGATCAGCTCGACGGGTTTGTCCTCGTGGATGCAACAGTGCCGCTTCGGTTCCTCGTATGGCGAGTTGAGCATCGGCTATTGACCTGGAAGTCGAGCATGTCCTTAGGCTCCCGACCAGCGCAGACAGGCTCGCTCGAGGCTCGGGCTGCGAGTGCGCGCATGCCTCAGACGCCATCGCGACTCGACGAATCGGGCCATAAACGCTGTGTACTCGGCACCTACGAGGCCGACACCGGCGGGAATCATCGCGTCGCGTACCAACTTCTTCCGGCTGCGTCTGGCCAATTCCACGACCGTGCGCTTGGGATGCGGGAGTAGATCAGGCTGCAACGGCACGTCGGCCACGCGCAGGCCGAACTGCGCGGCGAAGGCCTCCCTGTCGGCCATGATCCAGCTTTCGATCATTCGCACCGCAAGCCTCAGCTTGAAGCCCGCGCTCAGCGGTTTGCCGAGCTTGTCGATCGCCGCCGGCGCACAGACCTCCTGCTCGAGATCGGCGAGTCCGAGCACAATCCGGTGCCGCCCCGCTTCGTTGTAGCGGCGTGCATGCGCCCAGAAGGGG
Organism: Ideonella sp.; assembly: GCA_015075545.1. Lineage (GTDB taxonomy): Bacteria > Pseudomonadota > Gammaproteobacteria > Burkholderiales > Burkholderiaceae_C > JAEUPI01. The sequence goes on along the minus strand of JABTUC010000001.1, from coordinate 570,446 downwards.
CTGCCACCCGCATTGCGCACCACCAGCGGCTCTTCGTGCCTGCCGAGTTGACGCCACAACGCGCCGATCAGCCGCTCTTCGAGGTAGCCCTCCACGAGCGCAGGAATCACTTCAGACCTTCAGCTCGGCGAACAGATCGATCTGGTCCATCGCCGTCAACGGCATCACTACATCCGCAGGCGACAGTCCATGCTGCAACGCCTCCCGGATGTCGGGCCGAGCGGCGCCGAGTACAGCCTCGGAGCCCTCTCGTGCCGGACGGATCAGCAGCACTTCGTCGGCCCCGATGCCGGGGTCCGACATCAGCAGATCATGATGAGTGGACACGAACGCCTGTCTGCCTTTCGGCCCTCGCTGCGCGCGGGCGATGAATGCCGCCAGGTGACGCACGATGCCCGAGTGCAGCGACAGCTCGGGCTCTTCGAGCAGCAGCGGTCCGGCCGGCTCCTGCATCGCCCACAACAAGCCAATCAGGCGCAGAGTGCCGTCGGAAAACTCGCGCTCATCCTGTTTGGCCGCCGGGCCGCGCCAGTGACGGAAAGCGGCTTGCAGATGAGGTCGGGTGGTTTGCGAGTCATCCACGAGCTGGAGATCGTCCAGATTAGGCACGGCGATCTTCAACGCGTCCTTGATGCGCCCCAGCCGTGCGTTGCGCGTGCGCTGTGGCGTCGCGCGGATTCTGAACAGCAGATCTCTTCCGAACAGATCGCCGCCGATTGCGTCTTCGGGCGGGAGCTGTTCCTCGCGGATGAGCTGAGGAACCAGGTGCAAGTAGGTGACGCTCGACAAGAACTCCTTGAGATCGCGAAAGTTCTTGGTCTTTGCCACCTGCTGCATCGCCGTCTGCGTGAGCTGCAGCTCGTCGGCCTTGTCCTCGGAGTCGGGTCGTCGCAGCTGGCTGATCTCCTGTTGCGCACTGCTGGCTTGGAACCAAACCTCCTCGCGCTTGACGACAGGGGTCTCGTCCCGGCCGCCACGACCGAGGCGGTTGAAGGCCAGCAGATAACGCCAGCGGCCGCCGTCCGCGTCCATGGCGCGAACCTCGATCTCGACATCGGAATTCGCTCCCTTGTGATGTAGCGAGCGCAGGCGCGATAAGCCGCGGCGCGCCTTGACGGCCTGCGCCAATCCACCACCCTCCAAGGTCAAGTGCCGTAGGAAGCGGAACACGTCGAGCAGATTGGACTTGCCCACCGCGTTCGGCCCGACGACGAACATGCGTTTGGCCAGCGGTATGTCCACATGCGTGAAATTGCGCCAGTTGCGCAAGCGCAAGTGGGTGAATCGCAAGACCTGACTCACGGCTTCAGCTCCTTCACCATCAGCAGCTCGTTACCGCGATCGTCGATCACCTTCACCTCGATCTGCTCGTGCGAGCCGTAGCTAACCCGCGCGCTGCTGTTGCGGCCAGCTGCGCCGACCCGCCGTCGTCGAACTCGGCCTTCAAACCGCGCTTCAAACCGTCCCTCGCCGCGGTGCTCGGAAAGAACGCTTGGCAGACCTGGAGCACGATGGTTGTTTGGGCGCCGGCAGGCAGAGCGTGGGAATCGGCGCCACGACGGTGCAGCGGCCAGTTGCGCGCGCCATGCCCTTGACGACCTCGGGCCGATCGACCAGCGCTTCGTTGGCATCGGCATGCACGAAGGCGCCGGTCTGCGCCTTGGGCTTAGCGCTGCTCTTGCGGATGGCCATGTCACTCCTCGTGGGCGCGGATCATAGCGGGCGCCCTTCATGGGCAACGCGGCCGATCGTTTATCGTGTCGTGTCGTCACACCGCCTGCACCGATGCCGCTGCTCGAAGTCGCCGACCTGCGCGTCACCCTCCATACCTCGCGCGGCCCGGCCGACGCGCTGCGCGGCGTGTCGTTCGCCATCGACCGTGGCGACACCGTCGGGCTGATCGGCGAGTCGGGCTGCGGCAAGTCGATCACCGCGCTCGCGCTGATGGGGCTGCTGCCCGAGGGCGCGCGCGTCGCCGGCTCGATCCGGCTCGACGAGCGCGAGCTGGTCGGCCTGCGCGAGGCCGAGCTGTGCCGGTTGCGCGGGCGGCGCCTGGGCATGGTGTTCCAGGAGCCGATGACCGCGCTCAACCCATTGCACACGGTGGGCCGCCAGATCGCCGAGCCGCTGCGCGGGCACCTGGGGTTGAACCCGCGCGAGGCGCGCACGCGCGCGCTGCAGTTGCTCGAGCGCGTGCGTGTGCCCCAGGCGGCGCGCCGGCTCGATGCGTACCCGCACCAGCTCTCGGGCGGGCAGCGCCAGCGCGTGGTGATCGCGATCGCGCTGGCCTGCGGGCCCGACCTGCTGATCGCCGACGAGCCGACCACTGCGCTCGACGTCACCGTGCAGCGCGAGGTGCTCGATCTGATCGCCGAGCTGGTGGCCGAGCGCGGCATGGGGCTGCTGTTCATCAGCCACAACCTCGCGCTGATGGCGCGCAGCGTGCGGCGGCTGATGGTGATGTACGGCGGCATCGTCGCCGAGAGCGGCCCCACCGCGAGCGTGTTCGAGCGGCTGGCGCACCCGTACACACGCGCGCTGTTCGCGTCGCGGCCGCGCCTGGGGCTGGCACGCGGCACGCGGCTGCCGACGATTCCCGGCCGCGTGCCCGAGCTGGCCGACCTGCCCGTGGGCTGCCCGTTCGCCGAGCGCTGCGAGCGCGCCGACGACGCGTGCCGCGCGGCGCTGCCACCGGCGCTGCCGGTGGCCTCCGGGCACGTGGCGCGCTGCATCCACATGTACGGCGCGCACGAGAGCGCGAGCGAGGCGGTGCATGCCTGAAACACCGCTGGTGCAGGCCGATCGCGTCAGCCGCCGCTACCGTCTGCCGCGCGAGACCGTGTTCCGCCCCGCGCCGCTGGTGCGTGCGCTCGAGGACGTGAGCTTCACGCTGCGTGCCGGCCGCAGCCTCGGCGTGGTGGGCGAGTCGGGCTCGGGCAAGAGCACGCTGGCGCGGCTGGTGATGGCGCTGGAGCAACCCGACGCGGGCGCCGTGCGCTTCGGCGGCCAGGACCTCGCAAGCCTCGATGCGCCGACGCTGCGCCGCGCGCGCAGCGGCTTCCAGATGGTGTTCCAGGATCCCTACGGTTCGCTCGATCCGCGCCGCACGGTGGCGCAGACGGTGGCCGAGCCGCTGGCGGTGCTGCACGGCGCGGCTGCGCCCGAGCAGCGCGAGCGCGCCGCCGAGGCGCTCGACGCGGTGGGGCTGCGCGCGAGCGACCTCGACAAGTACCCGCACGAGTTCTCCGGCGGCCAGCGCCAGCGCATCGCGATCGCGCGCGCGCTGATCACGCGGCCGCAGCTGATCGTGGCCGACGAGCCAGTGAGCGCGCTCGACGTCTCGGTGCAGGCGCAGGTGCTCAACCTGATGCAGGACCTGCAGGACCGCTGGCGCGTGACCTACCTCTTCATCAGCCACGACCTCGCGGTGGTCGACCTGGTGTGCGACGAGGTGCTGGTGCTGCAGCACGGCGTGGTGGTCGAGCGCGGGCCGACGCGCGAGGTGTTCCAGCGGCCGCAGCACGAGTACACGCGCACCTTGCTGGCGGCCGCGCAGTTGGCCTGAGCGCCGCGGCGGCCCCGCGCCGGCAGGGCGCGCATACTGCGCAAGGCAGCGGCATTGCGAGGTGTTCCATGGCCGAGAAGAAGTGGCGCAGACGCAAGCTGGGCGATCGCGCGCTCGCCCCCGAGACCCTGATGATGGGTTTCGGCTTCGACCCGATGCTCTCCGAAGGGTCGTTGAAGCCGCCGCAGTTCCAGACCTCGACCTTCGTGTTCCCGTCGGCGCAGGCGGGCAAGGACTTCTTCGCCACCATGCAGGGCCGGCGCAAGCTCGGCCCCGACGAGGAGCCGGGCCTCGTCTACTCGCGCTTCAACAACCCCAACCTCGAGGTGCTCGAAGACCGGCTCGCGCTGTGGGACGAGGCGCAGGCGAGCCTCGCCTTCGCCTCGGGCATGGCGGCGGTCTCGACCTGCCTGTGGGCGTACCTGCGGCCCGGCGACGTGGTGCTGCAGAGCCAGCCGATCTACGGCGGCACCGAGACGCTGATCCACTCGATCCTGCCGGAGTTCGGCGTGCGCCAGGTCGGCTTCGAGGTCGAAGGCGGCTTGCCGGCGATGCGCGCGGCGGCGCGCGAGGCCCAGGCCGCCGGCCGCGTCGCGGTGATCTACATCGAGACCCCGGCCAACCCGACCAACGGCCTGGTCGATATCGCGCAGGCGCGGCGCCTGTCCGAAGCGATGGCGGTGAACGGCAAGCGTCCGCCGGTGATCGTCGACAACACGATGCTCGGGCCGATCTACTGCACGCCGCTGGCGCACGGCGCCGACCTGGTGGTGACCTCGCTCACCAAGTACGTCGGCGGCCACTCCGACCTGATCGGTGGCGGCGCCAGCGGCGCACGCGAGATGCTGGCGCCGGTGCGGCGCATGCGCTCGACGCTGGGCACGATGTGCGACCCGCACACCGCCTGGCTGCTGCTGCGCTCGCTCGAGACGCTCAAGCTGCGCATGACGGCCAGCGCCGCCGGCGCGCGGCAGGTGGCGCAGTTCCTGCGCGAGCATCCCAAGATCGACAACGTCTGGTACCTCGACTTCCTGCCCGCCGACCACCCCGACCGCCCGCTGCACGAGCGCCAGAACAAGAGCGCCGGCTCGACCTTCTCGTTCGAGGTCAAGGGCGGCGAGCGCGCCGCCTTCGCGCTGCTCGACCGGCTCGAGGTGATCAAGCTCGCGGTCAGCCTGGGCGGCACCGAGACGCTGGCGTCGCACCCGGCGTCGACCACGCACTCGGGCATGCCGCCCGAGCAACTCAAGCGCTTCTCGATCACCCCGGGGCTGATCCGCATCTCGATCGGCGTCGAGGAGCCGCAGGATCTGATCGCCGATCTGCGGCAGGCGCTGGCCACGGTGTGAAGGCGACACCTCGGTAGGGTTGGCACGCCGTGCCCGTGGCCGCGAAATGCGGCACCATCGATGCCGAGCCCCGTTCCAGGAGACATCGAAATGACCATGCACCGACGCGAAGCGTTGGCCTCCTCGCTGGCCGCCGCCGCCGCGCTCGCGGCGCCGCGCGCGCTGGCGCAATCGAAGAAAGACACCGTCACGCTGGCGATGGTGCTCGAGCCACCGGGGCTCGACCCCACCACCGCGCCGGCCGCGGCGATCGGCGAGATCGTGCACTACAACGTGCTCGAAGGCCTCACCAAGATCAACGTCGACGGCAAGGTGACGCCGCTGCTGGCCGAGAGCTGGAGCATGGACCCCGACGGCAAGAGCTACACCTTCCGGCTGCGCAGGGGCGTCAAGTACCAGGACGGCGAGCCGTTCGACTCGTCGGCGGTGAAGTTCAGCTTCGAGCGCGCCAAGGCCCCGAACAGCACCAACAAGGCCAAGAAGGCGGTGTTCGACAACATCAGCTCGATCGCCGCGCCCGATGCGCACACGGTGATCCTCACGCTCAACAACGCCGACGGCAACTTCCTGTTCCGCATGGGCGAGAACACCGCGGTGATCCTGCACCCCAAGAGCGCCGACAGCACCGCCACGCGGCCGGTCGGCACCGGCCCGTACCGCTTCGAAGACTGGAAGAAGGGCACCTCGGTCACGCTCGTCAAATGGGACGGCTTCCGCGACGCGAAGGCGATCCGCATCAAGCGCATCACCTTCCGCTTCATCAACGACCCCGCGGCCGCGGTGGCGGCGCTGCTGGCCGGCGACGTCGACGGCATGCCGCGCTTCAATGCGCCCGAGGCCGTCAAGCGGTTCCAGGCCGACAAGCGCTTCACGGTCGAGATCGGCTCGACGGCCGGCAAGGGCATCATGGCGATCAACAACAAGCGCAAACCGTTCGACGACGTGCGCGTGCGCCGTGCGCTGGCGCACGCGATCGACCGCAAGGCGTTCATCGACGGCGTGCTCGACGGCCTGGCCAAGCCGATCGGCAGCCACTTCGCGCCCACCGATGCCGGCTACATCGACTTGACCGGCATGTACCCCTACGACCCCGAGAAGTCCAAGGCGCTGCTGAAGGAGGCCGGCGCCGCCACGCCGCTCAACGTGACGCTGACACTGCCGCCGCCGCAGTACGCGCGCAAGGGCGGCGAGGTGGTGGCCGCGATGCTGGCCAAGGTCGGCGTGATCGCCAAGCTCGAGAACGTCGAGTGGGCGCAGTGGCTCGGCGGCGCCTTCAAGGGCAACTTCGACCTCACGATCATCAACCACGTCGAGCCGCTCGACTACATGCAGTACGCCAACCCGTCGTACTACTGGGGCTACGACAGCAAGGCGTTCCGCGACCTGGCGTCCCGGCACGCCGCCGCCACCGACCCGAAGGAGCGCGCCAGGCTGTTCGCCGACATCCAGCGCATGATCGCCACCGACTGCGTCAACGTGTTCATCTTCAACCCGTCGCAGGTGTGCGTCGCGAAGAAGGGCCTGAAGGGCCTGTGGGCCAGTTCGCCGATCTTCGCCAACGACATCTCGGCGGTGTCGTGGCAGTGAACGCGCGGCGCGACGGCGGGAGCTGCTGATGGCCGAACTGCACCGGCTCGGGGCCACCGAGCTGAGCGCGCTGTACCGCAGCGGGCAGGCGTCGCCGGTCGAGGCGGTGCGCGCGGTGCTCGCGCACATCGAGCGCTGCGAGCCCGAGCTGCACGCGCTGTACGCCTACGACCCCGAAGCGGCGCTCGCCTCAGCGCGCGCCAGCGAGGCGCGCTGGCGCGCTGGCGCGCCGCTGTCGGCGATCGACGGCGTTCCCGGCACGCTGAAGGAGAACATCGCCACCCAGGGCACGCCGGTGCCGCTGGGCACCGCGGCGTCGCTGCTCACGCCTGCGGCCGACGACGCACCGCCGGCCGCGCGCTGGCGCGAGGCCGGCGCGGTGCTGCTGGCCAAGACCACGATGCCCGACTACGGCATGCTGTCGTCGGGCCTGTCGAGCTTCCACGCGCTGGCGCGCAACCCGTGGGACACCACCAAGAACCCCGGCGGGTCGAGCGCCGGCGCCGGCGCGGCCGCAGCGGCGGGCTACGGGCCGCTGCACGTCGGCACCGACATCGGCGGCTCGATCCGGCTGCCCGCGGGCTGGTGCGGCGTGTTCGGCTTGAAGCCGAGCCTCGGCCGCATCCCGATCAAGCCGCCGTACGCCGGCCGCGTCGCCGGGCCGATGACGCGCACCGTCGCCGACGCGGCACTGTTGATGGCCGAGCTGTCGAAGCCCGACTGGCGCGACGCGATGAGCCTGCCTTACCAGGTGATCGAGTGGACGAATCTGCAGCGCGACGTCAGGGGGCTGAAACTCGGCCTGCAGCTCGACGCCGGCTGGGGCCTGACGGTCGAGCCCGAGATCCGCGACGCGGTGCTCGCCGCGGCGCGCGCGTTCGAACGCGCCGGCGCCGTCGTCGAGCCGATGCCGGCGTTCTCGACGCGCGCGATGATCGACGGCATGGACCGCTTCTGGCGCATGCGCAGCTGGCTCGACATGCAGGCGCTGCCCTCCGAGCGGCGCGACAAGGTGCTGCCGTACATCCGCGCCTGGGCCGAGGGCGGGGCGCGGCTGACCGCGGCCGAGCTGTTCGACGGCTACAGCCAGATGGCCGTGCTGCGCGACGCGGCGGTCGCGGCCTGCCAGCGCTACGACTTCGTGCTGTCGCCGGTGAGCCCGGTGCCGACCTATGCCGCCGAGTGGGCCGGCCCCACCAACGACCCGGCGCGGCCGTTGGAGCACATCGCCTTCACGCTGCCGTACAACATGAGCGAGCAGCCGGCGGCGTCGATCAACTGCGGCACCACCGGCAGCGGGCTACCGATCGGGCTGCAGATCATCGGCCGCCGGCACGACGACCTCGGTGTGCTCCAGGTGTCGCGGGCGTACGAGCAGTTGCGCCCCGCGCAGCGGCCCTGGCCGATGAGCTGACGGCTACGACTTCCGCGCTGCGAAGAGCGAGGCGAACCAGCCCTTGACGACGGCCCACATCAGGGCCAGCGCGTTGAGCGGCTTGGGTTCGGCCGCAGGGGCAGCGGAGCCTGCCGCCGCGCCCGCGATCGAGGGCGCGGCCTGCATCGCCTGCACCTTGGCCGCGAAGTTGGCAGCGAACTGGCCGAGGATCTGGTCGGACACCGGGCCCATCACGCGGCCGCCGAAGGTGGCGGCCTTGCCGCTCATCGTGACCTCGCTCGTGCCCACCAGGTTGCAGCTCGCGGCATCGACCGCCTCGACGCGCGCGGTGAGGTCCATCGATGCCGCCGAGCCGCCGGTGCTGTCGGTGCCCTTGGCGAACAGGTGCAGGCTGCGGGCGGCCGCATCGAGGGCCCTGACTTCGATTTCGCCGCGAAACGACAGGCTCGCCGGCCCGAGCTTCACCGCCACCGTGCCCTTGTAGTGCTGCGCGTCGACGCGCTCGGTGATCTTCGCCCCCGGCATGCACGAGGCGACGCCCTCGATGTCCTGCAGCAGGGCCCACCCGGTGTCGGCCGATGCCGGCATCGGGTACGACTTCTCGAGTTGGATCTTCATCGTGCTTCGGCAGGCGGCTCGCTGCGGCGCGACGCATGGTAGTCCAAACCGAGGGTGATCGCCGCGTTAGAGTGTGGCCATGGCCCTGAAGGACTCGCGCGGCAACCTGCTCGGCACCGACTCAGCGGCTGCGCGCGACGCCGTCGAGTCGGCGCTGTGGCGGATGATGTCGTTCTACGAGCCGCCGCTGGCCGACCTCGAGTGCGCGAGCGCGCACGATCCGCACTGGCCGTTGCCGCACGTGATGAAGGCGGGCTTCCTGCTCAGCCTCACCGAGCCGTCGCTGCGCGCGCAGGCGCGCACCGACCTCGAGCGCGCGCAGGCGTTGCTGGAGCGCGCCTCGCCGCGCGAGCGCACGCACTGCGAGGCCACGCAGCGCGTGCTCGACGGCCGCTGGCACGACGCCTGCGCGCTGTGGGACGAATGGCTGCTCGACCATCCGCGCGACGCGCTGGCGCTGCAGTGGGCGCACCTGTGGGACTTCTATCGCGGCGACGCGCCCAACCTGCGCGCGCGGCCGGCGCGCGCGCTGCCCGAGTGGGAGCCGGCCGACCCGCTGTACGCGCACGTGCTGGCGCTGCACGCGTTCGGCCTCGAGGAGTGCAACCTGCAGCAGCAGGCCGAGGAGGCCGGGCGCCGCGCGCTGGCGCTCGACGCGCGCTCGCCGTGGGCGATCCACGCGGTGGCGCACGTGATGGAGATGCAGGGCCGCTTCGACGACGGCGCTGCCTGGCTGCGTCAGAACCAGGCGGCGTGGGTCGAGGGCAACGGCTACGCGTGCCATCTGTGGTGGCACCTGGCGCTGTTCCGCCTCGAGGGGCTCGACGACGCCGGCGTGCTGCGCCTGGTCGATGCGCACCTGGCCGGTGATGCGCTGCAGGTGACGCTGCAGCGCGTCGACGCGGCGTCGATGCTGTGGCGGCTGCACCTGCTGGGCGTCGACGTGCGCCAGCGCAGCGCCGCGCTGGTGGCGCAGTGGGATCTCGCCGACGACAGCGCCGGCTACTACGCGTTCAACGACGTGCACGCGCTGCTGGCGATGCTGGCGGCCGACGACGGCGCGCGCGCCGAGCACTGGGTGGCGCGCTGCGCCGAGCGCGCGCTGGCCGCCGACGACGCACCGCGCGCCAACCACACGATGGCGCGCGAGGTCGGCGCGCCGCTGATGCGCGCGCTGCTGGCGCTGGCACGCGGCGAGGCGGGCAGCGCCGCGCAGGCGCTGTACGCGGTGCGCGGCAAGGCGCAGCGCTTCGGCGGCAGCCACGCGCAGCGCGACCTCGTCGACCAGACCCTGCTGGCCGCCGCTGCCGCCGACCCGGGGTCGCGCGCGCTCGGCCGCGCGGTGTTCAACGAGCGCCGCAGCGCGCGCCCGATGTCGCCGCTGACGCGCCGCTGGGGCGAGCGGCTCGGCGTGACGATGCCGTGAGCCGCGAATGGCCAGCGAGCGCAAACCCAACCCGCTGAAGCTGCTCGACGACCATATCGGCGAGCATCTGCGCCAGAGCGAGGCCTCGGGCGAGCTGCGCGCCGCGCCGAGCTACGGCCGAGCGCTGCAGTTCAACGACGGCTACGACGACACGCCGGCCGAGCTGCGCATGGCGATGAAGATCCTGCACGACGCCGGCGTGGTGCCGCCGGAGGTCGAGCTGCTGCACCAGTTGGCGGCGCTGCGCCGCGAGGCGGCCGCGGCGAGCGACGCCGACGAAGCGCGCCGGCTGGGTCAGAAGGCCAGCGAGCTGCAACAGCTGATCGCGCTACGGCTCGAGCGGCTACGCGGCGGCGCCCTATAACTGGCCGCTGACCTCGGCGGCGGCTGGCCCGCCCCTGGCATGGGCGGCGCGGCTCGCGACGCAGGGCTTGACGCCCGTTCATTATTTCGATTATTCTGCAATTATAGGATTGAAAGCCTTCGAGAACGAAGTTCCATGCCCAAGCGCGACGACACCGCCGTGACCGCCCGCTTTGCCGACATGCTCGGTGCGATGGGCGCCGAGCCGCGGCTGCGCATCGTGCGGCTGCTGCTGGCCGCGCACCCCGATGGCCTGGTGGTGGGCGAAATTGCGGCGGAGCTCGGCATCGCCAACTCCACGCTGTCGCACCACCTCGACAAGCTGAAGAACGAGTCGCTGGTGAACGTGACGCGCGAAGGCACCTTCCTGCGCTACAGCGCCAACACCGCCAGCCTGCAGGAGCTGCTGGGTTTTCTGTACGCCGAGTGCTGCACGCGCAACAAGGCGATCGAACCGCAGCGCATCGTGTGCTGCAAGTGAACCACCGACCGAAGGAACCCGAGCGATGAACACCCCCGCCGACGTCAAGACCATCGTGAAGGAGCGCTACGGCCAGGCCGCCGCGCGCGTGGCGAGCGGCGCGCGCAACGCCTGTTGCGGCAGCGCGGAGGGCTGTGCCGGCAACGCCGACCCCATCACCTCCAATCTCTACGACGCGGTGCAGGCCGGCCAGGTGCCCGAGCAGGCGCTGCTCGCCTCGCTGGGCTGCGGCAACCCCACCGCGCTGGCCGAGTTGAAACCCGGCGAGACCGTGCTCGACCTGGGCTCGGGCGGCGGCATCGATGTGCTGCTGTCGGCCCGGCGCGTGGGCCCCGGCGGCAAGGCGTTCGGCCTCGACATGACCGACGAGATGCTCGCGCTGGCCGAGGAGAACAAGCGCAAGAGCGGCCTGACCAACGTGCACTTCCTGAAAGGCGAGATCGAGAACATCCCGCTGCCCGACGCCTCGGTGGACGTGATCATTTCCAACTGCGTCGTCAACCTCTCGGCCGACAAGGACCGCGTGCTGCAGGAAGCCTTCCGCGTGCTCAAACCCGGCGGGCGGTTCGCAGTCTCCGATGTCGTCGTGCGCGGCGAGGTGCCGCCGGCCATCCGCCGCAGCATGGAGCTGTGGGTCGGCTGCGTGGCCGGCGCGCTCGGCGACGACGACTACCGGACCAAGCTCGCCGCCGCCGGCTTCGAGAACGTCGACATCGAGGCCACCCGCGTCTACCGTGCCGACGACGCACGCGAGTTCCTCGCCGGCCAGGGCGCCGACGTGCAGCAACTCGCCGCGCAAGTGGACGGCAAGATCGTCAGCGGCTTCATCCGTGCCACCAAGCCGCTCGCGCCAGCGGCGGGCGCCAAGGCCCCGAAGCTTGCTGCGAATGCGCTGTCAGCGGCGGCGGCGCAGTCCTGCTGCACCAGCTCCTGCTGTGGGCGCGACGGTTAGCGCCGCACCTACACCCACGGCTGCGCCAGCCCCTCGTCGGCCAGCACGCGCTGCACCGCGGGCCGCGCCAGCATGCGCTGCAGGTAGGCCCCGAGCTGTGGCCACTCGCGCGCCGGCCTGGCCGCCGGCCCCTTGAAGCCGCGCGTCCAGCGGCACAGCACGAGCGCGTACGGGTCGAGCGCGCTGTAGTCGGCGCCCAGCAGCCACGGCTGCCCGTGCGACGCCAGTTGCGCGTCGAGCTGCGCCAGCAGCCCACCGGCGCGCGCCTGCGCATGCTCGCGTACCTGCGCGGCGCCGTCCTCGTTGCCGTCGTCGACCCAGCGCTCGGGGTAGAAGTACGCGATCAGCGCCGTCTGCAGCGAGTTGCTCATCCACACCAGCCACTTGTAGAAGTGCGCGCGCTGCGGCGTGCCGAGCGCCGGCGCGAGGCGGGCCTTCGAATGCGTGTCGACCAGGTGCAGGCAGATCGCCGCGGTCTCGTAGAGCACCAGCGGCCCGTCTTCGAGCACCGGGATCAGGCCGTTGGGGTTGAGCTTCAGGTACTCCGGCGACTGGTGCGCGCCGCGCGTGCGGTTGACCAGTTTCAGCTCGAACGGCAGCTTCAGCTCGCGCAGCAGGATGTGCACGATCATGCTCGCGTTGCCGGGGTAGTGGTGCAGGGCGAGCATCGTCGCAGTCCTCAGGGATGGTGGCGCGGGCCGGCCGCCGCCGCACCGCGCCGCTCGGGCGGCGCAGGACGGGGTCGGTCGCTGCGGCTTATATGACGCAGCCGGCGGCGACCTTGGTCACCGCGCCGGTGGCCACCGGCTCCGGGATGCGGTAGCCGTAGCGCACTGCGGTCAGCTCGGCGAGGATGCCGATCGCGATCTCCGGCGGCGTGCGCGCGCCGTTCTTCAGGCCCACCGGGCCGTGCAGCCGCTCGAACTCGGCGGCCTTCATGCCGAAGTGCTCGATCAGCCGCTGCTGGCGCTTGGCCTGGTTGGCGCGCGAGCCGATCGCGCCGACGTAGAACGCCGGGCTGCGCAGCGCCTCGAGCAGCGCCAGGTCGTCGAGCTTGGGGTCGTGGGTCAACGCGATGACCGCGGTGTGGGCGTCGATCTTCAACCGCGCCAGCAGGTCGTCGGGCATCTCGCGCGACAGCGTCGCGCCGGCAGCGTCGAAGCCGGCGGCGTACTCCTCGCGCGGGTCGCAGACGATCACCTCGTAGTCGAGCGCCTGCGCCATCTGCACCAGGTATTGCGTCATCTGGCCGGCGCCGATCAGCACCAGCCGCCAGCGCGGGCCGTGGTGCGTGGTGAGCGTGGTCTCGGTCAGTTGCAGCTCGTCGGTGCCGCCGGCCGGCTCCAGCGCGACCTCGCCGCTGGCGATCGTCAGCACCCGGCGCACCCGCTCGCCGCGCGCCAGCCGCTCGAGCAACTCGCCGATGCGCGTGCGCGGCAGCACCGGCTCGAGCACCAGCTCGATCAGGCCACCGCACGGCAGCCCGAAGCGGTGCGCGGCGTCGGCGTCGATGCCGTAGCGAACGACCTTGGGCACGCCCTCGGCGAGCACGCCTTCGCGCGCCTTGTCGATCAGGTCGTCCTCGATGCAGCCGCCCGACACCGAGCCGGCCACCATGCCGTCGTCGCGGATCGCCACCACCGAGCCCGCCGGGCGCGGAGCCGAGCCCCAGGTGCGGGTGATCGTGCCGAGCACGACGCGCCGTCCGTCGCTGCACCACTGCGCCACCTGGCGCAGCACTTGTTGGTCGACGTTGTCCATGCCATTCTCCGAACAGGGCTGCGGCCCTTCCGTAGCTGGCATTGTGGCCCTGGTGCGGCAGCGCGGGGCGAGCAACGCCCAATTCCCGGTCGGCTTGTGGCCGATGTGGCGCGCTGGAGCAGTTCGACCGCCGCACTTCGCGGGCCGCCGGTCTCTTCAGGGTTAACGAGTCCGTGCACCGATTCGGGGGCGAGCCTAAGATGCCCCGACGCGGCGCGCCCACGTCGGCCTTGCGCCGCCGCTTCCAACCCCTCAGGAGACACCATGGGCATCCAACTCACGCTCAAGGTCAACGGAGCGTCGGTGACCCGCGAGGTCGCGCCGCAGACCTTGCTGGCCGGCTTCCTGCGCGAGGCGCTGCGTCTGACCGGCACGCATGTCGGCTGCGACACCTCGCAATGCGGCGCCTGCACGGTTCACGTCGACGGCCGCGCGGTCAAGGCCTGCACCATGCTGGCGGTGCAGGCGGCCGGCAGCGAAGTCACCACCATCGAGGGCCTGGCGGCCGCCGACGGCACACTGCACCCGATGCAGGCGGCGTTCCGCGCCTGCCACGGCCTGCAGTGCGGCTTCTGCACGCCGGGCATGGTGATGAGCGCGATCGACCTGGTGAAGAACCACGCCTGCTCCACCGAGGAGCAGATCCGCGCCGGGCTCGACGGCAACCTGTGCCGCTGCACCGGCTACCACAACATCGTCAAGGCGGTGGCGCAGGGCGCCGCGGCCATGAAGTGAGCAAGGAGGCGCAATCATGAATGCACCGCAAGCGCCGTTCGTCGGCCGCAGCGTCGAGCGCCGCGAGGACGCCCGCTTCCTCACCGGCAAGGGCCAGTACACCGACGACATCACGCTGCCCGGGCAGACCTACGCGGCCTTCGTGCGCAGCCCGCATGCGCACGCGCGCATCAGGAAGCTCGACACCACGGCCGCTGCCAAGGCGCCGGGCGTGCTGGGCATCTTCACCGGCGAGCACTTCAAGCAGGTGGGCGGTCTGCCGTGCGGCTGGCTGATCAACAACCTCGACGGCACGCCGATGAAGGAGCCGCGCCATCCGGTGCTGGCCGACGGCAAGGTGCGCTACGTCGGCGACCGCGTCGCGCTGGTGGTGGCCGAGACGCGCGCGCAGGCGCAGGCTGCGGCCGCGATGGTCGAGGTCGACTACGACGAACTGCCCGCGGTGGTCGACGCCGCCAAGGCCGCCAAGGCCGCGGCGCTGGTGCACGACGACGCGCCCGAGAACCGCTGCTACCACTGGGGCATCGGCGAGAAGGACGCCGTCGAGGCCGCGCTCAAGGGCGCTGCGCACGTCACCACGCTGAGCTTCCGCAACAACCGGCTGATCCCCAACGCGATCGAGCCGCGCGCGGCCAACGCCAGCTACGACGTCGCATCCGACAGCTACACGCTGTACGTGGCCAACCAGAACCCGCACGTCGAGCGGCTGCTGATGTGCGCCTTCGTGCTCGGCATCCCCGAGCACAAGATGCGCGTGGTGGCACCCGACGTCGGCGGCGGCTTCGGCTCGAAGATCTTCCTCTACGGCGAGGAGACCGCGCTGGTGTTCGCCAGCAAGCAGATCAAGCGGCCGATCAAGTGGACGGCGTCGCGCTCCGAGTCGTTCCAGTCCGACGCGCACGGCCGCGACCACATCACCACCGCCCGGCTCGGCCTCGACAAGGACGGCCACTTCCTGGCGCTGCAGGTCGACACCACCGCCAACCTCGGCGCGTATCTGTCGACCTTCGCCTCGGCGGTGCCGACCATCCTCTACGCCACGCTGCTGGCCGGGCAGTACAAGACGCCGAAGATCCGCGTCGAGGTGACGGCGATGTTCACCAACACCGCGCCGGTCGACGCCTACCGCGGCGCCGGGCGGCCCGAGGCGTCGTTCCTGCTCGAGCGCATGGTGGAGACCGCGGCCACCGAGATGCGCATCGATCCGGCCGAGATCCGGCGCCGCAACTTCATCACCAGCTTCCCGTACGCGACGCCGGTGGGCCTCACCTACGACACCGGCGACTACAACGCCACGCTGAGCCAGGCGATCGAGCTGGCCGACGTCGCCGGCTTCGCCAAGCGCAAGGCCGCCAGCGAAGCCAAGGGCCTGAAGCGCGGCATCGGCTACTCGGCCTACATCGAGGCCTGCGGCATCGCGCCGTCGAGCGTGGCCGGCGCGCTCGGCGCGCGCGCCGGGCTGTTCGAGGCCGGCGAGGTGCGCGTGCACCCGACCGGCAAGGTGACGATCTTCACCGGCAGCCACAGCCACGGCCAGGGCCACGAGACCACCTTCGCGCAGGTGGTGGCCGACAAGCTCGGCATCCCGATGGACGACGTCAGCATCGAGCACGGCGACACCGGCAAGATCCTGTTCGGCATGGGCACCTACGGCAGCCGCTCGCTGGCGGTGGGCGGCACCGCGATCGTCAAGGCCACCGACAAGATCATCGCCAAGGGCAAGAAGATCGCCGCGCACCTGATGGAAGCGGCCGACACCGACGTCGTGTTCGAAGGCGGCGTCTTCAAGGTGGCGGGCACCGACAAGAGCGTGCCGTTCGGGGCGGTGGCGCTGACCGCGTACGTGCCGCACAACTTCCCGCACGACAAACTCGAGCCGGGCCTGAACGAGAACGCGTTCTACGACCCGAGCAACTTCACCTACCCCGCGGGCACCTACATCTGCGAGGTCGAGGTCGACCCGGCCACCGGCGCGGTGAAGATCGACCGCGTCACCGCGTGCGACGACTTCGGCAACGTCATCAACCCGATGATCGTCGAGGGCCAGGTGCACGGCGGGCTGGCGCAGGGCTTCGGCCAGGCGCTGCTCGAGCACGGCGTGTACGACGACGCCAGCGGCCAGCTGCTGGCCGGCAGCTACATGGACTACGCGATGCCGCGCGCCGACGACTTTCCGTCGTTCACCGTGAAGACGGCCAAGGGCACGCCGTGCACGCACAACCCGCTGGGCGTCAAGGGCTGCGGCGAGGCCGGCGCGATCGGCTCGCCGCCGGCGCTCATCAACGCGATCTGCAACGCGCTGGGCGTCAAGGACGTGCCGATGCCGGCATCGCCGTACAACGTGTGGAAGGCCGCGCAAGCGGCGGCCCGCTGAACATGAAACCCCCACGCTCGCTCGACTCGCTGCCCCCCGAGGGGGCCTCAGCGCCCTCCGGGCGGCCGAGCGGGCGCTGATCGAAGGAGCACACCACATGCAAGCATTCACCTATGCGAAGCCGGCGTCGCTGGCCGAGGCCGGCCGCGCGGCTGGCGCGGCCGACGCCAAGCTGCTGGCCGGCGGCCAGTCGCTGCTGTCGGCGATGAAGATCGGCATGGCCGCGCCCGCGGCGCTGGTCGACCTGGGCGGCCTGGCCGAACTCAAGGGCATCAGCGTTTCCGGCGGCGTCGTCAAGATCGGCGCCATGACCACGCACGCCGCGGTGGCGGCGAGCAAGGAGGTCGCGCAGGCGATCCCCGCGCTGGCCAAGCTCGCCGGCGGCATCGGCGACCGCCAGGTGCGCAACCGCGGCACCATCGGCGGCAGCATCGCCAACAACGACCCGGCGGCCGACTACCCGGCCGCTGCGCTGGCGCTCGGCGCGACCATCCACACCGACAAGCGCACCATCGCCGCCGACGACTATTTCAAGGGCCTCTACACCACCGCGCTCAACGATGGCGAGATCATCACCGCGGTGAGCTTCCCGGTGCCCGAGAAGGCGGGCTGGCAGAAGTTCAACCAGCCGGCGTCGCGTTTCGCGCTGGTGGGCGTGTTCGTCGCCAAGGGCAAGGGCGGCGTGCGGGTGGCGGTGACCGGCGCCGGCAGCAACGGCGTGTTCCGCGCCACCGCGCTCGAGCAGAAGCTCGCGGGCAGCTGGTCGGGCGCCGCCTGCGACGGCGTGAAGATCGACCCCAAGGGCCTCAATGGCGACCTGCACGGCTCGGCCGAGTACCGCGCCGCGCTGATCCCGGTGCTGGCAAAGAGGGCCGTCGGCTGAAGGGGCTGAGCAGCCTGTGACACACTGAGGACGCCGCGGCAACGCGGCGTTCTTTGTTTCTGGCGGCAGCATGAGCGACATCCCAAGCAGCATCGACGAACTTCAGCAGCGCCTGCTGAGCCTCGACTACGTCGCCGACCGGCAGCTCGCCACTGCGGTGTTCCTGGCGCTGAAGCTGCAGCGGCCGCTGTTTCTCGAAGGCGAGCCCGGCACCGGCAAGACCGAGATCGCGCGCACGCTGAGCCACATGCTCGGGCGCGAGCTGATCCGCCTGCAGTGCTACGAAGGGCTCGACCTCGCCGGCGCGGCCTACGAGTGGAACTACGGCCGCCAGATGCTCGAGATCCGCCTCGCCGAAGGCACCGGCGCCGACCGCGCCCGCCTCGCCGACGAGCTGTTCTCGCGCAAGTTCCTGATCCAGCGCTGCGCTGCTGCAGGCCATCGACCCGAGCGGGCGGTGCCACCGGTGCTGCTGATCGACGAGCTCGATCGCGCCGACGAGCCGTTCGAGGCCTTTCTGCTCGAGGTGCTTTCGGAGTTCCAGATCACGGTTCCCGAGCTCGGCACCGTGAAGGCCAAGACGCCGCCGATCGTGGTGCTGACCTCGAACCGCACGCGCGAGATCCACGACGCGGTCAAGCGCCGCTGCCTGTACCACTGGGTGGCGTTCCCCGATGCGGCACGCGAGCTGCTGGTGCTGCAGCGGCGCGTGCCCGGCGTGGCGCAGCAGCTCGCACAGCAGATCGTCGCCTTCGTGCAGCGGCTGCGCCAGGTGGAGCTGTACAAGCAGCCGGGCATCGCCGAGACGATCGAATGGGCGCGCGCGCTGATGCAGCTCGACGCCCTGGTGCTCGACCCCGCGGTGATCCAGGACACGCTCGGTGTGCTGCTCAAGTACCAGGACGACATCGCCCGCATGCAAGGCGGCGAGGCGGCGCGGTTGCTGGAAGAGGTGCGCAGCGCGGCGCGCGCGCCGGCTTGAGGGGCTTTGCTGTGCTGAACGCGGCGCGGCGCGGTGGGCGGTGCCCGGCGGGGGCTCCTACTGTGGCGGCATGGCCGGCCTGCGCGGGGCGCGCGCGATGCGCTGCGGTCGCGCCACGAGGGCGGCTGCGGTACCGCTGTTCGCGGCGCTGCACGCGCCGCGAACTTCACGGCGTCCTCGCCGGTCCGTCGCCTGCGGCGCCGGACTTCCCCTCGCGCCGCTGCGCTTCTCGCCGCCCCACAAGTCGCCCCCACCGGCACCGCCCACCGCGCTGCAGTGCTCGTGGTGTTTGCCGGCGCATGCCACGGTGGTGCTGGCAAAGCCGGGGGCGGGTGTGCGCCGGCAGCGACATATGCGGCGCCGAGCAGCGCAGAGCGCATGGCCGCGCGCGCGCAGCGCGCGCTTCGTGTTCTGACTCGCGGCGATTGTCCGAGCGCAACGACCGAAGGGAGTGAAGCGAGTTTCGCCGCGGGCCATGCGATCGAGCAGCGCAGGGAACCCCTCGCGCAGCGAGGGGCTGCCGCATTCGAGCGCCGGCGCATACCCGCCCGCGGCTTTGTCCGCTCGCTGCGGGCAGTGGTACCGCCGGCACGAAGCGCCTGAGAATATGGCAGCGGTGCTCCGCCAAGCCCCCGGCCATCTCGCCGAGAACGTCATGCACTTCGCGCGTGTGCTGCGCTCGGCCGGCGTGTCGGTGGGCACCGACCGCGTGCAGCTCGCGTTGCAGGCGTTGCGGCTTGCCGGCTTCGACAGCCGGCGCGACTTTCACGCGGTGTTGAGCACGTGCATGCTCGACCGCATCGAGCACAAGGATCTGTTCGACCAGGCGTTCGAGCTGTTCTGGCGCGATCCCGACCTCGAAGGCCGCATGCGCGCGATGCTGCTGCCCAAGGTGCGCGCGCAGGCGGCGCTGGCGCCCGAGCAGCGCGAGAACCGGCGCCTGGGCGACGCGCTGTTCCCCAACCCGCGTCCCGGGCAGCAGCCGCTGCAGCCCGACGAACAGGTGCAGTTCGACGCCGCGTTCACGATGAGCGATCGCGAGCTGCTGAACAAGGCCGACTTCGACACCATGAGCGCCGACGAGTGGCACGCCGCGCGCCGCGCGCTGGCGCAGATGCGCTGGGTGTTCGAGCCGCTGCCCACGCGCCGCCAGGCGGGTTCGCCGCGCGCCGGCCGTGTCGACTGGCGCGCCACGCTGCGCGGCATGGGGCGTGCCGGCGGCGAGCTGTGGGGCCTGCGCTGGCGCCGGCCGCGTCCGCTGCCGGCGCCGATGGTCGTGCTGGCCGACATCTCGGGCTCGATGAGCCGCTACTCGCGCATGCTGCTGCACTTCGCGCACGCGCTGGGCCACGCCGAGGCGCGCGTCGAGAGCTTCGTCTTCGGCACGCGGCTGACGCGCATCACGCGGCTGCTGAAGAGCCGCGACCCCGACATCGCGGTGGCGCAGGCCGTCAAGGCGGTCGACGACTGGTCGGGCGGCACGCGCATCACGACCTGCCTGCACGAGTTCAACCAGCGCTGGGCGCGGCGGGCACTGAGCAGCCGCACCACGGTGCTGCTGATCAGCGACGGCCTCGAGCACGGCGACACCGACGCGCTGTCGCGCGAGATGGAGCGGCTGGCCAAGAGCTGCCGGCGGCTGATCTGGCTCAACCCGCTGCTGCGCTTCGACCGCTTCCAGCCCAAGGCGGCGGGCATCCGCGCGATGCTGCCGCACGTCGACCGCTTCCTGCCGGTGCACAACCTCGAGAGCATCGAGCAACTGGTGCGGCTGCTCGGGCAGCCCGACATGCCGCAGCGCCTGCGATGACGCTCGGTCCGTGGCTCAAGGGCTACCCGCCCGATGCGCCGCCGTGCGAGCCGCGCGACATCGCCGCGCGCGGCTGGAACGTGCTGGCCGGCGACCTGCCGCTGCCGCTGGCGGTGCTCGATGCGCAGGCGCTGGCGCACAACATCGACTGGATGCAGGCCTATGCGCGCGCGCAGGGCATCGACCTGGCGCCGCACGGCAAGACCACGATGTCGCCCGAGCTGTTCGCGCGCCAGCTCGCAGCGGGCGCCTGGGGCATCACCTTCGCCAACGTGTTCCAGCTTCGCGTCGGCGTTGCCGCGGGCGTGCGGCGCGCGCTGATCGCCAACCAGTTGGTGCAGGCCGTCGAGCTGTCGGCGCTGCAATCTCTGCGCGCCCAGCATGCCGACCTGCGCGTGGTGTTCCTGGTCGACTCGCCGGCGCAACTGCAGCGCATCGAGGCGTGGGCCGCGGCAAACGCCGACGCGCCGCCGTTCGAGGTGCTGCTCGAGATCGGCGTGCCGGGCGGTCGCACCGGCGTGCGTGGCCACGACGAGGCGCTGGCGCTGGCGCGCGCGCTGCGTGCCAGCGCCGCGGTGCGGCTGGCCGGCATCGAGTGCTACGAGGGTCTGGGCGCCAGCGGCGACGACGCGCGCGACCGCGAGTACGCCGGCGCGCTGATGCAGCGCGTGGCCGCGGTGGCGCACGCCTGCGACCGCGAAGCGCTGTTCGAGGCCGACGAGGTCATCGTGTCGGCCGGCGGCTCGGGCATCTTCGACCTCGTCGCCGCGCGGCTGCGGCTGAACCTGCAGCAGCCGGTGCGCGGCCTGCTGCGCTCGGGCTGCTATGTCACGCACGACCACGACCACTATCGTCGGCTGGTGCAGCGGGTCGTCGCGCGCTGCGGCTGCGGCGACGGCCTGAAACCGGCGCTGCAACTGTGGAGCTGCGTGCAGAGCCTGCCCGAACCGGGGCTGGCCATCCTGACGGCGGGGCGGCGCGACGTCGGCTTCGACATGGGGCTGCCGCAACCGATCGGCGTCGCGCCGCGCGGCGCGCAACGCGTCGAGCCGGCCGATCCGCTCTGGCGCATCAGTGCGCTCAACGACCAGCACGCCTACCTGGCGTTCGACCCGAACGGCGCGGCGGCGCGTGCGCTGGCCGTCGGCGACCGCGTCGTGCTCGGCATCTCGCATCCGTGCACCACGTTCGACAAGTGGCACTGGATGCCGATCGTCGACGCGCACCACGATGTCGTCGACGCGGTGACGATCCACTTCTGAGGCGAGGCGCGATTCGATGATCGACGCCCGGGTCCCGGACTCGCCGCCGTGGTCGGCGCTGGCGCGGCAGGCATGACACGCCGGCATCGCTGCGTGGCTGTCGCGCTGGCGCTGGCGGCGGCGCTGGGGGCCGGAGTGCCGGCCCGGTCGCAGCCGGTGGCGACGCCGGCCGCTGCGGCGGCATCGGCGCCACGGCCGCGCATCGGCCTCGTGCTGGCCGGCGGCGGCGCGCGCGGCGGCGCGCACCTCGGCGTGCTGAAGGTGCTGGAGGCGCTGCACGTGCCGGTGGACCTCATCGTCGGCACCAGCGCCGGCGCGATCGTCGGCGCCGCCTACGCCAGCGGCATGCCGCTGGCCGAGATCGAGGCGCAGATGAAGCCGCTGAAGACCGCCGATCTGCTGCGCGACAGGCCGCGCGAGGACGTGCCGATGCGCCGCAAGGCCGACGACCGGCTCAACTACATCGGCCCCGAGGTCGGGGTCAGCCTGCAAGGGCTGCGCCTGCCCAAGGGTGCGGTGGCGGGCGTCGCGCTCGAGGCGGTGCTGCGACGGCTGACGGCGCGCCAGCGCGACAGCGACTTCGATCGGCTGCCGATCCGCTTCCGCGCCATCGCCACCGACATCGCGACTTCCGAGATGGTGGTGCTCGACCACGGCAGCCTGGAGCGCGCGGTGCGCGCCAGCATGGCGATCCCCGCGGTCATCAGCCCGGTCGAGATCGATGGCCGCCTGCTGGTCGATGGCGGCCTGTCGCGCAACCTGCCGGTCGACGTGGCGCGCAGTCTCGGCGCGCAGGTGGTGATCGCGGTCGACATCGGCACGCCGCTGCTGCCGCAGCAGGAGATCACGTCGCTGCTGTCGGTGTCGGACCAGCTCACGCGCATCCTCACCAACAACAACGTCAGCCGGTCGCTGAAGGAGATCGGCCCCGACGACGTGCTGATCACGCCCGATCTGGGCAGCGTCGGCAGCGCCGACTTCGACCGCATCGCCGAGGCCGCAGCGGCCGGCGAACGCGCCGCGCGCGGCCTGGCCGGGCGGCTGGCACGGCTGCAGATCGACGCCGATGCCTATGCCGCGCGTGCCGCCGCGCGCACCGCGCAGACCGGCGGCGGCCAGGTGCGCATCGCCGGCATCGAGATCAAGGGCGTCGATCGCGTCAACCCCGACGCGGTACGCGGCGCGATGCGCACGCAGCCCGGCGACACCTTCGACCCGGCAGTGGCCGAGGCCGACATGCGGCGCATCTACGGCAGCGGCGACTTCGAGAGCGTCAGCTACTTCCTCAGCAAGCAGCCCGGTGGTGGCGACCTGATGACGGTCGACGTCACCGAGAAGGCCTGGGGGCCCAACTACCTGCGCTTCGGCCTCGGCCTGTCCACCGACTTCGAGGGCCGCTCGACCTTCAACCTGCGCGCCACCCACCGCTGGACCTGGCTCAACGCGTGGGGCGGCGAGTGGCGCAACGACCTGCAGATCGGCAACAACGAGCGCCTGCGCAGCGAGTGGCACCAGCCGCTGTCGCCGGCGCAGCGCTGGTTCGTCGCCGCCGGCGCCGAGTTCGCGAGCGACCCGTTCGACGTCTATTCGGGCGGCCAGCGCATCGCGCGCTTCACCCGCGACATCGAGCAGGGCGATCTGATGCTCGGCGTGCCGTTCGGGCGTGCGGGCGAGATCCGCCTCGGCGTGGTGCGCGGCAGTGCCAGCCTCGGCGACGACACCAGCACCATTCCGGCCGACCTGCTGGCGCCGCCGCAGTCGGTGGGGGGCACGCTGCTGCGCCTGCGCCTCGATCAGCTCGACAGCCTGAGCTTTCCGCGCGCAGGCTATGCGCTCGACGCCCGGCTGTTCCGCTCGCGCCGGGCGCTCGGCGCCGACAGCGACTTCGACCGCCTGAGCCTCGACGCGCAAGGCGCGCTATCGTGGCGGCGTCACACGCTGCAGCTCGGCATCCTGGGCTCGCTGGCGCTCGCCGGCGACGAGCTGCCGTTCTACGAACTGTCGAGCCTGGGCGGCTTCCTGCGGCTGTCGGGTTATCGCACCGGCGAGTTCCTCGCCCGCGACATGCGCTTCGGGCGGCTGATCTACAACTACCGCATCGCCTCGCCGGGCTTCCTCGACGGCGTGTCGCTCGGGTTGTCGGCCGAGGTCGGCCGCCTCACCAGCGGCCTGGGCAACCAGCCGCAGACGCGGCACGGCAACGCCATCTACATCGCGGCCGACACGCCGCTGGGGCCGGTCTACCTGGGCTACGGGCGCGCCAGCTCGGCCAACCAGGCGGTGTACCTCTACCTCGGGCTGCCTTGAACGATCCCGATCACGCTGCGCGCACCAGGCGCAGCAGATCGGCCAGCGTCTTGCCGGGCTCGTCGCGAAACGACTCGCTGGCGGGGTTCAGCGTGCGGATGCGGTCGACGCGGAAGTTAGCTAGAACACCGTGCTCACGACGCCAGCGGGTGTGATCCTGCGGATGGCGCTGTTCCCGCGGTCGGCCACGTAGACGTTGCCTGCGGCATCGACCGCAATGCCCTCCGGGTTGTTGAAGCGCGCGGCGCTTCCGCTGCCATCCGCGTAGCCGGCTGCCCCGGCCAAGCCGGCGATGGTGCTGACCACGCCGTCGGGAGTGATCTTCCGGATGGTGTGGTTGCCTTGGTCCGCGACGTAGAGATTGCCCGCCGCGTCGACCGCGATACCTGGTGGGTCTTTGAAGCGCGCAGCGGCTGCGGCCCCATCCTGGCTGCCGGCCACGCCCGGCGCGCCGGCGATCGTCGTCACGACGCCGTCGGGAGTGATGCGCCGGATGACCTGGTTGCTGCTGTCGGCGACGTAGACGTCGCCGAGCGTGTCGGAGGCGATGCCACGCGGCACGTTGAATCGGGCCGCGGAGCCAGTGCCGTCTGCGAAGCCGAACTCGCGAGCCTGCCCCGCAAGGGTCGTCACCACGCCCGCCGGCGTGATCTTGCGGATGGTCTGGTTGCCGGTGTCCGCGACGTAGAGATTGTCGGCCCCGTCGATCGCCAGCCCTTGCGGGTTGCTGAATCGCGCCGCCGTGCCGACGCCGTCGGCGCTTCCGAACACGCCACCTTCGCCTGCGAAGTTCGAGACCAGTCCATCGGGGGTGATCTTGCGGATCCTGTGGGCTGAGAACTCGGCCACGTACAAGTTCCCCGACAGGTCCGAGACGACGCCGAAGGGGCTGGCCAGCATCACGGATGCCACCGGTGGGCTCACGCCCGACAATGAGGCCTCTCCAGCGTACGTCGAAAGCACGCCGGCAACGGAAAGCTTGCGAATTGCGTTATTGAAGGTGTCGGCGATGTAGGCATCGCCACTCGCGCCGAACGCGATGTCGGTCGGGCCCTTCAACGGAGCCTCCCCGATGGTCAGCAATGCCTCGCGGCTCACTGCCTGGCCGAGGCTGTTCGTCACGATGACACTGAAGTGCGCGCCGTTGTCGCTGGCCGTCGGTGCGTCGATCGTGTAGGTGGCGCTGGTCGCCCCCGGGATCGTCGCGCCGTTGCGCAACCACGCGTAGCGCAGCGGCGCGTGGCCTGTCGCGACGACCGAGAACGCGACCGGCTGGGGCGTCGCGACCGCGGCGTTGAGGGGCTGCTGGGTGATGCTCGGTCTGAGCTCCGGTGCCGGCCGCACCTCCCCGACGGTCGTGCTGCCACCCGGCGGGCTGCCGTCTGGCGCATTCGGACACAAGATGATGAATCCTTTGGCCTCGCCCTGCTGGGCATCTTCGAACGGGACGAGCTGACCGTCGCTGCCTTCTTGACAAGCCATGAAGAAGCCGTAGCTGCTGCCGCTCGGTGAGGCCGCTCGCACGGACCGCGAGGCGCTGGCGGCGAGCATGACGGTCTTGGCGCTCGTCGGGCGGGCGGCCGCCGAACGAAAGGTCACCGTCACCGGCATTTCGGGCACCAAGCCCGGCCCTTCGTGGTCGATCCGGTAGCCGGTGCCGGGAACCAGTTCGTACTCGGTCGGCAGTCCGGGCAGCGCGTCCAGCGGCGTGAAGCGAAACCGCGTCGGCCCGAGCAGGGTGTCTGCGGGCACGTCGAGCCGGATGTTGCCGTTGTCGCCGCTGACCGTGCCACCCGAGGCGAGCACCACCGCAGCATCCGGCGTCACCGTCAGCTGCGCGGCCGCGCTGACCGCGGGCGGCTGCGCAGCATTGCCGACGATGACGCGCAGCAGCTGGCCGCTGTCGGTGCGCAGCAGCTGCGGCGTGGTGTAGCTGTCGCCGGTGGCCCCGGCGATGTCGACCCAGGTTGTGCCGTCCACGCTGCGCTGCCACCGGTAGGTGAACGGTGCACTGCCCGATGCGGCCACCGACAACGTCGCCGTTTGCAACTCGAGCACGGTTGCGCTCTGCGGGGCAGTCGTGATCGCTGCCGGCACGGCCGTGGCGTCGACGGACGGCGGCGTGCCGGGCGCCGGGTCGCCGCCGCCGCAGGCGGACAGCAGGGCTGCGGCGGCGGTCAGCAGCGCGATGTGGATGCGGTGGATCATGGACGACGCTCCGTGCGGGATCGGTGGTGGGGGTCGATCAGGGATGGCGCTGCCGCGGCACGGGCCAGCTTCGGCGTCAAGGGCAGACTCCTGCCGGCGGCGCCTGACCTTCGCGCGTGGCGACGAAACACCAGCTCGAACGGTTGACGAACGGCCCGAGATAGCTGCCGGTGTAGGGCGCCGGACCGTCGACGTTGCTCTGCTGCAGGCGGCGGTTGACGAGATCGACCTTGAACTGCGACTCGGCGGTGCTCGCGTACCAGAGCGCATCGAAGTCGTAGGCGTTTGGAGCCGGCAACTCGATGGCGGCGCTGCTCACCGTGCAGCCGCTGGCTGGCGAGGCGACGAGCTGAAGTGCGTCGCCGCTGCCGCTGTACGTGCCGAAGGCCGCCGCGTCCGGCAGGTAGTTGGCATTCAGGCTGAAGCTCGCGTTCGGCAGACCAGGAAATGGTGAACTGAACGCCAGCGGGGCCGCGCGGCAGGCGGCCACCACGCCATTGACGCTGCCGGAGTGCGTGCCTGCCACGGTCTCGAACATGACACCGGGCAGGCCGGTGGCGGTTCGACCGTTGACCTGCACGGTGCCCCCGGCCGGGCGGCCACGCAGCGTGGCGCTGAGCCTGCTCTCGACGGTGAAGTTGTTCGACCCGCCGCTGACCGCGATGCGCCCGGTGGCGGTGCCCGTCATTTCGTGGCAAGGCATCTCCGACGCCACCAGTTTCGATTCCTCCGTCGGCAGCAAGACGGCAGGATCGGCCGGCACCCCGCCGACGTACTGCACGATCGGTACCGGCCCGATTGCGTTGTCGCCCTCGAGCTCGGCCCCCCGGGTATCGGTGTAGGCGCCGTTGGAGTAGATCAGGACGAGTTCCTCGATCTTCTCGGCGTTGCGCTCACGGCAGAAGAAGCGCGTCGCGGTGTTGCGCCAGTTCTCCACCGTCCACTGGCCGCCGATCTTGATCAGCGCGGTCAAGTCGCGGCCGCCGCCGCGCTCTTGCGCGGTCGGCGTGTAGGCCAGCAGCGTGTCGCCGGCCATGAGTGTCTTCGGCGGGTTGTACCGCTGGTCGGCGAACCCGACCGCTTCCCGCCTGAGGCCGTAGGTGTAGCCGTTGAAGAAGGTGAGCGTACTCACCTTGTCATCCGGGAACAGGAAGCGTTCGATGCGGAACGACAACTCTTGGATCCAAACTGGCTTCCAGCCGCCTGCGACCTGCCAGTCGTATTCGGCAGGGCTGCCCGTCATCCTGAAGCCGCTGCCAGCGCCGGTGCCGAATTCGATTGAAGTGGTGCGGGCCACTTTCGCGGTTTGCGTGAGCCCGTCCAATTGCATGAAGCGGTCGACCGGCCCCTGGTTCCAGGCAGCGACCGAGAAATCGTTCCAGGTCGCAGTCAGGCCGAGGGGCAGCGCCCTGTTCAGCGCCGCCAGCATGTTCGGCGGGCTGTCGCTGGGTTGCGCGGCGATCAACGCCCACACGTCCCTGATCGCTTCCGGCCCGCCGTAGCTGGCGCCCTGGGCGTTGCGCATCCTCGAGACGAACTGGAAGAACAGATAGCTACCGTAGTTCTTCAGGCTGCTGTCGGTCGGCGCCCACAGCGGCGTGTCCGCGTGGTCCAGCAAGCCAGGGGCGCTCGAATGCTCGCCGTTGACGCCCGGGTCGGAGGCGTCGACGAGGTAGTCGATCGCCCAATCGGCCGTCGCGTCGGAGAGGAAGGTTAGGGCCTCGTCGGGCAGGTTGAACTTGTTCTCGTACGCCGACTGCACCGCGTGCATGTACTCGTGGGCCACGGTCCCGGAGAAGAGGTTCGTGCCCACCAGGGTTCGCATGACGACCATGAACATCGGCACCGTCGACCCCGCCGACTCCAATGGTTTCGCCCCGCCCAAGACCGTGCTTCCGTTCCCGTCAGGACCCACGCCCCATGTCCCGGATTCGACGAGATAGAAGTCGAAGCGACCGTCACCGCCGTTGCAGTCGAGGTCATCGTCCGAGACGGGCGGCCGCATGCCCAGCGCCACCAGCTTGGCATGAGCCCCCTCGAGGAACGCGACCGTGGTCGCCGCGGCACTGGCGTCCTGCGGGAACTTGGCCTGGTTGAACCAGACGCGGAAGTGCTCGCTGTCGACCTTCTCCCAGCCGCGCGTGATGCGGCCCGAACACACTGGCCGCGCATCGGCCAGGGGCCTCACACGACCGTTGCTCGCGGCCTTGGATTGCGATGGATCCGATGCTGCCTGCGCAGCGGCTTCGCGCTGCCCGAGCCAGCTGTCCTCGTAGATCGGCGGCAGCATGAACGGCGACATCTCGCGCTGGTCGGCTTCGGACAGCTTCGGGAACGCGAGCGCAAGCTGCTGGCCCAGGTAGCTCTCGTAGCGCGGCCGCTGGTTGCCGAGGTATTCGAACGGTAGCCGCGGATCGTTGTAGGCGGCGAAGACCTTGTACTTGAGCGCGGTGGTCGCGTCGATGGTGCCGGCGGCGAGTGCGGCGTCGATCAGCCCGGCGCTGGCGATCGGCGCGGCCACGCGCACCGGGAGCGGGCTGCTGCTGATCGAGCCGCTGACTGCGGTGAGCGTCGCGCTGCCCTCGGCGACGCCACGCGCGGTGTCGTTGTTCTCGATCACGACCTTGGCAGGATCCGAGCTCTGCCAGCTGACGCTGGCCGCGATCGGCGCGCCGCTGTTGTCGACCGCGACCGCGGTCAGTCTTGCGGTTTGACCCGGTGCCAGGCTCAAGCGTGTCGGTGAGACGTTGATTTGGGTCGGGGCCGGTGCGGGGGTCGACGGCCGCGCCGTGGATCCCGGATTGCCGGGTGCGGGTTCGTCGCCGCCGCCGCACGCGGCCAGGGCGACTGCCAGCAGGGCGATGCTGGCGTTGCGCAAGAGACACTGAGTGTTCATGTTTGACGTTCCCGGATCGTGTGCACCGCGGTGTTGACGGTCCGGGTTGAGGCTAGACGGCTGAGCGTCACACGACCGTCACACGACGCGGACCATCCCCGTGGTTCAGGGGCCACCGACGCTCAGGTTGCTTCCCCGCATGCTGCCGTTCCGCGCGCGGCCCTAGCTCGAGGCGACGCCATCCGAGCCCGTGCAGCCCGCCAGATTGCCCTCGGTGTTGGCCACGTACGCGAAATGGCCCGCGCCGGGCGGCAGCGCGACCTTGGGCGTCGCGACCGCTGCTGAGCGTGGTGTCAGAAGCCGCGCGCTGCGGCGGCCGGCCTCACGCAGCCACGGTCTGCCGTACCGCGCGCTCCCAGCGCTGCATCAGCTCGGCCACGCGATCGCGCGGCATCGTCGGCAGGAAGCGCCGCTCGGCGCGCCATTGCGCGGCCAGCTCGTCGAGGCTCTTGTAGACGCCGGTGGCGAGCCCTGCAAGATAGGCCGCGCCGAGCGCGGTGGTCTCCACCACCTGCGGCCGCACCACCGGGATGCCGAGCAGGTCGGCCTGGAACTGCATCAGCAGGTCGTTGACGCTGGCGCCGCCGTCGACGCGCAGCTCGCTGACCGCCGCCACGCCCGCGGCCTTGGCGTCGCGCGCCATCGCCTGCAGCAGCGCGGCGCTCTGGAACGCGATGCTCTCCAGCGCCGCGCGCGCGATGTGCGCCACCGTGCTGCCTCGCGTGAGGCCGACGATCGCGCCGCGCGCGTCGGCGTTCCAGTACGGCGCGCCCAGGCCGGTGAAGGCGGGCACGAACATCACGCCGCCCGAGTCGGGCACGCTTTCGGCCAGCCGCTGCACTTCGCCGCTGCCGGCGATGGCCTTGAGGCCGTCGCGCAGCCACTGCACGACTGCGCCGCCGATGAACACGCTGCCCTCGAGCGCGAACTGCGGCGTCGCCGAGGTCTGCGCAGCGGCGGTGGTCACGAGCCCGTTGGTCGACACCTCGAAGCGCTCGCCGCTGTGCATCAGCATGAAGCAGCCGGTGCCGTAGGTGTTCTTGGCCAGCCCGGCCTTGAAGCAGGCCTGGCCGAACAGCGCGCTCTGCTGGTCGCCCGCGATGCCGGCGATCGGGATCGGCGCGCCGAACCACTGCGGGTCAGTCTCGCCGTACAGGTGGCTCGACGGGTACACCTTCGGCAGCACGCTGTCGGGGATCTGCAGCACCTTCAGCAGCTCGCGGTCCCACTGGTTGTGGCGCACGTCGAACAGCATCGTGCGCGACGCATTGCTGACGTCGGTGGCGTGCACGCGGCCGCTGGTGAGCTTCCACAGCAGCCACGAATCGATGGTGCCGAAGGCGAGCGCGCCATGCGCCGCGTCGACGTGCGCGCCGTGCACCTGATCGAGCAGCCAGCGGATCTTGGTGGCCGAGAAGTACGGGTCGATCACCAGGCCGGTCGAGCGTCGCACCTGGTCGGCGAAGCCCTCGCGGGCGCGCAACTGCGCGCACAGCGGCTCGGTGCGGCGGTCCTGCCAGACGATCGCGTGGTGGATCGGCGTGCTGCTCGCGCGCTGCCACAGCAGCGTGGTCTCGCGCTGGTTGGTGATGCCGATCGCCGCGATGTCGACGGCCTTCAGCTGCGCCTGGGCCAGCGCCTCGCGCGCCATCGCGAGCTGCGTGTCCCAGATCTCGCCGGCGTCGTGCTCGACCCAGCCCGGCTGCGGATAGAGCTGGCGGAACTCGCGCTGCGCCATCGCCACGATGCGCCCGCTGGCGTGGAACACGATCGCGCGCGAGCTCGACGTGCCCTGGTCGAGTGCCAGCAGGTGTTCCTTGGCCATTTGGGTCTCCTCGCGTCGGCGGCCCGCCAAGCATAGCCAACGCGCGCACTGTCAAGGGCGCCGCGGTAACAGCGGCGATCGGCGTGCGCCCGGTCACGTAGGCCACGGCTGACACCGCTTCGAAACACCTGTACGCGACGGGGCTGACCACAGTGACCCGCGATGGATTCGCGTTCGCTGCGGCACGGCTGCATCGTCTTCGCAACCGGCGCGCTGGCCGCGGCGTTGTCGGGCTGCGGCCTGCTGGCGCCCGAGCCGCCTGCTCCGCCTCCGGCCGCGCCGCCTCCGGCCGCGCCGCCGCCGGTCGTGCCGCCGTCGGTCGTGCTGCCGCCGGCAGCACTGACGAAGCCGCCCGCGCCGCCGAAGCCGCAGCGGCCGCCGCTGGAGGCGAAGCCTCGCGTCGAGCGGCTGCGCAGCGGGCCGCCGAACCACGCCTACGAGATCAAGGGCCAGCGCTACCAGCCCGAGCACACCGACGTGCCGATGTTCGAGCGCGGCCTGGCGTCGTGGTACGGCGCGCCGTTTCACGGCAAGCGCACCGCCAGCGGCGAGCGCTACGACATGAACGCGATGACCGCCGCCCACAAGACGATGCCGCTGCCGAGCTACGCGCTGGTGCGCAACCCGGCCAACGGGCGGCAGGTGGTGGTCAAGGTCAATGACCGCGGGCCGTTCGTCAAGGGGCGCATCATCGACCTGAGCCGTGCCGCCGCGCGCAAGCTGCGCATCGGCGGCGTGTCAGCGGTCGAGGTGCGGCGGCTGACGCACGACGAAATCAAGACCGGCGCCTGGAAGCTGCCGTCGCAGCGCGTGGCGAAGGCGCCCTGACCTCGCTGAGCACGGGCACCTCGCGCGATCGGCGACACTCGCGGCGTGATGGGGCGCGCGTCGCTTGTCTCCGGGGCTTTGTTCGCGCTGGCCGCCGGGCTGATGTGGGGCCTGGTGTTCGTCGGCCCGCTGCTGCTGCCGGAGTACCCCGCGGCGCTGCAGTCGTTCGGGCGCTACCTCGCGTTCGGCCTGATCGCGCTGCCGCTGGCATGGCTCGACCGCAGCGCGCTGCGCTCGCTGACGCGCGAGGACTGGCTCGAAGCCGCCAGGCTCGCGCTGATCGGCAACATCGTCTACTACCTGTTCCTCGCGAGCAGCATCCAGCGCGCCGGCGGACCGCTGCCGACGATGATCATCGGCACGCTGCCGGTGGTGATCGCGATCACGTCGAACCTGCGCGACGCGCGCCGCGACGGCCGCCTGCCGTGGGCGCAGCTCGCGCCGTCGCTGGCGCTGATCGGCGCCGGCATCGCCTGCGTCAACCATGCCGAGCTGCAGGCGCTGCGCGCCGAGCCCGACACCGATCTCGGCCGCTATGCGCTCGGCGCGCTGCTCGCGGTGGGCGCCGTGGCGTGCTGGACCTGGTACCCGATCCGCAACGCCGACTGGCTGCGCGCGCACGCCGGGCGCAACCCGCGCGGCTGGGCCACTGCGCAGGGCGTGGCCACGCTGCCGCTGGCCCTGGCCGGCTATGCGCTGTGGTGGGCGTTCACCGCCTGGCGTGGCGACTCCTTCGCGATGCCGCTCGGGCCCAGGCCGTGGTTCTTCGCCGGGCTGATGTTCGCGATCGGCCTGTTCGCCTCGTGGCTCGGCACCCTGTGCTGGAACGAGGCGAGCCAGCGCTTGCCGACCACGCTGGCCGGGCAATTGATCGTCTTCGAAACGCTGTCGGCGCTCGGCTATGCGTTCGCGCTGCGTGGCCAGTGGCCCGCCCCGCTGAGCGCGCTGGGCATCGTGCTGCTGATCGCCGGCGTGGCTTGGGCGCTGCGTGCGAGGCCGCAACCACTGGCCGCTGAAGGCCACGCGGGATAGCGGCTTGCGGCGCGAGGGCCTTCGGGGTGGTGCGCTCTGCCGCACTGCAAGGGACGTTCGAAACTCCTGTGCGTCACGGAAGTGCTGACGTTCTTGGCGCCGCGCTGCACCGCTTCACCGCGATCAACTGGGCGGAGCCGTTCGTGAGGGCTCTCGCGGCGTGCCGCGGCTGAGTGCTCACGGGCCCGCGCGAGTCCCGTCAACGCGGGCCACGTGGATCGGCTCGCTCGCGGGCTGGTAGCGGTAGTCCACGGAGACGCGGACGCGATCGCGCGTGAGGTTCGGGAGCGCGCAGTGGACCGTGAGGCAATTCAAGAGGATGGAGTCGCCCGCGACGAGGGGCGCCGCCGCGAACTCTGAGGCGTCCGGAACGTGCACTCCCTGCCGCCCGGCGCCCTCGCCGCCGTGCGGCAGGAGCCCCGCGCGGTGGGAGCCCGGGAGCACCGCGAGCGGACCCAGCTCCAGGGGCGCGTCGGACAGCGCGATCCACGTCGTCCAGAGATTCATGGACCCGCCCGTGTACCAATGGTCCTGGTGCGGTGGCGTGGTCAGGTGCGGCGCCCCAGGGAGCGCGATGCGACAGATGTCGCCACGGCGGGTCAGGGGCGACTCGCCGAACAGGATCTCGATCACCCGCAGCAACTCCGGGTGGTCGCCGACGGCAGCGAAGCGGGGGTCGGGCAGCACCCGCTGCTGCAACTCGAGCCAGCGCGGGTCGTCGTACCCCGTGCCGTCGAGCGCCGCCCCGGGGCGCACGCATGGCGGCGAGCGGATTTCCGCGTCGGGCAGCACGAACCCGAGCGCCTCCGCGACCTGGCGTACCAATGCCGCGAGCGGCGCCACCGCCTCGGCGCCCGGGATGCCGCGCAGGAACAGGCAACCGTCTCGCATGGCCTGGGAGCGCAGGGCGTCGGGATCGCCGGTCAGCGCCGTGCAATCGAGCAGCGTCCTCACGCGACGGCCGGCTCCGGGATCTGCACTACCACCGTGGCGCGCGTCTTGGCATCCGCGGCGTGCAACCAGCCGGCGGCGAACGTCTCGGCGGTGGCGGCGCCGTCGAACTGGCACACGTCGACGCGTCTGCCCGGTGCTCCCGGTTGGTCACCCCGCATCGCTGTTGCGGAACCCATAGCGCAGATCCGCCGAGAGGCGCAGGGTGTGGCCGCTCAGGTTGGGGAGCGCGCGGTGGATCGTGAGGCGACTCAGGACGAGCGCGTCGCCGCAGGCGAAATCGCCCGAGTGCCAGACCACATCGTCCTCGACGTCCACGCCGCCATCGACGATGCCCACGCCGTGGTGCGGCAGGAGTCCGCGCCGGTGCGAGCCGGGCACCACCGCGAGCGGCCCGAGCGCGACGGGGCAGTCGCCCAGCGGCACCCAGACCGTCACGAACTCGTCCGGCAGGCGGACGTAGTGTGTGTCCTGATGCAGGCGCGCCGCCAGCTCGGGGTGGGGTGAGACCACCCGACAGGTGTTCATCCCGAGGAACAGGAAGCTCGGCCTGCCGAATGCCGCGGTCAGGACGCGGTGGATGTCAGGGGCGTCACCCACGGCCCACAACTCGTCACTCGACTGGACCCGCTCCTGCAGCGCCATCCACTCGGGCGCTTGGTAGTCGCCCACGCGGATGCCCGTTGCCGCCCGCGCCTGGTCCATGCCGGCGGCGGCATCGAGCCACGATACGCAGCGCGCGTGGTCCAGGACCAGCCGTCGCAGCCGCGCGACACGCTTCGCTGGCACCAGGCGCCGGATGAAGAGGTAGCCGTCACGTCCGAGGGCGGCACGCAGCGCGGCGGGTTCGGACGCACAGTCCGTGACATCCGCCAGCGGCGGGAGCGTGGTCGCGTTTAAGGTCTCCATGCCGTCCACCCCCGCCATCGTTCCCACTTGAACGACTTGCGGTCGACCAGCGCGAGGGCGCGCGCGATCCGCCGGTCACGCTCGACTGGGGCGACGCCGGGCAGGAGCCCGTCCGTCAGCACGGGAATCGTGAGCCAGCGGGCGTGCGCCGTCTGCGTCAGGCGCTGGCGAAACGCCCACGATCGGGGCTGGAGGTCGGCGGAGCGAAGCGCCGCCTCCACGTCCGCCGGTGTGAAGCGCCGAGCACCTGCCGCCCGCGGCAGCCCCGAACCCTCGCGATCGGCGGGGCGACCCTCGGCCAGCCGCGCCACCAAGTCGAGGAGCAGTGGATCATCGCCGCCGCCCGGCTCGTCGGGCTCGCCCAAGTAAAGTGCCGGGATGTCGAAGGCGAGCGCGCCCCCGTGCCGCAGCAGGCCGACGAGACGGGCGATCGACTCCCTGAAGGGATCGAGCTGCCAGACGACCGCGCCCGCGAGCACGCGGTCGAACGCCTCGGGCTCCTCCGGGAGAGCGCCCCGCCAGGTTACGCGGGAGTCCCGTAGCCGGCGCTGCCCAGCCTCACGCATGGCTGCGGCCGGTTCCACGCAGACGACGCTACCGTGCCGCCCCAGCCGCCCGAGTGCCGCCGACGCCGTGCGCCCGGTCCCGGCGCCAAAGTCGAGCACTCGCAGTCCGGAGACCAGCGCCGCTTCGCGCACCAGGACGTCATTGGCACGCCGGTAGCGCGCGTGGCGCTGGTTGAAGCGCTCGTAGCGCTCTGCCGTGGCGGGATGGTCCCAGCCGGTCATTGCGCCATCGCTGGGACCGGCCGGAACACCGGGTCGGGCAGCAGGCCCATCGCCTTCAGGTTGTGCTCGGCCTTGAAGCGCAGGCCCTCCCGGATCAACTCGCGCATCCCTGGACCGTAGCGGAAGAAGTCGAGCCCCAGGTTCGCGTCGTCCGTGTAGTAACGATGAAAGGCCTCGCGCTCCTCGATGGGCGGCGGCGGCGCGTAGCGGCTGAAGTCTTCCTGCAGCCACCAATCGGTGAAGCCGTACTCGAGGTGGTAGTCGTCGTAGATCGGCGTTCCGGGGAAGGGCACCACGACGCCGAGCGTGCTGAACGTGTCGGTAAGCGGGGCAATGCTCTCCATGAAGCGCAGCGTCCGCTCGACCGCGGCCTCGTCCTCCTGCGGAAACCCGAGCATGAAGTTGCACGCGGTGGCGAGACCCAGCTCCTTGGCCCAGGTGAGCGCGCGCACCACCTGGTCGGTGCGGATGCCCTTCTTGATCGCGGCGAGAATCCGGTCGTCGCCGCTCTCGACGCCGAAGTTGACGTGCACCAGGCCCGCACGTCGCATGGCGGCGAGCAGCTCCGGCGTGACGAGGTTGGCGCGCGTGATCGCGCTGAAGCCGAAACGGAAATCAAAGCTCCGCTCGAACGCAGCGCACAGCTCGAGCAGGCGCGCCGGCTTCACGGTGAACGCGTCGTCCCAGGCGGCGCCACGGCATCACCGACGCCTGCGCGCGGCGGTGCCAGGCCGGCGCTCGGCGCACCATCCTCGTCCGCCGCCCGGTGGCGCGCGCGCGTCGCGCGCGGCCGCCAATTCGCCAGCTGGCGTGCAGCGCCGGCGCGCCGGCGCGCCGGCATCGTCATGCCGCACCGCGGCGTCGCCGGCGCGGCGCGCCGCGGCCACCAGCGTCGCTCGGCCGTCGATCCTGAAGCTGCGGCGGACGGTGGGCGCCAGCGTCGTCGAGGTCCATCTTCTCGCGCCGCGCGCAGGGGACCGTGCGTGATCTGCCCGTCCGCGCTCGCGCTGACGAACCCAGCGCCGCATCGATCCGCCTGCGCGCGGCCTTCGAGCGCCGCGGCGCACGGCCGCTCGCCGCGCTGCGCTCGGCCTGCGCCGCACAGCGCGACGTCGGCAGCCGCGCTGCAGCGCGCCGCGTCGGGGCGCACCGTCGCGACCGCCCGAGCGCCGCCGGCGACCAGCGTCCACCGGGCCGCTCACGCGCCGCCAGCTCGCGATCCGCGAGCGCGGTAGGCGTGCCAGACCCAGCGGGTGAAGAGGCGCGATACCGCACGTGGCGCGGATGCCCGACGTCGGCAACGAGGCGGCGCGCGCCGAGCTACGGCGCCGCGCACGGGCGTGACGGCGGCTCAGGCGCTGCAGGCGCGCGCATCCATGGGCGGCCGCTGCGGAGCTCCGCCCTGCGCGCGCAGCGGCGTGCTGCCAGGCTGCGCATCGTGCTTGGCGGCGCCCGATGCCGGGCGCGCGCTCCACGCCGCGCTCGGCGGGTTGACCGGTCAGCTGCGCCGCACGCGCATCGCGTCGACGCGCTCGGAGCTGCGGCCAGGCGCCGAGGCGCGGTCGCCGATGGCCGCTCGCGCCGCTGGTGCCTGTCGTCCATCGGCCGGGCCCTACCGGGACGTAGCGCGGCGCGTAACGTCGGCTGCACGGCGCGTGCGCCCATCACCCCGCGCCGCGGCGACGCGCGCTCGGCGCTCCACTCGCGAGCTCACGTCGCCGCCCCATCGGGCGTGCCCGGACCGTCTGCTCGGCGCTGGCGGGCAGTCGCGCGGCGATCGAAGCGCGCGCGCGCCTGCGCGCCCAGCCGCGTGCACCGCATGCCGGTGGTGAGCCGGCGCCTGCAACCGGCTCGTCATCGGACCGGCCGCCTGCGCCGAAGGTGCCGCGCGCTGGTCTGGCGCCTGGATGGCGCAGGCGTGACCATGCCAGACTGCAGGCGAGCGCGGCCGGGTCGTGCGACGCTGGGCGCGTCATCGCAAGACCGCGGCCGCTCGCAGTGGGCGCCGGCACGCGGCGTCGCACAGCTCTGCTGCAGCGCGCGTGCTGGCCGCGCGCGGCGGCGCAGCGCCGCCTGATGACCATATCCATCGGCGCTCGCGCCGATCGCGCCAGTCGCACGCGGCGTCTGCGCTCACCGCGCAGGTCAGCGCCGCGATCGTCCGCTGAAGCCCGGCGCGCCTCCGCCGCCGCCGTGGCGATGATCCGATCAGTCATTCGCGCCGCTTCTGGAACGTGGCTGCCTGGGCCGTCTTGGTGATTCTCGACCGCCAGCGCGATCCGCCGTGCCATCGGTGCGGCGGCCTTGCATGCGCGCTACGGCGCCGGTCGGCGCTCGGCGTATCGTTCGCTGCGTGACCGTGCCCCGCTGAGCGCGCTGGGCATCGTGCTGCTGATCGCCGGCGTGGCTTGGGCGCTGCGTGCGAGGCCGCAACCCCTAGCGGCCGAAGGTCACGCGGCATGAGCGGCGCGCAGTGACTCACCCTGTGCATCGCGCGAGCGCGCACGCAACCGCCTTTCGAGCCGACACACAAGAGGGCTTGCGCGATGCACGACTAGGGGGATCGCGCGCCGCGCGCGGCCGATAGAATCCAAAGCTTTCGTCCCCCACGCGCATGACCGTTGCCGCTGCCGCGAAGTCGATGTCTCCGCTCGAACTGCGCAGCGCGGCGCTGACGCTGGTGGCGGTGGTGCTGAAGACCACCGACCTCTCGGTGCTCGAGCGCGAGCTGGCCGAGCGCGTCGCCGCGACGCCCGGGCTGTTCGACAGCGATCCGGTGGCGATCGACCTCTCGCGCGTGCGTGAGGCCGACGAGCCGGTCGATTTCGTTGCGTTGATCGAGTTGTTGCGCAGCCATCGTCTGGTGCCGGTGGCCGCGCGCGGCGGCAACCCCGAGCAGATGGCCGCTGCCGCTGCCGCCGGGCTGGCCGAGGCGCCCGATGCGCCGCGTGCGCCGCCGTTGTTGATGACCGAGGTGCGCGAGGTGCAATTGCCCGCGCCGCCGCCGCTTGTCGTCGACAGGCCGCTGCGCTCGGGCCAGCAGGTCTACGCGCGCGGCGGCGACTTGATCGTGCTCGCGCTCGTGAGCTATGGTGCCGAGGTGATCGCCGACGGCAGCATCCATGTCTACGCGCCGCTGCGCGGCCGTGCGCTGGCCGGCGCCAAGGGCGACACCGGCGCGCGCATCTACACCACCTGCATGCAGGCGCAACTGCTGTCGGTGGCCGGGGTCTACCGCACCGGCGAGGCCGCGGTGCCCGCCGCGCTCGACGCGCGCGCCGCGATGGCGCGGCGCGACGGCGACACGCTGATCGTCGAGGCGCTCTCCGGCTGATCGGTCGCCCTCACCCACAACCAGCGCAAAGGACAGCATCGCGATGGCGAGAATCATCGTCGTGACCTCGGGCAAGGGCGGCGTCGGCAAGACCACCACCAGCGCCAGCTTCGCCTCCGGGCTCGCGTTGCGAGGGCACAAGACCGCGGTGATCGACTTCGACGTTGGCCTGCGCAACCTCGACCTCATCATGGGTTGCGAGCGCCGCGTGGTGTACGACTTCATCAACGTCATCCACGACGAGGCCAAGCTGAGCCAGGCGCTGATCAAGGACAAGCACTGCGACAACCTGTCGATCCTCGCCGCCTCGCAGACGCGCGACAAGGAGGCGCTCACCGCCGAGGGCGTCAAGCGCGTGCTCGACGAGCTGGCGCAGATGGGCTTCGAGTACATCGTCTGCGATTCGCCCGCGGGCATCGAGAGCGGCGCGCTGCTGGCGATGCGCTATGCCGACGAGGCGATCGTCGTCACCAACCCCGAGGTGTCGTCGGTGCGCGACTCCGACCGCATCCTGGGCATGCTGGCGGCCAAGACGCAGCGCGCGATGGACAACGCCGAAGCCGTGAAGGAGCACCTGCTGATCACCCGCTACGACCCCACCCGCGTGGCCGGCGGCGCGATGCTCTCGGTGCAGGACATCGAAGACATCCTGCGCATCCCGCTGATCGGCGTGGTGCCCGAGTCGCAGACCGTGCTCAACGCGTCGAACCAGGGCGTGCCGGCGATCCACATGAAGGCCAGTGCGGTGTCCGAGGCCTACAAGGACGTGGTGCGCCGCTTCCTCGGCGAGAGCCGCGAGATGCGCTTCACCGAGGCCGCGCGGCCCACGCTGTTCCAGCGCCTGTTCGCGCGCGCGGGAGCCTAGATGTCGCTGTTGTCGTTGCTGTTCGGCCGCAACAAGAAGTCGGCGCAGCTCGCCAAGCAGCGGTTGCTCGCGGTGGTCGAGCACGAGCGCGCGGCGCGCGGCCAGCGGCCCGACTACCTGCCCGCGCTGCAGCGCGAGCTGGCGCGCGTGGTGTCCAAGTACGTCAAGGTGCCATCGGGCGACGTGCAGGTGCAGATGCAGCGCCGGCACGACAACAAGCAGGTGCTCGAGGTCCGGGTGCGGCTGCCGCAGGCGGCGCGCTGAGCGAACTCCGAAAGCGGGCTCCGGCGCCGCCGTCGCGGTTGCGCCGACGGCGGGTCGTGTCGAGAGGATGCCGCGGGTGGCGACGGTTCGGGTGTCCGCACCGGCGAGCGGCCAAGGGCTCAGCCCGTCAACGCCTCGTCGACCACCTCGACCCAATGCCGCACCGGCGTCGCGGTGCCCGCCTGCAGGTGCTGGATGCAGCCGATGTTGGCCGACACGATCGCGCGCGCCTTCAGTGCGCCGAGTGCGGCGAGCTTGCGATCGCGCAGGCGGTGCGCCAGTTCGGGCTGCAGCACCGAGTAGGTGCCCGCCGAGCCGCAGCACAGGTGGCTGTCGAGCGGCAGCTCGACTTCGAAGCCGAGTTCGCGCAGGCCGGCCTCGATGCCGCCGCGCAACTGCTGCCCGTGCTGCAGCGTGCACGGACTCTGCAGCGCCAGGCGGCGCGGCGCCCCCGCCGCCAGCGCGAGCCGCGGCTTGAGCTTTGGCACCAGCTCGGGCAGCAGCTCGCTCAGGTCCTTGGTCAGCGCGCTGACGCGCTGCGCCTTCTCGGCGTAGCGCGGGTCGTGCGCCAGCGCGTGACCGTACTCCTTGACCGTCACGCCGCAGCCCGACGCGTTCATCACGATCGCCTCGACGCGGCCCGCGCCGGTGAGGCCTTCGACCAGCGGCCACCAGGCGTCGATGTTGCGCCGCATGTCGGCCAGCCCGCCTTCGCGGTCGGCCAGGTGCGTGCGCAACGCACCGCAGCAGCCCGCGCCGTCGGCCACCAGGGTCTGGATGCCGCAGGCGTCGAGCACGCGCGCGGTGGCCGAGTTGATGTTGGGCGCGAGCGCCGGCTGCACGCAGCCCAGCAGCAGCAGCACCTTGCGCGGGTGTTGGCGCGTCGGCCAGCGGTGCGCGCGCGCGCCGGCGTCGCGCGGCAGCTTGTCGCGCAGCGTGCCCGGCAGGAACGCGCGCGCCACCCGGCCGAGCCCGAGCGCCGGCTTGAACAGCGCCGAGGTCATGCCCTCTTTCAGCGCCCAACGCGCGGCGCGTTCGGGCGCCGGACGCTCGACGCGCTGCTCGACGACTTGGCGGCCGATGTCGAGCAGTTCGCCGTAGCGCACGCCCGACGGACACGTGGTCTCGCAGTTGCGGCAGGTCAGGCAGCGGTCGAGGTGGAGCTGCGTGACGCGCGTCGGCGCTTCGCCCTCCAGCACCTGCTTCATCAGGTAGATGCGGCCGCGCGGGCCGTCGAGTTCGTCGCCGAGGAGCTGGTAAGTCGGGCAGGTGGCGTTGCAGAAGCCGCAGTGCACGCACTTGCGCAGGATCGCCTCGGCGGCATCGCCGTCGCGCGTGCCCTTGAACTCGGCGCTCAGGTTCGTCTGCATGCGGCGCCTCAGTCCAGCGTGTAGCCCAGCACCCAGTAGTGCGCGTGCTCGGTCCATGCCACGTCGCGCGCGCGCGCCCCGATCGCGGCGACCGCGCTGCTGCGGTCGGGGAAGTTCTTCAGCACCTCGTGCACGCTGCCGTCGTCGAGGGCGCGCTGCTGGTAGCTGTTGCCGTCGGCGTCGCGTCGCGCAATCGGGGTGCTGCTGCCTTCGACGTAGCGGTTGTCGAGCATCACCACGCGCGCACCGGGCTCCAGCCGCGCGTGCAGCAGCGCCAGCCAGCCCGGCAGCCGCCGCAGCGACACGTGGCTCCACCAAAAGCCGGCGAACGCGGCGTCGAAGCGTTGACCTTCGAGGCCGTCGAGCGTGTAGGCGTCGACCTCGGCGAAGCGCACGCACTCGGGCATCGTCTTGGCGCGCGCGACCGCCAGCGTCTGCGGGTTGACGTCGCTGGCGAGCCAGCTCGCGGCGCTGCGCGCGCCGTGCGGCGTCCACCAACCGGTGCCGCAGGCGATTTCGAGCACGTGGCGGCCGGCGAACGGCGCGGCGAGCGCGGCTTCCATCGCGCGCAGGTCGCCCTGGCGTTCGGGCCTGTGGTAGACGCGCTCGTAGACTTCGGCGCGCTGCGCGTAGTACTCGCGCATGCGCTCCTCGATCGCCGGGGCCTGGCTGGCGGGGGTCATCACAGGTCGGCGTACAGGCGGCCAGGGTTGAACAGACGCTGCGGGTCGAAGCGGGCCTTCAGCGCACGGTGAATTCGCGCCAGCGCAGGCGCCAGCGGTGCGAACACGCCGTCGCGCTTGGCGCCGCGGTACTCGGTGGCGTGTCCGCCGTGCGTGGCGGCGAGCGCGCGCATCGTCGCGGCGTCGGCGCGGTTGACCAGCCAGCGCAGCGCGCCGTGCCATTCGATCAACTGGTCGCCCGCGGCTGGCAGCGGCGGCGCAGCACCGGCCACCGACAGCCGCCACAGCGTCGCGCCGTCGCGTACCGCGTGCTCGGCGGCGGCGAAGAACTCGTCTTGCTGATCGCGCAGACCGCTCCAGAAGGTGTCGGCAGCCGCGGCCTCGACGCGCTCGCCGCCGAGGCTTTGCATGGCGGCGCGCACCGCCTTCTCGGCGCCGGCGAGCTGCACCACCAGCATGCCGTTCCACCACGCGCTGGCGCGCAGCGGCAGCGGCTGCCCGGCCCACTGCTGCAACTGCTGCAGCGCGCGCGGCTCGTGCCACTCGAAGCGCAGCGTCGCGCGCGACGGCGGTTGCGGCAGCACCTTGAGCGACACCTCGACGATCGGCCCGAGGATGCCGAGCGACCCCGCGAGCACGCGCGCGACATCGTAGCCGGCAACGTTCTTCATCACCTGGCCGCCGAAGCGCAGTACCTCGCCATCGGCGCCGAGCAGCACGGCGCCGAGCACGAAGTCGCGCACGCTGCCGACCGCGGCGCGCGACGGACCCGCGAGCCCGGCGGCGACCATGCCGCCCACCGTGCCGCGCAGCGGCGCGGCGCCGAGGCGCGGTGGCTCGAACGCCAGGCACTGACCGTGCTGGGCCAACGCCGCCTCGAGCTCCGCCAGCGGCGTGCCGGCGCGCGCGGTCACCACCAGCTCGCTCGGCTCGTACTGCGTGATGCCCGCCAGCGCCGTCATGTCGAGCGGCTCGCCGCGGGGCGCCTCGCCGTAGAAGGCCTTGCTGCCGTGGCCGCGGATGTCCAGCGGCGTGCGCCGCGCGCGCGCATCGCGCACGTGCTCGACCAGGCGCTGCAGCGCCGGCTCGTCGGTCATCGCGGTCGCAGTCAGAATCGCTCCAGCTCGGGAAACGGCAGCAACCCGCGCTTGACGTGCAAGCGGCCGTACTCGGCGCAGCGGTGCAGCGTGGGGATCACCTTGCCGGGGTTCAGCGTGCCCGCGGGGTCGAACGCCTCCTTGACGCCCGCCATCAGCGCCAGCTCCTCGGCGCTGAACTGCACGCACATCGAGTTGAGCTTCTCGACGCCGACGCCGTGCTCGCCGGTGACGGTGCCGCCGAGCGCGACGCTGAGCTCGAGGATCTCGGCGCCGAACGCCTCGGCGCGCTTCAGCTCGCCGGCGACGTTGGCGTCGAACAGGATCAGCGGATGCAGGTTGCCGTCGCCGGCGTGGAAGACGTTGACGCAGCGCAGCGCGTACTTGGCTTCCATCTGCGCGATCGCGCGCA
Source organism: Ideonella sp. (assembly GCA_015075545.1). GTDB lineage: Bacteria > Pseudomonadota > Gammaproteobacteria > Burkholderiales > Burkholderiaceae_C > JAEUPI01. The sequence continues at coordinate 527,133 of JABTUC010000001.1, read as the reverse complement.
GCATCTCGGCCAGCCGCTTGCGCGGAATGGTCGAGTCCATGCACATGTAGTCGGGGCTGATGCGCCCCGACGCCGGGAACGCGTTCTTGCGCCCGCTCCAGAACATGAGGCGCTGCGCCTCGTCGCGGCTCACCTCGAGCCGCGTGGCGCCGCAGCGCTGCAGCAGCGCGCGCATGCGCTCGACCTCTTCGTCGACCTCTTCGGGCGTGCCGTCGCTCTCGGCCAGCAGGATCGCCGCGGCCCCGAGGTCGTAGCCGGCGTGCACGAAGGCTTCGACCGCGGCGGTCATCGGGCCGTCCATCAGCTCGAGGCCGGCGGGGATGAGGCCGTCGGCGATGATCTCCGCCACCGCGTCGCCGGCGGCGGCGACGTCGTCGAAGCTGGCCATCACGCAGCGCGCCGTTCGTGGCCTGGGCAGCAGCTTGACGGTGACCTCGGTGATCACCGCGAGCATGCCCTCGCTGCCCACCACCAGCGCCAGCAGGTCGAGCCCCGGCGCGTCGAGCGCATCGGCGCCGAACTCGACCGCCTCGCCCTCGACCGTGAAGCCGCGCAGCTTCAGCACGTTGTGCAGCGTCAGGCCGTACTTCAGGCAGTGCACGCCGCCGGAGTTCTCGGCCACGTTGCCGCCGATCGTGCAGGCGATCTGGCTCGACGGGTCGGGTGCGTAGTACAGGCCGTGCGCGGCCGCGGCCTCGCTGATCGCCGCGTTGCGCACGCCGCACTGCACGAGCGCGGTGCGCGCCAGCGGGTCGATGCGCACGATGCGGTTGAACTTGGCCAGCGACAGCGTCACGCCCAGCGCGTGCGGCAACGCGCCGCCCGACAGCCCGGTGCCGGCGCCGCGCGCCACCACCGGCACCTGCAGCGCGTGGCACGCCTTCAGCAGCGCGGCCACCTGCGCCTCGGTTTCGGGCAGCGCCACCACCAGCGGCTGCCGGCGGTAGGCGGTGAGGCCGTCGCACTCGTACGGCGTGGTCTCCTCGCGCCGCCACAGCAGCGCATGCGCCGGCAGCAGCGCGCGCAGCGCCGCCACCACCTCGGCCTGGCGGCGCACGCGCTCGTCGGGCGCCACCGTGTCGGGCATCGTCGTCACCGCCATGGCGGCACTGTAGCGTGCCGTGCGAAGCGTCAGTCGAGGAAGGTCGTCAGCACGCCGGTGTAGCCGTAGAGGTGGTGGCGCGCGATCTCGCCGGCGGCGTAGAACCCCACCAGCGGCACGTCGCCGAGCGCGCGCCGCACGATCTGCAGCTCGGCCGACGGCGCGCCGAAGTGCGCGCCACCGCGTCCGGTGCACGAGACGTAGATCGCACCGGCGATGCGCCGCGGCGCGGCCGCGCTCTCGGCCTCTTCGCGCAGCTCGCTGCACACGCGCACCAGGTCGCGCCGCGCCGCCTCGACGTTGCGCGTGCAGAACGCGAACTGGGTGCCCGCCGCGACGGCGTCGGCCACCGCCAGTGCCTGCCGCGTGGCGTCGAGCCCGATCAAGTGGCGCACCCGGGTATCGGCACCGAACTGGCCGCCGCGCGTCAGCGCCTCGTCGCCCTCGTCGGTGAGGCCCACCAGCGTGCGGCGCAGCGCATCGATGACCTTCGCCATCTGCCTCGCATCGATGTCGAGCTCGTTCAGCCACAGCGGCAGCGCCGGTTCGCCGTCGAGTTCGAACACCAGGTTGCCTTCGGCGGCGGTGACGCGCCGCGGCTTGCCCAGCGGCTGGCAGCCTTGCGTCACTCGCGACAGCAGCGGCACGTCGCGCCCAAACGCCACCCCCGACAGGCCGCCTTCGAACACACCGTCGGCCAGCGTCAGCGTGCGCGTGCGCGAGCTGGCGAGGCCGCCGAACAGGTAGCCGGTGGGCAGTCGGTCGCTCAGTTCGCCGATCAGCGCGGCGAGGTCCGGCGTCGCCGGGTCGGCGTGCACGAGGGCGGCACAGGCGTCGTCGCGCGCCAGCGGTGCGCGGCCGTGGAACAGCGTGAAGCTCGTGCGCGGCAGGTCGCACAGCATCAGCGCGAGCCCGGGCTCGTCGAAGTATTCGACGCCGCTGGCCGCCACACCGATGCCGACGCCGCCGACCGCCGCGACGCCCGGCCATGCGCTGCGCAGCGCCGCCAGCAGCGCTTCGGCGTGCGCGGCGTGATGATCGGTGAAGTACAGGAAGGCGAGCGTCGGCCGGAAGGCCTCGCGGCGTGCCGCAGCAGCACGCAACTCGGCGTTGGCGCTGGCCAGCGCCTGCAGTGCGTCGGCGTGCGCCGCGTGCGCGTGCAGGAAGGTGGTGCCCATGCGCAGGCTCCGCCGCGATGCGCGGGCTGTGGATCAGCGGGGCGGCGGCTTGGCGGCGCGCCGCCGCGCCGGTTTGCCGGTGCCGCCCGCGACCACGCCGCGTGCGCTGCGCGCCACCGCGGCCGGCACCTCGGCCGCCTTCTTCAGTGCCTTGCCCGCGGTGTCGATCGATTGCCGGGCCACGTTGCCGGCAAGTTGCTTGGCGGCATCGGCGGTGCCGTCTTTCATCGCCTGCACCGCGAGCGTCGTGAACTGCTGCGTCAGCGCGCCCCACCACTGCATCGGGTCGACCACGCCGGCCGCCGCAGCAGGGGCCGCCTTGTCGCGACGCCCCTCGGGCGTCGCCGCGCGCTCGGGTGGGCGCAATCGCATCGCGTGGCCCATTTCGCTGACCGAGACGTTCATCGTCTTCAGGGTCGACAGCGTCATGCGCTGCACCTCGAGCGCCTGGATCGTCGTGGCCAGCATGCGCGCGTTCTGCTCGAGCCAGAACTGCACGGTGCGCAACTCCTCGATGCGCTTGTCGAGTTCGACCGGGTCGAGCGTGGGCGCGATCCACTGCCCGACGCTGGGGATCGCCGCGCCGGCGTTCTTCACCAGCCCCTGCAGGAACTCGAACCCCGGAACGAGCTTGGTCAGCGATGCCCCGGTATCGGCCATGACAACCTCGCAGACAGTGATCGTCGACGCCGCATCGTAGCGCGATGGTGCTCGCTGTCGCTGCCGCGTCTACGGCGGCACCAGTGCCTGCACCGTGTAGCCGCGCTCGGCCATCAGGCGCGGCAGGCCCTGCTCGCCGGTCATGTGCAAGGCGCCCACCGCCGCCAGCACGCGCTTGCCCGCGGCGTGCAGCGCGTCGATGCGCTCGGCCATCGGGGCGTTGCGCTCGTCGTTCAGGCGGCGCAGGAAGGCGCGATCCTCGGCGCTGTCGGCGCATTCGCACCAGCGCGCGTAGTCCTCCAGTTCGGCCAGGCGCCCGGCGGCCCAGGCATCGGCCAGGCGTCGCAGCAGCGCCCGGGCGCGATCGTGCTCGAGCTGGTCGAGCGCCTGGTCGAGGCGGCGGCGTGCTTCGTCGGGATCGCTCGGCAGCAGCAGGGCCATCTGCGCCTGCGCGGTTTCGAGGGCGACGATCGGACGCCCTCGCGCGCGCGCCGCGGTGGCCAGCGCGATCTCCTGCGCGAACGCGGCGTCGAGGCCGTCCCAGCGCGCCGACAACACGGTCAGCGTGACGGCCTGCATCAGCGGATGAAAGCGCTGCAGCGCACCGGCCGGCAGGCAGGCCGCGGCGATCTGCCGCGCCAGCCTCGCACGCTCGGTTGCCGACAGGGGCAGTTCGGCGGTCGCCGACGGCGGTGGGCTGCGCGACAGCTCCGGGTCGGTGATGTCGATCTCCAGCGCCAGCGTGTCGGTGGCGGCGATCGCCGCGCGCAGGCTGGGGCCGGCAACCACCCACAGCGGCTTGCCGACGTGCAGCGTGCCGTACAGGTACGAGCTGCGCCCCTGCTTGCTGATGCGCCACAGGAAGCCGCGATCGGGTGCGTCGCGCTGTGCGGCCTGGATCTGTGCCGCGCTCGGCAGTTGCGGCACCGGCGGGCAGGCGGAGAGCATCGGGCTGCCGGGTGCCGACGCCGCATCGGCGGCGCGCGCGGCGGGCCACCACGGCAGGCTTGCCGCCAGCGCCATGCACAGCGCACCGCGGCGCGCCGCGCGGCACAGCCGATGCGATCTCATCGCGCCCATTCTGGCAGCACGGTTCGGCGGCTATCGAACCGGACCCTGCGCGGCCGCTCTGGCGGTGCAGTCGGCCCCGAGCGGCGGGGAGCCCGCGGCGAAGACCTGGCGCGGGCATCATGCGCTGGACGGTTCGGTGGCACCATGGCCGTCCGATGCCCATGCGGACGAGCTGGTCGTTTGCGGTGGCGTGGCACCGCCACTCTCGTCGAGGCCGCGCGCTGCTGTGCTTGACAGCAGTGTTGCTGGCGCACGCCGGTCTATGGTCCGCGCTTTCGCAACCTGAGCCGCTGGCGGGGAGCCCGCGCGTCAAGCCGGTGGCCAAGGTGCAGTTGCGCCGCATCCCGATATCCGATGCGCAGTCTGGACTGACCGCCGCCGCCACGCCCCCGGGGCGCGCGCTGCGCGACGGCGAGCCGTCGGCCGACGGGCCTGCCGCGGTGCCGGATGCCAAGCACCCCGCGACCCCGCGCGTGCAGCAGCGCGCCGACTCGATTCCGGCGCGAGCCGACCCGCCCGCTGCAGATGGCGCGGCGTTACGCGACGCCGAGTCGCCGTCGGCAGCGGCGGTGCTGCCGATCTACCCCACCCGCATTCCGCCGCCGACACGCCTGACGTACGCGCTGCAGCGCGGCGCGGCGAGCGGCGTGGCGGTGCTCGACTGGCAGTTCGACGCCGATGGCTATCGGTTGCAGTTGAGCAGCGCGATGTCGCAGGGCCGGCCGGTCGATCGCCACAGCCGGGGCGGCTTCGACGCCGCCGGGCTGGCCCCGCTGCGCCTGGCCGACCAGCAGCGGGGCCGCGACGTGCGGGCCGCGAACTTCCAGCGCGAGCGCGGGTTGGTCAGCTTCTCGGGTCCGCGCTGGGAGTGGCCGCTGTACGCCGGCACGCAAGACAGCCTGAGCTGGCTGGTGCAGTTGGTGGCCATTGCCGCGGCAGCGCCCGACTCGCTGCGCGAGGGTGCGGTGTTGTCGATGTGGGTGGTGGGCACGCGCGGCGCGCTCAGCGCCTGGCGCTTCGAGGTGCGTGGCCGCGAGACCCTGAGCGTCGCAGCGGGCGATGCGTGGCTGCTGGTGCGCGAGCCCGAGCATCCGTACGACCTGCGCATCGAACTGTGGCTCGACCCAGCACGTGGACATTGGCCGGCGCGCATGCGCCAGGCGCAGGTGCCCGGCGGCGAGCCGCTGCAGTGGCTGCTGCGCGACGAGCCTGCCGCGGGCGGTTGAGCGCGGCCGACCGCACCTTGAAAAGCGCCCCGCTGCCCGCAGGTGAGCGGCAAGGAGTGGCTTCGATGCACATGCTCTACAACTCGCAGCACTATGTCGTGGTGGCGTTCGAGCTGAGCGCCGACGGCAACGGTGGCGAGCCGGCATCGCCGGTGCGTGGCGGCTACGAGATCGTCGACAAGTTCGCGCGGCGCGGCATCTTCCTCGACGGCGCGGTGGCCGAGGGCTTCAAGCGCGGCGTCAACGCGCTGGTGGAGCGCGGCCCGAGCGAAGAGGAGGTCGACGACTTCATCGCCGGCTACACGCAGCTGGCGCAGCAGCCCGTCGTCTTGCACTGACGCGTTCACGCACCAGGCGGAGTCGACCCCGCGCGTAGCGCGGCGGCCGAGGTCACGCGGCGGCGCCGCGAGAGGTGCCGGCAAAGGGTTCGGAAGCCCCCCAGCTCATGGGGGCGGGTGCGATGCGCGCAGCGTGGCGTATGTCACCGTTACATCCGCGGCGCCCAAGACGCGCACCGACACAATCGTCGGCGACGCGCGGACCCTCGTGTCCGCGGCGCTGCATCGTGATCGACGAACAAGCCCGTCCCATCCTGCTGTTGCTGGCCACGCTGGTGTCGCTGCTGACTGCCGGTGTGCTGGCGCATGCCCTGAAGACGGCGCGCTCGCGCGACAACCTGATGGGGTGGGGCTGGGTGCTTGCCGGTGCAGTGGCCGTGGGCACCGGCCTGTGGTCGACGCAGATGCTCGCGCTGCTCGGCTCGCGCCTGGGCGGCACGCAGGTGTTCTTGTTCAAGTCGGTGGCGATCGCCTGGTGCGCCAGCGTCGCCGCGGCTTTGCTCGGCCTGACCGTCACGCGCTCGCACATGCCGCCACGGCGGCGCGCCTGGCTGGTGCCGCTGTTGCTGAGCGGCATCTGCGCCGCGGCGTTCGGCATCACGGCGCGCGTGTTGCCCAGCACCAGCGAGCTGGCAGCCTGGGGCGCGGGCTGGGCGCTGGCGGCGCTGCTCGCGCTGGCCGCCAGCGTGGCCGCCTCGCAGTGGTGGACGCAGACCGCCGCCGGCCAGGCGCGCGAGGATCTGGGCTTGCACACCGCGGGCAGCATCGCGGTGCTCGGTGTCGGGTTGGTGGTTGCGCACGGACTGGCCCTGCGCGGGATTCGGTACCGCCCGTTCGATCCGGGCCATGCGATCGACGAAGGGCTCGATGCGCTCGGCCTCACCGTGTCGGCGTCGGTGGGGGCGCTGACGGTGGCGATCGCGGTGATCGGCGCCTGGTTCGACTGGCGCAATCGCGCGCAGAACCGCTCGCTGGCGACCTCGCTGAACGAGGCCAACACGCAGCTTCGCCGGCAGGCGTTCTGCGATCCGCTGACCGCGCTGCCGAACCGCCTGCTGTTCGAGGAGCGCCTGCATCAGACGCTGCAGCGCGTGGGCCGCACGCCCAGCGCCATGGCGGTGCTGTTCATCGACCTCGACGGGTTCAAGCCGATCAACGATTCGTTCGGCCACGCCGCCGGCGACGTGGTGCTGCGCGAGGTCGGCGCGCGCCTGCTCGAGCTGGCTGGCGCCTCGGGCACTGCCGCGCGCGTCGGCGGCGACGAGTTCCTACTGCTGGTACCGCAGCCCGGTGGCGCCGACGGCGCGAGCGCGATGGCGCAGCAAGCGCTGCAGGTGCTGGCGCGGCCGTACCGGCTGCCCCACCGCGGCGAGGTGAAGCTGTCGTGCTCGATCGGGATCGCGCTGTTCCCCGAGCACGGCTCGACGGCCAAGCTGATCGCCAACGCCGATGCGGCGATGTACGCGGCCAAGCGCACCGGCGGCTCGACCTACGCCTTCTTCGAGGCACGCATGGACCTCGACGTGCGCGAGCAGGTGGAGATGCAGACCGAGCTGCGCCAGGCGCTCGAGCGCCAGCAGCTCAAGCTGTATTACCAGCCGAAGATCCACGCCGCGTCGGGCCAGGTGACCGGCGTCGAGGCGCTGATCCGCTGGGACCACCCGGCGCGCGGGCTGCTGAGCCCCGAGGTGTTCATTCCGGTGGCCGAGCGGTTCGGCCTGATCGGCCACATCGGCAACTGGGTGATCGAGGAGTCGTGCCACCAGATCCGGCAGTGGCTCGACCTCGGGCTGCGCATGCGGGTGGCGGTCAACCTGTCGATGCATCAGCTTCGCCAAGACGATCTGGTGCCGCGCATCCGGCGCGCGCTCGATGCGCACCGCGTCGACCCGGCGCTGCTGACCTTCGAGATCACCGAGTCGGTGGCGATGGAGGACACGCAAGCGACGATGCGCTCGTTCGGGCACCTGGCCAGAGTGGGCGCGTCGCTGTCGATCGACGACTTCGGCACCGGCTATTCGAGCCTGGCGTACCTGCGCAAGCTGCCGGCGCGACAGCTCAAGATCGATCGCGGTTTCGTCGCCGACATCGAGCACAGCTCCGACGCGCTGGCGGTGGTCGACGCGGTGATCAAGCTGGCCCACGCGCTGGGCCTCAAGGTGGTGGCCGAGGGCGTGGAAACGCAGCGCCAGCGCGACGTGCTGCTCGGCCTGCGCTGCGACGAGCTGCAGGGCTACCTGTTCGCGCGCCCGATGCCCGCGCAGATGCTGACCGTGTGGGCGATGAAGGACGACGAAGACCGCGACATCGAGTTCCGCCACTCGCTGTTCCAGGGCCTGCCGTCGTCCAACGCGATGCAGTGAACGGCACGCGAGGCCCTGCCGCGCGCCGCAACCACGGCCGACGCAGCCCGGCCCGGCTTCCTACAATCCCCCGATGACCCGCCTGACCGCACCTTACACCCGTGGCGCCGAGCTGCCGGCGCTGCTGCAGCAACGCATCGTGATCATCGACGGCGCGATGGGCACGCTGCTGCAGCGGCGCGGCCTGAGCGAGGCCGACTACCGCGGCGAGCGCTTCGCGGCGCACGGCACCGACCTGCGCGGCAACGGCGACGTGCTCAACCTGACGCGGCCCGACGTCGTACGCGACATCCACCGCGACTATCTCGACGCTGGCGCCGACATCATCGAGACCAACACCTTCGGCGCCACCCGCGTCGCGCAGGCCGACTACGGTCTGGCTGAACATGCCCGCGAGATCAACGTCGCCGCGGCACGCATCGCCCGCGCGGCCGTCGATGCGGTGGCCACGCCCGAGCGGCCGCGCTTCGTGGCCGGCGCATTGGGGCCGACGCCGCGCACCGCGAGCATCAGCCCCGATGTCAACGACCCCGGTGCACGCAACATCGATTTCGACAGCTTGCGCGCGGCGTATCGCGAGCAGGCGGCCGGGCTGCTCGAAGGCGGCGTCGACCTGTTCCTGGTCGAGACCATCTTCGACACGCTCAACGCGAAGGCGGCGATCTTCGCGCTCGACGAGCTGATGGCCGATACCGGCGAACGGCTGCCGGTGATCGTCTCGGGCACCGTCACCGACGCGTCGGGGCGCATCCTGTCCGGGCAGACGGTGCAGGCGTTCTGGCACTCGGTGCGGCACGCGCGGCCGCTGGCCGTGGGCCTGAACTGCGCGCTCGGCGCCGCGCTGATGCGGCCGTACATCGAGGAGCTGGCCAAGGTGGCGTCCGACACCTGGATCAGCTGCTACCCGAATGCCGGCCTGCCCAACCCGATGAGCGAGACCGGCTTCGACGAGACGCCCGAGGTCACGGGCTCGCTGCTCGAGGAGTTCGCGCGCGCCGGCTTCCTCAACATCGCCGGCGGCTGTTGCGGCACCACACCGGCGCACATCGCCGAGATCGCGCGCCGCGTGGCGGCGTATCGCCCGCGCAGCCGGCGCGACCCGCTGTTCACGCCGCTGTTGAGCGCGGCGTGAACCCCGGTGTCACGACTTGCCTCGGCTTGCCGGGAAGGCGTGCGTCGGCGCCGGCAGCGATTGATCCTCGAGCCGGTCGATCGCGATCGGGCCGGGCACCACGCGCAGCGTGACCGCATCGCCGGGCGGCGCGCTCAGCCCCACGACGCGCAGGCCGATCACGCCACGCTGGGTCAGGTACTTGCGCATCGCCGCGATGCGCGCGGGCGGGCCGGGAGTGCCCACGTGCACCTTGGCGCTCGGCTGGCGCGCCAGCGTCTGTGCCACCTTGTCCATCACCGCACGCAGCGGCGGCTTGGGCGAGCTCGACCTGGCGTCGAACGAGAAGTCCAGCGGTACGTCGACGCGCATCGCGCCGTCGCTCTCGGCGACGATGGCCACCGGCGTGCCCTCGAACAGCTGCTTCATCCAGCTGACTTCGGCGGCCAGCACGTTGGGCGGTGGCTGGCCCGGGCGCGGCGGCTCGGCCGCGGAAGCCCCGGCGCTCCCTGACCCGGAGGGCAAGCTGCCGCAGCCGGCCATCGAGATGGCGAGCGCGACGGCCGAGGCGGTGACGATCGAACGGAGCATTCGCAGGCGCGAGGCGGCGCGCGGGCCCGCGCGCGAGGGATCGCCAGTGTCGCGCAAATCCGTAGAATCGCCGCACGGTCCGAGGAGCGTTGCGACGGCGTCATGAGACACCGCCAGGCTCGGGCCGCAGGCCGCCGACGCAGCCTGGGCAGCAACGGCGCTCACCCGAGGCCAGCAGGCCGCGCGGTGAGCGCGACAGTCCGGCCGCATGCACCGAGGCCGCCGCGATGTCCGACACCCCAGCCCACCCACCGATCCAGCCCCTGCGATTGTCGGGGCTCGAGCCGCTGACCATCGGCGCCGGGACGCTGTTCGTCAACATCGGCGAGCGCACCAACGTCACCGGCTCGAAGGCCTTCGCGCGCATGATCCTCGAGGGCCGTTACGAGGACGCGCTGAGCGTCGCGCGCCAGCAGGTCGAGAACGGCGCGCAGATCATCGACGTCAACATGGACGAGGCGATGCTCGACAGCCAGGCCGCGATGGTGCGCTTTCTGAACCTGGTCGCCAGCGAGCCCGAGATCGCGCGCGTGCCGATCATGATCGACTCGTCGAAGTGGGGCGTCATCGAGGCCGGTCTCAAGTGCATCCAGGGCAAGGGCATCGTCAACTCGATCTCGCTGAAGGAAGGCGTCGAGCCGTTCGTTCGCCAGGCCACCTTGATCCGCCGCTACGGTGCGGCCGCGGTGGTGATGGCGTTCGACGAGCAGGGCCAGGCCGACACGCTGCAGCGCAAGACGCAGATCTGCGAGCGCGCCTACCGCATCCTGGTCGACGAGGTCGGCTTCCCGGCCGAGGACATCGTCTTCGACCCCAACATCTTCGCGATCGCCACCGGCATCGAGGAGCACGCCAACTACGCGGTCGACTTCATCGAGGCGACGCGCTGGATCAGGGCCCATCTGCCCGGCGCCAAGGTGTCGGGCGGGGTCAGCAACGTCAGCTTCAGCTTCCGTGGCAACGAGCCGGTGCGCGAGGCGATCCACACCGTGTTCCTGTACCACGCGATCCGCGCCGGCATGGACATGGGCATCGTCAACGCCGGCATGATCGGCGTCTACGACGAGCTCGACCCCGAGCTGCGCGAGCGCGTCGAGGACGTGGTGCTCAACCGCCGCGCCGACGCCACCGAGCGGCTGCTCGAGATCGCCGAACAGGTGAAGGGCACGGCCAAGGACGACAGCGCCAAGCTCGCCTGGCGCGCCGGTGGCGTCGAGCAGCGCCTGGCGCACGCGCTAGTGCACGGCATCACCGAGTTCGTGGTCGCCGACACCGAAGAGTGCCGGCAGGCCATCGCCGCACAGGGCGGCCGGCCTCTGCAGGTGATCGAAGGCCCGCTGATGGCGGGCATGAACCAGGTCGGCGAGCTGTTCGGCGCCGGCAAGATGTTCCTGCCGCAGGTGGTCAAGAGCGCGCGCGTGATGAAGCAGGCGGTGGCGCACCTGCTGCCCTACATCGAGGCCGAGAAGCAGGCCCTGGTCGATGCCGGCGGCACGGCCCGCAGCAAGGGCAAGATCGTCGTCGCCACCGTGAAGGGCGACGTGCACGACATCGGCAAGAACATCGTCACCGTCGTGCTCCAGTGCAACAACTTCGAAGTCGTCAACATGGGCGTGATGGTGCCGTGCCAGGACATCCTGGCCAAGGCGCGCGTCGAAGGCGCCGACATCGTCGGCCTGTCGGGGCTGATCACCCCGAGCCTGGAGGAGATGCAGTACGTGGCCGCCGAGATGCAGCGCGACGACTGGTTCCGCGTGCGCAAGATCCCGCTGCTGATCGGCGGGGCCACTACCAGCCGCGTGCACACCGCGGTGAAGATCGCGCCGCACTACGAGGGGCCGGTGGTCTACGTGCCCGATGCCTCGCGCTCGGTCGGCGTCTGCGCCGACCTGCTGTCGGACCAGCGCGCCGCCCGCTTCATCGCCGAGGTGACGGCCGACTACGAGCGGGTACGCACGCTGCACGCGGCCAAGAAGCCGGTCGCGCTGGTGACGCTGCAGCAGGCGCGCGCCAACAGAACGCCGATCGACTGGAGCGGCTACACCCCGCCGAAGCCCAAGTTCATCGGCCGGCGCGTGTTCCGTAACCAGGATCTGGCCGAGCTCGCGGCGTGCATCGACTGGGGCCCGTTCTTCCAGACCTGGGACCTGGCCGGCAAGTTTCCCGAGATCCTGCGCGACGAGGTCGTCGGCGCGGAGGCCACGCGCGTGCTGAGCGACGGCAAGCGCATGCTGCAGCGGCTGATCGAAGGCCGCTGGCTGCAGGCGCACGGCGTGGTCGGCCTGTGGCCTGCCAACACGGTCGACGACGACTGCATCGAGATCTACGCCGACGAGTCGCGCACCGACGTGCTGCTGCGCTGGTGGCCACTGCGCATGCAGACCGAACGCCCGGTGATCGACGGTGTGCCGCGGCCCAACCGTTGCCTGGCCGACTTCGTGGCGCCGCGTGGGCGAGGCGACGACTACGTCGGCGCGTTCGCGGTCACCGCCGGCGTCGGTGTCGACAAGAAGGTGCAGCAGTTCATCGCCGACCACGACGACTACAGCGCGATCACGCTCAAGGCGCTGGCCGACCGCCTGGCCGAGGCGTTCGCCGAGCGTCTACACCAGCGCGTGCGCACCGACCTGTGGGGCTATGCCAGCGACGAGCACCTGAGCAACGACGAGCTGATCGCCGAGAGGTACCGCGGCATCCGACCGGCGCCCGGGTATCCGGCGTGCCCCGACCACACGATCAAGCGCCCGCTGTTCGAGCTGCTGCAGGCGCACGAGGCCGGCATGACGCTCAGCGAGAGCATGGCGATGATGCCCGCGGCCAGCGTCAGCGGCTTCTACCTGGCGCATCCGCAGGCCACCTACTTCAACGTCGGCCGCATCGGGCGCGATCAGCTGCAGGCGTGGGCCGAAGCGCAGGCGATCGAGCCGGCGCAGGCGCAGCGCGCGCTGGCTTCGGTGCTGTAGGCGACCCCGCGCGCCTGGCGCGCTGCGCACGGTCACGCGCGGCGTCGCACGGTTGCAATTGCGTGCCCGTGTAAGGCGGCCGCCGCGCGGGCAGAACAAGTTGGTACACGGCGGCGCCGCGCCGGCACAAGAATCGCGCGGCCCGGCACTGCTGCGGCGTGGGAGGACGACATGGGGCTGGTCTTGCATCCGGGGCGCGACCGAGGCACGGCGCGCCAACCGTGGCGCGCGGCGCTGCTGGCCATCGCGGCGAGCGCGTTGCTCGCGGCGTGCGGCGGCTCGAAGGAGGAGGAAAGCACTCCGGATCCGGCCGCGCTGCCGGCCTCGCGCAGCGAGGCCGCTGCGTTCCTCGCCAAGTCGACGTTCGGGCCTACCGACGCGGCGGTCGACCGCCTGATGGCGATCGGCTACGCCGCCTGGGTCGACGAGCAGCTCGCGCTGCCGGCGAGGTCGCACCGCGCGAGCTGGGAGGCGGCCGACGCGGCGCTGAAGGCGGTGGATCCGAACTCAGCGGCCGGACAGAACGAAGTCTTCTACTCGTTCTGGCAGCAGGCGGTGTCGGGCGAAGACCAACTGCGCCAGCGCGTCGCGTATGCGCTGTCGCAGATCATCGTCATCTCGATGGCCGACGGCACCGTCGGCGACAACCCGCGGGCGGTGGCGGCGTGGCTCGACATGCTCGGCGACAAGGGCCTGGGCAACTACCGCGCGCTGATCGAGGCGGTGTCGCTGCACCCGATGATGGGCGTGTACCTGTCGCACCTGCGCAATCAGAAGGCCGATGCGCGCACCGGCCGCGTGCCCGACGAGAACTACGCGCGCGAGGTGATGCAGCTGTTCTCGATCGGCCTGCTCGAGCTGAACGCAGACGGCACGCCGAAGATCCAGGGCGGCAAGGAGATCGAGACCTACACGCCGGCCGACATCGCCGGCCTGGCGCGCGTGTTCACCGGCTTCAGCTGGGCCTGCCCGGCGGCGCCGGCCAGCGGCTGCTTCTACAGCGGATCGTCGGGCGGCGTGTCGGACCCCGACCGCGCGTTCAAGCCGATGGTCGGCTACCCGCAGTTCCACAGCACCGAGGTCAAGAGCTTCCTCGGCGCGACGATTCCGGCGCAGGGCACGGCCGATCCGCAGGCCAGCCTGCGCAGCGCGCTCGACACGATCTACCAGCACCCGAACGTCGGCCCGTTCATCGGCAAGCAGCTGATCCAGCGCCTGGTCACCAGCAACCCGAGCCCGGCCTATGTCAAGGCGGTGGCCGATGCCTTCGCCAACAACGGCGCCGGCGTGCGCGGCGACATGAAGGCGGTGGTCAAGGCGGTGCTGCTGAACCCCGAGGCGCGCGCGGCCTCGCCCACCGCGGGCAAGCTGCGCGAGCCGGTGCTGCGGCTGTCGGCGCTGCTGCGCGCGTTCGGCTACCGCTCCGACACCGGCAACTACCGCATCGGCAACACCGACAGCCCGGCCACCTCGCTCGGCCAGACGCCGCTGCGCGCACCCAGCGTGTTCAATTTCTACCGCCCCGGCTACGTGCCGCCCGGCACCGAGGCCGCGACGCAGTCGCTGGCGGTGCCCGAGATGCAGATCCTGCACGAGACGAGCGCCGCGGGCTACGTGAACACGATGCGCGACGCCATCGCCAGCGGCGTCGGCGCCACCACCAATGCCAGCGGCACCAACCGGCGCGACCTGCAGCCCGACTTCACTGCCGAGATCGCGCTGGCCGACCAGCCGGCCGCGCTGGTCGATCGCGTCGACGCCAAGCTGCTGTACGGCGCGATGCCGGCCGACCTGAAGACCGAGATCCAGGGGGCGGTCACGAGCATCGTCATTCCGGCGCCGACCGCGAACAACGCGGCGCAGATCGCCACCGCCCGGCGCAACCGCGTCAACGCGGCTGTCTTCCTGGCGATGGTGTCGCCCGAGTTCCTGGTGCAGAAATGACGAGGGCCCCAGCCATGAAATCGATCGTTCGTTTCGATGCCTCCAGGCGGCTCTTCCTGCGCCACAGCGCTGCGTTCGGCGCGCTGGCCGGCGCCGGCGCGCCGCTGGCGCTGAACCTCACCGCGATCGGCAACGCCGCCGCGCAGTCGGCGGGCGACTACCGCGCGCTGGTGTGCGTCTTCCTGTTCGGCGGCAACGACGCCTACAACATGGTGCTGCCCACCGACGCGACACCGTTCGCCAACTACAGCGCGGTGCGCAACCAGGCGCCCGATTCGATCGCGCTGCTGGCCCCCGGCACCGCGCCCGACGGCGCAGCCGCCGCGGGCTCGCCGGCGCGGCTCGGCGGCGTGCTGCCGATCAATGCCAGCAACCGGCCCGGCGTCGGCTTCGCGCTGCACCCGTTGATGGGGTCGCTGCAGACGCTGTTCAACACCGACCGGCGGCTCGCGGTGCTGGCCAACGTCGGCCCGCTGCTGCGCCCGACCAACAAGGCGCAGTACGGGCAGGCGAGCCACCCGAAGCCGCCGAGCCTGTTCTCGCACAACGACCAGGCCAACACCTGGCAGGCACTGGCGCCCGAAGGCGCCACCCACGGCTGGGGCGGCCGCCTGGCCGACATGCTGGTCGGCATGAACAGCAAGCCGGTGTTCACCGCGGTGTCGGCCAGCGGCAGCGCGGTGTGGCTGTCGGGCACGCAGGTGCGCCAGTACCAGGTGAGCACCGGCGGCGCGATCCGCATGGGCGTCGACGGCAGCGGCCGCGTCTACGGCTCGGCCGGGGTCGGCACGGCGATGAAGCGCATCGTCGCGCGCACCAGCGCTGCGCACGTGTTCGAGCGCGATGTCGCCGCGGTGGCGCAGCGCTCGCTCGACGCCGAAGCGGCGCTCAGCGGTGCGCTCAAGCCGGCGAGCGACCCGCTGTTCGGTACGCCGCCCACCAGCGGCAACTACAACGCCAACACCGACCCACGCCTGATGTACGCCAACCCGCTGACCGGCGCCAACGCGGCCAACTCGGTGGCGCAGCAGTTCCAGCTCGTGGCGCGGATGATCGACGCGGCGGGCAACGCCGCCATCGGCGCCAGCCGCCAGGTGTTCTTCGTCAGCGTCGGCGGCTTCGACACCCACGACAACCAGAACCGCTCGCAGGCCGACCTGATGGCGCGGCTGGCGCAGGGCCTGAGCTACTTCGACGCCACGCTCGGCCTGATGGGTGCGCGCAGCCGCGTCACCACCTTCACCGCCAGCGACTTCGGCCGCACCTTCACCAGCAACGGCGACGGCACCGACCACGGCTGGGGCAGCCACCACTTCGTGATGGGCGGGGCGGTCGATGGCGGCAAGCTCTTCGGCACGTTCCCGGTGCTCGGCACGAAGAACGCCAACAACAACAACTTCGACTCCAGCCCCGACCAGCTCGGCAACGGCGCGCTGCTGCCGTCGACCGCGGTCGATCAGATGGGTGCCACGCTCGGCCGCTGGTTCGGCGCCAGCGAGTCGCAGCTGCTCGAAGTCTTTCCGAACCTCGGGCAGTTCGCGAGCAGCAACCTCGGCTTCATGGTCTGACGGCCGCGCGCGCTCACTCGCGTTCAGGCAGGCCGCGGCGGAGCTGCATCGCCTCGCCGAGGTGGGCCGCGCCGATCGCCGCCGCGCCGGCCAGATCGGCGATCGTGCGCGCGAGCTTGATCACGCGGTGCAGGCTGCGGCCCGACCAGCCCAGTTGCGCGGCGGCGCGCTGCGCGAACTGGCGGCTTGCCGCGTCGAGCGCGCAGTGCTCGTCGATCTGCGCCGCGCTCAGTTCGGCGTTCACCGTGCCCTGGCGCTGCCGCTGGCGCTCGCGCGCGACAGCCACGCGCTGCGCCACCTGCGCCGAGGCGTCGCCGTCGCCGCGCTCCAGCATCTGCTGTGCCGGCGCGGCGTGCACCTCGACCTGCAGGTCGATGCGATCGAGCAGCGGCCCCGAGATGCGGCCCTGGTAGCGCGCGATCTGGTCGGGCGTGCAACGGCAACGCTGGCCACTGCCGTTGGGCGCGCCGAGCCAGCCGCACGGGCACGGGTTCATCGCCGCCACCAATTGGAAGCGCGCCGGGAACATCGCCTGCCGCGCCGCGCGCGAGATCGTGATGCGGCCGGTTTCGAGCGGCTCGCGCAGCGCCTCGAGGCTCGCGCGTGCGAACTCGGGCAGCTCGTCGAGGAACAACACGCCACCGTGCGCCAGCGAGATCTCACCAGGGCGCGGCGGTGAACCGCCGCCGACCAGCGCCACCGCGCTCGCGGTGTGATGCGGTGCGCGCACCGGCCGCCGCCCCCACTGCCCGGCCTCGATGCCGCGCGTCGCCAACCCCTGCAGCGCCGCGCTGGCCAGCGCCTCGTCCTCGGTCATCGGCGGCAGCAGGCCGGGCAGCCGCTGCGCGAGCATCGACTTGCCGCTGCCCGGCGGCCCGATCATCAGCACGCTGTGGCCGCCGGCAGCGGCGATCTCGAGCGCACGCTTGGCGGCCGACTGGCCTTTGACATCGCGCAGGTCCGGTGCTGTTTCGTCGTCGGCGAGCTGCAACGGCACCGCCGCAGGCAGCGCGGGCACGTCGTCGCCGCTGGCCATCGCGCGCACCACCTGCAGCAGGTGATCGGCCGCGCGCACGTCGAGGCCACGGGCGAGCGCCGCCTCGCTCGCGCTGGTGGCAGGCAGCACCAGCGCACGCTGCGTGCCCTGACGCCGCAGCGCCAGCGCCAGCGCAAGTGCGCCGCGCACCGGGCGCAAGTCGCCGGCCAGCGACAGTTCGCCGGCGAACTCGTGCCGTGCCAGGCGCGCGCCATCGAGCTGGCCGTCGGCAGCCAGGATGCCGAGGGCGATCGGCAGGTCGAAGCGCCCCGACTCCTTGGGCAGATCAGCGGGCGCCAGGCTGACGGTGATGCGCTTGTTGGTCGGGAACGCGAACCCGCTGTTGGCGAGCGCGGCGCGCACGCGCTCGCGCGCCTCCTTGACCTCGGTGTCGGCCAGGCCCACCAGCGTGAAGCTGGGCAGCCCATTGGCCAGGTGCACCTCCACCTGAACCTCGGGCGCGTCCAGGCCGTCGATCGAGCGGCTGATCACCACCGCCAGCGCCATCGCCGCGTTCCTCCCGCCGCGATTCTGCCCGCTGCGACCGCACCGCAGCGGTGCCGCTGCGGCCTGCGGTTCACCGGATTGGTGCCGCGCCGCGCCGCGCGAGGGCGCGTTCGGAGCCTCTCGCGCGCGCCTACGGCGTGCCGACGATGGCACGGAAGGTGCTGTGAGGGGAGAGCCCGCGCTTTGCGGAACCGGTCAACCGAGGAACAGGACCCGCCGATGAAGAACCCGACTACCCCGATCGTTGTTGCGCTGTTCGTGCTGTTCGCATCTTCCGCATGGGCGCAGACCGCGCTGCCCTACGACATCACGATGAGCGCCAACCTCGGCGTCGCCAGCGACTACCGCTACCGCGGCATCTCGCAGACCAACCGCAAGCCGGCGTTCCAGGGCGGCTTCGACTTCGCGCACAAGTCGGGCTTCTACCTCGGCAACTGGAACTCCAACGTCGACTCCGCGATGTACAACGGCGCGAACCTCGAGATGGATTTCTACGGCGGCTACAAGGGCGCCTGGAGCGCGTTCAGCTACGACGCCGGCCTGCTGTACTACGACTACCCGGGCAGCGGAGCCGGCGGCACGACCCGCATCGACAACACCGAGCTCTACGTCGGCGGCGGCTGGGGGCCGGTGTCGCTGAAGGTCTCGTATGCGGTGAGCGACTTCTTCGGCGCGCAGGACTCCAAGGGCGCCTACTACCTCGACGGCAGCGTCGCCTTTGCGCTGACCAAGGCACTCTCGCTGGTGGCCCACCTCGGCTACCAGGGCAACCTGAAGAACGGCGCGCGCGTCACCGAAATCGACGGCAGCGGCCCGCATCGCTCGATCACCGACTGGAAGCTCGGCGCCAGCTACGACGCGAAGGGCTGGCTGCTGGGCGCGAGCGTCATCGGCACCGACCGCAAGCTCAGCGCCGGCACCGCCGCGATCGGCCGTCGCAACATCAGCGGCGAGGCGCTGCTGCTGTCGGTCACCCGGTCGTTCTGAACCCGAGGAGAAGCGTCATGAAGATGGTGATGGCGGTGGTCAAGCCGTTCAAGCTCGACGAGGTGCGCGAAGCGCTCGCCGCGATCGGGGTGCAGGGCCTCACGGTGACCGAGGTCAAGGGCTTCGGCAGGCAGAAGGGCCACACCGAGCTGTACCGCGGCGCCGAATACGTGGTCGACTTCCTGCCCAAGGTGAAGATCGAGGCTGCCGTCGACGATGGCGTCGTCGAGCGCGTGATCGAGGCCATCGAAGCATCGGCGCGCACCGGCAAGATCGGCGACGGCAAGGTCTTCGTCACCTCGCTCGAGCAGGTGGTGCGCATCCGCACCGGCGAGACCGGCAATGCCGCGCTGTGATCGACCTGCGCGTCCACACAAAGGCTGCAACATGAGAAAGCTCATCGCTTCGATCGCGCTCGGCATGGCACTGCTGGGTCTGGGGGGCGCGTCGCTGGCCCAGACCACGGCGGCCTCGGCGCCTATGGCCGCGACGGCGGCCGCGCCCGCTGCGGTGGCTTCCGGGCCTGTCGCGGCTGCCCCTGCACCGGTGGCCAACAAGGGTGACGTGGCCTGGATGATCGTCGCCACGCTGCTGGTGATCCTGATGACGGTGCCGGGCCTGGCGCTGTTCTACGGCGGCCTGGTGCGCAGCAAGAACATGCTGTCGGTTCTGATGCAGGTGATGGTCACCTTCTCGCTGATCGTCGTGCTGTGGGCTCTCTACGGCTACAGCCTGGCGTTCACCGAGGGCAACCGCTTCTTCGGCGGCTTCGATCGGCTGTTCCTGAAGGGCCTGTTCGATGCCCGCGCCGGCACGTTCGCCATGGCCGCCACCTTCAGCAAGGGCGTCGTGATCCCCGAGTTGCTGTACGCCGCGTTCCAGGCCACCTTCGCCGGCATCACCTGCTGCCTGATCGTCGGCGCGTTCGCCGAGCGCATGAAGTTCTCGGCCGTGCTGCTGTTCATGGTGCTGTGGTTCACCTTCAGCTACGTGCCGATCGCGCACATGGTGTGGTTCTGGATGGGTCCCGACGCCTACACCGGCAAGGAGGTGGTCGAGGCCCTGAACGCCAAGGCCGGCCTCGTCTGGCAGTGGGGCGCGCTCGATTTCGCCGGCGGCACCGTGGTGCACATCAACGCCGCGGTGGCCGGTCTGGTGGGCGCCTTCCTGGCCGGCAAGCGCGTGGGCTACGGCCGCGAGGCCTTCGTGCCGCACAGTCTGCCGCTGACGATGGTCGGTGCCGCACTGCTGTGGGTGGGCTGGTTCGGCTTCAACGCCGGCTCGGCGCTCGAAGCGGGCAACTCGGCGGTGCTGGCGTTCATGAACACCTTCACCGCCACCGCGGCCGCGGTGCTCGCCTGGTGCCTCGGCGAGACGCTGATGCGTGGCCAGGCCTCGATGCTGGGCGCCGCCTCGGGCGCGGTGGCGGGCCTGGTGGCGATCACGCCAGCGGCCGGCAACGTCGGTCTGATGGGCGCGATCGTGATCGGCTTCGTCGCCGGCTTCGCCTGCCTGTGGGGCGTCAACGGACTCAAGAGGATGCTCGGCGCCGACGACTCGCTCGACGTGTTCGGCGTGCACGGCGTCGGCGGCATCGTCGGCGCGTTGCTGACCGGCGTCTTCAACAACCAGGCGCTCGGCGGGCCGGGGCTGGTGACCGACTGGGTCACCGCCAGCGTCGGCTCCAACGGCATCGGCGCGCAGCTCTGGATCCAGCTCGAGGCGGTGCTGCTGACCATCGTCTGGTCGGGCATCGTGGCGGCGATCGCCTACAAGATCGTCGATCTGACGATCGGCCTGCGTGTCAGCGAGGAGGCCGAGCGCGAGGGCCTGGACATCACCTCGCACGGCGAAACCGCCTACAGCAAGTAGCGTCGCGGGCCCGCCCGTGCGGAGGCGGACTCCGCTCAGGGGTGCACCGCGATGGTGCTCGCCGTCCGTCCGGCGCGCCTGCGGCCTAGAATTGCCGCTCGCCCGCCCCATCTGCAGCGTATGGTCCCGCACCTCGTCACCGCGCTCACGGGTCCGATCAACGAACTCGAGCAACGCGTCCTGGAGTCGATGCCGGCGATCGAGCGCTGGTTCCGGCTCGAGTGGATGGAGCACACGCCGCCGTTCTATTGCTCGGTCGATCTGCGCAACGCCGGCTTCAAGCTGGCGCCGGTCGACACCAACCTCTTCCCAGCCGGCTTCAACAACCTGACGCCCGAAATGCTGCCGCTGGCGGTGCAGGCGGCGATGGCGGCGATCGAGAAGATCTGTCCCGAGGCCAAGAACCTGCTGCTGCTGCCCGAGGACCACATCCGCAACACGTTCTACCTCACGAGCCTGCAGCGGCTGGTGCGCATCTTCCACCAGGCCGGGCTCAACGTGCGGCTCGGCTCGCTCGATCCCGCGGTCAAGGCACCGACCAAGCTGACGTTGCCCGACGGCGGCGAGCTGACGCTCGAGCCGCTGCTGCGCAGCCGTGGCCGTCTCGGGCTGAAGGACTTCGACCCCTGCACGATCCTGCTCAACAACGACCTGTCGGCGGGCGTGCCGCGCGTGCTGCTCAACCTGCACGAGCAATACCTGCTGCCGCCGCTGCACGCTGGCTGGGCGGTGCGGCGCAAGAGCCGGCACTTCGACTCCTACGAGGAGGTCGCGCGCAAGTTCGCCAAGCTGCTCGGCATGGACCCGTGGCTGATCAACCCGATGCACCTGCACTGCGGGCAGGTCGACTTCGCCGCCAGCGAGGGGCTCGATTGCGTGCGCGCCAACGTCGAGGCGCTGCTGGCCAAGATCCGCCGCAAGTACAAGGAGTACGGCATCAACGAACGGCCGTTCGCGGTCGTCAAGGCCGACAACGGCACCGGCGGCATGGGCATCATGACGGTGCGCGACCTGAAGGATCTCGACGACCCGAGCCGCCTCGTGCGCCAGAAGATGAGCGTCACCCGCGAAGGCGCGCCGATCACCGAGGTGATCATCCAGGAAGGCGTGCCGACCTACGAGCGCATGAACGACGCGGTGGCCGAGCCGGTGGTCTACATGATCGACCGCTACGTGGTCGGCGGTTTCTACCGCGTTCACGCCGAGCGCGGTGTCGACGAGAACCTGAACGCGCCGGGCTCGAGCTTCGTGCCGCTGGCCTTCGCCGACAGCCATCATCTGCCCCGCCCGGGGGAGAAGCCCGGTGTCAGCGCGCCCAACCGCTTCTACATGTACGGCGTGGTCGGACGGCTCGCGATGCTCGCGGCCAGCTACGAGCTCGAAGCCACCGACCCCAACGCCGAAGCCGACGCCTGAGTCGGGCGCAAGACGGCACCTGCGTGCCGGCTTGCGCCTACGAAGGGGCCGGCGCCTGCAGGCGCCGGCGCGGGCTGCAAGCCTGAGTCGGACGCAAGGCGGCGCAAGGGCACAATAGCCGCTCCGCTTCGCTGGCCCGTGCCAGAAACGGGCCTCAGCGCTTGAGCAACGCCTCCGCCCCCCGCAGCCCTGGCGCCACCGCCGCCCTGACGCTCGCAGCGCTCGGCGTCGTCTATGGCGACATCGGCACCAGCCCGCTGTACACGCTGCAGTTGATCTTCGAGGGCGGCCACGTGCCGGTGTCCCCCGACAACGTGCTGGGCGTGCTGTCGCTGGTGTTCTGGACGATGACCGTCATCGTCTCGATCAAGTACGTGCTGCTGATCCTGCGCGCCGACAACCACGGCGAGGGTGGCCTGATCGCGATGCTCGCGCTGGCCACCACCGCGGTGGGGCACCGGCCGCTGCTGCGCCGGGTGCTGATGGTGGTGGGCCTGTTCGGCACCGCGATCTTCTACGGCGACGGCGTCATCACGCCGGCGATCACCGTGCTCGGCGCGGTCGAGGGGCTCGGCGTGATCGCGCCGGCGCTGCACAACTGGGTAGTGCCGGTCGCGCTGGCGGTGATCGTCGCGCTGTTCTCGGTGCAGCGCTTCGGCACGGGCCACATCGGCCGCACCTTCGGGCCGATCACGCTGGTGTGGTTCATCGCGCTCGCCTTGCTCGGCCTGCCGCACATCGTCGAGCACCCCCAGGTGCTGCGCGCGCTCAACCCGCTGGTGGCGATCGGCTTCTTTGCCGAGCACGAGTGGATCGGCTTCGTGATGCTCGGCGCGGTGGTGCTGTGCGTCACCGGCGGGGAGGCGCTCTATGCCGACCTGGGCCACTTCGGCCGGCGGCCGATCCGCATCGCCTGGTACGGCCTGGTAATGCCGTCGCTGGTCATCAACTATTTCGGCCAGGGTGCGTTGCTGCTGGACAAGCCCGAGGCGGTGAAGAACCCGTTCTACCTGATGGCGCCACCGTGGGCGCAGGTGCCGCTGCTGATCCTGGCGACGCTGGCGGCGACGATCGCGTCGCAGGCGCTGATCACGGCGGCGTACTCGGTCACCAAGCAGGCGATCCAGCTCGGCCTGCTGCCGCGCATGGTGATCCGCCACACCTCGGTGCGCGACACCGGGCAGATCTACCTGCCGGCGGTGAACTGGAGCCTGTTCGGGTTCATCGTGCTGGCGATCGCGGTGTTCAAGACTTCGGCCGCACTCGGTTCGGCCTACGGCATCGCGGTGACGCTCGACATGACGATCACCACCGTGATGACCTTCTTCGTCGTGCGCTACGGCTGGGGCTACCCGCTGGCGCTGTGCATCCTCGGCACCGGCTTCTTCTTCGCCGTCGACATCACGTTCTTCCTGTCGAACATGCTCAAGCTGTTCGCCGGCGGCTGGTTCCCGATCGTCATCGGCGTCGGCATGTTCAGCATGATGCTCACCTGGAAACAGGGCCGCAAACTGATGAGCGACCGCCTGCACGAGGACGCCATCGATCTGAAGGGCTTCCTCGATGCGGTGTTCGTCAGCCCGCCGACGCGCGTGGCCGGCACCGCCGTGTTCCTGGTGGCCGAGCCAGGGCTGACGCCCAACGCGCTGATGCACAACCTCAAGCACAACAAGGTGCTGCACGAGCACAACGTGTTCGTCAGCGTCAAGCACCACGAGGTGCCGTGGATCGGCTTCGAGGAGCGGCTGAGCGTCGAGTCGCTGGGTCACGACTGCTGGCAGGTGACGCTGAACTTCGGTTTCATGAACGACCCCGACGTGCCCCAGGCGCTCGAGCTGCTGGCCGGCCGCGGCATCCCGCTGCCCGAGATGGACACCAGCTATTTCCTCAGCCGCGACATCGTGATGCCGTCGCTCGGCAAGGGCATGGCGCTGTGGCGCGAAAGGCTGTTCGCCAGCATGCACCGCAACGCCGCGGGGGCCGCCGACTTCCTCAACCTGCCGAGCAACCGCATCGTCGAGCTCGGCGCCAAGGTCGAGATCTAGCGGGCGCATCGTCGCAGGCGGCGGCGCAGCCGGCCGCACACGCGAACGAGCGCCGCTGTCGCCGGGGCGCTGCGACACCCAGGCAATCCCTAGGGCGAGCCGCCCGCGAACTTTGATTCAGCGCAAGGACTCAGGGGTAGCGCGGATCGATTCTGGGCCCGTGCATACAGTACACTCGCGCGCCGTGCATACAGTACACACAGGCGCCCAGCGCGCCTGAATCCCGTGCCGGCCGCGCCGAAGGGGAGGCAGTCGATGGACGCAGCGCCGATGCTTCGGCTGCAACGCCCGCAGGCCCTGGCCGAGCAGGTCTACCGTGCGCTGCGCGACCGCCTGCGCAGCGGCGCGATCGGCGCCGGCGAGGTGCTGCAGGAGGTGCCGCTGGCGGCACAGCTCGGGGTGTCGCGCACGCCGGTGCGCGAGGCGATGGCGCGCCTGGCCAGCGAAGGCCTGCTGGCGTCCGACCGCCGCAGCTTCGCCGCGCCGGCGCTGACGCTGGCCGACGTCGACGACATCTACGAGCTGCGCTTCCTGCTCGAACCGGCCGCGATGCGCGGCATCGCCGCGCGCGCGGCGCAGGCACGCGCGCCGATCGAGGCGGCGCTGGCCGCCGCCGCGGCGGCGCACCGCGCCGGCGATGCGGCGGCGTTTCGCGAGGCCAACGTCGCCTACCGGCAGGCGTGGCTGAAGCTGGTGCCCAACGCGAGGCTGGTGCGCATCATCGAGCTGTACGCCGACCACATGCAGCACATCCGCGCGCTGACGCTGGGCGAGGCGCGCGTGCGCACCATCGTGTTGCGCGGGCTGCAGCGCATCACCGCGGCGCTGGCGGCCGGCGACGCCGATGCTGCCGAGCACGCGGTGCGCGCGCACCTGCAGCAGGCGCGGCTGGCGTTCGTCGAAGCGCTCGGCCTGAAGACGCCGCCGGCGCGCGCCGCAGGCAGCACGCCTGGCGCGGCGGCGCCGCGCAGAAGGTCGAGGAAGAGCCGATGAACCCGATGCTTGCCGACCTGGCAATCCCCTACGGCGCCTACTGGAGCACGCCGTTCGCGCGCTGGCAGGGCGCTTTCGCGAACCTGCACAGCCTGGAGTTCGCCGCGCACGTCGCCAGGCGCGAGCTGGCGCGCCGCAACCTCGAGCCGGGCGCGTTCGACCACGGCGTGCTCGGCATCTCGGTGCCGCAGAAGCACTCGTTCTACGGTGTGCCGTGGCTGATGGGCCTGATCGGCGCCCCGGCGGTCGGCGGCCCCACGGTGATGCAGGCCTGCGCCACCGGCGTGCGCAGCCTGCTGGCCGCGGCGCAGGAGGTGAGCTCGGGCCTGGCGCGCACGTCGCTCGTGATCGCCTGCGACCGCACCAGCAACGGCCCGCACCTGTACTACCCCAATCCGCGCGGCCCCGGGGGCACGGGCGCCAGCGAAGACTGGGTGATGGACAACTTCGGCTGCGATCCGCTGGGCCGCCACTCGATGCTGGTGACGGCCGAGAACGTGGCGCGCAAGCACGGCATCGGCACCGCCGCGCAGCACGAGCTGGTGCTGCGCCGCGAAGCGCAGTACGCCGACGCGCTGGCCGACGAGGCGGCGTTCCTGCGCCGCTTCATGACGCTGCCGTTCGAGGTGCCGGCGCCCGGCTTCAAGAAGACCGCTTCCGTGTTGCAGGCCGACGAAGGCGTCAGCCGCTCGACCCCCGAGGGCCTGGCCGCGCTCAAGCCGGTGATGGAAGGCGGCAGCGTCACCTACGGCGGGCAGACGCACCCGGCCGACGGCAACGCCGCGATCGTCGTCACCACGCGCGATCGCGCGCGCGAGCTGGCGCGCGACCCGGCCATCGGCGTGCGGCTGCTCGGCTTCGGCAGCTCGCGCGCAGCGCTGGCGCACATGCCCGAGGCGCCGGCGCCCGCGGCGCAGCGCGCGCTCGCGCAGGCGGGGCTGCCGATCGGCGAGATGGCGATCATCAAGACGCACAACCCGTTCGCGGTCAACGACCTCGTGTTCGCCCGCGTCACCGGCGTCGATGCGATGGCGATGAACCCGTTCGGCTGCTCGCTGGTGTGGGGCCATCCGCAGGCGCCGATGGGCACGCGCGCGATCATCGAGCTGATCGAGGCGCTGGCGCTGCGCGGCGGCGGCCGCGGCCTGTTCACCGGCTGCGCCGCCGGCGACACCGCGATGGCGGTGGTGCTCGAGGTCGGTGCCGCCTGACAGGTGTGCCGTGGACCGCGCATTGCCCTTCGGCCAGTGGATCCACGCCGCCGCGGCGCGTAGCGGCGACGCGCTGGCGCTGCGCGCGGTCGACGGCGCCTTCGGCTGCGCCACGCTGGCAAGCCACATCGATGCGGTGGGAGCCGCGCTGACGGCGGCCGGCGTCGAGCGTGGCGCGGTCGTCGCCTGGCTCGGTACCAACAGCGCGGCGCTGATCGCCACGCTGTTCGCCACGGCGCGGCGCGGCGCGGTGTTCATGCCGCTGAACTGGCGCCTCGCGCCGCCCGAACACCGCGCGCAGCTCGCCGCGGTCGCACCGCGGTTGCTGGTGGTCGATGCGGAGTTCGCCGCGGCCTGCGCCGAGCAGCAGGTGGCGCTGCCCGGCACGCGGTGCGTGGCGCGCGGTGATGCGGTGCCTGTGGGCTGGACTGGCTGGGGCGCCTTCGTCGAGCGCGGGGCCGCCGACGGCGCTCGCAGCCCGGCCGTCGCCGAAGCCGACGCCGCCGACGACGAGCCGGTGCTGCTGTGCTACACGTCGGGCTCCACCGGCGCCCCGAAAGGCGCCTTGCTGTCGGGCCGCGCGCTGGCGGCCAACGCCGACGCGGCGGTGCAGATGCACGGCCTGACTCCGGACGACCGCGTGCTGACCACGCTGCCGCTGTTCCACGTCGGCGGCCTCAACATCCAGACGTTGCCCGCGCTGCGGCTGGGCTGCACAGTGACGCTGCACGCCAAGTTCGACCCCGACGCCACGCTCGACGCGATCGCGCGCGAACGCATCACGCTCACCGTGCTGGTGCCGGCGCAGCTCGAGGCGCTGCTCGCGCACCCGCGCTGGCCGGCGGCCGATCTGAGCAGCCTGCGCGTCATCGCCACCGGCTCCACCGTGGTGCCGCGCCGCCTCATCGACGCGGTGCACGCGCGCGGCGTGCCGCTGATCCAGGTGTGGGGTGCCACCGAGACCGGCCCGGTGGTGTGCTGCCAGCACGCCGGCGAGGCGCGCTCGCACGCCGGCTCGGCCGGCCGCGCCGCGCTGCACGCCGAGCTGCGCATCGCCGACGTCGACGACCATGAGCTGCCGCGCGGCGCCAGCGGCGAGGTGCTGGTGCGCGGCCCGCAGCTGATGAGCGGCTACTTCGGCGACGCGCCGGCCAGCGAGCGTGCGCTGGCCGGCGGCTGGTTCCACTCCGGCGACGCCGGCCATCTCGACGCCGACGGCTACCTGTGGATCGACGGCCGGCTGAAGGACATGATCATCAGCGGCGGCGAGAACGTCAGCCCGGTCGAGGTCGAGGCCGTCCTGCTCGAATGCGACGACATCGCCGAGGCCGCGGTGGTCGGCCGCCCCGATGCGCGCTGGGGCGAGGCGGTGGTGGCGTTCGTCGTGCCCAAGGCCGGCGCGCGCATCGACCGCGCGCGCGTGCTGGCCAGCTTTGCCGGCCGGCTGGCGCGCTTCAAGCATCCGCGCGAGGTGATCGCGATCGACGCGCTGCCGCGCACCGCGATCGGCAAGGTGCGCAAGGACGCGCTGCGGCAACTCGCCGCCGCGCAAGAAGGGCAGGCTGCATGAAGACCGGAAAACTCGGCATCGACGTCGGCGGCACGTTCACCGACTTCGTGCTCGCGCGCGCCGGCGAGCCGCCGCGCATCCACAAGGCGCTGTCGACGCCGGCCGACCCGTCGATCGCCGTCGTCGAGGGGCTGGAGCAGATCGCGGCCTCGCTCGACCCGGGCATCGGCCTGCGCGAGTTCCTGGCGTCGATCGACACCATCGTGCACGGCACCACGGTGACTACCAACGCGACGCTCACCTCCACCGGCGCGGCGTGCGGCCTGCTCACCACCGAGGGCGTGCGCGATGCGCTCGAGATGCGCCGCGGCATCCGCGAGGAGCAGTACAACAACCGCTACGTCAACGTGAAGCCGCTGGTGCCGCGCGCGCGGCGCATCGGCGTGGCCGGGCGCATCGACCGCGACGGCCGCGAGCTGCAGCCGCTCGACCTCGCCGCGGTGCGCGCCGCGGTCGGGCAGTGGCAGGCGCAGGGCGTGCAGGCGGTGGCGGTCTGCTTCATGAACTCGTTCGCCAACCCGGCGCACGAGCGCGCCGCCGCGGCGGCGGTGCGCGAGGCGTGGCCGCAGGCGTATCCGTCGGTGTCGACCGAGGTGCTGCCGTCGATCCGCTTCTACGATCGCGTCAGCACCACCGCGCTCAACGCCTACGTCGGCCCGAAGCTCGGCCACTACCTCGATCAACTGGTGGCGCGCCTGCACGGCGCGGGCTTCGGCGGCCTGCTGCTGATCATGCAGAGCAACGGCGGCGTGATCACGCCGCAGGCGGCGCGCGACAAGGCCGCGCTGACGCTGCTGTCGGGCCCCGCCGGCGGCCCGGGCGCGGGCCTGTTCTACGCCGAGGCGCTGGGCGCCGACCGCTGCATCACCACCGACATGGGCGGCACCAGCTTCGAGACCTCGGTCGCGGTGGGCGCGCCGCTGCTGAAGAACGACGGCCAGATCGCGCGCCACCGCATCGCGCTGCCGATGCTCGACATCCACACCATCGGCGCCGGCGGCGGCTCGATCGGCTGGCTCGACGACGGCGGCCTGCTGCGCATGGGCCCGCAAAGCGCCGGCGCCGACCCGGGCCCGGCGTGCTACGGCCGCGGCGGCACGCTGCCCACCACCACCGACGCCAACGTGGTGCTCGGCTACCTCGATCCGCAGTACTTCGCGGGCGGCCGCATGCAGCTCGACCCGCAGGCCGCGCGCCGCGCCATCGAAGAGCACATCGCCAGGCCGATGGGCCTGAGCATCGAGCAGGCCGCTGCGGGCATGTACCGCGTGGCGTGCAACAACATGGCGCAGGGCGTGCGCGAGGTGACCATCAAGCGCGGCTTCGATCCGCGCGAGTTCCCGCTCATCCCCGGCGGCGGCGCGGGCCCGATCCACGGCTGCCTGATCTGCACCGAGCTGCAGGTGCCGCTGCAGATCGTGCCGCGCGAGGCGTCGGTGCTGTGCGCGTTCGGCATGCTGATGGGCGAGCTGAAGCACGACTTCGTGCGCACCTTCGTCGCGCGGCTCGAGCAGCTCGACTGGCCGCGCCTGGCCGCGCTGGTGGGGCAGATGCGCGCCGACGGCGCAGCGGCGCTCGCCGACGAGCGCGTCGCCCCCGCCGCGCAGCGCTTCGAGCTGCGGCTCGATTGCCGGTACCTGAAGCAGTACCACGAGGTGTCGGTGCCGGTGCCGCTGGCGGCGATCGAGCGCCGCGACGGTGCCGCGATCGCGCGCGCCTTCCACGCCGAGCACCAGCGTCTCTTCGGCTACACGCTGGAGGCCGAAGGCAGCCCGGTGGAGATCATCAACGTGCGGCTGCAGGCGATCGGCGCCACCGAGCGGCCGGCCTACCGGCGCGACACGCCGGGCGCGGCCGATGCCAGTGCGGCCGCGAAGGGCCGGCGCAGCATGTACATCCCCGAGCGCGACGCGTTCGCTGCGGTGCCGGTCTACGACGGTCACCGCCTACGCTGCGGCCACCGCATCGCCGGCCCGGCGCTGATCGAGCAGCAGACCACCGCGATCTTCGTCAGCGACTCGTTCGACTGCACGGTCGACGCGCTCGGCTCGTTCGTGCTGTACGCCAAGGGGCGCGAAGATCTGCTCGGTCGCCAGTCGGCCAAACAGGAGGCGCTGGCATGAGACGGACGCGCTTTGGCGGCTTCGTTGGGTGCACGCCTGCAGGGGTCTTTGCGCGGCGCGGCGGGCGGTGCCCGGTAGGGGCTCCTACTGTGGCGGTCGGCCCTGCGGGCCGACTCCGCTGCGATGCTCGCGCCACGAGGGCGGCTGCGGCACCGCCGTCCGCGGCGCTGAACGCGCCGCGAACTTCACGGCGTCCTCGCCGGTCCGCATCGCGCCTGCGGCGCCGGACTTCCGGTCTCCTGCGCGCAGCGCCGCTCGGCGCTGAGGAGCCAGGTCAATGAGCGCGCCCCACCGCGGCACGGACTCGCGCCGATTGTCCGCGCAGCGACGCTTCGTGGCGTTGCGACGCATGGCGCGCCGAGCCGAGCTGCCGCAGGTTTCGACCGCAGCGGGCGCCTCGTGAACGAGCGCCGGCGCATACCCGACCGCGGCTTTGCCCCGCTCGGTCGACGCACTGCGCCCGGCCGCGGCTTTAGCTCGCTCGGTCGACGCACTGCGTCCGGCCGCGGCTGTGCCTCGCGCGGTCTACCAATGTCGGAGCAACCAACATGAACGACATGACGAAGGTCATCGACCAGACCGCGGTCGACCCGATCCTGCTGTCGGTGTACGCGCGCACCTTCAAGGCGATCACCGACGAGATGAGCATCTCGATGGAGCGCACCACGCGCAGCCCCATCCTGTGCGAGGCCAAGGACTACGTCACCGGCCTGTACGACGCCGAAGGCCGCATGCTCGAGCAGACCGAGAACCTGCCGATCCTGGCGTTCTCGCTGGCGCCGGTGTGCAAGCACATCCGCAAGACCTTCGACGGCGAGATCTACCCCGGCGACGTGTTCTTCCACAACGACGTCTTCTCGCTGGGCAACCAGAACAACGACGTCGCGGTGTTCAAGCCGGTGTTCCACGGCGACACGCTGGTCGGCTGGACGGCGGTCAAGGGCCACCAGGCCGACATCGGCGGCAACGTGCGCGGCGGCTACAACCCCAACGCGGTCGAGGTCTGGCAGGAGGCGCTGCGCATCCCGGCGGTCAAGGTGGTCGAGCGCGGCAAGCTCAGGCGCGACGTGTGGAACCTGATCTTCGCCAACATCCGCCTCGACATCGTGCAGCACGACATGAAGGCCGAGATGGGCGCCTGCGCGGTCGGCGAGCGCCGCCTGCTCGAGCTGATCACGAAGTACGGCCTGCCGAGCTTCGAGGCGCACAAGCAGGCCCTGTTCGACGCCACGCGGCGCATGATGGAAGCCGAGATCGCCAAGATCCCCAACGGCAAGTACGCGGGCGAGGGCTACGTCTACTACGACGGCCGCAACGTCGGCAGCAAGTACACGATCCGCGTCGACGTCGAGGTGCGCGACCGTTCGATCACCTTCGACTACTCGCGCACCGACGCGCAGACCAACGGCTTCGTCAACGGCACCTTCACGTCGAGCGCGTCGGCCACCATCCTGACGCTGCTGCAGATGGTGAACCCCGACATCCCGCACAACGAGGGCATGGTCGAGCCGATCGAGATCGTGATCCCCGAGGGCACGATCCTCAACGCGGCGTATCCGAAGGCCACCACCTTCGGCAATCACCTGTGCCCGCCCAACGCCGACGCGATCCAGCGCGCGTTGAGTCCGGTGATGCCCGAGCGCGTCACCGCCGGCTGGAACAACCTGCTGTGCTCGCTGACCACCGGCACCGACCCGGGCAAGAACGAGGCCTACGTCGACATCGGCTTCATGGGCCTGAAGGGCGGCTCGGGCGCGATGAAGGGCTGCGACGGCTACGACCACATCGGCATGATCGACGCCTCAGGCGGCGTGCTCGATCAGGACTACGAGATGTTCGAGCAGCAGACGCCGCACCGGCTGATCAAGCACGAGCTGCTCGCCGACTCCGCAGGCCCCGGCCAGTGGCGCGGCGGCCTCGGCGTCGAGACCGTGTTCGAGATCGGCTCGGACGACACCCAGCTCGTCACCTTCGGCGACGGCGACTTCGAGGGCGCCTTCGGCCTCGCGGGCGGCCACGGCGCGGGGCTGAACTTCATCCGCCTCACCTACCCCGACGGCACGACCGTGGTGCCGAAGAACAAGGATCTGATCACCGGTGTGCCCCGGGGCACCGTGTACCACCAGGTGGCCAACGGCGGCGGCGGCTGGGGCGACCCGGCGCGGCGCGAC
Source organism: Ideonella sp. (assembly GCA_015075545.1). Lineage (GTDB taxonomy): Bacteria > Pseudomonadota > Gammaproteobacteria > Burkholderiales > Burkholderiaceae_C > JAEUPI01. Next base: position 495,087 of record JABTUC010000001.1, on the reverse strand, counting down.
CGCAAGGTGCTGCGCGAAGAGGTGCGCAACGGCGTGATCTCGCGCGAGGCGGCGCTGCGCGACTACGGCATGACCGAGGCCGAGCTGCCGTGAGCACGGCTCGTATCGCCCCCTCACCCCAACCCTCTCCCGCAGGCGGGAGAGGAAGTGACTCATGAACTTCGACCTCAGCGACGACCAGCGCGCGATCCGCGACGCGTTCGCGCGCTTCGTCGATCAGCGCGTCGTGCCGCAGGCGGCAGCGCTCGACGAGGCGCGTGCCTTTCCGCGCGAGTTGTTCGGCGAACTGGGGCGCCTGGGCTTCTTCGGGCTGCGCTACCCCGAGAGCGTCGGCGGCTCGGGGCTCGCTCTGCCCGAGTTCGCGCTCGCGCTCGAGGAGATCGCGCGCGGCTCGATGTCGCTCGCCGGTGCGGCGGCGATGCAGTCGCTGATGGGCACCAAGTTCCTGCACCTGCTGGGCAACGCCGACATCGTCGAGCGCCTGCTGAAGCCCGCGCTCGCGGGCGACAAGATCGGCGCCGTGTGCATGACCGAGCCCAACGCGGGCTCCGACCTCGACGGCATCGCCACCAGCGCGCGCAAGGTCGAAGGCGGCTACCTGCTCGACGGCCAGAAGACCTGGGTCACCTCGGCACCGGTGGCCGATTTCTTCACCGTGTTCGCCAAGGCGGGCGATGCCAAGCGCCTGACCATCTTCCTAGTCGAGCGCCACTTCAAGGGCGTGCACGTCGGCCGCGAGATCCACAAGATGGGCGTGTGGGCGCTGCCGACCTCGCAGCTCGCGTTCGACGGCTGCTTCGTTCCCGACTCGCACCGCCTGTCGAAGGAAGAGGGCGACGGCGAGCAGCACCTGCGCAAGCTGCTGGCCGAGATCCGCATCATCACCGGCGCGATGGCGCTCGGCGTCGCGCGCGCCGCGCTCGACGCGGCGCGCCAGTACGCAGCCGAGCGCGCGCAGTTCGGCAAGCCGATCAACCGCTTCCAGGCGATCCAGCTCAAGCTCGCCGAAATGGCCACCGCGCTCGAATCGGCGGTGCACCTGGTGCGCTACGCCGCCTGGCTGCATGCCGCGGGCAAGCCGCACCACAAGGAGGCCGCGATGGCCAAGCTGCACGCCACCGAGACCGCGGCCACGGTGTGCGACCAGGCCGCGCGCGTGTTCGCCAGCTACGGCTACGCGATGGAGTACCCGGTGCAGCGCTACCTGCGCGACGTGCGCTTCACGCTGATCGGCGGGGGCACCAGCGAAATCCTCAAACTGATCATCGCCAAGGAGATCGCCGCATGAATGCTGGCCGCACCATCAGGGTCGTACTCGCCAAGCCCGGCCTCGACGGCCACGACCAGGGCGCCAAGGTGGTGGCGCGCGCGTTGCTCGACGCCGGCTTCGACGTGCACTACACCGGCCTGCGCCAGAGCCCCGAGCAGGTGCGCGACGCCGCGCTGCAGTTCGACGCCGACGTGATCGCGCTGTCGAGCATGGCCGGCGCGCACCTCGCGTTCGGCGAGCGCCTGAAGCCGCTGCTCGAGCAGGCGGGGCTGCAGGACAAGCTCTGGATCTTCGGCGGCAACATCCCGGTGAGCGACCACGACGCGCTGCGTGCGCTCGGCTTCGACGCGGTGTTCGCCACCGGCTCCAAGCTCGACGCGATCACCGATTTCATCAAGGCCAACGTCAAGGCGCCCCCCGAAGCGGCCTCCGGCCGCCTCCCCCCAGGGGGCGCCGCCAGCGGCCCGGCAGAGCCGGTTGCGCGGCGGCCACTTGGAAAGGACGCCCAGGACAAGTCGCGTGCACGGAGCAACTGACATGGCCACATCCAGTACCCGCCCGGTGATCAACGAGTCGGGCCTTTCGATCCAGCCGCTGTACACCGCCGACGATCTCGCCGCCAGCGGTGGCCTGGCCATGCTCGGTGCGCCCGGCGAGTACCCGTTCACGCGCGGCATCCACCCGCTGATGTACCGCAAGCAGCCGTTCACGATGCGGCAGTACACCGGCTTCGCCAACGCGGCCGACACCAACCAGCGCTTCAAGTTTCTGATCGCCAACGGCCAGACCGGGCTCAACGTCGCGTTCGACCTCGCCACGCAGTGCGGCATCGATTCCGACGATCCGCAGGCCGAGGGCGAGGTCGGCCGCGTCGGCATGGCGGTGGACACGCTGCGCGACTTCGAGATCGCGTTCGACGGCATCGACCTCGACAAGATCACCGTCTCGCTGACCATCAATGGCGCGGCCGCGATCCTGATCGCGATGTACCTGGCGATGGCCGAGAAGCGCGGCTTCGACCTGAAGACGCTGCGCGGCACGGCGCAGAACGACATCCTCAAGGAGTTCATCGGCCGCGGCACCTGGGTCTATCCGGTGCAGCCGTCGATCCGGCTGGTGGGCGACACCATCGAGTACTGCGCCGAGCACGCGCCGAAGTACAGCCCGGTGTCGGTGTGCGGCTACCACATCCGCGAGTCGGGCGCGACGCCGACGCAGGAGATGGCGTGGGCGTTCTGCATCGCGCGCGCCTACGCCGACGAGGTGATCAAGCGCGGCGTGCCGGTCGACGAGTTCGCCGGCCGGCTGTCGTACAACTTCAACATCTTCGGCAACCTGTTCGAGCAGGTCGCCAAGTTCCGCGCCGGCCGCGGCCTGTGGGCGCAGATCATGAAGGAGCAGTACGGCGCCAAGGCGCCCGGCTCGATGTGGCTGCGCATGATCGCCGGCGGCGGCGGCGGCGGGCTGACGCTCGAGCAGCCCGAGAACAACATCGTGCGCGGCGCCTACTACGCGCTGATCGCCGCGCTGTCGGGCGCGCAGACGATGGCGCTGTGCTGCTACGACGAGGCCTACACCATCCCGAGCGAGTACGCGCAGCGCATCTCGCTGCGCACGATGCAGCTGCTGGTCGAGGAGATGGGCCTGGCCGAGACGGTCGATCCGCTGGGCGGCTCGTTCTACGTCGAGACGCTGACCAACCGCATGCGCGACGAGATGCGCCGCATCATCGAGCGCACCGACGCCGCCGGCGGCATCGTCAAGCTGGTGACCGAGGGCGTCATCCAGTCGCAGGTGTCGGCGCAGGCCTACCGCATGCAGCGCGCGATCGAATCCGGTGCGTTCCCCAAGGTCGGCGTCAACCGCTACCGCAGCGACGGCGCCGACGGCGAGCGCCCGGTCGAGATGCACCCGTACAAGGTCGACGACGCGCGCAAGCAGATCGCCTCGCTCGAGCGCGTGCGCGCCGAGCGCGATGCCGGCGCGGTGGCCATCGCGCTGGCGCGCGTCGAGGCCGCGGCGCGCTCGGGCGCCAACACGATGCCCGCCATCGTGCAGGCGGTGAAGGCGTACGCCAGCGTCGGCGAGATCACGCAGCGGCTGGTCGGCGTGTTCGGCCGCTATCGCGAGCCGATCCGCTTCGACGAAACCTTCCTGAAGGAGGCGGCGTGAGCGGCGCATCGCTTCCCCTTGGCGGGGCAGGCCGCAGGCCCAAGGAGGTCGCATGATGGAGCAGGTGGCCCGCTATCTCGCGCCGACGCGGCTGCAGCAGGCGCTAGCCGCGCTCGCCCAGCCCGGCGGCGCCACGGTGCTCGCCGGCGGCACCGACCTGATGCCGCAGAGCCACGCCGGCAAGGTGCGCCCCGCGCCGCTGCTGCTCAACATCCGCCGCGTCGAGGGGCTCGACGGCATCCACGTCGACGGCGACCGGTTGGTCATCGGTGCGCTCGTCACCGTGACGCAGGCGATGGCGAGCGACCTCGTGCGCCGGCATGCGCCGCTGCTGGTGGCGGTGGGCGAGAAGTTCGCCAGCGAGCAGATCCGCAACGCGGCGACGTTCGGCGGCAACCTGTGCAACGCGTCGCCCGCGGCCGACCTGGCGACGCCGCTCGCGGCGCTCGACGCCGAGGTTGAGCTCTCGCGGCTGGCCGACGACGGCGCCACGCTGACGCGGCGCGTGCCGGTGGCCGAGTTCTTCGCCGGCCCCGGGCGCACGCAGCGCGCGCTCGACGAGCTGCTCACCGCGGTGCGCGTGCCGTGCGCCGCTGCCGCCCAGGTGGCGCGCTTCTACAAGGGCGGCACGCGGCAGGCGCTCGACATCTCGACGATCTCGATCGCGCTGGTCGCCCAGCGCGATCGAGGCGGCCGCCTGCGCGACGTGCGGCTGGCGCTCGGCGCGGTGGCGGCCACGCCGCTGCGCGCGCGCAGCGCCGAAGCGCTGCTCGAAGGCGCGGCGCCCGACGCGCAGGCGATCGCCGCCGCGGCCGCGGCCGCCGCCGGCGACGCGCGCCCGATCGACGACGTGCGCGCCAGTGCCTGGTACCGGCGCGAACTGCTGCGCAACATGGTTCGAAGGATGCTCGAAGATGCGCTCGCCCACTGAATCTCCTGCCGCCGCGCCGCCGCGCGCCGAACTGACCGTCGAGCTGCGCTTCACGCTCAACGGCGTGCAGCAGCGCGCGCTGGCGCCGGTGGGCGGCAGCGCGCTCGACCTGCTGCGCGACCAACTCGGCCTTACCGGCACCAAGTACGGCTGCGGCGAGGGCGAGTGCGGCGCCTGCACGATCGTGGTCGACGGCGCCGCGGTCAACTCGTGCCTGATGTTCGCGGCCGACCTCGACGGGCGCAGCGTCACCACCATCGAGGGCCTGGCCGCCGACCGGCGGGCGCGCGCGCTGCGCGACGCCTTCGTCGAGCATGGCGCCGTGCAGTGCGGCTTCTGCACGCCGGGCATGATGGTGCAGGCCACGCAGCTGCTGGCGCGCTGCCCGCAACCCGACGCCGCCACCGCCAAGACGGCGATCGAAGGCAATCTGTGCCGCTGCACCGGCTACCAGAAGATCGTCGAGGCGATCGTCGCCGCCGGGCAGGCCCTGGCGCGGGAGGACCAGCGATGAACCCAGCCGTCAAGGAACGCCGGCCCGACAGCCTGATCGGCCAGCGCATCACCAAGCTCGACGCGCCCGAGAAGGCCAGCGGCAAGACGCGCTACGTGCACGACATCAACCTGCCGTCGCAGCTGCACGCGGCAATCCTGCGCTCGAGCCGGGTGCACGCGCGCGTGCGGCGCATCGACACCTCGAAGGCCAAGGCGCTGCCCGGCGTGCACGCGGTGCTCACCGCCGCCGACGTACCCGACCAGCGGCCGATCGGCGTCGCCAAGGACCACCTGCCGCTGAAGGGCGAGCGCGTGCGCAGCCTGCGCGACGAGGTCGCCGCGGTGGCCGCCGAGACCGAGGCCATCGCGCGCGCCGCGCTGCGGCTGATCGAGGTCGAGTACGAAGACCTGCCGGTGGTGGCCGACGCGCAGGCGGCGATGGCGAGCGATGCGCCGCTGGTGCACCCGCCGCGGCCCGGTGCGCCGGCGGGCGCGCCGGTGGGCGTCGCCGGCCGCGCCGACAACATCGCGATGCGCTTTCGCTACGGGCACGGCGACGTCGCCGCCGGCGAGGCCGCCAGCGACGTCGTCGTCGAGGACAGCTTCGCGCTGCACTACGTGACGCACTGCTGCATGGGCGTCTCGGGCGTGATCGCCGAGTTCGACGGCAAGGGCAGCCTGGTGCTGCACTCGAACACGCAGGTGCCGTTCCTGCACAAGCGCGAGTTCGCCGAGATCCTGGGCATGGACCCGGGGCGCATCCGCATCATCCAGCCGCCGATCGGCGGCGGCTTCGGCAGCAAGCTCGACATCTACCCGTTCGAGGTGATCTGCGTCTTTCTCGCGCGCGCCACCGGGCGGCCGGTGAAGATGGTGTTCACGCGCGAGGAGGAGTTTCTCGCCTCGCCGACGCGCCAGCCGGTGCGGCTGACGCTGCGCTCGGGCTGCACGAAGGACGGCACGCTCACCTTCCGCAGCGTGCGCACCATCCACGACAACGGCGCCTACACCTCGTGGGGCGCGACGACGCCGTTCGTGATGATGCAGACCTTCTCGTCGCTGTACCGCGTGCCGCACTGCGAGTACGACACGGTGGCGGTGTACACCAACAACCCGTACGCCGGGTCGTTCCGCGGCTACGGCAACCTGCAGGCGACCTTTGCCGTCGAGCAGCACATGGAGAAGCTGGCCGCGGCGATCGGCATGGACCCGCTGCAGTTCCGGCTGAAAAACGCGCAGGTGCCCGGCGAGATCACCGGCCAGGGCATGGTGTTCAGGAGCTGCGGCTTCCCCGACTGCCTGCGCATCGCGGCGCAGCGCAGCGACTATTCGCGCAAGCAGCGCGAGTACGCCGCGCGGCAGCGCGACGCCTCGCCGCTCAAGCGCGGCATCGGCATGGCGTCGATGCTGCACGTGGGCGGCGGCGCCAAGATCTACCCGAGCGACGGCTGCGGCACGATCCTCAAGCTCGACGACTTCGGCCACGTCACGCTGATCACCGGCGCCTCCGAGATCGGCCAGGGCAGCGAGACGGTGCTGGCGCAACTGGTGTGCGAGGAGCTCGGGCTGCCGATCAGCGCGGTCAGCGTCGTCAACAACGACACCGACATCACGCCGTGGGACGTCGGCGTGCACGCCAGCCGCACCACCTTCATCGCCGGCAACTCGGCGATCGGCGCGGCGCGCAAGGCCAAGGACAAGATCCTCGCCGCGGCGGCGCCGCGCTTCGAGTGCCAGCCCGAGGCGCTCGACCTGCGCGGCGGCCACATCGTGCGCAAGGCCGCGGGCGACGCGGCGCCCGAGAAGCTGGTCGACCTGCCGCGCTTCCTGCGCAGCCTGCACTTCAACGACCGCGCCGAGCTGGTGATGACCACCTTCTACTACGAGCCGCCGAGCGTGCACCAGGACAAGGGCTTCAAGGGCGACGTGTCGGCCGCCTACGCGTGGGCGACGCAGGCGGTGGAGGTCGAGGTCGACACCGACACCGGCGTCGTGCGGCTGCTCCAGGTGACCGGCGCGCACGACGTCGGCCGCGTGCTCAACCGGCTGGGCATCGAAGGCCAGATCGAAGGCGGCGTGGTGATGGGCCAGGGCTACGCGCTGACCGAGAACCTGATCGTCGAGGGTGGCGTCGTGCGCAACCCCAACTTCCGCGACTACAAGCTCGTCACCGCGCCCGAGATCCCGCAGATGGACATCTCGTTCGTCGAGACGATGGACGGCGAGGGCCCGCAGGGCGCCAAGGGCGTCGGCGAGGCGCCGGCGATCTGCATCGCCGGCGGCGGTGGCCAACGCGATCGAGAACGCCACCGGCGTGCGCATCACCAGCCTGCCGTTCACGCCCGAGCGCGTCTACCGCGCGCTGCACGGCGCGCTGCCGCCGGTGCGCCCGGTGCCGCCGCTGCCGGCGGCGCCGGCGAGCTGAGCTGCGAGCGAGCGGACGAGATGAAGCCGCGCACCGTGCTGTCGCTCGAGCAGGCGCTGTCGCTGCCGTACGCGACGCTGCGCTTCGCGCAACTGGGCTGGCGCGTGATCCGCATCGAGGCCACGCCGACCGGCGAGGGCCTGCCCGGCGACCCCAACCGCTACATCGGCAGCCGGCTGGCCGACCTCGGCGACGCGGGCGACGACCGCCGCAGCTACTTCATCGCGCCCAACGTCGGCAAGGAAGCGATCGCGCTCAACCTCAAGGACGAGCGCGGCCAGGCGGTGCTGCAGCGCCTGATCCGCGCGCTCGACGTCGACGTGTTCTGCTGCAACACGGTGCCGGCGCGCTACCGCATGCTCGGCATCGAGCCCGACACCTTGCGCGCGGCCCGGCCCGCTCTGGTGTGGGCCGGCATCTCGGCGCTCGGCCCGAGCCAGCCCGAGGCGCCGGGCTACGACCCGGTGATCCAGGCGATGGCTGGCTTCATGGAAGTCACCGGCATGCGCGACGGCCCGCCGACGCTGACCGGCATTCCGGTGATCGACCTCAAGGCCGGCGACGAGCTGTACGCCAACGTGCTGCTCGCGCTGCTCGAGCGCGCCGAAGGCGGCACCGGCCGCACCATCCACGTCTCGATGCTGCAGGCCGCGGCGTCGTGGCTGATCACCGTGCTGCCGCTGGTCGACTTCGGCTGCCGGCCAGACGAGATCACGCGCGCCGGCAACGAGCACCGCAAGTTCATCCCGACCAACGTCTACCCGGCGCGCGACGGCTTCGTGTTCCTGGCGATCGGCAGCGACGTGCAGTGGCGCCGGCTCACCGCGATCCCGCGCTTCGCCGGCGTGGCCAACGAGGCTCGCTCGACCAACGAAGGCCGCCACGCCGAGCGCGAGGCGATCCACCGCGACATGGCCGCGGTGACGCTGCAGCACAGCGCCGACGAGATCCTGGCCGACCTGCGCGCCGCGACCATCCCCGCCACCCGCATCCTCGACATCCGCCAGGTGCGCGAGCTGCCGCTGCTGGCGAGCAAGCTGACCCGCACCGCGTTGAACGGCGAGCGCCGCGTGCGCATGCAGCCGATGGCGGTCGACCTGCCCGCTGCGCGCGACGAGCTGCGCGCGCCGCCGCGCTACGGCGAGCACACGCGCGCCGTGCTCGCCGAGGCGGGCTATGCCGAGTCCGAGATCGGCGCGCTGCACGACGCGCGCGTCGTGGCCTGAACCCTGGGTGACAACGAAGGAGACATCCGCGATGAGCAAGACCACTATCAGCCGGCGTGCCGCCGTGCTGGCCGCGTTGTCGGCCGGCCTGCTGGGCGCCGGCGCAGCCAACGCCGAGATCACGATCGGCGTGTCGCTCGGCCTCACCGGGCCGGGCGCCTCGCTCGGCATTCCGTACCGCAACGCGTTCCAGCTCGTGCCCAAGACGCTGGGCGGCGAACCGGTGCGCTACGTGGTGATCGACGACGAATCCAAGCCCGACAACGCGGCGCGCATCGCGCGCAAGTTCGTCACCGAGGACAAGGTCGACGCGATGATGGGCTCCACCGGCGTGCCGTCGGCGGTGGCGATGGCGCAGGTGGCCGCCGAGGCGCGCACGCCGCTGATCTCGCTGACGCCGCTGCCGCCGCTGGCCCCCGACCGCCACCGCTGGACGATGGTGGTGCCGCAGCCCACCGAGCTGATGATGAGCGCGGTGGCGCAGCACATGAAGGCGCACGGCATCAAGAGCGCCGGCTTCATCGGCTTCTCCGACACCTGGGGCGACCTCGTCTACAACGCGATCACCTCGCTGTCGACGGCCAACGGCTTCAAGATCGTGACCAACGAGCGCTTCGGCCGCGCCGACACCAGCGTCGCCGGCCAGGTGCTGAAGATCATCGCCGTCGCGCCGAGCGCGGTGGTGGTGGGCGCCTCGGGGTCGCCGGCGGCGACGCCGCAGATCGCGCTGGTCGAGCGCGGCTTCAAGGGGCCGATCTACCACAACCACGGCACCGTCAACCTCGCGTTCATCCAGACCGCGAAGAAGGCCGCCGAGGGCGCGATCGCACCGACCGGCGCGCTGATCGTCGCCGAGGACCTGCCGGCCGACTTCCCGAACAAGGCGGTGGCGCTCGACTTCGTCAAGCGCTACGAGGCCATGTTCGGCGCCGACACGCGCAACGCGTTTGCCGGCTACACCTACGACGGCGTGCTGCTGCTCGACGCGGCCGCCGCGGTGGCGCTGAAGAAGGCCAAGCCCGGCACCGCGGAGTTCCGCGAGGCGCTGCGCGAGGCGCTCGAGAACGTGAAGAACGTGGTCGGCACGCACGGCGTCTACAACCCGACGCCGGCCAACCACAACGGCCTCGACGAGCGCGCGCGCGTGCTGGTGCACGTGGTCGACGGCAAGTGGCGGCTGATGAAGTGACGCCTCCCGCGCAGCGCCTGTGGCGCGCCCATGCAGCCCGGCCGGCACGCCCGGTCGGGGTGCTTCGTGGTGGCTGCCGGCACGCTATCCATCCGCGTCGCTGACGCACGGTTCGCGGGCGCGGCATGAACGTCGACATCGCGCTGTGGCTGTTGCAGGACGGCCTGACCACCGGCGCGATCTACGCGCTGCTGGCGCTGGCGCTGCTGCTGGTGTTCGCGGTGACGCGCGTGATCTTCGTGCCGCAGGGCGAGTTCGTCGCGCTGGCTGCGCTGACGCTGGGCGTGATGCAGCAGGGGCAGGTGCCGGGCACGGTGTGGCTGCTGCTGGCCGGCGGCGTGGCGGTGGTGCTGCTCGATGCGCCCGCGGCCTGGCGCTCGCGCGGCTGGCGCGCGCTGGGGCGGCTGCTCGCCGCCAACCTCGCGCTGCCGGCGCTGATCGCGCTGACCACGCTGGCGCTGGTGCCGCACCAGCCGGGGCGCTGGTGGCAGATGGCGTTGACGCTGGCGCTCGTGGTGCCGCTCGGGCCGATGCTGTACCGCATCGCGTACCGGCCGCTGGCCGGCGCCTCGGTGCTGGTGCTGTTCATCGTGTCGATGGCGGTGCACTACGCGCTCGCCGGGTTCGCGCTGCTCATCTTCGGCGGCGAAGGGCTGCGCACCGCGGCGATCTCCGACGCGCGCTTCCCGCTCGGGCCGCTGCAGGTGGGGGCGCAGAGCCTGTGGGTGCTGGGCGCGACGCTCGCCTGCATGGCCGCGCTGTGGGCGTTCTTCGAGCACACGCTGCTGGGCAAGGCGCTGCGCGCCACCGCGATGAACCGCGTCGGCGCGCGGCTGATCGGCGTCAGCGCCGGTTTTGCCGGGCGGCTCGCGTTCGGCGTGGCGGCGGCGATCGGCGCGCTGTCGGGCATCCTGATCTCGCCGATCGCGACGATCTACTACGACACCGGCCTGATGGTCGGCCTCAAGGGCTTCGTCGGCGCGATCCTCGGCGGCATGGGCAGCTACCCGCTGGCCGCACTCGGCGCGCTGGCGGTCGGCGTGCTCGAGGCGGGCGCGTCGTTCTGGGCCAGCAACCTGAAGGAAAGCATCGTCTTCGCGTTCATCATCCCGGTGCTGCTGTGGTTGTCGCTGCGCGCGCGCCACGCACCGGTGGAGGACGAGGATGAGTGAGGCCACCGTGCACGGCACGCAGGCCTCGGCGCATCCGGCGCCGCGGCGCGTCGCGCGCCGCACGTGGCTCGCCTGGCTCGGCGGCGCCGCCGCGCTCGGCGCCGCGGCACGCTGGCTGCCGGAGTTCCAGGTCACGCTGCTCAACTACGTGGGGCTGGCGACGCTGGTCACGCTCGGCCTGGTGGTGCTCACCGGCGTCGCCGGCATCGTCTCGTTCGGCCAGCAGGCCTTCGTCGGCATCGCGGCCTACACCACCGCCGGAATGACCACGCTGGCCGGGCTCTCGCCCTGGCTGGGCCTGGTGGCGAGCATCGTGCTGGTGGCGCTGAGCGCGCTGGTCATCGGCGTCGTCACGCTCAAGCTCTCGGGGCACTACCTGACGATTGCCACCATCGCCTGGGGCATCGCGATCTACTACCTGTTCGGCAACCTGCCGGGCCTCGGGCAGTACAGCGGCGTCGACAACCTGCCGCCGCCGGCGCTGGCGGGCTGGGTGCTCGACAGCGGCCGCGAGATGTTCTTGCTGATCTGGGCCGCCGCGCTGGTGGCGCTGGTGGGAGCGCGCAACCTGCTCGATTCGCGCGCCGGCCGCGCCATCCGCGCGCTGCGCCACCGCGCGGCGATGGCCGAGGCCTGCGGCGTCGACACCGCGCTTCTGAAGCTGGTGGTGTTCGTGCAGGCGGCGCTGCTCGCCGGGCTGGCGGGCTGGCTGCACGCGCACTACCTGCGCTTCGTCAGCCCGCACGCCTTCGGCGTCAACGCCGGCATCGACTACCTGTTCATGGCGGTGATCGGCGGCGCGGCCCAGGTGTGGGGCGCGGTGGTCGGTGCCGGCATCGTCGTGCTGCTCAAGGAGTGGCTGGCCGACTCGCTGCCGCGCCTGTTCGCGTTGAAGGGCAACGTCGAGATCATCGTCTTCGGCATCTTGATGATCGTGCTGCTGCAGCGCACCCGCGAGGGCCTGGTGCCCGCGCTGGTGCGTGGCTGGCGCTCGCTGCCGGCGCTGCAGCGGCTCGGCGCGCGGCTGCAGCGCCGCGCGAGCCCGATCGCTAACGACACGATCGATGCAGCCGGCGACACGGCCGCCGCCGGGCTCGCCGGCACGGCCGTGCTGCCGCGCCGCCAGCGCCCGGCCGCGGGCACGCCGCTGCTGCAGGTGCGCGGTCTGTACAGGCGCTTCGGCGGTCTGGTGGCGGTCAAGGGCCTGTCGTTCGAGCTGCGCAGCGGCGAGATCCTCGGGCTGATCGGCCCCAACGGCGCGGGCAAGAGCACGGCGTTCAACCTGATCAGCGGCGCGCTGGCGGCCGACGGCGGCGAGGTGGTGCTCGGCGGCGAGCGCATCGACGGCCGCCGCGCCAGCGCCATCGCGCGCTGCGGGCTGGCGCGCAGCTTCCAGCACGTGCACCTGGTGTCGCGCATGTCGGTGCTCGACAACGTGGCGCTCGGTGCGCACCTGCGCGGCCGGCGCGGCACGCTGGCCGCGATGCTGCGGCTCGAGCGCACCGAGGAGGCGGCGCTGCGCGCCGAGGCGGCACGCCAGCTCGACCGCGTGGGCCTCGGCGGCGCGCTGCACGCCAGCGCCGGCAGCCTGCCGCTGGGCCAGCAGCGCATCGTCGAGATCGCGCGCGCGCTGGCCGCCGACCCGCGGCTGGTGCTGCTCGACGAACCCGCCGCCGGCCTGCGCTACGCCGAGAAGCGCCGCCTCGCCGACCTGCTGCGCGCGCTGCGCGACGAGGGCCTGACGATCCTGCTGGTCGAGCACGACATGGAGTTCGTGATGGGCCTGGTCGACCGCCTGGTGGTGATGGACTTCGGCGAGAAGATCGCCGAAGGCCTGCCGGCCGACGTGCGCCGCAACCCGGCGGTGATCGAGGCCTACCTCGGGGTGGCGCAATGACGCCTTCGTTGCTCGAAGTGCGCGACCTGCGCGTCGCCTACGGCAAGGTGCAGGCGGTGCACGGCGTCAGCCTCGACGTGGCGCACGGCGCGATCGTCACGGTGATCGGCCCCAACGGCGCCGGCAAGACCACGCTGCTGGCGGCGCTGATGGGGCTGCTGCCCAGCCACGGCGAGGTGCGCTTCGGCGGCGGCGACCTCGCCGCGGTGCCCACCGAGGCGCGCGTCGCGGCCGGGCTGGCGCTGGTGCCCGAGCGGCGCGAGCTGTTCGGCGAGTTGACGGTGCACGACAACCTGCGCCTCGGGGCGTTCCAGCGCGCGCGCCGCCGCGACCCCCGGGTAGCCGACGATCTGGCCGATGTCTACCGGCGCTTTCCGCGGCTGGCCGAGCGCCGTGGCCAGCTCGCCGCCACGCTGTCGGGCGGCGAGCGGCAGATGCTGGCGATCGGCCGTGCGCTGATGGGCCGGCCGCGCCTGCTGATGCTCGACGAGCCGAGCCTCGGCCTGGCACCGCGCGTCGTGCGCGACATCCTCGCCATCGTCGCGGAGCTGCGCAGCAGCGGCGTCGCGGTGCTGCTGGTCGAGCAGAACGCGCGTGCCGCGCTGCAGATCGCCGACCACGGCTGCGTGCTCGAAACCGGTGAGCTGGTGCTCGAAGGCCGCGCCGACGAACTGGCGCGCGACGCGCGCGTCGTCGAGTCGTACCTCGGTCTGCCGGAGGCGGCATGAGACCGCACGGCCACCTGCACGACGAGCTCGCCGCCGACGCGATGGCGCCGCGCGCGGGGTGCGACGTGACGGCGACCGCTGCGCCGGCTTCGGTGCGCGGTGCGGGCACAGTGCTCGATGCCGCACCCACCGTGGTGCACCTGCTGGCCGATGCCGCCGCTCGCGCGCCGGCGCGCGAGGCGCTGGTGTGCGGCGACGAGCGTATCGACCACGCGCGCTATCTGGCGGCGGTGGCCGCCTTCGCGCACGAGCTGCGCGCGCTGGGGGCGCAAGGCGAGCGCGTGGCCACGCTGATCGGCAACTCGATCGACGGCTGCATCGCCAGCTTCGCGGGCCTGGCCGCCGGCGCGCAGCTGGCGCCGCTGAACGCGCTGCTGACGCCGCACGAGATGGAGCCGATCCTGCTCGACGCGCAGCCGCGCGTCTTCGTCGTGCAGGCGGCGCTGGCCGCCGCCGCGCTGCCGGTGGCGCAGCGTGCGGGTGTCGCGCACTGCATCGTCGTCGGCGACGGTGCGCGCCGGCTCGCCGAGCCCGCGCTCGGCGCCGCGCTGCCGCCGCTGCCGGCGGCCGACGCGCCCGCGCTGCTGCAGTACACCGGCGGCACCACCGGTCGGCCCAAGGGCGTCGAGCTGACGCACCGCGCGCTGGCCGTCAACGTCGCGCAGCGCGAGGCGCTGCTGCCCACGCGCGAGGGCGACCGCGTGCTGTGCATGATGCCGCTGTCGCACGCCTACGGCATGGCGATGGGGCTGCTGCTGGCGGTGCGTGCCGCCAGCACGCTGGTGATCCTGCCGCGCTATCAACCCGATGCGGTGCTCGACACCGTGCCGCGCGAGCGCATCGGCGTCTTCCTCGGCAGCCCGACGATCTTCGTCGGCCTGCTCTCGCATCCACGCTGCGCCGGCACCGACTGGCGCAGCGTGCACACCTGCTACTCGGGCGCTGCCGCGCTGGCGGCGGCCACGCTCGAACGCTGGCGCGCAGTCACCGGTGCGCCGGTGTTCGAGGGCTACGGCATGACCGAGGCCGGACCGGTGCTCGCCTTCAACCCGGCGCGCGGCCCCGTGAAGCCGGGCAGCGTGGGCGCGCCGGTGCCCGACACCACGATCGAGATCGTCGACGTCGACACCGGAGCGCGCGTACTCGCACGCGGCGACAGCGGCGAGATCCGCGTGCGCGGGCCGCAGTTGATGCGCGGCTACCGCAACCGGCCCGACGAGACCGCGCTGGCGTTGCGCGACGGCTGGCTCTACACCGGCGACATTGGCGCGATCGACGACGACGGCTTCTTGACGATCCGCGACCGCAAGAAGGACATGGCGATCGTCGGCGGCTACAACGTCTACCCGCGCGAGGTCGAAGAGGTGCTGTTCGCGCACCCCGACGTCGCCGACGCCGCGGTGATCGGCGTGCCCGACGCCTACCGCGGCGAGGTGCTGCGTGCCTGCGTGGTGGCGCGCCCGGGCTCGGGCAGCGACGCCGCGGCGCTGCAGGCGTTCTGCGCGCAGCGGCTGTCGCGCTACAAGGTGCCGGCCGAGGTGCGTTTCATGGCCGCGTTGCCCAAGACCGCGGCCAACAAGACCGACAAGGCCGCGCTGCGCGGAGCTCAGCCATGAGGACGAGCCGCGCCATCGCCATCGAGAAAGCGCTCGACCGCGGCGGCGAACGCCTCGGGCAATTGCTCGGGCAGCGGCACCATGCCGGCTTCGATGCGCTGCAGCGTGGCGTTGTGCAGGCGCGCGGCGAGCGTGGCCGCATGCGGCGCGGCGAACGGATCGGCGCCGGCCTGCAGCACCAGCGCCGGCGCGCGCACCAGCACGATGCGCTCGTCCATCGCGTAGCGCGTCACCGCGTCGTGGCCAGCTTCCACGTCGTCGAGCACCTTCAGCGCGTCGAGCACGAAGGCGTGCAGCAGCTCGGGCCGGCCCGCGGGGTAGAACGGCGCGCGCCGCTGCCACAGCTCGGCCAGGTGCGAGCCGTCGGCGCGCGGCTCGACGCGGTCGATCGCACCGCGCTGCGCGCGCCGCACGCGCTCGGCGGCGTCGATCCACGGCGTCGACGACAGCACGAGCCGCGCCACGCGCTCGGGCCGCGCGGCGGCCAGTTCGATCGCGATCACGCCGCCGGTGTGGTGCCCCACCACGTGCGCACGCGCGATGCCCAGCGCGTCGAGCAGCGCTGCCGCGGCGTCGGCCCAGCCTTCGATCGACGCACCCTCGGGCAGCGCGTCGGAGGCGCCGAAGCCCGGCGTGTCGAGCGCGATCGCGCGCCAGCGCGCCCCCAGCAGCGGCAGCACGGCGCGGTATTCGGCCACGCTGCGCGGCGTTTGGTGCAGCAGCAGCACCGGCGGCGCGGCGTGCTCACCGCAGCACGCGATGTGCAGCCGGCCGCGGCGCGTGCGGACGTAGCCGGGTTCGATTTGCGGCACGGTCATCGACTTCGATTCTCGCGCCCGCGAGCCGCGGCGATGCGGAACCCATCGCCCTTTCCCGTTCGGTGTCCGCGCAGCGGCGCCGGATTCATTCCAACCCACCGAGGAGACAGCGCATGAGCACGCCCACCAAGTTCGTTCTCGACGAATCGCAGATCCCGCGCAACTGGTACAACATCATGGCCGACCTGCCGGTGCCGCTGGCGCCGCCGCTGCACCCGGGCACGCTGAAGCCGCTCGGGCCCGACGACCTGGCGCCGCTGTTCCCGATGGAGCTCATCATGCAGGAGGTGAGCGCCGAGCGCGAGGTGCCGATTCCGGAGCCGGTGCGCGAGGTGTTCCGCCTGTGGCGGCCCGCGCCGCTGTACCGCGCGCATCGGTTGGAGAAGGCACTCGGCACGCCGGCGAAGATCTACTACAAGTACGAAGGCGTCTCGCCGGCCGGCAGCCACAAGCCCAACACCGCGGTGCCGCAGGCCTGGTACAACGCGCAGGCCGGCATCAAGAAGCTCACCACCGAGACCGGCGCCGGCCAGTGGGGCTCGTCGCTCGCCTTCGCCGGTGCGCTGTTCGGCATCGACGTCACCGTCTACCAGGTGCGGGTGTCGTACGACCAGAAGCCGTACCGCCGCGCGCTGATGGAGACCTACGGCGCGAAGTGCCTGCCGTCGCCGTCGAACACCACCAACTGCGGCCGCGCGATCCTCGAAAAGAACCCCAACCACCCGGGGTCGCTCGGCATCGCGATCTCCGAGGCGGTGGAGGTGGCGGCGACGCACGACGACACCAAGTATTCGCTCGGCTCGGTGCTCAACCACGTGCTGATGCACCAGACCATCATCGGCCAGGAGGCGATGAAGCAGCTCGAGATGGCCGGCGACGACCCCGACGTCGTGGTCGGCTGCACCGGCGGCGGCAGCAACTTCGCCGGCATCGCGTTCCCGTTCGTCGGCCAGCAGCTCAGGGGCAAGGGCAAGACCAAGCAGCGCCGCATCGTCGCGGTCGAGCCGGCCGCGTGCCCGAGCCTGACGCGCGGCAAATTTGCCTACGACTTCGGCGACACCAGCCACCTGACGCCGCTGGTGAAGATGCACACGCTGGGCAGCACGTTCACGCCGCCGGGCTTCCACGCCGGCGGTCTGCGCTACCACGGCATGGCGCCGCTGGTGTCGCACCTGCATGCGCTGAAGCTGATCGAGGCCACTTCGTACCACCAGAACGAGTGCTTCGAAGCGGGCGTGCTGTTCGCGCGCGCCGAAGGCATCGTGCCGGCGCCCGAGGCCAACCACGCGGTCAAGGGTGCGATCGCCGAGGCGATGCGCTGCAAGCGCGAGGGCAAGAGCGAGGTGATCCTGTTCAACCTGTGCGGTCACGGGCACTTCGACATGAGCGCGTACTCGGCCTACGCCAGCGGCAAGCTGGTCGACCAGCACTACGACGAGAAGGAGCTGGCGATGGCGCTGGCCGGCCTGCCCTCGGTGCCCGAACCCGCTTGAGCCGCTTGCACGACAGTCGACAAGGACGCCGCCGATGAGTGCCCCCGCCTTCGCCAACCCGCTGCTCGAATCGGTCGATCGACCGCCGCCGCGCCGCGTGGCGGTGATCGGCGCGGGCACCATCGGCCCCGACATCGGCTACTACTTGAAGTCCGCGCTGCCCGAGATCGAGCTGGTGCTGCTCGACCTCCGGCAGGAGGCGATCGACGCCGCGCTGGCGCGCCTGCGCGGCTACGCCGACAAGGCGGTGGCCAAGGGCAAGATGAAGGCGCCCGATGCGCAGGCGGTGCTCGCGGGGTTGGCCGGCAGCACCGACTACGCGGCGCTCGCCGGCGCCGACTGGGTGATCGAGGCGGCCACCGAAGACCTCGCGCTCAAGCGCCGCATCTTCGCCGACGTCGAGGCGCGCGTCGCGGCGGACGCGGTGATCACCTCGAACACCAGCTCGCTACCGGCGGCGCGGCTGTTCGCGCAACTGAAGCACCCCGGGCGCGCCACGGTCACGCACTTCTTCGCGCCGGCGTGGCGCAACCCGGTGGTCGAGGTGATCGACTGGCCGCGCGCCGATCGCGCGCTGCTCGCCTGGCTGCGGCGCCTGTTCGCGGCCACCGGCAAGCTGCCGCTGACCACCGGCGATGCGCCGTGCTTCATGCTCGACCGCGTGTTCGACAACTGGTGCAACGAGGCCGCGCACCTGCTGGCGCATGCCAGCGCAGCGCAGGTCGACACGGTGGCGCAGGCGCACGTGCACGCCGGGCCGTTCTTCGTGCTCAACCTGGCGCACGGCAACCCGATCATCGTCGAGACCAACACGCTGCAGGCCGCCGAGGAAGGCGCGCACTACACCCCGGCGACGATCTTCGGCTCGGTCGAGCGCTGGCTGACGGTGGCGCCCGGCAAGCGCGTCGAGGTGGGCGCGGCGCAGGCCGCCGCCATCGACGACCGGCTGCGCGGTGTGCTGTGGTCGCAGGCGGTCGACATCCTCGACCGCGGCATCGGGCACAGCGCCGACCTCGACATCGGCTGCCGCCTCGCCCTCGGCTTCAAGCAAGGCCCATTGCAGTCGATGCGCGAAGCCGGCGACGCCGAGGTGACTCGCGTGCTGCAGCGCTTCGCCGCCGAGCGGCCCGGCATGCCGCTGCCGCGGCGCGCGCTCGCCGCGTACCAGCCGAGCGAGCGGCACGTCGTTGTCGACCGCGTCGACGATGTCGTGGTGATCACGCTGCGCCGGCCCGAGGCGCTGAACGCGCTGCACGACGAGATGACCGACGAGATCCTGGCCGTTATCCGCCGCCACGAGGCCGACGCGCAGGTGGCCGGCTTCGTGCTCACCGGCTGGGGCAGCAAGGCGTTCTGCGCCGGCGCCGATATCGGGCGCTTTCCGTCGCTGCTCGGCGACGCCGGCGCGGCGGCGCAGTACGCGCGCGATTGCGCGCGCCTGCTGGTGCACCTCGACCGCTGCGCCAAGCCGGTGGTCGCGGCGCTCAACGGCATGGCGCTCGGCGGCGGCTTCGAGCTGGCGATGCGCTGCCACGCGCTGGTGGCGCAGCGTCACGCGACGATGCAGCTGCCCGAGATCACGCTGGGCATCGTGCCCGGCCTGGGCGCGATGGTGGTGCCGTACCGGCGCTGGCCGGCGGCGGCGGCGGTCTTCCACGGCATGCTCGCGCGCGCCGATCGCCTGAGCGCCGCGCAGGCGCACGAACTGGGCATCGTCGACGACCTTGCCGACACGTTCGAGGCGCTGATCGCCAAAGCCGTGGCCCGCGTGCACGCGCTCGCCGGCCGACCGCGGCCGGTCGCCGACGCCGCGGTCGCGCTGCCGGCGTGGCCCGACGGTGCGGCGGCAGTCTCCGGCGGCAAGCGCCTGAGCGCGCAGCTCGTCGCGCTGACCGGCCGCGCGGTGCGCGACGCGGCCGCTGCGCGCACGCTCGCCGACGCGCTCGAAGTCGGCTACCGCGCGTTCGGCGAATCGGCGTGCACCGCGGCGGCCCGCGAAGGCATCGCCGCTTTCCTCGAGCGGCGCGCCGCCGATTTCGGCGCCACCGGCTGATGCGGCGCCGATGCGCCGCGGGAGATCGACGATGAGAGTCCTGCGCGTTGTGATGTCATGGCTGCTGTGCGGCGCGACCGCGGTCTTCGTCGCCCCGCTGGGCGCGGCGGAGTTCGGCTCGCAACCGGTGCGCATCGTGGTGCCGTTCGGGCCCGGCGGCGGCACCGATGTCGTCGCGCGGCTGCTCGCCGAGCGGCTCGCGCCGGTGCTCGGCACCCAGGTGCTGGTCGACAACCGGCCGGGCGGCAATTCGGTGATCGCCACGCGCGTGGTCACCGGTGCCGCCGCCGATGGCCACACGCTGCTGCTGACCACCGACATCCACGCCATCAATGCGGCCTACGCGGCCAACCTGCCGTACGACACGCTGCGCGATTTCGCGCCAGTGGCGCAGCTCACCACCTCGCCGCTGCTGCTGCTGGCTCACCCGTCGGCGGGCGTGCACTCGATGGCCGAGTTGGTGGCGCTGGCCAAGGCGCAGCCGGGCCGGCTGTCGTTCGGCTCGCTGGGCACCAGCAGCCCGCACTACCTCGGCTTCGCCTGGTTCAAGAAGCTGGCCGGCATCGACGTCATCGACGTGCCGTACAAGGGCGGTGGCCAGGCGCTGGTCGACCTGCTTGGTGGCCAGGTGCAGCTCAGCTTCGTCGTCGCCGGCAACGGCATCAAGCACGCCAAGGCCGGCAAGGCGGTGGCGCTGGCGATCACCAGCCCGGCGCGGCACGCGGTGGCGCCCGACGTGCCCACCTTCGCCGAGAGTGGCTGGCCCGAGTTCGCGCTGGTCAACTGGTACGCGCTGCTCGCGCCGGCGGGCACGCCGGCGCCGCTCATCGCCCGCGTGGCCGCCGAGGTCGGCACCATCCTGCGCGACCGGGCGGTGATCGACAAGCTCGCCGCCACCGGCCTCGACGCCGCGCCGAGCACGCCGGCCGAACTCGATGCGCTGGTGCGGCGCGACATCGACCGCTACCGCCGCATCATCGCGTTGACCGGTGCCAAGCCCGAGTAGGCCGCGGGAAGCCCGACCGTGAACCTCGCCGACGCCTCCCTCGAAGACAAGTACTGCCTCGACAGCGGCCGCGTCTTCCTCACCGGCGTGCAGGCGCTGACGCGGCTGCCGATGCTGCAGCGCGAGCGCGACCGCGCGGCGGGGCTCGACACCGCGGGCTTCGTCACCGGCTACCGTGGCTCGCCGCTGGGCGCGCTCGATGCCGCATTGCGCGAGGCGAAACCGTTCCTGGCTGCGCACGACGTGAAGTTCGAATGCGCGGTCAACGAAGACCTCGGCGCCACTGCCGTCTGGGGCTCGCAGCAGCTGCACCTGCTGCCGGCGCCCCAGCGCGACGGCATCTTTGCGCTGTGGTACGGCAAGGGCCCGGGCGTCGACCGCTGCGTCGACGTCTTCAAGCACGCCAACCACGCCGGCACCGCGCGCGCCGGCGGCGTGCTCGTCGTCGCCGGCGACGACCACGGCGCGCGCTCGTCGGCGGTGGCGCACCAGAGCGAACACGTGTTTTCGGCCTGCGGCATTCCGGTGCTGGCGCCGAGCAACCTGCAGGAGGTGCTCGACTTCGGCCTGATGGGCTGGGCACTGTCGCGCTACAGCGGCCTGTGGGTGGCGCTCAAGCTGTCGTCCGACATCGTCGAGAGCTCGGCGGTGGTCGAACTGGGCGCGCCGCGCGAGTTCGTCGCGCCGCGCGACATCGCGCTGCCCAGCGAGGGTCTGAACATCCGCTGGCCCGACCCGGTGCCGGCGCAGGAGCACCGCATGCAGGCGTGGAAGATCTACGCCGCACTGGCGTGGGTGCGCGCCAACGGTGTCAACCGCGTCGTCGTCGACGCGCCGCGCGCACGGCTGGGCGTGCTCGCCTGCGGCAAGGCGTTCGCCGATCTGCGCCAGGCGATGCGCGAGCTGGGCTTGAGCGACGCGCGCGCCGCGGCGCTCGGCGTGCGCGTGATGCAGGTCGGCATGCCGTGGCCGCTCGAGGCCAACGCGGTGCGCACTTTCGCCACCGGTCTCGAAGAGATCCTGGTCGTCGAGGAGAAGCGCCAGATCATCGAGTACCAGCTCAAGGAGATGCTGTACGACTGGCGCGACGACGTGCGCCCGCGCGTGCTCGGCAAGTTCGACGAGGCCGGCGAGTGGCCGGTGCCGCACGCGCCGTGGCTGCTGCCGCCCACCGGCGAGCTGACACCGGCGATCGTGGCGCGCGCGCTCGCCTCGCGGCTGGCGCGGCTCGACCCGGCCGGCGACTGGGGCGCTCGTGCCGCCGCGCCGCCGGTGGCCGCGCCTGCTTTGCTGCCGCTGCAGCGCACGCCGTACTTCTGCCCGGGCTGCCCGCACAGCCGCTCGACCCGCGTTCCCGAAGGCAGCCATGCGCTGGCCGGCGTGGGCTGCCACCTGATGGCGGTGGGCATGGAACGGAGCACGCTCACCATCAGCCAGATGGGCGGCGAAGGCGCCACCTGGCTCGGCATGGCCGCGCACTCGGGCGTGCAGCACGTGTTCGCCAACATGGGCGACGGCACCTACTTCCACTCGGGCCTGCTGGCGATCCGCGCCGCGGTGGCCTCGGGCGTCAACATCACCTACAAGATCCTCTACAACGACGCGGTGGCGATGACCGGCGGCCAGCCGGTCGACGGCCCGCTGAGCGTGCCGCAACTGACGCGGCAGATCGCCGCCGAAGGCGTGCGGACCATCGTCGTGCTGGCCGACGACCCGCACAAGTACGGGCCGCAGCCCGGCTTCGCCGCCGGCGTGCGCGTGCTGCCGCGCGACGAGCTCGAGCAGGTGCAGCACGAGCTGCGCGAGACCGCCGGCACCACGGTGATCGTCTACGACCAGGTGTGCGCCACCGAGCTGCGCCGCCGCCGCAAGCGTGGCGAGGCGCCGCCGCCGCTGCGTCGCGTGCTGATCCACGAGGCGGTGTGCGAGGGCTGCGGCGACTGCAGCGTCAAATCCAACTGCCTGGCGGTGGTGCCGGTCGAGACCGCGTGGGGCACCAAGCGCGCGATCGATCCGTTCGCCTGCACCAGCGACCTGAGCTGCCTCGACGGCGAGTGCCCGGCGCTGGTCACCGTGCGCGGCGCCAGCGAGCGCCGCGACGCGGGCCTGCCGGTGCACGAAGACGATCTGCCCGAGCCGGCGCTGCCCGCACTCGACGCGCCGTGGTCGGTGCTGGTGGCCGGCGTCGGCGGCACCGGCGTGGTGACGATCGGTGCGCTGCTGGGCATGGCCGCGCACCTCGACGGCCACGCGGCCACTGCGCTCGACCAGACCGGCCTGGCGCAGAAGGGCGGCGCCGTCCTGACGCATGTGCGAATCGCGCGCACGAGCGCCGAGTTGCACTCGCCGCGCATCGTGCGCGCCGACCTGCTGCTGGCCTGCGACCTGCTGGTGGCCTGCGGCGCCGAGACGCAAACGCGCCTGTGCAGCGGCCGCACGCGCGCGGTGGTCAACACGGCAGACGCCATCACCGGCGACATCGTGCGCCACCCGGAGCTGCGCTTTCCGCACGCCGCCGCGCTGGGCACGCTGCGTGCGCGGCTCGG
The DNA here is from genome assembly GCA_015075545.1 of Ideonella sp. Taxonomy (GTDB): domain Bacteria; phylum Pseudomonadota; class Gammaproteobacteria; order Burkholderiales; family Burkholderiaceae_C; genus JAEUPI01. Next base: position 472,050 of record JABTUC010000001.1, on the reverse strand, counting down.
CGTCGACGGCGGCGGGCGAGGCGCTGGCCAAGACACTGGCGAAGGCGGCGATGCCATCGCGCAGGTCGACGCCACGCAACTGGCCACGCGCCTGGCCGGCCACAGCATCGCCACCAACATGCTGCTGCTGGGCCTGGCGTGGCAGCGCGGCTGGCTGCCGGTGTCGCGCGCAGCGTTGCTGCGCGCGATCGAGCTCAACGCGGTGTCGGTCGACGACAACCGGCGCGCCTTCGCCTGGGGCCGGCGGCTCGCGGTCGAGCCCGCTGCGGTGCTGGCGCGCGCCGGGCTGGCCGGCAGCGGGCAGGCGCCGCCCGCGCCCGACCTCGAGCAGCTGCTGGCGCAGCGGCGTGCGCATCTGCTGGCCTACCAGGGGCCGGCACTGGTGCAGCGCTACGACCAGTGGGTCGAGCGCGTGCGCCGCGCCGAGCAGCAGGCGGCGCCTGGCAGCGAGCGCTTGACGCTGGCGGTGGCGCGCTCGGCGCACCGGCTGCTGGCACCGAAAGACGAATACGAAGTCGCGCGGCTGCTCGGCGACGGCAGCCTCGAAGCGCGCTGCGCCGAGCTGTACCAAGGCCAGCTCGAGATCCACTACCACCTCGCGCCGCCGTGGCGCCGCGGCAGCGGCGACGCCGGCCCGGTCAAGCGCGACTGGGGCCCGGGCCTGCGCACGCCGCTGCGCTGGCTGGCACGTGCCCGCGTGCTGCGCGGCAGCTGGCTCGACCCGCTGCGCGGCGGCGCCGAGCGCCGCCTCGACCACCAGCTGCTGGCCGACTACGAAGCGGCGATCGCCCGTGTGCTGGCGCGGCTCGGCGCCGAACGGCTCGATGCGGCGGTGGCGATCGCCGAACTGCCCGAAACCGTGCGCGGCTTCGGCCGCGTCAAGGCGCGCAGCGCGCAGCGCATGCGCGAGCGGCTGCGCGAGGCGCTGGCCGCCTACGAAGAAGCCGCGCCGGCGCATGCCGCCTGACGGCACCGGCGCGCGCCCGAGCGGCGCGTCCTGGCTGGCAGCGCCGTTCAGGCCGTTCTACGCGCTCGCGGTGGCCTACGCGATCGCGCTGATGGCGCTGTTCGGGCTCGATTTCGTGCACGCCGCGCCGCTCGTGCTGCCGGCGCCGTGGCACGGTCACGAGATGATCTTCGGCTTCGCGTTCGCGCTCATCGCGGGCACCGCACTCACCGCGTTGCCGAGCTGGGCCGGCATCGACGAGACGCACGGCGCGCCGCTGGCGCTGCTGGTGCTGGCCTGGGTGATCGGGCGCGTCGCCTGCGTCTTCGCGTCCACTTTGCCGTGGAGTTTGGTGGCGGCCTGCGACGTGGCGCTGCCGCTGCTGCTGATCGCGCACCTCGCGCCGTCGCTGCTGCGCTTGGCGCAGCGCCGCTGGCGCGCGCCGCTGGCGGTGTTCGCGCTGCTGGGGCTGGCCAACTTCGCCTGGCACGCCATGCTCGCCGCCGGCGACCCGGCGGGTGCGGCGCGCGCGCTGCGCGCCGCGGTGTGGTTGGTGGTCGTGATGTACGCGCTCGCCGGCGGTCTCTTCACGCCGGTGTTCACCGGCAATCTGCTGGTCGAGCGCGCGCGCGGTGCGCCGCCCGTGCCGTCGCTCGCGCTGGAGGTCGCCGCGCTGCTCGCGCTGGTCGCGCTGGCGCTGGCCGACGTGACCGGCCTGCGCGAGGCGATCGCGCCGCTCGCGCTGGTGGCTTTGGCGCTGCAGGCCTGGCGCGTGGCGCGCTGGCGCGGCTGGCGTGCGGCCGACGATGCGCTGGTCGCGGCGATGCACCTGGGCTTCGTCTGGCTGCTGGTGGCGCTGGCGCTGAAGGCGGCGGCACATCTCGGCGCGCCGTGGTCCGAAGGCCTGTGGGTGCACGCCTTCACGGTTGGCGCGCTCGGCTCGATGCTGCTCGGTCTGATGACGCGCGTGGTGCTGCGTCACACCGGCCGGCCGCTGGTCGCACCGGCGTCGCTGCCGTGGCTGCTCGGCCTGGTCAACGCCGCGGCCGTGCTGCGCCTGGCCGCGCCGGCGCTCGGCGGCTGGGCCTGGCCGGCCGCGTCGCTGCTGTGGGTGCTCAGCTTCGCCGTCTGGCTCGTGCCGCACGCGCGCATCATGGGTGGCCCGAGTCTGCCGCGGCGCTGAGCCGCGAGCGATTTCAACATCATCAGAAAATACTCGCGAGTTTTTTCCGATGGACCTAAAATCACTCGCATGGCCGACCGCGCCTTCCTCGACGGTGATCGCGACTTCGCGGTCGCCGCACCAGTCGAACGCTACCTGCGGGCGCAGGTCGAGGAGGACCTGCGCTCGAAGATGGTCTTCATCGGCGGCCCGCGCCAGGTGGGCAAGACTTCGCTCGCGCGTTCGCTGCTGGCCGACCCAGCGGCCGAGCTGAACTACGACGTTCCGGCGCAGCGCGACGCGTTTCTGCATCGGCGCCTGCCGCCCGGCGATCTGTGGTTCTTCGACGAGATCCACAAGTTCCGCGGCTGGCGCAACATCCTCAAGGGGCTGGTCGACGAGTACGGCCGGCGCCGGCGCATCCTCGTCACCGGCTCGGCGCGGCTCGATTTCTATCGCTTCGGTGGCGATTCGCTGCAGGGTCGGTACTTCTACCTGCGGCTGCATCCGTTCTCGGTGGCCGAACTCGGCGGCCATGCCGACGCGCTGGCGGCGCTGCTCGCGCTCGGCGGTTTTCCCGAGCCGCTGTTGTCGGGCAGCGAGCGCTTCGCGCGCCGCTGGTCGCTCGCCTATCGAGAGCGCCTGGTGCGCGAGGAACTGGCCAGCCTCGAACGGGTGACCGACCTCGGCAAGCTCGAGCTGCTGGCCGCGGCGCTGCCCGACCGCGTCGGCAGCCCGCTGTCGCTGAACGCGCTGCGCGAGGACTTGCAGGTCTCGCACCAGTCGGTCGCACGCTGGGCCGACATGCTCGAGCGCATCTACGGCATCTTCCGCATTGCGCCCTTCGGTGCGCCGAAGCTGCGCGCGGTCAAGAAGGAGCGCAAGCACTACCTGTACGACTGGTCAGTCGTCGCCGACCCGGGCGCGCGTTTCGAGAACTTGGTCGCGAGCCACCTGCTGAAGTGGGCCGAGTACCAGATCGACACGCAGGGGCGCGAAGTCGAACTGCGCTACTTCCGCGATGTCGATCGTCGCGAGGTCGACTTCGTGCTCACCCGGCGCGGCGAGCCGCTCGCATTCATCGAATGCAAGCTGGGTGACGATGCCGTGGCGCCGGGCCTCAAGTACCTGAAGGCGCGCTACCCCGATGTGACCGCCTGGCAGATCTCGGCCCATGGCAGGCGCGACTACGTCAGCGCAGAAGGGGTCCGCGTCGCGCCGGCGCTGCGCTTGCTCGGCGAGCTGGTCTGACCTCCGGAGCCTGCACGCCGGCCGCGCCTGTCCCTGTGCATCGCGCGGTCCCGGCGGTGCTCGGCTCGGTGTCGATCAAGAGTCGCTCGCGAACACGCCGCGCGCGCTTGCACGACAATGCCGCGCATGAGCCTGCCCACCGGCCTGTTGTTCGTCGCCGACCCGCTGGAGTCGTTCAAGACCTACAAGGACACCACCTTCGCGATGATGCGCGAGGCCGCGCGGCGCGGCCACGAGCTGTGGGCCTGCGAAGGCGGTGATCTGGTGTGGCGCAAGGGCTCGCGCGTCGTCGCCCGGCGCGCGCGCGCCATCACGCTGACCGGCGACGAGCACGCGTGGTTCGACGTGGTGGCCGAGCGCGAGCTGGCGCTGGCCGACGTGCGCGCGGTGCTGATGCGCAAGGATCCGCCGTTCGACAGCGAGTACTTCTACGCCACCCACCTGCTGCAGCAGGCCGAGCGCGAGGGCGCGCGCGTGTTCAACAAGCCCGCGGCGCTGCGCGACCACCCCGAGAAGCTGGCGATCCTGGAGTTTGCGCAGTGGATCCCGCCGACGCTGGTGACGCGCAGCGAGCAGGCGGTGCGCGCCTTCCACGCCGAGCACCACGACATCATCGTCAAGCCGCTCGACGGCATGGGCGGCATGGGCATCTTCCGCGTCGGCGCCGACGGCATGAACCTCGGCGCCATCGTCGAGACCATCGGCGGCCACGGCGCCACCACCGTGATGGTGCAGAAGTTCCTGCCCGAGATCGTGCACGGCGACAAGCGCATCCTGGTGATCGACGGCGAGCCGGTGCCGTACTGCCTGGCGCGCATCCCGCAAGGCGGCGAAGTGCGCGGCAACCTCGCGGTCGGCGGCAAGGGCGTCGCGCAGCCGCTCGGCGCGCGCGACCGCGAGATCGCGCAGGCCATCGGCCCGGTGCTGCGCGGTCGCGGCCTGCTGCTGGTGGGGCTCGATGTCATCGGCGAGCAGCTCACCGAGATCAACGTCACCAGCCCCACCTGCTTCCAGGAGATCGCGCAGCAGACTGGCTTCGACGTCGCGCGCGTGTTCGTCGACGCGCTCGAGCGCGCGCTGGCGGCGTGAGCGAGCCGCTCGCGCAAGCCGCGGCGTTCGGCGACGCGCTGGAGGCCGTGCTGCACACGCCGCGGCTGCGGCTCGAGCCGCAGGGCGAGCAGCATGCCGATGCGCTGTTCCCGCTGCTCGCCGACCCGCGGCTGTACGAGCACGTGCCGCAGGAGCCGCCGACGTCGCTGCAGGCGCTGCGCGAGCGGCTGGCCTGCCTGGCCACGCGGCGCTCCCCCGACGGCAGCGAGCTCTGGCTCAACTGGGTGATGCGCGACGCGCGCAGCGGTGAGTGCATCGGCCGCCTGCAGGCCACCGTGAGCACGGGTGAGCCGGCGTACCTCGCGTACGAGGTGTTCCCGCCGCACTGGCGCCGCGGCTACGCCGCCGAGGGCTGCACGCGCATGATGCGCTGGCTGGTCGAGACGCTGCAGGTCGACGGCTTCGTCGCCGAGGTCGACTCGCTCAATGCGGCGTCGCTGCGGTTGCTCGAGCGCCTGGGTTTCGAGCGCACCGCATTTCGCGCCGCGGCCGACACCTTCAAAGGCCGCGTCAGCGACGAGTGGACCTGGCGGCTCGACGCCACGAGCTTCGTGCGGCACGCCGCCGCCGTGGACCCGCGATGAAGCAGCGCATCCCGCCGCGCGCGCTGGTGCTGCTGGCGATCCTGACGCTGGTGTGGGGCACCAACTGGCCGTTGTTCCCGCTGGCCGTGCGCGAGGTGTCGGTGTGGACGTTCCGCGCGGTGTCGGTGTTCGTCGCCGGCGCGGCGCTGCTCATCGTGGCGCGCTGGCGCGGCCAGTCGCTGGTCATCGCGCGGCGTCACTGGGGCACCGTGGCGGCGGCCACTTTCTGCTACCTGGTGGTGTGGAACATCGCCAGCACTTACTCGGCGCTGCTGATTCCGTCGGGGCAGTCGGCGGTGCTCGGCTTCACGATGCCGCTGTGGTCGGCGCTGATCGCCTGGGCGGTGTTCGGCGAGCGCCTGGGTGCGCGCCTGCTGGCGGCGATCGCGCTCGGCGGTGTCGCCGTCGCGCTGCTGATGTGGAAGAGCTTTCCGGTCTACGCGCAGGCGCCGCTCGGCCTCGCGCTCGGCCTGCTGGCGGGCATCGGCTGGGCGGTCGGCACGCTGATCCTGCAGCGCGGCCGCGTCGACGTGCCGGCCACCGTGCTCACCGGCTGGCAACTGCTGCTCACCGCGGCGCCCACCGCCGCCGGCGCGCTGCTGTTCGGCGACCTGCAGTGGTTCGTGCCGTCGTGGCAGTCGATCGTGCTGATCGGCTACATCGCGCTGGTGCCGATGGGTGTCGGCAACCTGTGCTGGTTCGCGATCGTCGGCCTGCTGCCGGGGCCGGTGGCCGGGCTGTCGTCGATCCTGGTGCCGGTGGTGGCGATGATCGCCGGCGCGCTGATTCACGACGAGCCGCTCGGCCCGGTGCAGTGGCTGGCAATGGCGTGCAGCGCGGCGGCGCTGGCGCTGGCGCTGGCCAAGCCGACGCGGCCCCCGGCGGCCGAGGTGGCCTGAGAACGCCCGGCCTTCAGGCCCGGCTGGCGCCGTTGCGCGGCGGGCGGCTGCGCAGCCAGCCGTCGGGCGACGCCGCGCGCGGATGCATGCGGCTGACGATCAGGCCGCCCTGCAGGTACAGCGCGTTGAGCAGCCGCATCGCGCGCTCGCGATCGAGCCCGGGCCAGGCCGAAAGCTCGCGCAGGTTGCGCGTGCGCCGGCGCAGCCGCTCGACCGCCGCGGCGAGGATGCTCGGGATCTCGAGGCCGCGCAGGCTGACGCCGGGGGCGACGCGGTACGCGGCGACACCGTCGATCTCTGGCAGCAGGCGGTCGCGCGAGCCGCGCAGCGCCATGGCCCACAACAGCGGTGCCAGCGGCGAGTACATGTGCCGCTCGCCGACCAGCGACGCGTCGCGGTAACCCGGCGCGCGCAGCATCGCCGGCTCGACCTGCATCACCTGCAGTTCGCTGAGCCGGCTCTCTAGGAACTGCAGCATCGGCACCGGGCAGTGCGCCAGCCGCTCGGCCGGAAACAAGGTCAGCGGCACCACGCGGTCGGCCCACTGCAGGTTCACCGTCAGCGGGTAGGCGTGGCGCAGGCAGGCCGCCAGCACGTCGAGCAGTTCGCTCTGGCCGCCGTTGCGCTCGAAGCGCTCGAGGTCCTGCATCAGCGACGGCGACAGCGAGGTCAGCCGCCCCGACGACGACTCGCTGCTCCCCACCCGCACCAGATCGTCCAGGTAGCGCTGGAAGGCGCTCACCCGCATCAGATCGGGCTCGCCGAGGGGCAGGGTCGACTGGAACATCGCTTTTGCAGCGGAATGTTACAACCCGGCCGGGGCCTTGGGCGGGCGATTTGCGGGGTCGGCCTGATCGCGGGCCGCGTCGCGCGCGCGCTCGAAGGCGCGCCAGAAGCGCGCGTCCTGGGCGCTGGCGAAGTTCACCCGCATCAGCGTGCTGGCGCGCGAGGGCACGTGGAACAGCCGCCCCGGCGCCACCAGCCAGCCCTCGCCGGCCATGCGCGCGGCCAGCGGCTCGGTGTCGATGCCCGTCTCGACCCAGCCGAACAGGCCCTGCGGCTCGGCCGCGAAGCGGCAGCCCGCGTCGTGCGCCAAGCGCACGACGCGCGTGCGCGCCGCCGCCAGCCGCGCCGTCACCCGTTCGGCATGTCGCCGCAGCAGCCCCTGGTCGAGGCACCAGGCGACCGCGCGCTCGAGCACCGCCGGCGTGGTCAGCGAGCTGAGCAGCTTGGTGTCGACGATGCGCTCGACCAGCGCCGGCGGCGCCGCCAGTGCACCGACGCGCCAGTTGGGTGCCAGGATCTTCGAGAAGCCGGTGACGTAGACCGTGCGCCGCAGGCCGTCGAGCGCGGCCAGCCGTGGCGCATGCGCCGGCGCCAGCCAGGCATAGGTGTCGTCCTCGACCAGGATCAGGTCGTTCGCCTCGGCCAGTTGCAGCACCTGGTGCGCCGCCGCCAGCGACAGCATGGCCCCGGTGGGGTTGTGCAGCACCGACACCGTCACGTACAGCCGTGGCCGGTGCGCGGCGATCAGCGCGCGCATCGCGTCGAGGTCGGGCCCGGCCGCGCCGCGCGGCACCGGCAGCAGGCGCATGCCCATGCCGGTGAGCCGCGCATGCTCGACCGCCCAGCCCGGGTCGTCGACCAGCACCGCGTCGCCGGGCTTGAGCAGCGAGCGCGCGACGATGTCCAGCGCATGCGTGGCACCCACCGAAGTGACGATCTGCGCGCTGTCGCAGGCGATGCCGAGTTCGTTGGACAGCCGGCGCGCCAGCGCATCGCGCAGCGCGGCCTCGCCCGCCGGCTCGCCGTAGCGCAGCGCGTCGTCGGCGTTGGCGATCGCGCGGCGCAGCGCGCGCTGCAGCAGCGCCGGGTCGAGCCAGGTCTCCGGCAGCGTGCCCAGCCCGGGGCCGGGCAGCGACGCGCGGGTGCGGAACATGGCGCGGATCAGCGCGGTGGTGTCCACCGGCGCCGGCAGCGCGAGGTCGGGCGCGAGCGCGCGCGGCGCCGCTGCCGCGGTGGTCGGCCGCACGTAGAAGCCGCGCTGGCGGCGCGCCTCGACCAGGCCCTGCGCCTGCAGCCGGTCGTAGGCGGCGACCACGGTGCTCGGGCTGACGCCGTGGGCGCGCGCGCAGTCGCGCACCGACGGCAGCCGCGCGCCGGGCTGCAACTGTCGCGCGCCGATGCGCTGCGCGAAGTGCGCGGCGAGCCGCTCGCCGCGCGTGCCGTGGGCGGCCGGTGGCGCGCGGTCGGCGTTCTGTATGGCGCTGCTCATCGATACAGAAGTGCGATCTGTGCCGGGCAGTGTACTGAATCTGTATCGATGATGTCTCTAGACTGCGGGCGATGAGCACCGCCCATGCGAGCGCGCTGCAGCCGCAGGCGGCCGGCGCCGATGCGCGCCGGCTGCGGCGCGGCACCGCGCTGGGGCTGCTCGGCATGACGCTGTTCGCGCTGACCATTCCGATGACGCGGCTGGCCAGCGGCAGCACCACGGCGCCGCAACTGTCGCCGTGGTTCGTGGCCTTCGGGCGCGCGGCGTTCGCCGGCGTCCTGGCCGCGCTCTACCTGCTGGCCGTGCGTGCGCCGCGGCCGAGTGCGGCGCAGTGGCGCGTGCTGGCGCTGATCACGCTCGGCGTGGTGTTCGGCTTCCCGCTGTTCATGGGCCTGGCGGTGGTGCGCGTCGACGCTGTGCATGCCTCGGTCGTCACCGGCATCCTGCCGCTGGTGACGGCGGCGCTGGGCGCCTGGATGCTCGGTCAGCCGCAGCGGCCGCTGTTCTGGATCTATGCCGGCGTCGGCTGTGCGCTGGTCGTCGCCTACGCCTGGTGGCGCGGCGGCGCGGCGTTGCAGGCGGCCGACGGCCTGCTCGCGCTGGCGCTGCTGCTGGGCGCACTCGGCTACATCTGGGGCGCGCAACTGTCGGCGGGCATGCGCCCCGAGCACGTGATCTCGTGGGTGCTGGTGCTCGCGCTGCCGATCACCGTGCCCGTTGCCGCCTGGAACTCGCCTACCGTCGCGGTGCAGCCGCAGGCGTGGCTGGGCTTTGCCTACGTGGCGCTGTTCTCGCAGTGGCTCGGCTTCTTCGCCTGGTATCGCGCGCTGGCGCTCGGCGGCACGGTGCGCATCAGCCAGGTGCAGTTGCTGCAGCCGTTCGTGTCGATCGTGGCGGCAGTGCCGATCCTCGGCGAGACCGTCGACACGCCCACCATTGTGTTTCTGCTGGCGGCGATGGGCGTGGTGTTCGCGTCGCGCCGCGTCGCCGCACCGGCCCGAGGACAATCCCCACCATGAGCACCTGGCAACTGGCGCGCCGCTGCGCGCGCATGAATCCGTCGATCATCCGCGAGATCCTCAAGCTCACCGAGCGCTCGGGCGTGCTGTCGATGGCCGGTGGCGTGCCGTCGGCCGACACCTTCCCGGTGACGGCGATCGCCGCGGCCTGCGACAAGGTGCTGACCGAGGCGCCGCGCGAGGCGCTGCAGTACGCGGCCAGCGAGGGCTACATGCCGCTGCGCGAGTGGGTGGCAGCGCAGTTGCAGCGCACGCAGTCGATGGCGGTCAAGCCCGAGCAGGTGCTGATCACCACCGGCTCGCAGCAGGGGCTCGATCTGGTGGGCAAGGCGCTGATCGACGCCGGCACGCCGGTGGCGGTGGAGTCGCCCACCTACCTCGGCGCGCTGCAGGCGTTCGCGCCGTACGAGCCGGCGTTCGCCGCGCTCGACGGCGACGACGACGGCCCGCTGCCCGAGGCGATGCGCGCGCTGCCGTCGAGCGCGCCGGGCACGCGCTTCGCGTATCTGCTGCCCAACTTCCAGAACCCGACCGGCCTGGTGCTGCCGCGCGTGCGCCGCGAGGCGCTGGTGCACGCGGCGCGCGCCGCCGCCGTGCCGCTGGTCGAAGACAACCCGTACGGCGACCTCTGGTTCGACGAGCCGACGCCGCCGGCGCTGGCGTCGTGGTGGCCCGAGGGCGTGGTCTACCTCGGCTCGTTCTCGAAGGTGCTGACGCCGGGCTTCAGGCTCGGCTACGTGGTGGCGCCGGCCGAGCTGGGCCCCAAGCTGCTGCAGGCCAAGCAGGCGTCGGACCTGCACACGCCGATCTTCAACCAGCGCGTGGTGTACGAGGTGATCCGCAACGGCTTTCTCGACCAGCACGTGCCGACGATCCGTGCACGCTACCGCGCGCAGCGCGACGCGATGGAAGCGGCGCTGCGCCGCCACATGCCCGTCGGCACCGCGTGGCGCACGCCGCGCGGCGGCATGTTCTTCTGGCTTCGGCTGCCCGAGGGGCTCGACGCGATGCCGCTGCTCGAACGCGCGGTGGCCGCCGGCGTCGCGTTCGTGCCCGGTGCGCCGTTCTTCGCGCGCCCGCCCGACCCGCGCGCGCTGCGGCTGAGCTTCGTCACGCTGAGCCCCGAGCAGATCGAGCGCGGCATCGCGTTGCTGGGCGGCGTGCTGCACGAGGCCGTCGGCGCGGTCGCGGCGTCGTGAGCGCGGCTGCCTTGGCCGAGGCGCGCGCGGCCGCCGCGCTGGCCGATCTGCGCGCCGCCGCCGCGCTGGTGCACGCGCAGGTCGCGCCGACGCCGCAGCACCCGTGGCCGTTGCTGCGCGAGCGCAGCGGCCTGCAACTGTGGGTGAAGCACGAGAATCACACACCAGTGGGCGCGTTCAAGCTGCGCGGTGGCATCGTCTACTTCGATCGCCTGCTGGCACGCGGGCCGCGTCCGAGCGGCGTGGTGGCGGCCACGCGCGGCAACCACGGTCAGTCGATCGCGCTGGCGGCGCGCACGCACGGCCTGCGCTCGACGATCGTCGTGCCGCACGGCAACAGCCGCGAGAAGAACGCCGCGATGCGCGCGCTCGGCGCGACGCTGGTCGAACACGGCAACGACTTCCAGGCCGCGCGCGAGCATGCGCAGGCGCTGGCCGAGCGCCACGGCTGGCACGCGGTGCCGTCGTTCCACGACGACCTGGTGGCCGGCGTCGCCAGCTACGCGCTCGAACTGTTCGACGCCGTGCCCAGGCTCGACGCGGTGCTGGTGCCGATCGGCCTCGGCTCGGGCGCCTGCGGGCTGATTGCCGCGCGCGACGCGCTGCAGCTCGACACCGAGATCATCGGCGTCGTCTCCGACGGCGCACCAGCGTACGCGCTGTCGCTCGCCGCCGGCCGCGCGATCGCGCACGAGGTGACGACGCAACTGGCCGACGGCATGGCCTGCCGCGTTCCCGACGAGGCGGCGCTGCAGATCCTGCAGCGCGGGCTGTCGCAGGTGGTGCAGGTGAGCGACGGCGAGATCGCCGCGGCGATGCGGCTGCTGTTCGAGTGCACGCACCAGGTGGCCGAAGGTGCCGGCGCCGCGGCGCTGGCTGCCGCAACCAAGCTGCCGCGGCTGCGTGGCCGGCGCGTCGCGGTGATTCTCAGCGGCGGCAACGTCGACCGCGAGGTCTTCGCGCGCGTGCTGCAGGAGGGTTGAGATGGTCACAGCGCGCCGCTTCACTCAGCTCGACGTCTTCAGCGCGCAGCCGCTGCTCGGCAACCCGCTGGCGGTGGTGCTCGACGCAGACGGCCTGAGCGATGCGCAGATGGCAGCCTTCGCGCGCTGGACCAACCTGTCGGAGACCACTTTCCTGCTGCCGCCCAGCGACGCCGGCGCCGACTACCGCGTGCGCATCTTCACGCCGCAGCGCGAGCTGCCGTTCGCCGGCCACCCCACGCTCGGCAGCTGCCACGCCTGGCTCGCCGGCGGCGGCAGGCCGCGGCGCGACGCCGAGGTGGTGCAGCAATGCGGCGTCGGCCTGGTGCGCATCCGCCGCGATGGCGCGCGCCTCGCGTTCGCCGCGCCGCCGCTGCTGCGCAGCGGGCCGCTCGAGCCCGCGCTGCTGCAGCGCATCGTGCGCGGGCTCGGCATCGAGCCGGCGCAGGTGCTCGATCACCAGTGGGTCGACAACGGCCCGGGCTGGGTGGCGGTGCGGCTGGCGACGGCCGAGCAGGTGCTGCGCCTGCGGCCCGACTACGCCGCACTGCGCGGCATCAAGCTCGGCGTGGTGGCGCCGCACCCGGCCGGCAGCGACGCGCAGTTCGAAGTGCGCGCGCTGATCGGCGAGGGCACGGGCTACGAAGACCCGGTCACCGGCAGTCTCAACGCCAGCCTGGCGCAGTGGCTGATCGGCAGCGGCTTCGCCGGCGAGCGCTACGTCGCCGCGCAGGGCGGCGCGCTGCAGCGCGCCGGCCGCGTGCACGTGGCCAGGGTCGGCGACGACATCTGGATCGGCGGCGACGTCTGTGCGGTGGTCACCGGCACGATGAGGCTCTGAACTCGCGGCTCTCATGAACGCGCACGTCGACCACCTCGTCATCGTTGCCGACACGCTCGAGCAAGGTGCGCGCTGGTGCGAGGCCACGCTCGGCGCGGCGCCGGTGGCCGGTGGCCGCCATGCGCAGATGGGCACGCACAACCGGCTGCTGGCGATCGGCGGCGCGCGCTTCGCCGACGCGTATCTCGAGTTGATCGCGATCGACCCCGACGCGCCGCCGCCGGCGCGGCCGCGCTGGTTTGCAATGGACGACCCCGCGCTGCGCGCCGCGGTGCGCGGGTCGCCGCGGCTGGTGCACGTGGTGGCGCGCAGCGGCAACATCGAGATGGTTCGCTGGGGCCTGATCAACTGCGGCCTCAACCCCGGCACGCTGCTGGCCGCCGAGCGCGCCACGCCCAACGGCTTGCTGAAGTGGCGCATCGCGTTGCGCGACGACGGCACCATCGAGTGCGGCGGCGCGCTGCCGACGCTGATCGAATGGCAAGGTGCGCATCCGTGCGAGCGCCTGCCGGCCAGCGCGGTGACGCTGCGCGCGCTGAGGCTGCGCGGGGTGCCGGCGCAGGCGGCCGCCGTGCTGAAGCTGGCGGGCGTGACGCTGACCGCGCGCGGATCGGGGCCGCCGCCCGAGCCGGCGTTGAGCGCGGTGTTCGACACGCCGCGCGGCGAGGTGACGCTCGATTCCTGGCCGTGACGGCGGCCACCGCGACGAGGGCAAGATGACCGAAGAACTGTTCCGCGAAGACGCCACGGCGCGCCAATGCGAGGCGCGCATCACCGCGGTCGACGCCGCGGGCATCCGGCTCGACCGCACGGTGTTCTATCCGCACGGCGGCGGCCAGGCCGGCGACGCCGGCGTGCTGCGGCTGGCCGACGACACCGAACTGCGCATCGTCGACACCCGCAAGGGCGAGCAGCCGGGCGAGATCGTGCACGTGCCGGCGCCCGAGGCCGACTTGTCGATGCTGCGCGTCGGCAGCGTCGTGACGGCGCAGATCGACTGGCGCCGCCGCCATCGCCACATGCGCTTCCACACCGCGACGCACCTGTTGTGCGCGCTGGTGCCGCACCCGGTGGACGGCTGCTCGATCACCGCCGACTACGCGCGGCTCGACTTCCACATGACCGAGCCGCTCGACAAGGAGGCGCTGACGCAGGGCCTCGCGCGTCTCGTCGCCGAGGCGCACCCGGTGCTGCACCGCTGGATCAGCGAGGCCGAGCTCGACGCCAACCCCGGCCTCGTGCGCAGCATGAGCGTGCAGCCGCCGCGCGGTTTGGGGACCGTGCGGGTCATCGAAGTGGCCGGCGTCGATCTGCAGCCGTGTGGTGGCACGCACGTGGCCAACACCGCCGAGATCGGCCCCGTCATCGTCACGAAGATCGAGAAGAAGAGCGCCAAGACCCGAAGGGTCTTGCTCGGCTTGGCCGAGCCCGCGTAGCGGGGCGCTCTTCTCGGCGCAGGCTCACACCGCGTCAGCGATGTGAAGCGCCGCAGGCGCGTGCCGTAGCCAAGGAGTCGGCCAAGACCCGAAGGGTCTTGCTCGGCTTGGCCGACCACGCATGAGCCGAACGCTCAGTTGCTGTACTTCTCGTTGCGGAAGTCATCGTGGCACGACTTGCACGCGCGACCGAGCGGGCCGAGCGCGGACTTGATGTTGTCGAGGTTGCCGGTCTTGGCGGCCGCCTCGAGCTTCTCGGCCTCGGTCATCATCTTGTTCTCCAGATCCTTGAACCTGGCCTGGTCCTTCCAGATCTCCGGCTTGGCCCGCGTCGGCATGCCTTTGTCGGTGCCTTCGCCGAACGCCACCCATGGCAGCTTCGACATCGTCACCACGATCGCTGCGTTCTCTGCGGCCACCTTGGCGTCGAATGGCACGCGCCCTTGCACCATCGCGGCGACTCGACCCAGATGGTTGCCCATCACCGTCATCGCGCTCTGCCGGTACTTGATGGCGTCCTCGGGCTTCTGAAACTGCGCGGCGGCGCTCAGGCTGGTCAACGCGGCAGCAGCGGCGATCACGGTCACGACGAGACGATTCATGCAGTTACTCCAGCGGGCAGTTGGATCGGACGGCAAGACCGCGGCCTCGAGGGCGGCAGCGGACGGCGAGTGTACGCACCGATCTGCCGCTGGATTCCCGGCCCCGGGGAATCCACCGATGGGCTGCTCGGATTTGGGGTTGCCGGCGCCGCGGCATCGGCTATCGTTGCGTTCGTCGGCCCGACCCCGGCGGGCCCGTGGAGACTCCACCGCATGAGTGCCAGCAACGCCACCACGCCCGCCAGCGCGAGCGTGGTGCGGGTGTGGGATCTGCCGACGCGGCTGTTCCACTGGCTGCTCGCAGCGGCCGTGGTGGCGCAACTGATCACCGGCAACATCGGCGGCGGCGCGATGACGTGGCACTTCCGCGTCGGCTACTGCATCTTCGCGCTGCTCGTCTTTCGCCTCGTCTGGGGCCTCGTCGGCGGTCATTGGTCGCGCTTCGCCAGCTTCGCCTATGGCCCGTCGAGCGTGCTGCGCTACCTGCGCGGGCGCCCGCTCGCCGGCGACCTCTTCCATGTCGGGCACAACCCGCTGGGCAGCGCGTCGGTGTTCGCGATGCTGCTGTTGCTGCTGCTGCAGGTGGCCACCGGGCTGGTGGCCGACGACGAGATCGCCAATGTCGGGCCGCTCAACCGCTACGTCTCGTCGGGTGTGGCGCTGGTCGCGACCGCCTGGCACAAAGGCCCCGGCAAGGTGCTGATCCTGCTGCTGGTGGTGCTGCACATCGGTGCGATTGCCTTCTACGCCTGGCGCCGGGGCAACAACCTCGTGCGGCCGATGCTCGATGGCGACAAGCGCCTGCCGGCACCGGCGCCCGCCAGCGTCGACGACCGGCTGGCGCGCGTGCGCGCGCTGGCCATCGTGGCGGTGTGCGCGGCGCTGGTGGCCGCGGTGGTCAAACTCGGAGGCTGATCGCCGTGCGTCCGCGTCGCGCTGCGCTATCCACTGCATCGGCCAGTACGGCCTCCGCGCCACGGGTGACGCTGCTGACGCCGCAGTCGGCGCCGCAGTTCGAGGCGACGCGGGCGATCTTTCGCGAGTACGCGGCCGGGCTCGGCGTCGATCTGTGCTTCCAGAACTTCGAGGCCGAGCTGGCGTCGCTGCCGGGCGAGTACGCCGCACCGCGCGGCGCGTTGCTGTTGGCCACCGTGAACGGCGAACTCGCCGGCTGCGGCGCGTGCCGTGCGCTGGCCGACGTCGACTACGCCAACGCCTGCGAGATGAAGCGCCTTTACGTGCGGCCGGCGTTCCGCGGCCTCGGACTCGGGCGCCTGCTGGCACGGGCGCTGATGGATCACGCGATCCGCGCCGGCTACTCGGTGATGCTGCTGGACACGCTCGACGACATGGAGGCCGCGCGCAGCCTGTACGAGGCACTGGGGTTCGAGGAGATCCCGCCGTACTACTTCAATCCGATCGCCGGCGCGCACTACCTGAAGGCGCAACTCGACTGACGCAGCGATGAACGAAACCGCAGGCGTGCAGTTGCAGCAAGGCGCGGTGCGGCTGGCGCTGCGGCCCGACCTCGGCGGCGCGGTGGCGGGGCTGTGGTTCGACGGCTTGCCGGTGCTGCGCTCGTGCGAGCCGCAAGCCCTGCGCGACGTTCACGAATCGGGCCTGTTCGCGCTGGTGCCGTACTCCAACCGCATCGCACAGCGTCAGTTCGGCTGGGCGGGCCGGCACTATGCGCTGGCGCCCAACAGCGACGAGCCGCACAACCTGCATGGCACGGCGTGGCTCGCCCCGTGGCAGGTGCTCGACCGCGCGCCGGCGCGCGTGGTGCTGCAGCACACGCATCCGAGCGACGCCTCCTGGCCGTTCGCCTTCCACGTCGAGCAGGCGTTCGAGCTGGGTGAGGCCTCGCTGCGCATCACGCTGGCAGTCACCAACATCGACGCGCGCCAGACGCCGATGGGGCTGGGCTGGCATCCGTTCTTCGTGCGCCGCCCGCACAGCCGCGTGCACCTGGAACTGCAGCATCGTTGGGACACCGATGCCGGCAAGCTGCCCGTGCGGCAGGTGGCGCAGACGGCGCTCGACGCCGACGTCGCGGTGCTCGACCTCGACCATTGCTTCGACGGCTGGCGCGGCCCGGCGCGCATCCGCGACGAGAAGCTGTCGCTGCGCCTGACCTCGTCGCTGCAGCGCGCGGTGGTCTACACGCCGCGTGAGCGCGGCTTCTTCTGCGTCGAGCCGGTCAGCCACGTCAACAACGCGCTGGCCAGCGACGACGCGCAGGCCCGCGGCATCGTGGCGCTCGCCGCGGGCGAGACGGCGCACGCCTGGATGCAGCTCGACATGGCACGCACCTGAGCCGGACACGCGGCAGCACCAGCGTGCTGAGGCGTGCCTGCACGGCCACGCACAGCGGGTCAGGGCCGGCGCGGCGCGAGGCGGCGCGTCTGCCCGACGGCCAGCGTGAAGAACGCCGACGCTGCGACACCCTGCGCCTGACGCGCAAGGGCCAACACCCGCGGCGGCTCGTCGAGCGATTCGTCGGTGAGCTCGAAGGTGCCCCAGTGGATGCCCAGCGACGCCTTGGCGCCGAGGTCGCGGTGGATGCGCACCGCCTCGTCGGGGTCGACGTGCGCCGGCTGCATGAACCAGCGCGGCTCGTAGGCGCCGATCGGCAGCAGCGCGATGTCGAAGCCGCCGCCTTGCGCTGTGCCCTGCCGCGCCGCGAAGTGTTGGCGGATGTCGGCGAAGTCCTTCGAGTAGCCGGTGTCGCCGGCGAAGAACAGGTGCAACTGCGGCGCGAACAGCGCATAACCAGCCCAAAGAGTGGCCATGCGGTCGGTGAAGCCGCGCCCGGACCAGTGCTGCACCGGTGTCGACACGATCTCCATGTCGCCCAGCCGGTGTGATTGCCACCAGTCGAGTTCGACCACGTTGGCGATGTCGCGCTCGGCGAACCAGGCCTTCAGGCCCAGCGGCACGACGAACAGCGGCGCGCCACCGGCCTGCGCTGCCAGCAGCCTGACGCTGTCGTCGTCGAGGTGGTCGTAGTGGTTGTGCGAGATCAGCACCAGGTCGATGTGCGGCAACTCGTGCAGCCACAGCCCTGGCTTCTGCGCGCGCACCGGCCCGATGAACGACAACGGCGACGCGCGCTCGGAGAAGATCGGGTCGGTCAGGATGTTCAGGCCGGCCATCTGCACCAGCACCGTTGCGTGGCCGATCCAGGTGACGGTGGGCACCATGCGTGCGCCGGCACGGGCGTTGCTCTGGATCAGCCCGAGGTCGGGCACGATCGTCGGGGTCGGCGCCGCAGGCGGCTTGGGCAGCCCGTCGCGCCAGGCCGCGAACTTCCAGCGCGCCAACACGGCCAGGCCGTGCGGCACGAAGTCGCTGTAGTGGTTGCGAAAGGCGCCGTCGAGATGGTGTGCGGGCAGGCCGTTGGCGGCAGCGGCCGGCTCGTCGGCCGGCGCCGGCCACGCCACCAGGGCCGCCAGCGCAAGGCCTGCGGCGCGCAGCCGCCAGCGCGCAACGCGTGGGTTGATCTGCATCAGTCGAATCGAAGCACGGGCGTGGGCGCGGCCAGCAGGTGCCGGAGTGTCCGGGTGTTTCCGTATAATCCGCCGGTTTTGTCCCGACCCACGACCACGCGATGCCCGAGCGCAGATTGTCATCTGGCACGCGCAATGCGTGGGACGACGCTGAGGCCGCCGACGCGTGCTTCAGACGCCTGAGCCCCTCGGAGGCCGCGGCGTTTCGGACCGAGCACCCGCAGCTGTCTCCCTGGCGGGTGATCGCGGCGCAAGCCGCGGTCGGTGGGGCGGTCGCGCTGCTGGCGGGGCTGCTCGGTGGGGGGCGAGCCCATGCGTGGTCGGCGCTGTATGGCGCTGTCACGGCGGTGGTGCCGGGCGCGCTGTTGGCGCGCGGCATGACCAGCCGGCTCTCCAGCCTGTCGCCTGCGGTCTCGGCCGTCAGCGTCATGCTGTGGGAGACGGTGAAGATCGGGGCCACGGTGGCGCTGCTCGTCGCGGCGCCACGCGTGGTCCGGCCGCTGAGCTGGCCCGCGCTGCTGGCCGCGCTGGCGGCGTGTCTGTCGGTGTACTGGTTCGCGCTGCTGTGGCGCGGCCGCAGAGGTTGAATCAACAAGAGTCGAGATGGCAGCCGAATCACACGACGCACCGAGTGCCGGTCAGTACATCGTCCATCACCTCACCCACTGGGGCAACACCGAGGCGACGGGGCTGATCGACTTCTCGGTGGTCCACTGGGATTCGGTGCTGTACTCGGTGCTGCTCGGCGCGCTCGGCTGCTGGGTGATGTGGCTGGTGGCGCGCAAGGTCACCTCGGGCGTGCCCGGGCGGCTGCAGGCGGCGGTGGAGTTCCTGGTCGAGATGGTCGACCGCGAGGCCAAGGGCATCATCCACAACGAGCGCAGCCGCCGGCTGGTGGCGCCGATGGCACTGACGGTGTTCGTCTGGGTGACGTTGCTCAACACGATGGACCTGCTGCCGGTGGATCTGCTGCCGGCGATCTGGCAGGAGCTTTACAAGCTGACCGGGCACGACCCGGCGCACGCCTACATGCGCGTGGTGCCGACGGCCGACATCTCGGTGTCGATGGGGCTGTCGATCGCGGTGCTGCTCGCCTGCCTGATCTACAACGTCAAGATCAAGGGCCTCGGCGGCTGGGCGCACGAGCTGATCGTGGCGCCGTTCGGCAACGTCAAGCTCACCGCCAACCCGCTGTCGTGGCTCGCCTTCATCGCGCTGGCGACTGCCAACTTCGCGATGCAGTGGCTCGAGTTCATCTCCAAGACCATCTCGCACGGCATGCGGTTGTACGGCAACATGTACGCGGGCGAATTGATCTTCCTGCTGATCGCCCTGCTCGGCGGCGCGTTCACGCTGTCGCTCAGCGGCGTGCTGCTGGCGCTGGCACACATCGTGGCCGGCACCGGCTGGGCCATCTTCCACATTCTGATCATCATTCTGCAGGCCTACGTCTTCATGATGCTGACGATGGTCTACATCGGCCAGGCGCACGACAAGCATTGACGCGCGTTCGCTCGGGCCCTCTCTTTCCGCCTCTCCAACTTCCATCCTCGAGGGAATACAAACATGGAACTCATCGGTCTCGTAGCAGTCGGCGTCGGCCTGATCATCGGCCTGGGCGCGTTGGGCGCCTGCGTCGGCGTGGGCATCATGGCCAGCAAGTACCTGGAGTCGGCCGCGCGCCAGCCCGAGCTGATGGGCGAGCTGCAGACCAAGGTGTTCCTGCTGCTGGGGCTGATCGACGCGTCGTTCATCATCGGCGTGGGCATCGCGCTGTGGTTCACCACGGCCAACCCGTTCCTGGCGCAACTCGCGCAGATCGCGCCGAAGTGACCCCCGCGCGCCCGACCGGGCGCTCCCATCGGCAGCCGCCTCGGGGCTGCGCCGATGCACTTTCGTGATTGAGGCCATGCCGTGAGCATCACCAGCACCCTGATCATCCAGATCATCGTGTTCCTGATCCTGATCTGGTTCACGATGAAGTTCATCTGGCCGCCGGTCGTCGGCGCCCTCGACGACCGCGCCAAGAAGGTCGCCGAAGGTCTTTCGGCGGCCGACAAAGCCAAGGCCGAACTGGCCAACGCCAACAAGCGCGTCGAACAGCAGCTCGCCGCCGCGCGCGACGACGCCACCAAGCGCTTGGCCGACGCCGAGCGGCGGGCGCAGCAACTGATCGAGGAGGCCAAGGGCAAGGCCAGCGAGGAAGGCGCGAAGATCATCGCGCAGGCCAGGGCCGAGGCCGAGCAGGAGTCGGTCAAGGCGCGCGAGGCGCTGCGCGCCCAGGTGGCCGCGCTGGCGGTGAAGGGCGCCGAGCAGATTCTGCGCAAGGAAGTCAACGCCGGCGTGCACAGCGAGCTGCTGAACCGCCTGAAGACGGAGCTGTAGATGGACATGTGCCTCCACGCTCACCTGGGTTCGCTGCCCCCCGCGGGGGCGGCTCAGCGCCTGCGGGCGGCCGGGCGGCGCTGACATGGCCGAGCTCGCGACCATCGCGCGGCCGTACGCCGAGGCGCTCGATCAATCGGTGAGCGGCGAGCAGGCGCTCGCGCTGATCGCGCAGCTGCAATCGCTGGCCGCGGTGGCGGGCAACGCCGACATGCAGCAGCTCGCCGACAACCCCAAGGTGACGCCCAAGCAGGTGTTCGACGTCGTCAGCGGCGTCGCCGGCCAGACGCTCGACGCCAGGGTATCGAACCTGCTGCGCACGGTGATCGACAACGGCCGCCTGGCGGCGCTGCCGGAGATCGCTGCGCAGTTCAACGCGCTGGTCAAGTCGCGCTCGGGCGTCAGCGACGCGACCATCGAAAGCGCATTCCCGATCGACGCCGCGCAGTTGCCGCAGGTGGTGGCGGCGCTCGAGCAGCGTTTCGGCCGCAGGCTCAACGCGACGGTGGTGGTCGACCCCGCGCTGATCGGCGGCGTCCGGGTGGTGGTGGGCGACGAGGTGCTCGACACCTCGGTGCGCGCCCGCCTGGAGAAGATGAGGCTCGCGCTGGCGGCCTGAGCGGCCGCGGCGCGACGGACCACGAGAACATTGCAGCCGGCCCATGCTTCGACGCCGGCGCTGGAGCACCAACCATGCAACTGAACCCCGCTGAAATCTCCGAGCTGATCAAGAGCCGCATCGAAGGCCTCGGCGTCTCGGCCGACATCAAGAACCAGGGCACGGTGGTCACCGTGACCGATGGCATCTGCCGCGTCCACGGTCTGTCCGACGCGATGCAAGGCGAGATGCTCGAGTTCCCGCCGACTCCCGACGGCCAGCCCACCTTCGGGCTGGCGCTGAACCTCGAGCGCGACTCGGTCGGCGCGGTGATCCTGGGCGAGTACGAGCACATCTCCGAAGGCGACACGGTCAAGTGCACCGGGCGCATTCTCGAGGTGCCGGTGGGCCCCGAGCTGATCGGCCGCGTCGTCAACGCGCTCGGTCAACCGATCGACGGCAAGGGCCCGATCAACGCCAAGATGACCGACGTCATCGAGAAGGTGGCGCCGGGCGTGATCGCGCGCCAGAGCGTCAGCCAACCGGTGCAGACCGGCGTGAAGTGCCTCGACTCGATGGTGCCGATCGGCCGCGGCCAGCGCGAGCTGAT
The DNA here is from genome assembly GCA_015075545.1 of Ideonella sp. Lineage (GTDB taxonomy): Bacteria > Pseudomonadota > Gammaproteobacteria > Burkholderiales > Burkholderiaceae_C > JAEUPI01. The sequence goes on along the minus strand of JABTUC010000001.1, from coordinate 450,641 downwards.
CATCGGCGACCGCCAGACCGGCAAGACCGCGGTGGCGATCGACACCATCATCAACCAGAAGGGCAAGGAGCTGATCTGCGTCTACGTCGCGATCGGGCAGAAGGCCAGCTCGATCAAGAACGTGGTGCGCTCGCTCGAGCAGTACGGCGCGATGGACTACACCATCGTCGTCGCCGCCAGCGCGTCCGAATCGGCGGCGATGCAGTACGTGTCGGCCTACTCGGGCTGCACGATGGGCGAGTACTTCCGCGATCGCGGGCAGGATGCGCTGATCATTTACGACGACCTCTCCAAGCAGGCCGTGGCCTACCGCCAGGTGTCGCTGCTGCTGCGCCGGCCGCCCGGCCGCGAGGCGTTCCCCGGCGACGTGTTCTACCTGCACTCGCGCCTGCTCGAGCGTGCCGCGCGCGTCAACGCCGAGTACGTCGAGAAGTTCACCAAGGGCGCCGTCAAGGGCAAGACCGGTTCGCTGACCGCGCTGCCGGTGATCGAAACCCAGGCCGGCGACGTCTCGGCGTTCGTGCCGACCAACGTGATCTCGATCACCGACGGCCAGATCTTCCTCGAGACCTCGCTGTTCAACGCGGGCATCCGGCCGGCGATCAACGCCGGCATCTCGGTGTCGCGGGTGGGCTCGGCGGCGCAAACCAAGCTGATCAAGGGCCTGTCGGGCGGCATCCGCACCGACCTCGCGCAATATCGCGAGCTGGCCGCGTTCGCGCAGTTCGCCTCCGACCTCGACGCGGCCACCAAGAAGCAGCTCGACCGCGGCGCCCGCGTCACCGAGCTCCTCAAGCAGCCGCAGTACTCGCCGCTGCCGATCTCGCTGATGGCGGCGTCGATCTTCGCGGTCAACAAGGGCTTCCTCGACGAGGTCGACGTGAAGAAGGTGCTCGCCTTCGAACACGGCCTGCACCAGCACCTGCAGAGCAGCCACGCCGCGCTGCTGAACAAGCTCGAGACCGAGAAGGCGATGGACAAGGCCGCCGAGGACGAGCTGTCCGGCGCGATCGCCGCATTCAAGAAGTCCTTCTCCTGACGGGAGCGTTCGATGGCCGCCGGCAAAGAGATCCGCGCCAAGATCAAGAGCTTCGAGAACACGAAGAAGATCACCAAGGCCATGGAGATGGTCTCGGCGTCGAAGATGCGCAAGACGCAGGATCGCATGCGCGCAGCGCGCCCGTACGGCGACAAGATCCGCAACATCACCGCCCACCTGGCCGAGGCCAACCCCGAGTACCGCTCGCCGTACATGCGCAAGGTCGAGGGCAACCCGAAGGCGGTGGGCTTCATCGTCGTCACCACCGACAAGGGCCTGTGCGGCGGCCTCAACACCAATATCCTGCGCGCACTGACGCAGCAGATGAAGGAGGCGCAGAGCGCCGGCGCGCAGGTGCAGGCGGTGGCCATCGGCAACAAGGGCCTGGGCTTCCTGAACCGCATCGGCGCCAAGGTGGTCAGCCAGGCCGTCCAGCTCGGCGACCGGCCGCAGATGGAGAAGCTGATCGGCCCGGTGAAGGCGATCCTCGATCTGTTCGCCGCCGGCCAGCTCGACGCGGTGTACCTGTGCTACACGAAGTTCGTCAACACGATGACGCAGGAGCCCAAGGTCGAGCTGCTGCTGCCGCTGGCGCCCGAGCGGCTGGAGACGACGCGCGAAGGCGCGTCGCAATACGCGTGGGACTACATCTACGAGCCCGAGGCGCGGGTGGTCATCGACGCGTTGATGACGCGCTACATCGAGGCGCTGGTGTACGGCGCGGTGGCCGAGAACATGGCCAGCGAGCAGGCCGCGCGCATGGTGGCGATGAAGGCCGCCACCGACAACGCCGGCAACCTGATCGCCGAGATGAAGCTCATCTACAACAAGCAACGCCAGGCCGCGATCACGAAGGAGTTGAGCGAGATCGTGGGCGGTGCGGCAGCCATCTCCGGCTGACGCTCGAAGAATTCTGATCGAAGGATCCATCCAAATGGCACAAGGCAAGATCGTTCAGTGCATCGGCGCGGTGGTCGACGTCGAGTTCCCGCGCAACCAGATGCCCAAGGTGTTCGACGCGCTGAAGATGGAGGGCACGGCGCTGACCCTCGAGGTGCAGCAGCAGCTCGGCGACGGCGTGGTGCGCACCATCGCACTGGGCTCGTCCGACGGCCTGCGTCGCGGCATGACCGTGGTCGACACCGGCAACCCGATCACCGTGCCGGTGGGCAAGGCCACGCTCGGCCGCATCATGGACGTGCTCGGCAACCCGATCGACGAGCGCGGCCCGATCGACCAGGGGCTCAAGGCATCGATCCACCGCAAGGCACCGGCCTACGACGAGCTGAGTCCGTCGACCGAGCTGCTCGAAACCGGCATCAAGGTGATCGACCTGATCTGCCCGTTCTCCAAGGGCGGCAAGGTCGGGCTGTTCGGTGGCGCCGGCGTCGGCAAGACCGTCAACATGATGGAGCTGATCAACAACATCGCCAAGGCGCACTCGGGCCTGTCGGTGTTCGCCGGCGTCGGCGAGCGCACCCGCGAGGGCAACGACTTCTACCACGAGATGATGGAGTCGAAGGTGGTGGTCAGCGACAACCTGCCCGAGTCGAAGGTGTCGATGGTCTACGGCCAGATGAACGAGCCGCCGGGCAACCGCCTGCGCGTGGCGCTGACCGGCCTGACCATCGCCGAGTCGTTCCGCGACGAGGGCCGCGACGTGCTGTTCTTCGTCGACAACATCTACCGCTTCACGCTCGCCGGCACCGAGGTGTCGGCGCTGCTCGGGCGCATGCCCTCGGCGGTGGGCTACCAGCCCACGCTGGCCGAGGAGATGGGCAAGCTGCAGGAGCGCATCACGTCGACCAAGGTCGGCTCGATCACCTCGATCCAGGCGGTGTACGTGCCGGCCGACGACCTCACCGACCCGTCGCCGGCCACCACCTTCGCCCACCTCGACGCCACCGTGGTGCTGAGCCGCGACATCGCGGCGCTCGGCATCTACCCGGCGGTGGACCCGCTCGATTCGACCTCGCGCCAAGTCGACCCGCACGTGGTCGGCGAAGAGCACTACGGCACCACGCGCGCGGTGCAGGGCACGCTGCAGCGCTACAAGGAGCTGCGCGACATCATCGCGATTCTCGGCATGGACGAGCTGAGCCCCGAAGACAAGCTGGCGGTGGCGCGCGCACGCAAGATCCAGCGCTTCCTGAGCCAGCCGTTCCACGTGGCCGAGGTGTTCACCGGCACCGCGGGCAAGTACGTGCCGCTGAAGGAAACGATCCGCGGCTTCAAGATGATCGTCAACGGCGAGTGCGACCACATGCCCGAGCAGGCGTTCTACATGGTCGGCACCATCGACGAGGCGATCGAGAAGGCCAAGAAGCTGCAGTAAGCCTTCGGAGCAACCATGGCCACCCTTCACGTCGACGTCGTTTCCGCCGAGGAAGAGATCTTCTCCGGCGAGGCGAAGTTCGTCGCGCTGCCCGGCGACATGGGCGAACTCGGCATCTATCCGCGGCACACGCCGCTGATCACGCGCATCAAGCCCGGCGCGGTGCGCATCCAGCGCGCCGACAACGGCGAGGAGGAGCTGGTGTTCGTTGCCGGCGGCATCCTCGAGGTGCAGCCCGACCGCGTGACCGTGCTGGCCGACACCGCGATCCGCGGTCGCGACCTCGACGAGGCCAAGGCGCAAGAGGCGAAGAAGCGCGCCGAAGAGGCGATCCGCAACGCCAAGAGCGAGATCGACCTGGCGATGGCGCAGAGCGAGTTCGCGACCATGGCCGCGCAGATCGCCGCGATCGCCAAGCTGCGCAAGAAGTGACGCGCGCCGCGCGCTGAACGCATCGCGCTGTCGTCGGGTGCTCTCGCTCGGCGCCGGTACCGTGCCAGCGGGTGCGGCAGAGCCTCAGCCGAGCGCCGGTTCGTCGGGCAGTTCGTTGGGGTTGGCCTCGCCTGGCGCGAGCGGGAAGTGCTGCCGCAGCAGCGCGTCGACCGCGTCGATCGCCGCGTTGAGCCCCTGCTCGTGGCGCCCGGCGCGAAACGCGTCGCGCATCGACGCCACGATCGCCGCCCACTGGGCGGGGCTCACGTGGGCGTTGAGCCCGCGGTCGGCGACGATCTCGATCGCATGCTCGGCCAGCAGCAGGTAGATCAGCACGCCGCTGTTGTGCGCGGTGTCCCACACCCGCAGCTTGCCGAACAGCGTCAGCGCGCGCTCGCGGGCGCTGGCGCCGCGCCACAGGTACGACAGCGGCAGGCCGGCTTCGACACAGACCCGGATCTCGCCCGCGTGCGCGCGCTCGCTGGCCGCCACCCGCTGCTGCAGGCGCCGCACCACCTCGGGGCCGAGCGCACGGCGCGTGTCGCGCTCGTCGAACCAGCGGTGTTCGAGCAGACGCAGCAGCCGGTTCTTGGTCATCGTCGTCATCCGCTACCAGCTACCCGAGGCGCCGCCGCCACCGAAGTCGCCGCCGCCGCCCGAGGAGAAGCCGCCGCCTCCACCGCCGAAGCCGCCACCGCCGCCACCGCCCCAGATGATCGGCGGGCCACCGCCGCGGCCACGGCCGCCGACTCCGAACACGCCGACCATCAGCACCGCCACCATCGCCGCCACGCCGGCCAGCAGCAGGCCGGCGCCCAGCAGCCAGGCCAGCGCGCCGGCACCGCCGCCGGTGAGCAGCGCGCCGAGCTTGCGCCCGAACATGCCCGACAGCACCGCACCGACGATCGGCACGCCGACGAAGAAGAAGATCGCCAGGTTGCCGATGTCGAACAGGCCTTCGTCGTTGCCGCGACGCGGGCGCGCATTCGGTACCGGCAGCCCCTCGGGCTTGATGCGCGCGGCGATGCGGTCGATCGCGGCGTTGAGCCCGCCTGCGAAATCGTTGCGGCGGAACGCCGGCGTGATGGTCTCGGTGATGATCTGGTGCGCCGCCAGATCGGGCACCGCGCCTTCGAGCGTCTTGGCGACCTCGATGCGTACCTTGCGGTCGTTCTTGGCCACCACGATCAGCAGGCCGTCGCCGACGTCGCGGCGGCCGATCTTCCAGGCGTCGCCGACGCGCTGCGTGTAGGCGGCGATGTCTTCGGGCTGCGTGGTCGGCACGATCAGCACCACGATCTGCGAGCCGATCTCGCGCTCGACGTTGGCCAGGTGCTGCTCCATCGCCTGGCGCTGTGCGGCGCTCAGCGTGTCGGTCTGGTCGATCACGCGCCCCGTCAGCGGCGGCACCGCCGCCAGCTCCTGCGCGAGTGCGCCCGCGGCCAGACCGCACAGCGCCAGCAGCCAAGCCCGCAGCCAGCGGTGCAGCCACCGCGTGGAGGTGCTGCTCATCACCGGGCTGCCCGTCAGCCGCGCCGTGGCCGACGCTGCGGCCTCACTTCGACGCCGCGGGCTTGCTGAAGTCGACCGTCGGCGGCTTGGAGATCTGCGCCTCGTTGTCGACCGTGAACGACGGCTTGACCGAGTAGCTGAACAGCATCGCCGTCAGGTTGCTCGGGAACTGGCGCACCAGCACGTTGTACTCGGCCACCGCCTTGATGTAGCGGTTGCGCGCCACGGTGATGCGGTTCTCGGTGCCTTCGAGCTGCACGCGCAAGTCCTGGAAGCCCTGGTTGGTCTTGAGGTTGGGGTAGTTCTCGCTCACCGCGATCAGCCGCGACAGCGCCGAGGTCAGCTCGCCCTGCGCCTGCTGGAACCTGTTGAACGCCGCCGGGTCGTTGAGCGTCTCGGGCGTCACCTGGATGCTGGTGGCCTTGGCGCGCGCCTCGATCACCTTGGTCAGCGTCTCCTGCTCGAACCCGGCCTCGCCCTTCACCGTGTTGACGATGTTCGGGATCAGGTCGGCGCGGCGCTGGTACTGGTTGAGCACCTCGGACCACGACGCCTTCACCTGCTCATCGAGACGCTGGAAGTCGTTGTAGCCGCAGCCCGACAGGCCGAGCACGCCGGCCACGGCGATCAGCCAGGCCCATATACGCGATTGCCGAAGCATCATCATTCTCCCCACGTGCAACGCGCCGTGGATGCTACCGCACAGCGTCGGCGGGGCAATTGGGGACGCGCCGCGGCCGTTCAAGGGTGGATCTCACGGCAGCCACTCCTGCACCTGCTCGTTGGCCAGCGCGCGTTGCGCGGCGGTCATCGGCCGCATGCCGGCGAGGATCTGCCGCACGCGTTCGCGATCGATCTCGTTGGCTTCGTCGTAGTGCCGCAATTGCGCGTCGGGGTTGCGCAGCAGGCTCACCAGCCAGGCGGCCGACACCGGGCCGACCTTCGAGGCGCTCTTGCCGAGGTAGACCTGCGCCGCGCGCTCGGCGCCGCACACGCCGTCGCCCCACGGCGCCAGCGCCAGATAGAGCTGCAGGATGCGTGCCTTGCCGAGCGTGCGCTCCATCTCCACCGCGTACAGCAGCTCGCGCAGCTTGCGCGCGACGCTGCGGTCGTCGCCGGTGACCGTGAGTTTGGCCAACTGCTGCGTCAGGGTGCTGGCGCCGCGCAGACTCGCATCGGCGTGCTGGTTGTGTGCGGCGGCGGCGAGCAGCGAGTCGACCTCGTAGCCCGGGTGCTCCCAGAAGTGCGCATCCTCGGCGGCCACCAAGGCGCGCGGCAGCCAGCCGGTGATCGGTGCCGCGTCGCCGGCGCCGGCGCGGCACGCCGGCGGTAGCTGCGCGGCCATCAGCCGTTCGGTGCCGAGGCCCGAGACCGTGAAGTCGTGGATCAGCGGCCTGGCCTGCCAGGTGCCCTCGGGCCAGCGCGCTTCGGCCACCAGGGTCAGCGAGCCGGTGACCTGCACGGTCGAAGCCTCGGGCAGGTCATGCCCGAACACCGAGAGCAACGCGACCATCGGCGTGGCCGGCATCGACAGCCGCAGCTCGGCGCCGCGCCGCTGTAGTTGCGCGTCGAATGCGATCTCGATGCGGCGGTCGGCCTGGGTGAGAGTCAGCGTGCCCGCGAAGCGGTTGGCGTCGGAATGCCGCGCCAGCAGGTGTGCGTTCGACACCTGCAGTGGCGCGGGCCCGAGGGCAGCGATCTGCATGCGGCACGGCGCGCACAGCGCCTCGAATCGCGCGCCGGCGCGCTGCACCCGCCAATCGCCCCAGCGCGTGTGCAGCGTGCCGCCCTCGAGCAGCGGCGCCGCCAGCGGGTGCGTGGCCCAGCGGATCAACGCGGGCACGCTGGCCTCGCGTTGCCACGGCCCGATGCGCAAGCGGATCTGCCACTCGTCGGCCTCTGGCTGCAAGGCCTGCAGCGCCAGCAGCGCCAGCGCGACCGCGCAGGCGAGGGCGGCGAGCATGACCCACGCCAGCCCGCGCAGCAGGCGCTCGAGCAGCAGGCGCGGCCGCGGGTCGATCACAATGCTTCCACGCGCGTCGTTGCGCGCCAGGGTCCGCTCGTGTGGCCGAGCAGCGCGGCCCAGTACCACGACGACGCATCGATGAAGCCGTGCTCACCGGCGTCGACGATGCGCTCGCAGACGCGCACGCGTTCGCCCGCGCGCTCGGCGACGAAGCAGCGCCAAAGCCGAGCCTCGGCGTCACGTTGCGGCCGTGCCTGCTCGATGCGCCAGCCCAGGCCGCGGAAACAATCGCTCGCCGGATGCAGCGTGCGGGTTGGGCGCGACACGTCGCGCAGCACCCAGACGCTGCCGTCGTCGGCGGCGAAGCGGCCGATCTGGCCCGGGAATCGGCGCGCGAAGCGCTGCTCGACCGCGGTCAGCGCCAGCGGGCGCAAGCTGTCGCCTTGCCACACGCGCGGCCACTCGTGCGGCGTCGTGGCTGCAGCAACCTCGGCTTCGCCGCGCCCGACCAACGGCCACAGCGCGCACGCCGCGAGCGCCGCCAGCAACCCACGCGGCCATTGCTCGTCGAGCCAGCGCCGCACGGCGGCGAGCCGGCGTTCACGCATCGCGCGTGCCCCCGCGCCGCATCAGCAGCCACACGACGGCGCACACCGCCCCCAGCACCGCGAGGCCGATCGCCTCGTGCCACGCCGGCGCAAGCCCCGATGGTCGCGCCTCGAGCGCCACCAGCACGCTGTTGCGCAGCACGTTGCCGGCCAAGACCGCGAGGCCCACCAGCGGCAGGCGCCGCACGAACGCGCGATCAGCGGTGCCGGTGGCGGCGGCGCAGGCGCACGCGGTGAGGTACGCGAGCCACGCCATCTGCACGCCGGAGCACGGCGCGTCGACGAGCACCAGTCGGCCGTCGACGATCATCGATGCGCCGCTGCGCTGCGCGGCGAAGCCCAGGCCCTGCAGACCCCAGGCGCTCATCTGCGCGGTCAGCACGCGCAGCGGCCAGCCGAGGTAGAACTGCAGCGTCGCCTGCCAGGGCAATGCGAGCACAACCAGGCCGAGCAGCGGCGCTTTTGCGCGATCGCGCGGCCACCACGCGAGCAGCGCGCAGCCGAGCGACAGTGCGGCGAGCAATGCGCCGGCCAGCGCCGCTGCGCCGACGCACCAGGCGCCGTTGGCCGCCAGCGCCAGCGCCACGGCGGCGGCGAGCCAGCCGAGCTGCGGCGTCAGGCGCAGCCGTGCGTGCTGCGAAGCCAGCAGCGCCGCGGCGGCCAGCAGCGCCACCACACCCAGCGGGTCGTCGGAGCCGTCGAGCGCACGCTGCGCCACGTAGACGCCATGCGGCCACAGGGCCAGCGCGTGCAATGCCAGCCAGTGCAATGCGCGCAGCCGCACCGGCCGGCATTCGACGCGCAGCGCCAGGCTCATCGCGCGCTGGCGTTGCGGCGCAGCAGCCGGGCGTGCCACAGCGCCGCTGCGGTCAACAGCAGCGTCAGCGCGAGCGCCAGCGCCCAGCGCGGCTCGGGCGTGCTCGGCACCGCGGTGGCAAGCACCGGCTCGGCACCGACCGCCAGCGCGCTCACCCCTTGCGGCAGCGGCAGCGGCTGGTTCACCGGCGTGGCCGCCTGCTGCGTGCGCACCACCTGGTCGACCGCGACGAAGCTGGTGTAGTTGGTGAGCAGGCCGTACTTCAACCCGAGCGCGGTGATCGGCTCGCGCTGCGACTGCCCGCCCAGCAGCGCTTCGTCGTCGCCGAGCTGCGCGATGCGCTGGCGCGCCCACAGGTGGCGCAGCGCCACCGCGTCGGCGTCGGGCGGCGGCGCGTCGATGACGTCGACGAAGCTGCCGTCGGCGGCCTGCCCCGTCAGCACCAGTTTGGCGTCGTGCGGGTCGCCGCGCCACTTGCCCCACAGCACGACGGGGCGCCCCGCCATCACGTCGGGCAGCGTCGCGGGCTCGACGTCGTAGGCCTCGATGCCGGTGAAGCGCGCTTTCAGTTGCGTCAGCACCGGGGTGTCGATCATGCGGCGCAGCCGCTGCGCCTGTTCGGCCGCTCGCTCGGGCCGGGTGACGATGAAGGCCTCGCCCTGGCCGGCGCGGGCAAGGCCTTCGACGAGGTGGCGGTTCACCGCGGTGCCGATGCCGAAGGCGAACAGGTTGAACTGGTCCAGATTGCGCCGCACCAGCGCGAACACCTCGTTCTCGACCGCGACGTAGCCGTCGGTCACCACGACCACCGTGCGCGACACGTCGGCCGCCTTGGGCAGCGCGGCGACGCGGCGCAGCGCCGGCACGATCTCGGTGCTGCCGCTGCCGCCGGCGCGATCGATGATGCGCAGCGCGCGCGCGATGTGGGCGGGCGTCGCCGGCATCGACTGCTCGGCCAGCACGCGGTTGCTGCCGGAGAACAGCACGACGTTGAAGGCGTCGGTCGGCCGCAGGCTGCCGATCAGCTCGCGCAGCAGCGCCTTCGCGGTGTCGAGCGGGTAGCCGTGCATCGAACCCGAGATGTCGACCACGAAGACGTACTCGCGCGGGTTGATCTGCGTCGGCGTCACCGTCTGCGGCGGCTCGACCATGACGAGGAAGAAGTTCTCCGCGTCGTCGCCCGGCGGGGCCTGGTAGAGCATCACGCCCGTGGCGGTACGCTCGCCGGCCAGGGCGTACTCGACGATGAAGTCGCGGTTGTCGCGCGGGCCGTCGTCGGCCAGCGCGAGCTGCACGTGAGCGGTGCCCAGGCCGAGCGCTTCGAGCTTGTGGCTCTGGCTGCTCAGCTCGCGGATCGGCAGCGGCGCGTCGAGCTTCACGTTCAGGTCGAACGTTGTGTCGGAGGCGACGCCGGGAGGCAGGTGCGCGGTGGCCGTGAGCGCGCCGTTGGCCGGCGATGCGGCCGCAGATCGGTAGCGTGGGCCGACCACGGTCGGAAACACGAAGCGGTAGCGGCCGTCGTGCGGCGCGATCAGCTCGGTGTACTGCAGCTCGACCTGCACGTCGTCGCCGGGCAGGATGTTGGCCACCTTCATCGAGAACACGTTGGGCCGCTCCTGCTCGAGCAGCGCGCTGGTCTTGCCCTCGCGGCGGGCATCGTCGTACTCGAGCCGGGCGCGCTGCTTCTCGCGAATCTGCGCGACGATGCGCCGCTCGCCGATGCGCACCGTCATCGCGTGCAGGGCCGATCGCGTCGAGCCGGGGAAGATGTAGCGCGCCTCGATCGGGCGCTGCCCCGCGTTGCGGTAGTGCTGCGTCACCGTCACCGCGGCGATCACGCCGGCGATGCGCACGTCGACCTGCGTCGCCTTCAGCGGCAGCGCGTCGAGCGCGGGGTCGTCGCTGGCGACGTGGAAGTACGGCGCCTCGGGGGCGCGCGCATCGGTGTCCTCGGCGTGTGCCGGCGACCAGATCACCAGCGCGAGCGCGGCCAGCAGCGCAACGACGACGCAGGCGAGTACGCGGCCGATCGCCAGCGGCGCGCGCGACGGGTGGGCTTGGTGGGGCACGGGCGGCTCCTGCGGTGGGCTCGCTGGCACTGTCGCGCTCCCGCGCGAACCGCGTGCGAAGCGCGCGTGCGCTGTGTGAAGTCGGCGTGAAGCCGCGGGCCGCAGCGCGGCCGTCAGACCGCGTCGGCGCAGGGCAGGGTCAGCGTGGCCAGCGCGCCGCCGCCGTCGGCGTTGCGCAGCACGACCCGGCCGCGGTGCAGTTGCGCGATCTGCTTGACGAACGCCAGGCCGAGGCCGGTGCTCTTGCGCCGGCTGTGCGGCCGTGCGAGCGAGAAGAACTTCTCGAACACCTTGGCGTCGGCGAACTCCGGGATGCCGGGGCCGTGGTCGCGGATCGTCACCACCACGCGGCGGCCGCGGCGCGCGAGCGCGACCTCGACTACGCCACCGTCGGGCGAGAAGTCGAGCGCGTTGTCCAGCAGGTTGGCCACCGCACGTCGCAGCAGCAGCGGGTCGCCGTCGACGCCGACGTCGGCGCCGTCGTGCAGCAGCACGCGCAGGTGGCGCGGCGCGCCGGCCGCCTCGGCGCTGCCGGCCAGCTCCTGCAGCAGCGGCCTCAGGGCCACCGCTTCGGTCGGGCCGAGCGCGCGGCGGCGCTCGAGCGCGGTGAGCTCCATCATGCGATCGACCAGTTCCTGGATGCGCTGCGTCTCGCGCTCGACGTTGGCGAGGAAGCGCCGGCGGTCGGCCTCGGGCATGCCCGGCTCGCGCAGCAGTTCGGCCGCGCCGCGGATCGCCGACAGCGGGCTCTTCAGCTCGTGGGTCAGCGTCTGCACGTAGTCGGCCACGTAGTGGCGTCCGGCCAGCGCGTCGCGCATCTCGTCGAAGGCGGCGCCGAAGGTGCCGAGTGCGCGCCGCCCGAGCCGCGGCAGGCTCAGCGTGCGCTCGTGCCGCAGGTCGCGCAGCGTGGCGCCGATCAGCCCAAACGGCCGCACCAACCAGACCGCGACGATCACCGCCAGCAGCAGCACCGCCACCACCGAGGTGAGGCCGACGGCGAGCGTCTTGCGCCGTGCCGCGGCGACGAACTGGCCGATGCTCTGCGCCGGTTTGGCCACCGCCACCGCGCCGGCGATGCGGCCGTCGATGCGGACCGGCACCGCCACCACCATCACCGAGGTGTCGGGATCGCCATCGAAGTCGATGCTGGTGCGCGCCCCGTACCGCCCGGCCAGCGCCAGCCTGATGTCGCGCCATTGGGAGTAGTCCTGGCCCTCGTGGCGACCGAGCGAGTCGAACAGCACGATGCCGTGCGCATCGACGACCATCGCGCGCAGCTCGACGCTCTGCTTGCGGATGCCGAAGATGTTGGCGTCGAAACGGCGCGCATAGAGATCGCGGAACAGCGGTTCGAGCCACGCGGTGTCCAGCGGCGAATCCGAGCCGCTTCGCTGCTCGATCTGGGTCGCCATCAGGTACGCCGTCTCGACCAGCGACTCCTCGGCCGATTCGCGGTAGCGCGGGTCGATGTCGGCCAGCAGTCGCCACATCAGCACGCCGACGCCCAGCGCGTAGACCAGCAGGATGCCGACGAAGACGCGGGTGCGCGCGGTCACGAGCGATCGGGGCGCGTGCGACTCATCGGGCCACCGCGCGCGCTCACTGGACTATCCTCCGCGCTGCGCGCTCCGGGATGAGCGCTTCGGAGCGGCCGCGCGTGCTCATGGCAGTTGCGTCGGCAGATCTTCGGCCAGCGCGTAGCCGACGCCGCGGTGCGTGCGGATCGGCTCCAGCGTCGGCGCCACGGCCTTCAGCTTCGCGCGTATCGTCTTGACGTGCGCGTCGACCGTGCGGTCGAGACTGTCGCTGTCGTCGTCCCACACCAGAGCGAGCAGCATGTCGCGCGTGTATACGTGGCCGGGCCGGCTGGCCAGCGCGCGCAGCAGCCCGAACTCGTAGCGCGACAACTCGAGCGGCCGGCCGTAGAAGCGGATCTGTCGCCGGCCGTCGTCGATCTCGAACGCCCGCGCCGCCGTCGGTACCGGCGGCGCGGGCCGCGCCGCGCGCCGCAGCACGCTGCGCACGCGCGCCACCAGCTCGCGCGGCGAGAACGGCTTGGTCACGTAGTCGTCGGCGCCCAGTTCGAGCCCGACCACGCGGTCGATCTCGTCGCTGCGCGCGGTGAGAAACACCACCGGCACGTCGACGCGCTCGCGCAGGCGCTTGAACAGCTCGAAGCCGCTCAGATCGGGCAGCCCGACGTCGAGGATCACCAGCGCCGGCGGGCGCTGCGCCACCAGCGTCAGCGCGGCCTCGGCGCTGGCGCACCAGGCGGGCTCGAAGCCCTCGGTGCGCAGCGCGTACTGCAGCGTGTCGGCGATGCCGGGTTCGTCCTCGATGATCAGGATCAGCGGCTTGGACATCGGCGGGCATGATAGGGCGCCGTCGATAATCGCCACGATGAGCGCTCCGCTGGCCAACGACGTCTTTCTGCGCGCGTGCCTGCGCCAGGCCACCGAAGTGACGCCGGTGTGGCTGATGCGGCAGGCCGGCCGCTACCTTGCCGAGTACCGGGCCACGCGCGAGCGCGCCGGCAGCTTCATGGCGCTGGCCACCAACCCGGCGTTCGCCACCGAGGTCACGCTGCAGCCGCTGGACCGCTATGCGCTCGACGCCGCGATCCTGTTCTCCGACATCCTCACCGTGCCCGATGCGATGGGGCTGGGGCTCACCTTCGAAGCCGGCGAGGGGCCGCGCTTCGAGCGACCGCTGCGCGACGAAGCGGCAATCCGCGCGCTGCAGATGCCCGACCTGACGCGCCTGCGTTACGTGTTCGATGCGGTCGCGTCGATCCGCCGCGCGCTGGCCGGGCGCGTGCCGCTGATCGGCTTCGCCGGCAGCCCGTGGACGCTGGCGTGCTACATGGTCGAGGGCGCGGGCTCCGACGACTACCGCCACGTCAAGGCGTTGCTCTACGCGCGCCCCGATTTGCTGCATCGCGTGTTGGCGGTCAACGCCCAGGCAGTGGCCGCCTACCTCAACGCGCAGATCGAGGCCGGCGCGCAGGCGGTGATGGTGTTCGACTCGTGGGGCGGCGTGCTGGCTCACGACTGCTTCGCGCCGTTCAGCCTCGACTACACGCGGCAGGTGCTTGCGCGTCTGCACCGCGAGCACGACGGCCGCGTGGTGCCGCGCATCGTCTTCACCAAGGGCGGTGGCCCGTGGCTCGAGGCGATTGCGGCCTGTGGTGCCGACGTCGTCGGGCTCGACTGGACGGTGCCGCTCGCGCAGGCGCGGCAACGCGTCGACGACGCGGTCGCGCTGCAGGGCAACCTCGATCCGGCGGTGCTGTTCGCGCCGCCTTCGGTGGTGAGCGCGCAGGCGCGGGCGGTGCTCGACGACTTCGGGAATCCGCTGCGGCACGACGGCCGTCGCGGTGGCCATGTGTTCAACCTGGGGCACGGCATCAGTCAGCACACGCCGCCGGAGCATGTGCACGCGCTGGTCGAGGCGGTGCATGCGCATTCGCGGTGGCGCATACGCGAAGGATCGCCTTGACGCGCATGATCGTGAAACCGGCTCGGGCGAGGTGATCGTGCGCCCGCTGAGACGCAGGCACCCGAGCAGCGCCCGCTCAGAGGCCGTAAGTGAGCGCTCAGAACTTGACTTATCCCCAAATCCGCGATCCATGTTCGAGCCTCGCCGTCGACCCGAAGAAGGCCGGCACAGGTGACGGGAGATCGTGCTAAGTCTTTGATTTGTTGGCGTAAAGCCATGGCGGCTCGAGCCGCTTCGGCGGCGCCGCGCCCTTTGAGGATCAACGGCTTAGCGCGCCCGACGCCAGCTTGCCCACAAAGTTTTCCACAGACCGGGCAGAAGTCGATAAATCATCTAAAAATCATCGACTTAGCAGTGATCGTTCAGGTGCAACTTTGCGCTGGGCCAGCGAGCCCGCGCCCGCTTGCATGAGCTCGCCCGAATCGACCACCGTGCAAGTGGTGGTCGACGCGCCGCGGCATGCGGGCCTGGCGGCCCTCGACTACCGCTGCGATCGATCGATCGAACCCGGCGCGTTGGTGCGCGTGCCGCTGGGGCGTCGTGAAGTGGCAGGCATCGTCTGGCAGGCCGCGCAGCGCCCGCACACGCCAGCCGAATTGCGCGCGGTGGTGCAGCGCTTCGAAATGCTGTCGCCGTTGCCGCCGCAGTGGATGGCGCTGGTGGAGTTCGCCGCCGGCTACTACCAGCGGTCGATCGGCGAGGTGGCGCTCGCGGCACTGCCGTCGGAGTTGCGTCGCCTGAGCGCCGCGCAGTTGGCCGCGCGCGTGCGGCGCTCGCAGCGTGCGCCGCACGCGCTGGCGGCACCGGCGAGCGCTGCAGCGACGCTCACCGCGCAGCAATCGGCCGCGCTGGCGGCGATCGACGACGCAGCGTCGCAGCCGCGCGCGCCGCTGCTGCTGCACGGCGTGACCGGCAGCGGCAAGACCGAGGTCTACCTGCGCGCCAGCGAGCACGCACTCGCACGCGGCCGCCAGGTGCTGCTGCTGGTGCCCGAGATCAACCTGACGCCGCAGTTGCTGGCGCGCGTGGTCGAGCGCTTCCCGTCGCGCAGCGTGGTGGCGATGCACAGCGCGCTGACGCCCGCGCAGCGGCTGCAGGCCTGGCTGCGCGCGCATGCCGGCAGCGCCGACATCGTGCTCGGCACGCGGCTGGCGGTGTTCGCGTCGCTGCCGCGGCTGGGCCTCATCGTGGTCGACGAGGAGCACGACGCGTCGTACAAGCAGCAAGAGGGCGCGCGCTATTCGGCGCGCGACCTCGCCGTCTACCGCGGCCATCTCGAGCGCGTGCCGGTCGTGCTCGGCTCGGCCACGCCGTCGCTCGAGACGTGGCAGCACGCGCGCTCGGGCCGCTACCAGCGCCTGCCGCTCGACGAGCGCATCGGCGGCGCGGTGCTACCGCGCGTGCGGCTGTTCGACATGGGCTCGCTGCCGCGCGCGCCCGGCCAGCCACCGCCGGCGCTGGCGCCGGCCGTGCTCGACGCGCTGCGCGAGCGCACTGCGCGCGGTGAGCAGGCCCTGGTGTTCCTCAACCGGCGCGGCTATGCGCCGGTGCTGCATTGCCCCGATTGCGGATGGAAGAGCGAATGCCCGCACTGCAGCGCCTGGCGCGTGTTCCACAAGTTCGACCGCACGCTGCGCTGCCACCACTGTGGCGCCAGCGAGAGCGTGCCGCGCGCCTGCCCGAGTTGCGGCAACCTCGACATCCAGCCGATCGGCCGCGGCACCGAGAAGCTCGCCGAACAGCTCGCCGCCGCGCTGCCAGTGGCGCGCATCGCACGACTCGATGCCGACGCCACGCGCAGCCGCGGTGCACTCGAACGCACACTGGCCGCCGTGCACGACGGTGAAGTGGACATCCTGGTCGGCACGCAGATGGTCACCAAGGGGCACGACTTCCGCCGCATCTCGCTGGTGGTGGCGGTCAACCCCGACAGCGCGCTGTTCAGCAGCGACTTCCGCGCCGCCGAGCGGCAGTTCGCGCTGTTGATGCAGGCCGCCGGCCGCGCCGGCCGCGACGCTGCGCACGCCGGCAGCGAGATGTGGGTGCAGACCTGGCATCCGCAGCACGCGCTGTTCGCGGCGCTGCGTGCGCACGATTACGCGCTGTTCGCGCAGCGGCTGCTGGCCGAGCGCGAGGCCGCGGGCCTGCCGCCGTTCGCGCACCTGGCGCTGCTGCGCGCCGAGGCGCGCGATGCTGCGGCCGCGATGAAGTTCCTGCGCCGTGCCGCCGAACTCGGCGCCGCGCTGCCCGAGGCCTCGGGTGTCGCGGTCTATCCGCCGGTGCCGATGGCGGTGGCGCGCGTGGCCAACGTCGAGCGCCTGCAGATGCTGGCCGAGTCGGCGTCGCGCCTGCGGCTGCAGCGCTTTCTCGCCGCCTGGCTGCCGCAGCTGCACGCGCTGCGCGGCGAGGTCAAAGGGCTCGCGCGCTGGGCCGTCGACGTCGATCCGCTGGCGATATAGCGCACGCCCTCACGCGCGCGCGCCGAACCACGCGGCGAGCGACGTGAAGGTGACGAACGACACCGTGGTCGAGACCATGATGATGCGCGCGATGCGGCCGTTGTCGGCGCCGTAGCGCTCGGCCAGCATCGCCACATTGGCGGCGCTCGGCAGCGCCGCGGTCAGCGTGATCGCCATCACCTGCAGATCGGTCAGCGCTGCGCCGGCGGCGCGCGCGACGACCGACGTCGCGAACACCAGCGCCGGGTGCAGCAGCAGCTTGGCCAGCGCCTGCGGCACGTAGCGACGCGGCGCCGTGCGCGTGTGCGCGTGCTGGCCGGCGCGCCACAGCACCGCGCCGATGGTGAACAGCGCCACCGGTGTCGCCGCGTCGGCGAGCATCTTGATCACGGTGTCCACCGGCCCGGCAGGTTGCCAGCCGAAGGCCCCGAGCGTCGCGCCGAGCGCGATCGCCCACGGCAGCGGGTTCGACACCGCGCCGTGCAGCGAGCGCAGCGCCGCCGTGCGCGCGCCGCCGGCGGTGCCGCCGGCCTGCGCCAGCGCGATGCACAGCGAGCTGGTGACGAACATGTCGATCAGCAGCGTGGCGATCATCGGCCCGACGATCGCCGGGCCGAACAGCGCCGCCAGCAGCGGCACGCCCATGAATCCCGAGTTGGGGAACGCGGCCACCAATGCGCCGAACGAAGCGTCCTTCAGCCCGACCACCTCGTCGAGCGAGAATGCGATCACCACCAGCACCATGGCGAGCGCGCACGCAAGGTAGACGCCGAGCACGGCGGGGTTCAGCGCCTGTGCCAGCGGCGTCGCCAGCCCGAAGCGAAACAGCATGCACGGCAGCGCGAAGTACAGCACGAAGGCGTTGAGCCCCGGTATCGCCGACTCCGGCAGCACGTGGCGCCAGCCCGCCACGTAGCCGGCCAGCACCAACGCGAAGAACGGCACCGTGACGACGAGGATCGCGCCGAGCCCGCTCATTGTCGTCATGCCCGCTGCACGCCGGGCTGGCGCGCGTCGACGACGAAGCGCGCGGCCACGTTGACGGCGCTGTCGGGGTCCTGCGGGCGCTCGACCGCCATCAGGCTCGCCTCGAAACGCTCGGCGTCGAGCCGGCACGCCACGTAGCCGCGCTGGTCGGAGCGGCCGTAGTGCAGGTGCGGGTTGTGCGGCAGCCAGCGGTCGAGGCGCTGCTGCGCCATGCCGTGGCTGGCGATCGACGTGCCGCAGAACTCGCTGGCCACCACCGGCGCGCGCGCGTCGTCGAAGTCGGTCTTCAGGTCGGCCACGAAATGCGCGTGCACGTCGCCGCCGAGCACCACGACGCCCGGCACCTTGCGCTCGACCACCGTCTGCAGCAGGCGCTTGCGCGCCGGCGCGTAGCCGTCCCAGCCGTCGGTCCAGTAGGTCGGTGCCGCGGCGTCGGTGCGCGACAGGCGCGCCATCAGCGTCTGCTGCGCCAGCAGGTTCCAGCGCCGCTGCGGGTCCCAGCTCTGCGCCAGCCAGCGCTCCTGCGCCGCCCCGAGCAGGCTGCGGCGCGGGTCGAGCAGCGCCGGGCAGTCGCTCGCGCGCACGGTGTTGGAGCCGCCGCGGCCGGGCCTCGGGCACGCCTGCGGGTCGCGGTACTGGCGGTCGTCGACGGCGTGGATGCACGCCAGCGCGCCCCAGTCAGTGCGACCGTAGATGCGCATGTCGGGGCCGAGCGGGCGCATCGACTTCGGAAACGGCATGTGCTCCCAGTAGGCGCGGTAGGCGGCCGCGCGCTGCGCGGGGAAGTCGGCTTCGAGGTGCTGGCCCTGCAGGCCGGCGTAGTCGTTCGCGACCTCGTGGTCGTCCCACACCTGCAGCCACGGCAGCGCCGCGTGCGCGGCCTGCAGCAGCGGGTCGCCCTTGTACTGCGCGTAGCGGGCGCGGTACTGCTCGAGCGTGCGCACCAGCGGCCCGTCGTGGTAGCGCAGCGCCGTCGGCGGCGATGCGTACTCGTAGATGTAGTCGCCGACGAAGAGCACGAAGTCGAGGTCCGACGCGGCCACCTGGCGCCACGCGGCGTAGTAACCGTGGTCGAAGCGCTGGCAGCTCGCCAGCGCGAAGCGCGCGCCCACCGCGTCGCCCGCCGCCGGCGCGGTGCGCGTGCGGCCGCTCGCGCTGCGCTGGCCGAGCGCCTCGAAGCGATACCAGTACCAGCGCCCGGGTTCGAGCCCAGCGACCTCGGCATGCACGCTGTGCGCCTCGTCGGCCGACGCCTCTTCGTCGCCGCGCACGGCGATGTCGGTGAAGCGCTCGTCGCGCGCGACCTCCCAGCGCACGCCGGTGCGCTCGGGCAGGTCGTCGCCGGTGAGCCGCGTCCACAGCACGACGCTGCGTTCGCGCGGCTGCCCCGACGCCACGCCGAGCGCGAAGCGCGGCAAGTCGGCGGCGCGCGCGTGGCGCACGAACGCCGGCGCCAGCACGAGCGCGGCCGTGCGCGTCAGCCAGCGGCGCCGCGGCAGCGGTGGAAGAGGGATCTGCATCGAACAAGAGGCGCGAGTCGAGGCCGCGCTTCATACCACACGCGGGCGCTCGGCTGCGGCTCGCGCGCTCGCGTCGCCCTTGGGTATCATCGCGCGCCGCCGACGAGCCCCGCCCGTCCCGAAGAGGCTCAGCCCCGCTCGGCGGTGAGGGGCGAAGCGCCAGCGCCGATGAACCCGCCTGCCGTCACCCTCAACCCCGCACAGTGGCAGGCCGTCCGGCACACCGGCGGGCCGTGCTTGGTGCTGGCCGGCGCGGGCTCGGGCAAGACGCGCGTCATCGTGCACAAGATCGTGCACCTGCTGCGCAGCGGCATCGAGCCGGCGGCGATCGCCGCCATCACCTTCACCAACAAGGCCGCCGCCGAGATGCGCGAGCGCGCGCGCGAGCTGGCGGGCCCGCGCGTCGCGCAGGCGCTGGTGGTGTGCACGTTCCACGCGCTGGGCGTGCGCCTGCTGCGCGAGCACGGCGAGGTGCTGGGGCTCAAGCCGCGCTTCTCGATCCTCGACAGCGACGACGTGCTGGCGCTGCTGCGCGACGCCGGCGGTACCACCGATGCCGCGCTCGCGCGGCGCTGGCAGTGGGCGATCAGCGCCTGGAAGAACGCCGGCCTGAATGCCGCCGCCGCCGAGAGCGCCGCCGCCGGCGACGACGAGCGCGTCGCCGCGCGCGTGATGCAGCGCTACCACGAGCGACTCGCGGCCTACCAGGCGGTGGACTTCGACGACCTGATCGGCCTGCCGTTGAAGCTGCTGCGCGAGCACGCCGACGTGCGCGCGCACTGGCAGCAGCGCTTTGCGCACGTGCTGATCGACGAGGTGCAGGACACCAACGCGGTGCAGTACGAGCTGCTGAAGGCGCTGGTGGGCGAGGCCGCGCGCTTCACTGCGGTGGGCGACGACGACCAGAGCATCTACGGCTGGCGCGGCGCGACGATCGAGAACCTGAAGCAGCTGCCGCGCGACTTCCCGTCGCTGCAGGTGATCGCGCTGCAGCAGAACTACCGCTCGACCGGCGCCATCCTGCGTGCCGCCAACCACGTGATCGCGGCCAACCCGAAGCTGTTCGCCAAGTCGCTGTGGAGCGAGCTCGGCGAAGGCGAGCCGGTCAGGCGCATCGACTGCGACGGCGAGGCGCACGAGGCCGAGCGCGCCGTGGCCTGGCTGCAGGCGCGCCGCGCCGCCGCCGGTGCGCGCTGGCGCGACTTCGCGGTGCTCTACCGCGCCAACCACCAGGCCAAGGTGTTCGAGCAGGCGTTGCGCCGCGCGCAGATCCCTTACCGCGTGTCCGGTGGACAGAGCTTCTTCGAGCGCGCCGAGATCAAGGATCTGTGCGCCTGGCTGCGGCTGATCGTCAACAACGATGACGATCCGGCGTTCCTGCGCGCCGTGGCTGCGCCCAAGCGCGGCATCGGCCACCAGACGCTGGCCGCGCTCGGCGAGTTCGCGGCGCGCTGGAAGCTCTCGCTGTTCGAGGCGCTGTTCGCCGACAGCCTGCACACCGCGCTGCCGCGCAAGGCGCTGCAGGCGCTGCACGAGTTCGGCCGCGTCGTCAACGACCTCGAGTACCGCGCGCGCCATGCGCAGGGCAGCGACGCGGCGCGCGCGCTGCTGGCCGACTGGCTGCGCGACATCGGCTACGAGCAGCACCTGTTCGACGGCGAGGAGCAGGGCAGGCTCGCGCAGGCGCGCTGGGCCAACGTGCTCGAGTTCGCCGACTGGATCGCGCGGCGTTGCGGCGGCGATGCGGCCGGCAACGACGACAGCGTGCCGGATCGGGCGGCGACCGTGCTGCAGGTGGCGCAGACGATCAGCATCCTGCACAGCCTGGCCGAGCGCGGCGACGATGCCGACGTGGTGACGCTGTCGACCCTGCACGCCGCCAAGGGGCTGGAGTGGCCGCACGTGATGCTGGCCACGGTCAACGAAGGGTTGCTGCCGTTCGCCAGCGAGGCCGAGCCGGTGACTGCGCAGCGCCTGGAGGAAGAGCGCCGCCTGATGTACGTGGGCGTGACGCGTGCGCGCCAGACGCTGCTGGTCAGCGCGCTCAGGCGCCGCAAGCGTGGCCGCGAGACGGTGGCCGCGCTGCCGAGCCGCTTCATCGCCGAGATGAAGCTCGACGAGGCGCAGCAGCGCGAAGACCCGCGCGAGCGCCTGAAGCGGCTGCGCGCCGAGCTCGCAGCGCGCGCGGCGCCCGCCCCCGCCGCGCCGTAGCAGAGGCGCAGGCCGGCTCACGCCGCGACAATGCCGGCTGGCGCAGCGCCCTCTCACGCCAAGCAAGATTCGCCGCACCGATGCCGATCAGCCTGCTCGCCCCGTTGACGCTCGCCAGCGCGGCGCTGGCCATCGCCGGCGCGCCGTGGGCGCTCGATGTCGCGGGGCTGCAGGTCGTCTTCAAGCCGCTGACCACCGTGCTCGTGATCGCGCACGCGTGGCCGCGTGGCCGCCGGCAGCCGGTGGTGCGCCGCTGGGTGCTCGGCGGCCTCGTGCTTTCGCTGATCGGCGACATCGCACTGCTGTGGCCGCGCAGCGGTTTTCTCGCCGGGCTGGTCGCGTTCCTGCTGGCGCACCTCGCCTACATCGCGGCATTCACACGCGAGCACCGGCTGCTGGCGCGGCCCGTGGCGGTGGTCGTCTACCTGCTGGTGGCCGGCACGGTGCTGGCCTTGCTGTGGCCCTCGGTGCCACCGGGGCTGCGCGTGCCGGTGGCCTGCTACGTGCTGGCGCTGACGGCGATGTCGGCGCAGAGCGCCGTCGTCGGCCTTGCCGCGCAGGGGGGCGAGGCGCGCCGCGGCCGCGCGCTGATGCTCGGCGGTGCGCTGTTCATGGCCTCCGATGCGCTGCTGGCGACCAACCGGTTCGCGCTGCCGCTGCCGGCGTCGAGCCTCTGGATCCTGGCCACCTACTGGGCGGCACAGTGGTGCATCGCGTCGTGGCTGGCTCCCGCTGCCGAGCCTGCACTGGCGGCTGATGCGCCAGGACGCCCTGCCGCATGAAGCGGCGCCGACTCGCCGGCCCCGCTACATCCCCTTGAACAGCCCGGCGTAGCTGCGGCTGACCTCGAGCTTCTCGGGGTGGCCCTTGACGCTGACGATCTGCCGGCCGCGGAAGTCGCGCGTCACGCCGGCCACCGCGTTCACGTTGACGAGCGTCGAGCGGTGGATCTGCCAGAAGAGCTTGGGATCGAGCTCGTCGACCAGCTCCTTGATCGGCTTGCGGATCAGCGCCTCGAGCTGCGCGGTCTGCACGCGGGTGTACTTCTCGTCGCTGATGAAGAACAGCACGTCGGCCACCGGAATCATCTGGATCGCTGCGCCGACGCTGGCCTGGATCCATTGCAGGTATCCGGCGGCGGCACCCGGGTCGAGCTGTGCCGACAGCCTGTGCAGCAACTGCTGGATCGGTGCACTCGCCGGTGCGTCGGCGGTGCCGCGCGTGGCCAGGCGCTTCTCGAGCCGCGCGGCGGTGAGCGCCAGGCGCTCGCGCTCGGCCGGCTTGAGCACGTAGTCGGCCACGCCCTGCTCGAACGCCTCGATCGCATACTGGTCGTAGGCGGTGACGAACACGATCTCGGGTAGCAGCGCATCGTCGTCGAGATCGAGCTGCGCGATCTGCCGCGCCGCCTCGACGCCGGTGAGCCCCGGCATGCGGATGTCGAGGAACACGATGTCGGGCTTGTGCTCGCGCACCGCCTGCACCGCCTCGAGGCCGTTCTTCGCTTCGGCCACGATCACCAGTTCGGGCCACACCTCGGCCAGCCGCGCGCGCATCTGCTCGCGCATCAGTCGCTCGTCGTCGGCCAGCACGGCGCGCCGTGCGGTCATGCGGTTGGCTTGTTCGCTCATGCCGCGATCGTAGTCGGGCGCGCGCTCACCGGGCCGGCCCGCGACGGCGCGCTGCGGGCGCGTTGCGCCTGCCGTTCGCGCTCACGCCGCCGGCGCCCCGTTGTCGAGGCTCTTGTACGGCACGGTGATCGTCACCGCGGTGCCGCCGCCGGCGCTCTCGCGCACGCTGAGCGTCGCCTTGTTGCCGTACAGCAGCGCCAGCCGCTCGCGGATGTTGGCCAGGCCGACGCCGGTGCCGGCGGTGGCGGCCTTGCCGAAGCCGATGCCCGAGTCGGCCACCGTGACCGCCAGCTTGCCGTGCTGCACCTCGGCGCGCACGCTCAACGAGCCGCCCTCCGGCTTGGGCTCGAGGCCGTGCTTGATCGCGTTCTCCACCAGCGTCTGGATCATCATCGCCGGGAACTCGGCCGACTGCAGACCCTCGGGCACGTCGATCTCGGTGCGCAAGCGGTCTTCCATGCGCACCTTGAGGATCGCGAGGTACGGCCGGATCACCTCCAGCTCGCGCTTCAGGTCGCGCGGCCCGCCGTCGCCGGCCTCGCGCAGCGTCGGCATCGACGCGCGCAGCAGCGCGATCAGGTTCTTCTGCATCGTGCTGGCGCGCGCCGGGTCGGTCTCGATCAGGTGGTCGATCGACGCCAGCGTGTTGAACAGGAAGTGCGGCTCCACCTGCGCCTGCATGGCCGCCATGCGCGCCTCGACCACCTGGCGCTTGAGCGACTCGGCCTCGGCCGTCTCGGTGGCCTGCGCGGCCTGCGCCTCGGCCTGGATCTGCCGCTTGTAGGTGATCTTGACCACCGCCGAGGCGAAGATCCACAGCAGCGCCAACTCGGGCAGGAAGTCGCCGAAGCTCGTGGTCCGCACGCGCACGCTGCGGCGGGCAGGCCTGCCGTCGGCCTGCGCCTGCTCGCGCGCCGCGTCGGCCTCGTCCTTCGCATCGTCCTGCGCTTCCTGGATCGCCTCGGCGATCGAGCGGCGGGCTTCCTCCACCGCCTGCCGCACGGCCTCGCTGGTGGCGCCCGGTGGCAGGTGGATCTCGATCGACGGGTTCTCGCCGGCCGACGGCGCGCTGGCCGCGCTGGCCGCGCCCGGCGTGCTGGCTGCAGGCGCCTTCGGTGTGATGCGAACGCCGCTTTCGTCGATCTTGATCTCGTAGCCGCGCTCGCCTGGTTTTCCGGTCTTGCTCTTCTCGATGCGGACCGCGGGCTCGCGTGGCGGCCTGGGCGGCGTCGGTGGCGAGCCGGTGGTGTCGACGACCACCTCGCTGCTCGTCCAGCTGAACGGCGGTATGTGCTGCAGGATGGCCGCGACGGCCAGCAGCAGAATCGACAGCAGCGCGAACCGCCACCAGCTGATGCCGACGAGCCAGCCGGCATAGGCATGGAACCCGCGCACGCTGCCGGCGGCGAAGCGCTGCCAGCGCGAGGCGGCCGCAGGATTGTTGGCGTCGGACACGGTTGGCGGCAGCGTTGGCGTTGCCGCGAACTGTACGCAAGCGCCATCGTCGTCGCTGCACGCCGGCGACGCACTGCAGCGCCGGCAGGATCGGATGCCGCCGCTCGCGACGGCCGGCGGCGCGGCGCGCCGCCGGCCGGGCCTCACTGCATCAGTTGCAGACCGAAGCCCAGCAGCGCGATCGACACCGTGACGCACAGCACCAGCGCCAGCAGCGTCAGCGAAGCGCGGTCATCGGCGGCCAACTGGCGGATCGGGTCGTTGGCCGGCTCGATCGGGAACACCGGCATCGAATCGGGCTGCCAGCGGGTGCGTACCTGGGGCTTCGGAGCCAGCGGCGGCAGCGTGCCCATCGCCAGCGGCCTGGGCGGCGGCGCCTTGTCCACGGGAGCCAGGCGCGGCCAGGGGCGCAGCGGGCGCTGCGCGCCAGGCAGCCCATGGCGGGCGACGAAGGGTGCTTGCGGGGACGACATTCGGGCCTCCTTGGTGCCGCCATGACCGCGGCGGCGTGGGAGGCATTGCAGCGGACGGGCTGTCGCATTGCGATGCAGCAAAGCGGGAGTTGCCGCCGCCGTCGATAGACGATCGGCAGACGATTGCGCCGCCCCGGGCGACGACGCAGGCGATGACGAGCCTCAGTCGGCGCTCTGTCGGGTGGCGTCGCGGCCGCCGCCACCGCGCGGCGGCCGGTCAGTGCCGGGTTGGCCGGGCGGGCCCTTCGGGTCGAACTTCGCCTTGAACGCCGGGAACCGCGGCGCCAGCGCCGGCAGCAGCGAGAACGCGGCCAGATTCTTGTGGTACTCGTCGACGAAGTCGATCCAGCGCGTGCCCGTCAGAAAGGCGATCGGGTTGGGCTCGCGGTTGGGCGACCCGGCCGGCAGCTTCGACGCCAGGTAGAACGGGGCGCGCCAGTCCCACACGCCCTTGCGCTGCGGGTCGGGCAGGAAGATGTTCATCGCCAGCGCCGGGTCGCTGAAGTCCCAGCGCTGCGTCAGGTCCATCCAGGGGCGATCGACGTCGCCATAGCGCTTGACGCCGGCCAGCGCGTTGCCCAGCGCGGTGGCCGCGGCATGCACCGGCACGGCGCCGAAGTCGTGTGCGAGCAACTCGGCGGCCAGGCTGCCGAGGTCGCTCAACTGGTCGGGCGCGACCAGCGCGTAGTCGGGCACGCTGTCGTACTTCTTCGCGTTGGCCACCGCGGCCTCGATCTTCGCCAGCGCCGCCGGCCGGTCGGCGGCATTCGCCGGCCGCAGCGCGGCGAGCAGCGCGCCGGCGAGCACGTCGATGCACTGCGCGATCTCGCGCATGCGCGCCAGCCGCACGACGCCGCCGATCGTCGGGTGGTTGCCCTTGGCGGCCAGCGGCCGGTGGTTCTCGTCGGCGAACCATTGCGCCAGGGCCTCGCGAGTCGCGACTCCGGCGCGCCCCAGGCGGCGGAACACGTTGGGGTAGGTCGTGCCCGACGAGAAGAAGTTGTAGTTGCCGTAGCCGGTGGCGAAGTCGGCGTGCGGCGCCACGGTGTGCAGGTGCTCCACCGACAGGTTGAAGCAGTTGTTGAAGTGGATCACTGCCGGCCGCGGCACACCCTGGCGCTGCGCCAGCCGCAGTGCACTGGCCAGCCCCGAGGTCGACAGCGGCAGCTTCACCGCCGGCAGCACCGCCGAGAACATCGGCAGCACGGCCGAGAACATCGGCAATGCCGGCGAACCCGGCGACGGGCTCACGCGCACGTCGTCCTTGCCGAACGTCCACTCGTAGTCGCCGTTGGAGGTGGTCTTCTCGGGTGTCAGGTTGGCGGCATCCACTTCGGGCAGGTAGCCCGCGCCGTGGCCTTCGAGCGCCAGCACGAGCGCCGAACACGGATGCACGGCGTGGGTGCGCCGCAGAAAACCGGCCAGCGCGCGCGGCGAGGCCATGTCCTGCTTCCACGCCGAGGTGATGCGCATCGCGCGCGGCTGCAGCGCGGGAATCTCGACCAGGTAGCTGTCGTCGTCGAACAGGTCGATCAGCGCCGACACGTGCACGCCCTCGGCGGCCACCCGCTGCAGCGCCTTCACCAGCACCTGACGATGGATCGGCACGCCCGAGGTCGCGTCGGGGTAGCGGCTGAGCACGGCGTCGGTGCCGAACGGCGCGTAGACCGCGAACACCACGCTGTCGGTGCCGTCGGCTTGTTTGGGATTCAGTGGTTGCAGGCGCGCGAGGCGTTTCATCGAGGCTCCCTGGTCACGCCCCGAGCGCGAGGCGGCGCATCAAAGCATGCGGGCGCCGCACGGCACAATCCCCAATTCGAGACGGCCGTGCATCGCCGCGCGTCGCTTCGCAGCCGCGACCATGCCAGAGACCACCGCACACGGCAACCGAGCGCGCCGCCGCTCGGCAGCCGATCGCGCCGTGGCGCTGGCCGAGGTGCTGATCGATGCCGCGTTGGCAGCGCAGCGCTCCGGCACGCTCGACCAGCTGGTGCGCCAGCGGCCGCGCGCCGCGCGCTGGCTGATGCACCGATACCGGGGTCTGCTGCACGGTACGCTGGGCGACGCGCTCGAGGTCGAGCAGCCGCTGGCACTGGCAGCCGAGCTGATGCTGCGCTGGGCCCTGACGCAGCTGCGGCCCGACCGCGCCGCCAGCTTCGAAGGCATCGATCGCAAGGCCTGGCTCGACCTCACCGCCTGGCGCCCGATGCTCGCCGCCGCCTGCTACTGCGGCGCGCTGGCGGTGCCGGAGTTCCGCGATCGCTACCGGCGGCGCGCCGACGAGCCGCCGATCGAGAATCTGTGCGGGCTTTGGGGCGTGGGAGCGAGCACGTTCTATCGCCACCTCGACCGCGCCCGGCGCGCGCTGGCCGAGCTGATGGTGCGCGAGCCGATCGGCGTGCCGGCGCGGTTCGCGCTGCGCCGCTGGTTGCAGGCCGAGATGGCGCCGCGACTGTCACTGCACGCCCCGGCGCAGCAACAGGCGTGGCATCGGCGGCAGGCCGAGCGTGCGCTCGCGCAGCACGACATCGGGGCGGCGCTGTGGCATGGCCTCGCGTCGGCCGACGCCCGTGGCTTCATTCGCGCGCTGCAGGTCGACGCGCTGCAGCCGGCCAACCATCCGGAAACCGATGCGCTGGTCGAGCGCCTCGCCGCCGCAGCGCTGAGCGCGCGCGAGCGGGTCGAGCTGGAGCTGGCGCGGGCGAGCCTGGCGCGCACGCGCGGCCTGACCGACCGCACGCTGCAAGCCAGCGAAGCCGCGTTGCGGGCGGCGGTGGCGGCGCACGACAAGCTGCTGATGGGCATCGCCTACGGCGCACTCGGCGCATTCCACGAAACGCGCGACGCCGACCGCGCGTTCGCCTGCTACGAAGACAGTGCGCAGTGCCTGCAGCAGGCCGACCCGCAGCAATCGGATCGCCGCGCGATCGAGGCCTACCTCACGACGCTGACGCGCCTGGCCTGGCTGTACCTGCAGCGCAACGACCCGCGCGCGAAGACCGTGCTCGAGCGCGCGCAGGCGATCGCCGGGGACTTCGAGGTACCCGACGAGATCGCCGGCATGCTCGCGCAGTCGTGGGGCGAGCTGGCCCGGCGCTCGGGGCAGTTGAGCGATGCGCTGCAGCACAAGCAGCGCGCGCTGAACATCTTCGAGCGCCTCGGCGACCGCCGCTCGGTGCTCGCCACTTGGCTCAACCTCAGCTCGATCTACGCCGAGCTGCAGCGCTTCGAGCGCGCCATCGAGTACGCGCAGCGCGTCCTCGAGGTGGCCGGTCGCCAGGAGGTCGAACCGCAGATCGTCGCCGGCACGCACGTCAACCTCGGCGCGACCTACTATCTGCAGGGGCGGCTCGACCTCGCCATCGAGCAGTATCGCCACGCGCTGCGCACCAGCCTGGCCAGCGGCCTGCGCCTGGAAGCCACGCGCGCGCACTTCAACCTGGCCGAAGCTCACTACAAGCGCTTCCAGGCCGAGCACGATCCTCGCGACGAGCAGCAGGGCGACGGTCACGTCGAGGCGGTGCTCGCCGCACCGATGGCCGAGAGCAGCCCGGCCATGCACGAGCAAGTGCGCAAGCTGAAGAGCGAGCTGTTGGGCCAGCTCGACGAGCGCGACAAGGATCGCCTGGTTCCCGAAGAGTCTGCGGTGCACTTCGCCGAATCCACCGAGATCGAGCGTCAGCGCGCGGTGTTGACGCTGCCGATGCCGCCCGAGGCGCACGTGCGTGCTCGGCTGGCAATCGCCCAGGCCTACCTGGCGATCGCGGTCAAGGAGCGCGAGGCGGCGCAACTGCTGATGCGGCGCCACGGCCTGGGCGAGCAGTTCGCCGCCGAGGTGAGTCGCCTGCGCGACACCTTCGATCGCGAGCAGGGGCGCGAGCAGTTGCTGGCGGCCCGCTGGCGGCCGCACAGCGAAGACCTGCTCGACGATGTGCGGCGGCTGGCGCTCGTGCAACGGCTGCTGCACGACGGCGCGATCAGCAAGAGCGGCTACGCGCAGGTGTGCGGCGTCAGCCCGGCCACCGCGTCGAAGCACCTGGCGATGCTGGCCGAACGCGGCTTGCTGCAGCAGACCGGCAAGGGCCCGAGCACGCGCTACCTGCTGGTGGCGTGACGCCTGCGCCGGCGGCTCAGGCGGCCGACGCTGCGCGAAACAGCGGCGCCGTCGCCGCGGCCAGCGCCGCGGCGTCGTCGAGCAGGCGGTGGCGCAGCGCGAAATCCAGCGTCACCAGCGAGGCATCGACCGTCATCTCGTTGCCGGTGGCCAGCGCGAGCGCGTGCGGCAGCGGGTGCAGCACGAGTTCGGCGACTTCGCCGTCCTGATTGCGCGGCGCCAAGCCGGCCGGCAGCGCGAGGTCGTAGACGTGGATCCACTCGCGCTGCAGGCCTTCGGGGATGTCGCGCAGCAGCTCGATCACGCGACCGCGCGCCAGCGTGCGCAACTGCGACGGCTCGAGCCCCGCCTCCTCCCACGCCTCGCGGATCACGGTGTCGCGTGGCGACTGGCCAGCCGGCACGCCGCCGCCCACCAGGTTGTCGAGCTTGCCGGGGTCGGTGGCCTTGGTCAACGAGCGGCGCGCGATCCACAGTTGCGCCGGCCGGCCGTCGGCTCCGGCGACGTAGCCGTTGCAGTGCGCGCCGAGCGTCAGCGAACCCCAGAAGCGCGCGGCCGCGCGCTCGATCAGCACGCCGGTGTCCCGACCGTCGACGGTGAACAGCGGAAACGCCTCGTCGCGCCAGGCGACGATCAGGCCGTCGCGGCGCAGCACCTCGTGCATCGTCGCCAACGCAGCGGCGCGTTCGCCGGGCGCGCAATGCAGCGTGACGCCGTGCTCGTCGGCGTGCAGCCATTGGGGCCAGCGCGCCAGCGCGCGCAAGTGCGTGCGCGCCACCGAGCCCACCGCCAGCGCCGGCGCCGCCGGCTGGGTCACCCGAAACGGCGCGCGCGCAGCGGCGTCGTGCGCGCGCGCCGCAGCGATGGCCGGCCACTCGATCATCGAGGAGTCCTGGCGGATGCCGCCTTCAACCCGCGTCCATCACCAGTTGCGTCTGCGTCACCACCGCGCACAGCTTGCCCTCGGCGTTGCGCACCGAGGTCTGCCACACCTGCGTCGTGCGGCCGCGGTGCAGCGCGATGCATTCGCCGGTGACCACGGTGTCGACGCGTGCGCCCGCGATGAACTTGGTGCTCGAATCGGTGGTGGTGGTGCGCTTGCCTGCGGGCATGTTGATCACGGTACCCACGGCGCCGAGCGTGTCGGCGAACGCCATGATCGCGCCGCCGTGTATCGTGCCGTCGGCCGTGCACAGGTCGGGACGCACGGTCAGCTCGGCCAGCACGCGTTCGGGGGCCAGCTCGCGCAGGCGTAGGCCGATCAAGCCCGGGAACAGCGGATCGATGAGCTTCTGCAAAGTGGGCAGGTCGAGCATGCACGGCTCCTCGGGTGACGAGCGGCCGATTGTGCGCGCCGCGCGGCGCGCGCGTGGGCGGCGCCGCCGGCGGCTTGCCAGCGCCTACTCGGTCTCGAAGCGCAGCAGGTGGTCGTCGATGCGCCACCAGTTGGCCATCTGTCCGACGTAATAGTGCGCGCTCGGCCGCGTGCGCAGGGCACCGTCGACGATGCCCACGCGGATGCGCACCACATCGGGCTCCTCGGCGTTGGTGCTGAACAGCGGCGAGCCGCAGCGCTTGCAGAACATGCGGTGCACGCCGGGCGACGACTCGTAGGCGGCCAGCAGCTCGGCACCCTCGACGACATCGAGCGCGCTCGCCGGCATCGAGGCGTGGGTGGCGAACGCGCCGCCTTGCGCCTTGCGGCACATCGCGCAGTGACAGATCTGGATCGGACCGGGCTCGGCGCTCAGCGCCAGCTTGACGCCGCCGCACAGGCAGCCGGCCGTGTATCGGGGTTCGCTCACTCGCTCGCTCGAAGGCCGCGTTGCCGCATGCGGCATCTTAGACGCCGCGCTGAGCCTGCCCGCGCTCGCGTGCCGCCCAGGCGCGTGATGCCTTGCCGCGTCCGTGCGAGCTTCAGCGTCGCGGCATGTCGCCGCGCGGCGGTTCGGCCGGTGCCGAGGCGCCCGTGGGGATGCCGATCTTCTTGGCGCCGGCGTTCACGGCACGCCCCGCTGCCTTGGTGCCGCGCTCGACGCCTGAGATCCCCGCGTCGACTCCGCGCTTGACGGCGCGCTCGGCCTTGTGGGCGACCGACGAGGCGCTGGAGGCTGCGCGGTTGACCGTCTCGGTGACGCCCGCGCCCGCAGGCCAGCACCACGCCATCAGTGCCATGCCGGCAAGCAGGAGTCTGGCGATCCGCATCGTGATGTTCCTCGTCGACAACCTATCGTAGCGCCGGCGTCGGGCACACCGGCACCCGGTGATTCTCGGGCCGCTCCCCGCAGCGCACCAGCGCGGTGTGCATCACGATGTTGCAGGCCGCAGCGGGCAGCCGCGCGCTGGTTAGGATGCAGGCGATGAGCGCCAGCGCAACCATCCGCGTCGGCGTCGGCGGCTGGACCTTCGAGCCGTGGCGCAACAACTTCTATCCGGCGGGTTGGCCGGTCGCGCGCGAGCTCGAGTACGCGAGCCGCCGCCTCACCGCGATCGAGGTCAACGGCACCTACTACAGCCTGCAGAGCCCGGCCACCTTCGCCAAGTGGCGCGAGCAGACGCCCGAGGGCTTCGTCTTCACGCTCAAGGCCACGCGCTATGCCACCAACCGCCGCGTGCTGGCCGAGGCGGGCGACTCGATCGCGCGTTTCGTCGGCAGCGGCATCGCCGAGTTGGGGCCCAAGCTCGGGCCGATCGTCTGGCAGTTTGCGCCGACCAAGCGCTTCGATGCCGACGACTTCGCGGCCTTCCTGCAGCAGTTGCCTCCGGCGGTGGCCGGCGTGCCGCTGCGCCACGCGGTCGAGGTGCGGCACGAGAGCTTCAAGAGCCCCGCTTACCTCGCGCTCGCGCGCCGGCACCGCGTGGCCACCGTGTTCACCGACTCGACCGACTATCCGTCGTTCGCCGACCTGAGCGGCGATTTCGTCTATGTGCGCACGATGCGCGCCGACAGGTCGCTGCCCGATGGCATCGCGCCGCAGGCGCTGGCCCAACTGGTGGACTGCGTGCGCGCCTGGCGCGACGGCGGCGAGCCGGCGGCGCTGCCGCGCATCGAAGCGCCGCGGGCGCCGGCAGCGCCGCGCGACGTGTTCCTGTTCTTCATCAGCGCCGACAAGGAGAAGGCGCCCGCTGCCGCGATGGCGCTGATCGAACGGTTGCGCGGGGCCTGAAGCGCCATTTCGCCCCAGGGCGTCAGCCGCGCAGCGGCAGCGCCGCGCCGATGGCGACGAACACGCCGCCGCAGGCCTGGTTGAAGCGCTTGCCCACGCGCTGCAGCCACGGGCTGATGCGGTGCGCCATGCTGGCGATGAACAGTTCGGTGGCGATCTCGATCAGCGCGAAGGTCGCTGCCATGATGACGAACTGCAGCCACAGGCTGCGATGCGGGTCGATGAACTGCGGCAGGAACGCGGCGAAGAACAGCAGCCCCTTCGGGTTGGTGAGCGCCGACAGCGCGCCTTGGCGAAACAGCGACCAGGGCGCCCGCGGTGCGGCCGCGCCGTGCGCCGGCACGCCGATCGGCGGCGAACGCCACACCTGAATGCCCAGCCACACCAGGTACAGGCCACCGACCCACTTCATCACCGTGAGCCAGCCGAGCGACGCCTGCAGCAGCGCGCCGATGCCGAACATCGACAGCGCGATCACGATCACGAAACCGCAGGCGCCGCCGGCCACCGTGTACAGCGCCTTGCGCCGCCCGTGCAGCGCCCCGTGCGTCAGCGCGAGCAGCCCGTTAGGGCCTGGCGACAGCGACAGGCCCGTGGCGGCCAGCAGGTAAATCAGCCAAGTGTGGAGATCCATGGTGCCGATGCTGTCGGGCCGGAGCGCGGCGGTCAAGCGTGCGGCGCGACGCAGGGTCATTGGCCCCGAGGGCGATGCGCCGGGCGTCTGCGTCCCGCCGGGCCCGCCGGCGCGGTGGGCCGGTGCGGCCACAGCTCAAGCGCCGCGTTCGCCCGGCGCAACCGCCACGCCGGCGATCCGAACCCGCTTGATGCGACCCGACGCCCCCGATTTCACCGTGACTGCCGACTTCGCGCAGCCGAACTGCCGCGCCACCAGCTCCACCAGTTCGGCGTTGGCCTTGCCCTCGACCGGCGGCGAGACGAGTCGCGCCACCCAGGTGCCGTCGCTTTGGCGCTGCAACGCGCTGAACGGCGAGCGCGGCTTGGCGTGGACCGTGATGAGGAGCGCGCCGCTGCCTGGCTGCGCGGCGCCAGAGCCGCGCGTCTTCGCCTTCATCCGGCAGCGTGGCTCGGCGCCGCGGGTTGCGGTGCCAGCGCAACGCGATAGCGCAGGCCGGCCGCACCGCCGAGCGAGGCCGGCGTCGTGAACGGCCCGACGAGCACCCCGCCGTTCGCGAGAATCACCCGCTGCGAGGCCAGGTTGTGCGGCTCGGTGGTGATCTCGACGTACGGCAGGCCGATGGCCCGGGCCTCGGGCAGCAGTTGCGCCAGCGCGGAGCGGGCATAGCCCAGCCGCCGCTTCCACGCCACCACCGTATAGCCGATGTGGCCGAGGCAGTGCGGCGGCAGCTCGGCGGTGCCGGGCTGCCAGCGCAGGCTGATGCTGCCGCAGAACTCGCCGTCCCACATCCAGCGCCTGAAGCCCGGAATGCGCCGAGCCGTCGAGCCGTCGGGCAGCGCGATCGGTGCGCCGCGCGCCTCGCGGTCTTCGAGGCTGGCGATGAACGCCGGCGCATCGGCGGCGATGCGCGCCAGCTCTTCGGCAGTGGCCACGGCGCCGCGCAGGTTGTCGGGCGACCAGCCGCGCTCGAGCGCCGCCCGGTAGCTCGCGAGGTAGGCTGCGGCAGGCCGCACGAGTTGCACGGCGTGCCTTCAGTCGGACGAACACGTGCCGGCATGCGCGTCGCCCGACGGCGGACGCCTCGGCCTGCTGGAGCGAAGCCGGTCAGCGCACCGGGGCTGCGGGTTGGTAGACGACATCGAAGCGTTCGCAGACAACGGGCATGCGCCCGCTGAACTCGCGCCCGTCGCGGGCGCATTCGCGAGCGAAGTATTGCCGATGGGCATCGCGCCAGTACGGCAGCGAGCCATCGCCTTCGCCTTCGGCGGCAGCGAAGCCGGCATCGACTTCGTCGAACGGCACGATGTCGACGGCGCGCGTCTCGATGATGCACAACGGTGCGCCCGACCCGCCGGTGACGATGCTGAGATCCCCCGGCACCGGAAGCCGCTTGCCATGTGCCTCGAAGGACCAGAGCGAGCCGGCGGTGGCCCGCTTGGTGCCTCGCAGCACGAGCGCAGCCAGTTCATCGGCCATGGCAGGGCTGTCGCCGAAAGAGAAGGCCTCGTAGAAGCGCGTGTCGTCGACTGGGCCGGCCACAGCGACGAAGCGCCGCCAGAACCGCGCCAGGTGCGAGGGAATCGGCACGGCGCCGCCGCCTGCCGCGCTGAACGGCTGCGCGTCCGCGGGCGCCTCACTTGGAGCAGGCGCCATAGAACCCGCACCCGATCACGAGCCCGACGATCAACGTGACCAGCCACCCTCCCACCAGCAAGACGGTGCTGGCGGCCAGCCGGTGCCCCACCGACGGGTACGACATCGCCTGAGCCACCGCCACCGCGAGCACCGACGGCAGTGCGACGTCGACCAGTGTGATATCGGGCGTGCGCCCGGATGCCGCAGAAGGCACGAAGGAGTAGACCGTGAGCGCGACCGAGCCTGCGAGGAGGACGATCATCGCCGCCAGGAACACCAGTCGAGGAGGCGGCAGATTCACAGCGGCCTCCTGGAAGCCCGGGCGAGGCCGTGCGGCCAGGACATCGCCCCGCCTTCTTGACCCATCTTGCTTCGTGCATGCATTGCGGTAGCTCCGATCGACCCAGGGCACGAACCGCACCCAGCAACAAGCACCAGGCCGTGGCCGCCAGCGGCATTGCGCCCCAGTGTCAACTCTATCTTGGCCGGAAACAGTTCGAGCCGCTGGGTGCGGCTCGAGGAGGCGTGCTTCCCGAGCAGCCGGGGAGACCCTTGTCGTTTGGGCTCGGCCGCGCGCGCGCGGCTGCGTCGTTGGAGGTCCGCTCCAGTGAACCAGCCAGTCAGTTGCAACAGCGGGTTAGGCCTCGGCCGCCTCGAACTGAACCACAGGCACGCTGCTACACAGCTGAGCGTCCGAATCAGATGGCGAAGTCGGACGATCGTCACCTGGGCCATGAGCAGGTGTACGAGACCGCAGCAATCGTGGTTCTGCCGCGGGGCCTGTTAGAACTCCGTCGGCCCGTGCGGCTCTACGCCGGCGCCTGTATACGCCCAACGTCGGAGCTCACCCGTGGGGGACAAGCGGCGGAGCCGCTTGTTGAAGGTCAGGTGCAACGATGGGTTAGGCCTCGGGTTCATGGTAGACCGCTTCGATGTTGTGCCCGTCGGGCCCAATGACGAAGGCGGCAAAGTATCTCCCGCTGTACTGCGGGCGTAGACCAGGCGGACCATTGTCTTTCGCCCCGGCCTCCAGCGCCGCGCAATAGAACGCTTGCACTTGCTCGCGACTCTCGGCAGTGAATGCCAGGTGCAGATGCGAGGGC
Source organism: Ideonella sp. (assembly GCA_015075545.1). Lineage (GTDB taxonomy): Bacteria > Pseudomonadota > Gammaproteobacteria > Burkholderiales > Burkholderiaceae_C > JAEUPI01. The sequence continues at coordinate 414,973 of JABTUC010000001.1, read as the reverse complement.
TTCTGCTCGGGTTGTAGGCGGATACACAGCGATCCCTCGCTGTTCGGACGGCAGAGCTCGATACCGAGCGGGCCTTCCGAGGCAACAACTACGCCAAGCGGGGCCAGCGCCCTAAGGAAGAACGCCTTGCTTGCCGCATAGTCGCTAGCTCCGAATACGACGTGGTCAAACACGAGTGGCTCGCGCGGTCCAACGTTTGAGTTCACCCGCCTGCGGAAGCGGGCGCAGCCCGCTGTGGCCAGTCAGGTGCAACGGCGGGTTAGGCCGCAGTGCCTTGCCTGTCTCGGGCGCTGGCACCATAATGGCACCATTTTGGTGGGGGCAAAGTCTTATGCCTACGACGCTGACTTTGAAGAACATACCTGATGAGGTGTACGAGCGCCTGAAGCTTTCCGCGGAGACACACCGACGCAGCATGAACAGTGAGGCGATCGTGTGTTTGGAGGCAGCACTACTGACCAGCAGGGTCGCTCCGGCCGAGCGCCTCGCTCGCGCACGAGCGCTACGGGCGGCGCTGCCGAAGGGGAAGTTCCGGGCGAAAGACATCGATGCGGCCAAGCGCGAAGGACGCACGTGATTGTGGTGGACTCGAACGTAGTGGCGTATTTGTACTTGCCCGGAGATAACACCGCCAAGGCTGAGGCCCTGCTCGAACGAGACCCGGACTGGGCGGTGCCCGTGCTGTGGCGCAGTGAGTTTCGCAACATTCTTGCGGGCTACCTGAGGCGCAAGACCCTGACCTTCGCGCAAGCCTGTGGCCTGCAGAGCGAAGCCGAAGATCTGCTTGCAGGGTCAGAGTTCGAGGTTGACTCAAAGGCGGTACTGGCGCTGGTGCGCGACAGTGATTGCTCGGCGTACGACTGCGAGTTCGTTGCGTTGGCGCGGAAGCTGCAGGTCAAGCTTGTCACGATGGACGCCAAACTCTTGAAGGCCTTTCCGAAGCACGCCGAATCGCTGGCTGCGGGCTAACGCTGGAGTTCACCTGCGGGCGGAGGCGGGCGCAGCCCGCTGTAGCCAGTCAGGTGCAACGACGGGTTAGCCAGCGGCCTTCTCGCTCGCAGGCGCTGCATGCAACTGCAGACCGAGCGCCGCGACCACCTTCAGAACCGTGGCGAACTCTGGATTGCCGCCAGGCGAGAGGGCCTTGTACAGACTCTCGCGGCCAAGGCCTGCTTCGCGCGCGACATGCGACATACCCTTGGCTCGCGCGATATCGCCGAGCGCCGCAGCGACGAGCGCAGAGTCACCCTCCTCGAGCGCTGCTTCGAGGTACGCGGCCATATCTGCCTCGGTGGTGAGGTGTTCGGCTGGATCCCAGGGAGAAGTGACAGCCTTTGGCATTTCGAACTCCTACAGCTCAGGAGCGAGCGCCTTGGCCTGGCGGATATCGCGATCCTGTGTTGCCTTGTCGCCTCCGGCGAGCAGGACGATGAGTTCGGTACCCTTCTGAATGAAATACACGCGATACCAGGACCGAAGTTCACCCGAAGCCCGGAGACATCCTCACCGACAGCCTTGACATCGCCTGGATTGCCGAGAGAGAGCCTGCGAATGCGGATGTCGATACGAACCTTGGCTGCTCGATCCCGCAGAGCCGAGTACCAGGCGCCATAGGCTGCGGTTTGGCGAACGTCGAGCACGAGTTACTGTAGCACATAGGATACAGGCAAACAAGAGGGTCTTTCCGGTGGCTAACGTTGAAGTTCACCTGCGGACAACAGACGGCGAAACCGGCTTCTGAACGTCAGGTGCAACGACGGGTTAGCCCGCAGAGACGAGCGGAAAGGCCGAAGGAGCGCGAATCGACTCGACGGAGAGATCAACGTCGAGTTGCGGCCAGTACAGATGGTTCTCGGTTGGTCGCTGAACGTCCGATAGTTGCTCTATGGTGGCCTTCTTGAACCACGGGAATTCGCTGAAGGAGACGGACAACTCCTCATCACCGAGGAGGAGCCAGAACCCGTGCACGGATACGTTGGTGACTTCAGCCGAAATGACGGTGCCAGGCATCTTCGATCTCCCGGGTGTGTGCCTCCACGACAGACTGTGCTTGCCGCAGTTGCGAGGGCGAGAGCCCGATGTTGACGGCCAAGTGTACCGTTGGCGTGAGCCAGTACTTTGCCTCGCCATCGGGTGCGCGACATGGACGTGAATTCGTGTCTCCTCCCGCGAGAAGAAGAACAGGCGGAACTGGCCGTCGCGAACAATGGTGGGGGCCACGCGCGTACTGTAGCTCCGCGGGCTAACGTTGGAGTTCACCTGCTGGCGGAAGCGGGCGAAGCCCGCTGTAGCCAGTCAGGTGCAACGACGGGTTAGACCGAACTCTGCGTGCAGGCATGGATTTCGCGCCAAAAGTGCATGGCTGTTGGCGTTCGAGAGGCTACATGGCGCCTCAGGGCACGAGCGATCGCGGGCGCGAAACGAGAGCTGTGCTGCTCTGCCAACTCCCTTGGGTGGCCGGCGAGAATCTCCTCCCGAGTGAACGCGGGAGTCCGATTGAGCAGCAGCGCCAAGAGCAATAGCCCGACGTGATAGATGTCAACGGTACGGGCGATCGTACCGAACTGAGCGGAGTCAATTGCCTCGGGCGGCAGCATCCATTGGGCCAGGAGCGTGTTGAAGGCATTGATCTCGGTTTCGAGCCGCGAAATGCCGAGATCGCCAATCTTGAACGACCAGACTGGATCCTTGCTGGGGAGCATCCGATCGTGTGTTTGCGACACAAAGATATTGCCCGGGTGGATGTCTTTGTGAACATAGCCATTGCTGTGGATGTACTCAAGCCCCTGTAGGATGTCCCGGGCGACGTAGGGAATCCATGAGTCAGGCTTCAGGTTCTGCAAATTGATGACGGTGTCGAGTGTCATGGAGCAGCGCTCGATCACAAGATGGAAGGTGTCGTCGCACTCAAATGCAGCGTGGACGTAGGTGACATTGGGATGGCGCAGGTCGAGCAGCTTGCGAAGCTCGGCCAGCCAGTTCTCACGAACTTGCTCGTATGTCTGATCGCGTGGCACAAGCACTTTGGCTACCAGCTCGTTGCCCCACTCGTCGGAACAAGCGTAGACGTCGCCGAAGTACCCGCGGTTCATGAAGTCGCCGATGAAATAGTAGCGGCCGTCAACGTGAATGGACGCACCCTTAGCGGGAGGGCTAAAGCTCTTGGGCGGGGTAACGGGCGTGCTCATCGCGTGCCGTTCGGTCTAACGTTGGAGTTCACCTGCAGCCGGAGGCGGGCGAAGCCCGCTGTAGGCTGTCAGGTGCAACGACGGGTTAGACCGAGTGGCCCGCGCACGAGTGGGATTGCGAGACACTGGCCCAGCCGAACGACGACTTGAATCGCTGGCCACGAGGCCGACGTTAGGCCGAATGGCCCGCATGGGCAACCGCGGCAAGCCACGATAGCTGCCGATCTGTGACTCGCCTCGCATGCTCAGAATGCAGCCTACCCTGGCCCAGGCAAGCGCGGCGGCAGCCAGGCGCTCCGGTGCCGCGCTACCGCGAGGCCGCGCGCTCGACCAAGAGCTCGGTGCCTCGCGCGCATAGAGAGCGCTGCTGTGGCCTCGCTCGGTGGTGGCGAATGGAAGGGCCATTCGGTCTAACGGTTGAGTTCACCCGCTCGCGGAAGCGGGCGAAGCCCGCTGTAGCGAGTCGGGTGCAACGAAGGGTTGGGCGTCACCGCTCGCGCCTACGCCAGTGCGCGTTGCACCGCATTCAAGAAGGCTCGGGTGTCGAGAAAGTAGTTGGGGTACGCACGCTTTAGTGCGGCGATTGACTCGACGGATACGAGGACCGCTTCCGCACCGGTAGTGGCATCAAGGGAACGCTCAAGCTCCAGGTATTGTTTGGTCGCGTACTCGAGTTCGCCACGAGCGAAGCCATGAATTGTGGTTGTGTCCGCCTTTGGGTCAAGCGACAGGAGGAAGTAGTGCGCGGTGGAGGCGCTTGGGTCTTCCAGCGTACGAAGCGCATCGCCATACGCCTGAAGTCGGCGCTCGACATCGAGCAACCGCACCCATTTGCGAAGCTCGGTGAGAAGAGCTGGGCGATCGGTAGGTGTGTTGGCAACGAGGCTCGTCCGCTCGCGCGCGGCAAGGACCGAGCCCATAACTGTGAAGAAGCGGAGCCAGTCCGAGTGTCCCTGACTTGATTTGAGTGCCTGCTTCAGAAAAGTGCCAACGGTCTCGACTGCTGTCGCCCACGCGTGTTGAAGGACGGAGCGGATCTGGATTTCGATTTGAAGCCCGTTGTATGTCTCGCTCCTGTCGCTGAAATACCGATAGATCAGGTGGACACCTCGGTAGCCCGAGGGCTGCGGCATAGTGAGATAGTCATCGACACGAAGGAGCTTGTGCTTAACGTCTGACTTGCGATGCAGATCCACCACGGCTCTCACCATCGCCACATTGCTGACGACGGATCGGCACCCCCCGATGTCCTGCATTTGCGAGAGATTCATCTTCGGAAAGCGGACGAGCTTCGCCTCAATTGAGCTCAGGCGTTTGATTCGCTGGGCGATCAGGGCGTCTCCATCAATCTGGCGCGCACGATTGCGGAGAGTGACCTGAAAGGTGTTGAGCGGGAAACTGTGCGACGACCGCCAGTTGTTGATCACGCTGTACGCGTCAAGGAGATCGGGAAGGGGAACTTTGGTCGTGACCAGCGTGCGGCCAGCTCGGTCGACTTGCCCTTTTGTATGCTGTGGAACGGCCCAAGCCACTGCGGTTACTCCTGTGACGCCCAACGTTGGAGTTCACCTGCTGGCGGAAGCGGGCGCAGCCCGCTGTAGCCAGTCAGGTGCAACGGCGGGTTAGACCGCACCTTTGACCCTGAGTGCGGACGCGGCAGATTCCTGCGTCGGGCTCGGCGGCGGCAAAATCTCTTGGCGAATGACTTCCTCACTGGGAAGCGCACGAGCATGCCACCGAAGCAACCGTAGACCCGCATCGGCAGACGCCTTGCTCTTCTTCTCGTCCGTTGACGCTCGGTCCTTCGCTTCATGCGTCTTGTCGTCGAGCTCGACTGCGGCAATGACGGTCGAGTCTTTGCCGCATACGACGAAATCGTAGCTCAAGCGATTGATGCGATTGTTCCACTCGTGAAAGTTTGCGCCCTTCTTTACCCCGAGCACGCGCGAAACTTGAACCTGAGCCAGGACGATGTGCTCTGGCAGAGCACGAACCAGGCGGTGGTAAAGCACCTGCTCGGGCTGAGAGAGCGGACGCTTTACGTAGAAAGGCCAAGTGCCTGGCGCCCGCGTAGAGAGCAAGCCTAGGAGCTTGATGACAACGAGCGCTACTGCGACCAAGAGCACAAGGACCAGAGCGAAGACAAGTTTCATTGGCGCAGGTTCGCTTGTTGGTATCGGTGCGGTCTAACGTTGGAGTTCACCTGCGGGCAACAGACGGCGAAGCCGGCTGTTGAACGTCAGGTGCAACGACGGGTTAGGCCGCATACGCAGATGCCATGCTAGTGGCCAACGAGCATGCTCAGTGGGAAAAAGTAAGACGGCAGCACATTGGCGAGCGTGAGCTTTAGCGGTGGACTCAAGCGCCATGCTAAGAAAGTGCTGGAAGCCAGGCTGACAAACACGTACCCAATTGCGATTCCGAGTGCATGAGATTTGCGTTGCCATTTGCTAGCTTCACCTGCGAGAAGCACCCGCGCGATGCGGATGACGACCCATGGCAGAGCAGCAAGTATCAGCAGCCAAGCGAGGCCTCCATGAAGAGAAAAGAAGATGGCCAGGAGGGCATCGACGTTGGTGAAGGCTGGGAGCAGCGCCAAGAATGGAAGAGGGTAGGACTTCCAGACCTCGGTGGCAACCGCACGCATTGGCACGCTCATGCGGCCTAACGTTGGAGTTCACCTGCTGGCGGAAGCGGGCGAAGCCCGCTGTAGCCAGTCAGGTGCAACGACGGGTTAGGCGTTGCTAGACACATACGCGTGTACAGCGGGGACGATGTGATCCATGACCACGATCACGGCCCCGACTGCGATTATGAGAAAGAGCGCGCGAATGAGTAGCGACCGGTGATAGCGAACGCGATGCAAGGCGGGGCCAAGGGCGAAAAAGAACACTGGACCGCCGAGCGCCACAGAAGTGAGAACGAGCGAAAGAGCAGTAGGTCTGTGCCAGAGCCACGCGCAAGCGGCACTCGCCAGGGCGAACCAGAGAGTTGACCAGTCACACCGATACAGCGGAGCGTTGAGATTCGGCGGCTCGAGCTGTTGCACTTGCGGCGCCTAACGTTAAATGGACAGAGCGGATTGAAGTACCCGGCTCTGCCTAATGGGCTGATTCTTTACGTGAGGAATCGACCGTAACCCCCTTTCGGGGGCCCGCTTCGAGTCCGTCTTGGGGGCGATGCGTGGGTGCAATGGCATGCCTAAATTCTCGGGCATGGCCACCAAGATCACCAAGCCCCGTCCGACCCCGGATGCCGAGTCTGCCGAGCCCCTGGGCGGCGGCGTGAGCCGGCCCGCGGGGGTCGCTCTGCCGCCGGCCGTCGCACCCGCCTCGCCTCCCAAGCTGTTGCCGCGGCTGCGCGACGCGCTGCGGCTGCGGCACTACTCGATCCGCACCGAGCAGGCGTACGTCGATTGGGTGCGGCGCTTCGTCGTCTTCCACGGCAGGCGCCATCCGGCTCGGCTCGGGGCTTCGGAGGTGCAGGCGTTCCTGACTCACCTGGCGGTCGAGCGCTCGGTGTCGTCGTCGACGCAGAACCAGGCGAAGTCGGCGCTGCTGTTCCTCTACCGCGAGGTGCTGGCGGTCGACCTGCCGTGGCTCGACGAGGTGGTCGGCGCCAAGCTCTCGCGGCGGCTGCCGGTGGTGCTCACGCCGTCGGAGGTGCGGCTGCTGCTGGCCGAGCTGTCGGGCACGATGGGCCTCGTGGCTTCGCTGCTCTACGGCACCGGGCTGCGCCTGATCGAGGCGCTGCGCCTGCGCGTCAAGGATATCGAGTTCGAGCGCCGCGAGATTCTCGTGCGCGACGGCAAGGGCGCCAAGGATCGGGTGACCGTGCTGCCCGAGAACCTGATCGCCGCGCTGCAGACCCAGTTGGCGCTGGTGCGCAAGCTGCACCTGCGCGATCTCGCCGCGGGTTGCGGCGATGTCTGGCTGCCCGACGCGTTGCAGGTCAAGTACCCGAACGCCGCGCGTCGATGGGGCTGGCAGTGGGTGTTCCCGTCGATCACGCGCTCGGTCGATCCGCGCTCGGGCGCCGAGCATCGCCATCATCTGCACGAGAACTCGGTGCAGCGTTCGGTGTCGATCGCGGCGCGCCGCGCCGGCATCGTCAAGCCGTGCTCGCCGCACGTGCTGCGCCACTCGTTCGCCACCCACCTGCTGCAAGCGGGCTACGACATCCGCACCGTGCAGGAGCTGCTCGGCCACGCCGATGTCAAGACGACGATGATCTACACGCACGTGCTCAATCGCGGCGGCCGCGGCGTGCGCAGCCCGCTCGACGCCGTGTGACGCCAAGCCTCTAGAGTGGCCCCCCGAACAGTGGCCTAGGTTGCGCCACCTCAGTGTCCGCGACGATTTGCATCGCAAGATGGATCCTGCTGCTCGAGTGGAACGAGCATCTCGAATGAAGGGGGATCCATATGCGTGTTGGAAGTCCGAAGACATTGCCTGGGCAAGCGCAGTCCGGCCGGCCACAGGTGCGCCGTTGCGCCGCTTTCCTGTCCACGGCTGTCGTCGTCTTGGGGCTCGCCGCCTGCGGTGGTGGCGGCGACGTGACGGGCTCGCCGGGTGGCGGGAATGTCGCGCCCAGCGGCAGCGTCCGCATCACTGCAGCCAATCAGGATGCAGTGTCGCGAGCTGCGGCCGTCGCAACGGTCGGTGGCCTGTCGTTCGACGTCGTGCGCGTCATCACCAGTCGCGACAAGGGCCCTGTGGCGCGCTGGCGCGGGGCGCGCGCGCTGACGGGGCGCCAGGCCCCTGCCGGCGTTGTTGTCCTGCCGATCGAAACCTGCTCGGCCGGTGGCACGATGGCCGCCACACTCGACGACCGCGACGGCTCGCTCACGCTGACGACCGGCGATGTGCTCAACGTGTCGTTCACGGCCTGCCGCGAGACGGCCAACGCGCAGGCCGATGGCTCGCTGTCGCTGGCGTTCGGGCAACTGTCCGCTGCACCCACCTTGTCGCTGCAGGCGCAGGTCACGATGGTGCAGTTCACGCTGTCGTCGCTGTCGTCGTCGCGTAGCGTGCGCTACGACGGTGCGCTGAGGCTCACCTACGCCGAACCTGCGGTCGACACCACGGTGAGCGAGTTGCTCGTGGGCGGCGCCGATACGCTGACCATGGCTGTCACCCACCCGCTGTACACCGACACGGTGACGCTGCGCCCGGGGTTTGCCGCGGCGCAGTACGGCTTTCCGCCTGGGCCCGCCGGCCCGAATTCGCTGCGCACCCGCTACGAGATCAACGGGCAGGTGGCCTCAAAGGCTGCCGGAGGCTGGGTGTCGGTGTTTAGCACCGTGCACTTGTGGCAATACGTTGACGTCGAAACGCATCCTTCCAGTGGCATGATCCAGGTCAACGGCGAGCTGGGCCGCGTCATGCTCACCGTCGAGTCCGCGCACGACGTGCGCGTCGACCTCGACACCGATGCCGGTACCATCGCCAGCAAGCTTGTCCCCTGGGACGAACTGGTGTAGACGCAGGCTTGACCGGCGCTGTCGCGGCTGCTGCGGCTGGCGGCGCCGGCCTCAGGCGGTATGGCGCTTCGCCGTTGCGCCCGTGGCGCCGGCGGCGCTGTCGCTGCCACCGCCGCGCCATCTGACCATCAAGGTCTCCCAGTTCGTCCGCGCGGCCGCCAGATGCCGGGCCTTCACGTGCCCGTAGCCGCGGATCTCTTCCGGGATGCGCGCGATCTGCACCGCCAGCGCGAGCCGCTCGCCCTCGGCGAGCAGGCCGCTGCGCAGCACCTCGTCGAGGCTGGCCTTGTACTCGTCGATCAGCCGCCGCTCGGTCTTGCGCTCGGCGCTGTAGCCGAAGACGTCGAGCGGCGTGCCGCGCAGGCCCTTGAGCTTCGCCAACACCTCGAAGCCCTTGCGCACCCACGGGCCGTACGCTCGCTTGACCAGTTCGCCCTTCTCGTTGCGCCTGGCGGTCAGCGGCGGCGCCAGGTAGTGCACGAGCTTGTACTCGCCTTCGAACATCTGGTCGATCTTCGCGGTGAATGCCGGGTCGGTGTGCAGCCGCGCCACCTCGTACTCGTCCTTGTACGCCATCAGCTTGAACAGATAGCGCGCCACCGCTTCGGTGAGCCTGGTGCTGCTCGCGCTCGCGCCGGCCTCGGCCGCGCGCACCTTGGCGATGTAGGCGCGGTACTGCGCGGCGTAGTCGGCGTCCTGATACGCGGTGAGGAACTCCACGCGCCGGGCGATCGTCTCGTCGAGCGACGGCTTCTTCACGAACTCGATCACTTGCGCCGCCGCGAACAGCGCGCTCACCGCTGAGTAGTCGTGCTCGCAGCGGCGGCCCCATTCGAACGCCGCCTTGTTGTTCTCCACCTGCACGCCGTTGAGCTCGATCGCGCGCAGCAGCGCAGCGCGGCTCAGCGGCACCTGGCCGCGCTGCCAGGCGTAGCCCAGCAGCAGCGGGTTCGCATAGATGCTGTCGCCCAGCAGCTGCACCGCCACCTGGTCGGCGTCGAGCAGGCCGAGCTTGGCCTGGCCCACCGCGGCGTGCAGCGCGGCCTCGCAGCCGCCTTGCGGAAACTGCCAGTCGGGGTTGCCGACGAACGCCGCGGTCGGCGTGGCGTGCGAGTTCAGCGCCACGAACGTGCGGCCTTCGTGCATCAGGCTCAAGGTGCCCTTGCCGGCGGCCACGATGCCGTCGCAGGCGATCACCAGGTCGGCCTTCGCGGTGTCGACCTTGGTGGTGTAGATGGCCTCGGGCCGGTTGGCGATCTGGATGTGGCTCCAGGTGGCGCCGCCCTTCTGCGCCAGGCCGGCGCTGTCTTGCGTGACGACGCCCTTGCCCTCGAGGTGCGCGGCCATGCCGAGCAACTGGCCGATGGTGATGACGCCGGTGCCGCCGATGCCGGCCACCACGATGCCCCACGCGGTTTCGGCCAGCGGCAGCGCCGGCTCGGGGATCGGCGGCAGCGCGTTGGGGTCGGGGCGCGTTGACGCCGATTCCTTCTTCGGCTTCCTGAGCTGGCCGCCTTCGACGGTGACGAAGCTCGGGCAGAAGCCCTTCACGCACGAGTAGTCCTTGTTGCAGGTGTTCTGGTTGATGCGCCGCTTGCGGCCGAACTCGGTCTCCACCGGCTCGACGCTCAGGCAGTTGCTCTGCACGCTGCAGTCGCCGCAGCCCTCGCACACCAGCTCGTTGATCACCACGCGCTTGGGCGGATCTTCCATCTTGCCGCGCTTGCGGCGGCGCCGCTTCTCGGTGGCGCAGGTCTGGTCGTAGACGAGGATGGTGCAGCCCTCGACCTCGCGCAGCTCGCGCTGCACGGCGTCGAGCTCGTCGCGGTGGCGCACGGTGACGCCGGGCGCGAGGTTGAGCGGGCCGTTGTACTTCTCGGGCTGGTCGGTCACCACCACGATGCGCCTGGCGCCTTCGGCCTCCAGTTCGCGCGTGATCTGCGGCACCGTGAGCACGCCGTCGATCGGCTGCCCGCCGGTCATCGCCACCGCGTCGTTGTAGAGGATCTTGTAGGTGATGTTGACCTTGGCGGCGATCGCCTGGCGGATCGCCAGGAAGCCCGAGTGGTAGTAGGTGCCGTCGCCGAGGTTGGCGAACATGTGCGGCCGCTTGCTGAACGGCGCCTGGCCGACCCACGGCGCGCCCTCGCCGCCCATCTGCGTGAAGCCCACCGTCGAGCGGCCCATCCACACCGCCATGAAGTGGCAGCCGATGCCCGCCATCGCCAGCGAGCCCTCGGGCACGCGCGTGCTGGTGTTGTGCGGGCAGCCCGAGCAGAACCACGGCTGGCGCTCGGCGCCGCCGGTGGCGCCGGTGGCGAGCGCGCGCTCCTTGGCTTCGATGATGCCGATGCGCGCGTCCATGCGCGCGGCGATGTCGGCGCCGACGCCCAGCTTCTTCAGCCGCCTTGCGATCGCCTGCGCGATGATCGCCGGCGTCAGGTCGGCGTTGGCGCGCAGCAGCCAGTTGCCGCTCGGGTTGGGGCGGCTCCACTCGCCACCCTCGTCGCCATCGGACTGGTCGAACTTGCCCAGCACGTTGGGGCGCACGTCGGGGCGCCAGTTGTACAGCTCTTCCTTCAGCTGGTACTCGATGACCTGGCGCTTCTCCTCGACCACCAGGATCTCGTCGAGCCCCTGCGCGAAATCGCGCGTGATCATGGCGTCGAGCGGCCACACCACGTTGACCTTGTGCAGCCGGATGCCCAGCGCGCGGCAGGTGTCGTCGTCGAGCCCGAGGTCGGCCAGCGCCTGGCGCGTGTCGTTGAACGCCTTGCCGCTGGCGATGATGCCGAAGCGGTCGTTCGGCCCGGCGATCACGTTGTGGTTCAGCTTGTTGGCACGCACGTAGGCGAGCGCCGCGTACCACTTGAAGTCGAACAGCCGCGCCTCCTGCGCCAGCGCGGCGTCGGGCCAACGGATGTGCACGCCGCCCGGCGGCATCGCGAAGTCGCGCGGCAGCACGATGTTCACGCGGTCGGGGCTGACGTCGATGCTGGCCGCGGACTCCACCACCTCCTGGATCGTCTTCATCGACGTCCACACGCCCGCGAAGCGGCTCATCGCGAAGGCGTGCAGCCCGAGGTCGAGGATGTCCTGCGCGCTCGACGGAAAGAACACCGGCAGCCCGCAGGCCTTGAAGATGTGGTCGCTCTGGTGCGCGGCGGTGCTGCTCTTGGCGACGTGGTCGTCGCCGGCCACCGCGATCACGCCGCCGTGCGGCGAGGTGCCGGCGAGGTTGGCGTGCTTGAACACGTCGGAGCAGCGGTCGACCCCCGGGCCCTTGCCGTACCAGATGCCGAACACGCCGTCGTACTTGTTGTTGGCCTTGTCGAATTCGAGCTGCTGCGTGCCCCAGATCGCGGTGGCGGCCAGCTCCTCGTTGACGCCGGGCTGGAACACCACGTGGTGCGCCGCCAGGTGCTTCTTGGCCGCCCACAGCGACTGGTCGTAGCCGCCGAGCGGCGAGCCGCGGTAGCCGCTGACGAAGCCGGCGGTGTTCAGCCCCGCCAACGCGTCGCGCACGCGCTGCAGCATCGGCAGCCGCACCAGCGCCTGGATGCCGCTCATGAAGGCGCGGCCCGACTCGAGCGCGTACTTGTCGTCGAGCGTGACGCTCTCCAGGGCCTTGCGGATCGACTCGGGCAGCGGGGCGTTCATCGGGCGCTCCTGGCGGTGGGCCCGTCAGTGTAGGCGGCGCGCAGCGGCCGCTGCGCCGTCCGGTCTTTGTGCGATCGCGGCGGTGCTGCGGCCGTCAGCGCGGCCACAGTGCCCACACGCGCAGCGGCTGCTTCATGCGGCCGGCCATCGTCTCGGCCTGCGGGCCCCAGCCCCAGAAGAAGTCGACCCGCACCGCGCCGCTGATGGCGCTGCCGGTGTCCTGCGCCATCACGGCGCGGCGCAGCGGCTGCGCGCTCAGCGGCTCGGTGGTGTCGAGCCACAGCACCGTGCCGTACGGCACCGCCTGCGGGTCGACCGCCACCGAGCGCAGCGGCGTCAGCGGCACGCCCTGCGCGCCGCGCGGGCCCACCGTCTCGTCGGGCAGTGGCTCCTCGCGGAAGAACACCACGCGCGGGTTGCTGCGCACCAGCTCGTCGACACGCTGCGGGTTGCGTCGCGCCCAGTCGCGAATCGCCGGCCACGAAGCCTCGTCGCTGCGCAGCTCGCCCTGGTCGATCAGCCAGCGGCCCACCGACTGGTAGGTGCGGTCGTTGTGCGCGGCGTAGGCGATGCGCAGCGTGCGCTCGCGGCCGTCGGGCTCGGTGACGCGCAGCCGGCCCGAGCCCTGCACCTGCACCAGCAGCGCGTCGAGCGGGTCGGCGACGTAGGCGATCGCGCTGCCGCGCACGCTGGCGCGCGCCGCGGGCACGGTGTCGAGTTGCGCGCGGGTCCACCACGGCCTGCGGGTGGCGAGGTCGGCCGGCGGCCGCAGCAGCGCGATCTGCTGCGCGCCGCGCGGCAGGCGGCTGGCGGCGATCAGCGGCTCGAAGTAGCCGGTGGCCAGGCCGACGCTCTGGCCGTCGAGCGTCTCCACGCGGTACGGCTGCAGCGTGCGCTGCAGGAAGTCGCGCGCCTGCGCGTCGTCGGCCGGTGGCAGCGCGCGCGCCAGCGAGCACAGCGAGGCCCAGCCCGCGGCCGGCTTGACGCAACCGGCCAGCAGCGCCGGCCACAGCTCGCGCGTGCGGTCGCTGTCGAAGCCGGGCAGCTCGCTCCACGACACCGGCACCCAGCGCGCGCGCTCGCGGACGATCGGCGCTGCGCCGGCGGCGAGAGGCGGCACCGCCGTGCCGCCGATGGGCGGGGTTGTCTGCGCCGTGCCGCCCGTGGCGGGCGCCGTCGCCGCGCCAGTGGCACCGGTGCGCGGCAACGAGGCGGGCGGCACGGACGGCGCCGTTGAAGTGGCAGGCGGCTCGGCGCAGCCGGCAACGATGCCTAGAATCGCCGCCACGGCCGCGCCGCGCACCCCGGTGCGCCACCCGCGGCCGGCAGGCAGCCGGGCTCTACGCATGTGGGTCATCTTCCTCGAGATGCTGGCGGCGCTCGCGCTGCTGCTGTTCATCGTCTGGTGGACCATGTTCGCCGGCCGCCGGCGCGGCGAGCGGCGCGACGACCGCCGCGATCAATGAAGCGCCGCCGGATCGGCGAGCACGAACTCCGGCACCGGCACCTCGAACCAGTGCGCGTCGTGCGTGATGCAGAAGTAGCTGCCGTGCATGGTGCCGATCGGCGTGGCGATCTGCGCCCAGCTCGTGTACTCGAAGCGCTCGCCGGGGTCGAGCAGCGGCTGGTGGCCCACCAGGCCGAGGCCGCGCACTTCCTGCACCTGACCGTGGTGATCGGTGATCAACCAGTGCCGCGCCACCAGTTGCGCCGCGGTGTCGCCGCTGTTGGTGATGGTGATGGTGTACGCGTAGGCGTACAGATCCTGCGACGCATCGGTGCGCTCCGGCAGCGGCCGCACCGCGACCTTGCACGTCATCTCCGGCCTGGACATGCGGCATTCTAGGCAGCGCCCGGCGCAGCGCCTGCGACAATGACGCACGCCCAATGAGCCGCAACCATCTCATCGCCCCCAGCATCCTGTCGGCCGACTTCGCGCGCCTGGGCGACGAGGTGCGCGCCGTGATCGACGCCGGCGCCGACTGGATCCACTTCGACGTGATGGACAACCACTATGTGCCGAACCTGACCTTCGGCCCGATGGTGTGCGAGGCGCTGCGCCAGCACGCGGTGCGTGCCGGCGGCGCGCGCGTGCCGATCGACGTGCACCTGATGGTGCAGCCGGTCGATGCACTGGCCTCGGCCTTCGCCAAGGCCGGTGCCGACTGCATCAGCTTCCACCCCGACGCCAGCACGCACGTCGACCGCACGCTGCAGCTGATCCGCGACGCCGGCTGCAAGGCCGGGCTGGTGTTCAACCCGGCCGCCTCGATCGACGGCCTCGAGTGGGTGCTCGACAAGGTCGACCTGTTGCTGGTGATGAGCGTCAACCCGGGTTTCGGCGGCCAGGGCTTCATCGCCTCGGCGCTGCGCAAGATCGAACGGCTGCGGCGGCTCATCGACGACAGCGGCCGCGACATCCGCCTCGAGGTCGACGGCGGCATCAAGGTCGACAACATCCGCCGCGTTGCCGACGCGGGCGCCGACACCTTCGTGGCCGGCAGCGCGATCTTCGGCCAGCGCGACTACGCGGCGGTGATCGCCGCGATGCGGCAGCAACTCGCCGCATGAGGCTCGCGGCCACGGTCGGGGCCAGGAGATCATGACGATGAACGCCACCGAGCGCGAACTGCGCCTGCGTCTGGCCGCCTGCTACCGCGTGTTCGCGCTGCTCGGCTGGGTCGAGATGATCTACAACCACATTACGGTGCGGTTGCCCGGCACCGCTCAGTTCCTGATCAACCCGTTCGGATTGCACTACACCGAGGTCACCGCGTCGAACCTGGTGAAGATCGACGTCGAAGGCCGCGTCATCGGCGAGTCGCGCTGGCCGGTCAACCCCGCGGGTTTCGTGCTGCACTCGGCGATCCACCGCGGCATCGCCGACGCGCACTGCGTGATGCACACGCACACCACCGCGGGCTGCGCGGTGGCCGGCGCGAAGGCGGGCCTGTCGATGGACAACTTCTACTCGGCGCAACTGCACGACCGCGTCGCGTACCACGACTTCGAGGGCATCACCGTGCACGTCGAAGAGGGCCCGCGGCTGCTGCGCTCGATCGGCAACCGGCAAGCGGTGATCCTGCGCAACCACGGCCTGCTGAGCTGGGGCCGCACGATCGAGCAGGCGTTCGCGCTGCTGTGGACGCTGCAGCGCGCCTGCGAGATTCAGGTGGCCGGCGCGGCACTGGGGCCGACCGTCGCCATCTCCGAGGCGATCCAGCGCAAGTGCAGCGTCGACGCGCTGCAGTTCGACCCCGAGCACGGCGGCGGCCGCGACGTGTTCGATGCGATGGTGCGGCTGGTCGACCGCGCCGACGCGTCGTACCGCGATTGAGCATTCGCATCGGCCGCGGGCGAACCCGAGGGCGCAAGCCCGCCTGCCGCTGCTACACTGGCCGCATGTTCACAGCGCGCACGCACTCCGCGACCAGGTCGCACGACCGGGGAGCATGGCCCTGGCGGGCCTGATCCGTTGCGCCTAGCGCCGGCGCTCGTCGCCGGCCGACCCACCGGCTGCCCGCACCGGGCCGCCGCCTCACCCGATCCACCGCACGCCCGCAGGGCGCGGTGCCTTCGCAAGGGAGAGTCGCTGTGATCACCGAACTCGAGTTCAAGAGCCTCGCGGCCGACGGCTTCAACCGCATCCCGCTGATCGCCGAGGCGTTCGCCGATCTCGAGACGCCGCTGTCGCTGTACCTGAAGCTCGCCGGCGGCGGCAAGCACAGCTTCCTGCTCGAGAGCGTGGTCGGCGGCGAGCGCTTCGGCCGCTATTCGTTCATCGGTTTGCCCGCGCGCACGCTGCTGCGCGTCGACGGCTGGTGCACCGAGGTGCTCACCGACGGCGCGGTGGTCGAAACGCACGAGGGCGACCCGCTGGCGTTCATCGAGCAGTACCGCTCGCGCTTCAAGGTGGCGCTGCGCCCGGGGTTGCCGCGTTTCTGCGGCGGGCTCGCCGGCTACTTCGGCTACGACACCGTGCGCTACATCGAGCCGCGGCTGGCCAAGGTGCGCAAGGCGGGCGGCCTCGACACGCCCGACGTCATGCTGCTGCACTGCGAAGAGCTGGCGGTGATCGACAACCTGTCGGGGCGGCTGTACCTGATCGTCTACGCCGACCCGTCGCTGCCCGAGGCCTACTTCAGCGCCAAGCGTCGGCTGTCGGAGCTGGCCGACAAGCTGCGCTACTCGGTCAGCGCGCCGCCGGTCAAGCGCGGCGCGTCGCACGCGGTGGAGCGCGAGTTCGCGAAGGACGCCTACCTCGCCGCGGTGGCCAGGGCCAAGGAGTACATCGCTGCCGGCGACATGATGCAGGTGCAGGTCGGCCAGCGGCTGCGCAAGCGCTTCACCGAGAGCCCGCTGTCGCTGTACCGCGCGCTGCGCTCGCTGAACCCGAGCCCGTACATGTACTTCTACGACATGGGCGGGTTCCAGATCGTCGGTGCGTCGCCGGAGATCCTGGTGCGCCACGAGCACACGAGCGAGGGCGACAAGATCACGATCCGCCCGCTGGCCGGCACGCGGCCGCGCGGCACCACGCCCGAGCGCGATCGGGCCACCGAGGCCGAACTGCTCGCCGACCCGAAGGAGCGCGCCGAGCATTTGATGTTGATCGATCTCGCGCGCAACGACATCGGCCGCATCGCCCGCACCGGCAGCGTCAAGGTCACCGAGGCGTTCGTCGTCGAGCGCTACTCGCACGTGATGCACATCGTCAGCAACGTCGAGGGGCTGCTGAACGACGGCATCACCAACATGGACGTGCTCAAGGCCACCTTCCCGGCGGGCACGCTGACGGGCGCACCGAAGATCCGCGCGATGGAGATCATCGATGAGCTCGAGCCGGTCAAGCGCGGCATCTACGGCGGCGCCTGCGGCTACCTGAGCTACGCCGGCGACATGGACGTGGCGATCGCGATCCGCACCGGCATAGTGCAGAACCAGACGCTGTACGTGCAGGCCGCCGCCGGCGTGGTGGCCGACTCGGTGCCCGAGATGGAATGGCGCGAGACCGAGGCCAAGGCGCGCGCGCTGATGCGCGCCGCCGAGCTGGTCGAGGAGGGCTTCTGATGCCGCGCTCGACTTGCAGCCCGGAGGCGCCGCCATGCTGCTGATGATCGACAACTACGACTCGTTCACCTACAACCTGGTGCAGTACTTCGGCGAGCTGGGCCAGCAGGTGCGGGTGTTTCGCAACGACGAGATCGACGTCGCCGGCATCGTCGCGTTGGCGCCCGAGCGGCTGGTGCTGTCGCCGGGGCCGTGCACGCCGGCGCAAGCCGGGGTCTGCGTGCCGGCGATCCGGGCGCTCGTGGGGCGCCTGCCGATCCTCGGCGTGTGCCTGGGCCACCAGAGCATCGGCGCGGCACTCGGTGGGCAGATCGTGCGCGCGCAGCGGCTGATGCACGGCAAGGCGAGCACGGTGCGCACCGATGGCCGCGGCCTGTTCGCCGGCCTGCCAGCCGAATTCAGCGTCATCCGCTACCACTCGCTGGCGATCGAGCGCGCAAGCTGCCCGCGCGTGCTCGAAGTGACGGCCACGGCCGACGATGGCGAGATCATGGGCGTGCGCCACCGCGAGGCGCCGCTCGAGGGCGTGCAGTTCCATCCCGAATCGATCCTGTCGGAGCACGGGCATGCGCTGCTGCGCAACTTTCTGGAAATGGAGGTGCACTGATGGCCACTGCCAAATCGATCGACCTGCGCAGCGATACCGTGACCCGGCCAACGCCGGCGATGCGCGACGCCATGATGAACGCGCCGCTCGGCGACGACGTGTTCGGCGACGACCCCACCGTCAACGCGCTGCAGGAGCGCATCGCGTCGATGCTCGGCAAGGAGGCGGCGCTGTTCATGCCCTCGGGCACGCAGAGCAACCTGGCGGCCTTGATGAGCCACTGCCAGCGCGGCGACGAGTACCTCGTCGGGCAGGGCGCCCACACCTACCGCTACGAGGCCGGCGGCGGCGCGGTGCTCGGCAGCGTGCAGCCGCAACCGATCACCAACCAGGCCGACGGCTCGCTGGCGCTGGCCGACATCGAGGTGGCGATCAAGCCCGACGATGCGCATTTCGCGCGCACGCGGCTGCTGTGCCTGGAGAACACCTTCGGCGGCAGCGTGCTGCAGCTCGCTTATCTGCGCCAGGCCACCGAGCTGGCGCGCCGCCACGGTCTGGCCACGCACCTCGACGGCGCGCGGCTGTTCAACGCCGCGGTGGCGCTGGCGCAGCAGCACGGCGGCGACGCACGCGCGATCGCGCGCGAGATGGCACAGCTCTTCGACAGCGTGTCGGTGTGCTTCAGCAAGGGGCTCGGTGCGCCGGTGGGCTCGGCGCTGGTCGGCAACCGCGAGCTGATCGCGCGTGCGCACCGCGCGCGCAAGATGCTCGGCGGCGGCATGCGGCAGGCCGGCGTGCTGGCGGCCGCCGCGCTGTACGCGCTGGACCACCACGTCGATCGCCTGGCAGACGACCACGCCAACGCGCAACGCCTGGCCGCCGGCCTGCAGGGCCTGGCGGCGGTGGCGGGCGCGCCGGCGAACACCAACATGGTGTTCGTCGACCTCGCGCCCGGGCGCGGCGAGCGCGCTGGCGTCGTCGGCAGGCTGCGCGAGCGTGGCCTGCTGTGCACCGGCATCTACAAGCTGCGGCTGGTGACGCACCTGGATGTGTCGAGTGCCGACATCGACCGCGCGCTGGACATCCTGCGCGACACGCTTTGAGCGACCACGGGGAACCGCACCATGAGCATCACCAACACCGAGGCGCTGACGCGCGTCATCGAGCACCGCGAGATCTTCCACGACGAGATGCTCGCGCTGATGCGCCGCATCATGAGCGGCGAGATGTCGCCGCTGATGATCGCGGCGATCACGATCGGCCTGCGCGTCAAGAAGGAGACCATCGGCGAGATCGCCGCCGCCGCGCAGGTGATGCGCGAGTTCGCGCTGCACGTCGACGTACCCGACAAGACGCGGCTGGTCGACATCGTCGGCACCGGCGGCGACAGCTCGCACAGCTTCAACATCTCGACCGCTGCCACCTTCGTCGCAGCCGGTGCCGGGGCGCGCGTGGCCAAGCACGGCGGGCGCAGCGTGTCGAGCACCTCGGGCAGCGCCGACGTGCTCGAGGCGCTCGGCGCCTTCATCGGCCTGAAACCCGACCAGGTGGCGCAGTGCCTCGCCGAGACCGGCATCGGCTTCATGTTCGCGCCCAACCACCATGCGTCGATGAAGCACGCCGCGCCGGTGCGCAAGGAGCTCGGCGTGCGCACCTTCTTCAACATCCTCGGGCCGCTGACCAACCCGGCCGGCGCGCCGAATCAGTTGCTCGGCGTGTTCCACCCCGACCTGGTCGGCATCCAGGTGCGCGTGCTGCAGCGGTTGCGCTCCGAGCACGTGATGGTCGTCTACGGCATGAACGGCATGGACGAGATCTCGCTGTCCGGCGAGACGATGGTCGGCGAGTTGTGCGACGGCGAGGTGCGCGAATACACGATCCACCCGAGCGACTTCGGCCTGCCGGTGTACGACTCGCGCGTGCTGAAGGTGGCCGACACCGCCGAGTCGGTGCGCTGCATTCAGCGCGCGCTGGCCAACGAGGACGGGCCGGTGCGCGACGTGGTGCTGCTCAACGCCGGCGCGGCGCTTTACTGCGCCGGGGTCGCGGGCTCGATCGCCGACGGCGTGCGACAGGCGCGCGAGGCCGTCGCCTCGGGTGCGGCGGCGGCGAAGATGGAGCAGTTCGTCAAGGCGACACAGCGCTTCAGGCCGGCGGCGTGAGCGGGCGCGATCGCCGGCAGACGCTTCGATGACCGACATCCTGCAACGGATCGTCGCGGTCAAGCGCGAGGAGGTCACGCGCGCGATGGCGGCGCGAGATCTCGGCTCGATCCGTGCCGCGGCGCGCGAGCGGCGCGACGTGCGCGCGTTCGAGACCGCGCTGCGCGCGCGCATCGCGCAGGGCGAGGCGGCGGTGATCGCCGAGATCAAGAAGGCCAGCCCGAGCAAGGGCGTGCTGCGCGAGCACTTCGTTCCCGCCGAGATTGCCGCGAGCTACGCCCGGCACGGCGCGGCGTGTCTGAGCGTGCTGACCGACAAGACGTTCTTTCAGGGAGCCGCCGCGTACCTCGGCGAGGCGCGCGCGGCGTGTGGATTGCCGGCGCTGCGCAAGGACTTCATCGTCGACGAGTATCAGGTGCACGAGTCGCGCGCGATCGGCGCCGACTGCATCTTGCTGATCGTCGCGTGTCTGGCCGATTCCCAGCTGGCCGAGTTCGAGGCCTGTGCGCACGATCTCGGCATGGCGGTGCTGGTCGAGGTGCACGACGCCGCCGAACTGGAGCGGGCGCTGAAGTTGAAGACGCCGCTGGTGGGCGTCAACAATCGCAACCTGCGGACTTTCGAGGTCTCGCTGCAGACCACGCTTTCGCTGCAGCCGCGCCTGCCACCGAGTCGGCTGCTGGTCGCGGAGTCTGGGATCCAGTCGGCGGCCGACGTGCGGCAGTTGCGAGATGCCGGCATCGGGGCCTTTCTGGTCGGTGAGGCCTTCATGCGTGCGCCGGATCCGGGAGTCGCGCTGGAGGCGTTGTTCACCTGAAAGTGTGGGCGCCAACTATCAATGTTCGCAGATCGATGCGCGACGTCGAGCATTGAAGTCGGTTGCCACCGGGCTCTCCGGATCGGCCTCGAAGGCTCGCGCGGCCGGACCGGCGCGCGGGTGTTCGTGCCAGCGGCAAGCGAATCGGCCGTGCGGCGACTGCGAGCGGCACGGACGCAGCACCTGCCCGAATCGGTCGTGTCGCGACCGCCAGAGCCGTCTTGCCGGCAGGGGCTGGGCAGCGAGGTGCGCGACCGTCGCGTGCTAAACTCTGCGGTTCGCTGCGGAGGGGTGCCCGAGTGGCTAAAGGGGGCAGACTGTAAATCTGTTGGCTTACGCCTACGTTGGTTCGAATCCAACCTCCTCCACCAAAGCAGCGCTCATGAACGACTCCATCGAGGAGGCCTCGATTCAGCGGCAACTGAAGGTGGCTCGAGGCGGGAGTAGTTCAATGGCAGAACCTTAGCCTTCCAAGCTAATGACGCGGGTTCGATTCCCGTCTCCCGCTCCATCGCCAGCGGTCTGGGCAAGGCGCCCGAGGTGTCCAGACCCTTGTCGATGCCCATGTGGCTCAGTGGTAGAGCACTCCCTTGGTAAGGGAGAGGTCGCGCGTTCGATCCGCGCCATGGGCACCAGGACTGCGAAGTAGGAATCAAGCAACCTGACCGGGCTCGCACGGGCGACCCGCTTTACGTCGGAGACCTCAATGGCAAAAGGCAAATTCGAGCGCAAGAAGCCGCACGTGAACGTAGGCACCATTGGGCACGTGGATCACGGCAAGACCACGCTGACCGCGGCGATGACCTCGGTGCTGGCGGGCAAGTTCGGCGGTGACGTCAAGAGCTACGACCAGATCGACGCGGCCCCCGAAGAGAAGGC
Source organism: Ideonella sp. (assembly GCA_015075545.1). Taxonomy (GTDB): domain Bacteria; phylum Pseudomonadota; class Gammaproteobacteria; order Burkholderiales; family Burkholderiaceae_C; genus JAEUPI01. The sequence goes on along the minus strand of JABTUC010000001.1, from coordinate 393,168 downwards.
CCGCGGCATCACCATCAACACCGCGCACGTGGAGTACGAGACCGCCAAGCGCCACTACGCGCACGTCGACTGCCCCGGGCACGCCGACTACGTCAAGAACATGATCACCGGGGCGGCGCAGATGGACGGGGCCATCCTGGTGGTCAGTGCCGCCGACGGCCCCATGCCCCAGACCCGCGAACACATCCTGCTGGCGCGCCAAGTGGGCGTCAAGTACATCATCGTGTTCATGAACAAGTGCGACATGGTCGACGACGCCGAGCTGCTCGAGCTGGTCGAGATGGAAGTGCGCGAACTGCTGAGCAAGTACGACTTCCCCGGGGATGACACCCCCATCGTCAAAGGCTCGGCCAAGCTGGCGATGGAAGGCGACAAAGGCGAGATGGGCGAAGGCGCCATCATGAAGCTCGCCGAAGCGCTGGACAGCTACATCCCCACCCCCGAGCGCGCCATCGACGGAGCCTTCCTGATGCCGGTGGAAGACGTCTTCAGCATCAGCGGGCGCGGCACGGTGGTCACCGGGCGGGTCGAGCGCGGCATCGTCAAAGTGGGCGACGAAATCGAGATCGTGGGCATCCGCGCCACGCAAAAGACCACCTGCACCGGGGTGGAGATGTTCAGGAAGCTGCTCGACCAGGGGCAGGCCGGCGACAACGTGGGCATCTTGCTGCGCGGCACCAAGCGCGAAGAAGTCGAGCGCGGGCAAGTGCTGGCCAAGCCCGGCAGCATCAAGCCGCACACCCACTTCACCGCCGAGGTGTACGTGCTGAGCAAGGAGGAAGGCGGGAGGCACACGCCGTTTTTCAACAACTACCGGCCGCAGTTCTACTTTCGCACCACCGACGTCACCGGGGCCATCGAGCTGCCCAAGGACAAGGAGATGGTGATGCCCGGGGACAACGTGGGGATCACCGTCAAGCTGATCGCCCCCATCGCGATGGAGGAGGGCCTGCGCTTTGCCATCCGCGAAGGTGGACGCACCGTCGGCTCCGGCGTCGTCGCGAAGATCATCGAGTGAGGCGATTTCCGCAGGGGTATAGCTCAACTGGCAGAGCGTCGGTCTCCAAAACCGAAGGTTGGGGGTTCGATTCCCTCTGCCCCTGCCAACCGGAACGCGCCGATCCTTTCATCCGATGAACGCACCCGCCTCCGTTGAAACCGTCTCGACGGCCGCCGACAAGGCCAAGCTCGCCCTGGCCGGCGTGCTGGCGGTGGCTGCGATCGCGGCGTTCTACCTGCTCGGCCAGAAGGACCTGTGGCTGCGCGTGCTGGCGCTGCTCGGGCTGCTGGCGGCCGCCACCGTGGTGTTCTTCGTCTCCGAGCCGGGCCGCCAGTTGATCGGCTTCGGGCGCGACTCGACGCGCGAGGTGCGCAAGGTCGTCTGGCCGACCCGCAAGGAGGCGATGCAGATGACCGGCTACGTGTTCGCCTTCGTCGTCGTGATGGCGCTGTTCCTCTGGCTGAGCGACAAGACGCTGGAGTGGGTGCTGTACGACTTGGTCCTGGGCTGGAAGCGCTGAAGAGTTCGCACGCATGAGTGATCCGCAAGTGGCTCCCGAAACCGTCGCCGCCGGCGCGCACGCGCTGCGCTGGTACGTCGTGCACGCCTATTCGGGCATGGAGAAGGCAGTCGAGCGCAACCTGAGAGAGCGCATCGAGCGCTCGGGCATGCAGGCGAAGTTCGGCCGCATCCTGGTGCCCACCGAAGAGGTGGTCGAACTCAAGGGCGGCAAGAAGGCCGTCACGCAACGCCGCTTCTTTCCCGGCTACGTGCTGGTGGAGATGGTGCTCGACGACGACACCTGGCACCTGGTCAAGCACACCGGCAAGGTCACGGGCTTCGTCGGCGGCGCGCGCAATCGCCCGGCACCGATCTCCGAGGCCGAGGTGATGAAGATCGTCAACCAGATGCAGGAAGGCATCGACAAGCCCAAGCCGAAGGTGGAGTGGCAAGTGGGCGAACTGGTGCGGGTGAAGGACGGCCCGTTCACCGATTTCAACGGTGCCGTCGAGGAAGTGAATTACGAGAAGTCGAAGGTGAAGGTCTCGGTGACGATCTTTGGGCGTGCCACCGGTGTCGAGCTCGATTTCTCGCAAGTCGAAAAGGTCTGACGACGATGTCGTCGGATCTCGCGTGAGGTCCACAGGGCCGAACTCGAAGTGTGAAGCGGTGCACCGCCCCGACCCCGGCGCACCGCAGCGAAGAAGGGTCGATTGACGAGGAGCCCGCGGCGCGCGGTAAGCGCCCAAGGCGTTCGAACTCGAAGAGGAGCCATTGAATGGCCAAGAAGATCGTCGGCTTCATCAAGCTGCAGATCCCTGCCGGCAAGGCCAACCCGTCGCCGCCGGTCGGCCCGGCGCTCGGCCAGCGCGGGCTCAACATCATGGAGTTCTGCAAGGCGTTCAACGCGCAGACCCAGAGCGTGGAGCCGGGGCTGAAACTGCCGGTGGTGATCACGGCGTACGCCGACAAGTCGTTCAGCTTCATCATCAAGACGCCGCCGGCCACCGTGCTGATCAAGAAGGCAGCCAAGCTCGAGAAGGGCTCGAGCAAACCCAATGCCGACAAGGTGGGCAAGCTGACCCGGGCGCAACTCGAGGAGATCGCCAAGGTCAAGCTGAAGGATCTGACGGCAGCCGACCTCGACGCCGCGGTCAAGACCATCGCCGGCTCGGCGCGCTCGATGGGTATCACGGTGGAAGGGGTCTGACATGGCGCGCCAAACCAAACGCGAAAAGGCCGTGGCCGGCAAGGTCGACAGCGACAAGCTCTATGCGGTCGACGCTGCGCTGGCGCTGGTCAAGGAGTGCGCCAAGGCCAAGTTCGACGAATCGATCGACGTCGCGGTGCAGCTCGGCATCGACGCCAAGAAATCCGACCAGGTGGTGCGCGGCGCCGTCGTGCTGCCCAACGGCACCGGCAAGACCAAGCGCGTCGCGGTGTTCGCCCAGGGCGCCAAGGCCGAGGAGGCCAAGGCCGCCGGTGCCGACGTGGTCGGCATGGACGACCTCGCCGCTCAGGTGAAGGCGGGCAACCTGAACTTCGACGTCGTGATCGCGTCGCCCGACACCATGCGTGTGGTCGGCACGCTGGGCCAGATCCTCGGCCCGCGTGGCCTGATGCCCAACCCGAAAGTCGGCACCGTGACACCCGATGTGGCCACCGCGGTCAAGAACGCCAAGGCGGGCCAGGTGCAGTTTCGCGTCGACAAGGCCGGGATCGTGCACGCCACGATCGGCCGCCGATCGTTCGAGGCCGACAAATTGCGCGGCAACCTGGCGGCGCTGCTCGATGCGCTGAACAAGGCCAAGCCGTCGTCGGTCAAGGGCATCTACCTGCGCAAGCTGGCGGTGTCGTCGACCATGGGTGTGGGGGTGCGCGTCGACCCCGCGACGCTCGCCGGCTGATGGCAGCAGAAACAGGAGTCGTTGGAGTCAACGCCTGCCGCGCGTGCGGTGGGCACCATGGATGGTGGGGCGTGGTCGCCGCAAGGCTGCCGCGCGCCATCGAAGACCGCTGGTGGTGTTGAGCGAAAGAAGCGCCCTAATCGAGAGCCTGTCGCGCCGTTGCGGCGCGAGCGGCTCGAAGCCAGCGCAGATGGCGGTCCCGACCGAATGGGCAAACGGCAGCGACGAGAGGCTCGGCGCTGCGCGTGTTCCGGAAGGCCAGGTCGCTGCAACCGGTGCACCCACTCGCGGCAACGTGGGCGGGTGCGAATAGGAGGTAGACCTTGAGTCTCAGTCGAAACGACAAGGCAGCCGTGGTGGAGGACGTGGGCAAGCACATCGCCCGCGCCCAGACGCTGGCGCTGGCCGAGTACCGTGGCCTGACCGTCGAACATCTCAATGCGCTGCGCCGCCAGGCGCGCGACAAGGGCGTGTACCTTCACGTGTTGAAGAACTCGCTCGCCCGTCGCGCGGTGGTCGGCACGTCGTTCGAGGTGGCGAAGGACGCCATGGTCGGGCCGCTGATCTACGGCTTTTCGGACGACGCGGTCGCCGCGGCGAAAGTCATCTCCGACTTCGCCAAGGGCAACGACAAGCTGGTCGTCAAGGGCGGCGTCTACGCCGGCAAGGCGCTCGACGCCGGCGGCGTCAAGGCGCTGGCGGCGATCCCGTCGCGCGAGGTGCTGATCGCGCAGGTCGCCGGCCTGCTGCGCTCGCCGATCCAGCGGCTCGCCGGTGTGCTCGCCGCGCTGGCCGAGAAGCGCGGCGCTGCCGCCTGACCCAGCGCATTCGAACCAACCAAACCCATTCAAGCATTCGAGGAACCCCAAATGGCATTCGACAAAGACGCTTTCCTGTCGGCGATGGACAGCATGACCGTGATGGAGCTCAACGACCTCGTCAAGGCCATCGAAGAGAAGTTCGGCGTGTCTGCCGCGGCGATGGCCGCACCGGCTGCCGGCGGCGGCGCCGGCGGTGCGGCCGCGCCGGCCGCCGAGGAGAAGACCGAGTTCACCGTCGTGCTCAACGAGGCCGGCGCCAACAAGGTGTCGGTGATCAAGGCGGTGCGCGAAATCACCGGTCTCGGCCTGAAGGAGGCCAAGGACCTGGTCGACGGCGCACCCAAGCCGGTGAAGGAAGGCATCGCCAAGGCCGACGCCGAAGCCGCGCTGAAGAAGCTGGTCGACGCCGGCGCGAAAGCGGAGTTGAAGTAGGCAGCGAGGTGCGCTCCCGAGCGGCCGCCGCGGCACCGGCTTTGCCGGGCCGCCGGCGGCGCCCCCTCGAGGGGGAAGCGCCGCAGGCGCTTCGGGGGTGGGCCAGTGACTACTTGCAAACGGCGGATTCATCGCCACTTGCAAGTGTTCTCTGATCCGACTGCAGGGAACCGGTTTGGTCGGGCCCGGGTGCAACGCCCGGGTTGTCCGCCAGCGGCTGGTAGTGGCCAGCCACCAAGCGCAGGGCGCAAAGCCCGATGTCGCCAGTCGACGACTGCCGTGGCTCGAGGCCCAGGAGCCGCGACGGCCGAACCGGAGTGATCAATGGCGCAAGCTTCTCCCTACAGCTACACCGAGCGCAAGCGCATCCGCAAGAGTTTCGGCAAGCGCGCGAGCGTGCTCAATGTGCCGTACCTGCTGACGATGCAGCGCGAGGCCTACGTGGCCTTCCTGCAGAAGGATGTGCCGCCGCAGAAGCGCAAGCCCGAAGGCTTGCAGGCGGCGTTCCTGTCGGCGTTCCCGATCGTGTCGCACAACAGCATGGTCGAGATGAAGTTCATCGAATACAACATGGCCAAGCCGGCGTTCGACGTGCGCGAATGCCAGCAGCGCGGCCTCACCTACGCAGCGGCGGTGCGCGCCAAGCTGCAGATGATCATCTACGACCGCGAGTCGCACCCGGCCAAGGTGGTCAAGGAGATCAAGGAGCAGGAGGTCTACATGGGCGAGGTGCCCTTGATGACCGACTACGGCTCGTTCATCGTCAACGGCACCGAGCGCGTCATCGTCTCGCAGTTGCACCGCTCGCCGGGCGTGTTCTTCGAGCACGACAAGGGCAAGACGCATTCGTCGGGCAAGCTGCTGTTCTCGGCGCGCATCATCCCGTACCGCGGCTCGTGGCTCGATTTCGAGTTCGACCCCAAGGACATCCTGTACTTCCGCGTCGACCGCCGCCGCAAGATGCCGGTGACGATCCTGCTGAAGGCGATCGGCCTCAGCCCCGAGGCGATCCTGGCGCACTTCTTCGTCACCGACGCCTTCCGGCTGATGGACACCGGCGCGCAGATGGAGTTCGTGGCCGACCGGCTGCGCGGCGAGGTGGCGCGCTTCGACATCACCGACAAGCAGGGCAACGTCATCGTCGAGAAGGACAAGCGCGTCACCGCCCGGCACGTGCGCCAGCTCGAGCAGACCGGCACCCAGTACATCACGGTGCCCGAAGACTTCCTGGTCGGCCGCATCCTGGCGCGCAACATGGTCGACCCCGAGTCGGGCGAGATCGTCGCCAAGGCCAACGACGAGCTGACCGAGGCGCTGCTGAAGAAGCTGCGTGCGGCGAGCCTGAAGGAACTGCACTGCCTGTACACCAACGAGCTCGACCAGGGCGCCTACATCAGCCAGACGCTGGGGCTCGACGAGACCGCCGACGAACTGGCCGCGCGCGTGGCGATCTACCGCATGATGCGCCCCGGCGAGCCGCCGACCGAGGACGCGGTGCAGGCCCTGTTCGGGCGCCTGTTCTACAACCCGGACACCTACGACCTGTCGCGCGTCGGGCGCATGAAGTTCAACGCCCGCGTCGGGCGCGACACGCCCGAAGGCCCGATGACGCTGAGCAACGAGGACATCCTCGACGTCGTCAAGATCCTGGTCGAGCTGCGCAACGGCCGCGGCGAGGTCGACGACATCGACCACCTCGGCAACCGCCGCGTGCGCTGCGTCGGCGAGCTGGCCGAGAACCAGTTCCGCTCGGGGCTGGCACGCATCGAGAAGGCGGTCAAGGAGCGCCTGGGCCAGGCCGAGGCCGAGCCGCTGATGCCGCACGACCTCATCAACTCCAAGCCGATCTCGGCGGCGCTGAAGGAGTTCTTCGGCGCGAGCCAGCTCAGCCAGTTCATGGACCAGACCAACCCGCTGTCGGAGATCACGCACAAGCGGCGCGTCTCGGCCCTGGGCCCGGGCGGTCTGACGCGCGAGCGCGCCGGCTTCGAGGTGCGCGACGTGCACCCCACGCACTACGGCCGGGTGTGCCCGATCGAGACCCCCGAAGGCCCGAACATCGGCCTCATCAACTCGCTGGCGCTGTACGCGCAGCTCAACGAGTACGGCTTCCTCGAGACGCCGTACCGCCGCGTGGTCGACGGCAAGGTCACCGACCAGATCGACTACCTGTCGGCGATCGAGGAGGGCAAGTACGTGATCGCGCAGGCCAACGCCGGGCTCGACGCCGCCGGCAAGCTGGTCGACGAGCTGGTGTCGGCGCGCGAGAAGGGCGAATCGGTGCTGACCTCGCCCGAGCGCGTGCAGTACATGGACGTGGCGCCGGCGCAGATCGTGTCGGTGGCCGCCTCGCTGGTGCCGTTCCTCGAGCACGACGACGCCAACCGCGCGCTGATGGGTGCCAACATGCAGCGCCAGGCCGTGCCGACGCTGCGCCCGGAGAAGGCCTTCGTCGGCACCGGCATCGAGCGCGTCGCTGCGATCGACTCCGGCACCGTGGTGGTGGCGCGCCGCGGCGGCGTGGTCGACTACGTCGACACCAACCGCATCGTCATCCGCGTCAACGACCACGAAACGGTGGCCGGCGAAGTCGGCGTCGACATCTACAACCTGATCAAGTACCAGCGCTCGAACCAGAACACCAACATCCACCAGCGCCCGATCGTGCATCGCGGCCACAAGGTCGAGGCCGGCGACGTGGTGGCCGACGGCGCCAGCACCGACCTGGGCGAGCTCGCGCTCGGCCAGAACATGCTGGTCGCCTTCATGCCGTGGAACGGCTACAACTTCGAGGACTCCATCCTCATCAGCGAGCGCGTCGTCGGCGACGACCGCTACACCTCGATCCACATCGAGGAGCTGGTGGTGATGGCGCGCGACACCAAGCTCGGCGCCGAGGAGATCACGCGCGATATCCCCAACCTGAGCGAGCAGCAGCTCGCGCGGCTCGATGAATCGGGCATCGTCTACATCGGCGCCGAGGTCAACCCGGGCGACGTGCTGGTCGGCAAGGTCACGCCCAAGGGCGAGACCACGCTGACGCCCGAAGAGAAGCTGCTGCGCGCGATCTTCGGCGAGAAGGCGAGCGACGTGAAGGACACCTCGCTGCGCGTCGAGCAGGGCACCAACGGCACGGTGATCGACGTGCAGGTGTTCACCCGCGAGGGCATCCAGCGCGACAAGCGAGCCCAGCAGATCATCGACGACGAGCTCAAGCGCTTCCGGCTCGATCTGAACGACCAGCTGCGCATCGTCGAGGCCGACGCGTTCGACCGCATCGAGAAGCTGCTGATCGGCAAGGTCGCCAACGGCGGCCCGAACCGCATCGTCAAGGGCACGACGATCGGCCGCGAGTACCTGGCCGAGGTCGAGAAGTATCACTGGTTCGACATCCGCCCGGCCGACGAGGACCTGGCCAACCAGCTCGAAAGCATCAAGAACTCGCTCGAGCAGACGCGCCACAGCTTCGACCTCGCCTTCGAGGAGAAGCGCAAGAAGCTGACGCAGGGCGACGAGCTGCCCGCGGGCGTGCTGAAGATGGTGAAGGTCTACCTCGCCGTCAAGCGCCGCCTGCAGCCCGGCGACAAGATGGCCGGCCGCCACGGCAACAAGGGCGTGGTGTCGAAGATCGTGCCGGTCGAAGACATGCCCTACATGGCCGACGGCACGCCGGTGGACATCGTGCTCAACCCGCTGGGCGTGCCCTCGCGCATGAACGTCGGCCAGGTGCTCGAGGTGCACCTGGGCTGGGCGGCCAAGGGCATCGGCCAGCGCATCGGCGACCTGCTGCAAGGCGAGTCGCGCGTCGCGCAGCTGCGGCAGTTCCTCGACCAGCTCTACAACGCTTCAGGCGGCAAGAGCGAGACGCTCGAGCGCATGAGCGACGCCGAGCTGCTCGAGATGGCCGACAACCTGGCGCAGGGCGTGCCGTTCGCCACCCCGGTGTTCGACGGCGCCGCCGAGAGCGAGATCCGCGGCATGCTGCAGCTCGCGTTCCCCGACGACATCGCCGCGCGCAAGGGGCTCAACGCCACGCGCACGCAGGCCACCCTGCACGACGGCCGCAGCGGCGAGCCGTTCGAGCGCCCGGTGACCGTGGGCTACATGCACGTGCTCAAGCTGCACCACCTGGTGGACGACAAGATGCACGCGCGCTCCACCGGCCCGTACTCGCTGGTGACCCAGCAGCCGCTGGGCGGCAAGGCGCAGTTCGGCGGCCAGCGCTTCGGCGAGATGGAAGTGTGGGCGCTCGAGGCCTACGGCGCGAGCTACGTGCTGCAGGAGATGCTGACCGTGAAGTCCGACGATGTGAACGGCCGCACCAAGGTCTACGAGAACATCGTCAAGGGCGAGCACGCGATCGACGCCGGCATGCCGGAGTCGTTCAACGTGCTGGTCAAGGAAATCCGTTCGCTCGGCATCGATATCGAGCTCGAGCGCAACTGACAGGGACAGGAGAAAAGGATGAAGGGACTACTCGACCTTTTCAAGCAATTCACTCCCGACGAGCATTTCGATGCCATCAAGATCGGCATCGCGAGCCCGGAGAAGATCCGCTCGTGGTCGTTCGGCGAGGTGAAGAAGCCCGAGACGATCAACTACCGCACCTTCAAGCCCGAGCGCGACGGCCTGTTCTGCGCCAAGATCTTCGGGCCGATCAAGGACTACGAGTGCCTGTGCGGCAAGTACAAGCGCCTCAAGCACCGCGGCGTCATCTGCGAGAAGTGCGGCGTCGAGGTCACGCAGACCAAGGTGCGGCGCGAGCGCATGGGGCACATCGACCTGGCGGCGCCGTGCGCGCACATCTGGTTCTTGAAGAGCCTGCCGTCGCGCCTGGGCCTGGTGCTCGACATGACGCTGCGCGATATCGAGCGCGTGCTGTACTTCGAGGCCTACGTGGTGGTCGATCCGGGCATGACGCCGCTGAAGAAGTTCAGCATCATGACCGAGGAGGACTACGACGCCAAGCGCACCGAGTACGGTGACGAGTTCGTCGCGCTGATGGGTGCCGAGGGCGTGCAGAAGCTGCTCGGCGACATCGACCTCGACGCCGAGATCGAGAAGCTGCGCGGCGACATGACCGGCTCGGAGGTCAAGGTCAAGAAGAACTCCAAGCGCCTGAAGGTGCTCGAGGCGTTCAAGAAGAGCGGCATCAAGCCCGAGTGGATGGTGATGTCGGTGCTGCCGGTGCTGCCGCCCGATCTGCGGCCGCTGGTGCCGCTGGACGGCGGCCGCTTCGCGACCTCGGACTTGAACGACCTCTACCGCCGCGTCATCAACCGCAACAACCGGCTGGCGCGCCTGCTCGAGCTGAAGGCGCCCGAGATCATCGTACGCAACGAGAAGCGCATGCTGCAGGAGGCGGTGGACTCGCTGCTCGACAACGGCCGCCGCGGCAAGGCGATGACCGGCGCCAACAAGCGCGCGCTGAAGTCGCTGGCCGACATGATCAAGGGCAAGAGCGGGCGTTTCCGCCAGAACCTGCTGGGCAAGCGCGTCGATTATTCGGGCCGCTCGGTGATCACCGTGGGCCCGACGCTCAAGCTGCACCAGTGCGGCCTGCCCAAGCTGATGGCGCTGGAGCTCTTCAAGCCGTTCATCTTCAGCCGCCTCGAGGCGATGGGCATCGCCACCACGATCAAGGCTGCGAAGAAGGAGGTCGAGTCCGGCACGCCGGTGGTGTGGGACATCCTCGAAGAGGTGATCAAGGAGCACCCGGTGCTGCTCAACCGCGCGCCGACGCTGCACCGTCTGGGCATCCAGGCGTTCGAGCCGGTGCTGATCGAAGGCAAGGCGATCCAGCTGCACCCGCTGGTATGCGCGGCGTTCAACGCTGACTTCGACGGCGACCAGATGGCGGTGCACGTACCGTTGTCGATCGAGGCGCAGATGGAGGCCCGCACGCTGATGCTGGCCACCAACAACGTGCTGTTCCCGGCCAACGGCGAGCCCTCGATCGTGCCGAGCCAGGACGTCGTGCTGGGCCTGTACTACGCCACCCGCGAGCGCGTCAACGGCAAGGGCGAAGGCATGGTGTTCGGCGACCTCGCCGAGGTGCAGCGTGCGCTCGACAACGGCATGGTGGAGATCACCGCGCGCGTGTCGGTGCGGCTGACCGAGTGGGTCAAGGACAAGAGCAACGGCGACGAGTTCGTGCCGCAGACGGGGCTGGTCGAGACCACCGTCGGCCGTGCGCTGCTGTCGGAGATCCTGCCCAAGGGCCTGCCGTTCGCCAACCTCAACAAGACGCTGAAGAAGAAGGAGATCTCGCGCCTCATCAACGCGAGCTTCCGCCGCTGCGGCCTGAAGGAGACGGTGATCTTCGCCGACAAGCTGCTGCAGTCGGGATTCCGCCTGGCCACGCTGGCGGGCATCTCGATCTCGATCGACGACATGCTGGTGCCCAAGGAGAAGCACGGCCTGATCGAGCGCGCCGAGAAGGAGGTCAAGGAGATCGAGCAGCAGTACGTCTCGGGTCTGGTGACCGCCGGCGAGCGCTACAACAAGGTGGTCGACATCTGGGGCAAGACCGGCGACGAGGTCGGCAAGGTCATGATGGCCCAGCTCTCCAAGGAGAAGGTCGTCGACCGCAACGGCAGGGCCACCGAGCAGGAGTCGTTCAACTCCATCTACATGATGGCCGACTCGGGCGCGCGCGGCTCGGCGGCGCAGATCCGGCAGCTCGCGGGCATGCGCGGCCTGATGGCCAAGCCCGACGGCTCGATCATCGAGACGCCGATCACGGCCAACTTCCGCGAAGGCCTCAACGTGCTGCAGTACTTCAACTCCACGCACGGCGCCCGCAAGGGCCTGGCCGACACGGCGTTGAAGACCGCGAACTCGGGCTACCTGACGCGCCGCCTGGTCGACGTGACGCAAGACCTGGTGGTCACACAGGAGGACTGCGAAACCAGCAACGGCTTCGCGACGCGCGCGCTGGTCGAAGGCGGCGAGGTGATCGAGAGCCTGCGCGACCGCATCCTCGGCCGCGTGGCGGCGATCGACGTGCTGCACCCGGAAACCCAGGCGACGATCGTCGACGCCGGCGCCATGCTCGACGAGGAGGCGCTCGACGCGATCGAGAACGCCGGCGTCGACGAGGTCAAGGTGCGCACGCCGCTGACCTGCGAAACCCGCTTCGGCATCTGCGCCAAGTGCTACGGCCGCGACCTCGGCCGCGGCGGCCTGGTCAACGTCGGCGAGGCGGTCGGCGTGATCGCCGCGCAGTCGATCGGCGAGCCGGGCACGCAGCTCACGATGCGCACCTTCCACATCGGCGGTGCGGCGCAGCGCGCGGCGGTGGCCAACAACGTCGAGGCCAAGAGCGACGGCATCGTGGGCTTCAACCCGACGATGCGCTATGTCACCAGCGCCAAGGGCGATCTGGTGGTGATCGCGCGCTCCGGCGAGGTGATCATCCTCGATGCCCACCATCGCGAGCGCGAGCGCCACAAGGTGCCGTACGGCGCCACGCTCAACGTCAAGGCCGATCAGCAGATCAAGGCCGGCACGGTGCTCGCCGCGTGGGATCCGCTGACCCGGCCGATCATCACCGAGTTCGCCGGCCGCGCGAAGTTCGAGAACGTCGAGGAAGGCGTCACCGTGGCCAAGCAGGTCGACGAGGTGACCGGCCTGTCGACGCTGGTGGTGATCGACCCCAAGCGCCGCGGTGCGGCCAAGGTGGTGCGCCCGCAGGTCAAGCTGCTCGACGCGATGGCGCAGGAGGTGAAGATCCCCGGCACCGACCACTCGGTGACGATCGGCTTCCCGGTCGGCGCGCTGATCCAGATCCGCGACGGCCAGGATCTCGCCCCGGGCGAGGTGCTGGCGCGCATCCCGGTCGAGGGCCAGAAGACGCGCGACATCACCGGCGGCCTGCCGCGGGTGGCCGAGCTGTTCGAGGCGCGCAGCCCGAAGGACAAGGGCACGCTGGCCGAGATCACCGGTACCGTCAGCTTCGGCAAGGAGACCAAGGGCAAGCTGCGGCTGCAGATCACCGACCCCGACGGCAAGGTCTACGAAGAGCTGGTGCCCAAGGAGAAGAACGTCCTGGTGCACGAAGGCCAGGTGGTCAACAAGGGCGAGCTGATCGTCGACGGCCCTGCCGATCCGCAGGACATCCTGCGCCTGCTGGGCGTGGAAGAGCTGGCGCGCTACATCGTCGACGAAGTGCAGGACGTCTATCGCCTGCAGGGCGTGAAGATCAACGACAAGCACATCGAAGTGATCGTGCGGCAGATGCTGCGCCGGGTGGCGGTGGCCAACCCCGGCGATGCGAACTACATCGCCGGCGAGCAGGTCGAGCGCTCGGAGCTGTTCGACACCAACGACCGCCTGCGCGGCGAAGACAAGCTGCCGGCCACCTACAACGACCTGCTGCTGGGCATCACCAAGGCGAGCCTGTCGACCGACTCGTTCATCTCCGCGGCCTCGTTCCAGGAGACCACGCGCGTGCTGACCGAGGCGGCGATCATGGGCAAGCGCGACGAGCTGCGCGGCCTGAAGGAGAACGTCATCGTCGGCCGCCTGATTCCCGCGGGCACCGGCATGGCGTACCACCAGGCGCGCAAGGCCAAGGAAGAGATGGACGAGAGCGAGCGCCGCGCCATCGCGCTGCAGGAGGCCGAAGAGCTGGCCGCTGCGCAGCTGGCCAACGTCGACGCGCAGGCCGCGGCGGCCGCCGGTGCCGCGGGTGGCGAAACGACCGAGAACTGAGAACAAGAACGGGTGACTCGACTCGCCCGGCAAGCGGTTCCTCGAGGCGGCCTGCGGGCCGCCTTTTTTTGCGGCGTTGCGCGATCGCGCGATCGCTGCCTCCGTGCCCGCCGGGGTCACGCCTGGGCGCGTTCGAGGGTGTTCAGCGTCACGCGAAAGCACGCGCCCGGGCCCTCTGCGGGAACGAAGGCGAGCGAACCGCCGAGGTGACGCATGATCTGCCAGCTGATCGCCAGCCCGAGCCCAGCACCGCTGGCCGCGCTGCGCGGCTGCGCGGCGCCGCGCGGAAAGCGCGAGAAGATGTGCCCACGTTGCTGCAGCGGGATGCCGGGGCCGTTGTCGGAGATCAGTACCTCGTAGAGGCCATCGCGCACGCCGCTGCGGATCGTCACCCGCGGCTGCGCGCTGGTGTTGTACTTGATCGCGTTGGAGATCAGGTTGATGAAGACCTGGCACAAGCGGTCTTCGTTGGCGACCACCGCGACGCCGCTTGCCCGCTGTTCGCTGTGCAGCGGCACGCGCGAGTCGCCCAGGCCTTGGCAGATCAGGATCGAGTTCTCCAGCGCCGCCTCCGGGTCGATGCGCGACAGCGGCCAGCGCGCCTCGCCGCCCTCGAGCAGGCTCAGGTCGAGCGTGCTGTCGAGCAACCGCGTCAGGCGCACGCTCTCGTCGTGGATGATGCGCACGAAGCGCTGCGCCTTCGCCGGATCCAGTTGCTCGGACTCCAGCAGGATCTGCGAGAACGACCGGATCGAGGTCATCGGTGTGCGCACCTCGTGGCTCACCTGGCTGAGGAAGTCGTCCTTCTCCTGGTCCAGCCGCGTCAAGCGTGCATTCGCGTCGCGCAATTGAGCCGCGGCGGCCTCGAGCTGGCGTGACTTCTCCTCGAGCTGGCGGCTGTGCTCGGCCATGCGCCGCGTCTCGTCGGCGATCTTCATCAGCTCGTCGAGGCTGATGGTTTCGACGCTGACGGCCTCCGAGATCACAGCGCGCGCGGTCGCGGCGCCGACGCTGCCCGCGAGCTTGCGCTCGAGCTGGGTGATGAACGCGTCGTCGGCGATCGGCAAGCCGCGCTCGAGCCCCTGCTCGCGTGCCGCGCGTTCGAAGAAGCGCGCCGCCTCGTCGGTGCCCAGGATGCGTTGCGCCAGCACGCTCAGGTCGCCTGCCGCCGCGGTGCGGCGGATGAGCCCCGAGGTGGCCTGCGCAGGCGCGCGGAACACGTCGACGAACAGCGTGCTCTGCAGGCGCTCGATCGGGCGCGGTTGGCGCAGCAGCGACACCAGCACGTACAGCAGCGTGTTCGCACCGATGCTCCAGAACAGCGAGTGCACCAGCGGATCGAGCCCCGCCAGGCCGAACAGCGCGTGCGGCTTGAGCAGGCCGAAGCCGAACGGGCCGTGGTGAAGGGTGTCGGTCGGCACCACGACGTCGGCGCCCAGGCTCGGCAGGAACAGCGTGTACGCCCACAGCACGGTGCCGGCGGCGAGCCCCGCGATGGCGCCGCCGGCGTTGCCGCCGCGCCAGAACAGGCCACCGATCAGCGCGGGTGCGAACTGCGCCACGCCGGCGAACGAGATCAGCCCGATCGACGCCAGCGCATCGCTGGTACCGCTGAGGCGGAAGTACAGGAAGCCGAGCGCCAGCATGACGCAGATCCCCGCGCGGCGGGTGATCAGCAGAAAACGGCGCACTTCGCCGCTGGCGTGCTGCGGCACCCACTTGAAGCGCATCGCCAGCGGCATCACCAGGTGGTTGGAGATCATGGTCGACAGCGCGATGCAGGCGACGATCACCATCGAGGTGGCCGAAGAGAAGCCGCCGAGAAAGGCCAGCAACGCCACCGTGTTGTGGCCGGCCCACATCGGCAGCGTGAGCACGAACATGTCCGGGTTCGAGCCTTCGGGCAGCTCGCTCAGGCCGGTGATCGCGATCGGCAGGATCGACAGCGAGATCAGGAACAGATACAGCGGGAACAGCCACGACGCGGTGCGCAGGTGCCGTTCGTCGGCGTTCTCGACCACGGTGATCTGGAACTGGCGCGGCAGGCACACAACGGCCACCGCCGACAGCAACGTGATCGTCACCCAGCGCACACCGAAGTCGTCGGGCGTGCGCAGCATCTGGGGCGCGGCGCGCGCGAAGCTCTCGCCGATGCCGCCCGACAACCCGAACACCACCAACGCGCCCACCGTCAGCAGTGCCACCAGCTTGACCACCGCTTCGAGCGCGATCGCGGCGACCACCCCATGGTGCTGCTCCTTGGCATCGACGTTGCGCGTGCCGAACAGGATGGTGAACAGCGCCATGCCCGCGGCGATCCAGAACGCGGCCTCGAAGTCCGGTGCCGCACTCGGCACGCCCGACGGGTCTTCCGGCCCCGCGCTGCTGATCACCTGAAAGGTGGTGGTCACCGCGCGCAACTGCAGTGCGATGTAGGGCGCGATGCCGACCACTGCGACCAGCGTCACCAGCGCCGCCAGCGGCGCGTTCTTGCCGTAGCGCGAGGAGATCATGTCGGCGATCGAAGTCGCGCCGTGTTCGTGCCCGATGCGCACCAGCTTGCGCAGCAGCGCCCACCAGCCGATGAACACCAGCGACGGGCCGATGTAGATGGTGGCGAACTCCAGCCCGCTGCGTGCGGCCGAGCCGACGGCACCGTAGAAGGTCCACGAGCTGCAGTAGATCGAGATCGACAGCGTGTAGACCACCGGCGACTGCAGCCAGCCGAGACGGCCGGCGCGCGCGCGCCTGTCGCCGAGGTAGGCCACCACGAACAGCAGCGCCACGTACAGCAGCGCGATCGGCAGGATCAGCTCGGCGTGGAGCATCCGTCGGGCGACGCAGGCGTGCGCGGTTGCAGCGCGCGCCCAAGCAGCGCGGCGCCCAGCACGAGCGCGAGCCACACGCCGAACAGGTAGACGACGATCAGCGGCACGCCGGCGACTCTGATGGGTACCGCGAACAGCACGATCACCGGCGGCATCAGCAACATCAGGCCGAGCAGCGGCAGCACGATGGCGGCGTCGCGCGCACGCGCCTCGCGCTCGGGCGGAGTCGGCAACGGTTCGCCTGCCACGGCGCGGCCCTCGCGGTGGCGCTCACCCGCGCGCCAGGCGCCGCACCGCGTCGACGACGTCGGTGTTGGAGAACGGCTTGGTCATGAACGCCTCGACACCGATTTCCTCGGCCAGACGCCGGTCGTGGGGCTGGCCCTTGGCGGTCAGCACCATCACCGGCAGGTCGCGCAGCGCGGGGTCGGACTTGATGGCCTTGAGCACTTCGAAGCCGCTGCGTTTTGGCAGCATCAGGTCGAGCACCATCACGTCGGGCGGGTCGCGCTGCAGCCGGCGCAGCACCTCGTCGCCGTCGAGCGCGGCGCTCACCGCGAAGCCCTGCTGCCCGAGCACGAAGCTCAGCGACTCGACGATGTTCGCGTCGTCCTCCGCGATCAGCACCTTGATGGCCGCGCGCTTCGTGTCGTCGGTGCCTGCCATCGGGTCAGTGTAGCCACGCGCCTCGGCGGCAGACAGCGTGAGTTCCCGGTGCTTCAGGCGTCGATCACGGGGTCTTCCTGACGGTAGGCGCAGTCCATGCGCGTGCAGACGCGGCAGTTCGGGCCCACCGGCACGGCCTTGGCCGCGGAGCCCAGATCGAGGCCCTCGCCATACACGGTCTGGTCGGCGTAGAGCACGTTGCACGCCAGCATCACCGATGCCAGGCGTCGCGGCATCGGGAACGCGGGCCCGGGTTCGTCGACGGTGCGCGCGATCAGCAAGAACCGCTCTCCGGCGGGAAACTCGACCAATTGCCGCACCAGTGCCGCAGGCGATTGCAGCGCCAGGTAGACTGCCCACAGCGGGCACGCGCTGCCGTGCCGGGGCAGCGCCAGGCGCGGCAGCGGCGCGCGCCACGTCTGGTAGCCCGCGGCATCGATCCGCATCAGCGCGAACGGCACGCCCTCGGCGCCGGGGCGGCGCAAGGTCACCAGCCGGCCGCAGGCGTGCGCGAACCCGACTCCGAACGCGCGGCCGAGCGCTTCGGCGTCGAACCTCTGGTGGCGCGCCGCGGCGAGGAACTCGTCGTACGGCATGGCGACCGCAGCAGCCAGATAGGCCGCCAGCGCTCGCCGGGCACGCCGCCGTGCGGCGTCGTTGGTGAGCGAGGTCGCGCGCTGCAACTCGGCGGCCAGCGGCCCGTCGCCGTCAGCCGACTCGACCGCGCACAGAGCCAATTCGAGCCGTGAAGCGCCCGAAGGCGGCCGGGCTCCGTTGCGCTCGACAAACGCTGCGAGTCGCGTCTCGATGTCTTCGCCGCCGGTGACCCCGGCTGCACCACGCAGCGCGTTGGCCGCCTCTTCGAGCGCAGGAAAGTAGTGGCCGCGGTCGGCGAAGAAGTCGTCGACCTCGCCTGCGGGAGTCACCGAGCGAACCGCCGAGTGGGCGCGCTCGAAGAAGGCCGCCAAGGCCTGTGCCAGGTCGGCCAAGCGGCGACTGTCGCTGCCGACGATGGTGGCAAAGCGGCGCAATTGCGCGGGTGGCAGATCTTCGGCGTGCTCGACGATCTCGGCCGACGACTTGATCGCCGCCACGCGGGTCAGCAGGCTGTGCACCGCGTCGGCGAGGAACGGGTCGTGACGCAGGCGGTCGGACAGCGCGTTCACCGCGCGTCCGCGGTCGAGCCAGGCGCGGTGCAGCGCCACCAGGGCGCGTGCCCACTGAGGATGGTGGCCCGCGACGTCGGCGGCCGTCGTGCGATCGAGCGCAAGCGTTGCGAGCATCGGCTCGGCCGCCAGCTCCGTCAGGTCGGCCAGCAGTCGGCGCTCGGCCGCGCCGTCGAGGTCGTCGATCGCCAGGCCGAGCGCACTGGCGATGTGCTTGAGCAGCGCGCCGCCGATGTTGCGGCGCCCCGCCTCGATCAGGTTGAGGTACGACGCCGAGATGCCGAGCGTGGTTGCCAGGCTTGCCTGGGTAATGCCCAGCGCGCGTCGCCGATCCCGGATCCTCGGGCCTACCAGCAAGGCTTGGGCAGAGCGCGCTGGGAGACCGGGACTGATGTCGTTCATGCTGC
Organism: Ideonella sp.; assembly: GCA_015075545.1. Taxonomy (GTDB): domain Bacteria; phylum Pseudomonadota; class Gammaproteobacteria; order Burkholderiales; family Burkholderiaceae_C; genus JAEUPI01. The sequence continues at coordinate 374,725 of JABTUC010000001.1, read as the reverse complement.
GCCGCAAGGTCGAGAATCAACAGGCTTTTCCGCTGACATGTGAAGAATAAACAAAAAATACCAAGCAGATCAACAAGATATTGCGTCATTGACAGGCTCGGAGGAACATCGTTTGCCAGAGCACGCTGACAAACGCTTCAGCGGCGATGCCCAAGGAGACATGCATGAGAGACATCCTCAAGGACGAACAACGGCGCCGTCTGCTCAAGACGGGTGCGGCGATCGGGGCGGGCCTCGGTGCACCGTCGCTGCTGTTGCCGGCCAGCGCGTGGGCCGAAGGCCGCCCGCCGATCGGCACCTGGCCTGCGGGCTCTTCGGGCCCCACCGTCTACGCCGGCGCTGCCTACCCGCTGACCGGAACCTACGCGGCGCAGGGCGCAGACGAACTCAAGGGCGCGCAACTTGCCGTCGAGCACATCAACAACGGCCATCCGCTGATGAAGGTGATGTCGCCCAAGACCAAGAACGGCGTGCTCGGCAAGAAGCTCGAACTCTTGTACGCCGATTCCGGCGCGAAGCCGAACAACGCGGTTCAGATCGCGCAGCGGTTCATCAGCGAGAACAAGGTCGTGGTGTTGACGGGATCGACCTCGTCGGCGGTGGCGGTGGCGATGAACAAGTTCGCCCAGCGCGAGAAGGTGCTGTACTTCGCCGGCCTGTCCGGATCGAACGACACCACCGGCAAGGACTGCGTGCGCTACGGCGTCAGGCAGGACTTCTTCGGCCAGACGGCGGCGGCGGCGATCGGCCCGGTGATGCTCAAGCAGTTCGGCAAGAACCGCAAGGCGGCGTTCATGACGCCCGACTACACCTATGGCCACACGGTCACGAAGTCGGTGAACGACTTCCTGACCAAGAACGGTGGCTGGACGCAGGTGACCGATCAGGTGTCGCCGCTGGGCACTCAGGACTTCAGCCAATACCTGACCAACATCGCCAACTCGGGCGCCGAGTTCCTGATCAACGTCAACTGGGGCCGCGACGCAGTGCTGTCGACCCAGCAGGCGCACAAGTTCGGCCTGCTGCCCAAGATGACGCTGGTCGTGCCGTACCAGACCCCGTTCCTGGCGCACGAGGTCGGCGCCGAAATCACGCAGGGGGTGCTGGCGGCAACCGACTTCTGGTGGACGCTCGAGGACAAGTACCCGAACTCCAAGATGTTCGTCGAGGCGTTCCAGAAGAAGTTCAACTACCGCCCCGAGTGGAGCGCCGAGCAGGGCTACGTCAGCTTCGCGCACTGGGCGCGCATGGTCGAAGAGGCCGGCACCTTCTATCCGCCCGAGGTCATCAAGACCTACGAGAAGGGCGAAACCATCCCGTCGCTCATCGGCCCCGTGCATTACCGGCCGGAGGATCACCAGTGCGTGCGTCCGGTGGTGATCGTGCGCGGCAAGAAGCCCTCTGCCATGAAGAACAAGGAAGACCTCTGGGATGTGCTCGAGGTCGTCGCGGGCGGCCCGCTGATGCAGGCGCCCGACGCCTTCGGCTGCAAGCTGGGCGACTACACCTGAGGGAATAGCCCGAACCAGCATCGCGGCGCGCCCCGTGGCGCGCCGCGAACCAGACTCAGCCCGCTCTCCCATGCTTTCCTGGGGCAATTTCGCTTCCCAGCTCTTCAACGGGCTGGCACTGGGTGCGCTGCTGGCGCTGATCAGCTCCGGGCTGACCATCATCTACGGCGCCCTCGGGGTGCTGATCCTCGCGCACGGCGCGATGTTCATGCTGGGGGGGTACGCCGGCTGGGTCGCCTACGACCACACCGGCTCGTTCCTGGTCGCGGTCGCCACGGGGACGGTGTTCCTGGCGATCTTCGGCATGCTCACCGAGCGCGTGCTGATCCGGCATTTCTACAAGCGCCCGCCCGAGGATCAGCTCCTCGTGACCTTCGGTCTGGGCATCGTCATCGTCGAGGTGGTGCGCTATTTCTTCGGCAGCCTGTCGAAGTCGGTGCCCGCGCCGGACATCCTCACCGGTACCACCAACCTCGGCTTCATGATCTACCCGACCTACCGCCTGGCGCTCGTGGGCATCGTCGCGGTGGCGCTGATCGTGTTGTTCCTGCTGCTGTACAGGAGCCAGCTCGGGCTGATCGTTCGCGCCGGAATCGAAGACTCGGTGATGGTCGGTTCACTCGGCCTCAACGTCGACCGTGTGTTCATGGCCGTGTTCGGCATCGGCGCGATGGCGGCCGGCTTCGCGGGCATCGTCAACGCGCCGGTGGTCTCGCTGGCGCCCGACATGGGCGAGGCGATCCTGGTGCAGACCTTCGTGGTGGTGGTGATCGGTGGTGTCGGATCGTTCCCCGGCGCCGTCCTGGGCGGGTTGATCTGCGGTGAGATCGCCAGCCTCACCTCGATGTTCGACCCCGCCTGGTCGCAGATCATGCTGTTCGTCGCGATGACGCTGGTGCTGATGTTCCGACCCGCCGGTCTGATGGGCGTCAAGGGGCGCGAATGACCTCGGGCCTGTCGCTGCCGCGTCCGTCGCGGGCGGAGGTGCTGACGGCGGTGGCGCTGGTGGCCGCGCCGTTCGTGCTGGAGTTTCTGGGGGCGGCACCCGACACCGTGAACCGGGTCCTGGTGCTGGGCCTGTTCGGCATCGGCTTCGACATCCTGTTCGGCTACACCGGGCTGCTCTCGTTCGGGCAGTCGGCGCTGTACGGCACCGGCGGCATGGTCGCGGCCTATCTGCTGGTGGAGGCCGGATTCTCGTCGGTCTTGCTGTCGTTGCTGATCGGCACCGTGGTGGCCGCCGTCGTCGGCTACCTGGTGGGACTGATCGCGCTGCGTCGCACCGGGATCTACTTCGCGATGATCACGGTCGCGATCTCCGAAGTCTTCTTCTACCTGGAGTTCAACCCGCTGTCGCGGTGGACCGGCGGCGAGAACGGCCTGACCGGCGTGCCGGCCCCGGTGTTCAGCTTGTTCGGTTACACCCACGCGTTCAAGAGCGGATCGGCGCTGTATCCGTTCCTCGCGCTGTGCTTCTTCATCGGCATCGTCGTCGCGCTGCGGATCGTCCGCTCGCCGGTCGGCGTCGTGTTTCGCGCCATCCGCGAGAACCCGTTGCGCGCCGCGGCCGTCGGCCACAACGTTCATGGCTACAAGCTGGTCGCGTTCGTCATCGCTGCGGCCTATGCGGGCCTGGCCGGCGGGTTGCTGGGGGTCATGCAGGGGTTCATGCCGCCCGATGCCTTCATGTTCGACACCTCGGGCCAACTCGTGATCCAGACCGCCATCGGCGGCATCGGCACGCTGTTCGGTCCGCTGGCCGGCGCCGCGGTCTGGCTGTTCCTGCAGGACTTCCTGCAAGGCACGCTCAACATGGGAACGACGTGGAGGCTGGCGCTCGGGTTGGTCTTCCTGCTGCTGGTCTGCTTCCTGCGCAAGGGCATCATCGGCGGCCTGGCAGACCTGTACGCGATGGTGTTCCGCAGGAAGAAGCCCGCCGAGGCGCCAGCGGTTCGGGCCGACTCCCGCGCCGCGGCGCCAGCGACCCCACCCGTGCCGCCGCGACGCCTGCCGGCGGTCGCCACCGATGGCCCGGTGCTGCGGGTCAAGGGCCTGACCAAGCACTACGGCGGCGTGCTCGCCAACACCGATATCGACTTCAGCGTCCGGCGTGGCGAACTGCGCGGCATCATCGGGCCCAACGGCGCCGGCAAGTCGACGTTCTTCAAGATGCTGACCTGCGAAGTCACTCCGACGTCCGGGCAGATCGTGTTCGAGGGCCGCGACATCACCGGCATGGGCGTCACCGATGTCTGCCAGCTCGGGCTGACCAAGAGCTACCAGGTCAACCAGTTGTTCGACAAGCTCACGGTGGCCGAGAACGTGACCATTTCGGCGCTGGCCGAGCGCCGCGGCAGGTTCAGGCTCGACCTGCTGTCGAACGTCGATCGCGTCGACGGGTTGCAGGCGCGCGTGGCGCAGACGCTGGAGCTGGTGAACCTGACCCATCGGGCTGGCGCCCGCGTGTCCGAACTGGCCTACGGCGAGAAGCGCCGCCTGGAAGTGGGGCTCGCGCTGGCTTCGTCGCCCAGCCTGCTGCTGCTCGACGAGCCGCTGGCCGGCATGAGCCCGTCGGAGCGCGTCGAGACCGTCAAGCTGTTGCGCTCGATCGCCGAGGGGCGCACCTTGATCGTGATCGACCACGACATGGACCTGCTGTTCGAGATGGTCGAGCGTGTCACGGTGCTGCAGGAGGGCCGCATCCTGGCCGAAGGGACACCCGAGGAGATCAGGAACAACGCCGCCGTGCAGGAGGCCTACCTGGGCGGCATGCATGCCGTTGGAAAGCCATGAGCCTGGTCGAAGTCAAGGGTCTGAACTCGTACTACGGCGACTCGCACATCCTGTTCGACGTCGGCCTGCGCATCGAGCGCAACGAAGTCGTGGCGCTTCTCGGCCGCAACGGCGCCGGCAAGAGCACAACCTTGAAGAGCCTGATGGGCGTGGTCACGCCGCGTTCGGGTTCGGTGCGGTTCGAAGGCGCCGAGATCGCAGGCAAGAAGAGCCACGAGATCGCGCGCGCGGGGATGCAGCTGGTGCACGAGGAGCGGCGCATCTTCGGCACCCTCAGCGTCGAGGAGAACCTCGTCCTTGCCGGGCTGAACGCCAAGCCGCGCTGGCCGCTGGAGCGCGTCTACGAGATGTTCCCGCGCCTGCAGCAGCGGCGCGCCAATCGCGGCACCGAGCTTTCCGGCGGTGAGCAGCAGATGCTGGCGATCGCGCGCGCGCTGGTGCGTGCGCCGAAGATCATCCTGCTCGACGAGCCCTTCGAGGGGCTGGCGCCGGTGATCGTCAAGGATCTGCTGGCCGTCTGCCGCAAGCTCGCCGATTCGGGCCAGACGATCGTGCTGGTCGAGCAGAACCTGGCGGCAACGCTATCGCTGGCCGACCGCGTCTACATCATCAACAACGGCCACATCGCGCACGAAGGGCCCGCCGTCGATCTGAAGTCGCAGCCCGAACTGCTGCAGCGCTACCTCGGCGTTTGAGGTCGGCCCGGATCGCGCGAGGGAGTCGTTTCCACACCGGACGGTCGGGGACCTTCGATTCGCGCTGCGAGCCAGGCCGCTGCGGTTTCGATTCGCACACCTGCTGTGGCCGCCGGTCGCCGCAGCGCCAGCAGCGCGCGGTCGCGCGTCAGCAGTAGCGCTGGCCGGCGCGCGAGCGCGAGGTCGATGAAGCGCTGATCGGCCGGGTCCCGGCATTGCAGCCGACCGCGCTCTGGCTCGGCGCACAGTGCCGCCAGGGGCGAGATGTCGATAGTTAGCGCAAGCTCGCGTGCGCGCTCCCAACGGGGTGCCAGCGGCCGCCCCAAGACCGCGCGCAACTCCGCCAGCATGTGCGGCGTCGCCAGCCACCGCAGGTCGCCGCGCCCAATAGCCTGGCCGACGGCTTGCGCAGCGCCGTCGCCGAACACCAGCCAGTCGAGCACGGTGTTGGTGTCCAGCACCAGCATGGCCGGCGCGAGCGAAGGCGGCTGCGAAGCAGCGCATGCCGGCGGCGGTGTGCCGGTTCTTGTGAGCGTCTTCGGCGACGGCATATAATTCGCAGCTTTTCGGCAGATTCTGCCGCGCTCTTTGTCGAGCGGCCCCGCCTGCGCGGTGTGGGGCATCGACGCCACCGGGGCGCTTGGGCACTTGAGCCGACAGACCAGCGAACACTCACCGGAAGCGTCAGACATGCCCACCATCAACCAGCTCGTTCGCGTCGGCCGCAAGGTCGAAGCGACCAAGAGCAAGTCGCCCGCCATGCAGAACTCGCCGCAGCGCCGCGGCGTGTGCACGCGCGTTTACACCACCACCCCCAAGAAGCCGAACTCGGCGTTGCGCAAGGTGGCCAAGGTGCGGCTGACCAACGGTTTCGAGGTCATTTCGTACATCGGCGGCGAAGGGCATAACCTGCAGGAGCACTCGGTGGTGCTGGTGCGCGGCGGGCGGGTGAAGGATCTGCCGGGCGTGCGCTATCACATCGTGCGCGGTTCGCTCGACCTGCAAGGGGTCAAGGATCGCAAGCAAAGCCGCTCGAAGTACGGTGCCAAGCGGCCCAAGAAGGCGTAAGGCGCCGCCACCAGGATCTCCGGCCTTTCGGGCCGGGTCCGTGCAGGCCGGCTCCGTTGGCGCCGGCCAGTAAGTGAAGGGCCCCGATGGCCTTTCGAGGCGCAGGCCGACAGGGCGTTGCGCCAACTGAAACCAGTAGGAAGGAAGACTCCCATGCCACGTCGTCGCGAAGTTCCCAAGCGCGAGATCCTGCCCGACCCGAAGTTCGGCTCGGTGGATCTGTCCAAGTTCATGAACGTCATCATGGAGTCCGGCAAGAAGGCGGTGGCCGAGTCGATCATCTACGGCGCGCTCGATCAGGTCGAGAAGAAGGCGGGCAAGGATCCGATGGAGATCTTCCTGACCGCGCTCAATAACGTGAAGCCTATGGTCGAGGTGAAGTCCCGCCGCGTCGGCGGTGCGAACTATCAGGTACCTGTCGAGGTGCGTCCAATTCGGCGCGTCGCGCTGGCGATGCGCTGGCTGAAGGAATCGGCGCGCAAGCGCGGCGAGAAGTCGATGGCGGCGCGGCTGGCCAACGAGTTGCTCGAAGCCAGCGAAGGTCGCGGCGGTGCGATGAAGAAGCGCGACGAGGTGCACCGCATGGCCGAAGCCAACAAGGCGTTCTCGCACTTCCGCTTCTAGCCCGAACCGCACTTTCGTACCTGCCGGCTGCTCGCCAGGGTTGTCGCCGACCCTGCAGGCGGCCCTGTATTTGGAGCGAACCATGTCCCGCAAGACCCCCATCGAGCGTTACCGAAACATCGGCATTTCGGCGCATATCGATGCCGGCAAGACCACCACCACCGAGCGCATCCTCTTCTACACCGGGGTCAACCACAAGATCGGCGAGGTGCACGACGGCGCGGCCACGATGGACTGGATGGAGCAGGAGCAGGAGCGCGGCATCACCATCACCTCGGCGGCGACCACCTGCTTCTGGAAGGGGATGGACCTGTCCTTCCCCGAGCACCGCATCAACATCATCGACACGCCGGGCCACGTCGACTTCACGATCGAGGTCGAGCGCAGCATGCGCGTGCTCGACGGCGCGTGCATGGTCTATTGCGCGGTGGGCGGCGTGCAGCCGCAGAGCGAGACCGTCTGGCGCCAGGCCAACAAGTACAAGGTACCGCGCCTGGCGTTCGTCAACAAGATGGACCGTGTCGGCGCCAACTTCTTCAAGGTCTACGAGCAGATGAAGTCGCGCCTGAAGGCCAACCCCGTCCCGGTGGTGGTGCCGATCGGTGCGGAAGAGCAGTTCAAGGGGGTGGTCGACCTGTTCAAGATGAAGTCGATCGTCTGGGACGAGCCGAGCCAGGGCATGAAGTTCGAGTACGGCCCGATTCCGGCGGATCTCGAGGCCGAGTGCAAAAAGTGGCGCGATCACATGATCGAGGCCGCCGCCGAGGCCAACGAAGAGCTGATGAACAAGTACCTCGAATCGGGCGACCTGTCCGAGGCCGAGATCAAGCTCGGCCTGCGGTTGCGCACGATCGCCGGCGAGATCCAGCCGATGCTGTGCGGCACCGCGTTCAAGAACAAGGGGGTGCAGCGCATGCTCGACGCGGTGATCGAGTTCATGCCGTCGCCGGCCGACATCCCGCCGGTGCAAGGCACCGACGACGACGACAAGGAGGTCTCGCGCAAGGCCGACGACAAGGAGAAGTTCTCTGCGCTCGCGTTCAAGCTGATGACCGACCCGTACGTCGGTCAGCTCACGTTCGTGCGCGTCTACTCCGGGGTGCTGAAGAGCGGCGACTCGGTCTACAACCCGATCCGCGGCAAGAAGGAGCGCATCGGCCGCATCCTGCAGATGCACGCCAACCAGCGCGACGAGATCAAGGAGATCCTCGCCGGCGACATCGCGGCCTGCGTCGGCCTGAAGGACGTGACCACCGGCGAGACCCTGTGCGACCCCGACGCCATCATCACGCTCGAGAAGATGGAGTTCCCGGAGCCGGTGATCTCGCAGGCGGTCGAACCCAAGACCAAGAGCGACCAGGAGAAGATGGGCATCGCGCTGGGCCGTCTGGCGCAGGAGGACCCGTCGTTTCGCGTGCGCACCGACGAGGAGAGCGGCCAGACCATCATCGCCGGCATGGGCGAGTTGCACCTGGAGATCATCGTCGACCGCATGAAGCGCGAGTTCGGCGTCGAGGCCAACGTCGGCAAGCCGCAGGTCGCCTATCGCGAGACGATCCGCAAGGCGGTGGCCGACGTCGAAGGCAAGTTCGTCCGCCAGTCGGGCGGCAAGGGCCAGTACGGCCACGTGGTGCTGAAGGTCGAACCGCAGGAGCACGGCAAGGGTTTCGAGTTCGTCGACGCGATCAAGGGCGGAGTGGTGCCGCGCGAGTTCATCCCGGCGGTCAACAAGGGCATCGTGGACTCGCTGCCCAACGGCGTGCTCGCGGGCTATCCGGTGGTCGACGTCAAGGTCACGCTGACGTTCGGCTCGTACCACGAGGTCGATTCCAACGAGAACGCATTCAAGCTGGCCGCCTCGATCGGCTTCAAGGAAGCCTGCAGGAGGGCGCAGCCGGTGCTGCTCGAGCCGATGATGGCCGTCGAGGTCGAGACACCCGAGGACTACGCGGGCTCGGTGATGGGCGATCTCAGCTCGCGCCGCGGCATGGTGCAGGGCATGGACGACATGCCCGGCGGCGGCAAGGTCATCAAGGCCGAGGTGCCGCTGTCGGAGATGTTCGGCTACTCGACGACGCTGCGATCGATGTCGCAGGGTCGCGCGACGTACACGATGGAGTTCAAGCACTACGCCGAGGCCCCGAAGAACGTGGCCGAGGCGATCATCAACGCAAGAACGAAGTAGGAAGCCGGGGGCGGACTCGCTGGAGTCCGGCCCTCGTACGGTCTTCGGCCCCGGCGCACTGCGGTCAGCGGCAGTGCAATGCGCGACAGACCCAAAACGACGCAGCTGGCAATGCTCTTTGAGATGGAGATCGAGCGATGGCAAAAGGCAAATTCGAGCGCAAGAAGCCGCACGTGAACGTAGGCACCATTGGGCACGTGGATCACGGCAAGACCACGCTGACCGCGGCGATGACCTCGGTGCTGGCGGGCAAGTTCGGCGGTGACGTCAAGAGCTACGACCAGATCGACGCGGCCCCCGAAGAGAAGGCCCGCGGCATCACCATCAACACCGCGCACGTGGAGTACGAGACCGCCAAGCGCCACTACGCGCACGTCGACTGCCCCGGGCACGCCGACTACGTCAAGAACATGATCACCGGGGCGGCGCAGATGGACGGGGCCATCCTGGTGGTCAGTGCCGCCGACGGCCCCATGCCCCAGACCCGCGAACACATCCTGCTGGCGCGCCAAGTGGGCGTCAAGTACATCATCGTGTTCATGAACAAGTGCGACATGGTCGACGACGCCGAGCTGCTCGAACTCGTCGAGATGGAGGTGCGCGAACTGCTGAGCAAGTACGACTTCCCCGGGGATGACACCCCCATCGTCAAAGGCTCGGCCAAGCTGGCGATGGAAGGCGACAAAGGCGAGATGGGCGAAGGCGCCATCATGAAGCTCGCCGACGCGCTGGACAGCTACATCCCCACCCCCGAGCGCGCCATCGACGGAGCCTTCCTGATGCCCGTCGAAGACGTCTTCAGCATCAGCGGGCGCGGCACGGTGGTCACCGGGCGGGTCGAGCGCGGCATCGTCAAAGTGGGCGACGAAATCGAGATCGTGGGCATCCGCGCCACGCAAAAGACCACCTGCACCGGGGTGGAGATGTTCAGGAAGCTGCTCGACCAGGGGCAGGCCGGCGACAACGTGGGCATCTTGCTGCGCGGCACCAAGCGCGAAGAAGTCGAGCGCGGGCAAGTGCTGGCCAAGCCCGGCAGCATCAAGCCGCACACCCACTTCACCGCCGAGGTGTACGTGCTGAGCAAGGAGGAAGGCGGGAGGCACACGCCGTTTTTCAACAACTACCGGCCGCAGTTCTACTTTCGCACCACCGACGTCACCGGGGCCATCGAGCTGCCCAAGGACAAGGAGATGGTGATGCCCGGGGACAACGTGGGGATCACCGTCAAGCTGATTGCCCCCATCGCGATGGAGGAGGGCCTGCGCTTTGCCATCCGCGAAGGTGGACGCACCGTCGGCTCCGGCGTCGTCGCGAAGATCATCGAGTGACATGGAACCCCCGGCTGCGTCGCGCCTTAACGGCGCTTGCAGCCGCCCCCCGAGGGGGCCCGCCCCATCCTTGGGGCGGCCCGGCGGATGGGGCGCCTGGCCGACAACGCTCGCTTCGTCGCGGCCCTAGGGGCCGCGACATGAGTACCGCTCTTTAGGAAAGACCATGACCAAACAGAAGATCCGGATCCGCTTGAAGGCATTCGACTACAAGCTGATCGACCAGTCCGCGCTCGAGATCGTCGACACCGCCAAACGTACCGGCGCGATCGTCAAGGGTCCGGTGCCCTTGCCCACGCGCCAGCAGCGTTTCGACATCCTGCGCTCGCCGCACGTCAACAAGACCAGCCGCGACCAGTTCGAGATCCGCACCCACCAGCGGCTGATGGACATCGTCGATCCGACCGACAAGACAGTCGACGCGCTGATGAAGCTCGATCTGCCCGCGGGTGTCGACGTCGAGATCAAGCTGCAGTGATCGCGGGCGGGGCAGCCGATGCGACCGGCGCATCGGCTATACTGCCCGGCTCGCCGCAGTGGCCGTTCGATGCTGCTGCGGCACCGAACCAGCCCGGCCAATCGTTGTCGGGCATGTGAAACAAAGGCGCCGATTGCCTCGGCGCTGGAGAACGAACCATGACGACTGCCGCACACGGCCATCGTCTCGGCTTGCTGGGCCGCAAGGTGGGCATGATGCGCATCTTCACGGACGACGGCGATGCCGTGCCCGTGACGGTGCTTGACGTGTCCAACAACCGCGTCACGCAGGTCAAGACCGAAGCCACCGACGGCTACAACGCGCTGCAGGTGGCCTTCGGTTCGCGCAAGGCGTCGCGCGTCACCAAGCCCGAAGCCGGCCACCTCGCCAAGGCGGGCGTCGAGGCGGGCGAAGTGCTGCGCGAGTTCCGCGTCTCCGCCGAGGTGGTGGGCCAGTACAAGCCGGGCGCGAGCGTACCGGTGACCCTGTTTGCGGCCGGCCAGAAGGTCGACGTGCAGGGCACCTCGATCGGCAAGGGTTTTGCCGGCACCATCAAGCGGCACAACTTCGGTTCGCAGCGTGCGTCGCACGGCAACAGCCGCTCGCACAACGTGCCCGGGTCGATCTCGATGGCGCAGGATCCGGGGCGCGTGTTCCCGGGCAAGCGCATGTCGGGCCACATGGGCGACGAGACGGTGACCACGCAGAATCTCGACGTCGTTCGCGTCGACGAGGCGCGCTCGTTGCTGCTGGTGAGGGGCGCCGTGCCGGGCGCGCGCAGCGGCTTCGTCACCGTGCACCCGGCGGTGCGCACGCGCGCCAAGAAGGGAGCCAAGTGATGCAGCTCGAGCTCCTGAACGATCAAGGCCAGGCCACCTCGAAGGTCGACGCGCCCGACACCGTGTTCGCGCGCGACTACAACGAGGCGCTGGTGCACCAGGTGGTGGTGGCGTTCCAGGCCAATGCGCGCCAGGGCACGCGCGCGCAGAAGAACCGTGAAGCCGTCAAGCACAGCACCAAGAAGCCGTGGCGACAGAAGGGCACCGGCCGCGCCCGTGCCGGCATGACCAGCTCGCCGCTGTGGCGAGGCGGCGGCCGCACGTTCCCCAACAGCCCGGACGAGAACTTCGCCCACAAGCTCAACAAGAAGATGTACCGCGCCGGCATGGCGTCGATCCTGTCGCAGCTCGCGCGCGACGGCCGCCTGGCGGTGGTCGATGCGATCAAGGTCGATGCGCCGAAAACCAAGCTGCTGGCCGCCAAGCTCAAGGCCATGGGGCTGGACTCGGTGCTGGTGATCGCCGACGCGGTCGACGAGAACCTCGCGCTCGCCTCGCGCAACCTGGCCAACGTGCTGGTCGTCGAGCCTCGCTACGCCGACCCGCTGTCGCTGGTGTTCTACAAGAAGGTGCTGGTCACCATGGGCGCGATCGAGCAGCTGAAGGAGATGTACGCATGAGCCCGTACGGCCGCCCGCAGGGCGAATTCCCCCTTGGGGGGACGGCGCGCAGCGCCAAGGGGGTCCGATGAGCACGGCTGCCTCTGCCCCCGTTGCCAGGCCCAGGTACGACGAGAGTCGCCTGGCGCAGATCCTTGTCGCGCCGATCGTTTCCGAGAAGGCCACGCGCGTCGGCGAGAAGCACAACCAGGTGCTGTTCAAGGTGCTGCGCAATGCCACCAAACCCGAGATCAAGGCCGCCGTCGAGTTGATGTTCGCCGCGCAGAAGATCGAGGTCGCCTCGGTGCAGATCGTCAATGTCAAGGGCAAGACCAAGCGCTTCGGCCGCTCGATCGGCCGCCGCGACCACGTGAAGAAGGCCTATGTCTCGTTGATGCCAGGCCAGCAGCTCAACTTCTCGGGGGAGGCCGCTTAAATGGCCGTCATCAAGGTCAAACCCACTTCGCCCGGCCGCCGTGCACTGGTGAAGGTGGTGCACAAGCACCTGCACAAGGGTGCCCCCGAGGCGTCGCTGCTCGAGCCGCAGAAGCAGAAGGCCGGCCGCAACAACAATGGCCACATCACGATGCGGCACAAGGGCGGCGGTCACAAGCACCACTACCGGGTGGTCGACTTCAAGCGCAACAAGGACGGCATCCCCGCCAAGGTCGAGCGCATCGAGTACGACCCCAACCGCACCGCGCACATCGCGCTGCTGTGCTATGCCGACGGCGAGCGCCGCTACATCATCGCCCCGCGTGGGCTGGAAGTCGGTGCGCAACTGCTGTCGGGCTCCGAGGCGCCGATCAAGGCGGGTAATACGCTGCCGATCCGCAACATTCCGGTGGGCTCGACGATCCATTGCATCGAGATGCTGCCCGGCAAAGGCGCGCAGATCGCGCGTTCGGCCGGCGCGTCGGTGACGCTGATGGCGCGCGAAGGCACCTACGCCCAGGTGCGCATGCGTTCCGGCGAGGTGCGCAAGATCCACATCGATTGCCGCGCCACCATCGGCGAGGTCAGCAACGAAGAGCACAACCTGCGCCACTACGGCAAGGCCGGTGCGATCCGCTGGCAGGGCATCCGCCCCACCGTGCGCGGCGTGGCGATGAACCCGATCGACCACCCTCACGGCGGCGGCGAAGGCCGCACCGGCGAGGCGCAGCCGCAGGTGTCGCCGTGGAACACGCTGACCAAGGGCTATCGCACCCGCAAGAACAAGCGCACCCAGACGATGATCGTCTCGCGCCGCAAGAAATGATGAACCTGGCCCACCCCCGATGCGCCTTCGGCGCCTCCCCCTCGAGGGGGCGCCGCCAGCGGCCTGGCGAAGCCAGTTCCGCGGCGGCCGCTTGGCTGCGTTGGTTCATGCATCAGCAGCCGCGCGAAGCACGGCGGAGCAACTGACCTATGGCACGTTCACTGAAGAAGGGTCCGTTCGTGGACCACCACCTGCTGGGCAAGGTCGAGAAGGCCTCCGCCACCAAGGACAAGAAGCCGATCAAGACCTGGTCGCGCCGCTCGACCATCCTGCCCGATTTCATCGGCCTGACGATCGCCGTGCACAACGGCAAGCAGCACGTGCCGGTGTACGTGACCGACCAGATGGTCGGCCACAAGCTCGGCGAGTTCGCCGCGACCCGCATCTTCAAGGGTCACCCGGCGGACAAGAAAGCGGTCAAGTAAGGGGGCGCCGACATGGCAACCGAAACCAAATCGATCGTGCGCGGCGTGCGCCTGTCGGCCGACAAGGGCCGGTTGGTGGCCGACCTGGTGCGCGGCAAGAAGGTGGACCAGGCGTTGAACATCCTGGCCTTCACGCCGCGCAAGGCCGCCGTCATCGTCAAGAAGGCGCTGGAGTCGGCGATCGCCAATGCCGAGCACAACGACGGAGTCGACATCGACGAACTGAGGGTCAGGTCGATCTACGTCGAGCAGGGCGCGACGCTGAAGCGCTTTCGCGCGCGCGCCAAGGGGCGCGGCAACCGCATCAGCAAGGGCACCTGCCATATCTACGTGACCGTCGGCAACTGAAGGCCAAGCAACATGGGACAGAAGATCCATCCGACCGGATTCCGCCTGCCGGTCACGCGCGCCTGGTCGTCGCGCTGGTACGCCGGCAGCCGCAACTTCGCCAGCATGCTGGCCGAGGATCTGCAGGTGCGCGAGTTCCTGAAGAAACGGCTGAAGAATGCCGCCGTCTCGCGCATCCTGATCGAGCGGCCGGCCAAGAACGCGCGCATCACCATCTATTCGGCACGCCCGGGCGTGGTGATCGGCAAGAAGGGCGAGGACATCGAGAACCTCAAGGCCGAGCTGGCGCGTCGCCTGCGCGTGCCGGTGGCGGTGAACATCGAGGAGGTCCGCAAGCCCGAGATCGATGCGCAGTTGATCTCCGAGTCGATCACGCAGCAACTCGAGAAGCGCATCATGTTCCGCCGCGCGATGAAGCGTGCGATGCAGAACGCCATGCGCCTGGGCGCACAGGGCATCAAGATCATGAGCGCCGGCCGCTTGAACGGCATCGAGATCGCGCGCACCGAGTGGTATCGCGAAGGCCGCGTACCGCTGCACACGCTGCGCGCCGACATCGACTACGGCTTCTCGGAGGCCAAGACCACCTATGGCGTGATCGGTGTCAAGGTGTGGGTCTATCGAGGCGACAACCTCGGTCGCGCCGATGCGCCCGGTGCGGCCGCCAAGCCCGAGGCGGCCGAAGACGATCGTCGGCCGCGTCGCGCGCCGCGCAGCCTGCCCGCCGGCGCACCGGGCCGCGGCCGCGTCGGCGAGCGCACTGCGCGTGCCGAGGCGCCCGAAGTGGCCAAGCCGCTCGAGGCTGCCCAGGCGGCGACCCCGGGCGCGGCCCCGGCCAAGCCCGCCGTCAAGCGCGTGCGCAAGGTGGTGGCGCCGAAGGCCGAGGGCAAAGGAGAGTAAGCGATGCTGCAACCGACCCGCCGCAAGTACCGCAAGGAGCAGAAGGGCCGCAACACCGGCGTCGCCACGCGTGGGGCCGCGGTCTCGTTCGGCGAGTTCGGCCTCAAGGCCACCGAGCGCGGCCGCCTGACGGCGCGCCAGATCGAGGCCGCGCGCCGCGCGATCACCCGCCACATCAAGCGCGGCGGCCGCGTCTTCATTCGCATCTTCCCGGACAAACCGGTGTCGCAGAAGCCCGCTGAAGTGCGCATGGGCAACGGCAAAGGCAACCCCGAGTACTACGTGGCCGAGATCACCCCGGGCAAGGTGCTGTACGAGTTGAACGGCGTACCCGAATCGCTGGCCCGCGAGGCGTTCACGCTGGCGGCGGCCAAGCTGCCGCTGCGTTGCGTGTTCGTGTCGCGCCAGGTCGGCGCCTGAGCGCCCGCTAAAGGATCGACGATGAAAGCATCCGAACTGCGCGCCAAGGACGTGGCCGCGCTCGAGAAGGAGGTCTCCGACCTGCTGAAGGCCCACTTCGGGCTGCGCATGCAGAAGGCGACCCAGCAATTGACCAACACCGCCCAGCTCAGCCGTACGCGCCGCGACATCGCGCGCGCCAAGACGATCCTGGCGCAGAAGAAGAAGGAGGCCGCGAAATGACCTCGACCGCGGGTGAGATCGTCATCGGCGCGCCGGGCAAGAACCAGCGCAAGCTGGTCGGTCGCGTCGTCTCCGACAAGCGCGCCAAGACGGTGACGGTGCTGGTCGAACGGCGCGTCACGCACGACCTGTACGGCAAGATCGTCGGCAAGTCGCGCAAGTACCATGCGCACGACGAGAAGGGCGAGTACAAGGCGGGCGACATGGTCGAGATCGCCGAGTCGCGCCCGATCTCCAAGACCAAGAGCTGGGTGGTCACGCGCCTGGTGCAAAAGGCGCGCATCGTCTAGCGAACTGCATCGCGTGCGCAGTGGGCCGGGTCGGCTCCGTGCGCCGCTCTCGAGGCCGGGCCGCTGCACGAAGGCGTTTCCGGCCTCATTGCTTTCAAAGGAGACTGTCTCATGATCAAGGTTGGCGACAAGCTGCCCGACGGCACGCTGCAGGAGTTCGTCGAGGTCGAAGGCAACGGTTGCTCGGTCGGCCCGAACAAGTTCGACATTGCGAAGGCGGCTGCCGGCAAGACCATCGCCCTGTTCGGCCTGCCCGGCGCCTTCACCCCCACCTGCTCGGCCAAGCACGTGCCGAGCTACGTGGCGCGCGCGGCCGACCTGAAGGCCGCTGGCGTCGACGAGATCTGGTGCGTCTCGGTCAACGACGCCCACGTCATGGGCGCCTGGGGCCGCGACCAGAAGACTGCGGGCACGGTGCGCATGATGGCCGACGGCAGCGCCGAGTTCGCCAGGGCCACCGGGTTGACGCTCGACCTGACCGCCGGCGGCATGGGGCTGCGTTCGCGTCGCTACTCGATGCTGGTCAAGGACGGCGTCGTCCGTTCGCTGAACGTCGAGGCGCCAGGCAAGTTCGAAGTCAGCGACGCCGATACCTTGCTGCGGCAGGCCAGGGAGCTTCGCTAGCCGCTGCGGTTTGACGCGGCGCCCGCTGGCAGGGCATAATTCGCAGCTTCGCCGCGCAAGCCCGGTTTGGCTCGAGGGTCGCGCGGCATTTCAGCCCAAACCCACCGCGCATGGCGCCTTCTGGCGCCTCGCACGGCAAGCGGGCCCAAGACTGACCGGTTGCTGCCTCGCGAGGGCTGCGCCGGGAGAAGTTGGGGACAGCAATGATCCAAATGCAATCGCGGCTCGATGTCGCCGACAACACGGGCGCCAAGTCCGTCATGTGCATCAAGGTGCTCGGCGGCTCCAAGCGGCGCTACGCAGGCATCGGCGACATCATCAAGGTGTCGATCAAGGAGTGCGCGCCGCGCGGCCGCGTCAAGAAGGGCGAGGTCTACAGCGCGGTGGTCGTGCGCACCGCCAAGGGCGTGCGCCGGGCCGATGGCTCGTTGATCAAGTTCGACGCCAACGCCGCGGTGCTGCTGAATCCCAAGCTCGAACCGATCGGCACGCGCATCTTCGGGCCGGTGACTCGCGAACTGCGCACCGAGCGCTTCATGAAGATCGTGTCGCTGGCACCCGAGGTGCTCTGACGCATCGCACGCAAGGACTGGCCATGAACAAGATCCGCAAGGGCGACCAGGTCGTCGTGACCACCGGGCGCGACAAGGGCAAGCGCGGCACCGTGACGCGCCGGGTCGACGACGAGCACATCGTCGTCGAGGGCGTCAACGTGGTGAAGAAGCACGTCAAACCCAACCCGTTGAAGGGCACCACCGGTGGCGTGGTCGACAAGACGCTGCCGATCCACCAGTCCAACGTCGCGATCTGGAATGCGGCCACCGGCAAGGCCGACCGGGTCGGCATCAAGCTCGGCAAGGACCCCAAGACGAACAAGGTCACGCGCACGCGCGTCTTCAAGTCCAGCGGCCAAGAGATCAAGGCGTAAGAGGCAAGGCAATGGCCACCAACGAGAAAGCTGCCACCAAGGACAAGCCGGCGCCCAAGGCGAAGGCGACGCCAGCAGGCGGCAAGGAAAAGCCGTCGAAGGAAGCCAGCGCGGTCAAGACCGCAGCGGTCGACATCAAGCCGGCGCAGCCGCCGCGTCTGCAGACCTACTACCGCCAGAAGGTCGTTCCCGACCTGATGAAGAAGTTCGGCTACAAGAGCAGCATGCAGGTGCCGCGCCTGCGCAAGATCACGCTCAACATGGGCGTCAGCGAGGCGGTGGCCGACAAGAAGGTGATGGACCACGCGGTGGCCGACCTCACCAAGATCGCCGGCCAGAAGCCGGTGGTGACCAAGAGCCGCAAGGCGATCGCCGCCTTCAAGATCCGCGAGGACGTGCCGATCGGCACGATGGTCACGTTGCGCGGTGTCCGCATGTACGAGTTCCTCGATCGTTTCGTGACGATCGCGCTGCCTCGCGTGCGCGACTTCCGCGGCATCTCGGGCCGCTCGTTCGACGGCCGCGGCAACTACAACGTCGGCGTCAAGGAACAGATCATCTTTCCCGAGATCGAGTACGACAAGATCGACGCGATCCGCGGGTTGAACATCAGCTTCACCACCAGCGCCAAGAGCGACGACGAGTGCAAGGCGCTGCTGAGCGCCTTCCGCTTCCCGTTCAAGAACTAAGGGGTCCGATCCGTGTCGAAACTCTCCCTCAAGCAGCGCGAAGGCAAGCGCGAGAAGCTGGTGGCCAAGTACGCCAAGAAGTACGCCGAGCTGAAGGCCGTTGCCGACGATGCCCGCAAGTCCGACGAGGAGCGCTACGCCGCCCGCCTGGAGTTGCAGAAGCTGCCGCGCAACGCCAACCCGACGCGGTTGCGCAACCGCTGCGGGCTGACCGGCCGGCCGCGCGGCACGTTCCGCAAGTTCGGCCTGGGTCGCAGCAAGATCCGCGAGCTGGCGTTCAAGGGCGACATCCCCGGCGTCGTCAAGGCCAGCTGGTAAGCCGTTGGCTGCAGGAGATCCCATATGAGCATGAGTGACCCGATCGCCGACATGCTGACGCGCATCCGCAATGCGCAGGGCGTCGAGAAGACGGTGGTGTCGATGCCGTCGTCGAAGTTGAAGGTGGCGATCGCCCAGGTGCTGAAGGACGAGGGCTACATCGACGGCTTCGCCATCAAGAGCGACGCCGGCAGGAACGAGCTGGAGATCGCGCTCAAGTACTACGCGGGCCGCCCGGTGATCGAGCGCATCGAGCGCGTCAGCCGCCCGGGCCTGCGCGTCTACAAGGGGCGCGACGCGATCCCGCAGGTGATGAACGGCCTGGGCGTGGCGATCGTCACCACGCCCAAGGGCGTGATGACCGACCGCAAGGCGCGCGCCTCGGGCATCGGCGGTGAAGTGCTGGTCTACGTGGCCTGACAGGAGAGAAGCGATGTCCCGCGTAGCCAAGATGCCGATCGACGTGCCCAAGGGCGTCGACGTACAACTCACCAGCGACAAGATCACCGTCAAGGGCGCCAACGGCACGCTGTCGCGCGCGCTGTCGAGTCACGTGCGCATCAAGCACGACGGCGGCAAGGTGACTTTCGAGCCGGCCGACGCCAGCATGCAGGCCAACGCGATGAGCGGCACGATGCGGGCGCTGGTCGCCAACATGGTCAACGGCGTTTCCAAGGGCTTCGAGAGGAAGCTGACGCTGGTGGGGGTGGGCTTTCGCGCGCAGGCGCAGGGCCAGAAGCTCAACCTGCAGATCGGCTTCTCGCACCCGGTGGTCAAGGACATGCCCGCGGGCATCAAGTGCGAAACCCCGACGCAAACCGAGATCGTCATCAAGGGCGCCGACCGCCAGGTGGTGGGCCAGGTGGCCGCCGAGGTGCGCGGCATCCGGCCACCCGAGCCCTACAAGGGCAAGGGCATCCGATACAGCGACGAACGCGTTTCCCTCAAGGAAACCAAGAAGAAGTAAGGAGCGGGCCGCATCATGTTGAACAAGAGAGAGCAACGCCTGCGCCGCGCCCGGCAGACGCGCGTGCGCATCGGCAAGCACGACGTGGCGCGCCTGACGGTGTTCCGCTCCAACCTGCACATCTACGCCAGCATCGTGTCCGACGACGGCAGCAAGATCCTGGTCAGCGCCTCCACCGTCGAGAAGGACCTGCGTGGCCAACTCGGTGCGGCGGGCAAGGGCGGCAACGCGGCCGCGGCGACGCTGGTCGGCAAGCGCATCGCCGAACGCGCCAAGGCCGCCGGCATCGAGAGGGTGGCGTTCGACCGCGCCGGTTTTGCCTACCACGGCCGCGTCAAGGCGCTGGCCGAGGCGGCGCGCGAAGCCGGCCTGAAGTTCTGAACCAGGATCGAGGAAGCAACATGGCGAAATTCCAACCCCGTGTTCAGGACGAAGGGCGCGACGATGGCCTGAAGGAGAAGATGATCTCGGTGAATCGCGTCACCAAGGTCGTCAAGGGCGGGCGCATCCTCGGCTTTGCCGCACTCACCGTGGTCGGCGACGGCGACGGCCGCATCGGCATGGGCAAGGGCAAGGCGCGCGAGGTGCCGGTGGCGGTGCAGAAGGCGATGGAGCAGGCGCGTCGCAACATGATCAAGGTGGCGCTGAAGAACGGCACCATCCATCACAACCTGCGCGGCGAGCACGGCTCGGCCAAGGTGCTGATGGCACCGGCCAAGGCCGGCGACGGCATCATCGCCGGCGGCCCGATGCGCGCGGTGTTCGAGGTGATGGGCATCACCGACATCGTTGCCAAGAGCCTGGGGTCGACCAATCCGTACAACATGGTGCGCGCCACGCTCGACGCGCTGAAGCACTCGGCCACACCCGCCGAGATCGCCGCCAAGCGCGGCAAGAGCGTCGAAGAGATCTTCGGCTGAGAACCGCGCCCCGAGGCAGTGCCATGGCAGCAACCAAGACGATCAAGGTCAAGCTGGTCAGGAGTCCGATCGGCTGCAAGCAGTCGCACCGCGACACCGTGCGCGGGCTCGGCCTGCGCCGCCTGAACAGCGTGCGCGAACTGCAAGACACGCCGGCCGTGCGCGGCATGGTCGACAAGGTGTCGTACCTGGTGCAGGTGCTGTGAGGCGCCGGCGCGCAAGCGAGAACCAACCATGCAACTGAACACCATCAAGCCCGCCGCCGGCAGCAAGAAGGCGCGCCGCCGCGTCGGCCGCGGCATCGGCTCGGGCCTGGGCAAGACGGCCGGGCGCGGCCACAAGGGCCAGCGCTCGCGCGCCGGCGGCTTCCATAAGGTCGGCTTCGAGGGCGGTCAGATGCCGCTGCAGCGGCGCCTGCCCAAGCGGGGCTTCAAGTCGGCGCTCAAGCAGTTCGCCGCCGAGATCACGCTGCGCGACCTCGAGCGCTTGGGGCTTGGCGAGGTCGATCTGCTGTCGCTGAAGGCCGCCGGCCTGGTGCGCGAGCGGGTCAAGACGGTCAAGGTCATCAACAGCGGCAAGCTCGAGCGCAAGGTCAGCCTGAAGGGCATCGGCGTCACCGCCGGCGCCAAGGCGGCCATCGAAGCGGCCGGCGGCAAGGTCGAGACCGTGCCGGCGGCCCAGTAGCGCGCGGACTCGCATCCGACGAAAACCCGACAGCGGCCGCAGCAACATGGTCACCTCGGCAAACCAACTGGCCAAGAGCGGCAAGTTCGGCGATCTGCGTCGCCGGCTGGTCTTTCTGCTGCTCGCGCTGGTGGTCTACCGCATCGGCACGCACATTCCGGTGCCGGGGATCGATCCCGATCAGCTGCACGAACTCTTCAAGTCGCAGCAGGGCGGCATCCTGGGCCTGTTCAACATGTTCTCCGGCGGCGCGCTGTCGCGCTTCACCGTGTTCGCCTTGGGCATCATGCCCTACATCAGCGCGTCGATCATCATGCAATTGATGACCTACGTGATCCCGACGCTGGAGTCGCTGAAGAAAGAGGGCGAGGCAGGTCGGCGCAAGATCACGCAGTACACGCGCTACGGCACGCTGGGGCTGGCGCTGTTCCAGTCGCTGGGCATCGCGCTGGCGCTCGAAGGCTCGCCCGGGCTCGTGCTGGTGCCGGGCTTCGGTTTTCGCATGACCGCGGTGGTCAGCCTCACCGCGGGCACGATGTTCCTGATGTGGCTGGGCGAGCAGATCACCGAGCGCGGCCTCGGCAACGGCATCTCGATCCTGATCTTCGCCGGCATCGCCGCTGGCCTGCCCAATGCCATCGGCGGCCTCGGCGAACTGGTGCGCACCGGTGCGATGAGCGTGATCATCGCGCTGTTCATCATCGCGCTGGTGGTCCTGGTCACCTACGCGGTGGTGTTCGTCGAGCGAGGGCAGCGCAAGATCCTCGTCAACTACGCCAAGCGGCAGGTCGGCAACAAGGTCTACGGCGGGCAGAGTTCGCACCTGCCGCTCAAGCTCAACATGTCGGGCGTGATCCCGCCGATCTTCGCCAGCTCGATCATCCTGCTGCCGGCCACGATCGTCGGCTGGTTCGCCACCGGCGACAGCCTGCGCTGGCTGAAGGATCTTTCGCAGGCGCTGTCGCCGGGCCAGCCGATCTACGTGCTGCTGTACGCCGGCATGATCATCTTCTTCTGCTTCTTCTACACGGCACTCGTCTTCAACAGTCGCGAGACCGCCGACAACCTCAAGAAGAGCGGTGCCTTCATCCCCGGCATCCGGCCCGGCGAGCAGACCGCCAAGCACATCGACCGCATCCTGTCGCGCCTGACGCTGGCCGGGGCGATCTACATCACCGCGGTGTGCCTGCTGCCGGAGTTCCTGGTGCTGAAGTACAACGTGCCGTTCTACTTCGGCGGCACCTCGCTGCTGATCATCGTCGTCGTGACGATGGACTTCTGGGCGCAGGTGCAGAGCTACGTGATGAGCCAGCAGTACGAGTCGCTGCTCAAGAAGGCCAATTTCAAGACCAGTTGAACCGAACAGAAAGGCGTTCACCCGACCCACCGTATGGCCAAAGACGACGTCATCCAGATGCAGGGCGAGATCCTCGAGAAGCTGCCCAACACCAACTTCCGCGTGAAGCTGGAGAACGGACACGTCGTGCTGGGCCACATCTCCGGGAAGATGCGCATGCACTACATCCGCATCCTGCCCGGCGACAAGGTGACCGTCGAGCTGACGCCCTACGATTTGACGCGCGCCCGCATCGTGTTCCGTGCGAAGTGAGCGAGCCAGGAGAAAGAGCAATGAAAGTCGCTGCATCGGTGAAGAAGATGTGCCGCAACTGCAAGATCGTGCGACGCAAGCGCGTCGTGCGCGTGATCTGCACCGACCCGCGTCACAAGCAAAGGCAGGGGTGAGATAGGCGAGGGCCGGTCCCTGCGGACCGGCCCTCGCCGATCGAACGGCCGCGCGCATGCAGGCGCGCGGCCTGGAAGAGAGGTTAAAGGAAGACCATGGCACGCATCGCCGGCATCAACATCCCCGTGCACAAGCACGCCGAGATCGGCCTCACCGCGATCTACGGCATCGGCCGCTCCACCGCGCAGAGAATCTGCGACTCGGTGGGCATCGCCTATTCCAAGAAGGTCAAGGATCTCACCGACAACGAACTCGAGAAGATCCGCGAGGAGATCGCGCGTCTGACGATCGAGGGCGACCTGCGCCGCGAGATGTCGATCAACATCAAGCGGCTGATGGACCTGGGCACCTACCGTGGCATGCGCCACCGTCGCGGCCTGCCGGTGCGCGGGCAGCGCACCCGCACCAACGCGCGCACGCGCAAGGGCCCCAAGAAGGGCGCCGCCGCGCTGAAGAAGTAAGCCCGCCACCGCATCGAAGGCACCACCGACCATGGCCAAACCACCCGTCAACACCGCGGCACGCCGCGTCAGCAAGAAGGTTCGCAAGAACGTGGCCGACGGCGTCGCGCACGTACACGCGTCGTTCAACAACACGATCATCACCATCACCGACCGCCAGGGTGCGGCGCTGGCCTGGGCCTCCTCGGGCGGCCAGGGCTTCAAGGGCTCGCGCAAGAGCACGCCGTTCGCCGCACAGGTGGCCGCCGAGACGGCCGGCCGCGCCGCGCAGGAGCAGGGCATCAAGAACCTCGACGTGCGCATCAAGGGCCCGGGCCCCGGGCGCGAGTCGAGCGTGCGTGCGCTGGCCTCGCTGGGCATCCGCATCAACTCGATCAGCGACGTGACGCCGATCCCGCACAACGGGTGCCGCCCGCAGAAGCGCAGAAGGATTTGAGAGACCTCGCGCGCGGGCGGCCGGCGGCCGCCCGTGTTTCGCCTGCTGTGACCCCTGTCTGAGCGCCATTTTCGAGAACAACCCCGCCAGACTCGCGCGAATCGACCCCAATGAAGCGTCGGGCTCGCGTCAGATCGACAATCGAAGGAACATCAAGTGGCACGTTACCTAGGACCCAAGGCCAAGCTGTCGCGCCGCGAAGGCACCGATCTCTACCTGAAGAGCGCGCGCCGCGCGATCAGCGACAAGGCCAAGTTCGACAGCAAGCCTGGCCAGCACGGCCGCACGTCGGGCTCGCGCACGTCGGACTTCGGCCTGCAACTGCGCGAGAAGCAGAAGGTCAAGCGCATGTACGGCGTGCTCGAGCGGCAGTTCCGGCGCTACTTCGCCGAGGCCGAACGCCGCAAGGGCAACACCGGCTCGAACCTGCTGGCGATCCTGGAGTCGCGCCTCGACAACGTGGTCTACCGCATGGGCTTCGGCTCCACCCGTGCCGAGGCGCGGCAACTGGTGTCGCACGAGGCGGTGACGGTCAACGAGAAGGTGGTGAACATCGCCTCGTACCAGGTCAGAACCGGCGACACGATCGCGTTGCGCGACAAGGCCAAGAAGCAACTGCGCGTGCAAGATGCACTCAAGCTCGCCGAGTCGGTGGGCCTGCCTGCCTGGGTGGCGGTCGACGCCAGCAAGTTCTCGGGCGTGTTCAAGGCCATGCCCGACCGCGACCAGTTCGGCGCCGACATCAAGGAAGCGCTGATCGTGGAGCTGTACTCGCGCTAGCGCTAACGACGACAGCGGGTTGCCGGCCATCGGCCGCCGACCCTTTTCGGTTGCCCCGCTTGCCGGGTACGGGGCGACGACCTTCATCCCGGCACGGTCCATCAGCCTTATCGGTGTAACGAGCCGAGGGTATTGAGAGGAACTAGAGGACGCATGCAAACCAATCTTTTGAAGCCCAAAGCCATCAACGTCGAGCCGCTGGGCGGCCATCGCGCCAAGGTCACGCTCGAGCCGTTCGAGCGCGGCTACGGCCACACGCTGGGCAACGCGCTGCGGCGCGTGCTGCTGTCGTCGATGGTGGGTTACGCGCCGACCGAAGTCACCATCGCCGGCGTGCTGCACGAGTACAGCACGGTCGACGGCGTCGCCGAGGACGTGGTCAACATCATGCTCAACCTGAAGGGCGTGGTGTTCCGGCTGCACAACCGCGACGAGGTCACGCTGGTGCTGCGCAAGGAGGGCGAGGGTCCGGTCACCGCCGGCGACATCCAGACCCCGCACGACGTCGAGATCATCAACCCCGACCACGTGATCGCCAACCTGGCGCAAGGCGGCAAGCTCGACATGCAGATCAAGGTCGAGAAGGGCCGCGGCTACGTGCCGGGCAACCTGCGGCGCTTCGGCGACGAGCCCACCAAGAGCATCGGCCGCATCGTGCTCGACGCGTCGTTCTCGCCGGTCAAGCGCGTCAGCTACGCGGTGGAGAACGCGCGCGTCGAGCAGCGCACCGACCTCGACAAGCTGGTGATGGAAATCGAGACCAACGGCGCGATCAGCCCGGAGGAGGCGATCCGCGCTTCGGCCAAGATCCTGGTCGAGCAGCTCGCGGTGTTCGCACAGCTCGAGGGCAGCGAGATCGCCGCCTTCGACCAGCCGGCGCAGCGCCAGACGCAGTTCGATCCGATCCTGCTGCGCCCGGTCGACGAGCTCGAGCTCACGGTGCGCTCGGCCAACTGCCTGAAGGCCGAGAACATCTACTACATCGGCGACCTCATCCAGCGCACCGAGACCGAACTGCTGAAGACGCCCAACCTCGGCCGCAAGAGCCTCAACGAGATCAAGGAAGTGCTGGCCTCGCGCGGCCTCACGCTCGGTGCGCGACTCGAGAACTGGCCGCCGCAGGGCCTGGACAAGCGCTGAGCCGGCAAGCCCGCCGAAGCGACGACAACGGCAAGCCAACAGCCCAAGGCTCCCCGAAGAAGAGCCGGCTTGCAAGCCGCGGTACCTGACACGGCCGCGGCACCACAACCGAAGGAATCGACATGCGTCACCGTCACGGACTTCGCAAACTCAACCGCACCAGCGAGCATCGCCTGGCGATGCTGCGCAACATGTGCGTCTCGCTGCTCACCCACGAGGCGATCAAGACCACGCTGCCCAAGGCCAAGGAGCTGCGCCGCGTGGTCGAGCCGCTGATCACGCTGGGCAAGGCGCCGAGCCTGGCCAACAAGCGCCTCGCGTTCTCGCGTCTGCGCGACCGCGCCGCGGTGGTCAAGCTGTTCGGCGAGTTGGGTCCGCGCTACGACAAGCGTCCCGGCGGCTACACCCGCATCCTGAAGATGGGCTGGCGCGTCGGCGACGCTGCGCCGATGGCGTACGTCGAGCTGGTCGACCGTCCGGAGCCGGTGAGCACCGACGCCGCCAAGGACGAAGCCGCCGCCAAGGCCGACTGAGCGCATGAGCCAGCGCCTGCGCGCTGGCGAATGGCTCAGGAGGGGCGAGCGCCTGCAGGCGCGAGCGCGGCCCGCAGGGCGACTGAGCACACGAGCCAGCGCCTGCGCGCTGGCCAATGGCTCAGGAGGGGCGAGCGCCCGAAGGTGCAGGTGTGGCGGGCACCAACGACTGGAGCAGCCGTCAGGGCCAACGCCTAGGTGAGCGCCCACCAGCTTGCGCTGCCTCGATTTCATGATGAAAGGCCGGCAGCGCCGGCCTTCGTGCCCTCGTGTCACGGTGCCTGCGCGACAATGCCGGTCGAGAAACCCCGTAGGTCGCCCACACCCAAAGCTGCCGTGATGTCCACCGTCCGCGCGCACTGCCTGCCGGCCTGGCTGCTGGCGATGCTGATGCTGTGGCTGGCAGCGGCCGGCGCAACGCGTGCCGCGACGGCCGACGAGCCGCAGTTCCTCGAGTCCGAGCAGGCATTCCGCTTCTCGGTGCGCGCGGCCGACGATCGCCACGTCGAGGTGCGGTTCAAGATCACGCCGGGCTACTACATGTACCGCGAGCGTTTCGCGGTGACCTCGCCCGAGGCGACCCTGGGGCCGCTAGCGATGCCCACGGGCAAGATCAAGTTCGACGACACCTTCCAGAAGGACGTCGAGAGCTACCGCGACGAATTGCGCGTCAGCGTGCCGGTCGACAAGGCGCCCGCGAGCTTCGTGCTCAACGTGGTGTCGCAGGGCTGCGCCGATGCCGGCCTGTGCTACCCGCCGATGACGAGCACGGCCAAGGTCAGCCTGGTCGCCTTCGGCGGCGATGGCAGCGCGCGCGTGCAGGTCGCAGCGGCCGACACCGGGGTGCCGGCCCTGTCGGGCTCTGCCATCCCCGCGAGCCCGACGCCGCAAGTGGGCTCCTGGTTCGACGGCAGCGGCGTTCACGGGGTGCTCGCCAGCGGCGGCTTCTGGCTGGTGGTGGGTGCGTTCTTCGTGATGGGCGTGGCGCTGTCGTTCACGCCGTGCGTGCTGCCGATGCTGCCGATCCTGTCATCGATCATCGCCGGCAGCGACGGCCCGGTGTCGCGGCGCAAGGCCTTCGCGCTCGCGGCGAGCTACTCGCTGGGCATGGCGCTCGTCTACGCGGGCCTCGGCATCGCCGCGGGGCTTGCCGGCGAAGGGCTCGCAGCCTACTTGCAGAAGCCGGCTGTGCTGGCGGTGTTCGCCTTGCTGCTGGCCGCGTTCGCGCTGTCGATGTTCGACGTCTACGAGCTGCGGCTGCCCGCGGCGCTGGCCACCCGCATGAGCGCGCACTCGCAGCGCCTGCCGGCGGGGCAGGCGGCCGGCGTGTTCGCGATGGGCGCGCTGTCGGCGCTGATCGTCAGCCCATGCGTCAGCGCGCCGCTGGCCGGCGCGCTGGTGTTCATCAGCCAGACGCGCGACGTCGCGCTCGGCGGCAGCGCGCTGTTCTCGCTGGCCGCGGGCATGAGCGTGCCGTTGATGGTGGTCGGCGGCACGGCGGGCGACTGGCTGCCGAAGTCCGGCGCGTGGATGACCTCGGTCAAGCGCGCGTTCGGCGTGCTGCTGTTCGCGGTAGCGATCTGGATCGTGCAACCGGTACTCGCCGCCTGGGCGGTGCTCGGCGCCTGGGGCCTGCTGCTGCTGGTGACGGGCTTCATGCTGCGCCCGTTCGACCGCCACCACCACACGCACGCGGCAGCGCCGCGCACCTGGCTGAAGCAGGCGTTCGGCGTGGTGGCGCTGATCCTCGGCTCGTTGCAGATCGTCGGCGCCGCCTCGGGCGGCAGCGACCCGCTGCGCCCGCTGCAGCACCTGGTGCCGATCACCGTTGCGGCTGGCAGCAACGCAGGCGTCGTTCGCTTCCAGCCGGTGCGCAGCAGCGCCGAGCTCGATCAACTGCTGCGCGCACCGGGCCGGCCGGTGATGCTCGACTTCTACGCCGACTGGTGCGTGTCGTGCAAGGAGATGGAGCGCTTCACCTTCAGCGACCCGCAGGTGGCGCAGCGCATGTCGGGTGCGCTGCTGCTGAAGGCCGACGTCACCGCCAACAACGGCGCCGACCGCGAACTGCTCAAGCGCTTTGGCCTGTTCGGACCGCCTGGCACGATCTTCTTCGACGCGCAGGGCCGCGAGATCGATGGCCTGCGCGTGATCGGCTTCCAGAACGCCGAGCGCTTCGGGCGCACGCTGCAGGCCGCCGGCCTGTAGCGGCGGCGCCGACGCCGCGCCCGATCCGCGGCACACTGCGTTTCGGCAGCCTCGGAGCAGCCGCTACCGGAGTGCGCGATGTCCAACCCTTCAACCACCCCTGCGAACGGCCGGCGTCGCGCCGGCGCGCCGGTGCGCATCGGCGGTGCCTCGGGTTTCTGGGGCGACAGCCTGGTCGGCGCGCCGCAGCTCGTGAGCTCGGGTCTGATCGACTACCTGGTGTTCGACTACCTCGCCGAGACGACGATGGCGATCCTGGCCGCCGCGCGCGCCAAGCGGCCGGAGTTCGGCTACGCCACCGACTTCGTCGACAGCGCGATGAAGCTGGTGCTGCCCGAGGTGATGCGTCGCGGCATCAAGGTGATCGCCAACGCCGGCGGCATCAACGCGCGCGGCTGCGCCGATGCGCTGGCCGCGCTGGCCGGCTCGATGGGCCTGGCGCCGCGCATCGCGGTGGTCGAGGGCGACGACGTCAGCGCGCTGATGCCGGCGTTGCGCAGCGAAGGCGTGCGCGACCTCGACACCGGCGAGCCGCTGCCCACCGAGGTGCTGAGCGCCAACGCCTACTTCGGTGCACTGCCGATCGCCGCCGCGCTGGGCGCCGGCGCCGACATCGTGATCACCGGCCGCTGCGTCGACAGCGCGGTGACGCTGGGCGCGCTGATCCACGAGTTCGGCTGGTCGAGCGCCGACCACGACCGCCTCGCCGGCGGCAGCCTCGCCGGGCACATCATCGAGTGCGGCTGCCAGGCCACCGGTGGGCTCTTCACCGACTGGCGCGAGGTGCCCGACTGGGCGCACATCGGCTACCCGATCGTCGAGTGCGCCGACGACGGCAGCTTCGTGCTCGGCAAGCCGCCGGGCACGGGCGGCCTCGTGCGCAGCGCCTGCGTCGCCGAGCAACTGCTGTACGAGATCGGCGACCCGGCGAGCTACCTGCTGCCCGACGTGAGCTGCGACTTCCGCCAGGTGCGCATCGAGCAGCTCGACGCCGATCACGTGCGCGTCGCCGGCGCGCGTGGCCGCGCGCCGAGCGCGAGCTACAAGGTGTCGGCCACGCAGCTCGACGGCTTTCGCTGCGCCGGCACGCTGGCGATCGTCGGCATCGACGCCGCGGCCAAGGCGCAGCGCACCGGCGAGGCGATCGTCGAGCGCACGCGCGGCATCCTGAAGCAGATGGGGCTGCCCGACTACAACGCGGTGCGCATCGAACTGTTCGGCGCCGAGTCGCTGTACGGGTCGCACGCGCGCACGCGCGGCACGCGCGAGGCGATGGTGCGCGTGGTGGTCGACCACTCGTCGCGCCAGGCGCTCGAGATGTTCGCGCGCGAGATCGCGCCGGCGGGCACCTCGTGGTCGCCGGGCACCACCGGCGCGTCGGCGGGCCGGCCGACGCCGTCGCCGCTGATCAAGCCGTTCTCGTTCCTGCTCGACAAGGCGCGCGCGCCGGCGGTGGTGTCGATCGGCGGCGAGTGCGTCGCGGTGCAGATCCCGCCCGGCGACGCGCGACCACCGACGCCGATGCCGACCGTCGAGCCCGCGGGGTGGGTCGACCCGCTCGGCGAGGCGCTGGTCGAGGTGCCGCTGGTGAAGCTGGCGCACGGGCGCAGCGGCGACAAGGGCAACCGCTCGAACATCGGCCTGGTCGCGCGGCGGCCCGAGTGGTTGCCGCTGCTGTGGCAGCGCGTGACGCCCGAAGTCGTGCAAGGCTACTTCGCGCACCTCGTCAAGGGCCGCGTCGAGCGCTTCGCGCTGCCGGGAATCGCCGCGATCAACTTCGTGCTGCACGACGCGCTCGACGGCGGCGGCCCCGCGTCGGGGCGCTTCGACCCGCTCGGCAAAGGCATGGCGCAGATGCTGCTCGACCTGCCGATGGCGGTACCGGAGTCGATCGCTGCGAGGCTGTAGCGGAGGCCCGGTCCGCTTGCTGAAGCCGCTTGCTATGGCCGCCCGAGAGGCCGCGAGCCCGCGGCGACGCCGCCCGGCTTCGAGTCGGCAGGCCCTTCGCGCTTGCGCCTGGCCGGCGACACGCTCGCCTCGTGCGACACCACGCGCTCCTCGCCGATCAGCCCGCGCGGGCGCAGGATCAGCATCAGCATCAGGATCAGGCCGATCAGGATGATCTGCGCCGCGCCGCCCTTGACCTGCCAGTCGGGCGGCAGCAGCGCCTGCGCCGCGCTGCCGCTGCCGGTCCACACCGCCCACATCAGCACCGCGCCGAGCACGGCGCCCTTGTTGTTGCCGCTGCCGCCGACGACCAGCATCGCCCAGATCTGGAAGGTCAGCAGCGGCATGAAATCGACCGGGCTGATGTAGCCGATGAAGCTCGCGTAGAGCGCGCCGCCGAGGCCCATGATCGACGAGCCGATCACGAACGACTGCAGCCGGAACGCGAACGCGTTCTTGCCGAGCGATGCCGCCGCGGTCTCGTCCTCGCGAATCGCCTTGAGCACGCGCCCCCACGGCGATCGCACCATCGTCTCGAGCGCGCCGTAGACGACCAGCACGATCAGCACGACGAGCGTCAGCATCGGCACGTTGCGCCCGACGCCGAACCACTGCGGCAGCGGCGGCCGCGGAATGCCGCTGATGCCCTGGCTGCCGCCGGTGAGCCACCCCGTGTTCAGCGCGATCAACTGCAGCACGCTGCCGATGCCGATGGTGACGATCGCGAGGTAGTCCTCGCGCAGCCGCAGCGTCGGCATGCCGGCGACGAACGCCACCACCGCTGCGGCGACCAGCGCCCCGACGAGCCCCACGACATAGGGCAACCCGAAGCCGCCGAGGTGCCCCGCGGCGGGCGACCCGCACAGGATCGCGAACGCGTAGGCGCCGACCAGAAAGAAGCCGGCCACGCCGATGTTGAACAGCCCGGTGTAGCCCCATTGCAGGTTGAGGCCGAGGCACACCACGGCGTAGATCAGCGCCTGGATCGCGAAGAACACGAGGTAGTCGGTCATCGCCAGGGCCTCGCTAGCGCCGCTCGCCGAGCAGGCCGCGCGGAAAGAACATCAGCGCCAGCAGCATCAGCACGAAGGCGACGCCCGGCTTGTAGGCCGGGCCGATCCACGCCACCGACACCGACTCCGCGAGCCCGATCAGCAGCCCGCCGAGCACCGCGCCATAGATGCTGCCCACGCCGCCGAGGATCGCGGCGGCGAACATCGGCAGGATCAGCGTCGCGCCCATATCGGGCAGCACCTGCACGGTCAGCCCGAAGAGCACGCCGGCCACCGCCGCCAGCGAGCCGCCGACGATCCAGGTCCAACGGATCACGGCGCGCACGTCGATGCCGCTGGTGCTGGCCAGCGCGGGGTCGTCGGACACCGCGCGCATCGCCTTGCCCAGCCGCGTGCGGCTGAGGAACAGGTGCAGCACCAGCATCAGCAGCGCGGTCAGCGCGACGACGAAGATCTCGTCGGCGGTGAGCCGCACGCCGGGCATGATCTCGCTGGCGATGGCGATCGCGCGCGAGTAGTACTGCGGGTCGGGCCCCCAGGCGAAGACGACCACGTTGCGCAGCATCAGCGACGCGCCGAACGAGGCGATCACCAGCGTCACCGCGATCTCGCTGCGGCGCAGCGGCCGGAACAGCAGCCAGTCGAGCAGCAGCGCGAGCGCGGCGGTGAGAACGGCCGCCACCACGATCGCCAGCACGAAGCCGAGGCCGAAGGTGAGCGACCCGAAGGTGCGGGTGCCGGCGAACGAGCCGGCGAACAGCAGCGCGAAGTACGCGCCGAAGGTGAGGAACTCGCCGTGCGCGAAGTTGGCGAAGCGCAGGATGTTGTAGGTCAGAGTCAGCCCGATCGCGCCCAGCGCCAGCGTCGCGCCGAGCACGATGCCGTCTGCGACGTATTGCGCCAGCATTTCAGTCGCTCCACTGCGCGCTCGACTCGCGATGCATGAGCAGTGTGGCCAAGCGGCCGCCGCGGATCCGGCTCTGCCGGGCCGCTGGCGGCGCCCCCTGGGGGGAGGCGGCCGAAGGCCGCTTCGGGGGGGTCATTTCAGCCCCTTGCGCACGCCGAGGTACAGCTCGCCGACCTCGGGGTTGGCGAGCAGCTCGCGCGCCGCGCCGCTGATGCGGTCGCGGCCGTCGGCGAGCACGTAGCCGCGGTCGGAGATCGCCAGCGCCGCGGTGGCGTTCTGCTCCACCATCAGGATCGTCACGCCGCTGGCGCGCACCTCGCTGATCTTGGCGAACACCAGGCTCACCAGCGCCGGCGACAGCGCCGCCGACGGCTCGTCGAGCATCAGCAGGCGCGGCGCGGCCATCAGCGCGCGCGCCACCGCCACCATCTGCCGCTCGCCGCCCGACAGCGTGCCCGCGCTCTGCCGCCGCCGCTCCTTCAGGCGCGGGAACAGCGCGTACATGCGCGCCAGGTCATCCGCCACCGCCGCCGCATCGCGACGCGCCACCGCGCCCATCTCGAGGTTCTCTTGCACCGACAGGCGCGGGAACACGTTGTGCGTCTGCGGCACGTAGGCCAGGCCGCGCCGCACCATGCGGTGCGGCTGCTCGCCGACGATGTTGTCGTCGAACAGCCGCACCTGGCCCGCGCGCACCGCGACCAGCCCGGCGATCGCCTTGATCAGCGTCGACTTGCCGGCGCCGTTGGGGCCGAGCACGGTGACGATCTCGCCGTCGGCGACGTCGATCGCCACGCCGTTGAGGATGTTGACCTCCGGCGTGTAGCCCGCGACCAGCTCGCGAACCTCCAACGCAGCACTCATTGCATTCCAGAGGGCCGCGCAGCGGCCCGGGCGTCGTTCGAACTGGAACCCCCGCCCGGCGGGGGGCAGGGGGTGCCCCCGTTCGGCCGAAGGCTTACCTCGGTGGCTG
This sequence comes from Ideonella sp., assembly GCA_015075545.1. Taxonomy (GTDB): domain Bacteria; phylum Pseudomonadota; class Gammaproteobacteria; order Burkholderiales; family Burkholderiaceae_C; genus JAEUPI01. The sequence goes on along the minus strand of JABTUC010000001.1, from coordinate 341,467 downwards.
CGCCACCGAGGTAAGCCTCGAGAACCCGCGGGTCGCTGCGCACCTCGTCGGGCGAGCCTTCGAGCAGCAGCTTGCCTTGCGCCATCACCAGAATCGGGTTGCACAGGCTCATCACCAGATCCATGTTGTGCTCGATCACGAGGAAGGTGATGCCACGCGCGTGCAGCTCGCGCAGCTTGTCGGCGATCGTCAGCAGCAGCGTCGGGTTGACCCCGGCGCCCGGCTCGTCGAGCAGGATCAACTGCGGCTCGGCCATCAGCACGCGCGCCAGCTCGAGCAGCTTGCGCTGCCCGCCCGAGAGGTGCTTGGCGGCCTCGCCCGCCTTGTCGGCGAGGCCGACGAAGGCGAGCACCTCCTGCGCGCGATCGCGATGCGCCCGCTCCTGCGCGCGCACGCGTCCGCGCGCGACCCAGTTGTTCCAGAAGTGCTCGCCGGCCTGATGCGCGGGCACCAGCATCGCGTTCTCGAGCACCGTCATCTCGGCGAACGGCCGCGGGATCTGGAACGTGCGCACCAGCCCGCGGTGGAAGATGCGGTGCGGGGCCAGGCCGGCCACCGGCCGGCCGCGGAAGCGGATCTGCCCCGCAGTCGGCCGATGCACGCCGGCGATGGTGTCGAACAGCGTCGTCTTGCCGGCGCCGTTGGGTCCGATCAGGCCGGTGATCGTGCCCTCGCGCAAGGTGAACGACACGTCGTCGACCGCGCGCAGGCCACCGAAGCGCTTGACCAGGTGGCCCACCTCGAGCATCGCGCCCTCGCGCCGGCTGTCTTCTTCTCGAGTGCCTTGCCGAGCGCGCTGTCTACTTCATGATCTTCTGGTCGATCTGCGCGATCTGCTCGACGGTGACCATGCCCTTCTGCTGCAGCTTGCCGTTGGCGTCGACCGACCACACCACCATCGGGGCGTTGATGTCGCCGTTCTTGTCGAACTGCAGCGGCCCGGATGCGCCGATGTACTGGATCGCCTTGCCCTGCTTCAGCAGCTCGAGACCGCGCTTGAGCTCCGCGCTGCCGGCGTAGATCTTCTCGCCCTTCGGGTCGGTGACCTTGCGGATCGCGTTGCGGATCGAGGTGGCGTCGGCCTTGTGCGACTGGTCGATCGCCAGGCCGATGATCACCGCCGCGTCGTACGCGTTGGTGATGTACGCCTGCTGCGGCAGCTCGCCGTACTTGGCCTTCCAGCTCACCTGGAAGTTCTGCAGCGACGGCGTCTGGGTCGAGCCGGGCGACGTGCCGTGCACGTCTTTCATATGTACCGCGCGCCGACGTCGTCGACGAACTGCTGCGAGTACAGGCCGTCGGGGAACAGGAACTTCTGCGGTCCGCCCGAGCTGATCCACTCGCGCGCGAGCGTCGTGCCGTCGCCCGGGTAGCCGATCAGGAACAGCGCGTCGGGCTTGCTCGCCAGCGCCTTGTTGACTTCGGAGCGGTACGACGGCTGGCTCGGGTTGTAGACCACGCTGCCGGCGACCTTGCCGCCGAGCTTGCTGAACGCGTTGCTGAACTCCTTGTCGAGGCCCTGACCGTAGGCGTTGTTGAGGTACATCACGGCGACGTTCTTGACGCCGGCGTCGAGTGCCACCTGTGCCATCGCCACGCCTTGCAGCGCATCGGAGGGCACGGTGCGGAACCAGTAGCCGCCGGTCTTGCCGTTCTCGGCCATGTCGGTGAACATCGGCGAGGTCGATGCCGGCGAGATCTGCACCACCTTGCTCGGCGCCGTCACCGAGGTGAGGATCGCGGCGCTGACGCCGCTCGACAACGCGCCGATGATCGCCGGCACCTTCTGCACGTCGACCAGCTTCTTGGCTGCGTCGACGCCGACCGACGGCGTGGTCTGGTCGTCCTGCAGCGCCAGCGCGAGCTTGCAGCCGTTGACGCCGCCGGCGGCGTCGATGTCGGCCACGCCGAGCTGCGCGCCCTTGGAGATCGCCTGACCGAGCGTGCCGAGCGACCCGGTCAGCGACATCACGGCGCCGATGGTGGTGGTGCAGTTGGCGGCCGCTGCGGGGCCGGCGAAGACAGCGCCGACCACGAGGGCGGCGAACGGGGGGAGTGATTTCATCGACATGGCGACACCTCGAATCGTCGGCCGCGCGCAAATATCGACGCTGCGCGCCGCCGCAGTGGCTCCCACCACCGCCCCCATCGCGCTACGAGTGCGTTGTGTGCGGCGGAGTTCCGCGCTGATCGATCGCGCGGGTTCGCAGGCCGCGCCGCCGGTGGGCGCATCGGCGGGCCCCAGGCCCGCGATCCGGCCGGGCGCTCAGCGCCCGGTCCAGTTCGGCCTGCGCTTCTCGTTGAATGCCGCCAGGCCTTCCCTGGCGTCGTCGGTCATCGCCAGCAGCGCGATCTGGCTCTCCGTGTAGGCGATCGCCTGCTCGAACGACATCGACTCGATCGCGCGCAGCGCGACCTTGCCGCGGCGGATCGCGGTGGGCGACTTGTCGGCGATTCGCTGCACCAGCCACTGCACCTTGGCGTCGAGCTCGGCGGCCGGCACCACGTGGTTGAGCAGCCCCGCGCGCAGCGCCGTCGCGGCATCGAACGGCTCGCCGCCCAACGCCCACTCGCGCACCAGCCGGCGCGGCGCGATGTGCTGCAGCAGGCTCATCACCTGCATCGGAAAGACGCCGACCTTCACTTCGGGCAGCCCGAACGCCACGTGGTCGGCGGCCACCGCCATGTCGGCCATGCACAGCAGCCCCATGCCGCCGGCCAGGCACGCGCCGTTGACGCGCGCGATGCACGGCAGGGTGGCGGCGTGCGCACAGCGCAGCAGGTCGGCGTAGTCGGTGTTCGGCCGCGCGAAGTCGAACGCGAAGGCCTTGCCCGGCTGCAGGTCGGCGCCGGCGCAGAACGCCTTGTCGCCGGCGCCGGTGAGCACGATCACGCGCACGTCGGCGTCGGCGTGCGCGGCGGCGTAGCCCGCGCGGATGCCCGCGAGCACCTCGGCGTTGAGCGCGTTGCGCTTGTCGGGTCGGTTGATCGTGATCCAGAAGGCATGGTCGTGCCTGGCGTGCAGCACGGCGGCGGTATCGCTCATCACATGGACTCCTCGGTTCGCGAAGGCGCCGCGCTGCCGGTCGCGGGCCGCGCCGCGTCGACCTCGGCCACCACGCGGCGCGCAGCCACCTGGTCGCCGACGCCGACGTGCAACGCTTTCACGACGCCGTCGGTCGGCGCCGCGTGCACGTGCTCCATCTTCATCGCTTCGAGCGTCAGCATCGGCTGCCCCGCACGAACCTGCTGGCCCACGCTCACCTGCACCGCGACGACGCGGCCGGTCATCGACGCGCGCAACGCGCCGTCGCCGGCGGCGCCGGCATGGCGCGCCGTGGCATCGCGCGTGGTGTCGAGCACTTCGAGCGCGACACCTTCGCGCGCCAGCCACAGCCGCTCGCCGTCGCGGTGCCAGGCCAGTCGTTCGACCACGCCGTCGCAGGCGACGCGCGCGTGGTGGCGGCCCAACTCGACGACGCTGACCTCGTGGCGCCGCGTGTCGAGCGTGATTTCGAGGCGTTGGCCGTCGCGCCGCACCAGCGTCGCGCCGTGCGCGCGGCCGTCGACCTCGAAGCGCGCGGCGATCGCCAGCGACGACGCCGACAACGCCGGCGACAACGGCGCTGACGAGGGCAAACCTGGCGGCGACAACGTCGACGACGGCGCTGCGCCGGCGCCAAGGCGCTCGCCGGACGCCGTCGCCCACAGCATCGCCGCGGCGAGCGCCAGCGTCTGCGGATCGGTGTTCGCATCGGCCGGCAGCAAGGCTGCGGCCTGCTGCGCGATGAACGCGGTGGTCGCGCCGCCGGCGGTGAACACCGGATTGGCCAGGCAGCGCAACAGAAACGCCTGATTGGTGGTGACGCCGAGCGCCACCGTGTCGGCCAGCCCGGCGATCAGCTTGCGCTGGGCCTCCTCGCGGCTCGCACCGTGGCTGACGATCTTGGCGATCATCGAGTCGTAGTACGGCGCGATCTCGGCGCCCGAGTGCAGCGCATGCTCGACACGCAGCCGCGGCGTCGGCTGCCACACGCCGAGCGTGCCGCTTTGCGGCATGAAGTCGCGCGCGGCGTCCTCGGCGCACAGCCGCACTTCGATCGCGTGGCCGCGCCGCTGCACGTCGGCCTGCTGCAGCGGCAGCGGCTCGCCGGCGGCGATGCGCAACTGCAGCGCCACCAGATCGAGCCCGGTGATCGCCTCGGTCACCGGATGCTCGACCTGCAGCCGCGTGTTCATCTCCATGAAGTAGAAGCGCCCGTCGCCGTCGAGCAGGAACTCGAGGGTGCCCGCGCCTTCGTAGCCGATCGACTTCACCGCGGCGACCGCGGCCGCGCCCATGCGCTCGCGCAGCTCGGCGCTCACCGCCGGCGACGGCGACTCCTCGATCAGCTTCTGGTGGCGGCGCTGCACCGAGCAATCGCGCTCGCCGAGGTGGATCGCGTGGCCGTGGCGGTCGGCGAGCACCTGGATCTCGATGTGACGCGGCTCGACCAGCGCGCGCTCGAGCAGCACCGCGCCATCGCCAAACGCGTGCTGCGCTTCCGACTGCGCGCTGCGCAGCGCGCCGGCGAACTCGCCGGCCGCGGCCACCAGCCGCATGCCGCGGCCGCCGCCACCGGCGACCGCCTTGATCATCAGCGGGTAGCCGATGCGCTGGCCTGCGCGGCGAGCGCGTTGCCGTGCTCTGGTCGTCGCCGTCGTAGCCCGGCACGCACGGCACGCCCGCGGCGTGCATCAGCCGCTTGGCGGCGGCCTTGTCGCCCATCGCGTCGATCGCCTCGGGCGACGGGCCGACGAACGCCAGCTTCGCGTTGCGGCAGGCGCGCGCGAAGGCGGCGCTCTCGGCGAGAAAGCCGTAACCGGGGTGCACGGCGTCGGCGCCGCTCTTGCGCGCGGCTTCGACGATCGCCGCGATGTTGAGGTACGAGCTCGCGGGCGCCGGCTCGCCGATGCACACCGCCTGGTCGGCCTCGCGCACGTGCAATGACTCGGCGTCGGCGGTGGAGTACACCGCGACGGTGCGGTAGCCGAGGTCGCGCGCGCTGCGCATCACGCGGCGGGCGATCTCGCCTCGGTTGGCGATCAGGACCTTGGTGAACATGGTGGCTCGGCTCGATCGCCCCGCACGCTGCGCGTGCCGTGCGCTCTGGCTGCGCGCTTGCGCGAAGTCACCCTGCGCCGCAACGCCTGCGGCGTTGTCGCCTCGGTTGGCGATCAGGACCTTGGTGAACATGGTGGCTCGGCTCGATCGCCCCGCACGCTGCGCGTGCCGTGCGCTTTGGCTGCGGCCGACTTCGCTTGCGCGAAGTCACCCTGCGCCGCAACGCCTGCGGCGTTGTCGCCTCGGTTGATCAGGCCCTCGGGTGGCTGTCGCCTCAGCCGATCAGCGCGCTGCGCGTGCCGTGCGCCTGGCGTCCGCTTCGCTTGCGCGATCGCGCCGCAACGCCTGCGGCGTTGTCGCCTCGGTTGGCGCGGACCAGGTGCAGCTTTGCGTTGCGCACGCTGCCGACTGGCTGCGGCCGACTTCGCTTGCGCGAAGTCACCCTGCGCCGCAACGCCTGCGGCGTTGTCGCCGCGGTTCGCGATCAGCAGCTTGGAATACGGCGTCGCGCGTGTCACGGCCGCGCCACCGAGAACTGCATGCGCTGCGGCTGACGCGCGTCGCCCTCGCGGCAGATGGCGAGCACCTCGGCCAGCACGGCGCGCGTATCGCGCGGGTCGATCACGCCGTCGTCGAGCAGGTGCGCGCTGGTGACGAACACGCTCATCTGGCGCTCGAAGCGCTCGACGATGCCGCGCTGCATCGCGTCGATCTGCGCGCGGTCGACCGCGCCGCCCTTGCGCTGCATCGCCGCCTCGGTGACGATGGCCATCGTGCGCGCCGCCTGCTCGCTGCCCATCACCGCGGTCTTGGCGTTGGGCCACGAGAAGCAGAAGCGCGGGTGGAAGCCGCGGCCGCACATGCCGTAGTTGCCGGCGCCGAAAGAGGCGCCGCAGTGGATCGTGATCTGCGGCACCGTGGCGTTGGTGACCGCCTGGATCATCTTCGAGCCGTGCTTGATCATGCCGGCCTCTTCGTGCGCGCGGCCGACCATGTAGCCGGTGGTGTTCTGCAGGTAGACGATCGGCGTGCGCGACTGGCAGCAGCTCTGGATGAAGTGCGTCGCCTTGTTGGCGCCGGGCACGTCGATCGGCCCGTTGTTGGTGATGACGCCCAGCGGCCAGCCTTCCAGGCGCACGTGACCGCAGACGGTGGCGCTGCCGTAGTTGGCACCGAACTCGAGGAAGTCCGAGTCGTCGGCGATGCGCGCGATCACCTGCCTCATGTCGACCGGGCGCTTCCAATCGAGCGGCACGAGGCCGAGCAGTTCCTGCGGGTCGAGACGCGGCGGCTTGAACGCGCGCGCCGGCGCAACCTCCCGCGGCCAGTCGATCTTGGCGAGGATCGCGCGCGCGATGCCGATCGCGTGGCGGTCGTCCTCGGCCAGGTAGTCGCCCAGCCCCGAGACGGTGGTGTGCATCTCGGCGCCGCCGAGCTCCTCTTCGGTGGCCACTTCGCCGGTGGCGGCCATCAGCAGCGGCGGCCCCGCGAGGAACGCTCGCGAGCGGCCACGCACCATCACGATGTAGTCCGACAGCCCGGTCTGGTACGCGCCGCCGGCGGTCGACGAGCCGTGCGTGATCGTCACCACCGGCAGCCCGGCGGCCGACAGCCGCGCCAGGTTGCGGAACAGGCCGCCACCCTTGACGAAGTGCTCCACCCGGTACAGCAGCAGGTTGGCGCCGGCACTCTCGACGAGTTGCACGAACGGCAGCTTGTTGTCGAGCGCGAGCTCCTGGATGCGAAGCTGCTTCTCCAGCCCCATTGCCTGCAGCGCGCCGGCATCGATGCCCGAGTCCGACGCGGTGACCATGCAGCGCACGCCAGACACGTATCCGATGCCGGCGATGACGCCACCGCCGGGCACGCTCTTGTCGAGGTCGGGGTCGTCGAGCCCGAGGCCGGCCAGCGACGCCAACTCGAGAAACGGCGCACCGGCGTCGAGCAGCAGCGCCAGCCGCTCGCGCGGCAGCAACTGGCCGCGCTGCTCGAAGCGCGCGCACGACGCCGCCGAACGATCGACCGCGCGCTGGCGGTAGAGCTGCACGCGCTCGATCAGCGCCAGCATGCCGTCGCGGTTGGCCGCGAAGGCTTCGTCGTGCGGCGAGACGGTCGACTCGATCGCCGCCATCGTCAGGGCTCGTCGCGCAGGATCGCCGGCAGCTCGGCGAGATGAAAGCCGTTGAAGGCCTCGCTCGGCGCTGCGCCGGTTCGCGGCCACATGCGCCGCGCGTTAGGCCCCGCGCCGTCGACGCGCAGACAGGCGCCGGAGATGAAGCTCGCGGCCGGTGACAGCAGAAACACCACCGCTGCCGACACCTCGCTCTCGGTGCCCATGCGCTGCGCGGGAATCGCCTTCGGCGCGGCCAGCAGCGTCGGCTTGAAGGCCGGCGGGTAGCGGTCCATGCCGCTGGAGGCGATGATGCCCGGCGCCACCGCGTTCACGCGCAATGGCGCCCACTCGAGCGCGGCGGTCTCGGTGAGGTTGAGCATGCCGGCGCGCGCGGCGCCCGAGTGCCCCATGCCCGGCATGCCGTTCCACATGTCGGCGATGATGTTGACGATGCCGCAGCCGGCCTGTGCCGCGTGCGCGCGCAGCCACTGCGTGTAGCACTCGCGCGCGACGAAGAAGCCTCCCGTCAGGTTGTTGCGCACGACGGCGTCCCAGCCCTTGCCGGTGATGGTCTCCAGCGGCGCCGGGAACTGCCCACCGGCGTTGTTGACCAGGCCGTCGATGCGACCATGCGCGGCCAGCACCGCGGCCACCGTGTCGCGCACCACGGTCTCCTCGCGGATGTCGCAGACGTGCGTGCTGCTGTGGCCGCCCGCCTCGCGCAGTTCGCTGGCCACTCGCTCGAGCTTCTCGGCCGTGCGCCCGACGATCGCCACCGCCGCGCCCAGGCTCACCAGCTCGTGCGCGATGCAGCGGCCGATGCCGGTGCCGCCGCCGGTGACGACGACGACGCGGCCCTCGAACAGCCCGGGTCGGAAGATCGATCGATAGCTCATCTGCGGGTGCTTCGCCGCTGGCGCGCCTGTGGCCGTGCCGCGCATTGGACACCAGTGAAAGGCCGGCGCCAGCGCCGGGTCTGCACCTAGGCAAGCATGCCGCTCGCAAGGCCTCGCGGTGCTAGAATGCCCGACTTCCGACGCGGGGTGGAGCAGTCTGGTAGCTCGTTGGGCTCATAACCCAAAGGTCGCAAGTTCAAATCTTGCCCCCGCAACCAAGATCCATCGGTGCCGACAAGCACTCGCGAAGCCCGCGTCGAGCGGGCTTCGCCTCTCGTGGCCTAGGCTCTCTTCGTGACCGTGGCGTGAAGACATGAGTGCCGTCGCCTCCGAAATGGTCGCCCTGCTCGAGTGCCTGCCGCGCCTCGGGCCGGTGCCTCGCGTGCAGGCGCTGCACGTGCCGCCGCCGCGCGCCGACGGCACGCGGGTGGGCGAGTTCTGCGCCATCGAACTCGACGACGGCTCGCTCGGCATGAGCTTCATGCTGCTGGGCGACACGCTGGCCAAGCTGCGTGCGCCGACGGCCGGCGCCGCGCTGGCGGGCATGCCCGCGTTGCAGCTCGCCCGCAGCTATGCCGGCGATTCCGGCGCACAGCGCGCGCTCGGCTTCGCGGCGGTGAACGCGCTGACGAGCCACCTGTTCCGCCGCGCGCGCTACGTGCCGCCCGCGGCGCAGGGTTCGCTCGGCGACCTCGACCTGCGCCCGGGCGACCACCTCGGCATGGTGGGCCTGTTCCCGCCGCTGGTGCCGCAGGTGCTCGCCACCGGCGCGCGGCTGACGGTGGTGGAGTTGCGCGCCGACGTCGCCGGCCCGCGCGACGGCTGGGAGGTGACGCTCGACCCGAACCGGCTCAGGCGCTGCAACAAGATCCTCTCGACCAGCACGGTGCTGTTGAACGACACGCTCGACGGCGTGCTCGGCCGCTGCCGCCACGCCGAGCGCGTGGCGCTGATCGGTCCGGGTGCCGGCTGCCTGCCCGACCCGCTGTTCTCGCGCGGCGTCACTCTGCTCGGTGGCAGTCGGGTGGTCGATGCCACCGCCTACAAGACGGCGCTGCGCGAGGGCGAGCCGTGGGGCGCGGCGGTCATGAAGTTCGCCATCGCTCGAAACGGCTATCCAGGGTTCGAGCCGTTGCTGGCTCGCGCAGGCGACGGCGCGCCACGGTGATGGGCACCACGTCCGACGAGCGCGGTTCGTCGAGCGCTGGCGTGCCGGCCACCCGGGTCAGCCGCGCATGGGCCGACCTGGCGGGCATGTCGCCCGCCTACTTCGGCATGGTGATGGCCACGGGCATCGTCTCGATGGCCTCGCACCTGATGGGCCTGCCGCGAGTGGGGTATGCGCTGTTCCAGCTCAACATCGTCGCCTACTGCGTGCTGTGGCTGCTGACCCTGCTGCGCATCGCGCGGCACCCGCGCCGCTTCTTCGGCGACATGGTCGACCACCTGCGCGGCCCGGGTTTCTTCACCACCGTGGCGGCCACCAGCATCCTCGGCAACCAGTTCGTGGTGCTCGAGGGAAACGATCGCGTGGGCATTGCGATGTGGGTCGCGGCGCTCGTGCTGTGGGTCGGCCTCACCTACACCATCTTCACCGGGCTCACCGTCAAGGAGCGCAAGCCCAGCCTCGACAAGGGCATCACCGGCGGCTGGCTGCTCGCGGTGGTGGCGACGCAATCGATCGCGGTGCTCAGCGGGCAACTGGCGCCGCACATCGAACAGCCGGCGCGGCTGGCGATCAACCTGCTCGCGCTGTCGATGTGGTTGTGGGGCGGCATGCTCTACATCTGGATGATGTCGCTGATCTTCTTTCGCTACACCTTCTTCGTGCTGACGCCCGACGACCTGTCGCCGCCGTACTGGATCAACATGGGCGCGATGGCGATCTCCACGCTGGCGGGCTCGCTGCTGATCATCAACGCCGCCGACGGGCCGTTCCTGCTGTCGCTGCTGCCGTTCCTCAAGGGGTTCACGCTGTTCTATTGGGCCACCGGCACCTGGTGGATCCCGATGCTGCTGATCCTCGGCGTGTGGCGCCATGGGGTGCGGCGCTTCCCGCTGCGCTACGACCCGCTGTACTGGGGCGCGGTGTTCCCGCTGGGCATGTACTCTGCCTGCACCGAGGTGATGATCCGCGCGATGGGGTTCCCGTTCATCGAGTTCGTGCCGCAGACCTTCCTGTACATCGCGCTGGCCGCATGGTCGGCCGCCATCGCCGGGCTGGCATTCGACCTGGTGCGCCGCTTCGCCGTGCCGCGGCCGTAGGCGCCGGGGCTGCCGGCGGCCGGATCAGCCGGCGGCCTCGATGTTCACGCGCACCTTGCGCAGCAGCTCGACCAGCGCCCGCCGCTCCGGCTCGGTCAGGCCGGCCACCGCCGCCTTCGAGAGCTGGCGGCTCTGACGCCGCAGCGCCTGCTGCAGCGCCTGGCCGCGGGCGGTGAGGCGCAGGCGCACGCTACGCCGGTCGCCCTCGTCGACCTGCGCCTGCAGCAGCGCGCGCGCCTTCAGGCCGGCGACCAGCCGGGCGAGTTGCCCCTTGTCGCGGCCCGAGTGCGCGGCCAGCTCGCGTTGCGTCGCGCCGGGGTGGCGCGCGAAGAACGCGAGCACCCTGCCTTCGAGGTGCGTCAGCTCGCTCGCCCCGTCGCGCACCGCGCGGTACTGGCGCGCGCGGAACAGGTGCATCACGGCATGGATGGCCTCGACCACGTCGTCGCCGGCCATTTGGTTGACATGGTCAACGGATTCGCGCATGATGGATGACATTATCAACCAAATGCCTCGCATGGAAGACACCCTCTCCCCGACCCCGACGCGCCGCGTGCAGCGCGTGCGCTACGAACTGCGCCGTCGCGAAGTGCAGGTGGCGCGGGTGACCCCGCTGGGCCCCGCCTTCGTCGCCGTCACGTTCGTCGGCGACGACCTGCGTGGCTTCGTCTCCGGCGGCTTCGACGACCACGTCAAGTTCGTGTTCGCGGACGAAGCCGGCGAGGAGGTTCGCCGCGACTACACGCCGCGCCGCTTCGACGCAGCGAAGGGCGAACTGACGATCGAGTTCGCGCTGCACGGCCACGGCGCCGCCTCGCGCTGGGCGCAGCGCGCCGAGCCGGGCCATCGTGCCGCGATCGGCGGCCCGCGCGGCTCGATGATCATCCCCACCGACTACGACTGGCATCTGCTGGCCGGCGACGCCAGCGCGCTGCCCGCGATCCACCGCCGGGTGGAAGAGTTGCCCGCCGGGGCGCGCGCGCTCGTCGTGCTGCAGGCCGAGCCCGCCGATCGCCGGCTGCAGGCGAGCGCCGCGCAGGTCGACTGGCACTGGGTCGCCAGCCCCGAGCAGTGGCTCGCCTCACTGCAGCGGTTGCCCTGGCCGGCAGGCTCAGGCTACGCCTGGTGCGCCGGCGAGGCCTCGGTGATGGCGCGCGCGCGCGACGTGTTGCTGGTCGAGCGCTCGCATCCGCGTGTCGACATGCGCGTGGCGGCCTACTGGAAGCGCGGCGCCTCCAGCTTCCACGAGGAGATGAGCGAGTAACGCGCGCGGCGCCGCACCCGCCGTCAACGTGCAGCGGTGGTCGATCGGGCTGCCGCGCCGTCGGGGGTCAGGATTGGCTGTCGCAGCCGGCCGCGCAGACCATCTCGACGCGGCCCAGCACGCGCTTGGACCGCAGCCCGGCGCTTTGCCGGTGCTTGCCGCACAGGAAGCACGAGCGCGTATGCCCCGCGCCGGTGAACGGGGACCCCGGGATCTTGTTGGCGTAACGCAGGCCGCTGGGCGAGATTCGGGTCGAGGAGGTGGACTTGCTCATGGCCGTATTGTCCTCGGTATCGGGCCTCGATGCCGCGCCGCCCCGGCAAGGCTGCACGCAGGGCAGGGGTGGCCCCGCGGGGCGCCCTGTCGGGCCCCGCGTTGCGGCCGGCGATCCGACGCCCCGGGCCGTCAGTTCGGCACTGCCGCACGCCCGGCGCGGGCGCGGGCGATGATCGTCTTCATGATCTGCGCCGTGCCGTCGCCCAGCTCGAAGCCGAGCAGGTCGCGCAGACGCTGCTCCATCGGCCCGCGGTCGTAGCCGCCGTGGCCGTGGCTGAGCAGGCACTGGTGGACGGTGTCGTAGGCCAGCTTGGGCGCCCACCACTTGCACATCGCGGCCTCGGCGCTGTGCGGCAGGCCCTGGTCCTTGAGCCACAGCGATTGCAGGCACAGCAGCCGCGCGGCGGTGACCTGGGTGTCCAACTCCGCCAGCGGGTGCGACACGCCCTGGAACGCGCTCAGCGGCTTGCCGAAGGCCTCGCGCTGCGCCGCGTGCGCCCAGGTCTCGTCGAGCGCGGCGCGGGCGACGGCCAGCACTTGCAGGCCGATCAGCGCGCGCGAGAAGTCGAAGCCCTGCATCACCTGCACGAAGCCGCGGTTCTCGTCGCCCAGCCGGTGGTCGAGCGGCACGCGAACGTTTTCGAAGAACAGCGAGCCGCGGCCGATCGCGCGCTGGCCGTGGCAGTCGAAGCGGCTGCGCGTGAGGCCCGGCGCGCCGGCCGGCACCAGCACCGCGGTGACCCCGTGCGCGCCGCTGTCGGCGCTGCCGGTGCGGCCGAAGACGATGATCGCGTCGGCCTGGTCGGCCGCCGAGATCGAGGTCTTCTCGCCGTTGAGCACGTAGGCGTCGCCGGCGCGCTCGATGCGCAGGCGCAGGTTGGCCGCATCCGACCCGCCGCGCGGCTCGGTCAGCGCAATGGCCACCAGCGCCTCGCCGCGCGTGAGCCGCGCCAGCCACGGGCGCGCGACCTCGGCTTGCCCGTGCTGCGACAGGATCTGTCCGTTCAGCGAGGCCAGCAGGTTGACGTACGAGAAGGCGAGGTCGGCGCCCGCGACCGCCTCGTGGATCACGCCGGCGGCCAGCGTGCCCAGGCCCTGTCCGCCGCAGGCCTCGGGCAACTCGGGGGCGATGAAGCCGAGCGCGCCCATCTCGCGCATAAGGGCGCGGTCGAGCACGCGCGTGCGGTCGCGTTCGAGAAAGCCCGGCGCCACGCGCTCGCGCGCGAAGCGCCGCGCCTGCTCCGACAGCGCCTGCAGCGCGTCGTCGATGTAGGGCGACTTCATGGCTACTTGGCGAACTTGCGGAAGTCGGGCTTGCGCTTGTCCTGCAGCGCGCGCACGCCCTCGCGCGACTCCTCGGTGTCGTAGTACAGCTTCAGCGCGTACATGCCCATGCCGGCGATGCCGGCCTGGTGCGCGGTGTCCATGTTGAAGCTGCGCTTGGCGATGGCAATCGCCGTCGGGCTCTTGTCGCAGATCTCCTCGGCCCACTGCTGCACGGTGGCGTCGAGCTCGGCGGCGGGCACGCAGACGTTGGCCAGCCCCATCTGCACCGCCTGCTCGCCGCTGTAGCGCCGGCACAGGTACCAGATCTCGCGCGCTTTCTTCTCGCCCACCACGCGCGCCAGCAGCGCGGTGCCGTAGCCGGGGTCGACCGAGCCCATCTTGGGCCCCACCTGGCCGAACACCGCCTTGTCGGAGCAGATCGTGAGGTCGCACAGCGTGCACAGCACGTTGCCGCCGCCGATGGCGAAGCCCTGCACGCGCGCGATCACCGGCTTGGGCACGTCGCGCACCGCCTGGTGGAGTTGCTCGATCGGCAGGCCGATGGTGCCGCGGCCGTCGTAGTTGCCGTCGTGTGCCGACTGGTCGCCGCCGGTGCAGAACGCGCGCTCGCCGGCGCCGGCCAGCACGATGCAGCCGATCTCGCGGTCGTAGCCGGCGCGGTAGACGGCGTCGATCAGCTCGTCGCACGTGACGCCGCGGAAGGCGTTCATCTTGTCGGGCCGGTTGATCGTGATCCAGGCGACGCGGTTGCGCACTTCGTAGAGCAGGTCCTGGTATTGCATGCGGGGCTTCCTTCCTTTGATGGGTGGGATCGGGCGGTCGGCACGGCGCTCGAACGTCGAAGGCGCGCCGGTCACTCGGCCGGCGACGAGGGCCGTTTCGACGCCTTCGCCCGCCTTGCTCGATCCCGGGGTATATGACAATATATCGACATATCTTAGGGCCGATCGCGCACTGCAGCAAGCGCCTCGCAAACCGGCGCGAAGGAGTCATCCACTGATGGAAAACCGCAACGAGACGCGGCTGTCGATGGCCAACCGGCTGTTCTTTCGCCTCTACCAATGTGCCAACATGCTGCATAAAACCGGGTCGCGGGCGATCGAGGACGACGGCCTCACCACGCAGCAGTGGGCGGTGCTCGGTGCGCTGTCGCGGCCGCAGGCCGCCGGCGGCATGAAGCTCGGCGAGCTGGCGCGCTACCTGATGGTCAGCCGCCAGAACCTCGCCGGCGTGATCGGCCGGCTCGAGCGCGACGGGCGGCTGGAGAGTGCCTCCGACGCGCGCGACGGCCGCTCACGCGTGATCCGCATGACCGCCGCCGGCCGGCAGGTGTGGCAGCGCAAGGCACTGCCGAAGATCCACGCCTTCTACGAGCAGGCGCTCGACGGCTTCTCGGTCAACGACATGGTCCACACCGTGCACTACCTGCTGAAGATGCTCGAGAACATGGAGCGCATCGACCGCCCGAACGAAACCAAGCCGGCCTGACCAGCGAGCCCGCCGCGCGCCGCGGCGGGCCGCACGAAGGCTACTTGCCGGTCTTGGCGAACTCGGCCGACTGCTCCTTCACCACCTGCCACACGGTGTCGGTGTAGGCGGCGCTCCAGTCGCCCTGCGGCACCCACTTGGTGCCGTCCCACATGTCGATGCGGGTCTTGCCGCCGCCGCCGTGATCCTGCGCGGTCACGGTCACCGGCGCGATGAAGCCGTTGGCGTCGAAGTTGCGCAGGCTCTCAAGGCCGGCCTTGATCTTGGCCGGTGTCAGCGGCCATTTGTCCTTCTGGATCGCCAGCCGCACACCTTCGAACGCCGACGAGTAGATCGCCAGCCCGGTGTTGTAGTAGATGTCGTCGAGGTGCTTGATGTCGCCGGCGCCCTTGTTGGCGCCATAGACCTCCTTGACGATCTGCTGCATCAGCGGGTGGTTCTTGCCGCCGACCACGTTGGTGCCGCGCTTGAGGCCTTTGGCCTCGGCGGGGCCGATGTTGGCGATGTCGACCTCGTTGAGCCAGTTCACCGTGATGAGCTTGTCCATCGCGATGCCGTTGCGCTTCATCTCCTTGGCCGCCACCACGTGCATCGCCGCCAGGTTCCAGCTGATCACGTGGTCGGGCTCGAAGCGGCGGATTTGCGTCCACACCGCCGCCTGGTCGCGACCGGGCATCGGGTTCGGGAACAGTCCCAGCTCGAAGCCCTCCTTCGCGGCCAGCGTCTTGAGGATCGGGATCGGCTCCTGCCCGAACGAGTAGTCGGGGTAGATGAACGCGATCTTCACGCCCTTGAGGCTGCCCTTGTGCTGGCCCTTGATCCAGGCCACGTCGTTGGCCACCTGGCCCCAGTAAGTGGGGCCGATCGGGAAGATCCACTTGAAGACGTCGCCGTCGACCGCGTCGCCGCGGCCGACGAACGACTGCAGCAGGATGTTGCCGTCGGCCATCGCGCGCGGCAGCACGGCGCGCGACACCGGCGTCGACAGCATGTCGAAGATCATCACGCCTTCGCGCTTGAGCTTCTCGTAGCACTCGATGCCGCGCTGCGGCTCGTTGCCATGGTCCTGCACCACGATCTCGATCGGGTGGCCCTCGATGCCGCCCTTGGCGTTGAGCAGCGTGGCGTAGTCGCGCACCGCCTGCGAGATCTGCGGCGTGATGAATGTGTAGGCCTTGCTGAGGTCGTAGCACAGGCCGAACTTGATCGCCTGGGCGTGCGCCGCCGCGCCGCCGAGCAGCAGGGCCAGGCCCGCCAGCATCGATCGCACTCTCGTCTTCATGACCGGTCTCCTTCGTCGCGTGGTGGATGGAATCAACTCAACCAGCGCTTGCGCCGGCTGTAGTGCTTGATCTCGCTGAAATCCTGGTCGTCGCGGCCACCCAGGTAGAACTCCTGGATGTCGGGGTTGCGCTTCATCGCCTGCGCGCTGTCGTGCATCACGACGCGGCCGTTCTCCATCAGGTAGCCGTGGCTGACGACCTCGAGCGCCGCCATCGCGTTCTGCTCGACCAGCAGGATCGACAGCCCCTGCTCGCGGTTGATGCGCCGCACGATATCGAAGATCTCGGCCACCAGGAACGGCGCCAGCCCGAGGCTCGGCTCGTCGAGCATCAGCAGCTTGGGCTCGGTCATCAGCGCGCGGCCGATCGCCAGCATCTGCTGCTCGCCGCCCGACAGGAACCCCGCCTGCGCGCCGCGCCGCTGCTGCAGGCGTGGAAAGTAGCCGTAGACGCGGTCGCGCCGGCGCATCGTTTCGGCGCGGCTGCAGCCGGTGACCGCCGATGCGGCGACCAGGTTCTCGTCGGGGGTGAGGTGCTCGAACACGCGCCGGCCCTCGAGCACCTGCACGATGCCGCGGCGCACGCGCTGCTGCGGCATCAGCCGCTCGATGTCGTGGCCCTCGAAGCGCAGCTCGCCGCGCGTGACCTGGCCGCGCTCGGGCTTGAGCAGGCCGCTCACCGCCTTGAGCGTGGTGCTCTTGCCGGCGCCGTTGGCACCGAGCAGCGCCACCATGCCGCCGCGTGGCACGGCGATCGACACGCCCTTGATCGCCAGCGCGACGTGGTCGTAGATCACCTCGATGTTGTTCAAGGTGAGGATGTCGCCGGCCTGCGTCATCGCGACTTCCTCGTGTAGCCGAACGGCCACACCATCAGGTAGTTGCGCACGTTGCCGTACAGCTTGCCCAGCCCCAGCGGCTCGATCAGCAGCACCGCGATGATCGCCGCACCGTACGCCATGTTCGGGATGTGCGCCAGCGCCTCGATGCCGACTTCCAGGTCCAGCGCGCCGGCGACCCACGCGAACGCCTCGTTCATCTGCCCGGGCAGCAGCAGGATGAACGCGGTGCCGAGGAAGCTGCCGATGATGCTGCCGAGGCCGCCGACGATCACCATCGCCAGCAGCTCGATCGACACGTTGACCGCGAACTGCTCGGGCGTCACCGCGCGGTAGAAGCCGAAGATCAGCATCGCGCCGCTGACGCCGCCGATGAACGCCGAGGTCGCGAACGCCACCAGCTTGTAGTAGAAGCTCTGCACGCCGATCACTGCGGCGGCGTAGTCCTTCTCGCGCACCGCCACCAGCGCGCGCCCGAGCGCGCTGCGCCGCAGGTTGAGCATGAACAGCGCCACCAGCACCGTCCACGCGAGCACGACGTAGTAGGTGCCGGCCTCCGAGGTGATCGCCTGGCCGAGCAGCTTCATCGGCGGCGCCTGCAGCGTCGCCGAGACGCCGCCGCTGATCGCCGGCACGTGCGAGATCACCCAGTCCATCACGAACTGCAGCGCCAGCGTCGACAGCGCCAGGTACAGGCCCTTGACGCGCAGCGCCGCGAACGCGAACACCACGCCAACCACGGTGGCGGTGAGCCCGCCGAGGATCACCGCCAGCTCCCACGGCACGCCTTGCCGCGCCGCGTGCACCGACGCATAGGCGCCGATGCCCATGATCGCGCCGTAGCCGAAGTGGAACTGCCCGGCCCAGCCGAGGATCAGGTTGAGCCCGAGCACCGCCGAGGTCCAGATCAGCCACGGCCGCACGTAGCTGGTGAGGGCCAGCGAGCTGACGAGCCACGGCGCGGCCAGCGCCAGCAGCAAGATGACGACCATCGCGCGGCGCTCGAACGGGATCGTGAACAGCGCGCGGTCGGTCGCGTAGCTGGTGTGGAAGATGCCGGCGCGGCGGTAGAACATCGCTAGATCCGCTCGATGTCGTGGCGGCCGAACAGGCCGTGCGGGCGCACCATGATCGTGACGATCAGCACCGCGGCGACCACCAGGTCGCGCGTGCCGCCGCCGAGCAGCGGATCGAGGTAGCCCGAGGCGACGTTCTCGATGATGCCCAGCAGCAGCCCGGCCAGCAGCGCGCCGCCGATGCTGTCGAGGCCGCCGAGCACGCCGACCGTGAGGCCCTTGAGCAGCAGCAGCGACAGCGACTGGTCGACCGTCTGCACCGAACCCCACAGCACGCCGGCGGCGGTGGCCACCAGCGCCGACAGCGCCCACGACAGCGCGACCCCGCGCTCCACCGAGATGCCGACCGACCACGATGCGGTGTAGTCGTCGGCGATCGCGCGCAGCACCACGCCCAGGCGGGTGCGGAAGAACAGCATGAAGGCGGCGAACAGCGCCACCGCCACCGCCGCGCCGATCGCGTAGGCGCGGTTGACGAGCACCGGCCCGACGAACAGCGGCGCGTCGCTGATGCCGATCGGCATGTTGCGGCCGCTGCCGCCCCACACCGTCATCGCGGTGGCGCGCAGGAAGATGTCCAGGCCGAGCGTCATCATCAGGATCATCACGATCGGCCGCCCGGCCAGACGGCGCAGCGCGGTGCGCTCGATCGCCAGGCCGATCACGAACATCGCCGCCAGCGCCAGCGCGATCGCGGCCCAGATCGACACGCCCTTGGCCGCGAAGGCGCCAGCACGAGGTAGGGCCCGAACATCGTCAGCGCGCCCTGCGCCAGGTTGGGCACCGACGACGACTTGTAGATCAGCACGATGCCCAGCGCGACCAGCGCGTACATCAGCCCGGCCAGCGCGCCGTTGGTCGCCAGCTCGAGGAAGTACATGACGTCCATCGCGTCAGACCTCCGTGATCGCGAGCTCGCGCTCGGTGACGCCGGTCTCGCCGGTTTCGTAGACGACCTGCGCTTTCACCGTGACGTGGCGCTGGCCGCCGTAGATCGCCTCGATGATCGGCGCATAGCGCTCCTCGACCACGTTGCGGCGCAGCTTGCGCGTGCGCGTGATCTCGCCGTCGTCGGCGTCGAACTCCTTGTGCAGGCTGACGAACTGCGCCAGGCGCAGCGGCTCGGGCAGGGTGGCGTTGACGCGCCGCAGCGCTTCGCCGACGAGCTGCAGCACCTCGGGCTTCTGCGACAGGTCGGCGTACGAGATGGCCGAGATGCCGCGCAGCTCGGCCCAGTGGCCCACCGTCTCGCGGTCGACGCACACCATCGCGGCGAGCCGGTCGCGCCCCTTGCCGAGCACCGCCACGTCCTTGATGAACGGGCTGAACTTCAGCCGGTTCTCGATGTAGTTGGGGATGTAGCGCTCGCCGGCGGCGGTGTGCACCACCTCCGACACGCGCCCGAGCACCACCAGGTGGCCGTCGGGCTCGATGTAGCCGGCGTCGCCGGTGCGCAGCCAGCCGTCTTCGAGCGCTTCGGCAGTGGCCGCATCGTTGCCGAAGTAGCCGGCGAAAATGCTGCCCGAGCGCAGCAGGATCTCGCCGGAGTCGCTGATGCGCGCGTCGACGCCCGGCAGCGGCCGCCCCACCGTGTGCAGCCGCACCTCGTCGGCCGACTGCATCGCGGTGTAGGCGCTGCCCTCGGTCTGGCCGTAGAGCTGGCGCAGCTTGACGCCGAGCGCGCGGTAGAACACGAACGTGTCCTCGCCGATCGCCTCGCCGCCGGTGAAGGCGTGGCGCAGGCGGGTGAGGCCGAGCTGGTCCTTGATCGGGCCCATCACCAGCGCCTCGCCCAGCGGGCGCAGCAGGCGCTGCGCGAGCGTGGGCGTCTTGCCTTCGAGCTTGCGCCGCTCGGCGGCCTGCGCCGAGTGCATGAACACGTCGTACAGCAGCTTCTTCAGGCGCGTGGAGTCTTCCATCCGCACCTGCACCGTCGTGAGCATGTTGTCCCAGCTGCGCGGCGCGGCGAGGTAGAAGCTCGGCGCGATCTCGCGCAGGTCGTTGAGCACGGTCTCCTGGCGCTCGGGCACGTTGATCGTGAAGCGCAGCGCGACGCCGGCGCCGACGGTGAACGCGAAGTCGCCGATCCAGGCCATCGGCAGGTACGCGAGCACCGATTCGCCGAAGCCGTAGGCGCCGCTGCGGTACGCGTTGCGCACGCCCGAGAGGATGTTGAAGTGGCTCAGCACCACCCCCTTGGGCTTGCCGGTGGTGCCCGACGAGTGCACCAGCACGGCGGGTCGTGCGGCGCGGCCAGCGCGAGCAGCGCGGCCTCGAGCGCCGGCTCGGCGCCCAGGCGCAGCCCCGCGCGCCTCGACGGCGAGGTCGGCCCACGACAGCAGCCCCGGCACCTTGTAGCGCGCCAGCCCGCGCGGGTTGTCGTAGACGATGCGGCCGATGCGCGCGCCGCGCTCGCGCAGGTCGAGCGCCTTGTCGACCTGCTCCTGGTCTTCGGCCAGCGCGACCGCGATCTCGACCTCGCTGGCCACGTGCAGCGCCTCTTGCGGCGTGGCGTCGGGGAACACCGGCATCGCGTACGCGCCGAGCGCGCCGGCGCACAGCATGCCCATGTACAGGCGCGGCCGGTTGTCGCCCAGCACCAGCACGCCCTGGCCGCGCGCCAGCCCCAGTGCCTGCAGGCCGGCGGTCGCCGCCATCACGCTGCGGTGCAGTTGCGCCCAGGTGGTCTCCTGCCAGATGCCGCGGTCTTTCTCGCGCATCGCCACCTGGGCAGGCACTGCCGCGGCGTTGGCCGCCACCAGCCGTGGCAGCGTCGTCTCGGGGTCGAGGTTCCAGCGCTGCAGCTCAGGCGGTGGCATGCGCACCCCCGATGTAGGCCTGGATCACGCGCGGGTCGGCGATCACCTCGCGCGGAATGCCGCTGCCGATCACCTCGCCGTAGCTGAGCACCAGCATGCGGTCGCAGATGCCGGTGACGATGTCCATGTGGTGCTCGATGATCAGGCAGGTGACACCGCGCTCGTCGCGCGCGTCGAGGATGAAGCGCGCCATGTACGCCTTCTCCTCGTGGTTCATGCCGGCCATCGGCTCGTCGAGGATCAGGAAGCTCGGCTCGACCACCAGCGCGCGCGCCAGCTCGACGCGCTTCTTGATTCCCAGCGGCAGCGAATCCACAGGCTCCTCGCGCACGTTTTCGAGCTGCAGGAAATCGATGATCTCTTCCACCACCACGCGGTGCCGCGTCTCCTCGGGCCGCGCGAACCACGGGTAGAGCGCGGTGCGCCACACCGCCGGGTGCATGTGCACGTGGCGGCCGAGCAGGATGTTGTCGAGCACGCTCATGCCGTTGAACAGCGCCAGGTTCTGGAACGTGCGCGCCACGCCCAGGCGCGCCACCCGGTGCGGCGCCATGCCGGTGATGTCGCGGCCGTGCAGCGCGATGCGCCCGCGCTGCGGCGGGTAGAAGCCCGAGATGGCGTTGGTGATGGTGGTCTTGCCGCTGCCGTTGGGGCCCACCAGGCCGAAGATCTCGCCGCGCTCGATGCGCAGGTTGACGCCGGTGATCGCCACCAGGCCGCCGAAGCGGCGCTCGACGTCGCGGCACTCGAGCACCGGCACCGTGGCTGGCTGAGTTCCGGGCGGCCCGGCGTCGGGTGCGGCGTTCACGTGGGCGATCGAGGAGCTGCCTGGCCGAGCCGGCGATAGGGCAATATGCGGCCGAATCCTAGGGCCTTGCGGCGCCGTGCAACCTCGGGGATAACGCTAGGGCTGTCGTGCAGTTAGGCAACACGCTGCCTAAACCGGAGCCTCGATCCGGGGATGCGCGAGGCCGGTGCCGGCGGCCGGCGATGGGGCTGCGATGCGGTGCCGGCCGGCTGCCGCCGCTGCAATACCATCGCGGCTCACCCGCTGCCCGCGGCGAAGTCCCCGCCAACGTCACCCAGGAGGTTTTCCCCATGAAGCTGCTGCTCGCCGCGCTGGCCGCCACCGTGCTCGCGCTGCCCGCCCAGGCGCAGGACCGCGCCGCGCTGGAGCGCGCCAAGGCCGAAGGCAAGGTCTCGTTCTACGCCAACATCACCGCGATCGAGCCGATCCTCAAGGCGTTCGACGCCGACACGGGCGTCAAGGCCGAGTACACGCGCATCTCGACCTCGAAGTTCGTTGCCACCGCGATCACCGAGTTCGAGGCGGGCAAGCTGATGGCCGACGTGGTGCAGGCGCCGCTGCCGGTGCTCGAGCTGCTGAAGGACAAGGGCGTTCTCGCCGCCTACCGCTCGCCGGCCGCCGCCGGCTACCCCGAGTGGACGCGCAAGGACGACCGCATCCAGCTGTTCGGCATCGAGACCGTCGCCCTCATCTACAACAAGGAGCGCGTCAAGCCCGCCGACGCGCCGCGACGCTACGAGGACCTCACGCTGCCCAAGTGGCGCAACCAGATCGTGATGGCCAACCCGGCGAGCCACGCCACCACGATCTCGTGGCTGGTCGGGCTGAAGGAGAACGTCTTCAAGTCCGAGGCCGACTGGATGGCTTTCGTGCGCGGGCTGGCCGCCAACAAGCCGACCTTCGTGGCCTCGTTCGGCCCGACGCCGGCGCCGATCGAGAGCGGCGAGAAACTGATCGCGATCTCGCTGCCCAAGTACATCGTCACCAAGGCGCCGGCGCCGCTGGACTGGGCGCGCGTCGAGCAGCCGCTGCTCGGCAGCCCGCGCGCCATCGCGGTGGCCGCCAAGGCGCCGCACCCGGCGGCGGCGCGCGCCTTCGTCGACTACTGGCTGTCGGGCAAGGCGATGGGGCTGCTGGCCAAGGACGTCGGCGAGACCGTGACCGCGCCCGGGGTGTTCCCGCCGATCGACGGCATCGACAAGGCCAAGGTGATCCCGATCCGCGAGCTGTCGGACGACGAGATCAAGCACTGGGGCGCCGAGTTCAAGAAGATCTTCGAGTCGAAGTAGCGCATGGAGATCAGCGTCTGCGGGCTGAGCCGGCACTACCGCTCCGAAGGCAAGACGATCAGGGCGCTGGACGGGGTGGACCTCACCATCCCGGCCAACCGCATCTTCACGCTGCTGGGCCCCAGCGGCTGCGGCAAGACCACGCTGCTGCGCTGCATCGTCGGCCTCGACGCGCCCGACGAAGGCGAGATCCGCATCGGCGGCGAGCTGGTGTTCTCGAAACCGAGAGGCGTGTCGGTGCCGCCCGAGCGCCGCGGCCTGGGCATGGTGTTCCAGACCTACGCCATCTGGCCGCACATGAACGTGTTCGACAACGTCGGCTATCCGCTGCAGGTGCGCGGCGCGCCGGCCGACGTCGTGCGGCGCAAGGTGGCGCAGGCGCTCGAGTTCGTGCAGCTGCAGGGCTTCGAGCAGCGGCCGGCGACGCGGCTGTCGGGCGGCCAGCAGCAGCGCGTGGCGCTGGCGCGCGCGCTGGTGGCCGAGCCCAAGGTGATCCTGTTCGACGAGCCGCTGTCGAACCTCGACGCCAAGCTGCGCGAGGAGACGCGCAAGGAACTGCGCACGTTCCTGTCGCAGCTGCAGATCACCGGCGTCTACGTGACGCACGACCGCGTCGAGGCGCTCGCGCTGTCCGACGCCATCGCGGTGATGCGCGCGGGGCGCATCGTCGAGATCGGCGCGCCGAAGAAGATCTACTTCGACGCCGACCATCGCTTCGTCGCCGACTTCATCGGCCGCGCCAACCTGCTGAAGGCGGTGGTGAGCGAGGCGGGTGACGGCGCCACCGTGGTCGACTCGGGGCTCGGGCGCATCGCCTGCACGCGGCGCGACCTCGCGGTGGGCGCGCAGGCCACGCTGTGCATCCGCCCCGAATCGATCCACCTCGTCGCCGGCGAGCAGCCGGCGGGTGCCAACGTGGTCAACGGCCGCGTCGCCTCGCTGGTGTTCGTCGGCGAGGCGTACGAGGCCGAGGTCGACGCGGGCGGCGAGCGCCTGCTCGCGCGAGTCGACCCGACGCGCGATTGCAAGAAGGCGACGCGGTGAGCTTCCGGCTCGACCGCGAGCACTGCCTGCTGGTCGTCGATTGAGCGCGGTGCGCGATGCGTGACGCGCGCTCGCGGCTCACCGCGCTGCTGATCGCCATCGTCGGCGCGCTGACGGTGTGTCCGGTGGCGATGCTGCTGCTGGGCAGCTTCTCGCAGGGGCTGACGTCGTTCGGCGAGTTCACGCTCGCCAAGTACGTCGAGGTCTACGGCGACCCGGCGCTGCTCGACGTGATGGTCAACACCGTCGTCTTCGTGCTCGGCTCGTCGACGCTGTCGACCGTGCTGGCGATCGCGCTGGCGTACCTCAACACGCGCAGCGACATCCCGTTCAAGGTGCTGTTCGGCGTGCTGTCGGTGGTGCCGATGATGATCCCGCACCTGCTGTTCGCGGCGAGCTGGGCGCTGCTGCTCAACCCGTCGAACGGCATGCTCAACCTGGCGCTGATGCGGGGGCTGTCGCTCGACAGCGCGCCGTTCGACATCTACACGCTGCCCGGCATGATCCTGGTCGAGGGCCTGCTCGACCTGCCGATCGCCTACCTGATCATCGCGCCGGCGATGGCCTCGTTCGACGTCACGCTCGAGGAATCCTCGCGCGTCGCCGGCGCCGGTCCCTGGCGCACGCTGCTGCGCGTGACGCTGCCGGTGCTGCGCCCGGCGATCCTGGCGGCGTTGATCCTCGGCATCGTGCGCAGCCTGGCGTCGTTCGCGGTGCCGCAGGTGGTCGGCATGCCCGGCCGCGTGCGCGTGCTGGCCACTTACCTGTACGAGATGATCGCCACCGGCTTCGCCACCGACTACGGCAAGGCGGCGGCGCTCGGCATGAGCGTGCTGGCGGCGTCGGTGACGCTGATCGTCATCTACCGCGCGCTCACCGCGGCGAGCGAGAAGTTCGTCACCGTCTCCAGCCGAGGCTTCCGCCCGAGCGTGGTCGCGCTCGGGCGCGCGCGCTGGCCGCTGTTCGCGGGGGTGGCGCTGCTGTCGCTGCTGCTGATCGTGCTGCCGGTGGCGGTGCTGCTGTACACGTCGCTCGTGCCTTACTCGATGCTGCCGGGCGCCAAGGCGTTCGCGCTGCTTACGCTGCGGCACTGGCAGGCGGTGCTGACTGACCCGATCTCGCTGCTCGCGCTGAAGAACAGCCTCTTCCTCGCGGTGGTGGGGGCCACGCTCGGCGTCGCGCTGTCGGTGTTCGTCGCCTACGTCGTCGTCAAGGTGAAGAACGCGCGCCGCCGGGGTGCTCGACTCGCTGAGCTACCTGTCGTTCTCGTTTCCAGGCATCGTGATCGGCGTCGGCTTCATGTGGTTCTTCGTGTACACGCCGCTGTACGCCACCATCTGGGCGCTGCTGCTGGGCTACATCGCCACCTACCTGCCGTACGGCATCCGCCCGCTGTCGAGCGCGTTCATCCAGATCCACAGCCATCTGGAGGAGTCGTCGCTGGTCTGCGGCGCGAGCCCGATGACCACCATGCGCCGCATCATCGTGCCGCTGCTGGTGCCGGGCATCGTCGCGGGCTGGATCCTGATGGCATCGATGTTCGTGCGCGAGCTGACGCTGTCGGTGGTGCTGTCGCGGCCGGGCACCGAGGTGCTCGCGGTGCAGATCCTGCGCTTCGCCGAAGACGGGCTGTGGGGCCGGCTGTCGGCGCTGGGCATCGTGATGATCGCGATCTCGACCGCGCTGGTGCTGGCGGCGAACTGGGTCGGCGCGAAGGTGCGCAGCGCCGAGTAGAAGCCGCCCCTCGCCGAGGAAGCTGGTGGTCGAGAGAACTGGGCTCGAGAAAACTGGGCTTGACTGCGCCGCTGCTCAGGCCTAACGTGGCCGCCCCGCGCCGAGGGCCAGGCGGCCCACCTCGCGCGGACCCAGGCCGACGGGCCGTCGCTGCAGCCACGTGCTGCCACGGGGAGAACCGTATGCCTGCCTTCATCACCCTGGCCAGTTTCACCGAACAAGGTGCGCGCAACATCAAGGAATCGCCCGCGCGCTACGAAGCCTTCAAGTCGGCCGCCGAGGCCGCCGGCGTCACCGTCAAGAGCGTGCACTGGACCACCGGTGCCTTCGACCTTGTCATCGTCGCCGAAGGTTCCGAGGACGCGGTGATGACTTTGGCGTTGAAGACCGCCGCGCTCGGCAACGTGCGCACGCAGACAATGCGTGCCTTCAGCGTTGCCGAGATGCGCAAGCTGGTTGCCGATCTGAAGTGATTGCCTGATGCCGCCGTGCGCGGGGCTGCCCGGCTCCGCGCAGGCCGGGCCTCGGCCCGAGTGAGAATCCGGTTGCCGGACGGCGGTCTCGCAGGCAAGCTGAGACCCTGCCGCCCCCGCAAGCCGATGAGCGAGACCACCCCTACCGCAGAGGCCGACCTGGCGCATTGGCGCGCCTGGCTCGGACGCACCGAGCAGCACAGCGATCGCATCCACGCGGCACCGCTCGACGCCCTGGCCGCGACGCTCGACCGCGATGACCCGCCGGCGCGCCCGGGCGACGAGGCACCGCCGCTGGCGCATTGGCTGTTCTTCCTGACCGCCGCGCGCCAGTCCGAACTGGGCGCCGACGGGCACCCGCGGCGCGGCGGCTTCCTGCCGCCGGTCGCGCTGCCGCGGCGCATGTGGGCGGGCGGCCGGCTGACCTTCCAGCAGGCCTTGCGGGTCGGCGACGAGGTGACGCGCAGCTCGCGCATCACGGCCGTCGACGCCAAGCGCGGGCGCAGCGGGCGGCTCGCGTTCGTCACCGTGCGCCACGAGATCACCGGGCCGCGCGGGTTGGCGATCACCGAGGAGCACGATATCGTCTACCGCGACGCGCCGCAGCCCGGCGCCGTGGCATCCGCGCCGCCGACAGCGCCGACCGACGAGACCTTCGCGCGCCGCATCGAGCCCGACGCGGTGCTGCTGTTCCGCTACTCGGCGCTCACCTTCAACGGCCACCGCATCCACTACGACCGCAGCTACGTCACCGAGGTCGAAGGCTATCCGGGGCTGGTGGTGCACGGCCCGCTGATCGCCACGCTGCTGGTCGACCTGCTGCGCCGCGAGCGTCCGACGGCAGTGCTGCAACGCTTCGCGTTCACCGCCAGGTCGCCGCTGTTCGACGGGCGGCCGTTCGATGTCTGCGGCCGCTTCGACGGCGGCGAGCGCACGGCCGCGCTGTGGGCACGCAACCACGAGGGCACACTGGCGATGCAGGCCAGCGCCGAACTCGCCTGACGCGGGATTTCACGATGAGCACCACCACCGCCCCATCGCACGCCGAACTGCGCGACGCCGTGCGCGCGCTGTGCGCGCAGTTTCCCGACGCCTACCACCGCGAGGTCGATGCCAGGCGCGGCTACCCCGAGGCGTTCGTCGATGCGCTCACCAAGGCCGGCTGGATGGCCGCGCTGATCCCGCACGAGTACGGCGGCTCGGGCCTCGGGCTCACCGAAGCGTCGGTGATCATGGAAGAGATCAACCGCTCGGGCGGCAACTCCGGCGCCTGCCACGGCCAGATGTACAACATGGGCACGCTGCTGCGCCACGGCTCGCCGCAGCAGAAGCAGCGCTACCTGCCGAAGATCGCCAGCGGCGAGCTGCGGCTGCAGGCGATGGGCGTCACCGAGCCGACCACCGGCACCGACACCACGAAGATCAAGACCACCGCGGTGAGCGGAAGGGGCGATCGCTACGTCGTCAACGGCCAGAAGGTGTGGATCTCGCGCGTTCAGCACTCCGACCTGATGATCCTGCTGGCGCGCACGACGCCGCTGGCCGAGGTGACCAGGAAGTCCGAAGGCATGTCGATCTTCATCGTCGACCTGCGCGAGGCTGTCGGCAAAGGTCTCACGGTGCGGCCGATCGCCAACATGGTCAACCACGAGACCAACGAGCTGTTCTTCGAGAACCTGGAGATCCCGGCCGAGAACCTGATCGGCCGCGAAGGGCAGGGCTTCAAGTACATCCTCGACGGGCTCAACGCCGAGCGCACGCTGATCGCCGCCGAGTGCATCGGCGACGGCCGCTGGTTCGTCGACCGCGTCACCGCCTACGCGAAGGAACGCGTCGTGTTCGGCCGCCCGATCGGCCAGAACCAGGGCGTGCAGTTCCCGATCGCCGAGGCGCACATCGAGGTCGAGGCCGCCGACCTGATGCGCTTCGAGGCGTGCCGCCTGTTCGACGCACATCAACCGTGCGGTGCGCAGGCCAACATGGCCAAGTACCTGGCGGCCAAGGCGAGCTGGGAGGCCGCCAACGCCTGCATCCAGTTCCACGGCGGCTTCGGTTTCGCGTGCGAATACGACGTCGAGCGCAAGTTCCGCGAGACGCGGCTGTACCAGGTGGCGCCGATCTCGACCAACCTGATCCTCAGCTACGTCGCCGAGCACGTGCTCGGGCTGCCGCGTTCGTTCTAGGGTGAATCGTGTGTTAACGAACGATCGTGATGGCGTGCGCTGTTCACTTGCGACGACCGAGCTGGGACCGATGGCGGTACTCCGGTTGAGCGCGGCGCGGCGCGGTGGGCGGTGCCCGGTAGGGGCTCCTACTGTGGCGGTCGGCGCTGCGCGCCGACTCCGCTGCGATGCTCGCATCGCAAGGGCGGCTGCGGTGCCGCTCGCCGTGGCGCTGAACGCGCCACGACTTCACGGCTCCTCGCCGGTCCGGCCCTTGTGGGCCGGACTTCCCCTTGCGCTGCTGCGCTTCTCGCCGCCCCACAAGTCGCCCCCACCGGGCACCGCCCACCGCGCAGAGACGCTCGTGGTGTTTGCCGACGCATGCCACGGCGGTGCTGGCAAAGCCGCGGTCGGGTGTGCGCCGGCAGCGACATTGCGCGGCGCTGAGGAGCGCAGGGCTCGTGGCCGCGCGCGCGCAGCGCGCGCATCCACATCTGACTCGCGGCGATTGTTCGAGCGCAGCGAACGAAGTGAGCGTAGCGAGTTTCGCCGCGGGCCACGAGACCGAGCACCGGAAGGGATCCTCCGCGAAGCGGAGGACGCCGTGCACGAGCGCCGGCGCACACCCGGCCGCGGCTTTGCCTTGCTCGGTCTACGCACTGGATTGGCGTTTCGTGCATTGCAGTGGCTGCGCAGCGCGATGGATCAATGACATGCAGCCCCTGAAAGGCATCACCGTCGTCACGCTCGAACACGCGATCGCGGCGCCGCTTTGTACGCGGCACCTGGCGGACCTCGGCGCGCGGGTGATCAAGGTCGAGCGCCCGGGCGTCGGCGACTTCGCGCGCGGCTACGACGAGCGCGTGAAGGGGCTGGCGTCGCACTTCGTGTGGACCAACCGCTCCAAGGAGAGCCTGACGCTCGACGTCAAGCACGGCGAGGCCAGGCAGATCCTCGACTCGCTGATCGTGCGCGCCGACGTGCTGGTGCAGAACCTCGCGCCCGGCGCCGCGGCGCGGCTGGGCCTGTCGTTCGAGGCGCTGCACGCGAAGTGGCCGCGGCTGATCGTGTGCGACATCTCGGGCTACGGCGACGACCCCGAGCGGCCCGGGCCCTACCGCGACAAGAAGGCGTACGACCTGCTGATCCAGAGCGAGGCCGGCTTCCTGTCGATCACCGGCACGCCCGAGCAGCCGGCCAAGGCGGGCTGCTCGATCGCCGACATCGCCGCCGGCATGTACGCCTACAGCGCGATCCTGGCGGCGCTGATCGAGCGCGGCAAGACGGGGCGCGGCGTGCGGCTCGACGTGTCGATGCTCGAGTCGATGGTCGAGTGGATGAGTTTTCCGCTGTACTACGCGTTCGACGGCGCGGCGCCGCCGCCGCGCGCCGGCGCCGCGCACGCGACGATCTTCCCGTACGGGCCGTTCCCCGCCGGCGACGGGCACTCGGTGATGCTCGGGCTGCAGAACGAACGCGAGTGGCAGGCCTTCTGCGCCAAGGTGCTGCAGCGGCCCGAGCTGGCGAGCGACCCGCGCTTCGACAGCAACGCGCGCCGCGTCGCCGCGCGCGACGCGCTGGCGGCGATCATCGAAGAGGTGTTCTCCAAGCTCGGCAGCGAGCAGGTGGTGCAGCGGCTGGAAGACGCGCAGATCGCCAACGCGCGCGTCAACGGCATGGCCGAGGTGTGGTCGCATCCGCAACTGGCCGCGCGCCGGCGCTGGAGCGAGGTGGGCTCGCCCGCGGGGCCGCTTCCCGCGCTGCAGCCGCCGGCGCTGCCGGCATCGTTCGACGCGTGCATGGGGGCGATTCCTGCCCTCGGGCAGCACACCGATGCGCTGCTCGCCGAGCTGGGGTTCGACGCCGCCACGGTCGCGCGCTGGCACGCCGACGGCGTGGTCTGAAGCGCAGGAGGTTCGCATGCCCGCTCCCGACTCGCCCGGCGTCACGCTCGCACACTTCGCGGCGGGGCTGCGCTTCGACGATATCCCCAGCGCGGTGATCGAGCGCACGCAGGATCTGCTGCTCGACTGGATCGGCTCTACGCTGGCCGGCAAGGGTGCGCGGCCGGTGGAGTCGATCGCCAGCTTCATGCTCGCACAGGGCCCGCTCGACGGGCCGAGCGAGGTGCTGATCCACCGCCGCGGCTCGAGCCCGCTGGTGGCCGCGGCGGTCAACGCCGCGGCGTCGCACGTGGCCGAGCAGGACGACGTGCACAACGGCTCGGTATTCCATCCGGCGGCGGTGGTGTTTCCGCCGGCGCTGGCAGTGGCGCAGGCGCTGCAGCGATCGGGCCGCGAACTGCTGACCGCCGCGGTGGCCGGCTACGAGGTCGGCATCCGCGTCGGCGAGTTCCTCGGCCGCTCGCACTACAAGGTGTTCCACACCACCGGCACCGCGGGCACGCTGGCCGCTGCCGCGGCCACCGGCCACCTGCTGCGCCTGACGCCCGCGCAGATGGTTCACGCCTTCGGGTCGGCCGGCACGCAATCGGCGGGGCTGTGGGAGTTCCTGCGCGAGGCGGCCGACTCCAAGCAACTGCACACCGCGCACGCCGCCGCCGCGGGGCTCACCGCGGCCTACCTGGCCGCCGACGGCTTCACCGGCGCCAGCCGCATTCTCGAAGGCACGCGTGGCATGGCTGCCGGCATGTCGAGCGACGCCGATCCGGCGCGCTTGACCGCTGGGTTGGGTGCGCGCTGGGCCAGCGCCGAGACGTCGTTCAAGTTCCACGCGTCGTGCCGCCACACGCACCCGGCCGCCGATGCGCTGGCGCAGGCGATGCGCGAGCATCGGCTGGCGGCGTCCGACCTCGCCACCGTCACCGCGCACGTGCATCAGGGTGCGATCGATGTTCTGGGGCCGGTCACCGACCCGCAGACGGTGCACCAGTCGAAGTTCTCGATGGGCACGGTGCTGGCCATGATCGCGCTGCACGGCCGTGCGGGGCTGGCCGAGTTCGACGCCCACTTCCGCGACCCGGCGACCATCGCGTTTCGCGATCGCGTGCGGATGGTGCTCGACGCCGAGGTCGACGCCGCCTACCCGGCGCGCTGGATCGGCAAGGTCAGTGTCACCGCGCGCGATGGCCGGCAGTTCGCGGCGCGTGTCGACGAGCCCAAGGGCGACCCCGGCAACACGCTGACGCGCGACGAGATCGAGGACAAGGCGATCCGGCTGGCGGCCTACGGTGGCGCAGCCAGCGCAGCCGAGATGCGCGCGCTCGCGCAGCGCGTGTGGGCGATGGCACAGGCGCCTGCAGTGGCTCGGCTGCTGCGCTGACGCTCGCACTGCGCCGGACGCTGCCCGGCAGGGCGCGACACGTTCGCACACATAGCTGACGCGGCGCGTCGCGCGCTGCCTTGGTGCGCCGACGGCGCGGGTACCTCCCGTTCACGGGGACGCCAGTTTCTTGTGCGACTTCACGTAAGGCGGCAGCCGCTTGCGAACTTCTTGACGCACTTCAAGGAAAGCGCTCGGTGATGATGCGCCCGCCTCGCGCTCCCGGCTGTTCCGGGTGCGCGCCGCACGAGCAACCGAATCGAGTCTTCCGCGATGCGTTTGAACCTGCCCCTGTTGCGCCCGCGCCCCGCCGGTCCCCCGGCGGCGGCCGCGCATGGCCGCTGGTTCAGTCGCGACGAGGCGATCATGGGCACCGCGATCCACGCCGAGTTGTGGAGCGAGGACGAGGCGCTGGCCGAACAGGCGATCGCGGCGGTGATGGCCGAGATGCACCGTATCGATCACTTGATGAGCCCGTTCAAGCCCGAGTCGGAGCTGTCGCTGATCAACCGCGAAGCGGCCGACCGCGCGGTGCCGATCTGCGGCGAGATGTTCGACCTGATCGAGCGCTCGCTGCACTTCTCGCGCCTGTCCGACGGCGCGTTCGATATCAGCTACGCGGCGGTCGGTCATCTCTACGACTACCGCGAGGGCATCGCGCCCGACGCCGCGGCGATCGAGCGCGCGCGCGGCCAGATCGGCTGGCAGCACCTGGTGCTCGAGCCGCGCGAGCGCACGATCGGCTTCGCGCGCGAGGGCATGCGCATCGACCTCGGCGGCTTCGCCAAGGGGCACGCGGTCGACAACTGCATCAAGATCCTCAAGCACCTGGGTGTCGAGCACGCGGTCGTTGCCGCCGGCGGCGACAGCCACGTGCTGGGCGACCGCCGCGGCCGCCCGTGGTCGATCGCGGTGCGCGACCCGCGCGAGCGCCAGCGCGTGGTGGCGGTGCTGCCGCTGCAGGACACCTCGATCTCGACCTCGGGCGACTACGAGCGCTACTTCGAGCGCGACGGCGTGCGCCACCACCATCTGATCGATCCCAAGACGGGGACGTCGCCGCGTGCGCTGCACAGCGTGACGATCCTCGCTGCCGACGGCCTGACCGCCGAAGCCCTCTCGAAGTGCGTGTTCGTGATGGGCCTGGCGCGCGGCATGCGACTCGTGCAGTCGCAGCCGGGCGCCGATGCGGTCGTCGTCGACGCCACCGGAGCGCTGCACTTCTCGGCCGGATTGGCGGCCGCGGGCAGCGCCGCTGCCCAGCGGCAGCGCGTGGCGTGAATCCGCATTCGACAAGTCATTCAACAAGCGTCAGGGAGACGGTCATGCGAGTGCAAATCGAGAAAACGATCCAACCGGTGCTGTGCACCCTGGCAGCGTCGCTGTGGCTGGCAGGGTGCTCGGGCTCGGGCGACAGCAACGACACGCTGGCCGTCAACGGCGACGTGGCGATCGTGTATGCCAAGCGCGCCAACACGCTGAGCCAGAACCCGACCGACGGCACGCCGTTCGCGCCTGGCGGCGACCTCATCGTGCGCGAGAAGTCCTCGCCGGCGGCGCCGGAGCACAACATCACCGCGGGCTACACCCGTGGCACCGGCGACGTGTCGGACCCCGAGGTGTCGTACGACGGCAAGAAGATCGTCTTCGCGATGAACTGCCCGCCGGCCAACAACGCGCAGTGCACCGGGCGCTGGAACATCTGGGAGTACGCGCTGCCGGCCGGCGGCTTCGCAGGCGGCACGCTGCGCCGCGTCACCAGCTCGACCACCGCCGACGACGTCGACCCGTACTACCTGCCGGGCGGCGGCTTCGTGTTCGCGTCGAACCGCCAGACCACGAGCGCGGCGCTGCAGGCCCAGGCGATCGGCCGTGCACAGCCGTACTTCGCAACCGACGAGTACGAGCGCGAGCGCGTGCTGAACCTGCACACGATGAAGGACGACGGCACCGACATCCGCCAGATCTCGGTCAACCAGAGCCACGACCGCAACCCGGTGGTGCGCGACAACGGCAACATCATGTTCTCGCGCTGGGAGCACGTGGGCCAGAAGAACCGCTTCGCGGTGTTCCAGGTCAAGCCCGACGGCACCGACATGTTCGTTTTCTACGGCGCGTTGAGCCCGGGCAACAGCTTCCTGCACCCGCGCGAGATGGACGTCGCCGGCCCATACAACGGCCAGCTCACGTCGTCGCTGATGCCGCTGTCGCGCACTCAGGAAGGCGGCGCGCTGATGATGATCGACGCCGCCAACTATTCCGAGTACGGCACGCCCGCGCACACCGGCCTGCCGGCCAACGCCGGCCAGCGCCAGGTGACGCTGCAGGCGCTCAACGACGAGCGTGGCTTCTCGCGCTACGGCCGCGTGACGACGCCGTACCCGCTGTGGGACGGCACCAACCGCGTGCTGGCGTCGTACCGCCCGTGCGAGGTCGAGCGCACCGAGCCGGGCAAGCCGACGGTGGTGGTGTCGTGCGCCACGCTGACGCAGGCGGAGATCGACGCGCTGGGAGAGGATGACCGCATGCGCGGCGCACCCGCCGTGCTGCCCAACGGCGTCTCGGTGAACGACAACGTGCCGGCGTCGTATGCCGTCTACATGTTCGACCCGCAGCGCGGCACCCAGCAGTTGGTCGCCTCGCCGCCGTCTGGCTCCATGTACGTCGACCCGATCGCGCTGCAGGCGCGGCCCGTGCCGCAGGTGGCGCAGGCGACCGCGGTGGACGAGCAACTGGCCGCGGCCAACGTGGGCCTGATCGAGGTGCGTAGCGTCTACGACACCGACGGCCTGAACCGCATGGGCAACCCGATGCTGGCCGACACCGCGGCCGAGAAGCCCGCGGCGTGCGGCAACACCGCCATCGTGCAGACCACGCCGTCGAGCGAAGCCACCGAAACGCGCGCGTCGGTGGCCGACCTGCGCCGCATCCGCAACCCGGCCGACCCGGCCTACCAGTGCGCGCCGGCGCGCTTCGTGCGCGCGTTCCGCGCGGTAGCGCCGCCGTCGAACATGATGGGCGGCCGCGAGGCGATCGGCGAGACCGAGTTCGAGCAGCAGCAGATCCTCGGCTATGCGCCGGTCGAGCCCGACGGTTCGTTCAAGCTGCACGTGCCGGCCGACACGCCGCTCGGCCTGGCGATCGTCGACTCCAAGGGCCGCGCGATCCAGACCCACTTCAACTGGATCCAGGTGCGCCCGGGCGAACGCCGCACCTGCGACGGCTGCCACAGCCCGCGCCGTGGCGCGTCGCTGAACTCGGGCTCGCTCGTCGATCCGACCAACCGCCCCACAGCATGGCTGGCGAGCATGACCACGCTGCAGGGCGAGACCATGGCCTCGGCGCGCACGCGCCTGTTCCCGGCCGCGCTGCAAGTGCAGCCCAACATGGTGTCCAGCGACATCTGGGCCGACACGGCCAATGGCGGCGTGGCGCGCCCGTCGATCGAGATCCGCTACACCGGCAACGCCAACCCGGCCGACGACCTCGATCCTTCGATGACACCGCCGGTGAGAGGCCTGATCAACTACGAGCAGCACATCGCGCCGATCTGGACGCGCAACCGCGGCGCCAACACCTGCACCAACTGCCACAACGACCCGGCCAAGCTCGACCTGCGCTCGACCACCTCGGGCACCGGCCGCATGACCTCGTACGAGGAACTGCTGGTCGGCGACCCGGTGATCGATTCCGCCACCGGGCTGCCGCAGATCCGTGTGCGCGAAGGCGAGCCTGAGGTGGTGCGCGGCGTGCCGCTGGTGATCACCGACCCTGACAACGCGCTGGGCATGACGCGCGCCAGCCGGCTCGGCGAGATCCTGTGGGGCGAAGTGTTGAAGGCTGGTGCGGAGGCGCTGGCCGCGCACCCGAACCCCAGCATCAACCACGCGGGGATGCTGAACAAGGCCGAGCTGCGCCTGGTCACCGAATGGATGGACCTCGGCGGCCAGTACTTCAACGATCCGTTCGACAGCGGTGCGATGGCTGCCAGCCCGCTGAGCGAAGACGTGTTCAACCAATCGGTGCACCCGATCCTGATGAGCACCTGCGCGGCGAGCTGCCACCAGGCCGGCGGCATCACGGGCTCGACGGTGACCCCGGGCACGTCGTTCCAGGGCAACCGCTACGTGCTGACCGGCAGCCCCGAGGGCGACCTCAACGTCACGCTGACGATGATCTCCGACACCTGCAACCCGGCGTCGAACTACCTGCTGTCGCGGCCGTCGACCGCGCCGCACCCGTCGGGTGCGTCGTCGGCACCGGCACCGCTGCCGGCAGGCAGCGCCAACTACAACACCATCAGTGCGTGGATCGCCGCCGGCTGCAGTGTGCAGACCGCCAACGCGAGGGCCAACAGACGATGACGAAGAACACGCAGCGGACCCGGCGGTCCGCTGCGACGGTGCGCCGCACCGTCGCAGCGGCCGCTGCCGTTTG
Organism: Ideonella sp.; assembly: GCA_015075545.1. Taxonomy (GTDB): domain Bacteria; phylum Pseudomonadota; class Gammaproteobacteria; order Burkholderiales; family Burkholderiaceae_C; genus JAEUPI01. Next base: position 305,529 of record JABTUC010000001.1, on the reverse strand, counting down.
GGCCCTGGCCTCGTGCGGCGGCGGCAGTAACCCGCTGGACAACCCGGCCTCGATCCAGAACCCCGGCCTCACCGGCAGCCAGAAGCTCGCCTTCGCCTACTTCCAGTACTGCGTGTTTCCGGTGCTGATCAGGCCGCTGCCGATCCGTTTCGAAGACGGCAGCACGGCGACCAACACCTGCGCCGCGTCGGGTTGCCACGACAACACCAACGGCACCGGCGGCGCATTTCGTGTCATAGGCAACGCGCAGCCGATCGACCTCGCCAATGCGGCCAACACAGCGGACATCATCCGGGCCAGCGACATGTACAAGAACTTCTACTCCGCTCAGGGTGAGGTGGTGTTCGGCGCCCCGTTGACGTCGCGCATCCTGGTCAAGCCGATGGTCAACGGCGTGCTGCACGGCGGCGGGCAGATCTTCGCCAGTGCGCAGGATCCGAACTCGCTGCCGATCCAGTACTGGATCAACAACCCCGCACCGAGCGGCAGCGACGAGTTCAGCACCGCCACCTACGGCATGTTCACGGCGACGCCGCCGAGTTCGAGCAACTGCAGGACGCAATGAACCGGCTGCCGGCGAACCGGGCCCTGGACCGGGCGCTTGTGACCTTCATCACCGCATGCCTCGCGATCCTGATGTTCGGGCTGCTGGGTTCGCCGCCCGCGCAGGCGGCCGACGAGCCCGAGCGGCTGCGCGTGGCCGACCCGTACCTCGAACTGCACACAGGCCCCGGAAGGGGCTTTCCGGTCTTCTTCGTAGTGGCGCGCGACGAGTGGGTGCAGGTGGAACTGCGCTCGACCGACTGGTTCAAGGTGCGCACCGACGGCGGCAAGGAGGGCTGGGTGCACCGCTCGCAACTGGCCAACACCTTCACTGCGGCCGGGGTGCAGAAGACCTTCCGCGACATCGCGCTCGACGACTACCTGGCGCGGCGGTTGCAGATGGGCGCGGCGTGGGGCAAGTTCAAGAAGGAGCCGATGCTCAAGTTGTGGACCAGCTATCGGCTGTCGGAGACGCTGCATGTCGAGGGCACGATCGGCCAGGTGCAGGGCACCTTCTCGGGTACCGACATCTGGCACGTCAACCTGCTGGCCGAGCCGTTGTCCGATGTGCGGCTGTCGCCGTTCTTCGCGATCGGCGTGGGCAAGTTCAAGAACCTGCCCAACCCCACGCTGGTGGGGGCGCTGCCGACCAACGCCAACCTGTCCAACGCCTCGGTCGGGGTGCGCTACCACCTGACCGACCGTTTCATCGCGCGTGCCGACTACTCCTTGTACACCGCCTTCGTCGGCGACACGCGCACTGGCGAGTACCGAGCCTGGACGCTCGGCCTGGCCTTCTTCTTCTGAGCTGACCGCCATGCGCACCCACGTCATCGCCCTTGCCCTCGCCACCGTCTGTACCTGGTGCGCTGCCCAGACCACCCCGGCACAGCCGGCCAACGAGCAGGTGATCCAGCCGCAGGTCGACCGGCGCGAGGTCAAGCTGCCGAAGTACCCGTCGAAGGATTTCGAGATCGGCGCCTACGTCGGCACCTACTCGATGCAGAACTTCGGCTCCAGCCTGGTCACCGGCGTGCGCCTGGGCTACCACGTCAGCGAAGACATCTTCGTGCAGGCGGTGTACGCACAGACCAAGGTCAGCGACGAGAACTTCCGCCAGATCCTGCCCGGCGGCATCTTCGCGCAGCCGCAGGAGACGCTGAAGTACTACAACCTCTCGGCGGGCTACAACATCCTGCCCGGCGAGGTGTTCTGGGGCCGCAACACCGCGTTCGCGTCGTCGCTGTACGTGATCGCGGGCATCGGCAACACCAACTTCATCGCCAGCGACAAGGTCAACCATCGCAACCGCCAGACGATCAACTACGGCGCCGGCATCCGCGTGCTGTTCCACGACCGCTTCTCGGTGCAGATGGACATGCGCCAGCATCTGTTCGACCTCGACATCCTCGGCAAGAACGAGAGCACCAAGAACCTCGAGTGGACCGGCGGGGTGAGCTTCTATTTCTGACTATCGCTGACCAACCCATGATGCACAGCACTTCGAAAGCACTTCCTCGACCGTGGCGCACGGCGCTGGCGCTGGCATTGGCCGGCGGCGTGACGCTGGCCGTCGCGGCGCCGCTGGCGCCCTCGGCACCGGCGCCGGACTTCACGCTGCGCACGCTCGACGGCCAGAAGCTGCGCCTGGGCGAGCAGCGCGGGAGCGTCGTGCTGGTCAACTTCTGGGCCACCTGGTGCGGGCCGTGCCGCCAGGAGATGCCGCATCTGAACAAGCTGTACGAGAAGTACAAGGCCTCTGGCTTCGTGCTGCTGGGCGTCAATGTCGACGACGACACGGCGCAGGCCGCCGGTGTGGCCAGCAAGCTCGGCGTCACCTTCCCGGTGCTGCCCGACGCCGACAAGCGCGTCAGCCGCCAGTACGACCTGAGCGCGATGCCGTCGACCGTGCTGATCGACCGCGACGGCCGCGTGCGCTACCTGCACCGCGGCTACCAGAGCGGCTACGAGAACACCTACGACCGACAGATCCGGGAGTTGCTCAAAGAATGAAACTGCCTCGACTGCTGGTGTGCGCCGGCGCGGTGTGCGCGCTCGCCGGCTGCGCGTTCCCCGAGCCGTGGGTCAAGCCCTACGAGCGCGAGCGCCTGGCCGACCCGATCATGCAGGCGCAGCGCCAGGCGATGGCGGCCAAGCACAACGAGCACGTGCGCGAGGTGCGCGAAGGCGCACGCGGTGCCAACGGCGTGCAGGGAGGCGGCTGTGGCTGCAACTGACGCCTGGCGCGCGGCACTGCAGCGTCTGGCGCGCGTGGCGGCCGGCGCTGTCCGCGCGCGCTGGACGCGTTGGGCCGCGCCGCTGGCCGGCGCGCTCGGCGGGGCGCTGCCGTCGGCGCCTGCCACCGCGATGACGCTGCCCGAAGACACCGGCGAGGCGCTCTACCACGTGTACGACGGCGGCGGAGTCACCGCGCAGGGGCCGGCGCTGCTCGTGCGCAAGAGCCTGTTCGACAAGGTGTCGCTGACCGGCAGCTACTACGTCGACATGGTCAGCAACGCGTCGATCGACGTCGTCACCACCGCCAGCCCGTTCAAGGAGACGCGCAACGAGTACGGCGTCGGCGCCGACTACGTCTACCGCGACGCGATGCTCAGCGTCAACTTCTCCAGCAGCGACGAGCCCGACTACAAGGCGCAGGGCCTGAGCATCGACGCCTCGCAGGAAGTGTTCGGCAGCATGACGACGATCAAGCTCGGCTTCACGCGCGGCAAGGACGACGTCGGCAGGAAGGGCGAGGGGTTCTTCGACTACGCCAAGCACTGGCGCTACCGGCTCGGGGTGACGCAGATCCTGACCCCGAGCTGGCTGGCCACGCTCAACCTGGAGGCGGTGTCCGACGAGGGCTATCTCGGTAGTCCGTACCGTGCGGCGCAGGTGTTCGGCGCACTGGTGCCCGAGCGCAACCCGCGCACCCGCTCGAGCCGCTCGGTCAAGCTCGGCGTCGTCGGCGAGGTCATGCCGCGCACCTCGATCCGAGCCGACTATCGCTACTTCTGGGATACCTGGGACATCAAGGCGCACACGCTCGAGGTCGGCGGCAGCCGCCACGTCGGCGAGTCGTTCCTGATCGATGCCTATCTGCGCTACTACAAGCAGAGCAAGGCGCTGTTCTACTTCGACAACGCGCAGGCCGAGACGACCTACGTCTCGCGCAACCGACAGCTCAGCAGCTACGACGACATCACCCCGGGCGTGCGCGTGACCTACCAGTACAAGCAGGTGCCAGGCCAGTACGAGATCAAGGCTCACCTGAACTACGAGTACCAGCGCTACAAGTTCAGCGACTTCACCGACCTGCGCAGCGGCCGGCTCTACTCGTATGGCGCGCACGTGCTGCAGTTGATGGTGAGCGCCACGTTCTGACCCTGATTCACCCGAGAGAGCGCCATGTCCGCACGCATCCCTTCGCTGATCGCCTCGGCCGCGCTTGCGCTGCTGCTGCACGCCGCTGCCTGGAGCGCCGAGCCGCCGCCGCAGCCCGCAGTGCCTTCGCCAGTGGCGCCGACGCCCAGCGCTGCTCCCGCTGCCGCGGCGGCCGAACCCAAGGAGGCGGCGCCTGCCGCCGCCGCCCCAGCCAGCCTCGACAACCGAATCCAGGATCTCAAGGGCGACGTGATCCGCCTCAATCGCGACCTGCTGGTGCTCGAGGAGGAACTGCTGTTCCCGGCCAACACGCAGGTGGCGGTGTTCGTCTCGATGGACGTCGGCAAGATGTTCGATCTCGATTCGGTGCAGATCAAGCTCGATGACAAGGTCGTCACCAACTACCTGTACACGCCGCTCGAAGTGCAGGCGCTGCACCGCGGCGGCGTGCAGCGCGCCTACCTCGGCAACCTGAAGGCCGGCCCGCACGAGATCGTGGCGTTCTTCACCGGTGGCGGCCCGCACGCGCGCGACTACAAGCGCGGCACCACGATCAAGTTCGACAAGGGCACCGACCCCAAGTACATCGAGCTGCGGATCAAGGATTCCACCGGCAAGCTGCAGCCCGAGTTCGACGTCAAAGTGTGGCAGTGATCTCCCTCCCGAAGCGGCCTGGAGGCCGCCTGCCCCCCAGGGGGGCTGAGCCCGGACATGAAGGGTCCGGTGGACCCTTCATGCCTGGCGAAGGGCCGGGTCGCAAGACCCGGCGCGGCCTGCAAGGCACACCAGCGGACCGGCACAACAAGCCGCGAAGCGGCGCGGTTGCGGCGAAGGCTCCTGTCCGCGAAGCGGACGGGAAGGCGCGTAGCGCCGGCCGCAGCCAAAGCCGGATCCGCGGTGTCCGCTTGACCGCCGTGCGCTGGCTTGGTGCGGCGTGGCTGGTATCGAGTACTCTGACTGCTCCCGCGCACGCTGCCGAGCCGCCGAAGCCGCACATCATCGTCGACCCGTACTACGGCGACGCGCTGTTCCAGTTCTTCCAGGACCGCTACTTCACCGCGATCACCAGCCTGATGACCTCGCAGCACTTCGGCCGCGTGTCGCAGCACGCCGACGAGGCCGAGCTGCTGCGCGGCGGCATGCTGCTGTCGTACGGCATGCACAAGGAGGCCGGCGAGGTGTTCGCGCGGCTGATCGACCAGGGTGCGCCGCCGCCGGTACGCGACCGCGCCTGGTTCTACCTGGCCAAGATCCGCTACCAGCGCGGCTTCATCGACCAGGCCGAAGAGGCGATGGCGCGCATCGAGAACCACCTGCCGCCCGATCTGCAGGAAGAACGCGTGTTGCTGCAGGCGCAACTGCTGATGGCGCGCGCCGACTACGCCGGCGCCGCGCAGGTGCTCGGCGCGCTGGCCAAGGGCAGCGGCCTGGGGCTCTACGCGCGCTACAACCTCGGCGTCGCGCTGGTGCGTTCGGGCGACATCGCCGGCGGCATGGCGATCCTCGACGAAGTCGGCAAGGCCAGCGCCCCAACCGAGGAGTTCAAGGCGCTGCGCGACAAGGCCAACGTCGCGCTCGGCTTCGCCGCGCTCGCCGACGACAAGCCCGAGGCGGCGCAGACCTACCTCGAGCGCGTGCGGCTCACGAGCATGCTGGCCACCAAGGCGCTGCTCGGGTTCGGCTGGGCCGCGGCGGCGCTGAAGCAGCCCAGGCAGGCGCTGGTGCCATGGAGCGAGCTCACCGACCACCGCGACGCCAGCGACGCCGCGGTGCTCGAGGCGCGCATCGCGGTGGCCTTCGCCTACGGCGAGGTCGGTGCCGACGGCCGGGCGCTCGACCGCTACCAGCAGGCGCTCGCCGCGTTCGAGCGCGAGAACACCGCGCTCGACGAATCGATCGCCGCCATCCGCGCCGGCAAGCTGGTCGAGGGCCTGCTCGAGAAGAACCCGGGCGACGAGATGGGCTGGTTCTGGAACATCGGCGAACTGCCCGACCTGCCGCACGCCGGCCACCTGACGCAGGTGCTGGCGCGCCACGAGTTCCAGGAGGCGTTCAAGAACTGGCGCGACCTGCGCTACCTCGACAAGAACCTGCACGGCTGGGCCGATGCGCTCGGGGTCTACAAGGAGATGCTCGCCAACCGCCGCCAGGCCTACGCCGATCGGCTGCCCAAGGTGCGCGAGCGCGCCACGCAGGGCGAGGCCGGCATCGCAGAGATGACGCGCCGCCGCGACGAGATGACCGCGGCGGTCGACAAGGCCGAGGCCGAGGGCGACCACGCCGCGCTGGCCGATGCCGCGCGACGCGCGCAGCTCGACCGCGTGGCCGACATGCGCTCGATCGTCGAGCGCTCGGGCAACGATCCCGAGGTCGCCGCCGCGGCCGAGCGCGTGCGCCGCGTCGCCGGCGCGCTCACCTGGCAACTGGCGCAGGAGCACCCCGACCGCCTGTGGAACGCGCGCAAGGCGCTGCGCACGATCGACACCGAGCTCGAACTCGCGCGCGCGCGCGACGACGCGCTGGCGCAGGCGCAGCGCGACGAGCCGGCGCGGCAGCAGCAGTTCGCGCAGCGTATCGCCGAGCTCGAAGCCGCGGTGCGCGGCCTGATCCCGCGCGTCGCGGCGCTGACGCGCGAGCAGCAGGGGCAGGTGCAGGAGCTGGCGGTGGCCGAGCTCGCGCGCCAGAAGGAGCGCCTCGTCGCCTACACCACGCAGGCCCGATTCGCGATGGCGCAACTGGTCGACCGCGCGGCGCTGGCCCGGAACCCCGACGATGTGGCCAAGCCCTGAGGCCCGCACGCTGCGCCTGCTGGCGCTCGCTGCGGCGCTGGCGCTGGCCGGCTGCGCCAGCAAGCGCGCGAACGACGACGACCAGGCGCCGACGCTGAAGACGATGTCGGGCCGCGAGGCCGACGTGCCCGACGACAAGGGCATCAAGGCCGACGTCGGCGACGCGATCGTCGCCTACCGCAAGTTCCTCGAGATCGCGCCGAAGGCGCAGCAGCGCGCCGAGGCGATGCGACGGCTCGGCGACCTGGAGATGGACGCCGCCGACAGCCGCGTGCTGAGCGGCGCGACCGCGAGCCCCGACTACAGCCTCGCGGTGGCGCGCTACCAGGAGTTCCTGAAGGAGCACCCGCAGGATCCGGGCAACGACCGTGTGCTCTACCAGCTCGCGCGCGCGCAGGAGCAAGACGGCAAGCTCGAAGCGGCGATCAAGACGCTCGACCGGCTGGTGGCCGAGTACCCGCAGACCCAGTATCTCGACGAGGCGCAGTTCCGCCGCGGCGAGATCCTGTTCGCGACGCGCGACTACCCGCGCGCCGAAGCCGCTTTCGCCGCGGTGATGAAGGCCGACTCGGGCACGCCGTTCCAGGAGCGCGCGCTGTACATGCACGGCTGGTCGCTGTTCAAGCAGGCGCGGCTCGAGGAGGCGCTGCATTCGTTCTTCGGCGTGCTCGACCGCAAGAGCACGCTGCGCAGCGACGCCACCGAGCTGGCCGACATCCAGGAGCTGACGCGCGCCGACCGCGAGCTGGTCGACGACACCTTCCGCGTCATGAGCATCAGCCTGCAGAACCTGCAGGGCGCGGCGTCGATCCCGCCGTACATCACCGACGACGTGCGCCGCGGCTACGAGTTCCGCGTCTACCAGCAGCTCGGCGAGCTGTACATCAAGCAAGACCGCGTCAAGGATGCCGCCGACACCTTCGGCGCCTTCGTCAAGCAGCAGCCGCTGCACGCGCAGGCACCGCAACTGCAGGCGCGGGTGATCGAGATCTACCAGGCCAACGGCTTCGCGACGCTGGCGCTCGAGGCGAAGAAGGACTACGTCTCGCGCTACGGCATCGACAGCGAGTTCCGCAAGGCCAACCCCGAGGGCTGGGAGCGCGCGCGGCCGCTGGTCAAGGCCCACCTCACCGAGCTGGCGCGCCACTATCACGCGCTGGCGCAGAAGAGCAAGGCGTCGGCCGATTACCAGGAGGCGGTGCGCTGGTACCGCGCGTACATCGGTTCGTTCCCGGACGACCCCGACACCGCGCAGAACAACTTCCTGCTCGCCGAGCTGCTGTTCGAGGACAAACAGTTGCTCGAAGCGGCCACCGAGTACGAGAAGACCGCCTACGGCTACCCGGCGCACGCCAAGAGCGCCGACGCCGGCTACTCGGCGCTGCTCGCCTACGCCGGCCTCGAGAAGGCGGCGGGTGCCGCCGAGCTGCCGGCCTTGCAGCGCAGCGGCATCGACAGCGCACTGCGCTTCGCCAAGGCCTTCCCCGCCGACCCGCGCACGGGCGCGGTGCTGACCAACGCGTCGGAAAAACTGTTCACGTTGAAGGACGGCGCACGCGCCACCGAGGTCGCGCAGATGGTGCTGAAGCTCGACCCGCCGGCGGCACCCGAGCAGCGCCGCGTTGCCTGGACGGTGATCTCGCACACCGCCTTCGACAAGGCGGCATTCGCCGACGCCGAGAAGGGCTACCGCGAAGTGCTCGCGCTGACGCCCGAGCGCGACGCCAAGCGCAACGAGCTGGTCGAACGCCTCGCCGCCTCGGTCTACAAGCAGGGCGAGCAGGCGCGCGCCGCGGGCAATCTGCGCGGGGCGGTCGGTCATTTCGACCGCGTGGCCGCGGTCGCGCCAACCTCGAGCATCCGCGTCACGGCGCAGTACGACGCCGCCGCGGCGCTGATCGCGCTGAAGGATTGGGACGCCGCGATCCGCGCGCTCGAGGAGTTTCGTCGCGCCAACCCCAACCACCCGCTGGCCGCCGAGGTCGGCCCCAAGCTGGCGCTGGCGTATCTGGAAAAGGGCCAGGGCGCGCAGGCAGCCGTCGAGTTCGAACGCCTGGCGGCCAACAGCAAGGATCCGAAGCTCGCGCAGTCGTCGCTGTGGCAGGCCGCCGAGCTGTACGAAAAGAGCGGCTCGCGCAGCAGCGCGGCGCGCGCGTACGAACGCTACCTGAAGCTCTACCCCGGCTCGCTCGAAACCAGCGTCGAGGTGCGCTGGCGGCTGGCGCAGATGGCCAAGGCCGACGGCAACCATGCGCGCGAGTTCGCGCTGATGAAGGAGATCCATCAGCTCGATCTCGCGGGTGGCGCCAAGCGCACCGATCGCACGCGCTACCTCGGCGGCACCGCGGCGCTGGCGATGGCCGAGCCGGTGGCCGAGGCGTATCGAAAAGTAGCGTTGGTCGAGCCGCTGGCGAAGAACCTGAAACTGAAGAAAACAAAGATGGAACAAGCGCTGCAGGCCTATGCCGCGGCCGCCAACTACGGCGTGGCCGACATCACGACGGCAGCGACTTATCACACCGCCGCGCTGTATCAGGACTTCGGCAAAGCTATGCTCTCCTCGCAGCGGCCGAAAAAGTTGAATAAGGCCGAGCTCGAACAGTACAACGTGATGCTCGAGGAGCAGGCGTTCCCGTTCGAAGAGAAGGCCACCGAACTGCACGAGGTCAACGCCAAGCGCGCCGCCTCGGGCATCTACGACAAGTGGGTGCAGGAGAGCTTCAAGTCGCTGGCCGCGCTGAGGCCGGTGCGTTACGGCAAGTTGGAACGCAGTGAGAGCGTGATCGATGCGATTCGTTGACCCGATCGGACCCCGCCTCGCCGTGCTGGCACTGCCCGCGGCGCTGGCGGCGTTGTCGGGCTGCGCGTCGCTGCCCGACCCGATCGCCGCGGTCAAGCAGGCGGTCGGCGCGCAGGCAGAGCCCGCCGCTGCGCCGGCGCAGGCGGCGGCGACGGCCGCGCCCGCCGCATCGGCGGCGGCCCAGGCGCAAGTCCAAGCCGAGCCGCCGGTGGACCCGCGCGCGCAGGCGGCGTTCGACAACGCGCGCCGTGCGATGCGCGCCGGCCGCAACGACGAGGCGGCCGCGCAGTTGAAGGCGTTGGTGCAATCGAACCCCGAGCTCGGCGGCGTGCACGCCAACCTCGGGCTGCTCTATCGCCAGGCCGGCAAGCTGCCGGAATCGGCCGCCGCACTCGAGAAGGCGGTGCAGGTGAGCCCGCGCCAGGCGGTGTTCCACAACCAGCTCGGCATCACGTATCGCCAGCAGGGCCAGTTCGCGAAGGCGCGCGACGCTTACGAGCGCGCCATCGCGCTCGATGCGACCTATGCGGCGCCGCTGCTCAACCTCGGCATCCTGAACGACCTCTACCTGCAGGATCGCAAGCGCGCGCTGGCGCTGTACGACCAGTACCTCGTGCTGGCCGGCAGCGATGCCGCCGTCGCCAAGTGGGTGGTCGACCTCAAGAACCGCAAGGACGACCGCGTCGCGCTCAGCCTGAAGGAGCAGCAATGATGCGAGTGCATCCGCTCGTCGCGTCGATCGCCGTGGCTGCGCTGCCCGTGCTGGCGCAGGACCGTGCCGACATCGACCGCACGCAGATCATCGGCAACCGCGAACTGCCCAAGGTGCTCTACATCGTGCCGTGGAAGAAGCCGTTGCCGGGCGACTTGTCGGGCCGTGCCCCCGGCGGCGTGCTCGACGAGGTGCTGGCGCCGGTCGACCGCGACGTGTTCCGCCGCCAGGTGCGCTACGACGCGATGCTGCAGCCGACGACGGCGCCGAAGTGATCGCAACCGCTTCAGCCATCGGATTCTCAGACTGCCCAGCAGATCGACGACAGGAGAGTGAGTGATGAGTGCGTTCGACACCGCGGTGAAGTTCTTCCAGGACAGCGGCCTGTTCATCTACCCCAGCATCCTGATCATGGCGCTGGGCCTGGCGATCGCGATCGAGCGCTTCGTCTTCCTCAACCGTGCTCGCGCCGAGAACCGCAAGCTGTGGGAGCACATGCTGCCGATGCTGCAGAACGGCAAGTTCAAGGAGGCGCAGCACGTGTCGGGCAAGTCCGACGCGGCGATCGGCAAGATCGTCGCCAACGGCCTGCAGCGCATGCAGAGCCCGGCGCGCCGCGAGGACATCGACGCCGCGATGGAAGAGGGCATGATGGAGATCGTGCCGCGGCTGGAGAAGCGAACCCACTACATCGCGACCTTCGCCAACGTGATCACGCTGGTGGGCCTGCTGGGCACGATCATCGGCCTGATCAAGGGTTTCACCGCGGTGGCGCAGGTCAACCCGGCCGAGAAGGCCGAGATGCTGTCGGCGTCGATCTCGATCGCCATGAACAACACCGCGTTCGCGCTGATGGTGGCGATTCCGTTCCTGCTGATCCACGCCTTCCTGCAGGCGCGCACGGCCGAGATCGTCGACGGCCTCGAGGCCGCCAAGATCAGCTTCCTGAACCTGGTGCAGCGCCTGAAGTCCGAAGCGGTGCCGGCCGCGCGCTGAGCGACGCAAGCTAACTTCGGCTCATCGCGAGACCGCCATGCGAGTCAGACGCCTGCGCAAGGAAGTGGCCGCGCTCGAGGTCACCGCGTTCATCAACCTGATCGTGGTGCTGGTACCGTTCCTGCTGTCGACCGCGGTGTTCACCCGGCTGGCGGTGATGGACCTCACCTTGCCCGCGCAATCGAACAGCAAGCTCGAGCAGCTCAAGGGCAACGACCTCAAGCTCGAGATCGTGATCCGGCCCGAGGCACTCGAGGTCGGCGACCGCATCGGCGGGCTGATCCAGCGCATCGACAACAAGGAAGGCCATCACGACTTCAAGGCGCTGAACGTGCTGATGCAGAGCATCAAGCAGAAGTTTCCCGACACGCGCACCGCCACCGTGCTGTCGGAGCCCGATACCTCGTACGAGGTGCTGGTGCACGTGATGGACGCCGTGCGCAGCGGCCGCAGCGCCAACGGCGGGCCCAAGCTGGTGCGAGTCGATCTCTTCCCCGAGGTGTCGGTGGGCGACGCGCCGCTGCGCACCAAGGGCGCCGCGGCGTCCAACGGACGCAGCCAGGGGTGAGCGCGCGATGAACCTCACGCCGATCCAGAAGCGCGCCGCCCGCAAGGAGCGCAACAAGCAGCAGCTCGACCTGAACCTGGTGTCGCTGATCGACATCTTCACGATCCTGATCTTCTTCCTGTTGTCGAGCGCCACCGAAGTCGAGACGCTGCCGAGCTACAAGGCCGTCAAACTGCCCGAGTCGACCGCCGAGACGCACCCGCGCGAGACCATCGTGGTTACCATCAGCGGCGCCGAGATCATCGTCGAGGGCCGCAAGGTGGCCGACGTCGCCGACGTGATGAAGACCGGCGACGACGTGATCCCGGCGCTGAAGGCCGAGCTCGAGCTGCTGTCCAAGCGGCAGGTGATCCGCGAGAAGAACCAGGCCAGCAAGGCCGCCGTCACGATCATGGGCGACAAGGACATCCCCTACCGCCTGCTGCGCAAGGTGATGGTCACCAGCGCGCGCGCCAACTTCACCGACGTCTCGTTCGCGGTGCGGCAGAGGTTCGAGACATGAGGGCCCTTGCCGCTGCCGGCGCCGGCAGCCACGCGATCTCGTTCCGCGTCTCGGTGCTGCCGTGGGCCGAGTCGCTGGCCGACAACGCGCGCTTCAGGCGCATCCGCAACCGCGTGCTGATCGCAAGCACGCTGCTGTGCCTGCTGTTCCTGCTGTTGCCCAAGCCGGAGCACGACCGCACGCAGGTCGCCGAGCTGCCGCCGCAATTGGCCAAGATCGTGCTCGAGCGCGAGGTGGCGCCGCCACCGCCGCCGGTCAAGGTCGAGAATAAGGCCGAGGAGCAGCCGGCGGCAGCGCACCCGAAGAAGCCAGACGATCCGAAGCCCGAGACGGTGAAGCAGCCGGTGCCCGAGGCGCGGCGGCCGGTGCCGAACAAGCCGCCCGGCGAGGTCGACGGTGCGCGCCGCAGGGCCGCCGGCGTCGGCCTGCTGGCGATGAAGGAGCAGATCGCCGAGATCCGCGGCGCGCCGGTGGCGGTGCAGCTCAATCAGGAGATCAAGCAGGGCAAGGGCGTCGGTACGGGCGTCGGCCCGGGCGTGGGCCCCGGCAACGAAGCCGGCATCCCGGTGCGCGCGCTCATCACCTCCAACGCCACCAACGGCTCCGGCGGCATCAACACCGCGGCCTACAGCCGCAACACCGGCGGCGGCGGCCTCGCGGGCCGCGCCACCACGCTGGTCGAGGGGGTGGCCGGCGGCGGCGGTGGCGGTGGCGCGGGCGGCGGCGGCGTCAAGGGCGACGGCAAGGGCGCCGGCCGCGGCGGCACGCTGCACAAGAGCGGCAGCGGCAAGGCCAGCCGCTCGATCGAAGAGATCAAGCTCGTGTTCGAGCGCAACAAGGGCGCGATCTACGCGCTCTACAACCGCGCGCTGCGCGACGATCCGTCGCTGCAGGGCAAGGTGGTGGTCGAGCTCAAGATCGCGCCGTCGGGCGAGGTGGTCGACGTTCGCGTGCTGTCCAGCGAGCTGAAGGCCTCGGAGCTCGAGCGCAAGCTGCTGGCACGCATCCGGCAGTTCGACTTCGGCAACAAGGACGTCGACGTGATGGTCGTGTCCTGGCCGGTCGACTTCCTGCCGTCGTAGCCGGCGAAGCGCCTGATCAGGCGGCCCGTGCGGGCCTTGCCGCCGCCGGCGCATGCGCCACGGCCGGCCTGCGCGTCGCCACGCGCTGCGGCGAGCCAGCTGCCAGCGCCGGCTCGTCCATCATCGTGATCAGCTCATCGAGCGTGCGGTAGAAGCGCGTCGTGAACCCGGCGCCGATGTGCGCCTCGAGGTCGCGATAGACCGCCTCGATGCGCGGCGCCATGCGCGCCGCCAGTCGACGGCCGGCGGGCGTGAGCGACACCCGCACGCGGCGCTGGTCGTGGCCGACGCGCTCGCGCGCCACGAGGCCGAGCTGGTCCATGCGCGCCAGGATGCCGGCCAGGCTCGGGCTCGAGATGCAGCACAGCTCGACCAGCTCGCGCGGCTCGAGCGCCCCGCGCTCGACCAGCACGCGAACGATGCGCCACTGCTGCTCGGTGACGCCATGCGCCTTGAGCAGCGGCCGAAAGTGCGCCAGCACTCCCTCGCGTGCGCGCAGCAGCAGCATCGGCAGATTGCGGTGCGCGAAGCCCGCATCGGCGGCGACCGCGACGGCCACGGGGGCTGGGGCAGCAGGGGTTGTCGGTGCGGCGCCTTGACGCGTCATCGTGCGCTGACTATATTGCTAACATCTTAGTAAATCAACGAGCGAAACGCTGCGCCGTGGCTGCTGCCGGTCTTGCCCCTCTTGGCTTCGCGGCCGCGGGCTTCGCGTTCGCACCGTACCGCCTGAGCGGCACGGTGCTGGGCGTGCTGCTCAACCACACGAGCGCGCTGGCCGCGCTCGGCGACGCGGTGAACGCTGCGCCGTACAAGGCGCCGCCTAAGGCCCCGGTGCTCTTCGTCAAGCCACGCAACACGTTGGCGCCGGCGGGCTCGGCGTGCGAGGTGCCGCCGGGCGTCGAGGCGCTGCAGATCGGCGCCAACCTCGGCGTCGTGATCGGCCGCGGCGCGTGCCGCGTCGCGGCGTCCGACGCCCTTGCGTTCGTCGCCGGCTACGCGATCGTGGCCGATCTGAGCGTGCCGCATCAGAGCTTCTACCGTCCGTCGGTACGCTTCAAGGCGCTCGACGGCAGTTGCGTGGTCGGCGCGCCGGTGGCGCGCGCGGCGGTGGCCGACCCCGACGCGCTGGCGGTGCGCGTGTTCGTCGACGGCGAACTCGTGCAGCGCACCGACACCGCGCAGCGCGTGCGCCCGCTGGCACGGCTGCTTGCCGACATCACCGATTTCATGACGCTGGCCGCCGGCGACGTCGTGCTGCTCGGCGCATCGCACGGCGCGCCGCTGGCGCGCGCCGGCCAGCGCGTGGCGATCGAGGTCGAAGGTCTCGGTCGTCTGTCGTTCGGCCTCGCGGCGGCTGCAGCGCACGATCACCCGATGGAGCCGCACGCATGAAGCGCGCGCAGCAGGAGGCACGCGCATGAAGCGCGCGCGGGTCGCCTACGCGGGCGCGATCCACGAGGCCGTGCCGCATGCGCGCGGGCTGCAGCTCGCCGACGGGCGCGTCGTCGCCGAAGACGCGGTGGTCTGGCTGGCGCCGTTCGAGGTCGGCACCATCATCGCGCTCGGGCTGAACTACGCCGACCACGCCAAGGAGCTGTCGTTCGGCAAGCAGGAAGAGCCGCTGGTGTTTCTCAAGACCTCGGGCTCGGTCGTCGGCCACCGCGGCCAGACGCGCCGCCCGAAGGACGTCACCTTCATGCACTACGAGTGCGAGCTGGCGGTGGTGATCGGCGCGCCGGGCAGGCAGATCCGCAAGGCCGACGCGATGGCGCACGTGGCCGGCTACACGGTGGCCAACGACTACGCGATCCGCGACTACCTCGAGAACTGGTACCGCCCGAACGCGCGCGTCAAGAACCGCGACGGCGGCACCGTGCTCGGCCCCTGGTTCGTCGACGCGTCCGACATCGCCACCCCGGTGCAGCTCGACCTGCGCACCTTCGTCAACGGCCGGCAGACCCAGAACGGCAACACGCGCGACCTGGTGCACGACATCCCGTCGCTGGTCGAGTACCTGAGCGCCTTCATGACGCTGAACCCCGGCGACGTGATCCTCACTGGCACGCCCGAGGGGGTGGTCAACGTCGACGTCGGCGACGAGGTGATCACCGAGATCGAAGGCATCGGCCGCCTGCTCAATACCATCGTCGACGACGCAGCCTTCGGCCGCTGAGCGACGCATCGAACCGAGACTGCACCCATGCGAATCCAACACCTGATCGACGGCCGTCCGGTCGACAGCAAGAAGACCTTCGAAACGATCAACCCGGCCACGCAAGAAGTGCTCGCCGAGGTGGCCGACGGCGGCGCCGACGAGGTCAACGCCGCGGTGGCGGCGGCCAAGGCGGCGTTCCCCGCGTGGGCCGGGCGCCCGGCCAGCGAGCGCGCCGCGCTGATGCGCAAGGTGGGCGAGCTGATCGCCAAGCACGTGCCCGAGCTCGCGCGCACCGAGACGCAGGACACCGGCCAGCCGATCGCGCAGACCGGCAAGCAACTGGTGCCGCGCGCGGCCGACAACTTCACCTACTTCGCCGAGATGTGCACGCGCGTCGACGGGCACACCTACCCGACGCCGACGCACCTGAACTACACGCTGTACCACCCGGTGGGCGTGTGCGCGCTGATCAGCCCGTGGAACGTGCCGTTCATGACGGCCACCTGGAAGACCGCGCCGTGCCTGGCGTTCGGCAACACCGCGGTGCTGAAGATGAGCGAGCTGTCGCCGCTGACCGCGGCGCGGCTGGGCGAGCTGATCCTCGAGGCCGGCGTCCCCAAGGGCGTTTTCAACGTCGTGCACGGCATGGGCAAGGGCGCCGGCGAGCCGCTGTGCGCGCACCCCGACGTGCGCGCCATCTCGTTCACCGGCTCCACCGCCACCGGCAACCGCATCGTGCAGACCGCGGGGCTGAAGAAGTTCAGCATGGAGCTCGGCGGCAAGAGCCCGTTCGTCGTGTTCGACGATGCCGACCTGAACCGCGCCCTCGACGCCGCGGTGTTCATGATCTTCTCCAACAACGGCGAGCGCTGCACCGCCGGCAGCCGCATCCTGGTGCAGAAGTCGATCTACGCCGACTTCGCCGCCAAGTTCGCCGAGCGCGCCCGCCGCATCGCGGTGGGCGACCCGCTCGACGACAAGACCATCATCGGCCCGATGGTCAGCCCGCAGCACCTGCAGAAGGTGCGCCGCTACATCGAGCTGGGCCCGAGCGAAGGCGCGACGCTGCTCACCGGCGGGCTCGACGCGCCGGCCCTGCCCGCGCACCTGCGCAAGGGCAACTACGTGCAGCCCACGGTGTTCGCCGACGTCGACAACCGCATGCGAATCGCGCAGGACGAGATCTTCGGCCCGGTGGCGTGCCTGATTCCGTTCGCCGACGAAGCCGACGCGATCCGCATCGCCAACGACATCGCCTACGGCCTCTCCAGCTACGTGTGGAGCGAGAACCTCGGCCGCGCGCACCGCGTGGCCGCGGCGATCGAGGCTGGCATGTGCTTCGTCAACAGCCAGAACGTGCGCGATCTGCGCCAGCCGTTCGGCGGTACCAAGGCCAGCGGCACCGGCCGCGAAGGCGGCACCTGGAGCTACGAGGTGTTCCTCGAGCCGAAGAACGTCGCGGTGTCGCTCGGCTCGCACCACATTCCGCATTGGGGAGGGTGAGCGTGAACGATCGCCGACTCGTCGCCGCCGTTGCCCAGACCTCGTCGGTCCTGCTCGACACGCCCGCCACCATTGCGCGCGCGTCGAGCCTGATGGCCGACGCGGCCGCCAAGGAAGCGCGCCTGCTCGTCTTTCCGGAGGCGTTCATCGGCGGCTACCCGAAGGGCGCGGATTTCCACATCTACCTCGGCGGCCGCACGCCGCAAGGGCGCGCCGAATTCAAGGCCTACTTCGATGCCGCGGTGACGATCGACGGCCCGGAGATCGCCGCCCTGGCCGAGGTTGCCGCCCGGCACAAGCTGCACGTGGTGGTGGGCATCATCGAGCGCGACGGCGGCACGCTGTACTGCACCGCGGTCTACCTGGGTGCCGACGGCGCGGTCCTGGGCAAGCACCGCAAGCTGATGCCCACCGCGCTGGAGCGTCTGGTCTGGGGTTTCGGCGACGGCTCGACGCTGCAGGCCGTCGACACGCCCTGGGGGCGGCTGGGCGCGGTGATCTGCTGGGAAAACTACATGCCGATGCTGCGCATGGCGATGTACCAGCAGCGCGTGGCGATCTACTGCGCGCCGACCGCCGACGACCGCGATACCTGGCAATCGACGATGCAGCACATCGCGCTCGAGGGCCGCTGCTTCGTGCTGTCGGCCTGCCAGCATCTGCGCCGCGACCAGTTCCCCGCCGAGCGACTGCACAATCGCCTGCCTTCGACAGCCGACGCCGCGCTGATGCGAGGCGGCAGCGTCATCATCGACCCGCTGGGCAAGGTGCTCGCGGGGCCGGTGTTCAACGAAGACGCGTTGCTCGTCGCAGAGCTGGATCTGTCGCTGATACCGATGGGCCAGATGGACTTCGACGTGGTCGGCCACTATGCGCGGCCCGACGTGTTCTCGCTGCAAGTCAACACCGCCGCGCAGTGCGCGGTGAAACTGGGAGACTCCTGATGGGCAAGCTCGCACTGGCGGCCAAGATCACCCACGTGCCGTCGATGTACCTGAGCGAAATGCCGGGTGAGCGCAAGGGCAGCCGGCAGGACGCCATCGACGGCCACATCGAGATCGGCCGCCGCTGCCGCGCGCTCGGGGTCGACACCATCGTGGTGTTCGACACCCACTGGCTGGTCAACGCCAACTACCACGTCAACTGTGCGCCGCACTTCAAGGGCATCTACACCAGCAACGAGCTGCCGCACTTCATCACCAACATGGGCTACGAGTTCCCGGGCAACCCGGCGCTCGGCAAGCTGCTGGCGCGGGTGTGCAACGAGCATCACGTGGAGACGCTGGCGCACGACGCCACCTCGCTGGCGCCCGAGTACGGCACGCTGGTGCCGATGCGCTACATGAACACCGACCAGCACTTCAAGGTGGTGTCGGTGTCGGCGCTGTGCACGGTGCACTACCTCAACGACAGCGCGCGCCTGGGCTGGGCGATGCGCAAGGCGGTCGAGGATCACTACGACGGCACGGTCGCGTTCTTCGCCAGCGGCAGCCTGAGCCACCGCTTCGCGCAGAACGGCCTGGCGCCGGAGTTCGCGTTCAAGATCTGGAGCCCATACCTCGAGACCTTCGACCACCGCGTGATCGAGATGTGGCAGCAGGGCCAGTGGGCCGAGTTCTGCGAGATGCTGCCCGAGTACGCCGCCAAGGGCCACGGCGAGGGCTTCATGCACGACACCGCGATGCTGCTCGGCGCACTGGGCTGGTCCGACTACCGCGGCGAGGCCGAGATCATCACCCCGTACTTCGGCGCCTCGGGCACCGGACAGTTGAACGCGGTGCTGCCGGTCACGCCGCAAAGCGGCGCGGCGGTCCCGGTAGCGCAGGCGTCGGCCGCCAAGGGCTACCGCGAGTTCGCGCGGCTGTAAGGGTCTTGCGCGGCCGTCAGGCTGCGGACGCGATTGGCCGGTGTGCATGCCCGGCGACGGCATGCCCTGGGCGGCAGGTCGGTGGACCGGCGTTGAGCTTGTGCGGTATAAGGCTGGCGGAGTGATGTCAGCCGGCACCACGCACGGTGCCACCCAACAAGCCGACCGGAGGGGATCATGCACGGAGTCGCTGTTTCGATAGCCCGTCTCGCCATCCTTGTGCTCTTCGCGCAGGGCGCCGTTGCCTGGGCGCAGGGGGCCAACCCGCACAACGGCACCTGGAAGCTGTTGATCCAGACCCCCAGGACCGCCTACGTGGAAGGCGTCGTCGAGGTAAAGGACAGCGGCGGCAACTGGCATACGGTGGCTCGCGACAGCCGCGACATCTGCGCCGGCCGCGATGCGCCGATCGTGGTGCGCACCGCAACGCCCGAGCAACTGGAGTTCCGCGTCATGCGCTCCAAGGTGATGACCGGCTGCCCGGATTTTCAGGTCCCTCTCAAGCGCGTCGACGACGCCCGCTTCGAGGGCGCCCTGAGCAACGGCTTCAAGGTGCAGTTGACGCGACAGTAGTCGCGGGGCCCAGCGGGGTTGCGGCCGCGCCGATAGGATCGGCCGAAAAGCCCGTGCCAGTGTCGAGGCACGCCAAAGGAGCACCCCCGATGAGCCTCACCCCGAGCGCCGCAACGGTCGTGGCGCACTACAGCCGCGGCGATCTGCTCGATCGTCTGGCCGACGCGCTGCGCGACGACGGCGTCGATCCGGCGCGGCCGACGCTCGAGCAACTCGCACCGTACGACCAGTTTCACGGCCGCGGCGCAGAGGCCACCGACGAAGCGGCCGCGCTGATGCCGGTACGGCCGGGCGACCGCCTGCTCGACGTGGGCAGCGGCATCGGCGGCCCGGCGCGCTGGTTCGCACGGCGCTTCGGCTGCCACGTGACCGGTGTCGACCTGACGCCGGAGTTCTGCACCGTCGCGAGCGACCTCGCGCGGCGCACCGGCATGGCCTCGTCGGTCGAGTTCGAGGTCGGCGATGCGCTCGCGCTGCCGTTCGGCGACGCCGCGTTCGACGGCGCCTATTCGATGAACGTGTCGATGAACATCGCCGACAAGGCGGCGCTGTACCGCGAGCTTCGCCGCGTGCTGAAACCGGGCGGCTGGCTGCTGCTGTCGGAGGTTGCGCGTGGCGACGGGCCCGAGCCCGATTACCCGATGCCGTGGGCCGCCACCGCCGCGACGAGCTTTCTCGCCACCGCGCAGCAGACTCGCGACGGCCTGATCGCCGCCGGCTTCGAGGGGGTTCGCCTGGAGAGCACGCGGGCGCAGGCACTCGCCTTCGCGGCGCGCTCGCGGGAGGCGGTGGCGCGCGGCGAGAAGCCGCCGCATCGCGCGGTGATGCTGATACACAGCGACCTCGCGGTCTCGGCGATGCGCAACTCCGCACGCGCGCTGGGCGAAGGGCGCATCGATCCGATCGAGGTGCTGGCGCGCAAGGCGCCGAGCTGAAGCGGGCGCTGCAGCGTCGGCCGCCTCGCGACGGCGAGGCTCAGCGAGCCGGCGGCGCCGTGCGTGGCAGCAGCGCCGCCACGATGCCCAGCAGCGGCAGCCAGGCGATCGTGCGGTAGACGAAGTCGATGCTGGTGTGGTCGGCCAGCACGCCGAGCACCGCGGCACCGAGGCCGCCCATGCCGAAGGCGAAGCCGAAGAACAGGCCCGACACCATGCCGACCTTGCCCGGGATCAGCTCCTGCGCGTAGACCACGATCGCCGAGAACGCCGACGACAGCACGAGGCCGATCACCACCGTGAGCACGGTGGTCCAGAACAGGTTCGCATGCGGCAGCAGCAGTGCGAACGGCGCCACGCCGAGGATCGACACCCAGATCACCGGCTTGCGGCCGATGCGGTCGCCCAGCGGCCCGCCCACCAGCGTGCCGAGCGCCGACGCGAACAGGAAGACGAACAGGTGCACCTGCGCGCTGCCCACCGAGAGGCCGAACTTCTCGATCAGGAAGAAGGTGTAGAAGGTGCTGATGCCGGCGACGTAGAAGTACTTCGAGAAGATCAGCGTCAGCAGCACCGCGATCGCGCCGACCACCACGCGCTTCGGGAACGGCGATGCCGCAGTCGCCGCCGCGCGGCGCACCGCCGTGCCGTGCTGCTGCCGCGCGTGCCAGCGCCCCACCTGCAGCAGCAGCACGATGCCCAGCAGCGCTGGCAGCGCGAACCAGGCGACGCTGCGCTGGCCGTACGGCACGATCACCGCGGCGGCCAGCAGCGGGCCGATCGAGCTGCCGGTGTTGCCGCCGACCTGGAAGATCGATTGCGCCAGGCCATGCCGCCCGCCCGACGCCAGGCGCGCGACGCGCGACGATTCGGGGTGGAACACCGCCGAGCCCAGGCCCACCAGCGCGGCGGCCAGCAGCACCGCTGCGTAGCTCGGTGCCACCGCCAGCAGCAGCAGGCCGCACAGCGTCGAGGTCATGCCCACGGGCAGCAGATAGGGCCGCGGCTTGCGGTCGGTGAAGGTGCCGATTACCGGCTGGAACAGCGACGCGGTGAGCTGGTAGGTCAGCGTGATGGCGCCGATCTGCGCGAAGCTCAGGCTGAAGCGGCCCTGCAGGATCGGGTAGATCGCCAGGATCAACGACTGCATCATGTCGTTGATCAGGTGCGACGCGCTGACCGCGCCGAGCACGCGCAGCGCCGCAGGGCGGTGCTCGATCGCGAAGGCGGGGGTGGCGGGGCTGGTGGTGACGCCGGCGGTCATCGGCTGTGGCGGTGCAGGCAGGGCCGGCCATCATGGCATGGCGCCGCGCGATGCGTCGCCGTGCGCCGGGAAAACCTTGCGCGCCCGCTGCGCGGCGTCGTCGATGATGGAACAATGGCGACCCTCGCCACCGCAGCCCGACCACCGGCGCCGCCATGCCGCACCTCGTGATCCTCTACACCCCGCAGCTCGACCGCGAGACCGACATGCGTGCGCTGTGCCGCAAGCTCGCCGACACCATGATCGCGCAGCGCGACGAGGCCGGCAAGGCGGTGTTCCCGCTCGGCGGCACGCGCGTGCTCGCGTATCCCGCCGCGCACTTCGCGGTGGCCGACGGCGGTGCCGCCGCGCGCGCGCAAGGCAAGGGCGAGGATTGCGCGTTCGCCTACTTCAACCTGCGCATGGGGCGCGGCCGCAGCGATGCGGTGAAGCAGCGCGCCGGCGAGGCGCTGGTGGCGGTGGCGCGCGAGCACCTCGCGCCGGTGCTGGCGCGCCGGCCCGTGGGCCTGACGCTGCAGGTCGACGAAGGCCAGGAGGCATTCGACGGCAAGTTCGGCAACCTGCATCCCCTGTTCGAAAAGCAATGACCGCGACCCTCGACGACCGCACGATTCAAACGCTCGCCAGGCAGCTCTACGGCGCGCGCAAGTCGCGCACGCAACTGCGCCACTTCTCGAAGCAGTACCCGTCGATGACGATCGACGACGGCTACGCGATCCAGCGCGCCTGGGTCAAGCTCGAGCAGGCCGACGGCCACGCGATCGTCGGCCGCAAGATCGGCCTCACCTCGCGCGCGATGCAGCAGGCCAGCCAGATCGACGAGCCCGACTTCGCGCCGCTGATGAGCGACATGGTGTTCGCCGCCGGTGCCGACATCGCGATCGAGCGCTTCATCGCGCCGCGCATCGAAGTCGAGCTGGCGTTCGTCCTCGGCAAGCCGCTGAAGGGGCCCGGGGTCACGATGTTCGACGTGCTCGCCGCCACCGAGGTGGTGACGCCGGCGATCGAGATCATCGACGCGCGCATCGAGCAGCTCGACCGCGAGACCAGGCAGATGCGCAAGGTGTTCGACACCATCTCCGACTTCGCCGCCAACGCCGGCATCGTCACCGGCGGCCGCCCGGTGCGGCCGCACGACGTCGACCTGCGCTGGGTCGGCGCGCTGCTGCACAAGAACGGCATCGTCGAGGAGACGGGGCTGGCTGCCGGCGTGCTCAACCACCCGGCCAACGGCATCGCCTGGCTGGCCAACAAGATCGCCCCGTACGGCGAATCGCTCGAAGCCGGGCAGATCGTGCTCGCCGGCTCGTTCACGCGGCCGGTGTTCGCCGCGCGCGGCGACACGCTGCACGCCGACTACGGGCCACTGGGCAGCGTGGCGTTCCGGTTTACCTGACCACCCCCGAAGCGGCCTGGCGGCCGCCTCCCCCTTACAGGGGGCGACACCAGCGGACCGGCGAAGCCGGATCCGCGGTGTCCGCTTGGCTGTCGTGCAACGCCGGGGTCGATGCGAAGTGACCGCCTCAGGCGTCGCTTGCTGCGCGCCTTCGGCGGGCTACTTCCCGCCGGCGGGCTCGCGCAGGAAGATCTCGACGCGCCGGTTCTGCGCGCGGCCGGCGACGGTTTCGTTGCTCGCCACCGGCATGTGCGAACCCTGGCCTTCGGTGATCACGCGGCCGCCGGTGACCCCCTTGGTCGCCATGTAGTCGCGCACCGATTCGGCGCGCCGCACCGACAGCGGGTTGTTGATCGCGTCGTTGCCGGTGGAGTCGGTGTGGCCGACGATGCGCACCTGCATGTTGGGGTCGAGCCCCTTGGCGAACTCGTCGAGCACCGGGCGCATGTTCGACTTGACGTCGCTGCGGCCGACGTCGAACGAGAAGTCGCTCGGCACGTTGACCTTCAGCTGGTTGTCGTCGGTGCGTGCCACCACGATGCCGGTGCCTTCGGTGGCCTTCTCCATCGACTGGCGCTTCTCCTCCATGTGCTTGGACCACAGGTTGCCGGCCACCGCGCCGCCGACCGCGCCGATCGCCGCACCCTTGCCGGCGTTGCCGCTGTTGGAGCCGATGATCGCGCCGAGAATCGCGCCGATGCCGGCGCCGGTGGCGGTGCCCTTCTCGCGCTCGCTCATGCTCTGGCAGGCGGCCAATGCCGACGCCGCGCAGAGGACGATCGCAGCGCGGGCGATGCTGCGGCTGGACTGAATGGTCATGTCGTCGCTCCCTCGATTGATGCAAGAACGGGTGCGCGCAGGCGCTCCGGGCAACATAGCCCAGGGCGGCGATCGACAGTGTTTCGTTGGGTGTCGCCTGCGCAATAGTGCACGGCGCGCCGCACCATCGGTGTGCCCCCGAGGCAGCGGCGCGCGAGGAGGGCGGGCGATCAGCGAGCGTTGCGCAGCAACGCGTTCACCGCCTGGGCCACCGCGTCGGGGCGCTCGCGCTGCACGTAGTGGCCGCTGCCGGGTACCGGCTGCAGTTCGCTCGCCGCCGTCAGTTCCAGCCAGTCGCGCTGGCTGCGGCGGTGCATCGCCGCGAACGCGCCGCGCTCGGGCAGCGAGTAAGTCTCGCGCACCAGCACCCGCGCAGGGATGCGCTTCAATGCCGCGCGCTGCCCGGCGCCGATGCGCTGCGCGACGCAGCGGTCCTGGTCGTCGAACTCGCGCTTCATCGTCGCGCTGAACGCCACGCGCAGCGCCGACACGGTGGCGGCCATCGCCGGCACTTCGCGCTGCAGGCGCTGCCAGTGGTCGGGGGCGGTGGCCTCGACCAGCACCAGCCCCGCCACTTCGTCGGGATACAGCGCTGCATACACCCACTGATAGCGGCCGCCCAGCGAATGGCCCACCAGCAGATACGGCGGCACGATGCCCAGGCGCTGCAGCAGTGCACGCTGCTCCGCCGCGATGGTGCACGGGTCGCGCGCAGCGGTTGCCGCTGCGGCGCTGCCGTAGCCCGGCCGCTCGATCGCGATCACTTCGTGCTCGCGCGACAGGGTGTCGAACACCGCGCGCCACGGTGCCGCGCCGTCGCCGAGGCCCGACTGCAGCACGATCGTCGGCGCACCGCGCCCCGCCCGCACCACCCGCGTTGCCTGGCCGTCGACCGGCGCAGACGGCAGACCGGCGCAGGCCGCTACGAGTGCGGCGACGAGCGCGGCGACGAGCGCGACCCCGCTCGACGGGCCTCTCATCGCGCGGCGGCGCGCAGCGCCGTCCGGGGCGCGACCACCGCCGCGCCGAGGCCGAGCGCCGGCCGCAGCCACGGCACTCGTCGGGCGACCAGGTAGGCGGCGAAGCTGGTGGCGAAGGTCAGGCCCACCAGCGCTGGCCCTTCGACGATCGGTGGCCAGCGCAGGCCGGCCAGCGCCATCGCGAACACGATGATCAGGGTCTGGTGCACGATGTAGACGGGGAACACCGCTTCGGCCAGCGTGGCGCGCCAGCGGTGGTCGCGGTTCAGGTGCACGCAGGCGAAACCCACTGCCGCGACGACGGCCGACCACTGCATGGCCGCGAAGGCGATGCGCGCAAGCGTCCGCCACGGGCCCGGTGTCGCCGCGAGCTGCGGCAGCAGCGCCAGCGCGCACCAGGCCGCCGCGGCGATCGCCAGCGCCGGCCAGCGCTGCTCGGCGCAGCGCTGCCACGCCGCCGGATCGCGCGCCCAGGCCGCACCGATCGCGAAGAGTGCGAAGTGGGTGGCGTGCAGGTACCAGTCGTCGACCAGCGCGTGCGTAGGCGCAAAGCGATCGATCAGCGCCAGTCGCGCCAGCGCCAGCGCGGCGATCGGCAGCCACAGCAGGGCAGCGCCGCGCAGCGCGCGCGCCTGCAGCGATGCCAGCGCGTCGAGCACCGTCGGACTCAGGCGCACCACCAGCCACAGCAGCAGCGTGTAGACCAGCAGGTAGGCCACGAACCACAGGTGGTTCCAGGTCGGCAGGATCAGGCACTGACCGGCGCGCGCGCAGAAGCCGCCGTAGCCACTGAAGTACAGGCGCAGAAAGTCGAGGTAGCTGCCCGCGTAGCCGTGGCTGTGAATGACCTCGAAGTACGACTGCGGCGGCACGATCACCGCCATGCCGAACAACAGCGGCCACAGCAGCCGCTTGCTGCGCGAGGCGAGCAGCGCGACGCTGGCACCGCCACGCTGCAGCATGAACGACGTGGCGGCGCCGGAGATCAGGAACAGCAGCGACAGCCGCCACGGCGACGACAGTCGCATCCACGGTTCGAGCCATGCTCCGGCCGCCGGGCTCTTCACGTGCCACGGCCAGCTCACGTAGTACATGCCCACGTGGTAGAGCACCAGCAGCGCGAACGCGCCGATGCGCAGCCAGTCGAGGAAGAGCAGACGATGCGGCGCGGGGGTGGTGGGGTTCGGTGACACGGGTGGCCCTTCGGTCGTTCGGAGCGCGCCACCGTAGATGCGCGCGCCGCGGCACGCCACCGATTTGGGGCGACGCGGGTCGCCGGCGTGGCGAAGCGGCTCAGCGGTCGTGGCCGAGCCGCTGCATCAGCGCGCGGCGGTAGCGGCGCGAGCACGGCACGCGCGCGCCGCCGCGCATGCAAACCTGCGCATCGCCCTTGGTGAGCGGCTCGATGGCCCTCACGTGCGCCAGCGCCACCGCGGCGCCGCGCTGGGTGCGCACGAAGCCGTCGCCGAGGTCGGCCAGCAACGCCTGCAGCGTGCGCCGCAGCAGCGGCGCGTGCGGCCCGCCGCCGTGCAGCGCCACGTAGTTGTCGGCCGCCTCGAGCCACTCGATGGTGTCGACGGCGATCACTCGCGTGCGCCCGTGCTCGTGCACGATCAGTCGCTGCG
The DNA here is from genome assembly GCA_015075545.1 of Ideonella sp. Classification (GTDB taxonomy): domain Bacteria; phylum Pseudomonadota; class Gammaproteobacteria; order Burkholderiales; family Burkholderiaceae_C; genus JAEUPI01. Next base: position 279,033 of record JABTUC010000001.1, on the reverse strand, counting down.
GCGACGGCCGCGCGCCGGCGCGCCTTGCGCCGCGCTGCAGCAGGCGCTGCACCGCGCGCGCCACGCGCTCGGCGTCGGCCGGCTTGAGCAGATAGTCGATCGCCGCGGCGTCGAAGGCGGGCAGTGCATAGTGGTCGAACGCCGTCACGAACACCACCGCCGGCGCCGGGTCGGCCAGCGATGCGGCGACGTCGAGGCCGTTGACCTCGGGCATCTGCACGTCGAGAAACAGCGCGTCGGGCTCGTGCGCGTCCACCAGCGCCAGCGCCTCGCGGCCGTCGCGCGCCTCGGCCACCACCTCGATCTGCGGATGCGCCAGCAGCAAGCGGCGCAGCCGCGAGCGCGCCGGGGCCTCGTCGTCGACCAGCAGCACGCGCAACGAGCGCTCGGGGGACGGCGCATGCGGGCTGCGTGCTGCGGGATGGCGGCCTTCGTGCGATGTCACGCTCAACCCTGCGCCGGCAGTTCGAACCACGCGATCACGCCGCCGCCGGTGCGCGGGTCGAGGCCCACTTGCGCACGCTCGCCGTGCAGCGCGCGCAGTCGCTCGCGCAGCGTGCCCAGGCCGACGCCGGGCGCGGCGTCGGGCGCGGCCTCGCCGCGGCTTTGCTCGACCTCGACGCGCAGCCGATCGCCGGCGCGTCGCGCGCGCAGTGTCAGCTCGGTGGGCTCGCTCGAACGCTCGACGCCGTGGCGAAATGCGTTCTCGAGCAGCGGCTGCACTGCCAGCGTCGGCACGCGGCAGGCACGCGCATCGGCCGGCGCATCGACGCGCAGGCGCACGCGGTCGGCGAAGCGCTCGCACATGATCGCCGCGTAGCCATCGACGAGCTTCAGCTCCTCGTCGAGCGTGCAGCTCGGCCGGCGCGTCAGGTCGGTGGTGGCGCGCAGCAGCGCCGCCAGCTTGGTCAGCAGCGAGTCGGCGACGTCGGGCTTGTCGTGCACGGCGGCGGCGATGGTGTTCAGCGCGTTGAACATGAAGTGCGGCTCGAGCTGTTGCGTCAGTTGCGCCAGTTGCGCCGCCTGCGTGCGCAGCCGCGCCTGCGCCAGCGCCGCGTGCGTGCGCACACCGAACACGACCGCCGAGAACAGCACGAAGAAGAGCGCGAACTTGGTGCACTCGTACAGCAGCACCTGGCCCCACGGTGCGTGCTCGTAGCTCTGGCCGAGCAGCGCGTACACGCCGTGGCGCAGCGCGTACACCGCGGCCACGAACAGCGGCGCCAGCAGCGGCAGCCAGCGCAACTGCAGGGCGAACCAGCGCACCGGCTCGGTGAGGCGGTGGTCGTCGCGCGAGGTGCGAGTCCACATCCAGCCGAGCATCGCGGTGGCCACCAGGCAGGCGCTGCCTTCCCACAGCAGCGGTCGCCACAGATGCTGCGGCCCTTCGTTGCGCAGATAGTCCTGTACCGCCACCGTGATCATCAACAGCCAGAACGCCGCCCACGCCAGCAGCCAGCCGGCGCGGCCGCGCATCGGCGATGGGGCAGGGGCGAGGCTGCTCAAGGGATCCTCCGTGCCGCGTGTTCCAGCGCGGCGGCCGCCTTCGCGGGCGGGCCGGCGGCGCATTGTGCGGCAGCGCCGCACGGCCGGCCGCGGCATGATGCGCAGCTCCAGCAACGACCAGACGGTGGCGACGATGACGCAAGCCAACCCCGAGACGCTGTGTGCGCAGCCTCCGCGCGCGCCGGGCGAGGCCTCCTCGCTGGTGCCGCCGATCGTCTACAGCGCCACCTTCGCCGCGCGCGACGCGCAGGAGTTCGCCGCCATGGCGAGCCAGCCGCGCCACGCGCGCTACTACACGCGCTACGGCAACCCGCTGCACGAACAGGTGGCCGCGCAACTGGTGGCGCTCGAAGGCGGCGACGCCGGCACGCACGATGCGCTGCTCGCCGCGTCGGGCATGGGCGCGGTGTCGCTCGTCATGCTGGGTCTGCTGAAGGCCGGCGACCACGTGGTGGCGCAGACCAACCACTACATGGGCACCGCCAAGCACCTGTCGGAGCTGCTGCCGCGCTTCGGCGTGCGCGCCACCTTGGTCGACCAGACCGATCTCGCGGCCTGGGAGCGTGCGATCGCACCGGGCACGCGGCTGGTGGTGATGGAGACGCCGGTCAACCCGACCTGCGCGCTGACCGATCTCGCCGCGGTGGCGCGGCTGGCGCGCGCCGCCGGCGCGATCAGCGTGTGCGACAACACCTTCGCCTGCCCGCTGAACCAGCAGCCGCTCGCGCTCGGCGTCGACCTCGTCGTGCACAGCGCCACCAAGTATCTCGGCGGGCATCACGATCTCACCGCCGGCGCGGTGATCGGCGCGCGCGCGCTGATCGATGCGCTGTGGCCGACGCAGATCTGCCTGGGCGCCACGCTCAGCCCGATGGACGCCTGGCTGCTGCTGCGCGGCGTGCGCACGCTGGCGCTGCGCGTGCGCCAGCACAACGCCAGTGCGCTCGAGCTGGCGCGCTGGCTCGAGCAGCAGCCGCAGGTCGAGCGCGTGTTCTACCCTGGCCTCGAGTCGCACCCGCAGCACGCGCTGGCGCGCCGCCAGATGAACGGCTTCGGCGGCGTGATGAACATCCTCGTGCGCGGCGGCTACGAGCCGGCCAGCCGCTTCGTGCACGCGCTGACACTGCCGCGCCAGGCGGTGAGCCTGGGCGGCGTCGAGAGCCTGGTGGTGCACGCCGCGGCGATGTGGCGCGGCACGATGAACGACGAGCAGATGCGCGTGGCCGGCATCGCGCCGAACGCGGTGCGGCTGTCGGTCGGCATCGAAGGGGTCGAGGATCTGCGCGCCGATCTGGCGCAGGCGCTGCAGGCCGCATGAGCGGCCTGCGCGGTACTCACGCCGCCACGGGCCGCGGTTGCGGCGACTCCGACGGCAGCCAGGCGACGATTGCCGCAGTCACCAGCGATACGCACGCCATGATCGCGAACAGCGAGTCGAAGCCGGCGGCCTTGACCAGCGGGCCGAGCAGCCACACCGCCAGCGAGCTGATGCCGATCGACACCGCCAGCCGCATGCCGGCCACGCGCGAGCGCATGCGGTCGTCGACGTAGCGCACGATCATCGCGTCGGTGAACGGAATGGCACCGAAGATCAGCATCATTGCGCCCGACAGCGTCACGTAGACCCACCAGCCCTGCGCCACCGCGGCCAGCGCCAGCAGCGGCACCTGCGACAACGCGATCGCCAGATACAGCCGCTTCAGCGGCATGCGGTCGATCAGTCGGCCGACCACGATCTGCGCCAGCGACGCCAGCGCGTACACCGCGGCCAGCAGCGCGCCGAGCACGGCCGGGTCGTCGACGCGGCCCTGCATCCGCTCGGCGAGGAACTGCGTGTTGCCGTTGGTGGTGAGGTTGAACAACAGCCCCGCGGTCACGCTGGCGGCGGTCATCACGGTGAACGCGCGCGCGAGCAGCGAACTCGAAAGCGACACCGCGGCCTTCTTCGTGCGCTGCGACGGCGGTTCGGTCTCCTTCGGCGCCAAGCGAGCAAACACGAGGCCGGTGGCGATCGACACCAGGCCCGGCACCACGAAGGCCATGCGCCAGCCGAACTGCTTGACCAGAAACCCGGTGACGATGGCCGCGCCCGCGACACCGAGGTTGCCCGCCAGGCCGTTTACGCCGATCACCGCGCCGGGGCGCGCCGCGCTCTGCACCAGCATCGGAATACCCACCGGGTGATAGATCGCCGCGAACGTTCCCAGCAGCGTGAGCGCGATGGCGATCGTCCACGGCCCGCTGGTGAGCGCCACCAGGATCGCCGACGCGCCCATGCCGAAGAAGAACACCAGCATCATCTGACGCCGGCCCCACAGGTCGCCCAGCCGACCCGCGGGCAGCGAGCCGAGGCCGAACATCGCGAACGCGCCGACGCTGTAGGGCATCAGATCCTCCCAGCGCGCGAAGCCGAACTCGGCGGCGATCGTCGCCACCGCGGTGGCGAACACCAGCAGGAACAGGTGGTCGAGCGCATGCGCCACGTTGAGCAGCAGCGATACCGGGCGCGGGAGGGGCGACATGGGGCCGGTCGAAGCAAGGAGAGGCTGCTATTGCACCACGCCCGCCCAAGCCGCGCAGGCAACGGGCCAAGGGCTTCGCTGCGTCACCGATTCGGGCCGTCGATCGACACGCGCGACAATTGGCCGATGCGCAAACAGGAAGTCGCGCGCGGCGCAGGCGGCCGCGTGATCGTGATCGACTCGATCGGCCAGCTCGCCGCCGGCGACGAGGGTGCGATCGTGGTGTCGGGCTCGCACGGCGGCAGCAGCGCCGGCTCGATCGCCGCCGCGTGGCCGCTGCGGCTGGTGTTCTTCAACGACGCCGGCGTCGGCAAGGACGATGCCGGCATCGCGTCGCTGCCGATGTTGCAGGCGCGCGGCATCGCCGGCGCCACCGTCGCGAACACCAGTGCGCGCATCGGCGATGCGCTCGATGCGTGGCAGCACGGCGTGGTGTCGCACGTCAACGCTGCAGCGATCGCGCTGGGTGTGCAGGTCGGGGCTTCGGTACAAGCCGCGGTCGAGCGGCTGCTGCGCGAGCTGCCCTAGACGGTTTCGTCGAGCAGCGTGCCGAGCATGCGGTGGTGCGTGCGCAGCACCTGCAGGTTGGCCTCGAACAGGTGCTCGCCGAGCTTCAGCGCCACCAGGTCTTCGGCCAACGCCTCGCCGCTCGCCGGCGAACGCGCGATCGTCGTCGCGACGCCGCCACCCTCGATCGTCTGCTGCTGGATCACCTGGCGGCGAAACCCCGGCGTCAGCGCGTTGGCGATGTTGTGGCCGGCACTGCCCACGCGCAGTTGCGCGCCTTGCAGGCCGGACAGGGCGATCGACGTCAGCGCGTTCATCGTGCTGGCCATTGTGTCGCCGGCGGCCGCTGCCAGCGACCGCGCCGACGCTATTCCGTCACGAACGCGCCGACGCTTACTCGATCGATGGCCTCGCCGGTCTCGGCCGAGGCGGGCGCCGCGTTGCGCTAGGCTTGCGTCGCGAGCCGGCGAAGGAGTGCGACGATGCAACTGGCGATGGTGGGCTTGGGGCGCATGGGGGCCAACCTGGTGCGGCGACTGATTCGCGGCGGCCATGAGTGCGTGGTGTTCGACCGCGACGCGGCGGCGGTCGACGCGCTGGTGCGCGAGGGTGCGCGGCCCGCGCGCTCGCTGCCCGAGCTGGTGCCGCAGTTGCGCGCACCGCGCGCGGTGTGGGTGATGCTGCCGCACGGCGAGCCCACCGCAACGACGGTCGCCGAGCTGGGGCGCCAGCTCTCGGCCGGCGACGTGGTGATCGACGGCGGCAACAGCCACCATCACGACGACGTGCAGCGCGCGCGCACGCTGGCCGCCCGCGGCATCGACTACCTCGACGTCGGCACCAGCGGCGGCGTGTGGGGCCTCGAGCGCGGCTACTGCCTGATGATCGGCGGGCCCGAGGCGGCGGTGCAGCGCCTGGCGCCGCTGTTCGACACGCTGGCGCCGGGGCTGGCGGCGCAGCCGCGCACGCGCGGCAGCGACGGCGCCGTGCGCCGCGCCGAGCACGGCTGGCTGCATTGCGGGCCGGCCGGCGCGGGCCACTTCGTGAAGATGATCCACAACGGCATCGAATACGGAATGATGCAGGCGCTCGCCGAAGGCTTCGACATCCTGCGCAACGCCGGCAAGTCGTCGCTCGGCCCCGAGCACCGCTACGCCTTCGACCTTGCCGACATCGCCGAGGTGTGGCGCCGCGGCAGCGTGGTGTCGTCGTGGCTGCTCGACCTGGCGGCCGCGGCACTGGCCGAAGACCGCGACCTGTCGGGTTACGGCGGCGCGGTGGAAGACTCCGGCGAGGGCCGCTGGACGGTGCAGGCCGCGGTCGACACCGCGGTGCCGGCACAGGTGCTGACCGCGGCGCTGTACGCGCGTTTCCGTTCGCGCCAGGACCACGGCTTCGCCGACAAGATGCTGTCGGCGCTGCGCAAGCAATTCGGCGGCCACGTCGAGGCACCAGCGCGTCGAACGAACCCGTGAAGGTGCGACCGGTGCGGCCGATCGTCGTGATGGGCGTCTGCGGCAGCGGCAAGAGCACGCTCGGCGCCGCGCTCGCCGCGCAACTCGGCGCCCGCTTCGTCGAGGGCGACGAGTTCCATCCGCCGGCCAATGTCGAGCGCATGGCCGCCGGCATCGCGCTGGGCGACGCCGACCGGCAAGGCTGGCTCGCCACCTTGGCCGACCTGCTCGGCAACGCGCGGCGCGACGGGCGCGCGGTGGTGCTGTCGTGCTCGGCGCTCAAGCGCAGCTACCGCGATACGCTGCGCACGCACGCGCCGGACCTCGCACTCCTGCACCTGTCCGGCGCTCCCGAACTGCTGCGTGAGCGCATGGCCGCTCGGCAGGGCCACTACATGCCGCCGTCGCTGCTGGCAAGCCAGTTGGCCACGCTGGAGCCGCCGCAGCCCGGCGAACTGGCGTTGACGCTCGACGCAGCGCGCGAGCCCGCGGCCCAGCTGCGCGACGCGCTGGCGTGGCTGCGCGGCCTGCCGCCCGCCGTGTGACGCCGGGCCCGTCGCGCCGGACCGGCCGCCAGCTTGATCGCAGGCAATGGGCGGGCCCACGCGCGGCCTACAGTGGTGCCGATGAAAGACGCGGACCGTGAGTGGGTATTGCGCGCGCGCGGCCTGACCAAGGTGTACGGCAGCGGCTCGGCAGCGGTGCACGCGCTGCGCGGCGTCGATCTCGAGGTCGCGCGCAGCGAGTTCATCGTCTTGCTCGGCCCCTCGGGCAGCGGCAAGTCGACGCTGCTCAACATCCTGGGCGGTCTCGACGTGGCCAGCGACGGCGAGCTGCGCTTCGGCGACCTGGTGCTGAGCGGGGCCGGCGACGACGTGCTCACCGCGTACCGGCGGCGCTACGTCGGCTTCGTGTTCCAGTTCTACAACCTGATCCCCAGCCTGACGGTGCTCGAGAACGTGGCGCTGGTGACCGACATCGTCGACGACCCGATGCCGGCGGACGAGGCCGTCGCGCTGGTCGACCTGACGCCGCGGCGCGACCACTTCCCGGCTCAGCTGTCCGGCGGCGAGCAGCAGCGGGTGGCGATCGCGCGTGCGATCGTCAAGCGGCCGCAACTGCTGCTGTGCGACGAGCCGACCGGTGCGCTCGACTACCAGACCGGCAAGCTGGTGCTCGAGGTGATCGAGCGCATCAACCGCGAACTGGGCACGACGGCGATCGTCATCACGCACAACGCCGCGATCGCCGGCATGGCCGACCGCGTGCTCCACTTCGGTGACGGCCGCATCCAGCGCATCGAAAGCAACGAGCGCAAGGTCGCGCCGTCGGCGCTGTCGTGGTGAGGCCGATGCGCGCGCTCGACCGCAAACTGCTGCGCGACCTGCTGCGGATGTGGAGCCAGGCGGCGACCATCGCGCTGGTGGTCGCCAGCGGCATCGGCGGGTTCGTGGCCAGCCTGTCGGCGGTGGAGTCGCTGGCCGCGGCGCGCGACCGCTTCTACTCGCAGGGCCGCTTCGCCGAGGTGTTCGCCGTCGTCAAGCGGGCGCCCGCGTCGCTGCAGCAGCGCGTGCTTGTCGTGCCGGGCGTGGCCGACGTGCAGGGCACCGTCGAGCGCATCGTGCGCGTCGACATCGAGGGCCGCAGCGATCCGATCATCGGCCACCTGATCGGCGTCGATCGCAAGGTGCCGCGGCGCATGAACCAGGTGGTGGTGGCCGGCGGGCGCGCGCTCGACGCCGACACGCCGCGCAGCGACGGTGCGATCGAGGCGCTGGCGTCGGTGGGCTTCGCGCAGGCGCACGGCCTGCAGCCGGGGGCGCGCCTGTCGGCGCTGATCAACGGCAAGCGGCGCACGCTGGTGATGGTGGGCACCGCTTTGTCGCCCGAGTTCATCTTCGCCGGGATGTGGGGCATGCCCGACCTGCGCGGCTTCGGCGTCTTCTGGGTCGACCACGACGCGCTCGCCGCCGCCTTCGACATGAAGGGCGCGATCGACCACCTGTCGATCCAGCTCGCGCCGTGGGCGAGCGAGCGCGCCGTCGCCGAGCGGCTGCGGCCGCTGCTGACGCCGTTCGGCGGACGCGAGGCGTACGGGCGCAGCGAGCAGACCTCGCACGCGATGCTCGACAACGAGATCAAGGAGCAGCGCGTGCTCGGCACCGTGCTGCCGGTGATCTTCCTGGCGGTGGCGGCGTTCCTGCTCAACGTGGTGGTGTCGCGCCTGGTGGCCACGCAGCGCGAGCAGATCGCCACCCTCAAGGCGGTGGGCTACCGCAACCGCTACATCGCCGCGCACTACCTGAAGATGGTGCTGCTGATCGTTGCCGCCGGCCTGGCGCTCGGCGTCGTGCTGGGCGACTGGCTGGGCGGTCTGATCGCCGGCCTGTACGCCGACTTCTTCCACTTCCCGTCGTTCGTGCACAGCGTGCCGCCGTGGCTGCTGGCGGTCAGCGGCGGCATCACGGTGGCCACCGCGGCGGCCGGCACGCTCAACGCCATCGTCGCCAGCGTGCGGCTGGCGCCGGCCGAGGCGATGCGCCCGCCCGCGCCCGACCGCTACCGTCGCATGCTGCTCGAGCGGCTGGGCATCGGCGGCGTGCCGCCGGCGCTGCGCATGATCATCCGCAACCTCGAGCGCCGGCCGCTGCGCTCGGGGCTCGCGATCGTCGGCGTTGCCGCGGCGGTGGCGATCGTCGTGCTCGGCAACTTCGTGCGCGACGCGATCGACATCATCGTCGACACCCAATTCAACCTGGTGCTGCGCGGCGACGTCACGCTGTGGACGGCCGAGGTGGTCGGCGACGGCGCCGGCCGCGAGCTGGCACGCCTGCCCGGGGCCACCGCGGTCGAGTCGCTGCGCTTCGTGCCGGTGACCTTCGTGCACGGGCACCGTCGCGAACGCAGCATCATCCGCGGCTACCACGGCCGCGCGGCGCTGTACCGGCTGATCGACGGCGATCTGCGCGAGGTGCTGCTCGAGGGTCGTGGCCTGGTGTTGAACGAGCGCCTGGCCGAAAAGCTCGGCGCGCGCCGCGGCGACACCGTGCGCGTCGAGGTGCTCGAGGGCCGCGGACAGACGCTGCAGCTGCCGGTGTCGGCGATCGTGCCGGAGATGATGGGCCTGAACGCCTACATGGACCGGCGCGAGCTGAACCGCCTGCTCGGCGACGGCGACGTGTCCAGCGGCTTCGTGGTCGCCACGCTGCGCGACCGCGAGACCGCGCTGCTGCAGGCCAGCCGCGAGCTGCCGCGCGTCGCCGGCGCCTGGAGCAAGGCCACGATGCTGCGCAACATGGAAGACGTCAGCGCGCGCAACGTGCGCATCATGGGGGCCGTGCTGACCGCCTTCGCGGTGGTGATCGCGGTGGGCGTGGTCTACAACAACGCGCGCATCGCGCTGGCCGAGCGCGCGTGGGAGCTGGCCAGCCTGCGCGTGCTCGGCTTCACCCGCGGCGAGGTGTCGACCCTGTTGCTGGGCGAGCTGGCGATCACGATCGCCATCGCGCTGCCGCTGGGCATGGTGCTCGGCTGGGGCCTGACGCACCTGGTGGTCGAGCTGATGAAGTCCGACCAGTTCCACTTTCCGGTGGCGGTCGCCGCGCGCACCTATGCCTGGGCCGGCCTCATCGTGGTGGCGGCCGCTGTGGCCAGCGCGCTGGTGGTGCGGCGGCGCATCGACCGCCTGGACATGGTGTCGGCATTGAAGGCGAAGGATTGACGATGAAGATCAAGCGCACGTGGGTGCTGAGCGGGCTGGGTGCCGCGGCGACGCTGGCGGTGCTCGTCTGGGCGTTCGCGCCGCGGCCGATCGAGGTCGAGGTGGCTGGCGTGACGCAAGGGCATTTCGAGAGCGCGGTCGAGGAGGACGGCAAGACCCGGCTGCGCGACCGCTACGTGGTGGCGGCGCCGCTGGCCGGCGTGCTGTCGCGCGTGGCGCTGCGCGAGGGCGATGCGGTCGAGGCCGGCGCCGTGGTGGCCACGCTGCAACCGGTGCTGCCGCCGCTGCACGACCAGCGCACGCTGCGCGAGCTGCGCGTGCGCGTCACCACCGCACGCGCGCTGGCCGATCGCGCCCAGGCCCAGGTCGGCGCTGCCGAGGTCGAGCTTGCCAGGGCGCGCAACGAGCTCGAGCGCAGCGAGGAGCTGGCGCGCGGCGGCTTCATCTCGCGCAACCGGCTCGACAACGACACGCTGCTGGTGCGCTCGGCGCAGAAGAACGTCGAGTCGACGATCAACGCGCGCCGCGCCGCCGGCTACGAGGTCGAGCAGGCGCTGGCCGCGCTGGCGGCGGTCGAGCGCGGCGCGCCCGGCGCGGGCTTCGTGCTGCGCTCGCCGGCGAGCGGCCGCGTGCTGCGCGTGGCGCAGACCAGCGAGACGCCGCTGGCCGCCGGCGCGCCGTTGATCGAGATCGGCGACACGCGGCAGCTCGAAGTGGTGGCCGAACTGCTGACCACCGAGGCGCTGCCGCTGCGCCCCGGCGCGCCGGTGGTGATCGAGCGCTGGGGCGGCCCGCGCTCGCTGGCGGGGCACGTGCGGATCGTCGAGCCCGGCGCGTTCACCAAGGTGTCGGCGCTCGGCGTCGAGGAGCAGCGGGTGCGCGTGCTGATCGACCTCGACAGCCCGGCCGATCAATGGCAGGCACTCGGCGACGGCTACCGCGTCGGCGTGCGCATCGTCACGCGCGCGGCCGACAACGTCACGCTGGTGCCGGCCAGCGCGCTGTTCCCGCTGGCGGGCAACGGCAGCGGCGCGATGGCCGAGGCACCGGACGCGATGGCGATGTTCGCGTTCGAGCAAGGTCGCGCGCGGCTGCGCCCGGTGCAGGTCGAGGCGCGCAACGCCCAGGTGGCGTGGGTGCGGCACGGCGCGCGCGCCGGCGACACCGTGATCGTCTACCCGCCGCCCAGCGTCGGCGAGGGCGTGCGCGTCAAGGTGCGCGAGCGTTGAGACGTGTGCCGCCGGAGCGGCCGCGTCGACGACGCGTCGCGATCGGGGTCACCACGGCTCGCGGGCTTCGGGCAGGTGGCGCTGCGCCCATTGCTTGGCCTTGGCGATCGCGATCCGTATCGCCATGCCTTCATCCATGCCCTCCGCGAGCAACGCATTGGCGATCTCGATCGCCTTGGCACGAACCGGCGGCGCGAGCCGAGCCATCGAGGGCGGGTGGCGCGCTTCGTTCCAGGGCATCGCACCCGGCGACAGCAACGCGCGAGCGCCGCCGCGGCCCGCGCGGTCAGCCGATCGCCAGCTTCTTGCTCGCCGAGCCGGCCTTCTTGGGCAGCATCAGCTCCAGCACGCCGCTGTTGTACTTGGCGTCGGCCTTGCTCTCGTCGACTGCGCTGGCCAGCGTGAAGCTGCGGCTGGCGTAGCCGTACTCGCGCTCGGCGCGCAGCACGCGGCCACCCTTCTTCTCCTCTTTGTCCTTCTTGACCTCGGCGCTGATGGTCACCAGGTTGCCTTCGATGCGCACGTCGATGTCCTCCTTGCGCACGCCGGGGATCTCGGCCTTGACGACGTAGTTGTCGTCGTGCTCGGTGAGGTCGAGCTTGATCGTCGGGGCCACGTTGGCGACCTCGGTGCGCCACGGCCGCAGAAAGCCGCGGAACGCATCGTCGAACAGATCGACATCGAATGGATGGTTGACTCGCAATTGGCTCATTGCTTCCTCCTGAGATACGGGCGGACTGCCCAGCAGACCAATCCTCGCGCGACGGCCGCCGCCCGAGTTGATTCTGCGCAAGTCCGACCGCGCCGCAGGCTCGCTTGCATTGACCCCTTGATCCTCAGCGAGATCCGTCCTACGCTGCAGCCTGCGGGATTTCGCAAGGGGAGTTGCCATGAAGTGGTTGTCGATTGCGCTCGCGTTCGTCGGTGCCGGTGCGCTGGCATGCCCGGCCGACGACGTCAAGGATGCCCAGGCCGAAGCGCAGGCCCAGCCGGTGGCGCAGGCCAAGGCCCCGGTGCAAAGCAGCACCACGGCGGCCAAGACGGTGGCGTCGAAGAAGGCGCCAGCCACCAAGGAAGTGGTCGGCAAGGCCGCTGCCGAAACGGCGCGCAAGCTGTAGTCGGCCGCAGGCGGCCGGCTCGCGCCACGGCCGCGCCGCGGCGCGGCGATTCAGTGCGCCACGGCCGGCCTGCGCCACAACCGCGCCAGCAGCGGCCACGCCAGGATCACCAGCGTCGCCGCGGCCAGGAAGCCCGCGATCGGCCGCGTGAGGAACGCGGCCGCGTTGCCGTCGGCCTTGATCATCGAGGTGACGAAGTTCTCCTCGAGCATGCCGCCGAGCACCACCCCGAGGATCGCCGGCGCCGTGGGGAAGCCGTTCTCCTCCATCACGAACGCGAACAGCCCGAACAGCAGGATCAGCAGCACGCCGAACACCGTGTTGTTGATCGCGAACGCGCCCACCGCGCAGAACAGCAGGATCACCGGCATCAGCAGGTTCTGCGGCGCGCGCAGCACCGTCTTGGCCGCCTTGATCGCCGCCCAGCCGAGCGGCACCATGATGATGTTGGCGAGGATGAAGACGAGGAAGATCGCGTAGATATTCTGCGGGTTGTTGATGAACAGCGTCGGCCCGGGGTTCATGTTCTTCAGGTAGAGCACGCCGATCGCGATCGCGGTGATCGAGTCGCCCGGGATGCCGAACACCAGCGCCGGCACCCACGCGCCGGCCAGCGCCGAGTTGTTGGCCGCGCCCGACTCGACGATGCCCTCGACGTGCCCGGTGCCGAACTTCTCCGGCTCCTTCGAGAAGCGCTTGCTCGCCGCGTAGGTGATCCACGACGCGATGTCGGCGCCGGCACCGGGCTGGATGCCGATCGCGGTGCCGATCGCGCTGCCGCGGAACAACTGCACCTTGTACTTGCGGGTCAGCTCCCACATGCCGCGAAAGACGTTGCCGATGTGCTCGGCGGCGAACTTCGGCGGCGGGTGGATCGACGTCACGTAGCGCAGGATCTCCGACACCGCGAACATGCCCACCATCACCGGGATCAACGACACGCCGCCCATCAGCTCGGCGTTGCCGAAGGTGAAGCGCGGATACGCGCCCGGGTTGTCGAGCCCGACCGACGCGACGATCAGCAGCCCGAGCATCAGCGAGATCACCGCCTTGAGCTTGCTCGACGCGCCGATGAACACCGCGCCCGACAGCCCGAGCACCACCAGCCAGAAGTACTCGAACGACGAGAACTTCAGCGCCACCTCGGCCAGCACGGGTGCGAACGCGATCAGCACCGCGGTGCCGAACAGCCCGCCGATGGCCGAGAACACCAGCCCCGCGCCGAGCGCCAGCTCGGCCTGGCCCTTCTTGGTCATCGCGTACGCCTCGTCGGTGTACGCCGCCGACGCCGGCGTGCCCGGAATGCGCAGCAGCGCGCCGGGAATGTCGCCGGCGAAGATCGCCATCGCCGTGCAGCTCACGATCGCCGCCACCGCCGGCACCGGCGGAATGAAGAACGTCACCGGCACCAGCAGCGCGGTGGCCATCGTCGCCGTCAGCCCCGGCACCGCGCCGACGAACAGCCCGAACAGCGCCGACGCCAGGATGATCCACAGCACGTAGGGATCGAACACCAGCCCGAAGGCCTGGCTGATGACGGCCCAGGTCATGCGGTCGCCTTCCTTCGCGACGTAGCGGTCGAGCGGCGCGGTCGATGCGGTCGCTACCGCGATCGTCTGCGCGGCGCGATGGGCGGTGCCTGGCGGGGGCTCCTACTGTGGCGGTCGGCGCTGCGCGCCGACTCCGCTGCGATGCTCGCGCCACGAGGGCGGCTGCGGTACCGCCGTCCGCGGCGCTGAACGCGCCGCGAACTTCACGGCGTCCTCGCCGGTCCGTCGCCTGCGGCGCCGGACTCCCCCTCATGCCGCTGGCCTTGCAGGCCGCGCTGGGCCTTGCGGCCGAGCCGCTCGCCAGGCGCAAACAGTCCCCCGGACTGTTTGCGTCCGGGCTCGCCTTCTCGCCGCCCCACAAGTCGCCCCCACCGGGCACCGCCCACCGCGCAGCGGCGCTCGTGGTCTGTGTCGACGCATGCCACGGTGTTGCCGGCAAGGCTGCGGGCGGGCAGACCGGGCGCGCTTGGAGGGCGCCGAGCAGCGCAGCGGACCAAAGGGGCATCGCGACGCGCCCAAGCGCGTCGCGACGGCAGCATGTCGAGCTCCGAGCATAGGCACGCGCGCGAGCGCCGTGCCGGCCATGCGAGGGCGAGGGGCGGAGCCGCCCTTGGGCCGCGAGCAGCGCAGGGGACCTCGGCCCGCAGGGCCGAGGCGCCCGTGGTAGCGCGCGCCGGCCTGCCCGCCCGCAGCCTTGCATCCTCTACTCTACGCATGCACCGCCCACTCACGGAACAAGGCATCAATACAGCACCGGCAGCACGCCCCACGGCAGCGGCACGCGCAGGCCCTTGTAGAAGGCGACGTGGATCACCAACGTGCTGGCCACCGCCACCAGCAGCGCGGTGGCTGGGCGCACGCGCAGCGCGAGCATCAGCGCGCCGAGCATCACGACGCCGGTGACGATGAAGCCGATGCGTTCGCTGGCCAGCACGTACAGCAGCAGGCCCGCGACGGTGATTGCGAAGGCGATCAGCTGCGGCGGCCGGCTCGTCCACTCGCCGCGCTGGAACCACGGCGTGCCGTTGCGCGCGCGCATGCCTTGCACGATCAGCAGCAGCGAACACAGCGCCAGCACCGCCGCCACCATGCCGGGGAACGCCGCCGGGCCGATGTTCTGGCCCGGGATCTTCGGGTAGCCCTGGATCGTCCAGAGCACCAGCAGCGACAGCGCGAGGAACAGCGCGCCGAAGACGGCGTCGTTGAGCTTCACTGCAGCGACGGCTACTTCGCGATGCCCACCGCCTTCATCGTCGCGCCGAGGTCGGCATCGGACTTGGCCATGAACGACGCGAACTCCGCCGGCGGCGCCCACAGCACGCCGAAGCCGCGGTTGGTCATGAAGTCCTTGAACTCCTTGGACTGGTGCGCCTTCTGCAGCGACGCCAGCAGCTTGGACTGGATGTCGGCCGGCAGGCCCTTGGGCGCCGCGATGCCGCGCCACGCCGCCATCGTCCAGTTGCTGCCGGTGTCGGCCTTCAGCGTCGGCACCTTCGGGAACAGCGCCGCCGGGTGCGCGTCCATCACCGCCAGGCTCTTGACCTTGCCGGCTTCGATCAGCGCGCGCGCCTCGGGCAGCGAGCACGGCACCACCTCGACGCCGCCGGCGACGAGGTCGTTCAGCCCCGGCGCCGCGCCGTTGCTCGGCACCCACGGCAGCGCGGCCGGGTCGACCTTCTGGTCGCGCAGGAAGCCGGCGATCGCCAGGTGCCAGATGCCACCCTGGCCGGTGCCCGAGGCCTTGTACTTGCCCGGGTTGGCTTTGATCGCGGCCACCAGATCGCCGACGTTCTTGTACGGCGCGTCGGCGCGCACCTGGATGCCCGACGGGTCGGCGTTGACCAGCGCGATCGGCGTGTACGACGCGCCGCTCAGGTCGGTGAGACCCTGGTGGTGCATCATGCCGATCTCCACCGTGATGATGCCGATCGTGTAGCCGTCGGGCGCGGCGGCGGCGATCGCCTGGTGGCCGACGACGCCCGAGCCGCCGGTGCGGTTGACCACGTTGATCGGCTGGCCGAGATCCTTCTCCATCAGCGTGGCCAGGATGCGCGCCACTGCGTCGGTGCCGCCACCGGCGCCCCACGGCACGATGAGGGTGATCGGCCGCTCCGGGTACGCCGCCAGCGCCGCCGCCGGCAGCAGCACCAACCCCATCAACAGCGCGGCCAGGCGCTTCGCGAACTTGTGCATCGATCGTCTCCTTCCGAAGGTCGCCGCGGCGCATGTCGCGCGGCGTTCGCACCGATCATGCACGGCGGGCCGCGGTGCGGCCACCGTGTTTGCACCCACGGGGTCCGACGGGCTCAGGGGCGGCGCTGCAGCACCGCGAGTGCCGGGCGCTCGCCTGTGCTCTTGCCGCTGATCGGCGGCTTGGGCAGCGCGGCGTCGCCGGGCTCGATCACGAACGTGCGCTGCAGCGAGAACCACGGCGCGCCGACATCGGACGCCGGGGCGTCGCGCGCGTCGTCGTGGCGCTCGTAGTGCGCGACCAGCGCGCGCGTGACGCCGAACTGCGAGTCGGTCTCGAGGTGCGGGTCGTCGCCCGAGTACACCTGCGAGAACTGCGCCTTCCAGCCCGGCTTGTGGATCAGGAAGTGCAGGTGCGCCGGCCGCATGTTGTGGCGCCCCTGCGCGCGCAGCAGGTCGCCCACCGGCCCGTCCACCGGCACCGGGTAGCCCGCGGGCTTGACGCTGCGAAACGCGATGCTGCCGTCGGCATCGGTGACGAAGCGGCCGCGCAGGTTCATGTCGGCCTGCTGCGGATCCTGGTTCTCGTAGAAGCCCTCGGGCGACGCGTGCCAGACGTCGACCTCGGCGTCGGCCACCGGCCGGCCCTGCGGGTCGCGCACCCACGCGGTGACGAACAGCGGCTCGCCCGGCGTGGGCGAGCGCACGATCGAGCCGCCTTGCTCTGTGATCGGCGCGCCGGCGCGCCAGAACGGGCCCATCAGGTTGGCCGTGGTGCCCTCACCGGCGCTGCCGCCGCGGTTGTTGAGCAGGCACACCAGCGACGACACGCCGAGCGACCCCGCGGCGAGCATCACCTCGTTGTGCGACGCGCTGGTCATCTGGCCGAGGCGTGCGATCACGCCGCACAGGTGGCGGAACTCGTTTTCGGTCAGGCGCGCGTCGCGCACGAACGCGTGCAGGTGCGCGATGCCGGCGGCGAGGATCTCGCGCGTGCGCGCATCGGGCGTGCGCGCCGCCTCGGCCAGCACCGCGGCGGTCACGTCGTCGGGGGTGGCGATGATCATCGTGGGCTCCGCTCGTCGTTGCGCGCGCTGCGCATCGTAGCCGCGCGTCGCCGCCGCTGCGTACACTGCGGCCCGAGGAGGCCACGGGTGAAGGTCGAAAGCGAACTGGCGCAATTCGTCTGCACGCTGCGCGCAAGCGACGTGCCGCCGCAGGCGCAGCGCGTGCTGCGCCAGATGCTGCTGGCGGTGGCCGGCAGCGCGCTGGCCGGCGCCGGCGAAGACGGCATCGGCGCGCTGCGCGAGCTGCTGCGCGAGCGCGGCGGTGCGCCGCAGGCCACCGCCTTGGTGTTCGGCGAGCGCCTGCCCGCTGCGGCCGCGGCGCGCTTCAACGGCACGCTGTGCCGCGCGCTCGACTATTGCGACGCGATGGCGCCGGGGGTGCACATCGGCTCGTCGCTGCTGCCTGCGGCGCTGGCGGCCGCCGAGCTGGCAGGCGGCTGCAGCGGCGAGGAGTTCGTCGCCGCGCTCGCCGCCGGCGCCGAGCTCGCCGCGCGCCTGAACCTGAGCGAGTCGCAATACGACGGCTTCGACCCCACCGGCGTGGTGACGGTGTTCGCCGCCGCCGCGGCGGCGGCGCGGGTGCTGCGGTTGACGCCGCAGCAGACGCTGCACGCGCTGGCGCTGGCCTTCAACCGCTGCGGCGGCAGCTTCCAGAGCAACGTCGACGGCTCGCTGGCGGTGCGCATGGTGCAGGGCTGGGTCGCCGAGACCGGCGTCGACTGCGCACAGCTCGCGCAGCGCGGCGTCACCGGGCCGCCCAACTTCATCGGCGGCCACTACGGCTATGCCCACCTCTACGGCCGCGACCGCTTCGACGCCGACGCCGCGCTGCGCGACCTGGGGCGCCAGTGGCAGCTGCAGCGCGTGGTGTTCAAGAAGTACCCGAGCTGCGGTCTCACGCAGGGCATGACCGAGCTCGCGCTCGCGCTGGTGCGCGACGAGGGGCTGCGCGCCGGGCAGGTGGCCGCGGCGCAGGTGCGGCTGCCGCCGTACGCGCACAAGCTGGTGGGGCACGCCTTTCGCATCGGCAGCAACCCGCGCGTCGACGCGCAGTTCAGCGCCGCGTACTGCGTGGCCAGCGCGATCGAGCGCGGCGCCTCGCGGCTGGCGCACTTTGCACCGGCGCAGGTGGCCGACCCGCAGTTGCACGCGCTGATCGCGCGCATCGCGGTCGTCGCCGATGCGGCGCTCGATGCGCGCGGCCACACCGCGGTCGACCTGCAGGTGCGCACCGGCGACGGCCGCACGCTGCAGCGCGCGCTCGACATCGCGCCGGGCTTCCCCGGTGCCGAGCTCGACGACGCGCAGCACCGCGCGCGCTTCGACGACTGCGTGGCGTATGCGCCGCACGCGTTGCCGGGCGCGCAGCTCGATCGCCTGCTCGCCGCGATCGCCGACCCTGCAGCGCTCGCCGACGCGCGCGTGCTGGCGTCGCTGCTGGTGGCACAGCAAGCGGCCTGAGCCGGCGTGCTGCGTATACGCGCCCGTGACCGATCGGGCCGGCGGCGCGCGGGCCATCGTCTACCATCGCGCGCCATGTCGACGAGCCTGGTGGCGGCGCTGGAGCGGCTGCGCATGCGCTTCGGCGCCGATGCCGCAGCGCGCAAGCGGGCGCTGCTGCGGCAGCTCGCTCGCCGCCGGCTCGCCAGCGCGGCCGCGGTGCGGCGGCTGCACGAAGCGCTGTGCTTCATCGCCGCCTACCCCGACGACGCCGGCGTGCTGGCGCAGGCGCGCGCGATGCTCGACGGTTTCGCGCAGCGCGGCGATCTGCGCGTGCATCGCGACGCGCTCGCCGACAGCGGCATCGCCGGCACCGCGATCCGCTACCGCTTCTTCGCCGGTCAGGCGCAGTGGCTGGCCGCGCGCTGGCCGGCGCAACTCAGCCTCGACCGCAGCGACCGCGACGCGCAGGAGCGCATCGCGCGCGCGCTGCCGCCGCTGCTGACGCACGCCGAAGCGGTGGCGCTGCGCGAAGCGCCGCGCCCCGGCTACGCGGCGCTCGATGCGCTGCGCGGGCGAGGCGAAACCGATGCAACGTGCCTGCTGCGCCTGATCGCCGCCATGCCGGGCGACGGCTTCACGCGCGAGGCGGTCTCCGACGCCATCGACGCCAGCTTCGTGCTCGCGCCGGCCAGCGGCACGCCCTCGCGCAGCGCGGCCTATTGGCCCGCGGCGCCGAGGGTGTTTCGCCGTGAGCCGCCGCCGCGCGCGCGGCCCGACCTGCGCGCCGAGCTGGCGCGCGCGCCGCAACGCGTGCGTCGGCTGTCGCGCAGCGAGGGCGAGGCCATCGTCGAGCTGGCGCGCGCCGCGATGGTCACACGTGCGCGTTCGCTCGAGGCGTTCTCGTTCGGCGACGCGAACGACGCCTGGCTGGTCGACGACGGCGACGGCCTGGCCTACGCGTTCGCCGGCATGGTGGCCGAGCGCCGTCACGCGGTGTTTGCCAGCTACGGCAGCCTGACGCTGCGCAACGGCGTGCCGGTGGGCTACGGCCAGGCCGACGTCCTCGGCCGCGGCGCCGCCTTGTCGTTCAACACCTTCGACAGCTTTCGCGGCGCCGAGGCCGCGCATGCCTTCGCGCGCTGGCTGGCGGCGCTGCGCGCGCTTTTCGGCTGCACGTCGTTCACGCTCGAGCCGTACCAGCTCGGCCGCGACAACGACGAGGCGATCGATTCGGGCGCCTGGTGGTTCTACGCCAAGCTCGGCTTCGCGCCGCGCGACGCAGCCACACGCGCGCTGGCTGCGCGCGAACGCGCTCAGGCGCAGCGCCGGCCCGGGCTGCGCACGTCGCCCGCGATGCTGCGGCAACTGGCGCAGCGGCACCTGTTCTTCGACCTCGACCCCGCCGCGGCGCGGCCGCTCGTCACGCCGGCCGCGGTGGGCGACGCGATCGGCGCGGCGTTGACCGCGCGCGCGGGGTCGGATCGCAGGCGCGGCGTCGGCGACGCGGCAGCCGAATTGCTGCGGCTGTGCGATGCGTCGCCGCGCGCGCTGCCGAACGCCGCCGCGCGCGAGGCCTGGCGCCGTCTGGCGCCGCTGGTGCTGCTGCTGGCGCCGCAGCGCTGGCCGCTGCGTGATCGCCGCGCGCTGCCCGAGCTGGCGCGCGCCAAGGCCGCGCGCAGCGAGCGCGATTTCGTCGCCGCTTGGCAGGCGCACCCGCGGCTCGACGCGGCGCTGTTGCGCTACCTCGCACCGCGTCGCTGAGGTCACGAGCGGCGCAATCGCGCGCAACGGGTGCCGCCGCTGGCGCGACCTCTCGCGGGCAGGCCGGCAAGCGAACGGCGCAGCCGCTGCTCACCCGCCGGTGCGCTCGCGCCAGGTCAGGTGATCACGCACCCGCTCGTTCGGCTGCGCGTAGCGCGCGAGCAGCCTGGCGACGCGCGGCTCGGCGTAGCCCAGGCGCACGAACGCGACGCCGCGGTCGAACACCTCGGCATAGTCGGCGATCAGCCCGTCGCTGCCGAACGCGAAGCGCGACATGCCCTCGAACACGATCAGCCGGCCCGGGCTCTCGGGCTGCTTCGAGCGGTAGCTGAAGAGGTAGCGTGCGTAGCCGATGCGCTCGTCGGCCAGCGGCTCGACGAACTGCCAGGCAAACGCCTCGCCGCCGGCGTGAAAGCGCTCGAGCATCGCCGCGATCGCCGCGCGGCCGCGGTGCACGCCGAAGAAGCCGTCGTCGTAGCAGGCGTCGGTGGCGAACAGCGCGGCGAAGCGCTCGGCGTCGCCGGCGGCCACCGCGGCAGCGAAGCGTTCGAGGCGCGCCACGAAGGCGTCGGTTGGATTCGTCGGAGTCATGGTGCCGGAGGGCGTGGCTTGCGCGCGGACAGGCATTGTGGGCCCGTTGCCGCAACCCGAGGGTTGCGCTTACCCCTTACCAGCTACCCGCGCCATGGGGTGACACGCGGCAACCATCGCCTCACGTTGGCCCGGTAGCGCCGGTACTCGTCGCCGAACTGTTCGCCCAGCACAGGCTCTTCGTAGGCGACAACGAACAAGAAGAATCCGGCCCACAGGATCGCGCCGTACTCCAGCACCGCGACGCTCCCGAACAGCAAGCCCTGGCCGGCGATCAACGCCGTGACCGCGACGTACATCGGATTGCGGACGTAGCGATAGAGCCCGGTGACGACGAGGCGCTTGGGAGGCATCACGGGCGCCGGTGTGCCGAGGCCCTGCAACGCGAAGCGAGCGAACGAATCGAGCAGGATGGGCAACCCGGCGGCGATCAGGGCGACGCCGAGCCCGCGCGCGATCGGGAACAGCGCAGGCGCGAACTGCCAGTGCGTGAGGGTCCAAGGGACGACCACGGCGAGCGTGCCCGGAGCGATGACCAGGAAGATCGCGGAACCGATGATCGCGGCGGCGCGCTGCACGATAGGAGCACACTCGAACGGGCGCAGCGTCACCTTGCAGGCGCGACTCGAGGTTCGGCCGCCGTGCCGCCTGCGCTCGACCCGCTTCGATGCAAGCGCCACCAGCTCAGCAGCGCCTCGAAGTCGCCGCCGAACACGCGCTGCTTGAGCACCTCGTGGGTCAGCGAACAGAACGTGGCTTCCTCGAACGTCAGCAAGCCCTCCGCCGCCGCCTCGTTGCAGCGCAGGTAGGCAATCTTGAGGTCGGGCTCGGCCAGGCGCTCGAGGCGAGCCCGGATGAGGTCACGGTCCGTCCATGCGGACAGACTCGGCTGTGCTGCTGCGCTCAAGGCAGTGCCCAGCAGCGCGCACATCACTGGTTTCCGGACGGCAAGGGCACAGCGGACGAAGAGGGGGGTCGCTTTCACCGGGGGGCTCCTGATAGTGGGTGCGGGGCATCGTGCGCCGCGCCGCCCGCGAAGTCCTTTGCCGCGGCTTCAATCGACCTTTATTCTTCTTAGTTCGGAGGAGTTGCTCGATGCAGGGCTACCGCTTCGCGGACGTCGAGATCCGGCCGACAGAACGGCTGGTGCTGGTCGGCGGCCAGCCGGCCGCCCTGCAGGCCAAAGCGTTCGACCTCCTGCTCGCACTGGTCGAGCGGCGTGAGCGCGTCGTCAGTCGTGCCGAGCTGTACGACACCGTGTGGGCCGGCCGCGTGGTCGAGGACAACAACCTGGCGGTCCAGGTGCATGCGCTGCGCAAGCTGCTGGGCGAGCGCGCCGTGGTGACAGTGCCCGGGCGCGGCTACCGCTTCGCGCTCGCGGCCGACGATGCGCCGCAGCCGGCTGCGGCGCGCGCTGCCTCACAGGCGGCCAAGCAGGTCTGTGCAATTCCACCGATGCCCACCAGCGCGCTGCACGGCCGCGACGACGACTTGGCCGGCCTCGACCGCCTGCTTGCGCGACACCGGCTGGTGAGCGTGGTGGGCGCGGGCGGCATCGGCAAGACGGTCCTGGCGCTTGCTGCCGCACATGCGCATGAATCGACGCAGCCGGGCAACGTCGTGTGGGCCGAGCTCGCGCCGATCCTTGATCCCGCCTTGCTGCCGGGCACCGTGGCGCAGAGCTTCGGCCTGGCGTTGGCCGGCGCTGATCCGGTGCCCGTGCTGGCCACTGCGCTGGCGCCGGTGCAGGCGCTGCTGGTGCTCGACAACGCCGAGCACTTGGTGGGTGCAGTTGCCGACCTGGTCGCAGCGCTGCTGGGCAAGGCGCCAGGCATTCGCCTGCTCGTCACGAGCCAGACTCCGCTGAAGATCGACGGCGAGCGCGTGTTCCGTCTCAACGGGCTGGCGGTGCCCGAGCCCGGCACCGCGCTCGACGAGGCCGTGACCTTCGGCGCAGTGGCGCTGTTCGCCGAGGTCGCCGCGGCAGCCGATCGGCGCTTCGCGCTCGATGCCGCCAACGTGGCGACGGTCATCGAGGTCTGCCGCCAGCTCGACGGCATGCCGCTGGCGATCAAGCTCGCCGCGGCGAGGCTGCCGTTCCTCGGGTTGCACGGGCTGACACAGCGCCTGGCCGAGCGGCTCGAGCTGATCGGCGGCGCCCGACGCGATGCGCCCACACGCCAGCAGACGCTGCGCGCGGCGCTCGACTGGAGCCATGCGCTGCTGGCGGCGGACGAGCAAGTGGTGTTCCGGCGGCTGGGTGTCTTCGTCGGCGGCTTCACGCTCGCGCTGGCGGCGGACGTGGCGCGGGACGAGGCACACGACAGCAACGCCGTCATCGAGGCGCTGTCGGCTCTGGTGGACCGTTCGCTTGTCGAGGCCGGCGACGCCGATCCGCCGCGCTATCGCCTGCTCGAAAGCGCCCGCGAGTACGCGCTCGCGCAGCTCGAGCGCGCCGGTGAGGGCCCGGTGCTGCGCCAGCGGCATGCGCAGGTGATGGCCGCTTGGATGGAGCAACAGGCCGTCGCTGCGCTGGTGACCAGCGAGGAGGCCTGGCTGGCGGAGGCGGCGCCCGAGGTCGACAACGTGCGCGCCGCGCTCGACTGGAGCGCTGTGCACGCCGCGCCGCTGCACGTCGCGCTGATCGGCGCGTCGTTTCGCCTCTTCGGCTCCGTCGGCGAGGTGGGCGAGTTCATCCGCCGCAGCAACGCCGCCGCCGCGCGGTTACCGGTGCAGGTACCGGCGGCGATCGAAGGGCGCTACTGGATCACGCGGGCGCAAGCGCATGCCGCGCGCGACACGGCGGCGATGCATGAGTTCGCCGTCAGAGCCGAATCGCTGTTCCGCGGGGCCGGAAGCCGACCCGGTCTGTACTGGGCCTTGTGCTGCCGGCTGTGGAGCGGCCACGTGCCGCCCTCCGAAGCGGGGCAGTTGGCCGATGAAGCCGCAGCCCTGGAACCCGGCCTGCCGCCGCGTCTGCTGGTGGTTGGCCGCATGGGTCAGAGCCGACACCACTACCGCGCGCGACGCTACCCCGAAGCGGCCCGCGACCTCGACGCGGCCATCGCCCACGCGAGAGCGGCTGGCCCGACGTGGATGGAAGCCATGCCGATCGGCATGCGCGCGACGACGCATTACGCGGTCGGCGAGATCGACGAGGGCATTCGACTCGTGCGCCTGTGCATCGCCGCGCAACCTCGGCGCTCAGGGACACCCGCGGAGATCCCGCTCGGCTGCCTCGGCGTCGGGCTGGTGCTCAAAGGCGAGACGACGCAGGCGCGCGAGGTGCTGGCCGAATTCTTCCGCCTCTGCCGCGCTGACGACTGGTGGTTCTTCAATCTCATGGATGAGGCCTATGCGCTGCTGGCGTTGCGGGAAGGTCGCTTGCGCAGCGCAGCCCGGCTGCTCGGCTACAGCGAGCACAAGGCGTGCCAGGTGAGGGCGCTGCGCATGGCCGAGGTTCAGACCCGGCAGGCGCGCGCCGTACTCGAGGCAAGCCTCGGCGCAGCGCAACTGCGCCGCTTGCTCGACGAAGGCGCTGCGCTCGGAGAAGACCAGGTGTGCGCGCTGACGCTGGAAGCGACCGATTCTCCGGCGCTTGCATCGCCCGGTTGAGAGTGGCGCGATGCGCGTCGCATCGCTGCCCGGCTGCACGTTGCGTGCAAGCCGTAAACCGGCTCCGATCTGGCGTCAATGAGGCCGAATCGGTGGCGGCACCGCTGCGAATGGCGACAATCGCGCGATGAGCCGCCAGACCCAACCGAAGCCCCCCGACTCGCTGCGCAGCGCGCGCTGGTTCGCGCCCGACGACTTTCGCTCGTTCGGCCACCGCTCGCGCATGCTGCAGATGGGCTACGCGAGCACCGAGTTCGCCGGCAAGCCGGTGATCGCGATCGTCAACACCTGGAGCGATGCCAACCAGTGCCACTCGCACTTCAAGCAGCGCGTCGAAGACGTCAAGCGCGGCGTGCTGCAGGCGGGCGGCTTTCCGCTCGAGCTGCCGGCGATCAGCCTGAGCGAGCCGATCGTCAAGCCCACGACGATGCTGTACCGCAACTTCCTGGCGATGGAGTGCGAGGAGCTGCTGCGCTCGCACCCGGTCGACGGCGCGGTGCTGATGGGCGGCTGCGACAAGACCACGCCTGGCCTGCTGATGGGCGCGATCTCGATGGGCCTGCCGTGCATCTTCCTGCCCGCCGGGCCGATGCTGCGCGGCAACTGGCGCGGCCAGGCGCTCGGCTCGGGGTCGGACGCCTTCAAGTACTGGGACGAGCGCCGCGCCGGCCGCCTGAGCGACGAGGTGTGGCTCGAGATGGAAGCCGGCATCGCGCGCAGCTACGGCACCTGCATGACGATGGGCACCGCGTCCACCATGATGGGCATCGCCGAGGCGATCGGCTTCACGCTGCCGGGCGCCAGCTCGATCCCCGCGGCCGACGCCGGCCACATCCGCATGAGCGCCGAGTGCGGCCGCCGCATCGTGCAGATGGTGTGGGACGACCTTACCCCCGCGAGGATGCTGAGCCGCGACAGCTTCGCCAACGGCATCGCGGTGGCGATGGCCGAAGGTTGTTCGACCAACGCGATCATCCACCTGGTGGCGATCTCGCGCCGCGCCGGGCTTGCGGTGAACCTCGACGACTTCGACGCCATGAGCCGCAAGGTGCCGGTGGTGGCCAACATCCGGCCCAGTGGCGACAAGTACCTGATGGAAGACTTCTTCTACGCCGGCGGCATGCGCGCGCTGATGGCGCGCATCGCGCCGCACTTGAAGCTGAACGCGCTGACGGTCAACGGCAAGACGCTGGGCGAGAACATCGAAGGCGCGCAGGTGTTCGATGACGACGTGATCCGACCGCTGGACAAGCCCATCTACGCCGAGGGCGCGCTCGCGGTGCTGCGCGGCAACCTCGCGCCCGACGGCGTGGTGATCAAGCCGAGCGCGTGCGCGCCGCGGCTGCTGCAGCACAGCGGCCGCGCGCTGGTGTTCGACGACTACCCGGCGCTCAAGCGCGCCGTCGACGACCCCGACCTCGACGTCACCGGCGACGACATCCTGGTGCTGCGCTACGCCGGCCCGCAGGGTGGCCCGGGCATGCCCGAGTGGGGCATGCTGCCGATCCCGACCAAGCTGCTGAAGCAAGGCGTCACCGACATGCTGCGCCTGAGCGATGCACGCATGAGCGGCACCAGCTACGGCGGCTGTCTGCTGCACTGCTCGCCCGAGGCCTACGTGGGCGGCCCGCTGGCGCTGGTGAGAAGTGGCGACCGCATCAGCGTCGACGTGCCGGCACGGCGCATCCACCTCGAAGTGAGCGACGACGAGCTGGCGCGCCGCAAGGCAGCCTGGAAGCCGCCCGCGCCGCGCTTCGAGCGCGGCTACGGCTGGATGTTCAGCCGCCACATCCTGCAGGCGCACGAGGGCTGCGACTTCGATTTTCTCGAGACGAGCTTCGGCGCGCCGATCGGCGAGCCGGCGATCTATTGACGCCGCGGGCGACCGACGATGGCGTTGAACCCCACCACCCGCGACCGGCTCGCGCACGTGAGCACCGCGACGCTGTGCACCGCGCTCTTCAAGCGCGGCCTGCGCAACCAGTTCATCCAGGACGTGCGGCCGGTCAACCCGCAGCGCGACCCCAAGGCGCCCAACATGGTGGGCGAGGCGTTCACGCTGCGCACGATTCCCGCGCGCGAAGACCTCAACCCGATCACCGTGTTCCAGGACCGCGCGCACCCGCAGCGCAAGGCGGTGGAAACCTGCCCGCCGGACGCGGTGCTGGTGATCGACAGCCGCAAGAACCCGCGCGCGGCGTCGGCCGGCTCGATCCTCGTCACGCGGCTGATGAAGCGCGGCGTCGCCGGCGTCGTCACCGACGGCGGGTTCCGCGACTCGCCCGAGATCGCGCAGCTCGCGATCCCCGCGTACCACAACCGCCCGAGCGCACCGACCAACCTCACGCTGCACCAGCCGCTCGACATCGATGTGCCGATCGGCTGCGGCGACGTCGCGGTGTGGCCGGGCGACGTGATCGTCGGCGACGCCGAGGGCGTGGTGGTGATCCCGGCGGCGATGGCCGACGAGGTGGCCGCCGAGGCGACCGAGATGACCGCGTTCGAGGACTTCGTGGCCGAAAAGGTGCACGAAGGCCGCTCGATCCTCGGGCTGTACCCGCCCACCGACGAGCGCAGCCGCGACGAGTTCGCGGCGTGGCGCAAGGCGCGCGGGCGGTGAGCTTGAAGAACCGCCACATGATGCCCCTACGCGCACTCATCTTCGACGTCTTCGGCACGCTGGTCGACTGGCGCGGCTCGATCGCGCGCGAGGCGCGCGCGTTGCTGGCGCCTCGCGGTGTGAGCATCGATTGGCACGTGTTCGCCGACGCCTGGCGCGCGCAGTACCAGCCGGCGATGGAAGAAGTGCGCACGGGCAAGATCCCGTTCTCGAAGCTCGATGTGCTGCACCGGCGCAACCTCGAGGTGGTGTTGCGCGAGTTCGCGATCGACGACCTCGACGAAGTAACCAAGGTGCAGCTCAACCTCGCCTGGCATCGGCTCGACGCCTGGCCCGACGTGGCACCGGGGCTGCGACGCTTGCGCGAACACTATCGCATCGCGCCGTGCTCCAACGGCAACGTCTCGCTGATGGTCGACCTCGCGCGGCGCAATGGATTTCCGTGGGACGCGATCCTCGGCGCCGAGTTCGCGCGCGACTACAAGCCCAAGGCGGTGGTCTACCAGTCGGCTGCCACGGCGTTCGACTGCGCGCCGGACGAGGTGCTGATGGTCGCCGCGCACTCCAGCGACCTCGCCGCCGCCGCCGGCGCCGGCCTGCGCACCGCGCACGTCGCACGACCCGACGAATCGGGCCCCGGCCGTGGCGAGCACGCGCCGAGTGTGGCGGTGGACCTCGCCGCGCGCGATCTGCTCGACCTCGCCGACCGACTCGGCGCCAGCGTCGACTGATTCCGCGCCGCGCCGACTCGATCGACAGCGCTCAGCCCACGCGCACCCATGCCGCGCTTTGCCGCCAACCTGAGCATGCTCTATCCGGAGCACGCGTTCCTCGATCGCTTCGCCGCTGCGGCGGCCGACGGCTTCGAGGCCGTCGAGTTCCTCTTCCCCTATGCCCACGAGCCATCGGAGCTCGCCGCGCGCCTGGCCGACCACGGTTTGCAGCAGGTGCTGTTCAACGCGCCGCCGGGCGACGCGGATCGCGGCGAGAGGGGCCTGGCCGCGCTGCCCGGCCGCGAGAGCGAGTTCCACCGCTCGATCGACACTGCGCTGGCCTACGCACAGGCGTTGCGCTGCCCGCGCGTGCACGTGATGGCGGGGTTGGCGCCGGCAGGCGTCGAGCGTGCGAAGCTGCTGGCGACCTACCGGGCCAACCTGGCGCGAGCGGCGCAGCAAGCGGCGAGCGCCGGCGTTGCCTGCCTGATCGAGCCGATCAACCTGCGCGACATGCCGGGCTACGTGCTCAACCGGCAGGACGAGGCGCACCGCATCGTGCAGGAAGTCGGCGTGCCGAACCTGCAGGTGCAGATGGATCTCTACCACTGCCAGATCGTCGAGGGCGACGTGGCGACCAAGATCCGACACTACCTGCCCAGCGGCCGCGTCGGCCACCTGCAGATCGCCGGTGTGCCCGAGCGCCACGAGCCCGACATCGGCGAGCTGAACTACGCGTATCTCTTCGGCGTGATCGACGAGGTGTCGGCCGCCTGCGGCTGGAGCGGCTGGCTCGGCTGCGAGTACCGGCCGCGGCGCGCTGCGGCGGCAGGCGGCACCTCGGCGGGGTTGGGCTGGCGGCCGCGCTGACCTCGGGCGTGCGCGCCCCGCACGACGCTGTCAGCCACGCCTTCAGTCCACTCGCTTGGCGACTCTCACCGTCCATCTCTCAGGGCCACTCTCGAGGTACTCCCAGCTGAAGGGTTCGCTGCTTTCGGCCTCGATCTGGTAGTACAGAGGCTTGGGATCGTGGTCGTTGACAAAGACGAACGCCTCTCCCGGACGAAGCGCAGCAAACGCATTGAAGAAAATGTCGTGGCGCTCGGCCGGTTCGTAGGGCCGCGCATCGTGCTCGGCAACGATGGTGCTGCCGGGCCCGGCGGGGCCGCGAGTCTGCTTGACGATGTGGGCGACGTAGTCACCGGGTTCGTTCTGGCGCACGGCCCAGACATGCTGACCGGCGTACTTCTGCCGGAACTCGTCGCGAATCTCGAGCGGCTCGGCGCAGGCGACGATCTCCATCGTCCCACCCTCTTCCATCATGCCGTAGCGATGGAAGACCACGTGCTTCAGATCAGCAGGAGCGATCTTGCGCAGATCCATCAGCGTGGAAACATCGCTGAACTCGCGCCCCTTGGATGCTTCCAGTCGGGTGACCTTGACGTGCCAGTCGATGCCGCCGCGGGCGATGTAGTCCCAGCCGACCACGTCGCCATGAATCGAGCGGAATTCGTAGTAGAGCGGCAGCGGGTCGTGGTCATTGATGAAGCTGAAGGTGTCGCCCACCGGCAGTTCGGCGAACATCTTCAGCAGCATCCGATGACGCTCGATCGGAACGAAGACGCGCACATCGAGCGCTTCGCGGGTGGACTGGCTCATCCTGGCCTCCATTGAACACGACTGCTGCGTCATCGTAGTTCACGTTCGGGCTCGCGGCGAAAACGTGGACGGCGCCGAGCGCCACCGACCCGCAGCGCTCGTCAAGCCCTCCCCGTCAAAAGGGGCACCGCTAGGGTCACCGCGGCGTTTTCGTGTACTTTCGAGCGAAGCGCAGAGCCTGCCGTGCAAGTACCTACCGGCTCCAAGGTTTCGCAATGGACGATGACGCATTTCGCATGCGCCATCGTCGCGTTCTTCGTTGCACAGCTTCTGCTGCTGACGGGCTATTCCGATCCGCTCGCCGCGCCGCGGGCTCCCGCCACGCTGATCGGCGTGCACCTCATCACGATCGGCTGGTTGAGCCTGCTGATGCTGGGCGCGCTCTATCAGTTCGTGCCGGTCATGTGCAACACCACGCTGCACAGCCAACGTCTGGCTCTGTACGCGCTGGTGGCGATCGTGCTCGGCCTGCTGGCCATGCTCGCCGGTTTCTCGGCCCTGGGCGGCAACGCGGCACTGAGCACCGATTTGCTGCCGATCGGCGGCACGCTCGTGGTCATCGGGTTCGTGCTGGTCGTCGTGAACCTGGCTGCCACGCTGTGGCGCGTTCGCCCGCTGCCGCATCCGGCGATCTTCGTGGCGTTCGGTCTTGCGTTCCTGGTGTTGACCGGCTTGATCGGGCTGGGTTTCGGCGTCTTCCTGGGGCTGCCTGACCCGCCGGGCTTCCTGCGTGCGCTGACAGGACGCGGCTTGAGCATGCATCTGGCGGCCGGTCTGGGAGGCTGGTTCACGCTGACCGTGATGGGCGTGAGCTACCGCTTGCTGACTATGTTCATGCTCGCGCCGGACGAGCCTCGACGCAGCACCTGGGCCGCACTCACGCTGACCGCGGGAGGCCTGGCCGTGCTGCTCGTCAGCGGGCTGATCGGCGTGTGGACGGAACTCGCCACCTCGGCTGTCGTTGCGCTCGGCACCGCACTGGCCGGCATCGGCGTTGTTTTCTATCTTGCCGACATCGTGCACTTCTATCGCACGCGCAAACGCCGCGAACTCGAACTCAACAGCATCACGGCGGGCTTTGCGCTGGCCATCTTTGCGCTGGCACTTGCATTGGGCGCGCTGAGCTGGGCCCTGGGCACGCTCGATCGCTATGCGGGCGCCATCGGCTACTTGTTCGTCTTCGGCGGCCTGAGCGGGTTGGGCTTGAGCCAGCTCTACAAGATCATCCCCTTCATGACCTGGCTCGAAGTGTTCGGCAAACGGCTGGGCAAAGGGCCGGTTCCGCGTGTGCAAGACCTGGTCAACGAGCGTCGGGCAAGGCCCGGTTTTGCGCTGTATTTCGTGGCGACCCTGCTGGCCAGCGCGGCGATCGCGAGCGAACAAGCCGTCGTCTGGGAGATCGCTGCATCGCTGCAGACTCTGGCAACGGTGCTGATTGCCATCGAGTTCTGGCGTTCGCGCCATCCGGATCCGAACCTGAAACCCACCTTGGGGCGCCCGCCTGGGATGTCTGCAGCGGCCAAGTTGAAGGCTGCGCCCGGTGCAAGCGCGAAGTTGGCAGCCTCGCCTCCGTTGGGCACCGATCGGCAAGGAGAATGAGACATGGATCTTTCGCTTCGGACACTCGACGTACGCCCGATCTTGCGAGCAGGCGGCGAGCCCCTCGGTGAAATCAAGTCGGCCGTGGCCAAGCTCGAGAGCGGGCAGGGCCTGCGCCTGCTTGCAAGCTTCAAGCCGACGCCGCTGTTCGCGATGATGAAGAGCATGGGCTACGGCCATAGCGAGCGAGAAATCGACGATGGCGACTGGGAAGTCATCTTCGAACCCGAGGCCTCCGAAGCCTCCCCGGCGGGCGGCACGGCGACGCAAGGCGATACGCCCGGCGCGAACCGAACGGGCGCCGGCCCATGGCAAGCACCGAGTTGCTCGCTCGACAACCGCGGCCTGATGCCGCCCGAACCCTTGGTCACCACCTTGGAGGCACTCGAAGACATGAGTCCCGGTGAGGTGCTCGAAGGCCTGTTCGATCGCGAGCCGCTGCTGCTCTATCCCGAGCTCGACACGCGCGGTCATCTGTATCGCTGCGAAAAGATCGGCCCGAGCGAATACCGGGTCCTCATCCGCTGCGGCACACCGGCATGAGCGCACCGACCCCGGCCGAAATGCGCGAAGCGTTGAAAGACGTCTTCGACCCCGAACTCGGCTACAACATCGTCGACCTCGGCCTGGTCTACGAACTCGACATGGTCAATGACCGCGCCTTCGTCGTCATGACGCTTACCACCCCGGGTTGCCCGGCCTCGGACATCATCCAGCTCGGAGTTCGCCAGCGCCTGGAGCAGATGGAAGGCGTGAACGACGTCCACATCGAACTCGTCTGGCGTCCGGAGTGGAGCGCCGAGAAGATGAGCCCGGAGGCCAAGGCGCATTTCCGCATCACATGAGGCGCCACCCGCGATGGAAACCCCGGACACGATCGCGTCACTCAACCGGCTCTTCGTTCAGGCCCTGTTGGCGATGGGCGATGCGGGCGAGATCGATGCGGCCTGCCGCCTGGCAGCGCAGGGCTGGTCGATGCTGCGCCACGATCATCCGAAGGAAGCCGAGCGTCTCAACGGCGTCATGCACAACCTGACCAACCCGAAGCGGCGCAGCGGGCGTGAAGCCTCCCGCGGCGACCGCGCCGCTTCGACAACCCCAACCGGAGAGCAACCGCAATCATGAGCGAAGCGCAAAACCTGGACGTACGTCAACTCGTGCCCATGCAGCGGCACAGCACCATCTTCAGCACATGGCACAACCTGCCGGCGGGCGGCAGTTTCATCCTCATCAACGACCACGATCCGAAACCGCTGTATTACCAGTTCGACGCTGAGCACAAGGGCAAATTCACTTGGGACTACGTCGAGTCCGGGCCTACGGTCTGGCGCGTGAAGATCGGCAAATCGGGCTGAAAGCAGCCTGCGCCCCTCGAATCAGAACAACGCGTTCGGCAGCACCAGCGACAGCCACGGCACGTAGGTCACGAAGATCAGGAACGCCAGCAGCACCGAGGTCCACGGCAGCGCGGCGCGCGCCACCTGCATGATCGACATGCCGGTGATGCCGGTGGTGACGAACAGGTTCAGACCGACCGGCGGCGTGACCATGCCGATCTCGAGGTTCACCACCATGATGATGCCCAGGTGCACCGGGTCGATGCCCAGTCGCGAGGCGATCGGAAACAGAATCGGCGCCAGGATCAGGATGATGCCGGTGGGCTCCATGAACATGCCGGCCACCAGCAGCAGCAGGTTGACCACCAGCAGGAACTGCCACGCCGCCATGCCCGAGCCGACGATCGCCTCGGCGATCTGCTGCGGGATGCGCTCGGTGGTCAGCACGTGGGCGAACAGCAGCGCGTTGGCGACGATGAACATCAGCATCACCGTCACCTTGGCCGAGTCGCGCAGCACGCGCGGCACGTCCTTCAGGCCCATGTCGCGGTAGACGTAGACCGCGATCACGAACGCGTACACCGCCGACACGGCGGCCGCCTCGGTGGGCGTGAACACGCCGCCGTAGATGCCGCCGAGGATGATCACGATCAGCAGCAGCCCCCACAGCGAGTCGCGCCCCGAGCGCAGCACCTCGGCCAGCGGCGCGCGCGGCTGCGTCTGCAGCTTGATGCGGTGCGCGCGCCAGTAGATCGCCACCATCAGCAGCAGCCCGAGCGCGATGCCCGGCAGCACGCCGGCCATGAACAGCTTGCCCACCGAGGTTTCGGTGGCCGCGCCGTAGACCACCATCACGATCGACGGCGGGATCAGGATGCCGAGCGTGCCGGCGTTGCAGATCACACCGGCGGCGAACGGCTGCGGATAGCCGGCGCGCTGCATGCCGGCGATGACGATCGAGCCCACCGCCACCACCGTGGCCGGCGACGAGCCCGACACCGCGGCGAACAGCATGCACGCCATCACCGAGGCCATCGCCAGCCCGCCGCGCAGGTGGCCGATGCAGGCGTTGGCGAAGCGGATCATGCGTCGTGCCACGCCGCCGGTGGTCATGAAGGTGCCGCCGAGGATGAAGAACGGGATCGCCAGCAGCGTGTAGTGCTCCGAGGTCTCGAACAGCTTCAGCGACAGCGAGGCCAGCGAATCCTGCGCGAACAGCAGGATCGTCACCAGCGACGACAGCCCGAGCGCCACCCCCACCGGCACGCCGATTCCCATCAGCACGAACAGCAGCACGAAGAGGGTGGCGATCGTCATCGCGGCGCCTCGTCGTCGTCGGCCTTCAGCTCGAGCGCGTCGCGCGCCTCGTCGCCGAGCAGGTGCACCTCGTCACCGCGCAGCAGGCGCCACAGCACCGCCAGGAAGCGCAGCCCGAGCAGCGCGAAGCCCAGCGGCAGCACCAGGCGCGGAATCCACTGCGCGACCGGCATATCCTGCATCAGGATGCCGACGTCGTACATCTTGCGCACGTACTGCGTACCACCGATCGTCACCAGCACCGCGTAGGCCACACAGGTGCTCGCCGCGACGATGCCGACCGCGCGCGCCGCGCGCCGCCCGAGCAGCCGGATCGCGGCGTCGACGCCGATGTGCGCGCCGACCCGTACGCCGTACGACATGCCCAGGAAGATCAGCCACGCGAACATCACGCCGGTCAGCTCCAGCGCCCACACGAAGCTGTAGTTGAAGACGTAGCGCGCCACCACCTGCGCGAAGGTGAGCAGCGTCATCGCCGCCAACAGCAGCGCGATCAGGCCTTCTTCGAAGTGTTCGAACCAGCGCACGCGGCGGCATGCGCGGGGCCCGAGGGCCCCGCGCCGAGGAGGCTACTTGTTGGACTTCAGCGCGGCGTCGATCAGGTCGCGCCCGATGTCGCCTTCGAACTTCTTCCACACCGGCTCCATCGCCTTGCGCCAGGCGGCGACGTCGGCCTTGGTCAGCTTCTGCACCCTGGCCTTGCCGGCGGCCTCGATCTTTTTCTTGTCGTCCTCGTTGAAGTCGCCCGCCATCTTGTTGGCGTAGGCGGTGGCCTCGGCCATCGCCTCCGACAGGCCCTTGCGCACGTCGGCGGGCAACCCGTCCCACCACTTCGCGTTGGTGACCACCATGTAGTCGATGACGCCGTGGTTGGTCTCGGCGATCGTCTTCTGCACCTCGTGGAACTTCTGCGAGTAAATGTTCGACCAGGTGTTCTCCTGGCCGTCGACCACGCCGCTCTGCAGCGCCTGGTAGACCTCGGCGAACGCCATCTTCTGCGGGTTGGCGCCGAGCGCGCGGAACTGCGCCTCGAGCACGTCGGAGGCCTGGATGCGGAACTTCAGGCCCTTCACATCCTCGGGCCGCTCGAGCTTGTCGCGGTTGGTCGACAGTTGCTTCATGCCGTTGTGCCAGTAGGCCAGGCCGAGCAGGCCGCGGCTGGTCATCGACTTCAACAGGTCCTGGCCGGGCGCGCTCGACTGGAAGTGATCGACCGCGGCGATGTCGTCGAACAGGAACGGCAGGTCGAACAACTGCACCTTCTTGGTGTAGCGGTCGAACTTCGACAGCGACGGTGCGATCAGGTGCACGTCGCCGAGCAGCAGCGCCTCCATCTCCTTGGCGTCGCCGAAAAGCTGCGAGCTGGGGAACACCTGCACCTGCACCTTGCCCGCCAGCTTCTTCTCGGCCAGCTCCTTGAACTTCAGCGAGCCCTGGCCCTTGGGCGTCTTCTCGGCCACCACGTGGCTGAACTTCACGACGATCGGCGTCTGTGCCTTCACCCAGGCCGGCGCGGCCAGCACGGCGGCGGCACCGGCCAGGCTCATCACGCAGCGGCGGCGCGGAATCGACGGCATCGAGGTCATGGGCATCTCCTGGCAGAAAGTCGAACAAGCCGGCCCGCGCACGACGCTGCAGCCGGGATACGGGGCGAGCGACGCGGGCCGCGCTCGGAACAGCCGATTATTCGTTGCCCGTGCGCGTGCGCGGGTCAGCGTTGCTACCTAAGGGCGACCCCGGTGGAGCGCCGCCTCGCGCACGAAGTCGAGCCGATCCTGGCCGAAGAACATCTCGCTGCCGACGAAGAAGGTCGGCGCGCCGAACACCCCGCGCGCCACCGCGGCCTCGGTGTTGGCGATCAGCCGGGCCTTGACTTCGGCATCGCCCACCATCGCCAGCAGTTCGTGCGGGTCGAAGCCGGCGGCCTGCAGCGTCGACGCCAGCACGGCGGGGTCGCCCAGGTCGACCGGCTCGACCCACATCGCGCGGAACACCGCGTCGACGTACGGCATGAAGCGCTCGGGCTGCCGCGCCTGCACGGCGACCGCGCCGCGCATCAGCGCCAGCGTATTGACGGGGAAGTGCGGATTGAACGCGAACGGCACGCCGTAGCGTCCGGCCCAGCGCGCCAGGTCACGGCCCATCCAGCGGCCCTTGGCCGGCACCGCCATCGGGCTCTGGTTGCCGGTGGCCTTGAACACGCCGCCCAGCAGCATCGGCACGTAGTCGACGCGCGCGCCGGTGTCGGCGGCGAGGCGCGGCATCTGCGTGTGCGCGAGGTACGTCGCCGGGCTGCCGAAGTCGAACAGGAACTCGATGATCTTGGCGGACATACTGGATCCCTTGCGGCCTCTGGGCGATGGTAGCGACTCCTCGTCGTGGGCTGCGAGGAGCTACGGCAGTCGGTCGTGCCCCACAGCCGCGGCAACGGCTCGCAGCGCTGGGCACTCGCCCAGGCCCGTCGGGCGCGCCGATCAGCCGCCGATCGCGCGCAGCCCGCCGAAGTAGCTGCGCAGAATGCCACGCAACCGGTCGGCGCCGTCGCGCCCCCAGTCGCGCTGCAGTTCGGCGGCCAGGCCGATCACCGAGATCGGCACCGCGCCGGCCTGCACCATGCGCTGCATCGCGGCCTCGTGCGCGGCTGTGCTGACGCCGCCGATCGCGTCGGCGACGAAGTAGACCTCGTACCCCTCGGCGAGCGCGTCGAGCACCGGGAAGGCAACGCAGATCTCCGACCACAGGCCGGCGACGATCAGCTTCTTGCGTCCCGTCTTCTGCACCGCAGCGCGGAAGTCCGGGTCTTCCCACGAGTTGAGCGTGGTGCGGTCGATCTCCGGCACACCGGGCAGAGCCTCGAGCAGTTCGACATTGCTGCCGGCCATACCGTTGGACTTCACGCCGACCGTGCTCAGCACCACCGGCAAACCGTAGGCGGTCGCGATCTTGCCAAGCGTCGTGACATGCACGAGCAACTCGGCATGATCGACCGAACGCACGCCGGTGTACTGGTCGGGCTGATAGTCGATCAACGCCAGCACGGCGTTGGCGGGTGTGATCAGGCGGTCCTGCTTGGGATCGCGAATGGCGGTCGGTCCGGACATGATGGGTCTCCTTGGGGCGGGTGGGGGTGGATTGCGCGGGCGCCGCGCGGTGCCGGCTCCGCAGGTTCACGCGACGCGGATCGTCAATGCGGGGCGTTTGACGGATGAACGCCGCTCAAGCCGCGGCAACGGCCGTGGCGGCATTCGCGGCCAGCTTGGCCCGACCATCGCGCGCGGCCCGGCTCGCCTCGCCCCACCACGCAACCTGGTCGAGCATGTCGGCGGCGGCAGGCAGCAGGTGGGCTTCGACCTCATGCATCGAGCGCTGTCCCTTCATCGCGGCCATGAAGTCGCCGCCGGACAAGTGCACCGCGGTGCGCACAGGCACCATCTGCAGCTCAATGGCAACGAGGCGTGCGTGTTCGATGGCGCGCGCGGCGCCGAGGCCGCCGTAGCCCATGAAGCCGATGGGCTTGTGGTTCCATTCGTTGTAGGCCTGATCGAACGCATTCTTCAGCGCGCCGGTCATCGAGCGGTTGTACTCGGCCGTGACCACCAGGTAGCCGTCGAACTCGGCGATTCGCTTCTGCCATGCCACGGCGCGCGGGTCTTCACTCGGCAGCCAAAGGTTCGAGGCCTTTTCGTTGAACAGCGGCAGGTCGAAGTTCTTCAGGTCGATCAGGTCGACGCGCATGTCGCCGCGCCGGCTGGCGACTGCTTGCAGCCACTGCGCCGCCTTGTGGCCGAAACGCGCCTCGCGCGTGCTGCCGATGATGATGCCGATGTCGAGTTTTTCGCTCATGAGAATGCTCCTGAAGTTCGAGTAGACGAGGCGGCGCGCTCGTGGGCGCGCGAGCTCGCGCACGCGCGCGTACGTGCGATCAGGCCAGGCGGGTGAAGCGTCCGCTGTTGAAGTCGTCGATCGCCTGGTGGATCTGCTGCTGGCTGTTCATCACGAATGGCCCGTAGCCCACCACCGGCTCGTCGATCGGCTCGCCCGCCAGCACCAGCAGCTTGGCGTCGTTGTTGGCCTCGATGTTCAGGCCGCTGCCCGCGTTCGACAGCGTGGCCATCTCGGTCGCGCGCAGCACGGTTTCGCCGTTCACCGCCACCGTGCCTGCGAGCACCACCAACAGCGTGCTCCAGCCTTCGGGCTGCCCCAGCTCGGCCGCATGGCCAGCGGCCAGGCGAACATCGAGCACGTTCATCGGGCTGAAGGTGTGCGTCGGACCCTTGACCGTGCCGGTGCCGCCCGCGAACCGGCCGGCGATCACGCGCACCTGACCGGCGCCGCCCGGCAAGGCCACGGCGGGAACCTGTGCGTCGGTGATCGCCTGGTAGTGCGCCGGCGTCATCTTGTCCTTGGCGGGCAGGTTGACCCACAGCTGCACCATCTCGAACGGGCCGCCGCGCGCGGCGTAGTCGGCCGAGTGGAACTCCTCGTGGACGATGCCACCACCGGCGGTCATCCACTGCACGTCGCCCTTGCGGATCACGCCGCCGGCGCCGGTGGAGTCGCGGTGCTCGACCTCGCCGTCGTAGACGATGGTCACGGTCTCGAACCCGCGATGCGGGTGGCTGCCGACGCCGCGACGGTGTGCGCTGGGCGCGAACTGGGTCGGTGCGGCGTAGTCGAGCAGCAGGAACGGGCTGCGCTCGGCCACGCCTTCTCCGCTGTAGCCGAACAGGCCGTGCACGGGAAAGCCGTCGCCGACCCAGTGGCGACCGGGGGCGCTGCGCGTGGACAGCACGGTCTTGCGGGTTGTCGTCAGGGTTTCGCTCATCTCGAGTCTCCGGTTCTGCATGTCTGCCCGCATGGGCTGACGCGGTGTTCGAATGCTATGAACCGATCGATCGAAGATAAACTGGCCAAACTCGGTCTCAGCGTTCTGTCATTGGGATGATGATCGCCGTGGAACCCGGTATCCGCAGTCTCGACGACTGGGCCTTGTTCGCCGCGGTGGCCGAGCACGGCGGTTTCGCAGCGGCCGAGCGCGCCACCGATATCCCCAAGTCCAGGTTGAGCCGGCGCGTGGCCGAGTTGGAGGCCGAGCTTGGGGTGCGCCTGATCCAGCGCAGCACTCGAAGATTTGCCATCACGCCGGTAGGCGAGCAGGTGTTGCAGCATGCGCGTGCGATGCTGGCCGAGGCCGAGGCGGCGCGCGCACTGGTGCACGAGCAGACGCAGCAGCCGCGCGGCACGGTGCGCCTGGCCTGTCCGCCGGCGCTGCTGCATGCGGCGGTGGGCGCGCAACTGAGCACCTTTCTCAACGCCTGGCCGCAGGTGCGATTGCTGGTGGAAGCGACCAATCGCAACGTCGATGTCTGGCACGACGGCGTCGATCTGGCGCTGCGGGTGCGCGCGGTCGACGCGATGCTGCCGCAAGACGAGGTGGTGCGCGCGCTGGCGCTCAGCCCGCACCTGCTGGTGGCAGCGCCCCGCCTGCTCACGGCCGCCGCGCCTCCGGCGACTCCCGCCGAGCTCGTGCGCCTGCCCACGGTGGGCCTGGGCAATTCACCCGATGCCGTGCGCTGGCGCCTGCACCGCGCCGACGGCAGCGAGTTCGAGCACCTGCACGAGCCGCGGCTGCTGGTCGATGACGCCAGCGCGCTGCTGCAGGCGGCGCTGGCCGGCGTCGGCTGTGCCGTGCTGCCGCGCTTGCTGGCGCACGATGCCTTGCAAAGCGGTGCGCTGCAGGAGTTGTTGCCGGGCTGGACGGCGCCGCCCGGGCTGGTCCAGGCCGCGTACGCCAGCCGCCAGGGCATGCGTGCGGCAGTGCGCCAGTTGCTCGATGCGTTGGCTGAGGGATTCGGGCGATTGATCGAGCAAGGCCAGTGTCTGGCGGCGCCACAACCGGAGCGATTCCATGGTTGATCGCGGCTCGTTCTGCCGATGAGCCTCGGCCTGCCGCAAGCCGATACTGGCGAAAGTAGGCAGGGCACCCAAAGCCAACTTTCGTGCCGACGCCGCGGCACGGTTTATTCCATCAGGAGGCGAGCGCGATGGAGAACACCAACGACAGAGAACACGCCTGGCCCCGGTTGCACTATGCGGACTGGCGCGACACCGCCGCGACCTTGCAGTTGTGGACGCAGATCGTCGGCAAGGTGCGGCTCGCGCTGTCGCCGTGGCTCAATCACGGCTGGCAGGTGCCTCTGTATGTGAACGCGCGCGGCCTCGGCACGTCGGCGATGCATGCCGGGCGCCGCATCTTCGAGATCGACTTCGACTTCGCCGACCATCGCCTGGTCGTGAGCACGCCCGAGGCGCGCGAGCGCGGCTTCGCGCTCGAGCCGATGTCGGTGGCGAGCTTCTATCGGCGCTGCATGGCCGAGCTCGATGCCGCCGGCATTCGCGTGACGATCGAGGTCATGCCGAACGAAGTGCCGAATCCGATCCGCTTCCCCGACGACGAGTTGCACGCGTCGTACGACGCGGCCGCGGCCAACGCGTTCTGGCGCGTGCTGGTGCAGGCGGAGCGCGTGTTCCGCTTGTTCCGCACCTCGTTTCTCGGCAAGGCGAGCCCGGTGCACTTCTTCTGGGGCGCCTTCGACCTGGCCGTCACGCGTTTCTCCGGGCGCCCGGCGCCCCTGCATCCCGGCGGCATTCCAGGCTTGCCCGACGCCGTCACGCGCGAGGCGTACTCGCATGAGGTCAGCAGCGCGGGCTTCTGGCCCGGCGACGAACGCTATCCCGATGCAGCGTTTTTCTCGTACGCGTATCCGACACCGCAAGGCTTCGCGCAGGCGCAGGTCGAACCCGCCGCGGCCTTCTGGTCCGACCCGATGGGCGAATGGCTGCTGCCGTACGAAGCGGTCCGCACTACGGCCGATCCCGAAGCGGCGCTGCTGCGCTTCCTGCAGACGAGCTATCGCGCCGCGGCGGACCTTGCCGATTGGGACCGCGATCTGGAGTGCGAGATCGGCGTGCCGCGCCGGCCGCGAGCGGTGCGGTCAGCCACGCCGTGAGCGCCCGGATCACGATGATCGGCATGAGCGCGCTCGCCGGCATCATCGTGCGGTGATGGCAAGCGGCCCGGAACATCGGTGCGCTGATCTAGAACTTCTCGATCCACGGCCGCAGATCCAGCTCGTGCGTCCACGCGCTGCGGTGCTGCCGGTGCAGCAGCCAGTAGTTCTCGGCAATCGCTTCGGGGTCGAGGATGCCGTCGCGCTCTTTCAGCGCATAGCGCTCGGGGAAGTTCGTCTTGATGAACTCGGTGTCGATCGCACCGTCGATCACCACGTGCGCGACGTGGATGCCCTGCGGCCCCAGCTCGCGCGCCATGCTCTGCGCCAGCGCCCGCAGCGCGTGCTTGGAGCCGGCGAACGCGGCGAAGCCGGCGCCGCCGCGCAGGCTCGAGGTGGCACCGGTGAACACGATGGTGCCGCGGCCGCGCGGCAGCATCGCCTTGGCCACCTCGCGGCCGACCAGAAAACCCGCCAGCGCGCCCATCTCCCACACCTTGCGATAGACGCGCTCGGTGGTCTCGGTGACCGCGAAGCGAACGTTGGCGCCGACGTTGAACACCGCCACCTCGATCGGCGCCACCTCGCGCTCGATGGTGGCGACGAGGTCGATCACCTGCGCCTCCTCGCGTGCGTCGGAGCCGAAGCCGCGGGCTTGTCCGCCCTCGGCCTCGATGCGCTGGATCAGCGGCTGCAGCTTGTCGGCGCTGCGGCGCGTGACGCAGGCGATGTAGCCCTCGCGCGCGAAGCGCCGCGCGATCGCCCCGCCGGTGGCGTCACCGGCGCCGACAACGAGCGCGGCTTTCTTGTCCAAGGCGCCAATTGTGTCTTCGACCGGCGCGGCCCGCCTCGAGGCGGGGTATCCGGGCCGGCGGGCCACCAACGCTGCATCCCACGCTCGATCCAACGCTGCGCGGCCACATTGACCGCACGCCGGTGATCGACCGGCTGCCCAACCAGCCCAAGGAGCCGATGCCATGACGAACCCAGCCCTGACCCGCCGTGCCGACAACGGTGTCAATGTCGATGCCCTGCTGAGCGCCCGCGCGGCGCTCGCCGAGGCGCCCGAAGGAGCCGCCTTCAAGTGGCGCGCCACCAGCCATTGGGTGAACGGCACCCACAGCCGTGCCAGCGTCGACGGCTTCTACGGACTCGGCGTCGAGCAGCGTCATCGCCGCAGCTTCGAGTTCGACTCCGACCACCCCGAGATCTTCGCGGCGTCCGACAACGGCGCGACTCCGGTGGAGCTCGTGCTGGTCGGCCTGGCGGGCTGCCTGTCCGCCGGCATCGCTTCGGTGGCGCAGAACCGCGACATCCAGCTGCGCTCGGTGCGCGCGACGCTGGAGGCCGACATGGATCTGCAAGGCGTGCTCGGCATCGACGACAAGGTGCGCAACGGCTTCGGCGCCATCCGGGTGCACTACGACATCGACGCCGACGCCACGCCCGAGCAGATCGCGGCCGTGGTGGCGCAGTCGCAGAAGCGCTCGGCGGTGTTCGACATCGTCGCCAACCCGACCGACGTGGCCGTCACGACGAGCAAGGCGTGATGAACGGCGAGCCGGTCGCGCATCCCTGCACGCCGTGGCGAGGCGGCGTGCAGCATCGAGGCAGCGCGATGATCAGGGAAGCTATGCGCCGCGCGGTGGACGTCGTCGTCGTCGGAGGTGGCGCCTTCGGGCTCGCCATGAGTCACGCGCTCACGCAGCGCGCGATCGATCACGTGGTGATCGAGCGCGGCGAGGTCGGCCACGCGTGGCGTGCCGAGCGCTGGGATTCGCTGCGCCTGCTGACGCCCAACTGGATGTGTCGGCTGCCCGGACACGCCTACGACGGCTGCGACCCCGACGGCTACATGGGTGCAGCCGACGTCGCCGGTTTCCTTGCCGGCTACGCGGTCCGCGCGCGTGCACCGGTGCTGCCGCACACCACGGTGCAGCGCGTGATGCCGTCGGGAGACGGATACCTCGTTCGCACCGACCAGGGGGATCTGCGCTGTCGCGCGGTCGTGCTGGCCAGCGGCGCATGCAGCCGGCCGGCGGTGCCGCGGCTGGCCGACGACGTGCCGCGATCGGTCGCGCAGTGGACGGCGCGGGACTACCGGCGGCCGGCGCAGCTGGCGCCGGGCGGCGTGCTGGTGGTCGGCGCGTCGGCCACCGGGCTGCAGCTCGCGCTGGAGATTCAGCGCAGTGGCCGCCGGGTGTTGCTCGCCGCCGG
The DNA here is from genome assembly GCA_015075545.1 of Ideonella sp. Classification (GTDB taxonomy): domain Bacteria; phylum Pseudomonadota; class Gammaproteobacteria; order Burkholderiales; family Burkholderiaceae_C; genus JAEUPI01. The sequence continues at coordinate 236,287 of JABTUC010000001.1, read as the reverse complement.
CGAGCACGTGCGCATGCCGCGGCTTTACCGCGGGCGCGATGTGCAGTGGTGGCTGCTCGCCAGCGGCGTGCTCGACCAGCGCATCGAGTCGATCGACGACCTTCGGCGCGCGCGCGGCCTGCCGTCGCCCCAGCTCGTCGGCAGCGACGCGCGCGAGACGCTCGACCTCGGCGTGGTGCAGCGCCATGGGGTGGAAGTCTGTGGTCGCCTGGCGGGCGTGCGTGGCAGCCGCGCGCTGTTCTCGGGCTCGCTGCGCAACGTGTGCGCGCTGGCGGACCTGAAGATGGGTCGCATGCTCGACGGCTTCGACGCCTGGGCGACCGGACAGGGCCTGGACGGCGAAGTCGCCCCGCCGCAGCGCTTTGCGCCGACCCGGGTCGCCGCGTCGCCGCGCCTGGCCGCCGAGCTAGGGACCGAGCTGCACAGCATCGTGTGGGCTACCGGTTACCGCCCGCATTTCGGTTGGCTCGACCTGCCGGTGTTCGATCGCAGCGGCGGGCTGCGCCACGATCGCGGCATCGTCGATGCGCCGGGCATTTACGTGCTCGGCCTGCCGTTGCTGCGCCGGCGCAAGTCGAGCTTCATCCACGGCGCCGAGGACGACGTGCACGAGATCGCGGCGCACCTGGTCGGTCACCTCGATCGAACCGCGCGTACCGATGCGCGCGTGCTGTGCTAACTTTGCCGGCACTGCCTGGGGCGGCCGCGGCGACGACGACCTAGGTGCCGCCATGAGGAGGGGATGCCGCGTGGACAGCGCTGTCAGCGCCGGCGCCAAGGGGCCGGATCGACCCGCAAGGCTGCGGGTGCGCCTGCTCGGCGAGCTCGAGCTGCGGCGAGGCGACGCAGCGCCGCTCGCGCTGCCGCCGTCGCGGCGCACGCGCGCGCTGCTCGGCTACCTGGTCGCCACGCGCGCGCCGCAGCTTCGCTCGGCGCTGTGCGACATGCTCTGGGACGGCCCCGACGATCCGCGCGCCGCGCTGCGCTGGAGCTTGACCAAGTTGCGCGCGCTGGTCGACGACGCGGCCGCGCAGCGCCTGCAGGCCGACCGCGAAAGGGTGGCCTTCGATGCGCGCGACTGCGACGTCGACAGCTCGGTCGTCGATGCGGCGCTCGACGGCGAGGGCCTCGCGTGCCTGCCGCTCGAAACGCTCGAGGAGCTTGCACGCACGTTGCAAGGCGAGTTTCTCGATGGCCTCGAGCTGCCGGCGTGCTACCGCTTCCACCACTGGTGCATGGCCGAGCGCGAGCGCTTTTCGCGAGCGCGTCGCGCGGTGCTGCAGGCGCTCATCGCGCGTCTGGCCGGCGATCCGCCGCGCGCGCTGCGGCACGGCCGCGCGTTGGTCGCTGCCGATCCGCTCGCTGAAGAGGCGCATGCGAGCCTCGTGCGACTGCTGGCTGCCGACGCCCGCTACCCGGAGGCCGAGGCCCACTACGGCTGGGCGCGTGCCCTCCTGCGCCGCGAGGTGGCGCTGGCCGACGGCGGCGCGCTCGATCAGGCCATCCGCGCGGTTCGGCAACTGCAGCGGCACGCCGCGGCGTCGCCGGCGCGCAGCGAGGCCGTGCAAGCCGAACCCGCGCGTGACGAGCCGATGCGCGCCGAGCGCGGTGCGCCAGCCAGCGAGCGGCGGACCTTTCTCGACCTCGCGCGTCGCGCGGTGCCCGCACCCCCGGCCCTCGTGGGCCGCGACGCCGAGTGCCGTGCCATCGACGCGGCGCTCGCCGCAGCGGGCCCCGCGCCCGTGCTGCTGCTGATCGGCGAGCCCGGCATCGGCAAGACGCGCTTGCTCGACCACACGAGCGAGGTGGCGGCCCGCGGCAGACGGCACGTGATCCGCGCGCGCTGCTTCGAGGCCGAGGCGGTGCGACCGTACGGCTTCTGGCTCGACGCGCTGCGTGCCTTGCCCACCGGCGGCGCGAGCGCGCCGGTGCTCGATCGCGCGGCGCCTTTGCTCGGCGGCAGTCCGACAGCATTGAGTCGCGAGCAACTGTTCGACGCGGCAGTGGATCTGCTCGCAGCTCTCGCTCAGACGCGGCCGCTCGCGGTGGTGGTGGACGACCTGCAATGGATCGATGACGCTTCGGCGGCGTTGCTGCACTTCGTCGCCCGCCGGCTCACCGCGCCGCCGGTGCTGTTCGTGGCCGCCGCGCGCATCGGCGAGGTCGACGACAACGCGGCCGCCAAGGGCCTGCTGCAGTCGCTCGCGCGCGAGCGCTCGCTGCAGCGGCTCGAGCTGGCGCCGCTGGCCGAGGGCGCCGTGCGCGGCTGGCTCGGCGACCGGCTGCCCGACGTGGGCGAGGCGATGCGCGCGAGCGGCGGCAACCCCTTGCTGCTGATCGAGATGGCGCGCGCCGGAGGCGGCACGCAAAGCGGCGAGCGTTCGCTCGACGCGTTGGTCGACGAGCGGCTGCATGCGTTCGACGCCGCCGCGCGTGACCTGCTCGGCTGGGCTGCCGCACTGGGCGGCGAGTTCGGCGCCGATCGGCTCGCGGCAGCCACCGCGATGCCGATGCCCGAGGTGCTGAGCCGCATCGCGCAGTTCGAACGACGCGGATTGTTGAAGGACAGCGGCGCCGGCGGCTTCGACTTTGCGCATGGCCTGGTGCGCCAAGCCGTGTACCGCGGTTTGTCCACCGCGCGCCGGCGCGCACTGCACCGCCAGATCGCGCGCGCGTTCGACGTCGCGAGCGCCGGCGATCCGTGGCTGCACGGCGCCGTCGTGCACCATGCGTGCCTGGCCGGCGACGCGCCGCTGGCCGCGCGCGCGGCGTTGGCGGCCGGCCACCATTGGCTGCGCATGTTCGCCAACCTGGAGGCCGCACAGGTGGCCGAGCGTGGACTCGCGCTGATCGACGAGCTGGCGCCCGGGGCCGAGCGCGCGCGGCTCGAGATCGGGCTGCTGCGGCTGCGCGTGGCCGCCGCGGCGGCGCCCGGCGGGCGACAACTGCCGGATCTGAGCCCGCGCATCGAGCGGGCCATCGACACGGCGCAGGCGCTGGCTTTGCACGCCGAGGCTTCCGCCGCGTGGGAGATCCTGGCGTACTGGCGCCAGCAGGCGGGCGATCCCGCCGGCGCGCGCGATGCGTCGCTGGCCGCCGAAGCCTGCACGCAGCTCGCCGACGCGGTCATACGTTGTGCTCAGATGGCCAACACAGGGCGCTGCCTGCTCGACATCGAGGCCGATCACGAGCACGGCCGCGCATTGCTCGCCGAAGCGGCCACGCTCGCAGCGCAGTTGCAGTTGCCGGTGATGGAGCTCGAATGGGGGCGCGGCCTGGCGGCGCGGGCCGACGGCGATCTGACCGCGGCGCGCGAGGCGCTGGCGCGCGCGGTGGCCCTCGCGCGCGCTGCGGCGAACCACTGGCGCGAGTACGAATGCGTGCTCGCGCTGGCCACCGTCGAGTACGAGATGGGTCGCACCGACGAAGTGCTGCGCCACGTCGACGATGTCGCTGCCGCCGCGCGGCGCATGGGCGAAGCGCAGGTGCCCTTCGCCGATGCGCTGGCGGCGCTCGCACGCCTGCGGCGTGGAGATGCCGACGCGGCGGCGGCCGTGGAGGCGAGCCTCGCCGCGCTGCGCGAGTGCGACGACAAGGCACATCTGGCGTATTCACTCAACGAATCTGCCACGTGTGCGCTTGCCGCCGGCGACGGCGCCGAGGCCGCGCGCCGCGCGCGCGAAGCGCTAGCCGCCGCCACCGCGGTGCGCCGTCCGACGCAAATGGCGCACGCGCGATCGATCATTGCCGCCGCCGAAGGCGCGGCTGCCCCGAACCCAAGTGCCGGGTCCGTGCGTTCAACCCCGAGGAGATCCGCATGAGCTTGCTTCGCATCGTCGTCGAACGCAGCTTCGACACCCCGCAGTCCGACGCCGACATGCAGCTCGTGGCCGACCGCGAGCGCCCCTGTCTGTCGGCCTACCAGGCGAAGTGGAAGCGCAGCGTGCTGTCGGCCGACCGCCGGCGCATGGTCTGCGAGTACGAGGCCGCCGATGCGGAGACCATGCGCCGCATTCAGCGCGAGGCCGGCGCTCAGTTCGACCGCATCTGGGTCGGCGAAGTCATCGAGTAGCCTTTGCGCCGCAGCCCGGCAGCACGTCGGCGAGGATCGGCATCGACTTCCACGCCGCTGCAGGGGGCTGGTGATCGGGCCGCGGCGCGTCGTCCGAGAGCCGCGCGCCGGCGCTGCGATGGATGTAGCGCGGGCAGTTCGGAAAGATGCGCCGTGCGATCACGCGCACGACGAGTTGTGCGCCGTGGTGGCGGGCCAGCGCGACGGGGTCGTCGAGCACGCTGGCGTCGCCGTTGACGCGCAAGCGGCGCGGCGCCTCGAAATCGATGAACAGCAGTCCCACCGCGGGGTTGGCGCCGATGTTGCCCAGGCTGCGGAATTGGCCGTTGCCGTCGTAGCTCGGGAATTCCAGCTCACCGGGCCCGGTGACGCGAACGAAGCCGGGGATGCCGCCCTTGTGCGAGCAGTCGGGCCGCCCCTGAGCGTCGGCGGTGGCCAGGAAGAACAGCGGCCGGCTCTCGATGAACGCCTTGTCCTGTTCGGTAAACACGGCGCGGCCGAGCTGCTCGTCGAGCCGGTCGGCAAGGCGCCGCGTATCGAAGCGGTCCTGCAGATCGCGCATGCCGTGGTGATAGACGCCGTCGCTCATGGTTCATCCTTGGTTCAAGGGTTGCTGCGGCTGCCGGTCGACGCGCAGTGCGAGCAGGCGTGGGTGCGCATCCTGGAATGGTCGGGCATGGTCTGCTCCCCGATTCGACGTGGCGCGCGTCTCGGCCACAGGAGCACGATGCCACGGGAGCGTTGGAACGACCGTTGGTGCGGGCGTGGTCCGGCCGATTCGGGAGCACCCGGCGCCCGGCCCGCAACCGCCGTGTGCGACCGGCCCCGGTGGTGCCGCGGCGTTCGGTGCGCCGGCGGTCAGCGGCGACAAAGGCCCGCGGCACGGGCACAGCCGGCCCGACGCGGGTCAGTGATTGTCCTTCGGCACGAACGCCCCGCGCTGCCCGACCAGGAAGTCGAGGTCCGCGCCCTCGTCGGCCTGCAGCACGTGGTCGATGTAGAGCTTCCAGTAGCCGCTGGTGAGCCTCGGGGTCGGCGGCTTCCACGCAGCCTTGCGCTTGGCGAGCTCTTCGTCGCTCACGTGCAGGTGCAGCCGGCGCTTCGGGACGTCGAGCTCGACGAGGTCGCCGTTCTTCACCAACGCCAGCGGGCCGCCGGCGGCGGCCTCGGGTGCGGTGTGCAGCACCACCGTGCCGTACGCGGTGCCGCTCATGCGCGCGTCGCTGATTCGCACCATGTCGGTGATGCCCTTCTTGAGCACCTTGGGCGGCAGCGGCATGTTGCCGACCTCGGCCATGCCGGGGTAGCCCTTGGGGCCGCAGTTCTTCAGCACCAGCACGCAGGTCTCGTCGACGTCGAGGTCGGGGTCGTCGATGCGCGCGTGGAAGTCGTCGGAATCCTCGAACACCACCGCGCGGCCCTTGTGCACCATGAGTTCGGGCGTGGCCGCACTCGGCTTGATCACCGCGCCGCGCGGCGCCAGGTTGCCGCGCAGCACCGCGATGCCGGCCTTGGGCTTGAACGGCTTGTCCAGCGACATGATGACGTCGCGGTTGAAGTTCTCGGCGCCGGCGATGTTCTCGCGGACCGTCTTGCCGCTGACGGTGACGTGGTCGAGGTGCAGCGACCCGGCGATCTCTTTCATCACCACCGGCAGGCCGCCGGCGTAGCAGAAGTCTTCCATCAGGTGCTGCCCCGACGGCTGCAGGTTCACCAGGCACGGCATCTCGCTGGCCAGGCGCTCGAAGTCGTCGATCGTCAGCTTGACGCCCAGGCGCCCGGCGATCGCGATCAGGTGGATCACCGCGTTGGTCGAGCCGCCGATCGCCGCCAGCGTCTTGATCGCGTTCTCGAACGCCGGGCGCGTCAGGATGTCGCCGATCTTGGTGTCCTCGTGGACCATCTCGACGATGCGCCGGCCCGCGTTGCGCGCGATCACGTTGCGCCGGCCGTCCACCGCGGGGTACGCGGCGTTGCCCGGCAGCCCGAGGCCGAGCGCCTCGACCATCGAGGCCATCGTGCTGGCGGTGCCCATCGTCATGCAGTGGCCGTGGCTGCGGTGCATGCAGCTCTCGGCATCGAGAAACTCCTGCAGCCGCAGCGTGCCGGCGCGCACCTGCTCGCTCATGCTCCACACGCCGGTGCCCGAGCCCAGCTCCTGGCCGCGCCACTTGCCGTTGAGCATCGGCCCGCCCGAGACGCCGATGGTCGGCAGATTGGCGCTCGACGCGCCCATCACCAGCGAGGGCGTGGTCTTGTCGCAGCCCATCAGCAGCACCACGCCGTCGATCGGGTTGCCGCGGATGCTCTCCTCGACGTCCATGCTGGCGAGGTTGCGGTACAGCATCGCGGTGGGGCGCAGCAGCACCTCGCCGAGCGACATCACCGGAAACTCCAGCGGAAAGCCGCCCGCTTCGTAGACGCCGATCTTCACCTGCTCGGCGAGGGTGCGGAAATGCGAGTTGCACGGGTTCAGCTCGCTGTAGGTGTTGCAGATGCCGATCACCGGGCGGCCGTCGAACTGGTCGTGCGGGATGCCCTTGCCCTTGAGCCAGCTGCGGTAGGCGAAGCCGTCGCGGTCCTGGCGGCCGAACCATTGCTGGCTGCGCAGGTCTCGGGGGTTCTTGCGGGGTCTGGTGCTCACTGAACTGCCTTCACGCTTCGCGCTCCGGGATGAGCGCCATGGATCGGCGACGCGCCTCATCGCGCTGAGGGCGTCGGACAACTTGCATGGCGTATGGTAGGTCGTTCGTGTGTGTCACCACCGTGCCGTCAGCAGCCACGAGGGAAGATCCGGATCGCCGGCCACGCTGCCATGGCGCTGCTCGGCGGCCGCGCTGTGGGCCCAGCCGCCGCCCGGCAGCGACGCGGCATCGGTGAAACCGAGCAGCACGCCGGTCAGGCTCTAAGCGTATGGCGCCGCACCGTCTGCGAACGCGAAACCCCGATCCGGGTGCGGGTGAACAGTTCGCAGCAACTCGCTATTCGAGGCGCAACCCCGAGCGCGCGACGAACTCGCGCCAGCGCGAGACCTCTTGCGCGATGGACGCCCCGAACGCATCGGGCCCGACGTTGCTCGTCTCGATGCCCCAGCCGGCGAACGTGGCTTGCACAGCCGGTTCGGCCAGGATCGCGGTCACCTCGCGGTGCAGCCGATCGACGATCGCGCGCGGCAGTCCGGCTGGCCCCACCAGCCCCCAGAAGAACTGCAGCGGCACGTCGGGCAGGCCCTGCTCGGCGAGCGTGGGCACCTCTGGCAACGCAGCCAGCCGTTTCGCGCCGGTGACGCCCAGCGCACGCAGCTTGCCGGACTTGATGTGCGCCAGCGGCGCGGGCAGCGTGTCGAACATCGCATCGCCGGCGCCCGCCAGGATCGACACGTAGATGCCGCGGCTGGTCGGCACGTGGACCATCTCGATGCCGGCGCTGCGCAGCATCATCTCGGTGCCGAGGTGGTGCGCGCTGCCGGTGCCCGGCGACACGTAGTTGCCGCCGCCGTTGCGCTCCTTGGCCCAGGCGACGAACTCGGGCATTGTTCGCAGCGGCAAGTCGGCGCGCACCATCCAGACGTAGGGCCCGCGCGCCACTTCGGCGATCGGCTGGAACGCGCGCGCCGGTTCGTACGGCGGCGTCTTCATCGTGGCCGGAGCGAGCGCCAGGTTCGCGGCGACCCCGAACAGCAGCGTGTAGCCGTCGGGCTGCGCTCGCGCCACGGCGGCCGCACCGACCGTCCCGGCTGCGCCGGGCCGGTTCTCGACCACCACCGGCTGACCCAGGCGCGCGCCGAGCCGTTCGGCGATCAGGCGCGCCGCGACATCGGGGTTGCCGCCGGCGCCGAAGCCGACGACGACCGTGATTGCGCGCGCGGGCCATGCGTCGGCCTGGGCGCGCGCCGCGGTCGCGAGCGCGGCCAGGATGACGGCGACGAGAGCGAAACGGGTGGTGCGCATTTCGAGCCTCCGGGCGGCGACGCCGCAGCGGGCCCAATCTAACCGCGACACAATCGATGATTCAAATGCACCACCCTGCGCCGACCGATCCTGGCCGCCTCGCCGAACCGCGCGAGCACGACGACCTGCTGAACTACCGAATCAAGCACCTGCTCAGGATGGGCGGCGCGCCGGCCGTCCAACTCTGCGAGGGCGGCTACGGTGTGACGCGCAGACAGTGGCGCTTCGTTGCCGCGCTGGTCGAAGGCGGTGCGATGTCTCCCTCGGCACTGGCCGAGCGCATCGAGCTGCCGCGCACGGTGGTCTCGCGCACGATCATCGAATTGATCGGCAAAGGTTTGATCGAGCGCCGCGCAGAAGGTCGGACATCCGCTGCAGCGCGGCCCACGCGGGTCGCGGCCTCGGCCGAGGGGCGGCGGCTCTACGCCGAGCTGTTCCCGCGCCTGGCCGCGATCAACCGGCGCTTGATGGAAGTGCTCGACGCCGAAGAGGTGGTGGTGCTCGACCGCTGTCTGACCAAGCTGACGGCGCAGGCGCGGCGCATCCTCGAGGAAGGCGCGGGCGTGGAGGTGCGCGCCGATCGACGCCACGGCGGATCCGGCAAGCGCTGGCGCGAGCTAGGCCACCCGCGGTGATTGGGGGCGCAGGCGCAACCGGCTTACGAGCCGGGACCACCGAGCCGCATTCACCTTCGCCGAATGTCTGCGGGCGCGATGCGATACTCGGCGCCGCTTCGATGCGCTGCAAGGAGCCATCATGGGCATCACCGCCGATACGTTCCGGCTCGACGGCCGCGTGGCGCTGGTCACCGGCTCGTCCACCGGCATCGGCCTGGCGCTGGCACGCGGCCTGGCGCAGGCCGGCGCCACGGTGGTGCTCAATGCGCGCAACGCGGCGCGGCTGCGCGACGCCGCCGCCGGCCTGCGCGCCGCGGGCCTGGCGGCGCACGCGCGCGCGTTCGACGTCACCGACCCGGCCGCCGTCGACGCCGCGGTGGCGGCGATCGAAGCCGAGGTGGGGCCGATCGACATCCTGGTCAACAACGCCGGCATCACCCGGCGCGCGGCGTTCACCGAGATCAGCGACGCCGACTGGCGCGCCGTGCTGCAGACCAACCTCGACGCCGCGTTCTACGCCGGCCGCGCGGTGGCGCGGCGAATGGTCGCGCGCAAGCGCGGGCGCATCGTCAACACCTGCTCGGTGATGAGCGAGCTGGCGCGGCCGAGCACCGCGCCGTACGCCGCCAGCAAGGGGGCGCTGAAGATGCTGACCAAGGCGATGGCGGTCGAGCTGGCGCCGCACGGCATCACCGTCAACGGCATCGCGCCGGGCTACTTCGAGACCGAGCTGACCGCGCCGCTGGTGGCCGACGAGGCCTTCAACCGCTGGGTGATCAGCCGCACGCCGGCGCGCCGCTGGGGCAACGTGGAAGAGCTGGCGCCGGCGCTGGTGTTCCTGTGCAGCGACGGCGCGGCCTACGTCAACGGCCATTTGCTGTTGGTCGACGGCGGCATGACGGCCGCGGTATGAGTGCGTCGTTCACGAAGGTCTCGCTGATCACCGGGCCCGACGGCCGCGCGCGCTGGCGCGAAGAGGTGATCGCGCTGACCGAAGGCAAGCCGCAGGCGCGGCTTTCGGCGCTGATGCGAAGCAGCGGTTATCAACTGCGCGAGAGCCCGGTGGGGTTTCGCAGCGAGTTCCATTGCACCGAGCACCCGCAGTGGGTGTTCATCCTGCGCGGCGGCATGGAGATCGGGCTGCAAGACGGCAGCACGCGCGTGTTCGCGCCCGGCGAGCACTTCTACTCGGCCGACTTGCTGCCCGCGGGCGTGGCGTTCGACCCGATGGTGCACGGCCACTGCAGCCGTCAGGTCGGCGACGAACCGCTGGTGACGCTGTTCGTGCGCGGGTGACCTCGAAGAACAGGCAGTTGCGCGGCCGGCCCGCTTGTCTTCGAGAGGCCACCGGCCGCAGCGCTCTGCCGCGGTCAAGTGACTGGAGGCGCCGCGCTCAACCCCGCCAAGGGTCGATCACGGTGGCGCCCGCGGCCTTGAAGGCGCCGGTATCGCGCGTGGCCACCGCGAGGCCGTTGGCGGCGGCGATGGCAGCGATGTAGCCGTCGGCGCTCGAAATGGCCAACCCCGCTGCGCGGGCCGCGGACATCAGCGTGGCATAGGCCTGGGTGCAGGCCAGATCGAAAGGCAGCACCCGGCCGGCGAACAGCGGCAGTACCCGTGTCTCCAAGTTGTCGTGCAATCCGGTGCGGCGCCTGCCCGCGGGCAGCAGCGCCACGCCCGCGCGCAGTTCGGCCACGGTGATGGCCGACAGGAAGAGCGTTTCCAGCGGCTGGGCATCGCGATCCACGCAACGACGCGGTCGTCGGGCGCCGCGCGCAGCGGCTCCGACACCACGTTGGTGTCCAGCAGGATCACTCGAAGCTCGGCGGGCGAGCGGCTGCCTTGCTGCGCGCCTGCTCGAAGACGGCGAACTCGTCGTCGGTCAGCTTGGCGCGCCGGCCGATGTCAGCCAGCATCGAGCCCAGCTTCACCCGCCCTTGCGGGCTGACGGCGGACTCCAGGATCTCGCGCACCTCGGCCTCCATGCTGTGGCCGCGACGCGCGGCGCGCGTGCGGAGCGCGCGGTGCACCGCATCGGGAATGTTGCGCACCGTCAGCATCGCCATGTCGATCGCTCCGACCCTGAATGCATGCATTGTCGCGGTGTGCCTGCAGTCGCATCGGGCTGGCTGTCCTACCATCCGATCGTGGCCGTACTCGCGGCCCCGACCCGCGACGACAATCCGCCGATGGACCTGTCGCGCTTCCCTCGCCGCCGCTACACCCCGACCCCCACGCCGCTCGAGCCGCTGCCGCGCTTCTCGGCCGCGCTGGCCGCGAGCTGCCCCGGCGGGCACGGGCCCGAGGTGTGGAATCAAGCGCGACGACCTGCTCGGCCTCGCGCCGGGCGGCAACAAGACGCGCAAGCTCGAGTTCCTGGTGGCCGACGCGCTGGCGCAGGGCGCCGACACGCTCGTCACCTGCGGCGCGCCGCAGTCGAACCACTGCCGCCTCACGCTCGCCGCCGCGGTGAAGGAGGGGCTGCAGTGCCGCTTCGTGATCGAGGAGCGCGTGCCCGACAGCTACCGCGACGACGCCAGCGGCAACCACTTCCTGTTCCGGCTGCTCGGCGTCGAGGCGATCACCGTGGTGCCGGCCGGCACCGACATGGCCGCCGCGATGCAGCGCGTGTCCGACGAGTTGCGCGCAAAGGGCCGCAAGGCCTACGTGATCCCCGGTGGCGGCTCCAATGCGCTCGGCGGCCTCGGCTACGTGGCCTGCGCGCAGGAGCTGCAGCAGCAGTGCTTCGAGCAGGGGCTGCACTTCGACAGCGTGGTCGTCGGTTCGGGCAGCTCGGGCACGCACGGCGGGCTGCTGGCGGGTTTTCTCGGCAACCGCATCGACACGCCGATCGTCGGCGTCGGCGTCAGCCGCGACCCGCCCGACCAGGCGCCGCTGGTGCACGCCGAGGCGCAGGCGGTGTGCGAGCTGCTCGGGCTGGACCTGCGCGTGCCGCGCGACGCGGTGCGCTGCGTCGGCGGCTACTGGCAGCCGAAGTACTCGCTGCCCAACGCGCGCATGGTCGAGGCGGCGCAGTTGCTCGCGCGCAGCGAGGGCATCGTGCTCGACCCGGTGTACACCGGCAAGGTGATGGCCGGGCTGATCGGCCTGGCGCGCGGCGGCGAGCTGCGCGCGGGGCAGCGCGTGCTCTTCGTCCACACCGGCGGGCTGCCCAGTGCGTTCGCCTACCAGCGCGAATTGCTGGGGCTGCAGCAGGTGGCGCCGTAGGGCCCGCCGTTCACGCGGCGTCGTCCCCCGGCGCGGCGGTCGCGGGCAGCCGCGGCGCCGTGCGGGCGCTGCGCGTGGCAAGCCATTGCGTCGACACCACGAGTGCACCGAGCCCGAGGCCGATCAGGTCGGTGATCCAGCCGGGCTTGATCAGCAGCAGCGCGCCGGCGATCAGCAGCACGCGCTGCCAGGCGGTGGCCGGCCGCAGCAGGTAGCCGAACGCGCCGCCGGCCAGCAGGATCACGCCCAGCGACGCCGAGGCGGTGGCCAGCAGGCTGTTGGTCCAGTTGCCGATCAGCAGCAGCGCCGGCTCGTAGACGAACATGAACGGCACGATGTACGCTGGCGCCGCGGCGCGCATCGCCGCCCAGCCGGCGGCCCACATGTTGGCCTTGGCCAGCCCCGCGGCGGCGAACACCGCCAGCGCCACCGGCGGCGTGATCGCCGACAGGATCGCGAAGTAGAACGCGAACATGTGCGCCGCCGGAGTGGCCGCGCCGAGCTTGATGATCGCCGGCACCAGCAGCGACACCATCACGATGTACGCCGGCGTCGTCGGCATGCCCATGCCGAGCACGATGCCGGCCATGGCGGTGAGCACGAGCGCCAGCACCAGCGAGTTCTGTGCCAGCGCGATCACCACCTGCGTGAAGGTGATGCCCAGCCCGGTGATGGTGACGCAGCCGATCACCAGCCCGGCGCAGGCACACGCCATCGCCACCGCCAGCGTGTTGCGCGCGCCCTCCTCGAGCGCGCCGAGCACGCTGCGCCAGCCGATGCCGGCGCGGGTGGTGGCGCGCAGCAGCGCCACCGGCAGGCAGGCCAGCGCCCCCACCAGCGCGCACAGCGGCGCCGAGTAGCCCATGAACAAGCCGACCAGGATGACGACGATCGGGATGAACAGGTGGCCGCGCTCGGCCATCACGCGCGGCAGCCGCGGCAGCTCGGCGCGCGGCACGCCGGCCAGGCCGTCGCGCTTGGCGACGAAGTGCACCGCGGAGAACACCGCCAGGTAGTACAGCAGCGCGGGAATCGCCGCCCACAGCGCCACCGTGGCGTACGGCACCGCGAGGAACTCGGCCATCACGAACGCCGCCGCGCCCATGATCGGCGGCATCAGCTGGCCGCCGGTGGAGGCCACCGATTCCACCGCCGCGGCGAACGGCGGCTTGAAGCCGGTGCGCTTCATCAGCGGGATGGTGATCGGCCCGTCGACCATCACGTTGGCCACCGCCGAACCCGACACGGTGCCGAACAGCGACGAGCTGACCACCGCCACCTTGCCCGGGCCGCCGGCCTGGTGGCCGGTGATCGACATCGCGAAGTCCATGAAGAGCTGGCCGGTGCCGCTGCGCTCCATGAAGGCGCCGAACAGCACGAACAGCATCACGTACGAGGCCGACACGCCGAGCGTCGAGCCGAAGATGCCCTCGGTGGAGTAGTAGAGCTGCTCGAGCAGCACCGGGAACTTCACCTGGGTGAACAGCGCCGCATAGCCGATGAACACCAGCGCGGTCAGCGGCAGCGCCCAGCCGATCACGCGCCGCGTGCCCTCAAGCACCACCAGCACCAGCGCGACGCCGTAGAACTTGTCCCAGACGGTGAGCTCGTCGATGTAGATGATGCGGTTGATGAACACCTGGTACTCGACGAAGATGTGCAGCACCGCGGCCCAGCCCAGGGCCAGCAGCGCCATGTCGGCCACGCGCGCGAGCGCGCTGCCGCCGGGGCGCAGCGGGTACAGCAGGAACACCAGCGTCAACGCGAACAGCAGGTGCGTGCCGCGGAAGATCACCGCCTCTGGCGGGCCGAAGCCCGCCACCCACATGTGGTAGAGCGACATCGCCACCGCGACGGCGCCCACCAGCAGGCGCAGCGCGCGCGTGCCCGGTGCAGTGGCGGCGTTCTCTTCCTGGGCCATGCCGCTGGTGCGGTTGGGCGCCTAGCCGCTAAGGCCCTCGGCCACCAGCACCACCATGGCGCATGAACCAATAGACCAAGCGGCCACCACGGATCCGGCTCTGCCGGTCCGTCGGTGGCGCCCCCTCGAGGGGGAGGCGCCGAAGGCGCATCGGGGGTGGGTCATATCACGCCCTTTTCCTTGTAGTACTTCGCCGCCCCTTTGTGCAGCGGCACGCCGATGTCGACCGCCATGTCCTTCGGTGTCAGCCCGGTGATCGGCTTGACCACTGCGGCCATCGCGTCGACGTGCTCGGCCATCGCCTTGGTCATCTTGTAGACCATGTCTTCGGGCAGGTCGCACGACGCCACCACGTGCGTGGAGTAGCCGATCACCGGCACGTCGTGGTCCTGCTTGGGGTAGGTGCCGGCCTTGATGATCAGCTTGTGGTAGCCCGGGTTGACCTTCGACAGCGCCGCCATCGTCTTGTCGTCGACCGGCATCAGCTTGACGTCGCGCGCGCTGGCCAGGTCCATCACCGCCGAGGCGGGGGCGGTGGTGCCGAGCGTGAAGATCTGGACGTGGCCGTCTTTCATCATCGACACCGCGTCGGTGTACGCGGCCTGGAAGTTGGCCTTCGCGAGCGACTGGTAGTTCAGGCCGTTGAGCTCGAGCACCATCGCGGTCAGCGTCTCGGCGGTGTTGCCCTTGGGCTGCGTGACCAGCGCCTTGCCCTTGAAGTCGGCGAACGTGTTGACCTTGGCGTCGGCCGCGGTCACCACCTGGAAGTACTGCGGGTAGAGGTTGGCCACCTGGCAGACCTTGGTCACCTTCTTCGGGAATGGCGCCCGCCCGGCGAGGCCGTCGACGGTGCTGCTGGAGTTGGCAAAGCCGATCTGCGCCTTGCCCTCGTCGACGCCGCGCACGTTGGCCACACCCGCGCCCGGCTGCTGCTGGATCGCCAGGCCGCGAATCGCCTGCTCCCACATGCCCTTGAGCGCGCCGCCCAGCGGCACCCACGAGCCGCCCTGCGGCCCGGTCATCATGGTCACCTGCTGCGCCGCCACGGGGGCGGACAACAGTGCCACGGCAGCGGTGGCGACGAGGGTGCGCAGTGGGGGCATCGGGGATTCTCCTGCTGACGGTGGAACGACGCCGGCGCGGCCGGCGGTGGAAATTCAGTCTAGCGACGAGGCCGCGCGGCGTATCTGCTCGCTTGCCCGGATCGGCAGGCACCTACTCCTTGACCGACCCGGTCAGCCCCGACACGTAGTACTCGACGAAGAACGAGTACACGAACGCCACCGGCAGCGAGCCGAGCAGGGCGCCGGCCATCAGCGAGCCCCAGTGGTAGACGTCGCCTTCGACCAGCTCGGTCACCACGCCCACCGGCACCGTCTTGACCTCCGACGACGACACGAAGGTCAGTGCGTAGATGAACTCGTTCCAGCTCAGCGTGAAGGCGAAGATGCCCGCCGAGATCAGCCCCGGCACCGCCAGCGGCAGGATGATCTTGGTGAGGATCTGCCAGCGCGTGGCGCCGTCGATCAGCGCGCACTCCTCCAGCTCGTAGGGGATCGAGCGGAAGTAGCCCATCAGCAGCCAGGTGGAGAACGGGATCAGGAAGGTCGGGTAGGTGAGGATCAGCGCCCAGCGGGTGTCGAACAGCCCGAGCTCGAAGACGATCGTCGCCAGCGGAATGAACAGGATCGACGGCGGTACCAGATAGGCCAGGAAGATCGACAGCCCGACCTGCTTGGCGCCGGAAAAGCGCAGCCGCTCGATCGCGTACGCCGCCAGCACCGAGGCCGCCAGCGACGCGAAGGTGGCCACCACCGACACCAGCACCGTGTTCCACAGCCACGCCGGGTACGAGGTCTCGAACAGCAGCTTGTGGAAGTGCGCCAGCGTCGGATTGACCACCCAGAACGGATTGGCTTCGCGCGACAGCAGCTCCTCGTTGGGCTTGAACGACGTCACCCCCATCCAGTAGAAGGGGAACAGCAGCACGAACAAGAAGATGCCCAGCGGCAGGTACACCGTCACCACCTTGCGCGGCACCGACTGCAGGTACTCCATGCCCACGCGGTCGTCGACGGCCTGCGTCATCAGTCGGCCCCGCCTTGCTGCCACTTGCGGCGCTGCAGCCCGAAGTAGCTGAAGAGAATCGCCGCCAGCAGGAACGGCACCATCGCGATCGAGATCGCCGCCCCCTCGCCGAGCGCGCCGCCGGGGATCGCGCGCTGGAAGCTCAAGGTGGCCATCAGGTGCGTCGCGTTGAGCGGCCCGCCGCGGGTGATCACGTAGATGAGCTGGAAGTCGGTGAACGTGAACAGCACCGAGAACGTCATCACCACCGCGATGATCGGCGTCAGCAGCGGCAGCGTGACGTGACGGAACTGCTGCCACGGCGTGGCGCCGTCGATCGCCGAGGCCTCGTAGTACGACGGCGAGATCGTCTGCAGCCCGGCCAGCAGCGTGATGGCGACGAACGGCACGCCGCGCCAGACGTTGGCCCCGATCACCGAGAAGCGCGCGTTCCACGGGGCGCCGAGGAAGTCGATGTAGGTGTCGATCAGGCCGAGCCGGTGCAGCACCCACGAGATGACCGAGAACTGCGAGTCGTAGATCCACCAGAAGGCGATCGCCGACAGCGCGGTGGGCACGATGTACGGCAGCAGGATCACCGCGCGGAAGAAGGTCTTGATGCGGATGTTGCGGTTGAGCAGGATCGCCAGGTACAGCCCGAGCCCGAACTTCAGGATGCTCGCCACCAGCGTGTAGAAGATCGTGTTGAACAGCACCAGCCGCGTGACGCTGTCGCCCCAGAGGAACTCATAGTTCTCGAGGCCCACCCACTGGCCCGCGCGGCCGACCTTGGCGTCGGTGAAGCCCAGCCAGGTGCCCAGCCCGAGCGGGTAGGTGAGAAACAGCAGCAGCAGCACGCCGGCCGGCACCATGAACAGCAGGCCGAGCGCGTTGCGGTTGTCTTGGAGCTTTTCGAACATCAAGCTGTCTCACGCACCGGCGCGTCGAGCGCATCGGCGCAGCCGATACCGCTCGAGCGCGCCCAGGGTGGCGGCGCGAAGTCGCCGCTAGACCTTGTAGTAGCGCTCGGCGCGCTTCTGCGCGCGCGCCGCGGCCTCCTGAGGCGTCTTCGAGCCGCTGGCCGCCTCGGCGAACATGTTGACGACGATGAAATCGGCCAGCGCCCCGGCCGAGGCATAACCCATCTTGCCGGCGTACCCCGAGGGCAGCATGTTCTTCATCGAGTCGCGGTACGGCGTGTGCTTCGGATCGACCGTCCAGATCGGGTTCTTCTCGTAGTAGCGCAGCGCCGGCGTCACGTAGCCGATCGCCGCCTGCACCCACTGATCCATCTGCTCGGCTTCCATCATGAAGCGCAGGTACTCCTTGGCCGCCTTCGGGTACTTGGTGTACTTGAAGATCATCTGGTTGAAGAAGAGCTGGAACTCGGTGGCCCGGCCGACCGGGCCGATCGGCATGTTGGCGTGGTTGATGTCGGCCGCTAGCGCGGCGACCTTGGGATCCTTCGAGGTCTTGGAGGCGTAGTAGATCGAGATGCCGTTGTTGGTCAGCGAGATCTGCTCGTCGAGGAAGGCCTTGTTGTTGTTCGGGTCGAGCCACGACAGCGTGCCCGGCGCGAAGGTGGCGTAGAGCTCCTTCACGTACTCCAGCGCCTTGATCGTGTTCGGGCTGTCGATGACGACCTTGTTGGCTTTGTCGACCATCTGGCCGCCGAACCCCCACAGCAGGTTGTAGCACCAAGTGTTGCCGTCGCCGGTGGCGTTGCCGAGCGCAAAGCCGGGCGGCGTGCCCTTCTCCTTCAGCGCCTTGCACAGCCGCAGGAAGCCATCGGTGTCCTTGGGGAAGGTGTCGAAGCCGGCGGCCTTCACATGGCTTTGTCGATAGACCATGCAGACGCCGGCCACGCCCAGCGGCACGCCGATCCAGTGCTTGCCGTCTGGCTTCAGGTAGGGCTCGGTGACCGGGTACCAGCCGCCGTACTTCTTGCCGAGGTAGTCGCAGACGTCGCTCACGTCGACCAGCTTCTCCGGGTAGAGGTTGGCGTCGTCGTTGGTCGACAGGATGATGTCGGGGCCGGCGCCGGTGTTGGCGGCCACCGCGGCCTTCGGCCGCACGTCTTCCCAGCCCTCGTTGTCGACGCGCACCTCGACGCCGGTCTTGGCGGTGAAGGCGGCCACGTTCTTCATGTACTGGTCGATGTCGCCCTGCACGAAGCGGCTCCAGCGCAGCACGCGCAGCTTGGCGCCCTTCTCGGGCTTGAAGCTCAGCGTCTGCGCGTGCACCGCGGGCGCGAAGATGCCGGCGGCGCCCAGCGCGCTGCCCGCGGCGATGCCAGCGGTGCCTTCGAGGAACTTGCGGCGGTCGAACTGCTTCATCTCTCGGTCTCCTTCGTGGGGTCGGGTGATCGTGGGTCGGGGCTCAGGCGGCAAGCGCACGGCCGCTGTCGGCGTCGAAGACGTGCGCACGGGCGAGGTCCGGCTGCAGGTGGATCGTGCTGCCGGGGCGGAAGGGGTAACGCTCGCGGAACACCACCGCGAGTTCGGCGCCGTGGTGGCGGCACGAGACGAACGTGTCGGCGCCGGTGGGTTCGATCACCGCCACCTCGGCGGCGATGCCGCTGCCGTCGGCCAGCGCCAGGTGCTCGGGCCGCGTGCCGAAGATCACTCGCTGGCCGTCGGTGCCGGCGCGCCGGCCCGCGGCCAGGCGCGTGCCGTCGGCCAGTTCCACCTCGACGCCGCCGCTGCCGCTGCGGCGCAGCGTGCCGGGCAGCAGGTTCATCGCCGGCGAGCCGATGAAGCCGGCGACGAACAGGTTGACCGGATGGTCGTAGAGCTGCAGCGGGCTGCCGATCTGCTCGATGTAGCCCTCGCGCATCACGACGATGCGGTCGCCCATCGTCATCGCCTCGATCTGGTCGTGCGTGACGTAGACCGAGGTCGTCTTCAGCCGCTGGTGCAGCTCCTTCAGCTCGGTGCGCATCGCCACGCGCAGCTTGGCGTCGAGGTTCGACAGCGGCTCGTCGTAGAGGAACACCTGCGGGTCGCGCACGATCGCGCGGCCCATCGCCACGCGCTGGCGCTGGCCGCCCGAGAGCTGGCGCGGAAAGCGGTCGAGCAGCGCGCTCAGCCCGAGGATCTCGGCCGCGCGGCCGACCTTCTGCTCGATCGCCGCCTTGCCCTGCTTGGCCAGCGCGAGCGAGAACGCCATGTTGTCGCGCACCGTCATGTGCGGGTACAGCGCGTAGTTCTGGAACACCATCGCGATGTCGCGCTCCTTCGGCGGCATCTGGTTGACCACCTTGCCGCCGATCAGGATCTCGCCGCTGCTGATGTGCTCGAGCCCGGCGATCATGCGCAGCAGCGTGCTCTTGCCGCAGCCCGACGGGCCCACCAGCACGGTGAACGAGCCGTCGGCGATCTCGATGTCCACGCCGTGCAGCACCTCGACCTCGCCGAAGCGCTTCTTCACCGATCGGATCTCGACGCCTGCCACGAACCGCGCGTTGCCCAGGAGCGCCGCTGCGGCGCGATGCTGCGCACCCTACGCGCGCGGGCGTAAGCTGTCCACCGAGGGGTTACCCGTTTGGCCGGTGTGCGCCCGGGGGGCGCGCGCAGGCCGCTGGCGCGCGGCCGTGGCCGCAGGCATCATGGCAGCGCGGCGAGCGGCGCGGCTCAGGCCGCGCGCGCAGCAAGGAGAGTCGAATGAAGATCCTGATTACCGGCGGCACCGGCTTCGTCGGCTCGCGCCTGGCGCGCGAGCTGCTCGCCCGCGGCACGCTCGACGGCCGGCGCATCGAGCAACTGGTGCTGGCCGACCAGTACCCCGCGCCCGAGGCAGCGGCCGACGTCGCGCGCGACCCGCGCGTGCAGGTGCGCGTGGGCAAGCTGCTCGAGCAGTGCCAGGCTTTCGTGGCCGACCGCTTCGACGGCGTGTTCCATCTCGCCTCGGCGGTGTCGGGCGAGTGCGAGGCCGATTTCGAGCTCGGCCTGCGCTCGAACCTCGACAGCACCAGGGCACTGCTCGACGCACTGCGCGCCGCGGGCAACGTGCCGCGACTGGTGTTCTCGAGCTCGGTGGCGGTATTCGGCCCCGACGCCGGCAACCCGATGCCGCCGCTGGTGCGCGACGACACGCTGCCGACGCCGCAGACGAGCTACGGCACGCACAAGCTGGTGTGCGAGCACCTGGTGGCCGACTACACGCGCAAGGGCTTCATCGACGGCCGCAGCGCGCGCCTGATGACGGTGACCGTGCGGCCGGGCAGGCCCAACGGCGCGGCGTCGTCGTTCTTCAGCGGCATCATCCGCGAGCCGCTCGCCGGGCAGGAGGCGATCCTGCCGGTGGAGCCGTCGGTGTCGCACCCGGTGTCGTCGCCGGCGCGCACGGTGCAGGGCCTGATCGCGGTGTTCGAGGCCACGCAGCAGCAGATGGGCGGGCGCAGCGGGCTCAACCTGCCGGCGCTCAACGTCAAGGTCAGCGAGATGCTCGACGCGCTCGAGGCGGTGGCCGGCAAGACCACGCGCGCGCTGGTGAAGCAGCAGCCCGACCCGACGATCGAGCGCATCGTCGCCGGCTGGTCCAAGGGCGCGACAGCGGCGCGCGCCGAGCGGCTCGGCCTGAAGCCCGAGGCGCAGTTCGCCGACATCATCTTGCAGTACATCGCCGACCATCCGGGCGCGGTGACCGAATCGGCGCGCGCCGCCGCGGCGGCCTACCAGCGCGCGCATTCGCGCTGAGCTGCGCGGCCGCGCAGGCCGCCGGGGCTGGCCCGCCCCGGCCGCCCGGCCAATCGAGGCCGCCCGCGTCTGGGTGCGGCGCTGGTGCGCCCGCGTCAGAGAGCGGCGGTGACTTCCGAGGTGCTTCGCACCGAGGCGAACGCCCCGTTCAGCGCCGCCAGATAAGCCACCTGCACGTCCGCCGCCGCCACCTCGCTGCCGCCGAACTGCAGGTTCCTGGTGGCGCAGGCATCGTGCGCGAGCTGGCACTGCAAGCCCAGATCGGCGGCCGCGCGAACGGTGGTGTCCACGCACATGTGGGTCATCATGCCGGCGAACACCACCTGCGAAGCGCCGAGCTCGCGCAGCACTGCCTGCAGGCTCGTCTGCCTGAACGCGCTCGGGAAGTGCTTGACGATCACCGTCTCTTCGGCCAGGGGCTCGACCGCGCGATGGATCTCGGCGCCCTGTGTGTCCGGCAGGAAGAACGTGGCCCCCGGGCGCTGCGAGAGGTGCTGGATGTGCACCACCGCAAGGCCGCGCTCTCGAAAGGCGCCGAGCAGCGATGCCGCTGTGGCCACCGCTGCATCGGCGCCGACGAGTTCCATGCGGCCGCCCGGGAAGTAGTCGTTCTGCAGATCGATGAGGACGAGGGCTTGGCTCATCGAGAGATCCTACGACATCGCCGCGCGCTCGGGCCTACGCTGCCTGCAGCACCGCGGTGCCGCGCGCCGGCTGCAGCGCGCCCAGCCACGCCCACTGCCGGGGCGGCCGCGGCGCGCCGCGCACCTCGAGGGTGGCGCAATCGCCGAGCGGCGTCACGACCACGCTGCGGTCGGAATCGACGGTGAAGCACTCGCCGCGCGACAGCACGATGTCGCGCGGGTCCCCGTCGAGCGTGACCCACAGCGTGCCGCGCAGCGCGCGCAGCCGGGTGTCGCGGGCGCGCTCGAGCCGCAGGCTGCGGCGCTCGGGCAGATCGAGTCGGGCGGTCGGGGTGTTGATCCACATCGCATGCTCCTGGAGAATGTGGCGCATTGGCGCGCACGGCCGCATGTTGCAGAGGATCAGCCCGATCCGCAAACGATGATTCGTCATCCCAGGCATTCCGAAATCGCATGCGAAAAGACCCCGACAGGCTGCCCCCGCTCGACCTGCTGCTCGCCTTCGAGGCGGCGGCGCGCCACCTGTCGTTCACGCGCGCGGCCGACGAGCGCTTCGTCACCCAGTCGGCCATCAGCCGGCAGATCCGCGCGCTCGAAGACGACCTCGGCGTCGCGCTGTTCGCGCGCGGCCACCGCGCGCTCGCGCTCACCGCGGCGGGGCAGAAGCTGCTGCTGTCGTGCCAGGCGGTGCTGGCGCAGTTGCGGCGCACGGTGTCGACGATCCGCGCGCCGCGCGCGCGCCAGGTGCTGGCGCTGTCGACCACGCCGAGTTTCGCGGCGTTCTGGCTGATCCCGCGGCTGCGCTCGTTCACGCAGGCCAACCCCGGGGTCGACGTGCGGCTCGACGCCAGCTATGAGTTGCGCGACCTGCGCGCCGATGGCTTCGACATCGCGGTGCGCTACCAGAAGGCCAGCGCCAGCGACGGCGAGCGCCTGTTCACCGACTCGATCGCACCGGTCTGCGCGCCGGCACTGCCGCGCGCAAAAGACGCGCCGCTGAAGCGGCCCGCCGACCTGCAGCGCCACGTGCTGCTCGAGGTCGAGAACAGCGCCGGCAGCGCGCCGTTGGAATGGGCCTCGTGGCTGCGCTCCAACGGTGTGCCCGAGCTGGAGCCGCGCTCGTGGCTGACCTTCTCGTCGTACAACGAGGTGGTCGCCGCCGCGGTGGCCGGACACGGCGTCGCGCTCGGGCGCCGGCCGCTGCTCGACGGCCTGCTGCGCAGCAGGCAACTGGTGGCACCGTTCGGCGCGGCGCGCAACACCACGCATGCCTACTTCGTGATCACCGACCCCGCGGCGCGCGCCAAGCCCGCGGTGCGCGCGCTCGAGCAGTGGCTGCACGCGCAGGCGGCGGCGTGACCGACCGAGCGCGCGGCGGCTAAGCCGCCAGCCGCCGGCAGATCTCGAGCGACAGCGCCGACTGGTTCAGCGTGTAGAAGTGGATCCCAGGCGCGCCGCCTTCGATCAGGCGGCGGCACAGGTTGGTGACGACGTCGAGGCCGAAGGCGCGGATCGACTCGGCGTCGTCCATGAAGCCTTCCATCTTCAGCGCCACCCAGCGCGGGATCTCGATGCCGTCGCGCTGGCCGAACTGGGCGATGCGCGCGTAGTTGAGGATCGGCATCACGCCGGGAACGATCGGCGCCGTGACGCCGAGCTTGCGCGCCTCGTCGACGAAGTGGAAGTACGCGTCGGCGTTGTAGAAGAACTGCGTGATCGCCGAGTCGGCGCCGGCGGCCATCTTGTCGGCGAAGAACTGCAGGTCGCGCTTGGCGTAGCGCTGCTGCGGGTGCACCTCGGGGTAGCACGCGACCTCGATGTGCCAGTCGCGCCCTTGCGTTTCGCGGATGAAGCGGATCAATTCGGCCGCGTAGCGGAACTCGCCGACGGTGGCGGTGCCGCTGGGCAGATCGCCACGCAGCGCGACCAGGCGGCGGATGCGCTGCGCGCGGTAGGTGTCGAGGATCTGCGCGATGCCCGCGCGCGTCGAACCCACGCACGACAGGTGCGGCGCGGCCTCGTGGCCGAGCGCGGCGATCGCGCTCACGGTGGCCAGCGTCTTGTCGCGCGTCGAGCCGCCGGCGCCGTAGGTGACGCTGAAGAACTCGGGCTTCAGCGCGCCCAGCTCGGCGACCACGGTTCTCAGTTTCTCGTCGCCCGCCGGCGTGTTGGGCGGGAAGAACTCGAAGCTGACCGGAACGGCGAGGCTCATCGCGCCGCCCCCGCCGCCGGCGCACCCTTGGCATACGGCCCGAGCGCCGCGGCGACGAAGCGGCTGGCGCTCGCGGGCAAGCCGACGCGCGCGCTGCGCCGCACCACGGCGCCGGCGAGCCACGGCAGCTCGAGCTGGCGGCCGGCATCGAGGTCGTTGGCCATCGACGCTTTGGCCTGCGCGGGCAGGCCGTCGACGCTGGCCATCTGCTTCGCGACGAAGTCGTCGGGCAGCGCCACGCCTTCGGCGCGCGCCAGCGCCGCGGTCTCGTCCATCACTTGCTGCAGCAGGCGGCGCAGCTCGGGGTCGGCGCGCACGACGCCGATCGGCAGCCGCGTCAGCGCGGTCAGGCTCGACATACCGACCAGGAAGACGAACTTCTCCCACATCGCGCGGCGCACGTCGTCGACCAGCTCGGCCTGGATCTTCGCGCGCTCGCACACCGCGGCAAACGCCTCGAGCACCGGCCGCTGCGCCACTTGCAGCGGGCCGAAGCGCAGCGCCGCGTAGCTGCCGGTGTGCTCGATCACCCCGGGCTCGGCGATCTTGACCGGGATGTGCGCGGTGCCGAGCGCGACCGGCGCGGGCCCGATCGCGGCGCTCAGCACGTCGACGATCTCGACGCCGTTCTGCAGCGGCAGCACCACGGTGCCCGGTTTCAGCAGCGGCCTCGAGCGCCCGGCGGCAGCCTCGGCATCGGGCATCTTGACCGCGAACACCACCAGGTCGGCCGGCGGCAGCACAGCGGGGTCGTCGCTGATCGACGGCGCCGCGACCTGCAGGTCGCCGAGCGGGCTCTTCACGCGCAGGCCGTGCTCGCGCATCGCCTGCGCCTGGCGGCCGCGCGCGACGAACGACACGTCGGCGCCCGCCGCCAGCAGCCTGGCGCCGAAATAGCCGCCGATGCCGCCGGCGCCGTAGAAGACGATGTGCATGCTCGGCCGCCGCGATCAGTACCGATAGGTGTCGGCCTTGTACGGCCCCTGCTTGGGCACGCCGATGTACGCCGCCTGCTCGTCGGTGAGTTCGGTCAGCATCGCGCCGAGCTTGCTCAACTGCAGCCGTGCCACCTTCTCGTCGAGGTGCTTGGGCAGCACGTAGACCTTGCCCTGCTCATAGAAGTCGCGGTGCGTGAAGAGCTCGATCTGCGCGATCGTCTGGTTGGCGAAGCTCGACGACATCACGTAGCTCGGGTGGCCGGTGGCGCAGCCCAGGTTCACCAGGCGGCCCTTGGCCAGCAGGATGATGCGCTTGCCGTCGGGGAAGATCACGTGGTCGACCTGCGGCTTGATCTCCTCCCACCGGCACTGCTCGAGCCCGGCGACGTCGATCTCGTTGTCGAAGTGGCCGATGTTGCAGACGATCGCCTGCTCCTTCATCTTGGCCATGTGCGCGAAGGTGATCACGTCCTTGTTGCCGGTGCAGGTGACGAAGATGTCGGCCTTGTCGGCGGCGTAGTCCATCGTCACCACGCGGTAGCCTTCCATCGCCGCCTGCAGCGCGTTGATGGGGTCGATCTCGGTCACCCACACCTGCGCCGACAGCGCGCGCAGCGCCTGCGCGCTGCCCTTGCCGACGTCGCCGTAGCCGCACACCAGCGCGATCTTGCCGGCCACCATCACGTCGGTGGCGCGCTTGATGCCGTCGACCAGGCTCTCGCGGCAGCCGTAGAGGTTGTCGAACTTGCTCTTGGTGACCGAGTCGTTGACGTTGATGGCACGAAACAGCAGCGTGCCCTTGGCGCTCATCTCCTTGAGGCGGTGCACGCCGGTGGTGGTTTCCTCGGTGACGCCCACGATCTGCGCCGCCTTGCGCGAGTACCACGTCGGGTCGGCGGCGAGCTTGGTTCTGATCGCGGCGAACAGCTCGCGCTCCTCCTCGCTGCCGGGCCTGGCGATCACCGAAGCGTCCTTCTCGGCGCGCTTGCCCAGGTGCATCAGCAGCGTCGCGTCGCCGCCGTCGTCGAGGATCATGTTCGGGCCTTCGGCGTCGCTACCCTTGGGCGCGAACTCGAAGATGCGGTGCGTGTAGTCCCAGTAGTGACTCAACGACTCGCCCTTGTAGGCGAACACCGGCGTGCCGCCCTTCACCAGCGCGGCGGCGGCGTGGTCCTGGGTGCTGAAGATGTTGCACGAGGCCCAGCGCACGCTGGCGCCCAGCGCCTGCAGCGTCTCGACCAGCACCGCGGTCTGGATCGTCATGTGCAGGCTGCCGGCGATGCGCGCGCCTTTGAGCGGCTGCGCTTTCGCGTACTCGGCGCGGATCGCCATCAGCGCCGGCATCTCG
Organism: Ideonella sp.; assembly: GCA_015075545.1. Classification (GTDB taxonomy): domain Bacteria; phylum Pseudomonadota; class Gammaproteobacteria; order Burkholderiales; family Burkholderiaceae_C; genus JAEUPI01. Next base: position 210,593 of record JABTUC010000001.1, on the reverse strand, counting down.
CTCTCGGCGATGGCGATCTCCTTGCGGCCCCAGTCGGCGAGCGACAGGTCGGCCACGGCGTATTGGTCGGTGTGCAGGGGTTTGAGGACAGCGTTCATCTCGGCTCCATCGATGGATGAAACCCGCAAGGCGCGTGTCGGGGACAAAACCCACCCGGCACGAACTGACTGCGGGTGAGCGCCGTTGCAACGTGGTGGTTCCGAGCCTGGGACCTGCTGGGCCTTGCAACGCTCCTCGGAACGCGCCGGATGTTAGCAGGGGGCAGGCCGGGGCGCATGTGACACTTGCAACATGAGCGGCGACACCCCTACCTCAGCCCCACTCGAGCGCGTGGACCGCGAGCGCTGGCGCGCCGTGCGCGGCGTGCTCACCGACATCGACGACACGCTCACCCGCGACGGCGCCATCGAGCCGGCGGCGCGCGCCGCGCTGCAGCGGCTGCGCGCCGCGGGGCTGCCGGCACTGGCGATCACCGGCCGGCCGATGGGCTGGAGCGAACCGTTCGTGCGCGACGGTACGCTCGATGCCATCGTCGCCGAGAACGGCGCGGTGGCGCTGTTCCGCGAGGGCGGCGCGCTGCGCATCGAGTACGCGCAGGACGAGGCCACGCGCCGCGCCAACGCGGGCCCACTGCAGGCGGCGGCGGCGCGCGTGCTGCGCGAGGTGCCGGGCGCGACCATTTCGCCCGACAGCGTGGGCCGCGCCACCGACATCGCGATCGACCACAGCGAGTTCGTGCACCTCGACGAGGCCGCCATCGCGCGCGTGGTGGCGATCATGCGCGCCGAGGGCCTGCACGTCACCGTCAGCTCGATCCACATCAACGGCTGGCTGGGCGAGCACACCAAGCTCACCGGCGCACGCTGGATCGTGCGGCGGCTGTTCGGCGCCGACCTCGATGCCGAGATCGGCCGCTGGGTCTACGTCGGCGACTCGACCAACGACCAGGAGATGTTCGCGCACTTTCCACTCAGCGTCGGCGTTGCCAACCTGATGCGTTTCGCCGCCCGGCTCACGGTGTGGCCGGCGTACCTCACCCGCGGCGAGCGCGGCGCCGGCTTCGCCGAGGTGGCCGACGCGCTGCTGGCGGCGCGCGGCTGAGCGACCGCGTCTTCGCCGTTCACGTTGCCGCAGGGTTTTCGGCCGCGACGCGCTCGGCAGCGAACGGCGCCAGGCCGAGAAAGCGGTGCATGCGGTGCAGTTCGTCGTCGAGCGCGCGCACGAACGCGGGCTCGTCGATGCGCGGCCCGGCGAAGCCGACCTCGACGCGCATCGCGCCGGCCTCGACCGACACGTTGCTCCACCCCACCACCTGCTCGCGCCACAGCAGCGGCAGCGCGTAGTGGCCGAGCCGGCGCCTGGCCGCCGGCGTGTAGGCCTCGAAGCGGTACGGCCAGCCCCAGAAGCGCTCGAAGCGCAGCCGGTCCCACACCAGCGGATCGAACGGCGCCAGCAGCCACGTGCGGTCGGCGTCGACGGCGCGCGCTGCCGCCGGGTCTTCGCCGGCCGGCCAGTACCAGTCGGTGCCGTCGGCGTGCGCGTGCGCCAGTCGCCGCGTCGCGCGCGCGAACGCGCCCGCGCGCTCGGCCGCCCACTGCGGCGCCGCCCACTGCAGCCGGTTGATCAGTTGGCGCAGCGTCGCGGCCGGCAGCGGCGCGTAGACGGCGACGACGAGGTCGACCATCGCGTCCATGCGCGCGCGGATCTCGGCGCGGTCGGCCGGCACGGGCCACGGCGCGCGCGCCGCGTAGACGCGCGTGCCCGCGTCGCGCCGCGCCACGCGCAGCAGGCCGCGATAGTGCATGCCGTCGAGCAGCTCGGTGCTGGCTTTGCCCGAGCCGCCGAACCAGTTGGTGACCTTGCCGTGGTCGAACTGTTCGTCGACCTCGCGCGGGTGCACGGCGCCGCGTTCGCGCACGAAGGCGAGCACCACCTCGGCCTTCGCCCGGCGCGCCTTCGACCAGCGCCTGCGCACCTTGCGCGGGTGCATCAACGCGTGGTGATGGGCGCCGAGGAAGCCGTAGTTGACGAAGAAGTCCTCCTCGATGCCCAGCTCGGGGTAGCGGCGCTCGAGGTCGCCGGCCAGGTAGCCGGCGACGCGGTGGCGCAGCGTCAGATCCTGCGCGCGCGCCGGCGCGCGCAGCGGGTCGGCCTGCACGAACGGCATGTGCGCCAGTGCATCTGCGAAATCGGTCGGTGCGAACAGCGTGCGCGCGATCGCGTGGCGGCGCAGGGACGCGAGGTCGAGGTTCATGGCTCGATCTTGCCAGCGGCCGCGCCCAGGGCATGGGTCATCGCATGGCCGCGCGCGTCACGCCGAGGGCGTGGGCCTAACGCAGTCATAACGGCCTGTTGTCTACAACGGCGCCAACACGGCCGATGGCCGACGAGCAGGGCGCCCGATGTACAGGCAACTGGCAAGGCTGATTCTGAGTGCAGGCGTGCTTGCCGCGCTGGTCGCTTGCGGTGGCGGTGGTGGCGGGAGCAACACCGCCGCCCCGCCGACCAACGGGGCAGCCGGCGAGACCACGGTGGGGCCGGACGGCAGCGCCTTGCAAGTACCGGCGGACGCGTTGACGGCGCCGGTGACCGTCCGCATCGCCAAGAACTCGACCGATGCGCCTGCATTGCCGGCGGGGCCGATCGCCTCCGACGTATACGCGATCACGCCGCACGGGACCCGGTTTGCATACCCCGCCACGGTCCGCCTGCCCTACAACGCTCAGCAACTGCCGAGCGGTGCCACGCCCGTCATCGCCAAGGCCGAAGCTCGAGAAGGGCCGTGGCGCCTGCTCGAGACGACCGTCAACGGCGACGGGACGGTCAGCGCTCCGGTCGACGGCCTGTCGTGGTTCGTCGTGATCGCCAAGCCTGTGCTGGTGACCGGTCCTCTCACCCCCGTCACACCTAGCCTGACGTGGCGGCCGTGGAGCTCGGACGGCGCGGACGACTGGGTGGGGCCGACCATCGTCGCCGGCAATCCGGTGGTGACCAAGACCGTCCTGCGGCCCGCGAACCAGTTCCTCGACATCACCCTGAACAACGCGCCGGTGTGCAATACCGGCTGGCGAACCACGGTCGAGTGGTCGCGCAGGTATCGCGCCAGCGATCCCCTGGGCACCCTCGTCGACGACCAGCGCGCGAGGACCGAGGGCTACTCGCGATCGACCTACCCCGTCGCCGCCAATGGCGTGATTCGGGTCGAGATCCCGTGGGCCCTGCTCGAGGAGGTCAACGACCAGACAGGGTTCTGGAGGCCTTCGAGTCCAGAGATCTGGGTCGCTCGCGAGGTCTTCTATGACGTGCTGGTCGATCACCCCTATTGCCAGGACGGTGCCTTCACGTACTTCCCGACGACCGAAGGGGTGCAGTACAGGCGCCTCCAGATCACCGTCAAAGCCGGTACCCGCAAGATCACGATCAGCCGGCATCCGTCGAACCTCACCGTCGCGGCCGGGCAGGCGGCGACTTTCGCGACCGACGTCCTCAACTCCGGCCCGGCGCGCGACGACAACCGGGTGCGTGTCGACTGGCTGCGCGCAGCGCCCGGCAGTTCGCTGTTCGTCCCTGTCGGCAGCACGTTCTCGCAGGACATGACGGGCATCACGCACACCCTGACGCTGCCTGCGGTGCAGGCGGCCGACAACGGCGCGCGCTACCGCGCCGTGGCCTGCGTGATCGACAACACCAGCGAGCCGAGCGACTGCGCGGAAACGGCGCCGGCGACCTTGACCGTCGCGCAAGGCACGGAGCCCCCCGTGTTCACTCAAGTGCCGGCGTCCTTGCTGGTGCGCACCGGTCAGACCGCAAGCCTGAGTGCGCGCGCGACCGGCGTGCCCGCCCCGACGCTGCGCTGGCAGCGCCGCGCCGCGAACTCCATCGGGCCGTGGGTCGACGTGTCCACGGGCAGCGGCGGCACCACGGCCAACTACACCACTGCGCCGCTGGCCATCGGCGACAACGGCATGCAGCTGCGCGTCGTGGCCACCAATGCAGCGGGTACGATCGAAGGCAACGCAGCGACGGTATCGGTCAGCGATGTCGACGTTGCGCCGACCATCGTTGCCCAGCCGGCGGCGCTGGCGGTAGTGGCCGGCAGCGAGGCGCTGTTTGCAGTCGTCGCACGCGGCACCGAGGCACTGAGCTACCAGTGGCGCCGCAACGGTGTGCCGATCATCGGCGGCAACGGCGCGGTGCTCAAGCTGCCGGCGGTGACGGCGGGCGATGCCGGCGCCTACTCCATCGAGGTGAGCAATGCATTGGGTAACGCCGTCAGCGTCGACGCGCTGCTGACGGTCGCCCCCGGCGTGGTAGCTCCGCCCAGCGCACCGAGCATCGCCACGCAGCCGGCCGCGGTCAACGTCAACGCCGGCAACACGGCGACCTTCGCGGTCGGCATCAGCGGCAGCGCGCCGCTCGTCTTCCAGTGGCGCAAGGACGGTGTCGACATCGCGGGCGCCACCGCCGCGGCCTACACCATCGACGCGGCGGTGCCGGCCGATGCCGGCAGCTACACGGTGCGCGTGAGCAACGGCGCCGGCGCGGTGATCAGCAACGCCGCGGCGTTGTCGGTGATCGCGAGCCCGGCCCCGCAGGCTCCTGCCATCGCCACGCAGCCCGCGCCCGCGGTCGTGCTGCCGGGCGCCACGGCCACGCTCGCGGTGGCGGCCAGCGGCAGCGCGCCGTTGGCCTACCAGTGGCGGCGCGACGGCACGCCGATCGCGGGAGCGACCGGTGCCGTGCTGACGCTGTCCGGCGTCGGTGCGCTCGATGCCGGCAGCTACAGCGTGAGCGTGAGCAACGGCGCCGGCAGCATTGTGTCGGACGCCGCGCAGCTCATCGTGGTCGGGGCACCGGCCATCACCACCCAGCCCGTCGCGGCCACGGCCTCGGTCGGCGGCACCGCGACCTTCAGCGTCGTCGCCAGCGGCGACGCGCTGCGCTACCAGTGGACGCGCAACCAGGTGGCGATCGCCGGCGCCACCGCGGCCAGCCACACCACGCCGGCGCTCACGCCGGCCGACAACGGCGCGCTGTACGGCGTGGTGGTCTACAACGGCGCCGGCGTCGTGCTGGCACAGAGTGCGTCGCTCACCGTGACGGCTGCGCCGCTGGCTTGGCAGACCGCGGCGCCGATCGAGACCGACGACACCGGCAATGCCCAGATGCCGAGACTGGCCGTCAACGCGGCGGGCGAGGCGGTGGCAGTGTGGATGCAGCCCGGCGGCGGCTTCGGCATCAGCATCTGGGCCAACCGCTACACGCCGGCTGGCGGCTGGGGCACCGCGCAACGCATCTCCGGAGGCATCGAAGTTCCGCAGGAGGCCCAGGTGGCGATCGACGCCGATGGCAACGCCACGGCGGTGTGGCAGCAGCGCAATGACGCCGGCACCAACACCGACGTCTGGACCAACCGCTACACCGCCGGCAGCGGCTGGGGTACGCCGGTGTTGATCGAGACCGGCAGCGGCCCGGCCGGCGGCCCGCAGGTGGGCGTCGACGCGAGCGGCAGCGTGATCGCGGTCTGGGCACAGCAAGTGGGCGGGCGCGCCAGCATCGTCGCGGCCCGCTACGTGGCGGGCAGCGGCTGGGGCACGCCGATGACGATCGAGAACGACGACAAGTCTTCTATATCGGTGCCGCAGATCGCGGTGGATGGCGCCGGCAATGCCGTGGTGGTGTGGGCCTGGGTGGTCGACACCGGCGGCTTCAACTTCGTCTACAACATCTCGGCCAATCGGTATGTGCCAGGCACCGGCTGGGGCACTGCCGTGCCGATCGACAGCAACACGATGACGCCCGATCCGATGCCTCAGGTCGCACTCGACGGCGCGGGCAACGCGATCGCGGTCTGGCATCGGCGCGACGGCAGCGTCGACAGCGTGGCGACAAATCGCTACACCGTGGGCGCCGGCTGGGGCAGCGCGACCTTGCTCGAGACCGATCCGGCGATCACGTCGCGCAACGCCCGCGTCGCTGCCGACGGCGCCGGCAACGCAATCGCCGTTTGGGAGCAGTACGGCGGCGCCATCACCAACGTGATGGCCAGCCGCTACAGTGCGGGAAGCGGCTGGGGCAGCCCGGTGCTGATCGAATCCGACGACGCCGGCTCGGCTTACACGCCGCAGATCGTCATCGACGCCGATGGCAACGCCACGGCGCTGTGGTCGCAGCGCAATGACGCCGGCTTCACCTTCGACATCTGGACCAACCGCTACGTGCCGGGCAGCGGCTGGGGCAGCGCGATCATGATCGATGGCCAGCTCGATCCGGCACGCCGTCCTGCGCTGGGGGTCGACGCCAGCGGCCGCGTGGTCGCGGTCTGGGAGCAGACGGTGGGCTTTCTGTCGCATCTGTGGGCCAGCGGCCGGCGCTGAAGGGCCGGCAGCGTGCGGCGCGGTGGTGCGGCGCAGGTAGCATCGCCCGCCATGCTGCTCCAGCTCGCCCGCCACTGCAGCGCCATCGTGCCGGGTCGCTCGCCGTTCGATCTGGCGCCGCTCGATGCGGCGCTGCTGGCCTGGCTCGCGCTCGAAGGGCCCACGCCACGCGCCCGGCTGGCCGCCCTGCTGTGGCCCGACAGCGATGCCGAGGCGGCGCGCAACACGCTGCGCCAGCGCCTGTTCCAACTGAAGCGCCAGCTCGGCGCCGAGCTGGTGACCGGCAGCGCTACCCTGGCGCTGGCCGATGGCGTGCAGCACGACCTCGAAGACTCCGACAGCGTGCTCGGCCATGCGGCGCACGACCACAGCCCCGAGTTCGGCACCTGGCTGGCGCAGCAGCGCGAGCGCCGCGTCGCGCGCGTGCGCCAGTCGCTGCTCGAGCTGTGCGCGATGGCCGAGCAGGCCAAGGATTTCGACGATGCGCTCGCGCACGCGCGCGAGCTGTTGGCGCTCGAGCCGCTGGGCGAAGAGGCGCATCGCCGCCTGATGCGGCTGCACTACCAGGCCGGCGACCGCGCGGCGGCGCTGCTGGCGTTCGACCGTTGCGAGCAAGTGCTCAAGGACGAGGTCGGCGCCAAGCCATCGGCCGAGACGCTCGCGCTGCTGACGACGATCGAAGCGTCGGCGCGCGATGCCGCGTTGCCGATGCGCCAGCCGGTGCCCGCCAGCGTGCTGCGCCCACCGCGCATGGTGGGACGCGAGCGCGAGCTGGCGCAGCTCGCGCAGGGCTGGCACGCAGGCGAAGTGGTGGCGCTGATCGGCGAGGCCGGCATGGGCAAGAGCCGCCTGCTGCAGGAGTTCTGCGCGGCGCGGCCCGGCATCGTGATGGCAGCCGGGCGGCCGGGCGACGCCGGCGTGCCCTTCGCCACGCTGGCGCGCCTGCTGCGCGCCGTGATGGCGCTCGACGCGGCAGGCCCCCTCGCGCTCGCAGCCGAGCCGCAGCGGCGCGCGCTGGCCCGCGTGTTGCCCGAGCTCGATGTGGCCATGCCGCGCGAGCCGGGCGAAGGGCATCGCCTCCTGCTGCAGCGCGCGCTGGGCGACGTGTTGAGCGCGCGTCGCGGCCTGCAGGGGCTGGTCGTCGACGACCTGCACTTCGCCGACGAGGCCAGCCTCGAGATGCTGGCCTCGCTCATCGATCAAGACAGCGGTTCGCAGCGCTGGGCACTGGCCTACCGTCCGGCCGAGACCGGATCGCCCGCGCGCGCGCTGCACGATGGCCTGGTCGAGCAGGCGCGGCTGGTGCCGGTGACGCTGCAGCCGCTCGATGCGGCGCAGCTCGCCGAGCTGGTCGACTCGCTGGCGCTGCCCGGCGTGTCGGGCAGCGTGCTCGCAGCGGGGCTGCTCAGGCGCACCGGCGGCAACCCGCTGTTCGTGCTCGAGACGCTGAAGCAGGCCTGGGTCGACGATGCGCTGGCCGAACTGGCCGACGCGCGGCAACTGCCGCGCCCGCTGGCGGTGGGTCGGCTGATCGAGCGTCGCGTCGCGATGCTCTCGCCCGGCGCCCTGGCGCTGGCGCGCGCCGCCGCGGTGGCCGGCGTCGACTTCGACATCGCGCTGGCCGAGCACGTGCTGGGCGCATCGGCGCTGCAGTTTGCCGACGCCCTCAACGAACTCGAGGCGGCGCAGGTGATGCGCGGCCCGCAGTTCGCGCACGACCTGGTGTTCGACGCCGTGCTCGGCAGCGTGCCGCAGGCCATCGCGCGCCATCTGCACGCGCGCATCGCCGGCTGGCTCGAGCAGCACGGCGGCGAGCCGGCGCGCGTGGCGCGCCACTGGATCGACGCTGCACAGCCGGCGCAGGCGCTGCCGTGGCTGGCGCGCGCCGCCACCGCGGCGGGGGCGGCGGTGCGGCGCAAGGAGCAGGTGGCCTTCCTGGAGACCAAGGCGGCCATCGAACACCGCCTGGCCGAAGGCGGCGATGCGGCGGCGCGCGCGGCGGCGTTCGAGACGACGCTGCAGGCCGTGCAGCTCAGTGTCACCATCGACGACGGCGGCAGCCGGGGCCGCATGCTGTGCGAGCGCCTCGCCCGGCTGGCCGCGACCGCACCGGAGCGCGCGCGCGCGAAGGTGCAGCTCGCGCACCTGTCGACGATGCGCGGGCAGCTCGAACAGGCCGAAGCGATGGCGCGTGAGGCATTGCGCGAGGCCACGCGCGACGAAGTCGACGCCGCGCTCGTCGCCGAATGCCGCTGCCAGCTCGGCACCGTGCTGTGCACGCAAGATCGCTCGGCCGAGGCGCTGCCGCACCTCGAGTCGAGCCTGGCCTGGGTCGACGCCCATGGCGACGTGGAGACGCGCTGCGAGCTGCACGGCAACCTCGCTTCCACCTACGACGGTCTCGGTCGCGTCGCCGACGCGGCGCTGCACCACGAGCAGGCGATCGCGCTGGCGCGCGCCTATCAACACCACGGCAACGAGACGATGTGCTTGGCCAACCTGGCGGCCAACCGGCTGCGCGCCGGCCGGGTGCGCGAGGCGCAGGCGCTGCTGGCGCAGGCACGCCTGCTGCGCCAGCGCGATCCGGACGGTTCGAGCCTCGACGGCTTCATTGCCCTGAACCAAGCCATCGCCGACTACCAGAGCGGTCGCTACCGCGACGCCTTGTCGGCGCTCGACGCGACCGACGCCGCGCTTGCCGCCTTCGCACCCGGCTTCGCCGCCGCCGTGGCGGGTCATCGCGCGGTGATGTGGGCCGGCCTCGGGCAGTGGGCGCGCGTGCAGCAGCATCTGGACGATGCCGGGGTCGCGGCCGATACCGCGCCGCTCACGGTGTGCCGGCGCGCGCTGCTGCAGGCCTGGCTGGCGCGCGCGCTGGATCGCGGCCGGCCTGGCGGCGGACTCGAAGCGGCGCTCGCGGCGCTGGGGCCGACCGAAGGGCCCGACATGCGGCACGCGCTGCACCTCGAGCTGGCCGCCTGGGCCGACACGCAGGCGCCGCTCGATACGCTGCAGGCCGTGCTCACCGAGGCCGGCCGCCTCGGCCTCGAAGGGATGGCGCTGGCCGCGCGCGGCGCGCTGGCGCGTTTGCTCGCGCATCGGGGCCGGCGCGACGAGGCGCTGGCTCAACTCGAGGTGCTCGAACGCCTCGACCGCGTACCGCTGCACACGCTCGTGCCGCTGCGCCTCTACCCGCTGCAGCCGTGGCACGACGCGGTGCGCGCACTGCTGTGCCTGGGCGATCACGCGCGCGCCAAGCCACTGGCCGCCGCCCTCGCGCGCTGGATCGACGACACCGCGCGGCAACAGGTGCCCGAGGAATTCCGCGACAGTTTCCGCCATCGCAACCCAGTCAACCGCGATCTGCTCGCGTTGCACGCCCGGCTCGCGCGCGACTGAAGGCGCAACCGCCGCCGCCGCGCGCATAACGCTGCGCTAACGCCGCGCCATCTACAACCGCGGCCAGGGCGGGCCAGGAGGCCTGCCGCAAAGGAGCGGCGATGAGAAACAAACTGGCGCACCCAGCGGTGGCGGCGGTGGCCGTGATGGCCGTGGTGGTGCTGGCCGGCACGGTCCACGCGGCCGACTTCGCGCCGGCGGGCGCCAAGGCCACGCTCAGCGTGGAGTACCGCTTCGTCTCCAAGGGCAGCGACGCGCCCAGCAAGGACGGCGTGTTCAAGGTGCGCGAGTGGGACGTCTTGCGCTCCGCTGAGGTGGTGGCGGTGCTGGAGGCGACCAAGCCGCAGCCAATGCCGGCCATGCACCCGGTGGACGCGCAGCAGCAGGCCAAGCAGCGGAAGCAGCAGAAGCAGGTGGCCCAGAGCGCCGCGCAGATGGCGCCGATGATGGCCGGCGCGCAGGCCATCGTCGCCAAGTGCGGCGAGGACGAGAAGTGCATCGAGCGCGAGACCATGAAGATTGGCGCCGGCCTGGCCGGCACCCAGCAGCTCGACGACACGCTGAAGTCCGGCCGCGAGACCGCCGCGGTGCTCAAGCCCGGCGCCGACCGCTACCAGCGCTGGCAGGGCAAGTCGCAGACCGGCCGCTTCGAGATCACCGAGCGCTGGCACGTGGTGCACAAGGATCCGATCTGCATGTCGCTGCCGCGGGGGCAGTGCACGCACGACCTCGAGCGCAAGGGCGGCGGCGAGTTCGCGCCGTCGGGCAGCGCCGCGATGATGGAGATCGACACGCAGGGCAGCACGATGATGCTGGCGCTGCCGGGGCCGATCGGCCTGCTGGCCTACACCGAGACCCCGAGCACCGACGAGCCCAGCGGCACGCACGACACGCCCACCCCCAAGGGGCCGGTGAAGAGCCAGATGCCGCTGCGCCTGGCGGGCGACAACAAGTCGGTGGGTGGGCCGATCAAGCTCGCGCTCAAGGGCGGCTGGCGCTCGCAGTCGGGCCAGCAGGTCGTGAACCTGGGCGCCGGCGGCTGGCACAGCGTCTCGGGCGAGCCGGGCAAGCTGGTGGTGAAGTGGCGCTTCGTGGCGCAGTGAAGCCTGGCCGCTGAGCTGCACGAACGCACGCCCCTGCGGCGGGGAGGCCCGCGCCGCGCCGACTATGCTTGGCGCATGGCCCCCGAACCGCCGAGCCTCGACGAGCGCATGCTGCGCGAGCGGCTGCATCGCTTCGACGTGCGCGCGATCGACCCCGCCGGCCGGCAGCGCGCCGCGGTGGCGGTGGCGGTCACCGAGGCCGGGTTCGGCGCCGACCTCGAAGATGCCCCGGTGCTGCCGCGCTGGAGCGCGGCCAGCGCGCTGCTGCTGACGCGCCGCGCGATCGACCTGCGCGCGCACGCCGGCCAGTGGGCGATGCCCGGTGGCCGCATCGACGGCAACGAGACGCCGGAGGCCGCCGCGCTGCGCGAGCTGGCCGAGGAGGTGGGCCTGCACCTCGGCGAGGCCGCCGTGCTCGGCCGGCTCGACGACTACGCCACGCGCTCGGGTTACGTGATCACGCCGGTGGTGGTGTGGGCCGGCGCGGCACGCGGCGTGGTGCCCAACGCGGGCGAGGTGGCGAGCATCCACCGCATTCCGGTGCACGAGCTGCTGCGCGCCGAGGCGCCGCTGCTCGAGCAGGTGCCGGGCGCCGAGCATCCGATCCTGCGCATGCCGATCGGGCCGAGCTGGATCGCGGCGCCGACGGCGGCGTTTCTGTACCAGTTCCGCGAATGGGCAGTGTTCGAGCGGCCGACGCGGGTGGCGCACTTCGACCAGCCCGAGTTCGCATGGAAGTGACGCCGCCGATGCGTGCGGCTCTCACCGGCCTCACCGTGCTCGAGCGCGGCTGGCTGTCGTCGAACAACGTGCTGATCCACGCCGCGCCCGGCGAGCCCGGCGCGGTGCTGGTCGACACCGGCCACGTCAACCACGCCGAGCAGACGGTGGCGCTGGTGCGCCACGCGCTGGCCGGGCAACCGCTGCACCGCATCGTCAACACCCATCTGCACTCCGACCACTGCGGCGGCAACGCCGCGCTGCAGCGCGCGTTCGGCGCGCCGATCACGGTGCCGCCGGGCAACGCCGACGCGGTGGCCGCGTGGGACACGCTGCGGCTGACGCACGCCAGCACCGGCCAGGCGAGCGAGCGGTTCACGTACGCCGCCACGTTGGCGCCGGGCGAGCACTTCAGCGCCGGCGGCCGGCGCTGGGACGCGCTGGCCGCGCCGGGGCACGACCCGCACTCGCTGATGCTGTTCGACGCGCGCGAAGGTGTGCTGCTGTCTGCCGACGCGCTGTGGGAGCAAGGCTTCGGCGTCGTCTTTCCCGAGATCGACGGCGAGCCGGGGTTCGCCGACGTGGCCGCCACGCTCGATGCGATCGAGCGCCTGCCGGTGCAAGTGGTGGTGCCGGGCCACGGCGCGCCGTTCGCCGACGTGGCCGCCGCGCTCGCGCGCGCCCGCGCGCGACTGGCCGGCTTCGTGCAGGACCCGCGGCGCCACGTGCGGCATGCGGCCAAGGTGATGATCAAGTACCACCTGATGGAGCGGCGCCGCGTCGCGCGCGACGCGCTGCTGCAGTGGGCGGCGACCACGCCGTTCCTGCAGGCGGCATGGCGGCGCTTCGACGCCACCGGCGGCGAGCCGCCCGCGCGCTGGGGCGAGCGCCTCGTCGACGAGCTGATTGCGCAGGGTGCGCTGGGGCGCGACGGCGCCGACTTGGTCGATCGGTAGCGTCGCGGCATTGTGCGACGCGATCACCGGCATCGAGGCGCCGGTCGCGTCGCTCGGTGCGTCGGTCGCGTGGAGCGGCGAGCCCGTGCATCGTTTGGTGCGGCGGCCAAACGCCTGTCCGCTCGAACTTGTTGACTATTACTGTTCTGGTATAGTCACGCCATGCCGGAAAAGCCGCTGGAGTGGCTTGGTAGCAGCAAGAAGGATTTGATTGCGCTGCCACAGGGCGTGCGCAGGCTGTTCGGCCATGCATTGCACTTTGCCCAGAACGGAGAGAAGCATGATGCAGCGAAGCCACTGAAGGGCTTCGGTGGTGCCGGAGTGCTCGAGGTGGTGGAGAACGACGCAGGCGGAACCTACCGTGCTATCTACACCGTCAGGTACGAGGAAGCCGTCTTCGTGCTGCATTGCTTCCAGAAGAAGAGCAAGTCAGGCATCGCATTGCCCAGGGAAGACAGGGCGGTCATCGAGATTCGACTGAAAGCCGCCGTGCAAAGGATCAAGGAGATTCGAGGTGACCAAGCGAAGCGTTGAACGGGTCAAGATCGAACGCAGTTCGGGTAACGTCTTTGCCGACCTGGAACTGCCCGACGCCGACAAGTTGAAGATCAAGTCCGGCCTGGTCATCGAGATCGCCAGGGGCATTCGTCGTTTGGGCCTTACCCAGCATCAGGCCGCCGAGCGCATGGGCATCTCGCAGCCGAAGGTCTCGGGGCTCCTGAAGGGCGACTTCGCCAACCTCTCCGAGCGCAAGCTGATGGATTGCCTCAATCGACTGGGCTACGACATCCAGATCAAAGTGCAGCCGACGCGGGCCGAGGTCGGGGCGCTGACTCTGGCGATCGGCTGACCGCGATCGGTCGTTCGAGCCCGCTTCGGCAGCGCACGCTCGCGCTCCTCGCCGGGCGCTTCTCAATCGAAAGCCGCGCCCGCGGTCACAGCCCCAGCGTGCGCGGCAGCCACACCGAGATGACCGGGAACGCGATCAGGATCGCCATGCGCACCACGTCGGCCGCCACGAACGGCATCACGCCGCGCCAGATGGTGTTGGTGTGCACGTCGGGCAGCACGCTGCGCAGCACGAACACGTTCATGCCCACCGGCGGCGAGATCATGCCGATCTCGACCACGCAGACGATCAGCACGCCGAACCAGATCGGGTCGAGCCCGAGGTGCACGACGAGCGGGTAGAAGATCGGCACGGTCAGCAGGATCATCGACAGGGCAATTGCGCGACGCCAGCACCGAGCTGGCGTCGCACGACGACACCGTGCGCGGCACGCTGCGCCTGGCCTCGCCCTACGAGTTCGGCGCGCACCACCTCGCGCCGGTGGCCATCGCGATGATGGCGCGCCACCCCGAGCTGCGCGTGCAGATCGACGTCGAGCATGCCGTCGTCAACCCGCTGGAGCGGTGGTGCGACATCGTGTTCTCGATGGTCGAGCGCGACGAGCTGACCGCGGGCACGATCGCGCGCCGCGTCTTCTTGCTGCAGCCCGGGCTGTTCGCGGCGCCGGCGCTGCTCGACCGCCACCCCACGCCCGAGCGCCCCGAAGACCTCGCCGAGCTGCCGCTGCTGGCCGCCGCCGGCGAAACCACCTGGGGTTTCACCGGCCCCGAAGGCGAGCGGGTGACGCTGGCGATCGGCGAGGCGCGCATGCGCAGCTCCAATGCCGACGCGCGCCTGCAGGCCGCGGTGGCGGGCCTGGGCGTGCTGCGCGTCACCGCCACCTTTTGCGAGGCCGCGCTGCGCGCGGGCACGCTGCGGCGCGTGCTGCCCGAGTACACCTGCCTGCCGCGGCCGGTGTATGCGCTGCTGCCGAGTCAGCGCCACCCGCCGGCGAAGGTGCGGGTGTTTCTCGACGCGTTGAGCGCGCGGCTGCCTGATTGACGCCGGCGCGTCAACCGGCCGCGCGCGCGGTGATGATCGCGTTCATCCACGCCGCCGAGCGCGCCGCGGCACCGAAGCTGAACAGGTGCACGCCCACCACGTTGCAGTCGGCGTGGCGCTCGCGGTATTGCGCGATTGCGCTGAGCTGCTCGCCCGGGTCGGTGTGCATGAAGCTGTGCACCGCACCGAGGCCGAGCGAGCCGAGCGCGCGCAGCGACGCGCTGACGCCGCAGTGCTGCGCGAACTTCAGCAGCGACGCCGCGCTGCTCGGCCCGGCCATGCCGACGAACACCGGCACGCTGCGCCAGCGCCGCGCCAGCTCGTCGCAGTATTCGACGATGCGCGCCGGCGCGAACGAGAACTGCGTCAGCACCGATACGCCGAGCCCCTGCTGCTGCGCCAGCCGCAGCTTGTCGTCGAACGCGCGTTCGAGCGCGTCGCTGGCGATGCGCGGGTGGCCTTCGGGGTAGCCGGGCAGCGCCAGCTCGCGCACGCCGCCCTCGGCGAGCACGCCGTCGGCCAGCAGCGCCAGCGCGTCGGGGTAGGGGCCGGCGGCGCGCGGCTCGTCGCCGCCCACCAGCAGCACGCGCCGCACGCCGGCGTCGGCGCCGGCGCGCTGCAGGAACTCCAGCACCTGCGCGCGCGCGCCGACACGGCGCGCCGCCAGGTGCGGCACCGGCTGCAGCCCCGCGGCGTGCAGCGCGCGCAGCACCGGCAGCGCGCTGGCGAGCGAGCGGCCGGGCAGGTGGTTCACGAACACCGGCGTGCCCGCCGGCAGCAGCGCGGCGATCGCCGCCGCATCGTCGGGGTGCGTGGGCGTCATCTCGAGCGAGCCGCCGGCCACCAGCTCGGCGGCGCAGGCGGCGACGGCGCCGGACGCGAACGCGCCGGTCGGCCGGGCGGCGGCGGTGCCTGTCGTTGTCACCATGCGCGGACTCCGTGGTCTGGGCCGTGAGCCGGACGATACACGCAGGCGCATCGGAGTTCGAGGGCGCGGCGCGCGTGGCGCTCCGCGGGGCCGCGTTCTAGCGCGCCAGTTCCATCCCCAGGCGTCTTGCCGCCTTGGCATCGAAGGTCACGACCCGGGCACTGCGCTGTGCCGCAAGGGCGACGATCAGGCAGTCGTGCAGATCCACGCCGCCGCGCCGGTACGGCTGCAGCGCCGAGCGCACCGCCTGCGCGTCCTGCACCTCGAGCGACGATGCATCGAGCAGGTCGGCGAGGATCTCGCTCACCGTCTGGGCGTCGGCGCCGTAACGGCTCTCCATGACCCTCACGGTTTCCAGAAGGGCCACGAGGCTGACGAAACCGCGATTCGAGGCGCTGAGCGTCTTCTCGATCAGCCGGTTCGCGATCGCGCTCTGGCGTGCATCGTCCTGCGCCAGATAGCGCACCAGCACGTTGGCGTCGAGTGCGATCACCGCTTGGTTCCGGCACCGATGCGCTGGCGGCGCTCGGCGACGGCGCGATTCATGTCGTCGACCGACACCGGCCGGCGCTGTTGCGTGAGCCGGCCCTTGAGTCGCCGCACGTCGCCCGCCGCGGGCAGCAAGCGGACTGCGTCGCCTTCCACCACGAAGCGCAGCACCGACCCCTGCACCAGACCCAGGCGCTTGCGCACATCGGACGGAATCACCACCTGGCACTTGCTGGATACGATGGCGGAGATCTCGTGGGTCTTGGGCATGGTCGTCATCGGCGCCGGGCAACGGGAAGTAAGGCAGTATGCCTTACGTGCTCGGTCGGCGAGTGGATTTGCTGACCAATCAGCCGATCCGCAATCCGAACTTCCGCAGGGCTGTCGATGCCAGCCGCAGGGATCTGTATGTCCGAGCGGCTGCCGAAGTATCTTGACGGTGGCGATGCGCAATCGGCTCGTCCACGGCTACGGCACGGTCGGTCACGCCCTGGTTTTCAACACGGTGACCACCAGCTTCCCCGCCTTGGCGGACGAGTTGGAACAGGAACTGAAGCGGGTGGGGTAGGGCAGGGTTCGTAGCACAAGTGTGCTACTGTGCGGTCAGGAGGTTCCTGCCGATGAGCACCACGACCCTGCGCCTGCCCGATGAGGTCAAGGCGCGCATCGATCGGCTGGCTGCTGCGCAAGGGATATCGGCGCACTCGCTGATGGTCGACACGCTGGCCGAGAGCACCGCCGCGATGGAGCGCCGCGTCGAGTTCGAGGCCGAGGCTGCGCAGCGATGGGCCGAGTACCGCCGCGACGGCGAGTACGTCGCGATGGAGGATCTGCGCACCTACGTGCTGGCGCGTGCCCGCGGCGAAGATCCGCCAAGGCCGCGGCTGCGCAAGGATCCGGCGTTCGCGCGCACGAAGCGGCGCAGGTGAGTGTCGTTCGGCTCTCGCCGCGCGCCAGGATTGATCTCGATCGCATCACCGATCACCTGCTCGCACACGAAGTAACCGACGTCGAGGCTCGCATGAGCGAGATCCTCGATGCGCTGCAGCTCCTGGCACTTCACCCGCGTATTGGCCGGCCGGCGACCGCTGGCTTGCGCGAGCTCGTGATCGGACGCGGTTCGCGCGGCTACGTAGCGCTCTACGGATACGACGATGCGCGCGACGAGGTGCTCGTCGCGGCGCTGCGCGGCCAGCGGGAGGCGGGGTACAGCGGGGGGTGAACGACGCAACGACGGGCGACTCCGTCGCCTGTCAGTGGTGCGGCTTCGTCGTGGATTCCTGTGGCTCCGGCACGGCCCTATGGGCCTTGACTTCGCTCGCCCGAAGTGAACCTGCGCCGGAGGACCGATCAACCGCGCGCCTGCGGCGCGCGGCGGGCTTACAGCCCGGCTGCGGCCTTCAGGGCCGCAGCTTTGTCGGTCCTCTCCCACGTGAACTCGGGGTCTTCTCTGCCGAAGTGCCCGTACGCCGCGGTCTTCTCGTAGATCGGGCGCAGCAGGTCGAGCATCTGGATGATGCCCTTGGGGCGCAGGTCGAAGTGCTCGTTGATCAGCGCGGCGATCTTCTCGTCGCTGATCTTGCCGGTGCCTTCGGTGTAGACGGTGATGTTCATTGGCTTGGCCACGCCGATCGCGTAGGCCACCTGGATCTGGCACTGCCGCGCGATGCCGGCGGCGACGATGTTCTTGGCCACGTAGCGCGCCGCGTAGGCGGCCGAGCGGTCGACCTTGCTCGGGTCCTTGCCGCTGAAGGCGCCGCCGCCGTGCGGGCAGGCGCCGCCGTAGGTGTCGACGATGATCTTGCGGCCGGTGAGGCCGCAGTCGCCCTGCGGCCCGCCGACCACGAAGCGGCCGGTCGGGTTGACCAGGTAGCGCGTGTTCTTCAGCCACTCCTTGGGCAGCACCGGCTTGATGATGTCCTCGATCACCGCCTCGGTGAACTCGGGCTTCATCTTCGAGCCCAGGCTCCACTCGGGCGCGTGCTGGGTCGACAGCACCACGGTGTCGATCGAGTGCGGCTTGCCGTCGACGTAGCGCATCGTCACCTGGCTCTTGGCGTCGGGGCGCAGGTAGGGCATGCGGCCGTCGCGGCGCAGTTGCGCCTGGCGCTCGACCAGGCGGTGCGCGTAGTAGATCGGCGCGGGCATCAGCTCGGGCGTCTCGTCGCAGGCGTAGCCGAACATCAGGCCCTGGTCGCCGGCGCCGGTGTTCAAGTGATCGTCGCTGGCGTGGTCGACGCCCTGCGCGATGTCGTTGCTCTGCTTGTCGTAGGCCACCAGCACCGCGCAGCCCTTGTAGTCGATGCCGTACTCGGTGTTGTCGTAGCCGATGCGCTTGATGGTGTCGCGCGCCACCTGGATGTAGTCGACGTGCGCGTTGGTGGTGATCTCGCCGGCCAGCACCACGAGGCCGGTATTGCACAGCGTCTCGGCGGCCACGCGCGAGCGCGGGTCCTGCGCGAAGATCGCGTCGAGGATCGCGTCGGAAACCTGGTCGGCCACCTTGTCGGGGTGCCCTTCGGAGACCGATTCCGAGGTGAAGAGAAAGTCGTTCGCCACTTCAATACACTCCTGCCACTGATGCATGCCGACATTGGCAACTTGCGTTGCCGGCTCGTGTGGGGGAGGGCGGCGAACGCTTTAGCGGTATTTGTGGGGCCTCGTAAGACCCGGCGTGCCGGGCTCCTGTGCCCGCCGCGCGTCGCCCCGCAAGTAGTTCAGTAACTCGGCGACGGCCCGATTATAAGAACGATGGTCCAGCCTTCGATGCCCGGTTTCGGTGGTCGCGACGCAGCGCCGCCGGTGGCGCGGTGCCTTGGCACGGCGGCGCGGGGCCCGGCGTCAGCCGGGGCGCCTGGCGAGCGCGCACGCAGCGGTCGATGACCCGGCTGCTCGTGCCGCTGCTGCTGGCGCTGCTGTGGCTGCTGAGCCGCCTGCCGCTGCCGCTGCTGGCTGCGCCTGGCCGCGGGCTCGGGCGGCTGATGTGGGCGCTGGCCGGCCGGCGCCGCGCGGTGGCGCTGCGCAACCTCGAGCTGTGCCTGCCCGAGCTGGCCGAGTCGCGTCGGCGCGAGATCGCGCGCGAGCACTTCGCGCTCATCGGCCGCAGCGTGCTCGAGTACGGCCTGAGCTGGTACGCCAGCCGCGAGCGGCTGATGCGGCTGATCGAGGTGGAGGGCGACGTCGCGCTGGCCGAGCGCAGCGGCAGGCCGGTGATGTGGCTGGTGCCGCACTTCGTCGCGCTCGACATCGCCGCGGTGGCGGTGCAGTTGTTCCAGACGCGGCCGGTGGTGTCGGTGTACATGCCGGCCAGCAACCCGGTGTTCGACGAGGTGATCCGGCGCAAGCGCCTGCGCTTCGGCGGCGGCCGGCTGTATTCGCGCTTCGAGAGCGCGCGCGCGCTGATGCGCTCGGTGCGCGAGGGCTACGGCTTCTTCAACCTGCCCGACATGGACTTCGGCGAGCGCGACGCCGCCTTCGTGCCGTTCTTCGGCGTGCCCGCGGCCACGCTGCTGGCGCCGTCGCGGCTGGCGCGCGCGCTCGACATGGTGGTGCAGCCGGTGGTGGCGCAGGCGCTGCCCGGCGGGCGCGGCTGGCGCGTGCGCTTTCTCGACCCGCTGCCGGAGTTTCCGAGCGACGACGCGCTGGCCGACACCGCGCGCATGAACCGCTGGATCGAACAGGAGGTGCGCCGCATGCCCGAGCAGTACCTGTGGGTGCACAAGCGGTTCAAGACGCGGCCGGCGGGTGAGCCGCCCCTGTACTGAGGCGGGCCGTCGATGACTGGGCGGCGCCGCCGGCAGGATCCTGCAGCGCAGGCCGCGGCGCCTGCGCCTGCCGGCGACGGCGAGGCGCTGCTGCGGCTGGGCCTGCAGCGCGCATTCGGCGACTTGAGGCAGGGTCGCGCCGAGCTGAGGCAGGCGCTGCGCGGCTTCGCCGCCCGCAACGACGCGAGCGGTCAGCTGGTGGCCGCTGCGGCGCTGGTGCAGTTCATCGGCATTGCCGACGACGAGTACGCCGGCTTCGAGGACGCCGTCGCCGTGGTGCGCGCTGCGGCCGGCGCGGCCGATGCGATCGTCGATGCCGACCTGCGCACGCTGGCGCGCACCGGTGCGCTGATCGCCGGCTGGTTCGACGCGCTCGACGACCCGGCGCTGGCTGCACGCGCCGATGCGCTGGCCGCCGCGACGCTGGACGACGCCTGCTCGGTGCCGGTACGCTGCTGCGCCGGCATGGCCGTGCTGGCGTACTACCAGACGCGGCTGAACGCCGAGGGCGTGCTGTGGGTCGAGCTGGCGATGCGGCCGCTGCTGGCCGACGCCGCGCTGTCGCCGCGGCTGCGCGACGAGTGGCACCACATGCTCGTGCAGGCGCTGTACCTGTGCGGCCGGCCCGGCCAGGCGCAGGCGCTGCGCCAGGCGCGCCGCGAGGGTGGCGTGCCGCTGCTGCCGGTGATCGCGCTGAAGCATCACCTGCTCGATGCGCAGACGGCCATCGGCGACGGCCGCGCCGACACCGGGCGCGAGGCGCTGGCCGCTGCCGAGCCGCTGCTCGACCCGCGCGCACCGCGGCTGGCGAGCTGGTGGCACCTGCTGCACTCGCGGCTCGACCTGTTGGCCGGCCGCCAGCGCGACGCGCTGACCCATGCCCGCCTCGCGCTGCGGCTGGCCACCGCGGCGTCGTACCCCGAGCGCTGGATGGGGGTGACGATCATGCAGGAAGGCCAGGTGCTGATGGCCGGCGCTGCCTACGCCGATGCGCTGCCCTTCTTCGAGCGCGCGGCGCGTGCGGCCAGCGGCTCGCAGGCTGACTTCTGCTGGTCGCAGGCGCAGCTGGCGCGCGCGCTGGCGCTGGCCGCCGGCGGCGGCGACGAGGCGGCCCTCGGCCGCGCGCTCGCCGACGGGCTCGCGCTGGCGCGGCGCCGCGACTGGCCGCACTTCTTTCGCCCGAGCCCGCACGTGGCCGCGCTGGTGTGCGCACTCGCGCTGGAGCGGCGGATCGAGGCGCCGTTCGTGCGCACCGTCATCGGCCAGCGCGGCCTCGAGGCGACGCGTGCCGACTTGGCCGAATGGCCGTGGACGCTACGCGTCGTCACGCTGGGGGCCTTCCGGATCGAGATCGAAGGCCGGCCGCTGGAGTTCAAGGGCAAGGGCGCCCGCAAGCCGCTGCAGCTGCTGCAGTTCATCATCGCTTCGGGCGGGCATGACGTGTCGGCCGCGTCGGCGATGTTCGCGCTGTGGCCCGACCTCGAAGGCGACAAGGCGAAGTCGGCCTTCAACGTCGCGCTTCACCGGCTGCGCAAGCTGCTGCGCAGCGACGAGGCGGTGCGGCTCGACCTCGGTCGCCTGGACCTCGATGCCAGGCGGGTCTGGGTCGATTGCCTGGCGTTCGAGCAACTCGCCGATCGTTGCGTGGTGGCGGCGCCGGACGCAGGCTCGGCCGCGGTGGTGGCGATGTCGACCCGCGCGCTGGCGCTGTACACCGGCGCCTTCCTGCACGATGCCGAGGACGAAGCCTGGCAGCTGGTGCATCGCACGCGGCTGGCCAGCAAGTTCAAGCGTCTGTCGGCGCAGGTGGCGCAGCAGGCCGTCGCGCGCGGCGACCCGCGCGCGGCGCGCGCCGTGCTCGAGCGCGCGCTCGAGCACGATCCGCTGGCCGAGGACCTGGCGCGCGAGCTGATGCAGCTCTGGCTGCAGGCCGACGAGCCGGCGGCGGCACTGGCCGTCTACGAACGCTGCCGCGTCGCACTCGAGCGCACGCTGGGCGCGCGGCCGTCGGCCGCCACCGCCGCGCTGGTGGACCGCATCCGCGGCGGCGACCGACGATGACCCGCCGTGCCCGAAGCAGGGGGTGCGGCGCGGCCGAATCGGTAAGCGATCGGTAATCGCGAGGTCTCTAGCCTCGGCCTGTCGAAGATCCCGCCTGGGGATCCGCAGGAAGGACGGCTCATGGCACTCTCGCGATGCATCCCACGCCGCTGGTCGATCGCGCTGCTGGCACTGCACATCGTGGGCCTGGTCGCGTGCGGCGGCGGCGCCGACGCGCCCGCCGCGGGCGCGGCGCCGCCACCGGCACCGCCAGCGGCGTCCTCGCCGGCCCCCACGCCCACGCCGGAGGGTGTGCCGATCGGCGCGGCCGCCTCGGCAACCATCGGTGCCGCCGGCGGCTCGCTCGCCTCGGGCGACGGCATGGTCCGCTTGACGATCCCCGCCGGCGCGCTCGCGGCGCCGACCGAGGTTTCGATCGAGCCGATCTCCAACCTCGCGCACGGCGGCATCGGTGCGGCCTACCGGCTGCGGCCCGAAGGTCAGGTGTTCCAGCAGCCGGTGCTGGTGAGCTTCGGCTACACCGACTCCGACCTCGCAGGCACCGCGGCGCCGGCGCTGGGCATCGCCTACCAGGACGGCCGCGGCTTCTGGCGCGGCCTGAAGAACGTCGTGCGCGACGCCGCGGCCCGCACGCTGACAGTCTCGACCACGCACTTCAGCGACTGGTCGCGCGTGTCCGGCCTGCAGATCCGGCCGCCGAGCAAGACGATCCGCAGCGACGAATCGGTCGACCTCGTGGTCGCGTTCTGCGAACCGCAGACGGACCCCAACGACGACCTGACAACGCTGTTGAGCCTTTGCACGTCCGGCGGGCCGATCGTCTGGCCGGTGAAGAACTGGTCGGTCGACGGCCAGAGCGGCGGCAGCTTCGACACCGGCATCGTCACTGCCGACGCGCGCGGCGACGGCGCGCGCTACCAGGGCCCGATCGTGCTCGACGGCGGCGGGCAGACGCACGACGTCAGCGTCGAGGTCGATCTGCCGGGTGCAGAGAAGACGCTGCTGGTAGCGCAGATCACCGTGGCCGACTATCCGCAGGTGTGGGAAGGCCGCTCGAGCGGCACGCTCGCATTCGGCGCGATCTTTCGCACGGCGAACGACGCCCAGTGGCACAGCCCCGAACTGGCCGACGACGGCCGCGTGCGCTACCGCTTTCGCGGCGAGGTCAGCGCGCTGCTGCCGCCCGACCCCACGGGCTGCACCGTCGCGCCGCTGAGCAACGCCGGGCTGCCGGCGACGATCCAGGTCTCGTATCTGTCGATCGACTATCGCCAAGCACCGCCGCGCTACGAGGTGAGCGGCACCTCGTGGTGGGAGGTGCAGACGACGTGCCCGCCGCCGCTGCCTTCTGGCGCCTCGCTGATGGAGGCGGTCTGGCTGTCGGGCAACTCGCTGGACAAGGCGCCCGCGTTCGGCGAGCTGTCGGGCAACGGTTCGAAGATCGAAGGCGGCGGTGCCAGCCCCGGCGGCAACTGGCACTGGTGCTTCGTGGCCAAGGGCAGCGCCGCATCGTGCCCACCGTGAGCAAGGAGGACTGTCATGCATCACCGCCACGTCATTGCGACCGCGCTGCTGTGCGCATGCATCGCACCGGCGAGCGCGCAGACCGCGGGCGCGCGCCCCGGCGACACGGCGCTGACCTGCGATCAGATCCGCGCCGAGCTGGCGCCGATGGCGCAGCAGGCGCGGCGCTCCGGCGTGCCTGCCGACATCGCGCGCGACGAGCAGGCGCGACGCGCGACGATACAGCGGCAGGCCGCCGAGCAGAGCGCGCAGGACGCCCGCCAGAGCGCCGAGGCGGCCAAGGAGGCCGCCGCCGACGCCGCGCTCGATACCGCGACGATGGGCATGGGCTCGGGCCTGAAGCGTCTGTTCGGCGGCGGCGAGGCCAAGGAGCGGGCGCAGGCGCAAGCCGAAGAGCAGCGCGCCAAGCGCGCCTGGGAAGAGTCCCAGGCGCAGGAAGCGAAGATGAACCAGCAGGTGCAGCGCATGCAAGGCGTGGTCGATGTCGAGCGCGCCGCCCGTCTGGGCGAGCTGGCCGAAGCCAAGAAGTGCAAGCTGCAGTGACCGCCGCCTGACTCGCGCGCCGGCACGTTGCCTGCGGGCCCCGCATCGGCGGCGATAATCGCCGCCGATGAGATTGCGCTTCACCAAGATGCAAGGCGCGGGCAACGACTTCGTGATGCTCGACGCTACCAAAGGGCCGATCGAACTCAGCGCCGAACAGTTGCGCCGCCTCGGCGACCGCCGTTTCGGCGTC
Organism: Ideonella sp.; assembly: GCA_015075545.1. Lineage (GTDB taxonomy): Bacteria > Pseudomonadota > Gammaproteobacteria > Burkholderiales > Burkholderiaceae_C > JAEUPI01. Next base: position 186,645 of record JABTUC010000001.1, on the reverse strand, counting down.
GGCGCCGACCAGATCCTGCTGGTGGAGCCTGCGCGGCGCGGCGGCGTGGATTTCAGCTACCGCATCTTCAACAACACCGGCGACGAGGTCGAGCACTGCGGCAACGGCGCGCGCTGCTTCGTGCGCTTCGTGCGCGACAAGGGCCTGACGGCGCGCGACACCATCCGCGTCGAGACGATGAACCGCGTGCTCGATCTGAACCTGCAGTCCGACGGCCGCGTGGCGGTCGACATGCAGGCACCGGTGTTCGAACACGCCGCGCTGCCGTTCGATGCGAGCGGGCTGGTGCCGCGCCAGGTGGGGCAGTTCGAGCTGTGGCCGCTGCCGCTGGACGGCGGGCGCGCGGTCGAGGTGGCGGTGCTGTCGATGGGCAACCCGCACGCCGTGCAGCGCGTCGACGACGTGGCCGCCGCGCCGGTGGTCGAGCTGGGCGCGCTGATCGAATCGCACCCGCGCTTCGCGCGCAAGGTCAACGCCGGCTTCATGCAGGTGCTGTCGCGCAGCGAGATCGCGCTGCGTGTCTACGAGCGCCACGCCGGCGAGACGCTTTCGTGCGGCACCGGCGCCTGCGCCGCGGTGGTGGCCGGCGTGCGGCTCGGCTGGCTCGACGCCAGGGTCGACGTGCACACGCGCGGCGGCGTGCTGAGCGTCGAATGGCCAGGCGGCGACGCCGCGGTGATCATGACCGGGCCGGCGCACACCGTCTTCGAAGGAGAGATCGAGCTATGAGCGGGATACCAGGCATCACCGAGGCCGAGATCGCCGGCTTCCTGGTGCGCACGCCGGAGTTCTTCGAGCGGCACGCCGAGATCCTCGCCGCGGCACGGCTGACCAGCCCGCACGGCGCGCGCGCGGTGTCGCTGCAGGAGCGGCAGATGGAGATGCTGCGCGACAAGATCAAAGGCCTGGAGCACAGGATCATCGAGATGATCCGCGCCAGCCAGGACAACGAGGCCATCGGCGAGCGGCTGCACCGCTTCACGCGCGCGATCCTGCTCACCGCCAACGCGGCCGATCTGCCCGAAGTGATCGTGCGCGAGATCCGGCACGAGTTCATGGTGCCGCGCGCGGCGCTGCGCATCTGGGGCGCCGCCGACCCGTTCGCCGCGCTGCGCTTCGCGCAGGGCGCGAGCGACGACGTGCGCACCTTCGCGGCCAGCCTGCGCATGCCGTACTGCGGCATCAACTCGGGCTTCGAGGCCTGCCAGTGGCTCGAAGAGCCGGCTTCGGTGGCGTCGCTGGCGATGATCTCGCTGCGCCACGGCGACGCGGCCGATGCCTTCGGCCTGCTGGTGCTCGGCTCGCCCGACCCCACACGCTACAGCGCCGACATGGGCACCGAGTTCCTGGCGCGCCTGGGCGAAGTGGCGAGCGCCGGGCTGTCGCGGCTGCTGCCGCGCTTCTGAAGCGGAGGCACCGATGTCGGCCGCGCCCGACGCCGGTGTCGACGCCTACCTGCAGCACCTGGCGGTCGAGCGTCATCTGGCGGCGCGCACGCTGGCACTGTACGGCACCGCGCTGTCGCAACTGCAGGCCGCCGCCGCGGCCGACGGCGTGGCGCTGCGCGACGCGCAGTCGCACCACCTGCGGCGCTGGCTCGCGGGGCTGCGCGCGCGCCGGCTGGCGCCGCGCACGCTGGCGCTCACGCTGTCGGCCTGGCGCGGGCTGTACCGCTGGTGGGGGCGGCGCGGCGAGATGACGCAAAACCCGGTCGACGGCCTGCGCGCGCCCAAGGCGGCCAAGCCGCTGCCCAAGGCGCTGTCGGTCGACCAGGCGGTGGCGCTGGCCGAGCACGGTGGCACGTCCGGAGCCGCCGACGAAGCGCTGCGCGCGCGCGACCATGCGGTGGTCGAGCTGCTGTACGGCTGCGGCCTGCGCATCGGCGAGCTGGTGGGGCTCGACGCGCAGGCCTCGCCGCAATCGGCCGGCTGGATCGACCGCGCCGACCGCAGCGCGCACGTGCTCGGCAAGGGCGGCAAGCGGCGCAGCGTGCCGGTGGGCGGCGCCGCGGCGGTCGCGATCGACCAGTGGCTGCAGCAGCGCGCGCAGCTCGTGCGCGGCGACGAGACGGCGCTGTTCGTCAGCCGGCGCGGCACGCGGCTGTCGGCCAGCCAGGTGCGCGCGCGGCTGGCGCAACTGGCGCGCGCCGCCGGGCTGCCGACGCACGTGCACCCGCACATGCTGCGCCACAGCTTCGCCTCGCACCTGCTGCAATCGAGCGGCGACCTGCGCGCGGTGCAGGAGCTGCTCGGCCACGCCAACATCGCGACGACGCAGATCTACACCAAGCTCGACCACCAGCACCTGGCTCGCGTGTACGACGCGGCGCACCCGCGCGCCAGGCGCAAGTAGGGCCTCGGCGCCGCCGCGGCGCAGCCGTCGAAGGTGCCGTTCGATCGCACGGCGGTCGAGTGCACGGCCGCCGGGCGTGCGGGCGAAGCCGCTACTTGGCGCCTTCGCGGTTGGCCGTGAGCGCGATGTCGGTGCCGTTCTCGGCCTTGTTGATGTGCACCGCCAGCGTGCTCTTGGCCTGCTCGTCGATCAGCGACATCGACGCGCCGTCGTTGTGGCTCATCTCCATCACCTGCTTGCCCTGCGCGATCGCCTTGATCTTCTCGCGGTAGAACGCGGTCACCTTGTCGTGGCTGTCGGCGCTGTGCAGCGCCACCTGCAGCGCGGTGTTGTTGCCGTTGACGATGCGCATCGACGAGCCTTCGGTCGCCTGCGCACCGGGGTAGAACGGCAGGCCGACCTCGGCTTCGCTGATCTTGGCGTTGCCCAGCTCCATCTGGCTGGTCTTGCCCGAGGCGTCGGTGGTGGCGACCTTGATGCCGCCTTCGGACAGGTTGACCTTGGCCTGCGTGCCGTCCTTGGACAACGCCGACTCGATCGCCTTCTCGGTCGCGGCCTCGGCGGCCTTCTCCTGCACCTTGCCGCAGGCGCCGAGCGCGAGTGCCGCCGCCAGCGCCACCGCAGCACTTTGGAAACCGTGATTCATGGAGCCCCCTCGATCCGTGCGAAGAGCGCAATCGTGCGCCGGCAGGTCGGCCGTGTCCATCCCCAACAGGGTGCGCAGGCGGGCAGCGGACAACCGAAGGTTGCGGCGCAGGCTCACATCGCCAGGGCGATGTGAAGGCGCGTAGCGCCGGCCGCAGCCACAATCGCCGGCATGAAGGTCGTCCGATTGCGCGCCGGCAAGGAGCGCTCGCTGCTGCGCCGCCACCCGTGGGTGTTCGAAGGCAGCGTCGACAAGGGCGGCGGCGACTCCGGCGAGACGGTGCGCGTGCAGGCGAGCGACGGGCGATTCCTGGCGTGGGCGGCGTACAGCCCGCGCTCGTCGATCCGCTTGCGTGCCTGGAGCTTCGACGAGGCCGAGCGCATCGACGCGGCGTTCTTCGAGCGCCGGCTGGCCGCGGCGGTGGCGTTGCGCCGGCGCCTCGCCGTGGCCAGCGACGGCGTGCGGCTGGTGCACGCCGAGGCCGACGGCCTGCCCGGCCTTATCGTCGACCGCTACGGCGACGTGGCGAGCGTGCAGTTCCTGGCCGCCGGCGTCGAGCGCTGGCGCGATGCGATCGCCGATGCGCTGGTGCGGGTGACCGGCGTCGCCGCGGTCTACGAACGCTCCGACTCCGGCGTGCGCAGCCTCGAAGGCCTGGCCGCGCGCAGCGGCTGGTTGCGCGGCGGCGGCGCCACCGAGGTCGTGATCCGCGAGCACGACTGGACGCTCGCGCTCGACGTGGCGCACGGCCACAAGACCGGCTTCTACCTCGACCAGCGCGACAACCGGCACGCCTTCGCGCAGTGGGTGCGCCGGCTCGGCTGCGAGCGCGTGCTCAACTGCTACTGCTACAGCGGCGGCTTCAGCGTCGCGGCCTTCGCCGGCGGCGCGTCGCACGTGACGAGCGTGGATTCCTCGGCCGCCGCGCTCGAGCTGGCGCGTGCCAACGTGGCGCGCAACGGTTTCGGCGAACGCTCGGCCGCCTACCTCGACGCCGACGTCAACCAGACGCTGCGCCACACGCTGAAGGCCGGCGAGCGCTTCGACGCCATCGTGCTCGACCCGCCGAAGTTCGCGCCGACCGCCGCGCACGCCGAGCGCGCGGCGCGCGCGTACAAGGACATCAACCGCCTCGCGCTCGCGCTGCTGGCGCCCGGCGGCGTGCTGTTCACCTTCTCGTGCTCGGGCGGCGTCGGCGCCGAACTGTTCCACAAGATCGTTGCCGGCGCCGGCATCGATGCCGGCGTCAACGCCGCGATCGTGCAGCGCCTGGAGGCCGCGTGCGACCACCCGACGACGATCGAGTTCCCCGAGGGCGAGTACCTCAAGGGGCTGGTGCTGCTGAAGACGGCGTCGGCTGCGCCCGCGGTTGCGCCGCCGGCGGCGTGAAGTCGACTCGCGGGTCGAACTTGGCGCGCCGCGTCGCGAAGTAGCTCTTGACGTTGCGCACGTTGGCGTCGTCGGTGAACAGCCGCTGCACCAGCGCGTTGTAGTGGCTCATGTCGCGCACCCACACCACCAGCACGCAGTCGGGCCCCGGGGTCACGCGGTAGCACTGCTGCACCGCGGGCTCGGCGACCGCGCGCGCCTCGAATGCCGCCAGGTGCTCGGCGCCCTGGCGGTCGAGCGTGATCTCGACGATCGCCGTCAGCCCGGCGTCGAACGCCTGCGGCGAGACGATCGCCATCTGGCGCTCGATCACGCCTTGCTCGACGAGCCGTCGCACCCGGCGCAGCGCGGTGGCGGGCGACACGCGCGCCGCTTCGGCCAGCGCCTGGTTCGAGCGCGAGGCGTCGTCCTGCAGCAGCCCGAGCAGGCGGTGATCCACCTCATCCAAGGGAGTCTGAGCGGCGGAATCTTGCATGTGATCGATTGTGATAGCGCAATCGCGCGATCGAGGTGCAGATAAGAGCAAATATTGCGAAAAGTCGAGAAGAATGCAAACTCATTCCGATCCGGCTTGTCTACCATCGCGCCACTCGCAACCGCCTCAGGCCAAGCCTTCATGTGTGGAATCGTCGGCGCCGTCAGCAACCGGGACATCGTTCCCATCCTCGTCGAGGGCCTGAAACGGCTCGAGTACCGCGGCTACGACTCCTGCGGCGTGGCGGTGCACCAGGACGGTGGGCTGCGCCGCGCGCGCAGCACCGCGCGCGTGGCCGAGCTCGACGCGCAGGTGGCCAAGGAGCGCATTGCCAGCGGCACGGGCATCGCTCACACGCGCTGGGCCACGCACGGCGCACCGGCGGTGCACAACGCGCATCCGCATTTCTCGGGCACACCGGGCGCTGCCAATGGATCGGGCCGCATCGCGCTGGTACACAACGGCATCGTCGAGAACCACGACGAGCTGCGCGCCGAGCTGCAGGCCAAGGGCTTCGTCTTCGAGAGCCAGACCGACACCGAGGTCGTGGCCCACCTGGTGAACCACCTCTACGACGGCGACCTGTTCGACGCCGTGCAGCGCGCCGCGCTGCGGCTCGAAGGCAGCTTCGCGCTGGCGGTTTTCTGCCGCGACGAGCCGCACCGCGTGATCGGCGCGCGCCAGGGCTCGCCGCTGGTGGTGGGGGTCGGCAAGGGCGAGAACTTCATCGCCTCCGATGCGATGGCGCTGGCCGGCGTGACCGACCAGATCGCCTACCTCGAGGAAGGCGACGTGGTCGACATCCAGCTCGGCAAGCACTGGGTCGTCTCGCGCCAGCCCGACGGCAGCTTCAAGCGCGCGCAGCGCGAGGTGCGCACCGTGCACGCGCACTCCGGCGCCGCCGAACTGGGGCCGTACCGCCACTACATGCAGAAAGAGATCTTCGAGCAGCCGCGCGCGATCGCCGACACGCTCGATGGCGTCGGCGGGCTCGACCCGTCGCTGTTCGGCAACGCGGCGGCCAAGGTGTTCGAGGGCGTCGACCGCGTGCTGATCCTCGCCTGCGGCACCAGCTACTACGCCGGCAGCACCGCGCGCTACTGGCTCGAGGCGATCGCCGGCCTGCCGACCACGGTGGAGATCGCCAGCGAATACCGCTACCGCGAGAGCGTGAGCGATCCGCGCACGCTGGTGGTCACCATCAGCCAGAGCGGCGAGACGGCCGACACGATCGCCGCGCTCAAGCACGCGCGCGAGCTCGGCATGGAGCGCACGCTGACCATCTGCAACGTCGCCACCAGCGCGATGGTGCGCGAGTGCAAGCTCGCGTTCGTCACGCGCGCCGGCGTCGAGATCGGCGTCGCGTCGACCAAGGCGTTCACGACGCAACTGGTGGCGCTGTTCCTGCTGACGCTGGTGCTGGCCAAGCACCGCGGCAAGCTTTCGAGCGGCAGCGAAGACGCCGCGCTGCGCAACCTGCGCCACCTGCCGGCGGCGGTGCAGTCGGTGCTGGCGCTCGAGCCGCAGATCATCGCCTGGGCCGAGCAGTTCGTGCCGCGCCAGCACGCGCTGTTTCTTGGCCGCGGCCGGCACTACCCGGTGGCGCTCGAAGGCGCATTGAAGCTCAAGGAGATCAGCTACATCCACGCCGAGGCGTACCCGGCGGGCGAACTCAAGCACGGCCCGCTGGCGCTGGTCGATGCCGAGATGCCGGTGGTCACCGTGGCGCCGGCCGACGACCTGCTCGAAAAGCTCAAGAGCAACATGCAGGAGGTGCGCGCCCGCGGCGGCCAGCTCTACGTGTTTGCCGACGCCGACACGCACATCGAACCGGGCCCCGGCGTCCACGTGATCCGCCTGCCCGAGCACTACGGCGCGCTGAGCCCGATCCTGCACGTGGTGCCGCTGCAGTTGCTCGCGTATCACACCGCAGTGGCCAGAGGCACCGATGTGGATAAACCAAGGAATCTCGCGAAGAGTGTGACCGTCGAATGACGGGCACGCTCTTCGCGGCGCGCGCAAGCGCGCAGCGCTGAAGGCGCTGCCGATTCCTTGGTTTTTGGGGCGCGCTCACATCGCGCAGCGATGTGAAGCCGCGGGAGCGGCGGGCGCGCACCACAAGCCACGCAATCTCGCCAAGAGCGTGACCGTCGAGTAGACGGGCGCGCGCTTCGCGTCGCGCAGCGACCGGCCGCTGTGCGGCCGCAAGTTGCTGGGCTTGCGGCGCAGGCTGACTTCGCGCCAGCGAAGTCAAGGCCCGCAGGGCCGCCCGCAGCCACAAACCCTGACATCTCGCCAAGAGCGTGACCGTCGAGTAGACGGTCGCGCTCTTGCGCGGCGCGCAGCGCTGAAAGCGCTGCCGATTCCTTGGTCTTTTGGCTGGGAGCGCATGTCGGCCGGCAGTTGGCAGCGCGATCGAGGCGCGATGGCTCACTCCGCCAACCCTGCGCGTCGCAGCCCCGCGTAGTACCTCTCGCGCTGCCGCTTGAACTTGCCTTCTGGGATCGTCGTCTCGTTGGCGCGCAGCCGCTTGATCGATTGACCCGCGGATGACAGCGCCAGATAACGCTGCAACGCAGCGGTCGCTTCAGGATCGCGCCCATGCAGGGCCTCGATGCTGGCCAGCATCAGCCAGGCAAAGCTATTCTGGGGGTTGAGAGCCACCAGCCGGCGCAGCACCGCCGCGGACTGCTGTTCCTCGCCCATCGAGAAATGCGCCATTCCCTCGTAGAGCAAACCCTGTTGTAGCGCGGCCAGTGTGCCGCTCGGCAGGCTCTGGATCTTGCGCGCGGTGGCCAGCGCCGCCGGTGCGTCGCCCACATCGTATTGCAGCGCCGCCAGCCTGCCCATGAAGAGGCTGTTGCTCGGGTCCAGTCGCGTCAACGTGGTGGCCTCCTCCAACGCGGCGTCGATCTGCCTTTGCAGGCGCAGCAGTTGCAAGCGCGCGAGGTGCGCGAACGGCTGCAGTGGGCTTTCGGTGACGGCCTGGCGAGAGAGCCGGTCTGCCAGTTCCATCTGCGCCTTGGGGTCGGTGCTCCACCGGTTGCTCAACTCGGACACGTGCGTCATCACGTGTTGGGCCCGCGCCTCCACGCAGCCCGGCTCCTGCTGCAGCGCCTGTTCCAGCCATCCGCGAACACGCAGCAAGTCGTCGCGGGTGCGGTAGTTGCCGTAGGCCTCGATCGCCCGCAGTGTGTATTCGGCCGCGGCGACTGACCTGCAGGCGCCCAGGTCGCCCGCGCCGACGGCCTTGGGCGCCACGCCGAGCTGCGCCGCCACGGCGGCCGGGATCTCCTTGCGCCACCGTGACGCATCGTCGTCTGCGGCGTACTCGAAGCGGCGCTGCCACGATGGCGAGGCCTCGGCCTTGCGCCGCAGCGCAATGTCGAAGCGAGTGCGCCCGCCTTCGTGACTGGCCGCAGCTTCCACGATCCACCCCACCACGTCCGGCACTTCGGTCGCGCCGGTGGCCGGCACGGGTGGAACGATCACCATCAGGCCGGGAATCAGGCCCAGTTCATTGCGCAGGGTCCGCGACATCGCCTGGGGAAACCACGATGCCGCCGCATCGACTCCGGCCGGCGCCGGCTGCGTCATGGCAATCCATTGGGGCCCGTCGGGCGCAGGGGGCGTGGCGCAGCCACCGAAGGCCAGGCCCAGCCCCAGCACGCCCGCGACGCGATGCCATCTGACCCAAGCGGAACGAATTCGAGACATGGAAGCCCTTCCGGTGCGCCGGCGGACGAAGGAGCTCGCACCACACAACCAGCGCTGCCGGCCACTCTGGGCGGGTCGTCCTTGACCTGTCCCGAAAACCGGACGAAGCTTTGATGAAACTTCGCCGATCAACGGCAGGGGGCGCCTCAGTGGGTCTGAACGACCTCCCGGCCATGCCGGCGCTGCCGCCGGTGGTGGCCTTCGGCCCGTACCGGCTCGATTCGGTGCGCTTCGAGGTCACGCACCAGGGCCAGCCCCTGGCTCTGCGGCCCAAGGTCTACGCGCTGCTCACCTACCTGGTGGCACACCCCGGCCGCGCCCTGGGTAAGCAGGAACTGATGGCTTTCCTGTGGCCGAGCGTCGTGGTGACCGAGGACTCGCTGGTGCAGTGCGTGGCCGACCTGCGGGCGGCCCTTGGCCCCGAAGGTGCGCAGTTCGTGACCACCATGCCGCGTCATGGCTATCGCTTCGACGGCGTGCTCGAGCCCAAGGATGCGGGGGCGCTGCCGGCAGCTCCGCAAGCCCCTGAAGTCCCGTCAGTGCCCGCAGCGCAGGCACCGGAAGCGGCTACAACGTCGCGAGCGGCCATTGTGGCGCGGCGGTCGTACCGACCCGTGGCGCTGGGCGCGGCGGGCCTGGCCGCGCTGGTCCTGACACTTGTTGCCCTGTGGCCCCAGTCGGCCGTCGACGCGGACCGGGCCTTCCGCAGGGAAAGGTCGTTGGCCGTGCTGCCGCTGGTGCCGCGAGGCAGCCAGACGACGCAGGATTTCGCCGAGGCGATGACCGACGAGCTGATCGGCGACATCGCGCGCCTGCCGGGCACCACGGTCATCGCCCGCGCTTCCGCCGCCACCGCGGCCGCGCAGGGACAGGACCTGCGTCGCGTCGGCAAGCTGCTGGACGTGGCCTACGTGGTCACCGGCACCGTCAGCCGCGAAGAAGAGGCGGTGAAAGTGGATCTGCAATTCGTGTCGGCCGACACCGGGGCGGTGCTCTGGAGCGAACGGTGGCACCAGCCCGATGCAGAGGCGACCGCAAGGCGAAGCGACATCCCGTTGCGCGTCGCGCGCGCCCTGGACCTGCAGCTCACTTCGGCGGCGTACAAGGCCACCGCCAGCACGGCGCGATCGCCGGTGATGGCCTCGCTGGCGCGCGGCGACCAGTTGTTGCGCACGTCTACGGCCCCCGGTAACGCGATGAAGGCACGCGCGGCGTACCAGGAGGCCATCTCCGCGGACCCCGCCTCGGCCCGGGCCTGGACGGGGCTCGCCCTCAGTCACCTGTCGGATATCCAGACCCGCCAAACCACGGATCCCGGCCAGCAGGCCGAGCTCGCCGCCGAAGCCATCCAGCGCGCGCTCGCGATCGACCCTGACTACTCCGTTGCTCATTACGCGCAGGGCCACCTTCGGATCGTCCGTGAAGATCCGCTGGGTGCGCTGGCCTCGTACGAGCGGGCGCTGGCGCTGAACCCCAGCGATGCCTGGTCCCATGCGCGCCTAGCACAGACCTTGTTGGCGCTAGGACGGTTCGACGAGGTCGCAGCCGCCGTCGAGCGCGGACGCCGGCTCAGCCCCCTCGAGAGTCCGCAGGTTTCGTTCGGCCGGGCGGTTGCCGGCGCGGCGCTTTTCCACAAGGGGCAGGACGACGCAGCCTACGAGCAGTTCCAGGCGGCCGCGCTCAGCAATCCGAACAATGCCACCGCATGGGCATTGATCGCGGCGGTCGATGCTCTGCATGGCCGCACTGACGCGGCCGCGCAGGCGATGGCGCGCTTGAAGGCCCTGAGGCCGCAGGCGACGGTCTCCCTCTTCCGCAAGACCGTCGTGGGCAACGGCCCCGCGTTGCAGGCCGGCAACGAGCGCTACTTTGCCGGTCTGTTGAAGGCCGGTCTGCCGCCCTGAATGAAGCAGCGCCAATGGTCGACCTGCATGCTGCTGCAGCGCGTGTCACACCAAGCAGCGACGCGTGCGGCCTGCGCCGCCCAAAGTCGATGCACCTTCCGCCGTCGATGCGTCATGAAACGCCGTGAGTTCACCTTGGCGTGCATGGGCGCCATCTGGCGTTTGTGAGGCGGTTGCAGCCCTGCAGCCGCAGCTGCGATCACGCCGCGAAGGCGACGTTCATCGAGCGCATGCGCATGAGGTTGTGAGCACCTGCACCACCATGTGACCGTCGCCGGTGGCGGCGTGCGGATCACGATGCCGAACTCGCGTTGGTTCGCCAGCGAGCAACTGGTCGCGACGAGCACCCGCACCGACGCGCTGTCGAGTCGCATCGAGTTTTCGACCACCGTCGGCTGACAGCGCGATCACTTCATCGTGATGCTGCGGCACATTTCCAACGGCCACATCGTCGGCGGCGGCAGGAATCTCGGCGAGACGATGCTGCTCGTCGGCGTGCGTTGGTGATGCGAAGACCGAGGAGCCGTTGAACATGACCGAAGCCCGCGCCAATGCAGTCGAGCGCTTCATCGCCGGGGCGTGCGTCAGGGCCGAAGACGTGGTGCTCGACGGATGTGAAGGCGCGCAGCGCCATGCGGGAGCCACAAGCCACGCCATCTCGCCAAGAGCGTGACCGCCGAATAGACGGTCCCGCTCTTGCGCGGCGGAGGATTCGATGACAGCGGGTGCGCCGCCCTCGGGCGACATGCGCCCAGCGCCTCGGCCGCGAACCGCCTTCGCCGGGGGCGGCTCGAACCCCATCCTGGCTGTCGCGCGACGGCCGCAATCTGCCGCCGCGCGACAGCGCTCGGTTAGACATGGGTCAACCCCGGCTCAGATGACGCGCCCGCGCGGCGCGCCGGCGTGCTAGCTTCGACGTGGCGAGGAGACATCACGGAGGGCCGCAGCGGTGAGCAGTTCCATCACGACAAAGGCAGCCGACCTGTTGCGCCAGGCGGTGGGCCAGGGGCGCGAAAGCCTGGAAGGTGCGGCGCTGGTCGAGTTGCTCGCGGGCCTGGGCGTCATGTTCGACGCGCAGGCGCCCGCAGGCGGGGCCGATCTGCGCATCACGCTCAACGCGACGCGCGAGTTCGGCATGGTGATCGGCGCCGGCCTCGGCGGACTCGAAGGCGAGCTCGACGAGGCCAACTTCCGGCGCGACCGCGCCTCGGTCTACGCCGCAGCCGAGCTGACCGACGCGCAGGATTTCCTGCGCCTGTTCAAGCGCACGCTCGCCTGGCAGAAACTTGCGGCGCACGCCGGGCAGGGCGGCCGGCCGGCGCCCGAGGCGGCACTGACCGGGTGCTTCGCGCGCCTGCTCGAACTCGCGCGCGCGTTCGCTCCCGGCAAACCGGACGCGTCCTTCGTGCTCCAGGCGCTCGAGCTCAACCCGGTGTGTGCCGGCACCGGCCTCACCGTGCGCAGCGCCAAGTGCAGCTTCGGCAAGCCGCAGCCCCGCCGCCTGCCGCGTCCGATCGCGAAGATCGACAAGCTGATCCACCCGAAGCGCATCGGCATCATCGGCGTCTCGGGCAGCGGCATGAACTTCGGCCGCATCATCCTGCGCAACCTGATCGGCAGCGGCTTTCCGAAGGAGCAGCTCCTCGTGTTGAAGCCGGGCGAGACCGAGATCGACGGCGTGCGCTGCGTCGAAGGCCTGAAGGCGATCGACGGCAAGCTCGACATGCTCATCGTCGCTGTCGCGGCCAGCGCGGTCTACGATCTCGTCGACCAGATCATCGAGACCGACGCGGTCGACGCGGTGATGCTGATCCCGGGCAGCATGGGCGAGACCAAGAAGAGCCGCGAGCCCGCGGCCGCGCTCGCGGCGCGCATCAACGCGGCGCACGCCAAGCCGGGCGGCGGGCCGATCTTCCTCGGCGCGAACTGCCTGGGCGTCGTGTCGCATCCGGGCAGCTACGACTCGTGGTTCATTCCGCTCGAGCGGCTGCCCAAGCCGAAGAAGAAGCTGGTGCGCAACTCGGTGATGCTGTCGCAAAGCGGCGCCTTCATGATCACCCGGATGTCGCAGAACCCGTGGCTCGACCCGGCGTACATGCTGGCGCTGGGCAACCAGACCGACCTCACGCACGGCGACATGCTGAGCTACTTCGCCGACCTGCCCGGCATCGAGACGCTGGGCATCTACGTCGAGGGCTTCAAGGACCTCGACGGCCTGCACTTCGCGCAGGCGGTGCGCAAGGCGGTCGTCAACGGCAAGCAGATCGTCGTCTACAAGTCGGGCCGCACCGGGCCGGGGCAGGGCGGCGTGCTGGGCCATACGGCATCGATCGCAGGCGGGCTGACGCTGTTCGAATCGGTGGTGCGCCACGCCGGAGCGATCGTCACCGAGGACCTGAACACCTTCGATGACCTCTTCTACATCGCCGGCGCCCTGCACACCAAGAAGGTCGGCGGCAACCGGCTCGGCGCGTTGAGCGGTGCCGGCTTCGAGGCGGTGGCGATGGCCGACAACATCGAGTCCGACGGCTACGCGATGCAGATGGGCACGCTCGCCGACGAGACCGTGACGCGCATCGAGCAGATCCTCGTCGCGAAGAAGCTCGACCAGCTCGTCGAGGTGCGCAACCCGCTCGACATCAACCCCGGCGCCGACGACGAGGCGCACCTCGACATCTCGGAAGCTTTCCTGCGAGACCCGAACATCGACGCCGTCGTCGTCGGCCTCGACCCGACCGCGCCTTCGGTGCGCGCGCTCGAGCAAAGCAAGCTGCGCCCGGGCTACGACCTGAGCGACCCGAAGAGCACGGTGCACCTGATGCCGCCGCTGGCCGATCGCCACGACAAGCCGCTCGTGGGCATCCTCGACGGCGGCAGCCTCTACGACGCGATGACTGCGCGCCTGATGGATCAGGGCGTGTGCTGCTTTCGCAATTCGACCCGTGGCACGAAGGCGCTCGTGCGCTATTTCGAGGCGCGGCAGAATGCCGACTATCTGAAATCCCGCCGCCCGGGCGGCAGCAAACCCTGAGGACACGCAGTGAGCGATACCCTGAAACCCGGCCTTTGCGCCACCAGCCGCGTCGAAGTCGACCGCGACCGCACGATCGGCTTCATGGGCGAGGACTTGCGCGTCTACTCGACGCCGAGCCTGCTCTACGACGTCGAGGTCGCGTGCCGCAACCTGCTGCTGCCGCACGTCGGCGAAGGCAAGGATTCGGTCGGCACGCGCGTCGAGTTCGACCACGTCGGCGCGACGCTGCTGGGCATGTGGGTCGAGATCACGGTCAAGCTCGCCGTGGTCAACGGCCCGGCGGTGACCTTCGAGTTCACCGCCCGCGACGCGGTCGAGGAAGTCGCGCGCGGCAAGCACAACCGCTTCATCGTCGGCCTCGAGAAGACGGCACAGCGCCTGCAGGCCAAGCGCGCCAAGGCCGGCCTGGCCTGAAGAGCCTGACGGCCGCGGGCACAGTCGTCTTCAAGCGCGCACGCGCACCACACGCTGCGGATCCTCCTCGTACGGCGGCGCGTAGATCACCAGCACCTCGACCGCTTGCTCGCCGACTGCCGTGAACACGTGCGGCATGTCGGCCGGGAAGAAGCAGCAGTCGCCGGGCCCGAGTTCGGCGCGTTGGCCGCCGACTTCGGCCAGCGCGCGGCCGGCCAGCAGGTAGCAGACCTGCTCGATGCCGGGGTGCGCGTGCGTCGGCCTGGTCGTCGTCGAGCACCTGATGGGTTTCATCGACCAGATCACCGACCGCGTGATCGTGATGAACGCCGGCCGCCACATCTTCGAGGGCACGCTGGCGGCGGCGATCGACGACCCGCAGGTGGTCGAGGTCTATCTCGGAGCGCGCGACCTCGGGGCGGGCGATGCCTGAGCCGCTGCTGCGCATCGAGCGGCTGGCCGCCGGCTACGACCGCATGCAGGTGCTGTGGGACGTCGGCCTCGAAGTGGCCGAGCGCGAGACCGTGGTGCTGCTCGGCGCCAACGGCGCCGGCAAGACGACGCTGCTGCGCACGCTGCTCGGGCTGCTGCCGGCCTGGCACGGCGAGATCGCCTTCGCCGGCCACGATATCAGCCACCTGCGCACCGACCGGCGCGTGCGCCACGACATGGCCTACATGTCGGAGATCGCCGTCTTTGCCGGCCTGAGCATCGAGGAGAACATCCGCATCGGCGGGCAGTTCCTGCCCGCCGGCGCGCTGCAGGCGCGCGCCGAAGCACTGTACGCGCTGTTTCCGATCCTGCGCGAGCGCCGGCGTGCCGCCGCGTCGAGCCTCTCGGGCGGCCAGCGCAAGATGCTCGGCATCGCCAAGGCGCTGGCCGGCGAGCCGCGCCTGCTGGTGATGGACGAACCCTCGGCCGGGCTCTCGCCGATTCTCGTCAAGGAGGTGGTCGCGGCGTTGCGCCGGCTGCGCGACGGCGGGCAGTCGCTGCTGATCGCCGAGCAGAACGTCAAGTTCCTCGAGCTGGCCGACCGCGTGTATACGCTCGATGGCGGGCGCATCGGCTTTTGCGGTAGCGTTGCGCAGATGCACGAGAACGACGCGCTGCGCCGCGCCTACTTCGGGCTGCGCTGAACACCGCATCGTTTCTCGCACCGCTCGACCACGCGAAGCACCATGGGCCCGCTGCACGGCATCCGCATCATCGACATGACTTCGGTGCTGATGGGTCCGTTCGCGACCCAGGCGCTGGGCGACATGGGCGCCGACGTCGTCAAGGTCGAGGCGCCGGCGGGCGACCTGATCCGCCAGGTCGGCCCCGGCCGGCACGCCGGCATGGGGGCGATGTTCCTCAACGTCAACCGCAGCAAGCGCAGCATCGTGCTCGACCTCAAGCTGCCCGCCGCGCACGACGTGCTGCTGCGCCTGCTGCGCGACGCCGATGCGCTGGTCACCAACGTGCGGCCGGCGGCGATGGCGCGGCTCGGTCTGGGCTACGACGCGCTGGCCGCGCACAACCCGCGCCTGGTCTACGCCGCGCTGGTGGGCTACGACCAGGCCGGGCCGTACGCGGCGCGGCCGGCGTACGACGACCTGATCCAGGGCGGCTCGACGCTGGCCTGGCTGATGGCGCGCTCGGGCGACGGCACGCCGCGCTACGTGCCGACGGCGCTGGCCGACCGCCTCGTCGGCGCGACCGCGGTCGGCGCGATCGTCGCGGCGCTGCTCGAGCGCGAGCGCAGCGGCCGCGGCCAGCGCGTCGAGGTGCCGATGTACGAGACCATGGTCGCCTTCGTGCTGTCCGATCACCTCGGCGGGCTGACCTTCGAGCCGCCGCTCGACGGCGGCGGCTACGCGCGCCAGCTCTCGCCCGAGCGCCGGCCGTATCGCACGCGCGACGGCCACGTCTGCGCCCTGGTCTACACCGACGAGCAGTGGCAGCGCTTCGCGCGCGCGATCGGCCGCGACGAGCTGCTGGCCGACGCACGCTACGCCACCTACGCCGGGCGCTCGCGCCACGTCGACGTGGTGTATGCCGAACTCGCGCGCATCTTCGCGACGCGCAGCACTCGGGAGTGGCTGGCGCTGCTCGACGCCGCCGACGTGCCGGCGATGCCGCTGCACGACCTCACGAGCGTGCTCGACGACCCGCAGCTCGCCGCGGGCGGCTTCTTCGGCAGCGTCGAGCATCCGAGCGAAGGCCGCGTGCGCTCGATGCGTCCGCCGCCGGCGTACTCGCGCACGCCGGCGCAGCCGCAGCGGCTCGCGCCGCGCCTGGGCGAACACAGCCGCGAGGTGCTCGCCGAGGCGGGCTACAGCGACGCCGAGATCGATTCGCTCGTCGCCGCCGGCGCGCTGCAGGTGGCGGTGCCCGCCGCGGCGAGCCGCTAGAACGCCTTGGTGAACTGCGCGTAGATCACGTTGGGCATGGTGCCGCCGCGAAACTTCACGCGCGGCACCGCGACCACGTTGATGCCCAGGCCCCACGCCTTGTGGGTGGCCGACAGCACCGGCAGCACGCCGGGCACCAGCACGTGCGGGCCGTCGAAGCGCAGCGTGCGGTAGAACAGGAACGCGCCGCCACCGACGTCGACGCTGACCGTGTCGGAATCGAAGACGCGCTTCTGCCAGGTGTGGCCGGCATAGGCGCCCATCGCGTCGAGGCTGTCTTTCATCAGACCGAACGAGATCTTGCCGACCCACTGGGCCCACTGACCACCCAGCGCGCGCTCGAGTTGGATGCCGATGCCCCAGTTGCGCTCGTTGAACTCGCGCCCGGGCAGCGGGTTGCCGTGCTCGTCCACCGGCGGGTCGAAGTGGTGGCTCATGCCGGGCAACTGAATCGTCAGCTTGGGCACCGGCTCGGGCCACGGTGGGGTCGCCGCGTCGCGTGCGTCGTTCGCCCCCGAATCAGCCGCCGCGGTGATCATGATCGACGGCTCGGCCTGCGCGCAGACGGCCCCACAAGCGGCCATCAAACCGCACACCAGCATCACCGCGCGAACCATGGCACCCCCGAACAGTTTCTTGCTCGCCCACCTCATCGGCGGCGGTGCAGCAAAGTCGAGGGGCGACGCGGTGCAACCGCGGTGGAAGCCGCGAAAGTGCGCGCGCCGGCAACGCCGATCGCGCAGCGCGTGCATTACGCGCGTGAATTCTCTCCGCGCGAAACTGCGCAGCGGTTACGAACGCGGCACGGCGTCCAGCGATCGCGCAGTACGCTGATTGCAAGCCGCGACGGACGAACGGCGCGGCCCGCCGCGCTCAGGCGCGCAACGGCTCCACCGTCATGCCCTGCGCCAGCAGCCGCTGCGCCAGCACCTTGCCCAGCGCGCTGGCCGGCGTGAGCACGCCGCCGGCGCGCGCGCCGCCGGGCAGCGCCTGCTGCTGCAAGGCCAACGCCAGCGCCGATTCGCAGACGAACTTCGTCGTCGCGCGGTTGCCGGGGTCGCCCTGGCCGGCGATGCGGCCGCGCACCAGCTTGCCGCTGGCGGTCTTGCCCACCAGATCGCAGCGGAACGATCCGCCGTCCATCGTGCGCAGCGATGGCCCGGCGCCCGGCGCCGGGGCCAGCGATCGCATCAGCGAGCGCGCGGCCTCCAAGCGCAGCGCTGCCTGCGTCAGGCCCATGCCGGTGGTGACTCCAGCGGCGGCCGCGGCGGCCAGCGGCCCGCGGCCGAAGCGCAGGTATTCCTGGTAGGCGAAGGGCCCGCCGTAGGCCGCGTCGCCGCGGGCGCGCATCAGCGCGGCGGTGCGACGCACGACGCGGGTGTTGATCGGCCCCATCGCGAAGGGCCCGACCCAGGCGTCGAAATCGGTATCGCGGTGCGGCCGCACCGGGTCGGCATGCGCGCTGGCATCGCGCGGCGCGCTGCCCGGCGGATTGAGCAGGAACGGCTCGGCCAGCCGCCGGCCCTGGCCCGACTCGATCATGTTCAGCGCCGATGCCAGCGTGCCGCCGTTGAGCCCACCACGCATCGAATGGCAGGCCTTCACGCTGACGCACGGTTCGCGGTGCTGTTGCCACACCGCCTCGGCCACCAGCCACGCGCCGAGATCCGACGGCACCGAATCGAAGCCGCAGCACGGGACGATGCGGGTGCCTTCGTGCGCGGCCTGCGCATGATGGCGATCGATCAGCTCGCGCACCCACGGCGTCTCGCCGGTGATGTCGACGTAGTGCGTGCGGTGCGCCACGCAGGCGGCCACCAGCGCACTGCCATAGAGGGCGAACGGCCCCGCCGTGCTCAGCACCACCGCGGCACTGGCGGCCACCGCATCGAGCGCCTTGCGATCGGCCGCATCGGCCACCAGGATGCTGGCGCCTGCGGCGCTGCAGGCCTGGCGCACCGCTTCGAGCTTGTCTTTCGAGCGGCCCGCCAGCGCCCAGCGCACGCCGGCGGCGTGCGCGGCGAAATGCGCCACCGTCTGCCGGCCGACGAAGCCGGTGGCGCCGTAGAGCACGACGTCGTAGGTGCGATGGGGCGAGGTTTGCCTGGTCAAGTTGGTTCCCGCAACGGTCGCAGCCTATGATGCGCGCAGCCGCAGGAGAATCAGCATGAGCACCGACGATCGCAAGGCCATCGAGCAGACCGTTCAGACCTACCTCGACGCCCTGTACGAAGGCGACGTCGACAAGCTGACCGCCGTGTTCCACGACACCAGTGCGCTCACCTACGTGCAAGACGGCAAGCTCACCGTGTGGCCGCGCGACGAGTGGCTGAAGGCGATGCGCGAGCGCGGCTCGCCGAAGTCGAAGGGCCTGGTGCGCGACGATGCGATCCTGCTGGTCGACCAGTCGGGGCCCGACACCGCCTTCGTCAAGGTCAAGTGCCAGATTCCGCCGCGCTACTTCACCGACTACCTCAACCTGGTCAAGGTCGACGGCCGCTGGGTGGTGGCGCAGAAGATATTTGCCACGGTGGTGAAGCCGTAGCGCAGCGACAGCGGCGCCGCAGTCACGCGGCGCGGGCCGGCGTCATGGCGCCGGCACACGCCGCGAGCGAAGACCCTGGTGCGCCCATGGTACGTGTGGTCGCCGTGGCGCCCCCTTGAACTGCCAGCCGGCAGGCCGCAACTGACAGGCAACTGTTGGAGTTGGCCATGAATCCCGATTCGACGATTCGCAGCCGCCTGGAAACCGTGTTCGCACTCGCGCACCTGCTGCAGCGCGTGGAGGTCGGCCGTGCCCGCGCCGACGCCGATGCCTACCGACATCTGGTGTCGCAGCTGCAGGCGGCGCTCGCCGAGGAGATGCCCGCCGATGCGGTGCAGGCGATCCTTGCCGCGTATCCCGCGGCCGGCGAGGTCTACGAGAATCTGCACTACGAGCAAGCGGGGCTGTCGCTGGCGCCGCTCGAGCGTTCGGTGGCATCGGAGCAGGCCGCGAAGGCGGTGCTCGCGCGCGCTGCCGCGCACTGAACGCCGGGCGCCTGAGCCTTCGAGCCCGACGCGTCGCGCACTCGCCGTGGCGCGAGGCGCCGTTGCGCGCCGGCCATTCGTGAATTGCACCCCTGCGCTGGAGTCGCCGGGCAGGTTTCGCCACAATCGTCGCCCCCACGATTGACGAAGGAGACGACGATGACCCGTACGATCGACTTCAAGCGCCCCGACGGCCAACAGGTCAAGGGCTTTCTCGCCGAGGCCGAGTCACCCGTCGCCGCGGTGGTGGTGATCCAGGAGTGGTGGGGCCTGAACGACCAGATCCGCGGCGTCGCGCAGCGGCTGGCCGACGCGGGCTTCACCGCGCTGGTGCCCGACCTCTACCGCGGCAAGAGCACGTTGAAGGCCGAGGAGGCGCACCACCTGATGACCAACCTGAACTTCGGCGATGCGGCGTCCAACGACGTGCGCGGCGCGGTGCAGTATTTGAAGGCGGCCAAACTCGGCAGCGGCAAGGTCGGCGTCACCGGCTTCTGCATGGGCGGCGCGCTGACGTTGCTCGCCTCGACGATGGCGCCCGAGGCCGACGCCGGCGTCGTCTGGTACGGCTATCCGCCACTGGACTACGTGGACGCCGCGAAGATCAAGGCCCCGCTGATGGCGCACTGGGGCACGCAGGACGCCGCGTTCGCGATCGCCGGTGTCGATGCGCTCGAGGCCAAGCTGCGCGAGGCCAAGGTGCGCTACGAAGGGCACCGCTACCGCGCGCACCACGCGTTCGCCAACGAGGACGCGCAAGGCCCGGGCCGCATCGACGTCACGCAGTACGACGCGGCGTGGGCGCGCATCGCGTGGGATCGCACGCTGAGGTTCTTCGGGCAGCATTTGAGCTGACTGGTCGGGCGCGGCGGCGCGTACTGCCGTGGTCAGCCTTTTACGCACACCACCTGCTTCAGCGTGTGCACCACCTCGACGAGGCTCGCCTGCGCGGCCATCACCGCGTCGATGTCCTTGTAGGCGGCGGGCGTCTCGTCGATCACGCCCTTGTCCTGGCGGCATTCGACGCCGGCGGTCGCCGCGCGGTGGTCGGCCAGCGTGAAGCGGCGCTTGGCCTCGGTGCGGCTCATCGCGCGGCCGGCGCCGTGCGAGCAACTCTCGAAGCTGTCGGCGTTGCCTTTGCCGCGCACGATGTAGCTGCGCGCGCCCATGCTGCCCGGAATGATGCCGAGCTGCCCGGCGCGCGCGCTCAGCGCGCCCTTGCGCGTGACCCACACGTCGGCGCCGAAGTGCCGCTCGCGCTGCACGTAGTTGTGGTGGCAGTTCACCGCCTCGACGTGGCCGGCGAACGGCCTGGCGATCGCGCGCCGCGCGGCGTCGAACACGCGCTGCATCATCAATTCGCGATTGCGTTCGGCGAAGCGCTGCGCCCAGCCGACCGCGCGCACGTAGTCGGCGAAGTGGGCCGAGCCTTCCTCGAAGTACGCGAGATCGCGGTCGGGCAGGTTGGCCTGCTGGCGCATCGCGTCCTCGCGTGCCAGCGCGATGAACATCGTGCCGATCGCGTTGCCGACGCCGCGCGAGCCCGAGTGCAGCATGAACCACACGGCATCGCTCTCGTCGAGGCACACCTCGATGAAGTGGTTTCCCGTGCCCAGCGTGCCCAGGTGCACACGATGGTTGGCCTTGGCCAGCCGCGGGTGGTCGCGCACCAGCTCGGCGAACTCCGGCTCGAGCTGCGACCACGCGCGGTCGATCGCCGCAGGCACGGCATCGGGGCTCCACGCGCCGGGGTCGCGGCCCTTGGGCGCGCGGCCGTGCGGCACCGCGCGCTCGATCGCCGAGCGCAGCGGCCCCAGGTCGACCGGCAGGTCGCCCGCGCGCAGCGTGGTCTTCGCAGCCATCATGCCGCAGCCGATGTCGACACCCACCGCCGCCGGAATGATCGCCGCGAGCGTCGGGATCACCGCGCCCACCGTGGCGCCGATGCCCACGTGCACGTCGGGCATCGCGGCGACGTGGCTGAACACGATCGGCAGCCGCGCGGCGTTGCCCAGTTGGCGCCTGGCCTCGTCTTCCACCGGTACGCCGCGGCTCCACAGCCTGATGGGCACGCCGCCGGCGACGCGGTGTTCGATGTACTCGGGTTCCATCGGCGGGGTTCGTCTTACGCGGACGCGCAGGAGGCGGCAACCACCGATGCGGTACGCCCGCGTTCAGCGGTTGCGCACGCTGCGTGCAATGCGTTCGTCCCATCGCCATGCAGGGCCTTCGCACAATGCGAGCCAATCGAAATCTGCAGCAAGGAGCGCGTCATGGCGAAGGTTCTGGTTCTCTATCACAGCTTCCGCGGGCACATCGAGGTCATGGCCAACGCCGTGGCCGAAGGCGCGCGCAGCGTCGCCGGCGCCAGGGTCGACCTCAAGCGCGTGCCCGAGACGATGCCCGAAGACGCGTTCAAGGCCGCCGGCGGCAAGAGCAACCAGCCGGCGCCGGTCGCGCAGCCGGCGGAACTGGCCAACTACGACGCCATCATCTTCGGCACCGGCACCCGCTTCGGCAACATGACGGGGCAGATGCGCACCTTCCTCGACCAGACGGGGCCGTTGTGGCTCGCCGGCGCGCTGGTCGGCAAGGTCGGCTCGGTGTTCGCCGCCAGCGCCACGCAACACGGTGGCCAGGAGAGCACGATCCTGAGCTTTCACACCACGCTGCTGCACCAGGGCATGATCATCGTCGGCCTGCCGTATGCCGAGGCGCGCCAGATGGGCCTCGACGAGATCAAGGGTGGCAGCCCCTACGGCGCCTCGACGATCACCGGCGGCATGGGCGAGCGCTGGCCCAGCGAGCAGGAGATCGGCATGGCGCAGTACCAGGGCCGCCACGTGACGCAGATCGCGACCAAGCTGTTCGGCTGATCGCCGATCGGACGTGCTGCCGCGGGCGGTGCCCGCCGGCTGTACGCTGTGGTGTGGGTGTCTGTCGCGCCGGTGTCGCTGCGCCGCGTCAGCTCGACGCGCCGCCGTCCATCTGCGACTGCAGCCAGTTGGCCTCGCCGACCTTGTCGACCAGTTCGATCTGCGTCTCGAGCCAGTCGATGTGCTCTTCGGTGTCTTCGAGGATGCGCTCGAGCACCTCGCGCGAGACATAGTCGCGCACGGTCTCACAGTGCGCGATGCCGTCCTTCAGCGTCTTGTGCGAGGCCTGCTCGACCTTGAGGTCGCAGCGCAGGATCTCCACCGCGTTCTCGCCGATCATCAGCTTGCCGAGGTCCTGGAAGTTGGGCAGCCCTTCGATCATCAGGATGCGCTCGGTCAGCTTGTCGGCGTGCTTCATCTCCTCGACCGACTCGTCGCGCTCGTGCTTGGCCAGGCGCCCGAAGCCCCAGTGATCGAGCATGCGGTAGTGCAGGAAGTACTGGTTGATCGCGGTCAGCTCGTGCTTGAGCTGCTTGTTGAGGAACTCGATGACCTTGGCGTCGCCTTTCACGGCCGTCTCCTGGTTCGCTGCAAGCGGCGCATTGTGCGCGCGAATCGCGCAGCGCGTGATTCACGGCGCCTGCGTCGGCGATTCATTCTCGTTTGCGATCAGGCCGCGCCGCATCGAGCTGCGAGTTGGTCTTGAACGCGGCGCATGGGTCGGGCCGCGTGGCCGCGGGCGTCCACACCACCGCGTCGTAGACGCCCGCGTCCGGCGGCGGCGTGCCGCGTTCGACGAAGCCGACCGCCAGCGCGGCGATGCCCCGGCGCTCGAGCCAGCGCGGCACGCCGAGATCGCGCCGCACGTGGCCGTCGCCGGCCCACAGCAGCGCGCCGCGCGCGCCATGGGCCTGCAGCAGGTGCGCCATTGCCGCGTCGCGGGCGAACTGCCCGCGTGCCATGCCGGGCCACAAGCCTGGCGGCAGCGCGCCGCAGTGGCCGGCATCGATGGCACGCTCCTGCGCCGCCTGCCAAGGTGACTCGGGCGCGCGATCGAGGCCCCATGCGCGTACGCGCTCGGCGCCGAGCACGGCGTCGTAGTCGTCGCGCACGAGCCGGCTCGCCCACGCGCGAGGCACGTTGGCCGCCACCAGCGGCAGCCCGTGTTGCAGCGCCAGCGCGACCACCGGCTCGTAGTACGGCCAATGCCAGCCGTCGCCGCCCGCCAGCGCCACCAGATGCGCGGCGTCGCGCGGCCGCTCGCGGCGCGCGCGATCGAGATCGGCCTGGCGATCGAGGTCGAACTGCTCCATCAGCAGCGCCGGCCGCCAGCCGGCGGCGAGCGCGCGCGCGAACACCGCGGTGCGCAAGCGGTGCTGCAACTCGTTGTCGTGCACTTCGCCGAGCAGCGCCAACGTCGAGCCGCGCAGCCGCTGCTCCCAGGGCTGCACGGTGCCACCCGTGACGGCACAGCCGGCGGCGCTGCCCAGCAGCGCACCCAGGCCCGCGCGCAGCAGCGCGCGGCGTGCGCGTTGGCGAGCGGGGGGTGCGGCGCCGGACCTCATGCGCCCGATTGTCGCGATGCGCGCCGGGTTGCGCGTGCCGCGCGCGTGCGTCCGCGTCGTCCGCGGGGCCCTGGCGCAGCGGCGCAGGTAGAGTGCGCGCGATGCAAGCCGCCCGCGAGCCGTCGAACAAGCCATTGGTCGAGCCGGCGCTGGTGGTCATCCTGGGCGGCGTCGCGGCGGCGTTGCACGTGGGCAAGTTGCCGCCGGCGATCCCGGCGTTGCAGCAGGCGCTCGGCCTGACGTTGCTGCAGGCGGCGTTCCTGCTGTCGATGGTGCAGGGCGCCGGCATGTGCGCCGGTGTCGCCTTCGGCGCGCTGGCCGATTCGCTCGGCCTCAAGCGCAGCATGCTGGTGGGCCTGTCGGTGCTGGTGGTGGCCAGCGCGCTCGGCGGCGCGTCGGATGACGTGACGGCGCTGCTGGTGCTGCGCGCCGCCGAGGGCTTCGGCTTCCTGCTCACCGTGCTGCCGGCGCCTGGGCTGGTGCGTCGCCTGGTGCCGCCCGAGCGCATGAGCCTGATGCTCGGCCTGTGGGGTGCCTACATGCCGCTGGCCACCGCCAGCGCGCTGCTGGTCGGGCCGCTGTGGATCGGTGCCATCGGCTGGCGCAGCTGGTGGTGGCTGCTCGCCGCGATCAGCGCCGCGATGGCGTGGTGGCTCGCGCGCGCGGTGCCCGCCGCAGCGGCTGCACCCGCCGCGACGCCCGCACCGAATGCAGCGCCCGCCGTCGCGCCAGCGCAGCCGCGCTTCGCGTCGCGCCTGCGGCAGACGCTCGGCGCGCGCGGGCCGTGGCTGGCGGCCACCAGCTTTGCCGTCTACTCGGGCCAGTGGTTGGCGGTGATCGGCTTCTTGCCGTCGATCTACACGCAGGCCGGCATCTCGGGCGCGGCCACCGGCGTGCTCACCGCGCTCGCCGCGGCGGTGAACATGATCGGCAACATCGGCTCGGGTCGCCTGCTGCACCGCGGCGCGAAGCCGGTCACGCTGCTGGTGGTGGGCTTCGTCACGATGGGCTTGGCCACGGTGCTGGCGTTTGCCGGCGGCGCACACGGCGAGGGGCTGCCGGCGTGGCTGCGCTACCTGGCGGTGCTCGCGTTCTCGTCGGTCGGCGGGCTGGTGCCGGCCACGTTGTTCGCGGTGGGCGTGCGCGTGGCACCGAGCGAGCACACGCTGTCGACCACGCTGGGTTGGATGCAGCAGTGGTCGGCGTTCGGCCAGTTCATCGGGCCGCCGCTGGTGGCCTGGGTGGCCGGCATCGCCGGCGGCTGGCAGCTCACCTGGCTGGTGACCGGTGCGTCGTCGCTGATCGGGCTGGCGCTGACCGCGGCCATCGCGCGCCTGAAACTGCACTGAGGCGCGTTCGTCGCTCGGCGACAAGAAACGATACACGGCGATACCGCGCCGAAAGGACGCCGCGCGAGCGGCTGCGCACCATCGAGCCGTGTTCGACAACGGCCTCGATGGCCACGAAGGATCCGACATGAAACCCTGGTTGAAGCGCACCCTGATCGGCCTGTTTGGGGCCGGCATCCTGTTCGGTGGCCTCGCCGCCTGCTCGCACCGCTACCACGGCCACGGCTGGCAGGCGATGAGCGACGAGGACGCCGCCAAGGCCAAGGCCCGCATGGTCGAGCGCATCGGCAACAAGCTCGACCTCGACGACGCGCAGAAGGCCAAGCTCGGCGCGGTGGCCGACCAGTGGCGCGCGCAACGCCAGGCGCTGCGCGGCGCCACCGACCCGCGCAGCGAGATCCGGTCGCTGGTGGCGGGCCCCACCTTCGACCGCGTCAAGGCCAAGGCCTTCGTCGACGGCAAGGCGCAGGCCATCGAGGCTGGTGCCCCGGCGTTGATCGCCGCGGTGGGCGATTTCTACGACAGCCTGAAGCCCGAGCAGCAGCAGAAGGTGCGCGAGTTCATGGCGCGCGGCCGTCGCGGCTGGGGTGGCTGATGTCGAGCGCCGCCGCTCGCGTGCGGCGGTTGGTACAGTGGCCTCGCGGCCGGCGCCCGACGCCGGCCGCAACCCCGCCTCGATGCCGCGCCTGCTGCTGATCGACGACGACGAGCAACTCGGGCCGCCGCTGGCGGCCTACTGCCGGCGTTTCGGCTTCGAGCTGCAGCACGCCACGCGGCCGGGCGAGGCGCTCGAGCGCCTGCGCGGCGGCGGCTTCGACGCCGCGATCCTCGACGTGATGCTGCCCGAGATGGACGGCTTCGAGCTGTGTCGCACCATCCGCAAGGAGAGCCAGATCCCGATCGTGATGCTCACCGCGCGCGGCGACGTGATGGACCGCGTGGTCGGCCTCGAACTCGGCGCCGACGACTACTTGCCCAAGCCGTTCGAGCCGCGCGAGTTGCTGGTGCGCATCCAGACCGTGCTGCGCCGCGCGGCGCCTGCGGCAGCCAGCGGCGCACGGCAGTTGCGCTTCGACGGCGGCCTGGTGGTCGACCTCGACCGCCGCACCGTGCAACGAGACGGCGCCGCGATCGAGCTGACGAGCACCGAGTTCGACCTGCTGGCGATGCTGGCGGGGTCGCCCGGCAAGGTGTTCGGCCGCGACGACATCCTCGAGCGCCTGCGCGGCCAGAACGCCGAAGACATCCACACCCGCGCGGTCGACATCCTGGTGAGCCGCTTGCGCCGCAAGCTCGAGCCGCTGGAGTGCATCAAGACGCTGCGCAACGCCGGCTACACGTTCGCCGGCGTGCGTGCGTGAGGGCGCGGTGGCGGCAACGAAGCCTGCGGCGGTGAATGCGCCCCCGGTGAGTCCGGCCCCCGGCGCTCGCGAGCCTGCAGCGCCTGCGCGGCGGCATTCGCGCCACGGCGGCTGGCGCCACTCGATGCGCCACTCGCTGAAGTGGCGGCTGGTGATCGTGTTCGTGCTGCTCGCGTTGGCGATGACCGGGGTGTTCCTGTTCGGCATGAAGCGCATCGTCGAGACCGGCTGGACGGGGTACGCCAAGCCGCTGGTGGCCGACTATGTGGACCGGCTCGCCGCCGAGATCGGTACGCCGCCAGACATCGACCGTGCCAAGGCGATCGTCGCGCGGCTGCCGCTGACGGTGCGCATCGAGGGTCCGCAGGTGCAGTGGGACTCGAGCCCCGCGCGGCACCGGCCGCGGGGCCACAGCGGCGATGCGCGCAGCGGCTGGGGCCTGGTGCGCACCACCGCCGACGGCCACCGCATCACCTTCGGCCTCGTCGGCCCGCTGCCCGCCGAGCCCCAGCACCTGGTGGGCTGGTTCACGCTCGCCGCGCTGCTGCTGCTGACGCTGGCGGCGTACCTCTACGTGCGCCGCATGCTGCGGCCGCTGCAGGCCATCGGCGCCGGCGTGATGCGCTTCGGCGCCGGCGACTTCAGCCGGCCGATCGTGCCGGTGCGGCGCGACGAGCTGGGCGACCTCGCCGATCGCGTCAACACGATGGCGCACAGCCTGCAGGGCATGCTCGACGCCAAGCGCGCGCTGCTGCTGGCGATCAGCCACGAGCTGCGCAGCCCGCTGACGCGCGCGCGCGTCAACGCCGAGCTGGTGGCCGAGGGCGAGCCCCGCGACGCGCTGCTGCGCGACCTCTCCGAGATGCGCGACTTGATCGCCGACCTGCTCGAAGGCGAGCGCCTGGCGGCCGGCCACCGTGCGCTGCACACCGAGGCGGTGGATCTCGCCGCGCTGGTGCGCGAGGTGGTGAGCACGCAGTTCGCCGCTGCCGCGCTCGGGCTCGAACTCGACGCGTCGATCGAACCCGTGCAGGCCGATCCGATGCGCCTGAAGCTGCTGCTGCGCAACCTGATCGACAACGCGCTGCGCCACAGCGCCGGCGCGGCGCGCGCGCCGGTGGTGTCGCTGCGGCGCGAGGCCGGCGGGCGCATCGCGCTGGCGGTGCGCGACTTCGGCCCCGGTGTCACGCCCGAGCAACTGCAACGGATGACCGAGCCGTTCTACCGCACCGACAGCGCGCGCACGCGCGCCGCCGGCGGCGTGGGCCTCGGGCTGTACCTGTGCCGGCTGGTGGCGCAGGCGCACGGCGCCGAGCTGAGCCTCGGGCGTGCCGAGCCGGGGCTCGAGGCCACTGTGTTGTTGCCGCCAACCTGAGCGCGCCAAGGACGCGCAGGCGAGTCGACTGCGCGCGATCTTGACGAGCTCGCGCGCGGGCCCTTCGCGCCGCGCATCGTCGGCCAGCCTGCCCGCGGGCCGCTCGTCGCGGCGGCGCGGGAGCGTCGCCCGCCTCAGCGCGGCTGCACCGCCGCCTGCGCGGCTTTCGACTCGCCGAGGTGGATCAGCGCGCGCCGCATCGCGGTATCGAGTGGCGTCGTCGTCAGCGGCCCCACCACGCGCTGCAGCGCGGTGCCGTCGAGCGCATGCGGCACGCGCCACAGGTACGACATCTCGACCACTTCGCGCAGCATCGGCACCACCAGGCCGCCGAGCTTCAGCAGCGGCCACGGCACGCTGCCGCGCTTGAAGCGGGCGTCGCGCGGCGCCAGCCCCAGCGCGGTGGTGGCCCGCGCGATCGCGCCGTGGAGCTCTTCGCCGGTGAGCGTGTGGCCTGCGAACGGCAGGTCGGCGAACGCCGGCAGCTCGTTGACGTGCTGTGCCACCGCGGAGAACGCGCGCGCCAGGTCGGGCAGAAACGCCCACGCGTGCGGCGCGCTGAGCGGGCCCGGGTATACCAGCTTGCCGCGCGGCAGCTGCTTGACGATCACCAGGTCGAGCCAGCTGCCGGTGCCGCCGCCGAAGAAGTCGCCCGCGCGGACGACCACGCTGCGCAGCTCGCCGCGCTCGGCCAGCTCGCGCAGCTCGCGCTCCATCTGCGCGCGGATGTGGCCCTTGCGGGTGGTGGGCAGTTGCGGCGTGTGCTCGTTCAGCAGCGCCGGCATGCTCTCGCCGAAGTTGTAGACGTTGCCCGGCAGCATCAGCGTGGCGTGCAGGCGCTGCGCGACCGCAATGCCCTGGTGCAGCAGCGGCAGCGCCTGCGTCGCCCACTGCGTGTAGGGTGGGTTCACCGCGTGCACCACCACGCGCGCGCGCGAGGCTGCGGCCAGGCCCACCGTGTCGTTCAGTGGCAGCGGCACGAGTTCGGCGCCGGGGGGCAGCGGTTGTGCCGGCGCACGGCGCGCCTGCGCGCGCACGGCCCAGCCGGCCGCCGCGAACGCCCACACCACGGCCGCGCCGAGCCGGCCGTTGGCGCCGAGCACGAGCACGCTGGGTTTGGGGTTCGAAGGGGTCATGCGGATCCTCGTGACTGAGCCTGCACCGGCACGCCGCGTCTGCGACCCGGCCGTCGACCCGCGCGCACGACCGGCTTCGACGACGGGGCATCGATCGTGCGCGGTTTTAGCGCGCCGGGCTACCCCGGGCTATCCCACGAACGGCGAGCGCGCTGAGCCGGGCGGCCGCGCGGGAAAACCGCCGGCCGGACACCCCCGGCGCCATCGAGGAACCCGCATGGACACCACCGGGCCGCAGTGCGGCCTGCAGATGCGCTCGCCGATCGAGCTGTGGGCCGGCAGTGGGCTACAGAATGCGTACCCGTGCTCAGTTCTGAGGCTATGCACACAGGCGTCGACTGCAACCTGGGTTAGCCTGCTGGCCACACGAAGGAGGCGAATTGGGCAACGGCTCACCCGAGGCCAAGGCGCGTGAGCAGATCGACCGCCTGCTCACCGCGGCCGGCTGGGCGGTGCAGGACCTCGAGGACGCCGACATCCACGCCGCGCGCGGCGTGGCGCTGCGCGAGTTCCCGCTCAACCCGGGCCACGGCAGGGCCGACTATCTGCTCTACGTGGACGGCAAGGCCGCCGGCGTGGTGGAGGCCAAGAAGCAGGGCGCCACGCTCAAGAGCGTGGAGCTGCAGTCGGCCAAGTACTCCGAGGGCCTGCCCGCCACGCTGCCGGCGTGGACGCGGCCGCTGCCGTTCCTCTACGAATCCACCGGCGTCGAAACCCAGTTCACCAATGGGCTCGACCCGGAGCCGCGATCGCGCGCGACCTTTGCCTTCCACCGGCCCGAACAACTTGCCGACTGGCTGAAGGCAGACGCGGCGCCGCCACTCGGCGTGACGCCGAGCCATGCGGCCGCCATGGAGCCACCGGCGCGCTACCTGGGCCACAACACCTTCCTGGCCCGCGTGCGCCAGATGCCCGAGCTGGTCACCGAGTGGGGCGACTTCAAGCTCTGGCCGGCGCAGATCACCGCCATCCGCAACCTCGAAGCCAGCCTCGCCAGGAACAAGCGCGCGCGCGGATCCAGATGGCCACCGGCAGCGGCAAGACCTTCACCGCCATCAGCTTCATCTACCGTCTGATCAAGTTCGCGGGCGCGCGGCGCGTGCTGTTTCTGGTGGACCGCGGCAACCTGGGCCGGCAGACCAAGAAGGAGTTCGACCAGTACGTCTCGCCCGTCAACAACTACAAGTTCGGCGAGGAGTACATCGTCCAGCACCTCACGAGCAACCAGCTCGACAAGACCGCGCGCGTGTGCATCAGCACCATCCAGCGCATGTTCAGCATGCTCAAGGGCCGCGAGCTGGCGGAAGAGGCCGACGAGGAATCCACTTCAGCAGCGGAGAGCCTGTTCAAGGAACCCGAACCGATCGACTACAACCCCGCGTTCCCGATCGAGACCTTCGACATCATCGTCACCGACGAGGCGCACCGCAGCATCTACAACCTGTGGCGCCAGGTGCTGGAGTATTCGATGCCTACCTGATCGGCCTGACCGCCACGCCCAACAAGCAGACCTTCGGCTTCTTCAACCAGAACCTGGTGATGGAGTACGGCCACCCGCAGGCGGTGGCCGACGGCGTGAACGTCAACTACGACGTCTACCGCATCAAGACCGAGGTCACCGAGGCCGGCAGCACCGTGGAAGCCGGCTACTGGCTGCAGGTTCTCGACAAGCCCACCCGCGCCCGGCGCGACTGGCAGCTCGACGACGACTTCGACTACGCGCCCGAAGAGCTCGACCGCAGCGTGCAGACGCCCGACCAGATCCGCACCATCGCGCGCACGCTGCGCGACCGCTGGCAGAGCGACCTCTTTCCGCAACGGCAGGAGCTGCCCAAGACGCTCGTCTTCGCCAAGGACGACAACCACGCCGAGGCCATCGTCGGCATCCTGCGCGAGGAGTGGGGCCGCGGCAACGAGTTCGCGCAGAAGATCACCTACCGCACCACGGGCAGCAGGCCCGAGGAGCTGATCAAAGCCTTCCGCACCAGCTACTACCCGCGCATCGCCGTCACCGTGGACATGATCGCCACCGGCACCGACATCAAGCCGGTGGAGATCGTGGTCTTCATGCGCAGCGTCAAGAGCCGCAGCTTCTTCGAGCAGATGAAGGGCCGCGGCGTGCGCGTGATCAAGGACGACGACCTGCGCGGCGTGAACCCCGGCGAGCACGTGCACAAGGACCGTTTCGTCATCGTCGACTGCGTGGGCGTGTGCGAGCGCGACAAGACCGACAGCCGCCCGATGGACCAGAAGAAGAGCGTGCCGCTCGACGCGCTGCTGCAGGCCGTGAGCCTGGGCAACGTGGAGCCCGAGGTGCTCTCCAGCGTGGCGGTGCGCCTGGCGCGGCTGGACGCCCAGCTCAGCGACGCCGAGCGCGCCAAGGTGGTGGCGCAAGCCGGTGGCCTGGGCCTGAACGACCTCGCGCGCGGCATCGTGCAGGCGCTGGACCCGCCGGGCCAGGACTCGGGCCGCTCGCCGCAGGAAGCGGAAGCCGCGCTGCGCAACGCAGTCAAGCCGCTCTCCAGCCCCGCGCTGCGCACGCTGATCGTCACGCTGAAAGCAAGCAAGGAACTGGTGATCGACACCGTCACGCAAGACCGCGTGCTCGAAGCCAGCTTCTCCGCGGCCGCGCGCGAGCGCGCGCAGGGCATCGTGCAGAGCTTCGAGGCCTAC
The DNA here is from genome assembly GCA_015075545.1 of Ideonella sp. Classification (GTDB taxonomy): domain Bacteria; phylum Pseudomonadota; class Gammaproteobacteria; order Burkholderiales; family Burkholderiaceae_C; genus JAEUPI01. The sequence goes on along the minus strand of JABTUC010000001.1, from coordinate 154,956 downwards.
ATCGAGCAGCACCGCGACGAGATCACCGCGCTGCAGATCCTCTACAACCGCCCGACCAAGGCGCCGTTGAGGTTCGACGACCTCAAGGCGCTGGCCGACACGCTGCAAGCCCCGCCGCACCTGTGGACCGAAAGCCAGCTCTGGCAGGCCTACGCCGCGCTGGATGCCAGCAAGGTCAAGGGCGCAAGCCGCCGCCGCATCCTGACCGACCTGGTCTCGCTGGTGCGCTACGCGATGCACCAGGAGAACGAGCTGGTGCCGTACCCCGAGCGCGTGGCCACCAACTTCAAGGCGTGGCTGGCGCAGCAGCAAGCGGCGGGCAAGGCGTTCACCGACGAGCAGCGCTGGTGGCTGGAGAAGATGGCCGAGCACATCGCATCAAACCTCGGCATCGAGGCCGAGGACTTCGGCTATGCGCCGTTCGACCAGCGGGGCGGGCTGGGACGGGTGCATCAACTCTTTGGGGCGGAGCTGCCGAAGGTGATCGATGAGTTGAATCGGGAGCTGGCAGCGTGAGCATGGAGACAGGCGTCCACTACCCGCTGCACCTCGACGCCTTGCCAAAGGGTTGGCGCGCTGGATACGTTGGTGACTTTGCCAAGGAGATCGAGCCGGGCTTCGCGAGCGGTGAACACAATCAGACCGGAGAGGGTGTTGCCCACTTGCGCCCGATGAACGTCGATCGCGACGGAAAGATCGATCTGTCGGTGACGAAGTTCGTGTCGGGAAGCAAGGACGACCGTCGCCTTGCGGTTGGTGACGTGCTGTTCAACAACACCAACAGTCCCGATCTCGTGGGCAAGACGGCTGCCGTAAGTGTTGCAGGTGACTTTGCGTTCTCGAACCACATGACGCGGATTCGATTCGCCGACGATGTGCTACCGAAGTTCGGCGTTCAGCAGCGTTCGACCGCGGATGCGCGGCTACTGCTCGATCAACATCCGCAACTGCGATCGTCAAGGCTGCCGCTGGAGCAGGCCAGCGTGTCATCGAGGACGCTGGCGCGAGGCGTTCCGTTCGTGTGGGGTCCGCCCGCCACACAAGAACGCATCGTTGCTGAGATCGAAAGGCAGTTCTCCCGCCTCGACGAAGCCGTCGCCAACCTCAAGCGCGTTAAGGCCAACGCTATGCACTTCGGGCGCGCCACCGTTGAAGTCCTGACTTCGCCGGGTTCGTTCTCGACCAATGTGATGGGCACGGTCACCGACGTCGCCGTCTCTCTCGACAACATGAGAGAGCCCGTGAACAAGACCGAACGAGCGAAGCGCGTTGGAACGATCCCGTATCTCGGTGCGAACGGGCAGACGGGGTGGATCGACGAAGCGCGCTTCGACGAAGAGTTGGTGCTCGTCGTTGAAGACGAGACCTTCGTGGGCCGGAAGCAGCCGTTCAGCTACTACTTCTCTGGAAAGTGCTGGGTGAACAACCATACCCATGTGCTGCGCGCCCGGAGGGACCTCGTGCTTCCCAAGTACCTGAACCTGGCCCTTTCCTACTACCCCTTCATCCCGCTCACAACCGGGTCGACAGGACGACGAAAGCTGACCAAGGCTACGCTGATGTCGGCGCCCATCAGGGTGCCCGACTTGATGACGCAACAGAACATCGTCGCCGAAGTCGACCGCCGCCTCTCCATCGTCCGCGAGGTAGAGGCCGAGGTCGACGCGAACCTCGCGCGCGCGCAGGCCCTGCGGCAGGCGGTGCTGGCGCGGGCGTTCGCGGCGTGACACAGTTGCGGACAGGCCGCTGACGGACTCCATCATGGCAACGGACAACACCGTAGATCTCGCAACTCTCCGCTTCGACGGCAAGCGGTTCGAGGGGCATGCACTTGATGTGGAGTGCACCCAGGAACTGCTTGCCTATCGCACGCTGGTGCTCGAGTGCGCAAAGGAACTGTGGCGCCGCAAGAACCCCGACCGCGTTCGCCTGCCAAAGCGCTTCGAAGACGGGTTCCGCTTGCAGTTCGACCGCGTGATCCCTGGGTCTGCAGCTTTGCCGTTGCGCCGGGTGCGTGAGGTGGTTCAGGGCGAACTCGACTTCGACGACGATTTCGATGAGGCTGCAGCGCTCATCGATCAGGCGATCACAGCCGCGGACCGCGACGACCTCCTGCCGGACGCGCTGCCCGCCAATGTCGTTCCGTTGTTCCGCGACTTTGGCGGAACCCTCCGCGCTGACGAGACGCTGTTCGTACGTTCTCGTCGGGGCAGCGCCGAGGCTGTGTACGGCGCACGCGCGCGACAGAGGCTTGCGGAATGGATTGGTCCAACCTTCGAAGATGCCGTTGATCTCGTGGGTGAAGTCCGCATGGCGAACGTAGGCCCCGGAGCCTTCAAGCTGCAGCTTCCCGATGGTGGCCCCCTCATCGACGGCCGCTTTGATGCGGCACACGAGACGGTCGTACTCGAAGCGCGCCGAAGAGTCACCGGCAGCGTCTTGCTGCGTGTGGCGGGGATCGCTGAGTTCTCGACCCGTGATCGCCAGATGCGACGCCTGATTCGGGTTGACAAGGTCGAGGTGTCCGCGAAGGCGCCGCTCGCCTACGACGAAACGGCGCTGCCGATTTGGGAGGAACTGGCGGCGATCAGGAACAGCGCGCCGCCGCCGGCACGTGGCAAGCAGTGCCCGACGATCTCTCGACCCGCATCGACGAAGTGGTCTACGGCACCGAGGACGGCCGCAAGTGAAGGTCGTGTTTGCCGATACCGGCTACTGGGAGGCCGTGCTCAATCCGAACGACAAGCTCCACGAACGTGCGCGAGCGGCATCCGTGGCGTTGGGCAAGGTCAGGATGGTGACGACGGAGATGGTCTTGTCCGAGCTGCTGGCAGCGCTCTCGAAACTGCCCGTGCGTCCGTACGCCGTTTCGGGCGTGGACAGGATCAGGGCCAATCCCAACGTGGAGGTCGTGCCGCAGACCTCGTTGCAGTTCGCTCATGCCTACGATCTCTACCGCCGTCGCATGGACAAGGAGTGGAGCCTCACGGACTGCGCGTCTTTCGAGGTCATGCAAACGCGCGGTATCAGCGAGGCGTTGGCGCACGATCAGCACTTCGAACAAGCCGGGTTCAAAGCACTGCTTCGCGACGAACAACCTGCAGCTTGAGCTGCCGGCCGGCGCGCCGGCGTCGTTTTCGAATGGCCGGGCCGTCGACTTTCAATTGAACAGGCCTGAAAGCTTCATTTCGACGGTCCGCCCTTCGCGCGCGCCGCCGCGTGATTGCTGCATTTCTGCTAATCTGCCGCCATGAAAACCACCGTCACAATCACCAGCCGCGGCGTCGTCACGCTGCCGGCCAAGCTGCGGCAGGCGATGGGCCTGAAGGCCGACGACCAGCTGATCGCAGAGACCACGCCCGAAGGGCTGCTGCTGCGGCCGGCGGTGACGTTGCCGCTGGAGGTCTACACGCCGCAGCGCGAGCGCGAATTCGACGAGGCCGAGGCTGACCTGGCCACGGTGCTCGCCGCGCGCGAACCCGCGCCGCGGTCGGCGCCCGCGGCCCGCACACGGGCGAGTCGCCGCCGCTGACGGCGCCCGCGGCCATGCGGGTCTTCCTGGACGCCAACATCCTGTTCTCGGCTGCCAAGTCCGACGGCGCGGGGCGCTCGCTCGTGCGCTTGCTAGTCGAGCGCGGCCATGAGTGCTGCGCCGATGCCTACGTTGTGGCCGAGGCGCGGCGCAACCTGCAGGCCAAGGGCGCGCAGGCGGTGCATGTGCTCGACGCACTGCTGCCGCATCTGCGGCTCGCGGCGGCGGTGCCGCCGGCTTCGGCGCCGTCCGCCGAGCTGGGCTGGCTGCCCGAGAAGGACCGGCCGATGCTCGCGGCTGCCATTCGCCTGCGCTGCGACGTGCTCGTCACCGGCGACCGCACGCACTTCGGCGCCGGCTTCGGCCGGTCGTTCGGCGGCGTGACGGTCCACTCGCCGCGCTCGCTGGCCGAGCGTCTCTTCGCCTGAGGCAATGAACACCTCCACCCTCGTCCAGAAACTCTGGAACTACTGCAACGTCCTGCGCGACGACGGCATGAGCTATGGCGACTACGTCGAGCAGCTCACCTACCTGCTGTTCCTCAAGATGGCCGACGAGCGCAGCCGCCCACCGTACTACCAGGCCGAGCCCCATCGCCGCGCCCTACGCCTGGCCCGCGCTGCTGTCCTAGGACGGCGATGCGCTGTTCGACCACTACCGCCACACGCTGGAAGAACTGGGCAAGCAGCCGGGCACGCTGGCGCTGATCTTCGGCAAGGCGCAGAACAAGTTTCAGGATCCGGCCAAGCTGCGGCGCGTGATCGTCGACCTGATCGACGCCGAGAACTGGTCGGCGATGGGTGCCGACGTGAAGGGCGACGCCTACGAGGGCCTGCTGGAGCGCAACGCGCAAGACATCAAGTCTGGGGCCGGCCAGTACTTCACGCCGCGCGCGCTGATTCAGGCGATGGTGGACTGCATCGCCCCGCGCCCCGGCGAGATGGTGTGCGACCCGGCCTGCGGCACCGGCGGCTTTCTGTTCACCGCGCACCACTACCTCACGCAGCACCACCCCAACCTCACCCGCGACGAGAAGCGCCACCTCAAGGAAGGCGCCTTCCGCGGCTGGGAGCTGGTGCAGGCCACTGCGCGCGTGTGCGCGATGAACCTGATGCTGCACGGCATCGGCTCGGAGAAGAGCGTGCCCGTCAAGGTGGCTGACGCGCTGGCGGCCGACCCCGGCGAGCGCTTCGACGTGGTGCTGGCCAATCCACCCTTCGGCAAGAAGAGCAGCACGATGATCGTCGGCGAGGACGGCAAGACCTCCACCGAGAAAGACATCGTCGAGCGTGACGACTTCTGGGCCACCACCAGCAACAAGCAGCTCAACTTCGTGCAGCACATCAAGACGCTGCTCAAAGCCCACGGCCGCGCCGCGGTGGTGGTGCCCGACAACGTGCTGTTCGAAGGCGGCGCCGGCGAGACCATCCGCCGCAAGCTGATGCACGAGTGCGACGTGCACACCCTGCTGCGCCTGCCCACCGGCCTGTTCTACGCGCAGGGCGTGAAGGCCAACGTGATCTTCTTCGACAAGAAGCCGGCCAGCGAAACGCCGTGGACGAAGAAGCTCTGGATCTACGACCTGCGCACCAACCAGCACTTCACACTGAAGACCAGCCCGCTCAAGCGCGCGGACCTGGACGAGTTCGTGCAGCTCTACAACCCGGCCAACCGGCACCAGCGCAGCCGCGACGTGGAGCGCCGAGAAGGCCGACGGGCGCTGGCGCGTCTACGAGTACGACGAGCTGGTGGCGCGCGACAAGGCGAGCCTCGACATCTTCTGGCTGCGCGACGAGACGCTGGCCGACAGCGACAACCTGCCGCCGCCCGAGGTGATCGCGCAGGAGATCGTCGACGATCTGGAGGCGGCGCTGGAGCAGTTCAGGTTGATTGCGGCGGATCTGAACGGGAGTGCGAGCGAGGCTGGCGCATGACCGCCGAGACGCTGCTGGCGGTGCTAGGGCTGCTGCTGGCCATGGCCGCCGGCCCGGCCGTCGCACTGATCTTCATGCTGAAGCGCAAGCGGTCGGCCAGGGCTGCCAGGCGCTCGCCCTTGACCGAGAACTTGCTTCGCCTGCCGGGTGAAACCTTGCGCGAGCAGATCGATCGGGTGAACGAGCAGGCAGATGCATGGCTCGCGACTTTGATCTTCTTCCCGATGCTGATTGTCTGTCTTCATCTTGGGCAGTCGTACGTCTTCGGCCGGGGCCAGACATGGCCGCGCGTGTCGGTGGCGGCTCTGCTTGCTATTGGGGTGGCGGTGGTTGCGAGTCGCAAGTTGCTGGTCTTGTCGGCGCAGCTCGATCGGCTGCGGCTCGGTCTCGACGGCGAGGTGGCCATTGGTCAAGAACTGGGCAAGGTGACGCGGCGGGGCGCCGCGGTCTTCCATGACGTGCCGGCTGAAGGCTTCAACATCGACCACGTCGTGGTGGCCACGCAAGGCGTGTTCGCCGTCGAGACGAAGGGCTTCTCGAAGCCGCAGCCGCAACGGCGGCACCCATGATGCAACCGTTGTCTACGACGGACAGCGACTCGTGTTTCCGCACTTCACGTCGTCGGCTCCGCTGGAGCAAGCCGCTCGAAATGCCAGGTGGCTCTCCGAATGGTTGACGCGCGCCACCGGCAGCAAGGTCGCCGTGGCGTCGATCGTGGCCCTGCCTGGTTGGTTTGTAGACTTGAAGGGTCGTGGGGACGTGGGTGTCTACAGCGGTAAACAACTTGCCGGCTTGCTTGACGATCGGCGCGCTTCGCGATTGACCGAACAGCAGGTCAGGCAGATCGAATACCAGATCGATCAACGCTGCCGAACCGTGCGGCCAACCTATCGCCAAGAGCTTTGAGGCCTGCGACGCATGGACCGCCTCTTCTTCACCCTCGGCTGCATCTCCGGTTTCCTCGGTGTCGCGCTCGGCGCCTTCGCCGCGCATGGGCTGAAGGCGCGCCTCGCGCCCGAGTTGCTGGCCACGTTCGACACCGGCGTGCGCTACCAGGTGATGCACGCGCTCGCGCTGCTCGCGGTGGCGCTGGCGCATGCGCGCTGGCCCGGCCGCGCGCTCGCCGCCGCCGGCTGGCTGTTCGTCGTCGGCACGCTGCTGTTCTCGGGCAGTCTCTATGCGCTCGCCCTCACGGGGCTGCGCGCGCTGGGCGCGATCACGCCGTTCGGCGGCGTGGCGTTCCTGGCCGGGTGGCTGTGCCTGGCGTGGGCGCCGTGGCGACACCGGCGCGTCTGACGCGGACCGTTGTCGGCAGCGATCCTTTCCTGCGCCGCGATGGGTACACCGATGGCGGCGGGCATCAGACTGGCACATTAGAACCCTGTCTTCTAAAATGCAAGCCATGTTTCCTCGCGCTGCCGCCGCTGCGCTGCGTGCCGCCGCCGCTTCGTTCCCCGTGGTGGTGGTGCTCGGCGCACGTCAGGTCGGCAAGACCACGCTGGCGCGCGCGGTGTTCCCGCGGCACCACTATTTGGACCTCGAAGATCCGAACACGGCCGAGCGTTTCCGCCAGGACGCCCGCTTCGTGCTCGACGCCGTCGGCGAGCGCCTGATCCTCGACGAGGCGCAGGCGGTGCCGTCGGTCTTCGCTGCGCTGCGCGGCGCGGTCGACGCGCAGCGCGCGCGGCGCGGCCGCTTCGTGGTGCTTGGCTCGGCGCAACCTGCTCTGGTGCGTGGTGTGTCGGAGTCGCTGGCCGGCCGCGCGGCGGTGATCGAGCTCGATCCGCTCACCGCCAGCGAGGCCGCGGCGGGGTCGCCCGGCGCGCCGTGGCAGGCGGTGTGGCTCAAGGGTGGTTTTCCCGACGCGCTGCGGGGCGATGCGCGGATGTGGTGGGAGAGCTATCTGCGCCTCGTTCTCGAGCGCGACCTGCCGCAGTACGGCGTTCGCGCCGATCCGTTGTTCATGAGGCGTCTGCTTACGATGCTGGCGCACCAGCACGGTGGTCTGCTCAACGCCTCGGCATTGGGATCGTCGCTCGGCGTGTCGTACCACACGCTGTTGCGCCACCTCGATGTGCTGGAATCGATCCATCTGGTGCGCAGGCTGCCGCCGTACTTTCGCAACGTGGGCAAGCGCCTGACCAAGGCGCCCAAGGTCTACCTTCGCGACAGCGGAATGTTGCACCACCTGTTGAACATTTCCACCGCGCAGGAGTTGGCCGATCACCCCGCGCGTGGCGCCAGTTGGGAAGGCTTCGTCATCGAAGACGTGCTGCGCCGGGAGCGCATCGCGCATCCGGGTGGTCTGGCCTATTTCTGGCGCACGGCTGCCGGCGCCGAAGTCGATCTCGTGCTCGAGCGCGGCAACGAGCGCGTGGCCATCGAGATCAAAGCAGGCCGGGGCGACGATGCACGCGCGGTGCGCACCTTGCGCGATGCGATGCCAGACGTCGATGCGCGGCGCGGCTGGATCGTCGACCAGGTGCAAGGGATCGAGCGCGTCTCGGCCGAGATCGCTCGGGCCGGGTTCGCTGCTGTCGTCGACGGTACGCCTTGACGCACTGGCGGGCTGACGAGCGTCGGCCCGCCTGCTGACACCACGCTGTCAGCAGCCGGCGGCCATCGCCACCGGCGGGGCATGCGCTCGTTCGTCTGACGGCCGCGCACGGCCGATGTCGATTTCGCGGTTCGCCGAACGTCGTTGCATCGGGGGGCGCGTGTGCCGCGTGCGTCGCCGCGTTGCATTTCAGCTGAAACGTTCGACCGCCTTCGCGCAAACGATGAGGTCACCCACCGCTCCCTAGACTGCGCCTCCTTCGGGAGTTCCGCCTCCATCGCCCGCCGGCGTTCACGAGCCGCCGCGCCGGGTGCATGGCGGTCACTGTCCATTCAGATCGAAGACCAGAGGTTCGTCCGCATGAAGACCAACTGCCCCTCGCCTGTCGTCACCGCGCCGGGCTCGCCGCTGTCGTCCGAGTTGCGCGCCTGCCGGCGCCGCGCCGACGCCTTGCACGCCGCCGTGGTGCTGGCCAGCATCGCCGCTGCGTCGATCGCGCTGGTGGCGTGCGGCGAAGCCTCGCACGCGCAGGGCGCAGGCGCTCACCAGGGCCCGCCGCCGGCGGCGGTGAGCGTGGCCGCGGTGGCCACCACCGCGCTGCCGATGAGCTACGAGTACGTCGGCCAGACCGCGGGCTCGCGCGACGTCGAGGTGCGCGCGCGCGTGTCGGGCATCCTGCTGAAGCGCAACTTCACCGAGGGCGGCACGGTGCGCAAGGGCCAGTCGCTGTACACGATCGACCCGGTGCCGTTCCAGGTGGCGCTGGCCAAGGCCGATGCCGACGTCGCGTCGGCCGAGGCCAGGCTCGCTCAGGCCACGCGCACGCTCAATCGTCTGAAGCCGCTGTGGGAGGCGCGCGCAGTGAGCCAGCGCGAGGTCGACGACGCGGCGTCGGCCGAAGCCGTGGCGCGCGCCGACTTGAAGGGCGCGCAGGCGCGGCGCGCCGAGGCGGCGCTGAACCTGGACTACACGCGCGTCGAGTCGCCGCTGGCCGGCGCGGTGGGGCGCTCGCAGGTGAGCGAGGGCACGCTGGTCGCCGGGCCCGGCACGCTGCTGACCACGCTCACCCAGACCGACCCGGTGAAGGTGCGCTTCGGCATCGCCGAGACCGACCAGTTGAAGTGGCGCGCCGAGGTTGCAGCGGGCCAGTTGCGCTTGCCGCCCAACGAGGCGTTCACGGTCGAGATCAAGCTCGCCGACGGCAGCGTCTACCCGCGCAAGGGCAAGCTGCTGTTCAGCGACACGCGCGTGTCGGGCAGCACCGGCACGGTGGAAGCCGAAGCCGAGGTGCCGAACCCCGATGGCCTGCTGAAGCCGGGCCAGTTCGTTCGCGTGCGCCTCACCGGCGCCACGATGCCGCACGCGATGCTGGTGCCGACGCGAGCGGTGCTCGAGGGGCCGCAGGGCAAGTTCGTCTACGTCGCGGCCGGCGGCAAGGCCAGCCCGAAGCCGGTGCAGGTGGGCGAGCAGGTGGGCGACCGCTGGGTCATCACCGGCGGCTTGGCCGTTGGTGACCCGGTGATCGTCGACGGCACCGCGCGCATCTTCTTCCCCGGCGCGCCGATCGTGGTGGCGCAGGCGGGCGCCGCTGCCAGCGCGAGCGGCGGCACAGCCAGCGCACCGCGTGGCGGCGCCGCGCCGGCCGGCGCCAAGGTGGCGGCCGCCGATGCGCCGAAGGCCAGGTAGTCGACAAGGAGCCTTTCGCATGTTCTCGCGCTTCTTCATCGACCGGCCGATCTTCGCGGCCGTGCTGGCGATCTTCATCGTGATCGCGGGCCTCTCGGCCACGCGCTCGCTGCCGATCGCGCAATACCCCGAGATCGCGCCGCCGGTGGTGACCGTCACCGCCATCTACCCCGGCGCCAGCGCCGAGGTGATCGAGCAGACGGTGGCCGCCCCGCTCGAAAACGCGATCAACGGCGTCGAGCACATGATCTACATGGGCTCGACCTCGTCGTCCAACGGCGTGGTGCAGATCCAGGTCACGTTCGACATCGGCACCGACGCCGATAACGCGGCGCAGCTCGTCAACAACCGAGTCAAGCAGGCCGAGACCCGGCTGCCGCTGGAGGTGCGCCGCCAGGGCGTCACGGTGGAGAAGGGCAGCTCGGCGTTCCTGCAGGTGCTGGCGTTCTACTCCGACGACGGCAGCCAGAGCGACCTGACGATCAGCAACTACGTGACGCTGAACGTGCTCGATCACCTCAAGCGCGTGCCGGGCACCACCAACGTGCAGATCTTCGGCGCCAAGGACTACGCGATGCGCATCTGGCTCGAGCCCGACCGCATGGCGCAGCTCAAGCTCACCACCGCCGACATCGCGCGCGCGATCAACGAGCAGAACGCGCAGTTCGCCGCCGGCAAGGTGGGCCAGGCGCCCACCGGCGGCCCGCAGGAGATGGTCTACACCATCACCGCGCAGGGGCGGCTGTCGGACCCGAAGCAGTTCGAAGAGATCATCGTGCGCGCCAACCCCGACGGCAGCACGCTGCGGCTGAAGGACGTGGCTCGCGTCGAGCTGGGCTCGAAAGACTACGACTTCATCGGCCGCATCAACGGCAAGGCCGCCACCCTGGTGGGCGTGTTCCTGCAGCCGGGCGCCAACGCGCTCGATGTCGGCAAGGAGGTCGACCGCACGGTGGCCGGCCTCGCCAAGAGCTTCCCGAAAGGCATTGTCTACTCGGTGCCGTACGACACCACGCGCTTCGTCAAGGTGTCGATCGAGGAGGTGGCCAAGACGCTGGCCGAGGCGATGGTGCTGGTGATCCTGGTGGTCTACCTGTTCCTGCAGAACTGGCGCGCCACGTTCATTCCGGTGGTGGCGGTGCCGGTGTCGCTGATCGGCACGCTGGCTGGGCTGCTAATGCTCGGCTACTCGATCAACACGCTGACGCTGTTCGGCATGGTGCTGGCGATCGGCATCGTGGTCGACGACGCGATCGTCGTGCTCGAGAACGTCGAGCGCATCATGCACGAGGAGGGTATGGCCGCGCGCGACGCCGCGATCAAGGCGATGCGCGAGGTGTCGGGGCCGGTGATCGCGATCGTGCTCACGCTGTGCGCGGTGTTCGTGCCGATCGCCTTTCTCGGCGGCCTCACCGGCGAGTTGTACCGCCAGTTCGCGGTGACGATCTCGATCGCGGTGGTGATCTCAGGTCTAGTCGCGCTCACGCTGACGCCGAGCCTGTGCGTGCTGATCCTGAAGCACGAGCACAAGAACCCGGGGCGCTTCTTCGGCGCCTTCAACGCCCTGTTCGCCAGGGTGACGCACCGCTACACGCAAGGCGTGGGCTTCATGGTGCGGCGCGCCGGCGTCGGGCTGGCGCTGTTCGCGGGCATGGTGGTGCTGGCCGCGGGGCTGTGGCGCATCACGCCGGGCTCGCTGGTGCCCGACGAGGACCAGGGCTACTACATCTCGGCGGTGATCCTGCCCGACGGCGCGTCGCTGCAGCGCACCGACGCGGTGGTGGGCGAGGTGCTGCAGGCGATCAAGTCCAACCCGTACAACCTCGACGCGATCGCCTTCACCGGCTTCGACTTCCTCGGCGGCGGCTACCGCAACAACGCGGCCACCATCTTCGTGACGCAGAAGCCGTGGAACGAGCGGCCGCTGCCGGTGCAGGCGCTGGTGGGCGACCTGTTCATGAAGACCGCGCACATCAAGGAGGCGCTGGTGCTGGCGTTCAACCCGCCGCCGATCTTCGGCCTGGGCACCGCCGGCGGCTTCGAGCTGTACATCCAGAACCGCGGCGAGGGCGGGCCCAAGCGGCTGGCGCAGGTGTCGCAGCAGTTCATGGGCGCGGCGTCGAAGAGCCCGCTGCTCGGCGGCGTGCAGACGCTGTGGCGCGCCAGCACGCCGCAGCTCTACGTCGACGTCGACCGCGAGCGCGCCAAGGCGCTCGGCGTGCCGGTCGACGAGGTGTTCAACACGCTGTCGGCCACGCTCGGCAGCTACTACGTCAACGACTTCAACAAGTACGGCCGCACCTGGCAGGTGCTGATGTCGGCCGAGGCGGGCTACCGCCGCAGCCCCGACGACATCGGCCGCATGTGGGTGCGCTCGCAGTCCGGCCAGATGGTGCCGGTGTCGGCGCTGGCCAGCGTGAAGTACTCGTCGGGCCCCGAGATGCTCGACCGCTTCAACAACCTGCCGGCGGTGAAGCTGTTCGGCCAGGCGGCGCCCGGCGTCAGCTCGGGCCAGGCGATCGCCGAGGCCGAGCGCATCGCCAAGCAGGTGCTGCCGCCGGACTTCAGCTTCGACTGGGGCGGCGCGTCGTACCAGGAGAAGCGCAGCTCGGGCACTTCGGGTATCGCGCTGCTGCTCGGCGCGCTGATGGTGTTCCTGATCCTGTCGGCGCAGTACGAGCGCTGGTCGCTGCCGCTGTCGGTGATGCTGGCGCTGCCGTTCGGCACCTTCGGCGCGCTGGCCGCGGTGTGGCTGCGCGGCATGACCAACGACGTGTATTTCCAGATCGGCCTGGTCACCTTGCTCGGGCTGGCGGCGAAGAACGCGATCCTGATCGTCGAGTACGCGTCGCTCAAGGTGCACGAGGGCCTGAGCGCGTCGGCGGCCGCGCTCGAGGCGGCGCGGCTGCGCTTCCGGCCGATCATCATGACTTCGCTGGCGTTCATCCTCGGCGTGATGCCGCTGGCGTTCTCCAGCGGCGCCGGCGCCGGCGCTCGGCGCTCGGTGGGCACAGGGGTGATGGGCGGCATGCTGGCCGCGACCTTCCTGGCGATCTTCTTCGTGCCGATGTTCTTCAAGCTGATCACCGCGCGCAGGCTGCGCGAGGCGCGTTCGACCGAGGAGATGCGCGACGAAGCATTGCACGCGCATGCGCAGGCCGCCGCGGCCGCTGCGCATCACCACGCCCACCGCGCCGGCCCGGCGCTGCCCGACATGAAAGGAGAACCGGCGTGAAGCGCATTCGACCCTTCAGCGCGCTTGCGCTCGCCGCCGCCGTGCTCGCGGGCTGCGCGGTGCCGCCGGCGCAGAAGCACGAGACCCCGCAGCTCGAGCTGCCCGCCGGCCGCGCGGTGTCCGAGGTGCAGGCCGACTGGTGGAAGAGCTTCGGCGACCCGCAGCTCGACGCGCTGGTGGCCGAGGCGCTGGCCAACAACCGCGACCTCGCGCGCGCGATGGCACGCATCGCCGAGTCGCGCGCGGCGCTGCGCGCCGCGCACGCCGAGCGGCTGCCGCGCGTCGACGCCAGCGCGTCGGCAGCGCGCCAGCGGCTGGGGCCGAATGCGCCGCTGGCCGCCGGCGGCGACCGGCTGGTCTACAACGACTTGCGCGCCGGCCTCGGCGTGTCGTACGAACTCGACCTGTGGTCGCGCGCGGCCAACCTGAGCGCCGCCGCGCGCGACGAGCTGCTGGCCAGCGAGTACGCGCGCGACACGCTGCGCACCGCGCTGGCCGCGCAGGTGGTGCAGTCGTACGTCGCGCTGCAGTCGCTCGACGCGCAGGTGGTGCTGTACGGCCGCGCGGTGCAGGCGCAGCGCGACAGCCTGGCGCTGCAGCGCAAGCGCTTCGATGCCGGCGACGTCTCGGCGCTCGACATCGCGCAGCTCGACGCCGAGCTGATCGACAACGAGGCGCAGCTGCCCAAGCTCGAGCGCGCGCGCGGCGAGGCCGAGCGCGCGCTCGCGCTGGTGCTCGGCCGCTCGCCGAAGGCGCTGCTGGAGCAGGGCATCGCGCGCGCCGACACCTTCACGCTGCACGCCAGCGGCGTGCCCGCGGGGCTGCCGTCGGACCTGCTGCTGCGCCGCCCCGACGTGCAGGCCGCCGAGGCGCGGCTGCGCGCCGCCGGTGCGCGCGTCGACGCGGCGCGCGCGGCGTACTTTCCGGGCATCACGCTGACCGCGGCGTACGGCTTCAACAGCACGCAGCTGTCCAACCTGTTCGACGGGCCGTCGATCGCCTGGAACCTCGGTGCCGCGCTGACGCAGCCGATCTGGGACGCCGGCCGCATCGGCGCGCAGTACGACGCCACGCAGGCGCAGCGCACGCAGATCGAGCTCGACTACCGCGAGCGCGTCACCGTCGCTTTCAAGGAGGTGCGCGACGCGCTGGGCGCATACGCCGAGGCGAGCCGCACGCTGCAGTCGGGCGAGCGCCGCGCGCAGGCGCTGCAGCGCGCCGCCGACCTCACGCGGGTGCGCTACGACGGCGGGCAGTCGAGCCGGCTCGACGTCATCAACGCCGACCGGCTGGCGCTGACCGCGCAGGCGCAGAACGCCGACGCTGCCCGCGCCGTTGCGGCGGCGCAGGCCGACGTGTTTCGCGCGCTCGGCGGCGGGTGGCGGGCGCCGACGAAAACGGCGGCGGCGAGCTGAAGGCCGCTTCCCGCACCGCGACGGCGCACCGGGACCGGCCGCGCTAAGCCCCGAACACGTCCTTGTACGAGGTGTACATCGTCAGCATCAGCAGCGGCAGCAGCACCAGCCAGCCGAGGCCGAACGGGATCGAAGCGACGATCGATGCCACGATGTAGATCGCACCCCAGATCACGCCTGGCACGATGTTTTTCAGGCTGGCCGCGAAGCTGAGCTTGACCGCGTCGACCGGCGCCACGCCGCGCAGCGCCACCAGCGGCGGTGCATACCACAGCGCCATGGCCACCAGCACGAACAGCACGAGGCCGATCAGCATGCCGAACAGGCCGATGCCCAGGCCGGCCATCATGCCCCGGCCGCTGCTCATCATGCCGCCGGCCATCATGCCCATCGCACCGCCGAAGCCGAGCACGGCCATGAGGCCGAAGATCACCACCATCGCCACCAGGAAGATCACGCCCAGCACCACCAGCGGCGTCAAGCGATCGCCCTTGAAGGCGGCGAAGAGGTCGCCCACCTCGACGGTGCCACCGCCTTCCTGCTTGCGCGCCGCCATCATCCAGCTGCCGCCGAGCACCGGCAGCAGCAGCGTCGAGACGAGCTGGCCCAGCAGCGGGATGAACGCCAGCACCAGCACGATGATGAACAGCACCAGCCCGAGCACGACCCAGATCGCCGCGTTCTTGGTGAACATCGCCCAGGCGTCGGTCCACCACGCGACGCCGCGGTCGCCGGCGACGCTGCGCGGCTGGTTGGGGTCGGAGCTGTTGATCAGTGTGCCATCCATCGCGGGCCCTCCATTGCTGTGCGCGGCTCGACGCCGCGGCGGGCATTGTGCGCCGCGACCGCCGGCGCGGCCAGCGGCGGCACCAACCCACGGCGATCTGGGTTTAGCATTGCCGGCCGGGAGCGCGTGCGATGTCTTCGGTCCACTTCGTGATGCTGCCGATCGACGGCGGCCAGACCCAGGTGGCGGTCAACCCCGCGCTGGTGCGCTGCGTGCTGCCCAAGGATGCCTCGCAGGCCGAGGTCTGCTTCGACGATCGCCACGCGCTGGTGATCGACAAGACGATGGAGCAGGTGGTGCGCGATCTCGAGATCGCGGGCCGCTGAGCGCGATGCCCGAGGACTATCGCCCGACCGAGCCCGTCCACGACCACGGGTTCGCGCAGCTGCCGCCCGATGACGAGGTGCCGCCACCGCCGCCGCCAGCCCGCGAACAGGGCCGCTCGATGCTGTTGTGGATCGCCGTGGTGGTGGCGGTGTTCATGGCCGTGCCGCTGCTGGCGAACCTGTCGGTGCGTGCGCCGCTGCACGCCGCTGCCCGTGCGGCCAGCGCTCCAGCGGCCGCAGCCGAGGCGGCGCCCGTGGCATCCGCGCCGGTGCGCCCCGCTCAGGCAGCCGCGCCGGCCGTGCCGGCTGCGGTGCAGGCGGTGCCGCCTGCGGTGCAAGCCGGGCCGGCAACGATGCGTGCCGGCCCCGAACAAACCGCCCGGCCGGCACCTGCGCTGCCGGAGTCGGAGCGTCAGATGGTCACCAAGTGCGTCGAGCGCGGGCGCGTGGTCTATACGCAGACCGGCGAGTGTGCCGGCAGCGTCAGCGCGCTGCCGATCGACACCAGCAAGAACGTGGTTGGCCCCGCGCGCAATACGCCGCGCCAGTAGCGCGGCGGTCGCGTCGAGCCGCTGCTACTTGGCCTTCGGGCGTCCGAACTTCGCGGTGAAGCTCGCCGAGCCGAGCTTGTTGGCGTTGATCATGTAGCCCACCAGCGCCGCGGTGCCGCCGGCGGGGATGTCGAGCTTGTCGGTCTTCAGCGCGTAGACGGTGAAGATGTAGCGGTGCGGCTTGTCGCCGGGGGGCGGGCAGGCGCCGCCGAAGCCCGGGGCACCGAAGTCGGTGTTGCCCTGCGCGCTGCCGGCGGGCATCGCCTTGCCGTCGGCCGTGCCGGCCCCCTCGGCCAGTTCGGTGGCACCGGCGGGGATGTTGTAGACGACCCAGTGCCACCAGCCCGACCCGGTGGGCGCGTCGGGGTCGTACACGGTGAGCGCAAAACTCTTGGTGCCTTTGGGTGCGCCGCTCCACTTCAGCGCCGGCGAGATGTTCTTGCCGCTGCAGCCGAAGCCGTTGAACACCTGGGCCTCGGTGAGCGTGCTGCCGGGCTTGATGGTCGGGCTCATCAGTTTGAATTGCGCCGCGCCGGCGCTGCCCGCGAGAGCGACCGCGCTCGCCAAGACCAGCGTACGAATGGGCCTGGATGTCATGAAATCCTCCGGTGGTGGTTGATGGCAGTGGCGATGATGCCGCATGCGCCCGCGCCTGCTCAGGGGGCGACCACCCGGGCCCTCCCCGCCTCGCAGCGCGCGTCGTCGGCTGCAGGGTCGATCGGCCCGCGTTGCCCTGGGGCTCGATGTCGACCACCGGCAACGACCCGTTCGATCTGCAGCGTTTCGTCGCAGCGCAGGCGCCGCTGTACGCGCAGGTGTGCGCCGAGCTGACCGCGGGGGCCAAGACCAGCCACTGGATGTGGTTCGTATTTCCGCAGCTTCGTGCTCTCGGCCGCAGCGAGACCGCGCGCCACTACGGCATCGGGTCGCTGGCCGAAGCCGCGGCGTATGCAGCGCACCCATTGCTCGGTGCGCGGCTGCGCGAGTGCTGCAGGCTGCTCGCGGGCGTGCATGGCCGCAGCGCGCTGCAGATCTTCGGCCCGATCGATGCGCTGAAACTGCGCTCGTGCCTCACGCTGTTCGAACGCGCGGCGCCCGGCGAGCCGTTGTTCTCCGACCTGCTCGAGAGCTACTGCGGTGGCGAGCGCGACGCGGCGACCCTGCGACTGCTCGCCTGAGCACCATCGCTGGCGCTGCGCTTGCGTCAGGTCAAACGCGACAGACCTTTGCGGCCCTAGGCTCGGCGACACGACAGGCTACCCTTGCAGGAGACTTCCCGTGGTGAGCAGCGCAGCGGAACCGAACGCCACCCTCGACGGTTTCGAGGTGCTCGACGCCACTCACCGGCAGATGCTGGCCGCACTCGATACGCTGCAGCGTCTGCTCGGCGGCCTCGACGACGACGCCGACGCGCAGGCGATGGCCGCGACGGTCGTGAAGTTCTTCGACACCACGGCGCGCCAGCATCACGAGGACGAGGAGCGTCACATCTTTCCGGCGTTGCTGCATTCGCCCAACCCGCGGGTCGTGCAGACGGTGGCGCGCCTGCAGCAGGATCACCACTGGCTCGAGGAAGACTGGCAGGAGCTTTCGCCCCACCTCGAGGCGCTGGCCGCCGGCCACACCTGGTGGGACCCGGCGCTGCTGCGCGAAGGCAGCGCGGTGTTCATTGCGCTGTCGCGCGACCACATCGCGCTCGAGGAGTCGCTGATCTACCCCGAGGCGCGGGCGCGCATGCGCCAGGCCGAGCGTGGCGAGATGGGCCGCGAGATGGCGGCGCGCCGGCGCGAGGGGCGTGCCGGCAAAGCGTCGGCCAAGGGCGTCTGAGCCGCTCGCGCGGGGTTGGCGCCGGCCAGGCGGCTGCGCGCGATCGCGGCGGCCGCGGGTTGCGAATCGGGCGTGGCTCGGTGGCGCAAGACCGCGCGCGTTACATTGGCGCCTCGATGCCGATCGAGCGCCAACACCGGCCCGGGCGCGCACCTTGCGCGCCGCCGCTGCCTTGGGCGTGAGCGCCGACGGCGCGCGCAGCGCCCGTTCGCGCCGCGCCGCGCGCTGGCTTGCGGCGCTGTGCGTGCTGCTGGCCACCCACGGTTCGCTCTACCCGTGGCGGTTCGCCCGGCCGGCCTCGTTCGCCGTCGCGTGGGACGGCATGATGCATCAGAGCACCTGGTGGACCGGACGCGGCGACGTCGTCGGCAACGTGATGCTGTTCGTGCCGCTGGGCGCGCTCGGCTGGATCGCGTGGCGATACGGCCGATGGCCGCCGACCTTGCGTGCCGCTTTGCTGCTGGCCACAGGGGTCGCCTTCGCATTCGCGCTGCAGGTGGCGCAGATCTACGTGCCGTCACGCGACGCCGCATGGTCCGACGTCGTGTGGAACACCCTGGGGCTGCTCATCGGCATGCTGCTGGCCACGCCACTGGCGCGGCTGCCGATCGAGCCGCTGCAGGCGCGGGCGTTGCGACTGCCGCTGATGTTCGTCGCCTTGTGGCTTGCGCTGCAGTGGTGGCCGTTCGTGCCGCGGCTGGACTGGCAACACATGAAGGACGCGCTCAAGCCGCTGCTGCTGCATCCGCAGTGGCGCACCGGCAGCGCGATCGACTCTGCGCTCAGTCTGGCGCTGGTGGGTGTGCTGTTGAGAGGGCTGCAGCGGCGCGCGTGGTGGCTCGTGGCGTTGCCGGTGGTGGCGGCGTTCGGTGCGCTGCTCGTCGAGCACCAGTTCCTGTCGCTCTCGCGCTGTGCCGGCTGGCTCGGCGGCGTATTGCTGGCGCTGCTGGCCTGGCGCCTGCCGCCGCGCGTTGCCCTGGCGCTCGGTTCGATGTTCGCGTTGGCGTGGTTTACGTACGACGAACTGAAGCCATTTCAGCTCGGCGACGCGTCAGGCCGATTTCAATGGGTGCCGTTCGCGGCGTTGCTGCGCGGCTCGATGAGTGCCAACACACTGGCTCTCGCCTGGCAGTTGTTCTGGCAAGGCGCAATCCTCGCCACACTCGGTGCGGGGGGTGTACGCGTGGCGACGCCGGCACTCGCCCTCGGCCTGTGGGCCTTGCTGCTGGAGGTGTTGCAGATCTGGCTGCCCGGGCGCACGCCCGACATCACGCCGGCGCTCTTGCCGTGGCTCTGGGTCTGGATACTTGCGCTGCTGGAGGTGTCATCGCGCGGCGCAGTGAACCAAATGCGTTGTGCGCGCTCCAATCCCCCCGAGACACGCCCCCTAACCTGAGGCAGTGCAGGTTACACGGTTTGCCGGAATCATCCGTCGCAATTCATTTCCGGAGCTTGCCATGTTGTCGCGCTTCACCGAATCGGAAACCGCCGACGCGTTCACCAGTGACTTCATCCGCCTGAGCGAAGCGTCGCCGCCGGTGCCGGTGCCTCCTGGCCACGTGGGCCCGGTGACGCTTCCCGGCACGGGCCGCATGGTGTGGTGGACCGGCCGGGTGGCGATCGGCCTGCGCCACGAACCCGGGCCGCGCCGTGGCGACATGCTGTCGCAGTCGGCGCTGTGGCTGCAAGACCTGATGTTGGGTGGCGCGCGCCGCGCGCGCGCCTGAACGCCGAGCACGCAAGGGAGCACCGCCCGCGACGACGATGGGCGATGAAAGCGGCTACCATGCCCCGCACACCGATGCCGCGGGGACACGATGGCGACGCTTCGATTCCACGTCAACGGCCGCGCCGCGCAGGTGCAGGCCGAGCCCAATGAACTGCTGGTCGACGTCATCCGCGGCCAGCTCGCACTGACGGGCACCCACATCGGGTGCGACACCGGCCAGTGCGGCGCCTGCACGGTGCTGGTCGATGGCCGGGCCACGCGCAGTTGCACCCTGCTCGGTGTGCAGGCCGAGGGTTGCCAGATCACCACGGTCGAGGGCCTCGCGCAGGGCGACCAGCCGCATGCCTTGCAGCGCGCGTTCACCACCTGCCACGGCCTGCAGTGCGGCTACTGCACGCCGGGCATGCTGATGAGCGCCGCCGCGCTGTTGCGCGAGAACCGCGACCCGAGCGAGGCCGAGATCGTCGACGCGCTCGAGGGCAATCTGTGTCGCTGCACGGGCTACGTCAACATCGTGGCGTCGGTGCAGGAGGCGGCGCGGCTGTTGCGCGCCGAGGCGTCGCGATGAGCGCGGCAACCGCGAGCCCCGACGTCGGCCGCTTCGGCAGCGGCCAGCAGGTGCAGCGCGTCGAGGATCCGGCGCTGCTGGCCGGCAAAGGTCAGTTCACCGACGACGTCGCGCCCGTTGGCCAGTTGCACGCGGTGTTCGTCCGCTCGCCGCACGCGCACGCGCGCATCGTCTCGATCGACAGCGCCACCGCGCTCGCGATGCCCGGCGTGGCAGCGGTGTTCACCGGTGAGCAACTGGTGCGCGCCGGCGTCAAGGCGATGCCGGTGGAGGTGCCGTTCAAGCGGCCCGACGGCTCGAACGTCGTCGTCGCGCCGCGGCGCGCGCTGGCCCACGAGCGCGCGCGCTTCGCCGGCGAGGCGGTGGCGCTGGTGGTGGCCGCGAGCCGCGACGCCGCGCGTGCGGCCGCCGACTCGGTGGTGGTCGACTACGAGGAGCTGGCTGCGGTCACCGACGCGGTGGCGGCGCTGCAACCGCAGGCGCCGCGCGTCGTCGACAGCCTGCCCGACAACATCGCCGCGGTGTCGCAGCACGGCGACGCCAAGGCGGTCGACGCGGCGTTCGCTCGCGCGGCCGTGAAGGTGGCGGTCGACATCGTCAATCAGCGCGTCGCGCCGTCGCCGATCGAGCCGCGCACCGTGCTGGCCGACTTCGACGCGAAGACGCAGCGCCTGACGATCCGCCTGTCGAGCCAGATGCCCACCGGCGTGCGCACCAGCGTGTGCGATGCGCTGGGCCTGAAGCCCGACGCGGTGCGCGTGGTGGTGGGCGATGTCGGCGGCGGCTTCGGCATGAAGACCGGTGCCTACCCCGAGGACATCGCGCTCGCCTACGCGGCGCGCGCACTGCAGCGGCCGTTGAAGTGGCGCGCCGAGCGGCTCGAGGAGTTCCTGTCGGCGGTGCACGGCCGCGACGCGGTGAGCCACTGCGAACTGGCGCTCGACGCCGCCGGCAAGGCGCTGGCGCTGCGCGTCGAGGTGGTCGGCAACACCGGTGCGTATGCCACCGGCACCGGCATCCTGATTCCGCTGCTGATCGGCCCGTGGGTCAGCACCAGCATCTACGACATCGCGGCGATCGACCTGCGGCTGCAGGCGGTGATGACGCACACCAACACGATCGGTGCCTACCGCGGCGCCGGCCGACCCGAGGCGATCTACATCATCGAGCGGCTGATGGACGCCGCGGCGCGCGAAATGAAGCTCGACCCCGCCGAGCTGCGCCGGCGCAACATGATCGCGCCCGAGCGCTTTCCCTACACCAACCCGATGGCGCAGGTGTACGACTGCGGCCAGTTCGAGAAGATCCTCGACCAGGGCCTGAAGCTCGCCGACTGGCGTGGTTTTGCGGCGCGACGCGAGGCCTCGAAGCGTGCCGGCAAGCTGCGCGGCCGCGGTATCGCCACCTTCCTCGAGTGGACCAGCGGCATGGCGTTCGAAGAGCGCGTCACCGTCGCCGTGACGCCCGACGGCATGATCGAGGTCTGCACCGCCGTGCAGCAGATGGGGCAGGGCATCGCCACCAGCCTGGCGCAGCTCGCGGTCGACGTGTTCCAGGTGCCGCTCGACCGCATCCGCATCGTGATGGGCGACACCGACCGCAACAACGGCTTCGGCAGCGCGGGCTCCCGCTCGCTGTTCATCGGCGGCTCGTCGGTGCACGTGGCCTCCGAGCGCACGATCGACGAGGCGCGCAAGCTCGCCGCCAGCGCGCTCGAGGCGCCGGCCGGCGACCTCGAGTACCGCGCGGGCCGCTTCCGCGTCGCCGGCACCGACCTCGGCATCGGCCTGTTCGAGCTGGCCGGCCAGCAGCAAGGCGGCCGCATCTTCGTCGAGTCGAGCCACGCGGTCGGCGGGCCGTCGTGGCCCAACGCGTGCCACGTCTGCGAGGTCGAGGTCGACCCCGACACCGGCGCGGTGGAGCTGGTGGCGTATTCGTCGGTCAACGACATCGGCCGCGTCGTCAGCCCGCAGATCGCGCGCGGTCAGGTCGAAGGCGGCGCGGTGCAGGGCATCGGGCAGGCGCTGTGCGAGCGCATGGCGTACGACGGCGCGTCGGGTCAGCCGTTGAGCGCGAGCTTCATGGATTACGCGCTGCCGCGCGCCGACGGCTTTCGCGCCTTCAAGACCGAGTTCGACACCTCGATCCCGTGCACCACCAACACGCTCGGCTCCAAGGGTGTCGGCGAGCTGGGCACGATCGGCGCCACGCCGGCAGTGGTCAACGCGGTGATCGACGCGCTCGACCATGCCGGCCAGGGCCGCAGCGCCGAGCGTGTGCAGATGCCGCTCACGTCCGAGCGCGTGTGGCGCGCGCTGCACGGCCGGTACGATCCGCCGCCGTTGCCGTCGACCCGATAGGGCCTGTTCAGTGTGAACAGGCCCCAGGGGCCAGCGCAGCGGTCGAGCGGACACTGCCGATGCGCGGCGCGAGCGTCGCATCGGCGGCGGAACCGAGGCCCGCATCGGAAGCGGGCGACCCGCGCCCGCCGAGCACAATCGGCCCATGCGCGCGGCTTCGTACCTGAAACTGTCGGTGGCGGTGGCACTCGCCACCATGGCGCTGAAGTTCGGCGCCTGGTGGCTCACCGGCTCGGTGGGTCTGCTGTCCGATGCGCTGGAGTCGCTGGTCAACGTGGCCGGTGCCGGCTTCGCGTTGTGGATGGTGGTGGTGGCCGAGGCGCCGCCCGACGACGACCACCCCTACGGCCACCACAAGGCCGAGTACTTCTCCAGCGGCTTCGAGGGCCTGCTGATCCTGGCCGCGGCGCTGGCCATCGTGTGGGCGGCGGTGGAGCGCCTGCTGCATCCGCAGGCGCTGGAGTCGCTGAGCATGGGCCTGGCGCTGTCGGTGCTCAGCTCGGTGATGAACGGAGCCCTGGCCTACGCGATGCTCGGCGCCGCACGCGAGCTGCGCTCGGTGGCGCTCGAGGGCGACGCGCGCCATCTGCTGACCGACGTGTGGACGTCCGCCGGCGTGGTCATCGCGTTGATCGCGGTGCCGTTCACCGGCTGGCAGTGGCTCGACCCGGCGATCGCGATCGTGGTGGCGGCGAACATCCTGCGCGAGGCGGTGCGCCTGATCGGCACTGCCGCCGACGGCCTGATGGATCGTGCGCTCGAGCCCGAGGTGCAGCGCCAGATCGACGACACGCTGCACGACTTCGAGCACCACGTGATCCGCTTCGACCACGTGGTGACGCGGCGCGCGGGCCGCCGCCGCTTCGTCGATCTGCACATGCACCTGCCGGGGGGCTGGACGCTGCGGCGTGCCGCCGCGCTGCGCGCCGCGGTCGAGCAGGCGCTGATGGACGCTGTGCCGGGGCTGCGCGCGCGCATCGAGCTGTTGCCATCGGACGTGGAAGCGCACTTCGACGGCGACGACGGCCAGAAGTCGCCATGATCGCGCTCGTGCAACGCGTGGCGCGCGCGCAGGTGAGCATCGGCGGCGCGGTGCGTGGCCGCATCGGCGCTGGCTTGCTGGTGTTCGTGTGTGCCGAGCCCGCCGATGGCGAGGCGCAGGCCGGCAAGCTGGTCGACAAGCTGCTGAAGCTGCGCATCTTCGGCGACGAGGCCGGCAAGATGAACCGCAGCGTGCAGGACATGCAAGGCGGCCTGCTGATCGTCAGCCAGTTCACCCTCGCCGCCGATACCGCGGGCGGCAACCGCCCGAGCTTCTCGGGGGCTGCCGCACCCGCGCTCGGCCGCGCACTGTACGACGCGGTGCTGGCCCATGCACGCGCGCGTCACCCCGACGTGCAGGCCGGCGAGTTCGGTGCCGACATGCAGGTGGAACTCGTCAACGACGGCCCGGTGACGATCCCGCTGCGGGTGAACTGACGCGCGGCTTCCCCTCGGGGGCGGCCGTCAGACGGCCGGGGGCCGCAACCGAGCCGCGGCCGCAAGCTTGATCTGCCTCAGGGGTGGCGCACTCCGTCGTCGTCGGCCAGGTGCTGCGCCAGCACCTGCGCCACGTGCAGCGCCACGCGCCCGGCGCCGTCGGCGATCTGGTGCCGGCAACTGGTGCCGCTGGCGACAACGATGGCGTCGCCCGCGGCGCGCACCGCCGGCAGCAGCGTCTGCTCGGCCATCTGCAGCGACGCTTCGAGGTGCGCCGCCTCGTAGCCGAAGCTGCCGGCCATGCCGCAGCACGAGCCGTCGATCGGTGTCACCTGCGCGCCCGGCAACAGCCGCAGCGCGTCGATCACGCCGGGCATCAGACCGAACGCCTTCTGGTGGCAGTGCCCGTGCACCAGCAGCGTCTGCTCGGGCTCGCGCCACTCGGGCGCGAAGCGCCCGGCGCGCGCCTCGCGCACCACGAACTCCTCGAACAGCAGCGCCTGGCTGGCTAGCGTGCGTGCGGCGTCGCCGAGGCCCATCGCGAGGTATTCGTCGCGCAGCGTCAGCAGGCACGACGGCTCGAGGCCGACGACCGCGATGCCGCGCTGCGCCAACGGCAGCAGCGCGTCGATCAGCGCGTGCGCCTTGGCGCGTGCGCGCGCCGTGTCGCCGACCGCCAGGTGCGTGCGCCCGCAGCACGGCGAGCGGCCGTTGGCACCGCGCGCCGCGTGCACGGTGTAGCCCGCCGCCCGCAGCACCCGCACCGCGGCCAGCGCGTTGTCGGGTTCGAAATAGTCGTTGAAGGTGTCGCACCACAGCACGACCGCGCGCTCGCCGGCCTCGTGCGCGGCGAGCAGCGCGTCGCGCGTCGCCAGCCGCAGCGCGCGCGCGCGCCGGCCGAAGGTGTCGCGCCGCCAGCGCGGCAGGCGGCGCTGCGCCGCGATGCCGGTGCGGCGCTCGAGCGCTCGCGCCAGCGCCGGCCAATGGTTGCGCAGGTTGGCCAGCCACGGCAGCGCGCTGGCCCACGGCGCGTAGTCGGGCAGGCGGCCGATCAGCCGATCTTTGAGCGACGCGCCGAAGCGCGCGTGGCGCTGCGCCTGCACCTCGAGCTTCATGCGCGCCATGTCGACGCCGGTGGGGCACTCGCGCTTGCAGCCCTTGCAGCCCACGCACAGCTCGAGCGCGTCGCGCACCGCGTCGCCGGCGAGCGCGTCGGCGCCGAGCGCACCGGCCAGCGCCAGCCGCAGGGTGTTGGCGCGGCCGCGCGTGAGGTGCTGCTCGTCGCGCGTGACGCGCCAGCTCGGGCACATGGTGCCGGCGTCGAACTTGCGGCAGTGGCCGTTGTTGTTGCACATCTCGACCGCCTTGGCGAAGCCGAGCGTGGGGTCGCCGCCGCTGCCCGGCGCGCTCACCGCTTCGGTGGCCGGATCGTTGCGCACGTTCCACGCCGACCAGTCGAACGCGGGCTGCAGCGCAATGGTGCGGTAGCCGGGCGGGTGGCGGAACAGCGCGGCATCGTCCATGCGCGGCGGGTCGACGATGCGGTGGGGGCAGAACAGGTTGTCGGGATCGAGGTGGTGCTTGATCGCGCGCAACGCCTCGGTCAGCCGCGGGCCGAACTGCCAGGCGATCCACTCGCCGCGGCACAGGCCGTCGCCGTGCTCGCCGCTGTAGGCGCCCTTGAACTCGCGCACCAGCTCGGAGGCCTCCTGCGCGATCGCGCGCATCTTCGGCGCGCCGTCGCGGCGCATGTCGAGGATCGGCCGCACGTGCAGCGTGCCGACCGACGCGTGCGCGTACCAGGTGCCGCGCGTGCCGTGGCGCGCGAACACCTCGGTGAGCGCCGCGGTGTACTCGGCCAGGTGCGGCAGCGGCACCGCGCAGTCTTCGATGAAGCTCACCGGCTTGCCGTCGCCCTTGAGGCTCATCATGATGTTGAGCCCGGCCTTGCGCACCTCCCACAGCGCCTTCTGCGGCGCCGCGTCGGGCATCTCGACCACGCTGCCGGGCAGCCCGAGGTCGCCCATCAGCTCGACCAGCGCGCGCAGCTTCGCGAGCAGCGCGCTGCGGTCGTCGCCGCCGAACTCCACCAGTAGGATCGCCTCGGGCGCGCCGATGAGTGCGCTCTCGATCACCGGCGCGAACGCCGGGTTGGCGCGCGCCAGCTCGATCATCGTGCGGTCGACCAGCTCGACCGCGCTGGGGCCGAGCGCGACGATGTGCTGCGCGCTGTCCATCGCGCGGTGGAAGCTCGCGAAGTTGACGACGCCGAGCACCCGCGCACGCGGCAGCGGCGCGAGCTGCAGGTCGAGCGCCTCGACGAAGCCGAGCGTGCCCTCGGCGCCGACGAACAGGTGCGCGAGGTTGACCGAACCGTCGGCGCTGTACGGCCGCTCGCTCACCGGCCGGAAGATGTCGAGGTTGTAGCCGCCGACGCGGCGCATCACGCGCGGCCAGTGCGCCTCGATGTCGCCGCGGCAGTCATCGACCAGCGCCTGCACGAAGCGCGCGGTCTGCGCAGCGCGACCGCTCAGCGCGGCCACCGGCCCGGCGTGCAGCGCCGCGCCGTCGGCCAGCCGCAGGTGCACGCCGCGCACGTTGTGCACCATGTTGCCGTAGGCGATCGAGCGCGCGCCGCACGAGTTGTTGCCCGCCATGCCGCCGAGCGTGGCCTGCGCGCCGGTGGACACGTCGACCGGAAACCACAGGCCGTGGCCCGCGAGCTGCGCATTGAGCGCGTCGAGCACGAGGCCGGGCTGCACGCGCACGGTGCGCGCGTCGACGTCGAGCGCGAGCACGCTGCGCAGGTGCTTGCTGCAGTCGATCACCAGGCACGCACCGACCGTCTGCCCGCACTGGCTGGTGCCCGCGCCGCGCGGCAGCACCGGCACGCGCAGCTCGCGCGCGATCTGGATCGCGTGGCGCACGTCGGCGTCGTCGGTGGGCACGAACACGCCCACCGGCACCACCTGGTAGATCGACGCGTCGGTGGCGTAGCGGCCGCGCGCGGCGGCGTCGAACAGCACGTCGCCGCGCGTGTGCGCGCGCAGCTGTGCGGCCAGCGCCTCGCTGGTGTCGGTGTGCGGCTGCAGCCGGGCGGGGGCGTCGAGCTTCATCGCGTCGGCAGACATTGCCGGGTTGCGGCATCTTGGATGTGTTGGCCGGGGCTCGCAAGCGAGGTAGCCACGAGGTCATCGAACTCGCGCGCCCGACAGCTTGACCGGGGCGCGAATGCGCAGAGTGCCCGCTCCGTTTGCGGTACAACTCATCCCATGATCGCGCTCGACCACCACCTCAGCGGCCAGCACTTCCTGCAGATCCCGGGGCCGAGCCCGGTGCCCGATCGCATTCTGCGCGCGCTGAGCCTGCCGACGATCGACCACCGCGGGCCCGAGTTCGCGCGGCTCGGGCGCAAGGTGGTCGACGGCCTGCAGCAGGTGTTTCGCACCCGGCATCCGGTGGTGATCTACCCGGCGTCGGGCACCGGCGCGTGGGAGGCGGCGCTGGTCAATACGCTGAGCGGGGGCGACGCGGTGCTGATGTTCGAGACCGGCCACTTCGCCACGCTATGGCAGAAGATGGCGGTGCGGCTCGGGCTGCAGCCGGAGTTCGTGTCGGTGCCGGGCACCGATGCCGCCACCGGCCTGCCTGCCGGCTGGCGCGGTGGCGTGCAGGCCGATCTGATCGAGCAGCGGCTGCGCCGCGACCCGCAGCACCGCATCAAGGCGGTGTGCGTGGTGCACAACGAAACCTCCACCGGCGTCACGTCCGACATCGCCGCGGTGCGCCGCGCGATCGACGCCGCCGCACACCCGGCGCTGCTGATGGTCGACACCATCTCGGGGCTGGCGTGCGCCGACTATCGCCACGACGAGTGGGGCATCGACGTCTCGATCAGCGGCGCGCAGAAGGGCCTGATGCTGCCGCCGGGCATCAGCTTCAATGCGCTGTCGCCGAAGGCACTGGCGGCGGCGAAGGGCGCGACGCTGCCGCGCTCGTACTGGGCGTGGGACGAGATCGTCGCGATGAACCAGGGCGGCTACTGGCCGTACACGCCGAACACCAACCTGCTCTATGGCCTGAGCGAGGCGCTCGACATGCTGCTCGAGCAGGGGCTGCCGGCGGTGTTCGCTCGGCACCAGCGCTGGGCCGAAGGCGTGCGCAGCGCGGTGCGCGCCTGGGGGCTGCCGATCCAGTGCGCCGATGCGGGCGCGTACTCGCCGGTGCTCACCGGCGTCGTCACACCGCAGGGGGTGGATGCCGATGCGCTGCGGCAGTTGATCCACCGCCGCTTCGATCTCTCGCTGGGCACCGGGCTGGGCAAGGTGCTGGGCCGCATGTTTCGCATCGGTCACCTCGGCCACAGCAACGACCTGACGCTGGTGGCCGCCGTGGCCGGCGTCGAGATGGGCCTGCAACTGCACGGCGTGCCGCTGGCCGGCAGCGGCACGCGGGCGGCGATGGACTTCTTCGCCGCGCACCCCGCGCCCGCGGCGCTGCGCGCCGCGGCGTAGCGGCCTGCGGTGCCCGCTACTTGTAGCTGCGCGCGTCCTCGATCACCTTGCCGTCGTTGGGCAGGCTGCCGGCAGCGGCGAGCACGACCTCGGCGTTGAGCTTGGTGACGTCGCGCACGCTGGCGGCGATGGCCTGCGCCAGGCCTTCGGGGCGCGCCGACACCTCGGCCTTGAAGGTCATGCGGTCGCTCGCCATCTCGCCTTCGATCACCATGCGCGCGCGAACGATCTCGGCGTGGCGGCGCACGATGTCGGCCACCTGGCTCGGGTGCACGAACATGCCGCGCACCTTGGCGGTCTGGTCGGCGCGGCCCATCCAGCCCTTGATGCGCTGCGCCGTGCGGCCGCTCGGGCAGCGCCCGGGCAGCACCGCCGACAAGTCGCCGGTGCCGTAGCGCACCAGCGGGTAGTCGGCGGCGAGCACGGTGATCACCACTTCACCGACCTCGCCGTCGGGCACGGGATCGTCGGTGCCCGGGCGCACGATCTCGAGCAGCACGCCCTCGTCGACCACCATTCCTTCGCGCGCCACCGTCTCGTAGGCGATGAGGCCGACATCGGCGGTGCCGTAGGCCTGGTAGCCCTCGATGCCGCGCACGCCGAGCCAGTCGCGCAACGACGGCGGGAACGCCTCGGCGCTGACCAACGCCTTGTGCATCGAGGCGATCGACTGCCCCGATTCGGCGGCGCGTTCGACCAGGATCTTCAGGAAGCTCGGCGTGCCGATATAGCCGTGCGGCCGCAGGTCGACGATCGCCTGCAACTGCAGTTCGGTGTTGCCGACGCCGCCCGGAAAGGTGGTGCAGCCGATCGCGTGCGCGCCGCCTTCCATCATCGCGCCGGCCGGCGTGAGGTGGTAGCTGAAGCTGCAGTGCACCAGGTCGCCGGCGCGAAACCCGGCGGCCCACAGCGCACGCGCCATGCGAAACGGATCGGGCCCGAGGCCTTCGGGTTCGTAGATCGGACCCGGCGACTGGTACACGCGGCGCGCGCCTTGCGCTGCCGCCGTGCCGCGCCAGCCGATGGCCGAGATGCCGCCCAGCGGGTCCCACGTCGCTGCGGCGCGGCCGGCCTGCTGGCGCTGGTGCACCTCGCCCTTGCGCAGCACCGGCAGCTTGGCGAACGCCTGGCGCGTGGTGATCGCATCGGCATCCACCCGGCCGAGGCGCTCGGCGCCGGCCGCGGTGGCCTGCACACGGCGCAGCAGCGGCGGCAGCGCGGCCAGCGCATCGCGCTCGCGCTGCGCGGGGTCGCGCGTTTCGAGCGCGTCGTAGAACGAATCCGCCGCGGCGCGGGCGGCTTGGGGTTGCGACATCGATCCTCCGTTCAATCCTCGTCGGTCCAGCGCGCCAGCC
Source organism: Ideonella sp. (assembly GCA_015075545.1). Classification (GTDB taxonomy): domain Bacteria; phylum Pseudomonadota; class Gammaproteobacteria; order Burkholderiales; family Burkholderiaceae_C; genus JAEUPI01. The sequence goes on along the minus strand of JABTUC010000001.1, from coordinate 125,101 downwards.
GCTTCTTCACCTCGTCGATCAGCTTGCGCTGGTCGGCGGCGTTCTTCACCGTGAAGGCGTCCCACTCGGGGGTGGCGGCCAGGCGTCGCGCCACGCGCGCGGCCACGGCGCCGTCGCGCGCCTCCAGCTCGACCACCGCCTTGCCACGCAGCTCGAAACCCTTGCCGCGGCCGCTCAGCTTGCAGTCGCGCAGCGCGCGCTGCAGTTGCAGCAGCGACTGCCCGGCGTCGAACGGTGGCGGCGCGAAGCCGAAGTCGTCAGGCATGCTCGGGCCTCAGGGCATTTGCCACGACCGCAAACAACGCAGGGGGTGGTTCATGCCAGCCAGCGCTTGCGGCGCTTGTAGCTCTTGACGTCGCGGAAGCTCTTGCGGTCGGCCCCGCCCATGCCGAGGTAGAACTCCTTGACGTCCTCGTTCTCGCGCAGGTCGGCCGCCTTGCCGTCCATCACGACGCGGCCGTTCTCGAGGATGTAGCCGTAGTCGGCGTAGCGCAGCGCCATGTTGGTGTTCTGCTCGGCCAGCAGGAAGGTGACGCGCTCCTTGGTGTTCAAGTCGCGCACGATCTCGAACACCTCCTGCACGATCTGCGGCGCCAGCCCCATCGACGGCTCGTCGAGCAGCACCATCTTCGGGTTGGCCATCAGCGCGCGGCCGATCGCGCACATCTGCTGCTCGCCGCCCGAGGTGTAGGCCGCCTGCGAGCCGCGGCGCTGCTTCAGCCGCGGGAAGTAGCCGTAGACCTTGTCGAGCGTGGCCGAGACGGCGGCCTTGCCGTCCTTGCGCGTGTAGGCGCCGGTGAGCAGGTTCTCCTCGATCGTCAGGTGCGCGAAGCAGTGGCGGCCCTCCATCACCTGGATCACGCCGCGCTCGACCATGTCGGCGGTGCTGAGTTTCTCGATGCGCTCGCCGCGCAGTTCGATCGAGCCCTTGGTCACCTCGCCGCGCTCGCCGGCCAGCAGGTTGCTCACCGCGCGCAGCGTCGTCGTCTTGCCCGCGCCGTTGCCGCCGAGCAGCGCGACGATGCGGCCCTCGCTCACCTGCAGCGACACGCCCTTCAGCACGAGGATCACGTGGTTGTAGATGACCTCGATGCCGTTGACGTTGAGCAGAACGTTCTCAGCAGACATGGCGCTTGACTCTGGACTCTTCGAAGCGTCGTACCCGGCGCTTCGAAGAGGGCTCCGTCAGGAGCCCACCCCGACACATGCGGCAGTCAGAGACTGCCAGCGTGATCGGCTCCGCCGATCACGACTGGCAATCCGCCGGATCGCGCCGCGGAATCTTCTTCTCGGCCGCGTACTTGTCGGCCGAGGCCCGCACCAGCGGCTTGATGATCGCTTCGTCGGCCTGGTACCACTCGGAGCCGACGTTCCACTTGGCACCGTCCCAGGTCTGGATGCGCGCCCACGACGCGCCCATGTGGTCGGCGCACGAGGTGCTGATCGGGCGCATCACGCCGGCGAAGCCGAGCGCGTCGAGCTTCTTCTGGTCGAGCGCCAGGTTCTCGTAGCCCCATCGTGCCTGCTCGGCGGTCATCACCTTGCCCTTGCCGTAGCGCTCCTGCGCGCGCTTGACGCCCTCGACGCCGAGCATCGACGAGATCAGGCCGCGCATGTAGAGCACCTGGCCGACCTCTTCCTTCGGGCCGGTGCCCTCGCCCTTGGCGTGCAGCGTCTTCAGGACCTCCTGCACGATCTTCGAATTGGGCTCGGCGCTGTGCTGCATCGCCAGCGAGTGGTAGCCCTTGGCACCGGCGCCGACGTCCTTGACGTCGGGCTCGGCGCCCGACCACCACACGCCGTACATCTTGTCGCGCGGATAGCCGGTGGCCACCGCCTCCTTCAGCGCGGCCGAGTTCATCACGCCCCAGCCCCACAGGAACACGTAGTCGGGCCGGTTCTGGCGGATCTGCAGCCAGGTGGCCTTCTGCTCCACGCCGGGGTGCGCCACCGGCAGCAGCATCAGCTCGAAACCGTCGAGCTTGGAGCGCTCCTGCAGCAGTGCGATCGGCTCCTTGCCGTAGGGGCTGTCGTGGTAGACGAGCGCGATCTTCTTGCCTTTGAGCTTGCCGCCTTCGAGCTTGGCGACGTGCTGCACCAGCACGTCGGCGGCCGTCCAGTAGGTGCCCATCAGCGGGAAGTTCCACTTGAACTCCATGCCGTCGGCCGAATCGGCGCGGCCGTAGCCCGCGGTGATCAGCGGAATCTTGTCGCCAGGCGCCTTGTCGGTGAGCGCGAAGGTGATGCCGGTGGACAGCGGCTGGAACACGGTGGCGCCGCCGTGCTTGCCCTTCAGGCGCTCGTAGCACTCGACGCCCTTGTCGGTGGCGTAGCCGGTCTCGCACTCTTCGTAGACGATCTTGACGCCGTTGATGCCGCCCTTGGCGTTGACGTACTTGAGGTAGTCGACGTAGCCGTTGGCGAACGGCACGCCGTTGGGCGCATAGGCGCCGGTGCGGTACACCAGTGCAGGGAAGAACTGCTCCTTGGCCTGCGCGTATGCAGGCGCCGGGCTCAGCGCGGTGGTCGCTCCGGCGGCCGCGAGGGCCGCTGCCAGTGCCAGGGACTTCGGTTTCATGGGGTCTGCCTCCAGGTTCAGGTCTGCTTCACAGACGGGTCCGCCACCCGAAGGTGTGCGCGCGAAAAAGCATGGATCGAAGACGTCAGTGCGGGAAAGGCCACAGCCGCAGCTTCTCCTTGCCGATCGACCACAGGCGTGCCAGCCCGTGCGGCTCGACGATCAGGAAGAACACGATCAGGGTGCCGAAGATGATGAAGGTCAGGTGCGCGGCCAGCGCGGTGTCGATCGGGATGTCGAACCAGTACGGCAGGTTGTCGAGCACGATCGGCAGCACCACGATGAACGCCGCACCGAAGAAGCTGCCCATGATCGAACCGAGCCCGCCGATGATCACCATGAACAGCAGCTGGAACGAGCGGTCGATGTTGAACGCCGCCGGCTCCCAGGCCCCGAGGTGCACGAAGCCCCACAGCGCGCCGGCCACGCCGACAAAGAACGAGCTGACCGCGAACGCGGTGAGCTTGGCGTACACCGGCCGGATGCCGATCACCGCGGCGGCCACGTCCATGTCGCGGATGGCCATCCACTCGCGTCCGATGTGGCTGCGCACGAGGTTCTTCGCCAGCAGCGCGAACAGCGCGACGAAGCCCAGGCAGAACAGGTACTTCTCGGCCGGCGTGTCGAGGGTCCAGCCGAACAGCCTGAGGTCGCTGACGCTGACCGACCCCGACGACGAGTAGTTGGTGAACCACTTGATGCGCAGGAACGCCCAGTCGCAGAAGAACTGCGCCGCCAGCGTCGTCACCGCCAGGTACAGCCCCTTGATGCGCAGGCTCGGGATGCCGAACACCACACCGACCACGGTGGCGCACAGACCGCCCAGCAGGATGGCTGCCACCAGCGGCATGCCGTCGATGCGCACGGTGAAGTTGTAGGCCGCGTAGGCGCCCACCGCCATGAAGCCGCCGGTGCCCAGCGAGATCTGCCCGCAGTAGCCGGTGAGGATGTTGAGCCCGAGCGCGGCCAGCGACAGGATCAGGAACGGGATCAGGATCGCGCGCAGCAGGTACTCGCTGGCCAGCAGCGGCGTGACCACGAATGCCAGCGCCAGCAGCGCGGCGATGAGCACGCGGTCCTGCGCGATCGGAAAGATCTGCTGGTCGGCCGCGTAGGTCGTCTTGAACTGGCCGTTCTCTCTGTACAGCATTGTTCAGACTCGGTCGATGATCTTTTGGCTACGGCGCGCTTCGCTTAACTTGCTTCGCAAGTTAGCCTGCGCCGAAGAATCATTGACCGCGTATTTCATACGCGATCAATGATTCTTTCGCCGAACAACCCCTGCGGGCGCACCAGCAGCACCAGCAGCACGAGCACGTAGCCGAACCAGATCTCGATGCCGCCGCCGACCAGCGGGCCGATGAAGACCTCGGACAACTTTTCGCCGGTGCCGACGATCAGCCCGCCGACGATCGCCCCGGGCACCGAGGTCAGCCCGCCGAGGATCACCACCGGCAGCGCCTTCAGCGCCAGCACCGCGAGCGAGAACTGCACGCCGAGCTTGCTGCCCCAGATCATGCCGGCCACCAGCGCGGCGAAGCCGGCGACGCTCCAGACGATCACCCACACCCGCGACAGCGGAATGCCGATCGACTGCGCGGCCTGGTGGTCGTCGGCCACCGCGCGCAGCGCGCGGCCGGTCGACGTGTACTGGAAGAACGCCGCCAGCGCGATCACCAGCGCGGCGGCGATCGCGGCGGCGTAGAGGTCTTCCTTGCCCACCAGGATGCCGCCCTGGAACACGCTCTCGAGCAGGAAGATCGGGTCCTTCGGCAGGCCGATGTCGATCTTGTAGATGTCGCTGCCGAAGATGGTCTGGCCGAAGCCGTCCATGAAGTAGCTGATGCCCAGCGTGGCCATCAGCAGCGTCACGCCCTCCTGGTTGACGAGCTTGCGCAGGCACAGGCGCTCGATCAGCCACGCCACCGCGATCATCAGCGCCAGCGCGGCGGCGAACGCCACCAGGTTGTCGAGCAGCTTGATGTCGAAGTGCAGCACCTGTGGAATCCACTCGGAGAAGCGCGCCATCGCCAGCGCGGCGAACAGCACCATCGCGCCCTGCGCGAAGTTGAAGACGCCCGAGGCCTTGAAGATCAGCACGAAGCCGAGCGCGACCAGCGAATAGAGCATGCCGGTCATCAGGCCGCCGATCAGCGTTTCGAGGAAGAAGCCCATCGAGACCTTCAGTGCACCGTGCCGAGGTAGGCGCTGATCACGTCGGGGTTGGCGCGCACCTCGTCGGGCACCCCGTCGCCGATCTTTCGCCCGTAGTCGAGCACCACCACGCGGTCGGAGATGTCCATCACCACGCCCATGTCGTGCTCGATCAGCACGATGGTGGTGCCGAACTCGTCGTTGACGTCGAGCACGAAACGACACATGTCCTGCTTCTCCTCGACGTTCATGCCGGCCATCGGCTCGTCGAGCAGCAGCACCTGCGGCTCCATCGCCAGCGCGCGGCCGAGGTCGACGCGCTTCTGCAGGCCGTAGGGCAGGCGCCCCACCGGCGTCTTGCGGTAGGCCTGGATCTCGAGGAAGTCGATGATGCGCTCGACGAACGCGCGGTGCGCCATCTCCTCGCGCTGCGCGCCGGGCAGCCTGAAGGCCTGCGCGAACAGGTTGCTCTTCATCTTGAGGTTGCGGCCCGACATCAGGTTGTCGATCACGTTCATGCCCTTGAACAGGGCCAGGTTCTGGAACGTGCGCGCGATGCCCATCTCGGCCACCTGGCGCGAGTTCATGTGCTGGAAGGTGCGGCCGCGGAAGGTGATGCTGCCGTGCTGCGGCTGGTAGACGCCGTTGATGCAGTTGAGCATGCTGCTCTTGCCGGCGCCGTTGGGGCCGATGATCGCGCGCACCTCGTGCTCGCGCACGTCGAAGCTGATGTCGGAGAGCGCCTTCACGCCACCGAAGTTCAGGCTGATGTTGCGCACGTCGAGCACGACGTCGCCGATGCGGCGGGCCTGATTCATGTGGCCCCCTTGGCGCCTGCGGCGCCGTCCCCCCGAGGGGGAGCGAGCCATCTTGGGGCGGCCCGGCGATGGCTCATGCCGCGCGCTTCATCGGCGGGAAGGTCTTGACGTCGGCGATCTTCAGCGTCGCCGACACGCTGCCGCTGCGGCCGTCCTCGAACTTGACCGCCGTCTCGATGAACTGCTCGCTCTTGCCGCCGTACAGCGCGTCGAGCAGCACCTGGTACTTCTCGGCGATGTGGCTGCGACGCACCTTGCGCGTGCGCGTCAGCTCGCCGTCGTCGGCATCGAGCTCCTTGTGCAGGATCAGGAAGCGGCTGATCTGGCTGCCGGCGAGTTTGTCGTCGGCAGCCAGGTCGGCGTTCACCTGCTCGACGCAGCCGCGCACAAGCTCGTAGACCTCGGGCTTGCCCGCGAGGTCGGGGTAGCCGGCGTACGGCAGGTTGCGCTTCTCGGCCCAGTTGCCCACCGCGTCGAAGTCGATGTTGATGAACGCGCACACCTTCTCGCGCCGGTCGCCGAAGGCCACAGCCTCCTTGACGAACGGAAAGAACTTCAGCTTGTTCTCGACGTACTTCGGCGCGAACAGCGCACCGGAGTGGGGGCCGCCGAGGAGGCGGCCGACGTCCTTGGCGCGATCGATGATCTTCAGGTGGCCACCGGCATCGAGGAAACCGGCGTCGCCGGTGTGGTACCAGCCGTCGCCGGTCAGCACCTCGGCCGTCGCGGCCGGGTTCTTGTAGTACTGCTTCAACAAGCCAGGCGACTTGACGAGGATCTCGCCGGAGTCGGTGACCTTGATCTCGACGCCGTCGATCGGCACGCCCACGGTGTCGGCCTTGACTTCGTGGTCGGGCTGGATGCACACGAACACCGCGGTCTCGGTCTGCCCGTAGAGCTGCTTCAGGTTGATGCCGATCGAGCGGTAGAAGGTGAACAGGTCGGGCCCGATCGCCTCGCCCGCGGTGTAGGCCACGCGCACGCGCGAGAAGCCCAGCGTGTTGCGCAGTGGACCGAAGATGAACCAGTCGCCGAGCCGGTACTTCAGGCGGTCGGGCCATGACACCGGCTTGCCGTCCATCAGCGCGGGGCCGACGCGCCGCGCCACCGCCATGCACGTGCGGTAGAGCCATTTCTTCAGGCGCGAGGCGTCCTCCATGCGGATCGTCACGCTGGTCAGCAGACTCTCGAAGATTCGCGGCGGTGCGAAGTAGTAGGTCGGCCCGATCTCCTTGAGGTCGATCATCACCGTGGCGGCCGACTCGGGGCAGTTGACGATGTAGCCGCAGGCCAGCCACTGCGCATAGCTGAAGATGTTCTGGCCGATCCACGCGGGCGGCATGTAGGCCAGCACCTCCTCGCGTTCGGTGAGCTTGTCGAATGCCTTGCCGGCAGCGGCGCGGTCGAGCAGCGTGAAGTGCGTGTGCACCACGCCCTTGGGGTTGCCGGTGGTGCCCGAGGTGAAGAACATCGCCGCCACGTCGTCGGGCTTGCCGGCGGCGACCTCCGAGTCGTGGAAGCCCGGGTGCGCGGCGTCGTAGGCGCGGCCGGTCTCGATCAGGCCATCGAGCGGGGCAAGCCCAGTTTCGCGGTAGTGGCGCAGGCCGCGCGGGTCGTCGTACCAGATGCGAGCGAGCTGCGGGCACTGCTCGCGCAGCTCGAGCAGCTTGTCGACCTGCTCCTGGTCTTCGACGATGGCGAAGCGCACCTCGGCGTTGTTGATCGGGAACACGAACTCGGCAGCCACTGCGTCCTGGTACAGCGGCACCGGAATCGCGCCCAGCGACTGCGCCGCCAGCATCGCGGCATACAGCCGCGGCCGGTTCTCGCCGATCACCACCACGTGCTCGCCGCGCTTCAGCCCGGCTTCGGCGAGGCCGCACGTCAGCTCGCGCACCAGCACGCCGAGCTGCGCCCAGGTGATCGTCTGCCAGATGCCGAAGCTCTTCTCGCGCAGCGCCGGTGCATCGGGTCGCTGCGACGCATGAGTCCACATCAGTTGCGGAAAGGTGGTCTGCACGCTCGAAACTCCAAAGCGCAGGCTCGGGCCTCGATGCTAGGCCGAAGGTTTGACGCCAGGTTGTCGGTCTGACGACAATCCTAGGGTCCACCCCCATCGGTGTTTCCCGAGTGACCCGCACCTCGTCGTCCGCGTCGGCCATGCTGGCCCGCTCGCGTGCGCCCACCGCCAGCGAACTGGCCGGCGTGCCGTGGCTGGCCGCGCTGGCGCCGCACGAGGCCCAGGTGGCGGCGGCCGACATGCGCGTGCTGCAGGCCGACGCCGGCGAGTACGTGTGTCGCGTCGGGCGGCCCGTGACGTACTGGTTCGGCGTCATCGACGGCCTGCTCAAGATGAGCAACGACAGCGAACTGGGCCTGCCGATCACGTTCACCGGTCTGCCGCCGGGCGGCTGGTTCGGCGAGGGTACCTGTCTGAAGCACGAGCCGTACCGCTACAACATCCAGGCGCTGCGCAGGAGCCTGGTGGCCGGCATCTCGGTGGCGACGTTCGACTGGCTGGTCGAGCGCTCGATCGGCTTCAACCGCTTCGTCATGCGCCAGCTCAACGAGCGGCTCGGCCAGTTCATCGCCGCGCGCGAGATCGACCGCATGAGCGACCCCGACATGCGGGTGGCGCGCAGCCTGGCGTCGCTGTTCCACCCGGTGCTCTATCCGGGCGTCGGCGATCTGCTGCGCATCACGCAGCAGGAACTCGGCTACCTGGCCGGCGTGTCGCGACAGCGGGTCAACCAGGCGCTGCACGCTCTGCAGACCGCCGCGGTGATCCGCATCGAGTACGGCGGCGTGCGGGTGGTCGACCTCGACGGCCTGCGCAGGTTTCGACCGGCCGTTGCGCGCCCGGCGCGCAGCGGCGACTCATCGCCCACGGCGACGACTGCCGTTGCAGCGGATCGTCGTGGCGGTACCGAAAAGGCGATCCCAGAAGGCCGTTGAAACGCCGAAGTCGCCCCTCGCACCCGGTCGATGGTGGCGCGCATGGCGTTGCTTGGCGCGCGCCAGCCAGCCGCCGGGCGTGGCTCGACGGTGATGCACGGCGTCGTGAAGCAGCGAGTAGGCGAGATAGCCCGCCATCAGTCCCGCTGCCGCCCCGCCCGCAGCAGGCCGCGACAGCTCGCGTGCCAGGGTCAGCCACGCCAGCACGAACAACGGTGCGCTGAGCCAGGCCGGCGTGCCGATGAATTCACCGGGGTGGGCATGGTGCGCCTCGTGCAGCCGCTTGAATGGCGGCACGTGGTGGAGCACCCAGCGGTGCAGCACATACTCAAGGAAGGTCCAGGCGCCGACGCCCGACAGCAGACACCCCAGCCACTCCTCGGTCTGTCGGATCGACGCGTGCCGCAGCGAGGCCGCCCCCGCGGCCGCCATCAGCAGGGGAAACACGGCCTGATCCGCGCGATAGCTCCACCGGCTCATGGCCATTCGCATCACCTCGTCTCGATCGCGGTCCGGACGTCCGGGATGTTCGGCAACGCGGCGAACGAGAAGTTCCGTCGGCCGGCGGGAAGTCAGTCCAGGTAGTCGGGATCCTGGCCGCCGGGGAACAGCAGCCCGCGCGCCGACCAGTGCAAGGTCGTGCAGCGGATGCACCATCGACAGGCGAGGCAGCGACCCCTCAGAACCTGTGAACGAACCTCGCCCCTGACTCGTTATGCAGTGCATGGACGCTGCGACGAGTGGAGGCGAGGGTGAGCAGACCCAGCGGGGTCTGTTCGGTGAAGGACAGCTGCCGGCCGGTGGCGAGCGCGCGCAGCCGCAAGCCGAAGGCCCGCCACGAGTGATGTGGCCGCAGCGCGATCAGGTCGAATTGCGCCCTGTCGATCTGGAGTCGCTGCTGGCGCCCGATCACCCGGCGCGCACGGTGTGGGCGTTCGTGCAGGCGCTGGAGCTGGCGCCGCTGTACGCACGCATCAAGTCGGTGGCCGGTCGCGGCGGCGCGCCGGCCATCGACCCGGCGATCCTGGTGGCGCTGTGGCTGTGGACCACCATCGACGGCGTGGGTTCGGCCCGTGAGGTCGATCGGTTGTGCGAGCGCGACGACGCCTACCGCTGGATCTGCGGCGGCGTGGGCGTCAACTACCACTCGCTGGCGGACTTTCGCACCGAGCACGAGGCGTGGCTGGACGCGCAGCTCACGCGCTCGATCGCCTCGCTGATGGAGCGGCGGCTGGTCACCCTCAACGTCGTCGCGCAGGACGGTTTGCGCGTGCGCGCGCATGCCAAGGCGGCGAGCTTTCGTCGGCGCGACAGACTCGCCGCGCTGCACGCCCAGGCACAGGCCCAGGTCCAAGCGCTCAAGCGCGAACTCACCGAGGACGCCGGCGCCAGCGCGCGGCGCAAGCACGCGGCGCTCGAGCGTGCCGCGCGCGAGCGCGAACAACGCCTGGCCGCGGCGCTGGCCACGATGAACAAGCTCCAGCGCAAGCCCGTGCCCGAGCCCAGGAAGCCCAAGCCCTCCAAGCGCTGCGGCAGCGGCGACGATGCGCCGACCGATGCGGGCACGCCTGCGGCCAAGCCCGAACCCGACCCGCGCGTGAGCACCACCGACGCCGAGGCGCGCGTCATGAAGATGGCCGACGGGGGCTTTCGTCCAGCCTTCAACGCGCAGTTGGCCGTGGATGCCGATACGCAACTCATCGCCGCAGTGGCCGTGAGCAACAGCGGCAGCGACATGGGCCAGATGAGCCCGATGCACCTCGATGTTCAACAGCGCTACGGCACCACGCCCGATCACTGGCTGGCCGACGGCGGCTTCACCAAGCTGCAGGCCATCGACGAGCTGACCGAGCGCGGCACGCAGCCCGTGCTGCCGCCCCCACGCAGCCGCAACCCCGGGATCGTCCCGCTGGCGCCCAAGCCCACCGACACACCGGCGCAGGCGCAGTGGCGCGCGTTCATGGCCAGTGACTTCGCCAAGGCGCTGTACATCCAGCGCGGGGCTGCCGTCGAATGCGCCAACGCGCAGTTGCGGCGCCGCGGCTTGAGCCAATTCAACGTCCGCGGCTTGGTCAAGGCCCGTGCGGTGCTGCTGTGGCATGCCTTGGCGCACAACCTCATGCGCATGCGAAGCCTGAACATCGCCTTGGCCGCCTGAATCCAGGCTCCAAGACAGCCCGCAAAGACCTCCGCCCTCTCGCCTCAGCACCGCCGGCACCGCAACAGCGCCGCTCGCACCGATGGCGTCGCGGCAACCCCACGTGCGAACGATGCCCAGCCTGCCCAAGCTCTCACTCCGCTCCGTCAGCATGGCCAGCGTTTCGTTCACGGCTTCTCAGTTCGCGATACCCGCCGCCACGTGCCCGGCGGGCACGTGCTCGGCAGCCGACTCGACGTGCCCGGTCTGGTCGTCGAAGAAGAAGTCGGGCTCGAACTCGCGCAGGAACTCGCCCTTGGGCAGGCCGCCGAGGAACATCGCCTCGTCGACCTCGATGCGCCAGGCCATCAGCGTGCGGATCGCTCGCTCGTGCGCAGGCGCGCTGCGCGCGGTGACCAGCGCGGTTCGGATCCGCATGTCGCGCGCGGGCTCGCGCTGCAGCCGATGCAATGCCTCGAGCAGCGGCTTGAACGGGCCGGGCGCCAGCGGCGTTGCCGAGCGCTCGCGCTCGTGCGTGTGGAAGGCGTCGAGCCCGTCGTGCTGGAAGACGCGCTCGGCCTCGTCGGAGAACAGCACCGCGTCGCCGTCGAACGCGATGCGCACCTCGGCCGGATGCCGGTCGGTGGCGCGCGCGCTGTGCGGGTAGACGCGCGCCGCCGGCACGCCGGCGTCGAGCGCCGAGCGCACGTCGGCCTCGTTGGCCGACAGGAAGAGCTGCGCCGCCAGCGGCTTGAGGTAGCGCCACGGGCTCTGGCCGCGCGTGAACACGCCGCGCTGGATCGGCAGCCGGTAGTGCTGCGCCGAGCGGAACACGCGCATGCCCGACACCGGGTCGTTGCGCGACAGGATCACCACCTCCACGCGCGGCCCGGCGCCGAGGTTGAAGGCGAGCAGCTTGTTGACCAGCGAAAACGCCACGCCGGGGCCTGCCGGCTGCTCCAGCCGCTGCAGTTGCAGCTGCATGTAGGCGCGGTCGTCGCTGGCCTCGAAAACGCGGTTCTCCTCCTCGAAATCGAACAAGGCACGCGACGAGATGGCGACGACGAGCTGGCCTTCGAGGCTGGCGGGCATGACGCAAATCATAGGCGCGCGCCTCAAGTTCGCCCGCGATCGACCGACACCGATGACGAGGACCATGAATATCCGTTTGCGCCACCTGTTGCTGTGCGGCCTGCTGGCCCTGCCGGGCCTGCTGCCGGCCTGGGCGCAACCGGCGCAGCCGCTGCAACTGGTCGACAGCCGCGGCGAGGTCGACGCCTGGCCCGCCGTGACGATGCTCTCCGACCCCAGCGGCCTGTGGCAGGTGGAGGACGCCGAGGCGCGCCGGGCCCAACTCGCTGCGCCGGCGGGCGCCAGGGCCAACCTCGGCGTGCGCAGCGACGCCGTCTGGCTGCACGTGCCGCTGCAGGTGAGCACTGGCGGGCGCGGGCGCTGGCTGCTCGACATCGACTACCCGTCGCTCGACCGCATCGAGGTCTACCAGATGACCGAAGGCCGGCTGCTGCAGTTCGCGCGCGTCGGCGACGATCTGCCGTTCCGGTTGCGGACGATGCAGGTGCGCACCCACGTGGTCGCGCTCGAGCTGCAGCCCGGCCTGCGGCACGAGCTGTGGCTGCGCGTGCAGACCACCAGCTCGATGGTGCTGCCGATCAGCCTGATGACCGCCGAGCGCTACCAGCAGCGCGAGGCGCAGGTGCAGTTGCTGCAAGGCGTGATCGCCGGCATCGGCCTGTGCCTGCTGATCTACAGCATCGCGCAGTGGCTCAGCCTGCGCGATCGCACGTTTGTGCACTATGCGCTGGCGGTCGCCGGCGCGACGGTCTTCTTCTTCGGCTACTACGGGCTCGGCCCGCAGCATCTGTGGGGCGGCAGCATGTGGCTGACGGCCAACCTGCCGCCGTTGTCGGCGCTGGTGGGGCTGGTCGGCGCGCTGCTGTTCCTCGAGCGCTCACTGTCGGTGGCGCGCCACAACCCGCGCCTGGCGCTGGCGATGCGAGGCGCCGCGCTGCTGGCCGGCGGCGCCGCCGTCGCATTCACCGCCGGGCTGGTCGACTACCGCGCGGCGCACCTCGCGGCCACCGTGCTCGGGCCCTCGCCGATCGTGCTCGGCCTGCCGGCGGCGCTGGTGCGCCTGCGCGGCGGCGACCGCGCCGCGCTGTACGTGCTGATCGGCTGGGGCCTGTACGGCGTGGGCATCGTGGTGATGGTGGCGCTGCTGCGCGGCCACGTGGCAGCCAACTGGTGGACGCAGCATGCGTTCGAGTTCGGCATGCTGGCCGAGATGGTGATGTGGCAGCGCGTGCTCGCGGTGCGGCAGGAGCAGTCGCGCCACGCCGCCGCGCAGGCCGACCGCGAGCGCGAGGCGATGCGCTCGCTGGCGCACACCGACCCGCTGACCGGGCTGCCCAACCGCCGCGGCCTGCAGCTCGAACTGGCCGACGCCTTGCTGCGCGCCGGCGGCGAGCGGCTGCTGGGCGTGTTCCTGCTCGACCTCGACGGCTTCAAGGCCGTCAACGACCGCTTCGGCCACGATGCCGGCGACGAGCTGCTGAAGCAGGCGGCGCAGCGCCTGCGTGCACCGCTGCGGCACCGCGACGTGGTGGCGCGCCTGGGGGGCGACGAGTTCGTCGTGATGGCCACCGACCTGCCCGGCGACGAAGAGGCGCGGCGCCTGGGGCACAAGCTGCTCGACGCGTTCAGCCGGTCGTTCGTCGTGCGCGGCGAGCCGTGCCGCGTGGGGCTGACGGTGGGCTACGCGCTGGCGCCGCTCGACGGCCACGACGCCGACAGCCTGCTCAAGCGCGCCGACGCCGCGATGTACGCCGGCAAGCAGGCCGGCAAGCACACGCTGCGGCGCGGCCAGGCCTCGGTGGGGCTGGTGGCCACCTGAGCCCGGCGCCAAGCCCCGGCGCGCGACGACACGAGCCGGCTGTGCGACGCCGCGGCCATCCGTGACGCCCGATCGAGCGGCCGCGCGCTGCCGGTGGGCGGCGCCCCCGCGCCAACCGGCGTCAACCATGGCGACGGCCCGCTGCGCCGGGCGCACTTCGCCCCCGTGACTGGCCTGTGCTTCGCACCCGACGACCCGGCGGGGAACACGACCACCTGGGCCTTCTGATTGCAGCGTTTCGACCGCGCCGCAGCGCTGTGACGCCGGTGTGACGCTGCGGTCCCTACAAAGCGGGCAATCGCATGCAAGCCCGCATGCGCAGCGCAAGGGAGAAGCGAAGTGAAACTGCATCGAATCGCGCTCGTGCTGGCGTTGCTGCCGGCCTTCGGGGTGCCGCACGCCGCGGAGACGGCCAAGCCGGGCAAGCCGGCGCCCGCCGCCAAGGCGGCCAAGCCGTCGGCGCGCGGCCCTGGCACGCAGACCGAGGACGAGCTGTACATCGGCGCCAAGGCCAAGTCGGGCGCCAGCGCGCAGAAGAGGTCGCAGGCGCGCAAGCCCAAGTCGGCCGCGGGCGGCGACGACCTCGAAGACCTCGAGGTGCAGCGCGGCAAGGCGAAGGCGAAGTGACGGCGCGCGAGCGACGAACCGGAACCACCACCTGACGGGAGCTGCAATGCGACCTCTCCATTCGATGGGCACCATCACGCGCTGGCTCGCCGCGGCTGCCCTGTGTGCGGCCGTCGTGCACGCCCGTGCCGACTGTCCGCTGCGCGAGCTGTCCGCCGCGGAGAAGCAGTTCGTCGGCCGGCTGAGCGCCGCGCTGATCGCGGCCATGCCGGCCGCGCCGGCCGACATGGGGTTGCCCGCGGCGCCGCGTGCCACGGTGGGATCGGCCTGCAAGGAGACACCCACGGGGGAGCTCGAGGTGACCGCCAGTGCCAGCTACCGGTTCCGCATGCCGCGCGCGCAGGCCGAGCAGGTGGCCGCGCAGGGGCGCGAGTTGCAGGCCAGGCTCGACGCGCTGAAGGCGCTGCCGCCCGAGGCCAAAGGTGAATTCGATGCGCTCGAAGCGCGCCGGCAGGAGGCGTTCCGCGATGCGCGGCGCGCCGACAAGGAGGGCAACAAGCCACTGGCCTCGCAGAAGTACAAGGAGGCGATCGCGATCGAGTCGCAGCGCGACGCGCTGCGCAAGCGTCATCTCGACGGCGTGCGGGCGCAGACCGATCCGCTGGAGGCGCAAATTCGCGGTTTGCCCCGCGCCAACGGCGAGTTCGAGGTGGTGCTGCAGGCCAACCGCTTCGAAGCGCGGCCGCGCGACCACGAGCTCGATCTGAAGCTCGGCAGCTTCGCGTCGCACGGCAAGCCGTTCGCGGTGCGCAGCCTGCAGGCGATGGTGAGCGGGCCGCTGCCCAACGGCGCGCAGCGCGCGGCGATCGTTGCGGCGTTCGACAGGGCGCGCCTGCAGGCGCTGCTGGACCAGCCGCTGCCCGATGCGCCGGCGCCGGCCGCCTGGCAGATCGGTGCGCCGCAGGAGGCCGCTGGCACCGCCGGCGCGCAGGCGCAGCCGCAGGCCGCGGGGCAGGCAAACGCCAAAGCGCAGCCGCCTGCCGCGCAGCCGGCGGCGCTGCCGCCCCCGCCCGACGTCGGGCAGCAGGCTGCCAAGGACGCCGTCAACAAGCTGCGCGGGCTGTTCGGGCGATGAAGGCCACGCTGTCGAAACTCCTGCTGCAGGCCATCCTCGCGCTGGCGCTGACGGCTGCTGCGGCGGCCCTTGCGCAGCCTCCCAAGGGCATGCCGAGCCCCCAGGAGATGGACGCGATGATGAAGCAGATGCAAAGGGAGCTGGACAAGCTGCCGCCCGAGCAGCGCAAGCTGCTCGTCGGCATCCAGGGTGTGACCGTCGGCGGCCATGGCGAATTCGACGACCAGGGCCTCGCGCGCGGCGGCGTGCAGGTGGGCGCCGGCGTGGGCGACAAGGCCGAGATCGGCGGCGTCGAGGTGAACGTCGGCGCAGGCGCCGCGGTGGGCATCGAATTCGACCGCAGCGGCATCACCGACGTGCGGCTCGATGCCGGCGTGACGGCCAGTGCCGGCGCCGGCGCCGTCGATGTCGCGGTCGACAGTCGGTGGGGCTGGAGCGCCGGCGCCAGCGCGCAAGCCAGCGGCGGCTTCGACGCCAGCGTGTTCTGAACGCACTCTTCTCGGAGGGCCACGAATGGACAAGCAGATCGGGTGCGGCGCCCCCGAGCCGATGCGCGGCGGCGCTCAGTTCACGCGCGGCGGCGATGGCAGCGAGGGCCGCCCATGATCGGGCCGCATGCCGCCGTCCGCGCTGCGCTGCTCGCGTGGCTGCTGGCCGGCGCGGCCGCGCAGGCCGAGACGTGGGACCTGGTCAGCTTCGACGTGCCGGCAGGCAACCGCCAGGCCGGGCCCGAGGCGGTGGGGTTCAGCGAGTCGACGCGCACCACCTTCGTCACCTACGCCGTCTACAAGAGCGCGCCCAGCGCCGGCGATCCGGCGCGCGACTTCGCCGACGAATGGAAGCTGCTGCTCGGCCAGTATCGGCTGGTGAGCGAACTGAAGTCCGAGACCATCGACTGGCCCGGCGGCTGGAAGCTCACGATGGGCGCCGCCAAGGTCTGGAGCGAGCAGCAGCGCAACTTCGTCGGGCTGCTCAACGTGTTCACCGGCCACGGCGTGAAGGCGAGCGTGCTCGTCAACTACAACGACGACGTGTACCGGCCGAAGGTCGATCGTTTCATCGCCGGCCTGAAACTGCAGCCGCCGGCGGCGGTCGCCGCAGCGGCCCCGCCGGCGGTGCAGGGTGGTTCGTCGCCGCCCGCGCTCACCGCGCACGAGTGGTACCGCTCGGCGGCCAACTACTCGAGCTGGGGCACGAACTTCACCGGCGCACAGATCGCGGGCATCGGCAGCCAGGGCTCGGCGAAGTGGTCCTACCGCTTCGCCGCGGACGGCAGCTACACCTTCACGCACGAGTTCTGGTCGATGAACAAGAGCGCCGAGTACTGGTCGATCGAGGAGGCCGGCGCCTACCGACTCGCCGGGCAGACGATCGCGGTCGCGCCGGCCCAGGTGCGGCGCGTGCTGCGCGACCGCGACGGCCGTCAGCAGGGCCCGGCGCAGCCGCTGGCGCCCGAGCCCATGACCTACCGTTACGCTTGGCAGTACCTCTCGGGCATGCAGCGCTGGTACCTGGTGCTGATACCCGATACCGGCCGCGACACCCACCGCGACGGCACGCGCGCCCCGGCCGGCGAACACGGCGCGGCCTATCGCTACGGCCCGCGGCCGTATTGCGAGCAGCGCCCCAGGCCGTCGGACTGCAAAGGCTAGCGCTCAGGCCGTCAACGCGCGGGCCGCGTGACGCCGGTGTGACGCCGCGCGCCGTACTTTCGCGGCACGGGCCGACCCTTCGGCCCTGGCGGGAGAGAAAGCATGAGGACGTCGAGTTCGCTGGTGCGCCAGCGCCGGTCGCAAGGGGCAGGCCGATCCGAAGGGTGACTGAGCGCGCGAGTCGGGCGACGCCGTGGCCACTGGCCCCGGTGTCGAGCGCATTCACTCCGGCCGCCGAGCCTGAAGCACAATGCACATGGTCATGCTGGCGGCGCGGTGCAGGGCCTGGACGGCGCGCGGCCATCGGCGAGGCGTGCTGGCGCAGGATACCACGGTGTGCATCGCCGGCGACAGCACCGGCGCGCCTGATGTCGGCGGCCTGCGGCTGCTGTCGCGCATCTACCTGTTGACGCCGCACGGCCTGAACGATGCGCCCGCGCGCACCCTCGATTCCGTCTGACCCGCCGCTGCGCCAGCGCTCGGGCACCGCGCCGGTGATCGCGCCCAGGCTGCTGGCGTGCACCGCGGAGCTGCCACAGCGACGTGGTCGGCGGCAACAACGTGGCGGACTCGACGGCTTCTACCACGCTGTTTGGCGGAGTGTTTGTCCGTCCTACATTTCGGTGCTCAGTCTGACCTGATCGCGGCTCGCCCATCGTTCCGCAGCATGCGCTGCAGCTGACGCTGCGTTGACGGCTCCGGCGCGATGTTGCCCCAACCCGATCGGCCAGTGGCGCGCTGCTGCCTCATGATCACGATCGATCAGCCCACGACGATCGGGCCCGTGAGCTGGAGGCGCCCGGCGGGCACCAGCCGCACCGACACGCTGCTGACGGGGACCACCGCCAACCTCGTGCCGGCACTGCGCAGGAACGTGAGCGTGACTAGCACAGCCTCTTCGCTGTCGATCATCGACGTGCCGATCGATCCCGCCACCATCTCCGGCGCGTCCGCGCCGGGCGGCAGGCTGCTGACGATCTGGGCGTCGGTGAGCTACACGTTCGATGCCTGGCACTGCTGTCGCTGCTGGGGGCCGGCCTCGTGGATCTACAGCACCAGCTGCTGATCCGTGTCGTCCACCACGGCGTGCAGCCGGCCATCACCCAACAGCCCGGCAACGTGTCGGTGACGGCAGGGCAGACGGCGCTGCCCGTCATTGCCGCCAGGACCGGGCTGTACCAATGGCGGCGCAGCAACGATGGCGGCCAGCGCTCGTCGATGTGGCTGGCGCGCGACCCAGAGCAGTTTAGCTCGGCCGCTGCTGCGCTGGCCGACGACGGCGCAGTCCTGGGCTCCGCGTCCGTTCCGCGCAGCGGTCCTGGCGGTGTCGATCTGCCCTTCGACAGCCAGGCGGCGACGCTGACCGTGGTGCCGGCTGCCGTCGCGCTGGCGTTCACGCAGCAGCCGCAGTCGATGGCCGTGGTCGCCGGGCCAGACCGCGAGCCCTGAGCGCGTGGCCGCCGTCACGCCGGGCACCGATGGTGCGCTGTTCCAGGTGTGCGAGCGTCGCCACGCCGGCGCTGAGGTCGGGGCGCTGTGCACCGGCTCGGGAATCAGATCTGGGCCGCACACGACGCCGGCGCCGTCGGTGGCGCACCGGGCATCCAGTACTCGCCGAGGCGAGCAACAGCGCTGGCACGGTCGCTCGGGCACCACCGCGACCATCACCGTGCAGGCCAGCGATGGCGCTGGCGATCCCGCCCAGCGAATCCGGCTGACGTCAGCGCGGTTGTCGGCCAGAGCGCGCCACCTTCGCGGTCAACGCCACCGGCACCGCGCCGCTGTCGTAGCCCAGTGGCGGCGCGATGGCGCTGACATCGCTGGCGCTAACGGCGCCGGCTTACACGCTGGCCAACGCGCGGCTGGCTGACGGTGGTGCGCGCGCTTCAGCGTCGCCGTGAGCAACGGCGCGGGCAGCGCGACCAGCCGCGAGGCGACCTCGACGGTCACGCTGCCACCGTCCGACAGGCGGTGCCTGCACGGGCAGCAGTGCCACTGGCTGGTGCTTCGCGCAGCCCACGCCGCACGCTGGCGATATGATGGCGGATCGCGCCCCCGACGGCCTCGCGCAGCTCTACGCGTCCGGTGGCGGCGTCCGCATGCGCAGTGGCGACCAAGGGGCCACCTGAGCCTCGACTTCCTGAGCGATCTTCGCACTGCGCGACGTGCAGGTGCTGCGGCCGGCGTGCTGCTGGCGGCGGGCGATCGACCGTGGCGCACACGGCGTGTTCCGCAGCATCGACGGTGGGCAGACTTGGTCCAGGTGCCTGATGCCGCACGCTCGCCGTCAACAGCCCGCGTTTTCGGTGCCAACGGTGTCGCGGTCGGCAGCGCGATCTGGCGCACCAGCGACGGCGGCAGCATCGGTCGTCTGTCGACTTCGTCCCTGACAACGGGTTCCTGAGGCGCGTGGCGGCTGTCGGCGGCGAGATGTGCTCGTCGCGGTCGGCAGCGGACGGATCATGCGCAGCACCGACGCGGGCCTCACCTGGGTCAACGCCAGCTCCGGGTTGAGCGGGGACATCGTCGATGCGGCCTTCGGCTCGGCCACCACGGGTGTCGCCATCGATGCCGGCGGCATGTACACGCGCACGACGGACGGTGGGGTGACCTGGACCGCGGAGGCGCTCGCCGGCGGCTACGCCGGCGCGCCCGCCACCATTGCCTTCAGCGGGCCTGCCGACGTCGTGGTCGTCACGAACGAGGGATGGGTGCTGCGCAGCGCCGACGGTGGATCGACCTGGGCCACGCCCTTCGCGGGTTGGGACACGCGCGGTTCCAACTGGTCGCTGCGACTGAGGTTCGTCAATGCGTCCGAAGGGATCGCGGTCGGCGCCTACGGCACGGTGGTACGGACCACCGATGGCGGGCAGTCGTGGACGCGCCTGGGCGGGGGCGGCACCATGGACCGCCTCGATGCCCTGCGGTTCTCGCCGGCGGGCATCGGCCTGGCAGGCGGGTTCGGCAACGTGATCTGGCGCAGCGTCGATGGCGGGCAGGTCTGGACGCCACATGTCATCGTCGAGCCCGGGCACCCGGCCGGGGACTACCGGTACGTGGGCGATCTCGCGTTCGCCGGTACCGCTGCCGTCGCAGCAGCCGGGCAGGGGCGGCTCTACCGCTCTGCCGATGGCGGCCTGACCTGGGCGCGGGTGCGGCTGGACCCGGGCGTGACCTTCTTCGGCGTCGACTTCGCATCGCCGAGCGTCGGCGTGGCCGTCGGCTCCGACGGGGCCAACAACGTGATCCGGCGCAGCGGCGACGGCGGCCAAACCTGGTCGGTGGTGAGTCTGCCGCCGCAGCCGGGCGGGCTGTTCGCGGTGCGCTTCGCCTCGTCGACGCTCGGCTATGCCGCCGGTGCGCTGCTGTTGCGCACCGCCGATGCCGGCCAGACCTGGGCGCCGGTGAGCGTGACGTCGCTGTACTTCAACGAGCGGATCCAGGATATCGCCGCGCCGGCATCCGGCGTCGTCGTGCTCGCAAGCAGCAGCGGCATCCATCGCAGCACCGACGGCGGATCGACGTGGACGCGCGTGGCCAGTGGGCGCTTCGAGGGCTTGTCGTTCGCCAACGCAACCACCGGGGTCGCCGTCGGCGACGGCGTCGTGCGCACGACCGACGGCGGGGCGACCTGGTCGGCCGTCGGGCGCGGCCTGCCGACGATGGACGCGGTGACGCATGCGAGCGCCAACACGGTGATCGCCGTCGGCTTCGGCGGCGCGATCGTGCGCAACGAGCAAGGCGGTGCGGCGCCGTGACCCCGGCTCGGCCGGCGGGAGATCGAAGATGACGAAGCCGAACCTGCCTGCCGCTGTCGCCGCCGCGCGGCCCGGCGCGGGCAGCATCGCCGCCGATCCGGGTGGCAGCAGGGGCCACGCCGGCGGGCGGCGGTTCGCAGGCCAGGCCGGTCGGCTGCGAGCGCGGCCAGTGCGCCAGCGCCGGTCGCAAGGGGCAGGCCGATCCGAAGGGTGACTGAGCGCGCGAGTCGGGCGACGCCGTGGCCACCGGCCCCGGTGTCGAGCGCATTCACTCCGGCCGCCGAGCCTGAAGCACAATGCACATGGTCATGTCGAGGTCGACGCGACAACCCGAGAAGAGCAAGAGGCTCTCGAGCGCCGCCGCACCGCCGCAGCTTCAGCTGCGCGAAGCCGGCCGCCTCGTTCTCGACGCCGGCCGGCGGCTCGACCTCGAGCCCAAGGACGCGCTGCTGCTGGCCTACCTCGCCCTCGAAGGGCCGACGCCGCGCGCGCGGCTGGCAACGCTGCTGTGGCCCGATGCCGGCGACGAGCGCGCGCGCGGCAACCTGCGGCAGCGGCTGATGCGGCTCAAGCGCAGCGCCGGCATCGAGCCGGTGGTGGGCAACCCGCAGGCCGCGCTCGCCCCCGGCGTCGCGCACGACCTCGACGACGCGCACGAGGTCCTGCAGGCGATCGAGCCACAGCACGCGGCGGGTCTGGCCGAGTGGCTCGACACGCAGCGCGAGGGACGCCGCCGCGCGCGCAGCACGCGGCTCGACGCGGCTGCCACGCAGGCCGAGACCGAAGGCGATCTGACCGCGGCGCTCGAGCACGCCGATGCGCTGGTCGCGCTCGATCCGCTGTCGGAGCACGCGCACCGGCGCGTGATGAAGCTGCACTACCTGCGCGGCGACACCGCGGCGGCGCTGGCCGCCTACGAGCGCTGCCGCCAGACGTTGCGCCGCGAGCTCAACGCCGCGCCGTCGAAGGAAACCGAGTCGCTGCGCGCCAGCGTCGGCGCTGCGCTGGTGCCGCTCGAACGCGCGCCGGCGGCGCGCGCGGTGCCGCTGTCGGTGCTGCGGCCACCGCGGCTGATCGGCCGCGACGCCGAGTGGGCGGCGCTGCAGCGGGCGTGGGACGAGCACGAGCCGGCCCTCGTGCTCGGCGAGGCCGGCATGGGAAAGACGCGGCTGCTGTCGGACTTTGCGCGCTCGCGGGCTCACGCGGCGATCGTGCCGGCGCGGCCGGGCGACGTACGCGTGGTCTATGCGCTGATCGCGCGGCTGCTGCGGCTCATCGCGGCAGAGCGCTTGGCCGTGCTCGATGCGGGCATTCGCAACGAGCTGGCGCGTCTGCTGCCGGAGCTGGGCGAAGCAGCGCCGATCCGCTCCGACGCCGAGCGCGCGCGCTTCTTCAACGCAGTGGCCGCCGCGCTGCAGGCGCAGCAGCCGCGGGTTGCGGGCGTGATCGTCGACGACCTCCACTTCGCCGACGACGCGAGCGTGGAGCTGATCCAGTATCTCGAAGGCACCGGTTGCCAGCGCTGGGTGTTCGCGGGGCGGCCGGCCGAGCTGGGCGCCGCGGCGCGCGCCTTGACCGACGCGGTGCGCGACAGAGGGCAGCTGATCGACTTGCAGCCGCTCGATGAAGCGCAGATCGCGCGGCTCGTCGAATCGCTCGCTCTGCCCGACATCGACGCCGCCGCGATGGCCCCGCTACTGGCGCGCCACACCGGCGGCAATCCGCTGTTCGTGCTCGAGTCGCTGAAGGGCTGGTTGACGCAGGGCGGCCAAGCCACCGACGCCCGGTTGCCGGCGGTCAGGCACGTCGGCGCGCTGATCGAGCGCCGCATCGGCCGGCTGTCGCCCGCAGCCGTCCGGCTCGCCCGCTGCGCTGCCGTGGCAGGGCAGGACTTCTCGGCCGAGCTGGCTGCGCGTGTGCTGAGCGTGCAGCCGCTGGACCTCGCCGATGCGTGGGGCGAACTGGAGGCGGCGCAGGTCTTTCGCGACGGCGCCTTCGCGCACGACCTGATCGCCGACGCCGCGCGCGCCTCGGTGCCCGCTGCGATCGCGCGCGAACTGCACGGCCAGATCGCCCGCCTGCTGGCCGACCGCGACGCTGCGCCCGCGCGGTTGGCCGAGCACTGGCTGGCCGCCGGGAGGCACCGGCAGGCGCTCGATGCCCTGATGCGCGCCGCCGCGGAGGCGCACCACCAAGCGCTGCGCCTGGCCGAGGCGGCACAACTTTACGAGGGCGCCGTCGCGGTGGCCGAGCAACTGGGCGACCGCGAAGCGGCCTTCGACGCCCTGCACGCGCTGCTCGAGACGCTGATCGCGCTGGACCGCGATCGCGTCGACGAGGCGCTGATCGACCGGCTGGACGCCCAGGCCGCCACGCCGCGCCGGCAGGCGCAGGCGTTGTCGTTGCGCGGGCATGTGCTGCTGCACCGCGGCCGCTATGCGCAGGCCATTCCCGTGTCGCAGCGCGCGGCCGATCTGGCGCGCGCCGCCGGCGACGAGGAGCTGGCGGCCGCGTCGCTGTCGGACGCTGCCGCCGCAGCGTCGCAGGTCGGTGACGCCGACCGCGCCGTGCGCCTGCTCAGGCCCTTGCTGCCATGGGCTCTCGAACACGCCAGCGACGACACCCGGATCAACCTGCTGGGCCATCTCGGCCTGAGCCTGGACAACATCGACCACCAGGCCGAAGCGCAGTCGGTGCACCAGCGGGCGATCGAGGCCGCGACGCATGCACGCCGCTTCGACGAAGCCGTCAGCGCAGCGGGCAACCTGGCGATCAGCCTGCTCGACGTCGGCAGACCGCGGGCCGCGCTCGATGCCATCGCCCAGGCGCGGCGGCTCGGCGCGGCCTACGACGAGCTGCACGGCCATTCGTTCTCGCTCAACCTGTTCGAGGGCGTCGCAGCGATGATGCTGCGCAGGTACCGCACGGCGCTGGCTACGCTCGAGATCGCGCTGGCCGACGTGGCGCACAACGCGCTCGCGGCGGCGGCGTTGAGCGTGCACCGCGCATGCCTGTGGCTGCACCTTGGCCAGACCGCCCGCGCGCAACGCGAGCTGGGGATGATCGACTCGCAAGCAGCCGTGCCCGCGTGGCTCGATGCACGCCGCCAGCAGATGCTCGGCCGTTGCGCGTGGGCGCTCGAGCGCAGGGCCGACGCCGCGCGCCACTGGGATGCAGCGGCCTCATCGGCCCCGATGAACGAGCGTACCGTGTTGGCGGCGATGATCGCGCTCGACCGTGCGCTGGTGCAGCCGGCCGCCGTGTCCGTGGCCGAGATTCAGGCCGTGCTGGCCAAAGCGGAGCGGCTCGGGCACTTCGGCAGCATGCTGGCCGCGCGGGTCCGCCTCGCCGGCCTGGCGTGCCAGCACGGCGACATCGACACCGCACAGCGGGTGTGCGCCGAGCTGGCGCAGACGCCGGACGACATCGAGCCCAACGATCTGTACGGTGGCGAGCGCTGGCTCGCGAGCGCGCGCGTGCTGCACGCTGCCGGGCGCCGCGATGAAGTGGCCAGGGGGCTGGCCGCAGCAGCCGCGACGATTCGGCGCATCGCGCGCGACGAGGTGCCGCCGGAGTTTCGCGACAGCTACCTCGACCGCAATCCGGTCAACCGGGAACTGCTCGCGCTCGCCTCGCGGCTGGCGTAGCGCCCGCAGGCGCGGGCGCTACTGCACGAACCCGATCGGCCCGCGCTTGCCGGCCGGCGCCGGCAGGTCGCGCAGCTCGACGCGGCTGCGCCCGTCGAGCCGCGCGTTGCCGAACGCGGTCATCCAGGCGCGGCGCATCTCGCGCGGCGCCAGCTTCGCCAGCTGGTCGAGCACGGCATCGCCCGGCTCGGGCTCGAAGTGCGCGCCCCAGTCGTGGCCGGCCCGGATGCGCTGGTACAGCCGCAGCGCGATGCCGCGCGCGGCGTCGCGGTCGGGCGCCTCCACCTCGTAGACGTTCATGCGGTTGAGGATCGGCTCGGGAATCGCGTGCTCGTCGTTGGCGGTGGCGATCCAGATCACCTGGCTGGCGTCGATCGCCACCTCGGCGAACTCGTCGGTGAACGCGCTGGCGGTGTCGATCTCGAGCAGGCTGTACAGCGCCCCGAGCGGGTCGTACGCCTGCTCGGTGCTGGTCTTGTCGATCTCGTCGACCACCATCACCGGGTTGGCGTACTGGCCGTCGACCAGCGTCTCGAACACCTTGCCCGGGCGCGCGCCTTTCCACTGCGACGACGCGCCCGACAGCACCCAGCCGGCGGTCATCGAGCTCATCGACACGAACCCCATGCCGGTGCCCAGCAGCGCGCAGAGCTGGCGCGCGAAGTGGGTCTTGCCGACTCCGGGCGGCCCGAGCAGCAGCGTGGGCGTGATCTCGAGCGCGTCGCGGCTGTCCTGGCACAGCGCGAGCTGGCGCTTCACGTCGTCGAGCACCTCGCCGAAGTTGGGCAGCTCGTCGTACAGGTGGTCCATCGCCGGCAGCCCGGCGGGCTTGACCTGGAAGCGCTCGGGGCCCTTCTCGAGCATGCGCTCGTAGGTGGCGCGCAGGCTCTCGTGCTCCTTGGGCTGCAGCTTGGTCAGGCGGCGCTCGACCTCGTCGCAGCGATACAGCGCCCGCATCTTGGCGATCGGGATGCTGCCGCGGTTGCGCATGGGAACCAGATCGTGGGAGCCCTTCATGCCAGACCTCCAATCGTCGCCATCGGCGCCAGACCATTGAAGCAAAGCGCGCGCCCGCCGTCACCCCTGAATAACGCTGGACATGTCACGCAAATGCAGTGGCAGCGCGCCGTGGCGGTAGGTTGCCACACGGCGGGGGCCGGTTCAGCGCCTCCCCCGGGGCGGGGGCGGCCGAGGCCTCATTTCACCCAGGCGTTGAGCTGGATGATCGGCAGCAGCACCGCCAGCACGATCAGCATCACCACGCCGCCCATCGCCACGATGAGCAGCGGCTCGAGCAGGGTGGCCAGCGCCATCGCGCGGCGCTGCACTTCGCCGCTGAGTTGCCGCGCGGCGCGTTCGAGCATCGTCGGCAACTCGCCGGTCTGCTCGCCCAGCCGCGCGAACATCGCCAGCAGGCCGGGGAAGCGCTTGCGCCCGGCCAGCGCCGAGGCCAGCGGTGCGCCTTCGCGCACCTGCGCCAGCGCGTCGACAGCGTCGGCGCGCAACGCGCGGTTGTTCAGCGTCTCGGCGGCGGCCTGCAGCGCCTTGAGGATCGGCACGCCGGCGCCGGCGAGCATCGCCAGCGTGCCGGCGAAGCGTGCCGCGTTGTAGCCGCGCGCCAGCCGGCCTACCAGCGGCAGGCCGAGCCACATCGCGTCGTAGCGGCGGCGAAAGGCCTCGTTGCGCAGCGAGAATGCGAGCATCGCGCCGGCGCCGATGGCCGCCAGCAGCACCAGCCAGCCCCACGAGCGCACGAAGGCGCTGATCGCCAGCATCGCCACGGTGAGAAACGGCAGCGCGCGCTTGCCGTGCGCGAACACGCTGGCCACCTGCGGCACCACGTAGGTGACCAGGAAGATCACGATCAGCACGGCGATGCCCGACACGATCGCCGGGTACAGCGCGGCGCCGAGCAGCTTGGCGCGCAGCGCCTGGCGCTCTTCGAGATCGTCGGCGAGCTTCTCGAGCACGGTGCCGAGCGCGCCGCTTTGCTCGCCGGCAGCGACCACCGCGCGGTAGACCTCGTCGAACTCGCGCGGTGCGCTGGCCAGTGCGCGCGCGAAAGTCGAGCCGGCGTTGACCTCGGCGCGCAGGTGCGCCACCAGGTCGCGCTGGCGCGGGTCTTCGCTCTCGTCGGCAAGCGCCGTCAGCGCGCGCTCGAGCGGCAAGCCGGCGGCGACCAGCCCCGCGAGCTGGCGGGTCCACACCGCCAGCGAGGTGCTGCTGAACGTGCGTCGCGTGAAGCGCGCCCGCGTGCCGTCGCCGAGTTGGGCGGCGACGGCCTCGACCCCCAGCGGCACCAGCCCCTGGCCGCGCAGTTGCGAGCGCACGGCCTTGGCGTTGTCGCCTTCGAGCAGGCCCGTGCGGGCCTTGCCCTGGGCGTCGATGGCTTCGAAGCGATAGGCGGGCATGTCACGTCGGCCGCGCGGGCCGTTCAGTCGGGGGTGACGCGCAGCACCTCTTCGAGCGACGTGATGCCGGCGTCGACCAGCCGCTGGCCGTCTTCGCGCATCGGCCGCATGCCGTGCGCCTGCGCGGCGGCGAGCAGCTCGGCCTCGGCGGCACGGTTGTGGATCAGCGAGCGCAGCTTGTCGTCGACGCCCATCAACTCGTAGACCCCGGTGCGGCCCTTGTACCCGGTGTGCAGGCAGTGCTCGCAGCCCACCGGATGCCAGCGGCCCGCGTCGTCGCGCCGGCGGCAGCGCAGGCACAGCTTGCGCACCAGGCGCTGCGCCAGCACGCCGAGCAGCGACGAGCTGAGCAGGTAGGGCTCGACGCCCATGTCGATCAACCGCGTGACGCTGGAGGGCGCGTCGTTGGTGTGCACGGTGGCGAGCACCAGGTGGCCGGTGAGCGAGGCCTGGATCGCGATCTGCGCGGTCTCGACATCGCGGATCTCGCCGATCATGATGACGTCGGGGTCCTGGCGCAGGAACGCGCGCAGCGCCTTGGCGAACGTGAGGTCGATCTTCGGGTTGACCTGCGTCTGGCCGATGCCCGGCAGCTCGTACTCGACCGGGTCCTCGACGGTGAGGATGTTGGTGGTGCCGGTGGGCAGCCGCGCCAGCGAGGCGTAGAGCGTGGTCGTCTTGCCCGAGCCGGTGGGCCCGGTGACCAGCACGATGCCGTGCGGCTGCTCGATCATGCGCACGAAGCGCGCCATCAGCGCCTCGCTCATGCCCAGGCCCTCGAGCGAGAAGTTGGCGTCGGTCTTGTCGAGCAGGCGCAGCACCGCGCGCTCGCCGTGCGCGGCCGGCAGCGTCGACACGCGCACGTCGACCGCGCGCCCGCCGATGCGCAGCGAGATGCGGCCGTCCTGCGGCAGCCGCTTCTCGGCGATGTCGAGCTCGGCCATGATCTTCAGGCGGCTGATCAGCGCCGCGTGCAGCGCCTTGTTGGGGCGCACCACCTCGCGCAGCGTGCCGTCGACGCGAAAGCGTACCGACGAGCTGCGCTCGTAGGGCTCGATGTGGATGTCGCTGGCGCCGTCTTTCGCGGCCTGCGTCAGCAGGGCGTTGAGCATGCGGATGATCGGCGCGTCGTCGGCCGCCTCCAGCAGGTCTTCGACCGCCGGCAACTCCTGCATCAGCCGGCTCAAGTCGACCGCGCTCTCGACCTCGCCGACCACCGCGGCGGCGCTCGATTCGCCGCCGGCGTAGGCCGCAGCGATGCGCTGCGCCAGCGTGCCAGCGGCCTCGCGCTCGAAACTGGTGACGTCGAACAGCCGCACCACCTCCGACAGCGCACTCGCGCTCGAGCTGTCGGCTGCCCACAGCACGCGCTGCGTGCCGTCGTCCTCGAGCAGCAACGCATTGGCCTTGGCGAAGGCGTAGGGCAGCGGGTGACGCTGGGCCATGCGGATGACGCCGGTCTCAGTTGATCAGCGGCGCCGGCACCGGTGCCGGCGGTGTGGCCGGGGCCGACGCCGCGGGTGGCGCCTGCAGCGGCGGCAGGATCGCCGACTGGTTGTTGCCGAGGATCGCGCTCGGTTGCGGCTGTGCCTCCTTCTGCCGCGCGCGGATGAGGTCGTAGCGGTCGATCGACAGCCGCGACGCGGTCTCGGTGTCGCGCATCACCACCGGACGCAGGAACACCATCAGGTTGGTGCGCGTCTTGGTGCGGCTCTCGCTGCGGAACAGCGCGCCGACGCCCGGGATGTCGCCCAGCAGCGGCACCTTGGCGACGTTCTGGCTGTATTTCTCCTCGATCAGGCCGCCGAGCACGAGGATGGCGCCATCGTCGACCACCACGGTCGACTCGATCGAGCGCTTGTCGGTCGACGGCCCGGCATTCGACGTGCCGGGCGCCACCTTGTCGCTGACGCTCGAGGTCTCCTGGAAGATCGTCATCCGCACGACCCCGCCTTCGCCGACCTGCGGCCGGATGCGCAGCGTGATGCCGACGTCCTTGCGCTCGATGGTCTGGAACGGGCTGGTGGTGGCGGTGCCGGTGTTGGTGAACTGGCCGGTGATGAACGGCACGTTGCTGCCGACGATGATCTTGGCCTCTTCGTTGTCGAGCGTGATCAGGTTCGGCGTCGACACGATGTTGGTGTTGGTCTGCGACTGCAGCATGCGTGCCACCGCTGCCAGCCCGTAGGTGCCGCCGAAGTTCTTGAGCAGGCCGATGTTCAGGCCGGCGCCGGGCAGGGTGGTGCCGCGGCCGGCGATCGTCTGCGTGAGGTCGACGATGCTCGGTCCGCCGACCGAGGAGTTGGTGCCCGCGAACAGGCCGTAGCGGTCGCCCTGCTGACCGAGCAGGCCTTGCCACTGGAAGCCGAAATCGGCTGCGTTGTCGCCCGACACCTCGACGATCAGGCTTTCGATGTAGATCTGCGCGCGCCGCGTGTCGAGCTGCTCGATCATCGCGCGCACCTGCCGGTACAGCGGCGCCGGTGCGGTGATGATCAGCGAGTTCGACGCCGGATCGGCCTGAATGAAGCCGCCGGTGCTCGGCTGCGCCGACGGCGCCAGCGGCGCCGTCGCCGGCGTCGCGCCGGTGGCGCCGCCCGCGGCGGCCACGACAGGGGTGGGCTGCGCCAGCCCTGCCGGGGCGCTGCCGCTGCCGGTGCCGCCGGCGAAGGCGGCGCGCAGCACGGTCGCCAGCTTGGTGGCCTCGGCGTTCTTCAGCGGCACCACCCAGATGTTGCCGGCCGCGCCGCCGGGTTGCGCCTGATCGAGCCGCTGGATCAACGCGCGCAGTTGTGCCAACTGCACCGGGTTGGCGGCGCGCACGATCAACGCGTTGGCGCGTGGATCGACCAGCACGGTGAACGCGCCGCGGTTTACGCCACCGGGGCCAGGGGCGCCCGCCACCGCGCCGTCGCCCAGGCGCTGGATGATCGCTGCCATGTCGCTGGCCACGCCGTTGAGCACCGGGATCACCTCGACGTCGGTGGCGCCGGGCGTGTCGAGCGCGGCGATGATGCGCGCAAGGCGCTGCAGGTTGTCGGCGTAGTCGGTGATGACCAGCGTGTTGTTGCCGGGGTTGGCGTTGATCGTGTTGTTCGGGCTGATCAGCGGCCGCAGCACCGCCACCAGGTTGTTCGGGTTTTCGTGGTTGAGCCTGAAGATCTGCGTCAGCACCTGGTCGCCGCGCACCACCGGCGGGCCGACCTGCACGGTGCCCGCCTGCAGTTTGGCGTCGGCCTCGGGCACCACCTTCAGCAGCCCCGCCGATTCGACCAACGTGAAACCCAGCCCGCGTAGCGCGGCCAGGTAGCTCAGGTATGCCTCGCGCACTGGGATCGGCTGCTCGCTGTAGACCGTGATCGTGCCCTTGACGCGCGGGTCGACCAGGATCTGCCGCTCGATCATCACCGCCATCGCGCGGGTCACCGCCTCGATGTCGGCGTTGACGAAGTTCACCGTCACCGGTGCGCTCGAGCGCACCGCATTCGACGGCCGCGCGTTGCGCGGCGCGATGGCGCGCGCGGGCGGCTGCGCGCCGGCCGGCGCTGCCTGCGCCGTGGCAGGCTGCTGGGCATCGGCGGGTTGCGGCACGCCAGCAGCGGGCTGCGCGGCGGCCAGCGCGGGCGGCATGGCCAGCAGCGCCAGTGCGAGCGCGGCCCGTGCGGCATGGCCGACACGATCGAACGGCTCAACCGGGGGTCGGCCTGGTTTCATGGTCATCCGAATGAAATGATCGACCTCGCGCCCTGGCGCCGGCCGATGATGTTGAGCAGGTTGTTCAATGCCGCTTCCTGACCTTCGGCGGCGCTTGCCTCGCCGCGGAAGCGGACCCGAAAGCCCGTCCATTGTCCGCTGCCCGACAGGCGCAGCGCGCCGTCGAGTGTTTCCAGGTTCAACGTCGCGGGGTCGGTGGGGTTTGCGCCACCGCGCACACCGAGGCGGTAGCTGCCCAGCGTATCGAGCGTCGACAAGCGCGAGGACACACCCAGCAAGTCGGCGTCGATGCTGCCGATCACCCGCCAGTGGCCTTGCACCGACTCCAGCGTCAAGCCGTTGCTGGTCAGGCGCAGCGTGCCGCCGAGCTGCAGCGTGTTGAACGGGGTGCCGAGGCCGGCGAGCCAGGCCGCCGGCCAGTGGCCGAGCGCCTGCGGCCGTGCCGGCAGCACCACCTGGTAGCGCTGCCAGCCGCTGAGCTTGAACTGAACGACCCATTCGCGGTCGATGCAGCAGGCCTGCGTGAGCGCCAGCGACACGCCGTTCAGGCCGGGCCGAATCCGCCAGCGCAGACGGCCCGGCAACGCCGCGGCGTCGCGGCTGCCTGCACCGCCGCTCAGCACCAGTTGGGCATCGCCGCTCCAGAGGCTGCCGTTGGCGTCGGCCAGCAGCAGCCGCTGGTCGGTGGCGCGCGCTACCGCGCCCGCGAGCCAGCTCGCCGGTGCGAACGCCACCACACCCGCCAGCGTGCCCAGCGCGGCGCCCCACACCGCCCAGCGGCTCGACGCATGGCGGGCGCGCTGCCAGGCCAGCTCCGCCAGCGTCGAGTTCTGGAACGCACTGCCGCCCAGGCGCGACAGCCGCTGCGGCGATGCGCGCCGGCTCATCCACTGCGGCCAGCGCAGCTCCATTCAGGCGTCTCCGAGGTGGAACACCAGCGTGCCGCTGTAGCCCGCCGGCGTGCGCGTGAGCTGTGCCTCGATCGGGCGGGCACGCGCCGCACTGCGGGCCTCGACCAGCAGCGCGCGCAGCTGCTCGGGTCCGGCGTTGACCAGCGTCAGCACCGCGCGATCGGCCTGCAATGTGAGCCGCACCTTGTCGCCGTAGCGCTCGGCCGCGGCCTTGATCGCCAGCCCTGCTTGCGCTGCAGCCACCGGGGTGGCGTTGCGCAGGTCGCGCACCTCGGCGGCCAGGCCGCGCATCTGCTGCAACTGCGCGTCGAGCGTCTCCAGTTGTGCCGGTGCTGCGCGCAGCGTGGCCCACGCGGGGGCCACGAGCAACGCCCAGCCGGCCAGCACGATCACCACGGCGGCGGCGGCGGCCAATGCCACACGCTCGCGCGGCGCACGTGCGCGCCACGCCGCCGCTGCCTGATCGCGGGCGGTCTGCCACTGATCGCGCCAGGCGTCGGTCATACGCGACCCCTGGCGTCGACGGCCGCGCGGCTCAGCACCAGCCGACCGCCGGCTGACTCGACGCTCCAGCCCGACGAGCGCAGGCTGGCGCGGAAACGTTCGATCTGATCGGCACTCCACACGCCGGCCAGCAGCGTCAGCTTGCCGGCGGCGAACTGGATCGACTGCACCGGCGGCTGGCCGTCGGGCCAGGCCAGCGCGGCGGCAGCGAGGCCCGCCTCGAGGTCGGCATCGCCGACGCGTCCCGCGGCAGCGCGCAGCGTGTCGGTGGCTCGGCGCATCTGCAGCGGCGCATCGACGATGGTGCCGATCTGCGGATGGCTGGCCTTGAGCAGCGCCACCATCGCGTCCTTGCGCTCGGTGATCTCGGCGCGCTGGCGCCAGGCCCAGAGGTTGATGCCGGCCAGGTTGAGCACCAGCAGCGCCACCAGCCCGGCGCGCGCGGGCCGCCAGGCCGGGCTGAAACCGCGCCGCCAGGCGTCGCGCAGCCAGCGCGTGCCGCGTGCCCGGCCCGCGAGATCGAACTGGCGCAGGTTCCACAGCGAGCGCACGGCCTGCAGCGCCTGATCGGCGTCGGAGCGCACGGCCACCGGCGCGCCGAGCCAGCGCTCGGCTTGTGCCGCCACGGCGGGAGAGGCGCTCCAGCGCGCTCGCTCGCGGCTCCAGCCCGGCAGTTGGTCGCGCACCCAGGTGCCGGCCATGCGCACGCAGCGCACGCCCTCGGCATCGGCGTACGCCAACCAGGTCTGGGCGCTGCTGCCGTCTGCCGCGTCCGATGCGGCGAAGAAGTGACCCGAGCCCGGCTCCTCGGGCCACAGCGCGGGCACCACGCGGTCGACGAAGGCGCCGGCCTTCTCCAACTGCTCGAGGTGTTGGGCGAGCCAGCGCTTGTGCACGGCCGCGACCCAGGTCGGGTTGCCGGCGGTGCTCTGCGGTGCCAGCGCCAGATGCACGGCCTGTTCGTCGTCGAGCAGATGCTCCTCGACCAGCCCGACCAGCGCGGCACGCAGCTTACCGGCCGGCGCGCGCGGCATCGTGATGCGATGCCAACTGACATCGGTGGGGCCGATCCACGCCACCACGCTGTCGGCCTTGGGCAGCAAGGCGGCCGTCGTGCGACCCTGGCGCGCCACGGCGAGCCCGTCGGCGCTGAGCAGGTAGGTGTACTCCGTTGCCCCGTCGCTGGACGCCGTGGCGGCCGAGCGATCGCGTGCAGGAAGCAGAACGACCAGGATCGACATGGGGACGGCGAAGGCTAAACGCTTTGACGGGGGCTCACAAGCCGACCGCGGCGCAAATCGAGCAGTTGGAACGCAAAGCGAGCGGCGACGGCGTGGCCGCTGGCGGCGCGGGTGTCGCCGTGATTCATCGATCGGGCACCACGCTGGCCACCCGCTCGCGCAGGATCGTCACCACCTCGAGCCCACGCCGCTCGACGACCGATCGCTCCTCGAGGGCACGGTCGTCGAGCCGCAGCTTGCCGTGCACCTCGAAGAAGTTGGAGGTCACGCCGACGGCCTTGGGGTCGAGCAGATTGGGCGACGACACCTGCTTGCGCGCCGAGTCGACCGACCGATACGCGCCGTGCTGGCGTTTCTGCACCAGCGCCTGCGCGGCGCCGGCGTCGAGCCCGGGGCTGACCGCGGCGATCACCTCGGCGTCGGCGGTGTTGAGATTGACCGTGGTGCGCACCGGCAGCAGCACGACGAGGCCGTGCAGCCGCTCGATCGTTTCGGGGTCGATGTCCAGCCACTGCAGCTGCGCCAGCGTGCGCGGTGCCAGCGGAGCTGCCGCGGCCTGCGCGTCGACGCCACCCCAGGCCGCGCGCAGGCCTTCGGCGATGCGCGGCGCGGTGTCGCTGGGCACGCCAGCGGACTCGCACAGGCGCGTCAGCGTCGCGAGTTCTCCCGCGACAACCTTGTTGCCGTCGATCAGGTTGCGCAGGTTGTAGCGCGACTGCAGATCGACGATCGAGCCCGACAGGAAGGCATCGGGCCCTTCGTCGGCGCTGTGGTCCTTGTCGCTGGCCAGGAATGTCGACAGACGCGCCTCGGCCAGCGGCGTGGCCCACGGCTCGCTGAGCGCGGTGGGGCCGCCGCTGCGCGCGTCTTCGCGCAGGATCAGGCGCGCCCAGTCGAGCGCACCGTTGAGGATCCACGCCGATTGCGTGCGCGAGCGCTCGGCGGCCTCGACCTGGATCGCGCGGTACTGCTGCCACACCATGCCGGCGGCCAGCGTGGTGACCAGCGCCAGCAGCGACATCGCGATCAGCAACGCGGCGCCGCGCGTGCGCCGGGCGGTGGTGCGCCGGCGGCTCACGACGTGGGCCCCACCAGCGAATCGCGCGTCAGACGGCGCGCGTCGCCGAAGCTGAGCACCAGCCGCACGCCGCTGGGCAACGCCACGCGCGGTGCCGCCGGAGCCGTTGCTCCTGCCGCCGCTGCTGCCGCGGCGGCGGCCGGCGCCGTGCCGGCACTCGACTGCGCGTTGCTCCAGGCGTTACCGCGAAAGAAGTAGAGCTGCCACTGCGTCGCGCCGTCGAGCAGGCGCACCTGCTGCTCCTCGGTGCCGAGCAGTTGTTGGCTCATCAGCCATGCCTGCTGCAGCTCGAACGCGCGGCGCACGCTCGGGCTCGCCCAGCGCCGCCAGACACCGTCGCGCAAGGACCACACGACGACCTGAGCGCCGTCGGGCGTCACGCGCGCCAACCGCAGGTTGGCGCCGTCGAAGGCGATCGCCGGCACGCTGGCGTTGTCGTACAGCGAAGCCAGGTCCTGCTCCCATTGCGCCATCACGGTGGTCAGCCGCAGCGTGCGCTCGGTGGCCTCCTGGCTGGCGTCGCGCGCGCGCACCATGCCGTCGACGCCTTGCCAGGCCATGGCCGACAGCACCGCCATGATCAGCAGCGCCACCAGCACCTCGACCAGGGTGAATCCCGCTGCGCGGCGGACCTGCTTCATCGTCAATAGCGGCCGAGCACGGTCGACAGCGTGAGGATCGCGACGCCGGCGTCGTCGAGCATCACGGCATCGACGCGCCGGAAGTTGGGGTTCGGCGTCGGCCGCGTCACCAGCTTGCCCTTGTAGTCGCGACCGAGCTGGTTGCAGTCGAAATCGGCGTCGCCGACACCGGGGAACTGCCGCGTCAGCCGCAGATCGGTGAGCGCATTGTCGGCGCACCATTGCGCACTGACCACGTCGCTCAGGCGCTGTGCGTTGTCGGTCAGCGCGCCGGCCGCCTTGAGCCCCGCGGCCAGCGCGATCGCCACCACGGCCACCGCCACCAGCACCTCCACCAGCGTGAAACCGCCGCGGCGGTGCGTCATGGCACCGCGGCGAACGGGCCGATGCCGTCGGTCGCCAACGTGAGGTTGCGCTCGCCCAGCCGCAGCACGATGCGTTGGGGGCCGATCAACGGCTCGGGCCCGAGCGTCAACGTGCGGCCCCCGATGATCTCGGCGCTGACCCCGTCGGCGAGCCACCTGCTGGGCAGCGGCTCGCCGCCGACCGCGCCGACGAAACGGAACCCGCTGTCGCCGGGCTGCGACGGCAGCTCGAAGCGCAGCGCGACGCCGCTGGCACGCGACTCGGCGCGCGCGGTCTCCAGCAGTGCGGCCAGTCGCACCGCCTCGCGGTCGAGCTGCGCTGCCGCCGGGTCGCGCAACGACAGCGAGACCAGGCCGACCGCGATCGCGATCAGCGCCACCACGACCATCAGCTCGATCAGCGTGAAGCCGCGCGCCGCGGCCCGCCGCGGCCTACTGCCACGACCCGATGTCGGCGTTCGGCCCTTCGCCGCCGGGCTGGCCGTCGGCACCGAAGCTGAAGACATCGATCTCACCTTGCACACCTGGATTCAGATACTGATACGGCCGCCCCCAAGGGTCGTTGGGCAACTTCTCGAGGTAAGGCCGCCAATTGGACGGAATGGTTCCGCTCGTCGGCTTGCGCACCAGCGCGCCGAGGCCCTGATCGGCCGATGGATAGCGCTGATTGTCCAACCGATACAGCTTGAGAGCCTGCATCAAATTGTTGACGTCGCTGCGTGCCGCCGTGACCCGGGCGTCGTCGGCGCGGTCGAGCACGTTGGGCACGATGAACGCCGCCAGCACGCCGATGATGACCAGCACCACCATCAATTCGATCAACGTGAAGCCGTGCACACGGTGTCGACGACGGCGGACGGCGAGGGTTTGACTCATCAACGGCGAAGCAGTCTGCGCGAGGTGGGCTGCATGATAATCGTGCGATGGCCACGCGCCTGTTGTCGTTTGCAATCTGGGCCCTGGTGGCGACCAGTGCGGTGTTCTGGTTGACGCGGCTGCTCGCGCGCGCCGACCCCGCGCCGGCGCACACGGTGACGGTGAGCGCGAACGCCGCCGTGGCCACGGCCGATCTGTCGCGGCTGCTGGGCAGCACGCACGTCGCCACCGCCGAAGCACCGGCACCGGCGGTCGACGCGCGCTACAAGTTGATCGGTGTGGTGGCCCCGCGCAGCGCGGCGGCAACGGGCCTGGCGTTGATCGCGGTGGGTGACAAGCCACCGCGACCGGTGAGCCTGGGTGGGGTGGTCGATGGCTCGCTGGTGTTGCTGGCGGTGAACCACCGGCAAGCCGAGCTGGGCCCCGCAGGTGGTGCGCCTACCGTACGGCTCGAACTGCCCGCGGTGCCCGAGCCCAACCGCTCGGCGCGCGCAGCGCCTGCTGCGCCGCCGGCGCGGCCTGCGGTAGCGACGCCCGCACTGCCGCGTTCGGTGCCGCTGCGCGGCAACCCGGCAGCCACGCGCTGACGCACGGTCAGTGCGTGTCGCCGGTAGGCTCGGGAGGGCCGAAGTCGGCCGCCTGCGTGCTGACGCCCTGCGGCCGTGACGGCCCCGGGTCTTCGCCCTCGGCCACCTCGGTCAGCAGGGCCGCTGCGCTCCTGACCAGCGGCCAGGCGAGCGCGGCGCCGGTGCCATCGGTGCTCTCCATGCCGAGCTCGAGCAGCGCCGAGGCGCGAAACAGGTTGAGCGCCTGATCGAGTCCGCGATGGCTGTGGCTGCGGCAGAACACGCAGTAGTCGGTGGCCGGGGTGGCGATGCGCGAGGCCACCAGCAGCGCGGCGCAGGCCGACATGCCGTCGATCATGATCAGGTGGCGCTTGCTCGCGGCCACCAGCAGCACGCCCACCATCACCGCGACCTCGAAGCCGCCGAACGCGGCCAGCACCTCGACCGGGTCGGTGACGTCGCGGTGCTTGGCCTGCACCGCCTGCACGATCTGCATCAGGTGGTTCAGCAGGTCGGTGTTCATCGCCGGGCCGCTGACGATGAGGTCGCGCACCGGCGTGTCGGTGAGGCGCGACAGCACCAGCGCGGCGCTTTCGTGCGCGCCGACGCCGATGCCGGCCACCGCCACCAGGTTGCCGCGCAGGGTGTCGCCGATCTCCATGCCGGCGCGGATCGCCGCATGCGCCTGATCGACGGCCATCGCCGGCCCGACGCGCGAGTTGCGCGTGCCGTGCGCGATCTTGCGGCGGATCAGACGGTCGTGCGGCGCCACCATCTCGGCGACGCCGCAATCGACCACCGACAGCTCGAGCCCCTGGATGCGCGCGAACACCGAGACCGGCAACTGGCCGGTGAGTAGTTGCGCCACCTGCTCGTGAGTCTGCCGGCGTTGCGGTGCGGCCAGGCCGTCGACGGCCAGGCCGTGGTCGGCCGCGAAGATCACCAGTTGCGGGTCGCGAAAGCGCGGCTTCAGCGTGTTCTGCATCAGCCCGAGGCGGATCGCCAGCGGCTCGAGCTCGCCCAGGCTGCCGGTGGACTCGGCGCGCCGCTGCAGCTTGTCCTTCAGCGCGCTTTCCAGCAGCGGCTTGGAGGTGGGGGCGATCAGCGAGCGCTCGGCCGACATGGCGCGATAGTGTACGTATCGAAGCTCGCGTCGGCGAGCCGGGCCCGCTCAGCGCAAGAACAACGAATACACGGGGTTGCGAGTCTCCTCGGTATACGGATACGCCAGCGTCGCCAGGAAGTCGTCGAACGCCGCGCGGTCGCTGGCCGGCACCTGGATGCCCACCAGGATGCGGCCGTAGTCGGCACCCTGGTTGCGGTAGTGGAACAGGCTGATGTTCCAGCCCGGGTGCAGCGCCGACAGAAAGCGCATCAGCGCCCCCGGGCGCTCGGGGAAGACGAAGCTCAGCAGCCGCTCGTGCCGCGCCAGCTCGGAGTGGCCGCCGACCATGTGGCGCACGTGCTCCTTGGCCAGCTCGTCGTCGGTGAGGTCGAGCGTCGGAAAGCCGTGGCGCTCGAACAGTCGCGCGATGCGCTGCGCCTCGTCGCGGCGCGCGATCGCGATGCCGACGAACACGTGCGCCAGCTTCTCGTCGGAGATGCGGTAGTTGAACTCGGTGACCGCGCGCGGCCCGATCAGCTCGCAGAACTGCTTGAACGAGCCGCGCCGCTCGGGGATCGTCACCGCGAACAGCGCCTCGCGCTGCTCGCCGAACTCGGCACGCTCGGCCACGAAGCGCAGGCGGTCGAAGTTCATGTTGGCGCCGCAGGTGATGGTGGCCAGCGTCTGCCCCTTGACCTTGCGCCGGGCCACGTACTGCTTGATGCCCGCCACGCCGAGCGCGCCGGCGGGCTCGAGCACGGTGCGGGTGTCCTGGAACACGTCCTTGATCGCGGCGCACACCTCGTCGGTGTCGACGCGAACGAATTCGTCGACCCACTGCCGCGCCAGGCGGAAGGTCTCCTCGCCCACCAGCTTGACCGCGGTGCCGTCGGAGAACAGCCCCACCTCGGCCAGCTCGATGCGCTTGCCGGCGCGCACCGAGCGCGCCATCGCGTCGGAGTCGCGCATCTGCACGCCGACGATGCGCACATCGGGGCGCACCGATTTCAAGTACGCCGCCACGCCCGAGATCAGGCCGCCGCCGCCGACAGCGACGAACACCGCGTGCAGCGGCCCCTGGTGCTGGCGCGCGATCTCCATGCCGATCGTGCCCTGGCCGGCGATCACGTCGGGGTCGTCGAACGGATGCACGAAGCTCAGGCGCTGCCGCCGCTGCAGTACGAGGGCATGCTCGTAGGCGTCGGAATAGCTGTCGCCGTGCAGCACCACCTCGCCGCCGAGCGCCTGCACGGCGTCGACCTTCACGCGCGGCGTGGTGACCGGCATCACCACCACTGCACGACAGCCCAGACGCCGCGCGGCCAGCGCCACGCCCTGCGCGTGGTTGCCGGCCGAAGAGCAGATCACGCCGCGCGCGAGTTGCGCGGGGGTCAGGTGGACCATCTTGTTGTAGGCGCCGCGCAGCTTGAAGCTGAACACGCTCTGCTGGTCCTCGCGCTTGAGCAGCACATGGTTGCCCAGGCGGCGCGACAGCGCGCGCGCGTGATCGAGCTGCGTCTCGCGCGCCACGTCGTAGACGCGCGCCGTCAGGATGCGCTGCAGGTAGTCTTCGCGGCTGCCCGCAGGCGGCTTGCGCTGGTTGCGGGCCATGGTGGGATGGGGCTTCTCGCGGCGCTGCATCATATGCGAGCGCCACACGGCCCGATTCGGGACAATCGCCCGACGCGCGAGCCGCGCGCAGCGGCGCGCCAACGGTCCACGAGCAGGAGCAGCACGGATGGAATGCACGGTGCACTGGGTGCGTGACGGCGGCATGGCGTTCGTGGCCGAAACCGGCAGCGGACATTTGCTGACGATGGACGGCGCCGTCGACGGCGGTGGCCGCAACCTGGCGCCGCGGCCGATGGAGACCGTGCTCGCCGGCACCGGCGGTTGCGCGGCCTACGACGTGGTCACCATCCTGCGACGCGGGCGCCACGACGTGCATGGCTGCAGCGTGAAGCTGCAGGCCGAGCGCGCCGCCGCCGATCCCAAGGTCTTCACGCGCATCCACCTGCACTTCGTCGTCGCCGGTCGCGAGCTCGACGGCGACGCGGTGGCGCGCGCGGTGGCGCTGTCGCACGACAAGTACTGCTCGGCCACCGCGATGCTGGCCAAGACGGCCGAGGTCAGCACGAGCTACGAACTCGTCGCGGCGTGAGCGCGCCGTGCGAAGCGCTCGGGTCGGAGTTGGCCGGGTCGGGCAGGCCGCTCGAGCGGCATCGCGACGGGTTTCAGACGTAGTGCGCGGTGCCGGTCATCAGCCGCGCGGCCAGGCGCATCGCGAGCCTGATCGGGGCGGGCAGTTCGGCGGCGCCGGCGGCCCGCGCGGCCTCGGCGTGGTGCGCTTCGTCGACCTTCATCTGCTCGACGATCGCGCGCGACGGCGCATCGCCGGCCGGCAGGCGGTCGAGGTGGCCGGCGAGGTGCTGTTCCACCTGACGCTCGGTCTCGAGCACGAAGCCCAGGCTCCAGCGGTCGCCGGCCAGGCCCGCCGCGAGGCCGAGGCCGAACGCACCGGCGAACCACAGCGGGTTGAGCATGCTGGTGCGCGCCCCCAGTTCGGCCAGTCGGCGCTCGGTCCACGCCAAGTGGTCCACTTCCTCGGTGGCGGCGCGGCGCATCTGCCGACGCACTTCGGGCGAACGTGCCACCAGCGCCTGCGCCTGGTACAGCGCCTGCGCACACACCTCGCCGACATGGTCCACGCGAATCAGCGCGCCCGAGAGCTTGCTTTCGTGCGGTGACAGCGTGGCTTCACCGGCCGTCGGGTGCGCCCGAGCGGCGTGCGATCCGCCGCTCAACGTGCGCAACATTTCGTCGGCCGCAACGATCCACTCGTCAAGGGCCATCGAATGCAGCTTAGCGCAAGCCCTGGGGCGGGTTTGCCCAGGGGTCGCCGCTGGATTCACCAGCAACGCCATTGACGGCTGTTGCGCGTTGTTGCCAGACAACATCAGCGGGCCGATTACGGTTTCAGGCTTTGCATCGGCCCGACCGCTCTGGTGCAATAGCCGGCAGCTTCCGCTGAGGAGGTTGGCCTGATTGGCCTTCGCCCACGTCGGCGCGGCGGCTGTCCATGGAATCAGGGCCTCTCGTTCAAACCTAGGAGATCATTGCAATGAAGAAAACCTTGCTCGCCCTCGCAGTGCTCGGCGCCTATGCCGGCGTGGCGTCGGCGCAGTCGTCGGTGACGATCTGGGGCGTGGTCGATCTGAGCATCAACCAGATCAAGAACGGCAACGTCAAGGGCACCCAGATGATGAGCAACCAGTTGAACAGCAACCGGTTGGGCTTCCGCGGTGTCGAAGACCTGGGCGGCGGCCTCAGCGCCGGCTTCCACCTCGAAGCGCCGATGAGCAACCAAGACGGCAACCCGCTTGCCCTCAACTTCACGCGTCGTTCCACGGTCAGCCTGATCAGCCAGCAAGGCGGCGAAGTGCGCTTCGGCCGCGACTACGACCCGTCGTTCTGGAACCTGGTGTTCTTCGACGTCTACGGTGCCAACGGCATCGGCCAGGGCCTGAACCTGATCACCAACCTGGGCAGCGGCGCCACCACCATCGCGCGCACCAACAACAGCATCGGCTACATCCTGCCGGGCAACCTGGGCGGCGTGTATGGCCAGGCGCAGTACGCGCTGGGTCAGGGCAACGACAACAACAAGTACTACGGTCTGCGCGGCGGCTATGCGGCCGGCCCGATCGACGTGGCGCTGGGTTACGGCGTCACTGAGACCACTTCCGTCAACAAGTTCAAGATCATGAACGTCGGCGCGTCGTGGAACTTCGGCGCTGCCAAGCTGTTCGGCTTGTACAACCAGAACAAGTGGGGCAGTCTGAAAGAGAACTTCTACGAGATCAGCGTCAGCGTGCCTCTGGGCCAGGGCGAGTTCAAGGCCGGCTACGCCAAGGTCGACGACAAGGGCACCAGCATCGACACCATGGATGCGAACCAATGGGCGCTGCAGTACATCTACAACATGTCCAAGCGCACCGCGCTCTATGGCGGCTATGCGCAGCTCTCCAACAAGGCGGGCTCCGCGCGGACGATCCAGGGCGGCTCGCTCGGTTCGACGGGTAATGCCAGCCTGCTCGGCGGCAAGTCCAAGGGCTTCAACGTCGGCGTGCGTCACTCGTTCTGACGCGCTCGATACTGCAGTCTGATTCCAAGCCGCCCTCCGGGGCGGCTTTTTCGTGACGATGGACAAGCGAGCCGGGTGTCGATCCGGGCAGCCTGCCGACGTGACGCGTCGCGTCGCGCTGGGAGCTGCCTTGTTGGGCGGCTGCGCCAGCCGCGTTCAGCCCCCGGCCGGCGATTGGGCGCACGTGCCGTTGCCCGGCAAGCGCGAGACGGCCTATTCCCGCGGTTCGCACGAGGGCCGCAGCGCGTGGCGCGCGCGATCGCAAGGGGCGGCCAGCGTGTGGCGCAGGCCCGTCGATGCGGTTGTCTCGCCATCGACGCAGGTGGCCTTCTCCTGGTGGGTCGGCACGACGATCGCCGGCGCTGACCTCGGACGCGCCGAGGTGGCAGATTCGCCGGTGCGCGTGGGCTTCGCCTTCGATGGCGACATGGCCCGGCTTTCGCGGCGCAACCGACTGCAGTTCCAGTTGATCGAGACGTTGACCGGCGAGGCGCCGCCGTTCGCGACGCTGATGTACGTGTGGGACAACCATGCCGCACCCGAATCGGTGATCCCCGGTGCGCGCAGCGACCGCGTACGCAATCTGGTGCTCGAGCACGGCGATACCCACCTGCGCCGATGGCGCGACTATCGACGCAACCTGTTCGACGATTTTCGACGCGCCTTCGGTGAGCCGCCGGGCCGCCTGAGCGCGATGGCGCTGATGACCGACACCGACAACACCGGCAGCGCCGTCGAGGCCTGGTATGGCGACGTGGTGCTCGAGGGCTGACGGCCGCCCGTGCTCAGGCTCTTCCCCGATGCGCTCGGTGCTGGCTTGCACCGATGATGCGCGCGCATGCTCGCGTTCGTCTTGCGCCGACTGATCCAGGCCGTGGTGGTGATGCTCACGGTGGCGTTCATCGCCTTCATGCTGTTCCAGTACGTCGGCGATCCGGTCACCAACTTGCTGGGGCAGGACGCCACCGTCGAGCAGCGCCAGCAGTTGCGCGCCGACCTCGGGCTCGACCAGCCGTTCGTGGTGCAGTTCGCGCGCTTCGTGGGCAATGCGGTGCGCGGCGAGTTCGGGCTCAGCCTGCGCCAGGGGCGCAGGGTGTCGGCACTGATCGTCGAGCGCTTTCCGGCCACCATCGAGCTGGCGGTCGCGGCGGCAGTGATCGCGCTCGCGATGGGTGTGCCGCTCGGGGTCTACACCGCGCTGCGGCGCGGCAGCTTCGGCTCGCAGTTGTGGATGACGCTGTCGCTGGTGGGGGTGTCGCTGCCGACGTTCCTGATCGGCATCCTGCTGATCCTGCTGTTCGCGGTGGTCTTCAAGCTGTTGCCGAGCTTCGGCCGCGGCGATGTGATCAACCTCGGCGGCTGGACCACGGGCCTGCTCACGGTCGACGGCTGGAAGCATCTGGTGCTGCCGGCGATCACGCTGTCGGTGTTCCAGCTCGCGCTGATTCTGCGGCTGGTGCGTGCCGAGATGCTCGAGGTGCTGCGCACCGACTACATCAAGTTCGCGCGCGCCCGCGGGCTCAGCGACCACGCGGTCTACTTCGGCCACGCGCTGAAGAACACGCTGGTGCCGGTCATCACGATCACCGGCCTGCAACTGGGGCAGTTGATCGCGTTTGCGATCATCACCGAGACCGTCTTCCAGTGGCCGGGCATGGGGCTGCTGTTCATCCAGGCGGTGCAGTTCGCCGATATTCCGGTGATGGCGGCTTACCTGTGCCTGATCGCGCTGATCTTCGTGGTGATCAACCTGTCGGTCGATCTGCTGTATTTCGCCGTCGACCCCCGCCTGCGCATCGAGCGCCAGGCTGCGGCGCACTGACACCATGAGCCCGCTGCACGCCCAGTTGGCGAGCCGCGCCGCGCGCCGCGCAGGAGCCGGCCGGTGAGCACGGTGCTCGCGACGCCTGCGAAGCCGGGCCGCTGGGCGCGCTGGCTCGACAGCGACCTGTGGTACAGCTTTCGCCATTCGCCGACCGCGATCGTCGCGTCGCTGATCGCGCTGCTGTGCGTGGTGTGCGCGGTGTTCGCGCACTGGATCGCGCCGCACGATCCGTTCGATCTAGCGACGCTCGACCTGCTCGACGCGCGGTTGCCGCCGGCGTGGGTCGAAGGCGGCAGCGCGAAGTATCTGTTCGGCACCGACGATCAGGGCCGCGACATCCTGTCGGCGCTGATGTACGGCTCGCGCATCTCGCTGGTGGTCGGACTGGCGTCGGTGGTGCTGTCGGTGCTGATCGGCGTCGCGCTCGGCTTGGTGGCGGGCTTTGCGGGCGGTGCGGTCGACACCTTCATCATGCGCGTGTGCGACGTGATGCTGTCGTTTCCGGCGATCCTGGTGGCGCTGCTGATCGACGGCGCCGGGCGCGCGTTGTTCCCCAACGCCACTGAGGTGCTGGCATTCTCGGTGCTGGTGTTCGCGATCGCGCTCACCGGCTGGGTGCAGTACGCGCGCACCGTGCGCGGCTCGACGATGGTCGAGCGCAACAAGGAGTACGTGCAGGCCGCGCGGGTGATCGGCGTGGCGCCGCTGCGCGTGATGTTCCGCCACGTCTTCCCCAACGTGCTGGGGCCGGTGCTGGTGCTGGCGACGATCCAGATCGCCGGCGCCATCATCACCGAGGCGACGCTGAGCTTTCTCGGCGTCGGCGTGCCGCCGACCTCGCCGTCGCTGGGCACGCTGATCCGCGTCGGGCAGGACTTCCTGTTCTCCGGCGAGTGGTGGATCACGGTGTTCCCGGGCCTGATGCTGGTGCTGATCGCGCTGTCGGTGAACCTGCTGGGCGACTGGTTGCGCGACGCGCTCAACCCGCGCCTGCGCTGAGCGCGACTGCCTTGCCGATGCAGCCGCTGCTCGAAGTGAAGCACCTGCGGGTGGAGTTTCCCACTCGCCGCGGCATGTTGCTCGCGCTCGACGACGTGTCGTTCTCGATCGCGCCGGGCGAGATCCTGGGTGTGGTCGGTGAGTCGGGCGCAGGCAAGTCGCTCACCGGAGCGGCG
The DNA here is from genome assembly GCA_015075545.1 of Ideonella sp. Classification (GTDB taxonomy): domain Bacteria; phylum Pseudomonadota; class Gammaproteobacteria; order Burkholderiales; family Burkholderiaceae_C; genus JAEUPI01. Next base: position 80,233 of record JABTUC010000001.1, on the reverse strand, counting down.
ATCATCGGGCTGCTCGAGCCCCCGGGGCGCATCGCCGGCGGCGAGATCCGGCTCGAGGGCGAGCGCATCGACCACCTGCCGCCCGAGCGCATGCGCGCGGTGCGCGGGCGGCGCATCGGCGCCATCTTCCAGGATCCGCTGACGTCGCTGAACCCGCTGTACACGGTGGGGCGGCAACTGGTCGAGACGATCCAGACCCACCTGCCGGTGGACGCGGCACAGGCGCGCGCGCGCGCGATCGGGTTGCTGAAGGAAACGGGCATCCCGGCTGCCGATGAACGCTTCGACCACTACCCGCACCAGTTCTCCGGCGGCATGCGCCAGCGCGTGGTCATCGCACTGGCACTGGCGGCCGAGCCCAAGCTGATCGTGGCCGACGAGCCGACCACCGCGCTCGACGTGTCGATTCAGGCGCAGATCATCGCGTTGCTGAAGCGGCTGACGAAGCAGCACGGCGCGGCGGTGATGCTGGTGACGCACGACATGGGCGTGATCGCCGAAGCGAGCGATCGGGTGGCGGTGATGTACGCCGGGCGCATCGTCGAGGTGGGGCCGGTGCAGCAGGTGATCCACCAGCCGTCGCACCCATACTCGATGGGGTTGATGGGCTCGATCCCGTCGATGGAGTCGACGCACGAGCGTCTGTTGCAGATCGACGGTGCGATGCCGAGGCTGAATGCGATTCCCACCGGCTGCGCGTTTCATCCGCGTTGTCCGCAGGTATTCGAGCGCTGCCGTTGCGAACGCCCCGATCTGATGCCCGGGCCGGCCACCGAGGCCGCGTGTTGGCGGGTCTTGCGCGAGGACGCGCGATGACTTGTGATGGTCCAGGCGCCCGGGTGATCGTGCGTCCGCAGTGCGAGCGCGCGCTGCAAGAGGTGTGGTGATGAACGCGCTGGTCGAGGTGACCGACCTGACGAAGGTGTTCGACGTCTCGGCGCCGTGGCTGAACCGCGTGCTCGAGCACAAGCCGCGGCAGGCGGTGCACGCCGTCGATGGCGTGAGCTTTGCCATCGCCAAGGGCCGCACGCTGGCGCTGGTGGGCGAATCCGGTTGTGGCAAGAGCACGGTGGCGCGCATGCTGGTGGGGCTGTATGCGCCGACGCGCGGCACGATCCGTTTCGACGGCCAGGATGCGCAGGCGACGTGGCGCGGCAACGGCAGCCGCGCGCTGCGGCGGCGCATCCAGATGATCTTCCAGGATCCGTATGCCAGCTTGAATCCGCGCTGGACGGTGCACGACATCGTCGCCGAGCCGCTGCGCGAGCACGCGCTGGTGCGCGACGTGCACGCGTTGGGAGAGCGGGTGTCGGTGCTGCTGGAGCAGGTGGGTCTGGCGGCCGCCGATCGCGTGAAGTTTCCGCACCAGTTCTCGGGCGGCCAGCGGCAGCGCATCTCGATCGCGCGCGCGCTGGCCACGCAGCCGGAGTTCCTGGTGTGCGACGAGCCGACCTCGGCGCTCGACGTGTCGGTGCAGGCGCAGGTGCTCAACATCATGAGGGATCTGCAGCGCGAACGCGGCCTGACCTACCTGTTCATCTCGCACAACCTGGCGGTGGTACGGCACGTCAGCGACGAAGTGGGGGTCATGTACCTGGGCCGCCTGGTCGAGTGGGCGGACAAGGAGACCCTGTTCCGCGCGCCGCGCCATCCGTACACGCGGATGCTGCTCGACGCGATTCCCGACATCGCGATGACCGGCCGTGCGCGCACACCGGTGCAGGGCGAGGTACCCAATCCGCTGAGTCCACCGGCGGGCTGCGCGTTTCACCCGCGTTGCCCGTACGCCGACGAGCGCTGCAGCCGCGAGCGGCCGGCACTGCTCGAGTTCGAGGGGATCCGGGTGGCGTGCCACGCGGTGACCGAAGGCCGCATCGCGGGGCGTGCCTGAGGCGGCGATTTCAGCGGACGAGCCGTTCGTCGGCGTACAGCGAATCAACCGCTTCGCGCAGCCGGATCACATGCGCGGCAGCGCCGTCGACCAGCACCTCGGCGGCGCGCGGCCGGCTGTTGTAGTTGCTGGCCATCGCCATCGCATAGGCGCCGGCCGAGGTGACGGCCAGCAGGTCGCCCTCGGCGAGCGCCAGCGAGCGCTCGCGGCCGAGCCAGTCGCCCGACTCGCAGATCGGCCCCACCACGTCCCACACCTCGGGCTGGCCGTCTCGCAGCGTGCACGGCGTGATGCCCATCCAGGCGTCGTACATCGCCGGCCGCACGAGGTCATTCATCGCCGCATCGACGATGCAGAAGCTGCGCTCGCCGCCGCGCTTGAGCACCAGCACGCGGGTCAGCAGCACGCCCGCATTGCCGACCAGCGAGCGGCCCGGCTCGACCAGGATCTCGCGGTGCGCGTGGCCGCGTGCGTCGATGCGCGCCAGCATCGATGCGATTACCGCGTCGGCCGCGGGCGGCGTCTCGTCGCCGTAGGTGATGCCCAGGCCGCCGCCGAGGTCGATATGTGCCAGGGAGATCCCTTCGCGCTCGACGGCCTCGATCAGATCGAGCAGGCGATCGAGCGCGGCCAGGTACGGCGCGGTGTCGGTGATCTGCGACCCGATGTGGCAATCGATGCCGGCCACTTCGATGGCCGGCAGCGCCGCGGCTTGTCGATACATCGCCACGGCGTGTTCGTGCGCGATGCCGAACTTGTTGCCGCGCAACCCGGTGGAGATGTACGGGTGCGTCCGCGCATCGATGTCGGGGTTCACGCGCAAGCTGATGCGCGCACGCCGGCCCGCAGATGCGGCCAGCCGGGACAGCAGAATCAGTTCGGACTCGCTCTCGACGTTGAAGCAGCGCACGCCTCTGTCCAGCGCAAAACGCAACTCCTCGGCGGTCTTGCCGACGCCCGAGAACACCACCCGCGACGGGTCGCCTCCGATCGCGAGTACGCGACGCAGTTCGCCGCCGGACACGATGTCGAAACCACAACCGGCGGCGGCAAAGGTCTGCAGCACCGCCAGGTTCGAGTTGGCCTTCATCGCGTAGCAGATCAGATGGGGTCGTCCCGCCAGCGCCTTCTGGTACGGCACCAGCGCCGCCCGCATCGCGCCGCGCGAATAGACGTACAGCGGCGTGCCATGCGCTGCGGCGAGCTCTGCGAGCCGGACGTCCTCCAGCCAAAGCTCGCTGCCTCGGCGGTGCAGAAACGGTGCGCCGGGAAGCGGCGTCATCGGGTCGGCGCAGACGCGGCCGAACTCGCGCTCTTGGGAAGCGTCAGCGGGCCCTTTTGACCGCACGCAACCACCATGCCGCACGCCAGCAGCAGGGCCAGCGATCGCGACAGGGAGAAGCGCACGTTGGGAATTCCGCGCGTCTCGTGGGTCGCTACACTCGGGCCGCTTCGACGCATCGATCGATTGTATCGACCATGTCCGACCCGCCCCCGTCGTCCGCCGCGCCTGCCGCCGGCCCGAGCGAGGCCCGGCCCCTCAGCGATAGCGAATTCCATGCGCGCGCGAACGCGATCCTGGCGGCCATCGAGGCCGCGCTCGACCGCTGGCTGCAGGCCGACGAGATCGATATCGACGGTCAGCGGACCGGTGGCCTGCTCGAACTGGTGTTTCCCGGCGGCGGCAAGGTCGTCGTCAACACGCAACCGCCGCTGCACGAACTGTGGCTTGCGGCGCGCACCGGTGGCTACCACTTTCGTCTGGTCGACGGTCGCTGGGTCGATTCGCGCAGTGGCGGCGAGTTCTTCGCGATGCTTTCGCGTGAAATCAGCGCACAGGCCGGCAGGCCCCTGGCGATCGAGCCGCCTGCGTGAGGCGGCAACTCAGCGCTTGAACAAATCGAGGATGCTCTTGCGCTCGTCCTCGCTCGGCGCCTGTGGCGGCAGCTGGTCCTCCAGACCGAGGCTGGTCACGCCGGCGCCGGGGCCGAACTCCTCGTACATCCACTCGTTGCCGTGCAGCACCACACCCTCGGGGGGCGGCAGCGAGCGCGGTGGAATGTGGCGCAGAACCTGCCCCATGTAATCCATCCACACCGGCAGCGCCAGGCCGCCGCCGGTTTCGCGATCACCGAGCTTGCGCGGCGTGTCGTAGCCGATCCAGACCACCGCCACGATGTCGGGCTGAAAGCCTGCGAACCAGGCATCGAGAGAGTCGTTGGTGGTTCCCGTCTTGCCCGCGATGTCGGGCCGCCGCAGCGCGGCGGCCTTGGCCGCCGTGCCGGTGCGAGTCACCTCGCGCAGCAATTGGGTCATGATGAAGGCATTGCGCGCGTCGATCGCGCGCATCGACGGCTCCAGCGTCTGCGGCGGCGTCTCCTGCAGCACCCGTCCCTTGGAGTCGGTGACTCGCGAGATCAGGATGGGATCGACGCGGTAGCCGCCATTGGCAAAGACACTGTAGGCACAGGCCATCTGCAGCGGCGTGGTCGTGCCGGCACCGAGCGCCATCGTCAGGAACGCCGGATGCCGCTCGGCATCGAAGCCGAAGCGGGTGATCCAGTCCTGCGCATAGGCCGGGCCGATCGCCTGCAGGATGCGGATCGAGACCATGTTCTTCGACTTCGCCAGCGCCTGACGCAGCGTCATCGGGCCCTCGAACTTGCCGTCGTAGTTCTTGGGTTCCCACGGTTGGCTGCCCGTGGCCGTGGCGTCGAAGAAGAGCGGAGCGTCGTTGATCACCGTCATCGGCGTGAAACCCTTCTCGAGGGCGGCCGAGTAGATGAACGGCTTGAAGCTCGACCCGGGCTGCCGCCACGCTTGGGTGACATGGTTGAACTTGCTCTTGTCGAAGTCGAACCCCCCCACCATCGCGAGCACGGCGCCGTCGGTGGGCCGCATCGAGACGAACGCGCCTTCGACCTCAGGCTGCTGGGTGAGGCTCCAGTCGCCCTTCGGGCCACGCAGCGCCCGCACCACCGCACCGGGGCGGATGCGGCGCTTCGCCGGCGCGCGCTCGGCAAGGCCCGAAGTCACCGGGCGCAGGCCCTCGCCGGTGACGGTGATCGACTCCCCGGAAGCCAGCACCGCCACGACCCGCTTGGGAGAAGCCTCGGTGACGACGGCGGCCAGCAACTCGTCGTTGTCAGGGTGATCGGCCAGGGCTTCGGCGATGCGCGTGTCGAGCTCCTTCGGATCGGCAGGCAGATCGACATAGCCCTCGGGTCCGCGGTAGACCTGACGACGCTCGTAGTCCATCAGGCCCTTGCGAAGCGCGCGGTATGCGATCTCCTGATCCGACGAATCGATCGTCACGTGCACGTTCAGGCCGCGCGAGTAGGTGTCCTCGCCGTATTGCGCGTAGATCAGTTGCCGCACGGTTTCGGCGACGTACTGCGCATGCACCTTCGATTCGGTGGCGGTGCGAAAGCGCAGCGTCTGCTGACGCGCCGCCTCCGATTGCTCGCCGGTGATGAAGCCGTTGTCGACCATCCGTTCGAGGATGTGGAGCTGCCGCACCCTGGCGCGTCGCGGGTTGGCGATCGGGTTGTATGCCGACGGTGCTTTCGGCAATCCGGCCAGCATCGCAGCCTCGGCCAGCGTCACGTCGTGAAGCGACTTGCCGAAGTACACCTCGCTGGCCGCCGCGAATCCGTAGGCGCGCTGCCCGAGGTAGATCTGGTTCATGTAGATCTCGAGGATCTGCTCCTTCGACAGTTGGTTCTCGATCTTCAGCGCAAGCAGGATCTCGTAGATCTTGCGGGTGAAGGTCTTCTCGGTGGAAAGGTAGAAGTTGCGCGCCACCTGCATCGTGATGGTCGATGCGCCTTGGCTCTTGAAATCGCTCAAGCTGGCCAGACCGGCGCGCAGGACACCCTTGTAGTCGACACCGCCGTGTTCGTAGAAGTGCGCATCCTCGATGGCCAGTACCGCATCTTTCATCACCCTGGGGATTTGCCCGATGGGGGTGAACTGCCGGCGCTCTTCGCCGAACTCGCCAAGCAGCACGCCGTCGGCGGACAGCACTCGCAGGGGTAGCTTGGGGCGGTAGTCGCTCAGGCCGGCGATGTCCGGCAGATTCGGGTAGGCCACCGAGAGGGCCAACACCACCAGCGTCGTCCCGGCGGTGAACGCGGCGGCGGACAAGCCCAACGCCCACAAGAGCACCCGCGACGCCACTCGGGCCCATGCGGGCCAATGTCGTGTCGGATTCCAGCGCTTTGTCTTCGAGGACGCTGCGTCGGCGCGCGCGTGGTCGGTCATACGATGCGGCGGATTATAGGAACCGGCTCCCCACGAACCGGGGGCTTGCGTGAACTGCTTCTCGCGCGCGACAAGGCATTCCTGGCGTCAGGCATGGCCTACTGCGGATGGCGCTCGTGAGGGCAGCGATGACGGCGTCGGCCTGGGGCAACGGCCCGGTGAATGTTGCGGGAATTTGTCGTTGGTGCACAAGGGCTTTACTGCTAGCATTGAAGTGACTTATTAAGAGCGCGTTGGCACTGCGCAGACGCGCGTCGGGAGACCCAATCCGTGAGCTTCTTGGACCTGTTGCTGGGTCGCAAGCACCCACCCGTCATCGGTCTGGACATCAGTTCATCGAGCGCGAAGCTGGTTGAGCTCGGGCAGACCAGCGGCGGCGAGTTCATTCTCGAGCGGTTCGCCTCCGAGCCATTCGAGAAGGGCTGGATCACCGACGGCCAGATCGAGAAGTTCGACGAAGTGGCCGATGCCGTGCGGCGCGTCGTGCAAAAGAGCGGATCGAAGACCAAGCAGGTCGTGATGGCGATGCCGCAGTCGGCGGTGATCACCAAGAAGATCATGCTGCCCGCCGGCCTGCGGGAAGAAGAGCTCGAGTTGCAGGTCGAGTCGGAGGCCAACCAGTACATCCCGTTCTCGCTCGACGAAGTCAGTCTCGACTTCTGCGTGATCGGGCCCAGTGCCACATCGGTCGGCGACGTCGAGGTGCTGATCGCCGCGTCGCGCAAGGATCGCGTGCAGGACCGTCAGGGTCTTGCGGAGGCCGCGGGCCTGAAGCCGGTGGTGCTCGACATCGAGTCGCACGCATCGCGGCTGGCGATGAGCCGGGTCGTTTCGGCGCTGCCCAACGAAGGCAAGGACGCGCTGGTTGCTCTTTTCGAGATCGGGGCCGATACGACCAGCCTCAAGGTGCTGCGCGACGACGAGATGCTGTACGACCGCGACCAGGCGTTCGGCGGCTCGCAGCTGACCCAGTTGATCTCGCGCCAGTACGGCTTTTCGTTCGAGGAGGCCGAGGCCAAGAAACTCGCCGGTGATCTGCCCGAGGACTACGAGGCGTCGATCCTGGTGCCGTTCGTCGACAGCCTGTCGCAGGAGATCGGGCGCGCGCTGCAGTATTTCTTCACCAGCACGCCGCATCACAAGGTGCACTACGTGATGTTGTCGGGTGGCACCGCCACGCTGCCCGGCCTGAAGGACCGAGTCACCGAGCTGACCGGCTTCGCGTCGATGGTGGTCAACCCGTTCGACAACATGCGTCTGGGTTCGGGCATCCGAGAGGCCAAGATGCGTCGAGAGGCTGCGTCGTATCTCACGGCATGCGGCCTGGCGATGCGGAGGTTCGTGCAGTGATCCTGATCAACCTACTCCCGCACCGCGAAGAGAAGCGCGCGGCGCGCAAGCGCGCGTTCTTCGTCGCGTTGGGTGTCGCTGCGGTAGTCGGCGTCGTTGTCATCGGCATCTGGTATTCGCTGCTCGAGCAGCTGACGTCGGCCCAGCAGGCGCGCAACGCGTTCCTGAAGACCGAGATCGCGAAGCTGGAGGCGCAGATCAAGGACATCGCGAACCTGCGCAACGAGATCGAAGCGCTGAAGGCGCGACAGCGCGCGGTCGAAGACCTGCAGACCAATCGCAATATTCCTGTCTACCTGCTCGACGAATTGGTCAAGCAGACGCCGGAGGGGATCTACCTGACGGCCGTCAAGCAGAACGGCAGCATCGTCACCGTCACCGGAATCGCGCAGACCAACGAGCGTGTATCGGAGTTTCTGCGCAACACGCAGTACAACTCCAAGTGGTTGGAGCGACCGGAGCTGGTCGAGATCAAGGCAGTCAACATGATCACCGCCAACAAGGAGCAGCGCCGGTTGTTCGATTTCTCGATGCGCGTCACGATGAAGAGGCCTGCGGCGCCAGGGGGAGCCAGTTCCGCACCGGGCGGGAACGCTGCGGGCAAGTCGGCGTGAAGGGGTAATCCATGGCTACTCGCTCACGCCAGATGAACTTCGACGTTACGACGCTGCTCGATCACGCGGCGTCGCAATTCCGTGGCCTCAACGCCCGCGAGCCCGGGCAATGGCCGACCCTGCCGAAGCTGGCGGCCTGGTTCGGCGCCGCGCTGGCCGTTGTCGTGGCCGGCTGGTTCGCGCTGCTGTCGGGTGCGGCCGACGATCTGCAAGCCGAACGCGACCGCGAACCGGCTCTGAAGGCCGACTATCGGGGCAAGCTTGCGCAGGCCGTGAATCTGACCGAGCTGCGCAAGCAGAAGCTGCAGGTGCAGGAGTACGTGACCCAGCTCGAGAAGCAGCTGCCCGGCAAGGCCGAAATGGACGCGCTGCTGTCTGACATCAACCAGGCCGGGCTGGGTCGCGGTCTGCAGTTCGACCTGTTCCGGCCGGGACAAGTCGAAGTCAAGGAGTACTACGCCGAGCTGCCGATCGCGATCCGCGTCACCGGCCGGTATCACGACCTGGGGTCGTTTGCCGCTGACGTGGCGAATCTGTCGCGCATCGTGACGCTGCACAACCTCAACATCGTGCCGGTCAATGCCAGAGATCCTTCCGGTAATCTGGCGATGGACGCCATCGCGCGCACCTATCGTTACCTCGACACCAGCGAGGTCGATGCGCAGCGCAGGGCGGCGGCTAAGGCAGGGGCCAAGAAATGACGAGGGCTGGCAAGCATTGCATCGCGGCGGCCGTGCTGGGCGCCGTGTTGGCCGGTTGCGGCGCCGACACCGACGAATTGCAGACCTGGATGGATCAGCAGCGCCGTGAGGTCAAGCCCAGCATCACACCGCTGACGCCGCCCAAGAAGTTCGATCCGGCGCCCTACGCCAGCCTGCAGGCGGTCGAGCCATTCAGCAATCAGAAACTCTCAGTGGCTCTCAAGCAAGAGGCCAAACAGCCGAACTCCGCGCTGGCGGCAGAGTTGAACCGGCGCAAGGAGCCGCTGGAGTTCTACACGCTCGACGGCATGAACATGGTGGGCAGCGTGGTCAAGCAAGGAAAGCCGTTTGCCCTGCTGCGGGTGGACAACTTGTTGTACCAGGTGAAGGTCGGGGATTACCTGGGTCAGAACTACGGACGGATCACGAAAATCACCGAGACCGAGATCGCGCTGCGCGAGATCGTTCAGGATGCCGCCGGCGAATGGATCGAGCGGCCCGGCACGCTGCAGTTGCAGGAGAAGGCGCGATGAATCAAAGGCGGGAGAACCTCAACATGTTGCAGTGGCGCCTGAGAGCGGCCGCGTTCTTGCTGGGTCTGGCTGCCCCGTTGTTGGGCTGGGCCCAGAACACGATCCAAGCCATCACCAGCAGCCAGCAGGCAGGCAGCGAAGTCGTTCGTATCGAGTTGTCCGAGCCGCTCGCTGCCGCACCCACCGGCTTCACGGTGCAGGCACCGCCCAGGGTCGCGCTGGATTTGCCCGGTATCGGCAACGGCTTGGGCCGCTCCACTGTGGATGTCAACCAGGGCAACCTGCGCTCGGTCAGTGTGGCGCAGGCCGGGGATCGCACGCGCCTGGTTTTCAATCTGAAGCAGGCAGCCAATTATCGAACCGAACTGCAAGGCAAGGTTCTGGTCGTCGTGCTCGAAGGTAGCGGCGCGACTGCGGGTGCAACGCCCAGCCCCACTGGCGAGCCGGTTCACTTCGCGGCCAGCCAGAACCGCGAGCAATTGCCTATCAAGGACATCGATTTCCGTCGCGGCCCCGATGGTTCGGGGCGCGTGGTGGTCGGCTTGTCGAGCACGCAGGTGGGCGTCGACATCCGTCAGCAAGGACAGAACCTGGTGGTGGATTTCCTGCGCTCCACGCTGCCCGATGCCCTGCGCCGCCGGCTCGATGTGACCGACTTCGGGACGCCGGTGCAAACGGTGACCGCCACGCAGAATGGCGATCGGGTGCACCTGGTCGTCGCGCCGCGCGGCGCGTGGGAGCACAGCGCCTACCAGACCGACAACCAGTTCGTGCTCGAAGTCAGGCCGATGAAGGTCGACCCGAACAAGCTCACGCAGGGCCCCGGGTACTCCGGCGAGAAGTTGTCGCTGAACTTCCAGAACATCGAGGTTCGCGCGCTGCTTCAGGTGATCGCCGACTTCACCAACTTCAACGTCGTGACCAGCGATACCGTCACGGGCAGCGTCACGCTGCGGCTGAAGGATGTGCCTTGGGATCAAGCGCTGGACATCATCCTGCAGAGCAAAGGCCTGGGCGTGCGCAAGTCGGGCAACGTGCTGTGGATCGCCCCGAAGGACGAGATCGCCGCCAAGGAGAAGCTCGAGCTCGAATCGCGCAAGCAGATCGCCGACCTCGAACCGGTGCGCATGCAGGCCTTCCAGCTCAACTACACCAAGGCCGACGATGTCGCCAAGGGCTTGACCGGCCAGGGATCCGGGCAAGCCGGCGGTGCGGCAACACGCATCCTGAGTCCGCGCGGCAGCGTGATCTCGGAGTCGCGCACCAATCAGCTTTTCGTCACCGATATCCCGTCCAAGCTGGAGGAGATCCAGTCGCTGATCGCCAAGATCGATGTGCCGGTACGCCAGGTGATGATCGAGGCGCGCATCGTCGAAGCCGACGACAAGTTCGGTCGTGCACTGGGAGTGAAGCTCGGCGCGCTCGACATGAACGCCGCCAATCCGGGCTTCGACATCGGTCGCGGCAGGGTGTCGCTGCCTACCGGCAATTACCTGGGGGTCGGGGAGCAAACGGGTCAGGCTGTGATCACCGGTGGTAGCTATATCCCGAATACACAGTTCATCAATCTACCCGCCAACACCGGGACCCTTGGCGGCGCAACCGCGGCGTCGGTCGCCCTGTCGCTGTTCAGCGCATCGGCGCAGCGATTCCTGAATCTGGAGCTTTCGGCGCTCGAAGCCGACGGCAAAGGCAAAGTCATCTCGAGTCCTCGCGTGATCACCGCCGACCAGATCAAGGCGTTGATCGAACAAGGCACCGAGTTGCCCTACCAGGTGGCAAGCTCCAGCGGGGCGACGTCGATCCAGTTCCGAAAGGCCAATCTGAAGCTCGAGGTGACGCCGCAGATCACCCCGGAAGGCAACGTGATCCTCGATGTCGATGTCAACAAGGACAGCGTCGGCCAGAACACCGCCGCCGGCTTCGCGATCGACACCAAGCACATCAAGACGCAGGTGCTGGTCGAGAATGGTGGTACGGTGGTGATCGGCGGCATCTTCACGCAGACCGAGCGCGACGACGTCAACAAGGTGCCGCTGCTGGGTGATATCCCGGTGCTCGGCTACTTGTTCAAGAACACGACTCGCACGACTGCCAAGACCGAGTTGCTGGTGTTCTTGACGCCGAAGATCGTCACCGATCGTACGGCCGCCAGATGAAATAGACGATCGGTGGACAAGCAGCCGCCGGCCGTAGGCCGGCGGTTTGCGTTGATGCTTCGATAAGTCACGATGACGGTCATCGCGTTGATCGGTATGCCGGGAAGCGGCAAGTCGAGCGTCGGGCGCCAGCTTGCCCGACGCTTGAATTGGGCATTCGTCGACACGGACACCGAGATCGAACGGCAGATCGGTTGCTCGATCCGCACTTACTTCGAGCGCGAGGGTGAGGCGGCGTTCAGGGATGTCGAGCAGGCCGTTCTGGTCCGACTCATCGATCGCGATCGGGCGATCTTGGCCACTGGCGGCGGTGTCGTCCTGCGCGAGACGAATCGGGAGTTGCTCGCGTCGCACGCCCAAGTCGTCTATTTGCGATCGACGCCGGAAGAGCTGATGCGCAGGTTGCGGCACGACACCCACCGCCCGTTGCTGCAAGTCGGCGACCCGTATCGCAAGGTGCGCGAGATGTTCGAGCAGCGCGATCGCCTGTACCGCGAGTGCGCCCGCTTCGTGATCGAGACCGGAAGACCGTCGGTCAAGCTGCTCTGCGGCATGATCCTGATGCAGTTGGAACTGGCCGGGGTGGTCGATCCCTCCGAGTCACCGTCGCCGCTGGTTCCCGATCGGGGTGGCGGCTGAGGGCCTGACCGCCGCCTACACTTGGCGCATGTCTGCAGTCTCGGTGCATGCCTCCGACGCAACGGTTCAGCGGGTTCCCGTGGAACTCGGCGAGCGCAGCTACGAGGTTGTAATCGGCTGCGGCCTGCTCGACCGACCGGCCGCGTGGTGCTCGGCACCGACGGGCGATAGCGCGATGGTCGTCAGCAATTCGACGGTGGCCCCGCTCTACCTCGAGCGGCTCGAGCGTTCGCTGCAGGGCCGGCATCCACGGGTGCACAGCATCGCGTTGCCCGATGGTGAGCAGCACAAGGACTGGGCAACGCTAAACGCGGTGTTCGATGCGCTGTTGGGCAGCCGTTGCGATCGCGATACCACCGTCTACGCGCTCGGCGGTGGCGTGGTCGGCGACATCGCAGGGTTCGCCGCGGCCTGCTTCATGCGCGGCGTCCCACACATCCAAGTGCCGACGACCCTGCTGGCACAGGTCGATTCGTCGGTCGGGGGCAAGACGGCAATCAATCACCCGCTGGGCAAGAACCTGATCGGAGCCTTCCATCAACCGCAGGTGGTGTTGTGCGACATCGACACCCTGGTCACGCTGCCGGATCGGGAATTGCGCGCAGGCCTGGCCGAAGTCATCAAGTACGGGCCGATCGCCGACTGGGCGTTCTTCGAGTGGATCGAGGATCGTCTCGACGATCTGCTGGCGCGCGATCGACAGGCTCTGATGCACGCGGTCCGGCGCTCGTGCGAGATCAAGGCCGGTGTCGTGGCGCTCGACGAGCGCGAAGGGGGCTCGCGCGCGGCGCTGAACTTCGGCCATACCTTCGGCCACGCCATCGAAGCGGGGCTCGGATTCGGCACTTGGTTGCATGGCGAAGCGGTGGCTGCAGGCATGGTCATGGCTGCCGCGCTGTCGGTTCGGCTGGGGATGCTCGACCGGCACGCCTCCGAGCGCCTGGAGTCGCTGCTGAAGCGCTGCGGGTTGCCGGTACAGGCGCCGGCCATGGCCCCGGAGCGCTACCTCGAGTTGATGAGGCTGGACAAGAAGGCGCGGGGCGGAGAGATCCGATTCACGCTGCTCGTCGGCCGCGGCGCCGCGCGGCTGGGCACCGCCAGCGACGATCTGGTGCGCGGCGTGATCGCGCAGGCGGTTCATCGTTCGAGTTGAGGCCGTATCGTCGTGGCCCGGCTGACTCGTCTGGCCGTGGCCGGCCATGCGCACCTGATTCTGCTGCGCGGGCACTCCGGCCAGCCGGTGTTCCGAGACGACGTCGATCGAGCGGCCTTCCTGTCATTCTTGGCGGCCGCGTGCGCTGGCGAGCACGTGGCGTTGCACGGATACGCACTGCTGACGGATCGGGTGTGGTTGCTGGGCACGCCCGACAGCGGCCCGGCGCTGGGTCGTACGCTGCAGGCGCTCGGTCGGGGATTCTCCGTCGTCTTCAACCGCCGGCACGCGCGCCGGGGCAGCCTATGGGATGGCAGGTATCGGTCGGCGGTCGTCGAGGCCGGGCCCAGCCTGCTTGAGGCCATGGTGTTCGTCGACCTGGCTCCAGTGCGTTCAGGCGCTGCCGCCACCGCGTTGGCTGCACCGTGGACGAGCGCCCGCCGCCACGCAGGTGCGTCTTCGGAGTTTCCGCTCACTGACTCGGCAACCTACTGGGCGCTTGGCAACACACCGTTCGATCGCTGCACTGCCTACGAGTCGCTGCTCAACGATCCGGTGGGCGAAGAGGCCGCACTACGGATCGAGCGCGCGGTCATGCGGGGATGGGCGCTTGGCTCGAAGGCGTTCCAAGAGCGCCTAGAGAAGCAACTTGGGCGACCGATGGCGCCACGGCCACGCGGGCGTCCGCGCCGACTGCAGGCGCGCGCGCAGAACCTTGGCTGACCCACTCGGAATCAGAGCCGCGGCCGAAAATGTTATGACCCCATTTATCTATGAGTACGGAATTGAGCCGTATTCAATAGGTGTCTGACCCTCATTGTTTACGTTGTGCCTCTTGCTGCGGTGCATTAGATTTAGCAAAACTTCGCGCAAGAATGAGCCCATGAGTCGGAAAGGCCGCACCAAGACACAAGACGAGTTGCTGGCGGATGCCGAGCGCCAAGGGCTGTACTGCCCAAGTCAGGAGCGCGACGCCTGCGGTGTCGGCTTCGTGGCGCACATCAAGGGCCAGAGGTCGCACCACATCATCGAGCAAGGTCTGCAGATCCTGGTCAGCCTGGATCACCGCGGCGCGGTGGGCGCCGATGCGCTGATGGGCGATGGCGCAGGCATCCTGATCCAGATCCCCGACGAGTTCTACCGCAGCGAGACGGAGGCGCTCGGCGTCGAACTGCCGCCGCCCGGCGAGTACGGCGTCGGAATGATCTTCTTGCCCAAGGAGCACGCCTCGCGCCTGGCCTGCGAGCAGGAACTGGAGCGTGCCGTCAGGGCCGAAGGCCAGGTTCTGCTCGGCTGGCGCGATGTACCGGTCGACCGTGCGATGCCGATGTCACCGGCCGTGCGCGCCAAGGAACCGGTGATCCGGCAGATCTTCATCGGTCGCGGGCCTGACGTCATCGTTCCCGATGCGCTGGAGCGCAAGCTGTACGTGATTCGCAAGACGGCGTCGGCCGCGATCCAGGCGCTAAAGCTCACGCACAGTCGCGAGTACTACGTGCCCAGCATGAGCTGCCGCACGGTCATCTACAAGGGCCTGCTGCTGGCCGATCAGGTGGGCCAGTACTACTGCGACCTCCAGGATCCGCGCGTCGTTTCGGCGCTTGCGCTGGTGCATCAGCGCTTCTCGACCAACACGTTCCCCGAGTGGCCGCTCGCGCACCCGTACCGCATGGTCGCCCACAACGGCGAGATCAACACCGTCAAGGGCAACTTCAATTGGATGCGTGCGCGCGAAGGCGTGATGAAATCGCCCGTGCTGGGCGACGATCTGAAGAAGCTGTACCCGATCAGCTTCGAGGGCCAGAGCGACACCGCGATCTTCGACAACGCGCTCGAGCTGCTGGTGATGGCGGGCTACCCGCTGGCGCATGCCGCGATGATGATGATCCCCGAGGCGTGGGAGCAGCACGAGCTGATGGACGAGCGCCGGCGTGCCTTCTACGAGTACCACGCGGCGATGCTCGAACCGTGGGATGGCCCGGCCGCGATGGTGTTCACCGACGGCAAGCAGATCGGCGCCACCCTCGACCGCAACGGGCTGCGGCCCGCGCGTTACGTGGTCACCGACGACGATCTCGTCGTCATGGCGTCGGAGTCCGGCGTGCTGCCCATTCCGGAGGGCAGGATCGTCAAGAAGTGGCGCTTGCAGCCGGGCAAGATGTTCCTGATCGACATCGAGCAGGGCCGCATCGTCGACGACGACGAGTTGAAGCACCAACTGGCCTTCGCCAAGCCCTACCGCCAGTGGATCGAGACCGTGCGCATCCGGCTCGACGCGATCGACGTCAAGGGCACGCCGGTGCAGTCGCCCGAGTCGCTGCTCGATCGCCAGCAGGCCTTCGGCTACTCGCAGGAGGACAAGAAGTTCCTGCTCGCGCCGATGGCGGCCAACGGCGAGGAGGCGGTCGGCTCGATGGGCAATGACTCGCCGCTGGCGGTGCTGTCCGATCGCAACAAGCCGCTCTACAACTACTTCAAGCAGCTGTTCGCGCAAGTCACCAACCCGCCGATCGATCCGATCCGCGAGGCGATCGTGATGTCGCTCAACAGCTTCATCGGGCCGAAGCCCAACCCGCTCGACATCAATGCGGTCAACCCGCCGATGCGGCTCGAGGTGCACCAGCCGGTGCTCGACTTCGACGACATGGCGCGGCTGCGCGACATCGCGCGCCACACATCGGGCAAGTTCAGGAGCCACGAGCTCGACATCACCTACCCGCTCGCATGGGGCAAGGAGGGCATCGAGGCGAAGCTGGCTTCGCTGTGCGCCGAATCGGTCGACGCGATCCGCGGCGGCAACAACATTCTCATCATCACCGACCGTCGCATCGGCCGCGAGCAGGTCGCTATCCCCACGCTGCTGGCGCTGTCGGCCGTGCACCACCACCTGGTGCGCGAGGGCCTGCGCACCTGCGCCGGTCTGGTGGTCGAGACCGGATCGGCGCGCGAAGTGCACCACTTCGCCGTGCTCGCCGGCTACGGCGCCGAAGCCGTGCATCCGTACCTGGCACTGGAATCGCTTCTCGCCTGGCACCGCGATCTGCCGGGCGACCTGTCGGCCGACAAGGCCGTGGCCAACTACATCAAGGCGGTCGGCAAGGGCCTGTCGAAGATCATGTCGAAGATGGGCATCAGCACGTACATGTCGTACTGCGGCGCCCAGATCTTCGAGGCGATCGGCCTGTCGAAGGCCTTCGTCGACAAGTACTTCCGCGGCACCGCCACGCAAGTGGAGGGCATCGGCGTGTTCGAGGTCGCCGAAGAAGCGTTGCGCATGCACCGCGCAGCTTTCGGCAACGACCCGGTGCTGACCAACATGCTCGATGCCGGCGGCGAATACGCCTGGCGCACGCGCGGCGAAGAGCACATGTGGACGCCCGACGCGATCGCCAAGCTGCAGCACAGCGTGCGCGGCAACCGCTTCGAGACCTATCGCGAATACGCGCAGATCATCAACGACCAGTCGCGGCGCCACATGACGCTGCGCGGCTTGTTCGAGTTCAAGGTCGATCCGGCCAAGGCGATTCCGCTCGACGAGGTCGAGCCCGCCTCGGCGATCGTCAAGCGCTTCGCCACCGGCGCGATGAGCCTGGGGTCGATTTCCACCGAAGCGCATACCACGCTGGCGGTGGCGATGAACCGCATCGGCGGCAAGAGCAACACCGGCGAGGGCGGCGAAGACCCGGCGCGCTACCGCAGCGAGCTGAAAGGCATCGCGATCGCCGACGGTACCAAGCTCAGCGACGTCATCGGCGCCAAGGTGGTCGAGGCCGACTATGCGCTGCAGAGCGGCGATAGCCTGCGCTCGCGCATCAAGCAGGTCGCATCGGGCCGCTTCGGCGTCACCACCGAATACCTGGTGTCTGCCGATCAGTTGCAGATCAAGATGGCACAGGGCGCCAAGCCGGGCGAAGGCGGGCAACTGCCGGGCGGCAAGGTCAGCGAGTACATCGGCTACCTGCGGCACTCGGTGCCCGGCGTCGGCCTGATCAGTCCGCCGCCGCACCACGACATCTACTCGATCGAAGACCTGGCGCAACTGATCCACGATCTGAAGAGCGCCAATCCGCGCGCCGGCGTCAGCGTCAAGCTGGTGTCGGAGGTCGGCGTCGGCACGGTCGCCGCCGGTGTGGCCAAGTGCAAGGCCGACCACGTGGTGATCGCCGGCCACGATGGCGGCACCGGTGCCTCACCTTGGTCGAGCATCAAGCACGCGGGCACGCCGTGGGAGCTGGGTCTGGCCGAGACGCAGCAGACGCTGGTGCTCAACCGCCTGCGCGGGCGCATCCGCGTGCAGGTCGACGGCCAGATGAAGACCGGGCGCGACGTGGTGATCGGTGCGATGCTCGGCGCCGACGAGTTCGGCTTTGCCACCGCGCCGCTGGTGGCCGAAGGCTGCATCATGATGCGCAAGTGCCACCTCAACACCTGCCCCACAGGGGTCGCGACGCAGGATCCGGTGCTGCGCAAGAAGTTCGCCGGCCGCCCCGAGCACGTGGTGAACTACTTCTTCTTCGTCGCCGAGGAGGCGCGCCAGATCATGGCGCAACTGGGCATCCGCACGGTCGACGAGCTGATCGGCCGCAGCGACCTGATCGACATGCGCAAAGGGCTCGCGCACTGGAAGGCCAAGGGCCTCGACTTCGCGCGCGTGTTTCATCGGCCGGCAGCAGACCCGGAGGTCGCGCGCCGTCAGATCGAGCAGCAGGAGCACGGGCTCGAGAAATCGCTGGACGTCAAGCTGATCGCCAAGTGCGCGCCGGCGATCGAGCGCGGCGAGAAGGTGCAACTGCTCGAGGAGGTGCGCAACGTCAACCGCTCGGTCGGCGCGATGCTGTCGGGCGAATTGATCCGCCACCGGGCCGAAGGGCTGCCCGACCAGACCATCTTCATCCAGATGGAGGGCACCGGCGGCCAGAGCTTCGGCGCGTTCCTTGCGCGCGGCATCACGCTGTACCTGATCGGCGACGCCAACGACTACACCGGCAAGGGCCTGTCCGGTGGGCGCGTCGTGGTGCGCCCGAGCATCGACTTCCGCGGCGACTCGACCCGTAACATCATCGTTGGCAACACTGTGCTGTACGGTGCCACCGCCGGCGAGGCGTTTTTCCGCGGGGTCGCCGGCGAGCGCTTCGCGGTGCGCCTGTCGGGCGCCACCGCGGTGGTCGAGGGCACCGGCGATCACGGCTGCGAGTACATGACCGGCGGCACCGTGGTCGTGCTCGGGCGCACCGGCCGCAACTTCGCGGCCGGCATGTCCGGCGGCGTCGCGTACGTGTACGACGACGAAGGCCAGTTCGCCAAGCGCTGCAACACCGCGATGGTGTCGCTCGAGAAGCTGCAGACGCAGGAGGAGCAGCAACTCGCCTCGCCATCCGCGTCCTGGCACAACGGCCAGACCGACGAGGCGCAGTTGCGCCGGCTGATCGAGCATCACCATCGCTGGACCGGCTCGCTGCGCGCGCGCGAGATCCTCGATCGCTGGACCGAGGCGCGCTCGCGTTTCGTCAAGGTGCTGCCGCACGAGTATCGCCGGGCGCTCGCCGAGCGCAAGGCCGCCGACGATGCGCAGGCCACCATCGCCAAGGCCAAGACGCCGCCGGCCAAGCGCACGGTACCGGCGAAGTAGGTCGCAGCAGCATCCACATCAGGCGCCGCCAGCGGCGCGCGCGTACGTCACACCATGGGCAAGATCACCGGGTTTCTCGAGTATCAGCGCATCGAAGAGGGCTACGAGCCGGTGCCGCAGCGGCTGAAGACCTGGCGCGAGTTCGTCGTCGCGCTGTCGGCGCAGCAGGCTGCGGTGCAGGGCGCCCGCTGCATGGATTGCGGCACGCCGTTCTGCAACAGCGGCTGCCCGGTCAACAACATCATTCCGGACTTCAACGACCTCGTCTACCGCGACGACTGGAAGGCAGCCTCCGAGGTGCTGCACTCGACCAACAACTTCCCGGAGTTCACCGGTCGCATCTGCCCGGCGCCGTGCGAGGCAGCATGCACGCTGAACATCAACGACGACCCGGTGGGTATCAAGTCGATCGAGCACGCGATCGCCGATCGCGGCTGGGCCGAGGGCTGGATTCGGCCGCAATCGCCGACCGCCAGCACCGGCAAGAAGGTCGCCATCGTCGGGTCGGGCCCGGCCGGGCTCGCGGCGGCGCAGCAGCTCGCGCGCGCCGGCCACGACGTCACCGTGTTCGAGAAGAACAGCCGCATCGGCGGTCTGCTGCGCTACGGCATCCCCGACTTCAAGCTGGAGAAGTCGCACATCGATCGCCGCGTCGAGCAGATGCGGGCCGAAGGGGTCACGTTCCGCACCGGCGTGCTGATCGGCGCGTTGCCCGCGGGCACCACGGTGACCAACGAGGCGACCGAGACGATTCCTGCCGATCGGTTGAAGGCGCAGTTCGATGCTGTGCTGCTTGCCGGCGGTGCCGAAGCGAGTCGCGACCTGCCCGTGCCGGGGCGCGACCTCGACGGCGTGCACTTCGCGATGGAGTTCCTGCCGCAACAGAACAGGCTCGTCGCCGGCGACGAGGTCGCGGGTCAGATCACCGCGCGCGGCAAGCACGTGATCGTGATCGGCGGCGGCGACACCGGCAGCGATTGCGTCGGCACCAGCAACCGCCAGGGCGCGGCCAGCGTCACGCAGTTCGAACTGCTGCCGATGCCGCCGCAGCAGGAGGACAAGCCGCTGACCTGGCCGTATTGGCCGCTCAAGCTGCGCACCAGCTCCAGCCATGAGGAAGGTTGCATGCGCGAGTTCGCGGTCGCGACCAAGGAGTTCGTCGGCGATGGCAAGGCTGGTCGCCGCGGCAAGCTGAAATCGCTGCGGACCGTGCAGGTGCAATGGCGCGACGGCCGCATGTCCGAGCTGCCCGGCACAGAGAAGGATCATGCGGCCGATCTGGTGCTGTTGGCGATGGGCTTCGTCGCGCCGCTGGCCACGGTGCTCGAGGCGTTCGGCGTCGAGCGGGATTCGCGCGGCAACGCGCGCGCGGGCACCGACGACGGCGGCGGCTACCGTACCAATGTCGACAAGGTATTCGCCGCGGGCGACATGCGGCGAGGCCAGTCGCTCGTCGTCTGGGCGATTCGCGAAGGCCGACAAGCGGCGCGCGCGATCGATGCCTACCTGATGGGTGTCTCGTTGCTGCCACGCTGACGGCGCGGCACATCACACGCCCTGGCGCAACGCGTGCCGCGCGGCCTGCGCCGCGCAGGCGGCGTGCGACAATGCCCGCGCCCCGTGGCCACTGCGGCCAGCGCTGTCGGGGCCGCCGACAGGCCCCACAGCTTGAAGTCCGACACCCTGATCGAATTCGACCACGTCACGTTCGGCTACGACGCGAGCCGCACGATCCTCAACGACGTGAGCGCAGCGTTCGCGCGCGGCAAGGTCACCGCGATCCTCGGCGGCTCGGGCTGCGGCAAGACGACGCTGCTGCGACTGATCGCCGGCGTGCACCCGGCCACCAGCGGCCGCGTGGTGTTCGACGGCGAGACGGTCGATGCGGCCGATCGGGCGCAGTTGTACCGCCTGCGGCGCCGTCTGGGCATGCTGTTCCAGTTCGGCGCACTGTTCACCGACCTCAGCGTGTTCGAGAACGTCGCGTTCCCATTGCGCGAGCAGACCGAACTCGCGGAGACGATGATCCGCGACATCGTGCTGATGAAGCTCAACGCAGTGGGCCTGCGCGGCGCGGCGCAATTGCGCATCAGCGAAGTGTCCGGCGGTATGGCGCGGCGCATCGCGCTGGCGCGCGCGATCGCGCTCGACCCCGAGGTCATCATGTACGACGAGCCGTTCGCCGGGCTCGATCCGATCTCGATGGGGGTGGCTGCCAATCTGATTCGCAAGCTCAACGACGCCACCGGTGCCACCTCGCTGGTGGTGTCGCACGACGTGCAGGAGTGCTTCGCGATCGCCGACTACGCCTACCTGTTGTCGTCGGGCGGCAAGGTGGTCGCCCATGGAGCGCCGGCAGAGCTGCGCGACTCCGACGATGCCGAAGTGCGGCAGTTCATCCGCGGCGAGCCCGACGGGCCGGTGCGCTTTCACTACCCGGCGCGCGCGCTCGCCGAAGACCTGGGCATGGCGGCATGACCAACCTGCTGCAGATGCTGGGCGTGCGCACGCTGCGCTGGCTGCAGTCGCTCGGCCACGCCGCGGCCTTCTTCGTCGACCTGCTGCGCCACTCGCCGCAGGCGCTGCGACGCTTCGGCCTCGTCGTTGTCCAAGTGCACGCGATCGGCAACCGCTCGCTGGTGATCATTGCCGCGTCGGGTCTGGCGGTAGGCTTCGTGCTGGCATTGCAGATGTACTACGCGCTGGTCAAGTACGGCGCTGCCGAGTCGCTCGGCCTGGTGGTCAACCTGTCGCTGGTGCGCGAGTTGGGGCCGGTGGTCACCGCGCTGCTGTTCGCCGGGCGGGCCGGCACCTCGCTGACCGCCGAGATCGGCCTGATGAAGGCCGGCGAGCAGCTCGCTGCGATGGAGCTGATGGCGATCGACCCGCGTGGCCGTGTGCTCGCGCCGCGCTTTCTCGGCGGGATCGTCGCGATGCCGATCCTCGCGCTGCTGTTCTCGGCCATCGGCATCCTCGGTGCCTGGGTGGTCGCGGTGCTGCTGATCGGCATCGACCCCGGCAACTTCTGGTCGATCCAGCAGTCGGGCGTCGATCTCTGGCGCGACATCGGCAATGGCATCGTCAAGAGCGCGGTGTTCGGCGTCATCTGCACCTTTGTCGCGCTGTACCAGGGCTACGAGACCAAGGCCACGCCGGAGGGCGTGGCTCACGCCACCACGCGCACGGTGGTGGTGTCTTCGCTCGCGGTGCTGGGCATGGACTTCATTCTCACGGCGTTGATGTTCTCGACGCCATGACGATCGACTGAAGGATCGACTGCGATGAGCAAGAGGGGCATCGAAACGCTGGTCGGCCTGTTCGTGCTGCTGGGTATCCTGGCGCTGGCCTTCCTTGCATTGAAGGCCGCCAATCTGGCGAGCTTCGGCCAGCGCGACGGCTACATGCTGCAGGCGCGCTTCGACAACATCGGCGGGCTCAAGGTGCGCGCTCCGGTGCGCAGCGCCGGCGTGGTGGTGGGTCGGGTCACGTCGATCGTGCTCGACCCCAAGACCTTCCAGGGCGTGGTGACGATGGAGATCGACAAGGGCCTGCAGTTCCCGCGCGACACCTCGGCCAAGATCCTCACCGCCGGCCTGCTCGGCGACCAGTACATCGGCCTGGAGGCCGGCGGCGACGACAAGAACCTCGCGCCGGGCGACACCATCACGCAGACGCAGTCGGCCGTGGTGCTCGAGAACCTGATCGGCAGGCTGCTGTTCGACAAGGCTGCCGACGCCGGCGCGTCGAGCAAGCCTGCCGCGCCGGCAGCGTCCAAGAAGTGACCCTCGTCCGCGCGGCCACCACGGGGTTCGTCGCCGCAGCCGCGTTCGCGCTCGGCGGTTGCACCACCGTCACGGGCCCCACACCGAGCGACCCGCTCGAGGGCTTCAACCGCACGGTGTTCTCGTTCAACGAGACGCTCGACTCGGCGCTGATCAAACCCGTGGCCACCGGGTATCAGGCGGTGCTGCCGCAGTTCGTTCGCGATCGCATCGGCAACTTCTTCGACAACTTCGGCGACGGCTGGTCGGCGGTCAACCAGTTGCTGCAGGGCAAGCCCTCGGCGGCACTGGAGATGGGGCTGAAGTTCGGCGTCAACACCGTGTTCGGCTTCGGCGGCTTCGTCGACGTCGCCGGTGCCGGCATCGAGCGCCGTCGCGAAGACTTCGGCCAGACGCTGGGCCGCTGGGGCATCGGGCCGGGGCCTTACCTGGTGCTGCCGCTGTTCGGTCCGAGCACGCTGCGCGACACCGCCGCGCTGACGCTCGACTGGCGCGCCACCCCCGAGGCATTCGTCGATCGACGTCCCGAGCGCTGGGGGCTCGCTGCCGTGCACGTGATCAGCGTGCGCGCAAGCCTGCTGTCGACCACGCGCACGATCGACGAGATCGCGTTCGACAAGTACGCGCTGATCCGCGACGGCTATCTGGCGCGGCGGCGCAGCCTGGTGTACGACGGCAACCCGCCCGAGGAGCCCGATGCCGACGACAGCGACGCCTCCGAGCCGACGCCGACGAAGTGAACCGCGGATTCGGCGCATGCGTTAAGGTTGCATTGTTGGCGACGACAAGCGAAGGAAAGCAGATGTTTCGAGCAGCCCTGACGGGGTTGATCCTGTGCGCGGCGCAAGCGCTGGCGCTGGCCGAGGTGGCCCCTGATGCGTTCGTTCAGCAGTTGTCGAGCGAGGTGATCGGCGTCGTGAAGAGCGACGCGGCCATCCAGGCCGGCGACGTGTCGCGAATCCGCGTGCTCGTCGACACCAAGATCCTGCCGCACGTCGACCTGCGACGCATGGTCGTCAAGTCGGTCGGTCCGCAGTGGCGCACGGCCACCCCCGAGCAACGCAAGCGGCTGACCGAGGAATTCAAGACCTACCTGATCAACACCTATGCCGGCGCGCTGACGCAGGTGAAGGATCAGAGCATCAAGCTGCGGCCGGTGCGCACCGGCGCCAACGCCAACGAGGTGGTGGTCGGCACCGACGTGGTCGGCCGCGGTGACCCGATCCAGCTCGACTACCGGCTCGAGAAGTCCGGTGACAGCTGGAAGATCTACGACTTCAACGTGCTCGGGCTGTGGGCCACCGACAGCTTTCGCAGCCAGTTCGCGCGCGAGCTGAGCGTCGGCGGCATCGATGGCCTGATCGATCGCCTGGCCGAGAAGAACAAGGCCATCGCCGCCGGCAAGAGCTGACGCGTTGTCCGTTGCGGATCATCCGATGCTCGTACTGCCCGAGGTGCTGACGCTGCGCGAGGCGGGCACCACGTTGAACATGCTGGCGCAGGCGATGCGTGCCGACGATGCGGCCACGCTGACCATCGACGCGTCGTCGCTGCGCAGCTTCGACACCGCAGCGGTGGCGGTGCTCCTCGAGTGCCGGCGGCTCGCCAACGCCTGGCACAAGGGCTTCGACGTGCGCGGTGCGCCGCCCAAGCTCGGCGAACTGGTGCGCCTCTACGGCGTCGAGTCGCTGCTGGCGTTCGCGGCACCGCCGCACGCCGCGCACTGATCACCTTCCTGACGCGCTGGCAGCCCTGCGCTGCTACCGCGAGCGGCGAGCGGCGAGCGGCGGCAGCGAGCCGGCTACTGCTCCTCGTCCCACACGCAGCCGTCGCGCGCGATCATCGCGCTGGCCGCCGGCGGCCCCCAGGTGCCGGCCGCATAGGGCCGCGGCGGGCTCGGGTCGTCGGCCCACGCCTGCAGCACCGGCTCGATCCAGCGCCACGCCTGCTCCTGCTCGTCGCTGCGCACGAACAGGTTGAGCCGGCCGGCGATCGCGTCGAGCAGCAGCCGCTCGTAGGCGCCGACGCGCTCGGCCGCGAACGCCTTGTCGAAGTCGAGGTCGAGGAACACCGGCGCCAGCCAGTCGCCCTGGCCCGCGCCCTTGGCCGCCAGCAGGTGCAGCTCGAGCCCGTCTTCGGGTTGCAGCTTGATCACCAGCTTGTTGGCACGCGTGCTGCCCGGAAAGATCGGGTGCGGCACCGGCCTGAAGTTGACGACGATCTGCGCGTGCCGCGCCGCCAGCCGCTTGCCGGTGCGCAGGAAGAACGGCACGCCCGCCCAGCGCCAGTTCTGCACCTCGGTGCGCAGGGCGACAAAGGTCTCGGTCGTGCTGTCGGCGGGCACCTTGGCCTCGTCGAGGTAGCCGCTCGCGGCCTTGCCGTCGACGGTGCCGGCTCGGTACTGGCCGCGCACCACGTCGCGCGCCACGCTCTCGGCGGTGAAGGCTTTCAGCGACTTCAATACCTTGAGTTTCTCGTCGCGGATGGCGTCGGCGTCGTGGGTCGGCGGCGGCTCCATCGCGATCATCGTCAGCAGTTGCAGCGCGTGGTTCTGCACCATGTCGCGCAGCGCGCCGGTGCGGTCGTAGAAGTCGCCGCGCGTGCCCACGCCGATCGCCTCGGCCAGCGTGATCTGGATGTTGGCGATGCTCTCGCGGCGCCACAGCGGCTCGAACAGCGCGTTGCCGAAGCGCAGCGCCGACAGGTTCTGCACCGACGGCTTGCCCAGGTAGTGGTCGATGCGCAGCGCCTGGTGCTCGCCGAATGCACTGCCGACCACGCGGTTGATCTCGCGCGCGCTGGCGAGGTCGTGGCCGAGCGGCTTCTCGAGCACCACGCGCACGTGCGCGCCGTTGAGCCCCGCCGCACCGAGTTGCGCGCACACCACCGGGAACAGGTGCGGGCTGGTGGCCAGGTACATCACCACCGTGTCGGCGCTGCGGCCGTCGAGCCAGCGCTTCAGGCCGGCATAGTCGGCCGGCTGCGACAGATCCATGCGGCGGTAGTGCAGCAGCGCGGCGAAACGCCCGAACTCCTCGTCGCTCGGGCGCTTGGCGCTCTCGACCTCGACGAAGCGCGCCTGGATCAGTGCGCGGTACTCGTCGTCGCTGCGCGCGTCGCGCGCCACCGCGAGGATGCGCCCGCCGGCCGGCAGCTTGCCGTGGCGAAACGCCTGGAACAGCGCGGGCATCAGCTTGCGCCACGCGAGGTCGCCGGTGCCGCCGAACAGAACGAGGTCGAACGACATGGACGCCGATTGTGCACGGCAGGTTCGAAGCTCGCGGCCACCGGGTTTGTCCGGTGGCCTGGCGGCGGATCGGCGCGGCAGCCATCGCTACCATCGTTGCGTCGAAGCAGGAGAAACCCATGCGCATTCACATCACGAGATTGTTGGCCTCCGTCGCATTGGCAGGCGCGACGGGGCTCGCCGCGCCGGCGCGAGCGCAGGACGGCGGTCAGCTCAACGTCATCTGCTCGGTGCAGGCCGACTGGTGCAACGGTCTGTCGACCGCCTACGCACGCGCCACCGGCGTCAAGCTGAATGTGAGCTTGAAGGGCTCGGGCGAGGCGCTCGCGCAACTGGTCGCCGAGCGCGAGAACCCCAAGACCGACGTCTGGTTCGGCGGCACCGGCGACCCGCACCTGCAAGCGGCCGAGCAGGGGCTCACGCAGGAGTACAAGTCGCCGCTGCTGCCGCAGTTGCAGCCGTGGGCGCAGCGGCAGGCGCAGCAGGCGGGCTACAAGACCGTGGGCATCTACTCGGGGCCGCTGGGCTTCGGCTACAACCCCGAGCTGCTGGCCAAGAAGAAGCTCGCCGTGCCGCAGAGCTGGGCCGACCTGCTCAAGCCCGAGTACAAGGGCGAGATCCAGGTCGCGAATCCGGCCTCCAGCGGCACCGCGTACACGATGATCGCCACGCTGGTGCAACTGTGGGGCGAGGACAAGGCGTTCGACTACCTGAAGGCGCTGCACAAGAACATCAGCGTCTACACGCGCTCGGGCACCGCGCCGATCAAGGCGGTGGCGCGCGGCGAGACCGCGGTGTCGATCAGCTTCGTGCACGACGGCCCGCCCGAAAAGCTGCACGGCTTCCCGGTCGAGACGGTGACGCCTTCGGAGGGCACCGGCGCCGAGATCGGCTCGATGAGTATCGTCAAGGGTGCACGCCACCTCGAAGCGGCCAAGAAGTTCTACGACTGGGCGCTGTCGCCCGCGGCACAGGAGATCCCGTTCCAGACCAAGGCCTCGTTCCAGGTGCCGTCGAATATGGCGACCAAGCTCGACCCCAACGTGCCTGACTTCCGCAAGATCAAGTTCATCGACTACGACTACGCCAAGTACGGCGCCAGCGCCGAGCGCAAGCGCCTGATCGCGCGCTGGGAGAAGGACGTCAACTCGCTGCCCAAATGACGGAGCCCCGGCGCGCCGAGCGCCGGCCCGACCCCTGGCTGCGCGGGTGGATCGCGGCCGGGCTGGTCGCGTACGTCGCACTGCCGTGGTATGCGATCCAGGACGCGGCTTGGTACCGCGTGCTGCCGCAGGTGCTCGGTGGCTCGCAGACGGGCAGCGCCATCGTGCAGGCGCTGGTGCACGGGCGCTGGTGGTTGCTGATCGGGCTCGTCGGGCTGGCGCTGGCTGCGTTCGGTGCTCGACTGCCGCCGGGCCGCGCGCAGGGCCGTTGGCTGCTCGCGGGCGGCCTCGTCGGTGCGCTCGGGCTCGCGGCGAGCGCCTTCACGATCGGTGCCAAGGGCTGGGCCTTCGAGGCGCTGAATGCTCGCTTCGGTGAACTGGCTGTCCAGCAGAGCGGCCTGGGGGTCGGCGGCTTCGTCGTGCTCGTCGCGCTGGTCTTGCTGGCAGCCTTCGGGCTGGCGCGGCTGGGGCTCTTTCGCGGCGATCGGTTCGTTGCGGCCAGCGTGCTCGGCTGCACAGTGCTGCTGGCGATCTTCATCGTGTACCCGGTCGGGCGCGCGCTGGCGGGCGCCTTCCTCGACGACGGCGCGCGTGCGTCGCTCACGGCATTGTGGGAGCGCGTGGGCCACGAGCGCATCTGGGGCCTTGGGTGCCTGGCCGGCAGCGTGCGCTGCGGCGTCGCCTGGAACACGCTGGTGCTGGCGCTGCTGTCGGCCACCGGCACCACGGCGCTGGGCACGATCCTGGCGCTGATGGCCGAGCGCGGCTCGCTGCGCTGGCAGCGGCCGCTGAAGGTGCTGGCGCTGCTGCCGATCATCACGCCGCCGTTCGTCGTCGGGCTCGGGCTGATCCTGCTGTTCGGCCGCGCCGGCCTCGTCAACCAGTTCGCCGAGTACGCCTTCGGCATCACGCCGACGCGCTGGTTCTACGGGCTGCTGGGCATCTGGCTGGCGCAGTTGTTCGCCTTCACGCCGGTGGCCTTCATGATCATGCGCGGCGTCGTGCAGGGCGTGGCACCGAGCCTGGAGGAGGCGGCGCAGACGCTGCGCGCCGACCGGCGCCGCGCGTTCCTGAGCGTGACCTTGCCGCTGCTCAAGCCGGGGCTGGCCAATGCCTTCCTGGTCGGTTTCATCGAGAGCATGGCCGACTTCGGCAACCCGATCGTGGTCGGCGGCCAGTTCGCAGTGCTGTCGACCGAGATCTTCTTCGCCATCGTCGGCGCGCAGTACGACCAGGGTCGCGCGGCCGCGCTGGCCTGGGTGCTGACGCTGTTCGCGCTCGCGGTGTTCGGGTTGCAGCGCCGGCTGCTCGGGCGGCAGCAGTTCACCACCGTCGGCGGCAAGGGTGACGCGGGGCTGCCGATGCCGCTGCCGGCCGGCCTGCGCCGCGCAGTGCAAGCGGTCGCCCTGCCGTGGATGGCCTTCACGGTGGCGGTGTACCTTTTCGCGTTCATCGGCGGCTTCGTGCGCACCTGGGGGCGCGACTACACGCCGACGCTGCAGCACTTCCACACTGCGTTCGCGCTCGAATGGAGTCAGTTCGGGCTGGTGTGGGCGGGCACGGCGTGGAACTCGCTGTTCACCACCGTCAAGCTCGCGGCGCTGGCGGCGCCACCCACCGCGGCGCTCGGGCTGCTGATCGCCTGGCTGCTGGCGCGCACCGAGTTTCGCGGCCAGGGCGCGTTCGAGTTCGCGGCGTTGCTCGCGTTCGCGATTCCGGGCACCGTGCTCGGCGTCAGCTACATCCTGGCGTTCAACGTGCCGCCGCTGGAGCTCACCGGCACCGGGCTGGTGATCATGCTGTGCTTCATGTTCCGCAACCTGCCGGTGGGCGTGCGCGCCGGCACCGCGGCGTTCAAGCAGCTCGACCGCTCGCTCGACGAGGCCTCGCTGATGCTGCGCGCGTCGACCGCGCAGACGCTCGCCCACGTGGTGCTGCCGCTGCTCAAGCCGGCGCTGGTCGCGGCGCTGGTGTACAGCTTCGTGCGCGCGATGACCACGGTGTCGGCGGTGATCTTCCTCGTCACCGCCGAGAACGACCTGGCGACCACCTACATCATCGGCCGCGTCGGCAACGGCGACTACGGCGTCGCGCTGGCCTACTGCACCGTGCTGATCGTGCTGCTGTCGGCGGCGGCGGCGCTGATCCAGTGGTTGGTCGGCGAGCGCCGGCTCGGCCGGCGCGGCGTCGCCCCGGCAGCCGCACCGGTCTCACGATGAACAACCAGCGCATCGCACCATGAGCATCGAGTTCCGCAATGTCGGCAAGCGCTACGGCACGGCGGCGTCGACGCCGCCGGCGGTGGACGACATCAGCTTCGAGGTGCCCACCGGCACGCTGACGACCATCCTCGGCCCCTCGGGCTGCGGCAAGACGACGACGCTGCGCATGATCGCGGGGCTGGAGGCGCCGAGCGCCGGCCGCATCCTGATCGACGGCCGCGACGTCACCGCGCTCGGGCCGGCCGAGCGCAACGTCAGCATGATGTTCCAGAGCTACGCGCTGTTCCCGCACCTCGACGTGGTCGGCAACGTGGGCTACGGGCTGCGCATGTCGGGCCTGCCGCGCGAGCGGGCACGCGAGCGCGCGATCGAGGCGCTGCGCGGCGTGGGGCTGGTGGGCTTCGACACGAGGCTGCCCGGCGAGCTGTCGGGCGGCCAGCAGCAGCGTGTGGCGCTGGCGCGCGCGCTGGTGCTCGAGCCTCGGGTGCTGCTGTTCGACGAGCCGTTGTCGAATCTCGACGCGCGGCTGCGCCGCAGCATGCGCGACGAGATCCGCGCGCTGCAGCAGCGGTTGCGGCTGACGGTGGCCTACGTGACGCACGACCAGAGCGAGGCGCTCGCGGTGAGCGACCGCATCATCGTGATGGACGCGGGGCGCATCGCGCAGCACGACACGCCGCAGTCGCTGTACGAGCAACCGGCCAGCGAGTTCGTCGCCCGCTTCATGGGCGAGGCGGCGCTGTTCGACGGCGAGGCGCTGGTCGACGGCCGCGTGCGGCTCGGCCCGCTGCACTGGCGGCCGCGGCGCGCGCTGCCGCCCGGTGCGGTGCGCGTCGCCGTGCGGCCCGAGGCGTGGAGCGTGGCTGCGCGCGACGACGGCGGCCTGCCTGGCACGGTGCAGAAGTGCGCCTACCTCGGCGGCACGCAGGAGCTGACGATCGCCACCGCGCTCGGCGAGGTGTTCGTGGCCTGGCCGCAGCCCGAGCCGCCGTGGACTCCGGGGCAGGCGGTGTGGCTGCACCTGAGCGACCACGGCGTGTCGGTGTTACCGCAGGTGCCGCCAGTGGCATGCGGGCGCGGCCGATAATCCGCGCGCACCTCTCGAATGGCCCTTCGTCAGTCGGCGGCGCGCGCCGCCTGAGCGCACCATGAACCAGCTCGACCAGCTCAAGCAGTACACCACCGTTGTCGCCGACACCGGCAACTTCCTGCAGATGGCGCGCTACGCGCCGCGCGACGCGACCACCAACCCGTCGCTGATCCTCAAGGCGGTGCAGCAGACCGACTATTCGCACATTCTCGAGGAGGCCGTGAAGGCGCATCGCGGCGAGTCGATGGACAGTCTCGTCGACCAGGTGCTGGTGCGCTTCGGGCTGGAGATCTTGAAGATCGTGCCGGGCCGCGTGTCCACCGAAGTCGATGCACGGCTTTCGTTCGACAGCGCCGCCAGCATGGCGCGCGCGCACCACCTGGTCGGCCTGTACGAGCGCGCGGGCATCGCGCGCGAGCGCGTGCTGATCAAGCTGGCGTCGACCTGGGAGGGCATCCGCGCGGCGGCGCAGCTCGAGCGCGAGGGCATCCATTGCAACCTGACGCTGCTGTTCTCGTTCGCGCAGGCGGTGGCCTGCG
Organism: Ideonella sp.; assembly: GCA_015075545.1. Classification (GTDB taxonomy): domain Bacteria; phylum Pseudomonadota; class Gammaproteobacteria; order Burkholderiales; family Burkholderiaceae_C; genus JAEUPI01. The sequence goes on along the minus strand of JABTUC010000001.1, from coordinate 49,258 downwards.
GCGAGGCCAAGGTGACGCTGATCTCGCCGTTCGTCGGCCGCATCTACGACTGGCACAAGAGCCGAGCTGGCGCGCAGTGGGACGAGGCGGCGATGGCGGGCGACAACGACCCCGGCGTGCGATCGGTGAGGCGCATCTACGACCACTACAAGCACTTCGGCATCCGCACCGAGGTGATGGGCGCGAGCTTCCGCAACGTCGGCCAGATCCTCGCGCTCGCCGGCTGCGACCTGCTGACCATCAGCCCCGAGCTGATGGCGCAGCTGCAGGCTGCCGATGCGCCGGTGGCGCGCGCGCTGGACCCGGCGCGTGCCAGAGGCCTGAGCCTGCCCGAGGCGCACTTCGACGAGCCGGCGTTCCGCTACGCGCTCAACGACGACGCGATGGCCAGCGACAAGCTGGCCGAAGGCATCCGCCTGTTCGCCGCCGACGCCATCCGCCTCGAGAAGCTGATCGAGGAGCGGCGCGCGTGAGCGCCGCGGCGCCGCGCTGCGACCGCACCGCAGCCTGGCGCGCGCTGCACGACCACTACCGGCAGCACGGCCGCGCGTTCGACCTTCGCGAGGCGTTCGCGCGCGATACCGGGCGCTTCGCGGCGCTGTCGCTGCAGGCCCCCGAGGTCTTTGCCGACCTGTCGAAGAACCGCTGGGACCTCTCTACGCGCAATCTGCTGATCGATCTGGCCCGCGAATGCGGTGTGCCGGCGCGGCGCGACGCGATGCTGCGCGGTGAGCCGATCAACACCACCGAGGGCCGCGCCGCGCTGCACACGGCGCTGCGCGCGCCGCGCGGCACCGCCCCGCACGGCGACGAGGTGCACGCGGTGCTCGACGCGATGCTCGCCTTCGCCGAGCGCGTGCGCGACGTGCGTGCCAGCGGCATCCGCGACGTCGTGCACATCGGCATCGGCGGCTCCGACCTCGGGCCGCAGATGGCGGTGCGCTCGCTCGACGCCTTCGCGACGCGCGAGATCGACCTGCACTTCGTCTCCAACGTCGACGGCCACGACATCGCGCCGGTGCTGCGCAGGCTGCGGCCCGAGTCGACGCTGTTCATCGTCGCCTCCAAGACCTTCACGACGCAGGAGACGATGGCCAACGCCGGGGTGGCGAGGGCGTGGTTCACGCAGCAGGGCGGGCGCGATGCGGCGCGCCACTTCGTCGCGGTGACCACCAACCTCGCGGCGGCCGCGCAGTTCGGCATCGACACCACGTTCGGCTTCTGGGATTGGGTCGGCGGCCGCTACTCGATGTGGAGCGCGATCGGGCTGCCGATCGCGATCGCGATCGGCGAGACGAACTTCCGCGCGCTGCTGGCCGGCGCGCACGCGATGGACCGCCACTTCGCCGACGCGCCGCTGCAGGCCAACCTGCCGCTGCAGCTCGGCCTGCTCGACGTCTGGTACCGCAACTTTCACGGCTTCGCGAGCCGCTCGATCGCGCCGTACCACCAGGGGCTGGAGCGGCTGCCGGCGTATCTGCAGCAGCTCGAGATGGAATCCAACGGCAAGAGCGTCGACCTCGACGGCGAGCCGCTGAGCTATGGCACCAGTCCGGTGGTGTGGGGCGAGCCCGGCACCAACGGCCAGCATGCGTACTTCCAGATGCTGCACCAGGGCACCGACGTGATTCCGGTGGAGTTCATCGCGGTGCGCGAGGCCTCGCATCCGTACCCGGCGCTGCAGCGCAAGGCGCTGGCCAACTGCCTGGCGCAAGGGCAGGCGCTGATGCTCGGCAAGACCACGGCGCAGGCGCGCGCCGAATCGGTGCCGACGGCGGCGCCGGGCGTCGATGCCGGCGTGCTGGCGCGCCATCGCACCTTCCCGGGCAACCGGCCGAGCACGACGCTGGTGCTCGAAGCGCTGACGCCGCGCAGCCTCGGCGCGCTGATCGCCCTGTACGAGCACCGGGTATTCACCAGCGGCGCGGTGTGGGGCATCGACAGCTTCGACCAGTGGGGGGTCGAACTGGGCAAGACGCTGTGCAACCAATTGCTGCCGCGCTTCGACACTGGGGATACCACGGGGTTGGACGCTTCTACCGCGGCCCTGCTGAGCCGCTTGCGCTAGCGCGCGCGGCGCCGTGCCGACCCCTGCATCGGTGTTTGCTCGGTATGCCGGGCCACCCCGGCTCGTGACAATCCGGCATTGGCAACACAGTCAGGAGAACCAACCATGATCAAACATGTCGTGGCCGCAGCGCTCGCCCTCAGCTTCATCGGGGCTGCGCATGCCGGCAAGACGCTCGACGCCATCAACCAACGCGGCCAACTGGTCTGCGGCGTCAACCCGAGCCTCCCCGGCTTCGCGGCGGCCGACAGTCAGGGCAACTGGAGCGGCCTCGACGTCGACATCTGCAAGGCGATCGCCGCCACCATCCTGAAGGACCCCAGCAAGATCAAGTGGGTGCCGCTGAACGCGTCGCAGCGCTTCGCGGCACTGCAGTCCGGCGAGATCGACGTGCTGTCGCGCAACACCACCTGGACACTGACGCGCGACGCGTCGCTGGGCCTGATGTTCACCGGCACCACCTACTACGACGGCCAGGGCTTCATGGTGCCCAAGAAGACCAAGATCACCTCGGCCAAGCAGTTGAAGGGCGCCACGGTGTGCGTGCAGTCGGGCACCACCACCGAGAAGAACCTCAACGACTACTCGAAGGCCAACAACCTGAGCATGAAGCCGGTGGTGTTCGAGACGCAGGAGGCCACCAACAAGGCCTACTTCGCCGGCCGCTGCCAGGCGTACACCACCGACGCCTCGGGCCTGGCGTCGATCCGCAACAAGGAAGCGGGCAACCCCGACGACCACGTGATCCTGCCCGAGCTGATCTCCAAGGAGCCGCTGGGCCCGAGCGTGCGCCGCGGCGACGACGAGTTCTTCACCGACGTCAAGTGGATCGTTTTCGCGCTGATCGAGGCCGAGGAGTACGGCATCACGCAGGCCAACGTCGACCAGATGAAGGCCGACAGCAAGGATCCGGTCGTGCAGCGCATCCTCGGCACCAGCGAAGACACCGGCAAGCTGCTCGGGCTGGACAAGGACTGGGCCTACCGCGCCATCAAGGCGGTGGGCAACTACGGCGAGATCTTCGAGCGCAACGTAGGCCCGAAGTCTGCGCTCAAGCTGCCGCGCGGCGCCAACAACCTGTGGAACCACGGCGGCTTCATGTACGCGCCGCCGGTCCGGTAGGCAACGGCCGCAGCGGGTTCGCCGGCGACGAACCCGCTTTCTTCTCGGTTCCGTGGCAGCTCCCCCCAAGACACGAAGCTGGTCCTGGCGCAGCAAGGCCTTCCGCGGCGTGCTGTACCAGGTGATCGCGCTCGGGCTGATCTTCGCCGCAGGCACGTACTTGTTCTCCAACACGCTGGAGAACATGCGGGCCCGCGGCATCAAGAGCGGCTTCGACTTCATCACGCAGCCCGCCGGGTTCGCGATCGGCGAGAGCGTCATTCCGTTCGATTCGTCCGAGAGCTACGCCAAGGCGTTCCTGGTCGGGTTGAGCAACACCATCCGCGTCTCGGTCGCCGGCATCGTGCTGGCCACGATCATCGGCACGCTGGTGGGAGTCGGCCGGCTGTCGCGCAACCTGCTGGTGCGCACGCTGTGCGGCGGCTACGTCGACCTGCTGCGCAACGTGCCGCTGCTGCTGCAGCTCTTCATCTGGTACTTCGTGCTCACCGAGATGCTGCCGGCGATCGACGAGGCGCTGCGTCCGCTGCCCGGCGTGTTCTTCAGCAAGAACGGCCTGCAGTTTCCGCTGCCGGCGGCGGCGCCGGGCCACTGGGGAACGTTCGGCGGCTTCGTGATCGGCCTGATCGGCGTGTGGGGCTGGCGGCGCTGGGTCAGGGCACGGCACGAGGCGACGGGCCAGGCGCCGATGTTCTGGTTGCCCGCGCTGGTCATCCTGGCGGCTGTCACGTTGCTCGGCTGGTGGCTCGGCGGCGCGCCCACCGGCCTCGACGTGCCGGAGAAGACCCAGATCAACGTGATCGGCGGCGGCGCGGTGACGCCGGAGTTCCTGACCGTGCTGCTCGGCCTGACGATCTACACCGCCGCCTACATCGCCGAGGTGGTGCGCGCGGGCATCCAGGCGGTGCCGTACGGCCAGCACGAGGCCAGTTTGTCGCTCGGCCTCACGCGCGCCAAGGAGCTGCGCCTGGTGCAGTTGCCGCAGGCGCTGCGCGTGATCATCCCGCCGATGACCAACCAGTATCTCAACCTGACGAAGAACTCCTCGCTGGCGGTGGCGGTGGGCTACCCCGACCTGATCTCGATCTCCAACACGTCGCTCAATCAGACCGGCCGCGCGATCGAGTGCATCTCGATCGCGATGGCTTGCTACCTGACGCTGTCGCTGCTGACTTCGGTGCTGATGAACTGGTACAACCGCCGCGCGGCGATCAAAGAACGATGAGCGCGGTTGTCTTCACGCCGATCGAGAGCCGCCCGCCGCCGCAGTCGACGCAGGGGCTGCTGGCCTGGCTCCGGCGCAACTTCTTCGACGGCTGGCTCAACTCGCTGGCCACCGTCGTCACGCTGCTGCTGCTGCTGTGGGTGGTGCCGCCGCTGTTCGGCTGGTCGATCGTCAACGCGGTGTTCGCGCCCGACAACGCCGCGTGCCGCGCCGCGGTCGACACCGGCGCGTGCTGGGGCGTGGTGGCCGAGAAAGGGCGGCTGATCCTGTTCGGGCGCTATCCGTACGAGCAGCAGTGGCGGCCGCTGGTGGCCTGCGCGATCCTGATCGCGCTGCTGGTCGCGAGCTGCCTGCGCCCGTTCTGGAAGCCGTGGCTGGCGCCGTTGTGGCTGATCGTGCTGGCGGTGTGCTACGTGTTGATGAGCGGCGGCGTATTCGGCCTGAGCGAGGTGGAAACCTCGCGCTGGGGCGGCTTCCCGCTGACGATGGCGCTGTCGGTGGTGAGCCTGGTGGTGGCGTTCCCGCTGGCGGTCCTGGTGGCGCTGGGGCGCAGCTCGCACCTGCCCGCGATCCGCGCGGTCTGCGTGCTGTACGTCGAGCTGATCCGCGGCGTGCCGCTGATCTCGGTGCTGTTCATGGCGTCGTTCATGTTCCCGCTGTTCATGCCGCACGGCACGACGATCGACGTGCTGGTGCGCGTGCTGGTGGGCATGACGCTGTTCGCCGCTGCGTACCTCGCCGAGGTGGTGCGCGGCGGCCTGCAGGCGCTGCCCAAGGGCCAGGTCGAGGCGGCGCAGGCGCTGGGCCTCACCTACTGGCAGACCGCGCGCAAGATCGTGCTGCCGCAGGCGCTGCGGCTGGTGGTGCCGGCCATCGTCGGCAGCTTCATCAGCGTGTTCAAGGACACCTCGCTGGTCACCATCGTCAGCCTGTACGACCTCACCGGCGCGCTGCAGCTCGCGCTGGGCGACGCCGACTGGCGCAAGTTCTTCCTCGAGGGGCAGCTTTTCGTGGCGGCGGTGTACTTCGTCTGCTGCTTCGCGATGTCGCGCTACAGCCGCTGGGTCGAGGCCTACCTCAACATCGGCATGCGCCGCCAATAACGACAGACAACCGAGCCATGGCCTCCGACGCAGCGATCATCGACTTCGACAACGTCAACAAGTGGTACGGCCAGTTCCACGTGCTGCGCGACATCCAGCTGCAGGTGGGCAGGGGCGAGCGCATCGTGATCTGCGGCCCGTCGGGCTCGGGCAAGTCGACGCTGATCCGCTGCATTAATCGGCTCGAGGAGCATCAGGCCGGCCGTCTCACGGTCGACGGCATCGAGCTGAGCGACGACGTCAAGGCGATCGACGCCGTGCGCCGCAACGTCGGCATGGTGTTCCAGCAGTTCAACCTGTTCCCGCACCTCACGGTGCTCGAGAACCTCACGCTGGCGCCGATGTGGGTGGGCAAGCTGCCGAAGAAGCAGGCCGAGGAGAAGGCGATGGCGCAACTGCAACGCGTGCGCATCGCCGAGCAGGCGCTCAAGTACCCGCTGCAGCTCTCGGGCGGCCAGCAGCAGCGCGTGGCGATCGCGCGCGCGCTGTGCCTGACGCCCAAGATCATGCTGTTCGACGAGCCCACCTCGGCGCTCGACCCCGAGATGATCAACGAGGTGCTCGAGGTGATGATCGACCTCGCCAAGCAGGGGATCACGATGCTGTGCGTCACGCACGAGATGGGTTTTGCGCGCCAGGCCGCCGACCGCGTGATCTTCATGGACCAGGGCCAGATCGTCGAGGAGAACACGCCGGTGGAGTTCTTCGCCCACCCGAAGACCGACCGCGCGAAGGACTTCCTGTCGAAGATCCTGACGCACTGACCGTGCGCGCCGTCTGTCCACCCGAGGTGCTGCACGCAGCCGGCGATGCGCTGGCGCTGCCGCACGCCGACTGCTACTGGGTGTGGCCGGGCCGCTTCATGGCCGGCTCGCATCCGGCTGGCTGCCTCGATGCGCTGCTGGCCGCCGGTGTCGACAGCTTCTTCGACCTCACCTGCAGCGGGCCCGCACAGGCATCGTATGCCGCCGTGCTGCCGGCGGCGGCGCGCTGGCACGGCTTCGCGATCACCGACTACTCGGTGCCCGGCGTCGCGCTGATGCGCGACATCGTCGACACGCTCGACGCCGAGCTGGTGCGCGGCGCGCGGCTGTACCTGCACTGCCACGCCGGCGTCGGGCGCACCGGCACCGCGCTCGGTTGCTGGCTGATCGAGCAGGGCTTGTCAGGGCCCGACGCGCTGGCGCTGATCGCGCGCAAGCGCAGCGGCCTGGCGCGCCTGGCGACGATGCCGCGCTCGCCGGAGACCGAGGCCCAGCGCTCGTTCGTGCTGCGCTGGCGATCTGGCGCATGAGCCCGACGGGCCGCCCCGAGGGCGAATACCGGCGGGCGCAGCCCGAAGGTACCCCAGGGAGCGCGCCCAGCCGCTGCGAGGGGCTCGCCGCGGAGCGCGCTGCGGAGGGCCCGGTGACCGCCCGCGACGATGCGCTGCGCATCGTTTTCGACTTCGGCGGCGTGCTGTTCGACTGGCAGCCGCTGCGCGCCGTGCGGCGCTTCATGCCGGCGCACGCCGCCGGCGAGGCGTCGGCGCGAGCGCTGGTGACGCGCGTGTTCCAGGGTTCCGACGGCGACTGGGCGCAGTTCGACCGCGGGGTGCTCGAGGCGCAAGAGCTGGTGCGGCGCATCGCGGCGCGCACCGGGCTGCCGCAGGCCGATCTGCTGGCGCTGGTCGAAGGCATCCCGCCGACGCTGACGCCCAAGGCCGACACGGTCGAGCTGCTGCAGCGGCTGAGTGCCGACGGCGCGCGGCTGCACTTCCTGTCGAACATGCCGGCGGCGTACGCCGCGCACCTCGACCGTACGCACCCCGAGCTGATCGGCTGCTTCGCCAGCGGCCTGTACTCGTCGCGCTCGCGGCTGATCAAGCCGGAGCCCGCGTTCTTCGAGCTGGCGAGCCGCCGCTTCGGTGCACCGCCCGATCGGCTGGTGCTGCTCGACGACATCGCCGCCAACATCGACGCGGCAGCGGCCCTCGGCTGGAAGGCGCTGCGATTCGTCGACGCAGCAGGCGTCGAGCGCGCGCTGCGCGAGCGCGGCTGGTGGCCCGGGTGAGCTGGCCTCAGGCGCGGGCGAGCCCGCCCAGGGCCTGCAGCACCGCCTCGCGCGCCTGCGCGACGATCGCCTGCTTCCAGGCGTCGGTGTCGGTGTAGAAGGCGTCGAGCACCTGCTGCTTGATCGCCTGGCGCTGCTCGGGCCCGGTGTCCGGATGGTTCTCGAGCCACTGGTCGGCACGCAGCGCGTCGAACACGGCCAGCATCGGCAGCGTGCCGTACTCCAGCGCGATGCCGGTGTACTCGGCACTCGGACACTCCTCGTACGCAGCCAGCCACATCAGCCCGCGCAGCGGCGGCGAGCTCGAGCTGCCATCGTAGATCGAGGTCACGCGCTCGCCCCACCAGCGCCGCGCGCGGGCCAGCGCGGCGGCATCGTCGCGGCTGGCGTTGATGCGCTCGCCGAAGCCGCTGGGCCCCAGGCCGGTGTGCAGGTCGATCCAGCCCAGCCGTGAGCAGCGCGCGCCGTGCTCGCGCAGCACCGCGCGCAGCGTGCGGTTGCTCCAGGTCGGCTCGCGCCCGCCGTAGAACAAGCCCCGCGGGTGGGCGTACTGGCCGCTCGACACCGCGCGCTGGTAGCCCTTCTCGCCGTGGCTCGCGAGATAGCTCGCCATCGCGTCGGCAGCCGCCGCCTGCGCAGGCCAGTGCTCGGGCACGAGCCAGTGCGCGATATCGTCGTACGCCGCATTGATCGGCAGCGGCTGGCCGAAATCGTGGAAGTTGCGGTTGAGGTCGACGTTCTCGTGCGTCGTGCGCCGCCACCACGAGAAGCCGTGTGGGTTGAGCGCGTGCACGAACAGCACCGCCACACCCGAGCGCTGCGCCGCGGCCAGAAACGCGCGGTCGCGCAGCAGCGCCACCTGCACCCCGGAACCGCAGAAGCCCTCGACGCCGTGGCAGGCGCTGCTGATGATCAGCACTGCATCGGCATCGCCCGAGCCCAGCCGCACCACGTCCATCGCCAGCGGTTCGCCGTCGCGGCCGCGCTGCGGGTGAGGGTGCGACTGCACGCCGAGGCCGGCGCCGGCGGCGGCGCCCAGAAACAGGCTGCGCGCCTGCGCGTAGCTCTGCGCGAAGGCCTCGACGACCGAGCCGGCCATTCAGCGGCCCGCGCTGCGCGGCGCCGCCAACCAGGCCTCGGCCAGCCGCACCCACACGGTGGCGCCCAGCGGGATCAGATCGTCGTTGAAGTCGTAGCTCGGGTTGTGCAGCATGCACGGGCCCATGCCGTGGCCGCCGTCGCGGTGCGCGCCGTCGCCGTTGCCGATCAGGAAATAGCAGCCGGGCTTGCCCTGCAGGAAGTAGCTGAAGTCCTCGCTGCCCATCGTCGGCTCGAAGTCGTGCACGTTGTCGGCGCCCACCACGTCGGCCAGCAGCGTGCGCGCAAACGCGGTCTCCGACGGGTGGTTGACCGTGGGCGGGTAGTTGCGCACGAACGCGAACTCGCAGCTGCACTCGAAAGCCGCGGCGGTGGCCTCGGCGATCGTCTTCATGCGGCGCTCGATCAGCTCGAGCACCTCGGTGGTGAAGGTGCGCACGGTGCCTTCGAGCACGCACGCCTCTGGGATCACGTTGGTCGCCTCGCCGGTGTGGATCATCGTCACCGAGATCACGCCGGTGTCGATCGGCCGCTTGTTGCGGCTGATGATGGTCTGGAACGCCTGCACCATCTGGCACGCGGCGGGCACCGGGTCGATGCCCAGGTTCGGCATCGCGCCGTGCGCGCCCTTGCCGCTCAGCGTGATCTTGAACTCGTTGCTCGAGGCCATCACCGGGCCCTCGCGCAGCGCGAAGTGCCCCACCGCCATGCCCGGCCAGTTGTGCGCGCCGAAGATCGCTTCCATCGGGAACTGCTCGAATAGGCCGTCCTTCATCATCTCGCGCGCGCCGCCGCCGCCTTCCTCGGCCGGCTGGAACACGAGGTAGACGGTGCCGTCGAAATTGCGGTGCTTGGCCAGGTGCTTGGCCGCGGCCAGCAGCATCGCGGTGTGGCCGTCGTGGCCGCAGGCGTGCATCTTGCCGGCGTGCTGGCTGGCGTGCGCGAAGCGGTTCATCTCGGCCATCGGCAGCGCGTCGATGTCGGCGCGCAGGCCCACGGCACGGCTCGAGCTGCCGTTCTTCACGATGCCGACGACGCCGGTCTTGCCCAGGCCGCGGTGGATCGGGATGCCCCAGTCGGTGAGCGCCTTGGCGATCAGGTCGGCGGTGCGCCGCTCCTCGAAGCACAGCTCCGGATGGGCGTGGATGTCGCGGCGCAGCGTGGTGATCGCCGCCGCGTCGGCCAGGATGGATTCGATCAGGCGCATGGTGGCTGCCTCCGGGTGGGCCGGCCAGTGTACGCCGGCCCTGCTGCGCATGCAGCGCGGCACCGTGGTCGCGGGGAGGCGCGAGTCCGTTGTGCGATAGTCGGGCCATGAGGGCCCTGCTGGTGGTGCATCTCGCCGACGACACAGCGCCGGCCAGCACGCGCGAGCACCGCCGATCGGGGCCTGCAGCGGTCGCGCAGCGGCCCGCGTGAGCGCGCGGCGGCGAATGCGGTGCGACGTACGGCGCTGCTGATGGCGGGCTTGGGCGGCATCGCGGCCCTCGGCGTTGCGGCCGTGGTGCTGTGCGGCACCGGCGGTTGCACGTCGCTCGGCTACATCGGCCAGTCGGTGGCCGGGCATCTCGAGTTGCTTCAGCGCGCGCGGCCGGTCGACCGCTGGCTGGCCGACCCGGCGACCCCCGACGGCCTGAAGCGCGAGCTAGAGCGGGCGCAACGCATCCGCGTCTTCGCGGTGCGTGCGCTGCACCTGCCCGACAACGCCAGCTACACCCGCTACGCCGACATCGGCCGGCCCGCGGTGGTGTGGAACGTGGTGGCCACGCCCGAACTTTCGCTGACCCTGAAGACCTGGTGCTTTCCCATCATGGGCTGCGTCGGCTACCGCGGCTACTTCCACAAGACCGGTGCCGAGGCACTGGCAGCGGACCTGCGCGCGCACGGCTTCGAGGTCGATGTCTACGGCGTGCCCGCCTACTCGACGCTCGGCTGGACCAACTGGCTCGGCGGCGACCCGCTGCTGTCGACCTTCATCGCCTGGCCCGACGCCGAGGTGGCGCGGCTGGTGTTCCACGAACTCGCGCACCAGGTGGCCTACGCCGCCGACGACACCACGTTCAACGAGTCGTTCGCGGTGGCGGTCGAGCGCATCGGCGTCACCCGCTGGCTGGCCGCCGAGGGTGGCGGTGCCGCGGCGCAGCGCGCGTTCGACGCCGCGCAGGCGCGGCGCGAGGAGTTCCGCGCACTGACGCTGAAGACTCGCGGCGCGCTCGCCGCGCTGTACGCCTCGGCGCTGCCCGAGCCGGAGAAGCGGGCACGCAAGGCCGAGCTGTTCGAGGCGCTGCGCGCCGACTACGCGCGCCTGAAGGTCGAGCGCTGGGGCGGCTACGCCGGCTACGACGCGTTCTTCGCGCGCGTCAACAACGCGGCGCTCGCCGTGCAGGGTGCGTACAACGACCTGGTGCCCGAGTTCGAGCGCCTGTTCGAGCGCAAGGGCGGCGACTTCGACGCCTTCTATTCCGAGGTGAAGCGCCTGGCCGCATTGCCCAAGGCCGAGCGCCACGCCACACTGCACGCCGTCGCCACGGGAGCCTCGTAGATGCCCGACATCCGAATCCACCGCCCGCACGCCCTCGGGCTGGCCAGGTCGCGCAAGGTGGCGTGGGCCTGGGCCGAAGAGGTCGAGCGCGAGTTCGGCATGGAGTGCACGGTGATCGAGGGCGAGACCAGCGACACCGTGGAGTTCACCCGTACGGGCGTCGATGGCCGCCTGATCGTGGCGCCCGACCACTTCGACCTCGAGGCCAGGCTCGGCCTGCTGCTGGGCGTCTTCGCGCGCACGATCGAAGGCGAGATCGAGAAGAAGCTCGACGCGCTGCTCGGCAAGGCGGGCGGCGCCGCGAAGAAGGCGGCGCCGCGCAAGAAGCGTTAGCGTCGGGTGCGAGGTGGCGCTCGCGCGGCGATCCGGCAACGCCCCGGGCAGGCCGGGTTACTTCAGCGACTCGATCAGGTCGATGTATTCCTGCATCGCCGCCGCCCCGGCCTTGCCCTTGACGCCGTTCCAGGCGTCCCATTTGGCACGGCCCACCAGATCGGAGAAACCGGGCCGCTTGCCATCGACGTCGCCGGCGGTGGCCTGCTTGTACAGCGCGTAGATCTGCAGCAGCGTGGCGTTGTCGGGCTTCTCGGGCAGGCTCTTGCTCTCGGCGACGGCCTTCTCGAAGGCGGCTTTCAGGTCGGGCATCGTGGGCTCCCTTCGGGCTTGCAGCGGTTGACGCCCGCCATCTTAGCCAGCATCGTTGCAGCCGCCGCCTCGCGCGGACACGACAACCGAGGAGACCCCGCATGCCTGCCGCCAGCGAACGCATGTCGCGCGTCGACACCGCCTGGCTGCGCATGGACAACGACGTCAACCTGATGATGATCGTCGGGGTCTGGTTGCTGCAGCCCGCGCTCGACTACGACGAGTTGTGCGCTCGCGTCCAAGCCAAGTTGCTGCGCTACGACCGTTTCCGCCAGAAGGTGGTGCCCGACGCGCTCGGCGCGCTGTGGGTCGACGATGCGCAGTTCGACATCCGCCGCCACGTGGTGCGCGAAAAACTCGCGCCGCGCAAGGGGCAAAGCGAGCGCCAGGCGCTGCAGGCGCTGTGCGGCAAGCTCGCGACCCGGCGGCTCGACACGCGGCGGCCGCTGTGGCAGTTTCATCTGGTCGAGCGCTACGAAGGCGGCTGCGCGCTGATCGTGCGCATCCACCACTGCGTCGGCGACGGCATCGCGCTGATCTCGGTGGCGCTGTCGATCACCGATGGCGGCGCCGAACCGCCGGTGCGCAAGCCGCGCCGCAACACCGGCGATGGCCAGGGCGACTGGCTGTCCGACGCCGTGATCGAGCCGCTCGCCGATATCGCCGCCAAGGCGATGGGCATCACCGGCAAGGGCGTGGCGCGATCGGTCGAGCTGTTGTCGCAGCCGCAGCAGATGCTGGGTTCGCTCGAGCTGGCGCGCGTCGGCTACCGGCTGCTCGGCGACGTGGCCGCGCTGTTGCTGATGCCCGATGACTCTCGTACCCGGCTCAAGGGCATGCCCGCGGGCCGCAAGCGCGTGGCCTGGAACGAACCGGTTCCGCTCGACGCGGTCAAGATGATCGGCAAGGCGCTGCACTGCTCGGTCAACGACGTGCTGCTGTCGTGCGCGGCCGGTGCCATCGGCGCCTACCTGCGCGACCGCGGCGACGACCCCACGGGGCAGGAGATCCGCGCGATGGTGCCGGTGAACCTGCGCCCGCTCGACCAGGCCTGGCAGCTCGGCAACAAGTTCGGCCTCGCGCCGCTGGTGCTGCCGATCGGCATCGACAACCCGATCGAGCGCGTCTACGCGGTGCGCCAGCGCATGGGCGAGCTCAAGGGCAGCTACCAGCCGCTGCTGGCGTTCGCGGTGCTGGCCGTTGCCGGCCTGATGATCAAGCCGCTGCAGGACGCGATCCTCGACCTGTTCGCCAAGAAAACCACCGCCGTGATGACCAACGTGCCGGGGCCGGCCAAGATGCTGCGCTTCTGCGGACGCGAGGTCCGGCAGACGATGTTCTGGGTGCCGGCGTCGGGGCACATCGGCGTCGGCGCGTCGATCCTCAGCTACGCAGGCGGCGTGCAGTTCGGCCTCATGACCGACGCTGCGCTGTGCCCCGACCCGCAGGCGATCATCGATCGCTTCGGGCCCGAGTTCGATCGCTTGCTGCTGGTGACGCTGATGCTGCCGTGGCAGTGAGGCGCGCCCGCGCAGGCGTCAGTCTTCCAGCTCTTCCTTGGCCATCTCGACGTCGAGCCGCTCCATCGCGTCGAGCGGCTCGCAGGCGGCGGCCTCGGCGTAGAGCTTCTCGGCCTCCTTCATCCGCTTGTCGCCTTCGAGCATCACCAGGCCGTTGGCGTACTCGATGCGCGCGATCGCGCTGGCCGGGTTGAGCTTCAGCGCCTGCTGGAACATCTTCAGCCCGGCCGCCGCGTCGGCACCCTGCGTCTTGCCGAGCAGCTTGCCGACCTTGTCGATCACCTCGGCGTGAAAGGTGCCCAGCGCGATGTGCGCGTCGGCGTGCTTCGGTGCCAGCTTGATCGTCGTCTCGAGCGCCCCTTTGACCTTGCCGCCGAGCCCTTGCGCCAGCGCCTTGGCCACGCTGATGCCCTGGCTGTAGCGGCCGAGCGCGTACGCCATCCAGTAGTACGCATTCGGGTTCTTCGGGTCGCTCTTCTGCTGCGCCTCGGCGCGCTCGGCCACCTCGAGGAACAACGCGAGCTTGTTCTTCTCGCTCTTCTCGAGGTAGTTGGCGTAGATCGACTGCGCCTTGTTGGCCACCGTGATGCCGGCGCCGCCTGCCTTCAGGCCGGCCTCGGCGGCCTTCTGGAACTCGCCTGCGTGGAACAGCGACCACGCCGCGAGCACCTTGTCGTCCTTGGGCATGCCTTCGGCGTCGCCGGCGTGCAGGCGCGCCCATTGCTTCTTCAGCGCGGCCGCATCGAGCTGGTAATCGTCGCTGGCGTACGGGAAAGCCGTCCACTTGGCCATCGGGCAGTTCTCCTCTCGGTCGTTGTCGGTCTACGCGGTCGCCGCCGCATTGTCCTGGTAGGCCCCGGCTAGCGCCAGCAGATGAGCGCGCGCTGCCGGCTCGAGGTACGGCAGCAGCAGGCTCAGCACGTGGAACGCGCCGCGCCTGAGCGCCGCGGCGGCGCTGTCGGGCTCGAGCGCGCGGCGCGGGTCGCGAACGTACTCGTAGCTCAGCCAGTAGGTCAGCACTACCACCATCGCGTGCGACACCGCGGCCGCCTCCGGTGGCCGCGCGGCCATCGCCTGCCCGCGCGCCAGCCCGTCGAGCAGCGCCTCGATGGCGCGCGCCTTGTCGCGCAGCACCGCCTGGAAGTGCGTCTCGAGCCGGCGGTTCTTGCTCAGCAGGTCGTTCAGGTCGCGGTACAGGAAACGGTAGCTCCAGATCAGCTCGAACAGCATGTGCACCAGCAGCCACGCATCCTCGACGTTGCGCACGGCGTCGGCGGCGTCGAGCAGCTCGGCCAGTGCGCGCTCGTAGCGGTCGACCAGCGCGTTGATCAGCTCGTCCTTGGCGGGGTAGTGGTAGTAGAGGTTGCCCGGGCTGATGCGCATCTCGGCGGAGATCGCCGTCGTGCTGACGTTGGGCTCGCCGAAGCGGTTGAACAGCTCGAGCGTCACCTCGAGGATGCGCTCGGCGGTGCGGCGGGGCTTCTTGCGCTCGGTCATGGGCGCACGCGCGAGCGGCAGGCGCGAGGATCGTGCCGCCTCGGGAGGCAGCCGGCGTGGCGAGCTGGGGGGCCCATGGCGGCGCATTCTTGCATCGGAACGGCCGCGCGGCGTCTGCCTACAATCGCCTGCGATGCCAGCGGTGCGGTTTCAGGACGTCGGCAAGACCTACTCCGGGCCGCACGGCACGCTGCATGCGCTCGACGGCGTCGAGTTCGACATCGAGGCCGGCGAGTTCTTCGGCCTGCTCGGGCCCAACGGCGCCGGCAAGACCACCTTGATCAGCATCCTGGCCGGGCTCACCCGCGCCAGTCGCGGCCGCGTCAGCGTGATGGGCCACGACGTGGTGGCCGACTACGCGGCGGCGCGCAGGGCGCTCGGCGTGGTGCCGCAGGAGTTGGTGTTCGACCCCTTCTTCAGTGTGCGCGAGGCGCTGCGCATCCAGAGCGGCTACTTCGGCGTGCGTGGCAACGACGTCTGGATCGACGAGCTGCTCGCCGAGCTCGGCCTGGCCGACAAGGGCGAGGCCAACATGCGGCAGCTCTCGGGCGGCATGAAGCGGCGCGTGCTGCTGGCGCAGGCGCTGGTGCACCGGCCGCCGGTGATCGTGCTCGACGAACCCACCGCCGGCGTCGACGTCGAGCTGCGGCAGACGCTGTGGCAGTTCGTCGCGCGGCTGAACAAGGAGGGCCACACGGTGCTGCTGACCACGCACTACCTGGAGGAGGCCGAGGCGCTGTGCAGCCGCATCGCGATGCTCAAGCACGGCCGCGTGGTCGCGCTCGACCGCACCGCCAACCTGTTGGCCGACACCGCCAGCACGATGCTGCGCTTCAAGACCGACGACGCGCTGCCGCCGGCGGTGGCCGCGCGCGCGCGCGTCACCGGCCGCATCGCCCAGGTGAGTGCGCACGACGCCGCCGAGGTCGAGGCGCTCCTCGGCCAGTTGCGTGCGGCCGGCGTGCGCGTCGAAGGCCTCGAGATCGGCCGCGCCGACCTGGAAGACGTGTTCCTCGAGATCATGGCCGACGACGACCCCGCCAGCGCCGCACCGGTGCGCGCGCCTGCCGGCTGGCCCGTCGAACCACCCGGCGCTGCCTCGGAGATGCCGCCATCGTGACGCCGCGCGTGCCTCCGTGCCTGCATGGCGCGCCGCCTCCCGAGCCGACGCGTCGGTGGCTTGGGGCCGCCGGGCGCCGCTGACATGCGAGCACCGACGCTCGCCGGCGCGGGCAGCCTGTTCCACAAGGAGGTGCTGCGCTTCTGGAAGGTCGGCTTCCAGACCGTCGCGGCGCCGGTGCTGACCGCGATGCTCTACCTGCTGATCTTCGGCCACGTGCTGGAAGACCGCGTTCACGTGTACCCGGGCGTGCGCTACACGAGTTTCCTGATCCCCGGGCTGGTGATGATGAGCGTGCTGCAGAACGCGTTCGCGAACTCCAGCTCGTCGCTGATCCAGAGCAAGATCACCGGCAACCTGGTGTTCCTGCTGGTGACGCCGTTGTCGCCGGCGGCCTGGTACGCCGCCTATGTCGGCGCCTCGGTGCTGCGCGGGCTCGCGGTGGGCGTGGGCGTGCTGGCGGTGACGTCGTGGTTCGTGCCGGAGATGCCGCGCGAGCCGTGGTGGATCGTGCTGTTCGGCGTGCTCGGCGCGGCGATGATGGGTTCGTTCGGCCTCATCGCCGGGCTGTGGGCCGACAAGTTCGACCAGATGGCGGCGTTCCAGAACTTCATCGTCGTGCCGATGACGTTCCTGGCCGGGGTGTTCTATTCGGTGCACTCGCTGCCGCCGTTCTGGCGCGCGGCGAGCCATCTCAACCCGTTCTTCTACATGATCGACGGCTTTCGGCGCGGCTTCTTCGGCGTCAGCGACGTCCCGCCGCTGCTCAGCCTGTCGGTGGTGGTGGCGAGTTTCGCGATCGTCGCGACGGTCGCGCTGCGGCTGCTGCACATCGGCTACAAGATCCGCTCGTGACCCCGCGCCGCCGGGCCGGCGACGGGAGCGGCGATAATCGCCGCCATGACCGAACCCACCGTTGAGGACGTGCGCCGCTTCATCGCGGCCGGGCTCGAGTGCCGGCACCTGGAGGTCGAGGGCGACGGGCGGCACTTCTTCGCCACCATCGTGTCGCCTGCGTTCGAGGGCTTGCCGCGCGTGCGGCGCCACCAGCAGGTGTACCAGGCGCTCGGCGATAAAATGCGCGAGCAGATTCACGCGCTGTCGATGAAGACGCTCACCCCGGCCGAGTGGGCCGCCGAGAACCAGCCCCATCACCATTGATTGCTCCCGCGGCGGCAGGCCGCGGGCGGCGGTGATGGCGCGGCCCGTCGGGCTGGCGCGGCCCCAGCCCCCCGGTCTGCGCCGCGAAACCTCCCTGCCATGGACAAACTGCTGATTCGCGGCGGCCGGCGCCTCCAGGGCGAGGTGTCGATCTCGGGCGCCAAGAACGCCGCGCTGCCGGGGCTGTGCGCCGCGCTGCTCAGCCCGGCCCCGGTGACGCTGGCCAACGTGCCGCGGCTGCAGGACGTGGCCACCACGCTGAAGCTGCTGCGCCACATGGGCGTGAACGCCGAGCGCTCGGCCGCGCAGCCCGACCAAGTGCAGATCGACGCCTCGCGCATCGCATCGCCCGAGGCGCCGTACGAGCTGGTGAAGACGATGCGCGCGTCGATCCTCGTGCTCGGACCGCTGCTGGCGCGCTGCGGCGAGGCGCGCGTCTCGCTGCCCGGCGGCTGCGCGATCGGCTCGCGACCGGTCGACCAGCACATCCAGGGCCTGCGCGCAATGGGCGCCGACATCCGCGTCGAGCATGGCTACATCCTGGCCCGGGCGCAGCGGCTGCGCGGCGCGTCGATCACCACCGACATGGTCACCGTCACCGGCACCGAGAACCTGATGATGGCCGCCACGCTGGCCGAAGGCGAAACGGTGCTCGAGAACGCCGCGCAGGAGCCCGAGGTGGCCGACCTGGCGCGGCTGCTGATCGCGATGGGCGCGCGGATCGAGGGCCACGGCAGCAGCCGGGTGCGCATCCGCGGCGTCGCCGCGCTGCACGCGCCGGCGGCGCCGCACCGCGTGATTCCCGACCGCATCGAGACCGGCACCTTCCTGTGCGCGGTGACGGCGTGCGGCGGCGACGTGCTGCTGCGCGACGCCGACCCTTCGCTGCTCGAGGCGGTGATCGAGCGGCTGCGCGAGGCCGGCGCCACGATCGACGCGGCGCCCGGCGGCATCCGCGTGCGCGCCACCGGCCGGCCGCGCGCGGTGAGCATCCGCACCAGCGAGTACCCGGCGTTTCCCACCGACATGCAGGCGCAGTTCATGGCGGTCGACGCGATCGCCGACGGCGCCGCGACGATCGTCGAGACGATCTTCGAGAACCGCTTCATGCACGTCAACGAACTGCTGCGGCTGGGCGCGAACATCGAGGTCGACGGCCGCACGGCGCTGGTGCGCGGCGTGCCCCGGCTGTCGGGCGCGGCCGTGATGGCCACCGACCTGCGCGCGTCGGCCTCGCTGGTGATCGCCGCGCTGGTGGCCGAGGGCGAGACGCGGGTCGACCGCATCTACCACCTCGACCGCGGCTACGAGCGCATGGAAGACAAGCTGCGCGCGCTCGGCGCGGACATCGAGAGGGTGAAATGAGGCTCTGCGACGGCGTGAGGCCGTCATGCTGACACTGGCGCTGTCGAAGGGGCGCATCTTCGACGAGACGCTGCCGCTGCTGCAGCGCGCGGGGCTGTCGGTGCTCGAGGATCCCGAGACCTCGCGCAAGCTGATCCTGCCGACCAACCGCGCCGACCTGCGCGTGGTGCTGGTACGCGCGAGCGACGTGCCGACCTACGTGCAGTACGGCGGCGCCGACCTCGGCGTGGTCGGCCTCGACGTGCTGCTCGAGCACGACGCCGCCTGGGGCCATGCGGGCGGCGCCGCGGGGCTGTACCAGCCGGTCGACCTCGGCATCGCGCGCTGTCGCCTCAGCGTGGCGGTGCGCGCCGACTTCGACTATCCGGCAGCGGTGCGGCAGGGCTCGCGCATCCGCGTCGCCACCAAGTACGTGCAGCTCGCGCGGCAGCACTTTGCCGACAAGGGCGTGCACGTCGACCTCATCAAGCTCTACGGCTCGATGGAGCTGGCGCCGCTCACCGGCCTGGCCGACGCCATCGTCGACCTGGTGTCCACCGGCAACACGCTGAAGGCCAACAACCTGGTCGAGGTCGAGCGCGTGATCGACATCAGCGCCCGGCTGGTGGTGAATCCGGCGTCGCTGAAGCTCGAGCGCGAGACGCTACGGCCGGTGATCGAAGCGCTGGCCGCGGCGAGCAGGGGCAGCGCATGACGGTGCTGCGCATCGCCCGCCTGTCGACCACCGAGGCCGACTTCGACGCACGGCTGCAGCGCGTGCTGCAGTGGTCGGGCGAGACCGATCGCGCCATCGAGCAGGCCGTCGAGCGCATCGTCGCCGACGTGCGTGCGCGCGGCGACGCCGCCCTGCTGGAGCACACGGCGCGGCTCGACGGCGTGCGCGCCGCCAGCGTCGGCGAGCTGGAGATCGCGCGCGACGAGCTGCAGCGCGCGTTCGAAGGCCTGGGCGCCGCACAGCGCGGCGCGCTGCAGGCTGCCGCGGCGCGCGTGCGCCGCTACCACGAGCACCAGCAACGCGCCTGCTGCCAGGGCTGGCAGGTGCGCGACGCCGACGGCACGCTGCTGGGCCAGAAGGTGACGCCGCTCGACCGCGTGGGCATCTACGTGCCCGGCGGCAAGGCGGCGTATCCGTCGTCGGTGCTGATGAACGCGATCCCCGCGCAGGTGGCCGGCGTCGGCGAGATCGTGATGGCGGTGCCGGTGCCGGCGCGCGAAGGCGGTGCTCCGCAGCGCAACCCGCTCGTGCTGGCGGCCGCGCACCTGGCCGGCGTGCACCGCGTGTTCGCGATCGGCGGCGCGCAGGCGATCGCCGCGCTCGCCTACGGCACGGCCGCCGTGCCGCGCGTCGACAAGATCGTCGGCCCGGGCAACGCCTACGTGGCCAGCGCCAAGCGGCGGGTGTTCGGCGCGGTCGGCATCGACATGGTCGCCGGCCCGAGCGAGATCCTGGTGCTCGCCGACGGCAGCACCGAGGCCGGCTGGGTGGCGATGGATCTCTTCAGCCAGGCCGAGCACGACGAGCTCGCGCAGGCTGTTCTGCTGTCGCCCGACGCGGCGTACCTCGACGCGGTGGCTTCGGCGATGGCGCGGCTGCTGCCCGGGCTGCCGCGGCGCGAGGTGATCCGCGCGTCGCTCGAGGGCCGCGGCGCGCTGATCCGCACGCGTTCGATGGAGGAGGCCTGCGCGATCGCCAACCGCATCGCGCCGGAGCACCTGGAGATCAGCGCGCGCGCGCCGCAGCGCTGGGAGCCGCTGCTCGAGCACGCCGGCGCGATCTTCCTCGGCGCGTACACCAGCGAGAGCCTGGGCGACTACTGCGCGGGGCCCAACCACGTGCTGCCCACCTCGGGCAGCGCGCGCTTCGCCTCGCCGCTGGGCGTGTACGACTTCGTCAAGCGCTCGAGCCTGATCGAGGTGAGCGCGCGCGGCGCCCGCGCGCTCGGCCCGATCGCCGCCGAGCTGGCGCTGGGCGAAGGCCTGCACGCGCACGCGCGCGCTGCGCAGCTGCGGCTCGACGCGTCGCTGCCGCAGGACGAAGGCGACGGCTTCCACCTGCGCCCGGTGACCGACGCCAACGTCGACCGCCTGCTCGACCTCGCCGTCGCCCCCGAGCAGCAAGGGCTCGTGGGGTCGGTGGCCAAGTCGCTCGCGCAGGCGTCGGTGCGCGCGCCGGGACGACCGCTGGCGATCTACGACGGCGAAGTGCCGGTCGGCCTGCTGTTGCTGTGGGACGCGCGGCGCGACCCGGAAGACCCAGCCGATCAGCTATACGTGTGGCGGCTGCTGATCGATGCCGGCCAGCAGCGCAAGGGCTATGGCGCGCGCACGATGCGCTGGGTGATCGACGAGGCGCGCCGGCTCGGCGTGGCGTCCGTTGCTCTGTCGCACCAGATGCTGCCGGGCCACGCCGGTCCGTTCTACGAGAAGCTGGGCTTTCGCTATACCGGCGAGGTCGACGAAGACAACGAACACCGCATGGAGCTGCCGCTGGCTGGCGTGAATCATGGCTGAACCGACCCCGCTTGCGCAGCGCCTGGCGCGCGTCATCCGCCAGGACGTGCAGTCGACCCACGGCTACGCGATCCAGCCGAGCGCGGGGCTGGTCAAGCTCGACGCGATGGAGAACCCATTTCGTCTGCCCGAGCCGCTGCAGCGCGCGCTGGGGGCGAGGCTGGGGCGGGTGGCGATCAACCGCTACCCCGGGCAGTGCGCGGCCGACGTCGCTGCCGCGCTGGCGCGCTTCGTCGAGCTGCCCGCGGGCTGCAAGCTGATGCTCGGCAACGGCTCCGACGAGCTGATCGATCTGCTGTCGGTGGCGTGCAACGTGCCGGGCGCTTCGATCCTCGCGCCGGAGCCCGGCTTCGTGCTGTACCGGCTGTCGGCCAAGCTGCGCGGCCTGCGCTTCGTCGGCGTGCCGCTGACGAGCGAGTTCGAGCTCGACGCCGCTGCCATGCTGGCGGCGATCGAGCGCGAGCGGCCCGCGCTGACCTACATCGCCTACCCCAACAACCCCACGGCCAACCTGTGGGACGACGCGGTGATCGACGCCATCGTCGCGGCAGTCGGCGCGCAGCACGGGCTGGTGGTGTTCGACGAGGCCTACCAGCCGTTCTCGTCGCGCAGCTGGCTGCCGCGCATGCCCGCGCACGACCACGTGCTGGTGATGCGCACGCTGAGCAAGTTCGGGCTGGCCGGCGTGCGGCTGGGCTACCTGTGCGGCAAGGCCGCGCTGATCGACGAGGTCGACAAGGTGCGAGCGCCGTACAACGTGAGCGTGCTGAATGCCGAGGCGACGCTGTTCGCGCTCGAGCATGCCGACGAGTACGCGCGCCAGGCCGCGATGATCCGCGACGAGCGGCAGCGGCTGCAGGCGACGCTGCGTTCGCTGCCCGGCGTGCGCGCCTTTCCGAGCGAGGCCAACATGATCCTGCTGCGCGTGAGCGACGCCGCGCGCACCTTCGAAGGCATGAAGGCACGCGGCGTGCTGGTGAAGAACGTCTCCGCGCTGCACCCGCTGCTGGCGCAATGCCTGCGCATCACGGTGGGCACGCCGCAGGAGAACGCGCTGATGATCGATGCGCTGAAAGCGAGTCTGTGAGATGAGTCCAACCCGCCGTGCCGCCGCCAAGCCCGCCGCGCCACGCGCTGCGAAGCCCGCCGCCGCGCGCCGCGCCGAAGTCGAGCGCAACACCAAGGAGACGCAGATCCGTGTGCGCGTCGCCCTCGACGGCCGCGGCCAGGCGCGGCTGGCCACCGGCATCGGCTTCTTCGACCACATGCTCGACCAGGTGGCGCGCCACGGCCTGGTCGACCTCGACATCCAGGCCCGCGGCGACCTGCACATCGACGGCCACCACCTGGTCGAGGACGTCGGCATCACGCTGGGCATGGCGGTGGCGCAGGCGGTGGGCGACAAGGCCGGCATCACGCGCTACGGCCACGCCTACGTGCCGCTCGACGAAGCGCTGTCGCGCGTGGTGGTCGATTTCTCCGGCCGGCCCGGGCTGCACATGCGCGTGCCGTTCAAGGCCGCGATGGTCGGCGGCTTCGACACCCAGCTCGTCTACGAGTTCTTCCAGGGCTTCGCCAACCACGCGATGGTGACGCTGCACATCGACAACCTGCACGGCGACAACGCGCACCACCAGTGCGAAACCGTGTTCAAGGCGTTCGCGCGCGCGCTGCGCATGGCGCTGGCGGTCGACCCGCGCGCCGCCGGCGCGGTGCCGTCGACCAAGGGCAGCCTGTGAGCCGCCGTCTGGCCCGACGCTGAGGATCGCGATGGCACGCATCGTGGCGGTCGTCGACCACGGCATGGGCAACCTGCGCTCGGTGACGCAGGCGCTGCGGCATGCCGCGAGCGGCAGCGACTTCGAGGTGGTGCTGAGCGCCGACCCCGACCGGGTGCTGGCCGCCGAGCGGGTGGTGCTGCCGGGGCAGGGCGCGATGCGCGACTGCATGCGCGAACTGCAGCGCGGCGGGCTGCGCGAGGCGGTGCTGCAAGCCGCCGCCAGCAGGCCGCTGCTCGGCGTTTGCGTGGGCATGCAGATGCTGCTCGACCACAGCGAGGAGCAGGACACGGCGGGGCTCGGGCTGATCCCCGGGCGGGTGCTGCGCTTCCGGCTCGAAGGGCGGCTGCAAGGCGACGGCAGCCGATACAAGCTGCCGCAGATGGGCTGGAACCAGGTGCTGCAGCGCGATCGCTCGCACCCGATGTGGCGCGACGTGCCCGACGCCGCCTGGTTCTACTTTCTGCACAGCTATTACGCGAAACCGTCGGACGAATGCCACAGCGCGGCGTCCGCCGACTACGGCGGCAGCTTTACCTGTGCCGTGGCGCGGGATAACATTTTCGCCACGCAGTTCCACCCAGAGAAGAGCGCCACCCACGGTCTGACCCTCTACCGGAACTTCCTTGCCTGGAAGCCCTGAGGCCTTCGCGGTCGATCGCACCGCCGCTGTAAGGTCCGGCACCGGCAAGACGAACCACCCCCACGACGCGAGAGCGCGCATCCGCTCGACACCCGGCCATGCTGCTGATTCCGGCGATCGACCTGAAAGACGGCAAGTGCGTCCGTCTGGAACAAGGCAACATGAAGGCCGTCACCCATTTTGGCGACAGCCCGGCGGCCATGGCGCGGCGCTGGCTCGACGCCGGCGCGCGACGGCTGCACCTGGTAGACCTGAACGGCGCGTTCGCCGGCAGGCCGGTCAACGAGGCGGCGGTCAAGGCCGTCGTGCGCGAGGTCGGCGATCGCATCCCGGTGCAGCTCGGCGGGGGGCTGCGCGACCTCGACACCATCGAGCGCTTTCTCGATGACGGCCTCGCCTACGTGATCATCGGCACCGCGGCGGTCAAGAACCCGGGCTTCATGAAAGACGCCTGCAGCGCCTTCGGTGGCCACGTGATCGTCGGTCTCGATGCCAAGGACGGCAAGGTCGCCACCGACGGCTGGAGCAAGCTCACCGGCCACGAGGTGATCGACCTGGCGAAGAAGTTCGAGGACTACGGCGTCGACGCGGTGATCTACACCGACATCGGCCGCGACGGCATGCTCACCGGCATCAACGTCGAGGCCACCGTCAAGCTGGCGCAGGCGCTGACGATTCCCGTCTTCGCCTCCGGCGGCCTGAGCGGCATGGCCGACATCGAAGCGCTGTGCGCGCGCGAGGACGAGGGCATCCGCGGCGTGATCTGCGGTCGCGCCATCTACAGCGGCGCGCTCGACTTCGCCGCCGCGCAGAAGCGCGCCGACGAGCTCAACGGCGAGGGCTGACCGCCACCGCCGGGGCTGCCGCGCGATGCTTGCCAAGCGCATCATTCCCTGTCTCGACGTCACCGCCGGACGGGTGGTCAAGGGCATCAACTTCGTCGGCCTGCGCGACGCCGGCGACCCGGTCGAGGTGGCCGCGCGCTACAACGAGCAGGGCGCCGACGAGCTGGCGTTCCTCGACATCACCGCCACCAGCGACGCTCGCGACCTCATCCTGCCGATCATCGAGGCGGTGGCCGCGCGCGTGTTCATCCCGCTCACGGTGGGCGGCGGCGTGCGCACGGTGGCCGACGTGCGGCGGCTGCTCAACGCTGGCGCCGACAAGGTCAGCTTCAACTCCGCCGCGGTCGCCGACCCGCAGGTGATCCGCGACGCGGCCGACAAGTACGGCTCGCAGTGCATCGTGGTGGCGATCGACGCCAAGCGCAGGCCTGCGCCGGCCGGTGGCAATGGCCTCGGCTGGGAGGTGTACACCCACGGCGGCCGCCGCGCGACCGGGCTCGACGCGGTGGCCTGGGCGCGCCGCATGGCCGAACTCGGCGCAGGCGAGCTCCTGCTCACCAGCATGGACCGCGACGGCACCCGCGCGGGCTTCGACCTCGCGCTGACGCGCGCGGTGGTCGACACGGTGCCGGTGCCGGTCATCGCTTCGGGAGGCGTCGGCACGCTCGAGCACCTCGTCGACGGCATCCGCATCGGCGGCGCCGACGCGGTGCTGGCCGCCAGCATCTTCCACTACGGCGAGTTCACCGTCGGCCAGGCCAAGGCCTTGCTGGCCGAGCGCGGCGTTGCCGTGCGCCGGTGAGCGGCGCGTCACGCGCTCCGGCCGGCCGGGCAGGCGCGCTGCCGCGCCAAGTGCGCATCGTCGGCGGCCGCTGGAAGCGCAGCACGCTGCCGGTGCCCAACCGTCCGGGCCTGCGGCCGACCCCGCAGCGGGTGCGCGAGACGCTGTTCAACTGGCTCGGGCAGGATCTCACCGGCTGGGTTTGTCTCGACGCCTTCGCCGGCACCGGCGCGCTCGGCTTCGAGGCAGCGTCGCGCGGCGCGGCGCAGGTGGTGATGCTCGAGCGCGATACCACCGTGCTGGCCGCACTGCGCGCCGCCAAGGCGCGCCTGCAGGCCACCGCGGTGTCGATCGAGCGCGCCGACGCGCTCGCCTGGATGCGCTCGGCAAGCCCGCGCTTCGATCTCGTTGCGCTCGATCCGCCGTTCGACGAGCCGCGGCTGCTCGAATCGGCAATCGAAGCCGCTGCTCACTTGGTGGTGGGCGACGGCTTCATCTATGCCGAGTCGCACGAGCCGCCGGGAAGCTTGCCACCGGGGTTCGCACTCTGGCGGCATGACCGCGCCGGCGCGGTGTGCTTTCACCTGCTGCGGCGCAACAGCAGCGGCTAAACTGGCCGGGCCCGTTCAGAAGGTGTTCAGCCATGCGCAACCCGCTCGTTGCCGTCTACCCAGGAACCTTCGATCCGATGACCCTCGGCCACGAGGACTTGATGCGTCGGGCCGCCGGGCTGTTCGACCGGCTCGTGGTGGCGGTGGCCGCGGGGCACCACAAGCGCACGATGTTCTCGCTCGACGAGCGCATCGACATCGCCACCGAGGTGGCGCAGCCGTACGACAACGTCGAGGTGGTCGCGTTTCGCGGCCTGCTGCGCGACTTCGTGGTGGCCAACGGGGGTCATGTGGTGGTGCGAGGCCTGCGCGCCGTCAGCGACTTCGAGTACGAGTTCCAGATGGCCGGAATGAACCGCCAGCTGATGCCCGAGGTCGAAACCATCTTCATGACGCCGTCGGACCAGTACCAGTTCGTCAGCGGCACGTTCGTGCGCGAAATCGCGATGCTCGGCGGCGACGTGTCGAAATTCGTCGCGCCGCAGGTGCTCAAGCGCCTGCGCGAACGCGTGACGCAGGAGGCCTGAGGGGCGCCGTATGGCTCTGATGATCACCGACGAGTGCATCAACTGCGACGTCTGCGAGCCGGCGTGCCCCAACGACGCGATCTCGCTCGGCGCCGAGCACTACGAGATCGAGCCCGACCGCTGCACCGAGTGCGTCGGCCACCACGACGAACCGCAGTGCGTGCAGCTATGCCCGGTGGCGTGTATCCCGCACGACCCGCGGCACATCGAGTCGACCGAGCAGTTGCGGTTCAAGTTCGCCGCGCTGGTGCGCGCCAAGGCTGGCGTCTGAGGGCCGCGCCGGGCCCGCACCAAGCGGGGTGGCCGGGTGCCTCGCCGCCACTGCGCGGGCAGCACGGCGAGCCGCTACCGGTCGGCCGGCGCGCGGTACAACGTGATCCGCTCGGGTTTGCCGCGCTTCTCGGGGCCGCGCAGCGCCCGCGCGCCGGCCGTGCGCCGCGGGTCGGCGAGCAGGATCGGGCCCTGGCGCGCGGCGCGCTGCTCCGCCTGCAGGCGCTCGCGGGCCAGCGCGGCACCCAGCCGCGCATCGAGCTGCGCGACTCGCAGCGCCTGTGCACGCTGGCTCTCGCTGCGCGCGTCGTCGACTGCGACCGCGATGCCGCCCGCGCACGGCTCCTGCGAATAGCTCGCGCCGCAGCGGTAGACCCGCTCCTGCGCGTGCGACGCGCTCGCTGCCAGCGCCAGCGCCGCGGCCAAGACAACCGCCGCGTTCATGGCGCAGGCGCCGCGGGCGCGGCCTTCGGCTTGGCATGGATCTTCATCATCGCGCGCTCCATCGGTCCGTCGATCAGCAACTCCAAGGCGCCGAGCGAACGCTCGACGCACGCATCGATCGCTTCGCGCTGCTCGGGCGACGGCCTGCACAGCACCCAGTCGGCCACCTCGTCGCGGTTGCCGGGGTGGCCCACGCCGATGCGCAGCCGCCAGAAGTCGGCGCTGCCGAGCTGCGCCTGGATGTCCTTGAGCCCATTGTGGCCGGCCACGCCGCCGCCGAGCTTGAGCTTGACCTGGCCTGCGGCCAAGTCGATCTCGTCGTGCACCACCAGCATCTCCTGCGGCGCGATCTTGAAGAACCGCGCCAGCGCGGCAACCGCCTTGCCCGACAGATTCATGTAGGTCTGCGGCTGCAGCAGGTACAGCGGCGCCGCGCCACGGTTCACGCGCGCCACCAGCCCGTGGTAGCTGCGCTCGCTCTTCAGCGTGACGCCGAGCTGGCGCGCCGCGCGATCGAGCCAGCGGAAGCCGACGTTGTGGCGGGTCTGCTCGTACTCGGTGCCCGGGTTGCCGAGGCCGACGATCAATCGAATCATGGCGGCGATTATCGAGGCCGTCGCCAAGCGAAGCGGCCCCCGTTGGGGGGCCGCTGTCGGGGGATGCGCGCGTCGTCGCGCGCGACATCACTTCTTCTTCTTGTCGTCCTTGGCGGGTGCGGCAGCCTTGGCCTTGGCCGGCGCTGCTGCCGGTGCGGCCGCCGCAGTCGCGGCGGGCGCTGCTGCCGCGGGCGCGGAGGCCGCGGGCGCTGCTGCCGCACCGGCCGCCGCTTCGGCGGCGGCCTCGGCGACTTCCTCTTCCTCGGCCTTCGGCAGCGTGACCGCCACGATCACCGGGTTGAGCGTGCCGTGGCGCACGATGCGCACGCCGGCCGGCGGCACGATGTCGGACACGTGCAGCGACTGGCCCTTCACCAGGCCGCTCAGATCGACGCCGATGAACTCCGGCAGCTGGGTGGCCAGGCATTCGACTTCGACGTCGTGCGCGACGTGGCTGATCAGGCACTTGTCGGTCTTGACCGCCGGCGAGTTCTCTTCGCCGCTGTAGTGCAGCGGCACCTTGATGCGCACCCGCGTGTTGGCGTCGACGCGCTGGAAGTCGATGTGCAGCACCTGCTGCTTCCAGGGATGCATCTGAAAATCGCGCAGCAGCACCTTCTGCGTCTGCCCGCCGAGCTCCATCTCGAGCACCGACGAGTGGAAGGCCTCCTTCTTCAGCGCGTGGAACAGCGCGTTGTGGTCGACCTCGATGGTGCGCGGCTGGCCGGCGCCGTAGACGATGCCGGGCACCTTGCCGGCGTTGCGCAGGCGGCGGCTCGCTCCGGTCCCCTGCTGTGCGCGCTCGAAAGCGACGAACTTCATGTTTCACTCCAAGTGAGTTGAGCGCCCGCGACCAGGCGACCCGTCAAAGGACTCCGGTGGAGTCCCAACCTGAAAGGGTTCGCGCAGCGAACCCGCTTCTTCCTCTAAAAATTGCTGTTCTGCTCCGCGAACAACGAGGTCACCGATTCGCCGTCGGAGATGCGCCGGATCGTCTCGGCGAACAGGAACGCCACCGACAACTGCCGGATCTTCTTGCTGCCCTTGGCCGCCTCGCCCAGCGCGATGGTGTTGGTGATCACCACCTCGTCGAGCTGGCTGGCCGCGATGCGCTCGATCGCCGGGCCCGAGAACACCGGATGCGTGCAATACGCATAGACGCGCTTGGCGCCGCGCTCCTTCAGCACCTCGGCGGCCTTCACCAGGGTGCCGGCGGTGTCGATCATGTCGTCCATGATCACGCAGTGGCGGCCCTCGATGTCGCCGATCACGTGCATCACCTCCGACACGTTGGCCGTCGGGCGGCGCTTGTCGATGATCGCCAGGTCGGTGCCGAGCTGCTTGGCCAGCGCGCGCGCGCGCACCACGCCACCGACGTCGGGCGAGACCACCACCAGGTTGGGGTAGGCCTTGCTCTTCACGTCGGACAGCAGCACCGGCGAGGCGTAGATGTTGTCGACCGGGATGTCGAAGAAGCCCTGGATCTGGTCGGCGTGCAAGTCCATCGTCAGCACGCGCTCGACGCCCACCGTCTCGAGCAGGTTGGCCACCACCTTGGCGCTGATCGGCACCCGCGTCGAGCGCGGCCGGCGATCCTGGCGCGCGTAGCCGAAATACGGGATCACGGCGGTGATGCGGCGCGCGCTGGCGCGCTTGAACGCGTCGACCATCACCAGCAACTCCATCAGGTGCTCGTTGGTCGGCGCGCAGGTCGGCTGCACCACGAACACGTCGCGCGCGCGCACGTTCTGCCGGATCTCGACGTCGACCTCGCCGTCGGAGAAACGCGCGACCTTGGCCTTGCCGAGTTCGACGCCGAGCGTCTGCGCGATCTCGCGCGACAGCGCCGGGTTGGCGTTGCCGGTGAAGAGCACGGTGTTGAACAGCACGGCGCGTGGGTGGATCAGCGAGGGGTTTGGCAGGGGAGGAAGGATTCGAACCCTCGAATGTCGGAATCAAAATCCGATGCCTTAACCAACTTGGCGACTCCCCTACACGGGCCGCGGCTCGACGCCGCAGCCCAGAGCAAGCCTCTTCAGCCCGGCCAGTGCAGCAACGGATGCACCGCCAAGCTGCGGCACATGCGTCCGACCCATTGCGGCGCAAGCTCCTGCGGAGCCCAGTGCGCCTGCGGCCGATCGCCGGTGCCGGCTCTCGCGAACACCGCGCTGCCCGAACCCGACATGCGGCCGTTGCCGAAACGCTGCTGCAACCATCGGACCGCCTGGCCGACCTCGGGGCATTCGCGCTGCGCAACCGGCTGCAGGTCGTTGCGCCCGAATCCCTCGGCGGCGCAGTCGCTCAGCTGGGTGTCTGCAAGAAAGTCGCGCAGTATAACAGCGGGGGTCGAGCGCTCGAGGTCGGGGCTGGCGAAGACGGCCGCGGTGGCGAGCGACGCCGCGGGCTTGACCACCGCCAGCCACAGCGCCGGCAGATCGATCGGCGTGATCTGCTCGCCGACGCCCTGCACGAAGGCGTTGCGGCCGTGCACGAAGAACGGCACGTCGGCGCCGAGCGTGAGCGCGAGCGCCGCCAGGCGTTCGAGCGGCCAATGCAGGCCCCACAGCCGGTTCAGCGCCAGCAAGGTGGTGGCGGCGTCGGAACTGCCGCCACCGAGCCCGGCTCCCGCCGGCACGCGCTTGTCGATGTGGATGTCGGCGCCGAGCGGGCAGTTGCTCGCGTGCTGCAGCGCGCGCGCCGCGCGCAGGCACAGGTCGTCGGCCGGCAGCGGCGTCGACAGATCGTGCCGGTGCAGGGCTGCGTCGTCGCGCCTCTCGAAGTGCAGGGTGTCGGCCCAGTCGATCAGCACGAACACCGACTGCAGCAGGTGGTAGCCGTCGGCGCGCCTGCCGACGACGTGCAGAAAGAGATTCACCTTCGCCGGTGCGGCAAGGTCGTACAGCGCCTTCATGGCGTTGCCGGGTCGAGCCGCGCGCGCATCGTCACCGCCGGCGCGGCGGCGCGCTGCGCCTGTACCCACCCTTGCGCGTCGTGCGGCAGCGTGACGCGCCAGCCCAGTTGCGTGAAGCCGCGCTCATCGCCGGGCAGGCGCTGGCTGGGGGAGTCTGGCCACGGACGGCCACGCAGCCAGTCGAACAGCGCCGCCAGCGGCACGCGCTCGCCCAGCGCGTGCTCGGCCAACGCGTCGAGATCGGGGTAACTGCGGCTCGAGCCCGGTGTCTCGAGCACCGCCTCGGTGGGTGTCCAGTGCGCCTGCGCCAGCGTGGAGCCGAGCGGCGAGGTCAACACCAGCGCGCCGGTGCCGGCGTCGCCGCTCAGCTCGAACGCGGCGCTCAGCGCGCGCGGCGGATCGGAGTCGACGCGCACGCTGAGCCGGCCGCTCAGCAGGCGATCGCCGGCGCCGTGCGGCGGCGTCAGGCCCGCACACGCCAGCAACAGGCTCGACGCAGTGACCGCGAGCCACCGCGAGCCGCGCCGCCTCACAGATTCACTTTGAGACGCGCCAGCGTCTCCTTGAGCACCTCGTTGGCGGAGTCGCGGCCGCGTGCATCCTGCCAGACGCGACGGGCCTCGTCGGTCTTGCCCATCGCCCACAGCACCTCGCCGAGGTGGGCCGCGATTTCGGTGTCGGGACGCGCCGCGTAGGCCTGGCGCAGCCAGCGCAGCGCCTCGTCGCGCTGACCCATGCGGTACTCGACCCAGCCCATGCTGTCGACGATGAACGGGTCGCCGGGGGCGAGCGACATCGCCTTGCGGATCAGCTCCTTGGCCTCCGGCAGTCGCACGCCGCGGTCGGCCAGCGAGTAACCCAGCGCATTGTGCGCATGCGCGTTGTCGGGCTTGAGCGCGATCACCCGCTGCAGCAGGCGCTCCATCTCGGCATAGTGATCGAGCTTGTCCTCGAGCATCGCCTGCTCGTACAGCAGGTCGGCGTCGTCGGCGAAGCGCTTGTTGGCCGCGCTCAGCACGTCGACCGCATCGCGCCAGCGCTTGAACTCGCGCAGCAACTGCACCTCGGCCAACACCTTGGCGCGCGCGCCGTCGTCGTTGCGCGCGGGCACGCGGCGGATCAGCTCGCGCGCCTGTGCCATCTGGCCCTGGCGCGCCAGCAGCGACGCGCGCCGGCTCTGCACCTCGAGCGCGCTCTTCGGATCGTCGATCTTCGCCAGCCACGCCTCGGCGGCCTTGAGGTCGCCGCGCTGCTCGGCGATCTGCGCCAGCAGCAGCCACGCCTGGGTCAGCCGCCGGTCGTCGTCGCCGTCTGGCGTGGCGTCGTTGTCGTCGTCGTTGGCTGCCGACGCTGCCGCCGGCTGCTTGCGCACCAGCTCCACGTAGCGCTTGAGCGCAGTTTCGGCCTCGCGCGGCTGCTTCATGTCGAGCCGCAGCGCACCCAGCGTGAGCCACGGCGGCGCCAGCGCGGGCTGGGCCTGGGTCAGCTGGTCGAGCTGCTGCGCGGCCTCGGCGTAGCGCTGCGCGCGCGTCAGCGCGGCAACGTACGACAGCCGCACACCGGGGCCGCTTTGCGGCCGCGACAGGTATTGCACGACCATCGGCTCGGCGTCGGGGCGGGTCGGCATCAGTTCGATCGCGAGCTGCATCGGTGCCGCCGCCGCCGGGTCGTCGGCCGCGGCCTGCTGGGCCAGTTGCAAAGCCCTGCCGGGGTCGCTGGCGGCCAGCCACATGCGCCCGAGCGCGACGCGCGTCGCGGTACGCGTCTGCGGGTCGTCGCGATAGCTGGCGAGCCACCGTTCGAGCAGAGCCGCGGCCTGCTTGCGGTCGCTCATGCGCTGCAGCAGCCGCGGCGATGCGGCGATCAGCGCTGCGCGCTGATCCGGCGGCGTCAGCGCGAGCCAGCTCTTGAAGGGCTCGCCGGCGTCGTCGGGGCGATTGAGCGCCAGCAGGATCTGCAGCTGATAGCGCCGCGCATCGATGCTGTCGGGAGCCGCCTGGCGCCAGGCCTGGGTGGCCTCGAGCGCCTTGTCGCCGGCGCGCCCCTGCAGCGCGATCTCGACCGCGCGCTTGAACAACGCCTCGTCGCGCGTGCGCTTGGCCGAGTCGAGCATCACCTCGTAGGCGGCGCCTGGATGTCCGGCGTTGAGCTCGATCTCGCCGATCAGCAACTGGTAGAACAGCGGCGCATCGAGCGACGAGTTCTGGGGCTCGGTCTTGGCCGGCGCCGCCGCCTGCGCGGCAGGTTGCGCCGATTGTGCAGGGGCCGGCAGACAGGCCCAGGCCAATGCCGCGAACAGCCCACCGAGCGTCAAACTGCGACTGCGATCACCGTGAGCCGGCACGAGCAACTCCCCTGAGTACCGAGGCATTCTAGGCCTGCCGATCCGAGGGCGGCATCGATAATCTGCGCATGCCCGAGTTGCCCGAGGTGGAGGTCACGCGGATCGGCCTGGCCGATCGCCTGCGCGGCGCGCGGGTGCGCGCGGTGCACGTCGGTGCGTCGCTGCGCTGGCCGTTGGGGGTTGCGGTGCGCAGCTTGCACGACATGGAGATCGGCGATCTGGTGCGACGCGGCAAGTACATCTGGATGCCGCTGGCCGCCGGCAGGCGCAGTGGCGGGTTGCTCTGGCATCTGGGGATGTCGGGGTCGCTGCGGCTGCATGAGCATGCGCCGCCGCCGCGCGGCCGGCACGACCATTTCGAGCTGGTGAGCAGCGCGGGCACGCTGCGCTTGACCGACCCGCGCCGCTTCGGCGCCGTGCTGTGGTCCGACGCCCTCGATGCCGACCCTGCCCGCAAGCTGCTGGCCGGGCTCGGCGCCGAGCCGTTCGATCCGCGCTTCACCGCGCGCGCACTGCATGCCGGCTGCAAGCAGCGGCGCGCGTCGATCAAGGCGGTGCTGCTCGCCGGCGACATCGTGGTCGGCGCCGGCAACATCTACGCCTGCGAAGCCCTTTATCGCGCCGGCATCGACCCGCGCACGCGCTGCCAGCGGCTGTCGCTGGCACGCTGCGAGCGGCTGCTCGATGCGCTGCGCGAGGTGTTGTCGCGAGCGCTGGCGCAAGGAGGCTCCACCTTGCGCGACTTTCGCGACGTGCACGGCGGTGCTGGCGGGTTCCAGGCCAGCGCCTGCGTCTACGGCCGCGAGGGCCAACCGTGCGTGCACTGCGGCACGCCGGTGCGGCGCGTGCTGCAAGCGCAGCGCTCGACCTTCTTCTGCCCGCGCTGCCAGACACGGTAGCGCCGGCGCACAGGGTGCTGCGTACTATGTGGCGGCCGCACCGCGCGCCCTGTCAGCAGTTGTATCGCCCCCGGTGTGGCTGAGGTGGCTGGGCTAGGATCCGCCCGCTACCCGCCCGGTTCATGATCTCCACCCTTGCGCGTCGCCTGGACGCTCTTGCCGATTGGCGCCGCGCGCTCGACCGCGCGGTCGAGCAGTACGCCGAGTTCCTGTCCGATCACGATCTGCGCGACGCCGCCGCGGGCGCGCAGATCGACGCGCTGCGCCAGCGCCTGGCCAGCGACCGCCTGGTGCTGGCGTTCGTGGCCGAGTTCTCGCGTGGCAAGTCCGAGCTGATCAACGCGATCTTCTTCGCCGATGCCGGGCGGCGCGTGCTGCCGGCCACGCCGGGGCGCACGACGATGTGCCCGGTCGAGCTGTCGTGGGATGCCGAGCAACCCGCAGGCGTGTCGCTGCTGCCCATCGACACCCGGCTCAAGACCCTCTCGCTGGCCGAGTTGCGCGAGAAACCCGACCTCTGGCGCCGCATCGAGCTGCCGGTGCTCGAGGCCGCGCAGCTTGCCGAGGCGCTGGCCGAAGTCAAGCGCACGTCGCAGGTGAGCCTCGACGAAGCGCGACAGCTCGGCTTCTGGAACGACGAGCATCCGCAGGACAACCCACCGCGCGCGAGCGACGGCACGGTCGAGGTGCCGATGTGGCGCCATGCACTGATCAACTACCCGCACCCGCTGCTCAAGCGCGGGCTGGTGGTGATCGACACCCCGGGGCTGAACGCGATCGGCGCCGAGCCCGAGCTGACGCTCGGGCTGCTGCCGTCGGCGCATGCCACGGTGTTCATCCTCGGTGCCGACACCGGCGTCACCAAGTCCGACCTCGAGATCTGGCGCGAGCACCTCGACGGCCGCGCGCTCGAGCGTTTCGTCGTGCTCAACAAGATCGACACCCTGGCCGACCCGCTGAGCTCGCGCCAGGAGGTCGACCAGCAGGTGCAGCACCAGTGCGAGGTGGTGGCGCAGACGCTGGCGGTCGAGCGCGAGCGCGTTTTCCCGCTGTCGGCGCGCGACGCGCTGGCCGCGCGGGTGGCCGGCGACGAGGCGGCCGTGCAGGCGAGCCGCCTGCCGGCGCTGGAGGATGCGCTGTCGGCGCAACTGATGCCGCAGCGCGCCGCGGTGATCGGCCGCATCGCGGTCGACGGCATGGAGGCGCTGCGCGCGCAGGCCGCCAAGCGGCTCGGCGACCAGCGCCGGCAGTTGACCGAGCAGCTGCTCGAGCTGCGCGGGTTGCGCGGCAAGAGCGGCAACAAGGTCAAGCTGATGCTCGAGCGCGCGCACGCCGACTCCGCCGAGTTCGAGCGCTGCACGGTGCGGCTGTCGGCGCTGAAGGCGGTGCATTCGCGCCAGCTCAAGCAGGCGATGCAACTGCTGTCGAGCGACCGCGTGCGCGACGAGGTCGCGCAGATGCGCAAGGCGAGCGACGCGAGCTGGTTCAAGCTCGGCGCGCGCAAGGCATTCGTCGCGCTGTGCGCTCGGCTGCGCGAGATGATGGCCGGCGCGACGCAGAAGGTGGGCGAGATCGAGCAGATGCTCAGCGGCAGCTTCAAGCAGCTCAACGCCGAGTACGGCTTCGCGCTCGCCGCGGCGGCCACGCCGGGCATGGAGCGCTACGAGCGCGAACTGGCGCTGATCGAGTCGAGCTACACGCGCTACCTCGGCGCGGCCAACGCCTGGCGGCTGTCGGAGCCCGGCTTCCTCGACCACTTCCTGCGCATGCTGGTGTCCAAGCTGCGCGTGGTGTTCGAGAACGCCGCCGGCGACATCGAGATGTGGAGCCGCTCCACCTCGGCGCAGATGGAGTCGCAGCTGCGCGACCGGCGCCGCGGCTTCAAGCGCCGTCGCGAGGCCCTCGAGCGCATCCAGAGTGCCGCCGGCGAACTCGAGCGGCGCATCACCGAGGTGCAGGCGCAAGACGAGCGGCTGGCCGGCTGGCTGGTCAAGGTCGACGCGCTCGCCGAGGCGCTGCGCCAACTCGCCGCTGCGCCGCCATCGGCGCCCGAAGGCGCCGAGCGCGCGCCGCACCTGTCGCTGGTGCGCGCCAAGCCTGCGCCGCACAGCACGCCGGCCGAGGCTGCCGGCGGCGCCGCCTGAGGCGCCCCGCGCCGCGCCGCACCCCGGTGAGCCGCGCCGCTTCGCGCGCCACGCCGGTGGCCGCGCGCGTGCTGGCGTGGCAGCGCCGGCATGGGCGGCGCGACCTGCCGTGGCAAGGGCTGCGCGACCCGTACCGCGTATGGCTGTCCGAGGTGATGCTGCAGCAGACGCAGGTGGCCACTGCGGCGGCGTACTACGAGCGCTTCGTTGCGCGCTATCCCGGCGTCGCGGTGCTGGCCGCGGCACCACTCGACGACGTGCTCGCGCTGTGGAGCGGCCTGGGCTACTACAGCCGCGCGCGCAACCTGCATCGCTGCGCGCAAGCGGTCGTCGCGCAGCACGGCGGGGAGTTTCCGCGCACCAGTGCCGAGCTGGCGAAACTGCCCGGCATCGGCCGCTCCACCGCGGCGGCGATCGCCGCGTTCTGCTTCGACCAGCGCGCGGCGATCCTCGACGGCAACGTCAAGCGCGTGCTGGCGCGCCACGCCGGTTTCGACGGCGACCTGGCGACAGCGGCCGCGCAACGCGAGCTGTGGGCGTATGCGCAATCGTTGTTGCCGCAGGCGGCCGAGATGCCGCGCTACACGCAAGGCCTGATGGATCTCGGGGCCATGGTGTGCCTGGCGCGCCGGCCGCGCTGTGCCGAGTGTCCGCTGAAGGCCAGTTGCATCGCCAGTGCCACCGATCGTGCCGCCGAGTTGCCTCGCAAGTCGCGTCGCTCGCAGCGCGGCGAGCGCCGGCACGTGCTGCTGTGGCTGCGCCATCGCGGCGACGTGCTGCTGGTGCGGCGACCCGAGCGCGGCGTGTGGGCCGGGCTGTGGAGCCTGCCCGAGGCGGCCGACCTGCGCGCCGCGCGCGCGCTGCTGGCGCGCTGGCGCGGCGAAGGCCAGGCGATGCCGGCGATCCGCCACGCGCTGACGCACTTCGACTGGCACCTGCGGCCGCTGCGCTGGGAGTTGCCGGCGCGCACAGCCGAAGCCACGCGCCGTGCGATCGCCCAGGCGCTCGGCGCGCGCTGGGTCGGCGACGCGCAGGCGCTGCGCATGAGCCTGCCGGCGCCGGTGCGCAAGCTGCTCGCTGGTGCGCTGGCCGACTGAGTGCCCTGCGGCGGCGCGCGCCGTCAGGCCGAGATCACGCCCTTGCCGCGCAGGTATTCGTCGACCAGCCGCAGCCGCATCTGCGGATCTTCCAACGCCATCAGCTTCTGCTTGGCTGCCAGCGAGATCGGTAGCAGCTCGCACCAGCGGTTGGCGATCCAGCCGGCGTCGTCGAAGCGGTAGGGCTGCGGGAACGGCGAACCGCCCTTGCGCTCGAGCGCGCCGATCGCGTTGGCCAATGCGCGCACGGTGGCGACCATCGCTTCGGGCGGCGCCAGCACCGCGTCGTCGTCGATCAGCCAGGCGCGGGCGCTCCACAGGCCGTCGGCCTGCTGCACCGGCTCGTCGATCTCGAAGCGCTGCTCGCCCAGGCAGCGCACGCGCAGCACGCCGGCCTGCTCGGCGTCGACCTCCTCGATGCGCGCCAGCACGCCGGTGGACTCCAGCAGCACCGGCTCGTCGCCGCGCACTTCGGAGCCCTGGCGCAGGCAGATCGCGCCGAACGCTTGCTGCTCGCGCAGACAGCGGCTCACCAGGTCGAGGTAGCGCGCCTCGAACACGCGCAACTGCAGCCGCGCGCCGGGAAACAGCACGCTGTGCAGCGGAAACAGCGGCAGGTCGCTGAGGCTGTGCGGGTCGGTCTTGGGGTCGATCAATCGCTTGCGTCCAGTTCGCGGTGCCGCACCAGCGCGGCACCGAAGGCGGCGAAGCGCAGCGCAAGCTGCTCGACGATGTACACCGACCGGTGCTGTCCGCCGGTGCAGCCGATCGCCACCGTGAGGTAGCTGCGCTGGTCGGTCTCGAAGCTCGGCAGCCAGCGTCGCAGGAAGGCCTCGATCTGCGACAGCAGCTCGCCGGTCTCGGGCTGTGCGCGCAGGTAGTCGGCCACCGGCGCGTCGGAGCCGGTGAGCGCGCGCAGCTCGCGGATGTAGTACGGGTTGGGCAGCATGCGCACGTCGAACACGAAGTCGGCGTCGAGCGGCACGCCGAACTTGAACGCGAACGACTCGAACACCAGCGTCAGCGCCGCCGGGCGCGCGTGCACGAGGCGCCGCACCCACGAGCGCAGGTCGGCCGGGCGCAAATGGCTGGTGTCGATCACCGTCGACACCTCGCGCAGCTCGCCGAGCATCAGGCGCTCGAGCTCGATCGCCTCGACCAGCGCGGTCTGGTTGTCGCTGGCGCCCGGGTTGGCCAGCGGGTGCGGGCGCCGCGTCTCGGAGAAGCGCCGCACCAGTGCGTCGGTGGCGGCGTCGAGGAACAGCGCGCGCACCAGGATGCCGTCGCCGCGCAGCTCGTCCATCAGCGGCACCAGCGGCGACAGCGAGCGCGCGGCACGCACGTCGGCGGCCACCGCGACGCGATAGGTGCCGCGGGCGTGTTCCAGACGCACCAGCTCGCGCATCAGCTCGGGCGGCAGGTTGTCGACGCAGTAGTAGCCGGCGTCCTCCAGCGCGTGCAGTGCCACCGACTTGCCCGAACCCGAGATGCCGGTGACCAGCACCACCTCGCGCGTCGACACGTTCGTCTGCGCCGCCATCGGGGTGTTCATGTGCGCGAGCGCCGCTTGCTCGCTCGCGCCGCCGGCGCCGCGGCACCTTGCAGCAGCGCCTGCGCGTGCGCGGTGCCCGACAGCCGCTCGCCGCCGAGCATGCGCGCGATCTCGGCCACGCGCGCTTCGCCGCCGACGCGCTGCAGTTCGCTGTGCGCGCGGCCTTGCGCCTGCGCCTTGCGCACCACCCAGTGCTGGTCGCCGCAGGCGGCCACCTGCGCCAGGTGCGTCACCGCCAGCACCTGCGCGGTCTGCCCGAGCTGCTTCATCAGCGCGCCCACCACGTCGCCGACGGTGCCACCGATGCCGGCGTCGATCTCGTCGAAGATCAGCGTCACGCCGGCGCCGCTGGTTTCGGCACGGGCGCCGGGGCGCACGCGCGAGGTGGTGACCGCGATCGCCAGCGCCAGCCGCGACAGCTCGCCGCCCGAGGCCACCTTGGCGAGTGCACGCGGTGTCGCGCCGGCGTGGCCGGCGACCTGGAACTCCACGTTCTCCAGGCCGTAGCTCTGCGGCTCGGTCTGCGGCAGCAGCGCCACGTCGAAGCGGCCGCCCGCCATGCCCAGCCCCTGCATCGCCTGCGTCACCGCGCGCGCCAGCGCGGCAGCCGCATCGTGCCGCAGCGCGCTGAGCCGCTGGGCGTCGTGCCGATACGCCTGCTCGGCCTGCGCCAGCGCGGCTTCGAGCGCCGACACGTCGCGTGCGGCCTCCAGCGCCTGCAGTTCGCCGCGCCACTGCGCCAGCAGCGACGGCAGCTCGGCGGCGGTGCGCCGCAGCCGCCGCGCCAGGCCGTGCCAGGCCGACAGGCGGGCGTCGACCTCGGCCAGCCGCGCCGCGTCGGCGCGGTCGCGGTCGAGGTAGGCGTGCAGCGAGTGCGCGGCATCGCCGAGCTGGGCCTGCGCGCCTTGCAGCACCTCGACCACCGGCGCCAGCGCCGCGTCGTAGCGCAGCACCGGCTGCAGCTCGGCCAGTGCGCGCCCGGTCTGTTCGAGCGCGCTGCCCTCGGCCTGCGACACGCGCTCGAGCGCGCCGCGCGCGGCGTCGATCAGCGCCTGCGCGTGCGACAGCCGGCCGTGCTCGGCGTTGATCTCGTCCCACTCGCCGGCGCCCGGGGCGAGCCGCTCGAGCTCGTGGACCTGCCAGGCCAGGCGTTCGCGCTCGCGCTCGATCTCGTCGCCGCGCTCGCGCGCGCGCTGCAGTGCGGCGGCCGCATCCTTCCAGCGCGCGTGCAGCGCGGCGATGCGCGAGGCGTCGACGCCGGCCTGCGCATCGAGCAGCGCGCGCGCGTCGCCGGCGCGGGTCAGCCGCTGCCAGGCGTGCTGGCCGTGAATCTCCACCAGGTAATCGGCCGCCTCGCGCAACTGGCCCACCGTGGCCGGGCTGCCGTTGATCCAGGCGCGGCTCTTGCCTTGTGCATCGAGCGTGCGGCGCAGCAGCAGCGCATCGCCGGCGTCGAAACCCGCGGCTTCGAGCCAGGGCCGCAGGTCAGCCGGCAGGCCCTCGAACTCGGCGCTGACCTCGGTGCGCGTGCTGCCTTCGCGCAGCAGGCCGGTGTCGCCGCGGCTGCCGAGCGCAAGCTGCAGCGCGTCGATCAGGATCGACTTGCCGGCGCCGGTCTCGCCCGTGAGCACCGAGAAGCCGGCGTCGAACTCGACCTCCAACTCGGTGACGATCACGAAGTCGCGCAGGGTGAGGCGCTTCAACATGGCCGTGCGCGATCAGACCACGCCTTCGTACCAGCGCAGCTTGCGCCTCAGCGTGGTGTAGTAGCTCCAGCCGCGCGGGTGCACGAAGCGCACGCGGTGCGGCGAACGGCGCACGCGGATCTGGTCGCCGTGCTGCAGGCTGGTGAGGCTCTGCATGTCGAAGTTGGCCGACGCGTCGCGGCCGGCGACGATGCCGACGCGGATCTCGCCGGAATCGGGCAGCACGATCGGCCGGTTGCTCAGCGTGTGCGAGGCGATCGGCACCAGCACCCAGCCGGCGATGCCGGGGTGCAGGATCGGGCCGCCGGCCGACAGCGCATACGCGGTGCTGCCGGTGGGCGAGGCGACGATCAGGCCGTCGGCGCGCAGGTTGGCGACGAACTCCTCGCCGATGTCGACGCTCAGCTCGACCATGCCGGCGGCCAGGCCGCGGTGCACCACCACGTCGTTCATCGACAGGCCTTCGAAGATGCGCTGCCCGCCGCGCCAGACCTCGCCTTCGAGCATCGCGCGCTGCTCTTCCTCGTAGTCGCCGGCCAGCAGCGGCTGCAGCGTCTCGCGCACCTGGCCGATCGGCACGTCGGTGATGAAACCCAGCCGGCCCTGGTTGATGCCCACCAGCGGCACGTCGTAGCGGGCCAGCCGGCGTGCCACGCCGAGCATGGTGCCGTCGCCGCCGACGACCACCGTGAGGTCGCAGGTGGTGCCGATCTGGTCGATGTCGAGCGCGCCGAGGCTCGCGATGCCGGTGGCTTCGGCCGTCTGGCGCTCCAGCGAGACCTGCAGCCCCTGCTGCGCCAGCAAGCCTGCGATCTCCTCCAGCACCGGGCGCGTGCCCTCGGTCTGGGGCCGGCCCACCAGCGCCGCGTGACGGAAACGGCTGCCCATGCGGCGAATTACACCACAGCGTTTTCCTCGCCCGGGAGTGCGTTGCGCGGCATCCGTACAATGAATTTCGCCATGGACGAGCGAGCGCTGATGCTGCTCAAGACGCTGGTCGAGCGCTACATCGCCGACGGCCAGCCGATCGGCTCGCGCACGCTGTCGCGCGCCTCGGGGCTCGAGCTGTCGCCGGCGACCATCCGCAACGTGATGTCCGACCTCGAGGAGCTGGGGCTGATCGCCAGCCCGCACACCTCGGCCGGGCGCGTGCCCACCGCGCGCGGCTACCGCATCTTCGTCGACATGATGATGACCACGCGGCCGCTGGAGAAGCCGCCGCTCGCGCCCGAACTCGCCAACGTGCGCGAGCAACTGCAGCCCGACCAGCCGCAGCGCGTGATCGCGCAGGCGGCGCAGCTGCTGTCGAACCTGTCGCACTTCGTCGGCGTGGTCACCGTGCCGCGGCGGCCCGGCGTGGTGCGCCACATCGAGTTTCTGCGCTTGAGCGAGCGCCGCGTGCTGCTGATCCTGGTGAGCGCCGACGGCGACGTGCAGAACCGCGTCATCGCCACCAGCCGCGACTACACGCAATCGGAGCTGGTGGAGGCCACCAACTACGTCAACGCGCACTACGCCGGGCTCGACATCGACGGCATGCGCGACCGCCTGCGCAGCGAGATCGCCGCGCTGCGCGACGAGATCGCGCAACTGATGACGGCCGCGGTGCAGGCCGGCAGCGAGGCGGGCGACGGCGAGCAGGTGGTGGTGTCGGGCGAGCGCAACCTGCTGGGCGTGCAGGACTTCGGCCAGAACATGGCCAGCCTGCGCAAGCTGTTCGACGTGTTCGAGAAGAAGGCCGACCTGATGCGCCTGCTCGAGGTGTCGAGCCGCGCCGACGGCGTGCGCATCTACATCGGTGGCGAGAGCGGCGTGGTGCCGTTCGAGGAGCTGTCGGTGGTGTCGGCGCCGTACGAGATCGACGGCCGCGTCGTCGGCACGCTCGGCGTCATCGGGCCCACGCGCATGGCCTACGAGCGCATGGTGCAGATCGTCGACATCACCTCGCGGCTGATCGGCAACGCGCTGTCGCACCGGCCGTGAGCGTGCACCGGTGCGGGTGTGATGCGCTCCTACAATCGGCCACCTCCCCGGGGCCGTTAGCTCAGTTGGTCAGAGCAGAGGACTCATAATCCTTTGGTCGCTGGTTCGAGCCCAGCACGGCCTACCAGAAACAGTGCGATTCGGCGAGAGCAGTCGCCAGCAACCGTTGTTGATTCTTTTGCTGGTGCCAGTCTGGTGCCAGTTTCGGAGGCGATGCTCTGATCCGCGAGCGACCTCGTCGCTCAGCGCGCGTTGAGTCTTCGTTCGGCGTCGTCGAGCGTGTCGAGCACGGCGTCGAACGTCGGTGGCGCTGAGAGGAACATCGCGCGCATCTGCGCGTAGTCGCGGGCCAGTTCGGCGCGTCGCGCCGGCGGTGGCAGGAGTCGGAAGCTGCCTGGCCGCGCGATGTCGTAGCGCGCCCACTGGCGCGCGAACACTCGGCTCTTCCACTCCACGACTCGCGCGCACAGCGCGTGATCGCTCAGCATGGCCGGTGCGTTCGCGTGCTGCAGGAGCCTCGCCATGTCAGCGTAGTGGCGGGCGTAGCGGTCAGGCGTCGGCTGATCCTCCGGGCGGTGGTGCTCGGCGTGGAGGATCGTCGCCTTCTCCCAGAACGTGCGCGGCAGCTCGAGCGCGGTGACCTTGCACTGCCAGTCGCCGAAGGCGGCTGGGAAGTCGTCTACCACCCACGCGCGTACGTCGTGGGTCTCCGTCGGCCGCTGATCCGTGAGCGATCCAAGTTCGAGCTTCACTTCACGCGCAAGGTAGTCGAAGCCGGTTGCTTCGCCCGAGGGGTAGTCGAAGTGGACGACGGGCGATCGTGCCGCCGGGTCGTCCTCGTAGCGCAACCAGGGCTTGC
Source organism: Ideonella sp. (assembly GCA_015075545.1). Classification (GTDB taxonomy): domain Bacteria; phylum Pseudomonadota; class Gammaproteobacteria; order Burkholderiales; family Burkholderiaceae_C; genus JAEUPI01. The sequence continues at coordinate 6,239 of JABTUC010000001.1, read as the reverse complement.
GGCCCTTGCGCCTTCCGAGGTGTTCGGTGATCGCCTCTTCGAGCCGAGGGATCAGCAGCGCGCGCGTTCGCTCGCCGCACGCCGCTTGCATCTGCGTCAACGCTGCGTCCAGCTTCGTGCGGCTGGTCATTGCGTCGAGCGTGGCCTCGTCCGCGCCGATGAACGCCGGTGACATCGATAGATCGATGTCTTCCGAGAAGCGGTCGATGACGCCATAGACCTTCGACAGCGACGTGCCGCCCTTGAACACCAGATGCGGCGCCAGCTCGTCATCGGCAAACAGCAGGCCGAGGAGCCAACACACCCAGAAGTCCTTCTCGACCATCACGCTCGATGCGGCCAGGCGGGCGGCGGTCTGCGCGAAGGCCAGCGAGCGGCGCTCCGCTGGCAGCGCCACAAACGCAGCGGCCAGTTCGACCATGGTCAGTCGGCTGCCAGTGCGCGCAGCGTCGGCTGCAGCCAGCCCGGGGCGAGCGTCAGGTCGTCGATCAACGCACGCCGCTGTGCGACTGGGATCGATCGGCGCAGCTTGTTCAGCCGCTGCGGCGTCAGATGATCGGCCCCGAGGCTGCGCAGCGCCTGAATCACCAAGCCACTCGTGCGCCCGGCCGCGGCCATCTGGCGCGGCGTGGTGCGCTTGAGCACGATCTGCATCGGGCCGGCCTTCACGGTGCGGCTCGTACCGTCGGTGAGGAACTCGACGCGCGCAGGCACCTGGTCGGACAGTCCGAGCAGGTTCGCCGCATAGGCTCCGGTCGGCTGAAGGCGCAGCTTGTCCTTGCCGGTGAGCGCGGCAATGACCGCATCGACGGATGGCCACAGCGTGCCGAGCAGCGGGTCTTGTCGCGGCTTGTCGTACAGGCCGCGGGAAAGGCGGCGCAGGTCGCCGCGAGCAACGAGTCGCTGCAAGGCCTTGTCGATTGCCGCGCGGCTGCCGACGCCTGCGAACAAAGCGGGCGTGAAGACCGTACCCGGCTTGGCGCGTCGCACACGGCGCGCGATGCTGGCTTCGATGCCCGGCTCATCCGAAGGGCGCGACGGCCGGATCTGGCGTGCCGAAGTGGTTCGAGCAGGCGCTTTCATGTCCGAAAAATAGCACGTTTTTCGGACAGGAGCGAGAACGACTGCTGGGAGCCTCCGCGAGCGACGCAGCATTGCAACCGAGCGTGACGGGCAAGCAACGCCGAACGAAACGGCCCGGCACGTTGCGAGCAATCGCGAGACGTTGACGGACCCATCGCCAACTACTTCGATCTGGAGAACCCGGTCGTTGCGGAGCAGTTCCGCCGCCCGCTCAGCGTGCTGCAGAACCTGCGCGGCCTGGTGGTGATCGACGAGGTGCAGCACGCCCCGCAGCTCTTCCCGGTGCTGCGCGTGCTGATGGATCGCGAGAACCTCCCTGCTCGCTTCCTGTTGCTCGGCAGTGCTTCGATGGGGTTGCTGCGCCAAGGCAGCGAGTCGCTCACCGGCCGGCTGGCCGTGGTCGAGGCCGCAGGCTTCGACCTCGAAGAGACGGGCACGGAGAACGTCGCCGCGTTGTGGCACCGCGGCGGCTATCCACTCTCGTACCTGGCGGACGACGATGCACAAAGCCACGAATGGCGGCAGCGCTTCGTTGATCTCTTTCTCCAGCGCGACCTGCCGCAACTCGGCATCCGTGTGGCCGCACCGGCCATGCTTCATGCTCACGCACTATCACGGCCAGACGTGGAACGCCGCCGATCCCGCGCGCTCGCTGGGGGTGAACGAAAGCACCGTGCGCCGCTACCTCGACTGGTTGACGCAGACCTGCATGGTGCGCCAGCTCCAACCCTGGCATGCCAACATCGGCAAGCGCCAGGTCTGTGCCTGAGGAGGCACCATGAAATTCGAACACGGTGCGCCGGAGTTTCATGCCACCGAGCCGGTAGGATCCGCCAGGCTCACCCAATGAGCCTGTAGCCAGTCAATCCGTGGACCGCACCGAACGCTTCTACAAAATCGAGATGCTGATCCGCCACCGCGGCTGTGTGAGCTTTGCCGTGCTGCTCGAGGAGCTGGCGGTGTCGCGCGCCACGCTCAAGCGCGACCTCGAGTACCTGCGCAGCCGCATGGACGCGCCGATCGTCTACGACCGCTTCGCCAACGGCTACAAGTTCGACGCCGCCCAACCCGGCAGCCGCACCCAGGTGCAGCACGAGCTGCCCGGCGTCTGGTTCAGCGAGCGCGAGATCCACGCGCTGCTCACGATGCACCAGCTCATCCAGGGGCTCGACGAAGGCGGCATGCTGGCGCGCCACCTGCAGCCGCTGCTCGACAAGCTGCACGGCATGCTCGGCACCAGCGAGCGCGAGGCGCACGAGCTGATGAAGCGCGTGAAGATCGTCACCCCCGCGCGGCGCCCGGTGGGCGGCCGCATCTTCGAGCTGGCCGGCGGCGCGCTGATGCAGCGCCGCCGCATCGAGATGACCTACTACACCCGCGGCCGCAAGGCCGAAGGCCAGCGCACCGTGTCACCGCAGCGGCTGGTGCACTACCGCAACACCTGGTACCTCGACGCCTGGTGCCACAAGACCGACTCCTTACGCCGCTTCGCGCTCGACGCCATCCGCGACGGCGCGATGCTCGAGCACAAGGCCAAGGACGTGGCGATCAAGCAGGTGGAGGCCGAGCTCGACGGCGGCTACGGGATCTTTGCGGGGCCGCGGCAGAAGACCCAGTGGGCCACGCTGCGCTTTGCGCCCGAGGCGGCGCAGTGGGTGCAGCACGAGCAGTGGCATCCGGCGCAGGAGGCCAAGGTGGAGGCCGACGGCTCGCTGACGCTGCGGGTGCCGTATGCCGATGCGACGGAGCTGGCGATGGACGTGTTGCGGCATGGGGAGTTCGTCAGGGTGCTGGCGCCGGCGGCACTGGCAGCCGCCGTGGTCAAGCGCCTGCAGACGGCCGCGCGCGCCTACGCGAACGCTGTGTAGCGTGCAGCGTTGCCTGCTCACGCCAGTCTGAGACACAGTCCAACCCACGATGAATCAAGACCTGAAGAAAACCCTCTGGGCCGCCGCCGACAAGCTGCGCGCCAGCATGGACGCCGCCGAGTACAAGCACATCGTGCTCGGCCTCATCTTTCTCAAGTACGTGAGCGATGCGTTCGACGAACGCCGCGCGCAGCTCCAGGCCGCTTTCGCCGACGAATCGGGCGACCTCCACCTGCCCGACGCCGCCGACCACGCCGCCGCGCTGGAAGAGCGCGACTACTACACCATGGCCAACGTGTTCTGGGTGCCGGCGCCGGCGCGCTGGGCAACCCTGCGCGCCCAGGCTAAGCAGGCCGACATCGGCGTGCGCATCGACGCCGCGCTCGAGGCCATCGAGGCCGACAACCCGCGCCTCAAAGGCATCCTCGACAAGCGCTTCGGCCGCACGCAGCTCGAGCCCGGCAAGCTCGGCGAGCTGGTGGATCTGATCTCCACCATCGGCTTCGCCGGCGGCGCCCTGGGCGGCCACCGCGCCAAAGACCTGCTCGGCGAGGTGTACGAATACTTCCTCGGCCAGTTCGCCAGCGCCGAGGGCAAGAAGGGCGGCCAGTTCTACACGCCCGCCAGCGTGGTGAAGGTGCTGGTCGAGGTGCTGGCGCCGCACCACGGCCGCGTGTACGACCCGTGCTGCGGTTCGGGCGGCATGTTCGTGCAGAGCGAGAAGTTCATCGAGGCGCACGGCGGCCGCGCCGACGACATCAGCATCTACGGCCAGGAGGCAAACCCCACCACCTGGCGGCTGGTGGCGATGAACCTCGCGATCCGCGGCCTCGCGGCCGACCTCGGCCGCGAGCCGGCCGACACCTTCCACCGCGACCAGCACCCCGACCTGCGCGCCGACTACGTGCTGGCCAACCCGCCGTTCAACATCAGCGACTGGGGCGGCGAGCGCTTGGCCGAAGACCGGCGCTGGGCCTTCGGTGCGCCGCCGCCGGGCAACGCCAACACCGCCTGGCTGCAGCACATCGTGCACCACCTGAGCCCGCGCGGCCAGGCCGGCGTGGTGCTGGCCAACGGCAGCATGAGCAGCAACCAGAACAACGAGGGCGCGATCCGCAAGGCGATGGTCGAGGCCGACGTGGTCGACGTGATGGTCGCGCTGCCGCCGCAGTTGTTCTTCAACACGCAGATTCCGGCGTGCCTGTGGTTCCTCGCCAAGGACAAGACCGGCTCCCTCTCCCGCCCGCGGGAGAGGGCGGGGGGTGAGGGCAGCCCCCGCCGCGCGAGCCGCGACCGCCGCGGCGAGGTGCTGTTCATCGACGCGCGCAAGCTCGGCCGCATGGCCACGCGCGTGAACCGCGTGCTCGACGACGAGGACGTGGCGCGCATCGCCACCACCGTGCATCGTTGGCGAGACGACGGAGAGAGCGGCGGCAAGGACGGCGCCGACGAGCCCTATGCCGACGTGCCCGGTTTCTGCCGCGCCGTCAAGCTGGCCGAGATCGCCGAGCACGGCCACGTGCTGACGCCGGGCCGCTACGTGGGCGCCGAAGCGGCCGAAGACGACGACGAGGCGTTCGCCGAGAAGATGGAGCGGCTGACCGCGCAGCTCGCCGAGCAGATGGCGAAGGGGGCGGAGCTGGATGCGGTGATTCGGGAGAAGCTGGGAGCGATGGGCTATGCGGTCTAAGTGGCCCGTGCTTTCGCTCGGTGAACTTACGGTCAACCACGACACAAAGCGCAAGCCTGTGAAGGAGGCCGATCGACGCACCGGCCCCTATCCGTACTACGGCGCGTCGGGTGTCGTGGACCACGTCGATGGGTTTCTGTTCGACGGCGAGTACCTGTTGATTGCCGAAGACGGCGAGAACCTGCGAACCAGGAACACGCCGGTTGCCTTTCGCGCGACGGGCCGCTTCTGGGTCAACAACCATGCTCATATCGTCGAGGGCAACGAGCGCGCCCGTACCCGGTATCTTGAGTACGCGATCCTTTCTGCAGACCTCGCGCCCTACTTGACGGGTGCTGTCATGCCGAAACTGACGCAAGGCAACCTGAACAAGATTCAAGTTCCTTGTCCACCTTTAGACGAACAGGACGCAGTTGTCGATGTGCTTGGCCGTCTCGACGACCGCATCGACCTCCTGCGCCAAACCAACGCCACCCTCGAATCCATCGCCCAAGCCCTGTTCAAGAGCTGGTTCATCGACTTCGACCCGGTGCGCGCCAAGGCCGAGGGCCGCGAGCCCGAAGGCATGGACGCCGCCACGGCCGCGCTGTTCCCCGCCGAGTTCGAGGAGTCGGCGCTGGGGTTGATTCCGAAGGGGTGGAAGACAGGGACGTTTGGTGACTTGGCAGAACTAGCAAAGGGCTCGGTCAACCCGTTGACAGCACCGGAGGAGGAATTCGAGCATTTCAGCTTGCCGGCGTTCGACGCGGAGCAACTGCCTGTGTTCGAACGCGGCGAGACGATCAAGAGCAACAAGACCCGCGTGCCGGTTGGCGCCGTTCTTCATTCAAAGCTGAACCCGCACATCCCCCGCGTTTGGTTGCCCTCGCGAATAGGCGCACACGCGGTCTGCTCGACAGAGTTTCTGCCATGGGTCGCGAGGCGAGCTGCGAGCACTGAACTCGTCTACTGCGCGCTGACCGGATCAGCGTTTGAGGCGTCCGTCCGCGCCTTGGTGACGGGCACGTCCAACAGCCATCAGCGTGTCAAGCCCGACCAAGTCGCGGCGTTGGAAATGATTCTTGCGCCCGTAGCGGTCTCCGATGCATTCACGCGAGTTGTTCGGCCCTTGCTGAGAAGGGTTGGCGAGAATCGTTTGACAGCGAAAGCGTTGGCTGAACTTCGCGACAGCCTCCTCCCCCGCCTCGTCTCCGGCAAGCTCCGCCTGCCCGAGGCCCAAGAACAACTCGAGGGAGCGGCCGCATGACCATTCTTCAACAGTCCAGCAAGGCGCAGGACCGCACGCTGGGCACCTGGTACGTCCAGGTCGCCTCGGGCATGCTGAAACTGCCACGCTTCCAGCGCTTCGAGGCGTGGGACCGCTGGCGCGTGGCCGGTTTCCTGAACACAGTGGTGCAGAACCTGCCGGTCGGTGTGACGCTGCTGCTGCAGGTCGGCGACAGGGAGCAGTTCATCTCGCGCTACATCGCGACAGCACCCGAGACCGCCGGCCGCGTCACCGAGCACCTGCTCGATGGCCAGCAGCGCCTCACGGCGTTCTGGCGCGCGATGCACAACAACTACGAGGGCGAAACCTACTACGTGTACCTGCCCGACTT